>NZ_CM143962.1:2690000-3436332 GCF_055361505.1 Novosphingobium sp. TK71
ATGCCGGCCTCGTAGTTATGAACCGATTCCGGCTTCACCGTGGCCGAGGCGAGAATCGGGTTGTTCTGAAGGTCGACCGGCACGCCGTTCTGGTTGATACCGCCCGACTTGAAGCTCTTTGCGTAAGTTGCATAGAACAGCACGTCCGGCGTGATCTTGTAGCTTGCGTTGAAATCGTAGCTGAAGTTCCAGTCGCTGAATTCGGGCGAGATTTCCTGCGGGGTGTAGATCGCCAACTGCGCGGTCTGGCGCGGCGTATAGGACGCCTGACCGAGCAGCAGTTCATTGCCCTGCCCATCGAAGACGCGGCGCTGGTAGTAGCCTTCCTTCTTGTCATAGTTCAGGCGCACGCCGGGCTGGAGCGTCAGTTCCGGCGTGAGATGCCAGCTCAACTGGCCAAACAGCGCAGCGCTGGTGTTCTTGAGATACTGCGTGTTGTAGGCAACCAGGCCGTTCAGCACCGAAGGATCGCAGGCGAGCTGGTTCGACGTCGTGGGGCCGCAGCCCGATGAGCCCGGCGGGACGACGGAGTCGTTGCCCGGATTGATGCTCCAGCGGCTGGCGGCGGCGCCTTGCGCTTCGGTGCCCTGCGTATCGATGCGCTGGTAGAAGCCGAAGGCACCGACGACGAAGTCGATCTTGTCACTGCTGTAGTTGTAGCGCAGTTCCTGCGTATACTGGTCCTGCTGCGAGGGGTTCTGCGACAGGGAGACGATCGGCAGGCCGGTGAAGTCACGGTCGTTGGACGGATCCCAGTCCCAGAAACGCCAGGCGGTGACCGAGGTCAGTTCGCCCGCGCCGAGATTCCACTTCACGCGCAGCGAAGCGCCGCCGATCTTGTTCTTCGCCTTCAGCGGCGTGTCGAGATCGGTAAGACGGTCGAAAGGATCGGTGCTGGGCGGTGCATAGCCCTGCGCTGCGGCAAGCGCGGCGAACTGGCGGTTGAGCGCACGCTGGGTCGTACCGGTGCGGACGTAGACCGAACCGCAGCAGTTCGCATCCTGCGTGCTGAAATCCCCTGCAAGCGTGATCGCCAGCGTGTCGGTCGGCTTCCAGAGCAACTGGCCGCGCAGGCCGAGGTTGTCCTGGCTCTGAATCCACTGGTTGGTCGTCACATTGTAGATCGTGCCGCGACGGTCAGTCGAGGAGATGGCAATGCGTGCCGCCAGCTTGTCTGTCAGCGGGCCGGAAACAGCGGCCTTGGCCTGCTTGAAGTTGTAGTTGCCGATCGAGACTTCGGCCTTGCCTTCGAAGTCGAAGGTGGGCTGGTTCGTCGTGATGTTGATCGCGCCGGCCGTGGTGTTCTTGCCGTAGAGCGTGCCTTGCGGTCCGCGCAGCACTTCGATCTGGGCGACGTCGAGGAAATCGAACGTGGCCGAGGCGACGCGCGAGTTGTAGACGTCGTCGATGTAGATACCGACGCCCTGTTCGATACCGTCATTGGTAAGGCCGAACGGCACTCCGAGACCGCGAATGTTGACCGCCGTGTTGCGCGGGTTCGAGGAATAGAACTGCAGTGTAGGCGTGAGCTGCTGGAGGCGGCCGACGTTGAACGAGCCGGTGGAGTCGATATGCTCGCCGCCCACCACGGAGATCGCCAAAGGCACTTCCTGGCTCGATTCCTGACGGCGACGTGCCGTCACGAGGATCTCACCACCGCGATCGTGGGCGCCCGTGCCCACCGAGGTCGGCGGTCCCTCTTCGGTGCCGTCGGCATTGACCGATGTCGTCGTCGCCACCGGTTCCGCGGCTTCCTCGGCCAATGCGGGCGTCGCGGCCAGCATGAGCGTGAACGATAGGCAAGCGAGTGGAAGCGGGGCCGGAAGCGGCCCGCGAATAAACTTTCTCATGAAGTCCCCCTTATGTTTTTCGAAGGGCCTCACATCCGGCGGTCCGGTCTGCGCGGCAGGCTGTCAGGTTCCGGTGAAGCGCACGCCTACGAGGCGAAGCGCCGCCGTTCAGTGATGTCCAGCTGAACGAGCTTTCCATCGTGGACTGTCAGTTGGATGACGCCGTAGCGCATCTGATCCAGGGCATCGGCGACTACCTGAAGAGGTGCCGCCTTGGGATTTGTGCCCTCTGAATCCCTGGAGAGGTGCAGTCCCGATCGCTGGTTGTCCGATGACGGTTGAGACATTGCGAATCTTCCTCCGAGCGCGGCTTTATCCTGCCGCCGTCCGCACTCGTATTCTCAACTTAATAAGTTGACAATACGCCTACCCGAAAGTTTCTCGTTTTCACGCCAAAGCAAAATCTATTTACGCCGAAGCGATGAATGGCTCCCCCCTTTGAACAGGATGGCAAATAGGGATCGCAGCCATCGACCGCCCGGCTATCCGGACGGCATCGCTTCGCGAAAAATATAAATAAAATGGATACTTACTTGCCGCGCGGGGCGGCGCTTCCGCGCTTAGACGTCTTCGTCGATCTGCGCGGGAACGGGGTCGATCCGGTCAGAAAGACGCACGCCGTCAAGCAGTTCAGCGGTGCGATCACGCACTTCCAGCATCAAGGCACGAGTGCGACATTCACCTTCTTCAAGGCAATTCTTGCACTTTTCGTGCGCGAAACGACTGGCGCAGGGCACGAGTGCGAGCGATCCGCGCATCAGGCGAATGAGATCGCCATAAGTGATGTCGATCGGGGAGACCGCAAGCCGGTAGCCGCCATCCTTGCCTCGCTGGGAATCGACAATGCCGAACCGGGTCAGTTCGGACAGGATCGTCGTCAGGAATTTGGCGGGAATGTTCTGTGCTTCGGCGATCTGCGCGAGTTGAATCGGACCTTGCCCGTAGTTGTCGGCAAGATGCTGCATGGCGCGGATGGCGTATCGGGTTTTCTGCGAAAGCACGTTCCCGTCATGCAGCAGCGCAAGAGCCGATGGCAAGGCCGTTAAGCCGTGATTTCACAGATTGTCAGCCTTTTTGGTTGGCAAGGCAAAATGGCGCCTCCGCCGGAGGCCGGTTCAGGCGGAGGCAGGTGTCGAAACAGGGGTCAGGCGGCTGTCCGGCGGGCGACCGAGAAAGTACGGATGCCCAGTGCGATCATGGCGGCGAGCGTCGCGAGTTGTGCCGCGAGAAATGGAGTCTCGGTCCCTTGGGGAGCGAGAGCATGAAGCGACGGCACTTTCAGGAAGGCCTGTGTCACGAAGGCCAGCAGGTTGAGGTAAAGCGCCAGGCTCGCGCTCACAGCATAAATAGCCCTCGCGCGGCCCTTCAGCCCGTAACGGTAGACCGCAATGAAGGCGACTGCGAGAACCGGGGTCGAGACGATTCCGGTAATGAGCGCCGGCGTAATCGCGCGGATCGGAAACAGGAAACCGGTGAGCGTCGTCGCCGCCGTAGTGACGAGAAAGAGCCCTGTGAGGAACCGCACTCTCACGCGGCCCGATGCGAAGGCCAGCATGACCACGATCCCGGTCGCGATCGCTACCAAGCTGATCGCGACATGGAGTGCGGTGAACTGGGCGATATCGAGACCAAGGATCATGACACGCTCCCTCAGTTGGCCGCCACCGCGCCGTAGCGCAGCGCGGGTGTTGAAAGCGAAAGGTTGGGACGCATCGCGAGGCGCGCCGCCAGATAGGCTTCATACTGCGCCATGTCGGGCAGCGCCGGGATGGTCACCGCTTCTCCCATGTCGAGACCGGCGAGCGCGGCATCGACCATGTCTTGCGCTTCCATGACCATGTGCGCGGGAAGCGTCGCCATCTTCTCATCGGTCCAGATCGCGGTGCGAGTGATCCCCGGCAGAACCGCCTGGACGCGAACGCCCTTGGGGCCGAGTTCGGCGGCGAGCGCTTCGCTAAATGCCAGCACATAGGCCTTCGTGGCGGGATAGACCGCCGTGAAGGCATCCGGCATCAGCGCCGTGACGGAAGTGATGTTGACGATGGTCCCCTCTCCCGCAGCAGCCAACCGGGGCGCGATCGCCGCCGAAAGGCGGGTTACGGCGCGGATGTTGAGGTCGATCATGCCCGAAAGATAGTCGGGGTCGGCTTCGACGATCGAGCCTTCGTTGGCGATGCCCGCATTATTGACGAGGCCCACGATCGCATCGTCGGCGCGCAGCCGCTGTTCCACGTGCAACAGATCCTCGGCCACCGCGAGATCGGCAGCGATCACTTCCACCGCGACGCCGGTTTCCGCCTCGAGCCGCGCGGCGAGATCGGCCAGCCTGTCCTTGCGGCGAGCGACGAGGATCAGGTCATGCCCGCGACGGGCCAGACGGTCGGCATAGAGCGCGCCGATGCCATCGGAAGCGCCGGTAACGAGGTAGGTGTTCTTGCTCATCGTACTTCTCCTGGGCTTCTATTGCTTTCGGGGTCGGTGTCTTTGCGCCGGGCACGATTGGAGATAGGCTTTGCCGTCCCGTTCGGGGCGCGGCGCTTGCGACATTGAGCAGGCCAAAACCGACAAAGGATGTTCGCGACGATGAAACCGACTTCGCGGCCTGAACTGGAAGTTGGCCTCTTACTCTACCACGGCTGCCAGATGGCGATGATCCATGGAATTACGGACCTCTTCGCCATAGCTTCCCACTTCTCCACCGGGCGCGGCGGGCCGGCCCTTCGCGTCAGTCACTGGATGCGCAGCGAAGAGGGCCAGTTCGCGCGATGCCACGACACCGCGGCGGACCGGCCGGGAGAACCTTCGGTGCTGATAGTCCCCGGCCGCCTTTCCGGACCTGCCGGCCTGGAAGAAGCCGCCCCTTATGCCCGATGGCTGCGCGAGCACCATGCACGCGGCGCCACGCTGGCCTCCAGCTGCGGCGGCGCCTTCATCCTCGCCGCAACCGGGCTTCTCGACGGCCGTCCGGCAACCACGCACTGGCTTTTCGCGCAGGACTTCCGGGAGCGGTTTCCCAAGGTTCTCGTAGAACCTGACAAGATCGTGATCGAGGACGGTGACATCATCACCGGAGGCGGACTCATGGCCTGGACCGATCTGGGCGTGCGGCTGGTTGACCGCCTGCTTGGCCCGACCGTCATGATCGAAACCGCGAAGTTCCTGCTCGTCGATCCCGCCGGGCGCGAACAGCGGCACTATTCCAGCTTCGCGCCGAAACTCACGCATGGCGACGAGGCGATCCTGAAGGTGCAGCACTGGTTGCAGTCACGCGGCGGCCGACCGGCCAGCGTGGCCGAAATGGCGGATATGGCCGGGCTTGAGGAACGCACGCTCCAGCGCCGGTTCAAGAGCGCGACCGGGATGAAGCCCACCGAATACGTCCAGCACTTGCGCATCGGCAAGGCGCGCGAACTGCTGGAATTCACCCGGCGCTCGATCGACCAGATCGCCTGGTCGGTGGGCTATGAGGACGCCACCGCGTTTCGCCGCGTGTTCAGCCGGATACTTGGCCTGACTCCCGGCGACTATCGGGCTCGCTTCCACAGTGGAGCGGAACTGGCGGTGGCAGCCTGATTCACCCCGGAGAAAGCGCCCCGTCGCCCTTCCGCTCTTCGGCCTTGGCGGCGAGCCTTCGGGCGAGAACGGCGCAGACCATGAGCTGGATCTGGTGGAAGAACATCAGCGGCAGGATGATCGCGCCCACCTGCGCGGCGGGAAACAGCACGCCTGCCAGCGGCACGCCGGTCGCCAGGCTCTTTTTCGAGCCGCAGAACAGGATGACGATGCGGTCTTCGTGATTGAAGCCCAGCAGCCTGCCCAGCACATTTCCCAGCACCATCACGAGCGCCAGAATCCCAAGCGAAAGCGCCGCGATGAGCGCCAGTTCGGAAAGCGTCACCTTCTGCCACAGTCCCTCGAGCACGGCGGCCCCGAACGCGGTATAGACCACCAGCAGGATCGAACCGCGATCCGTATAGCCCAGCAGCTTCTTGTGCCGGTGGACGAAGCCCCCGATCCACGGCCGCAGCAGGTGTCCCGCCACGAACGGCAGCAGCAGCTGGAGCGAAATCGTGACGATCGGATCGGTCGAGAAGCCCTGCGCCTTGCCGGTGATGAGCAGCGCGGTGAGCACCGGGGTCAGGAAAATGCCCGCAAGGTTCGAGAACGAGGCGCTGCACACCGCCGCCGCCACGTTGCCGCCCGCAATCGCGGTGAAGGCGATCGAACTCTGCACCGTTGAGGGCAGCAGGGTCAGGAACAGCACCCCGGTCGCCAGCGAGGGTTCGAGGCCCGGAATGGCACTCACGCCAAGGCCGATCAGCGGGAACAGCACGAAAGTCAGGCAGGCCACCGTCAGGTGCAGCTTCCACGCCCGCGCCCCGTCGAGGATAGCCTCGCGAGAGAGCTTGGCGCCGTGCAGGAAGAACAGCAGCGCGATCCCCGCATCGGCCACCCCGCCCGCCACATCCGCCCAGACCCCGCGCGCCGGAAGCACCGAGGCCAGCCCCACCGTCGAGACCAGCAGGAGAAGATAAGGATCGATGTTCAGGCGCGAAAGCAGGCGATTCATGGAGAGTCCTGATCGAGGGAAAAGAAGGAAATCAGCCGGAAACGGGACCGGAGCCCGCACCGGAATCGCGAATGGCGGCAGCAATTCCGGCCAAGTCCTCATCGCTCAGCACCAGACCGGCCGCGGCCACCCAGCCGTCCACTTGCGCCGGGCTGCGCGCGCCGACGATGGCCCCCGTGACGCCCGGAACAGCCAGCACCCAGGCAACCGCCACCGCAGCCTGCGATACCCCGTGCCGCTCTGCCACCGGCTTCATCGCCGCTGCCACGGCCAAGTTGCGAACGAGATTCTCCCCGGTGAAGTCGGGATGGCGGCTACGCCAGTCATCCGCGGCAAGCGCCGCCGCGCGCTCGGCCGAGAAGGCCCCGGAAAGCAGGCCCGACTGCATCGGGCTATAGACGATCACCCCGGTATCCCGGGCAAGACACCATGGCAGGTCCCGTTCCATCGCACCGCGCTTCAACGCCGAAAGCGGCGGCTGAAGGGTGTCGACATGGCCCATGCCCTCAGCCTCGGCCAGTTGCCCGGCATCGTGATTGGACAGGCCGACCGCCCTCACCTTCCCCGCCGCCTTCAGTTCCAGCAAGGCGCCCCAGTATTCGTCCAGCGCCGAGCCGTCCTCTGCCGGCCAATGCATCTGCAGCAGGTCGATCCGCTCCACGCGCAGGCGCCGCAGTGAATCCTCGGCCTCCTGCACGATCGACGCCTTGCGGCCGACGCGAATCTTGGAATTGCGATCGTTCGGATCCCAGACCTGCCCGCACTTGGTGAAGACATAGGGCCGTTCGTGAACGGGCATCTCCGCAAGGGCGCGCGCGACCACCTCCTCGGAGTGGCCAAGGCCGTAGATCGCCGCCGTGTCGATCCAGTTCACTCCGCGTGACACGGCATGGCGGATGGCACGGATCGAATCTGCATCGTCCTGCGCGCCCCAACCGACCGCCCAGTCCGGCCCGCCGATGGCCCAGGCGCCAAATCCGACGCGGCTGATCTCCATGCCCGTCAAACCGAGCGGACGGGTGGCGAGCCTTTCTGCGATGCCGGTGGTCATGGCCATGCTTCTCCCTGAGGGGCGGCGTGATCAAAGCCTGCGCCGCCGACCTTCGAACTCATCCCGCCATTGCCATGCCTCCGGCGCCCGGTCTTGTCGCCAGACCACCCGGCAGCTTGACGCAAGACGCCATGCCCCGCCGATTTTGCATTGCAAGAAAGCGGGCTGCGGGAAAACTCCTGTTCGTTAACCCGTACAAGCCTTGGAAAACCGGCGATTCGTACTAACTTCGTCCTCCGTCGCAGGTTTCAACGGTCAAGTACTTATTCGCAAATGCACAAGACCGCGTCCGTTCCCCGCGCCAGATTTTCCGACAAGCGGCCACAAGCACAAGCACGAGCCGCAAAACCGGGAATCGGTCTGACTTTGTTCGGGGAGCTACCATGATCAGCAAGTCACGAATCGCCTACGCGCTCGCCTCGAGCGTTTCTCTCCTCGCGTTCGCATCGGGCAGCGCGCACGCCGAGGAAGCCGCCGCAGCAGCAGCCACCGCTGCCGCCGCGCCGTCCGAAGGCCTTACCGATATCGTCGTCACTGCCGAGCGCCGCGACGTCAGCCTGCAACAGGCGCCGCTTTCGGTCAGCGCCATCACCGCCGAAACGCTCAAGGCCTCGAACATCAACGACATTACCGGCCTCAACGGTACGGTTCCCGGTCTCGTGGTCGCCCGCAGCGGCGGCGGCGAGCGCATCATCTCGATCCGCGGCATCGGTTCGGAAACGCCCGAGAACACCAATACCCAGCCGGGTGTCTCCTATCACATCGACGGCGTCTACATCTTCAACTCGATCGCCGCGAGCGCGGCCTTCATCGACGTGGCGCAAGTCGAGGTACTGCGCGGTCCACAGGGCACCCTGTTCGGACAGGGATCGACCGGCGGCACCATCAACGTCGTATCGATCGAGCCGAGCACCGAGAGCCTGAGCGGCAATCTCAACGCCGGGATCGGCAACTACAACTACATGGAGGGCTCGGGCGCGGTGAACGTGCCCCTGTCCAGCACCCTCGCGGTGCGCGGCGCCTTCCAGTACACCAAGCATGACGGCTACGCCTATGCCACCAAGGTGCCCGGTGTAGAAAAGTACGACCTCGACGATCAGGACGAGACCGGCTGGCGTCTCGGCGCCAAGTGGCAGCCTGCCTCGAACTTCTCGGTCGTGCTGAACACGGTGCAGTTCAACAGCGAGACCAACGGCCCCGCCCAGAAGAACATCCTCGATCCCGAAACCGATCCGCGCGTACTGACGCAGGACTATCCGGGGCGCTCCAAGGTCAAGACGCAGCTCTATACCGGCGTGGTGAAGTGGGAGACGCCGTTCGCCACGATCAAGTCGATCACCGGCTACCAGAAGCTCCATTCCGAACAGGCGTGGGATTCGGACGGCCTCGACACCGAAACGTTCTTCCAGAACACCTACAACCCGATCAGCTTCACCGGCGTGGCCTACGACCATGTGCCGCTGTGGGAATCGGACACCAAGAGCTGGAGCCAGGAGCTCAACCTGACCTCCAACGGCAGCGGCCCGTTCAACTGGGTTCTCGGCGGGGTCTACCTGCACTCCAAGAACAGCCAGTACATCAACGAATACCGCGGTTCGACCGGCGACATCCTTTCCCCGGCGCTGCCCACCAGCACGGCCTGGAACGATCCCGCGATCGAAAACCTGACTTATGCCGAACTGTCCTCGATCAAGCGCGATCTTTACGCCTTCTTCGCACAGGGCACCTACGATCTCACCAGCCAGCTCAAGCTGACCGCCGGCGTGCGATACAACCACGACAAGGCCACCGGCATGTTCGACAGCATGTCCGGCGGCACTTCCAGCCAGACCTCGGGCGCCTATCTCCAGCCTTCCTCCACGGGAGGCCGCAAGGGCGATGCATGGACCGGCAAGGTCGCGCTGGATTACCAGATCACGCCAAGCAACATGGTCTATGCAAGCTGGACGCGCGGCTTCAAGCCGGGGGGCATCAACTCTTCCGCTTCCGCGGGCAACAGCTACTCGATCCTGCCGACCTACAAGCAGGAAACCGTCGACTCGTTCGAGATCGGCACCAAGAACCGGTTCCTGGGCGATACGCTCCAGATCAACGGTTCGGCCTTCCTCTACAACTATCGCAACATGCAGTTCCTGGAGGAAGACCCGATCCTTTACGGCGAGGGCATCAGCAACGCCCCCAAGGCGCGTGTCTACGGCCTCGAACTCGAAGGCTCCTACATTCCCACCGAAGGACTGCGCTTCGACGCCTCGATGTCCTATCTGGAGGGCGAATTCACGTCGCACTACCTCGCGCTCGATCCGACCAACGCCGCCAATGCCCAGAACGCGGCGGGCTATCCCGACTACCTGTTCTGGACCAACTTCGCCGCCGCCGTGGCGGCACGCGATGCCGCGCGTGAGGATATCAAGGGTAACCGCATCCCCAAGCTGCCGCGCTGGCAGGGCAATGTGGCCGCGACCTGGAACGGTCAGGTCGGTCCGGGCGAACTGACCGCCCGTGCCCAGTTGATCTACCGGGGCAAGTACCAGTACCGCCTGTTCAACGAAGGCGATGTCGACATCACGCCCTCGTACACGCAGGTCAACCTGATGCTGAAGTACGAACCGCAGGACACCAACACCAACGTCACCCTGCGCGTCGTCAATCTCTTCGACAAGAACGGCGTGAACTCGCGCTTCTCCGACCCCTACGGCAGCGCCCAGGTCATGGAGACCTTCATTCCGCCGCGTCAGGTGATCCTTTCGGTCGGCTACAAGTTCTGATCCGGCCCGAAAGGGTCGCGGGAACGGCAAAGGGCGCGGAGGCTTCGGTCTCCGCGCCCTTTCCTTTTCGGACAAAGTGCCGCCGATCCTTGTTCCGCAGCCTCGATCAACTATCTAGGCGCAGGTCATCAAGAGTGTGCAGCCGCAGCATGAGAGCCTGCACGGCGTGTCAGTCCGGCGATTCCATCCGGACGGAGCCCGCAGGAGTAGCAATGCCGCGCAGTGCCCTCGTCATGTTCGCCGCCTCGCTGGGGTTCTTCTTCGTGACGGCGACGACCTTCACCTCTCTCGGCTATGTGCTCTATACGATGGTGGCGCAGCTCGGCTGGTCGAAGGCGGCCGCGGGGCTCAGCTTCTCGCTGCTCGGGCTCGCCTGTGGTCTCGCCAGCCCGCTGCCGCCGCTGCTAATGAAATCCATCGGCACCCGGCTGACGATGTTTGCGGGCTGCCTCACCCTTGCCGCCGGGTTCTTCATCGCTTCGCAGATCGAACACCTGACGCTGTTCTTCGTGGCCACCACGCTGATGGGCATCGGCTTCTCGCTCGTCGCTCCCTCGCCCGCCGTCTACCTGCTGGCGACATGGTTCCCGCGCACCTCCTCACGGATGATCGGCTTCTACTTCATGACCGGCGCGGCGGGCGGCATCGTCGGCCCCCTGATCGTCGGCGGCATCGTCGGCCTGACCGGCGACTGGCGCCTGCACTGGCTGGTCATGTCCGTAAGCGCCCTCATCCTCGGCCTGATCTGCCTCGCCTGCATCCGCGACGCGGTGAAGGTGGAAAGCGTTGAGCAGGTCAAGGGCGCGGGCCATGAGCAGGCCGCCCCGGCGCAGAATAGCGTGTGGACCGTGAAGCAGGCGCTGATGACCCCGAGCTTCCTGATTCTCGCCCTCATCATGACGGTGGTGCAGACGGCGGTCACTTCGGCGCACTCCATTCTCGTGGCTCACATCGCCAACCTCGGCGAAGGCGCCGCGCCCGGCGCGATCGCCATGAGCCTGCTGGCCTTTGCCGGCACCGGCGCCAAGGGGCTGACCGGCACCCTGTGCGAACGCATCGACCCGCGCCGCATTCTTGTAGCGGGACTCGCCCTGCAGGCCCTGGCCATGGCATTGCTGTGGTCCGCCTCGATGGTGCTTGTCGCCACGGCGGCCGCCACGCTGTTCGGACTGGGCTGGGGCATGGCCTGGCTCTCGGCCCATATCCTCCTCCTGCGCTACTTCGGCGCCGGCATCGCCGGCGATATGACCGCCATGGCCACCACGGCAACGACTCTTGCAGTCCTCGGCCCGATCGGTGCCGGCCGGATCGCCGACGTGACCGGCGGCTATTCGCTGGCCATCCTCGTGTTTGCCCTGCTGCTGGCTGCCGCCACGATCGTTGCGGTGCTGTTCCTGCGTGCGCCGGTCTATCGCCCCGCACCAGCCGCCCCGCAGCCAGCCGCGATCGACGAAGACGGAATGGTCCCGGCCGAATAAGCAGTTCCCGCCGGAAGCAAAAGCCACCCGAAGCGCTGTAGTCGCTTCGGGTGGCTTTTGCATTTTTGAAGCGGACTTCGCAGGGCGGTATCCATTCCTGCCAAAAGTCACTGCGCCCAGTGCAAAGCCCTGCCCTGCGGCACCCGCTAGTCTGGCCCGGTTGCGGGAGGACGCACGGCGTTCTCCCCGGTCTCACCGATACGGGGATCAGGCAGGAATGACTCTACTCAACGATCAGTTCTTCGACAGCCTTGGCAGTTCCATCAAGGACACGCTCGAAGCCGACACGCTGCCTCCGGCCTGCTATACCGACGAGGAATTCCACCACTTCGAGAAAGCTGCCCTGTTCGAGCACGAATGGCTCTGCGTCGGCCGTGCCGAGTGGCTGGAAAAGCCCGGTGACTTCTTCACCGTGACCCGCGCGGACG
The DNA here is from genome assembly GCF_055361505.1 of Novosphingobium sp. TK71. Classification (NCBI taxonomy): domain Bacteria; kingdom Pseudomonadati; phylum Pseudomonadota; class Alphaproteobacteria; order Sphingomonadales; family Sphingomonadaceae; genus Novosphingobium; species Novosphingobium sp. TK71. Next base: position 2,702,143 of record NZ_CM143962.1, read on the forward strand.
AGCCGATCATCGTCACCAAAACGCGCGACGGCACCGTCAAGGCGCTTTCGGCGGTCTGCCAGCACCGCGCCATGCTGGTGGCGGAGGGTCACGGCAATGCCCGCGCCTTCGTTTGCCCCTATCATCACTGGACCTACGATCTGGACGGCACGCTCGTCGGCGCACCGGCGATGAACCGCACCTGCAATTTCGACAAGAAGGCCGCCAGCCTGCCGGAAATCCGGCACGAGATCTGGCACGGCTTCGTCTTCATCAACCTCGATCCCGAAGCCGAGCCGCTGACCCCGCGCCTTTCGGGGCTGGAGGATGTCGTCGCCAACTATGACTTCGCGAACCTGCGCGGGCCGCGTCCAGAGGAAGCCACCGTGTTCCCCTGGAACTGGAAAGTCATGCTGGAGAACAACAACGACGGCTACCACGCCAGCCGCCTGCACGCAGGGCCGCTGCACGACTTCATCCCGAGCGGGCTCGCCACTTTCCCCGAAGTGCCGGAAGATTCGGCGGGCTATTACCGGCTCAACGGCACGCTTCACAAGAACGCCGCCTTCAACGCCACGCAGAAGTCGGTCTTCCCGGTGTTCCCCAAGCTTACCGAGGAGGAGCAGAACCGGCTCCTCTTCGTGAACCTGCCGCCCAGCCTCTCGCTGGTCGTGCTGAACGACACCGTGCTCTATCTCATCATGGACCCGCGCTCGGCCCAGTCGCACGCCCTGACCATCGGCACGCTGATGGTGCCCGAGGCCATGGACGATCCGCTGTTCGAGCTGAAGATGAAGATGAACGACACAGCGGTCGAGGAGATCGTCAGCCAGGACTTCCACGTCGACGAGCTGGTCCAGCAGGGCCTGCGCTCGAAGTTCGCGCCGCGCGGTCGCTACTCCTGGCAGGAGGGGGCCCAGCGCCTGCTCAACGTCTGGCTGGTGGAGCGCTATCGCCGCGAATGGGACCGCCGCCGCGGGCCCCAGAAACCTTTGGCTGCCCCGGTCACCCGCCTGCGCGCCTGATTTACAGAGTTTTACCGTCACCCATTCCCGACGGTCTGCGGCGTCCGGTCTCGTACCGGGCGCCGCCTTTTTATCCGCGCTTCCGGGCAGGCGCGAGGAATCAACGATTCGTGCGCGGCATGGCGAGCGTCCGCAAACCTACCGGCTAGGCCTGTCTCCATACCAACGGGAGCACGCCTACATGACCAACACCCTCATCTTCGTCGACTTCGCCACCGACGATCCCGCCAAGGCCGGCGAATTCTATGCGGAAGTCTTCGGCTGGGAAAACGACGCGCGCCCGCACGGTATCTACCACCGCATGGTCCCTGGCGGCTTCTTCCAGAACAAGGACGGGTCGGACAGCCAGATCGGCAACCTCCACCTCGGCGTGTTCGACGCGAACAACGCCCGCCCGCACCCGAATCCCGAAGGCGTGGAGCCGCGCACCTTGTCCACCGATGGCCGCAAGGCGCGCATCTGGGTGCTGATCGGCGACGACGACAGCCCCGAACGCATTCTCGCCACCGCCGAAAAGCTGGGCGGCAAGGTGCTCTGGCGCAACCATTACTGGAAGGAATTCAACGGCTACAACCACGCCTTCGCCGATCCCTGGGGCAACGAGATACTGCTGTGGGGCAAGGCCGGCGAGAATCCGCAGATTCCCGAGGACTACACGCGCGAATAGGCAGGGGCTTCCACGGCGGCGCGACAAGTTCTTGTGCGCGCCGCCGCAAGACCGCCCGCCCCGCTTCTCCATAGCCTGCACGCATCGAAGCTATACCCGGAGCCAGACGCACAATGAGCCGCCTTCCCATCGTTTTCTTCGGACATGGCAGCCCGATGGTGGCGCTGGAAAAGAGCGCCGTCACCCGGACCTGGAACCAGATCGCGGAGGGCATCGGCAAGCCGCGCGCAATCCTGTGCATCTCGGCCCACTGGCAGACGCGCGGCACCGCCGTCACCGCCATGGCCCAGCCGCGCACGATCCACGACTTCGGCGCCTTCCCGCAGGCTCTGTTCGACGTGCAGTACCCCGCCCCCGGCGATCCGGAACTGGCGACACGCGTGCGCGAACTGCTCAGCCCGATGCCGGTGAGCATGGACGCCAACTGGGGGCTGGACCACGGCACCTGGTCTGTGCTGGTCCATGCCTATCCCGAAGCGGACGTTCCGGTGATCCAGCTCGGCATGGATCTTGGCAAGAGCGCGGCCGAGCACTGGCTGGTCGGCCGCATGCTGCGCCCGCTGCGCGACGAGGGCGTGCTGATCATGGGAACCGGCAACATCGTCCACAACCTGCCGGCGATGGACTGGGCCAACCCGGCCGCCGATCCCTATCCCTGGGCCGAGCAGTTCAACTCCACGATGTGCAAGGCGATCGCCTCCGACGATCCGCAGACCGTGATCGACTACGAGGCACTGGGCGATGCCGCCCGGCTCTCGGTGCCGAGCTCCGACCATTTCCTGCCGCTGCTCTACGTCCTGGGCGCCCGCCACGAGGACGAGGCGGCAACCTTCGAACCAGATTTCATCCAGCACAAGTCGCTCAGCATGACGAGCGTGCTGATCGGCGCCGAATAAGCGCCCGCACCCCATTTCCTTCCCAACAGGAGTTCCGATGGCACTGATCAGCCTTAAGCCCGAGCCCGCCAGGGAGGCCGCTCTCCAGCCGTCGGCCCTGCACCATCTTCGGGCCACGCCGGAAACGGTGCACTGGGGCTACTTCTCGCCCGAGATCAAGCCGGCGCTCTATGTGAAGAGCGGCGACCTGATCCAGGCGCAGGCCGTCACGCACCATGCCGGCGACGATCCGGACCTGATGTTCGACGACGACATCCGCCGCATCTTCACCGAAATCGATCCCGCCACCCGTGCGCCGGGCTGCCACATTATGACCGGCCCGATCTTCGTCGAGGGCGCCGAACCCGGCGACATGCTGGAAGTGCGCTACATGGCGATGCGCCCGCGCTTCAACTACGGCTCGAACCTCGCCGCCAACTGGGGCCATCTCTACGAGGAATTCGGCGAGACCGAGCGCGTCACGATCTACAAGATCGATCCCAACGCCAATACCGCCAGCGCGCTCTACGCCTATGACGTGGACGAGAAATATGTCGTGCCCGGCCGCATCACCCATTGCCCGGAATGCGACCGCTCCACCGCGCTGCCCGGCATCACCATCCCGGCCCGTCCGCACCTCGGCACCGCCGGCGTCGCGCCGGCCGTCAACGAGGCGGTGAGCACGATTCCCCCCGGCCTTCACGGCGGCAACATCGACAACTGGCGCATCGGCGCGGGCGCGACGATGTATTACCCGGTGCAGGTCAAGGGCGGCCTGTTCTCGATCGGCGACCCCCACATCAGCCAGGGCGACGGCGAGATCAGCGGCACCGCGATCGAATCCTCGCTCGACGTGCTGTTCCAGATCATCTTGCGCAAGGACTTCTCCTTCCCCTCGCCGCTGCTGGAAACGCCGGATTGCTGGATCGTCCACGGCTTCGGAGAGAATCTGGACAAGGCGATGAAGTCCGCCTCGCTGGACATGCTCCACCTCCTCACAGAGCATCAGGGCCTTTCGCGCAACGACGGCTATTCGCTGATGAGCGTCGCTGCCGACTTCGGCGTGACTCAGGTGGTCGACGGCACACAGGGCATCCACTGCCGCATCGAACGCCGCATCTTCCCCGAGAAGGGCAGCGTTCGCGATCCCGAATGAAACCGAACGCACCGGACGCGAGAGCCCTCACTCCGCGTCCGGTGCGTGCCCAAGAAGACAAGAACCGGAGCCCGACAATGGGTTATGAACTGATCGACGTCCGCCCCCTGACCAAGCGCATCGGCGCGGAAATCTTCGGGGTCGACTTGCGCCAGCCGCTCGGCAACCAGGCCTTCGCCGAGATTCACGACGCGCTGATGAAGCACCAGGTCGTGTTCTTCCGCGATCAGGATATCGATCACGAGGCGCACAAGGCGCTGGGCCGCGCGTTCGGCCGGTTGGCGATTCACTCGGGCGTCGCCGGGCTTCCCGACCATCCCGAAGTCGTCGCGATCCATGCCGACGAGAATTCTAAGTTCGTCGCCGGCGAAAACTGGCATTCGGACCTCTCAGCCGATGCCGAACCGCCGATGGGTTCGATCCTGCACATCCACACCCTGCCCGAAGACGGCGGCGATACGCTCTTTGCCAGCATGTATGCGGCCTATGACGCGCTGTCCCCGGCAATGAAGGCCTTCCTCGATCCGCTGACCGCCGTTCACGACGCCAACCACGTCTACAAGGCGATCTTCCCGGATTCGACCAAGACCTACCCCTGCAATTCGCACCCGGTGATCCGCACCCATCCGGTCACCGGCCGCAAGCTGCTGTTCGTGAACTCGTCCTACACCACGAAGATCAACGAGCTGTCCGGCCCCGAGAGCAAGGCCGTGCTCGATTTCCTGTTCGACCATGTGAAAGACGCCAATTTCCACGTCCGCTTTCGCTGGCAGAAGAATTCGGTGGCCTTCTGGGACAATCGCTGCACCCAGCACTTCGCGGTATGGGACTACTTCCCCGAGGTCCGCTCGGGCTTCCGCGTGACGGTGGCCGGCGACCGGCCTTTCTGAGCCCGTCGATGCAGTTGCACCTGCTGCTTGCGGCGACGGCGCTGTTTTCCGCAGCGCCCTCGCTTGCCGCCGCTCCAGCCGAGACACTGCAACGCGAACTCGACGCGATGGTCGCCTCAGGCGAATTGCCACAGGCGCTGGTGCTGATCGAACAGCACGGCAAGCCGCTGGTGGAGCTTTCGAGCGGCTACGCCGATATCGAAAGCCGGCGTCCGATCGCCCGCGATGCGATTTTCCGGCTCTACTCGATGTCGAAGCCGATCACCTCGGTCGGGATCATGATGCTGGCCGAACGGGGCAAGCTCGCGCTGACCGATCCTGTCGGCAAGTATCTGCCGGAAATGGCGAACTTGCGCGTCTGGGACGGCAGCAAAACGGCTGACACGATTGCCGCTACACGTCCGGTCACTATCGAGGACCTGCTGCTCCACCGCTCCGGCCTCACTTACGAGTTCATGGGCGATACCCCGGTCCAGCGCTGGTATCGCGAAAAAGGCGTCAGCCGCGCCACCGCCGTCGCCAGCGCCCATGCGCAAGTGCCGCCCGCCGCGACGCTGGATGACCTCGTGGCCCGCCTGGGCCAGGCCCCCCTGCTCCACCAGCCGGGCGAGCGCTTCAGTTATGGTTTCTCCACCACAGTACTCGGCGCGGTGATCGAGCGCGTTTCCGGCGAAAGCCTCGATGCTTTCCTCAAAGGCAACATCCTCGACCCGCTGGAGATGAAGGACACGACTTTCGTCGTCAGCGACACGCAAGCACCACGTCTCGTCACCGGCTACCTGGCGACCGAACAGGGCCTCCGTGCGGTGGACCTGCCGGAAACGTCGGAATATCGAAACTCCGCGCGGCTGCGCGATGGCGGCGGTGCATTGGCCGGAACGCTGGAGGACTATCGCCATTTCGCGGAAATGCTGGCCGGTCGCGGAAAGTGGCACGGCAAGCGGCTGCTCAAACCGGAATCGGTCGTTGCCATGTACACCCCTCGCCTGAGGACGGGCGGCGGCGAACATCTCGACAGCCCCTTCGGCTACGGCCTTGCGATAGGCGACCCCGGAACCGAAGCGCGCGGGGGACTGCCGGTGGGCGCCGGCAGCTGGTCAGGCTCCGCCAACACCTATTTCTTCGCCGACCCGGCTCACGATGTCGTCGCGATCCTGATGACCAACGAACTCACGCCCGGCCCATTCGAGGCGCGAACCTGGAAGCTGCGTGAGGCGCTCGACCGTGCGGCACTGGCTGTCACCAAACGCTAGGCGGCGTGGACCCCATCCCGGCGCGATGTTGACGTTTCCCCTCCTCCCCAACCCGGCTACGCTCTCTTCCATGACCCAACTTTACCACCCGCCGATCAAGCGCTCGATCGAGATCGCCGGGCACAAGACTTCGATCAGTCTCGAACCGCTGTTCTGGGACATGCTCAAGGAAATCGCCGTGCGCCAGCGCGTGCCGCTGAACGCGCTGGTCGCGCGGATCGATGCGGACCGCCTGGAAGCAGAAACGCCTCCCGGCCTGGCCAGCGCCATCCGCGTCTGGCTGGTCGATACGCTGCGGACCTGAGCCGGCCTGAAAACGGGAAGGGGCGGAAGCCTTGCGGCCCCGCCCCTCGGGTACACTGCGATGGCTCGCAGGAAACTCAGTAGGTAGAATTCAGTAGCTGGAAGGCGGATCGCTGGCCGGGAAGCTCTCGTCGATCGCCTCGTCCGTCTTCGACCAGCGCGGCGGCTTGGTCGTCATGCTTTCCGGCCCGGCATCGCGGACGTGGCCGAAACCGCCTCCGGCAGCTGCTTCTTCCTTGTCGCGGTTCGCGTACTTGTAAAGTGCGTAGCCGACTGCGCCGGCTGCGGCCAACTTGATCAGGCCCATGGTCGTTGCTCCTCTCGGGTATTCAGTAAGAGCAACGCGCCATGATCGCGAACGGTTGCCTTACTCGCCGCCGACCCGTTCGATCTGTGCGCCGACCAGAGCGAGCTTTTCCTCGAGACGTTCATAACCGCGATCGAGATGGTACAGACGGTGGACCTGCGTTTCGCCCTCGGCCGCCAGACCTGCGATCACGAGGCTCATCGAGGCGCGAAGATCGGTTGCCATGACTTCGGCCCCGGTGAGCCGGGGAACGCCGTGGACGATGGCGGTGCGCCCCTTGGTTTCGATATGCGCGCCCATGCGGTTCAGTTCGGGAACGTGCATGTAGCGGTTCTCGAAGATCGTCTCGGTCAGGACACTCGAACCCTCGGCCCGGCACAGAAGTGCCATGAGCTGGGCCTGCATGTCGGTGGCGAAGCCCGGATAGGGTGCGGTCGAAAGCGTGACGGGCCTGAGCGGACCATCCGCCGCAACGTGAAGCCCCTCGGCCGTCGGTTCGACATGGACGCCCGCATCGCGCAGCGCCTGCACGGTGGCTTCCATATCCTCGATCTTGGCGCCCTTCAGCGTGACTTCGCCGCCGGTGATAGCCGCCGCGCAGGCATAGGAGCCCGCCTCGATACGATCCGGCATGACCATGTAAGTCGCGCCGTGCAGGCGGTTCACCCCGTGAACGGTGATGTCGGACGTGCCGATACCCTCGATCTGCGCGCCCATGGCGACGAGCAGATTGCAAAGGTCAACGATCTCCGGTTCGCGCGCTGCATTGTGCAGGGTGGACTTGCCCTTGCAGAGCACGGCCGCCATCAGCGCGTTCTCGGTCGCGCCGACAGAGACCACCGGGAAGGAATAGCGGCCGCCCGGCAGGCCGCCGTCCGGCGCGATCGCGCGAACGTAGCCCGCCGCCATCTCGATCTGTGCGCCCAGCGCTTCGAGCGCCTTGAGGTGCAGGTCGATCGGGCGATTGCCGATCGCGCAGCCGCCGGGCAGCGAAACGGTCGCCTCGCCCATGCGCGCCAGCATCGGACCGAGCACGAGGATCGAAGCGCGCATCTTGCGCACCAGATCGTAGGGCGCCACCGAACTGGTAATGCGCGGCGCCTGCAAGGTCATCACACGGCCGAAATCTTCAGGACGGCTGCCCGCGATCATCGTCGAGATGCCGAACTGGTTCATCAGATGCTGGAACCCGTCGATGTCCGCCAGACGCGGCAAATTGCGCAACGTCAGCGGCTCTTCGGTGAGCAAGGCGCAAGGCAGCAGCGTCAACGCCGCGTTCTTCGCACCGGAAACGGGAATGGTGCCGGAAAGGCGCTTGCCGCCTTCGATGATGATCTTGTCCATTGCCCGCTCTTTAACGGGATTTGGCCGTGCAGCAAGCACGGCTCGGAGAAACTTGGATAGACTGTTGCGCTGCGTCTGCGAAGCGGCTTTAACTTCATTGTAACCAAACGGAGTCAGACCTTTAACCATGTCTGCACCACAGTACAAAAAGCCCGTCCGTAAAGCGGTGTTCCCGGTCGCCGGCCTTGGAACCCGCTTTCTTCCCGCCACCAAGGCGATTCCGAAGGAGCTTCTACCTGTCGTAGATCGGCCGCTGATTCAGTATGCGGTAGACGAAGCGCGTGAAGCGGGGATCGAGGAATTCGTCTTCGTTACGGGTCGCGGCAAGACGGCAATCGTCGAACACTTCGACACGGCCTACGAACTCGAAGCCACGATGACCGCGCGCGGCAAGTCGCTCGATGCCCTGGAACCGACGCGAATCCAGCCCGGCAATCTCGTTACGGTGCGTCAGCAGGTTCCCCTCGGCCTCGGCCATGCGGTTTGGTGCGCCCGCGCGGTGATCGGCGACGAACCTTTCGCGATCTTCCTTCCCGATGAACTGATGTATGGCTCCCCGGGCTGCATGGCCCAGATGGTGGAGGCTTATAACGAAGTCGGCGGCAACCTCGTCTCGGTGCTGGAAGTGCCGCGTGAGGAAGTTTCCAGCTACGGCGTCATCGCCCCCGGCGCCAGCAATGGCGCACTCACCGAGGTCAAGGGTCTGGTCGAAAAGCCCAAGGTCGATGAGGCGCCTTCCAACAAGATCGTCTCGGGCCGGTACATCCTTCAGCCGGAAATCATGGACCTGCTGGCCAACCAGGGCAAAGGGGCAGGCGGCGAAATCCAGCTCACCGATTCGATGGCCAAGCTGATCGGCCAGCAGCCGTTCCACGCCGTTACTTTCGCCGGCCAGCGGTTCGATTGCGGCTCCAAGGTCGGCTTCGTCGAAGCCACTCTCGCCATCGCGCTCGACCGGGCGGACATGGGTGAGGAAGTGCGCAGCATCGCCCGGAAGCTGCTGGGCTGAACAGGCTGCGGTGCCGGAGACGCTCCGTCTCCGGCCGCTCCTTCGATGGTTTTTTGCGAAAAATTATCGGCGAACGGGATCGGTCAACCGCGCCATGATCGAGGCGACATAGGCCTGGGTTTCGCGAATGCGCGGAATCCCGCCTGCTTTCTGGACCCGGCCCGGCCCGGCGTTATAGGCCGCCAGCGCCTTTTCGATATCGCCGTTGAACGCATCGAGTTGCATGCGCAAATAGCGCGCGCCGCCTTCCAGATTGGCCATCGGATCGCCGGGATTCACGCCCATCTGTGCGGCCGTACCCGGCATGAGCTGCGCCAGACCGCGCGCGCCAACGGGGGACATCGCCAATTCGTTCCAGCGGCTTTCCTGCCAGACCACCGCTTCGAGCAGGGTCGGGCTGATATCATACTTCGCCGCCAGTTCGGCGACACGCGCGCGCCAGCGCATCGGACCGGCAGCGTCGAGAGCTTCCGTGATCGAACGCGGATGCAACAGCGTGGCATCTATCTCGGTCGGCGCGGAGCCCGGCGCGGCGGCAGCAGCATCGTTAGCGAACTCGACCATCGGAGCCTCGCCCGCAGAAGCCGCCAGTGGATCCACCGCAGGTTTGGCGGGGCCGCCCGCCACCCATTGATAGCCGCCGGAACCGATTTCCAGCACGTCCGCCGAAGCGGTACCGGGAATCGCCACGGCCGCCGCAGCCATTGCTGCAGCGGCGGCCGTGCCGTTCATGCGATTCGGAAATCTCACCATCGCGGCCTTGTTACCGCAGCAGCCGCGCAAGTCTCAACACTTACGCGACCAACCGCTCACCCCGTCACTCGATGCCGAGTGCGGTGCGAATCGACTTCCATGAAAGCAACTTGAAGTTCTGTGCTTCCGGCGCATTGTTGCCGTCCTGCGCGACCATGAGGCCTTCGGGGAATGCTGGACCGAAATCGCCCAGCATGACTTCGATGCCATCGGTATCGCTCGTGCCGTCGATCGTGCCGCCATTGATGCGGAACCGGCCCGCGGGCTTGCCGGTGGAAAGGTCGAACAGCGCATAGGCATTGTCGCCCTGGCTCGAGGCGACGAGCCACGCCCGGCCGCCATCCTCGCGCGCGACGGCAAGCCCCTCGACATCGGCGACGAGGCCATCCTGGGCGCCCACGCGGGCGAAGGGCTGGGCCACGAGCGCCTCGCCGGCCAGCGGCACCTTCCAGATGCCGACGTCCTCCTCGGCCACGAACAGCACCTTGCCGGCATCGTCGACCACGCAGCCTTCCGACTGGGTGGCGAATTTCACCAGACGCACATAGTCGGCGGCGATCCGCCCTTCCCGTTCGACCAATCGGCTTTCCGCCACCGACCCGTCCTTGAGCACGACATAGGCCCTCGCCAGTTCGTCGCGCGCCAGGGCATTGCCCATGCAGAAACCGTAAGCCTCGGCCGGAGCATGACCCGCAGGCAGGAACGCCTCCGCCCCCAGCGCCGCGAGCTTGCCGGTCCCGCCGTCAAGCGTGAACAGGGCGATGCGCGGTTCTGCCCGGTCGGTACGATCGCTCGCCCCCACCAGGATACGCTTCGAACCGTCGGCAAAGCGCACTTCGCGAAGGTCGGCATTGTTGAGAGCCCCGGCCGCCGCGAAATCGCGCACCTTGCCATCGAGACCGTAAACGTAGAGCCCGGCCTTCTTGTCCGTTCCCAGAATCAGGCTGGCGGCGGGATCGGCCGCATTGCGCCAGATCGCCGGATCGTCCGCCGCATCGACGTTCGCGGTGCCGACCGGCTGGGTTTCCGCCTGTGCCGGCACGTCGACCGCGGGCAGCATGACCGGAGCCGGGCCGCCCGTGGTCGCGCAACCGGAAAGCAGGCCGGCGGAAAGCACGCCGGAAAGCACCAGGGCCGGGAGCAAAGCTCCCGACCCCTGCTTCACGATACCGGCGATGTTCGTGAAATCGACTTTCATCAGAACGTCACCCGCGCGCCGAACTTCACGGTCGAGCCGTATTCCTCGTACTGGAGCACGCGCTTGGCGCCCGCCAGGTTCTGATAGGCGAAGTACTTGGCGTTGTTCACGTTCACCCAGTCGGCAAAGAGGCGGATGTTGTCAGTCAGCTTGTACTTGGCCGAGAGGTCAAGCTGGAAGTGCTGGTTGACGGTGCGGTCCGTCTCGGCGTCGTCGCCCACTTCGTCGAGGTACTTGTCGCGGAAGGTACCGGCAGCACGCAGGCTGACCGGGCCCTTCTCGTAGCCGAGCACGACGTTGAAGGTGTTCTTCGACGCATTCGGCAGCGAGATGCGGCGCGCCACGTCGTCACCGTCGAACACCGTGCCGCGGGCATAAGTGTAGGTGTAGTTCAACTGGGTGAGCAGGCCGTCGAAGGGCGAAGGCAGCATCGAGAAGACCTGGCTGTAGCTCACTTCGACGCCGGCGATTTCCGCCTTGTCGCCGTTCACCGGCATCAGCACTTCGTCATAGGTCGCGCCGTCGATCGTGTAGTCGTAAAAGCGGCGATCGACCGCGTAGTCCTTGATCGACTTGTAGAACCCGCCAACCGAGAAGGCTCCGTTGTTGGCGAAGTAGTAGTCGAAGCCGGCGTCGAAGTTCCAAGCCTGGTAGGGCTTGAGATTCGGGTTGCCGAATTCGGCCTCGTTGTCCTCATTGACGGTAAAGCGCGGCGCAAGCTGCGAAAGCTTGGGACGCACGATCGTCTTGTAGCCGGCCAGACGGGCCACGAGGTTCTGCTGCGGGCTGTAGCGGATCGTCAGGCTTGGCAGCCAGTTGGTGTAGTTGCGCTTGTAGGTCACCGGATCGATGGTGACGGTGTCGCCGTCGTCGGAGACGAGGCTGCCGTTGAGCTTGTTGTGCGTGCGCTCCATGCGCACGCCGCCGATCACGCGCAGCGTCGAGCTGTCCCAGCGCGCCAGTGCATAGCCGGCCTGGATGTCTTCGCGCACCGAATAGTCGCTCACCGCCGAATTGAGCACGCTGTCGTAGTCGCTGACCACGAAGGCATCGGGGTTGGCCAGCAGGAAGTCGGCCGGGCCGGTCTTGCTGGAGACCGGGCCCATGTCGAGCAGGCGATAGGTCTGCGTGCCCAGCACGTCGGCCAAGGTGTAGTCCGCACCGTCCGCCAGTTCGTAATAGGTCATGTTGAAGTCGTAGGACTTCTTGCGCCACCGCGCCTTGCCGCCGACCTGGACGGTGAAGTCGCCGTTGTCACCCGCGAAAGTCCGGGCGAGATCGGCCTTTACCGCCCATTCCTCGTCCTGGCTGTCCGACAGGGTGGTCAATTCGGTCTTGTTGAATTCATACTCGGACGCGTCGTTGAACGTGTCCGCGCCTTCCGTCACCGAATAGGTCGGATAGTATGTGTTCGAGTAATCCATGTCGACGACGGTGCCGGCACGGAAACGGGCGCGGAAGCGGGTCGGATCGATCGAGAAGGTCTCCTTCTCGGACGACTTGGCATAGCTGGCCTGCCAGTTGAACTTCAGCGTGCCGGTGTCGGTATCGCTGCCGATGGCGACCGAGCGGATGCGCTGGCGTTCGAAACGGTCCTTGAGATCGCGTTCCACGGTGATGCGCTCGTCTGCGCCGTCGAAAGTCGCGCCGGTCGCGGTGATCGCGCTGGGCGTGTCGAAATCGCCGAAGTCCAGCGTGGTGCGGCGGCGATATTCGTGATCGTCGAACTGCGCCCAGTTGCCGCGGATATAGGCCTTGGTGGTTTCCGATGCGCGCCAGTCGGCCGAAAGCGCCGCGTTGATGCGCGTGCGTTCAACGTCATAGTCGCGGTATTCGACCGATTCGGCCCAGGCGTTGCCATCGTCGTCAGCATGCCAGCCGCCGGTCTCGACGTTATCGGTCTCGAACTTGCGCTTGTAGTAGCTGACCGAGCCGGCGATGCCGAAGTTTTCGCCCAGCTTCTGGGTGAAGTCGAAGGCGCCCTTCGGCGTGACCTTGCCCGAATAATCGTTCCAGCTGCCTTCGGCGCTGAGCGAGTAGCGGTTCTTCTTCGAATCGAAGGCGCTGGTGGTCTTGATCTCCACCGACGCGCCGATGAAGTCGCCGTCCATGTCCGGCGTGAAGGACTTCTTCACTTCGACCGATTCGATCGTGTCTGACGAAACCACGTCCAGAGCGACCGAGCGGGCATCCGATTCCGGCGCGGGCATGCGCACGCCGTTGAGCGAAGTGCCGTTGAGATCCGGATCGAGGCCGCGGACCGACACATAGCGACCTTCGCCCTGGTCGTTGAGAATGTTCACGCCCGGCAGGCGGCGCAGCGATTCGGCAACGTTCTGGTCGGGGAACTGGCCCACCGCGTCGCGCGTGAGCACCGAGACAACGCCATCGGCGGCCTTCTGGCGCGACAGGGCGCTGGTGAGGTTCGCGGTCTGGCCGGTGACGAGGATGTCTCCGCCGCCGATCGCCGGGAGATCGAAGTCACCGGAGATACGGCCGGTCGCCGGGACCGAAACGGTCTGCGTGGTGACTTCGGCGCCGACGTAGCGCGCTTCCAGCGTGTAAGTGCCCGCGGGCACGTCACCGAACACGTAGCTGCCCGTACGGTCGGTTTCGGAAGAACGGTTCAGCTCGACGATGCGGACCGAAGCGGACTGCAACGGGCGAGAACCCGAGGCATCATGGACGCTGCCGACAACTTCGCCGGCATGGGCGATGGTTGCGAAGGAAGCCGATGCGAGCAGTCCCGCGATCAGGCGAATGGAAGTCTTCATTCTGGGCAGGCCCCTGTATTACGACGAATATGACGACGAATTCAGGGGCGCCTCTAGGCATCGTTCATGACAGTTATGTGCCGACAGCGTGGCACTTCCATGACATCGCCGCAGTGCAGCATATTGGCCACAGCCACGCGCCGCAGCCGATCGCGTGCGGCCGCAGCAAACTGCGGGCAACCATTTATCGATGTGAGGGAAATGGTGCTGCTGGGGAGGATTGAACTCCCGACCTCGTCATTACCAATGACGCGCTCTACCACTGAGCTACAGCAGCGCCTTATGTCCGTTTCCGGAGGCGTCCGTCCTGGCGACCCAGGACAGGGGCGGGCTAATGTCCGTGACGGGGGGGATTGTCAAGCGGCTCTTGCGTATTCTTTTTCAGAAAGCCATTTCGCCCGCCATCGAAGGCCCTTCGAAAGACGCCCGGACCATGACGAATGCCCAGCAATCCCGCGAGGAACGGCTTGCAGCCAAGCTCCGCGAAAATCTTCGCCGCCGCAAGCAGCAGGCCCGTGCACTGAACGCGGGAGGGGATTCCGCGCCCTTGTCCGAATCGGAAAGCGAAAACGAATCAGGCAGGCTTTCCAAATCGCCCCCGGAAAGCTAGGGGCTGCGCCCAGACATTCAGTCAGTCTGCCAACGGGCGTTTCCCGAGGGGATCGCCGATGAGACCTGGGAGTACGCCTTGCCTCGCCTGATCCTCGTCCGCCACGGCCAGAGCCAATGGAACCTCGAGAACCGCTTCACCGGCTGGTGGGACGTCGACCTCACCGAAAAGGGTGAGGAAGAAGCCCGCGCCGCAGGTGCGCTGCTGAAGGAAAAGGGCATTATGCCCACCGTCGCCTTCACCTCGCTCCAGACCCGCGCGATCCGCACCCTGCACTTCGCGCTCGAAGCCGCCGGCCTGCTGTGGATTCCCGAGACCAAGGACTGGCGCCTGAACGAGCGCCACTACGGCGGCCTCACCGGCCTCAACAAGGCCGAAACCGCCGCAAAGCACGGCGACGATCAGGTCAAGATCTGGCGCCGCAGCTTCGACACGCCGCCGCCGGTCCTCGAAATCGGCAGCGAGTTCGATCTCTCCACCGACCCGCGCTACGCCGGGATCGACGTGCCGCAGACCGAAAGCCTCAAGGACACTATCGCCCGCGTCCTGCCTTACTATGAAGGCTCGATCGTGCCGCACCTCAAGGCCGGTGCCGACGTGCTGATCTCCGCCCACGGCAACAGCCTGCGCGCGCTGGTGAAGCACCTCTCGGGCATTTCGGACGACGAGATCACCGGTCTGGAAATCCCGACCGGTCAACCGATCGTCTACGAACTGGCAGACGATCTCGCGGTGCTCGACCGCTATTACCTTTCGGAGCGTTGAGATGAGCGGGGTGGGGACTCCTGTAGCCATCGTCATGGGCAGCCAGTCCGACTGGCCGACCATGCAGCGCGCAGCCGACATGCTGGACAAGCTGGGTGTCGCCTATGACGCCCGCATCGTCTCGGCACACCGCACGCCGGATCGCCTGGTCGACTTCGCCAAGGGCGCGGACGGCGAAGGCTTCAAGGTCGTGATCGCAGGAGCCGGGGGCGCCGCCCACCTGCCCGGCATGATCGCCTCGATGACGCATCTTCCCGTGCTGGGCGTGCCGGTGCAGTCCAAGGCGCTTTCGGGGCAGGACAGCCTGCTCTCGATCGTCCAGATGCCTGCCGGCATCCCGGTGGGCACGCTGGCGATCGGCGAGGCGGGCGCGGCCAATGCGGGCCTGCTCGCCGCCGCGATCCTCGCCACGTCGGACCCGGCGCTGGCCGAACGCCTCAAGACCTTCCGCGCGGACCAGACGGCGAGCGTGGCGGAAAAGCCGGTCTGATGACGGCCGCTCGGCTGGGCTGGTACGGCAAGCCCAGCACGGGCGGACCTGGGCTTGAGCCCGCAATATATCGCGGGTTTGGGTTTTGAAGCCCATACCTTACCAAGGTCCGCTCGCCCTGCGCTTGTCGAAGGGCACGGACATAACGCAAGTGATACGAGGCATATGATCCCTACCGGCGAAACCATCGGCATTCTCGGCGGCGGCCAGCTCGGCCGGATGATCGCGATGGCAGCGGCCCAGCTCGGCTACCGCAGCCACATCTACGCGCCCGAGGCCGATTCGATCGCCGCCGAAGTCAGCGCTGAATTTACTTGCGCCGAATGGGACGATGCCGAAGCCATGGCCCGCTTCGCGGCGGGCTGCGCCGTCGTCACTTACGAGTTCGAGAACGTGCCTGTCGCCCCGCTCGCGGCGCTTTGCGAGGTGCCGCTGCTGGCCCACGCCCGCGCCCTCGAAACCGCGCAGGACCGGCTCAACGAAAAGCGTTTCGTCACCGGGCTGGGTGGCACCCCTGCCCCCTTCGCTCCGGTGGATTCGGCAGAGGACCTTGCCGAGGCCATAGCCGCGATCGGCGCGCCCGGGATCCTCAAGACCCGGCGCGACGGTTACGACGGCAAGGGCCAGTGGCGCATCATGACCCCCGCGGATGCCGAGGGCCTCGACCTTCCCGCCCAGCCCCTGATCTACGAGGGTTTCGTCACCTTCTTCGCGGAATTCTCGGTGATCCTGTGCCGCGGCGCGGACGGCGACATCCGCTACTTCGATTCGGCCCATAACGTGCACGAGAGCGGCATTCTCGCGCTCAGCACCGTGCCCGCGCCGCAGCGCCTGCTCGAACAGGTTCCCGCCGCGCGCGCGCTCGCCGCCAAGGTGGCCGAGGCGCTGGACTATGTCGGCGTGCTCACGCTGGAATTCTTCGCGACAGAAAACGGACCCGTTTTCAACGAGATGGCGCCGCGCGTGCACAATTCCGGGCACTGGACCATCGAGGGCGCGGTCACCAGCCAGTTCGAAAACCATGTTCGCGCGATCTGCGGCCTGCCGCTCGGCGATACCGGCCTTGCCGCCGACGCCGTGGAAATGCGCAACCTGATCGGCGACGAGGCGGATGACTGGGCGGCAATCCTCGCCGACCCGGCCAACCACCTGCACCTCTACGGCAAGGGCGCAGCCCGCCCCGGCCGCAAGATGGGTCATGTCACCCGCCTCACCTTCCGGCGCGACTGACCGGCACTTGGCGCAGGACCTCTTCCTTATCTATGCCCGCGCCGCGAACGGCGTGATCGGCCGTGACGGCGCGCTTCCGTGGCGCCTTCCCGCCGACCTCAGGCGATTCAAGGCCATGACCATGGGCAAGGCCATGATCATGGGCCGCAAGACCTTCGACAGCTTCCCCTCCCCCCTGCCCGGCCGCCGCCACATCGTGCTGACGCGCGACAGGGCGTGGAGCGCCGAGGGCGCGGAAACCGCGCATTCCCTAGACGAAGCCCTGGCCCTTGCGGGCGAGGGAGAAGTGGCGGTTATCGGCGGCGCGGAAATCTACCGGCTGTTCCTGCCGCTCGCCCGGCGCATCGAATTGACCGAGATTCACGCGGATTACCCTGGCGACACAGAGATGGCACAGAACGACACCGAGTGGCAGGAGAGCGCACGCGAGGAACATCCGGCCGCCGGTGAATTTCCCGCACACGCTTTCGTCACCCTGGTCCGGGACCTATAGGCCTGATCTGACATGATTCGTCTCGACAACCGCGAAGCCATTCCCGAATCGATGCGCGGCGCCGTTCTGGCGCTCGGCAATTTCGACGGGTTCCACCAGGGCCATCAGGCCGTGGTCGGCGAAGCGATTCGCTGGGCGCGCGAACTGGGCCGTCCGGCGATCGTCGCCACGTTCGATCCGCACCCCGTCCGCCTGTTCCAGCCCGACGCCCCCGCCTTCCGGCTGACCACGCTGGACCAGCGGCAGGACCTGTTCGAGGCCGCCGGCGCCGACGCCATGCTGGTGCTCCACTTCGACCGCGCCATGGCCTCCATGGAAGCAGCGGACTGGATCGAGCAGGTGCTCGGCCGCCAGCTCGGCTGCGTCGGCGTCGTCACGGGCGAGGACTTCACTTTCGGCAAGGGACGCGGCGGCAACCCGCAGGTCCTGCGCGAGGTCGGCGCACGCTTCGGGCTGATCGGCCGTACCGTCGGCGCGGTGCATGACGACAAGGGCGTGATCTCCTCCAGCCGCATCCGCGACGCGCTGAAGCTGGGCGAGTGCGAAACCGCCGCCCGCCTGCTCACCCGCCCCTTCGCGGCGCGCGGCGTGGTGCAGCACGGCGGCAAGCTGGGCCGGACCATCGGGTTCCCCACCGCCAACATCAACATGAACAACTACCTGCGCCCGCGCTACGGCATCTACGCCGTGACCGGCCGCATGCCGGACGGGCGCGTGCTGCCCGGCGCGGCCAACATGGGCGTGCGCCCGACCTTCGAACCGCCGATCGAACTGCTCGAACCCTATTTCTTCGACTTTTCGGGCGACCTCTACGGTCAGGAGATCGAGGTGGCCTTCCACCACTTCCTCCGTCCCGAGGCCAAGTTCGATTCGCTTGACGCGCTGGTCGTGCAGATGGGCCGTGACTGCGACCGCGCCCGCGAACTGCTTTCGCACATCGGCTGACGCCGACACGCCATCGACGGACTTCCAAGAGCCGCGCATTTGTTCTAGTGCGCAGCGCATATGACCGAACAGCGCGATTACAGAGCGACCGTCTTCCTGCCGAAGACCGATTTCCCCATGAAGGCCGGGCTCCCCCAGAAGGAGCCGGGTATTCTTGCGCGCTGGCAGGAACAGGACATTTACGCCAGGACCCGCGAAGCCCGCGCGGGCCGCGAAAAGTTCGTGCTGCATGACGGCCCGCCCTACGCGAATGGCGACATGCACATCGGCCACGCGCTGAACCACATCCTCAAGGACATGGTCGTGCGCACCCAGACCCTCTTGGGCAAGAACGCACCCTACGTCCCCGGCTGGGACTGCCACGGCCTGCCCATCGAGTGGAAGGTCGAGGAAGAATACCGCAAGAAGAAGAAGAACAAGGACGAGGTTCCCGCAGAGGAATTCCGCGCCGAATGCCGCGCCTATGCCCAGAACTGGGTGAACGTGCAGCGCGAGCAGCTGAAGCGCCTCGGCGTCAACGGTGACTGGGACAAGCCCTACCTCACCATGGACTTCCAGGCCGAAGCCACCATCGTCACCGAGCTGCTGAAGTTCGCCGAGCACGACATGCTCTATCGCGGCGCCAAGCCGGTGATGTGGAGCCCGGTCGAAAAGACGGCGCTGGCCGAAGCCGAAGTCGAGTACGAGGACATCGTCTCGACCCAGATCGACGTGGCTTTCGAGATCACCGAATCGCCGATCGAGGAACTGGTCGGCGCCTATGCGGTGATCTGGACGACCACGCCGTGGACGATCCCGACCAACCAGGCGCTCGCTTATGGGCCTGAGGTTGAGTATCGACTGTATCAGATCGGGGTGTCGGTCGATGCGCAGCCCGGCGTTGACGTCTTCGCTGATCCGACAGTGCTAGCGCTGCAAGGTCGGAAGGTTCTTATCGCGGACAGTAATGTCCTCCGCTCCGAGTTTAACGAACGTCTGCGCAATTTCTGGCCCGGAGCGAGCCTCGTCGACCTCGACGAGTGGCACGGCAAAGGCTCCGAACTCGCAGGCACCCTCGCCCGTCACCCCATGCACGCGCTGGGCGGCTTCTTCGCCGAGCCGCGTCCGCTGCTCGCGGGCGATTTCGTCACCACCGAGAGCGGCACCGGCCTCGTCCACATGGCGCCCGACCATGGCGAGGACGACTTCCTGCTCTGCAAGGCCAACGGCATCGGCCCCAAGTTCGTGGTCGAGGCCGACGGCAAGTATCGCGAGGACTGGGGCTGGCTCGGCGGCCAGGGCTCGGTCATCAACCCCAAGTTCAACGCCCCCGACGGCCCGATCTGCTCGGACCTGCGCGAGGCGGGCGCACTGCTGGCGGCTTCGGCCGACTACAAGCACTCCTACCCGCATTCGTGGCGCTCGAAGGCCAAGGTGATCTTCCGCTGCACCCCGCAGTGGTTCGTGCCGATGGACAAGGTTCTGGGCCACCTGCCCTCCAAGACCCGCGCCGAGCGCCGCTGGGAAGGGGAAGGCGGCGCCATCGATCCTACGGACGAAACCGCCGAAGCCTCACCGACACTGCGCCAGGCCGCGCTCGAAGCCATCGCCGAAACGCGCTTCGTCCCCGAAAAGGGCCGCAACCGCATCGGCGCCATGGTCGAAGGCCGCCCGGACTGGGTGCTTTCGCGCCAGCGCGCCTGGGGCGTGCCGATCACGCTGTTCGTCGATCGCAAGTCTGGCGAATACCTCGTCGATGCCGAAGTGAACGCCCGCATCATCCACGCCATCCGCGAGATCGGCGTCGATGCCTGGTCGGACGCCCGCGCGCAGGAATACCTCGGCGCCAAGTACGATGCCGATGACTACGAGCGCGTCGTCGACATTCTCGACGTCTGGTTCGATTCCGGTTCGACTCACGCCTTCGTGCTCGAATCCGGTCGCTGGCCCGAACTGGTGCCGGCCGAGGATCACACCGGCCCCACCGCCGACCTCTATCTTGAAGGCAGCGACCAGCATCGCGGCTGGTTCCAGTCCTCGCTGCTCGAGAGCTGCGCCACGCGCGGCCATGCGCCGTACAAGGCGGTCCTGACCCACGGCTTCACGATGGATGCCAAGGGCTTCAAGATGTCGAAGTCGCTCGGCAACACCATCAGCCCGATCAAGGTGATGGAAACCAACGGCGCCGACATCATCCGCCTCTGGGCGCTTTCGGTCGACTATACCGAGGATCACCGCATCGGTGACGAGATCCTGAAGGGCGTGGCAGACCAGTACCGCAAGCTGCGCAACACCCTGCGCTACCTGCTGGGCGCACTGGACGGCTTCTCGGACGAAGAGAAGCTGCCGGTTTCGGACATGCCCGAGCTGGAGCGCTACGTGCTCTCGCTGCTGGCAGGCGTCGACGCCACGCTGCGCAAGGCGGTCGCGGACTTCGACTTCAACACTTACGTTCGCACCCTGCTGGACTTCTGCAACGAAGACCTTTCGGCCTTCTTCTTCGATATCCGCAAGGACTGCCTCTACTGCGACGCGCCTTCGGATCCGAAGCGCCGCGCCTATCGCACCGTGCTGGACATGCTGTTCCACGCGCTGGTGCGCTATGCCGCGCCGGTCACCGTCTTCACCGCCGAGGAAGTCTGGCAGAGCCGCTTCCCCGGCGCTGAGAGCGTGCACCTGCTCGAATGGCCGGTCGTCCCTGCCGTCGAAGCCGACGCCGCCCGCTGGGCCGAACTGCGCGCCCTGCGCGTGAAGGTGACCGAAGCGATCGAGCCGCTGCGCCGCGAGAAGATCGTCGGCTCCAGCCTCGCCGCCACCGTGACGGTTCCGGCTTCCGCGCCGGAAGGCGATCTTGCCGAACTGTTCATCACTGCGACAGTGACGCGTGGGCAGGGAGATGACGTGACTGTCACCCCCTCCACCGACCACAAGTGCGGCCGCTGCTGGCGCCACCTTCCCGACGTTTCGGAAGATGGCGACCTGTGCGACCGCTGTGACGACGTGGTGGGCGCGCTGGAGGAGCAGGCGTGAGCGGCGCCGTGTCCGGCAGCATGTCCATCTGGCGCAAGCGCCTGATCGGCCTGCTGATCGCGGCGGTGGTCTTCGTGATCGACCAGGGCTTCAAGGCCTGGGTCGTGAACGGGCTCAGGCTGCGCGACGTGCACGTGATCGAGCTGCTGCCGATCTTCGACTTGCGCTGGACCAAGAACCTCGGCGTTTCGCTCGGCCTGTTCACGGCGGATTCGCCCGAAGGCCGCTGGGCGCTGGTGGCGATGACCGCCGCCATCGCCCTGTTCGTGTTCATCTGGATGCTGCGCGAACGCAAGCTTGGCGAAATCGCCGCGCTGGCGCTGGTGCTTGGCGGCGCACTCGGCAACATCCGCGACCGTTTCACCATGGGCTACGTGATCGACTATGCCGACCTCCATTTCGGCAACTTCCGTCCGTTCCTCATTTTCAACATCGCCGACGTCGCCATCACGGTGGGCGTCCTGATTATCCTTGCCCGCTCCCTGCTTTCGCGCGACAAGCCGGAAACGAATGGCGGACATGACACGGCGCCTGGCGCCGCCCCGGAGATTTGAATTGATGCCCATGATGAAGACCGGAGCCCTGATTCTCGTCGCCGCGGGCGCGGCGCTGGTGTCCGGCTGCGGAAGCACCGGCCTGCTGAACCACGCCGGTCCCGACGAGTTCGCCGTGCAGCGCCAGACGCCGCTCGTTGTCCCGCCCGATTTCTCGCTGGCCCCGCCGAAGCAGGGTCAGCCTCGCCCCAGCGACGATTCGCTCCAGCAGCAGACGCTTGATGCGCTGTTCGGCGGTCCGCAGGCCCGCAGCGACATCGAGAAATCGACGCTGAACCTGGCCGGCCCGTCGGACCCGGCGATCCGTTCGACCGTTGGCGATCCCGGCACCTTCGCCGTCGCCAAGGGCCAGGTGACCCGCGCGATCCTCGCCGCCCCCGAAGGCGACGGCCGCGACGCGCAGACCGCCGTCGGCACCTGATCGGTTTTCCCGAACAGCCAAACGAAAAGGGCCGGAGCATCGCTGCTCCGGCCCTTTTCGTATCCGGTATGGACGGGGCTAAGGCATGGACGGATCGGGGCCTCAGCCCTCTCCCGCCACGCCGTCGTCGCCGGAATCGTCGTCCAGCCGGGAGACGAGGATCTTGTCGATCTTCAACCCGTCCATGTCGACGACCTCGAAGCGCCAGCCCCGGTCGATGAAGTATTCCCCCTCGCGCGGGACTTTCTTGAGCACGGCGAGGATATAGCCCGCGGCCGTGGCATATTCGCGGTCGTCCGGCAGGGTCATGTCCAGACGGTCGGCCAGCGAATCGGCCGGCATTGCGCCGGAGACCAGCAGCGAACCGTCCTCGCGCTCGACCACCATGGGCTCGTCGCCCTCGTCCTGGTGGCCCACGAAAGTCCCCGCCAGCGCCGCCAGCATGTCCGACGTGGTGACGAGACCTTCGAGATGGCCATATTCGTCATGAACCATCGCCATCGTCACTTCGGCATGCTGAAGCTTGCGCAGCGCATCCATCGCATCGAGCTGGTCGGGAAGGATCTCGGCCTTCTTCATCATGGCGGTGATCTCGACCGGACGTCCGGCCAGCATCGCCGCCAGCACCTCGCGCACCTTGAGGATGCCGATGATGTTGTCGGGCGAGCCTTCCTGCGCCACCGGCAGCATCGAATGCGGCGAAGCCTCGATCTTGGCGCGCAGGATCTCCTCGCTCGCGCCCGCGTCGATCCAGTCGATCTGGTTGCGCGGGGTCATCAGTTCGCGCACCGGGCGATCGGCAAGGCGCAGTACGCCCGTCATGATCGCGCGCTCCTCTTCCTCGATGACGCCCGAACGGGTCGCCTCGGCGAAGATCATCTGGAGTTCTTCCGCCGTAAGCTGCTCCTCGCCGCCCCGGCGCACCGACAGCAGGCGCAGGATCAGGCCCGAAGACTTGTCCAGCAGCCAGACGAACGGCGCCATCGCCTTGGCCAGCCAGGCCATCGGCCGCGCCATGATGAGCGCCACCGGCTCCGCCGCGCGCAGGGCAAGCTGCTTGGGCACCAGTTCGCCGATAACGAGGCTGGCGAAAGTCGTGGCGATGATGACCAGGGTGAAGCCCGCTTCACCTGCAAAACGGATCGGAACGCCCATCGCGGCAAGCCGTTCGCCCACCGGCCCGCCCAGGCTCGCGCCCGAATAGGCACCGGCGATGATGCCGATGAGGGTGATGCCGATCTGGACGGTGCTGAGGAACTTGCCGGGGTCCGCCGCCAGTTCCAGCGCGGTCCTGGCCGCCCCGCTGCCCTTGTCGGCGGAGACCCTGAGCCTCGCCGCGCGCGCCGAGACTATGGCCAGTTCGGACATGGAGAACAGGCCATTGATCAGGATCAGGCCGGCGATGATGAGGAGGTCGGTCCAGGGAAAAGGTGTCACAGTGATCCTGCGCTAGCAGAATTCGCCGCACCTGCGAAGTGGCCGTTGCAGGATCGGCCGTTTTGTCATGCGCCGGCAAGGCTTCGCGAAATGCGAATAGTCCGTTGTAACCACGGGAACACATTGCCGACACACTCGTTTTGCCCGGATCATCCATATGCTATTCATGTTCACTACCACACAGACCCGTCGTGGAAGAATTTCTCAACAGGAAGGGGAACATCATGATGAAGTCACGCCTGCTGACCTCCGCCGTCGCCGCGCTTTCACTGGTCGCGGTATCGGGCTGTGTCACCGACCCCAACACGGGTGAGAGGAAAGTTTCGCGCACCGCCATCGGCGGCGCGGGCGGCGCGGGCCTGGGCTACCTTCTGGGCAGCGTGATCGGCGGCAAGACCGCGCGCATCGTCGGTGCCGGCATCGGCGGCGTCGCGGGCGGCGTGGTC
Source organism: Novosphingobium sp. TK71 (assembly GCF_055361505.1). Lineage (NCBI taxonomy): Bacteria > Pseudomonadati > Pseudomonadota > Alphaproteobacteria > Sphingomonadales > Sphingomonadaceae > Novosphingobium > Novosphingobium sp. TK71. Next base: position 2,726,076 of record NZ_CM143962.1, read on the forward strand.
GGGTACCAGATGGACCAGCAGATCCGCGAGCTGAAGGAACAGACCGCCGGTTCGGGCATCGACGTCAGCCAGGAAGGCGACGGCATCCTCGTCAACCTCCCGGACGTGACCTTCGCCGTCAATTCGACCGAGATCAGCCCCTCGTTCCAGGCCTCGCTCGACAATGTCGCGCAGAGCATGGTCAAGTACCCGAACAGCCTGGTCGACGTGTACGGCCATACCGATTCGACCGGATCGGCAGCCTACAACCTCGACCTGTCCAAGCGCCGCGCCGATTCGGTGGCCCGCTACCTCATCAGCCGCGGCGTGTCCTCGGCCCGCATCCAGACCAAGGGCATGGGCAAGGACTACCCGGTGGCGGACAACACCACCGCCGAGGGCCGTTCGAAGAACCGCCGCGTAGAGATCAAGATCACGCCGGTGACGACCGACGAGGCATCGTCGGCGCGCTGATCGCCAGTTTCCGCGAAAGCGGGATCGGGGAAGGGGTCGGCCGCAAGGTCCGGCCCCTTTTCTCTTGCCCTCTTCGCCGATGCCCCCCTCTCCCAATCTCGACATTCCCGCCGGAACGCGCAAAAGACGCGGCCATGAGCACTTTCGCGATCCCCGGTTTCGACCTTTCCGCCTTCGTCGATGCAACCCTGGCCGAAGACCTCGGCGTCGGCCTGCCAGGGGGCGGGCGCGACGTGACGTCGGAAAGCGTGATCGAAGCCGAAGCCCGGTTCTCCGGCGCGATGGATTCGCGCGATGCCATCACCGTCGCCGGCCTGCCGATCGCGGCGGCGTTCTTCCGCAAGCTCGACCCTGCGATGGAAATCGAGATTCTCGTCGAGGAAGGCGCGCGGGTCGAGCCGGGCTCGCAGCTCATGCGCCTCACCGGCAATGCCCGCGCCATGCTGACTGCAGAGCGGTCCGCCCTCAATACCGTCCAGCACCTGTCCGGCATCGCGACCATGACCCGCGAATACGTCGACGCCATGTGCGGCCATGCAACCCTGCTGGACACGCGCAAGACCATCCCGGGCCTGCGCCACCTCGAAAAGTACGCCACCCGCATGGGCGGCGCCCGCAATCACCGCATGGGCCTGTGGGACGCCGCTATGATAAAGGACAACCACGTCCTCGTGGCGGGCGGCGTCGGCCCGGCCGTGGCACGCGCCAAGGCCGCAGGCGTCACGCAGATCATCTGCGAGGTGGACCACCTGGACCAGATCGAACCGGCCATCGCCGCCGGTGCGCATCACCTGCTGCTCGATAACATGGGCCCGGACATCCTGCGCGAAGCCGTGGCGCTCGTCGCCGGACGCGTGCCCACGGAAGCGTCGGGCGGCGTTAACCTGGCCACCATCGGCGCGATTGCCGCCTCCGGCGTGACTTACGTCTCGGTAGGCCGCCTCACCCAGAGCGCTCCTGCTGCCGATATCGGGCTGGACTTCACGCCGCTTTAGAAGATCTTGCGCAATTAGCCGGACCCTCGCATGTTCCCTCGCGTCCGACAGGCAACCGGGGGGAACTTGCCGTGCGTCCATATTCCATGGTGAAATTCGATCGCTTCTATCTCGGATCTCTGGTTCTGGGCGTGGTCAACGCGCTCCTGGCCGCCCGCGATACCCTGTCCGCCGTCAGCGTCGGATTCGTTCTCGGCGTCCAGGCTTTCAGCATGGCCTTGATGATACTGCTCTGGTTCCTGATTTCGCGCCGCGCCAACAACGCGGCGAAGTGGGTGCTGACCGTGTTGACCGCGATCGGCCTCCTCGTCATGATTCCAACACTGCCGATCCTCGCCGCAGGTTCCGCTCTGGACCTGATCTTTATGGCGGCCGTCACTGCGCTTCAGGTCACCGCAGTCGTCAACCTGTTCCGCGCCGATTCTCGCGCCTGGTTCGCGCGCAAGGGCATCGTCCTGGACAACGAAACCATCTTCAGCTGACGATCAGCGCCGCTGCCGAAAGAATTGCCGCAGCATTTCCGCTGCCGCCGATTCGCCGATTCCCGAATAGACTTCCGGTTTGTGCAGGCACTGGTCGTGCTCGAACACGCGGGCGCCGTGTTCCACCGCACCGCCCTTGGGATCGGATGCCCCGTAATAGAGCCGGGAGATTCGCGCATGGGCGATCGCCCCCGCGCACATGGCGCAAGGCTCCAGCGTGACCCACAGCTCGCAGCCTTCCAGCCGCTCGTTGCCCAGAACCAGCGCCGCGGCGCGAATCGCCTCGATCTCGGCGTGACTCGTGGGATCGTGGCGTTCGCGCGGGCCGTTGCGGCCTGCCGCGATCACCTTTCCATCCTTCACCACCACCGCACCGATCGGCACTTCGCCTGAATCGGCGGCTTCACGGGCTTGCGCGAGAGCGAGTTCCATGTATTCGGGCAGGGGCCAGCGGGTCATGGCAATGCGCTAGACCTTCAAAAAGCTGTGCGCAACTTGACCTTCACCCGGGGAATCGCTAAGGGCGCGCCTTCCCGTATTTACGGCCACAGACTTTTTCGAGCGAGAGTAGACATGTCCCGCATCTGCGAACTGACCGGCAAGGGCCGCCAGGTCGGCTGCAACGTCAGCCACGCCAACAACAAGACCAAGCGCGTCTTCCTTCCCAACCTTCAGAACGTCACGCTGCTGTCGGACGGTCTTGAGCGCAGCTTCAAGTTCCGCGTCTCGACCCACGGCCTGCGTTCGGTCGAGCACAACGGTGGTCTCGACAACTGGCTGCTGAAGACCTCGGACACGAAGCTCAGCCCGCGCGCCGTCAAGGTGAAGCGCGAACTGAAGAAGATCCAGGTCGCCGCCTGATCCTTGCGCTCCCTTCCGGGGGCGTGACGATACGGTTCGCGAAAAGGCGTGCAAGCCCGGCTTGCGCGCCTTTTCGCATGTCCGGATTCCTGAAAAGGCCCGTAGCGGGCCACCCCTGAAAAGGCCCTTAGCGGGCCGCCGGCGATCAGGGCAGATCGGCCGGATCGACGCTCAGCTTCCAGAGCAAGGTACGCTGTAGCGGCGAGAAATTGTCGTCCGAGATCAGCCAGACGGTCAGCCTGCCGTCCTTCCGCGGGGCGATCGCGATTCCTTCGAAGTTGTCGATAGGCAGGTCGGACGAAAGCCGCGCCACTTCGCGGACCTTCCAGACACCGCCGGGGCGAATCGTCCGGGGATCGCCGATCGCGATCCGCCCGGCAAAACGCTGCGGCATCGGCCAGATCAACCGGCGCATCAGTATCAGCAGGCGGCCGTCAGGCATCTGCACCATGTCGGTAGGGCTGAATCCGGTCGGCGCGTCGAGCGTGAATGCCTGCCCCTCGCCAGCCGATTCTCCCCTTGGTCCCTTCGCCGTGGGATCGCCGGCGAACAGGGCCGCCTCGTGCAGGTGGTCGCTCCAGTCGACATAACCTTCGCGCAGCAGGACGAAGCGCCCGTCCTGCAGGCGCGTCATCGCTTCGGGGCCTGAATTCACGCCCCAATCGGCCATGACCGGCGGACGCACCCTCGCCTCTATCCCGTAGTCCGCGCCCATGCGGTAGATCGCGTTTCGGCCCTCCAGCCCCAGCCAGATCGTGCCCTTGTCATCCTGGGTGGCCGATTCGACATCGCGATCGGCCTTCTCGGGCTGGGCGGAGAGGGCAAGCTCGCCGATCCGGCTGTCCGCCTGCGATTCGCCGGGCGCCCGGAATTCGAGGTAATCGCCCGAATCGCTGAGCGCCAACATCATGCCCCCGGGCCGCAGCAGCAGCGAGGAGTAGCTCCCGAAGGAATGCGTGCGGCTGCGAGCCAGCCACACCTGCTCCAGCGCGAACGGCCCCAGCCGGGGGCCGGTCCGTTCGGGGGGCGGCAGGTCCAGCGGGACGAAGGCCAGCTCGAACGTCTTGAATTTGGGATGATGCGGCGAACGGCCCCAGGTCAGGGGCAGCAAGGACAGCAGGGCGAGGAGAGCAATGGTGCGGCGCACAAGGGCGGGATAAGCATTCCGGCGAAGGCCGCAAGCCGCTTTCGCGCCGCCTCCCCCGGAATCGCCGTCACGCAGGCGTCAATTCATGGCGCCGGTGAACAGGATCGGATCAAGGCGGGCATCGTTCCACTTGATCGACCAGTGCAGGTGCGGCCCCGTGGCGCGGCCCGACATGCCGATCCTGCCGATCACCTGCCCTTGCCGGACATGATCGCCCTGCTTCACGAGAATCTCGGAGCAATGCAGGAAAGCGCTGTTCAGCCCCATGCCGTGGTCCAGCATCAGCAGGTTGCCTTCCAGCGTGAACGGCTTTTCGGCGGCAAGGATCACCACCCCGTCGGCGGGGGCGACGAACGGCGTTCCGCTGGTGCCGGTGGCGATGTCGAGGCCGGAGTGATAGGCCCCCGGTTCACCCCGATAGACCCGCTGCGAACCGAACCGGCCGGAAATGCGCCCCTTCGCCGGCCAGACGAATTGCTGGCGCCACCCCTGCGCATCGGTATGCAGCGCGCGGGCGGCATTGATGCGATCAAGCTCGGGCTGGCGGATCGCCATGAAGGCCTCGGTCGCACCGCCGGGCTTGCGGGGAATGTTGATGTTCTCGATCTGCCAGGCCCGGGGCGAGACAGGGACCGGCTGCGTTATCCTGCGGCCATTGGCCAGCGTGGCCGTAAGCGTGGCGATCGTGCCGGCATCACGGTCAAAAGCGGCGAACCATGCGCCGTCCGGCGCCACCTGCACCGGCTGTCCATTGAGCGCGAGGGCCGTGGTGCCCGCAGGCGCCTTGCCGCGCATCCAGCCGCCCTGGGTCAATTCGCCGCCGTAGGTCAGCGCGGCAGCAGGGGCAACGGGAGCAATCGGCTGCGCCGCCAGCCCATTCCACGCGAGCAAAGCCCCCCCGGCCACCACGCCGGCGAGAATCAGCGATGCCCCGAGGGCCTTGCGCGCCGTCATGCCTTTCCGGTGAGGCGCTTGGTCGCGATTTCCGCCGAGGCGTAAGGCTCCTGGAACTCAGCGCTCCAGTAGCGCAGTTCCTCAAGCGGGATCTTCTCGCCGGTGACGGCGCAGAGCACGAAGTGTCCGCCGCTCAGCACCCGGAATCCATTGGGTCCGTAGGCGAGCTTGGCGGGGCGGTCGGCAGAAGACATAAGCATGGGCGAAATCCTAGCAGAGCGCGCCGTTCAAAACAAATCGCCCTGCCTCGAAGTGTCCGCCTTCGGTCGCACCGGGCGCTTTGGCGCCGCCGCCTCGGCAGCAGGTTCCGCAGGTTGTGCCGCTGCGGCGCGGGGTGCGGGCGGCGCCTCGGCCCCCACCGCGACCACAAGCTCGCCATCCCGGAATTCCAGCGTCAGCAGCGATTCGCGCGACGCCGCTTCCCGACTGGTCAGCGCGCGGCCGTCCGGGCCCTTGGCAAGGACGTAGCCCCGCTCCAGCGGCCGCTTCGGATCGAGCTGCGGCAGCACGCGGGAAACCGGCGCCAGACCGTCGCGCGCCATGGTCCAGCGGCGCGTGAGCAGGCGCGGGGTGAGGCCGACGCGCAGCAGCCGCTCCTCGCTGCGTTCCATCCGGTGGCGCAGCAGGGGCAGCGAAAGGCGCGAGGCGGTACGGCCAAGCTGTTCACGTTTGCGGCCCGCTTCGTCACGCAGCCCGCGTCGCAGGCGTTCGGACAGTTCGTCAAGCTTCTGCGCCTTGGCGGCCAGGATCGCCTCGGGCCTGGGCAGGCGCTGGACGCGGGCTTCCAGCCGTTCGCGGCCCAAGGTGACCGGGCGCAGCGCGCAGCGGCGCTTGCGATAGGCCAGTTCGTCGAGTGTCGCGGCCAGTTCCATGCGCACCGGAACCGCCATTTCGGCGGCAGCGGTAGGCGTGGGCGCGCGGCGATCGGCGGCATAGTCGCACAGCGTGGTGTCGGTTTCGTGCCCGACCGCCGAAATCACGGGAATCGACGACTCGGCCACGGCACGAACCACGATTTCCTCGTTGAACGACCACAAGTCCTCAATCGAACCGCCGCCGCGCGCCACGATCACCAGATCGGGGCGCGGAACCGGGCCGCCGGGACGGATCGCCGAAAAACCGCGCACGGCATTGGCAACCTGCTGTGCCGAGCCTTCGCCCTGCACCAGTACCGGCCAGACGAGGACGTGGCTGGGGAAGCGATCGGCAAGGCGGTGAAGGATATCGCGAATCACCGCGCCGGTGGGTGACGTCACGACGCCGATCACGCGGGGCAGGAAAGGCAGTTCCCGCTTGCGCTCTGGCGCGAAGAGGCCTTCCGCGGCAAGCCGCGCGCGCAGCTTTTCGAGCAGCGCCAGCAAGGCGCCCTCGCCCGCGATCTCCATCGATTCGATGACGACCTGGTATTTCGAACGCCCGGGATAAGTCGTGAGCTTGCCGGTGGCGATCACCTCGATGCCGTCTTCGGGCCGGAACGCCAGCCGCTGCGCACCGCCGCGCCACATGACGCCGTCGATCACCGCCTTGTCGTCCTTGAGAGCGCAATAGAGGTGGCCCGAAGCCGCGCGCTTGACGCCCGAAAGCTCTCCGCGCAGGCGCACGAAACCGAAACGATCCTCCACCGTGCGCTTCAGCAGATTCGAAATCTCGCTGATCGAGAGCGGCGCAGCGTTGTCCCCGGCCGCTTGCTTCGCTACCAGCCCCCCGGAACGACCATCATCGAATTCGTCGTCATCGAAAGGCACGGCTAATGAACATCCTTCTTCTGGGCTCTGGCGGCCGCGAACATGCGCTGGCCTGGAAGCTGGCGCAATCCCCGCTTTGCGAGACCCTATGGGCTGCGCCGGGTAACCCGGGCGTCGCCGAAGTCGCAAGCTGCATTTCGCTGGATGTCACCGATCACGCGGCGGTCATCGCCTTTTGCGAGACGAACGTGGTCGGCCTCGTCGTCATCGGCCCCGAAGCGCCGCTGGTCGACGGTCTGGCAGATTCCCTGCGCGCCGAGGGCTTTTCGGTGTTCGGTCCGAGCCAGGCGGCGGCCCAGCTCGAAGGTTCGAAGGGCTTCACCAAGGACCTGTGCGAACGCGCGGGCATTCCCACCGCCGGTTACGACCGCGTCTCCAACGAGGCGGACGCCATGGCCGCGCTGGCGAAGTTCGGCGCCCCGGTCGTCATCAAGGCGGACGGTCTTGCCGCCGGCAAGGGCGTGACCGTTGCCATGACCATGGCCGAGGCCGAGGACGCCGTGCGCGAGATCTTCTCGGGCCGCTTCGGCGAAGCCGGCGCCGAGGCCGTGATCGAGGAGTTCATGGAAGGCGAGGAAGCCAGCTTCTTCGCGCTTACCGACGGTTCCACCATCGTCCCCTTCGCCTCGGCGCAGGACCACAAGCGCGTGGGCGACGGCGACACCGGCCCCAATACCGGCGGCATGGGCGCCTATAGCCCTGCCCCGGTGCTGACGCCCAAGCTCGAGGCCGAAGTGCTCGAACGCATCATCGCGCCGACCGTGCGCACGCTGCAGAACGAAGGCACGCCCTATTCCGGCGTGCTGTTCCTGGGCGTGATGCTGACGCGCGAAGGCCCCAAGCTGATCGAGTACAATTGCCGCTTCGGCGATCCCGAGTGCCAGGTGATGATGCTGCGCCTCGAATCCGATCTGGTGGAACTGCTCCACGCCTGCGCCGACAACCGCCTCGCCGCGATCGAACCCCCGCGCTTCAGCCGGGATACCGCGCTCACCGTGGTGATGGCCGCGAACGGCTATCCGGGCACCCCTGAAAAGGGCGGCGCGATTGCCGGTATCGCCGCGGCGGAGGCAAACGGCGCCAAGGTGTTCCACGCCGGTACCGAATTGAAGGACGGCGCACTCGTCGCCAGCGGCGGCCGCGTGCTCAACGTGACGGCGCGGGCCGCTTCGGTCTCCGAGGCGCAGGCCAAGGCCTATGCCGCCGTCGATGCGCTCGATTTCCCCACCGGCTTCTGCCGCCGCGACATCGGCTGGCGCGAAGTGGCGCGCGAGAAGGCTCATGGCAAGTAAGGTCGATACCTTCCTGAAGGGCTCACTGGCGGCAGCGGCGCTGCTCGCCGGTGCCGGCGTCGGCTATTACTACGGCGTGTTCCTGCCGGGACAGGCCGCCCGGCAGGAAGCCCGCGTGCTGGCCGAGCAGGAAGCCCGGCAGAAGCAGCAGGACGCGCAGACCAAGGCGCAGGAACGCGAACAGGCCGAACAGTCGCGCCGGCAGGAAGCCGCGCAGCAGGAATATCAGGACTGCCTGAACTTCGCGGAACTGTCCTACAAGCAGCGCTGGACCGCGAGCTGCCGCGCACAGCACGACGCCGACGTGGCCGCGCTGGCGGATTGTGCCGACAATCTCTTCGCCACCGAGGACGGCTGCCGCGCCAAGGTCCCCGTCCGGCCGGAACGCGATTGCGCCCTGCCCGGCCAGACCGCGCAGAGCTATTCGGATGCGCGCGAACAGCGCAAGGCCGAATGCCTTGCCCGCTTCCAGTCCAACCAGCCGGGAGTCCAGCCGCCCGCCCAGTCGCCCGCTCAGTCGATCCCGCCGTCCGGGGCGAACGGCTACGGCCCGCCGGCCGGTCAGCCGACTACCTTCTGATCTCCCGGCAGACGAGCCGCAGCGGGGCGATCTCGATTACCGGCGTTTCCCACGGGTGAATCGCCATGATGCGGTCCACCGCCTGGCGAAACGTCGGGTCGTCGGCGCGGCAGGGCGCGTGGACCTTGACCACCACGGTTGGTGAAAGGCTGATCTTGCCGGATTCTCCGACCGTGGGCGTCGCATCCTGCCCGGGCACGAAGCTCTCCCAGCCCAGGCCCATCTCGACCACGCCCTTGTAGAAGCCGAAATTTCCGAGCTGGTTGTCCTCGCGAATCGTCGCCAGGATCGATGCGAGAACCGGGTCGCGCTCCGCCGCCTCGCCGTCTCCCGCCAGCATGGCGGCAAGAGTCTCCTGCGTAACGGGAACATGGACGCGCAGCATCGTCGCTTCACGGGTGATCATGCCGGTTCATTCTCCATCAGCAGTTTGACGACCATCGCGAGGCGCTTGGCATCCTCGCGGGCAAGGTGTTCCGCCGGCAGGCGAATCCGGGCCTCTTCCAGCGCCGCGTCGACCTGTTCGCGCGAAACGCCCTGCCCGACCATCCATTCCCCCAGGAACCGGATCGGGAACGGCAGGCTTTCTCCGATTCCCTGGCACAGGATTTCCAGCCAGTACTGGTCGAGATCGGCATCGGAATAGACCTGCCGGTCCCCCACGAAGGCGATGAGTTCGGACAGCACCTGCTCCGGCGGAAGCCCTTCCGATTCGAGAGTGGCAAAGCTGATGCCGTGCAGCGCCTCGGCCTCTTCCGACCAGTCCCACGTCCGCCACACCGGAAGGGGCCTTATCAGCCAAGCACGGCTTTGCCCGTCGACCCGCGCCACCGCCACCTCGATGGGATAGGACGGGCCGTACTCCGGCAGGCAGCTTGCCTCGAAGTCGATGAGGGCCGGTTCGCCCTGTGGATCGTGAGCCGGTATGTGCTGGGCCATGAGTGCTCCTGATCGGGAAAAGGCCAGCCTCGCGCGCAAAAGGCGCCGCGTCAACGCCGTGCCGGACGCAAAGAGGGCTCCGTCCTTGCGAACGGAGCCCTCTTTTCCTGCCGCTGCCGGCCCGGCCGGATCAGCCGACGCGTTCGGCGATCAGTGCCTGGAGGTCCGCCTCGGGGCGGGCACCGTAGTGCGAGATGATCTCGCAGGCGCAGATCGCGCCATACTTGAGGCATTCCTCAAGGCTCTTTCCGCGCACATGGCCGAACAGGAAGCCGGCGGCGAAGAGATCGCCCGCGCCGGTGGTGTCCACCACGCGCCCGATCGGCTCGGCGCCGACCCTGGCGCGCTGGCCGTCCGAGAACGCCTCGGCGCCGTCCGCACCGCGCGTGACGACCAGCACCGGAATCTTCGGCGCCAGTTCGGCAACGGCCTTCTCGAAATCGTCATGGCCGACGAGCGCCGCCATCTCGTGTTCGTTGCAGAACAGCACGTCGATCTTGCCGGTCTCGATCAGGTCGAGGAAATCGGCGCGGTGACGGTCGATCACGAAGCATTCCGAAGGGGTGAAGGCGATCTTCCGGCCTGCCGAACGGGCAGCCTCGATCGCCTTGCGCATGGCCGCGCGCGGTTCTTCCGGGTCCCAGAGGTAGCCTTCGAGGTACAGCACGGCCGCGCTGGCGATGGCGCTTTCGTCCAGCGCTTCTGCGGGAAGGTAGTGGGATGCGCCGAGGAAGGTGTTCATCGTGCGCTGGCCGTCGGGCGTGACGAAGATCAGGCAGCGCGCCGTCGGCGGGTTGCCGGGGCGGGCCGGAACGTCGAAGGCGATGCCGCCGGCGCGGATGTCATGCGTGAACACTTCGCCGAGCTGGTCTTCGGCGACCTGGCCGATGAAAGCGCACCGCGCGCCGAGCGCGGCAAGACCGGCCAGCGTGTTGGCGGCGGAACCGCCCGAAATCTCGCGGGCGGGGCCCATGGCGTCGTAGAGGCTCTTCGCCTGGTCGGCGTCGATCAGCATCATGCCGCCGCGCGAAAGGCCGAGTTCCTCGATCAGCGAGTCCTCGCAGTTGGCGATGACGTCGATGATGGCGTTGCCGATGGCAATCACGTCGAGGCTGGGCGGCACGGGGGATTGGGCCATGCGGAAAAGAGTCCTTGGAATTGTCTGGAAGTCAGGTCGCGAGTAGCGTGCAGCCCGCCGCTTCGCAAGCGTGGCGGCAGTTGACAGCTTCGGAACGCCGCGCGATGCCGGGCGTGACCATGATCGACCAGAGCCAGGCCCGGGCCTCCCTTCCCGCTTTTCGCCGTTCCGTTTCTCGCCCCGCCGCGCTTCGGTGGTTCGTGCTTCAGAGGCCCGCGCCCCGGTGGCCGGCAATGCGCGGCCCTCTTGCCGCCGCTGCGATGGCCGCATTGCTGGCCGCCTGTTCGAGCACTTCGGGCGGAGTTTCCAGCACGCCGACCGCCCCGTCCCAGCGCGGCAGCCGTATCCCCGCGGTTCGCCAGCCCTCGCATACCGCGCGCAATCCCAGCATCCAGACCATCCCCGGCGTCGAAGGCGTGATCGGATCGAACGAGGGCCAGCTCGTGCGCATGTTCGGCCAGCCCCGTCTCAACGTATGGGAAGGCGATGCCCGCAAACTGCAGTTCACCGGGAACGCCTGCCTGCTGGACATCTTCCTTTACCCCTCGACCAGTTCGAAGGAGCCGGTCGCCACTTATATCGATGCCCGCCGTTCTTCCGACGGGCAGGACGTTGACCGCGCCGCCTGCATCGCCGCGCTGCGCAAGCCCTGACCGGCAGGTTGCCCGGGAATCCGGGATACGCGAAAGCGCACCGCGCACCGCGCACATGCGAAAACGCCCGCGAGCAGCAAGCCTGCTCGCGGGCGTTTTCGTGTTCCGGCGGAAGGGAACGGCGGATCGGGGCGATCCGCTATTCCCTGATCCGGGTGCCGGGTTACTCGCCGGTTTCTCCGGCAGCCTCGGCAGCGCGCTTGGCTTCGAGCCAGGCGGCGACTTCGGCTTCCTGAGCGGCTTCGCTGGCCGCGCGCGAGGCGGCTTCGCGTTCAGCGCGCAGTTCCTCGATCAGGGCGTCGCGATCGTCGGTCAGACGTTCGTCGCTCTGGCCATCGTCCTGGATGCCGGCCTTCTTGGCGGCCTTGAAGACGATGAAGTCGAGTTCACGCTGCGAACAGAGGCCCAGCGTGACCGGGTCCTTCGGCGTGATGTTGGCAATGTTCCAGTGCGAACGGTCGCGGATCGCGGCGATCGTGTTGCGGGTGGTGCCGATCAGCTTGCCGATCTGCGCATCCGAAACCTCGGGGTGGTTGCGCAGGATCCATGCGATGCCGTCGGGCTTGTCCTGACGCTTGGACACCGGCGTGTAGCGCGGGCCCTTGGTACGGCTGGAGGTGACCGGAACCTTGTGCATACGGAGCTTGTACTCCGGGTTTGCCTGGCCCTTCTCGATCTCTTCCATGGTCAGTTCGCCCGAACGCACGGGATCGCGTCCGGTATACTTGCTGGATGCCAGGTCATCGGCCATCGCCTGAACTTCGAGCATGTGCAGGCCGCAGAACTCTGCGATCTGCTCGAAGGTCAACGCAGTGGTATCGACCAGCCACGAGGCGGTCGCGTGCGGCATCAGCGGAGTGGGCTGGCTCATGTCTCTATCTCCGGCGGAAACAATAAGGGCCGCCCCTTCGCGGAGCGGCCGTACAGAGCCGATTTAGGGAAACTTTGTCCATTCGGCAAGCAAAAGCCTAGCTTTCGGCAACTCTGTTCTGCTTGCCGCTGCTGCGATTCGTCCCGGACCCGATCAGACTTCGAGCACGATCTTTCCAACGTGGTCGCCCGCCTCCATCCGCGCATGGGCCGCAGCGGCCTCGGCGAGCGGGAATCGGGTGTCCATGACCGGGCGCAGCACCCCATCCTCGACCAGCGGCCAGGCATTGGCGCGAATCTCCTGGGCGAGCAGCGCCTTGAACGAATCCGTGCGCGGACGCAGCGTCGATCCGGTCAGCGTGTACCGGCGGCTCATGACGACGGCCATGTTGATTTCCGCCTTCGCGCCGCCCTGCACGGCAATGGTGACATGCCGGCCATCGGGCGCAAGGCACTTCAGATTGCGCGAGACGTAATCTCCCGCGATCATGTCCAGCACGAGGTCCACGCCCCTGCCCCCGGTGATCCGGGCGACTTCCTCGACGAAATCGGCGTTCTTGTAGTCGATCGCATGGTCGGCGCCGATCTCCAGCGCGCGGGCGCACTTGGCGGGCGAACCGCAGGTCACGATCACGGTAAGGCCGAACTGGCGGCACAGCATGGTTGCCATGGTGCCGATGCCGCTGGTGCCGCCATGGATGAGGATGGTCTCCCCTTCCCGCGCCCAGCCGCGTTCGAACACGTTGTGCCACACGGTAAACAGGGTCTCGGGCAAGGCCGCCGCCTCAGCGAGAGAAAGCGATTCGGGCACCGGGAGGCAGGCGCCCACCTTGGCGATGCAATATTCGGCATAACCGCCGCCCGCCACCAGTGCGCAGACGGCCTGCCCCGGCACGAATTCGCTCACGCCTTCGCCCAGCGCGGCGATCCGGCCCGAGATTTCCAGCCCCGGCAGCGGCGATGCGCCGGGCGGCGGCGGATACTTGCCCTGTCGCTGCACCACGTCCGGACGATTGACGCCGGCAAAGGCAACCTTGACGAGAACCTCGCCGGAACCGGGCGACGGAACGGGCACGGTCACGGGCCGGAGAACCTCGGGACCGCCGGGCGCTTCGAAGCCGATCGCGGTCATCGTACTGGGTAGGTTGGCTAACATGATCATCCTGTTGCCACAGTCCCACTTTGAAGTGGAACATAATTTCTGGCCATTGACAGTGCCGAAGTACAGTCCGATGCTGCATTGCAATGGACGACGACGATCGACCGCGGCGGTGGTCATCCGAGAACAACCCCGGAAGGGCTGAACTTGGTGCCGCCAGCCTTCTCGCCAGCGAAAGCCTAGATCGCTTTTCGCTGGACGAACTCGACGCACGCGTCACGCTTCTCGAAGCAGAAATCGAACGCATCAAGGCTCACCGGCAGAAATCGGCCGCGCACATGCGCGCCGCGGATGCCCTGTTCAGGCCGAAGCAATCATGATCGTCGTCACACTGGGCCCGATCCCGGACCTTACCTTTCACGTCAACCTCGCAACCCTCCTGAGCGACCCTATATATGAGTTGAAACGAAGCCCTATCAAAACTCCCCCGCAAGGAGAGTCTCCCTCCCAAATGAAAGTCTTCTAGATGCCAAGTTTCGCGCAAAGCCTGGAAAAGACACTGCACTCGGCCCTGTCGCACGCTTCCGAGCGCAGCCATGAGTACGCCACGCTAGAGCACCTGCTGCTCGCCCTGATCGACGATCCGGACGCGGCACAGGTCATGCAGGCATGTGGCGTGGACCTTGGCGACCTCGGTGACGTGGTGCGCCAGTACCTCGACCAGGAATACCAGTCGCTCAAGACCGAGGAAAAGGGCGATCCCGCCCCCACGGCAGGCTTCCAGCGCGTGATCCAGCGCGCGATCCTGCACGTCCAGTCCTCTGGCAAGGATACCGTCACCGGCGCCAACGTGCTGGTCGCGCTGTTCTCCGAACGCGATTCCTACGCCGTCTACTTCCTGCAGCAGCAGGACATGAGCCGCCTCGACGCCGTCAGCTACATCAGCCACGGCATCGGCAAGGGCGGCAAGCGCGTGGAAGACCGCAGCTCCAAGGGCAACGAGGAACACGCCCCCACGCCCGAGGAAAAGGCCGAGGCCAAGAACGCCAGCAAGAAGGATTCGGCGCTCGACCAGTTCACCGTCAATCTCAACGAGAAGGCGCTGCTGGGCAAGGTCGACCCGCTGATCGGCCGCGGCCCCGAAGTGGACCGCACGATCCAGATCCTCTGCCGCCGTTCGAAGAACAACCCGCTCTATGTGGGCGATCCCGGCGTCGGCAAGACCGCCATCGCCGAAGGTCTGGCGCGCAAGATCGTCGAAGGCGAAGTGCCCGAAGTCCTGGCCGAAGCGGTGATCTACTCGCTCGACATGGGCAGCCTGCTGGCCGGCACCCGCTATCGCGGCGACTTCGAGGAACGCCTGAAGCAGGTCGTCTCCGAACTGGAGAAGATGCCGCACGCGATCCTGTTCATCGACGAGATCCACACGGTGATCGGCGCCGGCGCCACCAGCGGCGGCGCGATGGATGCCTCGAACCTGCTCAAGCCCGCGCTGTCGGGCGGGACGATCCGCTGCATCGGTTCGACCACCTACAAGGAGTTCCGCAACCACTTCGAGAAGGACCGCGCCCTGCTGCGCCGGTTCCAGAAGATCGACGTGAACGAACCCACCGTGGAAGACACGATCAAGATCCTGCGCGGCCTGCGTACCGCGTTCGAGGAACACCACAAGGTCAAGTACACGCCGGACGCGATCAAGACCGCGGTCGAGCTTTCGGCGCGCTACATCAATGATCGCAAGCTGCCCGACAAGGCGATCGACGTGATCGACGAAGTGGGCGCGATGCAGATGCTGGTGCCCCCCAGCCGCCGCAAGAAGACGATCACCGCCCGCGAGATCGAGCAGGTGATCGCCACGATGGCGCGCATCCCGCCCAAGTCGGTCAGCTCGGACGACAAGAAGGCGCTCGAGAATCTCGAACGCGACCTGAAGCGCGTGGTGTTCGGCCAGGACAAGGCGATCGGGGTGCTTTCCACCGCGATGAAGCTGAGCCGTGCGGGGCTTCGCGATCCGGACAAGCCGATCGGCTCGTTCCTGTTCTCCGGCCCTACCGGCGTCGGCAAGACTGAAGTGGCCAAGCAGCTCGCCGCGGTCATGGGCATTCCGATGCAGCGCTTCGACATGTCCGAATACATGGAGCGTCACTCGGTCAGCCGCCTGATCGGCGCGCCTCCGGGCTATGTCGGGTTCGATCAGGGCGGGTTGCTCACCGATGCCGTCGACCAGCAGCCGCATGCGGTCCTGCTTCTCGACGAAATCGAAAAGGCACACCCCGACCTGTTCAACATCCTGCTGCAGGTGATGGACAACGGCCGCCTGACCGACCACCACGGCAAGACCGTGGACTTCCGCAATATCGTGCTCATCATGACCACGAACGCGGGCGCATCGGACATGGCCAAGTCAGGCATCGGTTTCGGCGACGTTTCCAAGGCGGATGCCGGCGAGGAAGCGGTGAAGCAGCTCTTCACCCCGGAATTCCGCAACCGTCTCGATGCCATCGTGCCCTTCGCCTATCTCGGCAAGGAAACGATCAGCCGGGTCGTGGACAAGTTCATTCTCCAGCTCGAACTCCAGCTGGCCGACCAGAACGTCCACATCCAGTTCGACTCCGATGCGCGCGAATGGCTCGGCCACCGCGGCTATGACAAGCTCTACGGTGCCCGCCCGATGTCGCGCGTCATTCAGGAGAAGGTCAAGCAGCCGCTGGCGGAAGAACTGCTGTTCGGCAAGCTGGCGCAGGGCGGCGAGGTTCACGTCTCCGTCAAGGAAGACGCGCTGAACTTCGAACTGACGCCCGCCGCGCCCAAGGTGGTCAAGGGCAAGAAGGCCCCGGCCGCAAAGAAGTCGGCCAAGAAGCCCGGTCCCCAGTCGGAAGCCAACGCGGACGACTGATCGCACGGCCCCCGCGGGCCAGCAGGATCGACGATCAGGAAATGGGGCGGGAACCACAGGGTTCCTGCCCCATTTTGCTCACATGCCTCGCGATTTCTCCTGGATCCGACCTGAGCCCTGGGGAATCCACGTCGTCCCCGCCGATTGCTGGATCGATCCCGCCCGCCCGGTGGCGCGGGCACTGGTGACTCACGGCCACTCTGACCATGCGCGCGGCGGGCACGGCGAAACGGTCGCCACGCCGGAAACGCTCGCCATCATGAAGTTGCGCTACGCAACTTCCGAGGGCGCCGTGCCGGTCGCCTATCATGAGACGCTGAAGCTCGCCGGCGGCGTATCCGCCACTTACATCCCTGCCGGGCACGTCCTGGGCTCCGCACAGATTCTCCTCGAACATGCCGGCGAGCGCATCATCGTGACCGGCGATTTCAAGCGCCGCGCCGATCCCACCTGCCCGCCCTTCGAAGTGACGCCCTGCGATGTCCTCATCACCGAAGCCACCTTCGGCCTTCCCGTATTCCGCCACCCCCCCGTCGAGCACGAGATCGCCAGACTGCTCTCCGCCCTCGCCGTCAATCCGCAGCGCTGCGTGCTGGTCGGTGCCTATGCCCTCGGCAAGGCGCAGCGCCTGATCGCCGAACTGCGCCGCGCAGGACATCATGACGCCATCTACCTGCATGGCGCGATGGAGCGGATGTGCCGGCTTTACGAGGAACTCGGCGTCGATCTCGGCGAACTGCGGATGGTGAGTGACGTCACGAAGTCGGACCTCGCCGGAAGTGTGGTCATCGCGCCGCCTTCCGCCCTCAACGACCGCTGGAGCCGCCGCCTCCCCGATCCGATCACCGCCATGGCCTCGGGCTGGATGCGGGTGCGCCAGCGCGCCCGGCAGCGGATGGTCGAACTGCCGCTGGTGATTTCCGATCATGCGGATTGGGACGAACTGACTCAAACCGTGATCGACGTGAATCCTGCCGAGACCTGGATCACGCATGGGCGCGAGGAAGCGATGCTGCGCTGGTGCCAGTTGAATCAGCGAACCGCGCGGGCGCTGGCGCTGGTGGGATACGAGGATGAAGATGATTGAGAGGATTCGCGCAAAGACGCACAAACCCGCGGCAACCGGAAAGCGCGCCGTCAGCGTGCAGCCGCGCCCCTGCCGGTCCGGCTTTGCCTGTCCCTGATGGAACGCTTCGCCGCCCTTCTGGACGCTCTGGTCTATACCCGCAGCCGGAACGCCAAGCTCAAGCTCCTGGCCGACTACCTGCATGATACGCCTGACCCCGATCGCGGATGGGCGCTGGCCGCGCTGACGGACGGGCTCGATTTTCCCGCCGTGAAGAGCTCGACGATCCGCAACCTCATGGGCGAGCGGATCGACCCGATCCTCTGGACGCTGAGCCGGGATTACGTCGGCGATTCCGCCGAGACTGCCAGCCTGCTCTGGCCCGGGCCCGAGAGCCCGCCCGATCCGCCGACCGTTACCCAGGCCGTGGACGCCCTCTCCCGCATGACCCGCGCCAATGTCATGGCCGAACTGCCGCGCCTGCTGGACCGGCTCGATGCGGAAGGACGCTATGCACTGCTCAAGCTCGCCACGGGCGCGATGCGGATCGGCATCTCGGCCCGACTGGCCAAGACCGCGTTCGCGCAGGCTTTCGATGTTCCCGTAGACGATGTGGAGGAGCACTGGCACGGCCAGCAGCCTCCTTATGCCGCCCTGTTCGACTGGGCCGCCCACGGCGCCGAGCCCCCCTCATCCGAAGACCTGCCCCTGTTCCGCCCCTTCATGCTGGCGCATCCGCTGGAGGATACCGAGCTCGATCTTGCCGACTATGCGGCCGAGTGGAAGTGGGATGGCATTCGCGTGCAGGTCGTTCGCGTTGCCGGGGAAACGCGGGTCTACTCCCGCTCGGGCGACGATATTTCCGGCACCTTCCCCGAGATTGCCGCAGCACTCCATATCGACGCGGCGCTTGATGGCGAACTGCTGGTGCGCGGCATGCACCAGGGCGGCGAGGAAGGCGGCGCCGCCAGCTTCAACGCGCTTCAGCAGCGGCTCGGCCGCAAGCTGGTGTCCAGGAAGATGCTGGCGGAATATCCGGCATTCGTGAGGCTCTATGATGCTCTCATCATCGAAGGCGAAGACCTGCGCGCGCTTCCCTGGCGAGTGCGGCGGGAGCGCCTGGAGGCGCTCGTTCCCGGGCTCGATCCCGCGCACTTCGATCTCAGCACCGTGATCCCCGCGAGCGACTTCGCCGAACTCGCCGCCATTCGCGAACGTGCACGGGACGACGCGATCGAGGGGCTGATGCTCAAGCGCCGCGACAGTCCCTATGTCGCCGGCCGCAAGACCGGCCTCTGGTACAAGTGGAAGCGCGATCCCCTGCTGATCGACTGCGTGCTGATGTACGCCCAGCGCGGCAGCGGAAAGCGTTCGTCCTTCTATTCCGACTACACCTTCGGCTGCTGGGACGGCGACCCGGACGATATCGCGAATGGCGGCGCGGAACTGCTCCCGGTCGGCAAGGCCTACTTCGGCTTCACGGACGAGGAATTGAAATGGCTGGACCGCCACGTCCGCAACCACACCGTCAATCGCTTCGGCCCGGTGCGCGAGACGGACAAGTCGCTGGTGCTGGAAGTGGCCTTCGATTCGGTTCATCTCAGCAAGCGGCACAAGTCCGGCCTCGCCATGCGCTTCCCCCGCATTCACCGTATCCGCATGGACAAGCCGGCCCATGAGGCGGACCGGATTGAGACCCTGAAGGCCATGATCCGGGATTGACCGGGATCAAGTTCCACGTGGAACAGATCGGCTAGAGCGGGGATGCTCTCCTTTCCGCGCCCGGAGTTTTGCCCGTGACGACCCAGACCGAAGCCCCCGCTACCCCGCACGACATGATCGGCGGCGCGCCCGTATTCGAGGCAATCGCCAATCGTTTCTACGACCTGATGGAGCAGAACCCGGCCTATGCCGAACTTCGGGCGATGCATGCCGAAGACCTCGAACCGATGCGCCGCTCACTGCCCCGCTTCCTCGCCGGTTGGGCGGGCGGCCCGCGTGACTGGTTCGAGGCCAATCCCGGCAAATGCATGATGAGCCTGCACAAGGACTTTCCCATCGATCGCATGACGGCCGAACAATGGGCGGAAGCGATGGCCCGCGCCATTGCCGAGGTCGCACCCGAACCTGCCAACATCGCGCAGGCCATGACCGATGTGCTGACCCGGATGGCCCGGGGAATGGCGCGATAGACTGCCCGGCTTCGCCGCGCGCCACGGCGATCGGCAGGGCCGCCGCCCTGCCTCCGTCAACGTTCCACGTGGAACTGCTTATCGCGCGAAGTTGCGCCGCGCAACAATTCCAGCCGTGACGGCGCGAGATCCAGGGCAGCGGCCAGCAGTGTGCGCACCGCCTCGTTCGCCTTGCCGTCTTCCGGCTTGGCCCGCACTTTCACCAGAACGCGGCCGTCGACGATCTCCAGCGTTTCCACTTTCGCGCCGGGCGTGACGCGCACTGCCAGCCTTTGTTCGGAATCGATCAGGGCGCGCACGGCCTCTGCCGGCGGCAACATGGCCTTCGGCTTGGCCATCAGCCTTCCAGACCCAGCGCCTCGGCATGGAGACGGCCATTCACGACATAGCCTTTCACACCGGCTTGATTGGCCGCGATGGCATCGTCATCGAGGTCGCGCAGGTACTTCGCCGGTCGCCCCATCCAGAGCTGTCTTGCACCGATGCGCTTGCCGGTAAGCTGCGCACCCGCCGCCAGCATGCCATCGGATTCGATATGGCTGCCGTCCATCACGATCGCGCCGAGGCCGACGAAGGCGCGGTCTTCCAGCGTAGAGCCGTGAATCATCGCCATGTGCCCGATCAGCACGTCTTCCCCGATGAGCGTCGCATAGCCTTCCGGCCGGCTGGGCTTGGGGCTGTCGCAATGAATCACGGTGCCGTCCTGCACATTGGTCCGCGCGCCGATCACGACGCGATTGACGTCGGCGCGGATCACGCAGTTGTACCAGATGCTGACATCCGGCCCGATCTCGACATCGCCGATGATACGGCAGCCGGGGGCGATGAAGGCGCTCGAATGAATCCGGGGCGCCTTGCCGTGGATGGCGGCCACGGTGATATCGGTTCGGTTCTGAATCATCCTGCCCTCTTCCCGCCGCGCCGGTTCAGCGCGGCTGCGCGGCCCATTCCTCGCGCGTGATCGAATAAACGATGGTGTGCCGCAGCGGTGGCTCGAAGCGCAAGTCGTCGTAATCGAGTTCCTGGCGCCGACGCATGCCCAGACGGCGCATGAGCCCCCAGCTCGGCTCGTTCTCGATCACGGTGATGGCGAATATTTCCTCCGCGCCGAACTGCCCGAAGCCGGCATCGAGCGAGGCGCCGGCGGCTTCCTTCGCATAGCCCTTGCCGTGCGAGTCACTGCGCAGCCGCCAGCCGATCTCGAACGCGCCGAGGAACGAAGCCCCCGGCGCGTCGATCTTCTTGAGACCGCAAAAGCCGAGCATCTCCCCGGACAGGTCACCGCCATCGGCCTTCCGCTCGGCGATCCAGAACGTGTGCCCCCAGCTTTCATGGAAGCCGAGCATCCGGGCTTCCGAAGCCGCCAGCCGCTCCGCATCCATCACCCCGCCCAGCCAGCGCATGACCTGCGGGGTATTGGTGACTTCGGCGAAGCGCGCGATGTCGCCCGGTTGCCAGTTTCGCAGCACCAGACGGTCCGTCTCCAGTCGGAACGCCGTCATGACGTCACTTCTGCAGGAGGCGTGCGGCGTGGACGGCGTGATATGTCAGCACGCCCGAAGCACCCGCCCGCTTGAAGGCCAGAAGGGTTTCCAGCACCATCGCATCGCGGTCCGCCGCGCCGGCCGCTACCGCCGCCTCGATCATCGCGTACTCGCCCGAAACCTGATAGGCGAAAACGGGAACCTCGAAGGTTTCCTTCACCCGGCGCAGAATATCGAGATAGGGCAGGCCCGGCTTGACCATGACGCTGTCGGCGCCTTCATCGAGATCCATCTCGACCTCGCGCAGCGCTTCCTCGGCATTGGCCGGGTCCATCTGATAGGTCTTCTTGTCACCCTTGAGCAGGCCGCGCGTGTTCACCGCGTCGCGGAACGGACCGTAGAACGCCGAGGCATATTTCGCGGCGTAGCTCATGATCTGGACGTTGACGAAGCCCTCGTCCTCCAGTGCATCGCGAATGGCGCCGATGCGGCCGTCCATCATGTCGGAGGGGGCGATGATGTCGGCCCCTGCCCGCGCCTGATTCAGCGACTGGCCGACCAGCACTTCCACCGTCTCGTCATTGAGCACATAGCCGTCGTCGTCCACGAGCCCGTCCTGCCCGTGGGTGGTATAGGGATCGAGCGCGACATCGGTCAGCAGGCCGATCCGGTCGCCAAGTTCATCGCGGATGGCGCGCAGCGCGCGGCACATGAGGTTGTCGGGGTTGAGCGCTTCGGCGCCATTATCGCTGCGCCGGTCGGGCTGGGTGTCGGGGAACAGCGCAAGGCAGGGAATACCGAGATCCGCCGCTTCCCTGGCACGCTGGACCATCAGGTCCACCGACCAGCGCGACACGCCCGGCAGCGAGGCGATGGGCTGTTCGACGCCCGAACCCTCGGTCACGAAGACCGGCCAGATCAGGTCGGCAGGGGTCAGCACCGTCTCACGGTGCATGGCGCGGCTCCAGGCCGTGGCGCGCGCGCGGCGCAGGCGGGTGTGGGGATATGCTCCGGTCATGCAGGGTGATTGCCGGAAAAGCGCAGGCGGTTCAATGAGACGGACTGTCCAAGGCATCAACCCAGGTTGTGCGAAACGGCAGCGCCCTTATTCGGCCGGTTTGGGGGCCAGCCGGTCGATCTCGCGCTGCGCTTCGGTCGGGCCGTCGGCAGGGGCGGCGATATCGCCAAGCGCCTCGCCGGGCTGGACGCCGAGCAGCGCGTTCATTCGCCCCTTGAAGGCATCCTTCTCCTTGCCGTCGATCTGCGGTCGCGAAATGAAACGCAGACCCGACGGATTGATCGTCTGCCCCCCGCGATAGGCTTCGAAGTGAAGATGCGGCCCGGTGGAAAGGCCCGTCGAGCCGACATAGCCGATCACCTGCCCGGCCTTGACCCGCGCGCCTCGGGCCACGGCGATACGGCTCATGTGGCCATAGCCGGTATCGAGTCCGCCTCCGTGGCTCAGGCGCACATAATTGCCGTGCCCGCCATGCCGTCCCGCAAAGTTCACCACGCCGTCGGCCACGGCATAGATCGGCGAGCCATAGGCCGCGCCGTAGTCGATCCCGGCGTGCATGCGAACGTAGCCGAGAATTGGATGACGGCGCTTGCCGTAAGGCGAGGTCATGTGCCCGGCGACCGGCATTCCTCCCGGCGCCCCTCGTGCCTGGGTAAGCGCGGATGCGGCAAACATTTCGCCGTCCTTGCCCCAGCGCAGCAATTGCACGCGCGGTTTCCCGCCGTGATCGAGCCCGGCATAGAGCAGTTCTCCCACCTCGCGCTCGCCCTTGGCGGAGCGCTTGTAGGCAACGACGATGTCGAACTGGTCCTGCGCGGCGATGTCGCTTTCCAGGCTCAGATACTTGTCGATGGCGCGCAGGTAGGACTGGATCGCCCCCACCGGCGCGCCTGCATTGCGGGCGGAACGGTAAAGGCTTGAACCCACCGTGCCGCGAATGCGCAGCGGCGTCTCGTCCACGCGGATCGGATGGCGCACCAGCGCAAGGTTGCCGCCGGGACCACGCTCCACCGAAACATCGAGATCGAAGCGGGCGCGGAAATCCATCGAGTCCATCGCCCGAGGAGCGTTCGGTGTCGGGCGGCGACCCATGGTAATGTCGAAACGCGTGCCGGAGGAAAGATCGCCCAACGGCACGGCCTGACTCACGAGCCCCGCAATCTGCGAGACGTCCGTCGCCCCCACGCCAACCCGCTCCAGCATGCGGGCGAAACTGTCCCCCTGCGCCAGCGTCGAGACGATCTGGATCGAGGGACGCTCCGGCACCCCGGCCAGCGGACGCACCAGCGGGCTCGCACCCATGTGGCGGCCGCTGTCGGCACCCAGCGCCAGCGGTGAAATGGTCTGGCTGCGAAATTCGTCGCGGCTGCGATCGGCAATCGGCATCGCGGTGGCCGCTTCCACCGCGGCGAAATCGGGCCACATGGCAATGGCCGCGGCACTGAGGCCCAGCAGCGTGGCAAGCCCCCGGAACCAGCGGCGACTGCCGATGTCGCAGGCCAGGTCCGGCGCGATCTCGGCATCATGGCACCAGCGTTCGATACCCTGCTTCCAGCAGGTCAGGATCGGCGGTTTTCCGGGAATCGAAACGCCGGATGCCGGCGCATGATCGTGCAGCACCTGGTCGTGCGAGAGCGCCGCGACATGCGCCGCGACATCGCCACCCTGATCCTGTGCCCTGAACAAATTGCCACTTCCCGCGTTCACGCCCGAACTTGCGGCGCGTGCTGCAAACGACCTGTCGGCCCCGGCCTGATCCCGCGAACCGGCGGCTCATGGGGCGACCTTCTGCCCCCTCAAGGTTAATCTCCAGCTAACACTGTGGATTTCCACCCCGGTTTTCGATGAGCCGAGACTTGCGGGGGGCTGGAGGCAGTGCCACATTCGGCCTCGCAATGGTTCACGGCCGGCATGTCTCGTCGCGAAACGACGCCCCCTGCGGGGTGAAGGCCGTGCTCGGTCCCACGAATACCGGCAAGACCCACCTCGCCATAGAGCGTCTCTGCGCCCATTCCAGCGGAGCCATCGGCTTCCCGCTCAGATTGCTTGCGCGTGAGGTCTACGACCGGGTCTGCAAGATCAAGGGCGAGCGGAACGTCGCCCTGATCACCGGCGAGGAACGCATCGAACCCAAGGATGCGCGCTACCTTCTCTGTACGGTGGAAGCGATGCCGGTGACGGAGCGCAGCCTCGCCTTCGTGGCCATCGACGAAGCCCAGCTCGGCGCCGACCGCGAGCGCGGCCATGTCTTCACCGACCGCCTGCTTCACGCGCGCGGCCGGGAGGAGACCATGATTCTCGGTTCCTCCACGCTGGAACCGATGGTCAAAGCGCTGGTGCCCGGTGTCGAGGTGATAACCCGGCCGCGTTTCTCCACGCTCTCTCACGCGGGGGCCAGAAAGCTCTCCCGCATCCCGCCGCGCAGCGCCATCGTCGCTTTCTCGGCCGAGCAGGTCTACGCGATTGCGGAAATGCTGCGGCGCTTCCGTGGCGGCGCCGCGGTCGTCATGGGCGCGCTGAGCCCCCAGACGCGCAATGCCCAGGTCGAGCTGTACCAGTCCGGCGAGGTCGATTATCTCGTCGCCACCGACGCTATCGGCATGGGGCTCAACCTCGATGTCGAACATGTCGCCTTTGCCGGTCTCTCGAAGTTCGACGGCCAGCGCCACCGGCGGCTCACCACTTCGGAAATGGCCCAGATCGCCGGACGCGCGGGCCGCCACCAGAAGGACGGCACCTTCGGCACGCTCACCGGCTCCGGCGGGCATGATTCGGAATTCGAACCGGACGAAGTCTACGCGATCGAAGAGCACCGCTTCCCTCCGTTGACCAAGCTGTTCTGGCGCGAGCCGGACCCCCGGTTCGACAGCGTGGCAACCCTGATCGCCGACCTCGAAACGCCGCCCCACCGCGATGGGCTCGTCCTCGCGCCCGAGGCGATTGACCTCGCCGTGCTCAAGCGCCTTGCCGACGAAAATCAGGTTGCAGACAGTGTGCGCGGTCACGCCATGGTGCGCCGCTTCTGGGAAGTCTGCCGCCTGCCCGATTTTCGCCAGCAGGGCGTGGAGACCCATTCCCGATTCGTTGCGCGGCTCTGGCAGGACCTGCGCCACGGCGAACTCGGGGCTGACTATATGGCCCAGCAGATTGCCCGGCTCGACATTACCGGCGGCGACATCGACACCCTACAGGGCCGCATCGCCGCGATCCGCTCCTGGGCCTATATCGCCCAGCGCCCGGACTGGGTTCTCGCCCGTGAGGAAATGGCCGCCCGCGCCCGTGCGGTAGAGGCTCGCCTTTCCGATGCCCTCCATGGCAAACTTACCGAACGATTCATCAACCGCAGGACCGCTGTGCTCATGAAGAAACTCGGCCCCGATGCCGGACTGCTTTCAGTCCGCCTCGAAGACGAGGAAGTGCTGGTCGAAGGCGAGCACATCGGCTCGCTGCACGGCTTTGCCTTCCAGGTCGATCCCGCCGCCCGCCTTTCCGACCGCAAGCTGCTGCTCGCGGCCGCCGAACGGCACCTGCCGGCCCTGCTCCAGTCCCGCGCCGCCGCACTTACCGCCGCGATTCACGAGGGCGTGGCTCCGCTCACCCTCGAAAACGGCAAACTGAGCTGGGAAGGCGAAAAGATCGCCACGCTTTCGGCGGGCCGTTCGCTGCTAGCCCCCCTGCTGATTCCCGACCGCGTGCTCGACACGATCCCCGCCCCTGCCCGCAAGGAACTGGTGGCCGCGCTGGAAGCCTGGCTGGAAGCGGCGCTCGAACCGCTCGCCCCCTTGCGAAAGCTGGATGAGGCAAGCCGGGCCGAGGATGCCGGGCCGGAACTGCGCGCGCTGCTCATCACATTGGTCGATCGCGGCGGCATGATTCCCCGCGAGGGATCGGGCGTAGACCGGGTCGACAAGGCGCGGCGCACGATGCTGGCAAGGCTCGGCGTGCGCGTCGGCGCGCTGGACCTGTTCGTTCCCGCCATGCTGCGCCCCGGACCGATCGCGCTATGGCGCCAGCTCGCAGGGGTCGCCGGAAGCAGCCGTGCCGGGAATCCGCCAGATCCGGCAATGCCGCCCGCCATGGATTCGGCGAAGCGTCACAACACTCCGGGATACCGGGACCTCGGCAAGCAACTCGTGCGCCTCGACATGGCCGAGAAACTGCTGCGCGAGGCACACGAGGCACGGAGCGGCGCGAGCGGCAACGCCAACAGCAACGGCAACAGGGGCCCTTCCCGTTCGTTCTCCCTGGATCCGGCACGTGCGGTGTCGATGGGCCTGACGACCGCCAGTTACGCCCGCCTGCTGCGGATTGGCGGATTTCAGGCGCTGGTGCCGCGTCCACTGGCGGAAGGCGCTTATGGCCCTCCGGCACCGGTGCGCTGGCGCTGGCGTCCGCCGCGGCGTGAAGCCGAGGAAATCCGGCCGGCGCCCCAGCGCAGCGACGGCGCCTTTGCGGCACTTGGCGAGCTTCTTGGTGCGGGCCGGGGCCGATAGCGATAGGGAGGCAGGGCAAGAATGAGGATCGACAAGCTTCTCTGGTTCCTGCGCCTCACCAAAACGCGCCCCCTTGCCCAGGCCATGGCGGAAGACGGCCATATCCGGCTCAACGGCCGCCGCGTCGAACGGGCCCATCAGAAGGTCGGGCCGGGCGATGTGCTCACCGTTCCGACAGCTGGAGGCGTCAGGGTGATAGAAATCCTTTCCCTTCCGGAGCGCCGCGGCCCTGCCCCCGAGGTGCAAGCCTGCTACAGAGTGCTTGACGCGGGGGCCGATGTTCCCATAGCAGCGGCCAACCGAAACGAGGCCTTCTAAGAGGAATACGCAGCCATGACCTATGTCGTCACCGACAATTGCATCCGGTGCAAGTACATGGATTGCGTCGAAGTCTGTCCGGTGGACTGCTTCTACGAAGGCGAGAACATGCTGGTCATCAATCCCAGCGAATGCATCGACTGCGGCGTCTGCGAGCCTGAGTGCCCCGCCGAAGCGATCCTGCCCGATACCGAGAGCGGGCTTGAGCAGTGGCTCGAACTGAACGCCAAGTATTCGGCGGAATGGCCCAACCTCACCACCAAGAAGGACGCGCCGGAAGACGCGGACGAAATGCGCGGCGAGGAAGGAAAGCTCGAAAAATATTTCTCGCCCGAGCCTGGCGAAGGCGACTGATCTTCGACACGGAACCTTGCGCCAGGGAACCGGTTTCCCTAGCGTATTAGGCACTTGGCGGGCCCTCCTGACCCGCATCGGCACACCCTGGGGCGGGCAACGGCTAACCGTTAGCTCGCCTCTGGTAATTTTATCACATCGATGCTATATAATACCCCAACTGCCCGGGCCTTCTGCCCGTTTGGCAGGCATTTTCATTGCGAGGCAGGGTTCGAAAAGCAAACGGCTGGGAGAGTAATCTGACCGGGCGGCGAAGGCGCTTTTGCGTTTTCACAGTCGCATCCACCCGGGTTTCTCTCACCGTAGGTATGGCAACGAACCTCTGCAGGTGAAAGGACGATACATGGCAACCAGGGCCGATGCCTTCGATGTTGGAGATTACGTCGTTTATCCCAAGCACGGCGTAGGCCGTGTGATCGAGTTGCAGAAGCAGGAAATTGCCGGGATGCAGCTCGACCTCTACGTGCTGCGTTTCGAAAAAGAGCGCATGACCCTGCGCGTTCCTGTGAACAAGGTCGAATCGATCGGCATGCGCAAGCTGTCGTCGGACAAGACCCTGCGCGAAGCTCTCGACACGCTCAAGGGCAAGCCCAAGGTAAAGCGCACCATGTGGTCGCGCCGCGCCCAGGAGTATGAAGCCAAGATCAACTCGGGCGATCTCGTTTCGATCGCCGAAGTGACCCGCGACCTGTTCCGTGCCGACGATCAGCCGGAACAGAGCTATTCCGAACGTCAGATCTTCGAAGCGGCTTCGTCGCGTCTGGCCCGCGAACTCGCGGCCATGGAAAAGACCGATGAACCGGCAGCTCTGAAGAAGATCCTCGCGATCCTCAACGAGTATGCGCCGAAGTACTACGAGAGCGCTGAAGCAGTCTGAACAGACGCAGGGCTACTCGCACGCAAAGGGGCCGCTTCCTTCCCGGAAGCGGCCCCTTTCGTTTGCGCTTTGTCGGCATGACGGCCTGCCCGCAATGATGGAGATATCGATGTTCATTGCCGCGACAGTCTTGTCATGAGAGCCTGTCCGCGATGAACCCACGCGCCCTGCCCTTTCTGGCTCCCGCCGCCGCCCTCTTGCTGTCCGGTTGCCTCAGCACCGCAGGCAAGATCGTGACCGCCCCCGTCCGCGTTGCAGGCTCGGCGGTCGACGCCGTGACAACGAGCCAGTCGGAAGCGGATGAGAAACGCGGCCGCCGGATGCGGGAGCAGGAGGAGAAGCTGGGGAAGATGCAGCGGCAGTACCAGAAGCACTTGCGCCAGTGCGATCGGGGAGACCGCCAGGCCTGCAACAAGGCCCGCGATGACTATGCCGAAATGCAGTACCTCATGCCTGGCGCGGTACAGCAGAGGCGCTGAGCCCGATCAGGCGGCTGCCCGGCTCAACCTGTCATTGATTGCTGCCCCGACACCCTCACCGGGAATCGGCGCCACCGCGATGCGGGGCTGATCCGCCGCCGCACCTTCATGCAGGAGCGCATAGAGCCGCGAAGCCGCTTCGATGAGGTCTCCCGAAGGCGACAGGCTTACATCCCCCGCCACTTTGCCGAAGCCGATATGGAATTCGTCCTGCTCCGCCATATCGGCATTCAGCCTGACCGGCTTGCCCGGGGCATAGTGGCTCGCGAGCTGTCCCGGAGCCTCGATGGCCTGTGACGTCACGGCGTCGCTATCGACACCCAGAATCTCGCGGATATGCGCTTCGGGAATCGGTCCCGGCCGAAGCACTTGCCAACGCCCCTCTTCGCGCAGCGCCACGATCGTGGATTCCACGCCCGCTTCGCAGGCACCGCCATCGACAACCGCGTCGACATTTCCGCCAAGCGAGGCCACCACATGCTCCGCACATGTCGGACTCACCCCGCCGCTCCGGTTCGCCGACGGGCCGGCAAGCGCCAGGCCCGATTCCGCGATCACCGCCCGCATCACCGGGTGGGCCGGACAGCGCAAGGCAACGGTCGGCAAGCCCGCGGTGACTGCGGCCGCAACCGGCGCGCCTTCACGCAGCGGCAGTACCATGGTCAGCGCACCCGGCCAGAACGCCCGCGCCAGGCGCAGCGCCCGCTCGTCGAAATCCGCAAGCGCCTGCGCCGATGCAAGGTCGGCGATGTGCACGATCAGGGGATTGAAACTGGGACGGCCCTTGGCGCGGTAGATCGCTGCCACCGATTCATCCCGGTCCGCGCGCGCGGTGAGCCCGTAGACAGTCTCCGTCGGCACTGCCACCAGCCTGCCTTCGCGCAGCAGATGCGCGGCACGCTCTACACCAGCTTGATCTGCCGCCAGCAGTTCGGGTCCGAGGTTGCGCTCCATAGTTCGCCGCTATAGCGCACGACCCGGAAAGCCAAGAAAAACCGCGCAGAGGATGATTGACCAGATGACCTACACGCCCCCCAGCACCGACCAGATCCTGGCGCTGCGCGTCAATGCCGGAATGGAGGAGCTTGCCGCCGCCGAACGCTTCGCCGATGCCAGCCCCGACGTCGTGCAGGCCGTGGTGGAAGGCGCCGGCGCCTTCGCGGCAGGCGAATGGGCTCCGCTCAACCGCAAGGGCGATACGGAGGGCGCTCGGATCGTCGAAGGCAAGGTCGTGCTGCCTGAAGGCTTCATGCAGGCCTATCGCGATTTCGTGGATGCTGGCTGGAATGCGGTTTCGGCGCCCGAAGAGTTCGGCGGACAGGGCCTCCCCCTCTCGCTTGCGGTTGCAGCGCTGGAATGCCTCGGCAGCGCCAACATGGGCTTCTCGCTGCTGCCGATGCTCACGGTAGGCGCGATCGAAGCGCTGATTCACCATGGCAGCGAAGAGCAGCAGCGGCTCTATCTGCCGCGCGTCGTCAGCGGCGAGTGGTCGGGCACGATGAATCTCACGGAACCGCAGGCGGGTTCCGATGTCGGCGCACTGCGCACCACCGCCACGCCGATCGACGATGGCCCCCACGCCGGGAAGTACCGCATCGTCGGCCAGAAGATCTTCATCACCTGGGGCGAACACGAACTGGCCGAAAACATCGTCCATCTCGTTCTTGCCCGCACCCCCGGCGCCCCGGCCGGCTCGCGCGGAATATCGCTCTTCATCGTCCCGAAGTTCCACGTGGAACATGACGGCGCTCTTGGCGCCCGCAACGATCTCAAGGTCGTGAGTCTCGAACACAAGCTGGGCATCCATGCATCGCCCACTTGCGTCATGAGCTATGGCGACAATGGCGAATGCATCGG
Organism: Novosphingobium sp. TK71; assembly: GCF_055361505.1. NCBI lineage: Bacteria > Pseudomonadati > Pseudomonadota > Alphaproteobacteria > Sphingomonadales > Sphingomonadaceae > Novosphingobium > Novosphingobium sp. TK71. The sequence continues at coordinate 2,756,318 of NZ_CM143962.1, forward strand.
CGAACTCATCGGTGCGGAGAACGAAGGCCTGCGCTGCATGTTCACGATGATGAACAACGCCCGCATCAATGTCGGCGCGCAAGGCGTCGAGATCGCCGAACGCGCCATGCAGCAGGCCATGGCCTATGCCGGTGAACGGGTGCAGTCAGCCCGCGCCGGTTCGGCAGACAAGACCCCGGTTCCCATTGCCGAGCACCCCGACGTGCGCCGGATGCTCCTGCGCATGCGCGCGCTCACCGAAGGCGGCCGCGCCCTGCTCTATTACGCAACCGGCCAGCTCGACAAGGCAAGCCTCGGCAGTGATCAAGCGCGCCTGCGTGCCGAATTGCTGGTGCCGCTGGTGAAGGCGTGGTGCACCGATATGGGGGTCGAAGTGGCCGGGATCGGCATACAGGTCCATGGCGGCATGGGCTTCATCGAGGAGACCGGCGCCGCCCAGCATTACCGCGATGCCCGCATCGCCCCGATCTATGAAGGTACCAACGGCATTCAGGCCGCCGATCTGGTTACCCGCAAGCTCGGCATGGAGCGCGGCGGCGTGTTCTTCGCGCTGATGGACGACATCCACGCCTATGCCACCGATCACGGCGTGCTGGCACTGCAGGAACTCGCCGAGTCTTGCCGCCAGACTGCCGAACACCTGATCGATCCCGGTAGCCTGGACGATCGACTGGCCGCCAGCGTCCCTTTCCTCAACGCCTGCGCCATTGCCGTTGCAGGATGGCAGCTTCGCCGACAGGCCGATGCCCTCCCCTCCGCAGACGTACCCCTTGCTTTCGCAAAGCGGAAAAAGGTGGTCGCCCGGTACTTTATCGAGCATCTGGTGCCCGAAGCCATGGGTGACCTCGCCCAGGCCCAGAAGGGTGCGAGCCTTCTCTACGAACTGACGAGCGAAGAATTGACAGCATGACCGACCAGATCGAAGTTCTCAGCCGCATCGCCCAGGCCCTCGAACGTCTGGCGCCGCCCCCTGCCGCGCCAGTGGATTGGCTCGCCCATCCCGCCTACGTCTGGACCGGGGCCGAAGCCCGCGGCGTGGCCGAACTTCTCGCGCCGCCGCTGGACCTGCTGCGCGGCATCGATTCCCAGAAAGAACGCGTGGTCGGCAATGTCGAGCGTCTGGCCGCCGGCTATGCCGCTCACGACATGTTGCTCTGGGGCTCGCGCGGGATGGGCAAGTCCGCTGTGATGCGCGCGTCGATCCGGGCGGCCCAGGCCGCCCATCCGGGCCGCATCGCGCTGGTGCAAGTGGCGCAGGAGGCCCTTCACGGCGTGACCACCCTCTTCGCCCTGCTTGGCAAGGTGGATCGCCAGTTCCTCGTCTTCATCGACGATCTCGGATTCGAGGAGAACGACGGCGCTGGACCGCGCCTGCTGCGTTCGTGGCTGGAGGGCGGCGTCGAGGCTCGGCCGAACAACGTGCGCCTTGCCGTAACGGCCAACCGCCGGGCCATCGTCTCCCGCTCGATGTCCGAGCAGGACGATCCGATCAACACCCGCGATGTGGTGGACGACCGGCTTGCCCTTGCCGATCGGTTCGGACTCTCCATCGGCTTCCACAATTGCGACCAGCCTTCCTACCTCGCGATCATCGAAGGCTATACCCGCCAGTTCGGCCTGGCCTTCGACGAGCATGACGCGCTGGAATGGTCGCGCCGCCGGGGCGCTCGTTCGGGCCGCGTGGCCTGGCAGTACGTTACGGAAGTGGCCGGCCGTGCCGGAAAGGTGATCTGACGGAGCGCTTCGCCGAAGCGCCCGCTTTCTCCTCTATTCATTCTTGCAAAAAGGGGGCCTTTCGGCCCCCTTTTCTTGTTCGCGATCTCGAGGCCCGGTCAGGGCAGCAGCTTGTCGGGCTCCTTCTTGAACCCCGCTTCCAGCCCGCCGACGGCGCCCGGAACCGTGGGGTCCTTGATTTCCTCCAGCGGCTTGAGGTGCTCGGTCTCCACAAGCTTGATCGCTTCGGAGGGCTTTGCACCGGGCGACTGCACGCGCCAGATCGTGCCTGCCGTATCGTCGCTCACGAGCAGGCTTCCGGTCTTGTCCCATGCCAGCCAAGTCGGGCGACCATGCGTATGCGAATCGTCCTTGAGGAAGCCGGTAAGCACCGGAACCGGCTTCACGTCCTGCGGATTGCCGTTGGCGTCGAACGGCACGAAGACCACGTCGTAGCCCACGGCAGGGCGGCGATTCCAGGAACCGTGGCGAGCGATGAAGGCCCCGTTCGCGAACCTGGTGCCCATGAGGTTGCCGCCATTGGCAAAGACCATGCCGAGCACGCTGGCATGAGCGCCCATCGCATATTCGGGCTTGCGGGTATATTCGAGCATGTAGGTCTGCATCGGCCACTGGACACGCTCATCGAACGTCGTCTTCCAGTAGACCCAGGGCCAACCATACTGCGCACCCACCGGGACATTGGTGAAATAGTCAGGCACGAGATCCGGGCCGAGCATGTCGCGCTCCTGCACCGTGGCCCACATCTCTCCCGTTGAAGGGTTCCAGCCCAGTCCATTAGGATTGCGCATCCCGGCCGCGAACTGGCGCCGACGGCCGGTATCGATATCGATCTCCCAGATTGCGGCGCGCCCGGTTTCGGCTTCCATGCCGTCATCGGCGATATTGGTTGCAGAACCGACGGTGACATAGAGCTGCTTGCCGTCCTGGCTCAGAAGCAGGTTGCGCATCCAGTGGTTGCCGCCCGCAGGCAGGTCCATCAGCTTGCGAAGGGGCTTTCCGTCGAGCCTGGTGGCGCCGGGCTGGAAGGCGAATTCAAGAACCTGGTCGTGATTGGCGATGTAGAGCCGGCCGTTCTGATAGGCCATCCCGGAAGGCGAATGCATGTCCTGGCTGCGGAAGTCGAAGCGCTGCTCCGCCTTCCCGTCGCCATCGGCATCGCGCAGCAGGACGATCTTGTCAGGCGAAGCCTCACCGGCGCCGACCTTGTTGAACATCCAGCCCATCACCGTGCCGGTCAGCCCCTTGGGCTTGTTGCCGGCAGGCGCATTGGTTTCCGTCACCAGCACGTCGCCATTGGGCAGAGTCAGCATGGTGCGGGCGTGATCGAGCCCTTCGGCGAAGCGTGCCACGGCCAGGCCCTGCCCTGCCTTGGGTGCCTCATTGGCGGCCCAGCCCACGGTTTCGACCAGCTTCACGCTGGGAATCCATTGCGGGTCAGGCTCTACCAGCTTGGGGTCCTTGCCCACCGTGTCACTGAACGGCAGGTCGGACGTGTTGGAGTACTGGGCCCAGGCGATCACCCCGACAATGGCGAGGATGACGACAACGAGGGCTAGGGCGACTTTCGTGAGGATCGAGCGCATGAAGCTGAAATAAGCCGGTGGCGCCTAGGCGGCAACAAGGACTTGGAGTAACGGATGCGTCATGTACGACTTTGCTCCCCGGGGCGACCAGCCCAAGCCCGAACTCTACGCCGATCTCGCCGCCGCCGCCCGCGCGCTTGTCGAAGGCGAGCCTGACGGCATCGCCAACATGGCGAACCTCGCCGCGCTGATCTGGCAGTTTGTGCCCGATCTCAATTGGGCCGGATTCTATCGCAACCTGCAGGACGAACTGGTTCTTGGGCCTTTCGTGGGCAAGCCCGCCTGCATTCGCATTCCGTTTGGCCAGGGCGTCTGCGGCGCAGCTGCCGCAAGCGGCGAGACTCAGGTCGTGCCGGACGTCCACGCCTTTCCCGGCCACATCGCCTGCGACGCCGACAGCCGCTCCGAACTCGTGGTGCCGGTGATCCGCGAAGGACGCGTGATAGCGGTTATCGATCTGGACAGCCCGACCGCCGGCCGCTTCGATGAAGCCGATGCGGCGGGGATGCAGACACTCGCCGGGATCGTCGCCAACGCCATCTGAACATTGCCCTGCCCCGAAACGGGACAGGGAAGACCGATACTTGGTTTTTCGCGCATCGCGATGCTAAATTTTGCGTTAACGGATGGACTTTGATCCTCCGTCGTTCGCGAAAGGGTGCATCCGATGCGTAACACTTTCTGCGCCGCTACCATCGCGGCGCTCAGCCTGCTTGCCTCGCCCGTCTCCGCGCGCGATGCATCCCAGGATCTTCCCCGCTATGTCCCGGTGCCCGCACCTTATGGCAGCGCGCAAGCGCAGCCGGGCTTCGACCCGGCGGCACGGGACGCCTGGCTCGCGGATTGCCGCCAGCGCGTGGGCTCGCGCGATTCGGGTGTTGGCGGCGCACTGATTGGCGGCGCCATCGGCGGATTGGCCGGTAATCGCATCGCCGGGCGGGGCAATCGCGCTGTGGGAACGATCGCCGGAGCCGCAGTGGGGGCCGTGGCCGGTGCCGCGATCGACAAGTCGGAAGATCGCGCCCGTGCCCGCGACGAATGCGAAGCCTATCTCGACGATTATTACGCGCGCTATACACAGAGCGCGGGCACCTATGGCGGCTACGGTGCCGGCTATGCCTATCCCGCGAATGCACCTACCTATGGCTACGCTGCGCAGGGATGCTGCATGAGCCAACCGGTCGCGATGGTTCCCGTCGCGCAGCCGCAATGCACCGAAACCGTTGAATACGTCTACGAGGACGTCCCCGTGCGTCCTGCCCGTCGCACGATCCCTCGCCGCGCCAAAGCAGTGCCTGACAAGCGGGTGAAGATCACGCCGACGAGTTAAGAGAAAGGCGCTGTGCGGGCCTACCCCGCACAGCGCCTTGATACGTTCATGCCTGAAGCGACAGCGTCGCTCAGATAGCGCCGCCGGTGAGGCGCTGGCAGATGAGATCGAGCTGATCCAGCGTGGCGTAACGAATCGTCACCGTGCCGGACTTCGGATCGGCATCGGCATTGATCTTCACCGGCAGCCCCAGGAACTCCTCAAGATGCCCCTGAACAGCTGCGATATCCGCGTCGTCATGTGAACTGCGCGCGGCGCGTGCACGACGCGGCGCAACATCTCCGCGTGCCTTCTTCCGCACCAGCTTCTCGATCTCGCGCACGGACATCTGCTTGGCGATGGCCGATTCGGCGATCTCTTCAGCATCGTCGCAGCCGATCAGCGCGCGGGCATGGCCCATCGACAGATTGCCCTTCTCGACCATCGAGATGACACCGTCCGGCAACGCAAGCAGGCGCTGGAAGTTCGCAACGTGGCTGCGGCTCTTGTCGACCATGCGAGCGATTTCGGCCTGAGTCATACCCTCGAATTCGGCAAGGCGATTGTACGCCCGCGCTTCTTCGATGGGATTGAGATCCTCTCGCTGAAGGTTCTCGATCAGGGCCAGGGCCATGACCTCGCGCTCGGTCAGTTCGCGGACGAGCGCCGGAATCTCGTGAAGCTGCGCCTTCTGGGCGGCACGCCAGCGGCGTTCGCCTGCGACGAGCTGGTACCGGCCGTTGTCCATCGGACGCACGATGATGGGCTGGATCACCCCGCGATGCGCGATCGATGCGGCCAGTTCCTCCAGCGCCTCTTCGTCGAAGATCCGGCGCGGCTGATCGGGGTGCGGCGTGATGTCGGCAATGGCCAGCACGGCAAGGCCCCCTGCCCGTGGCAACGGCGGCCGGCCATCCGCGCTCGGAGAGCCAAGCGGCTCTTCACGGCGCGTTTCACCCAGGAGCGCACCGAGACCGCGTCCCAACCCCTTGGGCTTCTGCTTTGGCGCGGCTGCGGCAGCCACCGGATTGTGGGCGGGGGGTACGCTGATGCGCACGATGGAATCGTCGTTCATGCCGCTTTCCTCTTTTCGGGCAGTCGGGTGATAAGTTCGCGCGCCAGGGCCATGTAGGCTCGGCTACCGGCACAGGCATGATCGTAGATCAATGCCGGAACACCGTGGCTGGGCGCTTCGGAAAGGCGCACGTTACGCGGGATGGTGGTTTCGAAGACAAGCTGCCCAAGGCACGAGCGCACATCCTCCGAAACCTGATCTGTCAGGCGGTTACGGCGATCGAACATGGTCAGCGCAATGCCGATAATACCCAGATCCGGGTTGAAACGCTGCTGAACCCGCTCCACCGTCTGAAGAAGCTGACTGAGCCCTTCAAGGGCAAAAAACTCGCACTGGAGCGGCACCAGCAGGGTATCGGCTGCGGTAAGCGCGTTGAGAGTGAGCAGGCCGAGCGACGGCGGGCAATCGATCAGGCAGACATCGTAGCCAAGGTCGCCTCGCAAGGCGTTCCGCAGGCGATTGGCACGATCGTCCGCGTTCACCAGTTCAACTTCGGCGCCAGAGAGATCGACCGTGGCTGCCAGGAGATCGAGGCCCGGTATCTTGGTCGGCATCACGCAATCCGCCACCCGCACCCGGTCGACCAGAACGTCATAGGAAGTTCGGTCGCGCTCGGAAGCCGATACGCCAATCCCGGTAGAGGCATTGCCCTGCGGATCGAGGTCGATCAGCAGGGTATTCCAACCGGTTGCAGCCAGCGCGGTCGCGACGTTGATCGCGGTAGTGGTCTTCCCGACTCCGCCCTTCTGGTTGGCGATGGCGATACGGATCACTTGGTCATACCCTTCCTGTCAGCCAGGGTGCCGACAATGATGCCTGCCTGCGGGTCCGTCAGGGACTGTTCCACGTGGAACATGTGCCGCCACTTGCGAAGGTCGTCCAATTCTTGCTTTGCCGACCGCCCCTTCGGCAACAGCCAAACCGTGTCGCTTGTGGAAAAACGAGCGGATAATGTCAGAAGCTTTTCCAATGGCGCAAATGCGCGTGCGGAAATGACGCCCACGGGAACGGATTCGACAAGTTCGAGTCGCTGGCCGACCACACGTGCCTTTTCCAGCCCCATCGCGATTCGAGCCCGGTCGAGCCATTCGATTCGCCGATTGCGCGATTCAACCATGACCACTTCGCATTCGGGCCGAAGTGCCGCGATTACCAGTCCGGGGAACCCTGCACCGGTGCCAAGATCCAGCCAAGGCGATGTTCCACGTGGAACATGTGGTAGCAACTGGGCACTGTCCACGATATGGCGCAGCCAGACCTGATCGAGGCTGGCAGCCGATACGAGGTTCTGCTGACGGTTCTCCTCCACCAGCATTGCGACCAGCGTTTCCAGACGCACCCAAGCATCGTCATCACATTCTGGAAGGGCGCGGAGCCAGTCCCTTGCTTCGTCTTCGGTAATTATCACGCCGCCTCCCTGCGGGCATGGACCAGCAACGCTGCCAGCGCTGCCGGAGTGATTCCGGGTATCCGTCCGGCCGCTGCCAGAGTTGCGGGACGCGCCTTCGTCAGCCGTTCAACCATCTCGCGCGAAAGTCCGGCGATCTCGGCGTAAGGGAAATTCTCGGGCAAGGGCAGAGATTCGCTGGCGCGAAGTTCGCGCAACTCACGCTCCTGCCGCTCGAGATAGGGCGCGTAAGCCGCATCCTCCACCATCTCCTCGACCAGATTCTCATCACCCAGCAAGGCCTCGTCGATCCAGGGAGCCAGGCCGTCAAGGTCCACATCGCCGAAGCGCAGCCATTCACGGATCGGCAAGCGGCCGATATCGACGCGGACCGGCAATCCCGCGTTGGCGAGATCGTTGGCGGAAACCGTCGCATCAAAAGCTTCGTCGATGCGCACTCTCGCTTCGAGCCTTGCATCGAACCACGCCTGACGCTCGGCCCCGGCAGCTCCGATCTCGATCGCGAGAGGAGTAAGACGCGTCGTGGCATTATTGGCGCGCAGACGAAGCCGATACTCGGCGCGCGCTGTCAGCATACGATAGGGTTCGCTCACGCCTTGCAGGGTGAGGTCGTCGATCATCACCGCCATGTAGCTGTTCGCACGGTCCAACGCGGGACCATCGCGGCCGAGCACGACCGAAGCGGCGTGCATGCCTGCAACCAGCCCCTGCGCCGCCGCCTCTTCGTAGCCGGTGGTGCCATTGATCTGCCCGGCACAGTAGACTCCGGGGATGTCGCGAATTTCCAGGCTCGTCCGCAAGGCGCGCGGATCGATATGGTCATACTCCACCGCATACCCCGGCACGACCATCTCGACCCGTTCCAGTCCTTCCATCGTGCGCAGCATCTGAAGCTGCACATCGGCAGGCAGCGAGGTGCTTACACCATTGGGATAGACGAGCGGGTTATCGAGCCCTTCCGGCTCAAGAAAGATCTGATGGCCATCCCGATCGGCGAACCGGTGAATCTTGTCCTCGATCGATGGACAATACCGCGGCCCCTGCGCGCCGATGGCACCGGTGAAGAGCGGCGAGCGATGCAGGTTTTCGCGGATGACGTCATGCGTGCGCGGGTTGGTCCGGGTGATCGCGCAGAAAACCTGCGGGACGGTGCGCCCCCGCCCCATCGCCGACATGGTCCAGTCTTCGCCATCGGACGGCTGCTCATCGAGACGAGCCCAGTCGATGGTTCGCCCGTCAAGACGCGGCGGGGTACCCGTCTTCAGACGCGCCATCGGCAGCGCCGCATCCCTGAGCTGCGCCGCCAGCCTCTGCGCGGAGGCCTCTCCGATACGCCCGCCCGTAAGCCGTTCCTCTCCCCGGAAAAGGGTTCCGCCGAGGAACGTGCCGGTGCAAAGAACCACGGCCCGCGCGTCAAGCCGGGTGCCGTCGGCAAGATCGATGCCGACTGCCCTGCCCTGCTCAAGGACCAGAGCGGACGCTTCGCCGGCAACAAGAGTCAGGTCACCCTGCTCCTTCAGAAGCCGGTGAATCGCCGCCCGGAACAGTTTGCGGTCGGCCTGGACGCGCGGCCCTTGAACCGCGCTCCCCTTCGAGCGATTGAGCATCCGGTAATGGATCGCGGCGGCATCGGCAGCGCGCGCAATCAATCCATCGAAGGCATCGACCTCCCGCACGAGATGTCCCTTGCCCAGTCCGCCAATGGCCGGATTGCAGCTCATGGCCCCAACCGCGTCGAGATCAAAGCTCACCAGTGCGACACGCGCACCCATGCGCGCGGCGACAGCAGCCGCCTCGCAGCCGGCATGACCGCCGCCGATCACGATTACGTCGAAAGAATGCATGGCCCACGCGCTTACCCGAAGCGATGACTCCCGTCAAAGCGCCTTGAATGTTTCACGTGGAACATGCTCATTTGCCGATACAGAAACGTCCGAACAAGGCGTCCAGCATGTCCTCAGTCGTCGCCCGGCCGATCAATGCGTCAAAGCTCAATCGGGCCAGCCGCAGTGCCTCAGCCACCAGCAGTGGATCGCTCTCCTGCGCGGCTGCTCCGATTGCCCGTTCGGCTTCAGCCACAAGCGCATACTGCCGCCGGTTGAGTGCGGCTTCACCGGGACGCGGCATCGCCTTCGAGGCCGTTTCGATGAGATCGCGGCGAAGGCCGTCGACCCCCTCCCCCGTGACCGCCGAAACGCGGTGACGGGGCGCCCGCTTCTGTTCCACGTGAAACACGTCAGCACGGGCGGCAATCTCCCAGCATCCTTCCGGACCTTCCTGTTCCGGCCCGAGCCAGAGCACGAGGTCCGCCCGGTCCAGTTCGGCCCGCGCCCGCGAAATACCGATCGCTTCGATCTCGTCTCCGGTCTCATCGCGAAGGCCCGCCGTATCGCCGAAGACGAAAGGAACGCCGCCGAGCGACACAACACGGGTCAACACGTCCCGCGTCGTGCCGGCAAGGGGAGAGGTGATCGCTGCGTCATCCTCGACCAGCGCGTTGAACAGGGTGCTCTTCCCGGCATTCGGCGGCCCGGCAAGAACGACCCGAAAACCTTCCCGCAGCACTTCTGCACGCGGCCGCGAAAGCCAGCCCGCCAGTTCGCCGCGCAACATGGCGAGACCGGCGAGAAAGTCCTGCGGAAGATCGGAAACGTCGTCTTCGTCGCCAAAGTCGAGCACGGCTTCTACCGAAGCAGACGCGCGCAGCACACGCTCACGCCAGGCTTCTACCTGAAGCGAAAATGCCCCTCCCGCCATCGCAAGCGCGCTGCGACGCTGAAGCTCGGTTTCCGCCGAAAGTAGCTCTGCAAGGCCCTCCGCCTCGGCCAGATCGATGCGCCCATTGGCAAAGGCACGGCGCGTAAACTCGCCCGGAACCGCTCGCCGCAAGCCGGGCATGTCGGATAGCGCGGCTTCGACCGCTGCCACCACGGCCCTGCCGCCATGCAGATGAAGTTCGGCAAGGTCTTCGCCGGTAGCCGTGGCCGATCCGGGAAACCACAGTATCAGGGCCTGGTCGAGTATGGTGCCATCGGCACCGCGCAGCCGCCGATAGCTGGCGCGGCGCGGATCGGGCAGCGAGCCAGCCAAAGCGACAAGCGCCGCCCCCGCGTCAAGTCCGCTGATGCGGACTACGCCGATGGCGGCAGGAGGAGAACCGCTGGAAAGCGCGAAAATCGTGTCGGGCATAAAGCCCGCTACCGCAGAGCCGTCCCGAGGTGAACCCCCGGACGACGCCCAGGCTCTAGCTATCCTTCTTCGGCTTGCTGCCGCTCATCGCCATGGCAGCACCGCTTTCAAGGAATTGCTGGAACAGCTTGAGCCCGAACTGTCCCATAGGCGCAACCTGCTTGGTCAGTTCCTGGAGCTGGTCGAAATTGCCCACGCCCTGCATGGCCTTGGCCAGCGCGTCCACATAGACCTCGTTGGCCTTGGTGACGTCGGGTAGACCGAGGAACCGCCGGGCCTCTTCAGGCGAGCATTCGACCTCGACATTGACCTTCATCCCGGCCTCCCTTTTGGAATTTCTGTACCTTGCGTGACACATGGCGATGGCAAAGTCCATCGCTCGTGCCTACCCTCGACCTAAACGCATATCGGGGCCAAAAGGCTTCGAGAGTGCATTTCCCAGGAGAGTCTCCCATGACCAATACAGACATCCCGACGCTCGACGGCGACGGCATGATCCCCGCCTATATCGCTCGCCCCGAAGGCACGCCGCGCGGTGCGATCATCGTCCAGCAGGAAATCTTCGGCGTCGATGCCGGCATCCGCCAGAAGGCGGACAGCTGGGCCGCCAAGGGCTACCTCGCCGTCGCGCCGGACACCTTCTGGCGCCAGAAGCCCGGCATCGAACTGAGCCCCTATGTCGAGGAGGAATTCAACCAGGCCATCGGCCACATGATGGCCCATGACTTCGATCTCGGAATCCGCGACCTTGAGGCGGTGATCCACTGGATCCGCCGCGAGGAAGGCGTGCCGAAGATCGGGCTTGTCGGTTTCTGCATGGGTGGCCGCATTGCCTACATGGTCGCCGCCCGTACCGACATCGATGCCTCGGTCGGCTACTATGGCGTGATGATCGACCAGATGCTGAACGAGAAGCACGCGATCGCCCGTCCGCTCATGCTGCACATCCCCACCGCTGATCACTTCGTGGACGCCGCCGCGCAGAAGGCCATCCACGAAGGGCTGGACGATCATCCGCGCGTCACCCTGTGGGACTACGAAGGCCTGGACCACGGCTTCGCCGCCGAAATCGGCGCCCGCCGCGACGAAGCCGGCGCAGCGCTCGCCGATGGACGAACCGAGGCCTTCTTCGCGGAGCATATCGGTTAAGCCGATGACGGTGGCCCCGCGCTATGCCGTGCCGCTTGCAGTCGTGACTCTCACGGCCCTGAGCTGGCTCGTTCCGTCATGGCGCTGGGCGCTGGTGCTGATGGTGCCGGTCCTGCTGCTGACCCTCTGGGACTTCGTTCAGGACCGCCACGCACTCCGGCGAAACTATCCGCTGATTGCGCGCGTGCGCTGGCTGTTCGAGGACTTACGGCCCTATCTGCGCGCCTATGTCGTCGAGGGAGACCGCGAAGGCCGCCCCTTCACGATCGAGGAGCGCAGCCTTGTCTATGCGCGTGCCAAGGGTGACATATCCTCGCACCCGATGGGCACTGAGCTCGATGTCTATTCCGACGAATACGAATGGCTCGGCCATTCGATCGCACCAAACGAAAAAGCGCCTGAATCATGGCGCGTGAAGATTGGGGGCGATCAGTGCGCGAAGCCTTACGAGAGCGCGCTGCTCAATATCTCGGCCATGAGCTTCGGCTCGCTTTCGGCCAATGCCATCGAAGCGCTCAACAAGGGTGCCGCGCTGGGCGGCTTCGCGCATGACACCGGCGAAGGATCGATCAGCCGCTACCACCGCACTTATGGCGGCGATCTGATCTGGGAACTGGGCAGCGGCTACTTCGGATGCCGTCACAAGGACGGCAGCTTCGATCCGGATCTCTTCGCAGAGCAGGCGCAGAGCGATCAGGTCAAGATGGTCGAGATCAAGCTGAGCCAGGGCGCCAAGCCCGGCCACGGCGGCGTACTGCCCGGCCCCAAGGTCACGCCCGAGATTGCCGAGGCCCGCAAGGTCGAAGTCGGCGAGGACTGCCTGTCGCCCGCGGCCCATTCCGCATTTTCAACGCCCATCGAACTGCTCCAGTGGCTCGAACAGCTGCGCAAACTTTCGGGCGGCAAACCTGCAGGCATGAAGCTCTGTGTCGGCCAACCGCATGAAGTCATGGCGCTGGTCAAGGCCATGCTGGAAACCGGAATCACACCGGACTTCATAGTTGTAGACGGTGCCGAGGGCGGGACCGGCGCCGCGCCGCAGGAACTTACCGACAATGTCGGCATGCCGCTGCGGGAAGGGCTGACGCTGATGCGCAATGCCCTTGTGGGTGCCAACCTGAAGGACAGGATCCGCCTCGGCGCTTCGGGCAAGGTCCATTCCGGTGCCGGCATGGCCCGTGCCTTCGCGCTGGGGGCGGACTGGTGCAATGCCGCCCGCGCCTTCATGTTCTCGCTCGGCTGCGTGCAATCGATGAAATGCCACACCGGCGAATGTCCAACCGGCGTTGCCACCCAGGTCGCCTGGCGCCAGCGCGGACTCGTGGTCGAGGATAAGGCGGAACGCGTCGCCCGGTTCCAGAAGGAAACATTGAAATCCCTCCGCGAGATTGTCGTCGCCATGGGCTATGACAGTCCCTGGGGCCTCAACCAGCACGACATGTACCAGCGGATAGACAGCGCCAAGGCCGGACCACTGGACGAAGTGTACCGTTTCCTGAAACCCGGCGAACTGCTCGCCGACCCCGAATCCACCCCCTACGCCCGCGCCTGGAACGTCGCCCGGGCGGACACGTTCAGACGCGTGTTCTGAACGCAAATTCCAAGGACTTGCCGACATGACCACCGGATACAGGATGATCGCCCGAAGCCATGGCGGCCCCGAAGTGATCGAGCGGGAGGATTTCGAAGTCCCCTGCCCCGGTCCCGGCGAATTGCTGATCGAGACCGAAGCGGTCGGACTCAACTTCATCGACACTTACTACCGCAAGGGACTCTATGCCGACCCGTTGCCGATCAAGCTCGGATCGGAAAGCGTCGGAAGGATCATCGCGCTTGGCACCGACGTGGCCGGCTTTTCGCCGGGTGAGCGTGTCGGCACGACTTATGCCGGCGGGGCCTATGCCACGCACCGCATTGTGAAGGCGGCGCAGGCCATGCCCATCCCCGACACGATCGCTCCGGAGATTGCGGCAGCCGTCATGCTCAAGGGACTCACCGCCTGCTATCTCGCGGAAGAGACATATGCCGCCGGAAAGGGCGATGTCGCTCTGGTGCATTCGGCGGCCGGGGGAGTCGGTTCGCTACTGGTGCCATGGCTGCTGGATAAAGGCGCAACCGTGATCGCCCACTCGGGCAGCGCCGAAAAGGCGGCGCAGGTTCCAGGCGAGCACTCCCTCCATTGCGATTTCAGCGAATTGCCCGAAGCCATCCGCGAGATCACCAGGGGCGAGATGTGCCATGTGGTCTATGACGGCGTCGGCGCGGCATCCTGGTCCGCATCGCTCGCTTCGCTCCGCAAGCGCGGATTCATGGTGACTTACGGAAATGCCTCGGGACCGGTTCCCGCGATTGCGCCGCTGGACCTGATGAAAGCGGGATCGATCTACCTCACCCGCCCGACCCTTGCCGACTACATTGCCACGCCGGAGCAGCTCGCCGTCAGCGCAGGGAAACTGTTCGACCGGATCGCCGCCGGGATTCTCAGGCCCCATATCGGCCAGACCTACCGGTTGGAGGATGCCGCCGAGGCCCACCGCGCGCTGGAGAGCCGGGCTACCACAGGGTCCACGGTGCTGATGCCTTGAACAAATAGGAGAGCCCGTGAGGGGCAATCGTCTCCGGAACATCGATCAAAAAGAAAAGGGCCCGGAAATCCGGGCCCTTTTCATTCGTCAGATCAGCGTGATGATCCCGAGCTGCGGGTCTACCCACCCCTCATAGATCATCTTTGCCGCCACATAGAGGATCACCGCAAGGCCGATCCAGGCTATCCAGCGATAGCGTTCGATGTAGCGCGCAATGAAGTTCGCGGCGACGCCCATGAGGGCCACTGCGAAGACCAGGCCCACGATCAGGATGCCGGGATGATCGCGCGCCGCGCCGGCTACGCCGAGCACGTTGTCGATCGACATCGAGATGTCCGCCACCGCAACCGAGATTGCCGCTCCGGCAAAGCTCTTGGCAGGCTTGAGGCCGGAACTCTCGTCACCCTCTATTTCCGGCGAGCCGGGGGAATGTTCACCGCCGTGAAGCTCGCGGTACATCTTCCACGCGACCCAGAGCAGCAGCAATCCGCCAGCGAAGATCAGCCCGACAAGGCCGAGCAGCCAGGTCACGACAAGCGCGAAACCGATGCGCAGCACCAACGCTGCGATCACGCCGATGGCGATGACCTTCTTGCGCTGGTCGGCGGGAAGCCCCGCTGCCAGTGCGCCGACGACGATGGCATTGTCGCCCGCCAGTACCACGTCGATCATCAGCACCTGAAGGAACGCCGACATGGCTGCCGGCGTCCCAAGGTTCGAGAAATCGTTGACGATGTGCTGCCAGATCTCCGCCGGACCTCCCATCGAGGAGGTAGCGACAAGTGTCTGCAGGATGCTCAAGCCGGGACTCCCTGCTTACTGGTTCATCGTCGAGAAGAAGTCCTCGTTGGTCTTCGAGTCCTTCATCTTGTCGAGCAGGAACTCCATCGCATCGACGGTGCCCATCTGCATGAGAATGCGGCGAAGGACCCACATCTTGGTGAGCTGGTCCTTGGGAACCAGCAGCTCTTCCTTGCGGGTGCCCGACTTGCCGACATCGAGCGCCGGGAAGATGCGCTTGTCCGCCACCTTGCGATCAAGGACGATTTCCGAGTTACCGGTGCCCTTGAACTCTTCGAAGATGACTTCGTCCATGCGGCTGCCGGTGTCGATCAGGGCCGTAGCGATGATCGAGAGCGAACCGCCCTCCTCGATGTTGCGCGCGGCGCCGAAGAAGCGCTTGGGGCGCTGCAGGGCGTTGGCGTCGACACCACCGGTCAGCACCTTGCCCGAGCTGGGCACCACGGTGTTGTAGGCGCGGCCGAGACGGGTGATCGAGTCCAGCAGGATCACGACGTCGCGCTTGTGCTCGACGAGGCGCTTGGCCTTCTCGATCACCATTTCGGCGACCTGGACGTGGCGCTGGGCGGGTTCGTCGAAGGTGGAGGAGATGACCTCGCCCTTCACCGAGCGCTGCATGTCGGTGACTTCTTCCGGGCGCTCGTCGACGAGCAGCACGAGAAGGAAGACTTCCGGATGGTTGTCAGTGATGGCCTTGGCCATGTTCTGCAACAGCACGGTTTTGCCGGTGCGCGGCGGGGCCACGATCAGGGCGCGCTGGCCCTTGCCCTGCGGCGAAATGAGATCGATCACGCGGGCCGACTTGTCCTTGACCGTGGGGTCGAGGCTGTCGAGCTTCAGGCGCTGATCGGGGTAGAGCGGTGTCAGGTTGTCGAAGTTGACGCGGTGGCGCACCACGTCGGGATCGTCGAAGTTGACGCTGATGAGCTTGGTGATGGCGAAGTAACGCTCGCCGTCGCGGGGAGCACGGATCTCGCCTTCGACGGTATCGCCGGTGCGCAGGCCCCATTTACGGACCTGGTTGGGCGAGACGTAGATATCGTCAGGACCGGCAAGATAATTCGCCTCGGGGCTGCGCAGGAAGCCGAAGCCATCGGTGAGAACCTCTATGGTGCCCTGCCCGATGATTTCCTCACCGTCTTCAGCCACTTCCTTGAGGATGGCGAACATGAGGTCCTGGCGGCGCAGCGTCGACGCGCCTTCCACGCCGAGTTCCTCGGCCATTTCGACCAGATCGGCCGACGTTTTCTTCTTGAGTTCTTTAAGGTGCATCTTGTCTGGATTCCGGATGGAAAATGGGTGTCGGCCGGCGGGATCGTTGGGCTTGGGGAAAGCGGATCCGGGCAAGCGAAAGGGCTCGCCGCCCTGTGCCGGAACAAGGCTCAGATAAGCTCTGGGCAGCTTTGGGTCAACGAGTCATCTGCGGGACGGCGTGTGGCCGGGCTGAATCGAGATTCCCGCAGTGCCCGAGCGGCAAGTGATGCTTTTGGACGATGAATCGCCCGATCGTCAGAACGGCTTCACGACCACCAGAATAACGATCACTACTGCTGCAAGTCCGGGAATTTCATTGAGCAGGCGCAGTTTCCGGCCCGTTAGCGGCCGTTCGCCCTTTGCCAGCTTCTTGCCGTAACCGACCAACCACCCATGGTAGCCCGACAGGCCCAGTACGAAGAGCAGCTTGGTATGAAGCCAGCCTTCGCTCCATGCCCCCATCGCAGAGGCGGTAGCGATGCCGAGCACCCATACCAGGACCAGCGACGGGGTGAGGATGATCTTGCGAAGCTTGGATTCGCGATCGATCCAGCGCGCTTCTTCGGCCGAGCCGGGCTCTGATTCCTGATGGTAGACGAAATAGCGCGGCAGCATGAACAGGCCGGCCATCCAGAAGATCACGAAAATGACGTGTCCGGCCTTGAGCCAGAGATAAAGCATAGAAAGCACTTCCTGCATGGGCAGCACGAGTCTCGATGAATCCGGAAGGCGACCTCCTGCACGCTCGCCCGGATTCGGGCAAGCCGATTCCGGGGCGAGTCAGGCGGTTGGTCGTTTTGGCGCGGATTCTACCGCGACCAGGCGCGCACGATGCCTAGCAGTCGCTCGACATTTTCGATCGGCGTGAACTGGCCGATGCCGTGTCCGAGATTGAAGACATGCGGCCGGTCGGCGAAAGCATCGAGCACGCGGTGAGTCTGAATCTCGAGATCGTTCCCACCCGAAAGCAGGAGAAGCGGATCGAGATTCCCTTGCACCGGAAGCCCGGCGGGAAGCTCTCTCGCCGCCCAGACCGGGTCTATCGTTTCATCGATTCCAACCGCGTCGACTCCGGTTTCACGGGCGTATGCCGGTAATTTTTCGCCGGCCCCCTTTGGGAATCCGATGACCGGAGTCTCGGGATGGCGTGCTTTCATCTCGGATACGATCTTCGCATTGGGGGCAATGACCCAACGTTCGAATTGGGCGGGAGAGAGTGATCCGGCCCATGAATCGAAGAGCTGGACGGCTTCCGCTCCGGCTTCGATCTGGCCACTGAGATATTCGACAGTCACCCCCACGATAGCCTGGATGATCGCCTCGAACGCCGCAGGGTCGCGATAGGCCATTGCCCGCGTCTCATGCTGATCCCGGCTGCCTTCGCCTGCGCACATGTAGGTTGCGACAGTCCACGGACTTCCGGCGAAGCCGAGCATGGTCTTGTCGGATTCGAGTCCGGCGCGGACTTTGCGGACGGTTTCGTAGATGGGAGTCAGGCGCTCGGGAACGGCGGTGAGATTCACCAGCGCGTGATCGACCAGGCGTGGAGTCAGCTTTGGGCCTTCACCGGCAAGGAACTGCAGATCCTGTCCCATCGCGTAAGGGACGATGAGGATGTCCGAGAAGAGGATCGCGCCGTCGAATCCGAAGCGGCGGATGGGCTGGAGCGTAATTTCGGCCGCAGCGTCGGTATCATAGACGAGCGCGAGGAATCCGCCCTTTTCGGCGCGAAGGGCGCGGTATTCGGGAAGGTATCTTCCGGCCTGGCGCATCAGCCAGATCGGGCGCTTGCTCGTGTTCGTTCCGCGCAGGTTTTCGAGAAGGAGGCCAGGCATCGAGATTCAGGTCCGATCAAAAAAATAAAGATTCTTAGAAGGATGATGGAGTCTGTTGGTCCTGTGGATATCGGGGACGATTGAATCTTGCCCGAATTATTCCACGGTGAACAGGTTCAAATCTGCGAAGCGACTCTCGATGGAGTCTGAGTCAAAGACTCTTTATCCCTGTTACCCACAGGGTGTGATTTGGATTTGAATCATGTTCGCAAGTCTGCCCGTTGAATCGGTTCAATGGGGAGGAAACCCGGGATCCGAGTTGTCACCAGACCAGTCCCGTGGTTTATGCCCGGACGTATCCACAGGCCCCGGCGCCCTGCCGGCCGCCTTCCGTGAAAGACCCTGGAAAAGCCTCGCATGGCGCGATTTCACCTTCATTTGCTCTCGGATTCCACCGGCGAAACGCTCGAGATGATCGCGAAGGCGGCCCTCGCCCAGTTCGACGATTCAGACGTCCTGCGACATTTCTGGCCGATGGTCCGTTCACAGCAGCACCTCGACAGGATCATGGGCGAGATCGCCGCCAATCCCGGACTCGTCTTCTTCACCCTGGTGAACGAGGAAACGCGGGGAAGGCTGGAAGAACGCTGTCAGATTCTCGGCCTGCCGGCGATTGCCGTGCTGGATGGCGTGACGGATGCGCTGGAAGCCCTGCTCGGCCAGGAAGCCAAGGGGCGGCCCGGCCGCCAGCATCGGCTGGACGATGCCTATTTCGCGCGTGTCGATGCGATTCAGTTCACCATCGCCCATGACGACGGGATCGCCTGGGAGGAATGGGAAGAAGCGGATATCCTGCTGGCGGGCGTATCGCGCACCAGCAAGACGCCCACTTCGATCTATCTTGCCAATCGCGGATACAAGGTCGCCAATATCCCGATCGTGGTCGAAAGTCCGCCGCCTGCGGCCCTGTTCGGGCTCAAGCGGCCGATGGTGGTCGGGCTTACGACCGCGCCCGACCGGCTGATTCAGATCCGTCGCAACCGCCTGCTCTCGCTCAGCCAGTCTCCCGATACCGACTACGTGAAGACCGATAGGGTCGAGGATGAGCTGAAATATGCGCGGCGCATGTTCGCCGACAATTCCTGGCCGGTGATCGACGTGACCCGCCGTTCCATCGAGGAAACGGCGGCGGCGATCATCAATCTCTATAACGAGCGCAGGGCTTCGGGCCTGCAAGGCCCACTTGGCCCCAAGCCCATCTGAATCCGCCGAATCTGAATCTCAGGAAATTGTCGATGATCGTCCTCGCGTCCCAGAGCGCCTCGCGGCGCGCCATGCTTGAAGCCGCCGCCATTCCTTTCCGCGCGCAACCCGCTCACGTCGATGAGCGGGCGCTCGAAGCGGAGCTGTCCGGCGCGGCGCCGGCCGAGATCGCCCTCGCCCTTGCCAAGGCCAAGGCGCTCGCGGTTTCGGCGGGCGCGCCCGGCCAGCTTGTGCTCGGCAGTGATTCCCTCGTCGAATGTGGCGGCCGCCGGTTCGACAAGCCGGAAAGCCGCGAATCTGCGGCGGAGCACCTGCGCTTCTTCTCGGGCAAGATCATGAATCTCCACAGTGCGGCCGCACTCGCGCGTGACGGCGAAGTGATCTGGGCGGAGGATGCGGTTGCTTCGCTGCATGTGGTCGAGATGTCGGAGCCCTTCATCGCCGAATATCTCGATGCCGAATGGCCCGAAGTTGCCGGCTGTGTCGGCGTATTCCGCATCGAGGCGCGCGGCGTGCAGCTTTTCGAAGCGGTCGAGGGGGACTATTTCACCATTCTCGGCATGCCGCTGCTCAAGGTGCAGGCGGCGCTGCGCCGCCTGGGAGAAATCGCGAAATGAGCCTGCCTTATGCCGAAGTGATCGGCGACCCCATTGCCCAGTCGAAGTCGCCGGTGATTCACGGATTCTGGCTCGAAAAGCTGGGAATCGAAGGACGCTACGATCGTCATCGCGTGCCCGCCGACGGGCTCGCCGCCTATCTGGCCGAGCGTCGTCTCGATACCGACTGGCGCGGCTGCAACGTTACCATGCCCCACAAGCTGGCGATTCTGCCGCTGCTGGACCGGCTCGATCCCCTCGCCGCGAAGATCGGCGCGGTGAACACCGTCGTGCGGGAGCAGGACGGGACTCTGACCGGTTACAACACCGATGCTCCGGGCTTCCTCGAGCCCCTGCGGGAGCGTCTCGAAGAAACGCACCTGTTCCGCATGGCGCGGATTCTCGGCACGGGCGGTGCCTCGCGCGCGATCGTCGCGGCGCTGGCGGAAAAGGGATTCGTCATCGTGCTCGCCGGCCGCGATCCGGCCAAGGCGCAGACGATGCTCGACGAACTCACCACGCAGAGCGATCATCACGCCATCGATCTCTCCCACTTCGCCGAACCCACCGATTTTGCCTTTGATGATCGCGAACGGTGTTTCGACGTGATCGTCAACGCCAGCCCGTTGGGCATGACCGGACAGCCGCCGCTCGCCTTCGACCTGTCGCACGCTCCGCCGCGCAGCGTTGCCTACGATATCGTCACCAGCCCCCTCGATACGCCGTTCCTGAAAGCCGCGCGCGAAGCGGGGTTCGATACGGTGGACGGTCTGGCGATGTTGATCGGCCAGGCCGATATCGCCTTCACCCATTTCTTCGGTGAGACACCGCCGCGCGAGCATGATTCCGAATTGCGCGAGCGCCTGCTGGCATGACTCGGATGGTCCTTGGGCTCACCGGGTCGATCGGCATGGGAAAGTCCACGGTGGCGACCATGTTTCGTGAACTGGGAGTGCCGGTCTTCGATGCCGATGCCGCCGTTCACGAGCTTCAGGGGCCGGGCGGCGCGCTCCTGCCCGCGATCGAGGCGGCGTTTCCCGGAACGACCGGCCCCGGCGGGGTGGAGCGGCAGAAGCTTGGCGCTGCCGTTTTCGGAAACAAGGATGCTCTTTCCCGCCTGGAAGGCATCGTCCACCCTGCCGTTGCGGCGATGCGCGAGCAGTTCATGAGCGATCACGGCGCGAGTCCGCTGATCGTCTTCGACATTCCGCTGCTCTACGAAAAAGGCGGCCATCGGGGCCTTGGCGCGGTGGCGGTCGTGTCGGCCCCGGCGGAGACTCAGCGCGAGCGCGTGCTGGCACGGCCGGGCATGACGAAAGACAGGTTCGAGCAGATTCTCGGCCTTCAGGTTCCCGATGCCGAGAAGCGGGCGCGCGCCGACTTTATCATCGATACCGGCACGTCGCTGGCGGAAACCCGCGATCAGGTGGAGCGCATCGTACATGCGTTGACCGAGTCAGAATAATCGCCTTCAGGGCCTTGCGAAGTGGGTCCGGCAGGCAGATATGGAGAGGGATGAGAGAGATCATCTTCGATACCGAAACCACAGGTTTCGACCCCAAGAGCGGGGACCGGATGGTGGAGATCGGCTGCATCGAGATGGTCAACCGGGTGCCTACCGGTCAAAGCTATCACGCCTATTTCAATCCTGAACGCGGCATGCCTGCAGAGGCCGAAGCCGTTCATGGCCTGTCGGACGCTTTCCTGTCCGACAAGCCGCTTTTCGCACAGTGCGCCGAGGAATTCCTCGCTTTCATCGAGGACAGCCCGATGATCGCGCACAATGCCGCGTTCGACTTCAACTTCATCAACGCCGAACTTGCGCTCTGCGGGCATCCCGAGGTGAGCCGCACGCGCATGGTGGATACAGTGGCCCTGGCCAAAGTCCGCCATCCGGGCGCCAAGCTGTCGCTCGATGCGCTTTGCACGCGCTACGGAATTGATCGAAGTCATCGTACCAAGCACGGCGCCTTGCTAGACGCCGAGCTGCTCGCGCAGGTCTATGTCGAGCTTCGTGGCGGTCGCCAGATCGGTCTCGAACTCGTCGCGGAAACCGCCGATATCGTGTCGGAAGCAAGGATTCTTGTTCGCAAGGACCGACCCTTCCGTCAACCGCGGCCCCACGCGGCGACCGAGGAGGAACTCAGCATCCACGCCGAATTCCTGAAGTCGGTCGATGCCCCGCTCTGGGGCGCCTGAATTCACAGCAGAGGAGTAATCGCCCATGGACATCCGCGTTTCCGGCCATCAGGTCGACACCGGTGAAGCCCTGCAGATCCACACCGAGGAGCGATTGACCGCCATCATCGACAAGTATTTCAATCGCGCCTTGTCGTCGCAGGTCACTTTCGGTCGAGCACCTGCCGGATCGTTCCGCTGCGATATCATCATGCATGTGATGCAGAATCTCGTACTCAAGGGCACCGGCCTTGCGCAGGATGCCCACCTCTCCTTCGATCAGGCGGCGGAGAAGATCGACAAGCAGCTTCGTCGCTACAAGCGTCGTCTCAAGGATCGGCACGAGCAGATCGCGCACGCCGTGGCGATCGAGGAAGCGGCCTACACCATCTTCGAAGAGCCTACCGTTGAAGTCGAAGATGATTTCGACGCGGACGCACCCGTGGTGATCGCCGAAACCCGCGTGGACGTTCCCGAAGCTACCGTTTCGGATGCGGTGATGATGCTGGACTTGCGCAATACGACCGCGCTTCTGTTCAAAAACGCTGGCACCGGACGCCATAATATGGTTTACCGCCGCGGCGACGGTTCGATTGGCTGGGTCGAACCGCACTGACGCCGACCGCCACACCGATCCGGCGTCTATACTTCTTATTGAAGAAGAAGGAAGTAACCCCCGGTTTTCCGGGGGTTATGGACGTTTAAGTATTGGCAACCGATTTTGGGCCAGAATCAGAAACGCAGATGAGCAGTCTTTTTACCCTGTTGCCTGACGCAGTCGTCACTTCCAGCGCAGACAGCAAGCAAGTCATTCTCGGCGCGCTCGCCGATCTTTTCGCCGAGGTCTATCACCTCGATCGCGAAACCGTTCTTGCGCGAATCATCGAGCGTGAGGAACTGGGCAGCACCGGCTTCGGTCGTCGTGTCGCCATTCCCCATGCCCGTATTTCGGGCCTCGGCCGTCCTGTTGCCGTGGTGATGCGGCTCGGCGCGCCGGTGGAATTCGATTCCGCCGATGGTGTGCCGGTCGATCTCGTCTTCGGCCTGCTCTCGCCCGAGAATGCCGGTGCCACGCACCTTCATGCCCTCGCCGCGATCTCGCGCATGATGCGTGACGAACGCATGCACGAGGCGCTTATCGACGCACCGGGACCGGAAGCGCTCTACAGCCTGCTCAGCAACGTCATCGACCGCGATGCCGCCTGAGGAATTGGATGCCGGCGCCTCGGACGTGTCCGGCGCCGGTCTTCACTGGCGGGCGCTGGAAGGTCTCTACGCCTCGGCGCCGATCAACAGCATGTTCCGGTCACGTCTGGACGTTCCCGGAGAGGGCCTTGCCCGCATCACGTTTCACGTGGAACCGGACTGCTTCCATGCAGCCGGGGCCGCGCATGGAACGATCTACTTCAAGATGCTGGACGATGCGGCCTTCTACGCTGCCAACACCCTCGTCACGGATCGGTTCCTGCTGACAACGTCCTTCAACCTGCTGCTCAGCAAGCCCATCAAGGGCGGTACCATCGTGGCGGAGGGACGCTGGGTCAGCGGCCGTCGCCGGGTACTGGTGGCGGAATCGCGATTGATCGATGAAGAAGGCGACGAGGTTGGCCGGGGAACCGGTACCTTCATGCGCTCGCGGATCGCGCTTTCGGGGTTGCCCGGCTATTCGGGAACGGCCTGAGCGATGGACGCCCGCCTTCCCGCCCATCTCGAAGTATCGGGCCTCATCCGCAGCGTGGAGGCTGTGGGCGGCTTTGGCATGGTCCTGAGCAAGGGTGAGCGCGACGCCGGGACGATCATGCTCGTCCTGCTCGAGAATGGACGGGACGCGCGGGCTTATGAACGCATGCCGCAACTGGACGGAACCCGCGCCTGGCACTGCACGCGCCGGGAGGATCCCGCCGAAAGACTCGCATTTTCGGAGTATGTCGCGCGCCGCGGAGAGCAGGACCCCGATCTTTGGGTCGTTGAACTGGACGTCGCGAAGCCCGAACGCTTCATCGGGCATGGTGAATAAACTGTGTTGACTTGCAGGCCATGCAAGCTAATTGCCCTTTCGCACACGCGGAAGCGGCTCGGGCAGCATTTCGGCCAGCCCGGCTAGCACGCAGACGGGGAATCGTCGGCAGGTTCGTCTGGAAGTGAACGCCTCTTGAGGCATTCGGTTCCCGCCTGCGTCGGACTGGTTCACCGCCTTTGACTAGATTTGATGCGAAGCAAAGTTCAGTGGGCTAGCGCGGTTGCGCTGGCCGCTACGGTTTTGACAACCCTATTCGGCGCGCAGGGTTCGGGCGCCGCGGCCTTGGCACCGGTTCTGGTCCAGGCTCAATCGAACCTCGACCCGATCTTCGTATCGCAGCCGGTCGTCCAGCCCCTCCCCTCCGCGGAAGGCGCCGATGCCGAAACGGCAAGCGTTGCCGACGAAGACGACACCCAGGATTCGCCCGTCGACGCCGAAACGCTTGCGCAGCTCGTTGCGCAGCAGTCGGTGCCCGGTACGCTGAGCCGCGAGATGCGCTGCCTTGCAAGCGCGATCTATTTCGAAGCGCGCGGTGAAACGCTCGAAGGCCAGCTTGCGGTTGGCCGCGTGATCATCGATCGCTCTGAGTCCGGCCGTTTTCCCGCCAGCTACTGCGGCGTGGTCTATCAGCCTTCGCAGTTCTCCTTCGTGCAGGGCAAGAAGATGCCCAAGGTTCGCGAGAAGTCCTCGGGCTGGCGTGAAGCGGTGGCAGTGGCCAAGATCGCTGTCGAGAAGAGCTGGAAGAGCCCGGTCAGCGGCGCGCTGTTCTTCCACGCGGCCCGTGTCGAGCCGAACTGGCGCCTCACCAAGCTGGCGCGCGTGGACAATCACATCTTCTATCGTTGATCGTCCGGCACGAGGCTCCAGGGCCCCGCAGGCCCTATCGCTGAAATGACGAGGGGAGCGAAACCGGTGCAACAGGCACCGCTTTCGCTCCCCTCGTCGTATCTGGCGGGCCGGCGGGAAGCTCAGTCCCTGAGCTGTACCCATACCGGCGTGTGGTCGCTGGCCTTCTCCCGGCCGCGATAGGCCTTGTCGACACCGCAGGAGACGAGGCGGTCCGCCAGTTCGGGCGAAAGCAGCGCATGGTCGATGCGGAAGCCATGGTCGCGCTGCCAGGCCCCGGCCTGATAGTCCCAGAAGGTCCAGACCCCGCCGCGCGGGTAATGGGTGGCAATGGCATCGGTCCAGCCATCGCCGAGCAGGCGGAAATAGGCATCGCGCGATTCCGGCTGCATCAGGGCATCGGCTGCCATGGCCGGCGGAGACCAGACATCCTGGTCCGTGGGAATTACGTTAAAGTCGCCGGTTACGATTGCCGGGACTTCCTCGGCCCGGATCGCGTCCATGCGGCGGCGCAGGCGCTCCATCCAGCGCAGCTTGTAGTCGAACTTGGGACCGGGCACCGGATTGCCGTTGGGAAGGTAGATGCACACCACCCTGAGGCCGAACACGTCCGCTTCCAGGTAGCGCGAATGCTCGTCCTCGGGCTCTCCCGCCAGGCCGCGCTGCACTTCGACCGGCATTTCGCCATCGGCAAGAATGGCGACGCCGTTGAAACCCTTCTGGCCGTGCCAGATGCCCTTGTAGCCGATCTTCTCGAACTCGGCGATCGGGAAGCCTTCGTCCTGGCTCTTGATCTCCTGAAGGCAGGCGACCGCGGGCCGGGTTTCCTCCAGCCATTCGAGCAGACGGGGCAGGCGCGCCTTGACGCCGTTGATGTTGAACGTGGCGATCTTCTTCATACGGAGAAGCTTGATCCGCATCCGCAGCCTGCGGCGGCATTGGGGTTTTCGACCCGGAATGCCGCGCCGCCAAGCGATTCGACGTAGTCCACCACGCAGCCGCTGACGAGATCCAGACTAACCGAATCCACCAGCAGGCGCACGCCATCGGTCTCGGCCACGGTGTCGTCGGCTTCGGGGGCTTCGGCGAGGCCGAACTTGTATTGGAACCCCGAGCAGCCGCCGCCTTCTACCGAGAGGCGAAGAATCGCCGGCTTGCCTTGCTTTTCGGCAATCGTGGCGACGCGCGAGGCCGCCGAAGGGCTGAGTGTGACGGTTTGCTGATCCATGGCCCGGATGTAGGCCTCCCCGCCCTGCCCGGCAAGGTTCGCGGTACGCCGCGTGAAGGAATCCGGCCTGGCCCGTCAGGGGCTATGCCATCTGGATATAGTCGCGCATGGCCGCGGCTTCGGATTCCACCTTGTCTATCCTGTACTTCACGATGTCGCCGATCGAAACGAAGCCGACCATGCGATCGCCTTCCATCACCGGCAGATGGCGGATGCGGCGCCGGGTCATGAGGGCGAGAGCGGCGAGAGCCGAGCCGGAAGGTTCCACGGTCAAGGGCGGCGTGGTCATGACATCGCCGACCGTCATTTCCAGCATGCGCGGTCCGAATTCCCGCAGGCGGTAGATCACGTCGCGTTCGGAAAAGATGCCGACGAGCTTCTCGCCGTCGAGAATCGGTAGCGCACCTATCCGGCGATCGGCGAGTATTCCCGCCGCCTCACTGACGGTGCATGTCACTTGGCAGGTTAGAACGGTTTCACGGCCTTCGATGATATGCCCGATCGTCATCGTCGCAATCTCCCTTCGTGAATCTGGCCCCTGTTAAGGCGTGAAGCCTCGTTCGGACGAGGTCTTCGCAGGCAGAATAACACAGGCCTTGGCGCTCTGCCACTTCGGCCATGCCCGGGCGGATTCCCGAAAGGGTGCAGACAGGCTCTTGCCCGGTGCGGCCGGAAGCCTCACATGGAGCCGATGATACCCCGCTCGCCTCTCGATGACCCGGAAAAGGCCGCTCATGCCTGGGCGCGCTATCTTCGCATCATGCGCTACATGATGACCGTCACGCTGGCCCTCGTGATCGCCTCGGTCGTCCTGCTCTATCGTTCGAACGGGATGGTTTCGGTCCACTTCTACATCGCCGCCGCGCTCGGCATCGGATTCACGATGCTGCTCGCCTCCGCCTTGATGGGACTGGTTTTCCTGTCGAGCGGGACCGGCCACGACGAGTCTGTCGTTGATCCGCTGGAAGACGATCACACGCCCTGACGGAAAGGGTCAGTCTGCAGGTAGTCAGTCCTGCGGGGGGTGCAGACGGTAGTCTTCCACCGGCCGGCCGCCGATCAGATGCTCCTGTATGATCCGCTCCAGCACCTCTTCCGTGCAGGAGTGATACCAGACTCCGTCGGGCCAGACGACCGACACCGGCCCGGCGAAGCAGATGCGCAGGCAGTCCGCCTTGGTGCGTGCCACCCCTCCCCGCCCGTCGAGACCGAGTTGCTTGAGCCGCTTCTTGAGGTATTTCCAGGCCGCCGCGCCTTTTTCCGGCGAACAGCATTCGCCTTTCTGGGGTTCGGCGCAGATGAAGATGTGGCGCTGGATATCGTTACCGCCCGCCTTGGCGAGGGCTTCGGATGCCTTGGCGATGTCCCCGGCGGAAGTACTCACGCCCGGAACATCCACGGTCCGGCATTTTCCAGATATCCGTCCGTAAGCGGAGCCGGACCTTCCAGGCCGACCATCACGATCACCGTGCGGGCGAAGACGACGGGGCTATCCCCCTGCATCACCACTTGCACGACCTGCTGGCTGGTGCGGCCAAGCTTTTCGATCGCACCGTGGACGGTCACGGCATCGGGATAGTGAGTCTCGCCCAGATAATCGATCGAGATGCTGGCCACCATCGTAGAGAGGCCCGCGAGGTGCTTGTGACCGCCCGCCTCCCGGAAGAACCGCACGCGCGCATCCTCCAGCATGCCGGCCATGGCCACATTGTTGATGTGCATGTTGAGATCGAGGTCGCCGAAGCGCGGTTCGATCCGACAGGAGAATGGGTAACGCGCGGGATCGAGCAGCGCGGGATCGGGTTTTGCCATGGAGCGGAAGGTAGGAAGCCGCGGGCCGATGGTCCAGCCCGAACGCTCAGCCCTTCTTGCCGACGATCCGCGCGATTTCGGCGGCGACGAGGCGTTCGACCATCGGCGGCAGGTTCTTGTCCAACCATTCGGCCAATGCCGGGCGCAGCAGTTCGCGCGTGAGCGATTCCAGCGAAGTCTCTCCCGAACGGACGATCTGCGGGGGTACGCCCGGTTCGGACAGCATGGCAAGCGCGGCCAGCGATTCCCGCATGGAGTTGCGGGCCTGGTCCGGCAGCAGGCCGGGTTCATCCTCGATGCCGGGGGCATCTGCCGCGAGCTGCGCGGTTTCGCCCAGTTCCAGCACATCGTCATCCTCGTCATCGATCATGACGGCAGTGACGCCTTCGTTCGAACGGCGCTGCCGTTCGACTTTGGCGGCCGTGCGATTGTCGCGCGCGATCACCTGCTTGATCGACTGGAGAATCTCCTCGACCGAAGGTTCACCGCTCTGACGCATGACTCTAGCCCCTGTTGATCGCGCGCCCATCGGACGCGGCGAAATCCCGCCTCGATTCGAGGCGGGACATCACTATTCCTGAATGTTCCCATCCTGCACCGGCGTGTCAACGGTGCGGGTGGACTTTGCGACGGGTGCCGGATCGTTGCTCCAATCCAGGAACTTGCCCTTCACCCGGTCATAGTTGAGCTGCGGATCGTAGAGAATCCCGCCATCGAGATTGAGATCGCGGGCCTCGGCCTTGCCCATGGCGGCCAGCAGCGTGAAGCCGGCGACATAGGCATTGCGCCGCGCGGTCACGAGCGTGACCTGTGCGTTCAGGAGCTCCTGCTCGGCATTGAGAATGTCGAGAATCGTACGGTTGCCCACCGAGTTCTCGGCCCGAACGCCCTCGAGGCTGAGCGCGGCCGCATCCACTGCCACTTGCGAGGATCGGATCAGGTCGTTCGACGCGTTCCACGAGGTATAGGCCGAACGGACTTGCGCGATGACGTCACGCTCGGTGGCGATCTCCTGTTCCAGCGTCGCCGAGGCGGTTGCCTGGGCCTGGCGGCGCTGGGCGGCGGGAAGGCCGCCCTGGAAGATCGGGATCGACAGCTGCGCCCCGGCCTGCGCGGATGAATCGCTCTGCGAAATGTTCGCGTTCACAGCGCCGCGCGCCAGCGTGTTGAAGTAATTGTTGTAGGTGCCCTGGCCAAACAGTCGCAAGGTGGGCAGGCGGCTGGCCCCGGCGACGTCAATATCCTTGTCCGCCGCCTTGGTGCGCTCGCGCGCGCCGATCAGGTCGGGGTTGGAATCGAGTGCGATCGCGGCGGCATCGTCGGCCGTGGTGGGCAGGTTGGGCAGCGGCGGCGGGGCTTCCAGCGTTTCGGGTGCCCTGCCGACGAAGCGGATATAAGTCTCCCGCGCGGCGGCGAGGTTCGCTTCGGCGGTGAGCAAGTCGCTCTGGGCGACGGCCAGGCGTGATTGCGACTGGGCAACGTCGGTGCGGGTGAGATCGCCGATCTGGAAGCGATCGCTGGTGGCCTGGAGGTTGGTTTCCAGCACGCTGACGTTCTTGCGGTTGAGACCGACGATCGCCTCGGTGCGGATCACGTCCATGTAGGCGGCGACCACTTGCGAGAAGATCGAGGCTTCCGTCGCGCGCAAGTCCGCCTGTCCGGCCTCGACGCGGATTTTCGCGGCCTTGATGCGGTTCTTCACCGCGCCGCCCGAATAGATCGGCACGCCAAGCTGCCCATCCGCGGTGAATATCTTCGACGGCGCAGTCAGCGAATTTTCGCTCTGCTTCACGTTCCTGACGAACGTTTCCGTCGTGCTGACGCTGGGCAGGCCTGCTGCCCGTGCGATCGGCACGCCCTCGTCGGTCGCGCGCTGCTGGGCGCGCGCCGATTCAAGCGTGGGGTTTGTCTGGTATGCGGCAATGAGCGCGTCGCGCAGGGTGTCGGCCAGCGCAGGCGCGCCCGGCATCGCCAGTATCAGACATCCCCCCACGAGCAGCCCGGCGCGCCTTGCGAACCGGGCCACGTTCAGAAGCTCCAGGGTTTGGGAGCGGCAAACTCCGGCAGGGCCGGGATACCCATTTCGATCAGCGGCAGGAGCGAGACGGCTCCCGCGGTCTTGAGACCGGTGGCGAGGCGAGCGACGCCGCGCACGACGATCCCGGTGACCACGCGGCCGCCTTCGGCAAGCTGGGCCACAACGGCAGCAGGCAGTTCCTCGACGGCACCGTCGATCACCACGAGCGAATAGCCGCCCTCACCCGCCAGACCGGCGACCTCGGCGGGATCGACGACTTCGAGCGAGCCGACCAGCGGGCGCAGCAAAGCGGCGAGATAGCCGTTCACTTCGCCCACCAGCAGGACTTTGTCCTCCTTGGTCGGAGCGGCTTCGGCCAGCATCTTGCCGTGCACGAGCGGAGCGGCCAGGAAGCGGCCGTTCCCGAGCGGGATCGCACGGTCGATATAGGCGGCATCGTGCATGGTGGCGGGAACGAAGTCCTCGCGGGCGATACCTGCCATTGCGTTCAGCACCCAATGTTCGTTGACGCCGCTGGTACGCAGCTGGCTGACGATCATCGCGTGACGTGCTTCGGTGGCGGACCGATCCTCGGTCAGGGTCATTGCGGCCTATTCCTCATGCTGTCGCGGGAAAGGACGGCAGACGCCTGTACCCCCGCAAATACGGACTTTATGCCCGGCCTTCTAGGCGAAGCGGCGATTGAGGCCAAGCGGTTTGAAATACCTTGGTCGATCAATCGTGACGCTTTGACGATACCGTTCCCCGAGACGCAACCACTGGCGCGTGGAACACAAGAATCGACGCGTGAAATGCGCTTTTGCGCAAAATCCAATCCGGGTCTAAGGAGCCGGCAAAATCACGCGATCCGAAAAACGGGAGCATTTTTCCATGACGCAGATGGTGACGATCCGCGAAGACGACCTGATCGACAGTGTCGCCGACGCCCTCCAGTATATCAGCTACTTCCACCCGATGGACTATATCCGCGCGCTGGGCGATGCCTACGAGGCGGAGCAGGGCCCGGCGGCCAAGGACGCCATCGCGCAGATTCTGACCAACAGCCGCATGTGTGCGGAAGGGCATCGCCCGATCTGCCAGGACACCGGAATCGTCAACGTCTTCATCGAATGGGGCCAGAACTGCCGCCTCGAATCCGAGAAGTCGCTGCAGGAAGTGGTCGATGAAGGCGTCCGCCGCGCCTACAACAATGCCGAGAACAAGCTGCGCGCCTCGGTGCTGGCGGACCCCGCCTTCACCCGCCGCAACACCAAGGACAATACGCCTTCGGTGCTCTCGGTCAGCATGGTCCCCGGATCGAAGGTCTCGGTGGACGTCGCGGCCAAGGGCGGCGGCAGCGAGAACAAGTCGAAGTTCAAGATGATGAATCCCAGCGATTCCATCGTCGACTGGGTGATCGAGATGCTGCCGCAGATGGGCGCCGGCTGGTGCCCGCCGGGCATGCTGGGCATCGGCATTGGCGGCACCGCCGAACACTGCGTTAAGCTTGCCAAGCAGAGCCTGATGGAGCCGATCGACATGGCCCAGCTCAAGCAGCGCGGCCCCCGGAACGATATCGAGGCGCTGCGCATCGAGATCTTCGACAAGGTGAACGCCCTTGGCATCGGCGCGCAGGGCCTTGGCGGCCTGGCCACCATCCTTGACGTCAAGATCATGGACTGGCCGTGCCATGCCGCCGGCAAGCCGGTCGCCATGATCCCTAACTGCGCCGCCACCCGTCACGCGCACTTCACGCTGGACGGTTCGGGCCCGACTTTCCTCGAAACGCCCAACCTCGATGAATGGCCGCAGGTGGAATGGGCCCCCGATGCCGGCGCCAAGCGCGTTGACCTCGACACCCTCACCCCCGAGATCGTCCAGAGCTGGAAGCAGGGCGACCGCCTGCTGCTGAACGGCAAGATGCTCACCGGCCGCGACGCCGCGCACAAGCGCATCGCCGACATGCTGGCCAAGGGCGAGGAACTGCCGGTCGATTTCAAGGGCCGCGTGATCTACTACGTCGGCCCGGTCGATCCGGTGCGTGAGGAAGTCGTCGGCCCCGCCGGCCCGACCACCGCCACCCGCATGGACAAGTTCTCGGACACCATGCTCGACCTTGGCCTGCTGGCCAGCATCGGCAAGTCGGAACGCGGCCCCGCTGCCACCGAGTCCATCGCCAAGCACAAGTCGGCCTATCTGATGGCCGTCGGCGGCGCTGCCTACCTCGTCGCCCGCGCGATCAAGGAAGCCAAGGTCGTCGGCTTTGCGGACCTGGGCATGGAGGCGATCTACGAATTCACCGTCAAGGACATGCCGGTGACCGTGGCGGTCGATTCCGAAGGTAAGAACGTCCACCAGCTTGCCCCGCTGGTGTGGAAGGAAAAGATCGCCAGGGAGCATCTGCTTCCGGCGTAAGTTCAGGTCGATCCGGCGGAGCGCTTCGCCGGATCGCCCCTTCCGGTCGGGCCGGTTCGACGAACGTCGGTTCCGCTTCGATCAGGGAACTGGCGCGGACGGGATATTTCGCGCTATCCCTCCGGGATGACGACTGTCGCCAATCAGCCGCGCGTGCCAGCGCGGCTCGTCCTGCTATCGCTTGCCGCCCTCTGGGCCTGTTTCTTCCTCGTCGCCACCCTGCGGGGGGCGGTGGTCGGATACGAACTGGTCTGGCCGATCATCTCCCGGCGCCTGACGATCTGTATCCTTTCCATGCTGCTCATGGCGGCGGTCTGGCCGCTGCTGCAATTGCTGGACCGCAAGTCGGCGGGGATGCGACTGGTCGTGGTGCTGGTGGGGGCTTTGCCGCTGTCGCTGGCGCTGACGCTCATCAACGATGCGATCTTCTCCGACATCGTGACCACCCAGGCTTACGGCAACGAGGAAGAAGCCGCCGCCGTGGCCGCGGGCAAGGTGCGGATCAGCCGCGACGAAGCCGGGAACATCCTTGTCGACCTGCCCAAGTCGGTCATGCCGGACGGCAGCGCGAGCGAGGCCGCGCCTTCGGACGATCCAAGCGGAAACGCCTCGGCGACCACGGACACGCAGACGTCCGATTCCGCGATCACCATTCACACGAACAAGGTGTTCGGGGAAAGCTATGCGCACTGGGCGGCTTTCGCGGACATCACGTTCGGTCGCTATTTCCTCGTCCTCGCCTGGGCGGCGCTCTATTTTGCGCTCGTGAAGGCGGAGGAGGCCCGCGCCGCCGAATGGCGCGAGGGCGAATATCGCCGCGCCGCCGCTGCCGCGGAGCTGCGATCGCTGCGCTACCAGGTGAACCCGCACTTCCTGTTCAACACGCTCAACTCGCTGTCCGCGCTGGTCATGATCGGCCGGCAGGACGATGCCGAGAAGATGATCCAGAACCTTTCGACGTTCTACCGCCGAACCTTGTCCGACGATCCGACCAACGACCTCGCGCTGATCGACGAGATCGAGATGCAGAAGCTCTATTTCGAAATAGAAGCCGTGCGCTTCCCGAATCGCCTGGTCACGACGATTGATGTTGACGATGCCGTTCTCGGTGCGATGGTGCCGGGCATGATCCTCCAGCCGATTGTAGAGAACTCGGTGAAGTACGCCGTCGCTGCTACCCAGCGGCCGGTGACGATCGCCATTCATGCAAGACGGGATGGCGACATGCTGGAAATCGCCGTCAGTGATGACGGTCCGGGCTGCCCGGACAACAGCGGCGGTTTCGGGATCGGCCTCGGCAATGTGCGGGACCGCCTGCGCGCCCGTTATGGCGAGGCTGCCACCATCGAATCCGGCAAGCGCCCAGAGGGCGGCTTCGCCACGACGCTACGCTTGCCCCTGGAGCGCGGTTTTGCCTGAAAACAGTCCTGAAGTTTCAAGCGCCGCGCCGCTGCGCGCGCTGATCGTCGACGATGAACCGCTCGCGGTTGAGCGCATGCAGGTCATCTGCTCCCGGATAGAGGGGGTGTCGGTGATCGGCACGGCGAGCGACGGTCAGGCGGCGCTACGCCTGATCGAGGCACTGACGCCCGATCTCGTCCTGCTGGACCTGACCATGCCCGAGACGGACGGCCTTACCGTCGCGCGTCGGCTTTCCGGCAAGCAAGATGCGCCGGCGGTGATCTTCGTCACCGCGCATGACGAATTCGCGGTGGAGGCGTTCGATCTCGACGCGATCGACTATGTGCTGAAGCCGGTCGCGCCCGATCGGCTGGAGCGCGCCGTTGGGCGGGTCATGTCCAGGCGCGGAACGCAGCGAACCGAGCCGGCCAGCCAGTGGCTCGATGAATTCTGGGTGCCGCATCGCTCGGAACTCGTGCGTGTTCCGGCCGCCGACGTCGAGCGGATCGACGCCGAGCGCGACTACGTGCGCCTTCATGTGCGCGGACAGAGCTACCTGCTGCTCCAGACCATCACCAGCCTTGAGGAGCGGCTCGATCCGGAACACTTCATCCGTATCCATCGCAGCTGCATCCTGCGCCGCGATCATGTGACCGGGCTGCGCCACGAGGGTCTCGGCGTCTGGTCGGTCGAAACGGCGGGCGGCGATGCCCTGCGGATCGGCCGAACCTATTTGCCGACTGTCAAAAAGATGGCGGGCCGCTAGGGCCCGCCAGGTAGCATCCAGATTATTTTTTAGGGACTTCGTGACGCCCTTCGCGCGGTCTTACTGACTGATCGCGAAGTGCTGGGCGGAATTCGATCTGGTGACGGCGCTGGCGACCTGTTCACGCACATTGGCGCGGGCCTGGACGTAGCACTCGGTCGCTTCGGCGCTGCGGATGCGCGTCCCGGTGGCGGTGCGGTTGTAGTCGCAGACTTCGCGAGCGGCGATCTCGATGCGGTGGTCCAGCTTGCGCTGACCTTCCGGGCTGGAGAGATTCAGGTCGCTGTAGTAGACCTTGGTGGTCTTGGCAGCAGCGGGAGTTGCGGTGGCGGCAGCTGCACCCAGAGCCAGGCCAATTGCAGCGGCGGCGATCATGTTGGTCTTGAACATCGTCTCTTCCTCCAAAGGTGAGCCGTATGTTGCGGTTGATCGCTTCCGGCTCTGTGAGTTCCTTGTGCCGCCGAATCGGCAC
The DNA here is from genome assembly GCF_055361505.1 of Novosphingobium sp. TK71. Classification (NCBI taxonomy): domain Bacteria; kingdom Pseudomonadati; phylum Pseudomonadota; class Alphaproteobacteria; order Sphingomonadales; family Sphingomonadaceae; genus Novosphingobium; species Novosphingobium sp. TK71. Next base: position 2,791,197 of record NZ_CM143962.1, read on the forward strand.
GGCATCACGCGAGGGTCGACTGCTGGCTGTCCAACTTCGACGAAGGGGCGGATCGGGGGATGAACGACGTCCGTGGCCGACGAACGACTTGCCGCTGATTGCCATTCGGCAAACGACAACTGCGAATCACGCAGCCGATTAGATGACTATTCTGGAGCACTGGTCGCAGCAGTACTTTCGATGTACGATTTGTATGTACTTATGGGACTGGCCGTCGTCTTCCTTCTTGGAATTTTCAACTTCGCCGCTCACAAGGCGGTGCTCGAAAGCGGGCACCCGATGCTTTCTCAGATCCCGTGGTTTTTCCGGCCGCTCGGCGGGCGATTGAGCCTGCTGGTGGAATTCGCGATGCTGCTCGGCGCGATGGTCATGGTGGCGGCGGGATCGTCGGGCTGGGCGTGGATCTACCTGCTCTATAGCGGGCTCAACGGTCTTTCTGCCTGGCTAGTCGCCAACCGCCGACTTTAGGCGGGAACCCGTTTCGGCGGCGCCGGTTTCTGGCGACATGGCAAACAGAGATATTCCCGAACCCCGCAAGACCTGGCTGGTGTGCAATGCGGCCAGCGGCAGCAATGACGACGCCTCGGTCGCCGAACTGAAAGAGGCATTGGAGCAGGCCGGTTTTCACGTGGAACGCACGATCCGGTTTCCCGACGAGGATGCCCCGGCCCCTGAAGCGCTAGATGAAGCGGGAGTGACCCTGCTGGTCACTTTCGGCGGAGACGGAACCACCCATTCGGTGGTGGCGCGGGCCGAGGGCTGGAACGGACCGTTGCTCGTGCTGCCGGGAGGAACCATGAATCTCCTGGCGAAGCGCATGCATGGCGATGTTCCGGTGGCGGATATCGTCGGCCGCCTCGAAGGTGCGGATTTGCGCACCCGGCGGCCGACCGTGATCCGCAGCCGTCACGGCATCGGGCTGACGGGGGTACTGGCCGGGCCCGGCACCGTGTGGAACGAAGTGCGCGAAGCCATGCGCGCGGTGAATATCCTCGAATTCATGGCGACGACGCGAGAGGCGATCTCGCAATCGGCCAATGGCCCGAGAGTGTTCTGTGCCCAGGCCGATTGTGGGCGCGAGGACGGCTACGCCGCGATCACCGTCAATCCGCGCGACGACGGTCTTGAAGCGAACGGCTTCTATGCCGAATCGCTGGCCGACTATGCCGGACAGGGAATCGCTCTCCTCAACCGCAATTTCCGCGACGGTCCGCACGATCCGCTCGGAAAGCACGAACGGCTGAAGCTGGTCTGCCCCGAGGGCGAGCCGATGGGGCTGCTGATCGACGGCGAACCTTTCGACGGCGGCACGGAGGAGGAGTTTTACCTCGCGACTTGCGAAGTCGATCTGGTAACGACGCTCGATGCTTCCTGACGATTCACCCCGCAATCCGATCCGCCTCTTCCACCTGAGCGACATTCACTTCGGCCTGGAGGACCAGCGGGCCATAGATTGGGCGAAAGCTTGCATCGCGCGCGAAAATCCGCATGCCGTCGCGATTACCGGCGACCTGACGATGCGCGCGCGCCATCCCGAATTCGAGGCGGCCACGAACTGGATCAAGGGACTGAACGTGCCGGTCACGGTGGAAGTCGGCAATCACGATCTGCCCTATTTCAATCTCTTCGAACGGTTCTTCACGCCTTACAAGCGGTTCCACGCGATTGAGCGGATGGTCGAGGCGCAGCTCGATCTGCCGAATCTGGCGATCGTTCCGCTCAAGACGACGACGCGGGCGCAATGGCAGCGCTTCCCCTGGTCGAACGGCTGCGTCACCGAAAAGGCGCTGGCCGAAACGGTGGCCGCGATCGACGCTCTTCCCGCCGGAACCCGCGTATTGGTGGCGGCGCATCATCCGCTGCCGGAACGGCGCGCCGATGGGAAGCTGCTGACGATCAACGGAACGCATGCGATGGAAGTGCTTGCGGGGCGCAAGGTCATGGCGATCCTGTCCGGCCACATCCATGACGCCTTCGACCTGACCGAAGAGACTCCGGCAGGCCCACTGCGCATGATCGGGGCGGGAACGCTGTCGAAGCGCATCCGCTCGACCCCGCCCAGCTTCAACGAAATCACCATCGACGGGAACGAGATTCGCGTGGTTGCCCGCAACCTTGAGCAAGTGCCCACCCCGGCGATGCAGATCGACGAAGTGCCTGAGAACGCCCTGCCCCCGCGCACTCCGGGTGAGCCGGTGGCGCCGGTCGGTGCCGTTCCGCCCGTCGATCCGCCGGTCCACTGATTCAGGTCGAGACAGCCGGAAACGAGAAATGGCCGCACCGTCGAAACGGTGCGGCCATTTTTTCGTTCAGCCGTCGCGAAAGGGTTCGCGGCGGTCTGGTTCCTGTAGGGAATTCCTACTTGTAGTCGTGATCGACGTTGCCGATGCCGTTGATCCGGGTCTTGAGATTAACCGGCTTGCGAACGAGGCTGACGTTGCCGATGCCGTTGATCTCGACGTCGACATTGCCGGTTGCGCCGATCGTCACATTTCCGGCGCCGTTCACGCGGATGGTGGCGTCCCTGGCTTCGACCTTGCCGAAATCGAGGTTGCCGGCGCCGTCCGTGGTGACGGCGAGCTTGCCGACCTTGCCCGAAGCTTCGAGGCTGAGTGCGCCATTGCCGTTCAGGATCAGGCTGTCCTGATCGAGGCCGGTAAGCGTGACGTCACCCGGCGCGTCGAAATCGAGGCCTTCGATCTCGGGTGCCGTGATCTCCACGCGGAGGCTCTTGCGGCCATGCCAGCTGCCCTTGACGCCCAGGCGGCCATTTTCCCAGGTCAGGCGGTCAACCAGCTTCTGGGGGCCGCTGACGACCATTCCGGCCTTGTCGCCGCGCGTGAAGACGAGCTGCACGGGAACGTCCATGGTCAGGCGTGCGCCGGGCTCGATCTGGAAGTTGCGGGTGATGCGGGGGCTTTCGTCGTCGTCATCATCGCTGAAGGACCAGTTCACGTCGCCCTTGTTGATGTCTTCGCGGAGCTTTTCGCCGCCGACGAGCCATGCCGCGCTGAATGCGACGATCGTAAGGATCAGGCCGCTGGCGAATACGATGAGCAGTTTCCTGAACATCACTGGGTTCCTTTCGTTCGAACTTTTCAGTTTTCGGGATGGATGGCGGGTTCGATCACGCGATAATGCAGGCGGCCGAACCACATGAGGGCATTGATGATCCAGATGCTGACCAGTGTCAGCAGCGCGGCCAGCGCCACGGCGGCGCTCATGGTGCCGAGCCCTGCGAGGATCGCGACCAGGATGCCGCCGGGGAACCCGCTGAACGGCCCGGCGATCAGGATGAAGCCACCGGCGATGAAGATCGCGATGGCGGCCACGAACAGCCCGAACATCACGCCCAGCACGGGCAGGACGATCGGCAGCAGGATCAGGATGTCGATCGTGGCAAGGCCCATGAAGGCAAGGATCGCCCCCCAGGCCGAGGACGGCGAGCGGCCGCTTTCCCAGTTCCGGAAGCCGGCCTCGAAGCGCAGTTCGCGGGCGAGGCGCGCCGGATTGCCAAGAGCCTCGGCGACTTCCTCCTCGCTGCGGCCTTCGGCGACGCCGGCTTCGAAGTGGGCTTCGTAGTCGGCCACGATCTCGGCGATGTCGTCCTGCGGCATGCCCTTGAGGCCGGCCTTCAGGCGCTTGATGAACTCGTTACGCTTCATGGCTCGGTCCTCCTGCTTCCTGGGCCGGTGCGATGTCCTGGATCAGTCCATCGACGGCGACGGTGAAGCCGCGCCATTCCTCGACCTGATCGGCAAGGCGGCTGCGGCCGGTATCGGTGATGCGGTAGTACTTGCGCGGCGGACCCGAGGGCGATTCCTCAAGGTAGGTCGCGACGAGGCCGTCCGACTGCATGCGGCGCATGAGCGGGTAGATCGTGCCTTCCCCCATGTCGACCGCGTCAGCCATGCGGCTGGCGATCTCGTAGGCGTAACTGTCGCCCCGGGAAAGCAGGGCGAGCACGCACAGGCCGAGCACTCCCTTCTTCAACTGGATTTCGATTTCGGACATCGAATCATCTCCTGCGGATGACCAGTGTATATCGCAAGCTATTATGTAACGCAAGGTACCTTGTTGTAGTTGATATAACGCAGGGCAAGGTACCTATCCAATGACAGGTACCTTGCTATCTGCTGACGGTTTGGAGAAGTCCGGCAGCCGCGATTTCGGGCACCGGGAAGCACCCGGCCGAGATGCCTCCTGGCAAACTGGCCGCCTGCCGAAGGCAACAAAAAAGGGCCGCGGTTTCCCGCGACCCTTTTTCGTAAGCCGAAGCTCTCGAGAAGCTTAGCGCTTCGAGAACTGGAAGCTGCGACGTGCCTTGGCACGGCCGTACTTCTTACGCTCGACGACGCGCGGGTCGCGGGTAAGGAAGCCGGCAGCCTTGACGGACGCGCGCAGGGCGGGCTCGTACTTGGAGAGAGCCTGGGCGATACCGTGCTTCACGGCGCCGGCCTGACCCGAGAGACCGCCGCCCTTGACGGTGGCGATCACGTCGTATGCGCCGTCGCGGCCAGCAACCTGGAAGGGCTGGTTGATGACGAGACGCAGGGTCGGACGTGCAAAGTACACTTCCTGGTCGCGGCCGTTGATGATGACCTTGCCGGTGCCGGGCTTCACCCACACGCGGGCCACGGCGTCCTTGCGGCGGCCGGTGGCGTAGGCGCGGCCGTATGCGTCGAGCTGCTGCTCGCGCAGGGGAGCGTTCGACACGACGGGCGTGAAGGTCTCTTCCGACGTTTCAACGGCGGTTGCGACTTCGCCGAGGTCCTTGAGGTCGGACAGGCTCTGAACGGTTTCGGTATCGGACATTACGCGCCCACCTTGTTCTTGCGGTTCATGGAAGCGACGTCGAGCGCTTCGGGCTGGGTACCACCGTGCGGGTGCTCGGTGCCTGCGTAGAGGTGCAGGGCGCGCATCTGGTCGCGGCCGAGCGGACCACGGGGGATCATGCGCTCAACGGCCTTTTCCAGGACACGCTCGGGGAAACGACCGGCGAGAACCTTGTCCGCGGTCACTTCCTTGATGCCGCCGGCATAGCCGGTGTGCTTGTAATAGGTCTTGTCGCCCAGCTTCTTGCCGGTGAACTTCACCTTCTCGGCGTTGATCACGACGACGTGGTCGCCGCAATCGACGTGCGGGGTGAAGCTCGGCTTGTGCTTGCCGCGCAGGAGGTCGGCGATGACGACCGCGAGACGGCCAACCACCAGACCCTCGGCATCGATCAGATGCCACTTCTTTTCCACCTCGGCCGGCTTGATCGACCGGGTGACCTTCGTAAGCGCCTTCATGGCTGGTCTATCCCTAATGTTCAGTTCGCGAGGCCGAATCTTTCGCTTTCACGAATCTCGGGCACCGCGGGAAGGCGGCCAAATCGTCGAAAAGGGCGCGCAAGTCAAGCAGAGCGCGGTTTTCCATAGAGGTAAAATGATACCTCTATGCTTGATGGAGCCCTGTTGCGGCCAACCAGGCCACGGTTCCGGTCGCCGCTGCATCGCACCGCCAGCCCAGCACGGCAGGTTCATCGTAAGGATGGATATCGGCGAGACGCGCCGTTGCTGCATCGAGCAGGCCCACGTTGGTCTTCAGCAGCAGCCCGTGTTCGCGGGCGCTATCCTTCCTGCCGTTCCAGACGAAGATCGAGGTCATGCCCGGCAGCAGGTTCGCACAAGCGGCGAGTCCCTCGTCGAGCAGGATATTTGCTGACGCGAGGGCGCTTTCCTCGTCCGGGAAGGGGCACCAGATGAGGGCGGGAATCGCGGGATCCCCGCTCACATCCCCAGCCCGACCTGATCACGCCGGCCGAGGCAGTGGGCGCCCCAGACCGTGGCGGCGACGAGAAGCGCGCCGCAGAGCTGGTGCGCTACCGCAAGCCAGAGCGCCACGCCCGACCAGACGGTGAAGATGCCCAGCAGTACTTGCGTGCCGAATGCCGAATGCACCGCGATCGAGGCCAGACGCGCATGCCGGGCCTTGAGGCGGCGGCCCATCACGATCAGCGCGGCCACCACGGCCCAGGCCCACCAGCGGTGAACGAAGTGAGTCAGGAACGGGTCATTGACGAGCGCATGAAGCGCGCCGCCCGCCCATTCCACGCCCTCGGGGAAGAACGTGCCCTGCATGAGCGGCCAGGCGTCCATGCTGAACCAGCCCATCCCCGCGACGTAACCGGCACGCAGGCCGGCCACCATCGCGCCCATGAACAGCTGGAAGAACAACATGCACAATGCCAGCGCGCTGAATCGGGTCAGGCGGGCCGGCGCCTGCCCGCGTCGCAACTCGCGAAGGTCGAGCGCGGTCCAGACGAGGCCGCCGAGCGTCGTCAACGCCACCAGCAGGTGCGCGGCGAGGCGGAAGTGGCTCACCCGGTCGGCTGCTTCGGCACTAAGGCCCGAGGAGACCATCCACCAGCCCACCACGCCCTGAAGTCCGCCCAGCGCCAGCAGTGCGACAAGGCGGGTCTTGTAGCCCAGCGGAATCGTCCGCTTGTACCAGAACCATGCCAGCGGCAGCGCGAAGGCCAGCCCGATCACCCGTGCCAGCAAGCGGTGGACCCATTCCCAGAAGTAGATGAACTTGTACTGCGCCAGCGTCATGCCCGCCGGGCCGTTGACGTCGATGTACTGCGGGATCTGCTTGTAGCGGGCGAACTCTGCCTGCCACTGGGCGTCGGTCAGCGGCGGGATCGCGCCGGTGAGCGGTTTCCACTGGGTGATGGAGAGCCCGGACTCGGTCAGCCGGGTAATGCCTCCGACTGCAACGATAAGGACAACCAGCGCGGCTACAAACAGCAGCCAGCGAACCATGGGGGCGATATCGTCGGCTGTACCGAGGATGGGGCGACCGTCAGAGACTCTCATGGCGCAAATCCCTGCGATCTTGCGACGAAATGCGCAAGAGGCGCGTCGACCGAATGTTGCGCGTCAAGGTCGGGACTTGATGAATGTTACAACGTCACATACATGGTCACGCATGCGCACCGCCTTCAACGCGATTCGAAACCGGCTGGACCGGGCAGGCATCGTCCTTAGTGGACTGTGTGCCCTGCACTGCGTTCTGGGTGTGGTTCTCGTGGGATTCCTCGGGCTTGGCGGCGAGGTTCTGCTTTCGCCGGCAGTTCATCGCGTCGGACTGGCGCTGGCGCTGGTCGTCGGTTTGGCTTCGCTGGGATTTGGCGTCATGCGCCATGGCCGCATCGCCCCGCTGGTGATCGGCGGGGTGGGCCTTGCTTTCATGGCCACGGCGATCGCGGTTGGCCACGGGCTTGCTGAATCGATCCTGACGATCATCGGCGTCGCGCTTGTGGCCTTCGCGCACATCCGGAACCTGCACCGCGCACACTGAAAGTGCCGGGACCGGACCCTGGGCACTTTCCAAATCCATTCTCCGCGCTATCTGCGGCCCATGGCTGCAGAACTCTCCCTCACCGTGAACGGCGAACCGCGGCGCGCGGCGCCCGGCTCATCGATTGCCGATCTCGTTGCCGGCATCGGCCTCGATCCGAAGAAGGTCGCTGTCGAGCATAACGGCGAGATCGCCCCGCGCTCGACCCTGGCCGATGTGCTGCTCTCCGATGGCGACGTGCTGGAGATCGTGCACTTCGTCGGCGGCGGCTGAGCAAGCGCAACGGCCCGAATCCTGACATACCGTTCCCCGAAAGGACGAGAACCTTGACCGATACCGTATCTGATTCCTCGACCGCAAATTCCTGGACTGTCGCTGGTCGTACTTTCCGTTCGCGCCTGATCGTGGGCACCGGCAAGTACAAGGATTTCGAACAGAACGCGGCAGCGGTAGAGGCTTCCGGCGCGGAAATCGTTACGGTGGCGGTGCGCCGGGTCAATGTCTCGGACCCCAAGGCGCCGATGCTGACCGACTTCATCGATCCGAAGAAGATCACCTATCTTCCGAACACCGCCGGTTGTTTCACTGCTGACGACGCCATCCGCACCCTGCGGCTGGCGCGCGAGGCGGGCGGCTGGGATCTGGTGAAGCTGGAAGTGCTGGGCGAGGCGCGCACGCTCTACCCCGACATGCGCGAGACGCTGAAGGCTACGGAAATCCTCGCGAAGGAAGGTTTCCTGCCGATGGTCTACTGCGTGGACGATCCGATCGCCGCAAAGCAGCTTGAGGACTGCGGCGCGGTGGCGGTGATGCCGCTCGGTGCACCGATCGGATCGGGTCTGGGCATCCAGAACAAGGTCACGGTCCGCCTGATCGTGGAAGGGGCCAAAGTGCCGGTGCTCGTCGATGCGGGCGTGGGCACGGCCTCGGAAGCCGCCGTGGCGATGGAACTGGGCTGCGACGGCGTGCTGATGAACACCGCCATCGCCGAAGCGCGCGATCCGATCCGCATGGCCCGCGCGATGAAGCTGGCGGTCGAGGCGGGGCGTGATGCCTATCTCGCCGGGCGCATGGCGCAGCGCCGATATGCCGATCCGTCGAGCCCGCTCGCCGGGCTGATCTGAACGGCCTTTCCTCGTGTCCGGCAGTTCGCGAAGGAAGGCCGGACACGAACTGAAAAATACCCGAAAGGGCATCTTTCAAACTGTCCCGAATTGAATCTTGTACGAATCTTACCGCAAATATCGTGTACAAACCTTTGCGCGGTTAAGGCTGTAGCAACCGAAGAGGCCGAAATTGGTTTTTGTGACAGGAAGGATTGTCCTTCCGTGGCACGAGGATCACGATCATGACTCACACGGGCAAGGCCACCATCACGATCGGCGAACTCCGCGAGTTTGCAAGCTTCACGTCCTGCGAGCAGCGCTACATCCGGCGCAGCCTCGACGTGGGCCTCGGTCGGCAGGATGCCCTCGGGCTCTGGGCGCGCGATGCCGCCGAAGCTTCCTCGATCCGCAAGCAGTATGAGGCTTATGCCGATCTCGCGTCGCTGCGCGAAATGCGTCCGGACGAGTTCGGCTTCGACGATATCGAGACTTTCGTGGGCCGGATGGTGCGGATCGCCGCCTTCGACCTGGCGCAGGAGCGCATCGAATCCTTCCCGGCCTTCCGCTTCCTCTATGAGCGGCTGCTGGGCGCCTGGGTTCGCCCCTGGCTTCCGGGCGCGTTCTGCGGGGCCGCCGCGCTTCCCCAGATCAGGCCGGATCGCCGCCGCACGCTGCTCCATTCGATCAGCGAAGCCGCTGCAACCGCGCACGGGTGGTCGGAACGCGAACCCAGCTTCTATCCCGAATGGATCGAGAAGGAAGCCGCCTGAGCCGAACCGCCGCACGAAACTCCAGTGGGGCGTCTCCGTTGCGGGACGCCCGCTTTTCTCCTCTTCCCGCCGGACTCGCGCTGCCCTAATCACTGCGGCGTGAAGCTCTTCCCACGCCCCCTGCCCGTCGTCACCGTCATTGCGCTGGGACTTGGCGTGGCTGTCGTCGCAGGGAATGGCCTTACCCAGACGGGTGCGCTCGCGGTGCTGGACCCGGCGGCAGACGCGACCCAGGCACAGCAGGACATGCTCGCGGCGCGGCGTGAAAGCGATGCCGCCCGCAAGCGCGCCGAAAAGCTTGAGGCAAGGGCCCGCGAAGTCACCGAACAGGCCGAGAAGACCGCGAGAGAGACTGCGGCCGTTGCCGCGCGCATCCAGGAAACGGAGGCCGGGATCGCCGCACAGCAGGCCAAGGTCAGGCTGATCGCCTTGCAGCGCGTAGGGCTGCGGGAGAGGTTGGCGGAGCGGCAGGCCCCCCTCTCGCGCCTGACCGGATCGTTGCAGCGCCTGTCGCGAAGACCGCCGCTTCTCGCGCTCCTGCGGCCGGGATCGGTGCGGGATGCGGTCTATCTCCGGGCGATGCTGGACACGATGCTTCCCCAGGTCGAGCGGCGCACCGCAGGCCTGCGGGCGGAAATCGAGCGCGGCCGCGCACTGGAACAGCAGGCGCTCGCCGCCGGACATGAACTCACCGAAATGGAAGGCGAGATGCGGCAGCGGCGCAAGGCGCTCGCCGTGCTGGAATCGAATCAGCGCCTTGCCGGCAGGCAGGCAAGCGGCATCGCGGCCCGGGAAGGCGAGCGGGCGCTGGCGCTCGCCGAAAAGGCGCGGGATCTTGGCGATCTTGTTGACCGGATGGGCGAACAGGGCGTTCTGCGCGAACAGCTCGCAGCCCTGCCCGGACCGATCATGCGCCCGCCCCGTCCCGAAGAGTCACGCGTGATCGAGGCATCGCAGTTCGTGGCCACGCCCGAGGGTCTGGCCAGCTACATGCTGCCGGTCACGGGACGGCTGGTCACGGGATATGGCGAGGTCCTGCCGGGGCAGGCCCCTTCGCGCGGGCTTTCGCTGGCTCCGCGCGCGAATGCGCAAGTCGTCGCCCCCGCAGCCGGGCGCGTCGCTTTCGCCGGGCCCTATCCCGGCTACGGACGCATCGTCATCATCGAACATGCCGGCGGCTGGACCTCGCTGGTGACGGGTCTGGCCCGGCTCGACGCACAAGTCGGCAGGCAGGTCGTGGCGGGGGCGCCGATCGGCATGACCGGGCCGCGCGATCCACGCGTGATGGTTGAACTGAGGCGGGGCGGAGAGACCGTGAATCCCCTGCAATATATCCGTTCTCTCTGAGAGGCGCTTACCCGTTTGCGCCCCGTTCATCTTCGAAACCCTAAATCCTTCGGAACATGCACCGCACTGCTGGCAATTGTGCCCGTGCCCCGGTAGGATTACAGTCAGAAATCCCCGCCGGTCCCGGCCGGACGTGACGTACGAAAAGGCATTCCAGCCAGATGAAATTCGCTCCCCTGATGCGCGCTGCCCTGCTGGTGTCGGCCGTGGCCGTCCTTCCCGTGGCGACGTCCGGTCTTTCCGCGGTGGACAGCCGCGTGAATCCCGAATTCAGCAAGCTCTTCACCATCTACGAACTGGTGAAGGCGAACTATGTCGACCAGGTGGACGACGACAAGCTGATCAAGGGCGCGATCGACGGGATGCTGGCCAGCCTCGATCCGCATTCCAACTATCTCGACGGTCCCTCGCTCCAGCGGCTGGAGACCATGATCGACGGCAATTACACCGGCCTCGGTCTCTCGGTGGTCGAGGATGACGGCGCCGTGAAGGTCGTTTCTCCGTTCAAGGGCAGCCCCGCGGAAAAGGCCGGCATCAAGGCGGGCGACTACATCACGCATCTCGACGGCGTGCTCTATTACGAGCGCGACCTGGACGAGGCGGTCTCCAAGATGCGCGGCCAGGCCGGCACCTCGATCCGCCTGACGATCTACCGCCCCGGCCGTGACGAACCTTTCGACGTGACGGTAACGCGCGGCGTGATCGAACTGGAACCGGTGACCTGGGAACTGAAGAACGACGTGGGCGTGATCTCGGTGAACGAGTTTTCGCGCGATGTCGGCAACTTCGTGAACAAGGGCATCGCCGACCTGAAGAAACAGGCCGCCACCAAGGGCGTGAAGCTGGACGGGCTCGTACTTGACCTGCGCTCCAACCCGGGTGGCTCGCTTGACGAGGCGGTGGCGCTGTCCGACCTGTTCCTCGACAAGGGCGTGATCGTTTCCCAGCGCGGCCGCATCGCCAGCGAGAACCAGTATTACCGCGCAGAATCGATGTTCAAGGGCGATACCGTGAAAGGCATGCCGATCGTCGTGCTGGTCGATGCCGGTTCGGCTTCGGCTTCCGAAATCGTGGCGGGTGCGCTTCAGGACCAGCACCGCGCCGTCATCATGGGCGAACGCACTTTCGGCAAGGGCTCGGTCCAGTCGTTCATCCAGCTCGACAAGAACAGCGCGGTGAAGCTCACCACGGCACGTTACTTCACGCCTTCGGGACACTCGGTGCAGGAGGGCGGCATCGTTCCCGACATCAAGGTGCCGCAGCTTTCCGATCCCGACGCGCGGGTCCGTGCCGAACGCGCGGTGCGCGAATCCGATCTCCGCGGTCACCTCATCAACGAGGCGGCGATGGGCGACAAGGATCTGGAAACCGACAAGATGGACGATCCGCGTTTCAAGATCTCCGCCGATGAACTGAAGAAGCAGGGAATCGACGATTTCCAGCTCACGTATGCGATCGACACGCTGCGTCGCACCGCCGGAAAGCCCGCGCTGGCACGCTATACGGCGCCCGCCGCAAGCGGGCAGGTCGCGCCCAAGACCGCGCAGAAGGACTGAGGCCGCCGCGATGACCGTTGCCGTTGCCGCACCCTTGCGCGCCGCCCGCGCGCTGGCTTTCGCCATTCCCGTGGTCCTGCTCGGCGGGGCCTATGTCAGCCAGTATGCCTTCGGCCTGCATCCTTGCGAAATGTGCTGGTGGCAGCGCTATCCGCACATGTTCGCGATCGTCTTTGCCGCGCTCGCCTTTTTCTGGCGTCCGGTCCGCCCGCTGGTGGCGGTGGCGGCGCTGGGCGTGCTGGTTTCGGGCCTCATCGGCGGTTTCCATGCTGGAGTCGAATACGGCTGGTGGGAAGGCATGACCGCCTGCACGTCCAGCCCCTTCGCGGCCGGTGTCGACCCGATGGATGCGATCATGAACGCGCCGTTGATCCGCTGTGACGTCGCGCCCTGGACGCTTGGGGGCATTTCGCTCGCCGGATTCAACTTCCTCATCTCCACCCTGGGCGCGCTGGCCGTGTTTGGCCTCGTCGCCCGCAGTCTGAAGGTCCAGCCATGACGTCACCCAAGGCCGCGCGGATGCTGCGCGTCGACCAGGCCGGCGAATATGGGGCGACGCGGATCTATGCGGGCCAGCTTGCGGTGATGGGCGCGCGCGCGCCGCACTCCACCGAGATCGCCGGCATGGCCGAGCAGGAGGCCGAGCATAAGGCGCGCTTCGATGCGATGATCGCGGAACGCGGCGTGCGCCCGACATTGCTTCAGCCGGTATGGTCGGTGGCGGGCTATGCGCTCGGCGCGGCAACGGCGCTGATCGGCCCGAAAGCGGCGATGGCGTGCACCGCCGCGATCGAGACCGAGATCGACCGCCACTACACCGAGCAGCTTGAGGACCTTGGCGATGAGGATCCGGAACTGGGCGAGGCCATCCTCAAGTTCCGCGACGAGGAGCGCGAACACCGCGACGCTGCCCTGGCGGCCGGGGCCGAAGAGGCGCCTGCCTATCCGCTCCTGTTCAACGCAATCCGACTCGGATGCCGCGTGGCTATCAAGCTCTCGGAAAGAATCTGAAATCCGGGCGTTATATTGGCGCCCAAGAGGGGTGCCATGTTACCTTAAGGTACCGTTCAAGGCCGTCAGACCCTATATCGGGTCACGCGACGTTCTCGACCAAGCTGGAGTTTCCCATGACGCGCCTCCTGACCACAGCAGCAGCCATCGCCACGTTCGGGCTTGGGCTGACCCTCGGCGCGCTTCCGGCTGCGGCGCAGGAAGACAGCCTCGGGGCCGGTGACGAGAAGGTCAACCAGCTCATCATCTATGGCGACGATCCTTGCCCGGCCTCGGCCAGCGGCGAAATCACCGTCTGCGCTCGCAAGGCGGAAGCCGAGCGCTATCGTATTCCCGAACCGCTGCGCGGTATCGATTCGCCCAAGTCCGACGCCTGGACCAACAAGGTCCAGGCTTATGAAACAGTGGGCGCTTTCGGCAACATGAGCTGTTCGCCGGTCGGTGCGGGCGGTGCTTCAGGGTGCACCCAGAAGCTGATCGACCGTGCCTATGCCGAAAAGAAGAACGGTTCGGACGTTAAGTTCAGCGAACTGATCCAGGCCGAACGCGAGAAGCGCCTGTCCACCATTGATGCGGATGCCGCCGAGCAGCAGAAGCGGGTCGAGGAAGCCGAGAAGGCCTATTTCGACCAGCGCCAGCGCCAGGAAGCGGAAGAGGATGCCAAGGCCGCCGCCGCCGCTGGGCAGCCCGCTGCTCCGCTGCCCAAGCCCAAGCCGTAAGTTCTTGCCGATACCTCGCGAAAAGGGGCCGGGAATCGCTTCCCGGCCCCTTTTCGTTTGCCTGGCAAAAGCGCCGATCAGCTCAGCGCGATATCCGGTGCGTCTTCCTGCTTCATGCCCACCACGTGGTAGCCCGCGTCGACGTGATGCGTTTCGCCGGTCACGCCTGAGGACAGGTCGGAAAGGAAGTAGAGGCCCGAACCGCCCACATCGTCGATGGTGACGTTGCGGCGCAGCGGCGAGTTCAGTTCGTTCCACTTGAGGATGTAGCGGAAATCGCCGATGCCGCTGGCGGCCAGGGTCTTGATCGGACCGGCCGAGATCGCGTTCACGCGGATGTTCTGCGGGCCGAGATCGTTGGCAAGGTACATGACCGAGGCTTCGAGCGCCGCCTTGGCCACGCCCATCACGTTGTAGTGCGGCACGACCTTTTCGGCGCCGTAATAAGTCAGCGTGAGGATCGAACCGCCTTCGGGCATCATCGGCGCTGCGCGCTTGGTGACGGCGACGAGGCTGTAGGCCGAGATGTTCATCGTCATCAGGAAGTTGTCGAGGCTGGTGTTGACGTACTTGCCGCGCAGCTCGTTCTTGTCCGAGAAGCCGATGGCGTGGACGATGAAGTCGATCGTGGGCCAGCGTTCGGCCAGCGTTTCGAAGGCGGTGTCGAGGGCTGCCATGTCCGAAACGTCGCAATCGATGAGGAAATCGCTGCCCAGGCTTTCCGCCAGCGGCTTCACGCGCTTGGCCAGCGCTTCGCCCTGATAGGAGAAGGCCAGTTCCGCGCCCTGTTCGTGCAGCTTCTTCGCGATGCCCCAGGCCAGGGACTTGTCGTTGGCAAGGCCCATGATCAGGCCGCGTTTACCCTGCATCAGACCGGTCATTCGTGTTCTTCCTGTACTTCGTTGTTCTGTGCAGTCGTGCTGCTTCTCCCGCCTGCGCCGCCGGCGAGCATTTCCTGCTCCTCGGGACTGACGGTGAGGGCGGCATTGAGTTCCGCGCCTGCGACCATCCCTAGTCCGACAAGCCAGAAAAAGAAAAGCGCGATCATCACTCCGGCGAGACTTCCGTACGTCAAATCGTAAGCGATGAAATTGCGCAACACTCTGGGAAGGAGCCAGGCCGTGCCGAACCACCAGCTGGCGACGAGCAGGGCGCCGGGCCATTTCGGGTAACGCCGGGCCTGATATCGCGTGGGAGTCAGCAGGAAAAACAGGACGTAGAGCGATCCGAACAGCGTGATCGCAGTGATCCCGCGCGAAATCGTGATCTGGTAATCGAAGCGTCCGAGCCCCGGAAACAGCGTCAGCAGTACTTCCTCGATCACGGAAATCATCACTTGCGAGGACAGCGAAAGCAGCAGCATCAGCACCGAACCGAAGATCAGCCCGCTCGACGCCAGGCGGTTTCTCCAGAATTTCAGTCCCTTGGTCATGCCGTAGGCACGATGGAGGATATCGCGGATAGTCTCGATCAGGCTGGTCGTGGTCCACAGGCCCAGCGCGCCGCCGATCCACAGCAGCCAGCCGTGGCGTGCGGTTGCGGCATCGCGTGCGACCGGCGCCAGCGCTTCCTCCACGCGCGGGGGAAGGGCGGCGAGCACGGCATTGATCGAGCTTTCGAGTTGTCCCTGCTCCCCCAGCGCCGCGTAGATTGCCGCCAGCGCGATGAAGAAGGGGAACAGCGCGACGATCGACATGTACGCGAAATTGCCCGCGTGAATGAAGCCATCTTCCCAGGTGCCGGCGACAACGCGCGAAATGACGGTGTAGGGCCGGTTGTTGGGCCGGGGGCGCGAAATCCGCTCCTGCATTTCCCGCCAGCGCAAGGCGGCGCGGCGACGCGCCTCGGGCGAGATCGCGGCCGTAGTCGCCAGTTCTGTCGACGGATCGCCTTTCACCCTGCCGACATAGGCGGTCGGGGCCGGATATTCAAATCCGGCAGGGGCTTGGCCAAGGGCGGGGCGGCACAGGGGTGCTCAACCGTCCCGCGCCGCGCCGCCGATGCCGGGTCAGATTCCGAGTTTCGCCCGGACGTCGCGGTTGTCCTTCCAGCCTTCCAGACGCTTGGCCAAGTCGGCGTCGTGTTCGGGAAGGACGATCTGGAGGGTGATGAGCAGATCGCCTCGGCTGCTGTCCTTGCGGGTCATGCCGCGTCCCTTGAGGCGAAGCACCTTGCCGGAACTTGCACCGACCGGAACCGAAAGCATCACCGCGCCGGAGGCAGTGGGCGCCTTGACCTTGCCGCCATTCAGCGCCTCGTCGAGGGTGATCGGCAGATCCACCCGCAAATCGTCGCCATCCTGGCGGAAGAAGGCATGCGGCTGGATGTTCAGGGTGACGATGGCGTCGCCCATGCCCCCGGGGCCGGCTTCGCCCTTCCCGGCAAGGCGCATCTGGGTGCCGTCCTCAAGTCCGGCAGGGAGCTTGAGATCGATGGTCTTGCCATCCGACAGGGTGATGCGCTGCGGTTTCAGCTCTGCTGCGTCGGGCAAAGGCACGGAAAGGCGGTAATTCACGTTGGCGCCGCGCGGTGCCGCACGGCCGCGTCCTCCGCCTCCGCCCATTCCGGCTCCCCCGAAGCCGCCGGGTCCGCGCTGGCCGGAGCCGCCGAAGATGCCGCCGAACAGGTCTTCAAGGTCGATCCCGTCATTGCCGCCGAATCCGCCGCCGAATCCGCGCTGCCCGCCCGGCCCGCCGCCAAAACCGCCGCCGCCGAATCCGCCGCCGCCGCCCATGCCGCCGAAGCCCATCGGGTTGCCGTCCGCGTCGATCTCGCCGCGATCGAACCTGGCCCGCTTGTCCTTGTCGGAAAGCAGGTCGTAAGCCGATGTCACCTCGGAGAAGCGTTCCGAAGCCTTTGGATTGTCCTTGTTGGTATCGGGATGAAGTTCTTTCGCCAGCTTGCGATAGGCGGACTTGATGTCCTTCTCGCTGGCTGTGCGCGATACGCCAAGGGTCGAATAAGGGTCTGCTGCCATGGCATCCTAGCTAGGTGGGGACGAGCCGCACGGCAAGCGGTGCTTTCCTAGATCCGGCCGTGCGTCTATTGCACCGGCCATGTTCTTGCCCATGTCCCTCTGGGCCATCAGGAATTGCCGCAACCGCGGTGCTTTTGTAGGCGCGGGGAGCGGGGGGGAGCCGGAGGGTTATCTTGCCCGCCGGCAAAGACCGCACATAATTTCGTCAGGAAGTGAAGATGGAAGCTGAACAGGCCCGCGAAGTCATTCCCCACGGCGATCCGTTCGCCCTGTTCAAGGCCTGGTACGACGAGGCCCGCGAAGCGGAGCCGAATGATTCAAACGCCATGGCACTGGCCACGGCAACGCCGGACGGGCTGCCTTCGGTCAGGATGGTCCTGCTCAAGGGCTACGGCCCGGACGGCTTCGTGTTCTATACCAATGGACACAGCCGCAAAGGCCAGGAAATAGCCGCCAATCCGCACGTGGCGCTGCTGTTCCACTGGAAGAGCCTGCGCCGCCAGATTCGTATCGAGGGCCGGCTCGAGCCGGTCAGCACGGAAGAGGCCGATGCCTATTTCCACTCGCGCGCCCGCGATTCGCAGCTTGGCGCAGTCGCGTCCGACCAGTCGGCTTCGCTCGATAGCCGCGAAACGTTCCTGGCCCGCTACGAGGAAGTTCGCGCCCGCTTCGGCGATGGCGAGATCGAGCGCCCCGCGCATTGGGGCGGATTCCGCGTGGTTCCCGCTGCGATAGAGTTCTGGCACGACCGTCCCTACCGGCTTCACGAACGCCGCCGTTTCGTGCGGAACGCCGAAGGCGGCTGGGCCAGCACGCTGCTTTATCCCTGAGCCCTGCCGGAGCGTTTCCTTGCATCAACATGCCTCCCTGAACCGCAGCGCCGCCATCGCCAGCATAGGCACGGCGGTGTTCCTGCTCGCGCTCAAGGGCTGGGCGGCATGGTCGACCGGCTCGACGGCGATGCTGGGCAGCCTGGCCGACACCGCGCTGGACCTTGTGGCCAGTATCGCCACCTTGCTCGGCGTCTGGATCGCCTCGCAACCGGCGGACGACAAGCACCGTTTCGGCCATGGCAAGGCGGAGGCGATCGCGGCGATGTTCCAGATCGTGCTGATTTCGATCTCCGCGCTCGCCATCGCCAGCCGCGCCGTCGAGGAGTTTCTGGCAGGGAGCACGGTCGAAAAGGCGGAAGGCGGCATTGTCGTATCCGCGGCCGCCATCGTGTTGACGCTGATGCTGGTGGCCTGGCAGCGCCATGTCATCCGAAAGACCGGCAGCATCGCCATCCAGACCGACAGCGTCCACTATCAGTCGGATCTGATGCTCAACCTTGCTGTGATCGTGGCGCTCGTGCTCGACCATTATGCGGGGCTGAGGGGGGCGGACCCGTTGTTCGGGATCGGCATTGCCGCATGGCTGGGCTGGGGCGCCTGGAGGGCCTCGCAGGACGTGCTGGACCAGTTGATGGACCATGAGTGGCCCGAGGAGAAGAAGGACCGTTTCCTCCAGGTACTTGCCCGCCATCCCGACATCACCGGCGTTCACGACCTGCGCACGCGCACTTCGGGAAACAAGGATTTCGTGCAGTTTCATGTCTGGGTAGACCCGAACATGACCGTTCGCGAGGCGCACCGGGTGATGGACGAACTGGAGCACCGGCTCGCCGTCGAGTTCCCCGGCACGGAAATCCTCATCCATCCCGATCCGGAAGGCCTGGTGGACGAGGCGGGGCAGGCGGGGCTGGACGTATTGCCGCCAATCCGCGTGAACCTCGATCAGTCCTCTTGAGCGCCAAAAGCTTTCAGATGCCGCCGGGGAACATCGCCATCAGCTTGCCCAGCCGGTCGTGCAGGAGGCGTTCCTGCTGCGGGTCGCTCTCGCCCAGGCGGACGATGGTGAGAAGCTGGTCGGGTGATCCGATCACGTATTGGCCATGCTCGCCGACGCAGGCGAAGACATTGGCGGGGGCCATGCCGGGAAACAACACGGCCTCGTCACCGCCGCCGTTCTTGCCGCGCCCCCGGTTGAGCCAGACTCCCGCGCCGTAGCCGGGATTGCGGGGAGAAGGCTCCAGCATGAACTGCACCCAGCGTCGGGGCAGGATCTGGGCGCCCTGGATCGATCCGGTGTGGCGCAGGAATTCGCCGAGCTTGGCCCAGTCGCGGGCATCGGCGTGGATCATGGCCGAACCGATCATCGTTCCGGCGCGGTCGAACCCCGCCATGCCGGAATCCATGCCGAGCGGAAGCAGGACGCGGTTGCGCAAATAGTCGCCCACGGCCCTGCGGCGGCGGTCGGGATTGCGGTCGGGCGAAAGGACGCGCGCCGCAAGGTCGGAGAGAATTACCGGCGTCGCCGCGCTGTTCACGAAGCGCGCGCCGGCAGGGGCCTCCAGCGGCTGGGCCTCGGCGTAGGCGGCCATGTCGTCGCGCCCGTCGAGATAGAGCATCCGCATACGATCGGATTGCCGGGCGAGCCCGGCTTCCGGGTTGCCGTTGGCGGCGGGCGGGCCCGATTCCGAATGGCGCAGGCCCGAGCGCATCTGCAGGAGCTGCTTCAGCGTGATTTCGCCGCGCGGGTCGCCCGGACGCTGCCAGGCGGGAATCGGCGCCGATTCGTTCAGGCGCAGGCGGCCGTCGCTGACGAGCTGCCCGATCATTAGCGCGGTCACGCATTGGCCCATGCCCCAGCCGTGCAGCCGGGTTTCGGGCTTGATCCCAGCACCGTAGCGTTCGGCGATGACCGAGCCGCGCTTCATCACCACCAGCGCATCGGTGCGGCCCACGTCTTCATCGCCGAACAGGCCGTCGATGGCGCGGCCGAGCGATTCGCGGGGGGCACCGCCGTCATCCTTGATCGCGGCTTGCGATTCCGCGCTGGGCGGCGGCGGGCCCTGCTGCGCGTCCTGTCCACAGCCGCTCAGGAGGCCGAGGGCTGGCAGGACGGAGAGGGCAAGGATAAGGGAAGGGCGGCGCACCGGCATGACGCGGGGTGTGATGTGCGAGGCGCGGGAAGATGGCAACAGTGGGGACACACGGGATGGGGGACAGCCGCCGCGGCGAACGACAACCGTCCCGCTGGCTCAGGAACGGCGTGCTGCTTGCCGTGGTCGTACTGGCGATCGTGCTGGGCTTCTCGTGGAAGGGCCTGCGCGAACAGGCGCTGGTCAGCACCGCCTATGGCGCGCGGGTGGCCTGTGCCTGCCGCTTTGTTTCCGAACGCGAACTCAAGACCTGCAAGGGCGATATCGCGGTTGCCGGCCTTGGCCGTACCGCCGGCCTGGTGATGCTGTCCGAGGATACGGAGGCGCACGCCGTAAAGGCCAGCGTTCCGCTGCTGGCCAGCCAGACCGCGACTTTCGCGCCCGATCGCGGCTGCCAGCTCGAACCCTGGGCGAACTGACTCAGCCGTCCAGCGGAATGGCGGCTTCGGTGCCGTCGATCCAGCCGCCGCCGACGACGCGATCTCCCGCGTAGATCACTGCCGCCTGGCCCGGGGCGACGCCGTATTCGGGATTCTCGAAGCGGATTCTCGCCGTCGTTCCGTCGCCAAGCGGCCCTTCGAGCGTGATCGGCACCGGCTTTGCCAGCGAGCGCACCTTGGCGGTCAGCGGCGCGTCCGGGAGCGGGCCGATTCGGTTGGTTTCGGTTATCGTGGCAGCGGCGACGCCCAGCAGGCTGCGCGGGCCGACGAGCACGCGGCGCCCCTCCGCCTCGATCCGCACGACGTAAAGCGGTTCCGGCTGGCCGCCGATCTCGAGGCCGCGGCGCTGGCCGACGGTGTAATGAATGATGCCGCGATGGGTGCCGAGCACGTCGCCGGTAAGGGCGTGAACGATATCGCCCGGCGCCTCGCCCTCGGGGCGGACGGCGCGGACGATCTTCGCATAATCGCCGTCCGGCACGAAGCAGATGTCCTGGCTGTCGGGCTTGTCGGCAACGCGCAGTCCGGCGGCTTCGGCAAGGCGGCGGGTCTCGCTCTTGGGCAGGCCGCCGAGCGGGAAGCGCAGGAAATCGAGCTGCGCTTCAGTGGTGCCGTAAAGGAAGTAGCTCTGGTCGCGCGCGGGATCGAAAGCGCGGTGCAGTTCCGAACCGGCCGGGCCTTCGACGCGGCGCACGTAATGGCCGGTGGCAAGGCAATCCGCGCCGAGATCGCGCGCCATCGTCAGCAGGTCGGTGAACTTGGGCCCCATGTTGCAGCGGATGCAGGGAATGGGGGTCCGGCCTGCCATGTAATCGTCCGCGAAGCGCTCGACCACTTCCTCGCGGAAGGCGCTCTCATGATCGAAGACATAATGGGCGATGCCGAGGCGATCGGCCACGGCGCGGGCATCGCGAATGTCGTCGCCGGCGCAGCAGGCGCCCTTGCGGCCGGTCGCGGCGCCGTAATCGTAAAGCTGGAGCGTGACGCCGATGGTTTCGGCTCCGGTCGCGGCGGCAAGCGCGGCGACGACCGAACTGTCGACGCCGCCGGACATGGCAACGACGATACGGCGCGCGGAAAGCGGCGCGGGCAACTGGAACAGCGCGGCGGGATCGAGGCCGGCCACCAGTCCTTCAAGGTCGGAAAGGGCGGTCATGCGCCGCCCCATACAGGCGAACGCACGGAATTCCTACCTTTGTCGAGAGGTGGGGGCCGTATCTACCCGCAGGGGGCGGTCAAGGCGTGCTTCGCAAGCGCGTTAACAATCGTTAAAAAAGTGTAAACGTCGCCTTTACCGTCCCTTGACCAAGCGGCGCTAAAAGCCTTGTCCATGAACATCGCTTTTGATCATGAAACCTGCAAAGCAGGGCATGCGTCTGGTCGCGACAGCGAAGAGTTCATCTCGGACCTATCGCCGATCGACTGGTTTTCCCTGCGTTCCCGACTGTTTGCGGCGCACGATCTGCGCGCCGCGTGGGCAGAGCCTGATTCCATCAGGCCCGAATCCGTCAGGCTTCACCGCTTTGGCAGTTTCGCCGGCTCGGCCGCATTCGTTATTCATACGTATGAGCCAGTCTCAATACCTGTTAACCCAAATGCTTCAGCCAATCGCAAGCCAGCGGAGGCCAATGTCGCTTCTGTCGCCGGCAATCGAAGCACCGGCGTACGAGGGTGATGATGATCGAGAACCAGAAAATCCGTCCTGCCCAGGTGATCGGGCCGCTCGGCGAGCCGTTGACGCTTGATTCGTTGCCGCCGCCGAACACCACGCGCTGGGTCGTGCGCCGCAAGGCGGAAGTCGTTGCGGCCGTGAACGGCGGCCTGCTGACGATCGACGAAGTCTGCGATCGCTATCAGCTCACGCTGGAAGAATTCGCGGGATGGCAGCGCGCGGTGGACCGTTCTGGAATGCAGGGCCTGCGCGTCACGCGAATCCAGCATTACCGCGATCTTTACGAGCGCCAGCAGAAGTACTGAGCCTCGAAATTGTTGAGGGTCGAAAGACCCGGAAGACGGCGGCGAACCTCGGTTCGGCGCCGTTTCCGTATTTGGCCGGCGAATCCTTGAGGACCCAAGGATTACGCCCCGCCGATTACCTGCGCTCGACGCTTGTCGATCCCCGTCGGCTACAGGCCGACTGCTGATTGCCACTCGCTTGTCGCAGGTATATGTCCGTTCGCAGGAAATTTTGCCGTTGCAGCGGCGCGGACCCGTGTGCCCGCGCCCCGACGGCGGATCGTGCTCCCCGGTGCCGGGCGGGCCCGCGGGTGGTGACGCCTCCGGGATCAGGCAATCGGTTCGGGCATCGGGATTGGGGGCAATCGCAGTTTTTGCGGTGACAAGATGAATTACGACAGCAGGATCGATGTGAGCGAGAACGAAGGTTTCACCGCGCCGGGCAACCCGCTTGAAGGGGATGTCGAACGGGATCGTGCATCCCGCCGATGGCTGTGGATCGCCATAGTGGGCGCCGTCGTGCTCGCGATCGGCATCTGGTTCGCCACGCGCGGCGGAGGTGAAGCCAGCGCCGCCGGCGAAAACGACGTTCAGACCCCCGCCGTAACTGTGGTCGTGCCTGGCCGCGCCTCCGTTGTTGGCGAAATCAGCGCAACCGGTTCGCTGGCGGCACGCCGCCCGATGCCGGTCGGTTCGGTGGGCGAGGGCGGGCAGGTCCGCTCCGTGCTCGTCGAAGCGGGAGACTGGGTGTCGCAGGGGCAGGTGCTGGCCGTGATCGACCGCTCGGTGCAGGCC
The DNA here is from genome assembly GCF_055361505.1 of Novosphingobium sp. TK71. NCBI lineage: Bacteria > Pseudomonadati > Pseudomonadota > Alphaproteobacteria > Sphingomonadales > Sphingomonadaceae > Novosphingobium > Novosphingobium sp. TK71. The sequence continues at coordinate 2,814,204 of NZ_CM143962.1, forward strand.
CAGCAGCAGGCAGGCCAGTCCGCGCAGATCTCCGTCGCAGAAGCAGACGCGCGCCTTGCGCAGGCCAATCTCGACCGTGCGCTCAAACTGGTGGACCGCGGCTTCATCTCCGCTGCCGACGTCGACCGGCTGAAGGCGACGCGTGACGCTGCCGTCGCCCAGGTCAGGGTCGCGCGCGCCACGCTCGGCCAGCTTCAGGCACAGACCGCCCGCCTCAACATCGTTGCTCCGGCGGCCGGCCTCGTGCTCGAACGCAATGTCGAGCTTGGCCAGGTCGTGGGCGGCGGCAGTGCCGTGCTGTTCCGCCTCGCCAAGGGCGGCGAGATGGAACTGCTCGCCCAGCTTAGCGAGGACGATCTCGCCCGGCTGAGCGTCGGCGTGGAAGCCACCGTGACGCCGACCGGCTCGAACCAGAGCTTCACCGGCCAGGTCTGGCAGATCGCCCCGATCATCGATTCCACAAACCGCCAGGGCATCGCCCGTATCGCGCTCGCCTATAATGACGCCCTGCGTCCGGGCGGGTTTGCCAGCGTGGTGATCAACAGCGGCCAGACGGTTGCTCCGGTGCTGCCGGAATCGGCCATCCAGAACGACGACAAGGGCTCGTTCGTCTACGTCGTGGACGCCAAGAACGTGGTGCATCGCCGCGCCGTCCAGACCGGTCTGGTGACGGGCAAGGGCATCGTCGTGAAGTCCGGCATCGACGGTAACGAGAAGATCGTGCTGCGTGCCGGCGGGTTCCTCAACGACGGCGACAAGGTCAAGCCCCAGCTTGCCGCCAAGGCCGATTGATCGGACATAGCGCGATGAGCCTACGCAACATCTCGGCCTGGTCGATCCGCAATCCGATCATTCCGATCGTCTTCTTCATCGGCGTGATGATCGCCGGCGTGGTCTCGTTCATGCGCATGGACGTGAACAACATGCCGGACGTGGAATTCCCGGGCGTTCACGTCATGATCTCGCAGCCGGGCGCCGCCCCGACCGAGATCGAGACGCAGATCACCCAGATCATCGAAGGCGCGGTCCGGTCCGTTCCCGGGATCGAGGAAATCCAGTCTACCGCCTCGGAAGGCACGTCGACCACGCTGGTGTTCTTCACGGTCGGCACCAATCCGGACGTCGCGACGAACCAGGTCAAGAACGCCGTCGATCAGGTGCGCGGGCAGCTGCCGGACGGCATTCTCGAACCGATGGTCACCAAGATCGAGGCCAACGGCGACAATCTGGCCTATTACGCGGTCAGTGCCGACGACATGACGATGGAGCAGCTCAGCTGGTTCGTCGACGATACTATCTCGAAGACCCTGCTCTCGATCGAAGGCCTCGCCTCGGTGGAGCGCAACGGCGGCGTGGACCGTGAAATCCGCGTCGTCGTCGACCCGCAGCGGATGATCGCGCTGGGCCTTACCGCGAACGACATCAACGGCGTGCTGCGGCAGGTCAACACCGACGCTGCCGGCGGCCAGGCGGAAATCGCCGGATCGCGCCAGTCGGTCCGCGTTCTGGGCAATGCGCAGGATGCGTATCAGCTTTCGCAGACCCGCATCAACCTGGGCGGCGGCAGGCAGGTCAAGCTTTCGGATATCGCCAAGGTCTACGACGGCTATTCCGAACAGACCCGCATCGCCAAGCTGCGCGGCCGCGAGGTCGTGACTTTCGGCTTCACGCGGGCTCTCGGGGCTTCGGACGTGGCCGTCTATGACGGCGCCGCCAAGGCGTTGGACAAGATCCGCAAGGAAAACCCCAACATCCACATCACGCGCCTGTTCTCCGACGTGGACTACACGAAGGGACAGTACACCAGCTCGATGGAAGCGCTGGTCGAGGGTGCGGTGCTGGCCATCGTCATCGTCTACCTGTTCCTGCGTGACTGGCGCGCGACGATGATCTCGGCGATCGCGATCCCGCTTTCGGCGATCCCGACGTTCTGGTTCATGGACATGCTCGGCTTCACGCTGAACTTCCTCTCGCTGCTGGCGCTCAGCCTCGTGGCGGGGGTCCTGGTCGATGACGCCATCGTCGAGATCGAGAATATCGTGCGCCACATGCGCATGGGCAAATCGGCCTATCAAGCCTCGATCGATGCGGCAGACGAAATCGGCCTCGCGGTCGTCGCCACCACGTTCTCGATCGTCGCGGTGTTCCTGCCGGTCGGGCTCATGCCGGGCATTCCGGGGCAATTCTTCAAGGCCTTCGGCCTGACGGTCGTTGCGGCGGTGCTGATGAGCCTTGCCGTGGCGCGCCTTATCACGCCGATGGTCGCGGCCTACTTCCTCAAGGCTCACGGCCATGCCGAACACGGCGGCGGCAAGGGCATGGACCTTTATCTCAAGGTTCTGGCCTGGACGCTGGATTCGCGTGAGGCGCTTCGTCTCAAGTCCCGGCTGGTCAAGGCGCCGTCGCGCTGGTGGTATTATCTCATCGCGATGGTGGCGATCCTGCTCATGCTGGGCGGGGGCATCGGTGCGGCCTACATGATCTTCCAGGGCGCGAACTTCGTGCTCGGCAAGATGGGGCTGGGCAAGGCGGCCTTCGTGCTGGCCTCGGTGATCGCACCTCTCGGCATTCCCGTGGCGATCTATGTGCTCGGCAAGGCGCTGCGGTGGCTGGCTCACTTCGCCGGACGCATGGGCACCTGGTACCGTTATTTCTCGGCGCGGATCAGCGCGCGGATGCACGACCACCGGTTCTACGCATTCTGTGCGGGCATATACGCGCTGGTCGTGACGTTCGCGTTGCTGGCGGGGCTGCCCTCGCAGTTCCAGCCCAACACCAACAACGACACCAGCACCGTCAACATCGAGATGGTGCCCGGCACCACCATCGAGCAGACCGTGGTGGTGGCCGACAAGGTCACGCACCTGCTCGAACGGCAGCCTGAAGTGCAGCACATCCTCGAGGCTTCGCGCGAGGGCAGGGGGTCGCTCTACATCGCGCTCAAGCCGGCCGACCAGCGCAAAGCCACGAGCATCGAGTTCGAACGCCGCATGGCGCCCGAACTGCAGAACATCGCTGATGCCCGCGTGACATTTGCCACGCAGTCGGGCGGATTCGGCAGTGGCCGCGATATTTCGGTGATGCTCTCGGGCAGCGATTCGGAACTGCTCAACAAAACGGCGCAGACCCTGGCTGAACAGATGCGTACGATTCCGGGCGTGATTGCACCCCGTATCGCCGCCGACCTGCAGCGACCGGAACTGGTGATCGTGCCGCGCCTCGACCTCGCGGCGCAGCTCGGCGTGACGACGGCGGCGCTCAGCCAGACCATCCGCATCGCCACGCTTGGCGAGATCGACCAGAACGCTGCCAAGTTCTCGCTGAGCGACCGGCAGGTCCCGATCCGGGTCATTCTCGCCCGCGCCTCGCGTCGGGACTATTCCACGATCGAGAATCTTCCCGTGACCACCGCAACCGGCGGCTCGGTGCCGCTCAAGCGCGTGGCCGAGATTCGCTTCGGTGCCGGTCCGACCCAGATCCAGCGCTACAACCAGTCGCGCCGCATCTTCGTCGGCGCCGACCTTGGCGAAGGGCAGGTAAAGGGTCCGATCATGGAGCAGATCCAGAACCTGCCGATCATGAAGAACCTGCCGACCGGCGTGTCGAACGCCCCCGTCGGCGAGGACAAGTGGCAGGCCGAGATGGTCAACAGCTTCGTGATCGCGGTGATCAGCGGTATCTTCCTGGTCTTCGCGGTGCTGGTGCTGCTCTACAAGCGCTTCGTCTCGCCGCTGGTGAACATGGCCTCGCTGCTGCTGGCACCGCTGGGCGGTCTCCTGGCGCTGGTGATCGTCGGCCAGCCGATCTCGATGCCGGTCTACATCGGCATCCTGATGCTGCTGGGCATCGTTGCCAAGAACTCCATCCTGCTGATCGACTTCGCGATCGAGGAAATGGAGAAGGGTGTCGACAAGCTCACGGCCATCATGGACGCCGGGCACAAGCGCGCCCAGCCGATCATCATGACCACCGTGGCCATGACGGCGGGCATGGTGCCGACCGCGATCTCGCTTTCGGGCGATGCGGCATGGCGCGCGCCAATGGGCATCACCGTGATCGGCGGCCTGCTGGTGTCCACCATGCTGACGCTGGTGATCGTGCCGGCTGCCTTCAGCCTGGCTGATGGCTTCGAAAAGCGGGTGGGTCCGTGGCTGCGCCGCAAGCTGCTCACGTTCGAGCCGCATCACGCCCATGAGGATGCCGCCAGCCAGGGTGGAATCGCACTTCCCCAGCCGATCGCGGCCGAATAGCAAGAGCAGGAGGAACATTGCCGGCCCCCAAGCGTAGCATCTCCGTGGCACGGCAAGACTTTTTCCGGCTCGGCCCGGTCGTGAACGACCGGGCCCGGCACATGCGCCTGTTCGCGACGGGGCTGCTGCTGTTCATGGCGGCGGCCTTTATCGTTCTCAAACGGCTGGCGGTGCTGCACCCGGAATGGAGCGGGCCGCTCGGATACGCGATCTCGTTTACCGAAGCGGCCATGGTCGGCGGTCTGGCAGACTGGTTCGCGGTGACCGCGCTGTTCCGCCATCCGCTGGGCCTGCCGATCCCGCACACCGCGATCATTCCCGACAACAAGGACCGTATCGCCGATTCGATGGCGATGTTCCTGAGGGACAATTTCCTCACGCCGCAAGTCGTCGCCCGGCGTCTGAAGGGCTTCAACCTTGCGGCCGCCACCGGGGCGTTCCTTTCCGATCCCGCGCGTGACGAGCAATCCCGCATTCGTGCCGGCGCGGCCAACCTGCTGGCCGACGTGCTCGAATCGCTGGATCCCGAGCAGATGGGCGGCATGGTCAAGACCGGCCTGCGCCGTCAGCTCGAGAAGATCGATGCGGCGCCCCTGCTCGGCCAGATGCTGACCAGTGCGATTGCCGACCGCAGGCACCTGCCGGTGCTCGAAAGCGTGCTGCGCAAGATCGGCGAGGCTATCGAGAGCAACGAGCCGCTGATCCGCGAGATGATCCATCAGCGCGCCAACAGCATCATGCGCTGGACCGGGCTGGACGAGCGGCTGGCAAACGGCGTGCTCGACGGCGCCTACCGGCTGCTGGCCGAAGTGATCGTCCAGCCCGACCATCCCCTACGCGCCAGGATCGACGAGGCGCTCGCCAACCTTGCAGAGGACTTGCGCAGCAAGCCCGAGACGCAGGCGAAGGTGGAGCGCATCAAGAACGAACTGATCGAAAACCCCGCAGTCGCCGCCTGGCTCGACGGCATGTGGGAACGCACCCGCGCGGCCTTGCTCAAGGCCGTGCGCAATCCCGACAAGGCGTTGTCCGGTGCGCTGGGGGAAAGCCTTGCGCAACTGGGTCAGGCACTGGGCGACGACGCGCGGTTGCAGTACATGGTCAATCGTTTCGCGCGCCGCACGCTCGTCGGGATCGTGTCGCGCTATGGGGGGGAAATCGTGAGGCTGGTATCCGAAACCGTCAAGCGCTGGGATGCGCGCACCGTGACGGACCGCATAGAGGGCGCCGTGGGCCGCGACCTTCAGTTCATCCGCATCAACGGCACGCTGGTCGGCGGCCTGTTCGGCGTATGCATCCACGTTGCGGACCAGTTGCTGTGAGCCTTGCCGTGCTGGATGGCCCGCTGCTCGTCACCGAGCGTTTCGAACTCTGGAAGCCGCAGGCAAGCGATCTCGACGATATGGTCCGCCTGCTGGCCGATGAGGAGACGCGGCGGTTCCTCGGCCTTACGCAAGCCGAGAAGAAGGGCGTTTTCGAGCGCCTCCAGCGCAACGGCGGGTCCTGGGCGCTGCACGGCTATGGGACCTTCCCGGTGCGCAGGCGTGGCGGGAATGGCGAGATCGTTGCCAACTGCGGTGTGTTCCATAGCTGGCGGGGCTTTGGAAAAGGCATGGACGATGTACCCGAGGCAGGCTGGATCGTCCGGTACGATCACTGGGGAATCGGCCTGGCAAAGGAGGTCATGCGCGCCGTACTGGATTGGTTCGACGTGACTCACGGACCACGCCGCATTGCCTGCATGATCGAGGAGGGCAATACAGCCTCCGAGCGGGTGGCCGGAGCACTGGGCTTCATTCCTTGCGGAAATCACGACCTCGGCGAAAACGGAGAGACGGTTATCGTTAATCTGTTCGAGCGGGTTTCCTGACCGGGCGGCACGCTTCCAGGATTTTCAGAACAGGGCCGCTCCGGCGAAGTAAGACGCGACCGGAGCGCCCTTGGCATCGTGAGCGGGGATGAAACGACCCCGCAGGACGAACTGGCGGCAGACCTGCTCGCCGAAGCTGTCGGGTCCGATCGCGCGTTGAATATGGCAATCCGTGACCTGGCCCTCGGCATCCACACCGAGACGGAACCGCAGGAAGCCGCCGATACCTTCAGGCACCGTGAATTCCGGATGGTCGCCCTTGCGCATCCAGGCCTTGAAACCGGGCGTGGGTTCGGGGTGGGAGCGTGTACGCTGTTCCCACGGCTTGAAGCCCCATTGGAGTTCGAGATTTTCCGTGCATTGCCGCATGACGCGCATCGCATCGTGGAACCCGCTGACTCCCAGCCTGTACGATATGCGCGAAGGTGCAGTGAAGGTCAGCGTGGAATTCGTGCTGTTTCCACCTTCGGAGATCCCCGGTTCCAGTTCGACTTCGGTGACGAGCAGCATGGATGCCTGATGGGCGCCCGACGCGCTCAGAACTGTAACGCGCCGCGGTTGCGCGCCATTGCCAAGATCGATCCAGCCCTCGGCTTCGGGAAGGTGCCAATCCATTCCCTCACCGGCCAGCGTGATCTGGAAAGGCTCGTCCGGAGCGAATCCCGAGAAGGTGATGACGAGAGAGCGGTTGTCGGCCCCGAAAACGGCGGCCATGTCGCAGGAATCGGCGTCGTAGCGGAAAGTCCATGGACTGCTCCGCGGGAGGTCGATTGCTTGAGCGGCCTGCGCTGGCGAAACCGGCGACAACAACGCGGCGGCAGCAAGCCAACTTGCCCGCCGTTTCGGTACCCATCTCATGCAGAATCCCCCGATGCCCGACCAGGGCGATATAGGGAAACTGTTGCACTTAAACGAAAACCCCGGCCATTATCTGGCCGGGGTTCCGTTGTTTCAGTCCTTCAGCGCCGCTCAGAGCTTGCCGGTAAGCTCCGGCACGGCGGTGAACAGGTCGGCCACCAAGCCGACATCCGCGACCTGGAAGATCGGGGCGTCCTCGTCCTTGTTGATGGCGATGATGGTCTTCGAATCCTTCATGCCCGCAAGGTGCTGGATCGCGCCCGAGATGCCGACCGCGATGTAGACTTCGGGAGCCACGATCTTGCCGGTCTGGCCTACCTGGTAGTCGTTGGGCACATAGCCCGCATCGACCGCCGCGCGCGAGGCGCCGACAGCTGCGCCGAGCTTGTCGGCGAGCGGCAGGATGACCTGTTCGAAGGTTTCCGAATCCTTGAGCGCGCGGCCGCCGGAGACGATCACCTTGGCGCTGGTCAGTTCCGGGCGTTCCGACTTGGCGAGTTCGGCACCCACGAAGCTGGAAAGACCGGCGTCACCGGCACCAGCCACGTCTTCGATGGCGGCCGAACCGCCTTCGGCGGCGGCCTTTTCAAACGCGGTGCCGCGCACGGTGATGACCAGCTTGGCGTCGCTCGATTCGACGGTGGCGATGGCGTTGCCAGCGTAGATCGGACGGGTGAAGGTCTTTTCGCCTTCGACCGAGAGGATGTCCGAAAGCTGCATCACGTCGAGCAGCGCGGCAACGCGCGGGGCGACGTTCTTGCCGGTGGTCGTGGCGGGCACCAGGAACGCATCGTGGTGGCCCATGAGTTCGACGATCAGCGGCGCGAGGTTTTCGGCCAGGGCGTGCTCATAGGCGGCGTTGTCGGCCAGGTGGACCTTGGCGACACCGGCGATCTTCGCGGCCTGTTCGGCAACGGCGCGGCAGCCGGAGCCGGCGACCAGCAGATGGACTTCACCGAGCTTGGCGGCAGCGGTGACGGTATGGAGCGTCGCGTCCTTGACCGACGCGTTGTCGTGTTCGACCCAAACGAGCGTCTTCATCGTTTCAAATCCTTCCCGGGCTGTGCCCTCAGGCGACGCCCAGTTCCTTGAGCTTCGCGACCAGCGCATCGACGTCGGCGACCTTCACGCCCGCCGAGCGGACGGGCGGCTCGGAGACCTTGAGGGTCTTGAGGCGCGGGGTGATGTCGACGCCGTAATCGGCGGCGGTCTTCACATCGAGCTGCTTCTTCTTTGCCTTCATGATGTTGGGCAGCGAAGCATAGCGCGGCTCGTTCAGGCGAAGGTCGGTGGTGACGATCGCGGGAAGCGCGAGCTTGACGGTTTCAAGGCCGCCATCGACTTCGCGGGTCACGGCAACGTGATCGCCCTCGATCTCGACCTTGCTGGCGAAGGTGCCCTGCGGGCGACCCAGCAGCGCGGCGAGCATCTGGCCGGTCTGGTTCGAATCGTCGTCGATCGCCTGCTTGCCGAGGATCACGAGGCCCGGATTCTCTTCGGCGACGATCGCCTTGAGGATCTTGGCGACGGCCAGCGGTTCCACTTCGGCATCGGTTTCGATCAGGATCGCGCGGTCGGCACCCATGGCGAGTGCGGTGCGCAGCGTGTCCTGTGCCTTGGCCGGGCCGACCGAGACAGCGACGATCTCTTCAGCCTTGCCCGCTTCCTTGAGGCGGATGGCTTCCTCGACCGCGATCTCGTCGAACGGGTTCATGCTCATCTTGACGTTGGCAAGGTCAACGCCGGTGCCGTCAGCTTTCACGCGCGGCTTCACGTTATAGTCGATCACCCGCTTTACGGGCACGAGGATCTTCATCTGATCGGGTCCTCTCATTTCAGGCACGGCACTGTTTAGCCGCTCGATTAAATCCACTCAAGGCACGCCTAATAGGCAATTGACGTATACGTCAAGTCCTGCCGGCGGCGAGATGAGCCCTTCGAGGGATCACAATGGGCGCCATATCGCAAATCCGCGAAAAGTGGCATCGCCCCGGCAGAAACGGCGGGCCCAGAATAACTTTGAGTTCGAAAAGGCAGGCTTGGACCCCGGCTTCAAACGCAAACGGCGGGGGCTCGTAAACCCCCGCCGCTGCATTATCCGATATGGGATCGCGTGTGATCCAAGGATCAGGCTGCGTTCTTGACCTCGGCCACGATCTTCTTGGCGGCATCGCCCAGGTCGTTGGCGGGGACGATCGGCAGGCCGGAATTGGCCAGGATGTCCTTGCCCTGCTGGACGTTGGTGCCTTCGAGGCGAACCACGAGCGGAACCGAGAGGTTCACTTCCTTCGCCGCGGCAACGATGCCCTCGGCGATGACGTCGCACTTCATGATGCCGCCGAAGATGTTGACGAGGATGCCCTTCACGTTCGGATCACGCAGGATGATCTTGAACGCCGCGGTCACCTTTTCCTTGTTGGCGCCGCCGCCAACGTCAAGGAAGTTGGCCGGGAACGAACCGTTGAGCTTGATGATGTCCATCGTCGCCATGGCGAGGCCGGCGCCGTTGACCATGCAGCCGATGTCGCCGTCGAGCTTGATGTAGGCCAGGTCGTACTTCGAGGCTTCGACTTCCGCCGGATCTTCCTCGGTCTCGTCGCGCAGGGCCTGCACGTCGGGGTGACGGTAGAGCGCGTTCGAATCGAAGCTCATCTTGGTGTCGAGAACGAGCAGGTTGCCGTCCTTGGTTTCGACGAGCGGGTTGATCTCAAGCATGTCGCAGTCGAGCGCGACGAAGGCTTCGTAAAGCTGCTTGGCGATCTTCTGCGCCTGCTTGTTGAGGTCGCCGGTCAGCTTCAGGGCGAAGGCAACGGCGCGGCCGTGGTGCGGCTGGAAGCCGGCGGCGGTGTCGATGGTGACGGTGGTGATCTTCTCGGGGGTGTTGTGGGCAACATCCTCGATGTCCATCCCGCCTTCGGTCGACACGATCATGGCGACGCGGCTGGTGGCGCGGTCGACGACCATCGACAGGTAGTATTCGCTGGCGATGTCTACGCCGTCGGTCACGTAGAGGCGGTTCACCTGCTTGCCGGCTTCACCGGTCTGCACGGTGACGAGCGTGTTGCCGAGCATTTCCTTGGCGAAAGCTTCGACTTCCTCGACCGACTTGGCAAGGCGCACGCCGCCCTTGGCATCGGCGCCGAGTTCCTTGAACTTGCCCTTGCCGCGTCCGCCGGCATGGATCTGGGCCTTCACGACATAGAGCGGTCCGGGGAGCTGCTTGGCAGCGGCAACCGCTTCCTCGACGGTGAGGGCGGCGATGCCGGCGGGAATGCCGACGCCGTACTTGGCAAGCAGTTCCTTCGCCTGGTATTCGTGAATGTTCATTGCTGAAATCGCTTTCTGCTGGAGTGTCAGAGGAAAGGCGCGGGAGGGCCCCGATTTTTACCGCGCCGCATAAGCACATCCCTGCGCGCTTGAAAAGTCCCGTTCCCTGCGCAATGGGATCACCTGACCCCTCCAGATCGTCCGGATAGCCAGAACGACTCGCGCATGATCGATCGCGACAGACTTGAAGCCATTGTCCGTGAAGCCGGACGTATCGCCATGGCCGGATGGCCGGGGGACGGCCATGTCCTTGAGCACTGGGAAAAAACGCCCGGAAGCCCCGTGAGCGCGGCGGATATCGAGGTCGATTCCTTTCTCAAGCGCGAACTTTCCAGCCTGCTGCCTTCGGCGGGCTGGCTTTCCGAGGAAACTGCCGATTCTCCCGCGCGGCAGGGGCACGAACTGGTCTGGCTGGTCGATCCGATCGACGGAACCCGCGATTTCATCGCCGGCAGGGATGGCTGGGCCATCTCGGTAGCGCTGGTGAACACCCGCCGCCCGTTGCTGGGCCTGCTGTATGCTCCGGCGCGTTGCCGCGATGCGGGCGGCGAATTCTGGTACGGCGAGGCGGGCAAGGGCAGCAGCCGCAACGGCGCGCCGCTGCGCGCCAGCCACCGCGATACACTGGCCGGTGCACGCGTTCCGGCGAAGAAGCTGGCGAGCGAGGATGCCGATCTCACGCTGGTGAGCCAGCCGAACTCGATCGCGCTGCGCATGGCGTTGATCGCGGCGAACGAGGCCGACCTGCTGGCGACCCTGCGCTGGGGTTACGAGTGGGACATCGCCGCTGCCGGATTGATCGCACGCGAGGCAGGCGCCGCCGTGACCGATGCTTTCGGCAAGCCTCTCAATTACAACAAGCACGACCCCCGCGCCTTTGGCGTTCTGGTCAGCTCGCCCGCGATTCACGAGGCCGCGGTGGAACGCCTGGCAGACCGCGCCCGCCGATTCTCGGCCTGAGCCGGCGGGGATTTCCGGCAACGTCTCTGCCGACTTACGCAATTATCTTGCGTTTTATCGAAGTGCACACTAAATGGCCCCCGACGACCGGCGCGTAGGGTACTTCCCTGCCGCAATCCGAGAGCAGCGTGACGTCCCGATGCGGACCGGCCCGGACGAGCGGTTGTCCTTTTGAACAAGCTTCCTTCTTCACGCAGGGTCGCCCGTAACGACACCTTGCTGTGTGCGCGGGCCAAGAACCTTCCGCGTGCCCCGCACCTTGTGAAAGTGACACATGTCCTATTTCTCCGAACTTGGTCTGGCCGAGCCGATTCTCCGTGCGCTCGCGGCCAAGGGCTACACTGATCCCTCGCCGATCCAGCGCCAGTCGATTCCCGCGCTGCTCGAGGGCCGTGACATTCTCGGCATCGCGCAGACCGGTACCGGCAAGACCGCCGCGTTCTCGCTGCCTTCGCTGCACCGCCTCGCCAGCGATCCCAAGCCGCGCCAGAACGCCGGCTGCCGCATGCTGGTGCTTTCGCCGACCCGCGAACTGGCGGCGCAGATCGCCGACAACATGCGCGGCTATGCCAAGTTCCTGAACCTTTCGGTCCAGTGCATCTTCGGCGGCGTGCCCGCCGGCAAGCAGGCCCGTGCGCTTGAGCGCGGCACCGACATCCTCGTTGCCACGCCCGGCCGCCTGCTCGACCTGATCGACAGCCGCGCGCTGACCCTGCGCCATGTCGAGATCTTCGTGCTCGACGAAGCCGACCAGATGATGGACCTCGGCTTCATCGTCCCGCTCAAGCGCGTTGCTGCGCTTCTGCCCAAGCAGCGCCAGAGCCTGTTCTTCTCGGCCACCATGCCGCAGGCGATTGCCGAACTGGGCAAGCAGTTCATCAACAACCCGGTCAAGGTCGAAGTCGCCCCGCAGTCGACCACGGCCGAGCGCGTCGAACAGTACGCCACCTTCATCAACCAGGCCGAGAAGCAGGCGCTGCTTACCCTCAGCCTGCGTGACGGCCTGGCCGAAGACGCCGCCGAAAAGGCGGAACATGGCGCGATCGACCGTGCGCTGGTCTTCACCCGCACCAAGCACGGCGCCGACCGCGTGGTCCGCCACCTTGTCGCCGCCGGCATCCCGGCTGCCGCGATCCATGGCAACAAGAGCCAGGCCCAGCGCACCGCAGCGCTCGGCGGCTTCCGCCAGGGTACGGTGCGCGTCCTCGTCGCCACCGACATCGCCGCACGCGGCATCGATGTCAGCGGCGTCAGCCACGTCTACAACTTCGAGATCCCGAACGTTGCCGAACAGTACGTCCACCGCATCGGCCGCACCGCGCGTGCCGGCGCCGATGGCGTTGCGATCAGCTACGTCGCGCCGGACGAGAAGCCCTATATCCGCGACATCGAGAAGCTGACCCGCGTCAAGCTGGCTGCCCTTGGCCTGCCCGAGGATTTCCAGAAGCAGGCGGCCCGCCTGCCCGCGCCGTCGCGCCAGGCTCCCGCCGCCCCGCAGGGTGCCGGTCGCGGTGGCAACCGCAACGAACGCGGCGGCGATCGCAACCGCAGCCAGCAGCCGCGCCGCGATCGCAGCGATCGTCCGCAGGGCGAGCGTACCGGCGAGCGCCGTGGCGACGACCGTCGCCGGGACGACCGTCCGCGCAGCGATGCCCCGCGCGGCGAACGCCGTGAACATGGCACCGAGGATCAGGGCGAGCGCAAGCGTCGTTTCCGTCCGCGCGGCGCAAAGACTGTCGGCATGCACAAGGGCGCCGTCCGCCGCGCGAGCTGATCGCCGGCCCGGATCGCACCGGATCGTAAGGGAAGGGATGCAGGGGCTCGGGCCTTTCTGCATCCTTTTCTTTTGGGGCTGCCCTAGCCACGGGCCGGGCGCGGGCGCATAAGCCCCGGCCATGCCATCGATTTCCGGTCCCGGCCTCTGGGCGCTCTGCGTTTCAGCCGTCACGATGACGGCGATCGTGGGATTGCGCTATCTCGGGACCTCGGGTCTCTTCGCATGGGTTACCGCGCGGGTGCGCCCGGGCCTCTATCGGGGCATGGACCGCCAGATCAGGGCCGAGATCGGCTGGTCTCTGGCCTCCTCGGCGATTTACGGCATTCCGGCAGGCGTGGTCGCCTGGGGCTGGCAGGCCCATGGCTGGACCCTGATCTACACCGATCCGCTGGCCCGCCCCTTGTGGTGGATGCCGCTTTCGCTGCTGCTCTATCTCTTCCTTCACGACACCTGGTTCTACTGGACCCATCGCTGGATGCACCGGCCGAAGGTGTTCCGGGCGATGCATGCCGTCCATCACGCCAGCAAGCCGCCCACCGCCTGGGCAGCGATGAGCTTTCACCCGCTGGAGGCCGTGACCGGCGCCGTGGTGGTTCCCGCGCTCGTGTTCGTCGTGCCGATCCACGTCGGCATGCTCGCGCTGGTGCTGACGATCATGACGGTGATGGGAATCGCCAATCACATGGGTTGGGAGATGTTCCCCCGCGCCCTCGTCTATTCGCGCATCGGCCACTGGCTGATAACGGCGAGCCATCATCACCGCCATCACGAGCTATACCGATGCAATTACGGCCTCTATTTTCGCTTCTGGGATCATCTGTGCGGAACCGACCGGGGCGTTTCGGCGCCCTGATCCTGCTGCTTTGCGCGCCGCTGGCCGGCGGGGCCGCAGCACCGGGAGTGGATGTGAGCGTGGCGGTCACCGCGCTGCGCTCGCAGAAGGGGCAGGTACTGGCCTGTCTCACCACCAATCCCAAGGCTTTCCCCAATTGCGAGAAGGATCCCGCCGCGCGCAAGCTTACCGTTGCCGTGACGGGGCCGGTCACGCTGGATTTCGGCAGGGTTCCCGAGGGGCGCTATGCCATCTCGCTGATTCATGACGAGAACGGCAATGGCAAGCTCGACACCGCGCTGATGATGCCGCGCGAGGGATTCGGGTTTTCCCGGGATGCGCCGGTGCGGATGGGGCCGCCCAGCTTCGAGAAGGCCGCGTTCGACGTGGGCGGGGCCGACGTCCGCCTCGCGATCAGGATGCGCTATCTCCTGTAGTCTGCATGGATAATTTGCGGCAGCCACAGCGCAGTATTTAAAGCGCTTGCCGCTCCCGATCCTGCCGCTTACCCCGGAGCGGTGAGCAGGGAAGAGGACATCGTCGAGGAGGTGGTTGAAACGGCCACCGCGGACCTGGTTCCGCCGCCCGTACACGGCACGTTCTCGCCGTTCCGGTATCCGGTGTTCCGCGCGATCTGGATCGCCAACCTGTTCTCCAACCTCGGTTCCACCCTGCAAGGCGTGGGCGCGGCCTGGCTGATGACGGAACTGACCCCTTCGCACCAGCTCGTGGCGCTGGTGCAGGCCTCCGCCACGGTGCCGATCATGCTGTTCGGCGTCTTTGCCGGGGCCATCGCCGACAACTTCGATCGCCGCATCGTCATGCTGGCAGCGCAGATCGGCATGCTGGTGGTTTCGGCGGCACTGGCCATCATGGCCTATGCGGGCTGGCTGACCCCGTTCCTGCTGCTTGCCTTCACGCTCAGCGTGGGAACGGGAACCGCGCTCAATTCACCGGCCTGGCAGGCTTCGGTGCGCCAGCAGGTGGATCATGACAAGCTGCCGCAGGCGATCGCGCTGAATTCGATATCGTTCAACATCGCGCGCTCGATCGGCCCTGCGGTGGGCGGCCTGCTGATCTCCCTGTGGAACGTGTCTTTCGCCTTTGCGATCAATGCGGTCAGCTATGTCGGCCTGAT
Organism: Novosphingobium sp. TK71; assembly: GCF_055361505.1. Lineage (NCBI taxonomy): Bacteria > Pseudomonadati > Pseudomonadota > Alphaproteobacteria > Sphingomonadales > Sphingomonadaceae > Novosphingobium > Novosphingobium sp. TK71. Next base: position 2,829,216 of record NZ_CM143962.1, read on the forward strand.
CTGCGTGCTGCTCTGGTGGAAGCCGGAAGCCCGCCAGATAAACCGCCGCCCGATCCTGCCCGCAGTGGCCACCGGCCTGCGATTCTGTTTCGGCAACCGGCCGCTACGCCGCCTGCTCATTCGCGGCTTTGCGCTGGGCTTCAGCCTTGCCGCCTACCAGGGGCTGCTGCCCGCCGTCATCAACGATTCGATGCACGGCACCGAGATCGACTTCGGGATCATGCTCGGCCTGTTCGGCATAGGCTCGATCGTAACCGCGCCGTTCATCGGCAAGATTCGCCGGATGCTGGGATTGGAGGGAATTCTGGCCCTCGGATCGGCGATGTTCGTCTTCTCGTTCTCGCTCGTCGCGGTCGCGCATGAACTGATCTACGCGCTCCCGGCCGCTTTCGTGGCGGGCATGGCATGGGTGCTGATCCTGACCACGCTCAACACGGCGGTCCAGCTGCGTTCTCCCGACGATATCCTCGGCCGCTGCCTGTCGATCTACCAGGCGGTGACGTTCGGCGGCATGGCGCTCGGCGCATGGACCTGGGGCGCGCTGGCGGACTGGCGCGACCTTGCCTTCGCGCTGTACGCCGCCTCGATCTTCCTCATCGTTTCTTTCGTGGTGCTGCGCTTCCTGGCCCCGCTGCCCCGGCTCGGCGAAGGTGTCCTGCGTCCGGCCTGATCGCGTAGGGCAACGCGGCCGGGCCTAAACCTTTAATTCACCATGTTGCGCGACAAGCGATGCCGTTGAATGTGCGGGGGCTTTCGATGGATACGTTGCGCGGCCAGTTTTCCGATCCGGACGGGGCGACGACGGGATTCTCCGGCGACGACGACGACGCGCGCGACCGGATCGTTGCGCCGGTCGGCCAGGACGAGCGCCGCATGCAGGTGCGGGCCTACAATTTCTGGGCCAGCCTGCTCGAGGACCGACCGTTCCCCGATATCGCCCAGCTTCATCCCGAAACGCTTCCCGATTTCGGCCCCAACAGCGTCCTGCTCGATTTCTCGGCGGGGATCGAGAATCCGGCGGTGGCCTGGCTCGGCGCCGAACTCGCCGGGGAATGCGGCGCCCTGGGCGCGATTCACCGGCTGGACGACGTGCCGAGTCGGTCGCTGCTGTCGCGCATTACCGATCACTACATGCAGATCCTCGCGAATCAGGCGCCGATCGGGTTCGAGGCCGAATTCGTCAACCAGCGCGGGGCGACGATCCTCTATCGCGGCATCCTGCTGCCCTTTTCGCGCGGGCATGACGCCATCGACTGCATCTACGGCGTCATCAACTGGAAGCAGCTCGCCGACCAGTCGAGCACGGACATGCTGATGCGCGCGGTGGACGAGACGCTGGGCGAACCCGGTGCCGAACTCGGGCCGCTCGACCTGCCGCCGCGCCGGGAAGCGTTGCTGGGGGAATGGGCCGACGGGCCGGTGGAGCAGGTGCTGTCGCTGACGGACCGGCTGCCTCAGGTGGCGTTCGGCGGGGAAGGAATTCTGGAATCGCCGATCACGCTCGGCAGCGGTGTGCTCGATCTGGACCGGTTCGATGCCGATGTGCTCGAACTCACGGCGGATATGGAACTGGCGGACTGGCTGGCTTCCGCGCGCGAACTGGCGCGGGCTGCCATGGGCAGCGAGGATCGTTCGCGGCAGGCGCTTTATGCGGCGCTGGGCAGGGCCTACGATTTTGCGCTGGCCGCTGCCGATGCACCGCAGGACCTTGCCGCGCTTGTCGAGGATGCCGGTCTCAAGGTGCAGGACCGCGCGCCGCTGGTTCCGCTGGTCAAGCTCGTCTTCGGGACGGACTACGACAAGACCCGCCTGACCGAATTTGCCGCCGTGATCGCCCACGGCATGCGGCTCGGCCTCGAATGCGGCAGGCTTGCTGCGCATATCGCCGGGACGGAAGGCGGCATCAAGGCGCTGGTGCGCGACGAGCGCCGCCTTCGCCGCGCGGAGGGGGAGAAGGAGTCTCCGAGCCTTTCCCGGCATGAGCGGCTTGTTCGCGGCCTTCGCGGGCTTTCGCCGCGCGCGGAGGAGGAAATCGGCCGGTCCAGCGAATTCACCGTATTGGTCGCGCGCCGGGACGAGCATGGCGAACTGCGCTTCCTTGGCGAAGTGAGCGATGACGAGGCCCTTCTTCGCCGGGCCGCCCGCCACCTGCTCGGTTGAACGGCGCGCGATCGCGCCTTGCAACGGCGAGGCGCGCCGCTAGGCTGCGGCCAAGCGCGAGACGCGCCGCTTCAGCACCGGTTCAGGCCGCAAAGCCCCAAGAGAGAGCATGCCCTTCGCGCGAATTGCCGCACTCGTCCTGAGTTCCCTGGCGCTGCTCGGCTGGTCCGCCGCGCCGGCAAGCGCACAGTCGATCCTGCGCGACGCGGAAACAGAAGCCCTGCTCAAGGACATGTCGCGACCGCTCATCACCGCGGCGGGGCTCGACCCCGGCCATGTCGATATCGTCCTCGTCAACGATTCCTCGGTGAACGCCTTCGTGGCGGGCGGGCAGGCGGTCTACGTCAACAGCGGGCTCATCAACCAGGCCGATACCGCCGCCGAAGTGCAGGGCGTGATCGCGCACGAACTGGGCCATGTCACCGGCGGCCACGCCGTGCTGAACCAGGGCGCGCAGCCGGCCACCAATATCTCGATTCTCTCGCTCCTGCTGGGCGCGGCGGCCGCGGCCGTGGGCGGCGGCGAAGCGGCGATGGGCGTCATCATGGCGGGCCAGCAGGCGGCCATGGGCAAGTACCTCGCCTATAGCCGCTCGCAGGAAGCCTCGGCGGATGCGGCGGGCGCGCAGTACCTGTCCACGGCGGGCATCAGCGGGCGCGGTTCGGTGGAATTCTTCAAGAAGCTCCAGAACCTCGAGTTCCGCTACGGCTACCGGGCGCAGGACGGTGACGAGTTCTACTCCACGCATCCCCTCACCGGCGACCGCATCCAGACCTTGCAGGACGTCTACGAGAAGGACCCGGCCTGGTCCAAGCCGGACGATGCCAAGCTGCAACAGCGCTTCGTGCGGATGAAGGCCAAGCTGTTCGGCTATCTGGCCGAGCCGCGCGACGTGCTGCGCGTCTATCCCGAGACGGACAATTCGGTGCCCGCGCATTACGCCCGCGCCTATGCCTATCACCGCCAGTCGCAGCTCGATCGCGCCCGCGCCGAAACCGATGCCTTGCTGATGGTCGATCCCGACGATCCCTATTTCCTGGAACTGAAGGGGCAGGTGCTGCTCGAATCGGGCCAGGCGGCGGAGGCGCTGGTGCCGCTGCGCAAGGCGACCGAACTGACCGGCTACCAGCCGCTGATCGCCACGCTGTTCGGCCACGCCCTCATCGCCACCGAAGACCCGGCCCATTTCGCCGAGGCGCAGTCGGTGCTGAAGAACGCGGTGGCGCGCGACCGGGAGAACCCGTTCACATGGTACCAGCTCGGCACCATCTATGCCGCCAACGGCGATATGCCGCGCGCCCGGCTCGCCAGCGCCGAACAGCAATCGCTGACGGGCCAGATGGATGCCGCGCTGATGAATGCGCAGGCGGCCGAAACCGGCCTGCCCACAGGCTCGCCGGACTGGCTGCGCGCGCAGGATATCGAGATGCAGGCGCGCGCCGAACTGGAACGTTCCAGGAAGCGCCGCTAGGGCGGCTGGACACATTACGGGATTCTGGAAAAGACAAATGGGTAGTGGCACGAAATTCGCAGTGATCGCAGGATGCGTCGCTCTGGTCGGCGTGGGCGGTTGGTTCGGCGGCCGCCCGGCGATCGAGAAGATCGTTCACGACTATATCCTCGAACATCCCGAAATCCTGCCGCAGGCGATGGAGAACCTGCAGCGCAAGCAGGCCAGCCAGCAGCTTGCCGGCGTGCGCCAAAACGTGGAGACGCCGTTCCCCGGCGCGGTGCTGGGCAATCCGCAAGGCAAGGTTACGCTGGTGGAATTCACGGACTATGCCTGCGGTTACTGCCGCCGCAGCCTGCCCGACGTGGCCCAGCTCCTGAAGAAGAACCCGGACCTGCGCATCGTCGTGCGCGAACTGCCGATCATCGGGCCGGAAAGTCCGGCCGCCGCGAAGATGGCGCTGGCCGCCGCCGAGCAGGGCAAGTATTCGCAGTTCCACGATGCCATGTTCGCCATGGGGCAGGTCGATGCGCAGAGCATCGAGGCCGCCGCCCGGCAGGCCGGACTCGACCTGGAACGCGCCCGCAAGGTCGCGGCCGGCCCGGCGGTGGAGCAGGAGCTTTCGCGCAACCTCGAAATCGCCAGCCGGCTGGGCTTCAGCGGCACGCCGAGCTGGGTCGCGGGTGAGCGGCTGATTTCCGGCGCGGTCGGCGTGGACCAGCTATCGGATGCGGTGTCCGAAGCACGTGGCGGTTGAGGAAGGAGTCTTTCCGCATTTTCGGCAGTTTCCGCCCGGCACCGATTTCGGCTAGGAAGCGTGCATGAGCGTGCTGCCGATCCAACCGATCCCCTTCTTCGCCAACAAGGACAAGGCCTTCTGGCGTCTCCAGTTCGTCGGGTGGGGTGGCGCCATGCTGCTCCGCACGATGTCCACGATCGCCAATTCCCAGCCTTTGACCTCGCTGGTGCTGGTGCTGATCGCGACGATCACCGGCTTCTCGATCTCGCTGGTGCTGTCGGTGGTCTATCGCACGCTGATAACGCGGCGCGCGCTGGTGACCTGGGGGCTGACCGCGCTGATCCTGCCGTTCGCGGTGGGCCTGCACGCCTTCATCGATGCCTGGGTGATCTCGCTCTACCGAACGGACAGCGATGCGAGCTTCACCCAGTTGTTCCTCGGGGTGTTCTACCTCGACGCGACGCTGCTGGGGGCATGGTCGGCGCTTTACTACGCGATCAATTTCTACCTTCAGGTGGAAGAGCAGAACGACCAGATGATCCGGCTGGAGAACCAGGCAACGCAGGCCCAGCTTGCGATGCTGCGTTACCAGCTCAATCCGCACTTCCTGTTCAACACGCTGAACTCGATTTCCACGCTGGTCCTGCTCAAGCAGACCGAGCCGGCCAATGCCATGCTCAGCCGCCTTTCGTCGTTCCTGCGCTATACCCTGGTGAACAAGCCCTCGGCACGTGTTACCGTGGCAACCGAGGTGGAGACGCTTGAACTCTACCTCGACATCGAACTCATGCGATTCGAGGAACGGCTGCGCACCACCTTCCATATCGATCCGGAAACCGAAACCTGCCTGCTGCCTTCGCTGCTGCTTCAGCCGTTGGTGGAAAATTCGATCAAATATGCCGTGACTCCGCAGGAATCCGGGGCTGAGATTACCATCACCACGCAACTCGTCGGGCCGATGCTTCGCATCACCGTCTCGGACACCGGGCCGGGCTTGCAAAGTCCGACGACGGACAACAGGTTGTCGGGCATGACTTACGATGGAGGGGAGCCGGTCTCCACCGGCGTTGGCCTGGCGAATATTCGCGACCGCCTTTCGCAAGCCTATGGTGAACACCACCGTTTCGAGACGATCGAACCGATCGAGGGCGGCTTCGCGGTGCTCATCGAACTTCCCGCCGAGCGCCAACCCACCCCGGAAGACATGATCGAGCAGCCGCGGCAGCCTGTTTTCGCCGCGCGATGAAACATATTTGGCCCACGTGCGTTAGCCGGGCCGGAGAAAGTAACTGATGACCATTCGCACGATCCTCGTCGACGACGAGAAACTCGCCATCCAGGGCCTTCAGCTTCGTCTGGAGAAGTATCCTGATGTCGAGATCATCGACACCTGCTCGAACGGCCGCGAGGCCATCCGCAAGATCAAGACCGAAAAGCCCGACCTCGTCTTCCTCGACATCCAGATGCCCGGTTTCGACGGGTTCTCGGTGGTGAAGGGGGTCATGGAGATCGAACCGCCGCTGTTCGTCTTCGTCACCGCCTATCAGGAACATGCCGTCCGCGCCTTCGAGGCGAACGCGGTGAACTACCTGATGAAGCCGGTGGACGAGACCAAGCTCGACGATACCCTCGCCCGCGTGCGCCAGCGCCTTGCCGAGAAGCGTTCGTCGGACGAGGCGGAAAAGCTCAAGACGGTGCTGGCCGAAGTGGCGCCCGATGCGATCGATCACATCCCCGAGGAAGCCGATCCCAACGCGGACCGCTACGAGAAGCTCATCAACATCAAGGATCGCGGCCAGATCTTCCGCATCGATGTCGATTCGATCGAGCATATCGAAGCGGCCGGCGATTACATGTGCATCCGCACTGCCGACAATTCGCTGATCCTGCGCGAAACGATGAAGGATCTCGAACGCCGCCTGGACCCGCGCGTGTTCCAGCGCGTTCACCGCTCGACCATCGTCAACCTCAACCAGGTTCGCCAGGTCAAGCCGCACACCAACGGCGAATGCTTCCTCGTGCTCGATTCGGGCGCGCAGGTGAAAGTCAGCCGTTCCTACCGCGACGTCATCGCGCGCTTCGTTCACTGAGCCGGTAGCGCCGCTTTCGAATTCGGGAAATGCGGGGCCGTGAGGCCCTGCATTTTCACGCCGTCTCGTTCCCCCATTTGAGCGTCTGCGGATCACCGAGCGTGACGAGTCGCCGGAGCGATGCGCGCGCGAGCCTCTCCGTCTCCACCTTGCGACGGGCGGCGGCAAGCTGGCGCAGCGGGGCAGGGCGCAGGATTTCCGCGTCATAACCGTCGGCCACGATCACGCCGCATTGCTCCGGCAGAAAAGCCTCGGTTTCCAGCGGCGCACGGTCGATCGAGGGCGGCAGGCCCCAGTAGAAACGGTCGCAATAGTCGAGATAGTCGGTCCACTTCCCGTCGCCGAGCAGGTCGGCGCGGGATACCTTTATCTCGACGATGATGACATGGCCCTTGGCGTCGATCCCCATGAGATCCGCCCGGCGCCCGCAGCGCAGCGGCATTTCCGACAGGCACCAGATATCGTTGCGGGCGAAAAGTCGCCCGATTCCGCGTGCGACGTCGTTGGCAACGAACGAAGTCAGCGGCGGTGCGAGGGGGGAATCAGCGTCGGCCATGCCTTCATCATAAGAACATAGAGGGAACTTTCAAGCGATCCCTGCGGGTATGCGCGGGGCGGAGGGATATCCGTCCCCATGTTTTCCCAAGCCCATGACGATATGGATTGATTTGGCGCTGGTAGTCCTCCGCAGGCTCTGCTAGTCGCCCCAGCACTGCACCCGTAGCTCAGCTGGATAGAGCGCTGCCCTCCGAAGGCAGAGGCCACAGGTTCGAATCCTGTCGGGTGCACCATTTCCTCCATCGACGGTTCAGTGAAAGTCGCGTGATCGCGGCAGGATTCGCACATTGCGCGGATGCTGCGGGCGCACCACCTCATCGGCGCGCGAGAGTGGCGGGTCGGTTTCGTGAACTTCCGACAGCCGGGCCAGTTCCGCGGAGCGATCGTGGATGCGCTGGGCCATGAGGTGGACGACGCCTTCGGGGCTGACCTGGACGATACCCTCCACTACCATGAGCCGCGCGGCCATGACTTCGCGGCGATAGGTTTCGAACAGCCGGGCCCAGATCACCACGTTGGCGATCCCTTCTTCATCCTCCAGCGTGACGAAGATCGCATTGCCCTCTCCAGGACGCTGACGAACCAGCACGACTCCGGCGACTTTGACGTGCTTGCCCTTCTTCTGTGCCAGTTCAGTGCATCTCAGTACGCCTTCTGCCGCGAAGAACGGGCGCAGGAAGCTCATCGGATGGGCCTTCAGCGAGAGGCGCGTCGTCTGGTAGTCGGCCGCGACCTGTTCGGAAAGCGGCATGGCGGGCAGGGCCGCAGGCGGCTCCTCACCCAGTTCGCGGGCGCGGGCGGCGGCGAAAAGCGGCAACTCTCCGGTAGGTGTGCGGCGCGCTTCCCACAGGCCTTCACGCCGGTCCAGACCGATCGATCGCAAGGCATCGGCATCGGCCAGAAGGTTGAGCGCACGCTGGGGCAGGCCGGCACGCCGGGCGAGGTCTTCGAGGTTGGTGTAAGGGCGGTGCGCCTTGATACCGTCGGCCCAATCCTCGCGAAATCCGCTGATCTGGCGCAGGCCCAGCCGCAGCGCGAGTTTGCCTTTCGCATTCCGCTCCAGCGTGCAATCCCATTCGCTGTGGTTCGCATCGACGGGGCGGACTTCCACGCCGTGCTCATGTGCGCAGCGCACGATCTGGGCCGGGGCGTAGAAGCCCATGGGCTGCGAATTGAGCAAGGCTGCGGCGAAAACGGCCGGGTAGTGGTGTTTGATATAGGCCGAGACCCACACCAGCCGCGCGAAGGCGAGGGCATGGCTTTCCGGGAAGCCATAACTGCCGAAACCCTCGATCTGCCTGAAGCAGCGCTCGGCGAAGTCCTGCTGGTATCCGCGTGCGATCATCCCGCCGACCATTTTGCCGCGCAGGGAGTCGATGGTGCCGAGATTGCGGAAAGTCGCCATGGCGCGGCGGAGCTGGTTGGCTTCGGCATCGGAGAAGTTCGCGGCGGTGATGGCCAGCCTCATCGCCTGTTCCTGGAACAGGGGAACGCCCAGTGTCTTGCCTAGCACCTCGTGGAGTTCCCTGGGGTCATGCGGCGGGGCGGGAGAAGGAAATTCCACCTTCTCGATCCCTTGCCTGCGGCGCAGATAGGGATGGACCATGTCCCCCTGAATCGGGCCGGGCCGAACGATGGCGACCTGAATGACCAGATCGTAGAAATTCTCCGGTTTCAGCCGGGGCAACATGTTCATCTGGGCGCGGCTCTCGACCTGGAAGACGCCGATGCTGTCGCCGCGCTGGAGCATCTCGTAGACGGCGCGGACATGGGGTGGGTTGTTCCTCTGGTCTTCCTCGTCACCCGGCACCGAGTTCAGCTGATACTGGCGGCCGATGTGAGTCTCGATCATCGCGAAAGCCTTGCCGATGCAGGTCAGCATGCCGAGCGCCAGGATATCGACCTTCATCAGGCCGAGCGTGTCGATGTCGTCCTTGTCCCATTCTATGAAGGTGCGGTCTTCCATGGCGGCGTTGTGGATCGGCACGGTCTCGTCGAGCCGGTCCTGAGTCAGGACGAAGCCGCCGACATGCTGGGAAAGGTGGCGGGGGAACTCCAGAATCGCTTCGGTGAAGCGATTGACCCTCGCGATCGTCGGGTTGTCGGGGTCGAGTCCGGCTTCGAGGCAGCGGTTCCGATCGTATTTGGCGGCGTAGCTGCCCCAAACGGTGCTGGCGAGACGGGCGGTTACGTCCTCGCTCAGGCCCAGCGCCTTGCCGGTGTCGCGGGCGGCGCTGCGCGAGCGGTAGTGGATCACCGTGGCGGCGATCCCGGCGCGGTCCCGGCCGTAGCGCTTGTAGATGTACTGCATCACCTCTTCACGTCGCTCGTGCTCGAAATCGACGTCGATATCCGGCGGTTCCTTGCGCTCGGTGGAGATGAAGCGGGAGAACAGGAGGCTGTGTTTCACGGGATCGACGGCTGTGACCCCGAGGATGAAGCAGACAGCGGAATTGGCCGCCGAGCCGCGCCCCTGGCAGAGGATGCCCTGCCCTTGCGCCCATTGGACGATATCGTGGACGGTGAGGAAGTAGGCGGCGTACTGCTGCTTCCCGATGATCTCCAGTTCCCCGGCGAGCAGCCCGGTCAGCTTGTCGGGAATGCCTTGCGGATAGAGGTCGCTTGCCCGGCTCCAGACAAGTTCGGTCAGCCAGCCTTGCGCGGTATAGCCATAGGGCACCGGCTCGTGCGGATATTGGTAACGCAAGTCGTCGAGCTTGAACGCGATGCCGTTCATGAAGTCCTGGGTGGCGGCGATCGCTTCGGGGGCGGCGGCGAAGAGGCGTGCCATTTCGGCAGCGGGTTTCAGGTGCCGTTCGGCATTGGCGGCGAGGCGGCGGCCGGCGGCCTGCACCGTGGTTTTCTCGCGGATCGCGGTCATGACGTCGTGGAGGGGGCGGTTCTCTGGCTTGTCGTATTGCGCGTCGTTGATGGCGATCAGCGGCACGCCGGTCATGGCGGCCTGTTCGCGCAGGGCCATTAAGCGGCGGGCGTCGCGGCCCTGCCGCAGCATCGTCGCACCCAGCCACACCTTGCCGGGGGCTGCATCCGAAAGTCGGCGCAGGAGATCGTCTGAGGCGGGCGTGGCGACGATCAGTTGCATGTCCTCCAGAAAGGCGAGCAGGTCGTCGAGGTGCAGTACGCAGTTGCCCTTGGTCGTGCGCAAGTTGCCGGTGGTGAGCAGGCGAGTCAGGCGGCCCCAGCCGTAGCGGGTGGTCGGATAAGCCAGGATTTCGGGCGTGTCGTCGGCAAAGACCAGCCTTGCGCCGACCATGAGGCGGAAATCGGGCAGGGTCTCGCCCTCCGCCTCGGCCTTTTCCGCGAACTTGCGCAGCGCGGCGAGGGCGCGGGCTACGCCGGACACGGTATTACGATCGGCGATGCCGATACCGGGGTGGCCGAGGGCCATGGCCCAGAGCGCCATCTCGCCCGGCGTGCTGGCGCCGCGCAGGAACGAATAGGCCGTCGTCGTGGCGAATTCGACATAAGGCGGCGTGTCCGCACTCATGCGAAGACGCCGTGCAGATACCAGCGGGGATCGGTCTTCTCGCTGCCATAAAGGCCGTGGCGGAACAGCCAGAAGCGGCGGCCGTCCTCGTCCTCTATCCGATAGTAGTCGCGGGTGGGGCCTGTGGCCTCGACCGTCTTCCACCAGGGATAGGCGAGGCGCTCCGGTCCTTCCTGCCGTACGACCCGATGTTGCCGGCCCTGCCAGCCGAACCGGCGCGGGGGGCCGTCGGGCACTTCCGCCAGGACGGTGACAGGCTGGGGCGGGTCGAACAGGAACAGCGGGCGCAGGGGCGGTTCGCCCACTTCCGGCTGGGGCCAGGATTGTGGGGCCGAGGCGGCGGGCACGAGGCGGTCTGCATATTCCGGCAAATGTTCATCGCGCGGGGCGAAGCGGTGAAGGCATTCGGCCCCGAAGCGTACCTGCAAGCGGTCCAGCAAGGGGGCGAGGTCCGGCTTGCCGGAGGTCTCTTCATCCAGCCGAACCTGTCCCTCCGATACGTCTTCATGCAGCGGAACGGAAAGGCGCAGCAGGTCGTAGCCGAATCCCGGATCGAGCGGATCGGCCAGCGATTCGATGCGTTCGCGAAACAGCCGCACGACATCGGCAGGTTCGCGCAGGGGCAAGCCGCTGTCTACCGCCAGCCGGGCGATATGACCGTCGGTGCGAAACAGGGAGACTTCGTAGCGGCGCCCCCCGCGTCCGCGCGCGACGAGCAGATCCCGCGCCTGTCCGGCCAGCCATTCGATCACGCCGAGCAGGGGTTTGACCGTTGCCATCGGTTCGGCGAAACGCTGCTCCACCCAGATCGGGGGCAGGGTGCGGTGCGGGGTGATGCGCCGATCCTGCTCCTCCAGCAGGCGGGCGAGCGCGATCGACATGGCCTTGCCGAACCGGGCGGCGAGAGGCGCGCGGGGGCGGTCCGCGAGTTGTCCGACAGTGCGCAGCCCCGCCCGTCGCAGGGCGAGGTGGGCGTCTTCTCCCAGGGCGAGCGCGCTCACCGGCAGTTCGCGCAAGCTGCTCTTGCCGAAGCGGGCGAGCGCGAGCGCCGCATCCGGGGTTGCGGCTGAGGCGGCCAGTGCGCGCAGACCCAGCCGGGAGAGGCGGGTTACGAGATCGTTCCGCACGCCGGTTTCGTCCATTTCCAGACTGTCGAAGCAGCCGGTGAGGTCTAGCACCATTGCGTCCTCGCCATCGGGGGCGACCATCGGCGTGTAACGCTCGCAGGCCTCGACCACGCGCAGCAGCAGGGCATTGTCCGCTTCGGGGCGATGCTCCAGCGCGACAAGGTCGGGTTCCTGCGCGCGGGCGTCGGCCAGCATCATCCCCGCCGAAAGGCCGAGCGAAAGCGCGGCGGGGGACAGTGCCATGATGCGCTGCGCCCCGCGTTGCTTCGCGATGAGGGCGAAAGCCGCGTCAGGCGGCGCTGCGCCTTCCCGCATCGCCCGTTCGGACGGCAGGAAGGGCAGATAGATCGCCAGATAGCGGCGGGCGGCCAAGTATCGGCGCTCGGCCAGGTATCGGTGCTCGGAAGGTGCCTCGCTCACGATCCCATTCCAGTTGCAGGTTGAGTCCCTCTCGCCCGCCGCGCCGGCGCAGCAGGGTAATGTCGAACACCGGACCTCCCGGTGCATCGGCGGGCAGGGGCACCGAGGGCGCGCTGGCCACTTGCCAGCGGGTATGGGCGGCGCTGGGCGTCGGTTCGGCGCCGCTGCGCACGATCATCACCATGGTGCCGCTCTGTTCCGCCGCCAGCGCGAGACGGCGGGAAGCGGTAAGATCGAAGGTTGGCGCGCGCCCGTCCATCTCCATCACCACCGCTGCCGCGCCGCCGTGCCGCACGCAGTCCACACCCGCGCGCAGCAGGCTCTGGATATCGGGCAGGCGCATCAGCACTATCGCGGCGGGATCGATGCCGAGTTCGGCAAGGCCGGGCGCATAAGGGCGCTGCCGGGATTGCTTGCCCTTTGCCAGACGCAGCCAGATCAGCGGTCCGCTTGGCCTGCATCTCTGGACCGTGCCCTGAACCACGCAAAGCAGGGCCAGGGCGAGTGCGGCGCTGCCGTCCTGAGCGCCGGCGGCGTAGAATTCGTGAACGCCGTCCTGCTGCAAAGGCGCCTCGGGCCAGCCCTCAAGAGAGGGCTGCACGAGGCTCGCGGCACGTTTGAGGCGACTCGAATCGAACATATGTTCATATTATGTTCTATTTCTGTCCTGCGCAATCGAAGTCCGTTCGATCATGGGATGCGCATGGGGAAAAGGTTTCGGGCATCGCTCGCCAAGTCACATTGTGGCATTCCGCCTAGGGTCTCCGGCAATAGCTACAGACCCAGAGAAGGACTCACGAAGCATGGCCAGTTCCGCTCCCGCGCCGCTGGAGGCCGTCCCGCCCGTCACCACTGCTGCCGCATGGCGCGGAGACCGACTGGCCGCTACCGACGAGTGGATCTACATGCTCTCGGACGATCAGGTTGCCGAACTGGAGCAGCTGGGTACCCGCTTCCTGGCCGAGAACCCGGACCTGCGCACCGTCACTGCCGAGGAATATCCGCTGGTCGCCTGCGCCGATGCCGTCGAATCATGGGGCGCGGACGTGGACTATGGGCGCGGTTTCGTGCTGGTCCGGGGCCTGTGCACCCAGCTCTATTCGGATGCCTTGTCTAACGCGATCTACTACGTGCTCGGCCTGCATATGGGCGATCCGATCCGCCAGAACGAGATGGGCGACCTGATCGACCACGTCTACGCCACCAGCGACAAGACCATGGACGATCCCACCGCGCTGTCCTCCAAGGTACGCGACAAGCTGGTCTATCACTCGGACAGCTCGGATATCGTCGCGCTCATGTGCCTGCGTCCGGCCAAGGAGGGTGGGCTTTCCTGCCTCGTTTCCGGTGCCGAAATCTACAACGAGATCCTGCGCCGCCGCCCCGATCTGGCGCCGCTGCTGCTCGAACCCTTCCACTGGGACTGGCGCCGTCAGGACCACAATGCCCCGGCGGATACCTATACCTCGCCGATCGTCAGCCTCGTGGACGGCGTGTTCTCGATGTATGCGGGTTCGCTCTATATCCTCACCGCGCAGGAATACGAAGGCGTGCCCAAGCTGACGCCCGAGCAGATCGAGGTGCTCGAACTCTTCGATACGATCACTTACGAAGAGGGCATGGCGATCGAGATGGATTTCCGCCCCGGCGACATCCAGTGGCTTTCCAACTACGCCGCGCTTCATGCCCGCACCACGTTCTGGGACTGGCCCGAGCCGCAGCGCAAGCGCCATCTCCTGCGCCTCTGGTTGAGCCGCGATGCCGGGCGTCCGGTGGTGGACGGTTTCGGCAAGAACGGTGTCGTCCAGCACCGCGCCGCGCCGCGTGACGGGAAGGAAGAGCATCCCGATGGGCACTTCGACGTGTTCTCCGTCTCGGTGCCGCGCCTGATGAGCTGATGAAGGGAATGCAGGGGGGCAGGCTCCCCCCCTGCACCGCTCAAGAGGGCCGGGGGGCCAGCATTTCCAGCACTTCGTCCGTCGTCTTCACATCGGCGAAGTTCAGCCGCAGATTGAGAAGTGCGGCGTTGTGTTCCTCGTCGCTCACGGCTGCGCAGGCGTCCGCAACGACGATCACTTTCCAGCCTCGCATGTTGGCCTCCCGCGCCGTCGATTCCACGCAGACGTTAGTGAGCGTGCCTGCCAGCACGACGAGTTCCACGTCGCTTACCCGAAGCACCTTCTCCAGCGCGCCCGCCGGGCAGGACATGGCGCCGTAGCGGTACTTGTCGAGCACGAGGTCGTCCTCTCGGCATTCCATGGCCTGATGGATGGCGTGCGACCGCGTGCCTGCGCGCAAGGCTTCCACCGCACGGGCGACCATGGGGTCCGACATGTCGTACTGCCATGCGGGAACCGCGAGGTGCGGCTCGTCGCTGACCGTCTGGCGGGTCCAGATGGCCTGTCCTCCCGCCCGGCGCATGGCTGCTGCCAGCCGATTGATCGGCTCGATCGCCGCGCGGGCGTAGGCGTTGCCGAAGACCTCGCTCTCGGCAACGAAGGCAGCCTGCATGTCGATCACGACCAGCGCACTGCGGGCGGGGAGGATCGTATCGAAGCTGTTGTATCCCGCCCCGCGCGCAACGGCCCATTCGGGAAGCCGCGCCCGGTGCATCAGGCGGGTTCGAACGCAGTGGAAAGCGAAAGCGATTCCCATTCGTCCATCTGCGCGCCCACGAAGGCGATCTGGTCGCGGGCGTAGTGCAGGGCGTCTTCACCAAGGAACAGGTGCAGCGGGGGTTCCGGCGCATCGAGCGCCGCGAGAATCGCTTCGGCTCCGCGCGTGGGATCGCCTTTTTCGCTGCCGGCACCCTCCGTCAGGCTGCGGCGGGCAAAGTGTGCGCCTTCCTCATAGTCCGCGATGTCCTTCGCGGCGACCTTGAGACCCGAGGCGGCGAATCCGGTGCGGAAGCCGCCCGGCGCGACATTGGTGACCCGGATGCCCATCGGTGCCACTTCCTGCGCAAGGGTCTGGCCCACGCATTCGAGGGCATATTTGCTGGCGCCGTAGATGGCCGTGCCCGCCCAGGGGGCATGTCCAGAAACCGAAGTGATGTTGACTACGTGACCGGCGCGTCTCGCCCGCATGGCGGGAAGCACCGCCTGGATCATGCGGATCGCGCCGAACAGGTTGATCTCGAACAGCGCCTTGGCTTCTTCGATGGAGACTTCCTCGATCGCGCCGACCAGACCGTAACCGGCATTGTTGAGCAGGCGGTCGATTCCGCCGGTCAGTTCCTCGGCCCGGGCAACGGCGGACCGGACCGAGGCTTCGTCGGTCAGGTCGACGGTGAGGACATGCGCGCGGCCCGGTGCCAGCGCCTCGAATTCCGGGTCTCCCGCACTTCGGGTCGTGCCGACGACCACGTCCCCGCGTGCGAGCGCGGCACGCGCCACCGCGCGGCCGAGGCCGCCGCCGATGCCCGTGATGAGCCATTTCGTCATCTTCGTTTCCCTTCAGGATTGGCGTAGAACTATCGAAGCAGAAATACCGGCGCCGGTGCGGGCTCGGTCAAGGAGAGAGTAGGAGGAGGGCCGAGCCGCGCTCTTTGCGCTGGAGACCGCAATTGTTGCGGCAGCGCGCACGGCGGCGCCTCGCGCTTGACCTGCCTGTGGGGGCCATGCAGCCCATGACAAAAGCAGGGGCGCGAAACAGGTTGGGCGCCAGACAAGTTAGGTGACAGCTTTGGCAGTTCACATCTTCGGTTCGATCAATCTCGATATCATCACTTCGCTGGAGCATCTTCCCCGGCCCGGCGAGACGGTCATGGCCATGGCCACGGCCAGGCTACCGGGCGGAAAAGGCGCAAACCAGGCCGTTGCGGCGGCAAGGATGGGTGCGGAAACCTACATGGTGGGTGCGGTGGGCGAAGGCGATTCGGGAAGCTGGATGCTCTCGCGCCTCAAGGCGGACGGCATCGACGTCGGCGGCGTTGCCATGTTGCCAGGCGTGGACACCGGCACAGCCTATATCGCCGTGGATTCGGTGGGGGAGAATCAGATCATCGTCGTGCCCGGCGCTAATGCGCGGCTGAGGGACGCCAGACCGGTGAGCGAGGGCGTGTTGCTTGCCCAACTCGAAGTGCCGGTTTCCGCCCTGCTGCCCGTTTTCGCGAAGTCGAAGGCGGTCCGCATCCTCAACGGCGCCCCCGCCGTGCAGGAAGGACGGGCGCTGTTCGAACATGTCGATATCCTGATCGTGAACCAGCACGAGATGGCCGCTTTCCTCGGCCTCGAAAGTGCCCCTGACAATGACGACATGGCCGTGATCGCAGAAACCGCGCGCGGGCTCCTGCGGCGGGAGGACCAGACCGTCATCGTCACTCTGGGGGCGGCGGGCGCGCTGGCGGTGCGGACCGGCTGGCAGCTTCACGTGCCCGCCCTGCCGGTGATCCCGGTGGACACGATCGGCGCAGGGGATTGTTTCTGCGGAGCGCTGGCAGCGCTGCTTGACGAGGGCGTCTCCCTTGAGGAGGCGCTGCCCTATGCCACTGTCGCTGCCGCTCTCTGCACGCTGGGGCAGGGAGCCGCGCCGGCGATGCCGATGCGGGAGGCGGTGGAGGACCTTATCGGCAGGCCGGCAACAGAACATGCGCTGCCAATCAAGAACCGGTCGGCCGCTTCCCTAAGCTGATCGGCGCACAAGCGAGGCAGGCTTCAATGCCCGTCTGGCGGAGACACAGGCCAACAAGAGGATACGATGAACCAGTTTCCCATGACGCCCTTCGGACTTCCTTCGGACAACGGCGGCAAGGACCTCGGCCTGTTCCTGCCGGTCGCCAATGGCGGCTGGATCCTGTCGAAGAACAAGCCCGAACTTGACGGCTCCTATGCCTACAACCGCCAGTGCGCCGTGCTGGCCGAGGCGGCGGGCATGGACTTCATCATGTCGATGTCGAAGTTCCGCGGCTACGGCGGCGAAACCCATCACTGGGATTCCTCGCTCGATCCGATCGTGCTCATGGCCGCGCTCAGCGAAGTGACGAGCAAGACCCGCATCGTCACCACGCTGCATACCCTGCTCCAGAACCCGGCGGTCGCCGCCAAGATGATGGCGACGCTCCAGCAGGTGAGCGGGGGCCGTGCCGGTCTCAATGTCGTCACCGGCTCCTACAAGGGTGAGTTCGCGCAGATGGGCGCCTGGCCCGAGGACGTGAATCACGACCAGCGCTACGATCTCGCCTACGAATGGGTCCGCGCGGTCAAGGCCCTGTGGAGCGAGGATTCGGTCACCATGAAGGGCGACTATTTCACGCTGGAGGACTGCGAATCCTGGCCCAAGCCCGAACAGCGGCCGTTCCTCGTTTGCGCCGGCTCCTCGGAGATCGGCATGCGGCTTACGTCGGAAGAGATGGATGCGATCTTCCTCTCCGGCGGCACCGCGCCGGAACTTGCCAGGAACAGCGACCGGGCCAAGACCATCGCCGCCGAATATGGCCGCAACATCCGTACTTATTCGATGATGACCCTGGTGATCGACGAGAGCGATGCAGCGGCCAAGGCGCGGGCACAGCACTATGCCGATGGTCTCGACGAAGGGGCACTGGCCGGCATGATGCGGGCCTACGGCTTCCTCGATGCCGAGATCGGCAAGGAGAACGACTTCACCCGCAAGGCGCGCAGTTCGTTCATGTCGGCCCAGATCGTCGGCAGCGCCGCGAGCGTGACCGAGCAGCTCGGCGAGCTGCTGGATACTTCAGGCACCGACGGCCTGATGCTGATCTTCGACGATTATCTGAAGGGCCTGCCGGTGTTCGGTGCCGAGATCCTGCCGGTCCTGCGCGAACGTTTCCCCGGCAAGGTCGCCGCATCGGTGGCGTGCTGATCCGATGCCGCTGCGCACCCAGGACCTTCCCCATGTCGAGCCCGCCGGTCTGGCGGCGATGATCGACCCGAAGACGACCGCGCTGGTGGTCGTCGACATCCAGGTCGATTTCGCCGCGCCGCATGGCCTGCTCGGACGATATGGCGTCGATCTCTCGCCGGCCGAGGCGGCGATCGACAACTGCGAGAAGCTGGTGGCGGCGGCGCGGGCGTCCGGGGCCACAGTGGCGCTGATGCGCGTCGTCACCAGCCCCGAGACCGATTCGCGCGCGCTCAAGACGCTGATGGCGCGGCGCGGCCAGCCGGGCGGCGAGGCGATCTGCCGCGTCGAGGATGGCGGTGCCGACTATTACCGCATCTTCCCGGAGCCGGGCGACATCGAGATCGCCAAGCTGCTCTATGACAGTTTCCACGGCACCGACTTCGACGCCCGGCTTCGCGCACGGGGCATCGAGACGCTGGTGATCTGCGGCCTTTCAACCGATTGCTGCGTGGATCAGACCGCGCGCTCGGCCTTCCATCATGATTACGACGTGTTCCTCGTTTCCGATGCCAGCGCCGCTTACGAGCCGGGCCTCCATGAAAGCTCGCTTTCGGCGATGGAGAAGAACTGCGTCCTGCTGACCACCACCGAGGCGGTCGAGCAGGCCTGGCCAAAGGGCGATAACGCCTGAGCCTTCGCGCTCACCATCCCTTTCAGGAGTTGCCGCCGATGACCGTGACCACTCCCCAACGCGGATCGAAGGGCGGCGTGCTGTTCGCCTGCACTCTGGGCAATTCGGTGAGCGTGACGCCGGCGGTCCACGCCGTCTTCGGGCTGTTCCTCGTGCCGCTTTCCGACACGTTCGGCTGGAGCCGGGCGAGCATCTCCGGCGTGCTCGGCATCCTCGCGCTGGTCGGCGCGGTGACCTATCCGCTTATCGGCCGATACGTAGACAAGGGCGGTGCGCGCCAGACCCTGCTGGTGGGGATATTCGGCCTTGCGCTGTCGATCGCGGCGCTGGCGCTCAACAACGGCAGTCTTGTGCAGTTCTACGTTACGTTCACGGTCCTGGCCGCCTTCGGGGCCATGGCTGGAACGCCGATCTTCCAGAAAGTCATCGCGGACTGGTTCAACGAGAATCGCGGCACCGCGCTAGGCATCAGCGCGGGCGGCGGCTGCGGGATCGGCTCGGTAGTGCTGCCGGTCATGGCGGCCGTGCTGGTGCAGACCTGGGGCTGGCGTGCGGGCTATCTCGGTATCAGCGGTTTCATGCTGGTGATCGCGCTGCCGCTGCTGTTCCTGTTGCTGCGCGATCGTGCTGCGGCAAGCGGCGCCGAAGCGGAATCCGCGCGAGAGGGCATGACTCTTGGCGAGGCCGCGCAGACCCCGATGTTCTGGCTGGTCCTCATCGCGCTGGCGGCGGGCGCCGGGGGCACAACGGCGGTATTCAGCCATGTGGTTCCGATCCTTTCCGACCGGGGCTTCTCGGTGGCCACCGGAACGGCAGTGGTCAGCGTCTTCGCACTCGTCACCTCAGGCTGGCAGATCGCCACGGGCCGTATCATGGACAAGATCCAGACGCCGCGCGTGGCCGTGCCGATGTACCTCATGGCAGTGGCCGGACTCGTCCTGCTGGAAACCGCACAGGGCATGCCGCTGCTGATGGTCGGCGGTGCGCTGCTCGGCATCGGGCTCGGCGGCCAGTTCGGAGCCCTGCCCTATTTCATCGCCCGCTATTTCGGCACCAGGCACTTCGGCTCGGTTATCGGCGCCATGTATTCGGCGGTGATCGCCGCGCAGGGGACAACACCGATCCTGCTCGACCTCGTGTTCGATGCGCGCCATTCCTATCGCCCTGCGCTGGTCGGCGTGGGCGGCGCACTGCTGGCCGGCGCGCTGCTGCTTATGCTGCTGCCGCGTTACGGCCGAGAGGCTGAAGTGGCGGAGAACCTCTTCGCCGCCGGTCACTGATTTTTCACGGAGCCCATCCCTTGGCCGACATGCCCGATCCCGTTTCCACCTTCGCCGACCCCGCCAAGGCGCCTTATGCCGTATCGGAGGAAGAGCGCGCCGCCATCGCCGCAGCCATCGACACCGACGAACTGGTGGAGCTCGCCCTGACCCTGGGTAACATTCCCAGCCGCTCGCGCGAGGAACTGGCGGCGGCCGAGTTCGTCCATGGCTGGATGGCGAAGGAGGGCTTCAACCCCCGCAAGGTCGGCGCAACGCCGGAGCGGCCCAATGTGATCGGCGAATACGGCGGGACGGGTCGGGGGGCGAACCTGCTGTTCACCGCACATCTCGATACCGAGAGCCCGAGCGGCATGAGCGAGCACGACAAGTTCCGCTATCGCGATTCCACATTGGCCGATCCCGAATGGACCCAGTGCTGGCTGGACGAGGAAGGCCGTCTGCGCGGCTACCCGATCAGCAACGACCGCGGCCCGATGTCCTGCTTCCTGATCGCCGCCAAGGCGCTGAAGAAGGCAGGCATAGGCCTGTCAGGCAAGACCTGGCTTACCGCATGTCCCGGAGAGATCGGTCCCGAGCCGATCGAGGAATTCGCCGGCATCGGCTGGAACGGCAAGGACATCGGCGCGCATTACCTGTTCCACCACGGCGGTGTCGCGCCGGACTATGCCATCGCGGCGGAGGGCACCGACTTCGGGCTGACCTGGCAGGGCTGCGGCTATGCGCTCTACCGGGTGCGGATTTTCGGGCGGGGCGTGTTCTCGCCGATCCTGGATGCACCCGCCGATCCGCGCCGCCATCCCAATCCGATCTACCGGCTGGGCCCGGTGATAGAGGCCCTGCACGCCTGGGGCCTGAAATTCGAGGCCGATTCTGTCATGGAAACCGCCAGCGGTGCGATCCATCCCAAGGTGCAGATCGCCTCGGTACGCGGGGGCATGCCGATAGACTTCGGCGCCGGAACCGAAGTCTGCGCGCTTTACATCGACGTTTCGCTTAACCCGCGCCAGAAGGCGGCCGATGCCTACCACGGCATCATGGAGGCCATGCGCGGCGTGGACGTGGAAGGCTTCGATGTGGAGCCGATGGTGGTTCGCCATGGTTTCGAGGCGCGTCCTTCAGAAGTCGCCCCGTTGGCGGGCGCTGTCGATGCGGCCACGCGGCTGGCGCGGGGGACGGTGGTGGAGCCTGCCCATCCGGTGTTTTCCAGCATGTGGCGCGATCACAATGTCTTCAATATGCACCGCGTTCCGGCCGTTACCACCGGCATGCCGCGTTGGCGCCCGACGCCGGAAGACATGGCTTCGAGCGCGCTTGTCTACGCATTGACGATGCTTGCCGTCTGCGGCCGGGGCGAGGCGCCGCAGACATGCGCGGGGACCAGCGTGTACGGCAACGAGACGCCTTTCGAATAGGTCGTTCGCACCCTTGCCGACAGTCAATCGGGCCGATAGACCTTCGTCATAAAGGTCGCCAAAGTTAGTTAAACTGGTCGCCCGATCCGGGAAGGGTGCCACCCGCTTCAAGGTGGTTTCCGCTTGCGCATTACGACGAATGTCTACCCCAAGGAGCAGCGGCGCGACGCCTGGCGTTTTGCGCTCAAGCGGCTGTCGATCACGCTCGACGATGCGGATGACGCCACGCTTTACGGCGAGCTTATCCAGTTTCGCGCCAGCACCGGTATCGACTTCATCCGCGTTACCGGCACGCCCCAGTCCTGGACCATCGACTTCCGCGACCAGCCCGCCACGTACTGGCTGGCGATGGTGCTGGATGGCAGCGCTATCGTGCGCGATTCCAGCCAGGAACTGCGACTTTCCGATGGGGAGATGATCTGCGGACGCGGTGACAGCCCGGTCAACCTGACGTTCTCCGGCGATAACCGCAGCCTGATCGTGCAGGTTCCCCACAGCGAACTCAGTGCCCGCCTCAAGACCCCGATCAGCGGCCCGCCCCGCAAGATCGCCACGGAAAGTGGAACCGCACGCGTGTTCTCCGGCATGTTGCGCTCGCTGGCGGATACGATCTCGGACATCACCACCGATCAGGCCCGCCCGGTCGAACTGGCCTTCCCCGAATTCCTCGTCACCAGCCTGCTGGACAACGCGCCGGCCAAGGCGATGGGCGGCGCGGCGGGCATGCGCGCCGCCTTGCTGGAGCGCATCTTCCAGACCATCGAGATTCGCCTGTCCGATCCCGATCTCAGCTATCAGCAGGTCGCCGCCGAGCATGGCATATCGCCGCGTTACCTTCAGAAGCTGTTCGAATCGATCAACGACAGTTTCGGCCATTACGTGAAAGTGCGCCGGCTCGAACGCTGCCGTCTCGACTTGCGCAGCCCGCTGCATGTCCAGAAGTCGATCTCCGACATCCTGTTCGAATGGGGCTTCAACGACAGCGCCTCGTTCAGCCGCGCTTTTCGCGAGCAGTACGGCATATCCCCGCGCGAATATCGCAAGGCGCCGCCGCAGGAACAGGAGGCGGTCGAGCTGCTGCGCCGCGGCCGTCCGGGGCGCAAGGAGCGCGCCAAGCCCGAAGCGGTAGAGGCAGAGGCCGAATCGGAGCTATCGCCTGAAGGGGAGGAGCAGGCCGACCGGCTGGAAGCGCCGATGGGCCCGGCGTTGCTGGGCGATACCGGCATCTCGCGCCACCACCACCTGCCTGCCACGCCCGAAACGATCCACTGGGGCTACCTCAGCAAGGACCTGAAGCCCGCGCTTCACGTCCGTTCGGGGGATTTCGTGACGATCGAGGCCCTGACTCATCACGCCAACGACGATCACGAACGCATGGTCGAAGGCGATACGGGCGTGGAAAGTGTCTACCGCTGGGATGAGACGGGCAAGGCCGTGGAACGGCGCGGAGCGGGGCCGATGGATGCCAGCGCCTTCGGCCGGGGGCCGGGCGAAGGCTTCGGCGTGCATATCTGCACAGGCCCGATCCACATCGAAGGCGCGATGCCGGGCGATCTTGTCGAAGTGCGGATCCTCGATCTCAAGCCCAGGCCAAGCGGAAATCCGCGTTTTGCCGGCAAATGCTTCGGCTCCAATGCGGCTACTTACTGGGGCTTCCACTACAACGATCTGCTGACAGAGCCCAAGATGCGCGAGGTCGTGACGATCTACGAGGTCGAAGCAGCAGGCGGGCGCCTGCCCACGGCGCACGCGGTCTATTCCTATCGCTGGACACCACAGGTCGATCCCTCGGGCGTCACTCATGCACGCTACGACTATCCGGGCGTGCCGGTCGACCCCGACACCATCGAGCGCAATTACGACATCCTGCGCAACGTGGAGATTCCGATCCGTCCGCATTTCGGCGTGATCGCGGTGGCACCGGCCTACAATGGCCTCGTCGATTCGGTTCCGCCTGCCAGTTTCGGCGGCAATCTGGACAATTGGCGCACTGGGCCTGGCGCGCGCGTATTCCTGCCGGTGCAGGTGCCCGGTGCTTTGCTCTCGCTGGGCGATCCCCATGCCTCGCAGGGGGACAGCGAGCTATGCGGCACGGCCATCGAATGCTCGATGACCGGCCTTGTCCAGATCGTCCACCACAAGGCGGCCGGGCTGATGGAGCAGCTCAAGGATGTCGATTATCCGCTGATCGAGACCGAGACCGAATGGGTCATCATGGGCTTCAGTCATCCCAACTACCTGAAGGAGCTGGGCGAGGACGCGCAGAGCGAGGTCTACAAGCAGTCATCGATCGATGCCGCCATGCGCGATGCATTCCGCAAGGCGCGCCGCTTCCTGATGACGGCCAAGCAGCTGACCGAAGACGAGGCGATCTCGCTGCTTTCGGTGGGCGTGGATTTCGGTGTTTCGCAGATCGTGAACGGCAATTACGGCGTCCATGCGGTGATCCGCAAGGCACTGTTCACCAGCTGACGAAAGCGGCTCAGCCCGAGCGGTGGTAGGGGTGGCCTGAAAGGATCGCGGTGGCGCGCCAGAGCTGTTCGGCCAGCATGGCACGGGCCAGCATATGCGGCCAGGTCATCTTGCCGAAGCAGAGAAGATGGTCGGCCTGGGCGCGGGCCGCGTCGCCATGGCCGTCAGCGGCGCCGATGAGAAAACGGCATTCCCGCACGCCCTCGTCGCGCCAGCGGCCGAGCAGGGCTGCGAATTCCTCGGAACTCATGGCCTTGCCGCGTTCGTCGAGCAGCACTTCCCGGAATGGGGTGTGGACCGGAGGCGGCACTTTTCCACCCGTGTCCGGCAGTTCGCTATGCTTGAAGGGCCAGGTGAGGCGCTTGGCATAGCGATCGAGCAGCTCTGCCTCGGGCGAGCGGGCGATCTTGCCGCGGGCGATGATGTGGAGAAGCATGGACGCCCTCTGCAGCCGCCCTGTCAGGGATGGCCAGGTTCTTGGGACCGACGAGACGGCGCAGGGAAGCCGGCGATGCGCCCAGCGCATCCCGGTTCCTGTCAGGGCCCGGCCACGTCCGCGGCCGGGTCATCCTCTCAACCGTGTGCCGGTCGCGGTATCAGGCCGCGCCGGACGGCCCGTCGAAGCCCCACATCCGTTCCAGGTTGTAGAAGCTGCGCACTTCCGGACGGAAGAGGTGGACGATCACGCCGCCTGCATCGACCAGTACCCAGTCTGCCGCCGGCAGGCCTTCGATACGGGAAAGACCGAAGCCGCCATGTTTGAGGCGCTCGGCAAGCTTCTGCGCCATGGCTGCGACCTGGCGGGTCGAACGGCCGGACGCGATCACCATGAATTCGGCGATCGTCGACTTGCCGGCAAGGTCGATGGTCACGATGTCCTGCGCCTGGTCGTCATCCAGGGACTGCAGGACGAGGGCCAATTGCGGATCGTCTGATTCGACCATGGCCGGGGGCGTTGCGCCGGTTGAAGCCGGCTGTATCTGTGCCTGTGGCATCTTAAGTAGGGTCTGCTCCTTTCAGCGACCGACCGGGCAGGGCGAATGTCGTCCTGCCACGTTCGATCTGATCTTTGGAATTCCGGGCATGCGTAGGAGAGGCCTGACGCCTGCTCACGCTGCATCTCCGGGTATCGGGCGGTGCGTTACGTTGTCCCTGCGCGATAGGGTTTCTCTGCACGATCCGGCGCGACTGGAACCGGCCTGCGAAAGCTCCCTTGAAAGCTTGCGGGCCCAGTCCGGATCAGCCTGGCGAATAGCCGTGGCCGACCGCGTATCGGGGTCGAATCGCAATGTCACCAGCGCGGGGGCGCTCCACCTTTCCGGACCACGAAGACTGGACTGGGACCTCCGGAATCTTCCCAACCAGGCCATCGCGGGGCTCGCGAAAGCGTCGGCATCATACCCCGGACGGGCGATAACCGCAATCGGCATGAGTCTGGCGATGCCGCGCCAGTTCTTCCACTGGTGGAACTGGGCCAGATTGTCGGCCCCCATCAGCCACACGAACCGCCGTTTCGGGTAGCGCCGGACCAGCTTTCTGAGCGTATCCACGGTGTAGCGCGTGCCGAGTTCCCGCTCGATCGCGGTCACGCGGATGCGTGAGCGACGGGCCTGACGCCGGGCCGATTCGACCCTGGCGGCAACCGGCGCCATCCCCGCCCGGGGCTTGAGCGGATTGCCGGGCGAGACCATCCACCACACCTCGTCGAGTCCCAGCGCCTCTGCCGCGAAGAGACTGATGCGCCGGTGCCCGCCGTGAGCCGGGTTGAAGCTGCCGCCGAGCAGCCCGGTAACAGGACCGCTACGGATCGTGGTTCTCGCTGTCAGGGTCGTTCCTGCCCGGTGCCGCGCACCAGCCACTTGTAGGTGGTCAACCCTTCCAGCGCGACAGGGCCGCGAGCGTGCAGGCGGCCGGTGGCGATCCCGATTTCCGCGCCAAGGCCGAATTCGCCGCCATCGGCGAACTGGCTGGAGGCGTTGACCATGACGATGGCGCTGTCGACTTCGGCAAGGAAGCGCTCGGCGGCGGCGGGGTCGGCAGCGACGATCGCATCGGTGTGGTGCGATGAATGGATGGCGATATGCTCCATCGCGGCATCGAGTCCGTCTACCACCGCAATCGAGAGCACGGCGTCGAGATATTCGGTGTCCCAGTCCTCGTCGCTGGCGGGCAGAACGCGGGAGTCCAGAGCCTGCGCCCGTGCATCTCCGCGCAGTTCGCAACCGGCATCGGCCAGTGCCTCGACCACCTCGGCGGAGGCCGGGAACTGGGTGTCGAGCAGGAGAGTCTCCATCGAACCGCAGATGCCGGTGCGGCGCAGCTTCGCGTTGACCGCGATTCCACGCGCCATTTCGGGATCGGCGGAAGCATGGACATAAGTGTGGCAGATGCCATCGAGGTGCGCGAGCACAGGAACGCGCGCATCGGCCTGGACGCGCGCCACGAGGCCCTTGCCGCCGCGCGGCACGATCATGTCGATCAGCCCGGCAGCCGTCAGCATGGCGCCGACCACGGCGCGATCCTGCGACGGCACGAGCTGGACGGCAGCGGCGGGAACGCCTGCCTCTTCCAGCCCCGAAGTCATTGCCGCAAGGATCGCACGGTTCGAATGGAGCGCCTCGCTGCCGCCGCGAAGCAGTACCGCATTGCCGGAACGCAGGCAGAGCGCGGCGGCATCCGCGGTGACGTTGGGACGGCTTTCGTAGATGATGCCGATCAGACCGATGGGGATGCGCACGCGCGAGAGCTTGAGGCCGTTGGGCCGCTCGCTTTCGGAAATCACTTCGCCCACGGGATCGGGCAGGCTCGCCACTTGTTCCACGGCATCGGCAATCCCGGCGAGGCGCGCGGGATCCAGCCTCAGCCGATCGAGCATGGCGCCTGTCAGGCCCTTCGCCTCACCGGCTGCGACATCCCGGGCATTGGCGGCGAGGATTGCCGGTTCGGCGGCCCGCAGGGCATTGGCGGCGGCGCGCAGCGCCCCGGCTTTCTGCGCATCCGACAGCTGTGCAAGAACGCGCTGTGCGGCGCGGCCGGCGGCGGCGATACGGGCAACGAGGGCCTCGGGCGTTTCGTCGCCGTTCTCAGGCCGAACGTCGTCGGCAAGGTTCGTCTGCAGGTTCATGGCAAGGGGAACTAGCACCGATGCGCCGACGAGTCACCGATCGGGGCAAGCTGAAAAAGAATGCGGCAAAAACGGGCGCAAGTGCTTTTCAAACCGACGTTTTTCGGCGAATCACCCTTTCATCGCGATGAACCGCTCGTCCTGTTCCTGAAACGGTTCCCTCGATTCATCGCACACAGACTTCGCTTCAGCCGGATTCCGCAAGGGATTACGATCAGTCGATTCGCCTTAGTTCCCCGCTCCTGCTAGCTCGCCGCCGGGGCGAAAAGCCAGAATTTAAGCGGGGTCGTTTTGAAATTCACATCTGCCGGGGCGCTTCGCACGCGCCTCAGGGCGGCATTCCCGGATCGCGAACTCATCATGCGATCGCAGGGGCAGGTCCGCTTCATTCGCATCTCTTCCGGCATGCAGAAGGCCGCCGTCGGCGTTGTCGTCTCGCTGCTCGGTGCGTGGTGCGTTTCGATGGGCGCGGTCGCCTTCTCGCAGTTTTCGGCGACCAGCGAACATGCAGCCCTGGTAAACCGCGAAGCCAAGGTGGCCACCGCCGAAAGCCGCGTCCAGCAGTATCGTGACGATCTGAACGGCACCGTCGCCGATCTCGCCCGCCGCCAGCAGTTCATCGAGAAGATGGTCGATGCCCATATCGGCGAACTGCCGGAAGACCGGCAGGCCGGCGAAACCGTGACCGACAGTTCGGCAGAGGCCGCCGAGACGGTGCGTAAAGTCAGCGCCGCGCTTCCCGAAGCCGGCAGGCTCGCCGGCATCGAGGCGGAACAGCTCGCCTTCGTCGAACGCCTGACCCGCTACGCAGACCGCCGCGCGACCGCTGCTTCGGATGCCATCCGCAAGCTTGGCCTGAATCCCCGCACGATGATTGCCGGCGTCCGCTCCAAGGTTGCCGAAGGCGGCCCGCTCGAACGCCTCGCCACTTCGGCGAACGGCTCGCTCGATCCCCGCTTCCAGCGCCTCGGCCTCAGCCTTGCGCGCATGGATGCGCTGGAAAACGGCCTCGCCTCGATCCCGCAGGTCAGCCCGGCCCACGTCGCCTATGTGTCGTCGAGCTATGGCTACCGTTCAGACCCCTTCACCGGCGGCGCCGCATTCCATGCCGGGCTCGATTTCCCCGGCCCGATGGGCTCCCCGATCTATGCAGCCGCCAAGGGCAAGGTCACCTTCGTGGGCCAGCGCCAGGGCTACGGCAACTGCATCGAAATCAGCCATGGGAATGGCCTGATGACCCGCTACGGCCACCTTTCCGGTTTCGGCGTTCGCGCCGGGCAGGAAGTGGAAGGCGGCGCACGTATCGCCGCAATGGGCAGCACCGGCCGTTCGACCGGCCCGCATCTTCACTTCGAAGTGCGCGTCAATGAGCGTCCGGTCAATCCACGCCCCTTCCTCGAGGCCGCCCGCAATGTTCAGCAAGAAGCCCGATAACATCATGGCCAAGACTTTCACCAGCACCCGCAACGGCTCGGCATCGGGCTTCTCGATGCTCGGGAACGACATCACCCTCACCGGCAATATCGAGGCTTCCGCCGACCTCCACGTCGACGGCCGCGTGATCGGCGACATCTCCTGCAAAGCCCTCATCCAGGGCGAGGATAGCGAGATCGCCGGCGGCATCAGCGCCGAAACGGTCCGCATCGCCGGAACCGTGCGCGGAACCATCGCCGCCCGCGAAGTGGTGATCCTCAAAAGCGCGCAGATCATCGGCGATGTCGCCTATGATGCCCTGACCATCGAACAGGGCGCGCGGCTCGAAGGGCGCCTCAGCCCCAACGGCGGCCAGATGCCGCCTGCCATCGCGCAGCTGCCTAACCGGATCAGCGACGCGGAAGTGATCGTCGCGGCCGAGTAAGTCCGCCGATCTCCGACACGATAACGAAAAAAGGCGTGATCTGGCGGATAATCCGCGAGATCACGCCTTTTTTCATGCCTGCTCGAGCAAACGGGAGCCAGTCAGACGGTAAAGCTTTCCCCGCAGCCGCACGAGCCCTTGGCATTCGGGTTCTCGAATACGAAGCCGGCGGTGAAGTCGTCTTCCTTCCAGTCCATCACGCTGCCGATCAGGTAGAGGACCGAGGCGCCGTCGATGTAGAAGATGCCGCCGGGAGTTTCGATCTTCTCGTCGAAGGGCTTTTCCTCGGCAACGTAGTCAACCGAATAGGCAAGGCCCGAGCAGCCCCGACGCGGCGTCGAAAGGCGTACGCCGATCGTCCCTTCGGGGGCATCGGCCATCAGCTTCGCGATCCGCGCCTCGGCATTGGGCGTGAGGATCACGGCGGCAGGGCGCTGCCGCGCTGTCGCCACAGGCTTCACTGAACTGCTTTCGGTGGTCGTGGTCATAGCTTCTTTTCCCAGAACAGCGCCGTGCCCGCCTGCGGGTCCAGTGCGTAATCGCCGTAGCCGAGCGAGGCATAGAGGCCCTTGGCCGTGCCATTGCCGCTCAACACTTCGAGCGTGATCTTGCAGGCGCCGCGCGCGCGGGCTTCTGCTTCTACCGCCAGCATCAAGGCCCGGCCCACACCCTTGCCGCGAACCTGCGGGCGCACGGCCATATCGTGGATATTCACCAGAGGACGTGCGGCGAAAGTCGAGAATCCGGTGATGCAGTTGGCGAGGCCTACGGCTTCCTCGCCAGCGAAGGCCAGCAGAGAGAAGGCGCCGCCATGAGCGGCAAGGCCGGGGACCAGCCGTTCGCGGACCTCATCGGACAGCGCCTTGCCTCCCCCCATCGGATCGCGCGCATAGCTGTCGAGCAGCGCGACCACGCGCGCGGCATCGGCCGCGTCGGCATAATCGGCAAGACGCACGGTCACGGCAGGAAGGGCAAGTGTCGCCATCAGAGCATGCCGAGTTCGAGCTTTGCCTCGTCGGACATCTTGGCCATGTCCCACGGCGGATCCCAGACAAGATTGACCTCGGCGTCACGAACGCCTGGCACCGCCGCGACGCGCATCTCGACTTCGCCGGGCATCGATTCCGCAACCGGACAGTGCGGCGTGGTCAGCGTCATCGTGACCGCGACCGAAGCCTCGGGCGAGACTTCGACGCCGTAGATCAGGCCGAGGTCGTAGATATTCACCGGGATTTCCGGGTCGAAGATTTCCTTCAGGGCATCGATCACGCCGTCGTAGATCGAGCCTCCGGGCTGGCCGGGGTCGATACCCTGCGGCTTTTCGGCAAGGAAACCGTCCAGATAGTCGCGCCTGCGCTCGACAGGCGCATCGTCGACCCGCGCACGCGGCGCAGGGGCCACCGAATCGACTTCCTCGACGGTGAAGGTGGGGCCAGAGACGGGAGTGTCGTCGTTCATCCGAAAATTCTCCTCGTGCGCTCGATTCCCTTGAGGAGCGCCTCGATATCGCTGTCGTCGCTATAGAGCCCGAAGCTTGCGCGGGCGGTGGCGGGGACGCCGAGCTGATCCATCAGCGGCTGCGCGCAGTGGTGGCCCGCCCGAATTGCTACGTTCTCTTCGTCCAATATGGTGCCGAGGTCGTGCGGATGCACCCCGTCGAGCGCGAAACTGACGATTCCCACCGAATCGGCCGGACCGAACAGGGTCACGTCGTTGCGCTTGCCCAGTTCCTCGCGCAGCTTGCCGGCAAGGTGGCGCTCGTGTGCCTCGGCACGGTCGAGCCCGTAAGCCTGGAGCCAGTCGATGGCGGCCGCCAGTCCGATGGCCTCTACGATCATCGGCGTGCCGGCCTCGAATCGCTGCGGGGCAGGAGCATAAGTGGTCTTCTCGAAGGTGACGCGGTCGATCATCGCGCCGCCGCCCTGCCAGGGCGGCATCGAATCGAGGATTTCCTTGCGAGCCCACAGCGCTCCGATCCCGGTCGGGCCGTAGAGCTTGTGTGCGGAAAACACATAGAAGTCCGCCTGCATGGCCTTCATGTCGAGCGCGATGCGGGGAGCAGCCTGGCAGCCGTCCACCAGCAACTTCGCGCCGATCGCATGCGCCAGTCTGGCGGCCTCGGCCACATCCAGCACCGAACCGAGCACGTTGGAGACATGCGCGAAGGCAACCAGCTTATGGGCCGGGGTGAGAATGCGCGCGGCGGCTTCGAGATCGATCCGGCCATCGGCGGTCAAGGGGCAGACGTCGATCTCGACGCCGATACGATCGCGCAGCATCTGCCACGGGACGATGTTCGAATGGTGCTCCAGCGTGGAAAGCAGGATGCGATCGCCGGCCTTGAGGTTCGCCGATCCCCATGTCTGGGCGACGAGGTTGATCGCCTCGGTCGCGCCGCGCGTGAAGACGATCTCATCCTCGTGCCCGCCCAGGAACGCGGTGACCTTTCGGCGTGCCGCCTCGAAAGCCAGCGTCATCTCCGCCGAACGGGCATAGACTCCGCGGTGGACGGTCGCATAGTCGCGGCCCAGCGCATTCACGGTGGCGTCGATCACCGCCTGCGGCTTCTGTGCGGTCGCCGCAGTGTCGAGATAGTGCCAGTCTCCGGCGAGACCGGGGAACTGGTCCTTGAGGACGAGCACGTCAGCGGTCACAGGATCTGCTCCAGACGGGCGATGGCGGCTTCGCTCAGTTCCGCCTCGCCGGGCGCACCGGTGAAGGCCTCGGCGATGAAGGCCTGGAGCATCAGGCGCTTGGCTTCGGGCGGAGTGAGGCCGCGGCTCATCAGGTAGAACAGGCCGTTGGCGTCGAGTTCGCCGACCGCGCAGCCATGTGCCGCCTTGACGTCGTCGGCGTAGATTTCGAGTTCCGGCCGGGCATTGGCGGTGGCCGTGCGGTCCAGCAGCATGGCGCGCACCGATTGTTCGGCATCAGTGCCGTCTGCCCCGCGTTCGACGGCGATACGGCCGAGATAGGTGCCGACCGAATGACCTGCGAGCGCAGTGCGCACGATCTGGCTGGATGTTGCGTTCAGCCCTGTGTGAGTGACTTCGGTGACGAGCTCCAGCGTCTCGCTGCCGGTGGCGAGCTGCGCCGCGCCCAGCGTGAAGTCCGCACCTTCGGCCAGCCGCACATCTACGGCGATCCGGCCGTAGACGGGACCCGCCGAAAGCACGCGAAGGTCGAATTTCGCGCCTTTGCCCAGCGTGATGACGAGGTGGCGGGCCACCGCTGCTGCGCCGTCCTCGACGATCTGGAGCGAATCTTCGGCATCGTCGGCCACGACGATGTTTTCGCGCGCGATCGGCCAGACATCGGCCAGTGCCGCGATGTCGGAATAGCGGAAGTCTTCGCTCTTCCGCGTGGGGAGAGGCGCCAGTTCGCTCATGCCGCCGTCTCTTGGACCACCGCCTCGTAGCCCTCTTCCTCAAGCCGCAGCGCAAGGTCGGGGCCCCCGGTCTTGACGATCCGGCCGGCTGCAAGGACGTGGACGAAGTCCGGCTTCACATAGTCGAGCAGGCGCTGGTAGTGCGTGATCAGCAGCACGGCCTTGTCGGGCGCGCGCATGATCGAATTGATGCCCTCGCCGCAGATGCGCAGCGCGTCGATGTCGAGGCCGGAGTCGGTCTCGTCGAGGATCGCCAGCTTTGGATCGAGGATGCCCATCTGCACCATCTCGGCGCGCTTCTTCTCGCCGCCGGAAAAACCGACGTTCACCGGGCGCTTCAGCATGTCCATGTCCATGCGCAGCAGGCCCGCCTTCTCTCGTGCGAGCTTCAGGAACTCGCCGCCCGAAAGCGGGGTCTCGTCCCGGCCCTTGCGCTGGGCATTGGCCGCCTCGCGCAGGAACTGGACGAAGGAGACACCGGGAATCTCGACCGGATACTGGAAGCCCAGGAACAGGCCGGCAGCGGCGCGCTCGTGCGGTTCCAGTTCCAGCAGGTCCTGGCCCAGGAAATCGACCGAACCGCCGGTCACTTCATAGCCGGGGCGACCGCCCAGGGTGTAGCCCAGCGTCGACTTGCCCGCGCCGTTGGGCCCCATGATCGCGTGAATCTCGCCGGGGTTGATCGTCAGCGAGAGACCCTTGAGGATCGGCTTGTCGGCGACATTGGCCTGGAGATTTTCGATCTTGAGCATGGTCATCCTTCGGCGCCCTCGTCAAAACGGGGGGAAGCGGTGGTGCCGGCCTTCCTGCGGGCCGAGCGCTTGTCGAAGGGCACGTTGAGTTCGGTATTGATCTCACGCACCACAGTATCGACGTTGCCGAGCACTTCCTCTTCGGAGAAGCGCAGCACGCGAATGCCGACTTCGGTAAGCTTGCGGTCCTGCAACTCGTTGACGTCCGGGTTGGAATCCTCGGCGCTCAGCTGGATCACGATCCAGCGCGAGGGGCAGGCGAAATCGACGATGGCCGAGCCGACCACCGACTGGCGAATGAACTTCACGCCGCCCAGCTTCGAGCCCGAAAGCTCTGCCCACAGCGCCTTCTGCGCTTCGCTGGGGTTGCGGCGCTGGTCCTTGGCGCGTTCCTTCAGCGTTTCGAGGCGGGCGCCGGTAACGTTGAAGCTGGCCTTGGCGTCTGCTTTCGGCGTGGCGGCCGTGCTGATGCCCAGAGTCTTGCGGGCGGTGGTCATGGGAGAGTTCCTTCGAAATTCTTGCGAGAGAGGGATGCGCCGCGGTCGAAAATCAACCCACGCTCCCTTCAAGACTGATACCCAGCAGCTTCTGCGCTTCGACGGCGAACTCCATCGGCAATTGCTGAAGCACTTCCTTGGCGAAACCGTTGACGATCAGCGCTACCGCCTGCTCGGTATCGAGCCCGCGCTGCATGGCGTAGAACAGCTGGTCGTCGCTGATCTTGCTGGTGGTCGCCTCGTGCTCGATCTGGGCGCTGGGGTTGCGCACTTCGATATAGGGCACCGTGTGGGCGCCGCAT
The DNA here is from genome assembly GCF_055361505.1 of Novosphingobium sp. TK71. Lineage (NCBI taxonomy): Bacteria > Pseudomonadati > Pseudomonadota > Alphaproteobacteria > Sphingomonadales > Sphingomonadaceae > Novosphingobium > Novosphingobium sp. TK71. The sequence continues at coordinate 2,862,852 of NZ_CM143962.1, forward strand.
TCCTTGCCGAGCAGCAGCGAATCGCACTGGGTGAAATTGCGCACGCCGTCCGCATTGGCGGCCACGCGGACAAGGCCGCGATAGGTGTTGTTCGACTTGCCGGCCGAGATGCCCTTGGAAATGATCGTCGAGCGGCTGCCCTTGCCGTTGTGGATCATCTTGGTGCCGGTATCGGCCTGCTGGTAATTGTTGGTGACGGCCACCGAGTAGAACTCGCCCACCGAATCCTCGCCGTTGAGGACGCAGCTGGGATACTTCCAGGTGATCGCCGATCCGGTTTCAACCTGCGTCCACGAGATCTTCGAGCGCGCGCCCTGGCACAGGCCGCGCTTGGTCACGAAGTTGTAGATGCCGCCCTTGCCGTTGGCATCGCCGGGGTACCAGTTCTGCACGGTCGAGTACTTGATCTCGGCGTCTTCCATGGCGACCAGTTCGACCACGGCAGCGTGAAGCTGGTTCTCATCGCGCATCGGCGCGGTGCAGCCTTCGAGGTAGGATACGTAGCTACCCTTTTCGGCGACGATCAGGGTGCGTTCGAACTGGCCGGTATTCTCCGCGTTGATGCGGAAATAGGTCGAAAGCTCCATCGGACAGCGCACGCCCTCCGGGATGTAGACGAAAGTGCCGTCCGAGAAGACCGCGCAATTCAGCGCCGCGAAGTAGTTGTCCTGCACGGGCACGACCTTGCCGAGCCACTTCTTCACCAGTTCCGGGTATTCGCGGATCGCCTCGGAGATCGAGCGGAAGATCACGCCCGCCTGCTCCAGTTCCTTACGGAAGGTCGTTGCGACCGAAACCGAATCGAACACGGCGTCCACGGCCACCTTGCGCGCGCCTTCGACACCGGCGAGCACTTTCTGCTCCTCCAGCGGAATGCCCAGCTTCTCGTAGACCTTGAGAATTTCGGGATCGACCTCGTCGAGGCTCGACAGCGAAGGCTTCTTCTTGGGCGCGGCCCAGTAATAGGCTTCCTGGTAGTCGATCGGCGGTACGTTGAGCTTGGCCCAGTCCGGCGGAGTCATCTCCAGCCACCTGGCATAGGCCTTGAGACGCCATTCCAGCATCCACTCCGGCTCGTCCTTCTTGGCCGAGATGAAGCGGACGGTATCCTCGGACAGGCCCTTGGGGCCGTATTCCTGCTCGATGTCGGCTACCCAGCCGTGTTCGTAATCGGCCACGCGTGCGGCGGCTTCGCGCGCAGCCTGATCGCGCACGTCCGCTTCCCGCACTTCGTCCCCATGGACTTCGCGCACCTCGATGGTGCCCTCGGGGGAGGTTTCGTCAGTCATTTACACTTCCTCGACGAGCTGGGTCAGGACCACTTGCGCCAATGCACCGCGCAATGCCGCATTTACCTGCGGCCAGTGCGGGCGCACGCTGCAGCCGCTTTCCAGCGTACATTCGTGCTTGCCTTGTTCGAGACAGGCGGTGAGCGCGATGGGCCCTTCTACTGCCTCGACGATATCCGCAATCGAAATCGTCCCGGGTGCGCGGGCGAGCTTCAGCCCGCCGCCCACGCCGCGGGTCGATTGCAGCAATCCCGCGGCAGTCAGTTTGCTCACCAGCTTCTGCACCGTCGGAGCGGGCAGGCCGGTGTCTTCCGCAAGCTGCGCGGCCGAGATGCGGCTCATCCGCGAATCTTCCGGGTGATGCGCGCAGGCGCCCGAATGCCGAGTCGCGGCGGACATGATGACGACAGCGTAATCGGCCATGCTGGACAGGCGCATATATGGCGGCTTTCGGGACTCAGCGGTTAAAGTGGATCAATTCTTTCCGATTTGCCACCTAGTGCAGGACCCCTCCCGTTTCAATGGAGTTTCGCACAGGTTTTGTGCGACAAAATCGCCCGCGCTGTTGCAAATCCTTCGCTTTTGGACAGAATCCGCTGCGACGAAGGGGAATACCGAGAAAAAAGGCGGTCCCCGGTCAGGACCGGGAACCGCCGTCAAGGTAATAAAGAACTCGTGCGCATCCCGCTACGAGCCCTTCGGGTCGCGACTCTCCTGTATGCCGCCACCCCGGCGATTTATTGTATAAACGCGACACGCGCGGCCGGAGCGGCGGGGTTCGGGTCGAATTTGCGCGCACGAGTGTGATAAGAAGCGTTTGAGCAACAGGCGCGACGTGTTTATGCGCAAGCCGTGCTCTATTCCCTGATCCGACCCGCCCTGTTCCGGCTCGAAGCCGAATCAGCCCATGGCCTCGCCCTCAAGGCGCTCAAGCTCACGCGGCCGAAGCGCGCGCCCGTGTTTCCGGCCTCGCTGGCCACCGAAGTGGCGGGACTCGCTTTCCCGAACCCCGTCGGCATGGCGGCCGGGTTCGACAAGGACGGCGAAGTGCCTGACGCGCTGCTGGGCCTGGGCTTCGGCTATGCCGAAGTCGGCTCGATCACGCCGCTGCCGCAAGTGGGCAACCCGAAGCCGCGCCTGTTCCGCCTGGTGGAGGATGGCGCCGTCATCAACCGGATGGGTTTCAACAACCATGGCAGCGCAGCGGCACAGGCGCATCTGGGCGCCCGTCTCGGCCGTCCGGGCGTGGTGGGAATCAATATCGGGGCCAACAAGGATTCCAGCGACCGCGTAGCCGATTACGCCAGGATGGCGACGATCATGGCACCGCTCGCGGGCTATCTGGCCGTCAACATTTCCAGCCCGAATACGCCGGGCCTTCGCGCGCTTCAGGACGAATCGGCGCTGACCGGGCTACTGGACGCGGTGATCGAAGCCCGTGACGAGGTTTGCGGCGAAACCAGGCCGCCCATATTCCTGAAGGTCGCACCCGATCTCGAACCGGCGGACATCGACGCGATTGCGCGGATTGCGATCGACAAGCGACTGGGCGCTCTGATCGTGTCCAACACCACGATTTCACGGCCGGCGCTGCGTTCGGTCCATCGCGGCGAATCCGGCGGTCTTTCCGGGGCGCCTGTGCGGGATCTGGCGCATCAGCGCCTGCGCGACTTCCGCAAGGCGACCGGCGGGGCGGTCCCGCTGGTCGGGGTCGGCGGTATCGCCACGGCCGAACATGCCTGGGATCGCATCCGTGCCGGGGCCAGCCTCGTGCAGCTCTACAGCGCCATGGTCTATGAGGGACCGGGAATCGCCAAGACCGTCTGCAAGGGGCTGGAACGGCTGATGAAGCGCGACGGATTCGCCTCCATCGCCGAAGCAGTGGGCACCGAATAGCGCGGCGCCTGGCATGACAAGGTCAAGTCCCGCGCTTGTCGCAACCATCGCGCGCGCCTAGACGTTGGCCAGAACGGATATCCACGCGGACGATCTGCAGGGAAATTTCCGCATGATGAGAGAGGAAAAGGGTCAGCATGGATCTTGGTGACTTCGACAAGTGCACCAACCTGGTATCGCTGTTCCTGAAGCGGGCGGATCGGCTTGGCGATGCGCCGATGCTCTGGGCGAAGCGGGATGGCGCCTGGCATTCCACCAGTTGGGCCGAGGCTGCGCGCAAGGTCTCGCTGATTGCCGCTTCGCTGCGCCGGATGGGCCTGCAGGCGGGAGACCGCGTGCTGATAGTCTCCGAGAACCGGCCGGAATGGTGCCTTGCCGATCTTGCGATCATGGCGGCGGGTTGCGTGACAGTGCCCGCCTACACCACCAACACGACCCGCGATCACATCCATATCCTCGAAAACTCGGGTGCCAGGGCTGCGATCGTTTCCAGTGGAAAGCTGGCAAAGGCCCTGCTGCCGGCGATCGTGCAGACGGACTTGTGCCGCCATGTCATCGGCATGGAGCCGCTGCCGCCGATGCAGGGCGGCGCGTATGACGTGCACGACTGGTCGGAGTTGCTCGAAGGCGATGCCGCGAAGGCACGGTCCGAGGTGGACGAACGGGTCGCCGGCGTTCGCCGCCGCGATCTTGCCTGCATCATCTACACCAGCGGCACGGGCGGCGCCCCGCGCGGCGTGCGGCAGCATCACGGCATGCTCCTCATGAACGTGGCGGGCGCGGCGCAGATCGTCATTGACGATTTCGGCCTCGATCATAGCGAGACCTTCCTCTCTTTCCTCCCGCTCAGCCATGCTTACGAGCATACCGGAGGCCAGTTCCTGCCGATCGCGGTCGGCGGGCAAATCTATTATTCCGAAGGGCTCGACAAGCTCGCGTCCAATATCGAGGAAGTGCGGCCGACGATCATGGTCGTCGTCCCGCGCCTGTTCGAGGTGCTGCGCACGCGAATCATGAAGCAGATCGAAAAGCAGGGCGCGATTCCCGCCCGGCTCATGGAAATGGCGCTCGGCATCGCCGGACGCGAGCAGGCCGGTCGACGCCGCCTTCTGGACTATCCGCTGGACATGCTGATCGAACGGACGCTGCGGCCCAAGGTGCGCGCCAAGTTCGGCGGGCGGATGAAGGCGCTGGTTTCAGGCGGGGCGCCGCTCAACCCCGAAATCGGGGCCTTTTTCGACGCCATGGGCCTGACCCTGCTGCAAGGCTACGGCCAGACAGAGGCCGGACCGATCATCAGTTGCAACCGCCCCGCCGCCGGCATCAAGCACGATACGGTCGGTCCGCCGCTACGCGGGGTGGAAGTGAAGATCGCCGAAGACGGGGAGATTCTCGTACGCGGCGAGCTGGTCATGCAGGGCTATTGGCAGAATGCCGCCGCAACCGAGGCGGTACTGCACGACACCTGGCTGCACACCGGCGACGTCGGCCATATCGACGAGCGCGGGCGCATCATGATTACCGACCGCAAGAAGGACATGATCGTCAACGACAAGGGCGACAATGTCTCGCCCCAGAAGGTCGAATCGATGCTGACGCTCCAGCCCGAGATCGCGCAGGCCATGGTCCATGGCGACCGACGGCCCTATATCGTCGGGCTGGTCGTGCCGGATGCCGACTGGGCTCTGGAATGGGCCAAGGAAAACGGCGAGAAATTCGATTTCAAGGCGCTTCAGGGGCTGCCCGCTTTCCGTGCGGTCATTCGCGGCGCGATCGACCGCGTGAATGCCGATCTTTCCGTCATCGAGAAGGTTCGGCAGTTCACTTTCGCGGACGAACCCTTCTCGATCGAGAACGAGGAAATGACCCCCAGCCTCAAGATTCGGCGCCACAAGCTCAAGGAGCGTTACGGCGAGCGACTGGATGCGCTCTACCGGAGTTGAACCCCGGTTCTACGGAACCAGGGTCGTGAAAAGGTAGGTCGCGAAGATCACCAGATGGACCATACCCTGCACCAGGGTGGTCCGTCCGGTGCTGAGCGTCAACGTGGCGACCAGCAGGGTGAGCGCCAGCAGGACCGTCGACTTGATCGACAGGCCGAGCTCGAGATCCAGCCCCATCCACATCGAGGCGACCGCAACGGCCGGGATGGTGAGACCGATCGTCGCCAGTGCCGAACCGATCGCGAGATTGAGGCTGGTCTGCACCCGGTTGGCACGGGCCGCGCCAAGCGCGGCCAGGCTTTCGGGTGCCAGAACCAGTGCGGCGATGATGATGCCGACCGTGGCATGGGGGGCGCCCATGGCGGCTACTCCGGCCTCGATCGACGGCGAAAGCGCCTTGGCCAGCATGACCACCGCGACAAGCGCAACAAGGAGCATGACGCCCGCAGCCAGGGCCTTGTTCACCGGGACTTTTTCGTGCCCATCGTCGCTTTCCTCGGGATAGAGGAAGTGGTCGCGGTGACGGATCGTCTGGGCGACGACGAAGGTGCCGTAGAGCATCAACGAGACGACGCCGACAAAGATCAGCTGCTTCTCGTTGTAGAACGGGCCGACCTGGCTGGTGGTATAGTTGGGCATCACCAGGGTCAGCACCGAAAGCGTCGCGAGGATGGCGAGGCCGTGGTTCACGCCGGACTGGGTATAGCCCTGTTCATGGTGCCGGCCGCCGCCCAGCAGGAGGCAGACACCGACTATCCCGTTGATCGTTATCATGACGGCGGCGATCACCGTATCGCGTGCCAATGCCTGTGCCCCGTTTCCTTCGCTGAGCATGATCGAGACGATCAGAGAGGTTTCGATTACCGTTACGGCAAAGGCCAGGATCAGCGTGCCGAACGGCTCGCCCACACGGTGCGCGATGGCTTCGGCATGATAGACCGCCGACATGATGGCACCGCCCAGCACGACCGCCAGCGATGCCGCCATCAGCACATTCGAGGGCTTGCCCAGCGCGATGGCCGCAACCGCGAGAAGCGGTACCGCGATCGCCCAGGGAGCCAGCCCGAAACAAGGAAAGGTTGCGGACTTGTTTCCGGCGGCGGGGGAAGGGACATTCATATCGGGCACTATAGGGTAAAAGCGCCGGAGGGCCAGTTACGCTGTCTTGCTGAGGGCTTTTCGGCTCGCCCGTCCCGATTGTCCTGGAGGGCGGGCGCGATGCCGCGCGCCTGTGGGCGACGCGCGCTCGCCCATCAGTCGGAGTTGGCGGACAAAGCATGGCTTTGCCCGCCTTTTTGGGTCATTTCCAGGTATCGGTGAGGCCGGTCGCGATCTCGATGTCGTTGAGGAAATCGACTTCGGCCCAATCCAGGCCCTCGATCGAGACGGTCCCGACCTTTCCGGTGGGGGCAATCGAATCGATGACCTTGAGATACCAGTGCTGGACGCCTTCGGGCGTGCGCATGGCCTGGCGGACGGTTTCGCGGAATAGGTCCGCCCCTTCGCCCCGGAAGGCCAGGAACCCGATCGATTCGGAGTTGGACTGCTGCGCGGTGAGCGTCTTGCCGATGTGGACCAACCGGCCATCGGTCTCGCGCTCCACCTTCATGTCGTCGCTGTCGTAGCCTTCGGCCTTGATGTCCACGGTAACGGTGATGGGCCAAGGATTGCCGTCGGCATCGGCGGCGCCCTGCTGCACCTTTCTGACGATTTCCTCCGACACCAGCGTATCGCCGTTGAGGATCAGGAAGTCTCCACGCATCGCCTCGCGCGCGATCCAGCAGGAGCCGAGATTGTCCGCCACCTTGAAGAATGGGTTGAAGCGGATGTTGATCTCGACTCGCGGGTCGCTGATCGCATTCAGGTGCTCTTCCAGCATGTCGGTCATGAAGCCGGTGACAACGTCGATCCGCTTCACGCCGCCGCGCGCCAGCATCTCGATCTGCCATTCGATCAGCGACTTGCCCGAGAAGTCGATCATGCATTTCGGCCGTTCGGCGGTAAGCGGAAGCAGCCGCGAGCCCTGGCCGGCGCTGAGAAGAATGGCGTGTTCGATCATAGGTTCTACGTTTCGTGCTGGGGGAGGAACCCGGCATCTAGGCATTGCAAGGCAAAAGGAAAAGGTGCGGCACGAACGGGCCGGGACGATCCCCGTGCGGGCCTATTCGTTCAGGCTGGTGACATCCCGGGTCGCGATAGCTTGCAAGTCTCTTCCCCCTCGTTCACATGCTGGCCCAATGTCCGCCAAATTTCACCGCCGCGAGAGCAAATCTCCGCTAGGGCGGATACTCCAGAACACGGCCTGGCTGCTGGGCGGCAAGGGTTTCGGTGCCGTTTGCGGCATCGCCTATCTGGCCATCCAGACACGGTCGCTCGGCCTCAAGGATTTCGGCCACTTTTCGCTGATCTTCGGGACCGCGCAGGCGCTCATCGCGCTTGCCAGTTTCCAGACCTGGCGCGTGGTCGTCCGTTACGGCAGCGAGCATGTCCACCAGAAGGACTGGGGCAAGCTTGGCCGCCTCGGGATGCTTTGCGGCATACTCGATGCTGTCGGCGCGATCATCGGCTGCGGGCTCGCGGCGATCCTGATCTACGGCTTCGCCCATATGCTGGACCTCAACCCGCATTTCATCGACGTGGCCTTCTGGTTCTGCGTGGGGTCGCTCTGGGCGCTGGTTTCGGCGCCCACCGGCATCGTGCGCGCGCTCAACCGGTTCGACATGGCCGTCTATGTGGAGGCCGTGGTTCCCAGCGGACGACTGGCCGCTTCTCTGGTCATATGGCTGACCGGGCCGAGCGTCGGGCGTTTCCTGTTCGCATGGGCTGCGATCGATATCCTGGAAGCCGCGCTCTACTGGGTCATGGCGCGTCGGCTTTGCCCGGAAGCGGTGAACCTGCGGAACCTTCGCAATTGGCGCCAGTCGATTGACGAGAATCCCGGCGTCACGCGGTTCTTCATGCAGACTTACGTGGCCTCCACGCTCGATGCGGCGATGAAGAACGGCCCGCTGCTGATCGTCGGGGCCTGGGTGGGCACCAAGGCGGCAGGCCTTTACCGCCTCGCCTCGCAGCTTTCGCAGGCGCTCAGCAAGCTTTCCTCGCTGCTCACACGGTCGGTCTATGCCGAAGTGGCGCGTGCCCGCGTTTCCTCCGAGGCGGCGGAATTCCGCAAGCTGGCGCTCCAGACCAGCAAGATCGCCGGTCTTGCCGGCATCGTCGTCGTCACTGTGGCGGTGCTGCTGGGCAAGCAGATGCTGGAAGTGATCGGCGGCAACGATTTCGAACAGGGCGCGGCGATCCTCGTGCCGCTGACCCTTGCGGCGAGCTTCGACCTTGCCAGCGTGGCCTTCGAGCCCGTGCTTCACGCCACCGGCCGGGCGCGGCATTCGCTGATCGCACGGCTCATCGCCCTGGTGGCGATGGCGATCGGGCTGGTCATCCTGCTGCCTACCGGTTCCAGCGGCGCGGCATGGGCGGTGGCGCTGGGCGGCGCGGTTTCCTACGTCGCCATGGGGCTTATGGCGTGGCGAACGCTCCAGCAGATCGAGCGTAACGAAATCCGGATCATGCCCGATCCCGAAGGCGATCTTCCGGTCGCGGATTCCAGCGCAGGCTGAGTCTCGACAGGTGAGGGGGGAGAGCTATCATGCCGCCATGCTCTCCCTCTCCCTGACCCAGCAGGCCGAAGGCCTTGCCGATCGCATCGTTGCGCTGCGCCGCGCCGTTCATGCCGAACCCGAGATCGGCCTTCACAATCCAAAGACCCGGGACAAGATCAGGGCGGCCCTGTCCCACCTGCCGCTGGAATGGCGCGAAGGACCATCGACGACCGGCCTCGTCGCAACGCTCAGGGGCGGTGCGGGAGAAGGCGGCTGCGTGTTGCTGCGCGGCGATACCGATGCGCTGCCGATGCCGGAGGAAACCGGCCTGGACTTCGCGTCCACCATTCCCGGGGTGATGCACGCCTGCGGGCATGACACCCACGTCGCCATGCTGGCCGGAGCGGCCGAACTCCTCGCCGCCCGCGCGGAACGGCTGAAAGGCGAGGTCCGCTTCATGTTCCAGCCCGGAGAGGAGGGCTATCATGGTGCCCGCTTCATGCTGGAGGACGGGCTACTGGGCGGCGATGGTTTCGACCGCCCCCTGCCCGATGCCGCCTTTGCGCTGCACATCATGCCCAATGCTCCTCACGGCGTGATCGGCGGCCGCGCGGGGCCGCTCATGGCTGCGGCGGACGAACTGCGCATTGCGGTGACGGGGCGCGGCGGCCACGCCTCGATGCCGCACGATACGCTCGATCCGGTTCCGGTCGCCTGCGAGGTGGTCATGGCGATCCAGACCATGGTCGCGCGCCGTTTCATTGTGTTCGACCCTGTCGTCGTCACCATCGCCAAGGTGGAGGCGGGCAGCGCCCATAATGTCATACCCGACACGGCGCGGCTCACCGGCACGATGCGCACGCTTTCCGCCGCCAACCGCGCCCGCCTGAAGGAGGAACTGCCGCTGCTCGTCGCCGGGATCGCGGGCGCGCATGGTTTCAAGGGTGAGGTGGCGATCCACGAGGGCTTTCCGGTCACGGTCTGCGATGCCCGCGCGGTGGACTTTGGCGAGCGCGTGGCCCGCGACCTTCACGGCGAGGCGGCATTCCAGCGCCTCAAGGACCCGATCATGGGCGCGGAGGACTTCGCCTACGTTCTCGAAAAGGTGCCGGGGGCGATGTTCTTCCTCGGCGTGGCGCAGGAAGGCGCGGACTGGAAGCACTGCTGCGGCATCCATTCCACGAAGATGATGGTCGACGAAAAGGCCTTGCCGCGCGGTGCCGCGTTCCTCGCCGGGCTGGCCGAGGACTGGCTTTCGCGCGGCTTCGGGTAGGCGCGCGCGGCTTGGGGTAGGCGCGATTGCCGCTGCGGTCATTGCCTTGAAGCATCCTCCTTGCTGCCATGGCCGGCAAGGAGAAGGGCTTCATGACCGACCTTGCGTTTGCCGATTTCTTTGCCGCCGAGCGTGATGACAATCCCTACTGGAATGAAAGCGCCTGGTTCTCGGTCACGCTTCCCGAGCGGCGGATTCACGGGCTGATCCAGCACTATTTCCGGCCCAACATGGGCATGCTGAACGGCGGGCCGGTGTTGTGGGACGCCAGCGGGCGGTATCAGTGGAACTGCCTCCATTACGACTGGGCCCATCTCCAGGCGATGCCCGCCACTGCCGCCAAGTTCGACATGGAGGCGCGCAATTCGCTGTCGTGCCGGATGATTGAGCCGCTTTCGCGGTACAAGCTGGACTATGACCGGGATGGCCTGTTCTTCGATCTGACATGGACCGCGATCGGCCCGGTCCATCAACTCAGGACTGGCGAGGCAGGACAGGCGGCAACAGCGAAGTTCCATCTGGAACAGCCCGGCCGCATGACCGGCACCCTGCGCTGCAAGGGAGAGGAGTTCGCGGTAGACTGCCTGTCCCTGCGGGACTGTTCCTACGGTGCGCGCGATTATGAATCGCTGGCCTGCGGGGGCTATTTCTGGGGCATCGCGCAGGATCGCGCCTTCCATGCCATCGTCATGGGTGAGGGCCGCGAGGCACGTTGCATCGGCGGTTTCATCTGGAAGGACGGGGTCTTGTCCAGCCTCGTGTCCGGTCGCCGTGAAGTGCTGGAATGGGGAGAGGACGGCCCGTCCCGCATTCGTTTCGAGGCGAGCGACGCGCTCGGGCGGGAATTGCTGGCCGTGGCGGAAATCGATACCGGCCTGATCTTTACCGGCTATACGGACCATACGGTGGTCTGGTCGCTCATGCGGTCGGATTGGGACGATGTGGAGCTTTGGGGCGACAATCAGGAGTTCTGCCCTGCCGACCGGTTCCGGCGCATCGCCCGCGGCGAAATCGCACCGGGGGCGCCGGCATGAGCCTGGGGCAGATCGTCGTGGTCAATGGCACTTCGGGTTCCGGCAAGTCCACGGCCTGCGAGCTTTTCCAGAAGCGGCAGCAGGACTACTGGTTGCTTTACGGCATCGATCATTTCCTCGCGCAGACGCTTCCCGCGCGGTTCGGGCACCACGGGCCGCTCGCCGCCGAGGGGATCGAGGCGATCCCGCTGGATCCCGCGCGGCCGGAGGGGCCGCTGCGCTGGCGCTTTGCGCCGCGTGCCATGGCCGCCTTCGGCGCTTTTCACGAGTGGATGGCGGCGAGTTCCCGGCAAGGACTGAACGTCATTTTCGACCATCTGCTGATGACCGATCCACCGGTGCTTCAGGATCTCCTGCGGCGGACCGAGGGGCTTCCGGTCCTGCTCGTCACGCTCAAGCCACCGTTCGAAGTGCTGGAACGGCGGGTGGCGGAGCGGGCCATGACCAAGCGGATGCCTACGGACCTGCTGGGCGAGGATGCGGTTGCAAGGATCGTGGACCGCCTCTCCCGCCTGCGGCCGTGGTTCTTCGAGGAAGTCTACCGCAACAGCGAATCCGATCTGGTGATCGATACTTCGGTCCATTCGCCGGATCAGGTTTGCGCCCTTGTCGAGGCGCGGCTTGCCGAAGGGCCGGGCACCGCATTCGACCGGTTGCGCAAGGGGCTGGCCGGGGCGGGATAGTTTCCACCTTTTCCCTTTCCTCCCCGCGTCGTCGCCGTCATGAAGCCCGGCATGACGAACATGTGGCAATTCTGGGTCGATCGCGGCGGCACCTTTACCGACATCGTGGCGCGCGCGCCCGATGGGCGGTTCGAGCGGCTGAAACTGCTTTCCGAAGACCCCGGCCGTTACGACGATGCCGCCGTAGAGGCGATGCGGCGGCTGACCGGAACCGCCGAAGGTGAATTGCCCGAAGCCGAACTGCGCCTTGGCACTACCGTTGCCACTAATGCCCTGCTGGAAGGCAAGGGCGAGCCGGTGCTGCTGGCGATCACGCGGGGCTTCGGCGATGCATTGAAGATCGGGACCCAGGAAAGGCCCGACATCTTCGCTCGCCATATCGTCCTGCCGCAGCCGCTGAATGCCGCGGTGCTGGAGATCGACGAGCGTGTCGGCGCCGACGGCACCGTCCACCGCCCGCTCGACCTCGATGCCGCGCGCAAGGGGCTGCAACGCCATTTCGACAAGGGTTTTCGCGCCGTCGCGGTAGTGCTGATGCACGGCTATCGCCACAGTGCGCATGAAGCGGCGCTGGCCGGGCTGGCGCGCGAGATCGGTTTCAGTCAGGTTTCGGTCAGCCACGAGGTAGCCCCGCTCATCAAGCTGATCGCGCGCGGTGATACGACGGTGGTGGACGCCAATCTCTCGCCGGTGCTGGCACGTTATGTGGCCGGACTGGAAGCAGGTCTCGGCCCGAAGGTCACGGCGCTCTACATGCAGTCGAGCGGCGGGCTCACCACCGGAGACGCCTTTGCGGGCAAGGACGCGATCCTCTCGGGCCCGGCGGGCGGCATCGTCGGCATGGCGGCCATCGCCAGGGAGGCGGGTTTCGATCATGTCCTGGGCTTCGACATGGGCGGAACCTCCACCGACGTTTCGCACTATGCCGGTGCCTATGAGCGCGACAGCGAGACGCGCGTGGCGGGCGTGCGCGTGCGCGTGCCGATGATGCGGATTGAAACGGTGGCAGCCGGCGGCGGCTCGATCTGCCGCTTCGACGGTGCACGCTTCCTGGTGGGGCCGGAGAGCGCGGGCGCTGTGCCCGGCCCCGCCTGCTACCGGCGCGGCGGCCCGCTGGCGGTAACCGACTGCAACCTGCTGCTCGGCAAGCTGAGGCCCGGGCATTTCCCGCATGTCTTTGGCCCCGAAGGCAATGAGCCGCTCGATCTGGCCGCGGCGCAGTCGCGCATGGACGAAGTGCTGGCGTCCGTTCGCATCGCGACCGGCCGTGAAATGACGCGCGAACAGGCGGCGGAAGGCTTCCTGGAGATCGCCGTTGCCAACATGGCCAATGCGATCAAGACAGTCTCGCTGCGGCGCGGCCACGACATGACCCGCGCGGCGCTGGTGACGTTCGGCGGCGCGGGCGGGCAGCACGCCTGCAAGGTGGCCGATGCGCTGGGCGTGACCAGCGTGTTGTGCCACCCGCTCGCCTCGGTGCTGTCGGCTTACGGCATGGGCCTTGCCGACCGGCGGATGCTGCGCCAGCGGACCTTGGCGCTCCCGCTGGACGGCAATGCCATGACGTCGCTCGATGCCGCCGTTGCCGCCTTGGGGGACGAAGCCCGCGCGGCGCTGGCCGCGCAGGGCATCGCGGCGGACGACATCGCGATCGAGGCTGCGCTGGCGGTGCGACCAAAGGGCAGCGACAATGCCATCGAAGTGCCGGTAGGACCGCTTTGCGCCATGCGGGAGGCATTCCGGGACGGCTGGCTCCAGCGCTTCGGCTTCGGTGCGGGCGAGCAGCTTATCGGCGAGACGCTGCGGGTGGAGGCTGTCCATGCCGGCCATTCCGGCGGCGGTGCGACGCTTGTTCTTCCCGTGAAGTCCTCGCCCGCGGCCGAGCAGGTCGATCTCTGGACGCAGGGCGCGCATCACCGCGTGCCGCTCTATCTGCGCGAGGGGCTGGCAGAGGGCTTCACGGCCGATGGCCCGCTGCTGGTGGTGGATGACGTTTCCACCACTGTCGTCGAACCCGGCTGGCGTGTGCGGGTCGATCATGTCGGCAACCTGATCCTCAACCGGGATGCCCCGCAGCAGGTTCAGGCAGACAGCTCCACCGAATGCGATCCGGTGCGGTTGGAGATCATGGGCGCGCTGTTCATGGCCATTGCCGAGGAAATGGGAGCCGCGCTCCAGCAATCGGCCAGTTCGGTGAATATCCGGGAGCGGCTGGACTTCTCCTGCGCGCTGTTCGACCGGCAGGGAAACCTTGTCGCCAATGCGCCGCACATGCCGGTCCACCTCGGCTCGATGGGGGAGAGCGTGCGCACGATCCTCCAGCGGCGCGGTAACGGGCAGGACGGGCGGGGCATCCTGCCCGGCGATGCCTACGTCCTCAATGCGCCCTATGACGGCGGCACGCATTTGCCCGATATCACCGTGGTCATGCCGGTGTTCATCGAGGGCGAGACGGTCCCCGCCTGGTTCGTTGCCGCGCGCGGGCACCATGCCGATATTGGCGGGATCAGCCCCGGTTCGATGCCGCCGGGCTCGCGCTCGCTGGATGAGGAAGGCGTGCTGATCGATAATGTGCTGCTGGTCGATCGCGGCGCGCTTCAGGAAGCACCGCTGCGCGATCTGCTCGCCTCCGGCCCACATCCCTCGCGCGCCATCGAGCAGAACATTGGCGATTTGCGCGCCCAGCTAGCCGCCTGCCAGCGCGGTGCTTCGGAGCTGCGCCGGGTGGCGGACGAACAGGGCCGCGAGGTGGTGGACGCCTATATGGCCCATGCGCAGGCCCATGCCGAGCAGGCCGTTCGCACGCTGATCGACCGGCTTCAGGACGGTGAGTTCCGCGTGCCGATGGACAATGGCGCCGAGATAGCGGTTTCGATCTCGATCGACCGTGAAGCGCGCGGCGCGGTCATCGATTTCGCCGGTTCCAGTGCCCAGCTTACCGATAACTTCAATGCCCCTCTCCCGGTCGTGCGGGCGGCCGTGCTTTATGTCGTTCGCACGCTGATCGACGATGCCGTGCCGATGAACGAGGGGTGCCTGCGGCCGATCACCTTGCGCGTGCCGGAAGGCTCGATGCTATACCCCAAGGCGCCCGCCGCCGTCGTTGCGGGCAATGTGGAGACCAGCCAGTCGATCACCGACGCCTTGTTCGGCGCGCTTGGCGCGATGGCTGCATCACAGGGGACGATGAACAACTTCACCTTCGGCGATGCGACGAGGCAGTATTACGAAACGATCGCCGGGGGCTCGGGGGCCGGGCCTGATTTCGACGGTACGCCGGTGGTCCAGACTCACATGACCAATAGCCGCCTGACCGATCCCGAAGTGCTGGAAACCAGTTATCCGGTGCTGCTGGAGGAATTCTCGATCCGTCGCGGTTCGGGCGGGAAGGGCGCGCACAAGGGCGGCGACGGCGCTACCCGGCGGGTGCGCTTCCTCGAACCGATGCAGGCCGGCATCCTTTCGCAGCGGCGCGGCACCGCGCCATTCGGATTGTTCGGAGGAATGGACGGAGAGCCGGGCCGTAACCGGATCGAGCGAGCGGACGGTTCGGTGGAGGAACTGGGAGCCACTGCCACGGCCCGGCTGGGGGCGGGGGACGTGTTCGTGATCGAAACGCCCGGCGGTGGCGGTTTCGGGGAGCAGTAAGCGCGTTTGCCTGACCCTCTCTCCGCCGGGCCGGCGCATCAGGCCTTTACGTCTTCCCACTCGGGATGGCGCCGAAATGCCGCCACGACGTAGCTGCACAAGGGCGCGATCTTGAACTGATTCTCCCGCGCGTCCGCCACCATCGCCTCGACGAGCCGCGCCGCCACGCCGCGATTGCCGATTTCGGAGGGGACCAGGGTGTGGTCGGCATAATGAATGCCGTCCCGGGTCTGCCATGTCAGGTGGCCGGTGATGTCGCTGTCGGCGATGTGGGCCTTGTATTCGCCGCCGGTCGGGGTCTCGTGCTTGGTGATCGTCACGCCTACCACGGGCATATCTCCTGAAGAGGGGTGCTTGACGGCGCTTGCGTCCGCTTACAGGGCATATGGCCATGAAGTTCCTTTCCGACAACGCCGCGCGGGTCCACCCGAAGATATGGGATGCCATGAAGGCTGCCGATGCGCCGGATTCGCCTTACGACGGCGATGGCTTGAGCCGCGCGCTGGATGAGCGTTTTTCCGCGCTGTTCGGACGCGAATGCGCCGCTCTCTGGGTGGCCACGGGGACATCGGCGAATTGCCTCGCGCTTTCGGCGATGGTGGAGCCGCATGGCGCGGTGATCTGCCACCGCGAAGCGCATATCGAGATGGACGAGGGCGGCGCTCCGGGCTTTTTCCTGCACGGTGCAAAGCTGCTGCTGGCGGACGGGGAAGGTGCGAAGATCACGCCGGAAGCTGCCGCGAAAGTCATCGATCCGATTCGTGACGGCGTGCATCAGGTGCAGCCTCATGCGATCTCGATCACGCAGGCGAGCGAATATGGCCGGGTCTACCGGCCTGAAGAACTGGCGGCGCTTTCGGATTTCGCGAAAGCCCGGGGGCTCGGGTTGCATATGGACGGCGCGCGTTTCGGCAATGCGGCCGCGTTTCTGGGCGGGAACGCGGCGCAGGCGGCCGGCAATGTCGATGCGTTGAGCTTCGGCATGGTCAAGAACGGCGGGATGAGCGCCGAGGCCATCGTGTTCTTCGACCCGGCTCTGGCGGAAAAGGTGCGCTTCCGCCGCAAGCGTGCGGGGCATTTGCAATCGAAGGGGCGCTATCTGGCGGCGCAGATTCTCGCGATGCTGGAGGACGATCTCTGGCTGGACAATGCGCGCGCGGCAAACCGGGCGGCAGCCGAGATCGCCGCAGCGGCGAAGGACCGCCTGCTGCACGCGGTAGAGGCGAACGAGGTATTCCTGGTTTCCACCCCCGCCGAACGGAAAGCGCTACGCGGACAAGGGTTCGAGTTCTACGATTGGGGCGACGATGCCGCCCGGCTGGTGACGGCGTGGGATTCGCAGGAGGAACACGTTTCCGCCCTTGCCCGCGCGATTGCCGCGCTGTGACCGAGGGCACCGAGGCGGCACCGGAATTCATGAAGCCCGCGATCGCGCTGCCGTTCCTGCTGGTGGCGCTCATATGGGGATCGACGTGGTTCGTCATCACCGGCCAGATCGGCGAGGTGCCGGCAAGCTGGTCCGTCGCCTGGCGTTTCGTCCTGGCGACACCGGCGATGTTCCTCGTCGCCGTGGTGACGAGGAAGGGCCTGAAGCTGGGCAAGGCCGGACAGATCCTCGCATTCGCGGTGGGCGCGGCGCAATTCTGCGGCAATTACAACTTCGTCTACCGGGCCGAGATGCATCTTACGTCCGGGATCGTCGCGGTGATGATCGGACTGCTTCTGGTGCCCAATGCGATTCTCGCAAGGGTGCTGCTGAAGCAGCCCGTCACATGGCGTTTCGCCATCGGCAGCCTGATCGCCATCGGCGGACTGGCGCTGTTGCTCCTTCATGAGGCGCACGAGGCGCCGCTCGGCGGCAAGGTCCTGCTGGGTACCGTCTTTGCATCGATCGCGATGATGTGCGCCTCGGTCTCGAACGTGATCCAGGCCAACGAGACTGGCAAGGCATTGCCCATGGCAAGCCTGCTGGCATGGGCAATGCTCTATGGCACGATCTGCGATCTCGTGGTGGCATACGTCCTTGCCGGACCGCCGGTGATCCCAACGGAGCCCGCCTACTGGCTGGGCACCGCCTATCTGGCGATCCTGGGCTCGGTGGTGACCTTCCCCCTCTATTACACCCTGATCCGCCAGCTTGGGGCGGGCAAGGCGGCCTATAACGGTGTCGCGGTCATCATCATTGCCATGTTCATCTCGACCTTGTTCGAGGGCTATCGCTGGTCGCCGCTGGCGATCTCGGGGGCGGTTCTGGCGACGGTGGGGCTGGTGGTGGCGCTGAGGGCGCGCAGCCCCTCGCGATAAGTCGGGAAGCGCGGGGTCCAGCCGAGCACGCGCTTTGCCTTGCCGTTCGCCACGCGGCGGTTTTCCGCATAGAAGCCCCGCGCCATGGCGGAGAGCTGCGCCTCCTCCACCGACTGCAGCGGCGGCAGCGGAAGGCCCAGCAGGCGGCAGGCTTCCTCGACCAGCGTATTCTGGCTGCAAGGCAGGTCATCCGCGAGATTGTAGGCACCCGGCGACCGCTCCAGCCCGGCGATAACGCCGGAGGCGATGTCCTCGACGTGGACGCGGCTGAACACTTGCCCCGGCAGGTCGATGCGGTGCGCGCGTCCGTTGCGCACACGATCCAGCACCGAGCGGCCTGGGCCGTATATTCCCGGCAGGCGATAGACACGCGCGCCGAGGGACAGCCATTCGCCGTCCGCCTCGGCCCGCGCCGTCCGCCGACCTGTGCCCACGGGCGCGCTTTCGTCCACCCACGCGCCGCCCGCATCGCCGTAGACCCCGGTGGACGAGAGATAGGACAGCGCCTTGCCCTTCATTGCATCGCCGTAACGCTCCAGCACCGGATCGAGTGGTTCACCGCGTCCCTCGCTGCCGGGCGGAACGGAGGAAAGCACATGATCGGCGTCGGCCAGCGCGAGACGGACATTGCCTGCATCCTCGAACGAAAGCGTTCCTTCGCGGCCGGTGGAGATCACTTCCCAACCCTGTGCGGAGAGGCGGCTTGCGATCACCCGCGCGGTATAGCCCAGCCCGAAAATGAACAGGCGCTTCGGCATCCGGGGCGTCATGAGGCATTCCTCTCGTTTCGGCGGTGAATTCGTGCGCCATGACTGGCATTCGAAGCGCAAGGCTCTAATTTAGCGGCATGGACATTGCCAGCACCCCCTCCTCGCCCGATGCCAACGTGCAGATCGCCGATGCCGCTCCCGCGCCTCAGGCGCCGCCGGTCATTCATCGCGAGGACTATCTGCCGCCGGCGTGGCTGGTGCCGCAGATCGCCCTCGATTTCCAGCTCGGTATCGATGGAACGCGGGTTCTGGCCAGGCTCTCGGTCCGCCGCAACCCGGAAGGGAACGGCACGTCGACCCTGCGCCTGAACGGCGACCAGATCGCCCCGCTCTCTGTCCACGTCGATGGCGAAGCCGTGAACGACTGGCGCCTCGACGGTCCGGATCTTCTCGTCGAACTGCCCGGGGAGGCACACGAAGTCGCGGTCGAGACTGCGGTGAATCCGGCGGCGAATAGCCAGCTCATGGGGCTCTACGCCTCCAACGGAATGCTTTGCACCCAGTGCGAGGCCGAGGGTTTCCGTCGCATCACGTTCTTCCCCGATCGTCCGGACGTGCTCTCCACCTATTCGGTCCGCATGGCGGGCGACAAGGCGCAGTTCCCGATCCTGCTCGCCAATGGCAACTGCATCGCCACGGGTGAGGGAGAGGACGGTACGCACTGGGCGGAATGGCACGATCCCTGGCCCAAGCCGAGCTACCTTTTCGCGCTGGTCGCGGGTGATCTCGTGGCCAATCATGCCGATTTCACGACCCGCTCCGGCCGCAAGGTCGAACTCAACATCTGGGTCCGTCCCGGTGACGAACAGCGCACCGATCACGCGATGGATTCGCTGATCCGCTCGATGAAGTGGGATGAGGAGGTCTTCGGGCGGGAATACGATCTGGACCTGTTCAACGTCGTTGCCGTTTCCGACTTCAACATGGGCGCGATGGAGAACAAGGGCCTCAACGTCTTCAACACGCGCTATGTCCTGGCGGAGCCGGAAACCGCGACCGATGCCGACTATGACGGCATCGAGAGCGTGATCGGGCACGAGTATTTCCACAACTGGTCGGGCAACCGCGTGACCTGCCGGGACTGGTTCCAGCTTTCGCTCAAGGAAGGCTTCACCGTCCTTCGCGATCAGTTGTTCAGCGCCGACATGGGCAGCGAGGCGGTCAAGCGGATCGAGGACGTGCGGGTTCTGCGCGCTGCCCAGTTCCCCGAGGATTCGGGGCCGCTGGCACACCCTATCCGGCCTGATTCCTATCAGGAAATCAGCAACTTCTACACCGCCACCGTCTACAACAAGGGCGCCGAGGTGATCCGCATGATGCGGACCATGGCGGGCACCGACAAGTTCCGTGAGGGCACCGATCTCTACTTTGGCCGCCATGACGGCGAGGCGGCAACCTGCGAGGACTTCGTCAAGGCAATCGAGGACGGTACCGGGCTGAACCTTGCGCAGTTCCGTCTGTGGTATTCCCAGGCCGGCACGCCGCAGGTCGCCGCCGAACTGTCGCACGAGGCGGAAACGGCAACCCTCACGCTGACCCAGACCGTTCCGGCAACGCCGGGCCAGCCCGAAAAGCAGGCCGTGCCGATTCCGCTGCGTATCGCCCTTTATGACCGTGACAGCGGCACGCACTCGGGCGAGCGACTGATCGTGCTCGACAAGGACAGCGCCAGCTTTTCGTTCGAGGGTTTCACCCGCCCGCCGGTGGTTTCCATCAATCGCGGCTTCTCGGCCCCCGTTGCCATCGAGATCGAGCGGAGTAACGAGGATCTGGTGTTCCTGGCGGCTCACGATGACGATCCCTTCGCCCGGTACGAGGCGATGCAGAGCCTCGTGGTCCAGCACCTGGTCGCGGCTGTCGGCGGCGGTCTTTCGGATGCGGCGCGCGCCGAGGGGCGCGAGGCGATCGGGCAGGCCTTTGCCTCGATTCTGGCCGACGAGGCGCTCGATGACCTGATGCGCGGCGAGCTGATGGTACTTCCCGGCGTCGCCTATCTCGCCGAACAGGTGCTGGTGGCAGATCCGGCTGCGATTCACGAGGAACGCGAGGCGCTCAAGTCCTGGCTCGGCGCCGAACTCACCGGTGAATTGCGGGCGCTGCATGACCGCGTTTCCGCCGTATCTTACTCTCGCGAGGCGCATGCGCGCGGAGCGCGAAAGACCAAGGGACAGGCGCTGGTCCTGATCGCTTCGGGCGATGCGGCCGAAGGGGCCCGCCGTGCCATCGCGCAGTACCGGGCGGCCGACAACATGACTGACCGCCAGTCGGCGCTGACCGTGCTTTGCAATATCGACGGCCCCGAGCGCGAGGAAGCGCTGGCGGACTTCCTGCGCCGGTACGAAGGCAACGCGCTCGTGATCGACAAGTGGTTTGCGCTTCAGGCGGGCTCGTTCCACCCACAGGTGCTCGAGCATGTCGAGGCACTGTCGCGGCATCCCGACTTCACGATGAACAACCCCAACCGGGTCCGGGCGCTCTTCATGACGGCGGCGGTCAACCCCAAGGCGTTCCACGATGCGAGCGGCGCCGGATACAGGATGATCGGCGAAGTGATCCGCAAGCTGGACCCGATCAATCCGCAGACGACAGCGCGCTTCGTGCCGCAACTCGGCCGCTGGCGGCGGATCGAGCCTGTCCGCGCCGCGATGATGCGCGCCGAACTGGAAAAGATCGCCGCGGAGCCGAACCTTTCGCGCGACGTGCGCGAGCAGGTGAGCAAGAGCCTTGGCTGACGTGGGGGAGGCGGTCGAAGTCAACCGGGCGGGCCTGCTCGAAGGATTGCCGCACGGCTTCCTCGGCCGCCGGGGCGGTGTGAGCACCGGCGAGGTCGAAGGCCTGAACGTCGGCCTGGGTTCGGGCGACGAGCCCGAAGCCGTCGCCGAGAACCGCCGCCGCGCCGCTGCCGCAGTTCTGCCGGGGGCGTCGTTGCTATCGGTGTATCAGGTTCATTCGCCCGACTGCGTAATTCTGGGGGCTGACGGGTGGAGCGACGAGCAACGCCCTCATGCCGATGCACTTGTCACCCGTCAGGCGGGCGTGCTGATCGGCGTCGTTACGGCGGATTGCGCGCCGGTCCTGCTTGCAGATCGGGAGGCGGGCGTCATCGGCGCGGCGCATGCAGGATGGAAAGGCGCGATCGGCGGGGTTACGGACAGCACCATCGCTCAGATGATATCGCTCGGGGCTCAGCGTTCGCGCATCGTCGCGGCGGTCGGCCCGTGCATTTCCCAGGCATCCTATGAAGTGGACGATGCCTTCCGGAACGGCTTCCTCGGCAAGGGGGTGGACAACTCCCGTTTCTTCTCCGCGGGGCGGGATGGGCACTGGCAGTTCGATCTCGAACTCTATGTCGCCTCCCGCCTGGAATCGGCGGGAATCGGCGGTGTGGAGCGTCTTGGCCTTGATACTTATTCGGCGCCCCGGCGTTTCTATTCCTATCGCCGCGCCACGCACCGCGGCGAGGCGGCCTACGGGCGCCAGATTTCGGTGATAGGGCTGGGCTGAACCGACCCATCCGGGATGACCGCCGAACGGTTATGCCTTGAATTTGTTGGCGGTCGCTGGCCCCCTTGCGTCCAAAAAGGCGGTTGGCAGGGCTGGCTTCCGTGTATATCAGGTCCGCAAAGTCGGTATTCGTTTCGGGTCGCTCCCGGATCATTAAACCGTCACGGGGGATACCAGGCTAAAATAGAATTGGTCAGGATCTGGGCTTGCTTTCCGGATTTCCGGGGGTGGGTTGTCGAAAAACAAGGCAAGGGCAAACATGGCAGAAGCAGATGGCGTGCGGCGGCGCGATTTCATCAATATCGCCGCGGTAAGCGCGGCGGGTGTCGCCGGCGTGGGTATCGTCGTCCCGCTGGTCAGCCAGATGTCCGCATCGGCGGATGTTCTCGCGGCTTCTTCCACCGAGATCGACATTTCCTCGATCCAGCCCGGACAGGCCATCAAGGCGATCTTCCGCAAGCAGCCGGTCTTCGTGCGCAACCTGACGCCGCATGAGATTTCGGAAGCCAACAAGGTGGACGTCTCCTCCCTGCGCGATCCGCAGACGCTTGAGGAGCGCACCAAGGAAGGCAAGGAAAACTGGCTGATCACCATGGGCGTCTGCACGCACCTTGGCTGCGTTCCGCTCGGTGCCGGAGAAGGCGAGCCGAAAGGCGAATTCGGCGGATACTTCTGCCCCTGCCACGGCTCTTCCTACGATACTGCCGCCCGTATCCGTAAGGGCCCGGCGCCCAAGAACCTCGAGGTTCCGGACTACGCGTTCACCACTGACACGGTCGTAAAGATCGGTTGAGGCCAAGAGAGAGGATCAAGAACATGAGCTTTCCCTGGGCCAAGGAATATACCCCGACCAATCCCTTCATGAAGTGGATGGACGAAAGGCTGCCCCTGCCGCGCCTCGTCTACAATTCGGTCGGTGGCGGCTATCCGGTTCCGCGCAACCTGAACTATTTCTGGAACTTCGGTTTCCTCGCCGCGCTCTGCCTCGGCCTGCAGATCGTCACCGGCATCGTGATGGCCATGCACTATGCAGCCAACACGCAAGTCGCGTTCGATACGGTCGAGCAGACCGTGCGCGACGTGAACTGGGGCTGGATGATGCGCTATGCGCACGCCAACGGCGCCTCGGCGTTCTTTGTCGTCATCTACATCCACATCTTCCGCGGCTTTTTCTACGGTTCGTACAAGGCCCCGCGTGAAATGGTGTGGCTGCTTGGCGTGGTGATCTTCCTGCTGATGATGGCCACCGCCTTCATGGGCTACGTGTTGCCCTGGGGTCAGATGAGCTTCTGGGGGGCCAAGGTCATTACCGGCCTGTTCGGCGCGATTCCCTTCGTGGGCGAACCGCTCCAGCAGTGGCTGCTCGGCGGTTTCGCACCGGATAACGCCGCGCTCAACCGCTTCTTCTCGCTGCACTATCTGCTGCCCTTCGTCATCGTGGGCGTGGTGATCCTGCACATCTGGGCGCTGCATATCCCGGGTTCGTCGAACCCCACCGGCGTCGAAGTGAAAAGCGAGAGCGACACCGTTCCGTTCTATCCCTACTACGTCGCCAAGGACGGCTGGGCGATCGGCGTCTTCGCGATCCTGTTCTGCACCGCGCTGTTCTTCTTCCCGAATGCGCTCGGCCACCCGGACAACTACATCCCGGCCAACCCGATGAGCACCCCCGCGCACATCGTGCCTGAATGGTACTTCTGGCCGTTCTACGCGATCCTGCGCGCCTTCACGCAGGACTTCTTCTTCATTCCGGCCAAGCTCATGGGCGTGCTGGCAATGTTCGGCGCAATCCTCGTGTGGTTCTTCCTGCCCTGGCTGGACCGTTCGCCGGTCCGCTCGGGTTCGTACCGTCCGCTTTACCGCAAGTTCTTCTTCTTCGGCCTGATCCCGGCGATGGCGGTACTGTTCTACTGCGGCGGTGCACCGGCGGCAGAGCCCTACGTGATGCTGAGCCAGATCGCGGCGCTCTATTACTTCGCGCACTTCCTGATCGTGATCCCGATCGTCTCGGCCATCGAGAAGCCGGATCCGCTGCCGTTTTCCATCACCGAGTCCGTTCTCGGCGAGGATGAAGCCGCCAAGCTGACCCCGGCGCAGCCCGCGCCGACGGCAGCCGCCTGACCACAGCTGGAACGAAAGACGAAAGACATGGCACGCATTCTCTCGATCCTCGTCGGGCTGTTCTTCACGGTGGCCCTGGCATGGTCCTTCGGCAAGGGCGCCTATCAACAGATAACCGAACCGCCTGCGGCAACCGCCGAGCACGAGTTCCATCTCACGCCCAAGGAAGTCAGCTTCGCCAGTGATGGCGCCTTCGGCAAGTTCGATCGCCAGCAGCTTCAGCGCGGTTTCCAGGTCTACAAGGAAGTCTGCGCCGCCTGTCACGCGATCCGCCACGTCGCCTTCCGTGACCTTGCCGCGCTTGGCTATAACGACGCCGAAGTGAAGGCGATCGCCAAGGGGTTCCAGGTTCCGGTCTACAACAACGCGACCGGCGAAGTGGAAACCCGCGAAGGCATGGCGACCGACTACTTCCCGCCGGTCATGTATGGTGGCCAGGGTACTCCGCCGGACCTGTCGCTGATCACCAAGGCGCGTCACGAAGGCCCCGCCTACGTCTACTCGCTACTGACCGGGTATCAGGACCAGCCCGCGGAACTCCTGAAGAAGTTCCCGGATTCCAAGACTCCTGAAGGTCTGCATTACAACCCGTACTTCGCGAACCTCAACCTCGCGATGCCGCCGCCGCTGACCGGTGAGGGCCAGGTGACTTACGGAGACGGCACCAAGGCGACCGTGGACCAGATGTCGAAGGACGTTGCCGCCTTCCTGATCTGGACTGCCGAGCCCAAGCTGGAAAAGCGCAAGCAGACCGGCTGGCCGGTCCTCGGATTCCTGCTTTTTGCCACGATCCTGGGCTATATGTCCTACCGCAACATCTGGGCCGGCAAGAAGCACTGAGCTTTCCGATCCTGACCTGACCGAAGGGCCTCCGCCATTCCCATGGCGGGGGCCCTTTCGTTTACAGGCTCCAGCCCCTAAGGACGGCGACCATGACCATCGACGAGATCAAGGCGCTGGTGCGCACCGTGTCGGACTTTCCCAAGCCCGGCATCCTGTTCCGTGACGTCACGACGCTGGTCGGCAACGGGCCCGGCTTCGCGGCAGCGGTCGAACTGATGGCGGCAAAGGCCGAGGCGGCGGGTGCGCAAGCAATCGCCGGTGTCGAAGCCCGAGGCTTCATTTTCGGTGCGGCCATCGCGGCGCGTCTGGGGCTGGGGTTCATTTCGATCCGCAAGCCGGGCAAGCTGCCGGTTCCGGTGATCGCCATCGACTATGCCCTGGAATACGGTACGGACACGCTGGAAGTCGATCCGGAAGCGGTTGGCGAAGGAAGCCATGTCGTCCTGGTTGACGATCTGCTGGCCACCGGCGGCACCGCGCTGGCCGCTGCTGAATTGCTGCGCCGCGTCGGGGCCAGGGTCGATCATGCGCTGTTCGCAATCGATCTGCCCGACCTGGGCGGCGGAGAACGCCTTCGCGAAGCGGGAATCGTCCCTCACGCCCTGCTCGACTATCCGGGGCACTAAGCCGCCAGTTCATCTATTGGGCACAATATGAAAGAGAGCCGTTGACGGCGGCGCCCCTCTCGTGGCAAGCGGCTGCCACGACGGCTGGATACGGTCCCTGAACGGGCGGGTATAGCTTAGTGGTAAAGCTCCAGCCTTCCAAGCTGGCTATGCGGGTTCGATTCCCGCTACCCGCTCCAAGCCGTCTTTTCCCTCTTACCTGTATTATTTCGCGGGCAGTGCGGTTGCCGAAACCGTCATGCGGCCGAGAAACACCGGATGTTCGGAACCGATCATGGCGGGTCTGTCTGCAGCTGCGTTCGGCGACGGGGCGCTGATGCCTGTGAGGAAGCAGGAAGAAGCGGCAAGTGCGCCGACGGCGTGAAAGAGGCGAATCATCGGTGCGGTCCGTGTCCTGACTGTCGATGACGCCTTCCTGAGCCCCACATGTCGCAGGTTTTTGCCGCATCTGCATCATATTGTCCGAAAGTGTACGGCGCTGTGACGGAGATGAAACCACCTCGCAATCGCATGACCCGGCACGGACTTCACTTACGACAATTCCTTCTTCGATAATCCATCAGAATAGATAATGACCGCTTTTGGCGGGCTGACTTGCAGATTCACGCCTGATTTTGTCCGTGACGCTTTACGGTAGAAAATAAACATGTAATTGTTTTCCGATGACAATGACATCGGGCGGGGAAATCGTGGAAGGCTGGGACGTTGCAATGCAGCCTTTGCGAATCGGCGACGTGGTGCCGCGCTTCGTGGCGCGCAGTACGCAGGGGCCGTTTGATCTCGATAGCTGCCGGGGGGAATGGCTGATCCTGTTTTCCCATCCGGCTGACTTCACCCCGGTCTGCACCAGCGAAGTCGTGGCCCTCGCCCGCGCCGCTCCGGAGTTCGGGGCGCTTGGTTGCAGGCTGGTGGGACTGTCGGTCGACAGCCTTTATTCGCATCTCGCGTGGATTCGCCTGATTCGCGATACTACCGGCGTCACCATTGATTTCCCGATCATCGAGGATCCGACGATGGAGATCGCCCGTGGCTACGGCATGGTCTCGAGCAATGCCCATGACAGCGGCACCGTGCGGATGACCTATTTCATAGACCCGGACGGGGTGATTCAGGCGATGAACAGCTATCCGCTGACAGTGGGCCGCTCGATCCCGGAAATGTTGCGCATTCTGACGGCGCTGCAGCGCGTGCGTGGCGGCTCCGGGCTGGCACCGGCCGATTGGCAGCCGGGCGCGGATCTCTTGCGAATTCCAGGCGAAACGGCGGAGGCGGCGTTCGCGTCCGAAGATCCGGCCGGCTGGTTTCACGCGCCGTTGAGCGACGGGGGCTGACATGGCCGATCCATCCGTTTCCGAAGAACTGGACGCCCTGGCCGAAGTCCTGCGCGCCCTCGCCCACCCGGTGCGCCTCCAGATTCTCCACGCAATTTGCGAAAGGGAGCTTTCGGTGGGAGAGATCGAGGATGCTACCGGCATCGGCCAGCCCGGCCTGTCGCAGCAACTCTCGATCCTGCGAAAGGCCGACCTGGTGCTGTCGCAGCGTAGCGGCAAGCAGGTATTCTATCAGGTCGATCCTGAACGCATGAGCGGCATAGGGCATGCGCTCGCGGTTATGGGGGGCAAGGCCGAGGTCCCCCCGCCGCAAGACGCGCCCGTGCTTGCGCCTGACAGCGGCGCGGCACGGTTCGCCCGCGTCTTTCGCTGAACCTTCAGGCGAGCGTTTCTACCGCGACATGCACGTCGCACAGGTCCAGCGGGGCCTTGCGGTGCGACACGAGAACGAGGCCGGTTCCGGTGCAGTCCAGCCAGTTGCGCAGGCTGCCGACGAGTGCCTGTTCGGTCGCCGCGTCCAGTCCTTCGCTGGGTTCGTCCAGCAGAAGCCAGGGGCGGCCGGCCAGGAGGGCACGGGCCAGCGACAGCCGCTTGCGTTCGCCGCCGGACAGAATGCCGCCGCCTTCCGAAACGGGCGTGTCGAGCCCGCACTCGCTGCGGGCGATACGCTTTTTCAACTGGGCGGTTTCGAGGGCTTCCCACATCTCCGCTTCGCCAAGGCCCGGTCGGGCAATGCGCAAGTTGTCGGCCACGCTGCCGATCAGCATCGGTGCGTCCTGAGGCGAAAGGGCAAACGCCGCACGCAGTTGGGGGGGCGGGCAGCTTGCAATATCCTGCCCATCAAGCCGCAGCGAAACGGTGGGCATCCCCATGCCGGCAAGGGCGAGCAGAACGCGGGTCTTGCCCGAGCCGGACGGCCCGGTAATCGCGATTCGCGCGCCGGGCTCGAAAGTACGGCCGCCCAGCGTCAGTGACACCGGCACCGATTCTGCTGTGGGACACAGCGCAGGGTCGAGCGCGTTCAGTGCCGCTATCCTGCGAAGGCCCGCCGCGAGCGAGGCGCGGCGAAGCAGGCTGCGCGAAAGGCCGCCCATGGCCTCGACCGAGGAAGTCGCCGCCAGCATCGCAAGCGCCACCAGCGGCGCCGAGGCTTTGGCCAGCAACAGCACTCCGGCCACGCCAAGGGCTCCGTAAATCGAAAGCAGGGCGCCCTGCAGCGCCTCGGCACGAAACAGTTTCGCGCGCGCCAGATCGAGCCTGCGGGCGAGCGGCGCTAGCTCGGCGATAGCCTGCCCTGCAAGGCCATAGGCGGCGATCTCTGCCCGCGATGCCGCCAGTTCCACGTAGCGTTCGCGCAAGTCGCCCAGCGCGGCGGCAGCGGCTTCGGCGGGCAGGTGAGTGAGCCGCCGGGATATACGCGCGAACAGGACGGGAAGGGCGGCCATCATCGCGGCCAGGAAGATCGTCGCCGCAAGCCCGGTGAAGGCGACCAGCGCAAGGCTGGTGGCGGCAGCGACAAGTGCAGCGTGGCGGGCGGGCTGGCGGATCACCAGGTCTTCCAGCGCCTCGACATCGTCGATCAGCCGGGTGCTGGCCTCTCCCGGCGCCGTATCGGGGGTTTTGCGGCTGTCCTGTGCGGCAAGCTTTTCGAACAGCGAGCCGCGCAATTCGGCCATGCCCTCCAGCGCGACCTTGTGGGAAAGGAGGCGCTCGCCGTAGCGGGACAAGGTGCGCACGATGGCCAGCAGGCGAATCGCGGCGCTGGGGATCAGGTAGTTGAACGCCATGGCCGTGGCCACGCCAGCCGACCCTGCGAGCGCTGCGGCAGTCAGGAACCAGCCTGAGACTGCCAGCAATCCGATGGCGGAGATGGCGGCGAGGGCTGCACAGAAGCTGGCTAGGAACAGCCGCCTGCGGGCCAGTCCGGCCGTGGCGAGGAGGCCGGTGCCGGGACGATCGATGCTTGAATGAGAGGTGCTCACAAGGCGATCTCCCGTCGGGCGGCGCTGGTGACGAGAGTGTCATGGGTGGCGACGAGCACGCAGCGGCTCCGTGAAAGTTCGATCAACAGGGTGACGATCGCGGCGGCCGAAACGGGATCGAGGTCGGCAGTGGGTTCGTCGCAGAGGATCAGCGGGCGGTCGGAGAGAATAGCGCGGGCAAGGCCGATACGGCGCCGCTCTCCGCCGGATAGGCCTGATCCGGCATGATCGACGGGCATGTCCAGTCCTCCCCGTTGCTCCAGAAGTGTGGAAAGGCCGACGCGGTGAGCCACGGCAAGGATTTCCTCCGCCCCTGTTCCGGGTGAGGCGAGGGCGAGATTGCGGCCGAGTGTGCCGGTCACCAGCAGGGGGCGCTGGGCGGCCCAGGCGATACTGTCGGCGTTCAGCGGGTTGCCGTTCGCCCCCGCGACGCGGCCGGCGGCCGGAGCCAGTTGGCCGGCGATGGCGGCAAGCGTGCTGGTCTTGCCGCTGCCGGTCGGGCCGGTCAGGGCGACCAGGTCGTTTTCGGCCATCGCGAAATCGAGCGGCCCCACGGCGATGCCTGGAAAGGCGAGCGCGAGTCCTTCCACGCTGAGGCCCGCGAAGGCGGCGGGGGGCGATGCGGGCGCTTCGATCGGCTCGGCAGCGAGGGCGTCCAGCGCCTTTTCCGCGGCTTCGCCAAGCTGCTTCTCGTGATAGGCGGCGGCGAGGCGGCGCATCGGAAGGTAGAATTCCGGCGCCATGGCCAGCACGAAGAAGGCTGGCACCAGCGTGAGCTTTTCGGGGGCGGGGAAGGGCAGCAGTCCCAGCAGCGAAAATCCGCAGTATACCGCGACGAGCGCTATGGAGAGGGCCGAGAAGAATTCCAGCACGGCGTTCGAAAGGAAGGCGGTGCGCAGGACGGTGACGGTGCGCCGGGCGACGTCACCCGTGGCGGCGCGCACCTGCTTTCCGATGCGGGCCTCGGCGCCGAAGTGGCGGATCAGCGGAAGGTGCGCGACGCGATCGACGAACAGACCGGAGAGAGCGCCCAGTGCGGCAAGCTGGCGTTCGGCGGCGCGGCGCGAGGCGGTGCCGGCAAGGATCATGCCCAGCGTGAACGGCAACAGCGTGGCCAGCATGATCGCGGCGGCCACCCAACTGAACGGCGCAACGACCGCGGCCACCACCATGGGTCCGATTACGGCGTTGAATCGTATGGGCGTGAACCGGATATCGCGATTCTCGATCGCCGTGTTATGGTCCAGCGCAAGCGTGGCGCTTTCGCCGGTGGACAAAGGGCTGGCCAGCCTTCCACCGAGGAGCTTTCGCCACAGTCCGGCACGCCGTTCCTCGCCCGAAGTCTGGGCGGCGGACACGGCCTGGCGGTCAACCGCGCAAGTGGCCAGCGCGCGCAGAAGTACCCCGCACAGGATAAGTGCGGCGGGAAGCAGCACGGGGCTACCTTCGGCGATACGGCCTACCCCACTCGCAATGCCCCACGAAAAGAGCGCTGCCCCGGCAATATCGAGAAGCCAGAAACTGGCAAATTTGACATAGATCAAATTAAAGAAACCATGTAAGTAAAGTTTGACAGCTTTCACATGCAAGCCTAACGCGACCCTACGAAACCAACCTGCCCAAGGCAACCATTTCTCAATGCCTTGGGCCGCTAAAACGGCGGGATTCGACATGATCGACATGGCAGTGGTTGAACTATCCCGGCTGCAGTTCGCCTTGACGGCGCTGTACCACTTTCTCTTCGTTCCCTTGACATTGGGCCTTTCCTTCATTATCGTAATTACGGAAAGTGTATATGTCATAACCGATCGCCCCATCTGGCGGGACGTCACCCGGTTCTGGGGCAAGCTTTTCGGCATCAATTTCGTGCTCGGCGTGGCTACCGGCCTCACCATGGAATTCGAGTTCGGCACCAACTGGGCCTACTACTCGCATTACGTGGGAGACATCTTCGGTGCGCCGCTGGCGATCGAGGGCCTCATGGCCTTCTTCCTGGAAGCGACCTTCGTAGGCCTGATGTTCTTCGGCTGGGACCGGCTTTCCAAGCGCGGCCACCTGCTGACGACGATCATGGTCGCCGTCGGCTCTAACCTCTCGGCGCTGTGGATTCTCATCGCCAACGGCTGGATGCAGCACCCGACGGGCGCCGTGTTCAATCCCGAGACGATGCGCATGGAAGTGTCCAACTTCAAGGACGTCCTCTTCAACCCGGTTGCGCAGGCCAAGTTCGTCCACACCGTCAGCGCGGGCTACGTCTGCGCCAGCGTCTTCGTGCTGGGCGTGTCCTGCTACTACCTCCTGCGCGGGCGCCATATCGAGCTGGCCAAGCGCAGCTTCACCGTGGCTGCGGCGTTCGGCCTCGCCTCCTCGCTCTCGGTCGTCGTGCTGGGTGACGAGAGCGGCTATGCCCTGACCGACAACCAGCAGATGAAGCTGGCGGCCATGGAAGCCATGTGGGAGACCGACAAGGCCCCCGCCGGCCTGGCCCTGTTCGGCATTCCTTCCAACTCGGCCCACGAGACACGCTACGAGATCAAGATTCCCTATGTTCTGGGCCTGATCGCAACGCGCAGTCTTTCGGGTGAAGTTACCGGCATCATCCCGCTGGTGGAACGCGCCGACCAGCGTATCCGCAGCGGTATCCTGGCTTACGACGCGGTGGAGAAGCTCAAGGTCGATCGCAACGACATGGTCGCGCGCGAAGCCTGGGAGCGTAACAAGAACGACCTCGGCTATGCCCTGCTGCTCAAGCGCTTCGTCGCCGACCCGCGCAAGGCCGATGCCGCGACGATCGAAAAGGCCGCATGGAGCACCGTGCCCAACGTACCGGCGCTGTTCTTCATGTTCCGCATCATGGCGGGGCTGGGCTTCTTCTTCATCGTCTTCTTCGCCACCGCATTCGCGTTTTCCGTGCGCCGCCGGTTCGACCGCAAGTGGTTCCTGCGCACGGCCCTGATCGCGATGCCGCTGCCGTGGATCGCGATCGAAGTGGGCTGGCTCGTTGCCGAACTGGGCCGCCAGCCCTGGGCGGTGGACGGTGTGCTGCCGACCTTCCTCGGCGCATCGAGCCTGACGACGACCCAGATCTGGGCGACGATCTTCGGCTTCACCGCGCTTTACGGAATCATGGCGGTGATCGAGGTCAGGCTGATGCTGTCGACGATCCGCCACGGTCCCGAACCTTACGAGCCCTACGAGGGTGAGCCTGTTCGCGAGCGTGCCCCCGCCAGCACTTTCACTGCCATTCCGGCCGAGTAAGACGGAGGCGAGAATGTCCATACCTTTCGACTATGAAACGATGCGGCTGATCTGGTGGGCGCTGATGGGCATCCTGCTCATCGGTTTCGCCCTGACCGACGGCTTCGACCTGGGCTCGGCTTCGCTCCTGCCCTTCGTGGGCCGCACCGACGCAGAGCGCCGCATGGTGATCAACGCCATCGGCCCCACCTGGGAAGGCAACCAGGTGTGGTTCATCCTCGGCGGCGGCGCGATCTTTGCGGCCTGGCCTTACGTGTATGCCGTAAGTTTCTCGGGCTTCTACATTGCGATGTTCCTCGTGCTTTCGGCCTTCATCCTGCGTCCGGTGGGCTTCAAGTACCGTTCGAAGAAGGCCGATCCGGCCTGGCGTTCGCGCTGGGACTGGGCGCTCTTCGTCGGCGGTTTCGTTCCCGCGCTGGTGTTCGGCGTGGCGGTCGGCAATGTCCTGCAGGGCGTGCCCTTCCGGCTCGATAGCGACATGCGCAGCTTCTACGAAGGCAGCCTGCTCGGCCTGTTCAGCCCCTTCGCCCTGCTGGGCGGCCTTGTCTCCGTGGCGATGCTGGTCCTGCATGGTGCGGGCTGGTTGACGCTCAAGCTGGAGGACGGTCCGGTCCGCGACCGGGCGCAGCGTTACGGCCAGGTCGCCGCGCTCGTGGCCTTCGTGCTTTATGCAGCGGGCGGCGTATGGCTTGCGATGGGCGACATCGGCTACCGGATCGTCGGTACCGTCGATCCGCTCGGCCCCTCGAACCCGCGCATGGCGCAGGCGGCTCATGCGGCCGGGGCATGGCTTGCCAACTACGGCGCGCATCCGTGGATGGTGCTGGCCCCGCTTCTTGGGCTGGCCGGCCCGCTGGTTGCGCTGATCGGCATTCGTGGGCGCAAGGACACGGTGGTCTTCGCGGGGTCATCGATGGCGAACCTGGGCATCATCGCCTCTGTCGGCCTCTCGATGTTCCCCTTCATCCTGCCCAGTTCGATCGATCCGCGCTCCAGCCTGCTGGTGTGGAACGCATCGTCCAGCCATACGACGCTGTTCATCATGCTGCTGGTGACGCTGATCCTCCTGCCGATCGTGCTGGCCTACACGGCCTGGGCCTACAAGGTCATGTTCGGCCGGGTGACCGAGCGCGAAGTCGGCCTCAATCCCGATTTCTACTGAGGAAACGACGATGTGGTACTTCTCATGGATTCTCGGCGTCGGCCTCGCTGTCGGCTTCGGCATCATCAACGGCGTGTGGCACGAATTCCATACCGACCCCGCCGATGAGCAGACGGTTCTCGACTGACCGGAGGCATGACGGCGGCGTTCGGATGAACGCCGCCGTTTCCTCGTTTCAGGCCTTCCGCCAGCCCATCCACGAGGCAAGGGGCGGAAGAAGCCGCTTGAAACTCCCTTCCACCACAACCGCCAGCGCCAGCGAGAGCCCGAACAGCGGCATCACCAGCGCCAGCACCACCACCAGCAAGACCAGCGCCCAACTGTGCCGCAGAGGCGCGAAGCTTGCGGGGGCGCCCAGCATCCCGCCGGGACGGCGACGCCACCACAGCACGATGCTAGAAATGCAGAGCATCATGAGGCCGATCAGCACCGCGAGGTTGGCAAGCTGATTGGCGAGCCCCCACCAGGCGCCCTCGTGAATCGCGACCCCGTATCCCACCGTGCGGTCGATCCAGTGGCGGTCCGCAAAGCGCTGAATGCCGATCAGCCTGCCGCTTTCGGCCACTTCCGCGCTGTCGCGCCGGGGACGGTTCTCGGCCTGGCTGCGCACTTGCCAGGGCATGCCGGGAGCGGTGGGCGGGCTGACCTCCACCGGTGCCGCGAAGCGGAGCGTCTCCGCGCGCCAGACCACCGCATCGAGCGCTGCGGGGGCGGGGGCCATGTGCATCATGGACATGCCCCCGTGTTCGGCGTGTTCGGACATCATCGCCCGCATCCCGGCATCCGCCCGAACGCGCTCGCGGGTTTCCGCGCCGGAACCGGCCGACCAGTCCTGCTTGCCGTCAAGCGTACCGGTAATCGCCCGGACCTGCCGGAAGTAATCTCCCCAGGCGTTGGCCCAGGGCAGGCCGGAGGCGATGAGGAACAGCGCGCCAATGGTGATCCACAGGCCGGTGACGGCGTGGATATCCCGCCAGAACAGCGCGCGGCCGCGGCGCAGGCGAGGATAGAGCACACCGGCCAGCCGTCCCCCGCTCTGGCGCGGCCACCACAGGAACAGGCCGGTCAGCAGCATGACGATCGTCCAGCAGGCTGCGGTCTCGACAAGGGCCGATCCCCGGTCGCCCGCCAGAAGCTCGCCGTGGAGGCGGAACACCACGCGCATGAAGCGGCTTTCTTCGGCGGCCCGGTGCAGCACCTCGCCGGTCCGGGGATGGACCCATACCCGCACGTCCTCCCCGTTCCGGCCGACCAGCACTTCCACCGCATCTCCGGGCGCTTTCGGCAGGACGTACTTGTGCAGGATCGAACCGGGCACCGCCGAGACGGCGCTGGCGGCAATGGCTTCGGGGACGAGGCGCGGCCCGGCCGGGTTGGCGACATCGCGATAGGGGGCGTAGAGCAGCCCTTCGATCTGCGGCTTGAACAAATAGATCCCGCCCGTCACCGATAGCCACAGCACCAGCGGCACGCAGAGCAGCCCTGCGTAGAAATGCCAGCGCCAGACCGCGCGATACCACCGCTCCCTGCGCGGCGCCGGGAGAACCTCGGTCACAGCTTCCACCCCGCTTCGACGAGGAAGCTGCGCTGGGGATAGGGATGGTAGACCCAGGCCCGGTCATTGGTGATGTTGTCCACGCCCGCGCTCAGCCGAAGCTGCTCGGTCACGTCCCAGTTCACTTTCGCATCAAGGGCGAAGAGTTCGGAGGTGTAGCCGTAAGTGTCCCCTCGCTGGAGGCCGAACAGGTCGGTGTTGGGGCGGCTGGCATAGCGCACGCCGATCGCGATCATGACCGGCGGGATCACCCGGTACCGTACGTTGCCATTGAGCCGCCAGCGGGGGATGCGCGGGAACTGCACGCCTTCGGCGGCGGGGGCGCTGTCGTTCCGCAGGGTGACGGAATCGATCCATGCCGCGTTCGCATCGAGGTCCAGCCCCGGCAGCAGCACATCGCGGGCTTCGGCGATCAGTTCGAAGCCATACTGGCGCGTCAGGTCGATGTTCTTGAAGCTGGAGGTCGTCACCCCGTTCTGGTTGAACCCGGTGAACGAGAAGATCGTGTTCCTGACCTTTTGCCAGAACGCCGATCCGGTGAGCTTCACTTTGCCGAAATCGTGGGCAAGCAGGAGGTTGGCATCGGTCGAGCGTTCGGGCTTCAGATTCGGGTCGAAGCTGTTGCCGTCGAAATTGCCGTTACCATCGAGGCTGCCCTGGAACAGTTCGCCCACGGTGGGAAAACGCGTGGCCCTGGCGAGGCTCAGTTGCAGGCGGGTAGCGGCGTCGATGGCCCATTCGGCCGAGGCCTTGGGCTGAAAGCCCCGGGCATGGCGGCTGGCATAGCGGTTGGTGACCGGCTGGCCGCTGGTGCCGATCCGGCCAAGCCCGCCATCGAAAGCGCGCCAGTCCTCGAAGCGGGCTCCCAAGGTCAGCGTCACCGCGTCAACCGGCATGCGCAATTCGGCCCATGCGGCGAGGTTGCGGGTCTTGCCGAAGGTCCGGCTGGCGAAAGTGCCCCCGGCATCGCTGCGCCAGTTGGTCAGCGTGTAAGTCGCAAGGTCGGTGCGGTAGAGGTTGGCGCTGCCGCCGCCAGCCAGTTCCAGTTCGCCGAGCCTTGCTGTCAGCGCGGCCTCGCCGGTGTACCAGTCGGTTGGCCCCTGACGCGCGAGCGTGCCGGCACCGTTCGCCTCGCCCGCTGCATAGCCCTTGGACGTAAATGCGTCGGAGCGCAGGATCTGGTAGGTAGAGGCGCTCGCCTGCACCGTCACCGCATCGGACAGCGGGATGGAAAACCTGAGCCCCGCCAACAGTTCGTCGCGGATGGTGCGGGACCGGTTGGCGCCGCTGGCGGTGTAGGTCTTCCCGTCGATGGAGACGAGACCGTCGCAGACGGCATGGCCCGAACTGTCTTGCAGATAGCAGTCCGGTGCGGTCTGGCTGTCCAGATTGTGCCAGTAGGCGAGCAGCAGTTCGCTGGTGGCGCCGGACGTGCCGTCATAGCCCAGCCGCAGTTTGGCCTGGTCCTGCGTGATCGCCGCCGGGCTTTGCGCCGCGAAAATGGGGTTGCTGGCCGTGCCGGGTGCGTTCGCCATGTGCTGGCCGGGGTCGACGATCGCGCCGGTGACGGGCGTGCCGCCGGTCGGCACCGATGGCGTGAGCCCGTAGAACATCTGCGGGTGGCCGTCGTTGCGGAAGTGGCGGCCCGAGAGCCGCACGGACCACGGCCCGTTTTCCTGCCGGAACCCCATGCCGGCTTCGGCGGAATAGCCTCGGTAGGTCTCGTGGGTGCCATATTGGTCGTAAGCCTGGCTAAGGCCCTGAACCGTTGCGAAAGCCTCGGTTTTTTCAGGCGCGCGGGTGGTGATGTTCACCACGCCGCCCATCGAATTGCCGGCATAGCGGGCGGAATAGGGGCCGTAGACGACGTCGAACTGGCTCACTTCGCCCGGGCCGACGACACCCCACTTGGGCGAATAGGCGAACGAATTACCGAGGAAGTTGGACACCGTGAAACCGTCCACCATCACCAGTGTGCGGGCGCTTTGGGTCGAATGGGTGCCGCGAAAGCCGGGAACGCCGTTGGAATCGCCCGCGTAGCGTTTGCGAACGAAAAAGTCGGGGGCATATTTCATCAGGTCTTCGACGTTCTGGGCGTTGACGCCCGCGAACTGTTCGTCGCCAAGGCTGACCGAGAGGCCGCGCGCGTCGAGGCTGATCGGTACATTGCGCTGGCCGACGACGAGGATGGAATCTCCGGGGGCTTCCCCGGCGGCTTCTCCCGCCAATGCGGGGACAGAACAGAAGGCAAGCGGAGCTGCGCCGAGCGCGAGCAGGAATCGGGACATCGTGAATATTCACCTGATCGGGAAGCGCTGCCTCGCGGCGGCAAGCGCGTCCATGTGCGAGGTGTTCCCGGAAAGCGGGCGGCACCTGCATGAAATGCCGCGGGCACAAGGGCTTGCGGCATGGCAACGGGATCAGGCGAGCGCGGGCGGTCCTCGCAAGGGTGGGCGAATTCGGGGGGCGGCAGCGCGCAGCACCAGCGGATCGCGCAGGATGGCGGCCACGAAAACGTGGAGCAGCGCGGCGACCAGCAGCAAGGCTATCGGCCCGCCGAGCGCGGCGGCCGAATGCGACGAGAAGGCGCAGGGATGGTCCATCGTCTTGCCGGCGTCGTCGTGTCCGCCGCTTCCGGCCTTGCGCTCGATCTGGATGATAACCTTCGAGCCTGCCGGAGCGGAGCCGGAGCACAATTCCACCACCAGCGCGCCGCCCTGGGAGGAGGGCATGTAGCCGGCCGGTACGAAGACCTTCAGGCACAGCGCGGCCGCCAGCAGCAGCGCTGCCAAGCCGGGACGAGCCCGGAAGAAATGCCGAAGAGTGCCCACGAACAGCCGTCTAACCCCAATCCTGCCGCTCGTCATCAGGCGAAAATGTCCCACCCTGCAGGTGGGCGGGGCATTGCCGCCGGGACGATCAGTCCACGACGAGGAAGTAGCTGGCCTGGCTTTCGCCGCTGTTGCGCACTTCGATCACATATCGCTGCGTGAAGATCGGAACCCACCGGCAGGCCTGCCTTGCGGTTTCGGACACGCAGACCTGCTTGCGATCGGCATCGACGACCCGCAGGCTCAGCGGTGCGCCGCCCGGAGAGGAAAGGGCGATGCTGGCCTTGCGGCCGGAAAGGAAGACCTGCTGGAAGCTTTCGCTCTTGCCGGGCCGAACCCGGCCGGAGCGATAGCCCGGACCGAGCGGGCTGCCGCGCAGTGGAACCGCCGCCCGATCGGGAAGGAGCGCGCGCCATGCCGGGACAGGGTCCGGCCCGTTCCATTCTTCGAGCGGACGGGCACCGGACCTGTCGATGATGCGCAGGGCATCGGAAAGCGCATTTTGGTCCGCCCGGCCTTGGGCGTCCTGCGCAGCGGCGAGGGCGGTGGCCACGCGCTCTCCCCGTCCTTCTGCGGGCGCTGCCATGCTTGCCTGCGCGGAAGCCGGTCCGGGAAGGAGCACGGCAAGGAGGAACGCGATGAGCGCGGCGCCCTTCGGGGCTTTATGGGTGAGGGCGATCATCGTCTCTGTTCTATTTCTTCGACTCGGGGGCAATCAGGAAGCAGGCACCCTTTTCCGAAGGTATGAGCGCGATTTCAAGATGATGCCGCTCGGCGATGGCACGGCACAGGGCAAGGCCCAGGCCGGCTCCTTCCGCACCGCCCCCGGCGGCCCCGTGGTTCCCGGCCCGGCTGAACTTGTCGAAGATCCGCTCCCGGTCGCCTTCGGGTACGCCGGGGCCATCGTCGCAGACGGTCAGTCTTGGCCCCATTGCCAGTTCGAGGCGCACGGTTCCCCCCAGCGGCACGAACTTGAACGCATTGTCGAGCAAATTGGTGATGAGGCGGGTGAGCTGCATTTCTTCCCCCTCGATGATGACCCCGGGCGTGATCGCCAGCTCCAGCCGATGACCGGAATCCTCGGCACTGTCGGCATAGAGTTCGCCCAGCCGCTCGGCGAGAAGACTCAGGTCGACGGGAGCAAGACCGTGGCGGTCGCCGCGCCGGGCCTGGCTGGCGGCGATGTCCAGCAGCGACTCCAGCATGCGGATGATGCCTCGGATTTCCAGCCGGGCATCGACGATGCGCGAGGCGATCTCCCCATCGGGCGTGGCGGCCAGCGCCTTCACCAGCCGGTTGTCGAGATGCATCAGCGGAGTGCGCATCTCGTGTGCCACCTGGTCCGTGGTTTCGCGCTGGGCGCTGGCAAGGCGGCGCAGACGGGCAAGGGCTTCGCCGGAATGGCGGGTAAGCTCGTCGATCTCGTCGCGATCCTTGGAATCCCTGGCAAGCTGGGTCAGCGCATCGTCGTCGGGATGGCGGAAGGCGGCGTTGATGCGCCCGATCCGTCCCGCCAGCCGCTGTGCCGCGAGCCAGCCGACGAGCGCTACGGCGCCGACCGCCAGCAGGCCCCCGGTCAGGAAGGCGAGGGCCACCTGCCGGAGCAGCAGCCCAAGATCGCGGTATTCATGCGCGACCAGCAGGCGCAGGTCGGGGCCGAGCTGGGTCGCGCGGGCAAAGGCGCGTACGCCATCGGGCAGCTGGACGTCGCCGGTTTCCGAAAGGCTGGCGTGAAGACCGGGCCAGCTTCTCAGATCCCCCGCCAGTGGGCGGCCCTTGGCATCGGCAAGCAGATAGTGGGCCGGATTGGCATCGCGCGGCTGAAGCGCGAGGCGATCGTTGATGCGGTCGGATAGCTCGACCGTGCCGCCGCTGGCGTAGATGTCCACCATGCCGGCCAGATCGACATCGACCGCGCGTTCGAGAGCCAGCGCATTGGTCCGCTGGATCGTGGCGTTCGTCAGCAGCCAGAGCCCGAAGGTAATGAGCGCGGCAATCAGGATCGCCCAGGCCACGATCTGCGCGAAGATGGACCTGCGGATATCGACGACGGCGGCCATGCCCGCCCTACCGGCCGTCCAGCAGGCGGTAGCCGGAGCCCCAGATCGTTTCCAGCGCAGGGAGATCGAAGCCGTCCTCCAGCTTGCGGCGAAGGCGGCCGATGTTGACGTCCACCACATTGGTCTGCGGATCGAAATTCATTTTCCACACGTCTCGCAGCAGCATTTCGCGGGTGAGGATTTCGCCGGCGTTTTCCATGAAGTAGCGGAAAAGCTCGAACTCCTTGGGGCTGAGCGCGAGGTGGCGGTTGTCGCGAAAGGCGGTGCGGGCCTTCACATGGCACTCGAACGCGCCGTAGAGGATGACCGCGCTGTGTTCTCGTCCGGAAGCGCGGCGATGGAGGGCGCGCAGCCGGGCGAGCAGTTCCTCTGCCTCGAACGGCTTGGCCAGATAGTCGTCAGCGCCGCCGTCCAGTCCTTCCGCGCGGTCCGTGGTGCGCCCCAGCGCCGAAAGCATGAGCACCGGCGTGCCGATCCCGCTTTCACGCAGGCGGGACAGGATGGTCAGTCCGTCGAGATCGGGCAACATGCGATCAAGGATGATGACGTCGAAACGCTCGACACCGGCCAGCTTGAGCCCTTCCTGGCCGCTGGCCGCCCAGACCAGCGCGATGCCCGACTGGTCGGCCAGTTCGCGCACTTGCTGGGCGGCGCGGGCGTCGTCTTCGATGTAGAGGGTTTTCAGGCCGCTCATGGGCAATGGTTCGCCTTCGCGCATGCCGGTCGGGAGGTTTCCCGGCCGGCATGGTTTTCGATCTTGCGACAGATAGAGGATCAGCGCGCCGGCGGGGCTGCGGCCGAGGCATTCTCGGGCAGGCCGCCAAGCTGCGTGACCAGCTTGGTATAGGCATCGAGATAGGCCAGCACGATGATCTGGCCGATCTGGGTGTTCTGGTAGCCGCCGCCGCCGGCCGCGCCGAACGTGCCGCCGAAGAAGCCGCCGCCACCGCCGCCGAAGCTGATGTCGGACTTGCGGGCATAACCCTCGGTCAGCGCTTCCTCGACCGTGGTGCGCGAATTGACGATGGAGAGCGTGACGTTCGCCTCGCCTTTCTTGACGTTGAGGCCGCCGGCGATCGAGCCGAAGCCGCGCCCGAACAGGCCGCCTACGCCGCCAAGGGCCGCGCCAAGACCGCCGCCGCCGGAATTGTTGTTGGTGGAGACGATGTCCGGCTGGAGGAAGTAATCCGCTGCCTTGATCTGGCCCTTGCCGATGTTGGAGCCCTTTTGCAGCTCACCCTGATCGGCGAGCGCGCGTTCCATCGCGCTGCTCTGGAGCGAGCGGCCGCGATTGACCAGCGTGAAGCAGCCGGACCTCTGCACGAATACGCGCAGGATCGCCTCGGGACTGCCGAGGCTGAATTCGCGCCACCACTGGTTATCCGGCTCGACGATGGAAACGGTGCCGAGATTCTTGCGGCACACCGGGATTTCCTGAGTGCCCTTGTCCTGAATCTTGCGGGCGGAGGACTTGTCTTCGGCAAATGCCGAGGGTGAGCCCGTCATGACGGCAAGCGCGGCCAGCGCGCAGGCGATCTTCTTCATGGTGACGTCCCTCTGTTGCGCCGCGCAGCGACCGTCGCGGCTTTCACAACCCCCGCAGACTTTAGGCCCGAAATCCCTCGGGGCAAATGACTATTCCTGTGAGAATTGCCGCTGGGGAACCCGCGTTCTCCCTGGAATTGCAGGGTTATCGGGGGGAGACGGCCATATTGTCGATCAGGCGGGTGGAACCGATCCGCGCCGCGACGAGCAGGCGCATCGGGGCATCGGAACGGCTG
Organism: Novosphingobium sp. TK71; assembly: GCF_055361505.1. Taxonomy (NCBI): domain Bacteria; kingdom Pseudomonadati; phylum Pseudomonadota; class Alphaproteobacteria; order Sphingomonadales; family Sphingomonadaceae; genus Novosphingobium; species Novosphingobium sp. TK71. The sequence continues at coordinate 2,904,345 of NZ_CM143962.1, forward strand.
TCCAGAAGGGCAAGACCATCGGCGTCGCGCAGTTCAGCGTAGTCGACCGAGGAGAACCCGCCCGCGAGCAGCGCATCCTTCAGCCGGGCCGTGGCGGCGGCAACATCTTCCCCCGCCTCGATACCCGCGATCGCGACTTTCATCGCCATGGGCAGTGTTACCGCCTGCTCGCGCTGTTCGGGCGTGAGGTAGGCATTGCGCGAGGACATGGCGAGCCCGTCCACTTCGCGCACGGTCGGCACGCCCAGCACGGCGTCGGCATGGGGCCGCGTAAGGTCGAGGTCGCGCGCCATGCGGCGGATCACGGCGAGCTGCTGCCAGTCCTTTTCACCGAACAGGGCGACGTCCGGCAGGACCTGGTGGAACAGCTTGCATACGACCGTGGCGACGCCGTCGAAATGGCCGGGGCGCGAGGCGCCGCACAGGCCGTCGCTGACGCCCGAGACCGAGATGCTGGAGGCAAACCCTTGCGGATACATCGCCTCGACCGTGGGGGCCCAGACCGCGGCCACACCCTCTGCCTCCAGCAATGCGCAGTCACGTTCGAGCTGGCGCGGATACTTGTCGAGATCCTCGCCCGCGCCGAACTGGAGCGGGTTCACGAAGATCGAGACGACGACGTGATCCGCCTTTTCCCGCGCCGCGCGCACGAGTGTCAGATGGCCTTCATGCAAGGCCCCCATGGTCGGCACGAGAGCTATGGTTGCTTGCGGAGTTCCGGAAGCCGTTCCCGCCTGGCGCAGCTCGGCAACGGCACGGCGCAGTGGATCAAGGCTGTGAAGGATTTGCATTGGGTGTCACTGCTCCGATAGGATGCACTTGACCGGGGGTCGCGCCTGCCTTTAGCCGCACCGCGCCTCGGGCGGCAATGGGTTTGACCCGCTTCGGCGGTTAAGGATTTGATTTCGCTTGCCGGGCTATGGCTCGGGGGCAACAGGGAAAGCGAACAGGGTCCGTGACAGCGCATCGCATCGTCTTCGCCAACGAAAAGGGCGGCACCGGCAAGTCAACGACGGCCGTTCACGTGGCCATCGCGCTGGCCTATCAGGGCGCCAGGGTCGCCGCGATCGACCTCGATCCGCGCCAGCGCACGCTCTATCGCTACCTTGAAAATCGCGTGGAAACCGAGCGCCGCCGCGAGATCGCGCTGCCGGGCGCCCGCTTCTCCGTCTACGACGGCGACGATATCGACGAGCTGGACGAGCTCTCCGAAGCCATTGCCGAAGGTTACGACTTCCTGATCTTCGACACGCCGGGCCGTGACGACCAGTTCGCCCGCCATGTCGCGGCGACGGCGGACACGCTCGTCACGCCGCTGAACGACAGTTTCATCGACTTCGACCTGATCGGCCAGGTGGAGAGCGAATCCTTCAAGGTGAAGAAGCTCTCCTTCTATGCCGAGCTCATGTGGGAAACCCGCAAGAAGCGCGGCCTGAAGACCATCAACGAGGGTCGCCGGGAGCTGGACTGGGTGGTGGTGCGCAACCGTGTCCAGCACGTCGAGGCGAAGAACATGCGCCGTCTCGAAGGCGCGCTGCTGGAACTGTCCAAGCGCGTGGGCTTCCGTATTTCCAACGGGCTGTCCGAGCGCGTCATCTTCCGCGAGCTGTTCCCTTCGGGCCTGACCCTGCTCGACAAGGGGCACCTTGGCGAACTCGGCACCAGTCATCTGGTCGCCCGGCAGGAACTGCGCCAGCTCGTGGCCGGCCTGAACCTGCCGATGCCGGCGAACCGCGAGCCGGACCTCGAACTCGCCGCCGACGAATGAAACTTCTCTGGCTCATCGCGCTCGGCTGCATCGCCTGGCGGCTCATCAAGGGGCGCTGGCCCTGGCAGGGCAAGTCGCTGCCCGGCCCGTCTTTCGCCGATGTCCACGCCAATGCACAGGCACGCGCCCTGCTGGGCGTGGCAGAAGGGGCGGGGCGCCGCGAGATTCTCGATGCGCATCGCCGCGTCGTCACCCAGGTCCATCCCGACAAGGGCGGATCGAACGAGAAGGTCCATGAGGCGAACGCGGCCCGCGATCTCCTTCTGGCAAGGCTGGGCGACGCGCAGGGCTGAGCATGAGCCACAGGTTCGATCCCACGATCCTGCGTGAATACGACATTCGCGGTGTGGTCGGCCGTGACCTTGGACCGGCGGACGCCCGCGCGATCGGGCGCGGCTTTGCAACGATCCTGCGCCGCGGCGGAGGCCGAAAGGTTGCCGTAGGTTACGACGGGCGGCTCAGTTCGCCGATGCTGGAAGCGGCTCTTGTCGAAGGGTTGACGGCCAGCGGCGTGGACGTGGTGCGCATCGGCCTGGGGCCGACGCCGATGCTCTATTACGCGGAGGCCTCAGCCGAAGATGTACAGGGCGGCATTCAGATAACTGGCAGCCACAATCCCGCCGATCACAATGGCTTCAAGATGGTAATGGGAGGAAGCCCGTTCTTCGGCGCGGATATCCTCCGCCTTGGGGCCATGGCGGCGGCCGGTGAGTGGGACGAAGGCACCGGGCGCGTTGAAGTCCGCGATGTGTTCGAACCCTATGTCAGCCGGATCGCCGAGGGGATCGCCGGAATCGCGACCACCGACTTGCGGGGTTTGCGGATCGGCTGGGATGCCGGAAACGGGGCCGCCGGACCCGCGCTGGAAATGCTGACTTCGCGATTGCCTGGCGAGCACCATCTGCTTTTCACCCAAGTCGATGGGAATTTTCCCAACCATCACCCGGATCCGACCGAGGAAAGAAACCTCGCAGATCTGAAGGCGCTCGTCGCTGCCAAGAACCTCGATTTCGGAGTGGCTTTTGATGGCGACGCGGACCGGATCGGCGTTGTCGACGGGCTGGGCCGGGTGATCTGGGGGGACCAGTTACTTGGCATATTTGCCGAGGATCTGCTTCAGCGGATGCCGGGTGCCGCCGTGATCGCCGACGTCAAGGCCTCGGGCGCGCTGTTCGGCGCCATTGCGCGCCACGGAGGAAAGCCGCTCATGTGGAAGAGCGGGCATTCCCACATGAAGTCCAAAATGAAGGAAATCGGCGCGCCGCTTGCGGGGGAGACGAGTGCCCATGTCTTCTTCGCCGACGACTTCTACGGCTTCGACGATGCGCTTTATGCCGCCGTGCGGCTGATGGCGGCCACGGTTCGGCTGGGGCGGTCGGTCACCGCGCTCAGGGGCGCAATGCCGGAAATGCTCAACACGCCTGAACTGCGATTCCAGGTGGACGAGAGCCGCAAGTTCGCCGCGATCGCGGAAGTGCGCGAGCGTCTGGCCGGGGCCGGTGCGCGGTTCGTGGATATCGACGGTGTGCGCGTTACCACGCCGGACGGCTGGTGGCTGCTCAGGGCATCCAATACGCAGGACGTGCTGGTCGCCCGGGCCGAGAGCGATACGGCGGCCGGACTGACCCGCCTGATCGCCGAAGTGGATGCCCAGCTTGCGGCTTCGGGGCTGCGGCGCGGGTTTACGGGCTAGCGCAGGAGCAGCCAGGCCAGGCCGACCGCGATGGCGCTGGCGATCAGGGGAATGATGCCTTGCCGGCCTTTCTCCCAACCCGCGACGCTGGCGACCACGCCGCCCTTGAACAGCGTGTTCAGCGCCACCGGCACGGACAGGACGAGACCGGCGGTTCGCGCATCCAGCGTCCGTCCGGCGAGGCCGCCCATGGTGATGATCGCGGAATCGACGTCCACCGTGCCGGAGATCGCAAGGACCAGCGCAAGGCCCCGGTCTCCGAAGTTCTGGAGCACCCAGAGCGAGGCCACGGTCAGCACCATGACAAGCCCCGTCAGCATGAGTGCGGGACCGATGTCGAACGGATTGCGGATGGTCATTTCATGGCTGGTGTCGCCTGCTTCCACGAAGCGGGTGCGATGCAGGTGGAATGCCGCGCAGCCGAGGCTGACGACGAGGCCCGGGGCGATGAGCTTGGCGAGCATCGGCAGGGCGGCCGGTGCCAGCAATCCCGCCAGCACCATGACGCGCAGGAACATCACGACCGAGGAAACCGAAATCGCGGCGGCCAGGACCGGCGCCGGGATCGTGTCTTCCTTCAGGCGATTGGCGATCGAGGCGGTGACGGCCGTGGAGGAAACCAGTGCGCCTGCCGCCGCGGTGGCGATGATGCCGCGCGCCGCGCCGACGATCCGCGTGGCGAAGTAGCCCGCGAAGGAGAAGCCGGACACGAACACGACGATCAGCCAGAGCTTGCGGGGGTTCCAGGCATCGAACGGCCCGAAGTTCCGGTCCGGCAGCAACGGCAGGATGACGAGCGCGATGAGCGCGAAGCGGGCGATCGAGAGCACCTCGCGCTGGCTCAGGCGATCGATCCAGCCATGGAGCTGTGCCCGCATGGCGAGCAGCAGGACCATGACGACCGCGATCGCGGTGCCGATCAGGCGCTCTCCCATGCCCACGAGCAGCCCGCTCACCAGGGTGAGCAGGGCCACCACGCCCGAGGTTCCGCTCACGCGGTCGTTGACGCGGGCATCGCGGACGTAGCCGGCGATCACCAGCGCGGCGGCGGCAGCGACGAGCACGGTGGCAGGGCCGGGGGCATCGGCGAACATCACGCCCGCCACGCCTCCCGCCAGGGCGAGCAGGGCAAAAGTGCGAATGCCGGCGAAGCGCGTGCCGTCCGCCTGTTCGCGGGCCGCCCAGCCGCGCTGCAGGCCCACCAGCAGGCCGAGGGCGAGGCTGACGGCAAGGGCGATCAGGTGGCTGAAGTCCTGTCCGGTCGGCATCGGCGCGCGATCTCCTTGCGAGGGATGGGAATTCATCGGCCAAGCCCGCCCGGCGCGCAAGAAGATTGGACCTGCAACCTCGATGCGGGCTCGGGCTTTCCTCTTGGGCGCCGATATGCTCCACCTCGGATGATGTTCCAGACCGTGTTCTCCTCGAGACCGAAATCGTGACCGGCGGACCGCCGGTGCCTGTGGAGATAGCGGAGTGGTTCTCTGCGCGCGGCTGGCGGGTGCGTCGCCACCAGATGGAGATGCTGGGAGCCTCGGACCGGGGGAATCATGCATTGCTCGTCGCCGATACCGGCGCGGGCAAGACGCTGGCGGGCTTCCTGCCGACCCTCTCGGCGTTCTGCCCCTCGCGGCTGGGCGGCGCCAGGGCGCCGGATGGGCTGCACACGCTCTACGTCTCGCCGCTGAAGGCCCTTGCCCATGACGTGCAGCGCAACCTGCTTACGCCGGTGGAGGAGATGGGCCTGCCCATCCGCATCGAGACGCGCAGCGGCGATACGCCCTCGGACCGCAAGGCCCGCCAGCGGGCGCGGCCGCCGCATGTCCTGCTCACCACCCCGGAGTCGCTCTCGCTCCTGCTGAGCTATCCGGAGGCGCCGGGGCTGTTCGCCGGGCTCAAGCGCGTCGTCATCGATGAAATCCATGCCTTTGCCACGGGCAAACGGGGAGACCTGCTGGCATTGGCATTGTCCCGGCTTCAGGCGCTGTCGCCGGAACTGCAACGGGCCGGGCTGTCGGCGACGCTCGCCGATCCCGATGCCTTTCGCGGTTGGCTGGCGCCATGGGGCGATATCGACGGGGTCGAACTCGTGGAGGGGGAGGAAGGGGCCGATCCCGACGTCTCGATCCTGCTGCCGCAGGCGGAGCGCATCCCATGGAGCGGTCACGCGGCAACCTGGGCGGTGCCGCAACTCATCGAACAGATCAAGGCGCATCGCACCACGCTGATCTTCACCAACACCCGCTTTCTCGCGGAGTACATATTCCAGGAAATCTGGAACGCGAACGAGGACAATCTGCCGATCGGAATCCACCACGGCTCGCTCTCGAAGGAGGCGCGTCGCAAGGTGGAAGGCGCGATGGCGGAAGGGCGCCTCAGGGCCCTTGTCTGTACCGCCAGCCTCGATCTAGGTGTCGATTGGGGTGATATAGATCTCGTGGTGCAGATGGGTGCGCCAAAGGGCTCCTCGCGCCTGCTGCAACGCATCGGACGCGCCAATCACCGGCTGGACCAACCGAGCAAGGCGTTGCTGGTGCCGGGCAACCGCTTCGAATTCCTGGAGGCTTTCGCCGCCCGGGAGGCGGTTCAGGAGGGCCAGCGTGACGGTGAGGGCTTCCGCCCCGGTGGGCTTGACGTGCTCGCGCAGCACGTCATGGCCATCGCATGTTCCGGCCCTTTCCGGGAGGAGGACCTGCTGCGGGAAGTGCGCTCCTCGCTCGCTTACGCATGGGTGGACGAGGCCATCTTCGCAAGGGTGCTCGATTTCGTGGCGACCGGTGGATATGCCTTGCGATCCTACGAACGGTTCCGCCGTATCGTGCGGGAGAAGGATGGCACTTCAGGCTGGCGCTGGAGGCTCACCCATCCCGAACATGCCGCGCGGCATCGGCTCAATGCCGGGATTATCGTCGATGCGGAGATGCTGGATGTTCGGTTCCGCAACGGCCGTTCGCTGGGACGGGTGGAGGAAGGCTTCGGGGCCAGCCTGAAGCCCGGCGATACCTTCCGTTTTGCGGGAATGGATCTCGAGGTGGAGGCCCTCCGCGATCTGGAGCTGATCGTGCGGGCCGCCCGGCGTTCGGCGACCATTCCCAGCTATATGGGGCAGCGGATGCCGATCTCCACGCATCTCGCCGATCGGGTACGCGCCATGCTTTCCGACCAGGCAGGATGGGCACGGTTCCCGGATGATGTCCGCGAATGGCTGGAGGTGCAGGGCTGGCGTTCCCACCTGCCGGCGCCGGGCCGGCTGCTGGTGGAGAGCTTTCCGCATCGGGGCCACGCCTACACGACCTATTACACGTTCGAAGGCTGGCCGGCGAACCAGTCGCTGGGAATGCTCATAACCCGGCGCATGGAAGACCGGGGGCTTGGCCCGCTCGGCTTCGTCGCCACGGACTATGCGCTGGTCGTCTGGGGGCTCAAGGCCGTGGACGACCCGGCGGCGCTGCTGTCGCCCGACATCCTCACGCATGAATTCGTCGACTGGGTACAGCAATCCTACCTGTTGCGCCGCGCCTTTCGCGAAGTGGCCGTCATATCGGGTCTCGTCGAACGGCAGCAGCCCGGGAAGCGCAAGTCCGGCCGGCAGGTCACGTTCTCGACCGATCTCATTTACGACGTACTTCGCAAGTACGAGCCGGATCACCTGCTGATCGAGGCTGCCTGGGCCGATGCGCGCGCGCGCATGACGGACGTGGCCCGCGTGGCGGATGTTCTGGACCGGGCCGCGCGTGAAATCGATCACGTCCACCTCGATCGGATCAGCCCGCTTTCGGTGCCGGCGCTGTCCATGATCGGGCGCGAATCGCTCCCCTCGGGCTCGGCTGACGAAGACCTGCTGGTGGAGGCGGAAAGCCTTGCTTCGCTGGCCATGAGAATGGATCCCGTGGCCCTGCCGGAGGAAGAGTAAAGCCCAACCCCTGGAAGGCTTTCGGGCAGCAAAAAAGGGGCGGATTGCTCCGCCCCTTCATTGGTCCTTGAGAGACCTGTTCCGCTAGTCGGCTTACTTGCCGAAGTCGCGGAACTGTTCGTTGCCCACGAAGCCGAACTTCGTGACTTCCGCAGCCTTGATGACCTGCAGCACGGAGGCCGAGAGTTCATAGCTGGCTTGCGGCTCCGGCTGGTACTGCAGCTCGGGTTCGACCGGGTAGCTGAGCGACTGCTTGAGCAGCTTGGCCAGACCCGGACCGTCAACCTGTGTGCCGTTCCAGAGGATCTTGTCATCCGCGGTGAGCACGACCTTGTTACGGATCGGGTCGACCGGCGGAGGATTGTTGTCCGGAGGAGTCGCGACCGGGAGATCGATATCGATCGAGTGGGTCGCAACCGGGATGGTGATGATGAACATGATGAGGAGCACGAGCATGACGTCGATAAGCGGCGTCGTGTTCATGTCCATCATCGGCGAGCCATCATCGCTACCGCCTGACATTGCCATGGAAAGTTACTCCTGTTCCTGCCTGAACGTCAGCCGTTCGGATCAACCGGGTTGGTGATGAAACCAACCGTCGGATAACCCGAGATCTGGACGTTGTAGATCGCACCGGCAACGCAGCGCCACGGGGCGTTGACGTCACCGCGAATGTGGACCTGCGGCACGAGATCGGGGTTGGCCTGAAGGGCCTGCGGGCCACCTTCGCGCTTCACGATCGCATCGAGACGCTTGAAGGCCTGGTCGCGCAGTTCCTGCGAGGTCACCGGCGTGATGTTGTTGAAGTAGACGCGGCATTCGCCGTTGCGCGAAGCACCGGCATAACCGGGTTCACCCGCAGCCTTGCCGGCATCGTCGGTGGTCGAAACGGTGAGGAGAAGGTTTTCGACCTTGTCCTTCGATTCGACAGCCTCGATGATCGGAATGCGCAGCTTTTCGATCGTCTGGATCGCAACCGGAACCGCGATCAGGAAGATGATCAAGAGCACCAACATGACGTCGACGAGCGGCGTAGTGTTGATTTCGGACATCGGTTTTTCGGCACCGCCTCCGCCCGTGGATATCGCCATAGTCTTATCCTAATCCTTGCGTTGCCTTGGGGAGGCGACGGACGCGCATGCAACGCACCGTCGCCTGGCCCCTTGGACGCGCGGCCGCTTGTGCGGCGCGCGTCCCGTGCTGCTTACGGCTTGGCCGGGGCAGCGGCGGGCTTGGCCGGAGCGGCGGCGGGCTTCGCCGGAGCAGCAGCAACGAGGGGCTTCACGGCGCCACGCGAGTTGATGTTCGCGAGAACGTCGCTCGAGAAGCCGGTCAGCAGTTCTGCAATGCGCTTGTTGCGGCTCTGCAGGTAGTTGTAGGCCAGAACGGCGGGAACGGCGACGATCAGGCCGAGTGCGGTCATGATCAGCGATTCACCGACGGGGCCGGCAACCTTGTCGATCGAAGCCGAACCGGCGATGCCGATGGCGATCAGGGCGCGGTAGATGCCGACGACGGTACCGAACAGACCGATGAACGGTGCGGTTGCGCCGACGGTGGCGAGGAACGGCAGGCCCTGTGCAAGGCGAGCGTTGATCGAAGCTTCCGAACGCGCGAGCGAAGCGTGCATCCAGTCATGGGCTTCGAGCGAATCGGTCATCTTGGCGTGCTGGTCTTCAGCGGCGATGCCGTCGTCGACGAGCTGGCGCCATGCGCTGTTCTTCTCGAGCTTGGCTGCGCCTTCGCGAAGGGTCGGGGCCTTCCAGAAGGTGGTGCGCACTGCGTTGAACTGGCGCATGATCTTGGCCTGCTCGAACCACTTGGTGAACAGGATGTAGAACGAACCGAACGACATGATGCCCATGATGATGACGGTGGCATACGAGATGAAACCACCGGCCTGGAGGGCTTCCATGAAACCGAACTTGTTCTGCGGCGCGGCATCGCCCGCGGCGGCAAGGATATCAACGATAAGCATGCGATTTACCTCTCAAGAAGAATGCAGGGACCGATCCGGGCGCGGGTGTGGGCCCGACCAGTCAGAAGTTAGTTGAGCTTGTAGACGATCGCCGTCGAAGTGCTGCCCGCGATCGGGTTGCCGGCATCGTCAAGCGCGGGGTTGTAGCGCGCATAACGGGTCATGCCGTCGCAAGCCGCTTCGTCGAGATCGGGGCTACCGCTCGAAGAAGTGACGGAGCAACTCGTGACCTTGCCGTCGGGACCGATCGCAACGCGTACACCGACGCGGCCTTCACGCTCTTCACGAGCAGCCTTGGTCGGGTAGTTGTTCTGAATGCGGGCAGCCCAGCCAGCCTGACCCTTCGGCGAAACGCCGCGAGCCTTTGACGGTCCGGGAGGCGCAGCCGGGGGTGCCGGCGGTGCCGGGGGCGCCGCGGTCGTGATCACCACCGGCGGTGCCGGCGGAGGTGTGATCACCGTCTGCACCGGCGGCGGTGCCGGGGCGATGTTGATCGGCGGCGGCGGCGCTACGATCGGAGGCGGCGGGGTATTTTCCTGCGGCTCCGGCGGCGGCGGCGGCGGCTCTTCCTCCTTCGGTTTCTCTTCCTTGATGTCGACTGTGGTCACCTTCTTGATGACCTGTTGCGCAGCCTGGTAGGCCAGGCCCGTGACGAGCGCATAGCCTACAAAGACGTGGATCAGCGCAACAATGACAAGCGCGGTAATCTTGTTACCGCTCATTTGCTGGTCAGCGTAAGCCATTCAAACGCATCACTCCATTACCAAGCCCCGGAAAAGCCCGAGCCGGACGTGTCCAAGGGCGCCCATGGCCCTCACCCGGAGGCAAGGTCCATGACGAAACTCCAAATTACCCACCCTGACGGCTGACAGTCAGCCTTTCCGTTGACATTTTACGGGAGGCGAACCGTGGGACTTTTTAGTTTTTTGGCCCCATTTTGCGAGTTTCTTAGCCGGGCAGTTGCACATGTGCAACGCCTTATCGGCACGTCAATCGTTAACGGTCAATTCAGCGCGGATAAGTTCCAATCGAAAAAGGGGGATTTTGTGGCCGAGCCCCAAGCCGCTATAGGCTGGCCTTTTCCACGGAGTTTGCCTCGCATGTCATCGAAGTTGCACCGACTTGTCGCGAATCTCGGGGGAGTTGCGCTGGCCGTGCAGGCAGTTCCGGCCCTGGCGCAGTTAACCGCATCCGCGCCCGCAATGGATGCATCCGGCCCCACTTTCGCCGACATCGCCGATCTCTCCGAATCGGCTGGACTCGTGGTTAAGGCGCAGGTCCGCAAAATGGTCCGTGTCGAGGATGAACGCGCGCCGGGACGGGCGCCGGGAATGGGGCGATTCTATGTCACGGCCCAGACCCGTGCGCTGATCGCCGGCAAGGCGCCTATCGGCGAATCATTTGTCTATCTGGTCGACCTGCCGCTCGATTCCAGGGGCAAGGCACCGAATCTCAAGAAGCAGGACGTTCTGCTGTTCGCACGCGCCGTTCCGGGGCGGCCCGGAGAGCTTCAACTGGTGACGCCGACCGCCCAGCAGGTCTGGACCGATCAGGCAGAAGCGCGCGTGAGGGGCATTCTCAAGACGCTGCTCTCTCCCGACGCGCCTGTGCACATCACCGGGGTACGTGAACTGCTCTATGTTCCGGGCAATCTTGCGGGACAGGGGGAGACGCAGATTTTCCTCAACACCCGCGAAGGCGCGGCTGCTTCGATCACGGTCCACCACGAGCCGGGCTCGCCTCCGGCCTGGGGGGTGTCCTTCTCCGAGCTGGTGGCGGACATCGGCAATCCGCCGCAGCCCGAGACCATCGAATGGTATCGGCTCGCCTGCTTCCTGCCGAACAATCCGCCGCCTCGCGCCAATGTTTCCGAGGGGATCGAGGAACGCCGTCAGGCCGATGCCGACTATCGCACGGTTCTGGGCGAACTCGGCCCATGCCGCAGGACGCTCGGGCAGGGTTGAGCCGGGCCGGCGAGAGGTTTCGCCGATGGGGAGCGCGAAGGTACTGGAATTTCGCCGTAGGCTCCCCTAGGTGCCGCTCCCGAAAGGGAACTCCATGGTTGAACCGCTGAATATTGCGCTGGCCGGTCTGGGGACCGTCGGCACGGGTGTCGTCCGTCTCATCGAGACCAATGCCGAACTGATTGCCCGCCGTGCGCGGAGGCCGATTCGCATTGCCGCCGTCAGCGCGCGTGACCGCACGAAGGATCGCGGTGTCGACCTTTCGCGCTATGACTGGGTAGACGACCCCGCTGCGCTTGCCGCTCGCCCCGATGTCGATGTGGTGGTGGAGATGGTCGGCGGCTCGGACGGTCCTGCACTGGCGCTGGCGCGCAATGCCATCGGCCAGGGCAAGGGCCTTGTTACCGCCAACAAGGCGATGATCGCGCACCATGGCCTGGAACTGGCTTCCGCTGCCGAAAAGGCCGGGGTTGCGCTCAAGTTCGAGGCGGCGGTGGCGGGCGGAATCCCGGTCATCAAGGGCCTTAGCGAAGGCGCTGCAGCCAATGCCATAGAACGGGTCTACGGCATACTGAACGGCACCTGCAACTACATCCTGTCCACCATGGAGGATACCGGGCGCGACTTTGGCGATGTTCTCGCCGAGGCCCAGCGCATGGGTTACGCAGAGGCCGATCCGACCTTCGACGTCGAGGGCATCGACGCCGCGCACAAGCTCTCTATCCTGGCTGCGATCGCCTTCGGATCGCGTCTGCGCTTCGATGCGGTGGAGACGACCGGCATTTCCCGCGTGAAGGCTGCCGACATCGAGCAGGCACGTTCGCTGGGCTATGTGATCCGCCTGATCGGCATGAGCGAGGTTGACCGGACAGACGGTTCCAGCCGGCTGTTCCAGCGGGTCCATCCGCATCTGGTGCCGTTCGACCATCCGCTGGCCCATGTCGATGGTGCGACCAATGCGGTTGTCGCCGAGGGCAATTTCATGGGGCGCCTGCTGTTCCAGGGTGCCGGCGCCGGTGACGGGCCGACCGCCAGCGCCGTCGTTGCCGATATCATGGATATCGCGCGCGGTGAGAAGGGGGCGGCGTTCTCGATGCCCGAGGGCGAACTGGAGGCGATGGAGCCGGCGCCGACCGGGCACCGCCGCGGACGGTGCTACATCCGCTTCACCGTGCCGGACCGTCCGGGCGTGCTGGCCAACATCACGGCGGCCATGCGCGATGCCGGCGTCTCGATCGCCAGCATGATCCAGAAGGGCGAGGCCGAGCAGGCCGGCGAGGCGATCCTTGCCATCGTCACGCATGATGGCCCCGAATCGGCCGTGAACGAAGCGCTGCGGATCCTTGACGGATCGGACAGCCTGACCGCCCGGCCGCTGGTGATGCAGATCATCGAGGGGTGAGAGAACGAACGGGCGCCATGATGCGCCCGTTCGCTCCCGCCAGTCTTTCGCTCCCGCCAGTCTTTCGCGCGCTTCAGTGCGCGCGCATCTCGCCCTTGGCGATCTTGTCCGCGTCCGAGCCTGCCGGCGCCTCCGGGATGGAGGACAGATCGATCAGGTAGGGCGTTTTCGGACAGGGCGGCACGAGGCACATCCCGCCCATCGTGGCCTTGCCCCTGAAGATGCCATTGCCGGCAACGTCGGGCGGATGGAGCCTGCCGTCGTTCAGCGCTTGCGGCGATTCCGGATCTTCCTGCGAAGTGGACGGGATCCGGTACTTTTCCTCGTCCGGGGCGCAGACCACGATTTCACCCGGACGGCCTTCGCGCAGGCAGCGCTTGCGGGCCGATTCCGGCGTTATCCGGCCTCCCTGGGACATCATCTTCTGCGCCACGGCGCGATCTTCATCGGATATGGAGGGGGTGTTGGAACCGGCGCCTGAAGTCGTCGTGGCGCCGCCGGTATTCACCTGTGCGATCGCCGGAGCGGGGGCTGACAATGCGATTGCGAATAGTATCCGCCATCTTCTCGACAATTGAAATTCCTCTGTCTAAGCCGCTCCCCGAACCTTTCCTCCTCGGATTAATCCGGAGTGAACATGCCTGAAAACAAGACTCCTGCAAGTAAAGTTCTCGACCGCGTTCTCGTGCTCGAAATGGTCCGTGTAACCGAGGCAGCGGCGATCGCCGCCTCGCATCTCATCGGTCGCGGCGACGAGAAGGCTGCGGACCATGCCGCAGTCGAGGCAATGCGCAAGGCTTTCGACACGCTTTACATGGACGGCACCGTCGTCATCGGCGAGGGTGAGCGCGACGAGGCGCCGATGCTGTTCATCGGCGAGAAGGTGGGCGGCGCTCCGGATCGCGGTCCGAAGATCGATATCGCGCTCGATCCGCTGGAAGGCACGACGATCACCGCCAAGGCAGGCCCGAACGCGCTGGCGGTCCTTGCCGCTGCCGAAGAGGGCGGCCTGCTGAACGCTCCCGACGTCTACATGCAGAAGCTGGCGGTCGGCCCCGGCTATCCCGATGGCGTGATCGACCTGCGCAAGACCGCGACCGAGAACGTCGCGGCGGTGGCAGCGGCCAAGGGCGTGAAGCCGGAAGAGATCATCGTCTGCGTGCTCGATCGTCCGCGCCATGCCGATCTGATTGCGGAGCTTCGCGACATCGGCTGCGGCATCCACCTGATTCCCGATGGCGACGTGGCCGGCGTGATCGCGGTGACGGACGAGAACACCACGATCGACATCTACATGGGCTCCGGCGGCGCACCGGAAGGCGTGCTGGCGGCAGCCGCCCTGCGCTGCGTCGGCGGCCAGATCCAGGGCAAGCTCCTGTTCCGCAACGATGACGAGCGCAGCCGCGCCCGCAAGTGGGGCATCGAGGATCTCGACCGGATCTACACGCTCAAGGATCTCGCCAAGGGTGACTGCATTTTTGCGGCCACCGGCGTTACCGATGGTTCGCTGCTCTCCGGCGTCAAGCGCCTCAAGGGCGGCAAGATGACGACGGAGAGTGTCGTCATGCGGGCCAGCTCGGGTACGGTGCGCTGGATCAAGGGCGAACACCGTCACGGCTGACGGATTGATGGATGGGCGCGGGGCGCTTTTCCAATCAAGCACTTGTACATTCGAAAGGCCGGTTCCGGGATATCCGGGGCCGGCCTTTTCGCGTTGGCTTCACGGTGAAAAGCGCCGCTTTCTATTGCAATCCGATGACTCATGGCTAGAGGCGGGCGCGTTCAGCCATAGCCCAATCGGCCGTCTCGGGGATTCGCAATGAAGATCATGTCCGGCAACAGCAACCTTCCGCTCGCTCGTGCGATCGCGGGGTATCTCGAACTGCCGCTCACCGATGCGGCGGTGCGCCGCTTCGCCGACGAGGAAATCTTCGTCGAAATCCACGAGAACGTGCGCGGCGAGGATGTCTTCATCGTCCAGCCCACCAGCTATCCCGTGAACGACAATCTCATGGAACTGCTGATCGGCATCGACGCGCTGCGCCGCGCTTCGGCCAAGCGCATCACGGCGGTCATCCCCTACTTCGGTTACGCCCGCCAGGATCGCAAGCCCGGCCCGCGCACGCCGATTTCGGCCAAGCTGGTCGCCAACCTGATTACCGAAGCCGGCGCCGACCGTGTGCTCTCGGTCGATCTGCACGCTGGCCAGATCCAGGGCTTCTTCGACATCCCCACCGACAACCTCTTCGCGGCCCCCGTCATGGCGGCGGATATCCAGGCCCGCTACGGCGACCAGTCGCTGATGGTGGTTTCGCCTGACGTCGGCGGCGTGGTGCGCGCCCGCTCGCTGGCCAAGCGCCTCGACAATGCGCCGCTCGCCATCGTCGACAAGCGTCGTGACCGTCCGGGCCAGTCGGAAGTCATGAACATCATCGGCGACGTGAAGGGCCGCGCCTGCATCCTGATCGACGACATCATCGATTCGGGCGGCACGCTCTGCAACGCCGCGCAGGCCCTGATGGACGAAGGCGCCACCAGCGTCACCGCCTACATCACCCACGGCGTGCTGTCCGGTGCGGCGGTTTCGCGCGTCACCAACTCGGCGCTGAAGGAACTGGTCATCACCGATTCGATCCAGGCGACCGAAGCCGCGCAGCAGTCGGACAAGATCCGCATCCTGACCATCGCGCCGCTGATCGGCGAGGCGATCCGCCGCATTGCCGACGAAAGCTCGGTTTCGAGCCTGTTCGACTGATCGGCATCTGCCTCCCTCGGGAGGCGATTGTCACACGTGGAACGTTGCTATCAAAAACGCCTCCGGCACGCGCCGGAGGCGTTTTGCGTTCCGCGTCACTCCCACGGCCTGCTCTGTCCGGGCCTGAGCCGCTTCAGCGCTTCCAGCCGCCGGGACTGGCGCGATTCCAGGGCAATCGTCAGGATCGGCTGGGGCGTTATCACGAACTGGCGGGGCGATATCCCGAACAGCTCGGTGAATTCGTGGATGAGGTGGCTCTCGTCATAGTAGCGCAGGGCGATCTCGTCCGCTTCCTCCCTGTCGGCCACACCGCGAAGGTAGCTTGCCATGTCTAGCGCGCGGGCCCGGCGCAGGACCTGCTTGGGCGCCATGCCGAAATCGCGGCTGATCACGCGCTCCAGCTTGCGTCGTTCCACGCCGCATTCGATCGCGGCCCTGCCCACCGTCATGGTCGGATCGCGGTAGCAGATTTCTTCGAAGCGGGCGGTGACCGGATCGGGCGCATCGCAGCCGAGCTCCAGAACCCGCGCACGGATGATGTCCTCGATGGCCTGGAGCCAGTCCTCCGGTTCGCCATCCGGGGGAAGCATCGAGAGTATCTGGTCCGAGGGCATCCCGATCGCGTCGGTCGG
This sequence comes from Novosphingobium sp. TK71, assembly GCF_055361505.1. NCBI lineage: Bacteria > Pseudomonadati > Pseudomonadota > Alphaproteobacteria > Sphingomonadales > Sphingomonadaceae > Novosphingobium > Novosphingobium sp. TK71. Next base: position 2,920,447 of record NZ_CM143962.1, read on the forward strand.
GACGATGCGGTCGACATATTCGGCGATATACGGACCGCGCAGCGCGGTACAGGCGCCCGGCCGGAAAGCCATCCCGACGCTGATGAAGCTTCCCGTCATCGCGATCGGCATCCGGCGGGAATGCGGACCGAAGAACATCGCCCCGTTTCCCGCTTCCACGCGGCCGTCGGCGGTCCGGGCTTCCCACAGGCCGGCAAGCTGGACGCGCAGGAATGCCGCGTCGCACAGCAGGCCGCAGGAAACGGTGTGATCCACCGGCGCCGCAATCCTGGTCACGTAGAGCCGTGAGATCCAGGGGGCGAGGTCCGGCGCCGGAGCCCGGTTGTAACTGATCGGCTGACCCTCTCGGGGCAACCCTTGTTCCGGCGCGATCGACCTGTCGATTGCCGGACGCATTCTGTAGTGCATGCCCTGCCCGTCTTGAGTGACGCTCCCCGCACCGGAAAACTAGGTCCCTCGCGCTTCGGCTGCAATGTGGGAAAACCATATAAGAGGCGAAAACGCGTGCTGTTTTCTCCCATTTCCGGGGTTTTTTCGATGGTCCCTTGACCAGTCCGCGCGGCGACGGGCAGAGCGGGGGCATGAAACTGGATAACGACATTGCCCTCGCCCTGCGCCTCGCCGATGCCGCCGGTGACGCGATTCGCCCGCATTTCCGATCCGGCGTCGGTATCGAGCGAAAGGGCGATGCCTCGCCCGTAACCGTGGCCGATCGTTCCGCCGAGGAGGTGATGCGGCGCATTCTCAAGGCAGAAGTGCCGCGCGACGGTATCATCGGCGAAGAGTTCGGCACGGAGGAAGGCTCGTCCGGCCGGACCTGGGTTCTCGACCCGATCGACGGCACCGTTTCGTTCATTGCCGGAAGGCCTATCTTCGGCACGCTGATCGCCTTGCTGGTAGATGGCTGGCCCGTGCTCGGGATCATCGACCAGCCGATCCTGCGCGAACGCTGGGTGGGCGCGAGCGGCTTCGCCACCACCTTCAACGGGCAGGAAGTGCGGACCCGTTCGTGCCGGGAACTCTCCGAGGCCATGCTGGCGACGACCGGTCCGCATTATTTCGATGACCATCAGGGCGAGCACTTCATGGCGCTGGCGGCGAAGACCGACCACAAGCGCATGGTCATGGGGGGGGACTGCTACAACTACGGCCTGCTCGCCTCCGGCCATCTCGACGTGGTGTGCGAAGCGGGGCTCAAGATTCACGACTGGGCGGCGCTGGTGCCGGTGGTCGAGGGTGCGGGCGGCACCATGTGCGACTGGAACGGCGAACCGCTCAACGCGCAGTCGGACGGGCACGTCCTGGCGCTGGGCGATCCTGCGCGGCTTGAGGATGTCGTCGAAGCGCTGGACTGCCACCACTGACGCGGGAGGCGCGCACGCTGCGGCTGTTCGTCTACGGCACCCTGCAGCCCCACGCCGGTACGCGGATGGGGCGCTGGGTTGCCGAACGGATGGTGCGCGGGGAACCGGCCAGCGTGCCGGGGCACATCCATGCCGTCTGCGGCGGCAACGGCTGGTTTCCGGCGCTCGTGCCCGCCAAGTCCGCGGCACGCGTGCGCGGAACGCTTTGCGAGCTTGCCCTGAGGCCCGGTGACCTGGCGACGCTGGATCGGTACGAGGGGCGGGAATATCGCCGGGCCTGCCTGCCGGTGCGGACGCAGGAAGGGCGCCGGACCCGCGCGGGGCTTTATCTCTGGCGCATCGAACTTCCCGGCGGATCGCGGCCCATCCTTGGCGGAGACTATCTCGCCTGGCTGGAGCGCACCGGACGGCAGGCCTTCACGACACCGCGAAACGGTGCCTGACGGCGGGCGCGCGTTGCAGGGGTTGCCATCCGGCCCTTCTCCAACTAAAGGCCCGCGCTTCAATCGACACGGTTGAGTCTTTACCAAAGAGATTCGCGCGTCCGCCTGGCGAAAAGGGCTGCCATGGCTGACCGGACGTGTCCCTGTGAAAGGAGACGAAAATGCCCAAGCTGAAGACCAAGAGCGGTGTGAAGAAGCGCTTCAAGCTCACCGCCACCGGCAAGGTGAAGCACGGCGTTGCCGGCAAGCGCCACCGCCTGATGAGCCATAACGGCAAGTACATCCGCCAGAATCGCGGCACCGAAGTCATTTCCGACGCCGATGCCAAGACGATCAAAAAGTGGGCGCCCTACGGGCTCAACTGAGGAGTACTGACCGATGAGCCGTATCAAGAGGGGTGTTACCACCCGCGCCAAGCACAAGCGTCTTCTGGAACAGGCCAAGGGTTACCGCGGCCGCCGCAAGAACACGATCCGCGTTGCCCGTCAGGCCGTCGAAAAGGCCGGCCAGTACGCGTATCGCGACCGCAAGATCAAGAAGCGGACCTTCCGCGCGCTCTGGATCCAGCGTATCAACGCTGCCGTCCGCGCCGAAGGCCTGACCTACTCGCAGTTCATGCACGGCATCAAGCTTGCCGGCATCGAACTCGATCGCAAGTCGATGGCCGACCTCGCCATGAACGAGGGTTCGGTGTTCTCGACTGTGATCGCTCAGGCGAAGGCCGCTCTTCCGGCCTGATCCGATGAAGACCGGCGCTGGCCGCCGGGCTTCTCGATCGCGAAGAACATGATTCGGGGCGTGGGTGCGATGGCATCCGCGCCCCGAATTTTTTGCCCTTCGAAGTATTTGCGCTCCTGTCGAAGTGGCTTTACGACCGGGGATGGGGGGTTTTCTGGTGCGAAGAATAGACAGGGAATGACGGCAAGAAGGGTGGTAATACAATATTGTCCAGTGCCTTCCGGGCTGGATCGCTACGTTTCGGTGCTGTTTTATTGCGAAATCGATCTGGGCGAGGGGGAGCGTCTTCATGACGTATTGTTTCCCGATTGGGCCAGTTTGCGATTTCACTACGGTGCCAGCATCGAGGGGACGATGCGGAGCGGATCGTCGATTGCCGGCTGCCGATTTACCGTAGCGGGGCCGCGTTCGGAAGAAGTGCGCTTCTCGATGGGGCCTGCGCGGCAGTGGGGCTTTCGCCTGACGCCATTGGGATGGGCCGCCCTGGTCGGCGTATCCGCCGATCGCTATGCGAACGTGCTCGCAGATGGCGATCAGGACGAGGCTTTCGCCCGGTTGCGGCCGCTTTACGATCTCCTCGCACACGAAGAATCTCCCGGTGAGCAACTCGATCTGCTGATCGCATTCCTGGAGGCGGTTCCCCGCCGCGTCGTGCCCCATGAGGGGCTGATTCTGGCGCTTTGCGATGCGCTGACCGATACGGAAGTGCGCTCTGCAACCGATCTCGCGGCCCGGGTGCGCGCGCATCCCCGCATGGTGGAGCGTATCTGCAGGGCGGCGTTCGGCTTCACGCCCAAGCTCCTGCTGCGTCGCCAGCGCTTCCTGCGCAGTATCGAGCAGTTCACTCTGGAACCCAAGCGCAAGTGGATCGGTGCGATCGACGCGGCCTATCACGATCAGGCGCAGTTCGTTCGCGATTTCCGCGCATTCATGGGCATGACCCCGCGGCAATATGCGCAGCTTGAAAAGCCGGTTACAGGCCCCCTCATGCGAGAGCGGGCCCGCCATGCGCGGCTCATGGGAAGATAGCGGCGTTTTCGGCTCGATGATGGTCGCGGGACTTACCCTCGGCGTTGCGATTTGCCCGCCGGCCCCCTAAGGACCGCGCTTCCAGATTCAGCAACAGTCAGGCAGACACCAGTGGACTACGCAGCAACCGGCCAGGAGGCGCTCTCGCGGATTGCGGAAGCATCCGATCTCGAAACGCTGGAGGCCCTGCGTGTCGAGTTTCTGGGCAAGCAGGGCTCGATTTCCGGCCTGCTCAAGACGCTGGGCAAGCTTGATCCCGAAGAGCGCAAGGTCGAAGGACCGAAGATCCACGCCTTGCGCGAAAGCGTGAGCGATGCGCTCACCGCCCGAAAGGATGCGCTGGAAGGCGCCGCGCTGGAAGCCCGGCTTGCTGCCGAGACCATCGACCTTTCGCTGCCCGCGCCCGAAGCGCCGCGCGGCACCGTCCACCCGATCTCGCAAGTGATGGACGAGATTGCCGAGATCTTCGCCGACCTCGGCTTCTCGGTCGCCACCGGGCCGGAGATCGAGGACGACTGGCACAATTTCACCGCGCTCAACATGCCGGAAAGCCACCCGGCGCGCGCGATGCACGACACTTTCTATTTCCCGGACCGCGATGCGCAGGAACGCGAGATGCTGCTGCGCACGCATACCTCGCCGGTGCAGATGCGCACGATGCTCAAGCAGGGCGCGCCGCTGCGCATCATCGCGCCGGGCCGGGTCTACCGTTCGGACAGCGACGCCACACACACGCCGATGTTCCACCAGGTCGAAGGTCTGGTGATCGACAAGGACGTCCACCTCGGCCACCTCAAGTGGACGCTGGAGACGTTCCTGAAGGCGTTCTTCGAGCGTGAGGACATCGTCCTGCGCCTGCGCCCCAGCTACTTCCCCTTCACCGAGCCTTCGGTGGAAGCGGATATCGGCTTCACCCTGATCGACGGCAAGCGCGTGATCGGCGGCGATCCGTCGAAGGGCGAGGGCGGCTGGATGGAAGTGCTCGGCTCGGGCATGGTCAACCGCCGCGTCATCGAATTCGCCGGGCTCGATCCCGACGAATGGCAAGGGTTCGCCTTCGGCATCGGCATCGATCGCCTGGCCATGCTGAAGTACGGCATGGACGACCTGCGCGCGTTCTTCGACGGCGATGTGCGCTGGCTCTCCCACTACGGTTTCTCCGCCCTCGACGTGCCGACCCTTTCGGGCGGCGTCGGCACTCCGGCCTGAGCGCGGGAAGGATCTAGAAAATGAAGTTCTCGCTTTCCTGGCTCAAGCAGTACCTTGAGACCGACGCCTCGCTTGAGGATATCGCCCTGAAGCTCAACGCCATCGGCCTTGAGGTCGAAGGCATCGAAGACCCCGCTGCCAAGCTTTCGGGCTTCCGCGTGGCGAAGGTGCTCACCGCCGACAAGCATCCGCAGGCGGACAAGCTGCAGGTCCTCACCGTCGATACCGGTGAAGGCGTGCTGCAGGTCGTCTGCGGCGCGCCGAACGCGCGGGCTGGCCTTGTCGGCGTGCTGGGCCTGCCCGGTGCGACCGTGCCCGCCAACGGCATGGTGCTGAAGGTCGCTGCCGTGCGCGGCGTCGAATCGAACGGCATGATGTGCTCCACGCGCGAGCTGGAGCTGGGCGAAGATCACGACGGCATCATCGAACTGCCCGAGGACGCGCCGGTCGGCACGCCTTTCGCGGACTATCACGGCGCCGATCCGGTGATCGAGGTGACCATCACCCCCAACCGTCCGGACTGCATGGGCGTCTACGGCATCGCGCGCGATCTGGCCGCCGCCGGCCTGGGCACGCTGAAGCCGATCGAGGTGCTGGACATCGCCGGCAGCTTCCCCTGCCCGGTGGACGTGCGCACCGACGATGCCGAGGGTTGCCCGGCGTTCCATGGCCGCGTGATCAAGGGCGTGAAGAACGGCCCCTCGCCGCAGTGGCTGCAGGATCGCCTGAAGGCGGCCGGTCAGCGTTCGATCTCGGCTCTGGTGGATGCCACCAACTACCTGATGCTGGCCTATGGTCGCCCGGCCCACGCCTATGACCTGGCCAAGCTGAACGGCGCCGTCGTCGCGCGCCGGGCGAAGGATGGCGAAACGGTCGTTGCGCTGAACGAGAAGACCTACACGCTCGACGCCGAGATGACCGTGATCGCCGACGATTCGGGCGTGCACGACATTGCCGGCATCATGGGCGGCGAGCATTCGGGCTGCGGGGACGAGACCACCGACGTCCTGCTCGAAATCGCTTATTTCGATCCCGAGCGCATCGCCAGGACCGGCCGCAAGCTCAACCTCACCTCGGACGCGCGCAGCCGTTTCGAGCGTGGGATCGATCCGAATTTCCTCGATACCGGCCTCGACCACCTGACCCAGCTGATCCAGACCCTGTGCGGCGGTGAAGCTTCGCAGGCGGTGCGCAGCGGTGCAGCGCCGAGCACGCCGAAGATCGTCCACTTCGATCCGGCGCTGACCGAGAAGCTGGGCGGCGTCCGCATCGAAGCGGCTGAGCAGCAGCGCATTCTGGGAAGCCTCGGCTTCTCGGTGGTGGCCGAGCAGGCGAACTTCGACACGTCGTGGGCCGTTACCGTCCCCGGCTGGCGCCCGGACGTGGATGGCGCGCCCGATATCGTCGAGGAAGTCGTCCGCATCCACGGTCTCGACAAGGTGACCAGCGTGGCCCTGCCGCGCGCTGACGGTGTCGCCCGTCCGACCGCCACGCCGACGCAGGCGCTGGAACGCCGTGTTCGCCGTGCGGCTGCTGCGCGCGGTCTGCACGAGGCGGTAACCTGGTCGTTCCTGCCCTCCGCCGAGGCCGATGCCTTCGCGGATGGAAACGCCCTGTGGTCGCTCGCCAACCCGATCAGCGAGGACATGAAGGTCATGCGGCCGTCGCTGCTGCCGGGCTTGCTGATGGCGGCCAAGCGCAACCTCGATCGCGGCGCTTCGTCGCTTCGCCTGTTCGAACTCGGCCGTCGCTATCTGCGCGGCGAGGGCGGCGCGAGCGATGAGCGTCTGGCGCTTGGCTTCGTGCTGGCGGGCGAGAAAGTCTCGCGCGGCTGGGCGACCGGCAAGGCGACTGCGTTCGACGCCTACGACGCCAAGGCCGAAGTCACGGCGCTGCTCGCTGAAACCGGTGCCCCGGTCGAAAAGCTGCAAGTGATGGGTGAGGCTGGTTCGCAGTTCCACCCCGGCCAGTCGGCCACGCTGCGCCTTGGGCCCAAGAACGTGCTGGCGCGCTTCGGCATGCTGCACCCGACTGTCGCCAGGCAGTTCGACATCGAAGGTCCGGTGGCGATTGCCGAGATCTATCTCGACGCGATCCCCGGCAGGAAGGGCGCTGCCACCTTCGCCCGTACCCGCTACGCGCCCCCGGCGCTGCAGGCGGTGACTCGCGACTTCGCGTTCCTCGTCCCGGTCGAGCAGGCTGCGGGCGATCTCGTCCGCATGGTTGCCGGTGCAGACAAGGCGAATATCGTCTCGGCCCGTCTGTTCGACGACTTCCGTGGGGCAGGCGTGCCGGAAGGCCAGAAGTCGCTCGCGCTCGAAGTCACTCTCCAGCCGCTCGAAAAGAGCTACAAGGAAGAAGACTTGAAGGCGATCAGCAGCAAGGTGACTGCCGCCGCCGCCAAGCTTGGCGCCGTGCTGCGCGGTTGATGCATTACGTCGTCCCGGACCGGGTCCGGGACGACGCTTCTGGAGTGAGCCGGTGACCGACATGGAATTCGTGACCATTTCTTCCGGCGAACTCACCGCGCGGGTCACCCCGTTCGGGGCCGAACTCTGGTCTCTGACCGACCGCTTCGGCCGGGAATACATGACAGACGCCGATCCGGCGTTCTGGACCGGACATGCGCCGATCCTGTTCCCGATCGTCGGCGCGCTGAACGGTAATCGTTATCGCCTCGATGGCCGCGAATACGAACTGCCCAAGCACGGCTTCGCGCGCCATTCGTTGTTCGAGGTGCTCGAAACCGCGGCCGATCGCGCCGTCTTCCGCCTCCGCGACAGTGCGGAAACCCGCAAGGTCTATCCTTTCGCCTTCGCGCTGGATCTGGAATTCCGCCTCGAAGGCATGTGCCTGCACACCACGGCGACGGTAACCAACGCCGGAGACGGGGCCATGCCGTTCAGCTTCGGCTATCACCCCGCTTTCGCCTGGCCGCTGCCGGGCGGCGCCGCCAAGGCCGATCACACGATCGCTTTCGAGCAAGCGGAGCCCCAGCCGATCCGCCGCATCGACCTGCCGACTGGTCTCGTCCAGCCCGAACCCGTCGCCACTCCGGTCGAGGGGCATCTGCTCAGGCCCGAAGCCGCGCAGTTCGAGACCGATGCCCTGATCTGGGATCGGCTTGCCAGTCGCTCGCTCACGTTCGGCACGCCGGGCGGGACACAGCTTGCCGTCGCTTTCCCGGATATGCCGATGCTGGGCATCTGGCAGAAGCCGGGCGCGAACTATCTTTGCATCGAGCCCTGGCAGGGCATGGCCGACCCGCTGGGTTATTCCGGCGATTTCCGCGCCAAGCCCGGCGTGCTTTCGCTCGAACCCGGCATGAGCCGGAGCTTCCGCATGGACGTCAGCGTCCTGACCGCCGACTGAAGGAGACCTATTTCCGATGAAGACCGCACTCGTAACCGGGGCTACCTCCGGCATCGGCGAAGCCTGTGCCCGCGCATTCGTGGCGGCGGGCTGGCGTGTGATCGGCACCGGTCGCCGGACCGAGCGTCTGGACGCGCTGAAGGCCGAACTGGGCGCGGACCAGTTCCACGCCGCCATTTTCGACGTGCGCGATGAAGCGGCGCGCGATGCTGCTCTGGCCGCCCTGCCTGCCGAGTTCGCCGGGATCGACTGTCTCGTCAACAATGCCGGCCTCGCGCTCGGCACCGAACCGGCGCAGAGCGCGTCGCTCGAAAGCTGGAAGACGATGATCGATACCAACGTCACCGCGCTGGTCTCGCTCACTCACAAGCTTCTGCCCGCGCTGGTTGCGCGCAAGGGCGCGATCGTCAACTTGTCCTCGGTGGCGGCGACTTACCCTTACACGGGCGGCAACGTCTATGGCGGCACCAAGGCCTTCGTGCACCAGTTCTCGCTTGGCCTGCGTTCCGACCTCGCGGGAACGGGCGTACGCGTGACCTCGATCGAGCCGGGCATGGTGGAGACCGAGTTCACTCTCGTGCGGACCGGCGGCAACCAGCAGGCTTCGGACAACCTCTATGGCGGCGCGAATCCGATGACGGCCGAGGATATCGCCGGAACCGTGCTCTGGGTGGCGACCCTGCCGCCGCATCTCAACATCAACACGCTGGAACTGATGCCGGTCAGCCAGTCCTTCGCCGGCTTCCAGGTCGCGCGCGAGGGCTGACTTCCTCCACTTTCGTCATTGCGAGGAGGCGAAGCCGACGCGGCAATCCAGAGCGGCGTAACGCGCCCTGGAATGCTTCGCTACGCTCGCAATGACGAAGGTTAGGTGCAGGGGGCGAGTACAGGGCCGGGTACAGGGGCCGAGCGCGGGGCAGGAAACGGTTCACTCCGCAGGCCGTGGTGAGGGGGGCTCCCCCTTTTTTCCGCCCTTTCCATCTGGCCCCGCGCCCACTAATAGCGCGCCGATGAGCAATGTTCCCCACCAGTCCCGGCGCACTTTCGCGATCATCTCGCACCCCGACGCCGGTAAGACCACCCTGACCGAGAAGCTGCTGCTGCAAGGCGGTGCCATCCATCTGGCAGGACAGGTCAAGGCACGCGGCGCCGCGCGGCGCGCGCGGTCTGACTGGATGAAGATCGAGCAGCAGCGCGGCATCTCCGTGACCAGCTCGGTCATGACGTTCGAGCGGGACGGGATCACCTTCAACCTGCTCGACACGCCGGGCCACGAGGACTTCTCGGAAGACACCTACCGCACGCTCACCGCAGTCGATTCGGCGATCATGGTGATCGACGCGGCCAAGGGTATCGAACCGCAGACCCGCAAGCTCTTCGAGGTCTGCCGCCTGCGTTCGGTGCCGATCATCACCTTCATCAACAAGGTCGACCGCGAAGGCCGCGCCTGCTTCGACCTGATGGACGAAGTGGCGGACATGCTGGCGCTGGACGTCTGCCCGATGTCCTGGCCCGTCGGCATGGGCGGCCTGTTCGAGGGTATCCTCGACATCGCCAGCGGCAAGATCAGCCGCCCCGAAGGGCCGAGCAAGGAATTCCTCGGCAAGGTCGACGAAGGCGCGGCGCTTCCCGATGCCGTCGCCGAGGAGCTGGAACTGGCGCAGGCCGGCTATCCCGAATTCGATGTGGAGGCCTATCGGGGCGGCGACCTTACGCCGGTCTACTTCGGCTCGGCGCTCAAGAACTTCGGCGTTACCGAACTGATCGACGCGATCGAGAAGTTCGCGCCCCCGCCGCGGCCGCAGCCTTCGAACGAAGGCACGATCGAGCCGGACAACAAGGAAGTCACCGGCTTCATCTTCAAGGTCCAGGCCAACATGGACCCGATGCACCGTGACCGCATCGCTTTCATGCGTCTGGTCTCGGGCACCTTCAAGCGCGGCATGAAGCTGACGCCCTCGGGCCTCGGCAAGCCGATCGCGGTCCATTCGCCGATCCTGTTCTTCGCGCAGGACCGCGAGATCGCGGACAATGCCGAGCCGGGCGATATCATCGGCATTCCCAATCACGGCACCCTGCGCGTGGGCGATACCCTCTCCGAAAAGAACCAGGTTCGCTTTATCGGCCTGCCGAACTTCGCGCCGGAAATCCTGCGCCGCGTCGCGCTGAAGGACCCGACCAAGACCAAGCAGCTCCGCAAGGCGCTCGACGACCTTTCGGAAGAAGGCGTGATTCAGGTCTTCTACCCGGAAATCGGCTCGCAGTGGATCGTCGGCGTGGTCGGCCAGCTTCAGCTCGATGTGCTGATCAGCCGCCTCGAAGCCGAGTACAAGGTGGAAGCCGTGCTCGAAGCTTCCCCGTTCGACACGGCCCGCTGGATCAAGGGCGACGAAAAGACGCTGCGCGACTTCGGCGAAATCAACAAGATGAACCTCGCGAAGGACCGTGACGGCGATCCCGTGTTCATGGCCCGCTCGGCGTGGGACGTGAACTATCAGCAGGAACGCAACCCGGACATGACCTTCAGCGCCACGAAGGAACGCTGAAACCTTTCGTCGTCCCGTCTCCGCAGCCTGCGCTTTCGCGCGTGCGGGCAAGTCCGGGACGACGGACAGGGAACCTCATGCTATTCCGGCGGATTGCTACGCTATCCCATTCGCCGGAAGTCCTTCGTTGCAGATCAAGTTCGCCAGCTACAACATCCACAAGGCCGTCGGGCTTGACCGGCGGCGCGATCCCGAGCGCATCCTGACGGTGCTGCGCGAGATCGATGCCGACATCGTGGCGCTGCAGGAAGTCGATCGCCGGTTTGGCCGCCGGATGAGCGCGCTGCCGCTGGAGGTGATTCACGGGGCAACCGATTATGTCCCGGTGCCCCTGTCGATGAAGCCGGACAGCCTGGGCTGGCACGGCAATGCCCTGCTTGTGCGCAAGGGCATCGAACTGCTCGAAGCCAAGCCCGTGGCCCTGCCGGTTCTCGAGCCGCGCGGCGCGATCCGTGCGGATCTTTCGGTTCAGGGGCGGAAGGTTCGGGTGGTCGGCATGCACCTCGACCTGTCCGGTCTGCGCCGACGGTTGCAGGTGCGAAGCGTGCTGTCCCATGTCGGCGCCTGCGATGAACATGTGCCGACCGTGATGATGGGCGATTTGAATGAATGGTCCAGCCACGGCGGCTGTTTCCGAGAGTTTCATGCCCCCTGGCAGGTGCTGGTACCGGGTCGGAGCTTTCCTTCCCGCAGGCCTCTGGCAAGGCTGGATCGCATCATCGTATCCGAACAGTGGCGGATTCTGGGAACAAACGTTCACCACAGCCCCCTTGCGGCGATAGGATCTGACCACCTGCCGGTCTTTGCGTCGCTTGAGTTGCCTAAAAAATAGGCAACTGCTCAGGAATCGAGCGATACGTCATGCTGCACTTGCGTTGAACGGAGCGATCAGGCCCTTGAATCCCGTCGTTTGGTAAATTGGCACGGCCTTTGCATTCACTGTTTGGAGCCGGCGCGGGGCCGGTGACAAACAGGGGATAGGCATGAAGTTCATCATAGCCATCATCAAGCCCTTCAAACTCGACGAAGTGCGAGAAGCGCTGGGCGCGATCGGTGTCGCCGGGATGACCGTTTCCGAAGTGAAGGGCTTCGGGCGCCAGAAGGGTCAGACGGAAATCTATCGTGGGGCCGAGTATTCGACCAACATGCTCCCCAAGGTGAAGATCGAAGTGGCAGCGCCCGACGATCTGGCGCCGAAGATCGTGGAAACGATCCAGCAGGTCGCCAGCACCGAAGCCATTGGCGACGGCAAGATCTTCGTCCTCGACCTGGCCTCGGCCGTGCGCATCCGCACCGGCGAATCCGGCGATACCGCGCTTTGACCGGCGCTTCCGACAGGAGGGAAACCACGATGAACCGCAAAATTCTTTGCGGCGCCGGCGCTCTTGGTGCGTCGCTGTTCGCCGCCATGCCTGCATGGGCGCAGGAAGCCGCTGCCGCGGCCGCGCCCGTCCCCAATCCCGGTAACAATGCCTGGATGATGACCTCGACCATCCTGGTCCTGCTCATGATCCTGCCCGGCCTCATGCTGTTCTACGGCGGCCTCACCCGCTCGAAGAACATGCTTTCGACGATGACGCAGATCGGCGCGGCCGCTGCGCTCGCGATGCTGATCTGGGTCATGTACGGCTACGGCCTCGCTTTCGGTCCGGAAGGCAATGCCTTCATCGCCTGGGGCAAGTTCTTCCTCGCCGGCGTCACGCCTGACAGCACGGCGGCGACCTTCACCAGCGAAGTCATCAGCGAATACGTCTTCATCAGCTTCCAGATGACCTTCGCCGCGATCACCGTCGCGCTGGTCCTCGGTTCGACCGTCGAACGCATCAAGTTCTCGGCCGTGATGGTATTTGCGGTCGTCTGGCTGACGATCACCTACTTCCCGATCGCGCACATGGTCTGGGCAGCGGGCGGCTTCCTGTTCGAAGGCAAGATGTTCGGCACCGAACTCCCTGCCGCTCTCGACTTCGCCGGCGGTACCGTCGTTCACATCAATGCCGGTGTTTCGGCGCTCGTCGCGGCACTGATCCTCGGCAAGCGCAAGGGCTATCCCAACGAGCCGATGCCCCCGCACTCGCTGACGCTGACGATGGTCGGCACCGGCCTGCTGTGGGTGGGCTGGTTCGGCTTCAACGCCGGTTCGGCTCTCGAAGCCAATGGCTCGGCCGCCCTTGCCATGATCAACACTTTCGTCGCCACCGCATCTGCGGGCCTGTTCTGGATGCTCGCAGAGCGTCTCAGCGGCCACAAGGGTTCGGCTCTCGGCTTCTGCTCGGGCATCGTGGCGGGTCTCGTCGCCGTTACCCCGGCAGCGGGCAACTCGGGCCCGTTCGGAGCGATCGTCCTGGGCGCCGTCGCTTCGATCATCTGCTTCTTCGCGGTCAGCAAGCTCAAGCCCGCTCTCGGCTATGACGACGCCCTCGACGCCTTCGGTGTCCACGGGATCGGCGGCATCGTCGGTGCCATCGGCACCGGCATCGTCTATGCGCCTTCGCTGGGTGGACCCGGCGGCGCCGACTTCTCGATGGGTTCGCAGGTCGCAACGCAGATCATCGCGGTTCTCGTCGCAATCGTCTGGGCCACCATCGGCACCGTCATCTCGATCTACGTTGCCAAGGCAGTCACCGGCCTGCGCGTCGCTCCGGAAGTCGAGCAGGAAGGCCTCGACATCGGCGAACATGGCGAGCGTGCCTACAACTAAGTTTCAAATCTCCTAGAGCTTGGCGGCGGCGGATACTTCTTCCTCTCCTTACATCCGTTGCCGCCTCCCGGTGTTCCTCCTGCGAACACAAACTCAAGGGCCGGAGCCAGCCGCTCCGGCCCATTTTTCATTCTTTTTATTGTCGCGGATTTGCCCAGATTTGTCTTTGTCGCGATGCCGACAATGTGTGATGTTCTGCCCACAGCCTTCCACCGGGAGATCGGGCGTGAAGTACATCATCGCGATCATCAAGCCGTTCAAGTTCACGGAAGTAAGGGATGCCCTCTCGGCCGCCGGCGTTTCAGGGCTAACGGTTTCTGAGGTAAGCGGCTTCGGTCGGCAGAAAGGTCAGACCGAAATCTACCGGGGGGCGGAATATGCCTCGAGCATGCTTCCGAAGCTGAAGCTGGAAATCGCGGTTTCCGACGCTTTTGCGGTCACGGTGATCGAGATCGTCAAAGCAGCCGCAAGCACCGACGAAATCGGTGACGGCAAGATCTTCGTTTTCGATCTGGCAGACGTGCTGCGAATCCGGACCGGCGAACAGGGCGACATCGCGCTCTGAACACCGGAAACCGGCGTCGGATCACTTCCCGGCGGAAAGCATGTCGATGAGTTGGCGAATCGGGGAAACGTCGTAACCCGCTGCCGCAGCCTTGGAGGCAATCACGGCAGGGCTGTCGCCTGCCTTGGCGCGGGCAAGCGCCCAAAGCAGAGTCGAGCGCGTACCCGAACGGCAGTAGGCCAGAACCGGACCTTCCGCAGTATCGAGCGCATCGGCCATGGCATCGACCTGAGCCTGGCTGAAGCCGCCGTGGCCCACGGGAATCGCGACATAATCGATCCCGGCCGCAGCGGCTTCGGCGGCGATGACGTCCCCTGCGACCTGGTCTTCGCTTTCGCCCTCGGGACGGTTGTTGATGATCCGCACGATCCCCAGAGCTTTCGCCTCGGCGATGGCATCCGTTCCGATTTGCGGGCTCGCGAACACGGTCTCGGTGATCTGGCGGAACATGGGCGCGATTCTCCGGTGTCGAATGGTGTTTGTGGGCACCGGTTCGGCCTGAAATGAGCGCTCGTCAAGCTCCCAATTCCGACGAAAAGCAAGGTGGAATGCACGGAAAACGCGATATTTCGTCCCTGGCGCGGGAGAATGGGACGTAAATGTGTTCGCCATGTGGCAGAACCTCGTGTATGACTCCGGCCTGCAGGTAAAGGTCCGGGGCTTTTCTCGGCTGTTTGCCTGACGGTCGGCGCGGTTCGTCCACGTGTCCGGGTGTATGCTTTTTGGGGCGCAGCGAAGGTACGTTCGTAAACATGGGTTTTGACAGAGGTCGTCGCGGAAGGGGACGCGACAAGCGCGATAGCTTCGGGGAGAACGAGTTCGATCCGTTCTTTGCCGGGCAAGATCGCTTCGGTGGCGGTGACCGCTTCGGTGGCGGCGATCGTTTCGGCGGTGGCGGTGATCGCGGCGGTTTCGGCGGCGGTGATCGCTTCGGCGGCGGCGGCGGCGGTGATCGCGGCGGCTTCGGCGGCGGCAACCGTGGCGGTGGCTTCGGCGGTGGTCCGCGCGGCGGCGGCGGCGGTGGCGGTATGCCCGCTCAGGTCGTCGGCCAGGGTCGCGGCGTCGTGAAGTTCTTCAACGGAGCGAAGGGTTTCGGCTTCATCCAGCGCGATGAGGGCGGCGAAGATGTGTTCGTTCACATCAGCGCTGTCGAGCGTGCCGGCCTTGAAGGCCTGGCCGAAGGCCAGCAGCTCGAATTCCAGCTCGTCGATCGTGGCGGCAAGATTTCGGCCAGCGAACTCGTCGTCGTCGGCGACGTGATTCCGGTCGCCAAGCGCGAGCCTGCACCGCAGCGTCAGCTGACCGGTGAAAAGGCCAGCGGCACGGTCAAGTTCTTCAACTCCATGAAGGGCTTCGGCTTCATCACCCGTGATGATGGCCAGCCGGACGCATTCGTTCACATCAGCGCAGTTGAGCGTTCGGGCCTTGGCGGTCTGAACGAAGGCGATCGCGTGGAGTTCGACATCGAGGTCGATCGACGAGGCAAGTACTCGGCGGTCAACCTGGCGCCGCTCCAGGGCTGATCCTGCCTGCAACGCCCCCGGTGTTTGACCGGGGGACTGCAAACACCTAAAAGCGCGCAAATGGCGGTCCGGTTAGGGCCGCCATTTGTCGTTTCCGATTCACGTTTTCACGTTCACGTCACTGATTCGTTATCGAGGAATTCCATCATGTCGATCACTCCGCTGATGCCCGTGTATCCCCGGTGCGGCGTTCGGCCCGTTCGCGGCGAGCATTGTCACCTCATCAGTGAAGACGGTCGCCGATTCCTCGATTTTGCAAGCGGGATAGCGGTCAACCTGCTGGGTCATTCGCATGAAGGCCTGATCGGTGCGGTCCAGAAGCAGGCCGAGACGCTCATGCACGTTTCGAACCTTTACGGTAGCCCCCAGGGCGAAGCGATTGCCACCCGCCTGACCGAACTGACCTTCGCCGATACGGTGTTCTTCACCAACTCGGGCGCCGAAGCGGTCGAATGCGCTATCAAGACTGCGCGTGCTTATCATCAGCACGTCGGCAACGATCACAAGTTCGAGTTGATCACGTTCAAGAATGCCTTCCACGGCCGGACGATGGCGACGATCAGCGCGTCCAATCAGGACAAGATGCACAAGGGCTTCCTGCCACTGCTGCCCGGTTTCAAATATGTCGAGTTCGACGATCTGGAAGCCGCAAAGGCCGCTATCGGCCCGAATACCGCAGGCTTCCTGGTTGAGCCGATTCAGGGCGAAGGCGGCATCCGCATCGCTTCGGACGAATTCCTCCAGGGCCTGCGCGCACTTTGCGATGAGCATGACCTGATGCTGGTGTTCGATGAAGTTCAGAGCGGCGTCGGTCGTGCCGGTACGCTCTACGCCTACGAGCAGTACGGGATCGTGCCCGATATCATGTCGACCGCGAAGGGCATCGGCGGCGGCTTCCCCGTCGGCGCCTGCCTTGCCACCGAAAAGGCCGCGCGCGGGATGGTATTCGGAACGCATGGTTCGACTTATGGCGGTAATCCTTTCGCCATGGCAGCGATCGGTGCGGTGCTCGACGTCGTGGCCGATGAGGCATTCCTTGCCGATGTGCGCGCAAAGGGCGAGCGACTGCGTTCGCGGCTCGAACAGTTCATCGGCAACTATCCCGATCTGTTCGATTCGGTGCATGGCCGCGGCCTGTTCATCGGCATGAAGCTGAAGATGGAGCCGCGGGCTTTCGTTGCCCATATGCGTGACAACCATCAGGTGCTCACCGTTTCGGCCGGTGACAATGTGGTCCGCGTTCTGCCGCCGCTCGTCATCGACGACAGCCATATCGACGAATTCATGGAGAAGCTGTCCGCCGCGGCGGCGAGCTACCAGCCCCAAGAGGTCGCCTGAAGATGCGGGATTTCCTCAATCTGAGTGATGCCGGTGGGCCTGCGCTCGCCGCGATGATCAACGATGCGATCGACCGGAAGTCCGCGCGCAAGGCCTGGCCGAAAGGCCAGGTCGACGCCGATGCTCCGCTTGCGGGCCATGTGCTTGCCATGATCTTCGAGAAGAACTCGACCCGCACGCGCGTCTCGTTCGACATGGCGATGCGTCAGCTCGGCGGCAGTGCGCTCATTCTCGAAGCGGGCAGCACCCAGATCGGTCGCGGCGAGACGATCGCCGATACCGCCCGCGTGCTCAGCCGGATGGTCGATGCGATCATGATCCGTACCGACGATCACGCCAAGATCGAGGAACTGGCGCACTATGCCGAGGTTCCGGTTATCAACGGGCTGACGGATCTTTCCCACCCCTGCCAGATCGTTGCCGACTTGCTGACGATCGTCGAGGGCGGCTTTGCGCTTCCGGGGCTCCAGCTGGCCTGGCTTGGCGATGGCAACAACGTTGCCAACTCGCTGATCGAGGCGGCAGGGCTGATGAAATTCACGATCCGCATCGGCGGCCCTGCGGGCTACGAGCCGGATACTGAATTCATCGCGCGCGCTCGTGCGGCGGGCGGCGAGGTCATTCTGACGCAGAACCCGGCCGAAGCGGTTGCAGGTGCCCAGGTCGTGGTTACCGATACCTGGGTGTCGATGGGGCAGCCGGGCGGCGAGAAGCATGTTGCAGCCATGCAGCCCTATCAGGTCAATCAGGCGCTGATGGCGGCTGCGAATCCGGGCGCCATGTTCCTCCACTGTCTTCCCGCCCACCGCGGCGAGGAAGTGACGGATGACGTGATCGACAGCACTCAGTCCGCAGTATGGGACGAGGCCGAAAACCGCATCCATGGACAGAAGTCCGTGCTGCTGTGGGCGCTTGGCAAGCTGTGAGCGACGATCTTCTCCCTCGGGACGACGATACCGGCTTCGATCGGGTGCTGGCGTTCACCGTGCCTTCGCGCCATGCGCGCGGTCGTGTGGTGCGCCTTGGCCCTGTGCTGGAAACGGTACTCTCGGCCCATAGCTACCCCAAGGCGGTCAAGCACGTCCTGGCCGAAGCATTGGTGCTGACGGCCTTGATGGGGTCGCTTCTGAAGGAGGAGGGCGCTCAGCTGACCTTCCAGGCGCAAGCCGAAGGCGGAGCTGTGGATCTGCTCGTTTGCGACTATCGGGGCGGCGAACTTCGCGGTTATCTGCGACATGACCCGGTTCTGGCCGAGAAGCTGGAAGAGGACTGCTCGCTCGAAACGATCTTCGGCAAGGGCTATCTTGCGATCACCTTCGATCTGGACGTCTCGAACGAGCGCTACCAGGGCGTGGTGCCGCTTGAAGGCGCATCGCTTGCCGAAGCCTGCCAGAGCTATTTCGCCCAGTCCGAGCAGGTTCCGACGGTGATCCGCATTGCCGTCCGTTCCAATGGCCCGCGATGCGTTGCGGGGGGCCTGCTCGTCCAGCATTTCCCGGATGGCGAGGAAGGCAAGGAGCGCCTTCACGTCAAGGAACAGCACCCCGATTGGGAGCATGTCTCGATCATGGCGGGCAGCGTTCAGGCGGGCGAACTGGTCGATCCGGTGCTCAATCTGGAGCAGCTCGTCTGGCGCCTGTTCCATGAAGAGGATGTTATCCGGGTGGAGCCGCTGGCGCCGTTGACGCGGGGCTGCCGATGCTCGGTGGAATATTATCAGAATATCCTTGGACGGTTTCCCGAGACCGAGCGGGCGGATATGCGCGATGAAACCGGTATGGTTCCGGTAGATTGCGCGTTCTGTTCGAAGATATTGCACGTCCCTGTCTGAACATATCGGGCCGTTGCGGACCTGTCGGCGCGGGGGATGCTTGTCTTGCCGGTCGGGAGTACCGATATGGGGCGGATGACCACGGGTAAAGCACGAGGTCTTGCGCCAACGCGCGCGAGGGGCCGCAAATTCGACTGGACGAAACGCAGGGCAGCGACGGTAGCAGTGGCAGCCGGGGCATTGCTGCTGCTTGGATCGGGCGCGCAAGGGCAGAAGCGATCGCTTGCGATGCTTGACCAGCTGGAGCCGGGCTCCTGGGAACTGCGTGAGCACGGCGAGAGCAGCGTCACGCGCAACCTTTGCATCGGAAATGGCAGGCAACTGATTCAGCTCAGGCATCAGGGGATTCCTTGCCGCGCGGTCGTGGTCGAGGACACGGCGAACGAAGTCGTCGTCCAGTATACCTGTCGCGGGCAGGGCTATGGCCGAACGCGGGTTCGGCGCGAGACCAATGGGCTGATCCAGATCGACAGTCAGGGGATCGTCAGCGGACTTCCCTTCGTTGTCACCGCTGAGGGACGGCGGACCGGTTCCTGCCGGAACTGACGCTGCCGGCTGGTGGTTGTCATCGCTTCGGCGAAGGCTTAGCGAAAGAACCATGCAGGATACTTCAACGCTTTCAGGCCGCAAGGCGGTCGTCCTTCTCTCAGGAGGACTGGATTCGATGGTTTCGGCGGGGCTCGCACGAGAGGCGGGCTATTCCATCAATGCGCTGACGATCGACTATAACCAGCGTCATCGGTGCGAAATCGATGCCGCCGGCAAGATCGCCGCTTTCCTTGGCGCCGAACGTCATGTCGTGCTTCCGCTCGACTTGCGCCAGTTCGGCGGGTCTGCGCTGACGGACGATATCGAGGTGCCGAAGGATGGCGTCGGTCCCGGTGTTCCGGTGACGTATGTTCCCGCGCGCAACCTCGTTTTCCTGTCGCTTACGCTGGCTTGGGCCGAGGCAATCGGGGCTTCCGATATATTCATCGGCGTGAACGCGCTGGACTATTCGGGCTATCCCGACTGCCGTCCCGAATTCATCTCGGCGTTCGAGAACATCGCGACCCTGGCGACCAAGGAAGGCGACGAGGGCACGAAGTTCAGCATTCACGCGCCGCTGCAGTTCCTCGGCAAGGCGGATATCGCCCGCGAGGCGGATCGCCTTGGGCTGGATGCCGGCATGAGCTGGTCGTGCTACGATCCGCAGCCGGATGGCCGCGCCTGCGGAGAGTGTGACAGCTGCCGCCTGCGAAAGGGCGGCTTTGCCGATGCGGGGCTGATCGACCCTACGCCTTACGCCGCCTGATCTTTTTCAGAGCTGAAATTACGAACGCTCCGCCTGACCCGCGGGGCGTTTTCGTTTGTGCGGCCGGCCCACGGATGCCCGGGCTGCCGGGAACATGCTGGTGCAAGTTCCATAAGAAAAGGGGGCCGGATTGCTCCGACCCCCTGATCTGTAACCGTTGCCGGTTCGCTTACATGCCCGAACCCGGACCGTAAGTGATTTCGACGCGGCGGTTCTGCAGCTCGCGCACGCCGTCAGCAGTCGGAACGCGCGGGTTAGCTTCACCGAACGCCTGGCTCGAGATCGAGCCGTCCGGAATGCCGTGGCTGGTCAGATACGCGCGGGTAGCGTCGTTACGACGAGCCGACAGGCCGAGGTTGTACTTTTCGGTACCCGAACGGTCGGTGTAACCGGCCAGCATGATCGGAACGCTGTTGCAGTTGCCATAGGCACTGATCGCGCTGTCGAGAATGGTGGCGGCTTCCGGCGTGATGTCCGACTTATCCCAGTCGAAGAACACGATGTACGGACCCTTGTTGCATTCCACAACCGGCGGCGGAGGCGGCGGCGGGGGAGGCGGCGGGGGCGGCGGGGGCGGCGGCGGGGGCGGCGGCGGAGCTGCCGGTTCGCCGAAGTTGTACGCCAGGGTGCCCATGAGCGAGTGCGAACGCCAGCGGGTGCTGACCGACGAACCGTCCACGTCGACGAGGTCGACATTGGCGACGTTCATGAAGCGATACTTCAGGCCCACGTCCCAGTGGCTGCTGATCGGAGCGCGAACGCCCGCGATAGCCTGCCATGCGAAGCCGGTGTCGGAATCGTCGATGAAGTCGGCATCGACGCGAGCGACGCCCGCACCACCGCCGACGAAGCCCTGGAGGCCGTCATCGGGACCGAAATCGAGCAGGCCGTTGACCATGAACGACAGGTTGCTGGCGTCACCGCCGAAGGACTTGACCGGAGCCTGGCGATAGCTGGCTTCGGTTTCAAGACGGAACGGACCGAAGTCGTAACCGAGAACGGCGCCGCCGTCGAAGCCGGTCTTGAAGTCGGCAGTTGCGGCGTTGCTGACGCCGTCGACCTTAAGATCAGCGTCTTCGACGATCATGCCGCCGAAGTCGAGTTCAAGATACCACGACTTGTCACGCGCAAGCGCGGGCGTGGCGATAGCTGTCGAAGCCAGCGCCAGACCAAGGACGAGTTTCCTCATACGTTTCCCCTACTAAGAGATTTGGAGCCACCGAGTGCGTCGAGTGTCTACCCCCTCAGCATTGCGTGTGCAAGCGCACATTGAAAGCGACTGTTGCAAGAATGTCGCGATTTCGGAGGGTTGGTGCCGCCTCGTGACCCCATTTATTGGAAATCGACTGCACTGTTCCTACCCCTGTTCAATGTGCCGCGTCATGCTGACGGGAAGATACCCAAGGCTTGCAGGGCAGCAACCAGTTGACCGATCACCGCCCGAGCCTGAACATCAACTGTCGATCCGCCAAGTGGTTCCACGGGAAGGGAAGCTTTTCTCCATGAGCCCCAAAATAGTTGCTCCTGCCGGGTCGACAGATCGAAGACGCGCATTCCGTGCCGTGGTTTCACGAACATCCAGTTTCCGCCCTGAAATGTGGCAAGCGTGCCCGCCTGCCCGTTCCAGGCCCCGCTCGCTTCCATGCCGACCAGCCAGCATTCTCCCTCCGAGGGGGAGGGAGGCGGGAGATCGGTTTCGCCCTCGATCGCGGGGTGCAGCAGCATGTCGCAGCGGGCCAGGGCTTCGTTGACGAAGACCTCTTTCTGGGACTGGCCGGCATAGAGAAACGGCAGCGAGAAACGCGCGCTGGCGCTGTCGAAAGTGATGGTATCGCTCATGCTGGGCTCCTTGGGATCAGTTCAGCGAAAGGACGGGAAGGGGTTCGGAAAGGGCGTGGGTTCCCTGCTGCCTCACGCGCAGCCATTCGCCGGGGGCTCCTGCGGACAGGCGTGCCACGAGGTCGGGGGCGAGATCGATCGAAGGGGCGGCAAGGGTCCACGTGGCCAGCGGGCTCCCGATCGCACCGAACGTCACGAGATAGCTCTCCGTCTGTTCGACCAGGGGCACGTCGAGCCCGTCCTGCCATGTCCAGTTGCCCCGTGCGCGGCGTGTCCACGCCGCGCGCAAGGTGCCGTCCGCCAGTCTTGTGACACGAGGGTGGACCGGTGCCAGCGGGCGCAATGTGATGCCTTCAAGGCGGATCGGGACGGCGACCGGCTCGGGATCTCCGCGCCCTGCCGCCACGATCCGGCGTTCGCTCCCGGTTCCGACGATGGCCGGATCGAGCGCGACGGCCTTGCGGTCGAGCAGGACGAACGGTTCGCCGGGCAGGTGCGTGCCGATTGCGGTTTCCGTTCCGCCCCTTCCGCGCAGAAAACCGGTGAGCCGCCAGGTGCCGCCGCCAAGCGGCAGGGCGCCGGCGAACTGGATGATTTCGTCACCCACGAGGGCAAGGTTGGCGCCTTCCGCGAGCTGGCGGAGCGATGCCGATGCCAGTTGCAGGTCCGCCCCTGTCAGGCGAACCTCCAGGGTGGAGGCGCGATCGAACAGCAGCGCGCTTGCCGGTGGAAGCGCCGTCGAGGCCGTGCCGACGATCGAGCGCATCCGGCCGCTGGGGCCGAGCGGCAGCAGGCCCCCGTCGCCGCGGTCGGCAAAGAGCGCCGCACCGCTCCAGTTTGCAGTGGAGGATGACAGTGCGGCAATGGGCCGGGCGCTGTCTGGCGTGCCCGTCGCGGCATCGTAGGGAAGTTCGAGCGCCACGAGCGCGGTCTGGCCGGGGGGGAGATCCGGCTGGGGGTTTATCCGTCCCGGGTCGGTTGCAAGCCGTGGCGGAGCGTCTGCTCCGGTCGGCACGCGGCGGGTGGCGGAAATCTCGATGCCGCTGTCTCGCCACTCCCATGCCTCTACGCGCCACAGGCCGGGAAGGCCGGGAAACGTCACCGAGGCACCGGGCGCGACATCGCAGTCGAGTTCGCTGGTCCGCCAGGAAATGCGGTCCCTGCTCCAGTCGATCCTTCTGCGGATGCGTTCGATCAGGCTGCGGGCGGTGGCGGCATCGAGCGCGGCCGGAAGTTCCAGCGCGCGGGGTTCTCCGGCAATGGCGCGGCCGGTGGCATGTTGCACGCCGGGCAGATAGTCGCGGTCGCGGTCGAAATAGCGGAGCACCGACAGCGGCTGTTCGCCGGGGGCGGCACGGCTGCGGGAAAAACCCGTCGCGGCGCCGAAATCGCCGTCCTCAGCGGATATCGCGGCTTCGGCAAGGGCGATCTGGCTCGTCTGCAGCCGTTCCCTGGCAATCACCAGACGGTCCCGCCCGGCATCGGTGCAGAGCGGCTCGACCTGGTCTATGACCTGCAGGATATCCGCCAGCGACCCGTCACAGCTCAGCCCGCCGAAGCTCTCGAGCGGGACTGCCGCGTCGATATCCTCCACCAGATCGCCGATCACCCCGGAGAGATCGAAGCGTTCGTCGGCGATGACCTCGAAAGTCAGCGCGGGGATGTGGTTGTAATATTCCGAAAGGTCGAGATCCTCGAACACCACGTAGGCCAGATCGCGGTGAGCGGGACAAAGGGCTTCACCCTCTGCCGCAAGGATCAGCGGATCGCAGGCCTGATCGCCGTGCCCGGTATGGATGCGCAGCGTACCGCCGACCTTGAGGTCGCCTTCCGCGCCGCGCAGCAGTCTGCCATCGGCCCAGATGCGGCCGAGGGCCAGGATCGGGCGGCTGGAGAGTGCCACGGCAAAGCTGGCCGAATAGCTGTAGGTCGTGACGGAGGGAGCGCCCTTGCCGCCGCCCAGCGTTTCGCTGTGCTCGGTGAGTTCCGCCGCCCAGATCATCTGGCCGGCAACGCGCATCCGGCCGAAATGACGGGGGAGGGGCTGGCCGTAGCTGGAAGTGGTCACTTCCAGTTCCTTGAGCCGTGCACCCTGCCGGTTGGGAGATCCGAAGATCGCGGCATCGAACTGACTGCCTACGAGCGAACCGATCGCACCGCCGACCGGGCCGCCCAGCGCCGTGCCTACCGTGCTGAAAACGAGCGTTGCCATGTCTTGTCCTTCAGGAAAGGGAGCCGAAGCGGGCACGCCAGTGCCCGGTGAGCGGCCATTCACGCGGGAGCGGGGCGATTACGACGCGGCGCAGGCCCGCATGGGCATGAACGATGCGCGCCTCGCCGAGCGCGATGGCGAGATGGTATTGGCAGGGGCCGGGGCGCAGCATCAGCACATCGCCCGCCGCGATTCCGCCGGTGGCAGCTTCCAGCCCCAGCGCGGCGGCAACGGCATCTGCGCGGTCGATCCGCATGGCGCGAAGGCTGTAGCCGTTGGGAACGGCCATGGGCCTGCCCGCGGCGACCGCGACGAGGCCGAGGCAATCGAGCCCGGCCGCCGGATCGCGGCCATGAAGTCGAAACGGCACGCCGACCAGTTCCCGCGCTGCCCCGGCCAGATTCTCGCCCGTCATTGCGAGGGCGAGGGGTAGCGGGTGAGCAGGTCGTTTCCGGGAAGATAGGGTTCGCCGCGAAAGTTCACGGCATTGCCGAACCGTTCCGCGCAGGTGCCCAGCGTATGATCGCACCCTTCGCGCAGGAAGGCGCGGGTGCCGGGCGGAATACTCCCGTCCAGCGGGACATCGAGGATCAGCCTGCCGTCTTCCCCGCCTACGATGCCCATCCGCACGCCCGCCTGCGGCCCTTCGAGCCACCGCAGCGTACCGCCGGCGAACAGGTCCGGAGAGGCCGGTTCGGCAAAGGCGACCGTATTGCTGGCGGTATCCACCAGTGCGACGGCCAGTTCGCGGGTGAAGCGCTGGGGATCGAGATTGCATCCCGGCCCGCAGAACCCGGCGCGACAGGCGGGGCTTGTGCGGGGGACCGGATCGCGCGCCAGTTCCGCCTTGCGCGACGCGAGTTCGGCGGAGAACGCACCGTCTTCCTCGGCAACGGCGCCGATCGTGCCGGTGTAGAGGGTTTCGCGTTCCAGCATTTCCCAGTCGACCAGCCCGATGCGGACACGGGCACCGTCGAAACGCCCGGTGGCCAGATCTTCCGTGGAAATCTCCTCATGCGTGATCGTGCCGCGCACTTCGGCGCTGTCTGCCTCGAAGCCGGCGGACTTGCGGATTGATGAGGGAACCATGCCGGGCGACGCCCGATGCGTGAGACCGTCGAACCAGAGATCGGCATCGTGCGTGGTGAAGCCCAGGGTCACGCCGTCACGCCGGTCGATGCGCCAGAAGGTTGCGACCGTTTCCAGGTCGCCCGAGAACCACTTGCGGCTCATGATGCCTCCCGGATTTCGACGACGGGCACGCTCGGCGCCTCGCCTGCCGCGAAAGCGGCGCCCGCGACTTCGAGCTGGTCTTCCGCAAAGCGCACCGGCACGTCGAACAGGAAGCCTGCCCGGACGGCCGCGCCCAGGGGCGGCGGATCGTCGAAGGCGATCACGCCTTGCGGTTCGCGCGTCCAGTTGCCGACCTGCACGGCGCCGCCGATCGAGACGAGCAGGGTGTCGAACAGCGGCCGGGTCACGCGGCGGACCTGTTCGGCGCTTCCTTCGCCGTAGCGCTTCACGAGCGGGAACCGGGCGGTGATGCCGTCACCGATGCCGAGCGGCTGGTCGAGCGGGCTTGGCGTGCCGACCATGCCGTTCGAACTGTAATCGCTCGGATCGCGCAGGCGAAAGCCGCGCGCGGGGCCGCGACGGGCGCGATAAAAGGCGATCAGTTCGCCCAGTTCCGCTTCGGAACGCACGCCGGGGCCGACATCGAAGCGCAGGCGGGCGTTGGACCAGAGACTGTTGCGCCGTTCGAAGCCGGATGCGGTGACGGAGATCGAAGTGGAGAACTCCGGGATCACCGTGGCATCGCGGCCCAGCGCGAGGGGATAGAGCACGTCGTCGAAGGCCTGCATCTGATCGGCTCCTGAGGCTTGCGGAGAGAGGGGGGGAAGGCGGACGAAGCCGTCGCGCGCGACCTGGGGCAGTGCCCAGACCACCACTTCGCGCGGCGAGCGGGCGAGTGCCTCGTCCAGCCCGGCGTCGATGCGGCGCCACTGGTCGCCTTGCGCCGGCGTCAGCACGAAACCGGCGAGGTAGTCCTGCTCTTCGGGGGGATAGCCGAGCCGCTCGTTCACTGCGGCGTAGGCGGAACGGCGCAGGGTATCGGCACCGGCGGTGAGCCAGTCATAGTCCTCCACCTGCAAATGGTCGAAGGCGGGCGAGGCCCAGCCGACCGGGAGATTGGCACGGCGCATCTCGGGCATCGCCGGATCGAGCAGGGTGGGCGTGAAGACCAGCGCCAGCGCTTCGACCGGCGCCGGAGCGGCGGCAGCGCGGACTGCATTCACGAGGTCAGCCGTGGACTGCGCAAGAAGGGCACCGGCTTCGTCCAGCAAGGCCTTTTGCGCGGTATCCAGAGGGGCGCGCATGTCGGGAATGGCGGCGGGCGCACCGCCAAGCCGGGCGGTCGCTTCGGCATCGTAAAGGCAGATGCGGCCGTCCGCGAAGCACCACCACCACGGTTCGCCGACCTGGAACCGCACCGCGGCGCCAGCCTCGGTCATGAGCTGCGCGAAAGCGGCGCCGACCGATTGCAGCCAGCCCATTGCGGCACCGTTCGCGGGGGAGAGCAGGGTTGAGGGCGGGTCCCATCCGGTCAGCGCCGGATTGCCCTCCAGGTCGCGCTGCTTCCACGCGGGGGGGCAGTGCTGGTCGAGCAGTTCGTAGGACAGCGAGGCGATCGGGTTGAAACCGAGCTTCACGCATTCCGCGAAGAAAGTGCGATGCCAGACCCGCGTCGGCGCGTTGAGCGGGTCGCCCCCCATGCCGGCGAGATAGGCTCCGTCTGCGGAAGCGAGCCGGAAGTAATGGCTCATGCCCAGATAGTGGACCACCGAGCCCCGGTAGCCGAGCTGGCGCACGCCGCGCAGGAGCCGGGCGGGGGTCTGCACGCCCTGATCGTCGAATCCGGTCGCCATGGCGAGGCCGTTCGGCGGGAGGATGACGTCGCCGATCTCCAGCATGGCGCGCGCGCCGTCCACCGCGATCTCGCTCAGTTCGATCCAGCCTTCAGCCTCGGCCGGCAGGGGAGCAGTGCTGCCGTCGTAGCCCGGCGGACAGAAGGAAATGAACATGCGGTCGATCGCATGGGGCCATATGCGCTCTGCTTCGGCAGGGAGCGCGAAGCCGGCGTCCAGCTCCGAAAAGCGCAGGCTGATCCGGGCATCCTCACCCGTCCCCTCGGCATAGTTCCAGAGCCGGACGTACCAGGCGCGCGCGGTGCCGCTTGCGTCCTGTCCCTCTATCGTCAGGGTCGGACCGTTCCCGGCGTCGAGCGGGATCACCCCCGAGGAACGCCAGCGGAAGCTGAGCGAGGTATGGGCGTAGTCGCGGTCGGCCTTGTAGGCGAGCAGCGGGTGGTCGAGCCGGTCCTCGCTCTCCCAGATCAGTCCGCCGAGGTCGCCCTTGCGCAGGAATGCGGCGTCCACCCGTAGGGAGTCGGGGCCGGTCGAGATGACGGAGGCCATCATCGGGCGCGGGAAATTGACGGTCCAGAAGCGCGGGTCGAAGCGCCTGATCCAGTCGCTCTCCTGTCCGTTGCGCTTGTCAGCAAGCCAGAATGCCATGTCGGGTGCTCCGGTGAGATCAGCGGCTGGAAAGGGCGCGGCGCACCGCGCTGGCGACCTGGCGGGACGAGCGCTGGAGCGATTGCGGCGTACTGGCGCCGCGCGGCCCGGTGAGGTTGATGGCCACTTTGACGTCGCGGGCGCCGGAACCGGTGCCGGAGCCAGTGCCGGTCTCGATCCGCCCGGCGGAAGTCGGCACGAAAAGCTCCGGTCCGCGTTCGCCGACGAGATAGCCCCGCCCCGGCGAGACATTGCCCCCGGTCGCGCGCCCGGGCAGGCCGAGCACGCTGGAAAACAGGCCGGAGAGATCGAGCGCGCCGGTGGCTGCGCCCCCCGTGCCCGCCGCGCCGAACAGGCCCTGCAGCGATTGTGCCGCGATTTCGCCAAGCGTGCTCAGGGCGACGCGCTTGAGGTCGTCGAAGCCGAGGCTGCCGCGGCGGATCGCGCCGGTCAGGCCCTTTTCCAGCGCCTGCCCGGCCTGGGTGAAGCCGGAGACGAGATCGCCGTCGATGCTGCCGCGCATCTGCGCGATGTCGCGCGTGAAGCCTTCGGTGCTGGCGCGGACTTCCACCAGCAGGCTGTCGATGTCATCGCTCATTGTCGTGTTC
This sequence comes from Novosphingobium sp. TK71, assembly GCF_055361505.1. Taxonomy (NCBI): domain Bacteria; kingdom Pseudomonadati; phylum Pseudomonadota; class Alphaproteobacteria; order Sphingomonadales; family Sphingomonadaceae; genus Novosphingobium; species Novosphingobium sp. TK71. The sequence goes on from NZ_CM143962.1 coordinate 2,948,631, forward strand.
CATCAGCTTGTCGAGCAGGGACCGGTCGACGCCCGGTGCATCGGCGGCGCCAGCTGGCCCAGGGGGCAGCAGGCCGAGCGCGGCGGCGAGTTCGGCGGGCGTGGCGGCCCAGAAATCCCGTGGGCGCCAGCCGAGCTGTCGCGCGGCGAGACCGCAGAGCCTGAGCGCCGCCGGGGCGAGCCGGGTTTCGCTCATCCGCTGCCCTTGAGGATCTGGCCGAGCAACACCCGCAGCGGTGCGGCGCAGGCGGCAAGGCCCTGGGCAACCACCGCCTCTCCCACTGCTTCGCGCGGGACGGCGTGCAGCGGGTCGACGCAATGCCAGAACAGCGCGGCCAGTTCGGAAAGGCGAAGCTGGCCCGCGCCCGCCCGCTCGACGAGGGCGAAGAGCGGGCCGAGTTCCTCCTCGGCGGCGACCAGCGCGGTGAAGCTGGGGCGCAGGACATGCGCGGTGCCGCCGATCTCCAGCAGCGCCTCGCCGCGCAGCGCGTTGGCCCGCTCCCCCTGAGCCTGTCGAAGGGTCATGCCGGCGCCACCAGGCCGGAGCTTTCGAGCTGGAGCGTGTAATTGCGCTCGCCGTTGAAATCCCCGGCATAATCGAGCCGCTGGACGAGGAAGCGGCCACGCAGCCGCTCGCCGTCCTCGAAGCTCAGTTCGTAGTCGTCGAGGGTGCCGGCCATGGCATTGGCGCGAATCTTCGCCTCGGCCGTGCTGCCGAGGAAGATGCCCGCCGCGCTTACCGAGACCGAGCGGACCCCGGCCCCCGAAAGCAGTTCGCGCCAGCCGCCGCTGTCCTTGCTGGTGACGACGACCGCGTCGCCCGTGACCGACATCTGCGTGGTCCGCAGCCCGGCAACGGTCTGGTAAGTGGCGGGAGAGCCGCCATTCGAGATCTTGAGAAGGAAGGCGCTGCCTTTCTGGGCGGGCATGGTGAGGCTCCTTTGAAGCGGTTGGGTCAGGCGGCGAGCAGGCGGAAGCGGTATTCGAGCAGGATCGCGCGGCGGCTTTCCCCGCGCTGCTCGGCGCGGGCCCGCAGGAACTGGATGGAGGCGGCGGAGAAAGTCGGCTGCGTGCGCGGAAGGCTTTCCACCCGCGCCTCGATGGCCGCGACCAGCGCCGCCGCCGCATCGGGCGCGTCACCCCGGCAATGGAGTTCGAGCGCGACGCGCACTTCCCGGCCCGGTGCGGTCTTGCAGCTCCAGTCGGCGCTGGCGCTGGAGGCCAACGCCAGCCACGGCAGGCTGGTGCGCAAGGGCGTTTCCTCGGTCACCGAGTTCAACTCGGCCGCGAGCGCGGGATCGGCGGCGAGCCATTCGATCAGCGCGGCGCGCAAGGCGATTTCCATCACTTATCCTTTCGCGAAGAGCGGCCAGACGAGGTCGGCACGGCGCCAGCGGGTTTCATCGCCGCGTGCGCCCATCCGCCGGGCTTCGGCATGGGCGGCGGCAAGCGCTTCGGCGCGGGAGGCGAGGCGGCGGAAGAGGGCGGCGAGCGATGGTCCGGCATCGGCCGAGATCATGCCGGTCACGCCAGCCGCATCCGCCGCCAGGGCCGCCAGAGTGCCGCGACCGAGGCAGGCGGAAGCGGCGCGGCGCCGCCGCTTTCGCGCTCGCGGTGCTGGTGCGCGGCTAGCCGGACGATGCCGTGGCGCAGCCCGTCCGGCAGGCTGTCCCAGTCATCGGCGAGCCCGGCCGTGAAGCCGATGGCGATGCGGGTGGCGGGCGTGCCGAACGGAAGGCGGACACGGCCGGTGCCGTCGGCATCGAGGTCAATCTCGTAAGTCCCGGCCGAAAGCGGGAACCGGGTGCCATTGGCATCGACCCCCTCGATCAAGGTGATGGCCTGCACCGGACGGGTGGACAGCGCATGCCAGCCTGCTTCGGCGGGCAGCATTTCTTCGCACGGGGCGACCAGCGGCATCCGGCCGGTGAAGGCCTCGCAAGTCTCGACCGCGCTGGCGAGCAGGGCAACGAGCGGAAGATCGTCGCGCGTGGTGGTCACGCCGAGCCACTGCTTGAGCTCGGCGAGTGCCGAGGACGGAAGCACGGGCGGGGCGGGAATGGCCCGGTTCATGGGTGTCTCCGATCAGGAAGGAAGGAGGCGGTTGGCCCGCGCCGCCGCCCGAGGTGAGGGAGCGGGGAGACGGCGCGGGCCGCTGCTCAAGACGTGCGGGGCCGGAAAGGAGCGGGCTCCTTTCCAAATGCGGCCCCGCACGGCCCGGATGGCGTCAGGCCGAGATCTTGAGCAGCTTGATCGCGTCGGAATCGAGCACCTGCCCGCCGATCCGCTTGGTTGCGTAGAAGTGGACGAAGGGCTTGTTGGTGAAGGGATCGCGCAGGATCGAGGTCGCGCTGCGTTCGGCGATCAGGTAGCCGGCGCGGAAGTTGCCGAATGCGATCGGGAAGGCATTGGCCGCCACGTCGGGCATGTCCTCGGCTTCGACCACCGGATAGCCCAGCAGGCGGTTCGGCTGTCCTTCCATGAGGCCCGGCTGCCACAGGAACGAGCCGTCAGCCGCCTTGAGCTTGCGGACCACCGCCAGCGTCTTCGAATTCATCACCCAGCTCGCGCCCTGGCGGTGGCCGCCCTTGAGCGAATGAACGAGGTCGATCAGCTTGAGTTCGGGCGAGGTGTCGAACCCGGCGGCATTGCCCGAGACCAGGAACTGGAGCGTGCCGAAGGGGCGGGCGGCGTCGGCAGTGGCGGCGTTGGGGGCGGCAAGGAAGCCCTTGGGCTGGTTGGTGCCGGTGCCGTTCACGAAGGCGGCACCTTCGGCACGGGCGAATTCCATGGCGATCTCGTCCGCCAGCCAGGACTGGATGTCGAAGGCGGAATCGTCGAGCATGGCCTGGCTCGCGGCGGGATTGGCGTAGAGTTCGCCGGCGGGCGGGGCGATCTCGGCGAAGCTGGGGGTGGCCGTTTCGGTGCGGGCGCCGGTCTCGCTCACCCAGCCAGAAGCGGTGCCGCCAGTGGTGATGAGCTTGCGGTAGCCCGCCGTGCCGGTCTGCACGACTTGCGCGATCGAGCGGATCGGGCTGATGTTCTTGAGGCGGGCGGAGATCAGCGCATCGACTTCGCGCGGGACCGCATAGCCGCCATCCGAGGCGACGATGCCGGAGATCGACTTGATCTCGGTCTCGCGGCCCATGCGCAGGTAGCCGTCCACGAAGCCCTTCACTTCGAGGCTGGCGGTGGTCGTGGCGCCGCCTTCGATCACCGGCCGGGACGCGGCGCGGCTGACGCGGTCGAGGCGGGCCTTCACGTCGTCGACGTCACCGCGCAGGGCTTCGACGGCGGCTTCGGTGGCGTCCTGTCGGGCGACGAGGTCGAACGAGGAGTCGAGCGCTTCGACCGGGGCAATGGATTCCATCGGGCATTCACCTTTCGGTTGGAGCCGCCCGTCGGGGCGGCGGGAAAATGGGTCGGAGGAGGTCGTCAGGAGATCAGGTGCACCCGCGCGCCGTGCTGCATCGGGTGCGTGACGAGGCTGACCTCGAACAGCTCCAGGTCGAGCAGTTCGCGGCCTTCGGCGCTGTTGCGGCTGGCGCGGGCGCGGTAGCCGAACGAGAGCCCGTTCACGGTGCCGCGCCGAAGCGCGAGACCGGCGGCGCCGTCCGGGTTGTCCACCGTGGCGACCACGCGCAGGCCGCGATCGTCTTCCGCCACGGTTTCGATCCAGCCGATCCTGAGATCCGGCCGGTGCTGCCAGAACAACGGGATCGGATCGCGCCGTTCGGCCAGCGTCCGGGCGAAGGCGCCGGGGCGGATCGTGTCGCGTCCGGCGTCGCGCTTGCCGAACAGCGCCGCATAGCCGGCGAAGCGGAGGGTGCGCTCATGCAGAGCCGGTTGCAGCGTCATCGCAGCAGCTCGCCCGCGCCGAGGCGCACCGCCAGGCCGAGCAGCAGCAAGGCCAGCACGCCGCGCACCAGCCAGCCGATCGCGGCGGCCTGCGCGCTGGCCTTGGCGTCGCGCCAGGCCTGGAGCAGTTCGCGCAGTTCGGAGAGGTCGCCCGGCGCGGTCGCGTCGTCGAGGCCGATCCGCGAGAGCATCCGCCGCGCGCCGACTTCGCTGGCTTCCTCGACGATGGCGCGCAGCGTCACGAGTTCGCTGCCCTCCGTCGTCGCCTGGGCGAGCAGGCCGGCCAGCATGTCCTTCTGGTTCATGATTTGTTCTCCTCATCCTTCGAGGCCGAAACGGGGGGCAGCCCCAACAAGGATCGCTTTTCGTCGTCGCCAAGGAAGTCGGCGGCGCTGACCTGGGCCCAGAGCCGCTCGCGGTCCTCGGCAAGCGCGGGAACCCGGTCCAGGTCGATGGCCAGGATGTTCTCGCGGCAGTCGTTCGGGAACCACGGGGCCAGCCCTTCGCAGAGCCCGGCGAAGATCTTGCTCGCCAGCGGCAGCAGGGTGAGCCGCCAGAGCGCGCGGTTGGCCTCGCGGTAATTGGCGTAAGTGGCATCGCCCGGCAGGCCCAGCAGCATCGGCGGCACCCCGAAGGCGAGCGCCACGTCGCGCGCGGCGGCGGCCTTGAGCGTGGCGAAATCCATGTCCGCCGGGGTCATCGCCATGGCCTGCCACTTGAGCCCGCCTTCCAGCACCATCGGCCGTCCGGCATTGCCCGATCCGGCATAGGCGCTGGCAAGTTCGGCCTTGAGCCTGTCGAACTGGTCGCCGGTCAGGGTATTGCCGTCGCCCGCCTCGTAGACCAGCGCGCCGGAAGGGCGGGCGGCGTTTTCCAGGAGCTGGCGGTTCCACTGCGAGGCGGCATTGTGCGTGGCGATGGCCTCGTCGGCGGCGGCCAGACAGCCCGCGCCGTAGTGATCGTCCGCCGGGTGGAAGTGGCGGATGTGGATCACGTTGGGCGAGGCGTCCTCGTCCAGCAGCGGGATCGTCAGCCGGCGGCCGGCCACGTCATAGGCGAAGGCGGCGGGCCAGCCGTCCTCCCCGGCCTGGATCGACACGCGCTCGGGGCGCAGGGCGAACAGTTCGACCGGGCGGCCCCGCGCATCCTTGAGCACCTGCACATAGGCATTGCCGTGAAGCAGGAGATGGCAGGCGAGCGTTTCCAGCAGCGATTGCCCGGCGCTGGTTTCGGTGACGAGCGCGATGAGCGCGGGGTCGGCGGGCCGAAGCGGGGCGCCGCCGATACCCTCGGCCACGAGGCGCACCGCACGCTGGGCGACGGGATTCTCGAGATAGGCGCGGCGCACTGCCGAACCGTATTCGAAGGGGGCACGCCCGCCGCCGCTCTCGGCGAAGAACCATGGCGAGGCCGGCCCGCGCGCCAGTGGCACGCGGGCACTCTCGCCCTTGAAGGCGGCGACGAGCGTATCGATGAAGGACATGTCGATCCTTTCGGAAGAGTTTCGAATTCGGCGGTTCACGCCAGCCTGACCCGAGGCTCGCCGCTTTTGCCGAGCATCAGTTCGGTAAGCGCCCAGACCAGCGCGTCGGCACGGTCGGGAGAACGCCCCGGCCCCTGGTAGGCGCCGCCGGCGATCAGCCCGCACATCTCGTCCTCCAGCCGGGGGAACAGCCCCGCGTGGCGGACGCGTCCGGCTTCGTAGAGCGCGGCGACGGGCTCGGCACGGGCGACCTTGCCCCGGCAGGCGTGCACCAGCCGCAACGGCAGGGAGAGACGCGCCGCGCGCAGGACCGAGGCGACCATCGCGCCGCCCTGGTTCGCCTCGGCGACGACGCGGTCGGCGCGCCACGCTTCGGCGGTTCCGGCAACGGCGCGGGCCCAGCGTTCGGGGCCGGCCTTTTCCACCGAGGCATCGGCCATCACATGCGCGGTGCCGTCCTCGGCCATGCCGACCACCACGATGCCGCAGGCATCCCCCCCGGCCGATGCCGGCGGATCCACGCCGACGACGACGCGGCCGCATTCGGGCGCGCGTTCCTCGCGGCTGGCTTCCAGCAGGGCGCGGCTCCAGAGCGCGCCTTCGACCTCGGCGATCAGTTCGCCGTCCAGTTCCTGCCGCCCGAGCAGGCTGCGCGAGAAGGTGCGGCGCATGGCCTTGAGGAAGCGCGCGGGCAGGTTGGCGGCATTGTCGAAGGTGCTGCCGCGCGTCACGATCACGTCGCCCTGTTCGCTTTCGGCCAGCAGGCGCATGACCAGCGGCACGCTGCGCGGGGTGGTGGTGGCGACGAGGCGCGGATCGTGGCCGAGCCGCAGGCCCATCAACAGGTTGTCCCAGGCCGAGACGGCCCGGCCCGAGGCATTGTCCCACTTGGCGATCTCGTCGCACCAGGCGTGGCTGTGCTGGGGGCCGCGCAGGGCTTCCGGCTCGGCGGCGGAATAGAGCGTGGCCTGCGCGCCGTTGGGCCAGGTCAGCCGCCTGAGCGAAGGCTCGAACACCGGACGCCGCCAGGGCGCGCCGACGGAAAGCAGCCCGCTCTCGCCCTCCACCATGACCGAGCGCGCCTCGCCAAGATGAGCGGCAACCAGCGCGATCCGGGCTTGCGGGTGGCGTTCGGCGATTTCGTTGACCCATTCGGCGCCGCAGCGGGTCTTGCCGAAACCGCGCCCCGCCATGACCAGCCATACGCGCCAGTCACCGGCGGGTGCGATCTGCGAGGGACGACCCCATACCCGCCAGTTCCAGCGCCATTCCTCCTGTTCGCGCGGGGCGAGCCTGGAGACGAAGCCGTCAAGGTCACTGGCATGAGCCTTGGCGAGCCAGTCCAGGGGATCTGCTTCAGCCATCCTCTTCCTCCTCTTCGCGGGCGGTGCGGCGCGCCAGGACCTGTTCGCGCAGCTGCGCCAGCTTGGTCTGGATCGAGGCGCGGACAGCGCCGAGATCCTCGTTTTCGCGGATGGCCCGCTCGCGCGTCACCGTTTCGCGGTGAAGCCCCAGCAGGCGCAGGGCATTGGCGTTGTCGAACTTGACCTCGCCATCCTTGGGCTCCCCGAAGCGCAGGCGGTAAAGAACCTCGATCTCGAGGTTTTCGTAGCCTTCGAGCAGGGCGGTGCGCCATTCGCGGGCAAATTCGGGTTCCGAGCGGCGCACTTTGTAAGGCCGGCTCGGGTGAACTCCGGCGGCGGCGCTCGCCGCGCTGACGTTCGACGTTTCGGCCAGCGCCGCCAGGAAGACGGCGCGCCAGTGCCGGTTCAACTTGTCCTCGGCTTGGGCGATGACGGGACTGATCTTCGTCCGGGGCCTGCGCGGGGCAGCACCCGGCGAAGCCGCTTTCGGCTCGGCCATGGGGATGATCCTGTTTCTGGAAAATTCCGGGGCGGAAGAACGTGCCGCGATGAGCGACCCGTTTCACTCGCTGTTCCTGTTTTGTACCAATTACGATAGGCGATGTCAAGCGGATATAACCAAATGGGTTATAGCTTGCCGCCTCATCATCGGCCTACTAAGCACGCCACGTCACTTCCCGGAGAACTCGATGCTGCGCCGCCTCTACGACTGGACCATGGCCAAGGCGGCGCACCGCCACGCCGAATGGTGGCTGGCGCTGTTCGCCTTCATGGAGGCAAGCTTCTTCCCGGTTCCGCCGCATCCGCTGCTGGGCCTGATGTGCCTGGCAGAACCGAAGAAGGCGATTCGCTTCGCCCTGATCGCCACGCTGGCCTCGGTGGTGGGCGGGCTGCTCGGCTATGCCATCGGCCACTTCGCCTATGCCGCTTTCGGCGAGGCGCTGCTCAAGGCGCTGGGGCTGGCGGCGAGCTTCCCCAAGGCCGCGTGCTACTTGCGCGAATATGGCGCCGAGATCATCGTCGTGAAAGGCGCGACGCCGATCCCGTTCAAGCTGCTGACGATCACCGCGGGCTTCATCGGCATGAACCTTGCCGTGTTCATCGGCGCCTCGATCGTCTCCCGTTCGATCAGCTTCCTGATCGTGGGCGTGCTGTTCCGCCTGTTCGGCGCGCCGATCAAGGCGGTGATCGACAAGCATCTCGGTAAAGTCACGGCGGCCTTCGCGGTCGCGGTCGTCGCGGGTTTCCTTGCCGTGGCCTTCCTTGGCGGCGGCGCCAAGGAGACCAACGAGAAGTGCGACGTGATCGCCGCCGCGAAAACGGCGTGATCCCGGCCTGAGCGGACTTACAGGGGCAGGGCGGACGACCTAGCTTCGCGCGAAAGAACGCGCGAAGGAGAGATGCCGTGACCGATCCTGCCTCGAAGCTGGCCGAACTGGCCGATCGGCATGAGATCCACCAGGTGCTGCTGCGTTATGCGCGCGGGCTCGACCGGCTGGATAACGCGCTGGTCCGCTCCTGCTACTGGGACGATTGCATCGAGGACCACGGCCAGTTCGTGGGCATGCCGGACCAGTTCGTGGCCTGGGCGGACGGCACCACGCTGCTTTTCGAATCGACCCAGCACGCGATCCTCAACCATGTCTGCGAACTGGCCGGGGAAGAGGCCTTTTGCGAGACCTACTACCACTTCTCGGGCGTGACGGCGCAGGGACCGAACTTCATGTCCACGGGGCGCTACGTCGATCATTTCCGCAAGCGCGCAGGAGAATGGCGGATCGCCAACCGGGTCACGCTGGTCGAGGGGACCTACGACGTGCCCAAGGCCGCCCATGCGCCGAGTCCGGCCAGCGCCTATACCGCCGAAGAGCCCTGCCAGGCCCGGCGGGATCGCGGTGACGTGAGCTATCACCGCCCGCCGGTGCCGCGCCGCCCCCGCGCGGTCCGGGGAACCGGGGCCGAACCGGGGACTTCCAACTGACACCTTTTGCACCGATACCTGTGATCGGCTGCAACCAGTCATGAGGAGTCGTCATGTCGAAGATCGTCGTCGTCGTCGGAAGCCTTCGCGCCGAATCGTACAACCGCCGGTTCGCGCAGGCGCTGACCCGCCTCCCCGCCGCATCCGGCCATGAATTCGTGTTTGCGGATATTGCCGCCCTGCCGCTCTACAACCAGGACGATGACGCCGATCAGGCTCCTTCGGTCAAGGCGCTGAAGGAACTGGTGCGGGGAGCCGACGGCGTGATCTTCGTGACGGCGGAGTACAACCGCTCCATCCCCGGCGTGCTCAAGAACGCCATCGACAACGCCTCGCGCCCTTACGGGGACAGCGCCTGGGCGGGCAAGCCTGCGGGGGTGATCGGCGTTTCGATCGGGGCGATAGGCACGGCGCTTTCGCAGCAGCACTTGCGCAACGTGCTGGCCTACCTCGACATGCCGACCCTCGGCGCGCCGGAAGCGTTCATCCAGTGGAAGGACGGCCTGATCGGCGAGGATGGAACCGTGGGCGCGCAGTCTGCCGGGTTCGTCGGCGGCTGGCTGGAGGCATTCCTCGCACTGGTGGACCGCCACAAGGGCTGATCCGAGGCGCCGTCCCGGAACCGGGTCCGGGACGGCGCCGGATCGGCGTCAGAGAATGCCGGCCGTCTTGCCCGCGCGGGTGAACATGCCGATGATCTGCTGGACCTGTTCGGCCGAATGCTCGGCGCAGAGCGAGCAGCGCAGCAGGGTCATGTTCGCAGGGGTTGCCGGCGGACGTGCAAGGTTCACGTAGAGACCCTCGTGCAGAAGGGCTTCCCACATCGCCGCGCCGCGTTCGAGGTCGGGCATGATCACCGCGATGATCGCGCTCTGCGGCTCTGCCGTGCCGAGCTGGAAGCCGGCATCGGTCAGGCCCTTGTGCAGGGTCCGAGAGCTTTCCCAGAGGTGCGCGCGCTTCTCGGCCGCCGTCATCAGCTTGCGGATCGAGGTCGTCGCGGTGGCGACAACGCTCGGCGGGAGGCTGGCGGTGAAGACGTAAGGGCGGCAGACCAGGCGCATGATCTCGAACTTGGGGTGGTTCGAAACGCAGAAGCCGCCGACGGTGCCGACCGACTTGGAGAACGTGCCGATCACGAAGTCCACATCGTCAAGACAGCCCTGGTCCTCGGCCACGCCGCGACCGTTGGGACCGATGAAGCCCATCGAGTGCGCTTCGTCCACCAGCACCATCGCGCCGTACTTCTTGGCGACCGCAATCATCTCCTTGAGCGGAGCGATATCGCCCAGCATCGAGTAGACGCCTTCGAGCACGACGAGCTTGCCGGCACCTTCCGGGATACGGCGCAGGCGCTTTTCCATGGCTTCGATGTCGTTGTGCTTGAACGGCACGACTTCGGCATCGCCCATCTTGCAGCCGTCCCAGATCGAGGCGTGGCTGTCGATGTCGAGGACGATGTAATCGCCCTTTCCGGCGATCGTGGAAATGATCCCGAGGTTGGCCTGGTAGCCGGTCGAGAACACCATCGCGTGCTTCATGTCGTAGAAGTCGCATAGCGCTTCCTCGACCGCCTTGTGCCCGGCGTAGGTGCCGTTGAGCACGCGGCTGCCGGTGGTACCGGCGCCGAAATCGTCCAGCGCCTGCTTGCCCGCCGCGATCACGTCAGGGTCGAACGTCATGCCCATGTAGTTGTAGGTGCCGAGCAGGATCGTCTCGCGCCCGTTGCACATGGCCACGGTAGGCGAGATCACCTTCTCCATGACGAGGCCGAACGGGTCGGTCACGCCGGTGGACAGCAGGCCGCGGCGCATTTCGATCAGGGGATCGAACTTGCTGAACAGGTCGGTTGCGGCTTGCGTTTCGTTTTCGCTGAGCATGTCGGTCATCGCGAAGTCCTTCAGCCCTGGAGCTTGACCACGGCGTCGACGAGCTGGCCGTAGTTCTCGATCTCGGCCTGCTGGTTCATCGAGATGATGATGTCGAAGCCGTCTTCGATCTCGGCCACGAAGTCCATGACGGTCAGGCTGTCGAATTCGAGATCGTCGGTGAAGCGGGTCGCGTCGGTAATCTCGACGCCCTTCTTGTTGAAGGGTTCGATCAGCGCGGCGATGCGGGCCGAGGTCTCTGCGCGGTCCATGGTCATTTCAACTCCGGTAATTTCGGGCGGCTCTCTGGCCGGGAATTGCGGCGCAAAAGCGGCGGCGAGGGGTAAAGTCAAGCGAAGGCCGGATTCGCCTAGTGCTTCGCCCTATCACAGAAGGGCGCGAACCGCCTGCATGAACGGGCCGATCGACACCGGCTTGGCGAGGTAGCCTTCCGCGCCTGCTTCGCGGATGCGCTCCTCGTCGCCCTTGCCCGCATAGGCGGTGACGGCGAGCACCGGAATCGTGCGCAGGACGGGGTCTTTCTTCGCCGCCTCGATCAGGTCCAGCCCCGAGACATTGGGCAGCTGGATGTCCATGATGACGAGGTTGGGCACGAACTGGCGCGCCCTTTCCAGCGCGTCCAGTCCGTCGGCTACCGGCTCCACGGCATAGCCCTGGCTCTTGAGCACGTCGCAAAAGAGCTTCCGATTGAGGTCGTTGTCCTCGACAACAAGGATACGCTTTGCCATTCGACGCCTGAACACCATCTAGGGCTGGGACTTCCCGCTCTATGACACGCAAGCGAGACTGACAATTCTTCGAGAGTCGCCATCCCCATCGCAGGACCCCCAGGCGCTCGCGCTCAATGCGCTCGGCTGGGTGCTGGGCGATCCCGACCGCGCCGAACGCTTCCTGGCGCTGACCGGGCTGACGCCCGACGAACTGCGCGCCTCGCTGGGGGAACCCGCGACGATGGCGGCGGTGCTGGAATTCCTGTGCTCGCACGAGCCTGATCTCGTGGCGGCGGCGGAAGCACTGGCGGTTTCGCCGATGGCGCTGGCCTCGGCGCGCGAAAGGCTCGGCTCATGAACCGCCCGCTGCTCATCACCGATTGCGACGAAGTGCTGCTCTACATGGTATCGCATTTCAGGGACTGGCTGGCCGAGGAGGAAGGCGTGGCCTTCGACATGGGCCGGGGCGAGTTTTCGAGCGCGATGCGGCGAATCAAGACCGGCGACCTGCTCGAACAGGCCGAGATGTGGTCGTTGCTCAACAAGTTCTTCGATGGCCAGATGCACCGGCAGACCCCGGTGGAGGGCGCTGTCGAGGCGATCCGCGCGATCGGCGAACATGCCGACGTGGTGGTGCTCACCAACCTCATGGATTTCCGGCAGGAGGCGCGCCGCCTGCAACTGGCCGATCATGGCATCGACGTGCGCGTCTTCACCAACCAGGGGCCGAAAGGCCCGGCGTTGAAGGCGATCCTTGATGAATATACGCCCTCTCGCGCGGTTTTCGTCGACGATCTCGCCCAGCATCACGGCTCCGTGGCCGGGGTTGCGCCGGAGATCGGCCGCCTGCATCTCTGTGCCGAGCCCTTGCTGGCGCCGCACATCGCCTGTGCCCATCTGGCCGGTCATGCCCATGCGCGGATCGACCGATGGGATGCCGCAACCCCCTGGCTTATCGACTGGTTGACCCAGAACCCGACTGACGCCCCGATTGAAGGCCCGATTGAAGGAAAGCCCTGAACATGAGTGAGATCGAAACCCGCCTTTCGCAGCTTGGCCTGACGCTTCCCGAGCCCGCCGCGCCGGTCGCGGCCTATGTGCCGGTCGTCGTCGCGGGCGGCCTGGCGCATGTTTCCGGCCAGTTGCCGTTCGTCGAGGGCAAGCTCGTGACCGGCCGTCTGGGCGATGACGTGAGCCTCGAATCGGGTGTGGAGGCGGCGCAGGCCTGCGCGGTGATGATCCTGGCGCAGCTGAAGGCGGCGCTCGGTTCGCTGGATCGGGTGGAGCGCGTGGTGAAGCTTGGCGCCTTCGTCAATTCCACCGGCGATTTCACGGACCAGCCCAAGATCGCCAATGGCGCCTCGGAACTGATGGTGGCGGTGTTCGGCGAGGCGGGCAAGCATGCCCGAAGCGCTGTGGGCGTGCCGGTGTTGCCGCTTGGCGCCGCTGTCGAAGTGGACGCCATCGTTGCCGTTCGCCCTGCTTGACCGCTGGTGTTCGCCGCCGCCCGATCCGCGCAAGGTCGGGTGGATCGGCGGACACGACTATGCCCATCGTGGGCTTCACGGCGCTGTCATTCCCGAAAACTCGCTCGCGGCTTTCCGGCTCGCGGTAGAGGAGGGCTACGGCGTCGAACTCGACGTGCAGCGAGCCGGTGACGGTACGCCGGTCGTATTCCACGATGGCGAACTGGACCGGCTCACGGGCGAGACAGGGCCGGTGTTCCGCCGGAGTGCCGCCCAGCTTGCGGGCATCACGCTGGGCGGGACGGCGGAGACGATCCCCAGCCTGCGGCAGGCGCTGAACCAGATCGCCGGCCGTGCGCCTGTGCTGATCGAGCTGAAGTCGTCACGCAGCACGCGAATTGCCGCCCTGTGCCTGGCGGTGCGCCGCGTGCTGGAGGGCTATACCGGCTCTCATGCGGTGATGAGCTTCGATCCGCGCGTCTCGCGCTGGTATCACCGTCATTCGCCGCACACCGTGCGCGGACTGGTCGTATCCGAGGGCGAAGACCGCGCGCTTCCCGGCAAGCTGCGCCGCCGTCTCGCGCTCTGGCAGGCTCGTCCCGATTTTCTTGCCTATGACGTTCGCGACCTGCCGAGTCGTTTCGCCGCCGCGCAGCGCAAGCGCGGCCTGCCGGTCGCGACTTGGACGGTGCGGCGGCCTGAGCACCACGCACGCGCAGGGCTTCATGCCGATGCGGTCATCTTCGAACGACCAGCGGAAGAAACGGCATGAGTGCGGGGGAATTCACGGCCCGCATTCACGGCAGCGTCAGTGAACTCCCCGCAGCCGAATGGGATGCGCTGAGCGGCGGCGGCAATCCATTCGTTTCCCATGCTTTCCTTTCCGCCATGGAAGCGTCGGGCAGCGTTGGCGGGCGCAGCGGCTGGACGCCGGTGCCGATCACCGTGGACGGCCCCGGAGGAAGGCTTGCGGCGGCGCTTCCCGCGTACCTCAAGGAACATAGCCAGGGCGAATACGTGTTCGACCATGCCTGGGCCGATGCGTGGCACCGTGCTGGCGGTTCGTATTATCCCAAGCTGCAGATTTCAGTGCCCTTCACGCCCGCGACCGGGCCTCGCCTGCTCACGCCGCACCCCGAGCTTGCTCCGGCGCTGCTGGCCGCCGCCGAAACGCTTTGCCGCGAGAACGGGCTCTCCTCCGCTCATGCGACTTTCATCGCACCCGATCAGATTCCCTTGTTCGAGGCGGCCGGGTGGCTGCTGCGCGAGGATATTCAGTTCCACTGGGAAAATCACGGCTACGAAAGCTTCGATCAATTCCTTGGCGCGCTCTCATCCCGCAAGCGCAAGGACATCCGTAAGGAGCGGGAGAAGGCCTGCGAGGGGCTGGAGGTCCGCGTGCTCACCGGGGATGAACTCGGTGAACGGCACTGGGACGCGTTCTGGGCCTTCTATCAGGATACCGGCGCGCGCAAGTGGGGGCAGCCTTACCTGACGCGCGAGGCGTTCTCCCTGCTCGGAGAGACCATGGGGGACCGGATTCTGCTGCTGCTCGCCTACATGGACGGCCGGCCGGTGGCGGGCGCGCTCAACTTCATCGGCGATCAGGCGCTTTACGGACGGTACTGGGGCGCGCTGGTGGACAAGCCGTTCCTGCACTTCGAACTTTGCTACTACCGGGCCATCGACGCGGCGATCGCGCTCGGGCTTTCGCGCGTGGAGGCGGGGGCGCAGGGCGGGCACAAGCTGGCACGAGGCTATGAACCGGTGCGCACGATCTCGGCGCACTACATTGTCCACGAGGGGCTGCGGGCCGCTATCGCCGACTATCTCGAACAGGAACGCGCGGGAATCGCGCAGGACCAGCTCCTGCTGGGCGGGCGGACGCCATTCAGGAAACCCTGAACACGGCCTGTTTCCGGGGTCAGGCGGCCCCGGTTGCCGGGGAAGAGGGCGAGGCTGCAAGCCAGTGACGCGCGCGGCGCTGGGCTTCGGCGATCTCGCGCGCGGTCATCTCATCGGCCAGTTCGGCCCGGGATGTCGCGGCTTCCTCATGCCCGTTCACGGCGGCGAGGTTGAACCACTTGTGCGCTTCGACAAGATCGCAGGCCATGCCGTGGCTTCCGGTCGAATACGCTACGCCAAGGTCGAAGCAGGCCGAAAAATCGCCATGTGCCGCCGCTGCAAGCCGGTCGGCCACCAGCAGGTCGTTACCCTTCAGGTCGGCCACGCCGGCAGCGGTAAGGCGGCTCTCCTTGATCCAGACATCCTTCATCGTTCGTATCCCGAGACATTTCTGCCGCGGTCTGCGGCCCGATGAGGGAACAGTGACCTGCGCATGGTCAACAAACGGTTAAGGATAAATCTGCAAGGTTCCTTGTAGGGATACGGAGCAAAACCGTCCCGAACCGAACTAGCGTTCAGGTTTTTTGTGGACTGCCATGGTTATGGCCTTGTGCAGGCAATGGGGCGGTCTTATAGGCCGCCCACCGCGGTTTGCCGTATAGGCCACTGGAAAAATCCGGGGTCGCAGGGCGTAGGCAGGCCGGGGGGATTCGTGCGGAGATTCTCTGGATGGCAACGGCCCTAGCTGACGAAATTGATGTCCTCGCCAAGGCAAAGCGTATGCTTGGCGGTTCTTACGTTCCCGCTGAGAACGAGACCTACATGTGTGAGGCTCAGCAGGATTACTTCCGGCGGCTGCTGCTGGCCTGGAAAAAATCGATCCTCGACGCCTCTGCCGGCACGCTGGCACAGCTTCAGGACGGTCCTATCCGTGAGCCCGATCTGAATGATCGTGCCTCGAGCGAGACCGACTGGGGCATCGAACTGCGCACCCGCGACCGTCAGCGCAAGCTGATCGCCAAGATCGACTCCGCCCTGCGCCGGATCGAGGAAGGCGAATACGGGTACTGCGAAGTGACCGGCGAACCGATCGGCCTTGGACGGCTCGAAGCCCGACCGATCGCGACCATGACCGTAGAGGCCCAGGAAGCGCACGAGCGGCGCGAAAAAGTCTCTCGGGACGAATAGTTCTCGGCTGTTTTCAGCGCTTGAGGCCCCGATCTACCGGCCGGCAACCCTTGCAGGCAGATCGGGGCGTTAAGGCTTTCTTTGCCACTCGCCTTTAGGTATCGACCGGAAACGCGCCTTGGGCGCGGGTGCGGTGGCTATCGCGGACCGTTCTTCGTGATATCATCGCCGCCAGACGGAATGCCGGACGAGACCTCATGAACGAAACCGAAAACCGCCATATCGCGCGCGACAGCCTGTTCCTCATGGCGGATTTGCGCATCGATGGCCTTGAGGGTGAGTACCGCATCAAGGTCCGCAACCTTTCGGCGGGCGGCATGATGGGGGAAGGCGGCGTGCAGGTCATGCGCGGCACCGTGGTTTCGGTGAACATCCGCAATATCGGCTGGGTTCCGGGGTCTGTGGCCTGGGTCCAGGAAAACCGCTTCGGCGTGGCATTCAGCGATGAGATCGATCCCAAGTTGGCGCGTGCAACCGCGGCTCCGGCGGCCGATCATGCACCCAATTACGTGCGCAATTACGAAGCGCAGTACGCACCCGTGACATCGACCGACCAGAACCTGCGCAAGGTCTGATTCGCGTCACGCTGCGGATCGTGCTTCCGATAGCCTTACGAAAACTCGCCGCCGAGCCTTGCCGGCCATTTGCGCATCTGCCGAAATGGACTAGGTCGTAAACTCATAAACGGCACCATCGAGGTTTGAGGCAAAATGGCTCAGCGCAAGAAGGGAAGGCGATGGAATATGTCGATATTTCAAGACTTCCCGACGCAGCGATGGGCCATTTTGGTCAAATCCCGAAGGGACGCCCAAATGGCTTCCATCTCGAACCGAAGCTGCCTTGGACGGGCAACCAGCCCGCCCGGCGTCAGCTTCGGCCCGAGCTGTTTGCCATTTGGGCGCCTCGATGGTGCTGTTCATGAGTTTACGACCTAGGCCGGTGCCGATGTTCGCTTCGCGCAAAGCCTTCCGGGTTCTGGTCCCACTGGCCGGGCTGGCGCTCGCCGCCTGCGGATCTTCCGACAATTCGGCGTTGAGCGTCGCGGTGATCGGTGCTGCCGGCGATCCTTTCGAGGCCGGAGACAATCTGCCCCTGGCAGGCCAGCTCATTCGTGCCTCCACCGCCGAGGGGCTCGTTTCCTTCGACGAGAAGGGGCGGGTGATTCCCGCCTTGGCGGACCGCTGGATCGTTACCGACGACGGACAGAGCTACATCTTCCGGCTCCGCGACGGAGACTGGCTTTCAAGCGATCCGCTGACTGCCGAATCGGCGAAGAAGTCGCTGGAAGAGGCACTGAAATCGCTCGACGACACACCTCTGGCGCGTGACCTTGCCGGTATTGACGAAATTCGCGCAATGGCCGGAAGGGTCGTCGAAATCCGCCTGAACAGGCCGATGCCCTATTTGCTGCAACTGCTTGCGCAGCCCGAACTCGGCCTCACCTTCAAGCGGCGCGGCGCCGGGCCCATGCGGCTGGAGCGTGATCGGCGGACGGCGCGCCTGACGCCGATCGACCCCGCAACCCTTGGGCTTCCCGCGATCGAGAACTGGGCACAGCGCACACGCCGGATCGACGTGCAGGCGCTGAATGGTCCCGCTGCAGTGGATGCCTTCAACGATGGCACGGTCGATCTGGTGATGGGGGGCGAGATACAGGACTTTCCGCTGACCCGTTCGGTGGGAATTCTGCGCGGCACCATCCAGGTCGATCCAGTAGTCGGACTGTTCGGCCTCAAGATAATGAACGATAGAGGTTTCCTTGCCGATCCTGCCAACCGGGAAGCCCTGTCCATGGCGATCGACCGCGATGGCCTGATCGCACCGTTCAGCCTTGGCGGCTGGTCCGGGACGACGCGGATCGTCACGCCAAGTCTTGACGGCGATCTCGGTACCATCGGCGAACGCTGGAGCGAGCAATCGCTTGAGGAGCGCCGCAGCCTGGCCACCGCGCGGATACGCCGCTGGGTGGCGGCTTCGGGGGGCAAAGGCGCGTCCGAACCGCCGGCTCCGGCGGTGCGGAGCGCGCGGGGTGCTTCGTCCCCGGTGCCCCTTCCCGCCCCGAACGGCCCGCGTGTTACGGTCTGGCTGCCCGTGGGCAGCGGATCGGACATCCTGCTGGACCGGCTGACCGCCGACCTCGCCGCGATCGGAGTTCATCTGGCGCGAACCGGCAGCGCCGAGGAAGCCGATCTCCTGCTGATTGACGACGTAGCCCGCTATCCGCGGGCGGCATGGTTCCTCAATCGGCTTTCCTGCAGCGCCCGGCACGGCCTCTGTTCCACGGATGCCGATGCCCGCGTTGCCGAAGCCGCCACAGCGGCGACCCCTCAGGAACGCTCGGCGCTGCTGACCGAAGCCGAGGCGGAGTTGACTGCCGCCAACGTCTTCATTCCCTTCGGAACACCCATCCGCTGGTCGCTGGTCCGTGGCAGCGTGGCAGGTTTCGCGCCGAACACCTGGGGATGGCACCCCTTGATGCCGCTGGCCTGGGTGCCCAAATAAGCGGAACGGCGTTCATGCCGATTAAGGAGTGCCACGACTTTGGCGACTGGACAGACTTCCGCCCGCCGCATGGACATGGATCTGCCGCTGGGCGCTGACGCGGTTTCGATCGTGCGCCGCGTCGAGATGGTCGAATATGTGCTGGAACGCGCCATCGCCCTGCCCGGCCTCCGTCGCAAGGTGGGGCTCGATGCGGTCGTCGGGCTGGTGCCGGTGGCCGGAGACGTGGTTTCGGCGGTCCTGGGGATGTACCTCGTCTGGGAAGCCCGCAATCTCGGCATGTCGAAGTGGCAACTTGCGCGGATGACCGCGAATGTCGGCGTGGATACGCTGCTGGGCGCCATTCCCCTCGCGGGCGACCTGTTCGACTTCATGTTCCGTTCGAATAGCCGGAACCTTAAGATGATTCGCAAGCATATCGACAGGCACCACCCCCATGCCCGGGTGATCGAGGGCTGAGATCCTTGAGACTTCCCTGCCTGCTGATCGCGGTCCTGCCGCTGGCAGCTTGCGGGCCATCCGATTCGGTACCCGGCCCGGGCGCCGTCACCATGGGTGAAGCCCGCGCGCTGGGCGAGGCGGCCGAGATGCTGGAGGTGCGGCGACCGCCTGCCGGAGTCGGCGGCGCCCATGGAGAGCCGGGAAAATCCAGCCCCAGCGAAGCGGCCACCCCCGCCCGCAACTGAACCTCAGTCGAAACTGATCCTGCCGCGCCCGGCCTTGACCGAGCCGCGCAGCTTCTTGCCTTTCAGCCGCTGCTCCTTGCCGACCCGGTTGAGACGGCTCTTGGCGCGCTTTTCCGGCAGTTTGTGAGCATCGCGCAGCATTTCCGCCAGTCGTTCGCGCGCATCGGCGCGGTTCGCTTCCTGCGTGCGGAAGCGGCGGGCGGTGAACATCAGTTCGCCGGCCGAGGTCATGCGGCTGCCAGCCAGTTCCCTCAGCCGTGCGAAGACCGGCGGAGGCAGCCGCAGCGCATAGACGTTGATCCGCAGCTGGACCGCCGTCGCCACCTTGTTGACGTTCTGCCCGCCCGGTCCGGTCGAGGCGATGAAGGCTTCGCTCGCCAGCGCCTGGGCGCGGCCGATGGTCTCCTCAACCTCGCTCATTCATCGCTGAAGCCGAACGCGGCGAAGTCTGCCGGGAGGGGCGCTACCGCCACGATCGGCTCCTTGTCACCACCGCGTGGGACCGTGATCCCGGCGGCGTGAAGCATGGTGCGCGGCGCGCCCTTGCTCGAACCATAGACCGGATCGCCAAGCAGCGGCACGCCGAGACCGGAAGCGGCATGGACGCGGATCTGGTGCGTGCGGCCGGTTTCAGGGCGGAATTCCACAAGGGTCATCCCGTTCTTCTCGTCCAGCTTGCGCCAGTGCGTGACGGCGGGCTTGCCCTTCTTGGCCGGGATCATGCGCCAGCCATCCTTGACGGTGCTGACCTTGGAAAGGTTGAGCGCGATAGTGCCTTCCTCGTCGGCGATG
The DNA here is from genome assembly GCF_055361505.1 of Novosphingobium sp. TK71. Taxonomy (NCBI): domain Bacteria; kingdom Pseudomonadati; phylum Pseudomonadota; class Alphaproteobacteria; order Sphingomonadales; family Sphingomonadaceae; genus Novosphingobium; species Novosphingobium sp. TK71. Next base: position 2,968,391 of record NZ_CM143962.1, read on the forward strand.
GTCCCGGCGACGATGCCGAGGTAGCGCTTCTCGACGACCTTTTCCTCGAAGGCGGCGGAGAACCGCTTCAGCGCCTTGGGGTTGCGGGCGAGCAGCAGGCAGCCCGAGGTGTCGCGGTCGAGCCGGTGGACCGGCGCAGGCGCGCGGTGGAAGCCGAGTTTCAGCTCGTCGAGCCGGTCTTCGAGGCTGCGGCCGCCCGCGCGGGGCGTGTCGAGCGGAAGGCCGCCCGGCTTGTCGATGACCAGCGCCTCGCCGTCCTCGAAGAGGATTTCCAGTTCCATGTTACGTCAATGCTTTCTCTATGCGCCGGAGCGCTTCTTCGAGCCGCGCGTCGTCTGCGGCGAAACTGATGCGGAAGCCGTCACGCCCGCCGAACGCCGAGGCCGGCACGAGTGCGACGCCTTGCTCCAGCAGGTGAAGGGAGAGTTTCACGTCGTCTCCGAAGCGCTCCATCAGCGGGGCGGCATCGATCATGCAATAGAACGCGCCCTCCGGAGTCGGCGTGGACAGTCCGGGAATCGCGTTGATCGCGGCCACCACCCGGTCCCGGCGGGCGCGGAAACGCTCGCGCCATTCGGCCAGGAAGTCCTGCGGGCCGGCAAAGGCGGCCACGGCGGCGGCCTGGCTGATAGAGCAGGGGTTTCCCGAGGAGTGCGACTGGAGCTTTTCCATCGCCTTTATCAACCACTGCGGGCCGGCGGCGACGCCGATGCGAAAACCCGTCATCGCGTGGCTCTTGGAAACGCCCGAGACGGTCAGGATGCGGTCCGCAAGATCGGGGCAGAGGTTCGCCAGCGTCGCATGCGGGCGGGCCACGGTGCCATCGAGCGTATAGTTGAGCGGCGCGTAGATATCGTCGGAAAGCACCATGACGCGCGGATGGCGGCGCAGCACTTCGCCGATGCCGCGAAGCATGTCTTCCGGATAGTAGGCGCCCGTCGGATTGCCGGGACTGTTGAGCAGAACCCACAGCGTGCGCGGGCCGATCTGCGCTTCGAGATCGGCGGGCGTGAAGCGGAAGTTGTCCTTCGCCAGGGTTGGCAGGGGCACGACCTTGCCGCCCGCGAAGCGCACGATCTCGGGATAGCTGACCCACCAGGGCGAAGGCACGATCACTTCGTCGCCTTCGCTCACCGTGGCCAGCATGGCGTGGAAGATCGCCTGCTTGCCGCCCGCGCTCACCGTCACTTGCGAGGCAGGAACCTCGATCCCGAGGTCGCGCGCGAAGTGCAGGGCGGCGGCCTGCTTGAGCTGCGAAGTGCCGCCGACCGCCGTGTATCTGGTCTGGCCATCGTCGAGCGCGGCCTTGGCCGCCTCGATCACGTGGGGCGGGGTGGCGAAATCAGGCTCGCCCACCGAAAGCGAGATGATGTCGAGGCCGGATTCGCGCAGTTCGATGGCGCGGTCGGTCATCGCGGTCGTCCCCGAGGGGGCGATGCGGGAGAGGGCGGCGGAGCTATGCATCAGCAGGACAACATCACTTGAGGAGTTGGGCCGGGAGAAGCCCCCGCAGCGAATTGCCGATCATGAAGCCATCGGCGAGATCGTCCAGCGTGAGTGCCGCTTCCACCGCGCGTTCCTGCTCGATCAGCGAGCGGCGCAGCACGCCGGGCAGCAGCCCGAGCGCGAGGGGCGGGGTAAGCAGCATGCCGTCCCGTTCGACGAAGAGATTGGTGAACGTGCCCTCGGTCACGAGCCCGTCGTCCCGCAGGAACAGGGCTTCCCCTGCGCCTGCCGCCTTGGCTGCCGCGAGGCCGGCCTCGTAGAAGCCGCGGTCGCTGGTCTTGTGGCGCAGACGCCAGTCGCCGCTGTCGACCGGCAGGCGCAGCACGCCCACGGTCACCGGCCCGGCAAAGGCTGCGGGCAGTTCGGAAAGTTCGAGCGCGTAGGCGCCGCTGCGCGAGGCGACGAGGCGCAGCTTCGAGGGGGCATCGGCATCGAAGCACAATGCCTGGATGGCATTGCGCACGGCGTGACGGTCGAAACTGAAGCCCAGCGTTTCGGCGCTGGCGCGAATCCGCTCGAGATGGAGTTCGAGCAGCGGAATGCCCTTTTCGGGCGTGAAGCACATCGTCTCGATCAGGTCGAAACTGGCGGGCGAGGATGCCCCTGCCGACTCTCTCACGAAACCCCCTTTGACCAGGCATTCCCGCCATTCGGGAAGCGCTTGTGAATCGGCGACCACGGCCGAGCCGACGCCCAGCACCGCGCGGCCGGTGCCGTTGTCGCCCGGCGTCAGGCGCAGAGTGCGGATTGCCACATTGAACGCGGCCTCGCCAGTAGGATCGATCCTGCCGATCGAGCCGCAATAAGGGCCGCGGGCATGGCGTTCCACTTCGGCGATCAGTTCCATGGCGCGGATCTTCGGCGCACCGGTGATCGAGCCGCAGGGGAAGAGCGCCCGCAGGATGTCCACCGCGCCCTTGCCTTGCGCCAGATCGGCCCGCACCGTCGAGACCATCTGGTGGACGGTGGGATAGCTTTCGATGGCGAAGGGATCCTCGACACGGACGCTGCCTGCAGCGGCCACACGCGAGAGGTCGTTGCGCATCAGGTCGAGGATCATGAGATTCTCGGCCCGGTCCTTGGTGGAGCCTGCGAGTTCGGCGCGCAGGTCTTCGTCCTGTGCCGCATCCCTGCCGCGCGGGCGGGTGCCTTTCATGGGGCGGACCGTTACTTGTCCGCCTTCCAGCGTGAAGAACAGTTCGGGCGAGAAGCTCAGCAGCCAATGCGATCCGTCGTGAATCACTCCGCCGTAACCGGCCGCTGCCGAGGGGCGGATCGCGGCATAGAGCGCCAGCGGGTCGCCGTGCCATGGCCCTGCCAGCGGGAAGGTGAGGTTGGCCTGGTAGATGTCGCCGGCTTCGATCGCGTCATGCAGGCGGGCGAAGGCCCGGGCGTAAGTCCCGCTGGATATCTGCGGCTCAAGCGGGCCGATGCCGCGCGGTCCGCCCGAGGCATGGCGGGCCAGCCAGCCGGGCATTTCGGCGGCCGCAACCGTCTCGTATCCCTCGAAGGCGCCGAACCACAGCAGCGGTCCCGCAGCGCCGATCCGGTCCGGCAGCAGCGCGGCCAGCTTCGGTTCCAGGGCGAGGCCGGCCTCGTAAGTCAGATATCCGGCAAGATGCAGTCCGTTTGCCGCCAACTGCTCGATACGCTCCAGCGCGGGGGCGATTTCGTGCGGCTGGCGGGCCACGACGATTTCGGTCGCGGCCCGGTAAATCCGGGCATCGGCGGCGCCTTCGCGGCGCGCATCATCAAGGAGGACGAAAGCTTCGGACATGTTCGGAAATGGGCCTTTAGCGATGAACGGCGCTGCTGGCAAAATCCCTCTCGCCCTCGCACCGAGGCCGCTCTATCACGATGGCGGGTGCAAGGAGCGGTGAATGGACGAGATTTTCCTGGGACTCGGTGGGAATGGTGAACGGCAGGTCCTGCGGCTGGGCCGCGCCAACCGTCACGGGCTGATCGCGGGAGCCACCGGCACCGGCAAGACCGTCACGCTCCAGACCATTGCCGAGCAGTTTTCCGCCGCCGGCGTGCCGGTTTTCCTCGCGGACGTGAAAGGCGATCTCTCGGGCATTTCGATGCCGGGCAGCCCGCAGTTCAAGAATGCCGCCATCCTGGAAGGGCGGGCCAGGGAAATCGGCATAACCGACTATGCCTACTCCGATAATCCGGCGGTCTTCTGGGATATCTATGGCGAGCAGGGCCATCCCGTCCGCACCACGATATCGGAAATGGGGCCGTTGCTGCTCGCGCGGCTGATGGACCTCAACGATACGCAGGAGGGCGTTCTCAACATCGTCTTCCGCTATGCCGACGAGCAGGGGCTTCTGCTTCTCGATCTGCCCGATCTCCAGGCGATGCTTGCGCATGTCGCGGAAAATGCCGCTGCGCTTTCGGCCCGGTACGGCAATGTGACCAAGGCCAGTGTCGGCACTATCCAGCGGCAGGTCCTCGCGCTCGACAGTCAGGGCGCGGCGCGGTTCTTTGGCGAACCGGCGCTGGAAATCGCCGATTTCATCCGCTGCGACGACAAGGGGCGCGGCTACATCAACGTGCTCGCGGCCGACAAGCTGATGCGCAGTCCGAAGCTTTACGCCACTTTCCTGCTCTGGCTGCTGTCCGAACTGTTCGAGGTGCTTCCCGAAGTCGGCGACCCCGACAAGCCCCGGCTGGTGTTCTTCTTCGACGAGGCTCACCTCCTGTTCGACGATGCTCCCAAGGCCTTGCAGGACAAGGTGGAGCAGGTCGTCCGCCTCGTCCGTTCGAAGGGCGTGGGCGTCTACTTCGTCACTCAGAACCCGATCGACATTCCCGAGGATATCGCCGGTCAGCTCGGCAACCGCGTGCAGCACGCGCTGCGGGCCTTCACCCCGCGCGACAAGAAGGCGATCAAGGCGGCGGCGGATACGTTCCGCATCAATCCCGCGCTCGACGTGGAGGCGGCGATCACCGAATTGAAGGTCGGTGAGGCGCTGGTTTCCACGCTTGACGACGAAGGCGCGCCCACCGTTGTCCAGCGCACGCTGATCGCGCCGCCGCGTTCGCGGCTGGGTCCGATCGAGGCGAAGGAACGCGCGATCATCCAGTCCGTCAGCCCGTTCGACGGCAAGTACGATACCCCCGTGAACCGGGAAAGCGCGGAGGAAATCCTTGCCGCCAAGGCTGCCGATGCGGCCGCAACCGCGCAGGAAGTGGCGGAAAAGGGCAAGGAGGAAGTCGGCAAGCAGGAGCGCAAGAGCCCCAGTCTTTGGGACGGTCTGGGCGGAAAGGTGGCCAAGGCCGCTGCCGGCGCGGCGGCGGCGAGCGCCGGTTCGATTCTCGCGCAGTCGATGCAGGGCAGGAAAAGCCGTGCCGATCCCAAGGCTTCGGCCGCCAGCGCGGCGGCGGGAACGGTGGGGGATGCTCTTGGGAAAGCCATAGGTTTTCCGGGGCTTGGCCGGTTTGCGCGCAATCTCATCGGCGGCCTGATGCGCTGAGCTGATGGGGATATTCCGGGGCTCGATCCCGTTCGCGGCGCTGCTTGCTGTGCCGGGTGCCGCCGCGGCGCAGGAGACGGGTGGCACCATGGCCGAGCCGGCTGCCGCAATCGTGGTGGAGGCGCAGAAACCCGACCTTCCGTTCGGCCGACTGGACGATTCGGCAAGGCCGCTGGCCTATCGGCTGGACCTCACCGTGGACCCGTCGAAGCCGCGATTTTCCGGTCGGACAGAGATCGACCTGAACCTGACCAGAAAGACACCTAGACTATACCTGCACGGCCGGGAGCTCGGCATGACCCGGGTCGAGGCCCATTTTGCCGGGCGGACCCTTGTCGGCCACTGGAGGCAACTCGATGCAGAGGGTCTTGCCGAGGTGCGCTTCGACGAAGACCTTCCCGCAGGTCCGCTGACCCTGGCCTTCGATTACACCGCAGCCTTCGGACAGGGACCGGCCGGTCTGTTCCGCGTGGAAGTGGAGGGCGCCTGGTATGCCTGGAGCCAGTTCCAGTCCATCGATGCCCGCGCCGCCTTTCCCGGTTTCGACCAGCCGGGATTCAAGACGCCTTTCGCGATCACGCTGCGCACGCCGCCCGGCCTCGCCGCGATCAGCAACGGGCCGGAGACCGGCACTCCCGCGCTCGAGAACGGGCTGGCGGTTCACCGCTTCGCTCCGGGGCCGCCGCTGCCGACTTACCTTGTTGCGGTGATGGTCGGGCCTTTCGCGATCCTGTCCGGCGAAGTGCCCCCTACGCCGGAACGGAGCGAGCCGCTGCCGCTGCGGATCGTCTCCACGCGCCAGAATGCCGGAAACCTTGCTTTCGCGATGGAGGGGAGCAAGCGCATCGTCACCCTGCTGGAGGACTATTTCGGGGAGCGTTTTCCCTTCCCCAAGCTCGACCAGGTGACCAGCCCGATCCTGCCCGGCGCCATGGAGAACCCCGGCGCCGACCTCTACCGCGACGATATCCTCGTCATGGACGAAAACGCGCCGGTGGAGCAGCAGCGCCAGTTCGGCATGATCGTGGCCCATGAACTGGGCCACCAGTGGTTCGGCGATCTCGTCACGCCGGACTGGTGGGACGATCTCTGGCTGAACGAGAGTTTCGCCAATTGGATCGGTTACCGGGTGGGCGATCGCTGGCGGCCCGATCTCGGGATCGCGGGCGACGCGCTGGGCACCGGCTATCAGGCGATGGATATCGACGGGCTATTGGCGGGCCGCCCGATCCGCCAGTCGATCGAGACCAGCGACCAGATCGATTCGGCATTCGATTCCATCACTTATGGCAAAGGCGGCCACGTCGTCGGCATGATTGCCGATTGGCTGGGCGAGGATCGCTTCCGGCAGGGTGTGCGCCGATACATCGCCGCGCACCGGCAAGGCACCGCCACCAGCGCGGACTTTTTCGCCGCCCTTGCCGAAGTGGCGGGCGATCCCCGGCTGGTGCCGGCGCTGCGCAGTTTCGTGGAGCAGCAGGGCGTGCCGCTCCTCGCCATGCGCCAGACCGGCGACCGGCTGGCCGTGACCCAGCTTCGCTACACGACCGCCGGGGTGGCGACGCCCGATGCCCGCTGGACCATTCCGCTGTGCTTCCGCCGCGGCCTTCAGCGCACCTGCACGATCATGGACCAGCGAAGCCAGATCTTCACGGTTCCCGGCGAAGGCCCGGTGTTCCCCAATGCCGGCGGCAGCGGCTATTACCGTTTCGAACTGACGGCCCGGCACTGGAACGAACTCATCGCTTCGGCAGACGGTCTTCCCGGCGGCGAGGCGCTGGCGCTGGTCGATTCGCTGGACGCCTCCATCCGCGCGGGGCGCGGCAATGTCGGCGAAATGGCGCAGCTCGCCCGCAAGCTCATCCACCACCAGGATCCGCACGCCGCCGACGCACCGGACAAGGCGCTGGCCCGCTACATGATGCAGGGCTTCGTCAGCCCGCAGGCGCGCCGCAGTTTCGGCCTGCTGCGCGAACATCTTTACGCTCCGCTGCTCAAGGAGCTGGGCTTCGATCCCCGCTACGGCATCTATGCGCGCGAGGCTTCGGCGCGCACCCAGCGGCGGGTCCAGGTGGTATCCGCCCTGCTCAACACCGGGCGCGGCGGCAGCCTGCGCGACCAGCTTTCCAATGCCATGGCCGCCTATCTCGCGGGAGACAGGACCGCGCTCGATCCGGCCTGGCTGGACCATGCGCTGGATCTCTATCTCTACAAGCGCGACAATCAGGCCGCTCGCGATCTGGTGGACCGTGCGCTGTCTTCCGAAGACCCGGTGTTTCGCCCCGCCGCGCTTGCCGCCGCCTCGCGCACCAGCGATCCCAAGCTGGCCGCCTGGCTTCTCGCGCTTGACGATCCGCGCCTGCGCGAAAGCGAGAAGCGCGACCTGCTCGATGGGGTAATGGCGCGCAGCGCCACGCGCGAGATGGGCTACGACTGGGCTCTCGCCCATCTCGACGGGATGCTGGACAGCGGCGACGGCCAGTTCTTCGCCACCCGGCTGCCGCAAATGCTCGGCCGGTTCTGCTCGGTCGCCCGCGCCGAGCGCATCGCCCGCGATTTCAGGCTGCGCCTCGCCGGAACGCCCGGCGCTCTCGAACTGGACCGTGCGATCGAGCGGGTGCGCAACTGCGGCTTGCTGGACGACATGCTGGGCGAGCAGATCGACGCCGGTTTCGCGAGGATGAAGTAACCGGCAGGCAGGGGCTTCTCCTAACCGACCGGGAGTTCCAGCCGCGCTGTCAGCCCCTCGATCGTGCCGTTTGCCGAGACCCGGTTCGACAGCTTGAGCGCGCCGCCGTGCTGGTCCGCGATCGCGCGGGCGAGGGCAAGGCCGAGGCCGGCGCCGCCGGTGGCGCTGTTGCGCGAAGGGTCGCCGCGGGTGAAGGGGTTCATCATCGCGTCGATGGAATCGTCGGGTATGCCCGGCCCATCGTCCTCGATGAGGATCACCGCCCGCGTCGTTCCATCGCGCCCGTCCTCGCGCGAGAGCGAGACGCGTGCGCGCTCGCCGTAGCGCAGGGCATTGCCGATCAGGTTGCGCAGGGCGCGCCGGATCCAGGTCGGGCGCAGTTCGAGCGCGACGCGTTCGGTATCGCCCACGTCCACCGGCTCGCCCATGTCCTCGTATTCCTCGATCACCGAGAACATCAGCGCCGAAAGTTCGGTGCGTTCCAGCGGGTCGCTCGGGCGGCCGACGCGGGCGAGGGACAGGATATCGTCCAGGGTATGGACGATGTCCTCGATGGTGGTGGCCATGCGGCCGCGTTCCACATCGTCGGTGACGGATTCGATGCGTACGCGCAGCGCGGCGAGCGGGGTCTTGAGATCGTGGCCGATGGCGCCGAGCATGACGTTCTTCTCGTCCAGCAGGGCGGCGATGCGCGATTCCATGGCGTTGTGCGCCACGATCAGGCGCTGCATGTCCTCAGGGCCGGAAGGGGCAAGCTGGCCGTCGACGTCCTGCGTGGCGGCGAAGCGTTCGAGGCGGCGGGTAAGGGCGGCCAGCGGGCGGGTGATGCGGCGCAGGATCAGCGCCACGGCGCCCATGATGACCACGTAGATGATGATCGTCTGGATCAGGATCGGCGTGATCAGCACGTTCTCGGCCCGCGGCGCGCGCACGCGGGAGATGATCCAGTTGCCGCTGTCATCGGTGCGCACGCCCACCACCAGCAGGTTGGCGCGCATCAGGCCCTGCGTTTCCTCGCGCGAGAGGCCGTAGCCCGCCGCGCGTTCCAGCGCGTTCCGGCGGGCCACGCGGTCACGCCCGACATCGCGGTGGACGACGACGATCTCGCGGATCGGGAATTCCTGGTCGGCAAGGATGCGGGCTATGCCGGCCTCGGCCTCCTCGTCGCGGGTCTCGCCGGGGGCGACGGGCGAGCGCGTGCTGTATTCGAGGTGGTAGCCCTTGGGCGGCGGGCCGGAAAGTTGCACGCGCGGGCCGCCGTCATGGCGGCGCGATAGCGCACGGGGGCCGCGCGTTTCCATGACCAGCCTGAAGGCGGAGGCGTTGAGCATGCTCGCCTCGTACCCTTCGCGCTGGGCGCGGTAGACGAAGAACGCGCCGAGGCCCTGCACGAGCATCAGCGCGACCGCGATGGCAAGCAGCATCTGGCCCATCAGGCTGTGGGGACGAGGCATCTTCAGGCTCGACATGGGGGCGATCCGATCAGTCCGCTTCGAGCGGTACGCGCTGCACGTCGGTAGCGAGCATGTAGCCGCCGCCCCAGACCGTCTGGATCAGTTGCGGATTGCGCGAATCGACTTCGATCTTGCGGCGCAGGCGGCTGACCTGGTTATCCACCGCGCGGTCGAACAGGTGCGCCTCGCGGCCCTGCACCATGTCCAGCAGGCGGTCGCGGTTCAGCACCTGGCGGGGGTGTTCGAGGAAGGCCATGAGCAGGCGGAACTCGACCGAGGAGATCGGCACGGTCGCGCCCTCGGCATCGGACAGGCGGCGCTTGAGCGGGTCCAGCAGCCAGCCCTCGAAGGCGAAGGCCTCGTTCTCCGGTGCCTGCGCGGGTACGCGGGCGGCGCGGCGCAGCACCGAGCGGATGCGGGCCACCAGCTCGCGCGGTTCGAACGGTTTCACCACATAGTCGTCCGCGCCGATCTCAAGGCCAACGATCCGGTCGGTCGCCTCGCCGCGGGCGGTGAGGAAGATCACCGGAATGTCCTGCGCTTCCACGAGGTGGCGGCACAGCGAGAGGCCGTCCTCGCCGGGCATCATGATATCGAGCAGGACGAGGTCGGGCTTCTCGCCCTGCAGCTTGCTCCGGGCTTCGGCGGCGCTGGTGGCCGGCGTGACGGCAAACCCCTGGCGCGACAGATAGTCGGCCAGGGGCTCGCGGAGTGCAGCTTCGTCGTCGACCAGCAGGACGCGGGCGGGCGAGATGTCGTTCATTCCATTCCTTTTCCGGCCGGTCGCTCGGGCGGGCTTCGATTTACTTCTTCGCGGGCGGCGGCGGAGCGTCAGGCGCGCCGCGTGCGTCCCGGCGGTCGTTCTTGCGGGCCTGCCACTCGCTGCGCATCCTGTCACGCGCGGCGCGGCGTTCCTCGGGGGTGATCTTGCCGTCCTTGTCGGTGTCCACCGCATCGAAGCGCTGGAGCGCGGCGGTGACGAATTCGGCGCGGGTGACGGCGCGGTCGCCATCGGCATCGGCCTTGCCCAGGCCCATCATCGGCCCCTTCATCCCGCCGCGCGGACCGCCGTGGCGGCCATGGCGTTCGGGGCGGCCATCCTTGCCGGGGCCATTCATGTCGGGGCCATTCATGTCGGGGCCACCGGGAGGCGGCGGGGGCATGTCGCCCGGCCCTGCGCCATCGGGGCGATCGCCGCCGGGGCGGGGACCGCGATCGCCGTCCGGGCCGCGATCGGCCATGAACTCGGCTTTGGAGATCGAGCCGTCCCGGTTGGTGTCGAGCCGGTCGAACATGCCCTCGCGCCTCTGCTGGCGGCGGGCCTCGCGGTCGGCGCGGTCGAGCTTGCCGTCCTTGTTCACGTCGAGCCGGGCGAACATCGCCTCCGCGCGGGCCTGTGCCTCGGCGCGGGTTTCGATACGGTCACGCTCGGGGGCTGCCGGCGATGTCGCCGAAGGGGCCGCCGGCCTGGTCGTCGCATTCTGGGCGCCGGCCATTCCGCCAATCGCCAGGGCTGCGGCGGAGATGCCGATGGTGATCGTGCGGAAGCGATTCATGCTCATGGCTCTCTTTCTCGAAAAACTGGCGAAAGCCGTGGGGCGGGGAAGGGAGGGGGAAGGAACGCCCCGCGGCTTTCTGATGCCCGGTCTAATCGCCGCTTGTCGCGCAGTTGTGCCGTCTTGCGGGTTTATTGTCGCCAATTGTCACAGGCTTGGCACTCCATTCAGCGCGAGGCAAGCCTTCCGGCAAACTCATCGCGGGCGATGCTGCGTTCCTGCACCGGCGGTAATGAACAGGGCGGTGGCCGGTCCGTCGACATCGGCGGTGTGCCAGGCGCCGGGCGGGTTTATCGCATATTCGCCGGGGCCGATGGTCACGCTGCGGGCGCTGCCGTCCGCCAGTTCCTGATGCAGGGTCATGGCGCCGGCGAGGCAGACCACGAGTTCGTCGCCCGCCGGGTGCATTTCCCAGCTGTCCCAGCTTTCGGCGAAATCGTACATCGAGACGAGCCGGCCCTCGGCACCGTCCGGCGCGGTGCGTTCGGAATAGGCGGCGTACCATTCCATGCCGGTGAAGGCGGGTTGGGCACGGGCTGCCGCGCCGAGGCCGAGGTGGACCGGATGGGTCCTGAGATCGTGTACGGGTTCCGTCATGGGCAGATCCTCCCGGCAATCCAGTTGCCGGGAGGATGCTACGCCTGAGCCGCAAGGCTCACAATATCGGAAGCAGCCGCACCGCAACGGCTCCGTATCGATGCGGCGGTATCAGAGCGGAAGGCACTGCTCTTCGAGCCAGACCTTCACTTCGCCGTCAAGCTGCGGGCCGATCACGTCGAGCACCCTGGCGTGATAGGCGTTCCACCAGGCCGTCTCGTCCGCCGAGAGCAGGGAGGTGTCCACCATGCGGCGGTCGATCGGCACCAGCGTCAGCGTTTCGAAGCCGAAGTATTCGCCGTCCGAACCGGCGAACCGGCGCGGTTCGACGAGGATTAGGTTCTCGATGCGGATGCCGTACTCGCCCGCCTTGTAGTAGCCCGGCTCGTCGCTGAGGATCATCCCCGCGAGCAGTTCCTGCGACGTGCCGGCCTGTCCGCCGGCCGGCTTGCCGATGCGCTGCGGGCCTTCATGGACGGAAAGGAAGCTGCCCACGCCGTGGCCGGTGCCGTGGGCGTAGTCGAGACCGACCTGCCACAGGAACTGGCGGGCAAGCGCATCGAGCTGGCCGCCGTTGGTGCCCTTGGGGAACACGGCGCGGTCGATGGCGATGGTGCCCTTGAGCACGCGGGTGAAGCGGTCCTTCACTTCGGCGAGGGGTTCGCCGGTGCCGATCCATACGGTGCGGGTGATGTCGGTGGTGCCGTAAGGGTACTGACCGCCCGAATCGACGAGATAGACGCTTTCGGGAAGCAGGGTCAGGCTCGATTCCTCGGAGACGCGGTAGTGCGGGCTGGCCGCGTTCGGGCCGGCGCCCGAAATCGTGTCAAACGAGAGATCGCGCAAGTCGCCGCATTCGCGGCGGAAGGCGTGGAGGCGGTCGGACGCGCTCATCTCGGTCACTTCGCCCTTGGGGCCTTCGACCGACAGCCAGTGCAGGAAGCGGGTGACGGCCACGCCGTCGATCGCCTGCGCCTGCCGGTGGCCCTGCCGTTCGACCGGGTTCTTCACGGCCTTGGGCAGGATCGTGGGATCGCGTTCCTCGACGATCGTGGCGCCCGCGGCACGCAGGGTCTCGAACACGGCGGCCACGGCATTGTCGGGATCGACCGCGACACGCTTGCCGGCCAGGGTGCCGAGGCCGGAAATGAAAGCGTCGCGCGGCTGGATGCGCACGGCATTGCCAAGGTGCTGGCGAAGCTGCGGCGTCACCTTCTCGTCGGCGATGTAGAGATCGGCGGTGCCGTCGGCATGGGCGACGACGTAGGACAGCGCCACCGGGGTCCGCTCCACGTCGGTGCCGCGCAGGTTGAGCAGCCAGGCAATCGAATCCAGCGCCGAAATCACGGTGGCGTCGAGGCCGCGCGCGGTCAGCCATTCGGAGACGGCGGCGCGCTTGGCCTTGCTCGCTTCGCCGGCGAGCCCATCGTCATGGACGAGCGCGGGGGCAGGCGAGGGTGCGGGCTGGTCTTCCCACACCGCGTCGATCGGGTTGCCGTCCACCGCGACAAGGGTGCCGCCCACAGCGGCGAGCGCGGCCTGCGCCGCTTCCACCCACTTCGATCCGTGCAGCCAGGCGTCGTAGCCGATCCTGGCGCCCTTGGGGGCATATTGCCCCAGCCAGCGCGCGGGGCTGGTCTGCGGCACGCTTTCATAGGCGTAGAACCGGCCGTCCACCTGATCGCGCACCTGAAGGGTGTAGCGACCGTCCACGAACATGGCGGCGGCGGGCGACAGCGCGGGATCGGTCAGCACCACGGCGCTGCCGGCCGAGCCGCCGAAGCCGGTGAGCCAGGCAAGGCGCTGCGCATAGGCGCCGACATATTCGCTCATGTGCTCATCCGAGATCGGAATCACGAAGCCATCGAGGCCGCGCGATTTCAGTTCGCCGCGCAGGGCATCGAGGCGCGCTTCATGGGTATTCATCAACATGGAAAAGGTATCCGGCTTGCGGGGGTCATGGTGCGATCATAGATGGAGGTCATGGCAGATTCCACCCAGACCCTTTCCGGTCCTCCACAGGCGGCGAAGAAGCCGCATTCCTTCACTCACCATGGCCTTGCCGTCGAAGACGACTACGCCTGGCTGCGCGACGCCGGTTATCCCGAAGTTACCGACAAGGCCGTTCTGGAGCACCTCGAAGCGGAAAACCGCTGGTTCGAGTCGCGCATGGCGGATCGTCAGGGCAAGATCGACGCGCTGTTCAAGGAAATGCGCGCGCGCATCAAGGAAGCCGACAAGTCGGTGCCGCAGAAGGACGGCGACTGGCTCTACTGGATCGAATTCGAGGAAGGCGCCGAATACAAGAAGTGGTGGCGCCGCCCCGTCGGCGCGACCGATGACGGCAGCGCCGACGAACTGATCCTCGACGAAGTGGCGCTGGCCGAGGGCAAGGAGTATTTCAACCTCGGCGCGATCTCCACCAGCAACGACGGCAAGCTGCTTGCCTATTCGGTGGACGACAACGGCTCCGAGCGCTTCACCGTCCACGTCAAGGTGCTGGCGACCGGCGAATTGCTGGCGGACGAGATTCCCGGCACGCTGTCCGGTCTCGTCTGGGTCGCGGGCGACAAGGGCCTCGTCTATTCGCTCGCCAACGAACAGTGGCGCACCGACAATGCCCGCCTGCACTGGCTGGGTCAGCCGCTGGAAGAGGACGTCGAACTCTATCACGAGGACGACGAGGGCTTCCGCGTCGGTTCGTCGCTCTCGTCGAACGAGAAGTGGCTGCTGATCGGCACCAGCGACCATGAGACCAGCGAATGCCGCATGGTCCTCGCCAGCGATCCGCTGGGCGAGCAGATTCTGGTGAAGCCGCGCCAGAAGGGCGTGGAATACGATGTCGATGAGCGCGACGGCGTGCTCTACATCCACACCAACGACACCCACGAGAACTTCCGCTTCGCCACCGCGCCGCTGGACAATCCCGGCGAATGGACCACGCTGATCGAGGGCACCGACGCGTTCTACCTCACCGGCGCCGACCTGTTCCGCGACTTCTACGTGACCGAAGGCCGCAAGCTGGTGGGCCACGGCGCCGGGCTCGACCAGATCGAGGTCCGCTACTACGACGATCCCGCCCGCGTGGAGCCAATCACCTTCCCCGAGGCGAGCTATTCGGCAGGCCTTTCGAACAATCCCGAATGGCACATGGACGTGCTGCGCCTGACCTACGAATCGATGGTCAGCCCTTCGTCGGTCATCGACTACGACGTGGCGGCGCGCACGATGGAAGTGCTCAAGGTCCAGGAAATCCCCTCGGGCTACGATGCCTCGCTCTATGCGACGGAACGGCTGGAAATCGCGGCGCGGGACGGCACGCCGATCCCGGTCTCGATCGTCTACCGCCGCGACAGGACGGGTGCGGGGCCGCTGCACCTCTACGGCTACGGCGCCTATGGCATCTCGATCGATCCCGGCTTCTCGACCACGCGGCTCAGCCTGGTCGATCGCGGCTTCGCTTATGCCATCGCCCATATCCGCGGCGGCGACGATCTGGGCCGCGCCTGGTACAAGGCGGGCAAGCTGGAGAAGCGGAACAATACCTTCAACGACTTCGTGGATGTGGCCAGGGGCCTGATCGCGCGCGGCTTCACCGAGGCGGGCAGGATCTCGATCTCGGGCGGATCGGCGGGCGGCGAGCTGATGGGCGCGGTGGTCAACTCCGATCCCGAACTGTTCGGCGCGGTGGTGGCGCATGTGCCCTTCGTGGACGTGCTCAGCACCATGCTCGACGATACCCTGCCGCTGACGCCGGGCGAATGGCCGGAATGGGGCAATCCCATCGAGGACAAGGCCGCCTTCGAGCTGATCCGCAGCTACTCGCCCTACGATCAGGTCAAGGCCCAGGCCTATCCGCCGCTCATGGTGACGGCCGGCCTCAACGACCCGCGGGTGACGTACTGGGAACCCGCCAAGTGGGTGGCGAAGCTGCGCGAACTGAAGACCGACGATAACGAGCTGATCCTCAAGACCAACATGGGCGCGGGCCACGGCGGCAAGTCCGGCCGGTTCGAGAGCCTGAAGGAAACGGCGGAGGAGTTCGCCTTCATCCTCTGGCAACTCGGCGTTACCGAGTGAAGCCGCCCTTCACCCTGACCTTCACGGCGCAGGCCCATGACATCGACGTCATGGGCCACGTCAACAATGCGGTCTGGGTGCGGTGGATGGAGGCCATGGCCACGGCGCACTGGGAAGCGGTGGCCCTGCCCGATCATCAGGCGAGATACGCCTGGGTCGTGACCCGGCACGAGATCGACTATCGCGGCAATATCCGCGAGGGCGAGAGCGTGACCGGGGAAACCTTCATCCCCGAAGGCCCGACCGGCGCGCGGTTCGTGCGCCGGGTGGATTTCCGCAATGCGGCGGGCAGGGTGCTCGTTTCCGCGAAGACGACCTGGGCCATGATAGAGATCGCCTCGCAGCGCCTGATGCGGGTGCCGCCGGAAGTGGCCGCGCCGTTCTGGGACGGGGCCGGATAACCATCCCTATCGTCACCCTGAAGCGAATTCAGGGTGACGATCTTCTTCGCGCAAACTCAGCCCAGCACGTCGCCGACCGGCGTGTAATCGTAGCCCAGCTCTGTCGCGACAGCCTCGAAGGTCACTTTCCCGGCGTGGACGTTCAGCCCGTTCGCAAGGTGGGGGTCCGCCTTGAGCGCTGCCTTCCAGCCCAGGTTGGCGATCGCCAGCGCATGGGGCAGGGTGACGTTGTTGAGCGCATAAGTGCTGGTGCGGGCCACCGCGCCGGGCATGTTGGCGACGCAATAGTGGACGACCCCGTCCACCACGAAAGTCGGATCGGCATGGGTGGTGGCATGGCTCGTCTCGAAGCAGCCGCCCTGGTCGATGGCGACATCCACCAGTACCGCGCCGGGCTTCATGGTGCCCAGCATCTCGCGCGTTACCAGCTTGGGCGCGGCGGCGCCGGGAATCAGCACGGCGCCGATCACGAGATCGGCCTCGGCCACGCTCTCGGCAAGGTTGGCGGTGCTGGAGAAGCGGGTCTTGGCGCGCGCCTCGAAGTGGATGCCGAGCCGTTCGAGCACGTCGGGGCTGCGGTCGAGGATGGTCACGTCGGCGCCGAGGCCCACCGCCATCTGCGCGGCATTGAAGCCGACCACGCCGCCGCCGATCACCGCCACCTTGCCCGGCATCACGCCGGGAACGCCGCCCAGCAGCACGCCGCGTCCGCCATGGGCCTTTTCCAGCGCGGTGGCGCCGGCCTGGATCGACATGCGCCCCGCGACCTGGCTCATCGGCTTGAGCAGCGGAAGCTGGCCGCCGGGGCCGGTCACGGTCTCGTAAGCGATCGCGGTGACGCCGGACTTCACCAGATCGGCGGTCTGCTCGGGATCGGGCGCGAGGTGGAGGTAGGTGTAGAGGATCTGGCCTTCGCGAAGCATGGCGCGTTCGCCCGCTTGCGGTTCCTTGACCTTCACGACCATTTCGCAGCCTTCGAAGACTTCGCTCGCCGATGCCACGATCTTCGCGCCCTGACGGGTATAATCGGCGTCGCTGGCGCCGATGCCGAGGCCCGCGCCGCTTTCCACCCAGACTTCGTGCCCGTGCGCCACGAGTTCGCAGGCGCTCTCCGGCGTCAGGCCGACGCGGTATTCGTGGTTCTTGATTTCCCTGACGGTACCGACACGCATGTTTTCCACTCCGGCAAAATTCTCTCCTGCCCGTGAGATACACCCGGCACCCTGCAATGTTTCACCGAATTGGGGCTTGTCAGAAAGAAGAACAGGAATATTTCCCACTCTTGAAACAAACGACAAGAGAATTTTCCATGGACCGGGCGGACCGCGCACTTCTTGGTGCGTTGCAGGCAGACTCCTCGCGCTCGATCGCCGAACTGGCCGCGCTGGTGAATCTCTCGCCGTCTGCCTGCCATCGCCGTATCCGCGCGCTGGAGGAGCAGGGTCTGATCCTGGGATATGCCGCAAGGGTGGATGCCAGGCGGCTCGGGCTTGCCGTGGAGGTCTTCGTGGAGATCACGCTGACCAGCCAGACCCGCGAAGCGATGGAGCGCTTCGAACGCGCGGTGGGGGATTTCGAGGATATCCTCGAATGCCACCTCATGTCGGGCGCGGCGGATTACCAGTTGCGCGTCGCCGCCGCCGACCTCGATCATTACGACCGCATCCACCGGGACTGCCTGGCGCGGCTGCCGGGGGTTTCCTCGATGCGGACCAGCTTCTCGCTGCGGCGGATCAAGCGCTTCGAAGGCTATGCGGTGCCCTGACCGCCGCCGGTGGCCGATCGCCTTCAGTGAGCGTCGCGCAGATCCTGGGTGAGGATGCGGTCACGGGCGGCGCGCAGATCGCCGGTCTCGTACTGGATCGACAGGCGCTCCTTGTCGCTGGAGCGATAGGTATTCTCGGCAATGTCGATCTGTTCGAGGGACAGGCCGAGCACTTCCAGCGCCTCGCGGCCCATGACCACGGCCGATTCCATCACTTCGCGGACCATGAAGGTGACGGGTGCGTCCTTCAGGCGGATCATCGCGCGGCGGTCGTAGACGCGGGCGACGATGCGGGCATCCGGGAAAGCCTCGTGGACGTTGAGGAGGAAGCTTTCCGAAAGCTGGTCGCCGTCGATGCAGAACACGATCATCTGCGCATGGCCCGCGCCTGCCTGCCGCAGCAGGTCGATACGGGTGCCGTCGCCGAACCAGACTTTCGCGCCGAAGCCGCTGGCCACGTCGATCATCTCGATATCGGTGTCGATCAGCGTCACCTGGATGTCGGCGGCGATCATCACTTGCGCCACGGTCTGGCCGAAGCGGCCGTAACCGACGACCAATGCGCTGGCACCGTCCTTGCGCGGGCCTTCGCGGGTTTCCTTGCTGACGGGCATTTCGCGGATGCGCGCGGTGGCCATCATCAGGAACGGGGTGGTGATCATGGACAGGGTGACGATGGCGCTGAACAGGCTGGCCGCCTGCGGCTCGATCAGCCAGGCGTTCTGGGCCTGGGCGAAGAGCACGAAGCCGAATTCGCCGCCCTGGCTCAGCAGCAGGCCAAGCGCCAGCGCGCTGCGCCAGTTCATCCTGAACAGCAGGCCGAGGCCGAAGATCACCGAGGCCTTCACCGCGATCAATGCCACCGCCATGGCGGCGACGAACATCGGCCGCTCGGCAATGGCCGAAAGGTCCAGCATCATGCCCACCGACATGAAGAACAGGCCGAGCAGGATCGAGCGGAACGGCTCCACGTCCGCTTCCAGTTCGTGGCGATAGGGGGTATCGGCCAGCATGACCCCGGCGATGAAGGCCCCCAGCGCGGTCGACAGGCCGAGCGACTGCATCAGCGCGGCCGAGGCGATCACCGTGAACAGCGCGGCGAAGACGAACATCTCGCGCTCGCCCAGGTTGCCGATCAGGCGGAACAGCGGCCGGATCACGAAGCGCCCGGCCAGGATGAGCCCGGCGATGGCGGCCAGCGTCTCCAGCACCAGGATCCAGCCCGGAGGGCCTTCCGGCAGGTGCGGGTTGCGGTTCATCGCCGCGATGATGGTGATGAGCGGGATGATCGAGAGGTCCTGGAACAGCAGGACCGCGAACGAACGCTCGCCGAACGGGGTGTTGAGGCGTCCGGCGCTCTGGAGCATCGGCAGGACCTGTGCCGTGGAGGACAGGCCGAGCGGCAGGCCCAGCGCCAGCGATGCGGCGACGCTGAACCCGGTCGAATAGAAGATCACCGCCGAAACCGCGAGGCCGCACAGGGTCACTTGCAGGAAGCCGAGCCCGAAGATCTCGCTGCGCATCCGCCACAGCCGCCGCGGCGCCAGTTCGAGGCCGACGATGAACAGCAGCAGCGTGATCCCCAGTTCCGCGATCCCCAGCTTGTTCTCGGCATCGCCGACGAGGCCGAAGGCATAGGGCCCGAGAATGGCCCCCGCGAGCAGGTAGCCCAGGGTGGCGCCAAGGCCGAGGCGGCGGAACAGCAGGACGAAGGCAAGCGCCGTTCCGAGCAGCAGGAAGCCGTCGTTCAGCAGGAATGCCTGAGTATGATCTTCCATCGGGGCCTTTCGGGCGGGAAGCGGAAAAAGCGGGGCGCGAAGGGGTTACTTAGAACCTCGCAGCGCAGCGCGTAACCCTCGATGGAGGGGGCCGGAGAAGTTTGGCCGAATTTATCCGCGCCGCCTAGCGGGGCAATATTCCCGTACAGACGTACTTCAGCACCAGCCCGTCCTCGCCTGCCCACTGTACCGCGGAAACCGCCGGGCTGGCGTCGCTCCAGTCCCGCAGGACGGCGCCGTTCGGCTGGACGATCCGCCAGTGATAGGACAGCACCCGGCCGTTCGCGCAGTCCACCGCGCGGTCGGCGTAGAGCATGGTGCCTTGCGGATAGCCGCCACCGGCGCGCAGCAGCACCTGCACCTGCTGGAACTGCCGCCCGATCATGCCGCTCCTCACGCTCAGCTTGTCCACATAGACCCTGCGGCCGAGCATGTTCTCCACATTCGGCACGAAGAGGCGCTGCCACTGCGCGGTCGCGGCGGCGAGCGTCGGCGCCGCGATCAGGCTCAGGCTCAGGGATGCCAGGACGGGAAGCACGGCCAGAAGCGGAAGGTGCGGCCTATTCATCGCGATCAGAGCGGGCTGCCGTTTTCGTCGCGATAGATGTCGCGGCGGCCGACGTGGTTGGCGGGGCCGACGTAACCGTCCTGCTCCATGCGTTCGACCCACTTGGCGGCAGTGTTGTAGCCCACGCCCATCTGGCGCTGGAGCCACGAGACCGACACCTTCTGGTTCTCGAACACGAGCTGGCAGACCTGACGGTACTTGCGCTCTTCCGGTGCATCCGAAGCGGTGGCGTCGAGGTCGTCGAAGCCGAAGGAGCCTTCTTCCGGCTCTTCGGTGACGGCATCGACGTAATCCGGCTTGCCCTGTCCGCGCCAGTGGTCGGCAACGTGTTCGACTTCCTCGTCCGAGACGAAGGGGCCGTGGACGCGCTTGATCGGGTCGGTGCTGGGTTTGTAGAGCATGTCGCCCTTGCCCAGCAGCTGCTCGGCGCCCTGTTCGCCCAGGATGGTGCGGCTGTCGATGCGGCTGGTGACGGCGAAGGAGATGCGGGTCGGCAGGTTGGCCTTGATGACGCCGGTGATGACGTCGACCGAGGGGCGCTGGGTCGCCATGATGAGGTGGATGCCCGCGGCGCGGCTCTTCTGGCTGAGGCGCTGGATCAGCACTTCGATTTCCTTGCCGACGGTGACCATGAGGTCTGCCAGTTCGTCGACGATGAGGACGATCTGCGGCAGCGCCTCGTAGTCGAGCTGGCGGTCCTCGTAGAGTTCCTCGCCGGTCTCGGGATCGAAGCCGATCTGGATGCGGCGGCCCAGCGGCTTGCCCTTGGCGGCGGCGGTGCGGACCTTCTCGTTGAAGCTGGCGAGGTTGCGCACGCTGATCTCGCTCATCTGGCGGTAGCGGCGCTCCATTTCCTCCACCGCCCACTTCAGCGCGCGCACGGCCTTGGGCGGTTCGGTGACGACGGGCGAGAGCAGGTGCGGGATGTCGTCGTAGCTCTTGAGTTCCAGCACCTTGGGATCGACGAGGATCAGGCGGCACTGCGCCGGGGTCAGGCGGTAGAGCAGCGAGAGCAGGATCGCGTTGAGGCCGACCGACTTACCCGAACCGGTCGTACCGGCGACGAGCAAGTGCGGCATCGTCGCAAGGTCGGCGACCACGGGTTCGCCGGCGATGTCCTTGCCCAGGATGATCGGCAGCATGCCCTTGTGATTGGCGAAGGCCTCGGAGGCGACCATCTCCTTGAACGAGACCATCTGGCGGTCGGCGTTGGGCAGTTCGATGCCCATGACGGTGCGCCCCGGAATCGAGGAGACGCGCGCCGAGATCGCGCTCATGTTGCGGGCGATATCGTCGGCCAGGCCGATCACGCGGCTGGCCTTGATGCCGGGTGCAGGCTCCAGTTCGTACATGGTGACGACGGGGCCGGTGCGCACGGCCGTGATCTCGCCCTTGACGTTGAAGTCGTCGAGCACGGTTTCCAGCAGGCGCGCGTTGCGTTCGAGGCTGAGCTTGTCGACCTTGGGCTGCGAATTGGGCGGCGGGTCGGCCAGCAGGTCGAGACCCGGCAGCGCGTACTTGTCGAACATGTCCTTCTGGCGGTTGCCGAGGGTGAGCTGCGCAGGGGTGGCGCTGGCCTTGGGGTCGCTGATCTCCGGGGCCTTGCGCGGCTTTTCCGAAGGACCGTCGATCCCGGCGGGCGCTTCCGCGCGGGCGGCGGCGCGGGGCTTGTCTTCCGCCGTTTCGCGCAGTTCCGCCTTCTTCGCGGCAGCGGCCGGAGCGGGGCCATCCTCTCGCGCACGGCCGATGCGGCCGGGAAGGGTCAGCAGGCGTACCCAGTCGAACGCGAAGACCTGCCCGATCAGCGCCACGCCCGCCAGCGCGCAGAGCAGCGCCAGAACGAGCGTGATCCAGCCCTGCACGGCCGCCGGCGTGAAGGCGGAGATCGAATTGATGGCCTTGGCGCCGAGCAGGCCGGTGATGCCGCCCATCGAGGCGGGAAGGACGCCGCCGGGCTCGGTGAACAGCAGCGACATGACGGTGGCGATCAGCATCATGGCGATCGCCAGCACCGCCACCGGGCGCCACCAGCGCTGGTTCGAATGCTCGATCTCGTTGTCGTCCTCCTCGACCAGCAGCCAGAGCTTGCGGGCGAAGACGTAAAGCAGGGGAATGAACAGCGCCGCGACCGGGCCGAACAGCACCAGCGCGCGCTCCGCCACCCAGGCGCCGACCGATCCCATCCAGTTCTGCGCCGGGCCGCCTGCCGCCGTGGAGGCGGAGGGGTCCGTCTGGTGATAGCTCACCAGCGCAAGGGCGAGGAACGCCATCGCCGCGAACAGCGCCAGCGCGCCGCTCAACTCGGAGGCGCGGCGCAGAGAACGCTTCATGACGGCGCGCCAGTTCGGCTTGGCGATTCGCCGTCCGGGCGCGAGGGGCCGTGTGGCCATTGGAAATTCCCCCTGGAAATCGGGCCTTGGTAGCGCCCTGGATAATGCGCTCTGGCGGGACTCGCCGTCAAGAATGGATCGGGAACACCCTTGTGGGTGATCGGGCAAGGCCCTGAATCGCGGCCCATTTTCGCGTCGGCAGATGGCGTGCCCGATGCCCGGTCATGCCGCCAAGCGCAATCACCGTAACGCCGGAACGTGCGGCGAGAAGGTGGAAACGCACCGGGCCGAGCGTGCCTGCGCCGGGGTGGGAGCGGGTGGGAAACACCGGCGAGAGCAACACGGCATCGGCGCGGGCGCGGCGGGCTTCGGCGATTTCGCGCAGGGAATGGACGGTGACGAGGCGCAAGGTCGCGGGGCCGGGGGCGAGCTTTCCGGCCGCTCCGTAGGCGCCGTCCGCCCGCCATTCCCGCGCCTGCCGGGCGGTGCCGGACAGGACCACGCGGTGCCCGAAGCGCCGCGCGGCGCGGGCAAGCGCCTCGAACTGCGCCCGGCGATCGGCCGGCGCGAGGTGATAGTGCCGGTAGATCAGGCCCGATCCGCGCGGAAGTCGGGCAAGGGCGTGCTCCAGCCCGCGATCGTTGCGGGCATCGCTTACCAGCCAAATGTCGGGAAGCGGCGATCTGGAAGGACGAGGCATCTGGCGGTTCGGCACGATGGCGCTATAGCAGCGCGCCATGGATCAGCCAGCATCTCCGCTCGAAGACATTCGCGCCCGCATCGCGCAAGCCGCGCATATCGCCGGCCGCGAGCCCGCGTCGATCGAACTCGTCGCCATTTCCAAGACTCACCCGGCCGAGGCCATCGCGCCCCTGATCGCACAGGGCCAGCGCGTGTTCGGTGAGAACCGCGTGCAGGAAGCGGAGGCCAAGTGGCCCGCCCTGCGCGAGGCGCACCCCGACCTGCGGCTCCACCTCGTCGGCCAGCTTCAGTCGAACAAGGCGGAAGACGCGCTGGCGCTGTTCGACTGCATCCACTCGGTCGACCGGCCGTCGCTGGTTTCGGCGCTGGGCAAGGCGATGGACAAGGCCGGGCGGCAGGTTCCCTGTTTCGTGCAGGTCAACATCGGCGCGGAAGAGCAGAAGGGCGGCTGCGCGATTGCCGAGGTGCCCGCGCTGCTGGCCGCCGCGCGCGAGGCGCAGATTCCCGTTGCGGGCCTGATGTGCGTGCCGCCGTTCGGCATCGAGGCGGCGCCGTTCTTCGCGCTGCTCGCCAAGATCGCGGCGGACAACGGCGTCTCGCAGCTCTCGATGGGCATGAGCGACGATTTCGAGGTCGCGGTCATGCTTGGCGCCACGCATGTGCGGGTCGGCAGCGCGCTGTTCGGCGCGCGGGACTGATCGAAATCTTCCCGACTTGTCCCGGATCGAGTCCGGGACAAGTCGGGTTCATTCCTCGGCCGTCACTTTCAGTTCGGCGAATCCAGCTCGTTGCCGGTCAGCGTCACGACGTGCAGCAGGTTGGTCGAGCCCGGGGTGCCGAAGGGCACGCCCGCCAGCGCCACCAGGCGCGTGCCGGCGGCGCCGAAGCCGTGGCGCAGGGCCATGCGCTTGCCCTTGGCGATCATTTCCTCGAAGCTGCCGATATCCTTGGTGGTCACCGTATGGGCGCCCCACAGCAGCGCGAGGCGGCGGGCGGTCTTCATCGAGGGGGTCAGCACCAGCATCGGCGCACCGGGACGCTCGCGTGCGACGCGGCGGGCCGAACCGCCCGAGCCGGTGAAGACGATGATGCCTTCGATCGGCAGGGTGTCGGCGATGGTGGCGCAGGATGCCGAGAGCGCGTCTGCCGTGGTGGCATCGGGCGGGGTCTGGGCGAGGTGGATGCGTTCGCGGTAGGTGGAATCGGTTTCCACCTTCACGGCGATGCGGTCCATGATGGTCACGGCTTCGACCGGCCACTGGCCTGCCGCCGTCTCGGCCGAGAGCATGACCGCATCGGCACCGTCATAGACGGCGTTGGCGACGTCGGACACTTCGGCGCGGGTGGGCGAGGGGCTGGTGATCATCGATTCCAGCATCTGCGTGGCCACCACCACCGGCTTGCCGATGGCGCGGGTCTTGGCGATGATGTGCTTCTGGATCGGGGGCACTTCCTCGGGCAGCAGTTCCACGCCGAGATCGCCACGGGCGACCATGATGCCGTCCGAAAGCTCGATGATACCGTCGATCGCGTCGACCGCTGCCGGCTTCTCGATCTTCGACATGAGCGCACAGGCCCCGCCGATCAGGCGGCGAGCCTCGGCCACGTCTTCGGGACGCTGGACGAAGGAGAGCCCGATCCAGTCCGCGCCCTGCTCCACCGAGAAAGCGAGGTCGCGGCGGTCCTTGTCGGTCAGCGCCGGGACCGGGACGATGGCGTCAGGCACGTTCACGCCCTTGCGATCCGAGATGTAGCCGCCGACTTCGGCGGTGCACAGGATCGAATCGGCTTCCGGCTTGATGACCACGAGGCGCAGCTTGCCGTCGTCGATCAGCAGGCGCTGGCCCTTCTGGAGGATGCCGAACAGTTCGGGATGGGGCAGGCAGACGCGGTTCTCGTCACCCGGAGTGGGATCGCGGTCCAGCGTGAAGTGCGCGCCGTGGCGCAGGAAGACCTTGCCTTCCGCGAAAGTGCCGACGCGCAGCTTGGGGCCCTGGAGGTCGCACAGGATGGAGACCGGGCGCATCAGGTCCTTTTCGACCGCGCGGATGTTGGCGATGGTTTCGCGGTGGGTTTCATGGTCGCCATGGCTCATGTTGACGCGGAAGGCGTCGGCGCCGGCCTTGAGCAGCTTGGCGATCGTCTCCTTGTCGCGGCTGGCAGGCCCCAGCGTGGCGAGAATCTTCACCTTGCGCTGGCGCTTGATGCCGCGATGGTGCGGCGAACGGCGAAACGGAGGGGTGGTGGCCAAAATCTGTCTGCCTCTCTTTCGATATTTCGGCGACATATGGCAAAGGCGGCATGACAAACCAAGGACGATTGGCAGAAATATGAACGGAAACGACCAGATCGACCAGCTTGACGACGCCGTGGCCGCCGCCGCGTTCCGTCGCCTCGTGCGCCACCTCCAGAACCGCCACGATGCGCAGAACATCGACCTGATGGGATTGGCCGGATTCTGTCGCAACTGCCTGGCCGACTGGATCGTCGATGCCGGGTTCGCGGGCGACAGGGCCGCCGCCCGCGAAGTGATCCACGGCATGCCGTTCGGGGAATGGAAGCAGGCCTACCAGACCGAGGCGACGCCGGAGCAGATCGCGCGGATGGAAGAAAGCGTGAAGAAGAACGCCCCGGGGCACTGATCCTTCGGCCGTCGGCGATCCTGTGGCCCGGTTCGCCGGGTCGACGCCCGCGCGGTTGCGTCGATCAGGAACTCGCGCGCTTCATGAGCACGAGCCCGGCGAGGATCAGTCCGGCAGCGGCAAGGCGCATGACGCTCAGCGTTTCTCCGAGGAGCACGATCCCCACCGCGAAAGCGCCCAGAGCGCCGATGCCCGTCCACACCATGTAGGCGGTGCCGAGCGGCAGCACCCGCATCGCCCAGGAAAGCAGGCCGAAGCTGGCGAGCATCGCGGCGAGCGTGACGATGCTGGGCCACAGCCGGGTGAAGCCGTGGGACTGTTTCATGGCCGAAGCCCAGACGACTTCGAACAGACCGGCAATGACAAGAACGATCCAGGGCATGGCAGTGGGCATCGGCAACCTCCAAAAAGTGGCTGCCGGGCCGTCCCGGACTTGAATCCTTCAGGGCCGAAGCCGCTGAAAGCCGGGAACGTTGTCACCGTTTACGCTGCTTAGCCAAGGGGGCGGGCAGAGGCAACCGGGGCACTTTTCCCGCTCTACGCACAGGATTTCCACAGGGGGCGCCTTTGCCCGAATCCGGTGCAGCCGCTATCAGCCGCCGCCAAACCGATTCACGATTTTTTCTGGAGCACCAATACCGATGGCCGAAACCACCGACGATCGCCTGCGTCTGCTGATCGAGCGCGTCGAGCGCCTCGAAGAGGAAAAGAAGGGCATTTCGGACGACATCCGCGACGTCTACAACGAAGGCAAGGCAGTCGGCTACGACGTCAAGATCATGCGCCAGATCGTCCGCATCCGTAAGATGAAGCCGGACGACCGCCGCGAGATGGACATGCTGCTCGATACCTACAAGACGGCTCTCGGCATCGACTGATCGCCTGAAAAGGCAAGGTTGCTTTCCGTTGTGCGGGTCCGGCGAATTTTCGGCCGGGCCCGCGCAGGACGCTTGCGTTCCAGCGGGGCGGTTGCCCTCTGCCCTGCGCCTGTTGTAAGGGCGCCCATCCTTTCGACAGAACAACGAATACGGCGGACCCAATGGCAGGCCATTCCAAATTCAAGAACATCATGCACCGCAAGGGCGCGCAGGACAAGAAGCGCTCGGCGCAGTTCAGCAAGCTCAGCCGTGAAATCACCGTTGCGGCCAAGATGGGCATGCCCGATCCGGACATGAACCCGCGCCTGCGCGCCGCCGTCAACGCGGCCAAGGCGCAGTCGATGCCCAAGGACAACATCCAGCGCGCGATCGACAAGGCCAGCAAGGGCGATGCCGAGAACTACGAGGAAGTGCGCTACGAGGGTTACGGCCCCGGCGGCGTCGCCCTCATCGTCGAGGCGCTGACCGACAACCGCAACCGCACCGCCACCAACGTGCGCACCGCTTTCTCCAAGAACGGCGGCAATCTTGGTGCTTCGGGCGCGGTTTCGCACGGTTTCGAGCGTCTCGGCCTGATCGAGTATCCCGCCAGCGTGGGTGACGAGGACAAGGTCCTCGAAGCCGCCATCGAAGCCGGCGCCGACGATGTCGAGAGCGACATGGGCGATGGCGACGAGAATCCCGGCAGCCACCAGATCTGGGTCTCGGTCGATTCGCTTCACGAAGTCGCCCGCGAGCTGGAAAAGGTCCTTGGCGAAGCCGAGGGCGTGAAGCTGGCGTGGAAGCCCAACCTCACCGTCGATGTCGACGCCGACACCGCCGGCACGCTGATGAAGCTGGTCGACACTCTCGAAGACGACGACGACGTCCAGACCGTCTGGGGCAATTACGAAATCTCGGACGAAGTCATGGAGAAGCTGGGCTGATCCAGCTTCCCGTAGCGTCCGTTTTCCCGGTGATCGCGGTAGCGGCACTGGGGGGCGCGTGCCTGGCGCTTTCGCCTGCCGGGCCGGCGGTCGCGGACAGCGGCGCGCCAGTGGCCAGCCACTGCGTGCCGGGCGAGCGGGTGCTCTACTCCTGCGCGTTCCCGCGCGGAGTGGGGTCGCTCTGCTCCGACGGCGAGACCGTGCATTATCGCTACGGCCCGCGCGGAAAGGCGGAGATCGACCTTGCCGGCCTGCCGGACTGGTCGAACGTGCGCGTCGGCGACGTGCGCGGGCAGGGCAACGGCTATGAACGGCATGTCCGCATCAGCCGCGGCCGCTTCCATTACGTCGTGTTCGAAGGGATGAACGGCGAACTGAGCGAGAGCCCGGGGCGGGCCTATTCGGGCATCGCCGTGCTGGAAGGCGCGCGCGGTGAACGCGAACTCACCACCCTGTCGTGCCCCGGACGGTCCGCGCACGACCTTTCCGCTCCCCTCCTCCAGGAACGCGCCGAAGCGGAGGAGCCGAACAGCCCCTTCGACATGTGGTACTGAGGCGATGATCATCATCGGGCTCGACCCGGGGCTGACCTGCACCGGCTGGGGCATCGTCGCCAAGAGCGGCAGCCGGCTCAGCCATATCGCAAACGGCCAGATCCGCACGGACGCCAAGGCCGGAATGGCCGAACGGCTGGTCGAACTCGATGCCGCGCTCACTGACGTGATCCTGCATCACCGTCCGGATTCGGGCGCGGTGGAGGAGGTCTTCGTCAACGTGAACCCGCAATCGACGCTCAAGCTCGGCCAGGCGCGCGGCGTTGCCATGCTCAGCCTTGCGCGGGCCGGAATGCCGGTGGCGGAATATTCCACCAAGGTCATCAAGAAGGCGCTCGTCGGCACCGGTGGGGCGGACAAGAAGCAGATCCAGCATATGCTCAAGGTCCTGCTGCCCGGCGTGACGCTGGCGGGCGAGGATGCCTCGGACGCGCTGGCGGTGGCCATCACGCATGCCAACATGCTCGGCAGCCATCGCTGACGGAACCGGCAGGGGGCAGCGCCGTTGCCTCTTCATGGACAGTACCGACGAGAACTGGATGCGCGAGGCCCTGCGTCTTGCGGTGGAGCGAAAGGGCACCGACCCGTCGCACACCCCGATCGCCGCGCTGGTCGTGCTGGGGGACCGCCTCGTCGCCTCGGGCGTCAATCGTACCGCCGAATGCTGCGATGCCACCGCCCACGCCGAGATCGAAGCCTTCCGCGCCGCTGGCAAGGTGATGGGCGACATGCGCATCGAAGGCGCCACGCTCTATTCCACGCTCCAACCCTGCGGCATGTGCACCATGGCCGCGATCTGGGCAGGGGTTAGCCGCATCGTCCATGGCGCGGGGCGCGGCGATGTCCATCCGATGTACTTCGAGGATCGCCACCTCTCGACGCTCGATTTCGTGGCGGACGCCTACAAGGACGACCTGACGCTGAGAGGCGGCGTACTCGCGCAGGATTGCGCCGCGCTTTATTACCGGCCGTGGGACGATGTGCCCGAGGACCGGCAGGCGAACCTTTAAGCGCCTAGAGCCCCGCCCGCTCGATCGAGCTCTGGAGATTGTACACCGGGTCCGGCGTGCAGCTTCCCGGGCGAAGGTAGAGGCAGGGCTGCTCCTTCGGAAGTTGCCGGCAGGCGATCTTCTCGTACCCTTCCGCCCCTCGCGGGCGTTCGCTTCCCGCCAGCAGGGCATTGGCCGCCCGGGCAAGCCCCGGCGGAAGCGGTTTGCGCCCCTCCTGCACGCCCTTGGGCGCCACCGAGATCGGCAGGTCGCGGGGCAGGATCGAAGGCACCACGTAGAGATAGTAGGATTCGGCTACGGCAAGCCGGCAGACGCGCGGGTCCTGCGCGGCTGCTATCGCCAGTTCGCTCAGTCCGCCGCCTCCGCGCATCGATCGGTAGCCGCCGGTCGTCGCGAAGGAGGCGAAGCTGAGCAGCGCCCAGATCGCCATGGTCGCCGCCAGTGGAAGCGTATCGCGTCGACCGGCCGTCCGGTTTCTCAGCAGCCAGTCCACCAGCGTCAGAGAGCCGATGCCCGCGATCGTCAGGGTGCCGAGCGTGGCGATCCAGACGAAGCGGTATTCCTTGTGCGCGATCAGGCTGTGCGCGGCCACGGTGAGCGTGGCAGCGAGAAGCAGCGGGGCATATCGCCGCGCTGCCGGAACCACGGCAATCACGGCGAACAGCAACGGTGCGGCGCCGAAATGGCGATAGAATTCGAACAGGTATTCAAGCGGCCCGCTGGTTCCGAAGCCCGCCGCCTTGCCCTCGCCGATGTTCTTGGTGAGGTTGGCGATCACCCAGCCGAACGGCACGGCGCCGCGCGCAAGATCGCTTGCCGCGCCGATTGCCAGCGCCGCGATGCCGCCGATCGCCAGCGGTTTCCACCGCCTGACGTCGGCGAACAGGGCTGAAAGGGCGAGCACCGCCACGAAAGGTGCGAACTGGAAACGGACGAGCAGGCCGATGCCGAGCAGGAAGCCGCTGCCGGTGATCGCCGCGCGGCCGGCGGCGCTGTCCAGGAGCGGAGCGGCGGCAAGCAGGATCAGGGCCGCGGCAAGACTTTCCGACAGCAGCAGGTCGGAGAACAGCACGCTCTGCCACCATGTCGCCACGACGAACATCGCGACCAGCGCATGGCGGCGGGACGTCAGCGCGCCCAGTCGCCACGCGGCGGGAAGGGCCAGCAGCGTCAGCACGGCATAGCAGATCCGCGCGGCGTACATCGGCGCGAGAGTGCCCGGCGCCAGCCTGTGGGCGATCCACATCGGCAGGCAGAGAAGCTGCGGGATCAGTTCGTTGCGGATGCCGAAGCGCGTTTCCCACGGCAGCAGCCCATGCCCGGTGGCGAGCCGGTTGGCCTGTTCGAGATACTGCGCCAGTTCGTCGGGATGGAGCAGGTCAAGCGGGGCGAAGGCCAGCGCCCTCAGCACCAGCGCAAGGATCAGCACGCCGCCTGTGACCAGCCACCCCGTTTGCCGGTTCCGGTTGCGCGTTCCGGCTGCGCCCTGCTGTCCGCTCTGCCCCATGCCTGCGTGCTAGCCGAGCGGCTGTGCCAAGTCATCCAGAGCCTTGGCGCTTTTCGCCCTTCCTTGGCCATCCGCGCTATGCCATAGGAACAAACCATGATCGCCAAGCTTACAGGTCTGCTCGACGACACCGGCCCCGACTGGGCGATTATCGACGTCAACGGCGTTGGTTATCTCGTCCATTGTTCGGCGCGCACGCTCGACCATCTCGGCATCCGGGGCGACAAGGTCGTGGTCCATACCGAGATGCAGGTCTCGGAAACCGACCAGCGCCTGATCGGCTTCACCAGCGGGGCGGAACGCAACTGGTTCCGCCTGCTGACGGCGGTGCAGGGCGTCGGTTCTAAAGTGGCGCTGGCGATCCTCTCGGCGCTGACCACCGAGGAACTGCAGCGCGCCTGTGCCGGCGGCGACAGCGCCATGGTCGCGCGCGCCAACGGCGTCGGCCCGAAGCTGGCCAGCCGCATCGTCAACGAACTCAAGGACAAGGCGGGCGGCATGCCCACCGTGCCCGGAGCGCCGGGCCATGCGGCGGTGGCGGCACCTGCCGGATTTTCCAGCGCAGATGCCGTTTCCGCACTCCAGAACCTCGGCTTCAAGCCCGCAATCGCCGCGATGGCGGTCGGCAAGGCGGTGGAGGAACTGGGCGAGGATGCCGGGCTCAACGACCTTGTCCGCGTCGCGCTGAAGAAGGCGGCGGGGTGAACAAGGTTTTCGTCCCGCCCCAATGTCATCCTGAACTTGCGTCAGCGGCCTTGTCGCCGCGTGCTCCGGAACCGGCGCGGTGTTGAGGCGCCGGTATCTGATTGTGTCGGCGCTCGCGCTTGCCGCCGCGGCCGGTTATCTGTTTATCCGCAATGACCTTGCCATCGACCATTGTTTGGACGGGGGCGGAGCGTGGGATTACACGAAGAAGGTTTGCCGTTTTCAATGACCGATAATCCCATCCTTACCTCCGCTCGCCAGCCCGAGGACGTCGATGCGGCGCTGCGGCCCAAGACGCTTGCCGAATTCGTCGGGCAGGCTGCGGCGAAGGACAATCTTCGTGTCTTCATCGAAAGCGCCAAGTCGCGCCGCGAGGCGATGGACCATGTGCTGTTCTTCGGGCCTCCGGGCCTCGGCAAGACCACGCTGGCGCAGATCGTCGCGCGCGAACTGGGCGTGGGTTTCCGCGCCACCAGCGGCCCGGTGATCGCCAAGGCGGGTGACCTTGCCGCGCTGCTGACCAATCTCGAACACGGCGACGTGCTGTTCATCGACGAGATCCACCGCCTCAATCCGGTGGTCGAGGAAGTGCTCTACCCGGCGATGGAGGACCGTGCGCTCGATCTCATGATCGGCGAAGGCCCTTCGGCGCGCTCGGTGCGGATCGACCTGCCGCCCTTCACGCTGGTCGGTGCGACGACGCGTCAGGGCCTGCTCCAGACGCCGCTGCGCGATCGTTTCGGCATTCCGGTGCGTCTCCAGTTCTACACTGTGGAGGAACTGGAAAAGGTCGTGACCCGCGGCGCCGGGCTGCTGGGCATCGGCATCGACAAGGGCGGCGCGACCGAGATCGCCCGCCGCGCGCGCGGCACCCCGCGCGTCGCAGGCCGCCTGATGCGCCGCGTGCGCGATTTCGCCCATGTCGCGGGCAGCGATATCATCACTCACGAAATCGCCGATGACGCGCTGACGCGGCTGGAAGTCGATTCCATCGGCCTCGATGCGCAGGATCGCCGCTACCTGCGGATGATCGCCGGTATCTACAAGGGCGGCCCGGTGGGTGTGGAGACACTGGCGGCGGGCCTGTCCGAGCCGCGCGACACGATCGAGGAAGTGATCGAGCCCTACCTGATCCAGCTCGGCCTCGTCGCGCGGACCGCGCGCGGGCGCTGCCTGAACGACATGGGCTGGCAGCATCTGGGCATGACGCCGCCGCAATCCGGAGGCCCGCAGGGCCCCATTCCGGGCGGACTTTTCGATTCGGAAGGCGATTGAGGGAAAGGCGATTTCCGCCAGAAAACTGTCGGTTGTGTTTACAGACCTGTCTTTCGATAGTCCCGCTTCGGCACAGGTTGTGCGTTACATCGGAAAACTAACGCGATTTCCCGCTACGGGACTGTCGAAACTCGGTTAACGGCATTGTTCCGTTAACCGCTCTCTGCGCTTGTTGATGGCAAGTCGGTTCAAGTGGTGTCGGTCGCAGTCGCACACGAGCCGAGCAGAACGAAGAGAGAGACGATCATGTCGGTTCGGATGGCCTTGGCGAAACTGTCTGCCTGTGCGGCGGGCTGCGCTATCATTGGCGGCGGCGCCGTCCATGTCGCCGAGACTCAGAAGAGCGGTGTCGAGTATCGCAAGCTGAAGTCGGCGAAGGTCGCGAAAGTGGCGAAGGTCGAGCGTCCGGCCAGGCGCCTCGTGCGCAAGGAGCCGGAACGCACCACCAGGCGCATGCGCCGCATCGTCAAGCGGACCTGCTGCGACCAGCCGCAAGTGGCCATGGTGCCGCTGCCCCCGCCCTACATTCCGCCCGCCCCGCCGCCGAGCTACGCCGGCGGCAGCGGCGGCGCGCCGGTCGTGATCGGCGGCGGCGGAGGCGGTTTCGGCGGTGGTTTCTTCGGCGGCTTCTTCGGCGGCGGCGGTGGTTCTAGCGGCGGCAACGTCATCATCAGCTCGACCAGCAGCGGTGGTTCCACCTCCAGTTCATCGTCCACCGGCGGACTGACGACCACGACGACCGGCGGATCGACGTCTTCCTCTTCCTCGACCGGCGGTCTCACGACCACCACGACCACGGGGGGGCTGACCACCACCACAACAACGGGCGGCATCACCTCGACGACGACCTCGTCCAGTTCCGGCGATGTTTCGACCAGCACGAGTTCCTCCACCTCGTCGTCCAGTTCCACCTCCTCGTCCAGTTCAACGTCGTCGTCGACGAGCAGTTCGAGTTCGACCTCGACATCGTCGGGCTCGACCGGCTCGTCAGGTTCGACCACCACTTCGACCGGCGGAGATGGTTCGCCGCCTGGACCGCCGACCGACGTTCCGGCACCGCCGATGCTGATCCTGTTCGGCGCGGCGGCGGCAGCGGTGATCGGTCGGCAGCGGCTGGCCCGCCGCAAGACCTGAGTTTCCCACCACCGGGGGAAGCAGGAAGGGCGGCGCCTCGGCGCCGCCCTTTTTCGTGTCCGGTCATGTCGCCGAGGCAGCGCCAAAAGGAAAACCCCGCCCCGCGCGAACGCGGGACGGGGTTTTACCGAGCCGGTTAAGGCTGCCGGTCGCTTAGGCGGCCAGCTTGCGCAGCACGTACTGCAGGATGCCGCCGTTGTTGAAGTATTCCACTTCGTTGGCGGTATCGATGCGGCACAGCGCGGTGAAGGTGAAGGTCGAACCGTCCGGACGGGTCACTTCGACTTCCACGTCCTGGCGCGGCTTGAGGCTGGCAACGCCCTTGATCGTGAAGGCGTCGTCGCCGGTCAGGCCGAGCGACTGGCGGCTGTCGCCGTCCTTGAACTGCAGCGGAAGCACGCCCATGCCGACCAGGTTCGAACGGTGGATACGCTCGAAGCTCTCGACGATCACGGCGCGCACGCCGAGCAGGTTGGTGCCCTTGGCCGCCCAGTCGCGCGACGAACCGGTGCCGTACTCCTTGCCGGCCACGACCACCATCGGCGTGCCTTCGGCCTTGTACTTCTGCGCCACGTCGTAGACCGGCAGGACCTCTTCACCGAAGCGGCTCATGCCGCCTTCGATGCCGGGGACCATTTCGTTGCGGATGCGGATGTTGGCAAAAGTGCCGCGCATCATGACTTCGTGATGGCCACGGCGCGAACCGTAGGAGTTGAAGTCCGCCTTGGCGACCTGGTGCTCCATCAGCCACTGGCCTGCCGGGCTGTCGGCCTTGATCGAACCGGCCGGCGAGATGTGGTCGGTGGTGATCGAATCGCCGAGGATCAGCAGGGGCTTGGCCTCGATGATGTCGTTCACCGGCGCCGGGGTCATTTCCATGCCCTCGAAGTAGGGCGGGTTGGCGACGTAGGTCGAACCGGCGCGCCACGAATAGGTGTCCGAACCGACGACGTTGATCGCCTGCCAGTGCTTGTCGCCCTTGTAGACGTCGGCATAACGGGCCTGGAACATGCCGCGATCGACGCAGGCATTCATCGTGGTGCTGACTTCGAGGTTGGTCGGCCAGATGTCCTTGAGGTAGACGTCCACGCCGTCCTTGCTCACGCCGATCGGGGTGGTGGTGAAGTCTTCCACCACGGTGCCCTTCAGAGCGTAGGCGACGACCAGCGGCGGCGAGGCCAGGAAGTTCGCGCGCACGTCCGGCGAGACGCGGCCTTCGAAGTTGCGGTTGCCAGAGATGACCGCCGAGGCGACGAGGCCGTTCTCGTTGATCGCCTTCGAGATCGGTTCCGCGAGCGGGCCCGAGTTACCGATGCAGGTGGTGCAGCCGTAGCCGACAAGGTTGAAGCCGATGTTGTCGAGGTGCGACTGGAGACCGGCCTTGTTCAGGTAGTCGGTGACGACCTGCGAACCCGGTGCCAGCGAGGTCTTGACCCAGGGCTTGGGCTTCAGGCCCAGTTCGTCGGCCTTCTTGGCGACGAGACCTGCCGCAACCAGCACGCCCGGGTTCGAGGTGTTGGTGCACGAGGTGATGGCGGCGATCATGACGTCGCCGTCACCGATGTCGAAGTCCTTGCCTTCCACGGGAACGCGGGTGGCGGTCTTCTTGTAGGTTTCGGCCATGTCCTTGTTGAACACGTCGTCGACGTCGGGAAGCGCGACCCAGTCCTGCGGACGCTTCGGGCCGGCGAGCGACGGAACGACGGTCGACATGTCGAGTTCGAGGGTCGAGGAGAAGATCGGGTCGGCGGCGGCCGGGTCGATCCAGAAGCCCTGTTCCTTGGCATAGGCTTCGACGAGGGCGATCTGCTCTTCCTCGCGGCCGGTGAGGCGCAGGTAGTCGATGGTCTTTTCGTCGATGCCGAAGAAGCCGCAGGTGGCGCCGTATTCCGGGGCCATGTTGGCAAGCGTCGCACGGTCGGCAAGGCTCAGCGAGGCGAGGCCGGGGCCGAAGTATTCGACGAAGCGGCCGACCACGCCGTGCTTGCGCAGCATGGCGGTGCAGGTCAGCACGAGGTCGGTGGCGGTGACGCCTTCCTGAAGCTCGCCGGTCAGCTTGAAGCCGACGACTTCGGGGATGAGCATCGAGACCGGCTGGCCGAGCATCGCGGCTTCCGCCTCGATGCCGCCCACGCCCCAGCCCAGCACGCCCAGGCCGTTGACCATGGTGGTGTGGCTGTCGGTGCCGACGCAGGTGTCGGGATAGGCGACCAGTTCACCGTTCTGGTCTTCGCTCGACCAAACGGTCTTGGCGATGTTTTCCAGGTTCACCTGGTGGCAGATGCCGGTGCCCGGGGGAACGGCGTAGAAGTTGTCGAGCGACTTGGAGCCCCACTTGAGGAAGTCGTAGCGCTCCATGTTGCGCTGGTATTCGATTTCCACGTTCTCTTCGAACGCCTTGGGGTGGCCGAATTCGTCGACCATGACCGAGTGGTCGATCACCAGGTTCACGGGAACCAGCGGGTTGATCTTGCTGGTGTCGCCGCCGAGGGTGGCGATGGCATCGCGCATGGCGGCCAGGTCGACCACGCAGGGAACGCCGGTGAAGTCCTGAAGCAGAACGCGGGCGGGACGGTACTGGATCTCGTCGCCGGTAACCGGGTTCTTCTGCCAGTCGGCAACCGACTGGATGTCCTTGGTCGAGACGGTGAAGCCGCCGTCCTCGAAGCGCAGGAGGTTTTCAAGAAGGACCTTCATCGAGAAGGGAAGGCGCGAAACGTCGCCAACCTTTTCGGCAGCCTTCTTGAGGGAGTAGTAGGCGATCTGCTTGCCGCCGACTGTCATGGTGCTGCGGGTGCCGAGCGTATCCTGTCCGACCTGGGTCATATTGGGTATTATCCCCTTCTGTATGGAGCGTGCCACGTGAAGAGCGGCTATTCCGAAACCCACTAGCCCAGGTTCCGAAAATCATCGCCGTGCTGCATCGCGACAAGCGGATTCTTCGGCCCCGCCGATGCGCGTTCGCGGCCCTCAGGTCAAGGGGGCGTGCGTGGTGACTAGGACTCGACTTTTGCGTTTCTTGCACCTGTCCAGCAGCCGATCATGATGAGAATCGTCCCGGCAACGGTGGAGACATCAAGTCGCTCCCCGAACATCAGCCAGCCCAGCAGGGCGGCCCAGAAGAAGCCGGTATATTCGATCGGCAGCAGTACTTGCGTCTCGGCACGGGCATAGCCCCAGGACAGGAACAGCAGGGCACTTGTCGCCAGCGCCGCTCCGGCAAGGATGAGAACCAGGCTCCGCCCATCCGGCACGACCGCGAACCAGGGCGAAAAAGCCAGGAAAATCAGCGTAACGAGCAGGTTCTGGAACTGCGCGATCTCCACCGGCCCTGCCAGCAGCGCCTGTTTGCGCTGGAGAACGAGGTTGATCGCATAGAACACGGCGGAGAGCAGGATCGCGGTCGTGCCCTCTATCGCCTCGTTCGAATAGCTCCCCGCGCCGAAGCGTCCGGCGCCGATCACCAGCACGCCCAGAATGCCCAGCAGCGAGGCGACGATGGCGCGGCGGCGGATCGTCTCCCCCAGCAGGATCGCGGCGAAATAGAGCGCGATGATCGGCGAGACGAAGGAAATCGCGATTCCCTCGGCCATAGGAATTCGTACCAGGCCATAGAAAAACAGCGCAGCCATCGCCGAAGTGATCGCCGCGCGCAGGGCGTGGACCTTCAGTACCGTGCGCGAGGGCACCGGGCGGCCCGCGACGAGCCAGAGCGGAAGGGTGAGGATCGTGCCGAAGAGATTGCGCAGCAGCAGCGCGGTAAACACGCCGATCGCGATGGAGGCGCCCTTGATCGCGGCGTCCATCGCGCTGAACGTGGCGATCCCCGCAATCACCGCAAGCACCGGCAGGACTGAGGGACGATGGTCCGAAAGGGGGGCTGCGGCTGTACTCATCAGGCCCTGCCTGTCGCCGGGCGCAAGCCTCCAGGCAAGCAATTCATCGCAGCGACAGGCGAAATCCTTGATGTAGGCCTTATATAGGGGCAAAGCGGGGACTATCGGCAGCCGTCTTCACATGGCTGCGTTTCCTCCTTGCATCACACACGCATCACTACGGGCAGGTTCAGATCACAATGGCGAGTTTCATGAGGTTCGGTTGCAGCGTGCTGGCGGTCATCGCGGCGACGGGTCTCGCAGCGGAGCCGGCCCTGGCCCAGAAGGCGGATTCCGCCAGGACGGATACGGCAACGAAGAAGAAGACCGTGTCGACGCCGACCTCGATCCTGCCGACCACGCAGGCGACCCCGGCCGTGCCGTCTTCCGCTTCCACAAAGCCGGTCTCGCGCCCGGCCGTGCAGCCGGTCATCCAGCCCAGCGCGGTTCCCACTGCCATTCCGACCGTGTCCTATCCGGTCGTGCAGGATACGCTGCTGGCGGAGCCGGTGATGTCCTGGTCGGTGGCCGATGCCAAGGCGCTGCTGTCGACCGTGGGCTACATCGGCAAGGAAGGTCTCGTTCCGGCCGATTATCAGCCGGCCGCGCTCAAGGCGGCGATCGCCAAGGGTGAGGGCGACGACCTCGATGCGCTGGCGAGCCGCGTGTTCGGCTGGCTGATCGAGGATCTTCGCGACGGCCGCACGCCGATGAAGTCGCGCGTGCAGTGGTTCGCGGTCGATCCCGACCAGGATCTGATGCCGACCGCCCAGATCATGGCGCAGGCGCTTTCGGAGCATGACGTGGCGGGCGTCGTCGACAAGCTGGCCCCGACCAACCCCGACTATGCCGCGCTCAAGGCCGATCTCAACGCCACCCCCATGGCGAACAAGGCGCGCCGCGCGCTGATCCAGGCCAATATGGACCGCTGGCGCTGGCTCGCCCGCGACCTTGGCGACGTGTACCTGATGACCAACATTCCGGAGTTCCAGCTCCGCCTCGTGGTCCGCAACAAGATCATCCGCAGCTACAAGACCGTGGTCGGCAAGCCCGGCCGCACGGCGACGCCGCAGCTCGCCGAAACGGTGAGCGCGGTGGTCTTCAACCCGACCTGGACGGTGCCGCAATCCATCGTGAAGGGTGAAGGCCTTGGCGCGAAGGTGTTGAACAACCCGACCTGGGCGCGCAATGCGGGCTACAAGGCCACCAAGAACGGCGACGGCACCATCACCGTGGTCCAGCAGCCCGGTGCCAACAACTCGCTTGGCCTGATGAAGATCGACATGCCCAACCCGCACGCGATCTATCTGCACGACACGCCGTCGAAGCAGTATTTCAACTCGGACGTGCGCGCCTTCAGCCATGGCTGCATCCGCACCGAGCGCGCGGTGGAACTGGGCATGACGATGGCCATTCTCGGCGCCAAGAAGAGCGCCACCGAAGCTGCCGAAATCTCTCGTTCCGGCACTTATACCAAGGTCGAGATGACCCGGACGTTCCCGGTCTACCTGACCTACTTCACATATGCCCGCTCGATCGACGGGCAGCTCAAGCCGTTCAACGATCTCTACGAACGCGACAAGCCGGTGCTCGACAGTTTCCTCGCCCCGCGCCAGATCAAGACCACCCAGCGCGCGAGCGAGGAAGAGATCATCAAGCTCGACAACCCGCTTTAAAAAGTGCGGGTTTCGCCTTGGCAACGGCGAAGCGGGCCGGACGGAGGTAACGCGCAGGCGATTGCCGGTGCTCCGGCCTTGCCTCGCCTGATCGGGGTGGCCACCTAGGCGAACGATGTTTGCCGAGGAATCCCGATCATGAGCGAGAACACCGACCGCATCGGCGAGGCGACCTCCCGGATCGTCGAGCTCGAAGCCGAACTCGAAGCTTCGGGCACCACCACCCGCGCCGAGGCCGAACTGGTCCGCGCCAAGGCGCTGCTGCACGAATGGGTCGATAGTGTGGTGGCCGTGGTCGCCACGCCCGGCGTCGGCCGCGCGGTGCTGATTCACGATAACGGTACGGAATCGCGGATTGCCTCGCCAGAGCTGCCGTTCCGGCTGGCCGTTCCGGTTTCCTTCGAACGGCGGGAAAATTAGGTCGCAGGCGGCCTCCACCCGTCAGGCGCGGACGTGCGAGCATGAGCTCGGGATTAGGGAGGGGCGCTCAGCCTCTCCGCAGAAGCCTGACCACCACCTGATCGAGGCTTGAGAGGTACCGGGAACGGTCCGTCTTGCTGAACGGCGGCGGGCCGCCGATGGCATCGCCGCCGGCGCGCAGGTCGGCCATGATTGCGCGGGTGGCGATGGCGCTGCCGATCGAGGAGGTGGTGAAGGGCTTTCCGTTCGGCGCCACGACTTGCGCCCCCAGCTTCAGGCAGCGGTCCGCCAGCAGGATATCGGCGGTGATGACGACGGTGCCCGGCCCGGTGTTCTCGGCGATCCAGTCGTCGGCGGCGTCGAAGGCATCGCTCACCACCTTGCGGGAGATGAGCGGACTTTGCGGCACCCGGATCGGGCTGTTGCTGACAACCACCACCGGCACTTTGTAGCGCGCGGCGACACGGTAGGTTTCGTCCTTCACCGGGCAGGCGTCGGCATCGATCAATATGCGGATCATCGCGGCCCCATAACCCAACTCGGCGCAAATGACGAACCCGGTTGCCGAAATTGCGCTCGCGGCCCATCATGCCGGTGAACGGGAGAGCCGCCATGCCGCAGCCTACGATCACCGCTTTTGCCCAGTCGCCCGATCGCGGCAGGGGCCTCGCCCGCGATATGGCGGTGCGCTGGGCGCTGGAGGAAGTGGGCCAGCCCTACGCCGTGCGCCTCGTCTCTTTCGAGGAAATGAAGCAGCCGGATCACCGCTCGCGCCATCCTTTCGGGCAGATCCCGACCTATGAGCAAGGCGATCTCGCGCTGTTCGAATCCGGGGCCATCGTCCTGCATATCGCGCAGAGCCATCCGGGCTTGCTACCGGAAGGTGGAGACGCGCGGATGCGGGCGGTTATGTGGATCTTCGCCGCCCTCAGCACGGTCGAACCGGTGATCGTGCAGCGCTCCGAGGTCCTGCTGTTCGAGCGTGAGCGCCCCTGGTATGAAACGCGCCTCGCTTCCATCGAACAGCGTATCGAGGCGCGGCTGGCGGAACTCGCCGTGCGTCTCGGCACGTCGGAGTGGCTGGAAGGCGAATTCAGCGCGGGCGACCTGATGATGGTGCAGGTGCTGCGGCGGCTCGGCGGATCGGATGTGCTGGCCGCCAACGAAACCGTGCTTGCCTATGTGGCGCGCGGCGAGGCGCGTCCGGCCTTCCAGCGCGCCTTCGCCGCCCAGCTTGCGGTGTTCGAACAAGCGAAGGCCTGAGGGCGCTGGGCCTTCAGTGCTGGCGGATCACCGCCAGGAAAGCCTCGCCATAAGCTTCGAGCTTGCGCGCGCCGATGCCGCCGATTTCACCGAGCTGCGCCAGTGAAGACGGGCGCGCGGTGGCCATTTCGCGCAAGGTGGCGTCGTGGAACACGACATAGGGCGGAACCCCTGCTTCCTGCGCAAGATCGCGGCGGAGCGCGCGCAGGGCGTCGAACAGCGGATCGCCCACCGGGTTGGCGCCGCTGTCCGCCCCGCCTTTGCCGCCGCGCTTCTTCTTTTCGCGCTTGGGCGGAACGACGATCATCACCGCGGCTTCGCCCTTGAGGATTTCCCGCGCATCTCCGCCCAGGGACAGGCCGCCATGCTCGGTCGGCAGCAGGCTGCCGCGGGCCTGCAGGGCGCGGGCGAGCGGCTTTAGCAGCGGTTGCTCGTCCGCCGTCAGGATGCCGAAGACCGAGAGCTGGTCATGCCCGCGTTGCAGCACGCGGTCGTCGCTCATGCCCAGCAGCACTTTTTCAAGATGGCCGAGGCCGTAGCTCTGCCCGGTACGATAGACCGTGGAGAGGAGCTTTCGCGCCAGCTCGGATACATCGATCACGCCCGCCGGTTCGAGGCAGTTGTCGCAATTGCCGCAGGACGAGGCGGGTGTTTCGCCGAAGTGGCGCAGCAGCACCGCGCGGCGGCATTCGGCGGTTTCCACGAGCCCTGCGAGCGCATCGAGGCGCTGGCGTTCGCTTTGCAGGCGGTGCGGCTCGATCTCGGACAGACGCTGGCGGGCGCGGGCGAAATCGTCGGCCCCCCAGAACATCACCGCGACCGAGGGATCGCCGTCGCGCCCGGCACGGCCGGTTTCCTGGTAATAGGCCTCGATCGACTTGGGGATGCCGGCGTGGGCGACGAAGCGCACGTCGGGCTTGTCGATACCCATGCCGAAAGCCACCGTGGCGACCATTACCATGTCTTCCGAGGCCACGAAAGCCGCCTGGTTGCGGGCGCGGACTTCGGGGTCGAGCCCGGCGTGATAGGGCAGCACGCGCCGCCCGGTGGCGGATGCGAGGGTTTCTGCCAGTTGCTCGACGCGGGCGCGGGTGGGTGCATAGACGATGCCGGGGCCGGGGTTCTCGTCCATGACTGCCTTGATCTGCCGCATCGCGCTTTCGCGGGGGCGGATCGTGTAGCGGATATTGGGACGGTCGAACCCGGCAACGATCAGTCCTTCGTCGGGAATGCCGAGCTGGGCGAGGATGTCGGTGCGGGTATGGTGGTCTGCCGTGGCCGTCAGCGCGAGGCGCGGCACGTCCGGGAAAGCGTCGAGCAGCGGTCGCAGCAGGCGATAGTCTGGCCGGAAGTCATGGCCCCATTCGGACACGCAGTGTGCTTCGTCGATGGCGAAGAGGGCGACGCGCGACTGTTCCAGAAGCTCGCGGAAATGCGGCTGGCTGGCGCGTTCGGGGGCGATGTAGAGCAGGTCCAGCTCACCGGCGCGGAAGCGGTCCATGGTGAGGCCGCGATCGGTGTCGGCGCTGGTGAGCGTGGCGGCGCGGATGCCGTTGGCGCGGGCCGAGCGAAGCTGGTCGTGCATGAGCGCGATCAGCGGGGACACGACCACGCAGGTCCCGTCCAGCATGACCGCAGGAAGCTGGTAGGTCAGCGACTTGCCCGCGCCTGTGGGCATGACGGCCAGGGTCGAGCGGCCGGAAAGCGCGCGCATGACGACCTGATCCTGCACCCCGCGGAAGGCGTTGAAGCCGAAGGTTGCATGAAGCGCTTCGTGAGCATCAGGCAGGAGATCGGCGAGAAGGTCAGCGTCTGGCACGGGGCGCTTATGGCAGAGCATGGGCATGTCTGAAAACCGCCGAACCGATGATTTCCTCCGTTTCCGCGCCAAAGCTTGCGGTTTGGCCGCCCGGGTAGTGGAAATGGCGGCAATGAATGGAGAGGATTGGCAGGCATGACCAAACGCGTGGCGGTAGTGACGGGCGCAAGTTCGGGCATCGGGCTGGAGACGGCACGGGCCCTGGCGAAGCAGGGGTTCCGGGTGATCGGCGTGGGCCGCGATCCGCAGCGATGTGCGGCGGCCGAGGCAGACCTTGCGGCCGATGGCGGCGAGATCGAGATGCTGCGCGCCGATCTCTCGTTGCTGGCCGAAGTCGACCGGCTGGCAGATGCGATCGCGCAGAAGGTCGATTCCATCGATGTACTGGTCAACAACGCGGGCGGCATGGCGCGCGAACAGGCGCTGACGGCCGAGGGTTTCGAGGCGAAT
Source organism: Novosphingobium sp. TK71 (assembly GCF_055361505.1). Lineage (NCBI taxonomy): Bacteria > Pseudomonadati > Pseudomonadota > Alphaproteobacteria > Sphingomonadales > Sphingomonadaceae > Novosphingobium > Novosphingobium sp. TK71. The sequence goes on from NZ_CM143962.1 coordinate 3,011,430, forward strand.
TACGCCGCCAACTTCATCGGGCCTTTCGCGCTGACCGCCCGCTTGCTGCCGCTCCTGCGCAAGGCTGCGGCGGATGCGCCGGAGGGCAGTGTCAGGATCGTCAACACCGCCTCGGATGGCAGCGAGATGATCCCCGCCATCAATCTTGCCGACTTGCAGAACCTCGGCAACTGGAGCCCGGGCGCGGCCTACTGCAGCGGGAAGCTCGCCAATGTGCTTCATGCCCGCGCGCTGGCGCCCCGGCTGGCGGCGGATGGTGTCGTGGCCCATTCGGTCCATCCCGGCACGGTCGGCAGCAATTTCTTCTCGCATACGCCGGACAGCGTGCAGGCGGCCTACGGCGATGCGCCGAAGCTGACGCCGGTGCAGGGGGCGGATACGGTGATCTGGCTGGCGACGGCGGAAGAGCCGGGCCGGTCGAGCGGCGGCTACTGGTTCGAACGCGCGCCGCGAAAGCCCAATCCGCTGGTCGAGGATCAGGCTTTCGTCGAGGCGTTCTGGCAGGCGGCGGAAGCGCTGGCCGGAAGGGCGGGTGTCTAGACCTAGTCGCTGGCGGCCAGCCGGGCGAGGCGGGGTTTGACGATGGGCACGGTCAGCATCGTGCTCATCACCGCCATCAGCAGCAGGGCAGTGAAGGTCTCCGGGGTGACGATCTTCTTGTCCAGCAGGACGTTGACGAAGATGATCATGATGAGCGCCTTGGTCTGGAGCATCCAGCCGATCACGCTCGCTTCGCCCTTCTTCCAGCCCAGCAGCTTTCCGGCGAGGTGAATGCCGGCCAGTTTGCCGACGACCGAGGCGACCAGGAACAGGATCGCGGCGCCGATCACCATCGCCCCGCCCATTCCCCAGTTGGTCCGCAGGCCGGTGCTGAGGAAGAACACCGGCATCACGGTTAGCAGCAGGAATTCGCGGAACAGGTCGAGTTTCTCGCGGCTGAACCAGCCGGCGTCCAGCACGACGCCGGCAAGGAAGGCGCCGACCATGAAGTGCAGTCCGGACCAGTCCGCCGCGAAGCCGACGAGTGCCAGCCAGATCAGCGCCACATACCAGCGGTCCTGTTCGCCGAGGCGCCTGAACAGCGCGCGGACGGCGAAGGAGGCCACCGCGAAGGCGGCGAGGAACAGGCCCTGCCGGCCGACGCGCTCCCAGTCCACCAGGATCAGCGCCAGCACGCCCCAGATCGCGATATCGTCAAGGCTGGCATAGCGCAGCAGGCGCTGGCCGAGCGGTTCCCGGAAAATGCCGAGCTTTTCCATCAGCAGCACCAGGATCGGCAGGGCGGTGACGGCGCAGGCCATGCCCACGCCGAGCACGGCTTGCGGATAGCTGCCTTCGGGGCCGATCCAGCCGGGCGAACGCAGCAGCAGCGCAGCGGCGAGGGCGCCGAAGGCGAGCGGGGTAAGCAGGGCGCAGGCGGCAGTGAGGGTGGTTTCGCCGCGGTGCTTCCAGGCGTCGCTGAGATCGAGTTCGACTCCGGCGACGAAGACGAACATCATCACCGCCCACCAGGCCACGCCGTTCAGCGCGGTCATGACTTGCGGGTTGAAGACCAGCGCGTGGAAGTCCGGCGCCGCATGGCCGAGCACGCCGGGGCCGAGCAGGATGCCGCCGATGATCTGGACGACGACCAGCGGTGCCCAATGCTCGGTGCGCAGTAGCCGCCACACGAGATATGGCGCCGCGAGGATGATCGTCAGCGCAATCAGGTAGATTTCGGTCGTCCCCATCGGGTGCCCCGTCCCCATTCATTTTTCGTTGGGGCATGGATGCCTTGCCCGGCGGCATTGGGCAATCGGGCTCGATGGGGTTTTTCCGGATTGTAACGAGAGGCACCGCCGCGTCCGGGATGGCGGCGGTGCCTTTTGCAATCAGTCGAGGTTGGGACGCAGCCAGCGCTCGGCGACGGCGAGGTCCACGTCGCGCCGTTCGGCATAGTCTTCGAGCTGGTCGCGGCCGATCCGGGCAACGCCGAAGTACTGGCTTTCCGGGTGGCCGAAGTAAAAGCCCGAGACGGCGGCGGTGGGCAGCATCGCTTGGCTTTCGGTCAGCACGATCCCGGCATTGTCCTGCGCCTTGAGCAGGTCGAACAGGATCGGCTTGAGCGAGTGGTCCGGGCAGGCCGGATAGCCGGGCGCGGGCCGGATGCCGCGATATTCCTCGCGGATCAGGGCGACATTGGTGAACTGCTCGTCCGGCGCATAGCCCCACAGTTTCGTGCGGACATGCTGGTGCAGGCGTTCGGCGAAGGCTTCGGCGAAGCGGTCGGCCAGGGCCTTGAGAAGGATGTCCGAATAGTCGTCGTGCGCGGCCTGGAAGCGTTCGAGGTGCGGTTCGATGCCGTGAATGCCGACCGCGAAGCCGCCCAGCCAGTCTCCGGCGGGGTCGACGAAGTCGGACAGGCAGAAGTTGGCCCGTCCTTTGCCATTTGGGCCCCGGCTCTTCTTCACCTGCTGACGCAGGAACGGCAGGCGCACGAAGTCCGGGCCTTCGTCCACGCCCTGCTGGATGGCGTCGTAGACGATCTGCGGGTCCATGCCGCCGGCGCCGACGATGACATCGTCACCCTGGGTGGCGGCAGGCCAGAAGGCGCAGACGCCCTTGGCGGTCAGCCACTTTTCCTCGACGATCTTCGCAAGCATCGCCTGGGCATCGGCGAAGAGGTTGCGGGCGCTTTCGCCCACGATCTCGTCATCGAGGATGGCCGGGTAGTTGCCCGCCAGTTCCCAGGCGCGGAAGAACGGCGTCCAGTCGAACGTCTCGACGAGTTCGGCAAGATCCCAGTCCGCGAATACGTGGAGGCCGGGTTCCAGCGGAGCGCCGGGTTTCTGTGCGAAATCGGGCGCGAAGGCATTGGCGCGGGCATCGGCGATCGGGAGCAGTTCGCTCTGGCCCTTGCCCTCGCGCGCAATGCGCACCTTTTCGTATTCGTCGGCCACGGAGCTGACGAAAGGCACCGCCTGCGTGTCCGACAGGAGCTGCGAGGCGACGCCGACCGCGCGGCTGGCGTCGAGGACGTGGATCACGGGGCCCTTGTAGGCGGGATCGATGCGCAGGGCGGTGTGGACCTTGGACGTGGTGGCGCCGCCGATCAGCAGCGGGATATCCATCCCGGCGCGCTGCATTTCCTCGGCCACGGTCACCATCTCGTCGAGCGAGGGGGTGATGAGGCCGGAAAGGCCGATGATGTCGGCATCGTTCTCGTTGGCGGATTCGAGGATCTTGCTCCACGGCACCATCACGCCGAGGTCGATCACTTCGTAGCCGTTGCACTGGAGTACGACGCCGACGATGTTCTTGCCGATGTCATGCACGTCGCCCTTGACGGTGGCCATGATGATGCGGCCCTTGGCCTTGGCGCCCGCGTCCTTTTCCGCCTCGATGAAGGGGATCAGGTGGGCCACGGCCTTCTTCATCACGCGGGCCGACTTCACGACCTGGGGCAGGAACATCTTGCCCGAGCCGAACAGGTCGCCGACGACGTTCATGCCGCCCATCAGCGGGCCTTCGATCACCTCGATCGGGCGTCCGCCCGCTGCGGCGATGGCGGCGCGCGCTTCCTCGGTATCCTCGACCACATAGGCATCGATGCCGCGCACGAGGGCATGCTCGATGCGCTTGGTGACATCCCAGCCGCGCCATTCCTCGGCGGCCTTTTCCGCGACCTTGTCCTTGCCCTTGTAGCTTTCGGCGAGGTCGATCAGGCGTTCGGTGGAGGTCTTGCCGTCCTCGCCCACGCCGGGGCGGCGCATCATGATGACGTCTTCGCAAGCCTCGCGCAGGGCGGGGTCGATCTGGTCGTAGACGTCGAGCTGGCCCGCATTGACGATGGCCATGTCGAGCCCGGCGGGGATCGCGTGGTAGAGGAACACCGAGTGCATCGCCCGGCGCACCGTCTCGTTGCCGCGGAACGAGAACGAGAGGTTGGAAAGGCCGCCCGAGAAGTGGACGTGGGGGCATGCCTTGCGGATTTCGACCACCGCCTCGATGAAATCGAGCCCGTAGCGGTCATGCTCCTCGATGCCGGTGGCGACCGCGAAGACGTTGGGGTCGAAGATGATGTCCTCGGGCGGGAAGCCGATGCCGGTCAGCAACTGGTAGGCGCGCGAGCAGATCTCGATCTTGCGTTCGCGGGTGTCGGCCTGGCCGGTCTCGTCGAAGGCCATGACGACCACGGCGGCGCCATAGTCCATGCACTTCTTCGCCTGGGCCAGGAACGGCTCCACGCCTTCCTTCATCGAGATCGAGTTGACGATCGGCTTGCCCGATACGCACTTCAGACCGGCCTCGATCACATCCCACTTGGAACTGTCGATCATCACCGGGACGCGGGCGATATCCGGTTCGGCGGCGATGAGTTTGAGGAAGGTGGTCATGGCCACGACAGCGTCAAGCAGGCCTTCGTCCATGTTGACGTCGATGACCTGCGCACCGTTATCCACCTGCTGGCGCGCGACATCGACGGCCTTGGCATAGTCGCCGGCCATGATGAGCTTCTTGAACGCGGCCGAGCCGGTGACGTTGGTGCGCTCGCCGATATTGACGAAACGGGCGCCGGAATGAATCGAGGTCATGGTTTGTTGTTCTCGTTGGGACACTGGGCCAGCGAATCAGTTCGCCAAATTTAGCGCGAGCACGAAATCGTCGTAGGTCTTGCCGCCCACGTCGAAAGTCCGGGTGCCGATCGTCTCGAAGCCATGCTTGGCGTAGAAGGCGAGGGCGCGGTGATTGTCGTTCTTCACGCCGAGCAACAGGCGCGAATGGCCCGCCGCAGCGGCATCGCGCACGGTGCGCATCATCGTGCTGGCCATCATGGAACCCTGGAAGCGCGAGAACAGGTAGATGCGCTTGAGTTCCAGATCGCCTTCACGCGCGAGTTCCAGTTCGGGCTCGCAAAGCAGCGCATAGCCGACCGGGGCGTGGCCGGGCTCGACTTCGGTCAGCCAGGCCTTCGCGCCCTGCGCGATATATTTGCGATAGCTGTCGGCAGAGTGCTGCCTGATGCAGTGCGCGACGAGCCCGGCCCCGTCTACCTGGCCCGCGAAGCTTTCGAGGAAGGTCGCCGATGCCACGAGCGAGAGCGCCTCGGCGTCGTCGGCTCCGGCAGGGCGGATGCGCCAGATGGGAAAATCGGTCATGGGATCACACCGCCATGGTGAAGGGTTCAAGGCCGGCGAGGCGCGTCACCGGATCGAGATCGGGCAGGCGGCGCGGGGCCAGCCCGGAGACCTTGCGCGCCATTGCGGCAATGTGGGCCGGCGTAGAGCCGCAGCAGCCGCCCAGCACGTTGACCTGGCCGGCAACCGCCCATTCGCCGACATAGCCTGCCGTGGTCTCGGGCATTTCGTCATAAGCGCCCAGTTCGTTGGGCAGGCCGGCATTCGGGTAGATCATGATGAGCGTGTCGGCGAGTTCCGACAGCGTCTTCACATGCGGGCGCAACTGGGTGGCGCCGAACGAGCAGTTGAGCCCGATCGTCACCGGCTTGGCGTGCCGCACCGCGTGCCAGAACGCTTCCACCGTATGGCCCGAGAGATTGCGGCCCGACAGATCGGTAAGCGTCATCGACATCATGATCGGCACTTCGCGGCCCAGTTCGGCCTCCAGATGGCGCACCGCCATGATCCCGGCCTTGGCGTTCAGCGTGTCGAACACGGTTTCGATCAGGATGAAGTCGGCGCCGCCCTCGACGAGGGCCGCCGCCTGTTCCTTGTAGACATCGACCAGTTCGTCCCAGTCGATCTCGCGGTAGCCCGGATCGTTGACGTCGGGGCTGAGCGAGAGCGTCTTGTTGGTCGGCCCGATCGCGCCGGCGACGAAGCGCGGGCGTCCGTCCTTTGCCTGATACTCATCCGCCAGACGGCGGGCGAGGCGGGCCGATTCGACGTTGATCTCGCGCACGAGGTGCTCGGCGCCGTAATCGGCCTGGCTGATGCGGTTGGCGGAGAAGGTGTTGGTCTCGGCGATGTCGGCCCCGGCCTCGAAATAGGCGCGGTGGATCGATTCCGGCACCTCGGGCTTGGTCAGCGCGAGGATGTCGTTGTTGCCCTTCTGGTCGTGCGAGAGGCCGAGATTGCCTGCGTAATCCGCTTCGCTGAGCTTCCAGCTCTGGATTTCGGTGCCGAAAGCGCCGTCCGTGATGAGGATACGCTTGGCCGCTTCGGCGAGGAACTGTTCTCTGGCAGTCATGGTCGTTGTCCTTCGTCGCCCGGATGCGGGCCCAAAGTTCCCTTGAGGGACCGTTCGCGCGCGCCTTGCTGCACGAACGGTCCGGAAACAAGTCTGCTCAGGCGCCGGTCCCGGGGCGCAGGCCCAGGAGCTGGCAGATCGCATAGGCCTGCTCGGCGCGGTTGAGCGTGTAGAAATGGAAATCGCGCACGCCGCCTTCGTAAAGCCTGCGGCACAGATCGGCAGCGGCGACGGCGGCGACAAGTGCGCGCGGGCCGGGGCGTTCGTCTAGCCCTTCGAACATCGTTTCCAGCCACGCGGGAATCTCGGTGTTGCCCGACATGCGGCGGATCGCCGTGAAGTTGGTCACCGGCATGATCCCCGGCAGGATCGGCGCGGTGATCCCCGCAGCGAGCACTTTGTCGATGAAGCGGAAGTAGGCGTCCGTCGAGAAGAAGAACTGCGTGATGGCGCGGTTGGCGCCCGCGTCGAGCTTGCGCTTGAGGTTGTCGAGGTCGGCTTCCGCGCTGGCCGCTTCGGGGTGGACTTCGGGATAGGCGGCCACCGAGATGTCGAAGTCATGGCGTGCCTTCAGGCCCGCCACGAGATCGGCGGCGCCGGTGTAGCCTTCGGGGTGCGGGGTGAAGACGCCGCCGCTGCTCGGCGGCGGATCGCCGCGCAGGGCCACGATGTGGCGCACGCCCGCTTCCCAGTACTGGTCCGCGATTTCCGCGATCTCGCCCTTGCCTGCGCCTACGCAGGTGAGGTGCGCGGCGGGAACCAGCTCGGTCTCGCGCACGAGGCGGGCGACGGTGGAATGCGTGCGCTCACGCGTGGAGCCGCCGGCGCCGTACGTCACCGAGACGAAGCTGGGGTCCAGTGGCGCAAGCTGGGTGATCGCATCCCAGAGCTGCTCCTCCATCTTCTCCGACTTGGGCGGGAAGAATTCGAAGGAAACCGAAATGTCGCCCGGCAGGCATCCCAGCAGGGGAGCCTGGACCGGTCGCTGGGCAGAAGTCATGAGTGCGGGGTCTTTCTTTTTTGAGTCTCGGTCTCGCCGGTTTCCGCCATCTCGGCAGCATGGGCGGCGGCAGGAAGACGGCGGGCCGTCCAGATCTTCACGGTAAGCGGGTCGCCCGGCAGCGAGACGGGCGCTTCGGGTGCGAACCCGGCTTCCGCCAGCAGGGTCTCCATCTGCTCGTCGGCAAAACCGAGGCGGGCATGGGCATGGCGCTCGCGCAGTTCCTCGCGGTCGTGCGCGGCAAGATCGACCACGGCGATCCGCCCGCCTTCGCGCGTGACGCGCGCCGCTTCGGCCAGGACCAGGCCGGGAGCCTGTGCATAATGCAGGACCTGATGGAACAGCACGGTGTCGAAGTTCGCAGCTGCGAACGGCAGCTTCGTGAAATCGCCCTGCACCAGGGAAATCTTGTCCGCTGGCAAAGACTGCAACCGTGCGCGTGCAATTCGCAACATGTCCGGGCTCTTGTCGAGCGCGGTGACGTGCCCCGCCTTGCCCGCCAGAAGTTCGGCCATGCGGCCGGTGCCGGTGCCGACGTCGAGCAGCGCGCCCAGCTTCTGTCGTCCGAAAGCCGTGAGCAGTGCCGATTCGACGGGGCCGTCCGCACCATGAAGCTGGCGCAGCGTGTCCCACTCCTCGGCATGGCTGGCGAAGTAGGCCTGCGCGCTGGCCTCCCGGGCGTCGCGAATCGCCGCAAGCTGGCGGCGATCCTCGTTGCAGCGGGCGGAAAAGGCCGGATCGTCGCGCTCGGCAATAGTGAGGAGCTGGGCGGCTGCGGCCCCTAGCGGCGGCTCGCTCTTCTCCTTCACGGCAGTGCGCAGGAAGACCCAGCTACCTTCCTTGCGGCGCTGCGCGAGGCCGGCGTCGCAGAGAATCTTCACATGACGCGAGACACGCGGCTGGCTCTGGCCGAGCACCTGCGCAAGCTCCCCGACCGCCAGTTCCATATGCGCCAGCAGACGCATGATGCGCAGGCGCGTCGGCTCCGAAAGAGCCCTCAGGAGGGGGTCGATTTGCATGCGATGGCATATAAAGATATCTTTATATGTGTGCAAGCCCTAGGATTTCTGCGGATTTCAACCCCCATACTTCCCATTTGCGTTGCACCATTGTCTCGTCTAAAGAATGGCACCGCAGGCTTGCCTGCAAGCGTTGGCCTGTGCGCCAAACAATGCAAGGGGATTCGCATGAAGAAGATTGCTTTTGCCGCGTTCGCGTCGGCTGCCGCTCTGTCGCTCGCTGCTTGCGGTGGCGAAAAGCCCACCGAAGCTGCTACCGAGTCGGTTGAGACCCTGCCCGAGGAAACTCTGGCTGCTACCACCGAAGCGGCTACTGAAGAAGCCACCGCGGCTGCCGAGTAATCCGGCAGGGGGCCGCGCACCGACCTTACGGTCTGCCGGCCCCCGGTTGCTTTCCGCCCTTTCAGGGAATCACGGAAAGTCCGTCCGAGACGGAAAAAGCCCTCCCCGACGGGAGGGTTTTTTATTTGTCTCGTTCGTTTTCATCTTTCGTTTGCACCGGCCCGATGCGCGGGGCATCAAATCCGCCATGGCCGATACGCTCCGGATCACGCTGGCGCAGCTCAACCAGTCCGTCGGCGATCTCGACGGCAACGCTGCCGGAGTGCTTGAAGCGCGCACCGCGGCGCAGGGCGCGGACCTTGTGGTCTTTCCCGAACTCCATCTGATCGGTTATCCGCCGGAGGACCTGATCCTCAAGCCGGCGCTGATCGAACGCGCCGCCGCCCGCCTCCAGATGTTGGCCGAAGCCAGTGCATCGGAAGGCCCGGCCATGCTGGTAGGCTCCGCTTTCGTACTCGATGGTGCGCTGCACAACGGGGTTGCGCTGCTCGACCAGGGCAAAGTCGCGGCTGTCCGGCTGAAGCACGAACTTCCCAACTATGGCACGTTCGACGAGATGCGCCTGTTCCAGCCGGGCCCGCTGCCCGAGCCGGTGATTCTGCGGGGGGCAATGATCGGCGTGCCGATCTGCGAGGATATCTGGCGCCCGGAAGTGTGCCGCCACCTCGCCGATTTCGGTGCCGAAATGCTCATCTGCATCAACGGCAGCCCTTACGAAATCAACAAGGATGCGCTGCGCATCGAAGGCGTGGCCAAGCGCCGCGCGGTCGATACCGGCCTTCCGCTCGCCTATCTCAACCGCGTGGGCGGGCAGGACGAACTCGTGTTCGACGGTGCCAGCTTCGTCGTCAACGGCGATGGCGCCGTGGCGGTCCAGATGGCGGACTGGCGGGAGCAGGTCGTCCAGACCAACTGGACCCGAACCGCGCAGGGCTGGCGCTGCGACCGGGGGCTGATCGAGGATCTCGCGGTCCATCCCGAGGATATCTACTGCGCGATGGTGCTCGCGCTGCGCGACTATGTGAACCGCAACGGCTTTCCCGGTGTCGTGCTGGGCCTGTCGGGCGGCATCGATTCGGCGCTATGCGCCGCGATCGCGGTCGATGCGCTCGGGGCGGAGAGGGTGTGGGGCGTGATGATGCCATCCCGTTTCACCAGCCGCGCCAGCCTGGACCATGCGGCGGACTGCGCGAAGGCGCTGGGCATACGCTATTCGGTCATGCCGATCGCGGAGGCGGTGAACGGCTTCGATTCGGTGCTGGGCGAATGCTTCGAAGGAACCCGCCGCGACCTTGCGGAGGAAAACCTCCAGTCCCGCATTCGCGGCACCTTGCTGATGGCGCTGTCCAACAAGTTTGGGCCGATGCTCCTGACCACCGGGAACAAGAGCGAGATGAGCGTCGGATTCGCGACCATCTACGGCGATATGGCCGGTGGCTACAATCCGCTCAAGGACGCCTACAAGACGACGGTCTATGCGCTGGCCCGCTGGCGCAACGGCCATGTTCCCCGCATCGGGATCGGACCGCGCGGGGAGGTGATTCCCCCGGAAGTCCTGGTTAGGGCGCCCAGCGCCGAACTGCGGGCGGACCAGCGCGATTCGGACAGCCTGCCGCCCTACGAAGTGCTGGACCCGATTCTTCTCGGCCTTGTCGATCATGACAAGAGCGTGGAGCAGCTCGTCAACGAGGGGTTCGACCGGGAAACCGTGCGGGAGATGGAGCGCCTGCTTCACCGCGCCGAATACAAGCGGCGCCAGGCCTCACCCGGGGTGAAGCTGACCGCGCGCAATTTCGGCCGCGACCGCCGCTATCCGATCACGCACGCCTTCCGCAGCGCCTAGTTCCGAACGCCCACCAGCATCAGCGAAACCGGCGTTCCGGGCGCGGGCAGGGTTACGCGCGTGTCGGTAATCCACAGCAGCCGCCCGCCCGAATCGGTGATTCTCGCGGACACCGCATAAGTGCCGTTCGGCGCGAGGCGGGCCGGATCGTAGCTGAGGGCGAATGGCAGCGGCACCTGGCGGCCCTCGCTGGCGAATTCGGTTTCGGCGATGACCGTGGCAGGCGCGTCCATGCGGCCGACGTCGGCCAGCGTGACTTTCACGCGGGCGTCGGGCTGCAGGGCGATCCGTTCACGATAGGCAACCGTGCCGTTCAGGGTTTCCATCGAGGTGTTCGCTCCGGCAGGAGGGGATTTCGCCGCGGGGGCGGTGCAGGCAGACATGGCTGCAATCAGGGGCAGAATCAGTCCGGCGCGCATTTTCATGTCGATCCTCCTATCCAGTTCCGAAAGCTTGCCCGAGGGGGACGGCGAGGTAAACCTCGGGCAAGGCGAGGCGTCTTTCCTTCCACGGCAAACCTGCCATAGCGCGAAAATGATTTCCCGACTGCCGCCGCTCGCATCCTGGACTTCCGCCCTTGTCGCCGCTCTGATCGGGTTCGGCGGAACCGTCGCTCTCGTGGTGCAGGCCATGCAGGCGCTCGGGGCCAACGGCGGGCAGGTCGGTTCGGCGGTTACGGCCCTGTGTCTCGGCATTGCCGTGGCGGGGGCGATTCTCTCGCTGTGGATGCGCATGCCGGTGGTGCTCGCGTGGTCGACGCCCGGCGCGGCACTGCTGGCCGCGAGCGGCGGGGCCGTTGCATGGCCGGTGGCGACAGGCGCGTTCGTTGCCGCGGCGGGCCTGATGTGCCTGCTCGGCCTGGTTCCCGCACTCGGGCGACTGGCGGCGCGGATACCGGCCTCGGTCGCCTCGGCGATGCTCGCGGGGGTGCTTCTGCCGTTCTGCCTCCAGCTTTTCCGGACGCTGGAAACCGACGCATTGCTGGTCGTGGTCCTGCTGGTGGTCTTCGTGATCGCCCGGCAGAGGTTTCCGCTCTACGCGCTGTTGCTGGTGCTGGTTTCCGGCGTGGCCATCGTGCTGGCGCGCGGGGATGTGGCGGGTTTCGAACCCGGATCGCTGCTCGGCGCGATGGAGCCGGTAACCCCGGCCTTCGATATCAAGGCGGTGGTCAGCATCGGCGTGCCGCTGTTCCTTGTGACGCTGGTATCGCAGAACCTGCCCGGTCTCGTCGTGCTGCGGACGGCGGGCTACACGCCCAGGCCGCAACCGCTGCTGCTGGGGACAGGACTGGCTACGATGGTGCTGGCGCCCTTCGGAGCGCACGGGGTCAACCTCGCGGCGATCACGGCGGCGATCTGCACCAGTTCGGATGCGCACCCCGACCAGGGGCGCCGCTGGATGGTCGGCCTTATCTATGCCGGCTTCTACCTGGCGTTGGCCCTGTTCTCGGCCCCGTTGGTGCAGTTCTTCCTCACAATGCCCCGGACCTCCATCGCCGCCTTCACAGGCATAGCGCTCATCGCGCCGCTTTCGGGCGCGGTTGAGCACATGCTGGTCGAGAAAACCGAACGGGACGCCGCGATCCTGACTTTCGCCGCGACCGCCTCCGGGGTTTCGGTCCTTGGCATCGGCTCCGCTTTCTGGGGCCTGCTGGCGGGGTTCGCGGCGCTGGCCGCCAAGGCCATGTTCGCGCGCCGCGTTTGACGGCGGAGCGCGCCCGCCGTAACGCGCGGGACATGACCGTTACCCGCTTCGCTCCTTCGCCCACCGGGCACCTCCACGTCGGCAACATCCGCACGGCACTGCACAACTGGCTGCTCGCGAAGCAGGCGGGTGGACGCTTCCTTCTGCGTATCGACGATACCGACGCGGCGCGTTCGAAAGAGGAATATGTAGACGGCATCCGCGCCGATCTCGCCTGGCTCGGTATCGCGTGGAGCGGGGAGGAGCGCCAGTCTGCTCGCGTTGCCCTGTACGAGCGCGAGTTCGAGCGGCTGAAGGCTGCCGGGCGCGTCTATCCCTGCTGGGAGACGCCGCAGGAACTGGAACTGAAGCGCAAGGTCCTGCTCGGCCGTGGGCTACCGCCGATCTACGATCGCGGCGCGCTCAGGCTGCCGGAAAAGGAAAAGGCCGCGAGGATCGCTGCGGGGGATCTGCCGCACTGGCGCTTCCTGCTCGATCATGACGAACCGATCGAGTGGGAAGACGGGATTCGCGGCGCCCAGAAATTCGATCCCGCGCAGATCAGCGATCCGGTGATTCGCCGCGCCGATGGTTCCTGGCTCTACATGCTGCCTTCCGCCATCGACGATGTGGACATGGGCGTGACCCGGATCCTGCGCGGTGAGGACCACGTTTCCAACACCGCGGCGCAGGTCCAGATGTTCACCGCACTCGGCGCGCCGGTCCCGGCCTTTGCGCACGAGGCGCTGCTGGTCGGCGCCGAGGGCAAGCTGTCCAAGCGTCTCGGCTCGCTGGGCGTCGCGCATTTTCGTGAGGTCGGTATCGAGCCGCAGGCGGTCGTTGCGCTGCTCGCGCGGCTCGGCACGAGCGATCCGGTAGATCCCTCGCTGGACGCCGAGGCCCTCGCAGCGGCGTTCGACCTTTCCCGTTTCGGCCGTGCGCCCGCCCGTTTCGACGAGGCGGAACTGGAGCGTGTCAACGCGGCGATCGTTCATGCGCTGCCATTCGAGGCGGTGTCCGCGCGCCTGCCCGAGGAGATGGACGCCGGGGCATGGGAGACGGTGCGCCCCAACCTCGCACATGTTCACGAGGTGCATGACTGGTGGAAGGTGGTCATCGGCCCCATCGAAGCGCCCGAGCTTTCGGAAGAAGACCGGGCTTTCCTGGCACAGGCAGGCAAGGTTCTGGCGGGGATCGAGTGGAGCGAGGGCGTGTGGAAGATGCTGACCGGCGCGCTCAAGGACGCGACGGGGCGCAAGGGCAAGGCGTTGTTCCTGCCGCTGCGTCTGGCGTTGACGGCCATGGAGCATGGGCCGGACATGGGCGCGCTGCTGCCGCTGATCGGGCGCGATGAGGCTCTGGCGCGGCTGAAGATCGCCGCTGGCTGAGCAAGGGGGAGGCCGGGCAGCAGATGCCCAGCCTCCCGGAATATCGGACCGGAATCCCCGCGTCCTTATTCCATGAACCATCCGTGGCTGGCCACCAGGGACTGCCCGGTAAGCGCATTCGTCTGGAAGCCCGCGAAGAACAGCGCCACTTCGGCGATATCGTCAACGGTGGTGAATTCGCCGTCCACGGTTTGGCCGAGCATCACCTTGCTGATCACTTCGTCCTCGGAGATGCCGAGTTCCTTGGCCTGTTCCGGGATCTGCTTGTCCACCAGCGGGGTGCGGACGAAGCCGGGGCAGATCACGTTTGAGCGGACGCCCTTCCTGCCGCCTTCCTTGGCGATCACGCGGGCAAGGCCGAGCAGTCCGTGCTTGGCGGTGACGTAGGCGGACTTGAGCGGGCTCGCTTCCTTCGAATGGACCGAGCCCATGAAGATGATCGAGCCGGACTTCTGCGCGTACATGTGCGGCAGCACGGCCTTGGAGGTGAGGAAGGCGCCGTCCAGATGGATGGCAAGCATCTTCTTCCAGTCGGAGAAGGCGAACTGGTCGACAGGGTTGACGATCTGGATGCCGGCATTGGAAACGAGCACGTCCACCGTACCCCAGGCTTCCACCACGGCGGCGACGCCCGCGTTCACCTGATCCTCGCTGGTCACGTCCATGGCGACGGCGAGGGTCTCGGTGCCGTACCGGGCCTTGATCTCGTCGGCGGCTTTCTGCGCGGCATCGATGTTGAGGTCGGCGATTGCCACTTTGCCGCCTTCGGAGGCGTACTTGTGGGCGATGGCGTTGCCGATGCCGCTGGCGGCGCCGGTGACGATGCAGGCCTTGTCCTTCAGTTTCATTCACCTACTCCTGGTTGTCCGATCCGGTGCGGGGCTTTGTCCGCAAGGTCGAACGTCATGATTTCGTCAGGCTTGAGATGCCGCCTCGTCCACTCGGGGTGCTCCAGCGAGAATTGGGCGTCGGCCTTTCCGGCTTCCCAATGCTCGGTTACGGTCATGCGCGAGAATTCGTAGTCCTTGGACATCGTCTCGTACCCGCGGGGGCGGTTGATGAGGTGCATCACCGCCACCGCGCCGGCAGGGCGGCAGCCGAGCAGTCGGTGCAGGTCAGGATCGTCGCGCAGTTCCTCGGGCAGCCTGTGGGCAAGCCGCTGAGCCGCGGCGCGCATTTCCTGGAGTTGCTTCGAGAGGTCCGTGTTGAGACGCGTGCGGCTGGAAAAGCGGATGTCCTTCTCGCGCTGGGCGATATCGGCCATCGTTCGCGGAACCGACCCGCGCGATGGGAAGAGGTCTACCTGGAACACCGTCATCTCGCAGGGGCTGCGATTGTCGAGCACGTACTGCAGCGGCGTGTTGGAGACCAGGCCTCCGTCCCAGTACCATTCGCCGTCGATCTCCACCGGCGGAAAGCCGGGCGGCAGTGCGCCACTGGCCATGATATGCTCGGGGCCGATCCTGCGATCGCTGCTATTGTCGAAATAGGCGAAGTTGCCGGTCATCATGTTGACCGCCCCTACCGAAAAGCGGGTTTCCGCCCGGTTGATCCGTTCGAAATCGACCCGATCAAGCAAGGTCTGGCGCAGCGGCGCGGTATCGTAGAAGCTGAGGCGGTCCAGTTCTGCGGGCCACTCGGGCAGCGGTGTGGGCAGGCGCGGGGTGAAGAAGCCGGGCACGCCGAAAGTGGCCGCCCATCCAGCCGAAACCTCGTTGAAGGCGCGGCGGGCGAACCCGTTGCCGATATCCAGCTTGTAGAGCAGCTCGTTGCTCAGCCCCTCCCAGAATGTCCGAAGCTGCGGCACGCGGTCTTCCGGTGCGTTGCCGGCGATGATCGCGGCATTGATCGCACCGATGGAGATGCCGGCGACCCAATCCGGCGCATGGCCTTCGTCGGCAAGAGCCTCGTACACACCGGCCTGGTACGCTCCCAGCGCGCCGCCGCCCTGCAGCACCAGAACCGACTGGTCGCAGCCGAGCTTGTCGTTGAAATCGGTAGTTCTGCGGGCGTTCATGGGCAGGGTCCTGCGCATGGGGATGTTGCACCGCAACAGTTGGGGCCAGGCGCGCCGCGTTTCAAGCGCCGGATGCCGTGATATCGATCAGCCGAACAGCCAGTGTCCCAGCAGGCGGTCGAACGGAAAGGTGAAGAAGCCCGCGATCAACAGGGCGCCGGTGATGAGGCCGCGCACGGTGCGGCGGTGCCGGGTGACATTATGGCGACGCGCGGCGAGGACCAGCACCGGGACCATGATGAGCGTGAACACCGAAAGGATATGGATCAGGCTGAAGTGGCCGGGCTTGCCGACATGCACGAAAAAGCTGTCGAGCGCGGTCAGCATCATGGCGGCGGACCAGATATAGCCGATCACGCGGTGCCGCCCGTCGCCGCGCCGCCGCCAGAGCAGCACGGGCGTCAGCACCAGCGCAACGAGGATCGTGGCGAGATGTATCCAGATGACCGCCGGAATGAGCGGCCACTGCGGCATCCCGCGCAGGATCGCCACGCAGATGAAGCCGAGCATGACCAGCGCCAGAGCGCCCAGCGCCCGTTCCAGCCGGTCGGGGCCGCGCAGGTCCTGCACGCTCACGCCCTTTACCTTTTGCCTATCCACTTCCTGAACTACCCCTGCCGTCGCTTCGTTCATGCTCGTCCCCTGTCCGGTCCGGTCAGAACCCTGCGCCTTGCGGCCAGTCCGGCCCGGTCACGCCCATGACCTTGAACAGGGTTCCCATCTCGTCATCCCTGATAAGCCGATCCGTGGCCCGCCGGATAGTCTCTGCGTGTTGCGGTGCAGCGGATGACAGGTTGGCGGCGCGCGTCTCGATCCCCAGCGCACGCAGGAAATCGCCCTGCGTCACCGTTCCGAGCCAGGTCGCACCTTCATTTCGGGCAATGTCGGCAAGGATCGTGAAATCGACGAGGCAGGTAAGGTCGGCCTCGCCGGGCATGGCGAAGGGATCGACCTTGGTATGCGCGTGGAGCGCCTGAAGCGTGGAGCCGGTGCAGGGCTCGGCATAGCCATAATCTATCAGCAGGGCGGCTCCGCCCTGCGCGGCCATGCGCGTGGCAATCTCGTGCATGACGGCGGCCGCGCCCGGGCAAGTCTCGATCAGGGTGCCTTCGTCCGCCGGTTTGAGCGCGTCCGGCACGGCAGCGTCCATCGGCTTGTCCCCGGCGACGGGACGGAAGCGATCTTCCCCCCAGTCGACCATGCGTTCGCGCCAGCCTTCTGCCGTTTTCACCAGTTGTCGAACCGGCAGCGCGTCGAGGAATTCGTTTCCTACCAGCAGCAGCGGCGCATCGGTGGGCACGCTGGCGAGGTCGTGATGCCACTGCGCATCCGGCACGGCCTCGGCCTGAAGTGCTTTCAGGGCGTTCGAGCTTTCAACGAAGTGGACCTGCGGTTCCAGGCCGACCCGTTTCATCGTGCGCAGCGCGTCGCGCGCCAGGGTGCCGCGCCCGGGGCCGAGTTCCACGTAGTGGACGGGAACCGGGCTGCCCGCGCGCATCCAGATGTCCGCCAGCCACAGGCCGATCAGTTCGCCGAACATCTGGCTGATCTCGGGCGCGGTGATGAAGTCGCCCGCGCTGCCGAGAGGATCCTTGTCGGCATAGTAGCGGGCGTTCGATTCGCCCATGTAGTGCAGCAGCGAGATCGGCCCGTAGCTGCCGATCAGCCGCCGGAAGATCGTGGTGAGCGGCTCGGCATTCGCTTTGGTCATCGTCGGGCGGCCTGGCCGGCGGGGATCAGGCGGTGACCGGGCGAACTGCCGCCAGCGCCGGCTTGGTCAGTGCGCGGGCGACCAGCGCGAGGCCCAGCAGGATCAACGGGATCGTCAGCCACTGGCCCATCGACAGGCCGGTGCGGGAGGCGAAGTCCTGGAGTTGGGCGTCGGGCTGGCGGAAGAATTCCACGGTGAAGCGCGCACAGGCGATGCCGGTGGTGAAGACGCCGACCAGCAGGCCTGGACGGAACCGCGCGCGGGTCTTCCAGAACAGCGTGAGCATGATGACGATCATCAGCAGGCCCTCGAGCCCGGCTTCATAAAGCTGGCTGGGGTGGCGCGGCAGCGGCCCGGCGTCGGGGAAGACCATGGCCCAGGGCAGGTTGGGATCGGTGACGACGCGGCCCCAGAGTTCGCCGTTCACGAAATTCGCGAGGCGGCCGAACATCATGCCGAAGGGCACGCAGACCGAAATGTAGTCCGCCACCCGCAGGAAATCGAGCTGGCCGCGCCAGGAAACCCACGCCATGGCCAACAGCACGCCGATCAGTCCGCCATGGAAGCTCATGCCGCCGTGCCAGAGCGAGACCAGCGCGCCCGGGTCCGACCAGAGGCTGGGAATGCCGGTGTCGCCGCCCGTATAGAACGTGGCGTAGCCGAGGCGCCCGCCCAGGATGATGCCGATCGTGCAGTAGAAGAACAGGTCGTCGGCATGGCGCTGCGCGAGCGGCGCGCCGGGGGCCTTGATCATCCGCGACAGGTGCCAGTAGCCGAGCATGATGCCCGCCAGATAGGCTAGCGAGTACCAGCGCAGTTCGAAGCTGCCGATCCGGAAAAGATAGTTCTTGAGGCCCAGGTTGACCCAATAGATCGGCTGGTGCGCTTCTGCGGCGGCGGTTGCGGCAAGTGCTGTCAGGGACAAGTGCTCGACCTCGTATCTCGTCTTGCCATCGGGCCGGAGCGGCGCCGACGGTGCGTTGCCGGGGCCTTCTGGCATAGCCGGGGGGGCGATGGTAGGCCGGATTTCGGCCCTCCACCCAAAATCGGCAGGCCGAGCGTGCGGATGTTGTTCCCCTCAAGCTCTTGAATGTCTAGATATCACCCGACATGAGCGTGATCCGCATCCCTTCGCCCCGTTCCGTGATCGACCGCCGCGCGCTGGTCGAGGCCATAGAAGCCGTTGTTGCCGAAGTCGGTGCCGCCAAGGGGCGCAAGCAGGTGGTCGAACTCCTGCGCGAGGCGCTGGAGAACGGCCGGGCCGAGATTGCACGACGTCTCGTGGAAAAGCCGTCCGCCGGGCACGAAGTTGCCGAGGCGCAGGCCTATCTGGTCGACCAGCTCCTGAGAGTGATTCACGATCACGTTTCCACTCACGTCTACCCGGCGATGAACCGCTCCAAGGGCGAGCGTCTTTCGATCATTGCCGTGGGTGGTTACGGACGCGGCGAGATGGCCCCGCATTCCGATGTGGACCTCGCCTTCCTCACCCCGATCAAGCAGACCGCCTGGTGCGAGCAGGTCATCGAGGCGATGCTCTATTTCCTCTGGGATCTCAGCCTCAAGATCGGCCATTCGAGCCGCTCGGTGGACGACATGGTCCGCATGAGCCGGTCGGACCTCACCATCCGCACGGCCATGCTGGAGGGGCGCTATGTCTGGGGCGACCAGGAACTCTACGAGGAAGTGCGCGCGCGCTTCTGGAAGGATGTCGTCGCCGGGACCGAGCGCCAGTTCGTGGTCGAGAAACTGGCCGAGCGGGAGGAACGTCACAAGCGGATGGGCGACAGCCGCTACGTGGTCGAACCCAATGTGAAAGAGGGCAAGGGCGGCCTGCGCGACCTGCACACGCTCTATTGGATCGGCAAGTATATCCACAAGGTGCGCGATCCCAGCGAACTCGTCGACGTGGGCCTGCTTACGCACAAGGAATATCGCGCCTTCCGACGGGCCGAGAATTTCTTCTGGGCAGTGCGCTGCCACCTCCACACGATCACCCGCCGGGCCGAGGACCGTCTGACCTTCGATCTCCAGCGCGAGGTGGCGGCGCGGATGAACTATTCCGACCGACCGGGGAAAAGCGCGGTCGAGCGGTTCATGCAGATGTTCTTCCTTCAGGCGAAAGTGGTGGGAACGCTTACCGGCGTCTTCCTCGCCCAGCTCGATGACCAGTTCGCCAAGCGCCAGCCGCGCGGCCTGCTCGCGGGGTTCCGGGCGCGCCCTCGCACGGTGAAGGGCTACAAGGTCTTTGGCGGCCGCATCATGGTCCCCGGAGAGAACTGGTTCGAGACCGATCCGGTGCGCCTGATCGAGATTTTCGTCATCGCGGACCGCGAGGGGCTGGAGATCCATCCCGAAACCATGCGCCTCGTTTCGCGCGATGCGGCGCTGATCCGTGACGACGTGCGCCGCGATCCGCGCGCCAACGAACTGTTCATGGAACTGCTCACCAGCCGCAACAACCCGGAAGTCGCGCTGCGCTCTTTCAACGAGGCAGGCGTGTTCGGGCGGTTCGTCACCGAATTCGGCCGCGTCAACGCGCAGATGCAGTTCGACATGTACCACCACTACACGGTGGACGAGCATACGATCCGTGCGATCGGCCTGCTATCGCGCATCGAGAAGGGGGAACTGAAGCAGGACCACCCCCTTGCTCACGAGATCATCCACAAGGTCCGTTCGCGCCGGGCGCTCTACGCGGCGGTGCTCATGCACGATATCGCCAAGGGCCGCGGCGGCGACCATTCCGAGCTCGGCGCCGAGATCGCGTTGAAGCTCTGCCCTCGCTTCGGTCTCGACGAGGAGGAGACCGAGCTGGTTTCGTGGCTCGTGCTGCAGCATCTCGTGCTGTCCGCCACCGCCTTCAAGCGTGACTTGTCCGACACCAAGACGATCACCGACTTTGTCGAGCTGGTGCAATCGGTGGATCGCCTCCGCCAGCTGACCCTGCTCACCATCGTCGATATCCGCGCGGTGGGGCCGGGAACGTGGAATTCGTGGAAGCGCCAGCTCATCAGCGAACTTTACGGTGCCGCCGAGGAAAGGCTGCGGCTCGGCCATGTCGAGTTCGGGCGCGAGAAGCGTGTGGCGGCCAAGAAGGCCATCGTCGCCGCCGGTGTCCCCCGGAACGAGCTGCTGGTGCAGGAACTGGGCAGCCAGTTTGCCGATGCCTACTGGATCGCCGAGCCGGAAGACGTCATCGCCAAGAACCTTGCGCAGTTCCATGCCTCGAAGGACGAGCCGCTCTCGATCGTGACCGAGTATTACCCGGCGCGCGGGGCCACTCTCGTGACCGTGATCGCCTCGGACCATCCGGGCCTGTTCTACCGCATTGCCGGCGGCATTCATCTGGCTGGCGGCAATATCATCGACGCACGCATTCACACGACCCGTACGGGCCGCGCGGTGGACAACTTCCTCGTGCAGGACCCGCTGGGCCGACCCTTCATGGAAGAGACCCAGCTGGCCCGCCTGCGATCCTCGATCGAGAACGCGCTGGCGAACCGCATCAAGATCCTGCCGCAACTCGTTGCCCGGCCGGACGCCAGGCCGCGGGCCGACGCTTTCGAGGTGCGGCCGCGCGTGCTGGTGGACAACAAGGCATCCAACCGCCTCACTGTGGTCGAGGTCAACGCCCGTGACCGTCCGGCGCTGCTCAACCGGCTGGCGCATGCGTTGTTCGAATCGAAGCTCATGGTCCACTCCGCCCATATCGCCACTTATGGGGAGCGTGCGGCAGACACGTTCTACGTTACCGACCTGCTGGGCGAGAAGCTGACGTCGTCCTCCCGCATCAGGGCGCTCGAACGCCGCCTGCTGGAGGCGGCCAGCGAAGGCAGCCTGACCGAAGTGGCGGCCTGAAGCCGGCGCCCCGAAAAAAAAGGCCCCGAAGCGTCTGCTTCGGGGCCTTTTTTGCGATCACTTCGTCTCGGAAGTCCGGTCTTCTTCCGGCACCTTTCGCATCGGCACTGCCGAGAGCCAGTCTTCCATCGCCTCGATATCGATGCCGCCCCGCGTGCGGTCCGTACCGCCGATGAAGCCGCTGAAGCCGTCGCCGCCTTCGGCCAGGAAGTTGACCACGCTTACCCGGTAGCTCTTCGCCGGATCGAGCGGCTTGCCGTTCAGCGTGATTGCCGTGATCCGCGAGCCTGAGGGGCGGCGCATGTCGAAGGCGATCCGCATGCCGGCGCTGGGCGTAAGCATCTGCTTGTCGCCGGTATCATCGAGCCCCTGTTCAAGCGTCGCGCGGATGGCCGCGCCGGTCAGCGACATGGTGACGAGTTCGTTGTTGAACGGCTCCACCGCATAGATCTGGCCGAAGGTCACGGTGCCGTCTGCTGCCGGGATCAGGGAGGTGCGGATGCCGAAGGGGTTGGTGAAGGCGATCTGCGCGCCGGCCTTGAAGGTCGCGGCGAGCTGCGAATCGGCGATCAGGTTGCCGAGAGAGCCGCCTTGCGCGGTGCCGTTACCTTCTTCCTTGCCAAGCGGGCCGGACAGATGACCCACCGGCCGGGCGACGAGGTGAAGCGAGGCATCTTTGTAGCGCTGGATGAACGCCGCAACGTCGGCTCGGGGTTGGAACTGCGGGAAGGCCGCGCTGTTGGCAACCTCGCCCTTGGCGGACTTGTAGGCGGCGGACTGCACGATCAGGTTGTGCGCCCGCTTGTCGATTAACTTGTGCGTCACCGGGTCGAACTTCAGCGTGATGTCGGTCACCAGCTTGCCGTAGACGCCCGCGCTGGTCAGCAGGATCGGCCCGGCCCGGGTGTTGGCGGTGTAGTCGCAGACATAGGCCCAGTGGGTATGCCCCGAAACCACGAGATCGACGCCGGGATTCAGGTGATCGAGGATGGGTTCGATCTCGCCGGTCATCTGGTTGCAGCCGTTGGGATCGGGCGTACCGGTGGTGCGTCCGCCCTGATGGATCAGTACGACCACGGCATCCGCGCCCTGCGCCTTCAGCGCCCCGGCGGCGCGGTTGATCGTCTCCGCCTCGTCCGCGAACTTCAGCCCTTCCACCCGGTCGGGCGCGACGAGCGTGGGCACCGTCTTGAGCGAAAGGCCCACGAAGCCGACGGTGATCCTGTCCTTGCCCTCGCCGAAGGTCTTGATGCCGGTGGCGGGGAACAGCGGTGAACCGTCAGCCAGGGTCGTGCTGGCGGCGAGGTACTTGTAGCTGGCGCCCTTGAAGGCTTCGAGCTGGCAGGGCTGGACCCGCGTGTTCTTCTCGCAGCCGCCGTTCTGGAGGCGCCGCAGTTCCTTCCAGCCCCGGTCGAATTCGTGATTGCCCACCGCGTTGAATTCCACGCCGACGCGGTTCATCACGCCCACCGCAGGCTCGTCGAGATAGAGCGAGGAGGCGAGCTGTGAGGCGCTGGTCAGATCGCCCGCCGCCACGACGACGTTGTTGGCATGCCTTGCCTTCAGCGAATCCACCGCAGATGCGAGCCAGGCTCCGCCGCCCGCCGGCACCGAAACTTCGTTGCCCTGTCCGTCCGGCGCATCGACCGATTGGTTCGGCGGTTCCAGCGCGCCGTGGAAATCGTTGATGGCGATCACGCCGACCTCGATCGGGGCCGCGGCTTGTTGCTGGGTGGGGCCGGATACGGGCGTCGTTGCGCAACCGGCAAGCAGCGCGGCCATGAGCGAGGCGGAAAGGAGCGGGAGATGACGGGGGAGGGAGAGAGTCATGCCCCTGCTCCTATCGGATCATTGCGCGGCGCGGCAACGATTTTTCGCGCCATTTTGCACCTCGCCAGACCCACTGCTTGACACGGTTTACACAGTCCAGGGGACGAAAAAGCGGCTCCCTTGCCGCAGACCCGCCGCCGGGTCCGGCCGAAGTGGAAGGAGGGGGTCTGCGTGAGCCATGCCGGTCAGGATATTGCGCGGCGGCAACTGTAGGAAAGCGGAACGTTCAGTCCGCGTCGTCCTCCAGGCCATGCATATCGTCGTCGGAAAGGCCGAAGTGGTGGCCAACTTCGTGGACCACCACATGCGTCACGAGGTCTTCCAGCGTCACCCCGGTCTCGCACCATTCCGCCAGTAGCGGCTGGCGGTAGAGGGTGATGCGCGGGCGGAACTCTCCCGCGACCCAGACGGATTCCTCGTCCAGCGGGCGGCCGTGGTAGAGGCCGGTCAGTTCCCATGCATCTTCCAGCCCGACGGCGCGCAGGGTGTCCTCGTCCGCGAACTCCTCGACGTGGACGGTCACCCCGTCGAGGTGCTGCGCGAACGGTTCGGGAATGCGCGCGAAGGCGGCATGGGCGAGAGCCTCGAACACGTCGGGCCCGGGGGCATTGCCGAAGCGAGTGGACAGGCCCGACGTCATGATGGCTACTCCTGCACGGCATCCGGCGCGACGATGCGCCCGATACCCGCAGCGGTCGAGGGGTGATAGGTCGGCCTGGCTTCGGCGAAGAAGTCCCGCGCCTTGGGCTGGCCCCAGTCGCCCTGCTTCATCAGCCCCTTGTAGAGCGGATAGACCAGCAGCCCGCGCCCGATCCGCGAAAGATAGCCGCGCAGATAAGGTACTGCCGGATCGTAGCGGTTGGTGATGGCCAGTTCGAACCAGGCCGACTGGACATAGGCATTGCCCGAGGCCGAGAGTCCGAGCGTCTCGTCCAGTTCCTTCAGGCGCGCGGGCGTCTGCCGGCGGTCGATGCCGTTGAGGAAGCGCAGCCATTCCTGCGTGGTCCAGCCCTTGGGCTGCACCGCGCTGGCGGGGCCGCCCGCATTGAAGGCCGCCAGCTTTGTATCGATTTTCGCCAGTGTGGCGCTGTGGACGCGAACGGCATTGCCGGGCAGGCCCGCGCCGTAGGACCAGCGGTCGAGCTGGAGTTTCAGTTCGAGGTCGGGCTGCCCCTTCAGCAGGCGTTCGCGCAGGTCCGACAGGAATCCGGCGGTGGTCTGCGGCTGGAAAGCGTGGCGGTCGAAGTAGGAAGTGAGATAGGCGTCCCACTTCTCGCGGCCCACGGTGTATTCGATCATGCGCAGGAAGTTGGACCCCTTGGTATAGTCCACCTCGCCCGCGCCCGGTTCACCGTTCAGGCGCGTGGCGGCGCCGGTCTGGCCGCCGGCATCGGCGATTTCGCGGCTCATCACGTCCCAGTCGAGATCGGCATACGTCGCGGCCTGCTCCTTGCCGTAGAGCGACTCCATGATGCGGTTCTCGAAGTAGGTGGTGAAGCCCTCGTTCAGCCACGAATCCGACCAGGTGGCATTGGTGACGAGGTTGCCCGACCACGAATGCGCCAGTTCATGCGCGACGACATCGGTGTTTGAGCGGTCCCCCGTGACGATGGTTGGCGTCAGGAAGGTCAGCATCGGGTTTTCCATGCCGCCGTAAGGGAAGGCAGGCGGCAGCACGAGCATGTCGTACCGGCCCCAGCGATAGGGACCGTAGAGCTTGCTGGCGGCGTCGATCATCTTTTCGACGTCGACGAATTCCTTCGCCGCCTTGTCCAGCATCGGCGCCTCGGTCCAAACGCCGGAACGCGGGCCGAGCGACTTGAACTTGAGATCGCCCACCGCAAAGGCGATCAGGTAGGGCGGCACCGGCTTGTCCATGCGGAAGCGGAATTGGCGGCGGCCGTCGGGCAGCGCCTCTCCCTTGTCGCCCGAAAGCTTTTCCGCGCTCATCACCGCAACCATGTCGCCCGGCACGCGCAGGGTGGCTTCCCAGGTCTGGCGGATGCCGGGGCTGTCCTGCGTCGGCACCCAGGAACGGTTGAGGATTGCCTGGCCCTGGCTGAACAGGAAGGGCTTCTTCTTTCCGAAGGTCATCTCCGGCGGCAGCCATTGCAGCGCGGTGGCGCCGGGCTTCGACCGGTAGGTTATCCGGATCTGCCTGGCACCGGCCAGTTCGACGGTGAGCGCCGAACCGATGTCCTTGTCCTTCGGGCCAAGCGTCCATTTCAGCGGCTTGCCGGCAGGGTCGGTTATCGCGGCAATGTCGATATCGTCGGCGTCGAGCACGATCTGTGCCGCATCGGGGGCGGCCAGCACGTCAAGCACGGCGCTCCCCGCGAGAGTCTTCGTGCCGAAATCGACGTCGAGATCGAGGGCGACATGGGTGACGCGGGCAACCTGAGGCTGGGCGTGAGTCCAGACGTCTTTCGCGTCGGGCGTCGTCAGGATCGGGGCAGGCGCTGTCTGGGCGATGGCAGGGGAGGCGGCAGGGGAGGCGGCAGGGGCGGCGGTTCCGGCAAGCAGCGCGGCAGCAAGGAGAATACGCATGGGCGCGACTTATGGCCGCGCCCATGCCGGCGTGCAAGCTACAGCGTCGCGGGGAAGATGTTGAACTTTCGCGTTCCTCCGGCCCGCGCGATCGCGGCCTGCACGTCGGGGCGGTGCTTGAGGGTTTCGAGGCCCGCCGCGAAGGGTGAGGGCGGCAGGTTCGCCGGGAGCGGATCGTAGTCGCTGAGCTGGGTCAGCGCGTTGATCCGGCGATCCGGGTCGTCCAGCCGGGCGATCATCGATGCGGCTGCCGCGTCGATCCGGCCAGTGCAGATCTGCAGGTCGGTAACCGCCTCGGGATGGTCGGCCGCGTGGGCTTCGGCATAGGCGAGGTCGGCCTGTGCCAGGTCGGTCTTGCCCAGCGCCTGCGCCGCGCAGCCCCGCGCCAGGCGCAGTTCCATCACGCCGTAGGGGCTGGCCATGCTGTCCGTCTTGCCTTCGACGGTGGCCAGCGTGGCAAGGGCAGCGTCGTCGTGCCCGAAGCGTGAATGGAGATAGGCCAGGTTGATGGTCTGGCTGAAGTTGCCGGCGCCTCGTTCGCCGCCCTCGATGGCCTTGCGATAGGCCGCAGCCGCCTCGTCGTAGCGGCCGAGCTGTTCGTAAGTGCGGGCCATGCCGTCCCACCACCAGTTGAGCTGCTTGTCGTGATCCGAAAACTGTTTGGAAAGCACCCCTTCCGGCCGTGCGGCCTCCAGCGTGGCAAGCGCCTTTTCGGCCTGGCCGAGCGTGCGCCGGGATGCGGCGATGGCGATGGGCAGTTCGAGCAGGCCGGGGCGGGTGACGCTGCGGCTTTCCAGCGCTGCGATCTGCCGTTCATAGGCGGCGCGCAAGTCGAAGCTGGCGGGCAGCATGTCCCGCAGGGCGGGGTCCAGGGTTATTTCGCGCAGGGCATCGGCGGAAAGGATCGCCGCTATCTGCGCAGCCGCGGCCGGTCGATCGCCGGAGGAGAGGAGCAGGCGCGCATAGGACCGGCGCATCCAGTCGAACGCCATGTCTTCCTTGCCCCGCGCGAATTCGGGCGCGGTGAGCAGCGCGAGGAGGCGGCGATAGGCCGGGTTGTCCTTGTCCTCCTGGAACTTCCGGCTAAGCGCGAAGAGCCATTCGGTGTCGACACCGTCGATCCCTTCCGGAAGGCGCTGCTGCATGGCTTCCAGCGTGGCGACGGCGTCCTCCGGCTTGCCGCCGTCGAGTTCGATGCCGAAGCGCAGCGTCCATGCGATCTCGGGCGCACCGGTGATGGCCGTGGCGGCGCGGGCATGGACGAGCGCGGGTTCGATCCGGTTCGTCCGCGCTTCGCACAGGGTCGAGATCAGCAGGAAGGGAAAGCGGACCGGTTCTTCCAGCGCCGGGAAATCCTTGCTGGCGACGATGGGCGAGACCTGGCCCAAGGCACCCTCGCAGTTTTCCGCTTCCATGTAGCGCTGCGCCTGCGTGAGCGCGGTAGCTGCCGTCTGGCCGATATCCTTGCGGGCCAAGGCTGCCTGCGGAGCCAGGGCCAGTGCCAGACCTGCCAGCAGTGCCGCGCGCGCGGATGCACCGCGTCCGAATTTCGTCATGTCGTCCCCCATTGCCGAGCGGCCATGCTAGGGGAGCGGAGTTGGCTTGTCAGCCGGGCAAAGCGTTAAAATCGCGGTCATTTCGGACGGTGCCGGCAGGCAGGGAAGCGCGCGGCTTCCCTGCCCTTTACCGTCACACGTCGAGGTTGGCGACGTTCAGCGCATTTTCCTGAATGAAGTCGCGGCGCGGTTCCACCACGTCACCCATCAGGCGGGTGAAGATCTCGTCGGTGACGTCTGCATCCTCGACCTTGACCTGGAGCAGGGCGCGGTTTTCCGGGTCCAGCGTGGTTTCCCAGAGCTGCTCCGCGTTCATTTCGCCCAGGCCCTTGTAGCGCTGGATCGAGAGGCCCTTGCGGCCCGCGGCGAGCACGGCTTCGAGAAGCTGCGAAGGGCGGCTGATGATATCGCCGCCAGCCACCGGACGGGCGGTGGGGGTTTCCTCCTCGCCATCGGTGGTTTCGGC
Source organism: Novosphingobium sp. TK71 (assembly GCF_055361505.1). Taxonomy (NCBI): domain Bacteria; kingdom Pseudomonadati; phylum Pseudomonadota; class Alphaproteobacteria; order Sphingomonadales; family Sphingomonadaceae; genus Novosphingobium; species Novosphingobium sp. TK71. The sequence continues at coordinate 3,038,882 of NZ_CM143962.1, forward strand.
TTCGACCGCTGCCGCACTGGCGCGAACGAGGCGGGCGGTGGCGGAATAGACTTCGGCGTTCTCCACCGCGAGCTTGGCGAGCTTGCGGGCTTCGGCGCTGGCAAGGAAGCCTGCTTCGATCTTGTGGTGATCGGTGACGCCGCGCCAGAGGCGCTCGATCTCGAGATTGCCGTCCTCGGTGAGGCGGGCGGTCCACTTCGCCTCGGGATCGCCGAGGTCGAGCCACTGGGTCGAGCGGTTGAGCGCGTTGGTGCGGTCCGCCGGCGAGAGATCAGGTGCGAATGCGCCGGCGATCGCCAGGGCTTCGATGATGACGGGATCGAAGCGTCGGGGAACGAAAGCCATGAGGTTGCGCATGCGGATCGCATGTTCGACCAGCGCCTCGAGGTCCGCGCCCATGCGCGCGCCGCCTTCGGTTTCCAGCACGCGGCCGGCAAGGCCCGCCTCGACAAGGTAGCGATCGAGCGCGGGATTGTCCTTGAGGTAGACTTCCGAGCGTCCCTTGGCGACCTTGTAGAGTGGCGGCTGGGCGATGAAGAGGTGCCCGGAACGGATGATGTCCGGCATCTGGCGATGGAAGAACGTCAGCAGCAGGGTGCGGATATGCGCACCGTCGACGTCTGCGTCGGTCATGATGACGATCTTGTGGTAGCGCAGCTTCTCAAGGTTGAAGTCGTCGCGGATGCCCGTGCCCATGGCCTGGATCAGCGTGCCGACCTCCTTCGAGGAGATGATGCGGTCGAACCGCGCGCGCTCCACGTTGAGGATCTTGCCCTTGAGCGGCAGGATCGCCTGGGTCTTGCGGTCGCGGCCCTGCTTGGCGCTGCCACCTGCCGAGTCACCCTCGACCAGGAACAGTTCGCACTTGCTGGGATCGCGCTCCTGGCAGTCCGCCAGCTTGCCGGGCAGCGAGGCGATGTCCATCGCACCCTTGCGGCGCGTCAGTTCGCGGGCGCGCTTGGCAGCTTCGCGCGCGGCGGCGGCGTCGATCACCTTCTGGATGATGGTCTTGGCGTGGCCGGGGTTTTCCTCCAGCCATTCGCTCATCTTGTCGGCCATCAGCGATTCGAGCGGCTGGCGCACTTCCGAGGAGACCAGCTTGTCCTTGGTCTGCGAGGAGAACTTGGGATCGGGCAGCTTGACCGAGACGATCGCGGTCAGGCCTTCGCGCATGTCGTCGCCCGAGAGCGAGACCTTTTCCTTCTTGAGCAGGCCCGAACGCTCGGCATAGCCGTTGAGCGTGCGGGTCAGCGCCGCGCGGAACGCGGCCAGGTGGGTGCCGCCGTCACGCTGCGGAATGTTGTTCGTGAAGCACAGCACGTTCTCGTAGTAGGAATCGTTCCACTCGAGCGCGACTTCCATGCCGATGCCGTCCTTGTCCGCGCCGATCGCGATCGGTTCGGGCATGAGCGCCTGCTTGTTGCGGTCGAGGTATTTCACGAAGGCGCCGATGCCGCCTTCGTAGTAGAGGTCATGCTCCAGCGGTTGCTCATGGCGGTTGTCGCGCAGCTTGATGCGCACGCCGGAATTGAGGAACGCGAGTTCGCGGTAGCGGTGCTCGAGCTTGTCGAAATCGAATTCGGTGACGTTCTTGAACGTGTCGGTCGAGGCGAGGAAGGTCACGCGGGTGCCCTTCTTGAAGCCGTTGTCGTCCGCATTGTCCGCAACCTTCGGTGCGGTGCCCCGCACTTCCAGCGGGTTCACGGCATCGCCGTGGGCGAACTTCATCCAGTGTTCCTTGCCCTCGCGCCAGATCGTGAGTTCCAGCCATTCGGACAGGGCATTGACCACCGAGACGCCCACGCCGTGGAGGCCGCCGGAAACCTTGTAGGCATTGTCGTCCGAGGTGTTCTCGAACTTTCCGCCCGCGTGGAGCTGGGTCATGATGACCTCGGCGGCGGAGACGCCTTCCTCGGCATGGATGCCGGTGGGGATGCCGCGTCCGTTGTCTTCCACCGAGACGGAGCCGTCGGCGTTGAGTTCGATCAGCACGAGGTCGCAGTGACCTGCCAGTGCCTCGTCGATGGCGTTGTCCGAGACTTCGAAGACCATGTGATGCAGGCCCGAACCATCGTCGGTATCGCCGATGTACATGCCCGGCCGCTTGCGTACCGCATCCAGCCCCTTGAGGACCTTGATCGAGTCAGCGCCGTAGCTGTTCTGGTTCTTGCCGTTGTCGGGCCCGGTGCCGGGCGTGCTGTCTTCGGTGCTTGCCATGCCGAGCATATAGGGTTTGGCGGCTATAAACCCAAGCAAAACCGGGTTCGGGGGCGGGCTTTTCCACAAGGATTGAACTCTCCCGGAAAACGTCCTCCGTGCGGTGTCGCCAACCTGTTGCCGAGGAGCGCCCGGTTGCGCGCGGCGCATGCCCGGCTGACGGGGAATCCGGGATCGCGGTTGTGCCGGACGCAAAAAAGGCGGCCACGAGGGCCGCCCTTCTGTCTAGTCGGAAATGCCGACCCTCAGATGAGGGTGACGGCAAATGCCAGAGCGCTCACACCCAGCGCTGCGGCAAAACCGAACGTCTTTTCGACGATGGTCATTGAAATGCTCCTGCAAACATTCTTGTTTTCTTTTTATCGCATGCATGGCTCTTCTCGTCGCTCATGCTGCAAGTGCGAGATAGGCTTGATTGGAATTTCTGCAACGTCAAAAGCAACAATCTTGCTTGCTATTTATGCAACTGCATTGCCGGTTCCGGGAAGCGCGCAAAATGGCAGGTGCAGGGCCTGCGCGTACTGGACACTCGCACTATCCCGCTATAGTGGCCGCCCATGACTACTTCGACTCCTGGCCAGAGCCCTACCCAGACGTCCGATTCCATCCTGATCGTCGATTTCGGCAGTCAGGTCACGCAGCTCATCGCTCGCCGCGTGCGGGAAGCCGGCGTCTATTCCGAAATCGCCCCGTTCAACGCCGCGAAGGAAGCCTTCGCCCGCATGAACCCTGCCGGCGTGATCCTTTCCGGATCGCCAGCGTCGGTGCTGGACGCGAACGGTCCCCGCATTCCTGACGAAATCCTCGATAGCGGCCTGCCGATGCTGGGCATCTGCTACGGCCAGCAGTCGCTGATGCATCAGCTTGGCGGCGAAGTGCTGTCGGGAGATTCGGGTGAGTTCGGCCGCGCCTTCATCGAGATCGGTGACGATTGCGCGCTGTTCGACGGGCTCTGGGCCAAGGGGGAAAGCCATCAGGTCTGGATGAGCCACGGCGACAAGGTGACCAGCCTCGCTCCCGGCTTCCGCCCGGTGGCATCGAGCGCCGGCGCGCCCTTCGCGGTGATCGCCAACGACGAGAAGCGCATCTACGCGATGCAGTTCCACCCCGAAGTCGTGCACACGCCCGACGGCGGCAAGCTGCTCAAGAACTTCGTCCGTCACGTCTGCGGCCTTGCCGGCGACTGGACCATGGCCGAGTTCCGCAAGACCAAGATCGAGGAAATCCGCGCGCAGGTCGGCGAAGGTCGCGTGATCTGCGGCCTGTCGGGCGGCGTCGATTCGGCGGTTGCGGCGCTGCTGATCCACGAGGCGATCGGCGACCAGCTCACTTGCGTCTTCGTTGACGGCGGCGTGCTGCGCATGGGCGAGGCCGAGCAGGTCGTCAGCCTGTTCCGCGGCCACTACAACATCCCGCTGGTACACGTCGATGCCTCGACCCTGTTCCTCAAGGGTCTTGAAGGCGTCACCGACCCTGAAGCCAAGCGCAAGTTCATCGGCAAGACCTTCATCGACGTCTTCGAGGACGAAGCGAAGAAGATCGGCGGCGCCCAGTTCCTGGCGCAGGGCACGCTCTATCCGGACGTGATCGAATCGGTCTCGTTCACCGGCGGTCCCTCGGTGACGATCAAGAGCCACCACAACGTCGGCGGCCTGCCCGAGCGCATGAACATGCAGCTCGTCGAGCCGCTGCGCGAACTGTTCAAGGACGAGGTCCGCGTGCTCGGCCGCGAACTCGGCCTGCCCGAGATCTTCGTGGGCCGCCATCCGTTCCCCGGACCGGGCCTGGCGATCCGTATCCCTGGCGAAGTGACCCGCGAACGCTGCGACATCCTGCGCAAGGCCGATGCGATCTACCTCGAGGAAATCCGCAACGCGGGTCTCTATGACGCGATCTGGCAGGCTTTCGCGGTGCTGCTGCCGGTCAAGACCGTGGGTGTCATGGGCGACGGCCGCACCTACGACAGCGTCTGCGGCCTGCGCGCCGTCACCTCGACTGACGGCATGACCGCGGACATCTACCCGTTCGACGCCGCCTTTCTGTCGCGCGTCGCGACCCGCATCATCAACGAGGTCAAGGGCATCAACCGCGTGGTCTACGACTACACCTCGAAGCCGCCGGGCACGATCGAGTGGGAGTGATCCCGCGCATGCATTGAGTTTTCCAAGGAGCCGGGTCCCCAGGGATGCCGGCTCCTTCTCTTTCAGAGCAGGAAGCCGCGGCCTTCGAGGCGGAGCAGGAAGGCTTTTGCTTCCAGCCCGCCCGCGAACCCGGTGAGGGTGCCGTTCGCGCCGACTACCCGGTGGCAGGGCGCGACAATCGAGATGGGGTTGCGGCCGTTCGCGGCGCCCACGGCGCGGCTTGCACTGGGGCGGCCAAGGGCCACGGCGATCTCGCCGTAGCTGCGCGTTTCGCCGAAGGGGATCAGGAGAAGCTGGGCCCAGACGCTCTTCTGGAAATCGGTGCCGCGAAAGTCGAGGGGGAGGTCGAACGATTGTCGCTTCCCGGCGAAGTAGTCGGCAAGCTGTGCCTTGGCTTCGTCCAGGATCGGATGGCTTTCCGAATCCGCGATGTCGCCAAGTCGCACCCGGCTGGGGTCGTCGTTCTCCCAGAGGATCGCTGCAAGGCCCCGGTCTCCGGCAATCAGCGTGAGCTCACCGACGGGAGAGGGCATCTTGTTTCGGAGCAGCGGCATCGGGCGGTCTTTCCGTGTTCGAACGAGGTCTCCCGGCTCCAGTAGTTCAGTGCCGCCGCCGCGGCCAGTGCGCCGCCTCGCTCGCCCACAGAGCCCACCAGATCAGTACCGGCTGCAAGGCGAGGCGCGGGATATGATAGGCGAGGCCCAGGCCGTGGCCGGGGTTTGCCAGATCGATAAGCATATGCTGGGCGTTGGCGGGCCAGACGCAGAGGGCGTAAGCGGCCAGGCCCCAGCCGGCGGCTTTGCGCAAACCGTTTGAGAAGGGCTGGAGCAATCCCGCCGCGCCGAGGATTTCCGCCACGCCGGTCAGCGAGACGGTTGTGGCGGGGGCGGGTACCCATCCCGGAACGATCGAGACAAACGGCGCGGGAAGGACAAGGTGGAGAATGCCTGCGGCCAGGTAGAAGAATGCCAGCAGCCACCGCGGGATGTATCGCCGCAAGGCTCTTCCGCGCATCACTTGCCGCATGGTCCGCAACGCAGAAGGCGGCCGCGGGTCATGCCCGGGCCGCCTTCCTCAGGGGACGCTTCAGGTTCTACTTGGCCGATGCGGCTTTCGGCTTGGTATAGGGCACGAAGTCCTGCAGGCCGACGAATCCGCTCCACATGCTCGGCGTGCTGCGGCTGTGAAGCTGCACGGTATCGAGACGGCAGAGCTGGCTCGAATAGAGCTTCGTGACGAGGATATCGTCCGAATCGAGCCGGTCAGCATTGGTCGGACGGTTGACGTAGAGCGTTCTGCCGACGCGGTAGACGAGCGCGGTCTTGTCGATCACCTGAGTGTCCTGCGACTGGCTGAGCTGGATGCAGGATACCGGGTCTCCGGCCACGCGGCCGTCGAGCAGCTTTGCAAGCTGTTCCTCGCCGGTCAATTTCTGGCGGGCGTTCACGGTGGGCGCGGCGAGCAGGCTTGCCGCGATCAGCGTGGCGCCGACGACATGCTTCAGTGACATGGTCTTTACCTCACTTTCCCAACCCTAGATCGTGACTATGGCACGGTTCGTCTGAACCTGCGCTGAAATTATTCGCCGCTTGCAGGGCTCTTGCAGAATGGCAGCGAGATAACGGCAGCGACTGGATCGATCAGGCAGTCCCACCCACGGTAATGCCCTCGATCAGCAGGGTCGGCTGGCCGACGCCGGCCGGAACGCTTTGTCCGCCCTTGCCGCAGATGCCGACGCCGCGATCGAGTTCGAGATCGTTGCCGATGCCGGTGACGCGCGTGAGGACCGACGGGCCGTCACCGATCAGCGTGGCGCCCTTGATCGGCGCGCCGAGCTTGCCGTTCTCAACCTTGTAGGCCTCGTTGCACGAGAACACGAACTTGCCCGAGACGATATCGACCTGGCCGCCGCCCATCGATTTCACGAAGATGCCGCTCTTCATGCGGGAGAGCAATTCGGCCGGATCGTCGTTGCCCGCTTTCATGAAGGTGTTCGTCATGCGGACCTGGGGCGCGTGGGCATAGTTCTCGCGGCGGCCGTTACCGGTCGATTGCACGCCCATCAGGCGGGCGTTCATGCGATCCTGCATGTAGCCTTTGAGGATGCCGTCCTCGATCAGCACGGTTTCCTGCGTGGGGGTGCCTTCGTCGTCGATGGAGAGCGAGCCGCGCCGGTCCGCGATCGAGCCATCGTCGACGATGGTGACGCCGGGAGCTGCCACGCGTTCGCCGATGCGGCCGGAGAAGGCGGAAGTTCCCTTGCGGTTGAAGTCACCCTCAAGCCCGTGGCCGACGGCTTCGTGGAGGATCACGCCGGGCCAGCCGGGGGCCATCAGCACGGCCATTTCCCCGGCGGGAGCGTCCACGCTCTCCAGGTTGACGAGCGCCTGGCTGAGCGCGGTGTCGATAGCGCGGTTCCAGTTCGCAGGGTCGAACAGCGAATCGTAGAGATGGCGGCCGCCCATGCCGAACGATCCCGTTTCGCGGCGGCCGTTGCTTTCCGCGACGATCGACACGCTCAGGCGTACCAGCGGGCGCACGTCGGTGGCGATGAAGCCGTCAGGCCGCACGATCTCGATTACCGACCACTGCCCGGTCAGGCTTGCGCTGACCTGCGAGACGCGCGGATCGCGGGCGCGGGCGGCGGCGTCGATGGTCTCCAGCAGCTTTACCTTGGCCTCGAAGGGCACGAGATCGAGCGGCGAGACGTCGGTATAGAGGTGGCGGTTGCTTTTCTGCGGCGCTGCCGGACGGATCGTGCCGGTGGCGGGGTCCAGCAGTTGCAGGGTCTCGCCCGCACGGCGGATGGCGGCGGGGGAAATCTCGTTCGCATGCGCGAAGCCGGTCATCTCGCCGGTTACGCCGCGCAGGCCGAAACCGGCATCGCGCGAATAGTCCGCCGTCTTCAGGCGGCCGTCATCGAAGCCGAAGGCTTCGGTGGCCATGAACTGCATGTAGAGTTCGCCGTCCTCGCAATTGCGCAGGGTTTCGGCGGCGAGTGCCTGTGCATCCTCGGGCGAAAGCTGGCGATAGAGGAGCGAGCGCGGGTCGGTCATGGTCATGCCTCCCGATATAGGCCGCGCGGGGCGGGAGGCAATACGGGAGGGAGACGGGAAGGGAGGGGGCACCGAAGCCCCCGCCGGACTACCTGTTCAGGCTGCCTGCTGGTCGGCCGGGCCGCCCTTGAGGACGAAATGACGGTCGCAGTAGCCGCAATCGACGTAGCCTTTCTCGTCGATCTCCAGCCACACGCGGGGGTGGCCGAGGGCGGCTGGGGCGTAATTCCCCGTGGCGCGGATGTCAGTGGCCCCGTCGCAGGAAACGCGGTGGGAATCGGTGAAGACGGTTTCGGGCTGCGTGCTCATGGATCGGCCGATTACCAAGCCTTCACGGGAATTTCCAGCGGGCAAATGGTCCCGGCGCATTGTTGGGCGCGCCGGGACCATTTCCGTCAGGCTTCAGGCGGGTACGGCGAGCGCCCCGGCTTCGGCCAGGGCATCGGCAACGGCCTTCTCGCGGACTTCCGGACCGATGGCGATGCCTTCGGCAAGCACGAAGATCGGATCGCTGATGCCCACGAAGCCGAGCACGGCGCGCAGGTAGCTTTCGGCATGCTCGACAGCGGCGCCGGGCTGGCCTTCACCGTAGTAGCCGCCGCGCGACAGGGCGACATAGACCTTCTTGCCGCCGGCGAGACCCTGCGGACCTTCGGCGGTGTACTGGAAGGTCTTGCCAGCCACGAGGACGCGGTCGAACCAGGCCTTGAGCTGGCTGGGAATGGTGAAGTTGTACATGCCCGCGCCGATCACGACGACGTCGGCGGCCAGGAATTCCGCGAGTTCGGGAGTGCCCTCGGGGTTGCCGAGCACGTCGAGCGTCAGGTGCGGCAGGGCCTCGGCGGCGAGGTCGTGGTAAGTGACTTCGAGCGAGGGATCGGCCTTGGTCAGGGTGGCGACGATCTCCGCCGAAACGGCGCGGCTGACCGAGTTTTCGCCGAGGATGCTGGAATCGAGATGGAGAAGCTTCATGGGAGAGAACCTCTAAGGGGTGGTCTGGAAAAATGGTGGTCTGGAAAAGTGACTGGCCATAGCTATGTTGCACTGCGACGGACGCCAAGAGCGCATTTTTTCAGGACCAGGTACCATGGAGATGACCACCTTCGACGCGGCGGAACAGGCGGCGGAACAGATTGCGGAAAGCCCGCCGGAAACCGGACCGGCCATCGTTCACTCGGCAAGTGCATGCCGGGTTATCGGCGATATTCTCAGCCGCGTGGGCGACAAGTGGTCGATGCTGGTCGTGATGACCCTGCTGGAGGGCGACCTGCATTTCAACGAGTTGAAGCGCGCGATCAACGGGATCTCGCAGCAGATGCTTTCCCGAACCTTGCGCGCCCTGGAGCGGGACGGACTGGTGGTGCGCACCGTTCACGCCAGCGTGCCGGTTCGTGTCGAATACTCCCTCAGCGACCTTGGCCGTTCGCTCTCGCAGCCGGTGCAGGCACTGGGCTCATGGGCTTTTGCCAACCGCCCTGCGATCGAGGCCAGCCGTTCGGTCTTCGATGAGCGCAGCGACGCCTGACGGCGGCCCTATTCCAGCTTGAGGTGCAGGGCGGCAAGCCCCCGGATGATGTAGCTGGGCTCATAGGCGATGCGGCGCGCTTCGGCGGGGCCGTGATGCTCTTCGTCCAGGGTGATGCTGCGGGTCTGTTCGAGCAGTCGGTCGAGCAGGACCGAGACTTCGGCGCGGGCCAGCGGCGCGCCGGCGCAAGTGTGGGCACCGCGGCCGAAAGCGACATGTTCCTTGATGCGCGGCCGCCCGATCACGAACCGCTCGGGTTCATCCCAGCGGCGCGGGTCGCGATTGGCCGCCGCGAGCGAGATGACGAGGCGCTGACCGGCGGGAATCTCCACGCCCGCCAGCGTCGTTCGGCGCGAGGCGATGCGGAAGGTGGCCTTGGTCGAACCCTCTATGCGCAGGATTTCCTCCAGGAACGGGCCGATCAGGCTGCGATCCTCCCGCAGGCGCTGCTGGAGTGGCTGGTCCTCGGCAAGGCGGCGCAGGGCATTGCCGATCAGTTTGGCGCTGGTGTCCTGTCCGGCCGCGAACAGGAACATGGCGGACTTGACCACTTCCATCGCGTCCGGCGTCGATCCGTCGGGATAGCGGGCAAGCGCCATTTCCGTCATCACGTCGTCCTGTGGCACGGCGCGGCGTTCCGCGATGTAGCGGGCGAAGTAGCCGGCCATCGCCAGCAGGGGATGAATGCTCTGGCCATCGTCGGCGGCATCCATGTTGCCCGGCGGCGGCGCGGAATCGATGAGCGCGCGGAAGGCCTCGCGGTCCTGCGCGGGAACGCCCAGCAAGTCGGCGATGACCATGGTGACGAAGGGCGTCGCCACTTCGGCCACCAGTTCGCAGCCGCCACGTTCGACAAGGCCGCGCACCATGTCTTCGGCATAGCCGCGCATGAATTCGCCGTTCGCGCGTAGCCGCGAAGGCGTGAACAGCGGGTTGAGCAAGGACCGCGCCGCTGCGTGCCGGTTTCCGTCATAGGATACCAGCAGTTCCATCTCCCCGCTGGGATGGGCCGCAAGCTGCGCCGAAATGTCGTCACCTTCGGGTTCGAAAGGGAGCGGCGCCAGCGGATCGGGGTTGAGCCATGACGAGAAATCGCGGGTGTTCAGGAGCACTTCCACGGCTTCGGCGAAACCCGTCACGATCAGCACGTCGCGGCCCGGCATCTGCGTGACCGCGCCCCGCGCGCGCAGGCTTTCGAAATAATCGTAGGGGTCCAGCAAGACGGCATGGTCGGTGAAATAGTCGCGTTCCGCGATGCCGGCCTCGGGGGTGGTTGCCATGGTTCTTCTCCCGATCATCCGCAGGATCGTGCTGTCCTACAATTATGATATATTGTGGATCGTAAATCCAACGAAGAAGCGCGTCAACGCCGGGAATGGCTGCGCGGCGCACACGCGCCCTTTACTGGCGCGCGAACCTGCCCCACATGCGGGCCATGACCAGCACGACCTCTGCCGCCATCTCGATCCGCGACCTCAAGAAGCGCTATGCGCCCGCCGGCAGCGGCGAGGGCAAGCTGGCGCTCAAGGGCGTGTCGTTCGACGTGCCCGAGGGCGGCATCTTCGGGCTGCTCGGCCCGAACGGGGCGGGCAAGTCGACGCTCATCAACATCATGGCGGGCCTCGTCCGCAAGACTTCGGGCACGATCGACATCTGGGGCTTCGATATCGACAGGCACCAGCGCAACGCAAAGCGTTCGATCGGCATCGTGCCGCAGGAAATCGTGTTCGACCCGTTCTTCACGCCGTTCGAGGTGCTGGAGAATCAGGCCGGGCTCTACGGCATCACCAAGGCGCTTCGCCGTTCGGAAGAGCTGCTGCGGGCGGTCCATCTTTCCGACAAGCGCGATGCTTACGCCCGCACCCTTTCGGGCGGCATGAAGCGTCGTCTGCTGATCGCCAAGGCGCTGGTCCACCAGCCGCCGGTGCTCGTGCTCGACGAGCCGACCGCAGGTGTCGACGTCGAACTGCGCCGCCAGCTCTGGGAACTGGTCAGCGAACTGAACCGCGAAGGCGCGACGATCGTGCTGACCACGCACTACCTCGAGGAAGCCGAGGAACTGTGCGACCGTATCGCCATCATCAATCATGGCGAACTGATCGCCAACAAGCCGACTCGCGAACTGGTCGGCATGGCACGCGAGAAGATCCTCGTCCTCACCTTCGACCGCGACGTGACCGCGTTGCCCACCCATCCCGGTTTCCTCAAGTCGGAAAAGATCGGCGAACGGGTCCTGCAGGTCACTTACGACAAGGACCGCAGCAATGCCGGGGAAATCCTGTCGGCCGTGCAGGCGCAGGGCTTCGCCATCGTTGACGTGACCACGCGCGAGGCGGATCTGGAGGACGTGTTCGTCAGCCTCACGAGTGCCGTGGCGGCCTGAAAAGGGCGATGAGCTACATCTATCTCGTCATCGCCATCATTGCGGAAGTCATCGCGACCTCGTTCCTGAAACAGTCCGAGGGTTTTGCGAAGCTGGTACCCACCGCGATCATGGCGGCGGGGTACATCGTGGCGTTCTTCTGCCTGTCGCTCGCCCTGCGGAGCATCCCGACGGGCGTGGCCTATGCGATCTGGTCAGGCGTGGGGATCGTCCTGATCACGGCGATCGCGTGGATATTCCAGGGTCAAAAGCTCGATGTCCCGGCCTTGATCGGAATTGCGCTCATCATGGCGGGCGTGATGGTGATGAACCTGTTCTCCGGAGCGGCCGGGCACTGACGGTTCGGCAATTCGCCGCCGGGGCCTCTCCAGCTTGCCCCGATCAGCTTTTTTCCGTGTCCTCTTTCCATACCTTGTGCGCCTGGCGGCGTATATCCTTGCCGCAACCCAGACATGTCGAGGTATAGTGCGTGCCGTCCCAATGTACGGTGTTCCGGTTGGGTTCGTGTCGGTTGAAAGTGCAAAGCACCGTTTGAAATGGTTGCTTGGAAAAGGCTGACATTGCGGCACGCTCCGTACTGGAGTTCAGATCACGAAGCAGTTCCAACTGCTTCCCTGCGTGCGACCGCCCGGCAGACCTCGTGCGTTTTTCTGATTATCTTGTTGTGAATGCTCGGCAACCTTACCCCTTGCGACGCTGCACTGCAACATGATTGCAGGGCAAATACGGATGCAAAGCTAAATATTGCGCACCGGTCATAGTCTGGGCATGGAGCCGTCATGACCATGTCCAATGTCCCCTCCGACAATGCTTGCTCCAGCGCCCATGATGTCATCGTCGTCGGCTCCGGCGCTGCCGGCCTCACCGCGGCGCTTGCGCTGGCAGACAGGCTGAAGGTTCTCGTGCTGGCGAAGGGCAGTCTCACCGGCGGCTCCACCGCCTGGGCGCAAGGGGGCATCGCGGCGGTGCTCGACGCGGGAGATACCTTCGAGGAGCACATCAACGACACCATGATCGCCGGCGCCGGCCTCAACCGGCTGGAGACCGTGGAGTTCGTGATCGAGCGCGCACCTCATGCGATCGAGCGGCTGGTCGAACTGGGGGTGCCGTTCAACACCGAGGGCAGCGAACTGCACCTCACCCGGGAGGGCGGCCATTCCCACCGCCGCATCGTCCACGTCGCCGATGCGACCGGCTGGGCGGTGCAGAGCGCGCTGCTCAAGGCGGCGGAAAGCCATCCCAACATCACCCTGCTGCCCGGTCAGTCCTGCATAGACCTCATCACCGGGCGCCATGAACTGCGCTATTCGGGATCGGGCCGGGTCTGGGGCGTCTATGCGCTCGACGAAAAGACCGGCCGCGTCGAGGCGCACACCGCCGCCGCGACGATCCTTGCCACTGGCGGGGCGGGCCGCGTCTACCAGTTCAGCACGGCGCCGCGCGGCGCCACCGGAGACGGCATCGCCATGGCCTGGCGGGCGGGCGCGCGCGTTTCCAACATGGAAATGATGCAGTTCCACCCGACCTGCCTTTACAACCTCGACGTGAAGAACTTCCTCATCACCGAGGCTGTTCGCGGCGAAGGCGGGCAGCTCAGGCATCCCGTCACCGGGCACCGTTTCATGCCCGATTACGACGAGCGCGCCGAACTGGCCCCGCGCGATGTCGTGGCCCGCGCCATCGACGACCAGATCAAGCGCTATGGCCTCGACTATGTCCACCTCGACATCAGCCACCAACCCGAAGCGTTCATCCGCGAGCATTTCCCGAACATCTACGAGAAGCTGCTCGGCCTCGGCATCGACATGACGAAGGAGCCGATCCCGGTCGTCCCGGCGCAGCACTATACCTGCGGGGGCGTGCTCATCGATCTCGATGGCAAGACCGACCTGCCCGGCCTCTATGCGGCCGGGGAATGCACCGAAAGCGGCCTTCACGGCGCCAACCGCCTCGCCTCGAACTCGCTGCTCGAATGCTTCGTCTTCGGGGAGGCCTGTGCCGCGCATATCCTCGACAACTGGGATACGTTCGACGCGCCCCCGCCGGTTCGCGCCTGGGATGAAAGCCGCGTGACCGATTCCGACGAGGAAGTCGTCATCAAGCAGAACTGGACGGAAATCCGGCGCTTCATGTGGAACTACGTCGGCATCGTGCGCACGACCAAGCGCCTCGAACGCGCCATGCACCGCATCCAGATGCTCAACGGCGAGGTGGAGGAATACTACCGCCACTTCCGCGTGCGCACGGACCTGATCGAACTGCGCAATCTGCTGCAGACCGCCGAACTCATCGTGCGATCCGCGCTGCATCGGCATGAGAGCAGGGGCCTGCATTTCACGCTGGACTATCCGGAGACGGAAGGGGAACCGCACGATACGGTGCTCGTGCCCTGACGGAACAAGGGGGCGTGGCACCGCCCCCGTCCACCTAGGTCGTAAACTCATAAACGGCACCATCGAGGCGCCCAAATGGCGAACAGCTCGGGCCGAAGGTGCCGTTTATGAGTTTACGACCTAGTTCCCCACCAGCACGAACGGCGCCCAGATCGCCGGATGGGCCGCGCCCGCCACGCTCCGGTCGCCCAGCACATCGAGTTGGGCCCGGCGCAGCGCTTCGGCGCGGCGGGTATGTCCACGCGCGCCTTTCACCGTGGCCAGTGTCAGCCGGCTGGCGACATCGTCCCGCACCGGCCAGTGCGACAGCAGCAGCGAACGGGCGCCGGCGGAAATGAAGGCCTGTGCCAGGCCGGAATAAGTCGGCGCATTCTCGCTGTCGCCCGCACTGGTGTCGCAGGCGGAAAGGATCACCCAGTCCGCGTCGAGCTTGAGCCGCGCGATTTCCGAGGCCGTGAGCAACCCGTCTTCGGACCCGCCCGCATCGGCGGGAGGCGTCAGGACGAGCGCGGGTTCGAGCATGTTGCGATAGGCGCCGCCCACCAGTCCGTGCGTGGCGAAGGCGATCACCCCCGCCCGGTCCAGCGGCGCGGCCTTGACCGCTGCCTCGGTGGCGCCGGAGCCGAGGAGCAGCCGGCGTTCGCCCCTGAAGGTTGCGGCCATCGCGGCAAGCTCATTCCCGGCGCCGGGCAGGCTCGGCAGGCCGGGGAGAGCGGAGACTACCGTGGCGACGGCATCAGAGGCATCGGCATCGGGATTTCGCAGCACCGGAGCGCCGATGCCGACGAATCCGCGCCGGCCGGCTCTTCGCGATGTACCGGATGACAGCGTGGAAGCGCTTATCAGGGTGCCGACGGCGTGAGTCCTCACCAGCCACGGGGTTTCGCGCAGGGCTTGTGGATCGCTGTCCGATCCACGGGGCGGTGCGGTGACGAGCAGGTCGAACGGCAGCGCGGCCAGGGTGCCCTGCGCGAGGACGGCCAACTCTTCGCGGTCATGCACGGCGCGCGCGATAGGGGTAGGGAACAGCAGCGTGTAGAGTTCGTGGGCAGCCTGCCGGTCGAAAGCGGATCGGCCGTCCGTTAGCACGCCTTCCTCGATCGATCCGCGCAGGCGGCGTTGCAGGTCCAGCAGGCGGCGCGGTGTTACCGGCACCAGCGCGGAAGCGATGCCCCCGCGCGTGACCGCAAGCACGACCAGACCTTCGGCATCCTGTCCGTAAAGGAGAACCGCCTGATCGCCGCGCAAGTGTGCGCGGGTGGCGATGAGCCCGGCGGGGGTCAGGCTGGACAGCGCGGTATGGCCGGGGACGAGCCGCGCGATCTCGGCATCGAGCCGGAAAAGGCGCGTTTCCGATGCGGCGAGCTTTTCCTCAGCATCTGGGGACAGGCTTTGGCCGTCGCCGGTCGCCCGGTCACGTTCTCGGCGCAGGGCGCGCAGTTCGGCGGCTTCGTTGCGGTAGGCGCGAATGGCCTCTTCGGCTTCGGGGCCATGGCCGCCGCGATAGGGGCCTGCGCCGCCGAACGCGGTCTGGAGGTCCCCCATTCCCGCCATCTGGAGGGCGCCGAACGCGGTTTCCATGTCCCCTGCGGCAAGCGCCACGCGGCTTTCGAGCACGAAGAGCCCCGAAGCCTGATCGCGCAGGCGCACCGAGCCCGCAGCAGGGGATGCCCGGTCCAGCAAATGTTCGCGCAAGGTAGCCAGGACGGGTTTCAGCCGTTCGAGCGCACCGACCGGATCGCCCTGACGCGCATCGATAAGACCCCGCAGCGCGAGACCGGAGATGCGATCAAGATTGGCGGCCTGCGCCCGCTTCGCATAGCCCGCGTTGACGTGATCGAGCAGCGCCAGCGCGCTTTTTGGATCGCCCGTCAGATTGAGCATCTTGGCGAGGCTGAATTCGGCCCACAGCACTTCGGGATCGTCGGGAGAGGCCGCGTTGCGGCGAGCCAGCGCCAGTGCCTTGCGATAGAGGGCCAGCGCGGTTTCGGTTTCTCCGTCGTCCCGCGCGATGCGTGCGATCTGGCCGAAGATGTTGGCGCCCGACATCGACTGGCCCGAAGGTGGCAATGCCTCGAAGATCGCTGCCGAGCGCTCGTAGAAAGGACGCGCTTCTTCGGAAAAACCGGCGAGGTCGAGCGAGTAGGCCAGCGCATTGAGCGAATAGCCGACGTCGCGCTGGTCAGGCGAAGGGTTCGCCATGCGCAAGTCCAGCGCGCGGCGCAGGATCGGGGTGGCCCGTCCGTAGAGGCCGGCATCGTTGAGCGCGGCCCCCAGTGCATTGAGCGATGCCAGCGTGATCCGGTGTCCCTTGCCAAGGCGAGCCTCGGCCCAGCTGGCGGCATCGCGGGCGGCATCGACGGCGGAGGCGGAATCGCCTGCCTGTATGCGAAGGGTCGACAGCGTGATGCCGTAGATGGCCGGATTTTCGAGGTTCGTTCCGGTGCGCTCCGCAGCGGCGCGGCTGATGGCGAGGGCCTGCTCGACTTTCGGGATCGCCTCCAGCGGCAGGCCGCGTCGATAGTCGATCACCGCGAGCCCGTAGAGCGCGGCGGCATATTCGCTGCTGCCCGGCCCGGAGATCTCCTCGGCGATCGCGAGAGCGCGCTGTTTGTAGCCGTGGGCCTCGTCGAGCTTTCCGAGGCTGGAGAGCGCGGAACCGATATTGTTGACGATGTCGGCCCGGCGCGGTGTCATCGGTTGGCCGCGAGCGGTCATTTCCGCATCGAACCGGCGGAAGACGGCGAGCGCTTCCGCGTAGCGGCCGAGCCAGAACAGGGCTTCGCCGCGCGTGGCATCGGCAAGAAGCAGGTCCACAGGGTCGAGGCCCCGGATTTCGCGCGCCTTTGCGAGCAGCGCGTCGATCCGGTTCAGCGCGGCTTGCGGGTCGCCTGAGGTGTCATAGTCGGCAAGGGCATGAAGCTCGCTGGCGAGCTGGCCCGGCAAAGGTGCAGGACGGGCCATGGCCGTGCCTGACCCGCCCATTGCCGTCCCCGCCAGGAGGCATGCTGTCAGGCCTGCCCAGAGCCGCATCGTCATCGTCGCCCCCGACCGGAAGAATTCATCGCTTCGGGGCCAGCCCCCGATTTCCGGTACGATGTTCGTCAAGCACAGGAATGCGGCCTGACGGCAAGGATGTAATTGTTCTTCGGCGGGAATCGCAGCTTTCGAGAGCGGCTTCGATGCGGCCTGCCGTCAGTCGCCCGTGGCGACGGGACGCGCCGGATCGGCGATCCACTCGCTCCACGAGCCGGGATAGAGATGTGGTTCGGCCAGCCCCGCCACGGCCATGGCGAGTGCATTGTGGCAGGCGGTTACGCCCGAACCGCAACTGAGTATCGCGGGCCGGCCGCCGAGCAGGTCGCTGAAGCGGGCGGCAAGTTCCTCGGCGGAACGGAAGCGTCCGTCCGGCCCGAGGTTGTCCCGGAAGAACCGGTTTCGCGCGCCCGGGATGTGCCCGGCAACGGGGTCGATCGGATTGGGATCGCCCCGGAACCGCGACGGATCGCGGGCGTCAAGCGTCTGCGCGGCGCCGGTTTCGATATTTGCGAGCACTTGCGCGGCATTTACCGGGGCGGGCACCAGCGGCTCGCCCGCAACGAAAGTACCCGGTGCGCAGGGGGCAGGCTCTCCGGTTTCGATCGGCAGGCCTGCCGCCACCCAAGCCTGCTTGCCGCCGTCCAGCACGGCGACCGGGGCATGGCCGACCCAGCGCAGCAGCCACCAGGCGCGGGCGGCCCAGGCCCCGCCGCTGGAATCGCAGGTGACGACCTGCTGTCCCGGCTTCAGTCCCTGTCCGCGCAGGAACGCGGCGAGCGCGACCGGGGCGGGCAGCGGATGGCGACCGTTGGTACCGTCCGGCGGCCCGGCCAGGTCGTCGTCGAGATGGGCATGGCGCGCGCCGGGAAGGTGCCCGGCGCGATAGCTTTCGCGGCCCTTGTCTGGCTGGCCCAGCTCGAAGTCGCAGTCGAGGATCAGCACGTCCTCCCCGGAAGCCAGCAGGTCATGGAGTTGGGAGACGGAAATCAGCGTTTCATATGCCATGGGTCAGCCTTGGGTCAGCCACGGAGAATGGCCGGTGCAATCGTGCGGCAGGTAGGACGGGGAAGGCGCGATGTCGACGCCTCCCGTCCCGAATTACGGTCGCATCGCCGGCTTAGCCGAGCAGGGATTCGATCTCGTCTATCGTCTGGCCGAAGCCGGCGATGAGATCGCGGTAGGGCTGGGGGCTGGTCATGTCGAGACCGGCCCGTTTGAGGATCGCCGTGGGATGGTCCGAGCCGCCCGCGCGCAGCACGTCGAGATAGCGTTCGCGCTCCGCGTTTCCTCCCTTGAGGATGGCATTGGCGAACCATGTCCCCGCAGTGATCGAGGTGGCGTACTGGTAGACGTAGAAGAAGCTGAAGAAGTGCGGGATATAGGCCCATTCGATCGCATAGGGTTCGTCGATCACGAAATCCGGGCCGTGATAGCGTTTCAGCAGATCGAGATAGACCCTCGTCAGGCTCTCGCCGGAAAGGCCCTGACCAGCCTCCGCCATCTCGTGCATCTTCAGTTCGAACTCCGCGAACATCGTTTGCCGGAAGTAAGTGCCGCGCAGCCCTTCCAGCCGCATGCCGAGGTAGTAGATGCGCTCCTGCTTCGTCTTGGCCTGGTCCAGCATGTAGTCGGTGAGCAGCAGTTCGTTGCAGGTCGAGGCGATTTCCGCCGTGAAAGTGGGATAGTCCGCCAGTTCGAACGGCTGGGCTGACTTCGCCAGCAGGCTGTGCATGGCATGGCCCCACTCGTGCGCGTAAGTGGACAGACCTTCGTAGTTCTCGCCGAGGTTGAGTAGCAGGTAGGGGTGCACGTCGTAGACGGAGCCGTTCATGTAGGCGCCGGACGTCTTGCCGGGCCGGGGAAGCGGATCCATCCAGCGGGCCGCGGTCGCCTCGCCCAGCTGCTTCACGTAATCCGGCCCGAGCGGGGCGACGGCTTTCAGCGTGATGTTGCGCATGTCGGTGAGCGTGAACTTGCGGTCGAGGCTGACCAGCGGCGGGTAGATGTCGTAATAATGGATATCCGGCAGGTTCAGCATCTTGCGGCGGAGCTGGAAATAGCGGTGAAGCTGGGGAAGCCCTTCGTTCGTGGCCGATACGAGCGTGCGGTAGACGGTCTCGGGCACATCGTCGTCCGCCTGGGCCATGGCGAGCGAATTGGGGTATTTGCGGATGCGCGCCTCGAACACGTCGCCCTTGAGCTTGGCGGCCATGGCGGCGCCCAGCGAGCTTTCGAATTTGCCCATCTCTCCGAAGTAGGCATCGAACACCTTCTTGCGGTCCTCGCGGTTCGCGGCATCCCGGGTAAGCGAATAGCCCTGGCTGTCGAGCCGGGTTTCGCGTCCGTCCGAAAGGGTGATCGTGGGCCAGGGGATGTCCGAGTTGAACAACTGTTCGCGGATCGTGCCGGGACCGGAGAGCGGCGACGATGCGGCCGCGAGGATCTGCTCGCCCTGTGTGTCGAGCGTGTGGTCGGCCTTGCGCAGGGTATTGCGCAGCGAGAAGGCGAAGCGGCGCTTCAGCGCATCGTTGGAGGCGATGAAGCGCTCCACCTTGTCCTTGCCCGCGGCGAGGATTTCCGGGCTGGTCCAGGCGGTTGCCTCGCCGAAGGCGGCGAACATGTCCTGCACCTGGGCCTGACGTTCCTGGTTGGGGGCGATGCGCAGGTCCTCGTCGGCCTTGAGCGCGGCATAAGTGTAGACGCGGATCGCCTTGAGAGTGACGGCGGAGATGTCCTCAAGCACTTTCGCCATGGCCTCGGCGCTCTGGCCGAGCGTGCCCTTGTATGCGGCAAGGCGGGGCAGGGCATCCATCACCTGCTTGCGGGCGGTTTCCCAGCTTGCAAGGTCGGGATAGAGATCAGTGAGATCCCAGGCGGCAAGATCGTTCGTGGCGGCGCTGGCGAGACCGGGCAATGCCGATACGAGCGGAAGCGCGGCAGCCAGTCCCAGGGCGCCGCGGCGGTCGAGTTCGATCATGTGGAGTGTGTCCCTTGATGCCTGCCGGCAAGGCGCGGCAAGCCGATGCCATGAGGCTAGGTCGTAAACTCATAAACGGCACCATCGAGGTTTGAGGCAAAATGGCTCAGCGCCAGGAGGGAAGGTGATGGAATATGTCGATATTTCAAGCCTTCCCGACGCAGCGCTGGGCCATTTTGGTCAAATCCCGAAGGGACGCCCAAATGGCTTCCATCTCGGGCCTAAGCTGCCTTGGACGGGCAACCAGCCCGCCCGGCGTCAGCTTCGGCCCGAGCTGTTCGCCATTTGGGCGCCTCGATGGCGCCGTTTATGAGTTTACGACCTAGACCGCTTGCCGCGCAGTGCAAGCCGGAAGCCGTCGTTGGTCGATCAAGGTTGGCGGTTCATCGATGGCGAGGGCCGGACCGGCTCCGCGCCAAAGCGAACGGGCCGGGCTTCCTTTCGGAAACCCGGCCCGTTTCAATGCCTTCGAAGGTGCGGCCGGTCAGGCCAGTGCGGCCTTCAGTGCATCGGCAAGGTCGGTGCGTTCCCAGGGGAACAGGTCGCCTTCCGGCTTGCGGCCGAAGTGGCCATAGGCCGCGGTCTTGCCGTAGATCGGCTTGTTCAGGCCAAGGCCGACGCGGATACCGCGCGGGGTCAGGCCGCCAAGCGCGTCAGCCGCGACCTTGGTGATCGCCACTTCGAGTTCGGCATCGCTGGCCTTGCCGGTGCCGTGCGTGTCGACGTAGAGCGAAAGCGGCTCGGAAACGCCGATCGCATAGGCGATCTGGATCGTGCAGCGCTTGGCCAGGCCCGCCGCGACGACGTTCTTGGCGAGGTAGCGGGTGACATAGGCAGCCGAACGGTCGACCTTCGTCGGGTCCTTGCCCGAGAAAGCGCCGCCGCCATGCGGGGCCGCGCCGCCGTAAGTGTCGACGATGATCTTGCGGCCGGTCAGGCCGGCGTCGCCGTCAGGGCCGCCGATTTCGAACTTGCCGGTCGGGTTGATGTGGAACTTGGTGTTCTCGGTGACGAAGCCCGCGGGCAGGATCTCGCCCACGGCCTTCTTCACGTAAGCCTTGAGTTCCGCATCCTTCGCGCCTTCGTGGTAGCCGGCCTTGTGCTGCGTCGAGACGACCACGGCGGTTGCTTCCACCGGCACGCCGTCCTTGAAGCGCAGGGTCACCTGGCTCTTGGCGTCGGGTTCGAGGAACGGCGCGGTGCCCGAATGGCGGTCCGCCGCGAGGCGTTCGAGGATCTTGTGGCTGTAGTCGAGCGTGGCCGGCATGAGGTCCGGCGTCTCGTCGCAGGCGAAACCGAACATGATGCCCTGGTCGCCTGCGCCTTCGTCCTTGTTGCCGGCCGAGTCCACGCCTTGCGCGATGTCCGCGCTCTGCGGGTGCAGGTGGTTTTCGAACAGCAGGTCCTGCCAGTGGAAGCCGGCCTGTTCGTAGCCGATGCGCTTCACGGTTTCACGGACGATGTGCTGGATTTCCTCCTGCGCGCCATCTTCCCAGTGGCCGTCCTTGTCGATCATGCCCTTGCCACGCACTTCGCCGGCGAGGACGACGCGCTGGGTGGTGGTCAGGGTTTCGCAGGCGACGCGGGCTTCCGGGTCCTTCGACAGGAAGAGATCGACGATGGCGTCGGAAATCTGGTCCGAAACCTTGTCGGGATGGCCTTCCGAGACGCTCTCGGAGGTGAAGACATAGTCATTGCGCATCGTGACACCACATATAAAGAAATCTTTATGTGGTTACGGGTCTACCCGCGCCGACGCCGGAGCGCAATAACGGAAACCGCAACAAGCCAGAAACCGAGGGCAAGCGTCAGCGGCAGCAGGTTGCCGAACCGTGCGAACGGCGTGGGCTCGTGAGGCGGCGGAATGCTTCCGTCGAGCCTTCCTGCGCTATGCCAGGGGACATACGAGCGCACGATACCATCGGCATCGATCACGGCGCTGATCCCGGTCGTGGTCGAGCGCATGACGGGCAGGCCTTCCTCGATAGCACGAAGCCGGGCCTGGGCGAGGTGCTGCGGCGGGCCCCAGCTCCCGAACCAGCCGTCGTTGGACGGGTTGAAGATATAGTCAGGTCTTACGCGGGGATCGACGACCTGCCCGCTGAAGACGATCTCGTAGCAGATCTGGATGCCGGCCTTGCCCCATTCGCCGAAGTCGACGGTGCGCGGGCCCGGGCCGGGCCAGAAGTCTAGGTTTCCCGCTACGAACCGGGTGGCGCCAAGGGGTTCGAGCAGCCAGCGCAGGGCAAGGTACTCGCCGTAGGGGACCAGATGCGCCTTGGAATAGCTTGCCAGCAGGTTGCCATTGCCGTCGATCGCGGAAACCGAGTTGCGGGCGGCCACGGCCTGATCGCCCTCCATCACCAGATCCACCGCACCGGTCATCAGCAGGCCGTAAGGGCCGATTACCCGCCCGATCCGCTCGCGGGCGAGAACCGGGTCTCCGGCATATGTGTACATGCGGTAGAGGAAGGGGGGATAACCATCGCGAATATAGTCCCCAAGGCCGGATTCCGGCCAGAGGATGAGGCGCCTGTCCCCCGGCGAGCGGGGAACGGAAAGGCGCGCCAGTTGCACGAAATTGGCCTCGTAAAGGCGCGGATCGTCGATCCGTTCCTGCCGGATGTCGGGCTGGACCAGCGTGAAGCGGATCGCTCCCTCGCTGCGCTGTGCCCAGGGATCGGGCTGCGCCATCAGCATCGTGAGCGGGATGTAGACGGCGAATCCGGGCAGCACCCAGCTCCAGCGTGCAGGGCCTTTGAAGCTGCGGATCATCCGCCAGAGCAAGCCGGGGAGGCAGGCGATCAGGACCAGCAGGCCGGAAAGACCGTAAGTCCCCACCCACGGTGCCGCCAGCGCGAGGCCGCGGCTTTGGAAGCCGCCGAGCAGAGCCACGCCGAGCGGGTTCCAGGCAAAGCCGGTGAAGACCCAGGCGCGCAGCCATTCGCTCACGATCCAGGCGGCGGCGAGTGCCAGCGCGAGAATGAGGAAGGCGCCCGGCCCCGGCACATCACGCGGACCGTCCCTGCGGCCGCGATCCAGCCTCAGCAGCAACCAGCCCGCCAGCGCGGCGAGGCCGGGATAGATCGCGAGGTAGAGCGACAGCAGGAATACCGCGATCATCCCCAGCCAGGCGGGCATGGAGGCCTGGTAAGTGAATGCCGTGGCGATCCAGTTGTCCCCCAGGGTGAAGTGCCCGAGGCCGAAGCACCAGCCGATCAGCAGGGCGCGTCGCCATCCCGGCGCACGTGTGATCAGTTCGGCAAGCCAGGCCACGCCGAGCAACGTCAGCGGCCAGAGTGCGAGGGGCTGGAAGCCGCAGGCCGCCATGGCCCCGGCGAGAATCGCTGCAAACCCCGCCGCAAGGCGCGGATGGCGGTTCAGGAAGTCCATTGCGGGTTTCAGAACCGGGCCTCGCGCCGTAGGGAATCCATTGCTGCGGCTATGTACGGGCAAGATGGCCGGAAGCAAGCGGAGTTCGCGCCGGGTTCGCTTCTTGCCGGCGGGATGAAACGCCAACGGCCCACGTCTCGCCTTGTGGCGGGACGTGGGCCGTGGATCGGAACGTCAGCGAATGCGCGCCAAGCGCATTCGCGTTTCGTTTCAGGAGTTGACCGCTTCCAGCGGGCTGTCGCCACCTTCGTCGGCCGGGGTAGCGGCCTTGCGGGTACGGCGACGGCGCGGTTTTTCCTCGGCGGTTTCATCGGACTTCACATCGTCCGACTTTTCGGCCGCGGGCTTTTCCGCGGCGGCCTTGGGCGTCCGCTTGGCGGGCGCAGCCGAAATCGCGGGAGGCAGGATGGCCGGGTCGAGGTTGGCCGCAGGTTCGGCAGCAGCAACATCGGCGGAGGCCGCGTTGCTTTCGCCTTCGCCGCCGGCCTCTTCACGGGTGCGACGCGGCTTGCGCTGCTTCAGGCCGCGCGAAGGGCGGTTGTCACGCACGAAGGGGTTTTCGGCCGGTTCGTAGACCGAACGCTCGGGCTCGGCTTCGTTACCGGTCGCCTCGGCGGTCGGTTCCTCGGCCTGCTGCTCGGCGCGCGGAGCACGGTCCTGACGCTGCGGACGGTCCTGGCGGTCGAAGCTGCGTTCCTGACGTTCAGGGCGTTCCTGCCGCTCAGGTCGATCCTGGCGTTCGGGACGTTCCTGCCGCTCAGGTCGATCCTGGCGTTCGGGACGTTCCTGCCGCTCGGGACGTTCCTGCCGCTCCTGGCTGGCAGGCGCATCGTAATCGCCATATTCGTCCGTGCCGTAGTCATCGCCGTAATCCGACGAACGATCGTCGCGGCGCGGCTGGCGCGAATCTTCCTGGCGCTGCTTCTGGTCGGCGATCACGCGAAAATAGTGGTCCGCGAACTGAAGGTAATATTCCTCAGTCACGCGGTCGCCATTGAGATGCGCGTCATGTGCCAGCTTGCGATACTTCTCCAGCAGCTGCGGCGCATTGCCGCGAGCCCTGCTGTCGATCCGATTGGTCTGCTGGCCGCCTTGCTGGCGATTATTACCGCGGCCACGCCGACGGTTGTTACCACGATTATTATTCAAGGATTTATTTCCTCAAAACCCAGGGCACCGGCCTGTTCCCGTCGGGCCGATCTGCCACACGTCACATGATCACGGATCGCCCCCGAGTGCCGTGAACTCCACTGTTGCCCGGTCGAGGCGTTTCCGTCCGCGACTGTCTGCAAGTGATGGAGGCGAACCGTCCGCATGGGAAATTCCATCCATGTACCGGTTCGCCGTAATCCTTAGGCATTCCGGACGGCGATTCCAAGTGAAAACTTACGCGGCTGTTGAAAACTCCAACACTCTCGGA
This sequence comes from Novosphingobium sp. TK71, assembly GCF_055361505.1. Classification (NCBI taxonomy): domain Bacteria; kingdom Pseudomonadati; phylum Pseudomonadota; class Alphaproteobacteria; order Sphingomonadales; family Sphingomonadaceae; genus Novosphingobium; species Novosphingobium sp. TK71. The sequence continues at coordinate 3,063,426 of NZ_CM143962.1, forward strand.
CGATTACCGAGGTCGCGGTGGAGACGGCTGGCGAGGCCGGCAAGCTGGCCGATCTCGGCGACGGATTCGGCCTGTTCATGACCGATCTCCACGAGGGCGACGCCGCCGGGCGCCAGCAGGCCGGGCAATTGCGGTATCAGAATCCGGTAGTCATCAAGGCCCAGTTCGCCGGAATAAAGTGCGCTGGCAGGCTCATAGGAGGCGACCGAGCGATCGAGTTCCACCGTCGTCTCGACATAGGGCGGATTGGCCAGCACGAGATCGAAGGGCCCGCCGAGGGCATCGGCCCAGTCGCTGAGGAGCCAGTCCGCCGCAACCATGCGCGCGCGATCGGCAAGGCCGAGGGCTTGTGCATTCGCCTTCGCGGTGGCGAGGGCGCCGGGCGAACTGTCCATGCCCACGCCGCGGGCCTGCGGGAGGTTCGCGAGCACAGCCAGGAGCAGCGCGCCCGATCCGGTGCCGCAGTCGAGCACGGAACGGGCATCGGGGCGGGCCGCAAGGGCGGCTTCGACGAGAACTTCCGAATCGCCGCGCGGAATGAGCACGTCGGGGCCGACCGTGAAGGGCAGGCCGAAGAATTCCTGTTGGCCGGTGATATAGGCGACCGGTTCGTGCTCCGCCCGGCGTGCAACCAGCGCGGCGAAGCCGGCGGGGGCATCGTCGCGCATGCGGGAAAGCAGCAGGGACGAGCGCGAAGTGTGCAGGGCATGGGCCATGAGCACTTCGGCATCCAGCCGGGCGGTGTCGCTGGTCGCGGCAAGGCGCTCCGCTGCGTCGCGGATCGCCTCGCCGACTGTTTTTTCAGGCATCCATCGCGGCGAGGCGCTTGGCCTCGTCCTCGGCGATCAGCGCGTCGATCATTTCGGCAAGGCCCGGCCCTTCGAGGATTTCCGGCAGGCGGTGCAGCGTCAGGTTGATACGGTGATCGGTGACGCGCCCCTGCGGGAAATTGTAGGTACGGATGCGTTCGGAGCGGTCACCCGAGCCGACCATGGCCTTGCGGGCCTCGGCCTCGGCGTCATGGGCCTCGTCACGCATCTTCTCGTAGAGGCGCGCGCGCAGAACCTGCATGGCCTTGGCCTTGTTCTTGTGCTGGCTGCGCTCGTCCTGGCAGATCACCACGAGATTGGTGGGCAGGTGAGTGATGCGCACCGCCGAATCGGTCGTGTTGACGTGCTGGCCGCCCGCGCCGGAAGCGCGGTAGATATCGATCTTGAGGTCCTTGTCCTCGATCTGGACATCCACCTCACTCGGTTCGGGCAGCACCGCGACCGTGGCGGCGGAGGTATGGATCCGGCCGCCCGATTCCGTGACCGGCACGCGCTGTACGCGGTGGACGCCGCTTTCGAACTTGAGTTTGGCGAAAACGCCCGAGCCGGTAACGTTGGCGACGACTTCCTTGAAGCCGCCGACGTCGCTGGCGTTGGCGCTGACCATTTCGACCCGCCAGCCCTGCTCGGCGGCATAGCGCTCGTACATGCGGTAGAGATCGGCCGCGAAAAGCGCGGCTTCATCGCCGCCGGTTCCGGCGCGGATTTCCAGCATGGCCGGGCGGACGTCGGCCGCATCGCGCGGCAACATGGCGATGGCGAGCTGACGTTCGGTTTCGGGCAACTGGCCCTTGAGGCGGAAGATTTCCTCCTCGGCCAGTGCGCGCATGTCGGGGTCCGGGTCTTCCAGGGTTTGGAGCGATACCAGTTCGCCGCGCATCGACACGACTTCAGCGGCAACGCGCGCCACCGGTTCCAGTTCGGCATAATCGCGGCTGGCGGCGACGAAGGCGTCGCCTTCCAGCGTACCCGAGGCAAGGCGTGCCTCAAGTTCCGCGAAACGCGCGGCGATCTGGCCGAGGCGGGCGTCGGAAATGCTCACGGGTGGACCGACTGGAGAACCTGCTCGACCGCGAGGTATTCGGCGGTCGGCTCGGCCGCGCGCAGGTTTGCGCTCGGCAGGCCATCCTTCGTGCCGAACGAGACGAGCACCCGGGCGCCCATCTTCACGGCCTTGTCGAAGCGCTTGCGGGCGCTGCCGGTGGCGACCATCTCGGCGTCGAGGCCCTGGAAGCGCAGCGCGGTGATGACCTTCTGGGCATAACCCAGCGCGGCATCGTCCTCCACTGCGAGAACCACGGTCAGCGGGGCTTCGGTAAGCGTGCCGGCATCGGCGACGAGCATCGACAGGCGCTCGATCCCCGCAGCCCAGCCGACTGCTGGCGTAGCCGGGCCGCCAAGGCTTTCCATCAGACCGTCATAGCGGCCGCCGCCCAGCACCGTGCCCTGCGCGCCAAGCCGGTCGGTCACGAATTCGAAGGCGGTGTGGCGATAGTAGTCAAGCCCGCGAACCAGCGAAGGCGCGCGCTCGTAAGCCACGCCGGCAGCGTCGAGGCCGTGAGTCACCGCGCCGAAGAAGTCCTGTGCCTCGGCCGAGAGGAAATCGTCGATCCGGGGCGCGTCGCTGACGAAAACCTTGTCGCGCGGGTCCTTGGAATCGAGGATGCGCAGCGGATTGCGCTCCAGGCGGTCCTGCGAATCTTCCGAAAGCGCATCCTTGTGGGCGCGGAAGTATTCGATCAGCGCGGCGCGCCAGGCTTCGCGGCTGGCAACGTCGCCCAGGGTGTTGAGCTGGAGCGTGACGCCGTCCGAAATTCCCAGCTCCTTGAGGAGGTGGTCGGCCATGACCAGCAGTTCCACGTCGGCGAGCGGTTCGGGCGAGCCGATCAGTTCGGCGTCGATCTGGTGGAACTGGCGGTAACGGCCCTTTTGCGGGCGTTCGTAGCGGAACAGCGGCCCATGCGTGGCCAGCTTGACCGGGGCGAACTGCTTCCAACCGTTGGTCAGGTAGGCACGGGCGATGCCGGCGGTGAATTCCGGGCGCAGGGTCAGCGATTCGCCGCCGCGATCTTCGAACGAGTACATTTCCTTGGACACGACGTCGGTCGTCTCGCCGATCGAGCGGGAGAACACTTCGGTCTTCTCGAAGACCGGCATTTCGGCGCGGCGGAAACGATAGAGCTTGCGGACGCGTTCGAACGTCTCGACAACGTGCGCGAAAGCCTCGGCGTCGATGCCGAAGATATCCTGGGTTCCGCGGATCGCCTGAGGCGTCTTGCCCAGGGGGGTGTTGCTCGGTGTGCTGCTCATGACGCGCGCGCTTAGCCCGATTGGAGCGGCGGGGAAAGTGGCCCCGATCCGTTTAGTGGATTGGACGGTTGCCAAATCCGGCAACTGTCGCAAAGAATGACGTAATGAAATATCGTTCCGCGGTCGTCACGCTCCTCGCCCTACTTTCCGTTTCAACCCCCGCCCTCGCGCAGGAATCCGCCCAGCGGAGCCGGCCGATGGCGCCCGCGTTGCCCGCGCCGCTGCCAGCCGCGCAGGACAAGGCTTATGCCGGGACCATCTCGCTCGACATCGACGCCAGCGATGTCGTCCACGGCGTCTACCAGGTCACGCAGCAGTTCCCGGTCGCGTCGGGGACCGACAAGCTGACCCTCGTCCAGCCGAGCTGGCTGCCGGGCAATCACTCGCCGACCGGCCCCGCTGCGCTGCTCGCGCAGATCCATTTCCTTGCCGACGGCAAGGAGATCAAGTGGCAGCGCGACACCGTGGCCGTGAATGCCTTCCACTTGGAGCTTCCGGCCGGAACGCAGGTCGTCACGGCGAAGTTCATCCACACCTCGCCGGTGCAGGCCAAGGAAGGCCGCATCACGATGACGCAGGAAATGCTCAACCTCCAGTGGGAGAAGATGAGCCTTTATCCCTCGGGCTACTACACCCGCGGCGTGACCGTGAAGCCGACCGTGAAGTTCCCGGCCGGCTGGACCGTCTACACCTCGCTCGACGGGAAAGTGCAGCAGGGCGACAGCGTGACCTGGACGGCGACCGACTATGAGCGCCTGGTCGACGAGCCGGTCTTCGCGGGCAAGTACGCCCAGCGCTGGGATCTGGGCCATGACGTCAGCATGGATGTCGTTGCCGACGAGGCGAAGCTGCTCGGCATCAAGCCCGAGAACATGAAGGCTTATCGCAATCTCGTGTCGGAAGCGCTGCTGACGTTCGGCGCGCGCCATTTCGACCACTACGACTTCCTGCTGGCACTGACCGACCGCATGGGCGGCATCGGCCTCGAGCACCATCGTTCGAGCGAGAACCAGATGGAGCCCAAGGTCTGGACCGACTGGGACAAGATGGACTGGGATCGCAACGTGATCCCGCATGAATTCGTCCATAGCTGGAACGGAAAGTACCGCCGCCCGGCCGACCTCTGGACGCCGGACTACCAGCAGCCGATGCAGAACACGTTGCTCTGGGTCTATGAGGGCCAGACCCAGTTCTGGGGCTACATCCTCGCGGCGCGCTCGGGCGTGCAGACCAAGCAGACGATCCTCGACACGCTGGCAGGCGCTGTCGCGCGCTATTCGGAAGCGACGCCGGGTCGCGGCTGGCGTTCGGTGGAGGACACCACTTTCGCGCCGGTCCTCAACATGCGCCGTCCGCTGCCCTACACTTCCGTCACCCGCACCGAGGATTATTACGTTGAAGGTGCGCTGACCTGGCTCGAAGCGGATCAGATCATCCGCCAGGGCACCGGCGGCAAGAAGGGCCTTGATGATTTCGCAAAGGCCTTCTTCGGCGTGCGCGATGGCGACTGGGGCGAATTGACGTATGATTTCGACGAAGTCGCCAGGGCGCTGAACGGCGTCTATCCCTACGACTGGGCCGGTTTCCTCAAGACCCGCATCTATGACACCAACCAGCCGGCGCCGACCAAGGGCATCGAGATGGGGGGCTACAAGCTGGTCTGGAAGGACACGCAGAACGGCTACGACAAGGGCGTCTCGGATTCGCGCAAGTCGCTCGACCTTACGTATTCGCTGGGCGTGACGCTGGATAACGAAGGCACTGTGACCGGCGCGGTGTTCGACGGGCTTGGCTACAATGCCGGTCTCGTCAGCGGCGTGAAGGTCGTGGCGGTGAACGGCACGGCCTATAGCGGCGAAGTCGTCAAGGATGCGATCACGGCGGCGAAGACGGCGAAGGAGCCGATCTCGCTGCTGGTCAAGCGCGGCGACGCATTCAGCACCGTGGCGCTGGATTATCACGGCGGCCTGCGTTGGCCCTGGCTGGAAAGCACCACGCCGGGCAAGGTCAACGGGCTTGATCGCCTGCTGGCGCCGCGCGGGAAGTAACCGGCACGAAGTGACCGCATTCAGGTAAGTTGCGGAAACTTATAGCGTAACCCGGGGGATGGCACGTGCCGTTCTCCGGGTTACGCATTTCTGCGAGGCGGAATCCCGCGTTCCGGGCTCCATCGCAGCGGCGCAAGTGTCGCAAACGATGCGCCGCAAGTGCGAGAAGGCGGTTGCGATGCATTAACCGCAAGGCTAAGCCCCCCGGTCAAAGATGAACCGGCACGCCTGACCCGTGCCTGTAAATGAAGGACCAACATGCGCATCGACATGATTCCTGTCGGCAAGAACCCGCCGGAGAGCCTGAACGTCATCATCGAGGTTCCCGTTGGTGGTGAGCCCGTGAAGTATGAGTTCGACAAGGACTCGGGCGCGCTGTTCGTCGATCGTATCCTGCACACGCCGATGCGTTACCCCGCCAACTACGGTTTCGTGCCGCACACGCTTTCGCCCGATGGCGATCCGCTTGACGCGCTGGTCGTTGCCCGCTCGCCCTTCGTGCCCGGCTCGGTCGTGCGCGTTCGCCCGATCGCGGTGCTGAACCTGGAAGACGAGCACGGCGGCGACGAGAAGCTGGTCTGCGTTCCCGACGACGCCACCTTCCCCTATTATTCCGACGTTCAGGAAAAGGGCGATCTGCCGCCGATCGTGTTCAGCCAGATCGAGCACTTCTTCACCCACTACAAGGATCTCGAAAAGGAGAAGTGGGTGCGCGTCGGAACCTGGGGCGGCGCCGATGAAGCGCGGCAGATCGTCATCGAGGCGATCGAGCGCTATAACACCGAAGGCAAGGGCGCTCAGGCCTGATTCGAATTTAGCAGTTCCACCACCCCCCATGTGGAACGAGGGCCGGCGGTGCAAACCGTCGGCCCTTTATGTTTCGGCCGTGGGTTCAGGTAACCACGCGCCCGCCGTTGACGCCGATGGTCTGGCCGGTGACGTAGCCGGTATCCTCGTGGCACAGCCAGGCACATGCATTGGCGATATCGTTCGGTTCGCCAAGACGGCGCACGGGCACCGATTGGAGCAGGACTTCGGTCGGGATCTGGAAGCGGTCGCGATTGGCTTCCGACATGATCGTGCCCATCACCGAGCCGGGCGGGATATTGTTCACGGTGATCCCGAGGGGGCCGAATTCCTGCGCCATGGAGCGGGTCATCGTCACGACCGCGCCCTTCGAGGAGGAATAGGGGATCATGTTTATCGCCCCGGTCTGCGCACTCGATGAAGAGATGTTGACGATGCGGCCCCAGTGCGCGGCCTTCATGTCCGGCAGGCATTCCTGGGTCATGATGAAGAGCCCGCGCACGTTGACCGCATAGATGAAGTCCCAGCGCTCGTCGGTGAGTTCCTCAAACGGCGTGAAATCGGTGACGCCGGCATTGTTGACGAGGATCGAGATCGGGCCGAGCTTTTCGCGCACCTGATCCACGGCGGCTTTCACCGAGGCGCGGTTCGACACATCCGCGCCAAGCGCGAGCGCGGTCCCGCCGGCTTCGCGGATGGCCCTGACGGTGTCTTCGCAGCGCTCCGCATCGAGATCGAGCACGGCGACCGCCACGCCCTCCCTGGCCAGGCGCTTGGCGCAAGCGGCGCCGATTCCGGCGGCGGCGCCGGTGACGATGGCAACCTTGTAGGACATTATCCAGTCTCCCGTTCCGGCGCCTGTGCGCCCGATTTTTCCGTGGGAGCAGGCTAGACGGGAACGGAACCCGCCAGAAGAGCCGGGCTGAACTTGTGTTCAATTATTCGCCGGGGCGAAAGGAGAAGTCCCGGCACATGATCGCTGCACTCCGCAGAATGGCCGGTCCCGCGGCAATTCATCGCGTTGAGGGGAGGGGGAGGGGGAGGGGGAGGGGGAGGGGGAGGGGGAGGGGGAGGGGGAGGGGGAGCAGGGGCGCCGCGCAAATCGGGCGCCCCTGCCATCGTCCTGGCGTCAGGCCGCCGGTTTGATCCCCATGCAGAGATATTTCACTTCCATGTAGTCATCGAGCCCGTAGTGCGAACCTTCGCGCCCCAGACCCGATTGCTTCACGCCGCCGAACGGCGCGACCTCGGTGGAGATGAGGCCGGTGTTGATGCCCACCATGCCCGCTTCCAGCGCTTCGGCGACGCGCCACACGCGGCTGATGTCCGAGGCGTAGAAATAGCTGGCCAGGCCGAACTCCGTGTCGTTGGCCATGCGGATGGCGTCGGCCTCTTCCTTGAAGCGGATCACCCCGGCGAGCGGTCCGAAGGTTTCCTCGCGTGCCAGCTTCATGTCGGGCTTCACCCCGGCGATCACCGTGGGGTTGAAGAACGAGCCTCCGCGTTCGTTGCGCTGGCCGCCGGCAAGCACCGTGGCACCGCCGTCGATGGCGTCCTTGAGGTGCTCCTCGACCTTCTCGACAGCCTTCTCGTCGATCAGCGGGCCGACCTCGGTGCCCGAATCGAGCCCATAGCCGACCTTCATGGCCGAGACGCGCCCGGCCAGCTTCTCGACGAATTCGTCATAGACGCCGTCCTGGACGTAGAACCTGTTGGTGCAGACGCAGGTCTGGCCGCCGTTGCGGAACTTGGAGATCATCGCGCCGTCGATCGCGGCATCGACGTCGGCATCGTCGAACACGAGGAACGGCGCATTGCCGCCCAGTTCCATCGAGCATTTCTTGATGGTTTCGGCGCATTCGCGCAGCAGGTCGCGGCCGATCTCGGTCGAGCCGGTGAACGTCAGCTTGGACACCTTCGGGCTGGAGGTGAGCGCGCCGCCGATCTGCCCGGCGCTGCCGGTGACGACGTTGACGACTCCCGCCGGAATGCCGGCCATCTCGCAGAGCTGGGCGATGGCCAGCGCCGAATAGGGCGTGGCCGATGCCGGTTTGATAACGATGGTGCAGCCCGCCGCCAGCGCCGGGCCGAGCTTGCGGGTGATCATGGCATTGGGGAAGTTCCAGGGCGTGATCGCGGCGACCACGCCAACGCCCTGCTTGATGCAGACGATGCGGCGATCCGGGGCATGGCCGGGGATCACGTCGCCATAGGCGCGCTTGCCCTCTTCGGCGAACCATTCGATGAAGCTGGCGCCATAGGCGATCTCGCCGCGCCCTTCGGCCAGCGGCTTGCCCTGTTCGCGGGTGAGCAGTTCGCCCAGGTCGTCCTGGTGCTGGAGCATCAGCTCGTAGAGCTTGCGCATCAGCTTCGCACGCTCTCCGGCCGTCTTCGCCCGCCAGGCCGGGAGGGCCTTCTCGGCCGCGTCAATCGCGCGGGCGGTTTCGTCACCCGCCATCTTGGGAACCGTGCCCAGGACGGCGCCGGTGCCGGGATCGGTCACTTCGAGAGTCGCGCCGGAATCGGCATCGCACCACTTGCCGTCGATGTAGCACTGCTGCCGGAGGAAGTCGGTGTACGCCATTTCGTGCAGGTCCTCGCTGGTTGCGGCGGCGCTGGCGCGCCGGCCTCTCGTTGCGGGCATGGAATAGGGATCGCCCGGCGAAGTGACAACCGCCGGCACGGCGCGAGGCTGCGCCAGCGTGGACGCGATTGACGCACCGAAACTCCTCGGATAGTCTCATCTGCGAACATAAATTCACAATAACGAATAATGGAGAGAGGCTCTGGACTGCGCAGGCCCCCCGGCAGGCACGAACGCCAGCCCCTCAGCCGGCTACGTCGGCGGTGTGTTCCTTGCCGGAGAAGGCGCCCGCTTCGAGGTGCTGGACCCCTCCGACGAAAGCGTCGTGGCGGTCCTTTCCGGACTGTCGGCAGGGCAGGTGGAAGCCGGGATTTCCGCGGCCCGCGCGGCTTTTGACAGCGGCGAATGGCCTCATTTGCCGATGGCGGCGCGCGCCGCAGTGATGACCCGCTTCGCTGCGTCGCTGGAAGATCGTGCCGGCCGGCTGAAAGACCTCGCGATCCGTGAAGCGGGCTGTCCGGTCGGCTCGACGGTGATGGGCGCGCAAGTCCAGGCGCCGTTGCGGATGGCGCGGGAAATCATCGATCTGATTCTCCGCCTGCCGGAGATCGAGGACAACCCCTTGCCCCTTCACGAGCGGGTCAACGCCCATTTCGCGGTGCAGAGCGTGAAGCGCTGGTCGCCGATCGGCGTGGTGGCGGCGATCTCGGCGTACAACGTGCCGTTCTACACCGCGCTCTGGAAGGTCGTGCCCGCGCTGATGGCGGGCAACACAGTCATCCTGCGGCCCAATCCGCTGACGCCGCTTTCCGCGCTGGTCTTTGCCGAGGCGGCCGAGGAAGCGGGCCTGCCGCAAGGTGTATTCAACCTCGTGATCGAAGCGGGCGTCGAGGGCGCGCAGGCCCTGACCAGCGATCCGCGCGTGGACATGGTGAGCTTCACCGGCTCCTCCGCCGTGGGCGTGGAGGTCGCGAAGCAGGCGGCGGTCACGTTGAAGCGGCTGGTGCTCGAACTCGGCGGCAAGTCCGCGCAGATCTACCTGCCGGATTCGGTGGACCGCGCGGCCATGGCGGCGATGAGCGTCTGCACCTCGCACGCCGGGCAGGGCTGCGTGCTCGGCACCCGCGTCTTCGTGCCGCAGGAAAGCAAGGCCGAGGTGCTGGAGGCGATGGCGAAATTGCTGTCCGGCGTGAAGATCGGCGCGGCCAGCGACCCGGCGACCCAGCTTGGCCCGGTCGTCAGCGCCGCCCAGCGCGCGCGGTGCGAGCACTTCGTTGCTGCCGCCGTCGCGGGAGGCGGCCGCGTGGTCTGCGGAGGCAAGCGACCCGATGGGCTGGAGAAGGGCTATTTCTTCGAGCCCACCGTGCTCGACCTGCCCGACAACGCCAACCCAGCCGCGCAGGAGGAGATATTCGGGCCGGTGGTTTCGGTGATCGGCTACCGCGACCTCGATCACGCGGTGGAAATGGCCAATGACAGCCGCTTCGGCCTGTCCGGCTGGGTCCACGGCAAGGACAAGGTCAAGGCGCTGGAAGTGGGGCTGAAGATCCGCAGCGGCGCGGTGAACGTCAACGGTGCGCTCGCTTCCAGTCATGCCAGCGGCGGCGGCATCAAGATGAGCGGCCTTGGCCGCGAGCGCGGCATCGAGGGGCTGCGCGAATTCCAGATCATGACCACGCTGAATATTGGCGGGTAGGAGAGGACCGGGATGCAAGGACTGCTCGAAGGCAAAGTCGCACTGATTACCGGGGCCGGATCGGGTGTGGGCCGCGCCGCCTGTCTGCTTTTTGCGGAACACGGCGCCAAAGTGATCGCGGTGGACGTAAACGCGGACGAAGCGGTCGCCACCGCTGCGATGGTGCGGGCTGAGGGCGGCAAGGCCATCGCCGTGGCATGCGACGTTTCCGATCCCGCCTCGGTCGATCACGCCGTGGCGGCGGGCGTGGAGGCGTTCGGACGGCTGGACTGCATCTACAACAACGCCGGGATCACCATCAGCCCGGTCCCCGGCCAGGGCCTGCGCAGCCTGATCGAGTGCGAGGACGAGGAAATGCGCCGCGTCTCCGAAGTCAACGTGATGGGCGTGGTCCACGGTTGCCAGTCGGCGATCCGGCAGTTCGAGAGGCAGGCCAAGGACGGACTGGGCGGCGGGGCCATCGTCTCCACCGCCTCGGTTGCCGGGCTGATCGGCTATGGCGGGGTGTTCTACGGCGCCACCAAGGGCGCGGTGGTGCAGCTTACCCGCGCGCTCGCCATCGAAGTGGCGGAAAAGGGCATCCGCGTAAACGCGGTCTGCCCGGCGGGCATGCTCACCCACTATGCCGGGATGGACCCCGAGAGCGAGCACCGCGACCGCATCCTGGAAGGCATGGGCCGCGGCCATCCGCTCGGCCGCGCCATCGACCCGCGCGACACCGCTTCGGCGGCACTGTTCCTCTGTTCCGATCTCGCCAGCAACGTGACCGGCGTGAACCTTCCCGTGGACGGGGGGCTCTCGGCCGGCCGAAAGGTAGGAGGCTGACCATGGCGACCTGTCCCTATTCCGGCAGCGATTCCCGTTCCAACGCGCTCGCATCGCTGCTGTCCGACAATCCGCGCTATGCGGAGATGTTCGATGTCGACAAAGTGGACGCCAATTCCGGCGTCGATCCCACGCGCGATTATACCGAGGACATGAACCGCCTGCGCGAGGCCGGCGCGGTCCACAAGGGCACCTTGCGCGAACTGCTGGGCGTGCCGGAAATGGTCTCGATGCTCGGGCCCCCGCGAGAGAACATGACGTTCTTCTCCTATCGCGCCTGCGAGATCGGCTTTCGCGAGAACCAGCTCTATTCCTCCGAGGGTTATAACGAGAGTGCCGGGGTGCGGACGATCGGCACCACGATCCTCTCGATGGTCGGCAAGCCGCACAAGCGCCTGCGCTCCGCCGCGCAGCCGCTGTTCAAGCGGCCCAAGGTGCTGGACTGGTGGAACAAGCGCTGGATCGAGGAGACGGTCGACGTCCTGCTCGACCAGATCAAGGACCGCGAGACGACCGACCTCAACACCGACCTTTGCGCCCGCCTGCCGATGGCCACCGTCACCCGCGCCATCGGGCTGGAGGGCGAGGACGTGATCGAGTTCCGCTACCAGCTCAACCGCGCCACGTTTGGTGCGCGCAACCTGCCGCCCGAGGAAGCGGCCGAGGCCCGCGCCTGGGTTGACGGCACCTTGCGCCGCCTGATCGCGGAGAACCAGCGCGAGCCCGGCGACAACCTGATCGCCGGCCTGATCGCCTGCGAGATCACGCACGAGGACGGCACCAAGCGCCCGCTCACCGAGGATGAGCTGTTCGGTTACTGCAAGCTCGCCATCTTCGCAGGCGGCGGCACCACCTGGCGGCAACTGGGCATCACCATCGATGCGCTGATGACCCACCGCCATTTCTGGGAGGCCTGCAAGGAAGACCGCAGCCTGATCGACCTTGCGGTGGAAGAGGGCCTGCGCTGGCGTGCCACCGATCCGGTGTTCATGCGGCTCTGCATGGAGGATACCGAGATGGAGGGCGTGAAGGTCCCCGCCGGAACCCGCATCCACTTGTGCCTCGGCGCCGCGAACCACGATCCGGCGGTGTTCGACAAGCCTGAGGAATATGACATCTTCCGCCGCAAGGAGCATCACATGGGCTTCGGCTTCGGCCCGCATCGGTGCCTCGGCATGGATGTCGCCCGGCAGGAGATGGTGGTGGCGATCAACGGACTGCTGGACCGCTTCCCGAACATGACGCTCGACCCCGGCAAGCCAAAGCCGGAGTATCGCGGACTCGACCATCGCGGCATGTCGGCGGTGACGGTGAAACTGCGGTGAGCGGCACCATGAAGCAGGTCGTGCTGGCACGCTATGCGCAAGGCAACCCAAAGCCTTCGGACTTCCGCGTGGAGGATGCGCCAATCCCCGCGCCGGGCGAGGGTGAGGTGCTGCTGCGCACACTGTGGCTGGGTCTCGACCCGCTGATCCGCTTCGCCATCGACGAAAAGCGCCTTTCCGGCGTGACGCAGGTCCATCCCGGAGAGGTCATGTATGGGCCGACGGTGAGCGAAGTCGCCGCCTCCAACCACCCCGGCTATGCGGTGGGGGACGTGGTGGAGGATCGCACCGGCTGGCGCGAATATGCCCTTGTCGCGCCGGACAGGGCCGATTGGCGCGGGCCGCCACGAAAGCTCGATCCAGCGCAGGCACCCGTCTCCACCGCGCTCGGCGCGCTGGGGATGCCGGGGCAGACCGCCCATGCCTGCGTGATCGGCATCGGCCGGGTCGCGGCGGGGGAGACGGTGGTGATCTCGGCCGCGGCCGGCGCGGTGGGCAGTCTTGCCGGACAGATCGCGAAGATTCGCGGCGCGCGCGTGATCGGTATCGCCGGCGGACTGGACAAGTGCCGGGGACTGATCGACCTCGGCTTCGATGCTGCCGCCGACTACAAGGCGGCGGACTTCGCCGACCAATTGGCCAAGGCCCTGCCCGAAGGTGCGGACGTATTCATCGACAATGTCGGCGGGGACGTGATGCTGGCCGTCCTCCCCCACCTCAAGCGCGGTGCGCGGATGCCGGTCTGCGGTTTCATCGCCTATTACGGGATGGGCCTGGAAGGTCCGGGGCCGGACCGTCTGCCCGGTTTCTTCCGCGCGATCATGGCCAAGGGGCTGGAGATCAGGGGCTTCGGCGGCTTCCTCGTCGGCGGGCAGCAGGCGCTGGACGATATCGCCGGGTGGATTGCCGAAGGGCGCATCCAATGCCCGGAGGCGGTGGTCGAGGGGCTGGAGGCTGCACCGGCCGCATTCGCCGGGGTGTTTTCTGGCAACAACCATCTAGGCAAGCTGCTGGTGAAGGTGTCAGGCTGATCGGCGAAAACAAAAAATCGCAGGATGCCACCATGACGACCTCAGTTCCAACAGGGCCAATTCCTTCCGCGTCCTACCCGCCGCCCCCGCGCCAGACGGCCAATCCGGCCCCGTTGCGCTCCGTGAACTCGCTGCGCCGCACCTCCAGCATCGATGTCGCCTGGCCCGATGGCGTGGACGGGCAGCGCCTCTTCGTCGGCCGCGCGCGCGACTATTTGACCGGCCCGGACGGCGCGGGGCGCTCGCTGGCCATGGGCGAATTCTCGCTGCGGATGACCGAGGACAAGACGATCACCCAGATCGCCGCCGATCCCGCTCCGGCAAGCATCGGCGCGCTTGTGGGTGCCCGCGCGGGCGGCCATTTGCGCATGACCCTGCGCGAGATCATGCCCGAACTCATTGCGCAGGCCGATCCACTCTATCTCGTGCTCGACGATCTTTCCGGCACCGCCCTCGTCTCCTCCTTCGCATGGGGCCAGTGGTTTCCCGAGCGGATGGAAATACTCAGGCAGCGGCTTGGCGGCGGTAATGAAGACAACCCCGTGCTCGCCCAGCGCGCCAATGTCTGCTGGGGGCTGCAGGAGGGGAACAGCGGTGTCACCGGTGATGCCGCGCTGGACAAGGTGGCCGATGCCGATGCAGGCCAATGGCGCAACCCGGCCGATCCGGAGGGCTGGCACGAATTCCTCGAACACGAAGGCCCCGGTTTCCGCCGCGCCCGCCGCATCGATGTGACGCGAGACGGCAACCTGATCCACATCGCCTCCGCCTTTCAGGACAGCGCCAGGCTGCGCGAAGGCGGCCGGGTCGCCATCCACGAATACAACCTTGGCGCAACCGTCGATGCCCAGACGCTGGAAGTGCTGAGCCTCGATCCCGAAGCGCGCATCCTGCCGTTCCGCGAATGCCCCGGCGCCGTCCACAACGTCGCGCGGCTCGTCGGGCGTAATCTGGGCCAGGTGCGCGAGGACGTGCTGGAAATGCTGCGCGGGCCGGAAGGCTGCACGCACCTCAACGACGCCCTGCGCGCGCTGGCCGATGTGCCAAGGCTTGTGGAGGAACTGCGCCAGCCGGCCTGAACTGATCGCGCAAAATCAAGCTCGTCATCCCCGCGCAGGCGGGGATCCAATTGTTCTCGAGGTGCGCGCAACCAAGGCGGGGCTCCCGCCTTCGCGGGGGCGACGGAGTGTTGATGGGTATAGTGTTTTGAACGGCCCGAAACACCCGGTTCCCTACCCCAACCGCACCCCCATTTGACCCCCACGGCGCACCCCGCGTTCCCTGCTTGCTCCCCCGCCCGGCATCTGAAAGGCCGCGAGCAAGGACAGGAAAACCGGGGGTTCGAGTGACCAAGACGGTCGTCACGCTGGAAGACAAGTACAGGCAGGGCGAGGGGCAGGTCATGCTCTCGGCGCTGCAGGGCGTGGTGCGCCTGCTGCTCGACCAGTCGCGGCGGGACCGTGCGGCGGGGCTGAACACGGCGGGTTATGTCACCGGCTATCGCGGCTCTCCGATCACCACGCTCGATGCGCAGTTGTGGGCCTCCGAAAAGCTGATCACCGAACATCATGTTCGCTTCGAGCCCGGGTTGAACGAGGAACTGGCGGCGACCTCGGTGCGCGGCACCCAGCAGCTCGACTGGTACGGCAAGCCCAACGTCGATGGCGTTTTTGCGCTCTGGTACGCGAAGGGCGTCGGCGTCGAGCGCGCGGGGGAGGCGATCAAGGCGGCGAACTTCGAAGGCACGCACCCGAAAGGCGGCGCGCTGCTGCTCTGCGGGGACGACCATGCGGCGAAGTCCTCGCTGACCGCGCATCAATCCGAACATGTGCTGATTACTGCAATGGTCCCGGTGCTCTACCCGGCAACGACCGACGAGATTCTCGGCTTCGGCCAGTTCGGCTGGGCGCTGTCGCGGGCCAGCGGGCTCTATGTGGCGATGAAGGCGGTGACCGACACGCTGGACCTGACCACGACCGTCACTCTGCCCGGACACAGATTCCCGATTGCCCTGCCGGAGATTCCCGCCGGGCCCTCTCCGAATTTGCGCATCGGGATGTCGGCGCTCGATCAGGAGAGAATGGTGATCGAGCGGCGCCTGCCGATCGTGCCACTTTTCACCGCGCTCAACCGCATCGACCGCGTGAGTCACGAGGCGCCCGGCGCGCGGCTGACGGTGGTGAGCGCGGGCAAGGCCTGGCTCGATCTCTGTCAGGCGCTGGCAGATCTGGGGCTGGACGAGGCCGGATGTGCGGCGCTGGGGGTCAGGGTCGTGAAGCTCGGCCTTGTCTGGCCGCTCGACGTGACGTTCGTGCGGCAGGCCTGCGGGGGCAGCCCCGAAGTCATGGTGGTCGAGGAAAAGCGGCCCGTTATCGAGGACCAGATCGCCCGCCTGTTCTATGGCCGCGCCGATGCTCCGGCGCTTTCGGGCAAGACCACGCCGGATGGCTCCGCGCTGCTGTCCGAAGTGGGTGTGCTCGATGCGGCCATTGTGCGGCGCGCGTTGATCGGGCGCATGGCGGCGCTGGGTATGCTGCACGATGACATAGCCGCGCGGGATGCCATGCTGCGTGAGCGGGAAGACTCCGCAGCCGTGCTCGAACGCACCGCGATCCGGCCGGCCTATTTTTGCTCGGGCTGCCCGCACAATACCTCGACCGTGGTGCCCGAAGGCTCGGCGGCGATGGGGGCGACCGGCTGCCACGGCCTTGCCCACTACATGCCCGAACGCAGCACCATGCAGACGGTGAGCATGGGGCAGGAGGGGATGCCCTGGATCGGCGCGCAGCATTTCGTCGATACGCCGCACATGTTCCAGAATCTGGGCGACGGAACCTACACGCACTCCGGCCTGCTGACGATCCGGGCCGCGGTGGCGGCGAAGAGCCGGGTGACGTTCAAGATCCTCTACAACGATGCCGTCGCCATGACCGGCGGGCAGCCCGCCGAAGGCGCGCTCAGTCCCGAGCAGATCGTGTGCGAACTGGTGGTGGAGGGTGTCCACCCGGTGGTGCTGGTGAGCGAGGAACCGGCGCGCTTTGCTGCGTCCGATCTGCCCGCCGGAACCCGCGTGCTGCACCGCGATGAACTGGATGCGGTCCAGCGCAGCTTGCGTGATCTCCCCGGCACCAGCGCCATCGTCTACGAGCAGACGTGCGCCAACGAGAAGCGCCGCCGTCGCAAGAAAGGGGGCTATCCCGATCCCGACAAGCGACTCTGGATCAATCCCGCGGTCTGCGAAGGCTGCGGCGATTGCTCGACGCAGTCCAACTGCCTCTCGGTCGTGCCGATCGAGACCGAGTTCGGCCGCAAGCGCGCCATCGACCAGTCGAGCTGCAACAAGGATTTCTCCTGTATCAAGGGCTTCTGCCCCAGCTTCGTCGAGGTTTCGGGTGGTACGCTCCGGAAACGCAGCATGGACGATGCCGCGCTGGCGCGCATGGTCGCCGCTTTGCCCGAACCGGCGGTGGCGGACTTGTCGGGCGGAGCCTCCGCCATGCTGGTGGCGGGCATTGGCGGTACCGGCGTGCTCACGGTTGGCGCGGTGCTGGCGATGGCGGCGCAGCTGGAGGGCAAGGCCGCCAAAGTGCTGGATCAGACCGGCATGGCGCAAAAGGGCGGCGCGGTGGCGAGCCATATCCGGATCGGCGCCGATGCAGCGGCGATCCCCTCGGCACGGCTGGGTGCGGGCATGGCGGATCTGGTGATCGCCTGCGATCTGGTGGTGGCCTCATCACCCGAAGTCATGGCACTGGCGCGGCCCGATACGCGGGTGCTGGCGAACGAGGACGTGGCGCCTACCGGCGAATTCCAGCGCAACCCGGACCTTGATCTGACCGCCAGCCGCTTCCTGCACGCCATCGGCAAGCGCGTCGATCCGGCGGGAATCGCCTCCCTGCGCGCGGGCTCGCTGGCGACGCGGCTCTTGGGGGACTCGATCTTCACCAATCTGATGATGCTGGGCTTTGCGGCGCAGAAGGGCCTGCTGCCGGTGCGGCTTGCCTCGGTGGAGGAGGCGGTGCGGCTGAACGGTGTGGCGGTGCGCGCGAACCTTGCAGCGCTGTCTGTGGGAAGATTGGCGGCTGCGGGCGGTGAAGACCTCTTAGCGCTGGCCGATGCTGGGCCTTCGGCACCCGAGCCGCCGCGCGATCTGGCCGCCCTGACCGCGCGTTACGAGCGCCTGCTGACTGACTGGCAGAACGCCGCCTATGCTGCGCAATACCGCAGGTTCATTGACGAAATCGCGGGCACACTTGCAACGCGCGGGCTGGAGGACAGCGAACCTCTGCTGCGCGAGATCGCGCGCCAGCTTGGTCGGCTCATGTCCTACAAGGACGAGTACGAAGTTGCCCGTCTCTACAGCGCACCGGCCTTTCGCGCGGGCCTGTCTGACGCATTCGGCGGCAAACCTCGCCTCAAGGTCCACCTCGCGCCGCCGCTGCTGGCTTTCCGCAAGGATCGCAAGACCGGCCGCCCGCGCAAGATCGCGTTCGGAAGCTGGATTTTCCCGGCTTTCACGATGCTGGCGAAGGCAAGGGGATTGCGCGGAACATGGCTAGATCCCTTCGGCCACACCGCCGAGCGGCGGATGGAACGCGCGCTGATCGGCGAGTACCGCGACCTTGCCCGCCGGATCGCGGCGCAAGTGGAGGAGGCAACGATGGACACTGCCCTCGCGCTCGCCGCTACCCCCGCACGAATCGCCGGCTTTGGTGCGGTAAAGGAGGCCGGTGTCGCTGCCTGCCGCGCCCGCGTGGCCGAACTCTCGCCCGAACTCGAACCGGCCTGACCGCCGGGGCGGTATCTACCCGCCGAAAATTGCCGTGCGAAAGCGATTGCCGCACGACCGGGCCCATCGCCGCTGGAGGGGAATCGGCCCGTGAATAACATCCGCATCAACGTCTCGTTCGACATGCGCTCGCCCGATTGGGCAACGCCGACGCACGAACTCTACCGCGCGGCGATCGAGATGGCCGCCTTCGTCGACAGGATCGGTGCCGACCAGATCGGGCTGATGCAGCATCACGGTTCCGATGACGGCTACCTGCCGCAGCCGTTCACGCTGGCTGGCGGCATGGCGGCGGTTACCAGCCGCATCCGCTTCCTGCTGGGTGCGGTGGTCCTGCCGCTGCACGATCCGCTGGAACTGGCCGAACAGATCGCGATCGTGGACCAGATGTCCAACGGCCGGCTCAACGTCATCTTCGGTGCCGGCTATGTCCCGTTCGAGTTCGCCATGTTCCGCAAATCCCTGAAGGACCGGGCGCGGCTGATGGACGAAGGGTTGGAGATCATCCTTCGCGCGCTTCGTGGCGAGAAATTCGAATTCGACGGGCGCCCGATCTACGTGCGGCCGCTTTCCGTGCAGGCGCCGGAGGATATCGTCATGGTTGGCGGCGGCGTTCCCGCATCGGCCCGGCGCGCGGCGAAGTTCGGTGTCGGTTTCGGGCCGATGAAGCCGGAACTCGTGGACCTCTACCTGGCCGAATGCGAACGCCTTGGCCACCAGCCTCGCACCTATTTCCGGCCTGTTCCCGGCATGCCGCTTGCGGTTCACTTGTGCGAGGATCCCGATGCCGGCTGGGAAGCGATCGCGCCGCATGCGGTCCACGTCATCACCGAATACGCCAAGTGGGCAGCCGCCGAGGGTGAGGATTCAAACTCCCCGTTCAAGGGGCTGACAGACCCGGCCGTGCTGCGCCACGCGGGCATGTTCGCGGCGTGGACGCCGGATCAACTCGTTGAAAAGGTGCGTTCGATGGGCGGCGCCGGGCAGATCGGATTCCAGCCGCTGCTGGGCGGGCTTTCACCGGAAGAAGGCTGGAAGAGCCTCAAGCTGCTGGAAGCGACGATGCCGCGCTTGAAGGAAGCGATGGGCTAGGTCCGGTACCGCTTTCGCAGGACTTCGAGGAAGGCGCTCGGCTGCTCGCCAGCGGCGTGCAGCAACCCGACCTCGCGGGCGAGTTCGAAGTCCCGCACCGGCACGAAGCGGACCGATCCGTCGGCAAAGCCTTCCGGCATCATTCCCACCCCCGCGCCGCTGCGGATCACCGCAAGGACGCGCTCGTCGCTGGTGGTCTTGAGGACGAAGCGGGGGCGGACGCCGCGCTGGGTGAAGAAGCGGTTGATCTCCGGCAGGGCCTCGCAGTGGCGGCGCAGTGCCATGCGGTCCTGCGCCAGTTGTTCGGCGAGAATTTCGGCCTCATCCGCCAGCGGATGGTCTGGCGGCAGCACCATCATGTAGCGTTCGCGGGCGAGAACTTCCGGCCGATAGCGCGCATGGTGCGGCCGTATGACGGTAAGCGCCACGTCGATCCGCCCGCGTTCGAGACGCTCGGCAAGATCGCGTTCGCTGCCATCGAGAAGTTCGAGCGCCTCCCCCGAGCCTTGCAAGCGGTGCTGGGCCAAGGCGCTGCCGATCAGCTGTGTGGGAATCGTGTTGAGGACGCCCACGCGCAGCAGGCTCGCTTCGGCGGGCTGCGCGAGTTCTACCAGAGCATGCTCATACTCGGCGGCGATGCGGCGGGCACGGACCAGGAACCGGCTACCGGCGGGGGTCAGGGCAACGCGTTGGCGATCCCTGTCGAACAGGCGGGCGCCCAGTTCCCGCTCCAGCTTGGCGATACCGGCGGAAAGGGTGGGCTGCGTAACCGCTACGCTGCGCGCCGCACGGCTGAAGTTGCCGGTTTCCGCCACGGCCAGGAAATAGCGCAGGAGATATTGGTCGATCATAGACACGATCTATTACGAAGGGCGGTAACTTTCAATTTCCGCTGCGGTCCCGGCATGTCTACACGGGAATGATAAGTCACTCGTATTGGGAAGAGGCCCGTTGGCCCGACTGGAGAATGAAGCATGAGCGCACCAGTGCTCCAGACCAGCCTGAATCTCGACAGTCCCGAAGCGCAGGCGCGCGATCGCCACAACCGGGCGCTCGTTGCCGAATTGCGCGGTAAAGTCGCCAGGGCGGCGCTGGGCGGTAACGAGAAGTCACGCGAACGCCACGTTTCCCGCGGCAAGCTTCTGCCTCGCGAGCGTGTCGAACGGCTGCTCGACCCCGGTTCGCCTTTGCTGGAACTGGGGCAACTGGCCGCCGAGGGGCTCTATGAGGACGACATTCCCGGCGCCGGACTGATCACCGCGATCGGCACCGTTTCCGGCCGCCAGTGCATGATCGTGTGCAACGATGCCACCGTGAAAGGCGGCACCTATTACCCGATCACCGTGAAGAAACACGTCCGCGCGCAGGAGATCGCGCAGGAAAACAACCTGCCGTGCGTCTACCTCGTCGACAGCGGCGGCGCCAACCTGCCGCACCAGGCCGAGGTTTTCCCGGATCGTGACCATTTCGGCCGCATCTTCTTCAACCAGGCGCAGATGTCCTCGAAGGGCATTCCGCAAATCGCCTGCGTCATGGGAAGCTGCACCGCCGGCGGCGCCTATGTCCCGGCGATGAGCGACGAATCCATCATCGTGAAGGAGCAGGGCACGATTTTCCTGGCCGGCCCGCCACTGGTGCAGGCGGCGACGGGGGAGGTGATCTCTGCCGAGGATCTGGGCGGCGGCGACCTGCACAGCCGCAAGTCTGGCGTGACCGACCATCTTGCCGACAATGACGAACATGCGCTGACCATCGTGCGCGATATCGTCAGCCACCTTGGCCCCGCCCATCATCACGACCAGCCGCTGCGCGAGCCGCGCCCGCCCAAGTACGATCCCGAGGAACTCTATGCCGTAGTGCCCGAGGACGTGCGCGCGCCTTACGATGTTCACGAGGTGATCGCCCGCATCGTCGATGCGTCCGAGTTCCACGAGTTCAAGGCGCTTTACGGCACCACGCTGGTCTGCGGTTTCGCGCATATCCACGGGCAGCCGGTGGCGATTCTCGCCAACAACGGCGTGCTGTTTTCGGAGAGCGCGCAGAAGGGCGCGCACTTCATCGAACTGGCCTGCCAGCGCCGCATTCCGCTGCTGTTCCTGCAGAACATCTCCGGCTTCATGGTCGGTGGCAAGTACGAGGCGGAAGGCATCGCCAAGCATGGCGCCAAGCTCGTCACTGCCGTGGCCACCGCCACGGTGCCGAAGATCACCGTGCTGATCGGCGGCTCGTTCGGCGCAGGCAATTACGGCATGTGCGGGCGCGCTTACGATCCGCGCTTCCTGTTCACCTGGCCCAATGCGCGCATCTCGGTGATGGGCGGCGAGCAGGCGGCCTCGGTGCTGGCCACCGTCCACCGCGATGCCGCGAAGTGGTCGCCCGAGGAGGCCGAGGCGTTCAAGGCCCCGATCCGCCAGAAGTACGAGGACGAAGGTAACCCCTACTACGCCACCGCGCGCCTGTGGGACGACGGGGTGATCGACCCGGCGCAGACCCGCGACGTGCTGGGCCTTGCGCTGGCGGCGTGCCTTGAGGCACCGATCCCCGAAAGGCCGCAGTTCGGCGTGTTCAGGATGTGATGGCGATGGCCGATAAGGATAGACTCTTCGTACTCGATACCGATTATGCCGATCCGGTATTCGGCGGCGCGCGTCGCTTCTACTGCAAGGATTGCGTGACGGTGGAGGGCCTGCTGGCGCTGTTCCCGGAGCGGGCGGGCAAGATCGAAGTGGTCCGCGTGGGCTGGCCGCGACCGCGCACGGCGGTGGTCGCCATGTTGGGCGAGGAAAACCAGAACCTCCCCGCGCTCGCCTTTGCCGAAGGCGGCTTCGCGGGCGATATCGAGGGCGTCCTTGCGGCGCTGCACACCCGTCACGGTTTCCCGGAGCGTCACCCATGATCCAGTCGCTGCTGATCGCCAACCGCGGCGAAATCGCCTGCCGCGTCATCCGCACTGCCCGCCAGATGGGCATCCGCACCGTTGCGGTCTATTCCGACGCCGACGCCGATGCGCTGCATGTGCGCGAGGCGGACGAGGCCGTGCATATCGGGCCCTCTGCCGTGCGGGAAAGCTACCTTGTCGGCGAGAAGATCATTGCCGCTGCGAAGCAGACCGGCGCCGAGGCGATCCACCCGGGCTATGGCTTCCTCTCAGAAAACGCCGCGTTCGCGCAGGCGGTGATGGACGCGGGGCTGGTCTGGGTCGGGCCGAACCCTTCGTCGATCACCGCGATGGGCCTCAAGGACGCGGCCAAGACGCTGATGGCGGAGGCCGGGGTTCCGGTGACGCCGGGCTACATGGGCGCGAATCAGGAGCCTGCCTTCCTGGCAGAAGAAGCCGCAAAGATCGGCTATCCCGTGCTCATCAAGGCCGTTGCCGGCGGCGGCGGCAAGGGCATGCGGCTGGTCGAGGCACCCGAGGCTTTCGTTGACGCACTGGCATCGTGCAAGCGCGAGGCGGCGTCCTCGTTCGGCAACGACCACGTGCTGATCGAGAAGTACATCGCCAGTCCGCGCCATATCGAAGTGCAGGTTTTTGGCGATAGCCACGGCAACGTCGTCCATCTGTTCGAACGCGACTGCTCGCTCCAGCGCCGCCACCAGAAGGTGATCGAGGAAGCTCCGGCGCCCGGCATGGATGCCGCAACGCGCGAGGCGCTCTGCGCGGCGGCGGTGCGTGCGGCCAAGGCGGTCGATTATGTCGGCGCCGGCACTATCGAATTCATTGCCGACGGTTCCGGCCCGCTTTCCGCAGACCGCATCTGGTTCATGGAAATGAACACGCGCCTGCAGGTCGAGCATCCGGTGACCGAGGAGATCACCGGCGTCGATCTGGTCGAATGGCAGCTTCTCGTCGCCAGTGGCCAGCCGCTGCCGAAATCCCAGGAAGACCTCACGATCGACGGCTGGGCGATGGAAGCGCGCCTCTATGCTGAAGACCCGGCCAAGGGCTTCCTGCCCAGCATCGGCAAGCTCGAACTGCTGGAGTTCGGCGATGCCGAAGGCGGCCGCATCGACACCGGCGTTTATGAAGGGGCCGAAGTTTCGCCCTTCTATGACCCGATGATCGCCAAGGTCATTGCCTGGGGCGAAGACCGTGACGAAGCGCGCGAACGACTGGGCGAGATGCTGGAGGACAGCGCCGTCTGGCCGGTGCGCACCAATGCCTCGTTCCTCGTGAAGGCCCTGCAGCATCCCGACTTCGCGGCGGGCAAGGTCGACACCGGCCTGATCGCCCGCGACGGCGAGGCCATGGCGCAGGCCCCGGTGCCTTCGGACGAAGTGCTGGAGGCTGCTGCCAATTCCCTGGTACCGGCAAATTCGTTGCCCGGTTTCCGCCTCAATGCTGCACCGGCGCGTAGCGCGTGGTTCTCGCTCGATGGCGAAAAGGTCGAGATCGCGCTGACCGGCGATGGCAGTGATGAGCCTGATGAAGGCGTGCTGGTCACCGAGCAGGGACAGGCCTGGCTGCTTACGCCGTGGCGCCGTGACGGTGTGCATGGCGGCGTCGATGCCTCGGGCGCGATCCTTGCGCCGATGCCGGGCAAGGTGATCGCGGTCGATGTGGCCCAGGGCCAGATCGTCACCAAGGGCCAGAAGTTGCTGACGCTCGAAGCGATGAAGATGGAACACACCCTGACCGCGCCGTTCGATGGCACGGTTGCCGAACTCAACGCCACTGCCGGGGCACAAGTGCAGGTCGAAGCCCTGCTCGCCCGGATCGAGGAGAGCGAATAATGCCGGGCAGGTTTTTCGACGAATGGACCGTGGGGGACCGGATCACGCACCAGCCCGGCCGCACGGTCACCGAGACCGACAACCTGATGTTCTCGGCCATGACGCACAACATGCAGCCGCTCCATCTGGACGCCGAATTCGCCAGGCAGAGCGAATTCGGCCAGATCCTCGTCAATTCCACTTTCACCTTCAGCCTCGCCGTGGGCCTATCGATTGCCGACACCACTGTGGGCACGCTCGTCGCCAATCTCGGCTTCGACAAGGTGGTGACGCCAAAGCCGACCTTCATCGGCGATACGCTCACCTGCCATTCCGAAGTGGTCGAAATGCGCGAGAGCAAGTCTCGGCCCTCGCAGGGCATCGTCGTGTTCAAACACGAACTGACCAACCAGCGCGGCGAGACTGCGCTCTCGATGCTGCGCACCGTCCTCCTCAAGAAGCGCCCTTCCTGACGCTCTGGCGTAATTAATCCGGTCGGCGAAGCTGGCACGGTCCGGGGAATGACCGGCACTACAACCTAGAATTCGGACCAATCCTCACCGGAGTTCGAGGGGCTGACCGCCAAGTTTCGGCTTACCGGCATAAGCGCGGGGCGTAGCGGGGCGGCCACCGGGGCGGGCGCCGCGCGCCGTGACAGGAGACGCACCGGTGCATTTGTACCCTGGTTCAGCCTGAAGCGCGCGGTCAGTCCGGCAAGTTCTTCCGCTTCCGAGGCCAGGCCGCGTGCCGCGGCGGCGGTTTGCTCGACCATGGCGGCGTTCTGCTGGACCATCTGGTCCATGCTGGCGACGCCGCCGCTGATGTCGGTCAAGGCCTCGGACTGCACTTCCGCCCCTTGGGCGATCGCATCGACCAGCTTGTTGATCTCGGCGATCCGGGTGCCGATCCGCTCCAGCATGCGGCCGGTCCGGCCTACCAGATCGACCCCTTCCGCGACTTGCGTGGACGACGTGGTTATCAGCCCGCGAATTTCCCGCGCCGCATCGGACGATCGCTGGGCCAGCGCCCGCACTTCGTTGGCGACGACGGCGAAACCGCGCCCGGCATCGCCAGCGCGCGCGGCCTCCACCCCCGCATTGAGCGCCAGCAGATTGGTCTGAAAGGCGATGCCGTCGATCAGGTCGGTGATCTGGTTGATCTGCAGCGAGCTCTTCTCGATCGCGTCCATTGCGGTAACCGCATTGCGCACGACTTTGGCACCGTCATCGGCGTCCCCGCTGGCCGCGCCGACCGCGATGCGAACCTCACCGGCGCTGCGCGCGGTGACTTCCACCATGCCCGTCACATGTTTCATGGAAGCCGAAGTGCGTTCCAGCGTGGCCGCCTGGCTTGCCGTGCGCTGCGCGAGATCATCCGACGCGGCGCGGATTTCGGCCGAACCGGTGCGCACGCTTTCGGCGGAGGACACGACTTGCGCCATGCTCGCTTCCAGACCGGCGACAGTGCGGTTGAAGCTGGCCCGCAGGCTTTCATATTCATCGGCGAAGGCGGTTTCCAGCTTGACCGCCATGTCACCGCCTTCAAGCGAGAGCAGGCCGCGTTCCAGTGAGTCCACCATCTGCTGGCGGGTGGAGTTGAGCTGGAGTTCGACGGCATTGTCCCGGAACACCGCCATGGCCTTGGTCATCCGGCCCACGCAATCGCTGTGATCGGTGAAACGTATCGGGCTGACAAGATCGCCGGCAGCCAGCCCTTCCATGCGAACGACCGTCTCGACATAGGGATCGCAGATCAGTTTGCCGCTGATCTTCACAGTGACGAGCGATGCTGCGAGCGCCACGACCGCCAGGCCGATTCCGGCCACGGTGAAATGTCGGGCGGCGAGGACCGAGCCAGCTGTCGAGAGCAGCCCCCACAGACCATGCACATAGAACAGGGTGCGGAACTTGAGCCGGATCGGCGCGTATTTTTCGAACCAGTTGAACATTCTCGGCCTCGCTGACCATTTTCCGCGAGGACATGTGCCTCCGGCGAGCCCGTGATGTACGCGGCATTTGCGAAGGATTGGCGGATGGCCGCTAAGGGGATTCAACTAGCGGCGCGGGCAAAGGCATGAGGGCGGGATCACCGCCCGGCACCGGAAGTACAAATTTTTCGGGGTGGTGGAGCCGGGGCGCCTTACATAGTCGGCAGAAGGTATGAACATGCCGGTGCAACACGCTTCCTGGGGCCTTACCGAGAAGGAGAAGCAGACGCTTCGCCTGATCGTGAGGGGGCATGACGCCAAATCCATTGCCCGCACGCTCGACCTTTCGGTCCACACGATCAACGAGCGGCTGCGCGATGCGCGGCGCAAGATGGCGGTGTCCAGCAGCCGGGAAGCGGCACGCCTGCTGCTGGAGGTGGAGAGTGACCGGACCGGCTTTCCGACCCCCGAACTGCTTGTGGACGCGCAAATCGGGGCAGACGCGGCGGCGCGCCCGGGGGATGGGGCAGAGGCGCCGATCGGCGGCGCAGGGTGGCTCCATCGCCATCCCCGGATCAGCATCGGAGTTCTGCTCATGACCATTGCCCTCGGCCTTCTGGCGCTCGCCAGCCTGACGCAAGTTTCCGCGCCCTCATCGTCAGCACCGACCTCTGCGGTCAATCAGGAGGTCGTCGATGCGGCGCGCCAATGGTTGACGCTGGTGGATCAGGGCCGCTGGGAGGATAGCTACAAGGGCACCGGCTCCGCATTCCACAAGCTGAACACCCTGCAGGTATGGGCGGAGACCTCCGAAAGGGTCCGGGTGCCGCTGGGGGCGGTGATCTCGCGCACGTTGCTCAGCCAGGAGAACCTGCCCGCGCCGCCTGCCGGCTATGAAGTCGTGAAGTTCCGCACCAGCTATGCCAACAAGGCGGATGCGGTGGAGACGGTTTCATTGGCGCGCGAAAATGGCGTGTGGCGCGTGGCGGGTGTGACCATCGAGTAGGTTGGGCGCGCGTACGGGGGCGTCCCTTTGGACTTCCCCTAGCCCGCCAGATGCTCGCTGAGGGACCGCGCCGCGCCGACCAGCGCCTGCTTCACCCGGTCCATCTCCCCGCGCAAGGTCGCGCCGATGCCGATGGCGACCAGCGCGTGGGAGGGGGCGCCGCTGCCGCGACCGCCTTTCCACACCGGCGCCGCGATCACGGTGACCCCGGCGATATAGTGGCCGTCGTCCACGGCGATCCCGGTCAGCTTCGCTTCGGCGACTTGTGCGCACCATTCCTGCCATGACGGCGCCTCGTCCCAGCGCAGCGCTTCGAACCGGGGGCGCAGCGCTTCGAGGTCCGGCGCCCCGAAGGCGGCGATGCAGCGGCCGGTGGCGGAGACAAGCGCGGGGAAGCGGCTGCCGACCTGGGTCGAGAGTTGGAAAGCCTCGCCCGATTGCGCCATCGCGGTGACGATGATGTGGTCGAGCCCGAAGATCTGCACACCCAATGTGGTCAGTCCGAACTCGCGCGAGATACGGTCGAGCGGGGACTGCGCGAGGTCGTTGAACTGGTCCCGTTTCAGCCAGGCGCGGGCGAGGGTGAGGACCCCGGCATCGAGAGCGTAGCGCTTGGTGTCCGGGTCGAAAGCGACCAGTTCCTCGGCCACAAGCGCCCGTAAAACATAGAGACAGGTGCTGGGCACGAGCCCCAGTTCACGCGCCACGGCCTGTACCCCCATGGGCGATCCACGTTTCCCGAGCAGGCGCAGCACGGCTGCCGCCCGGGCGATGGCGGGAGCCTTGCTGGCGCGCACGGCGTCTTCGAGAGGATCTGTGGGGCTAGCCATTCAATATATAGAATAACATTCAATATTTACAAAACAAGCCTGCTTCATCACATTTGCTGAACACAAGAACAAACGGTCGGCGCCGAATCGCGAGAAGCGAATCGTGCTGGCGCGGAAGCGGGATGAGCGATGGTGAAGTTGACCGACCTTTCGAGCTATGCCGATGCGCAGGCGCACGCCTCTTCGGCCGCGCTGTGGGACCTGTTCGACGGCGACCGCGAGGTGCTGAACATCGCGCATGAGTGCATCACCCGCCATGCCGATGGTTCGGGACGGCCGGCGGTGCGGATTGCCCACGCAGATGGCCGCGATGAAATCCTCAGCTTCGATCTGATTGCCGCTGGTGCCGCGCGGTTCGCGCACTGGCTCGATGCCGAGGGCGTGCAGCCGGGTGAGCGGATCGCCTTCATGCTGGAACCCTCGCTGCCGTTCTACGTCTGCCTGTTCGGGGCGATGCAGACCGGGGCGATCTCGGTGCCGCTGTTCACGCTGTTTGGTCCCGACGCGCTCAAGCTGCGGATCGACGACTGCAAGCCATCGATCCTCATCACCAATGCCGAAAAGGCGGAGCTCGCACGCGGGGCGGTGACGGCGGAAAACGGGCTGCGCGTGATCGTCGCGGACGATGGCCTGCTGGACGAGATCGCGAAGTATCCGGCCACTTATGAACCTAAGACCAGGGCGGGCGACCTGGCGGTGTTCCAGTACACCAGCGGCACCACGCGCGAACTGCCGGAGGCGGTGAAGCACACGCACAAGGCATTGGTTACGCTGATGTTCGCGGCGCTCTACGGCACCGGGATAAGGCCGGGCGATGAGTTTTTCTGTCCGTCCTCGCCCGCATGGGGGCACGGTCTGTGGCACGGCACGCTGGCGCCGCTCGGTCTTGGCGTCACCACCGGCACTTTCGCCGGACGCTTCGATCCGGTGCGGCTGATGAAGGCGCTGGACGATTACGGCATCACCAACATGTCGGCCGCGGCTACGCACTACCGGATGATGAAAAACAGCGGCGCGGCGGGGGACTTCAAGTTCCACTTCCGCAAGCTGTCCTACACCGGGGAGCCGATCGACCCGGCGACTCTGGAATTCATCGACGGAGCCTTCAAGGTTCCGGTTTGCTCGATGTACGGCACGACCGAAATCGGCGTCGTGCTGGTGAACTATCCCGGCGCACCGGACTTCACGGTGAAGCCGGGATCGCTGGGCAAGGCGGTTCCGGGCCAGAAGCTGGAAGTGCAGCGCCCTGACGGTACGCCCACCGCGCCCGGCGAGATCGGCGAACTGATGCTCTGGCGCGGCGGTGCCTGGATGACCACCAAGGACCGCGCGAAGATCGATGAGGACGGCTATTTCTACCACTGCGGCCGCGCCGACGACGTGATCATCTCGGCCGGCTGGACGATGTCCGCCGTCGAGATCGAGAACACCATGCTGCGGCATGAGAACGTGCTCGAATGCGGCGTGATCGGCGTGCCGGACGAGAAGCGCGGGCAAGTGGTGAAGGCTTTCGTCGTGGCGAACCGCGCCGGAGACGATGCCTTCGTAAAGGAGCTTCAGGACTTCACCCGCCAGAAGCTCGCCCAGCATGAATTCCCGCGCATCGTGGAGTTCGTGGACGAGCTTCCCAAGAACCCGGCCGGCAAGGTCCACCGCAAGATGCTGCGCGATCGCGAAGCGGCGAAGGCCGCCGAAGCGGTCGGCTGAACCCAATCCGAAAACTCAGGAGAGTACCGAAATGGCAACCACAGCAGAGTCCAAGTTCCCCAAGATCACCGAGGCCGGCCTCGACGATCTGCGCGCCCGCATCGGCGTGAAGATCGAGAACACCGTCGAGCCGTGGAACTACGAAGCCACCCGTGACGCGATCCGCCACTATGCCCACGGCATCGGCGACGACAATCCGCTGTGGTGCGATCCGGAATATGCGAAGAACACGAAGTACGGCTCGATCGTCGCGCTGCCTTCGTTCCTCTTCACCACCAGCCGCATCGTCTCGGGCTACTGCGGCGGTCTTTCGGGCGTGCACGCCATGTGGGCGGGTGCGGACTGGACCTGGCAGAAGCCGGTGCTGCGCAACGACACCATCACCACGGTGGCCTATCTCAAGGATCTGGTCGAGCATCAGACCAAGTTCGCCGGTCGCTCGTTCCAGCAGATCTACCACGTCGACTTCTTCAACCAGCACGGCGAGCAGGTTGCCGGCGCCGACAGCTGGGTGTTCCGTACCGACCGTGACGAGGCCCGCGAGCGCGGCACCAAGTACACCGAAGCGCGCGGCCGCGTTGAGCCCTTCACCCAGGAACAGCTCGACGAATTCTACGACATCTACGACCAGGAAGAGATCCGCGGCGCCACCCCGCGCTACTTCGAGGACGTGAACGTCGGCGACAAGCTGCCGCCGATGATGAAGGGCCCGATGACCGTCACCGG
Source organism: Novosphingobium sp. TK71 (assembly GCF_055361505.1). Lineage (NCBI taxonomy): Bacteria > Pseudomonadati > Pseudomonadota > Alphaproteobacteria > Sphingomonadales > Sphingomonadaceae > Novosphingobium > Novosphingobium sp. TK71. The sequence continues at coordinate 3,093,672 of NZ_CM143962.1, forward strand.
CTTCATCTGCTACGCGCAAGGCTGGGGCGGCCTCTACATCCGCGCCAACAAGCTGGCCTACAAGATGCAGAAGGCCCACCCGGGTCTGGGCATCCGCAACCGCTTCAACGTGCCGGACTGCCCCGAGCGCGTGCACTGGGACGAAGCTTTTGCTCTCGAAGTGGGCGCGCCGGGCGCTTACGACTACGGTCCGGAGCGTTGCTCGTGGCTGACGCACCACATGACCAACTGGATCGGCGACGACGGCTTCCTTACCAAGTCGGACTGCCAGATCCGCCGCCACAACCCGGACGGTGATGCCATCATCATCACCGGCGAAGTGACGCGCAAGTTCGAGGAAGGCGGCAAGAAGTTCGTCGAAGTGTCGCAGAAGGCGACCACCCATCGCGGCGAACTCTCGGCCTTCGGCACCGCCGTTGCGGAACTGCCCAGCAAGGGCTGATCGCAAGAGGCATTGCCGCCGATAGCGGCATGGCGATTTCGGCCCGGACCTTTGCAGAAGGTTCGGGCCGTGTCGTATGAGTGGCCGTGAGAAAACGGGAGAGCAGGCAGTGGGACAGGATGCAGCAGCGCCGCAGTTCGAGGCCAATGGCAATGTGCGGGTTCCGGCCTTCACCTTGCCCGTTTCCAGCCTGCTGAGCGAGGAAGCCGCAGCCTTCCAGCGCATGCGTGCCACCACCCCCGCTTTCGATGCCGCCGGTGAGAACGAAGCGGACATCGCCGCCCGGCGTGAACAGATCAATGCCTATGCCGCGCAGGGCGTCGCCCGCCTGCGCGACAATTTCGCGGTAGAGATCGTCCCCAGGACCATCGGCGGCGTGGAGGTGCTCGACGTGACCCCGGCCGACGGCAGCCACGATCCCGAGCGCGTGCTGATAAACCTGCACGGCGGAGCCTTCACCGTCGGGTGGGACGGGATCGCGCTTCTCGAGGCGATCCCCATTGCCGCGCTTGGCAGATATCGCGTCGTGAGCGTCAACTATCGCATGGCGCCCGAGCATCGCCATCCGGCAGGCGTGGAAGATGTCGCGGCGGTCTATGCCGCGCTGCTGGCGGACTATGCCCCCGGCCGGATCGGCATCTATGGCGGTTCCGCAGGCGGCGCACTGACGGCGCAGGCCGCCGCTTGGCTGCCGGCGCATGGACTGCCGCAAGCGGGCGCGGTGGGCATCTTCGGCGCGGGCGGAGTGCCGTTCGGAACCGGAGAGTCTGCCTATGTCGCAGGCTATATCGACGCATCTTTCCCGCCGCCACCCGCTGACGGCAGCACGCCCATGGATATCACGCGCGGCTATTTCGACGGCTGCGATCCGCGCGATCCCAGCGCCTGGCCGGGCTATCACCTGGACGTGCTGGCGACCTTTCCGCCCACGCTCATCATCACCGGCACCCGCGCGATGGACCTCAGCCCGGCGATCTTCACAAATTCGCAGTTGCTCAAGGCCGGCATCCGTTCGACGCTGATCGTCGGCGAGGGCATGGGCCACTGCTACCACTACGGCCTCCACATGCCCGAGGGGCGCGATGCCGTGGCGGCTATCCTCTCCTTCTTTCGCGAGAACCTGTCCCGATGAATGCAGACGAACCGGTAAACCGGGCTTGGGCCGGGCCGCTCGCCGGTGTGCGCGTGATCGACTTTACCCGCGTGCTGGCAGGCCCCGCCGCCAGCCTCGCGCTGGCCGATATGGGCGCTGAGGTGTTCAAGATCGAGCCGCCCGGCACCGGTGACGAAACCCGCTCCTTCCCGCCGCTTCGCGATGGGGAGAGCCACTATTACCTCGCGGTCAATCGCGGCAAGCAGTCCATCGTCGTCGATCTCAAGACGGAGGAAGGGCTGGCTCTCGTTCGCGATCTGGCGGCCAAGTGCGACGTGCTGGTGGAGAACTATCGGCCGGGTGTGATGGAGCGGCTGGGGCTCGGCTACGATACGATGAAGGCCATCAACCCGCGCCTGATCTACTGTTCGATCTCGGGCTATGGCCAGACCGGGCCGCTCAAGGACCGGCCCAGTTTCGACATCGTGCTGCAGGCCATGTCCGGCGCGCTCTCGATGAACGGAGAGCCTGACGGATTGCCGACCAAGCTGGGCATTCCGCTGGGCGATCTGGTTGGCGGGATCAACGGGCCGATCGGCATCCTCTCGGCGCTCTACGAACGCGAGCGGACCGGGGTGGGACGGCATATCGACGTCAGCCTGATGGACGGGCTGATCGGGATGCTGGGCTATATCGCGCAGCTTGCCTTCTTCAACGGCACGGACCCGAGCCGGGTGGGGTCGCAGCATCCCAATCTCGTGCCTTACGGGATTTTCCCGGCGCGGGAGGGCTCGATCGTGGTCGCCTGCCTCACGCCGGGCTTCTGGAGCCGTATCTGCCGCTCGATCGACCGGCCCGAACTTACCGAAGACCCGCGCTACGACACCCTGGAGAAGCGCCGCGATGCGCGGACCGAGGTGAACGCCATCGTCAGCGCCTTTACCGAGCGGCACAGCGTGGACGAACTCGTGGCGATATTCACCGCGCATGAAGTGCCGCATGCCCCGATCCTCGGCGTTTCGGAAGCGCTGGCGCAGCCGCAGGCGGTGGAGCGCGAGATGGTGGTGGAAACGCAGCACAGCACGCTGGGGCCGATCCCCATCGTCAATCGCCCGATCCGCTTCACCGACGCGCCCCAGCCCGTGCCCAGCGCGCCGCCGGTATTGGGCGAGCACACCGATGCGATCCTTGGCAACGTGCTCGATCTTTCGCCGGAGCGAATTGCGCAGCTGCGGAACGCTGGAGTGGTTGCCTGAGCCCCCACATCGGGCAAGGCTGGCGGGACAAGACTTGAGAGGATTTCCAGATGGCAGACCTGCGCTTTGACAATAGAGTCGCCGTGATCACCGGCGGCGGGCGCGGGCTTGGCCGGGCTCATGCCCTGTTGCTGGCCAGCCGGGGCTGCAAGCTGGTGATCAACGATCCTGGCGTCTCGATGGCGGGCGATGCCACCGAGGAAGGTCCGGCGGAAGCGCTTGCCGCTGAAATCCGCGCGGCCGGCGGAGAGGCGGTGGCCAATACGGACAGCGTCGCCACGCCTGAAGGCGGAAAAGCCATCATCGGGGCGGCGCTCGATGCCTTCGGGCGGATCGATATCCTGATCCACTCGGCCGGCAACGTCCGGCGGGGCAGCCTTTCCGAGCTTTCCTACGAGGATTTCACCAGCGTCCTCGATGTTCATCTGAAGGGCGCCTACCACGTCGTGCGTGAGGCTTTCCCGCACATGATGGCGCAGGGCTATGGCCGCATCGTGCTGACCAGCTCGATCAACGGGCTCTACGGCAAGTCCGACAATGTGACTTACGCGATGTGCAAGGCGGGCTTCATGGGCCTGTCCAACACCGCCGCGATCGAGGGGCAGCACGCCGATGTGAAATCCAACCTGATCGTTCCTGCCGCCGTCACCCGCATGTCGGAAGGGATCGACACCAGCCAGTTCCCGCCGATGGAGCCGGAACAGGTGGCGCCGATGGTCGGCTATCTCTGTCACGAAAGCTGCGAGGCCACCGGCGAAATGTTCGTGGCGATGGGCGGCCGCCTGGCGCGCGCGCGCATCACCGAGAACGAGGGGGCGTTCCGCCAGGACTGGTCGCTGGAGCAGGTTTCCGCAGATATCGACGTTATCCGGCAGGGCGGCGAGACGCTGGCGTTTCCGCCGGTGCCCGATGGGCAGCTCGAACACCTTCTCTATGGTTTCGGCGTGATTCGCGGGGCGACCACGGCCGCCTGACAATTATCTGCATTTCAAGGATTTAATGCTAGCGCATTCAGGATGCGCTTTCTCATTTGCCTGACATTCACCCTGATGTCCTTGCCCGGCGTGGTTTCGGCCCATCCGGGCGGCGTGAATGCGGCCGGTTGTCATAGCAACCGCAAGACGGGGGATTATCATTGCCACGGCAGCAGGGCCGCGCCCGCGCCCGCGCCTGTCAGGCCGCAGCGGTCCTCGGGCGGAGCGGGCTATTATCCCAATTGCGCCAGCGCGCGGGCAGCGGGCGCCGCTCCGCTGCGCCGTGGTGACGCGGGATACCGTCCGGGGCTGGACCGGGACGGCGATGGAATCGCCTGCGAATAGGAGGGAAATGGTGGGCGGTGAGGGGCTCGAACCCCCGACCCTCTCGGTGTAAACGAGATGCTCTACCAACTGAGCTAACCGCCCGGAGCACTTCGTGAAGTGCTTGGTGGACGCCGCTTTACGACAATTTTCGGCCGGGTCAACCGGGTGAAGCGTGGTTTGTGCCGTTTCCTTTCGCCTCGCGCGAAAGGGGGATCGCCGTGCGGAACAGGCTGTTCTCCGCTTCCCAGTCCATCCGCACGCGGCGATGGGCGATAAGCCAGCGGCCATCCGCCTCTTTGCGCAGCCGGTCCAGGTAGATTCCGGCGTGGTCGGGGCCGATGTTCGTCCAGGCCTGCCAGTAAGTGCGCGCCGCCGCGTTTCCATCGCCGGTGATCTCGATCTGCGAGGTCGTGAGGTGATGACGCACGAAGGTGGCGGCGTGGACCGGGGTGCCGGTGGCGGCGCTGTCCAGCCAGCCCTGCTGCCAGGCGCGGATTTGCGAATGGCCTTCGAAGCGGAACGCGCGGTCTGCCGGAACGTGCTCGCTTTCCAGGATGGCGTCGGCGGTGAAGCAGGCGGCGAAGTCATCGATCTTCAGGCGATCGCCGGCCATGGTGTAGCGGGCGATCACGTCACGGATCGCCTCGCGCGCGAGCATGTCTTCCATTGTCAATTCCGCCCTCCCGCAGTGTGCTCCTACAAGGAGTCACGAATGCAGGAAGGCGGGTCAAGCGCAACTACCAGTCGAACCAGCGGCGACGGCGGACTTCGGGAACGCCGTCATGGTTGTAGTCGGTAATGACAGTGCGCGGTGCGGCCTCGACATAACCGGGGGCCACATGGCCGTCGGTCATGGCTTCGGCCCGTGCCTCGGCCCGCGCGGCGCGCAGTTCGGCATCGCGGATACGTTCCTCGGCATCGCGCGCGGCCAGTTCTCCCCGGCGCTCGCGGGTAATGGCGTAGTAGTGGTTCCACATCTGGCTGTGCGCGAAGGCCAGGCACAGGCCGCCGATGATCGCGACGTTCTTTAGCGCCATGATCTGCTGCATCGGGTCGGTGAAGCGGTTGTGGAAGAACAGGATCGTCGCCGCGGTAAACAGCGCCAGCAGCACCGCGACCAGCCGCACCATGAAGCCGGCGGCGAGGCAGAGGCCGGCGATCAGTTCGAACAGGCCGGTGGGAATCGCGAGGCCGGCAGGCAGGCCGGTGGCGACGATCATGGTTTCGGTAGAAGCGACGTCCATCAGCTTGGAGGCGCCGGAAATCACGAAGATCAGGGCGATCAGGAATCGCCCGATTATGGCTGCGATCTTGGACATGTCTTCTCTCCCGACATGGCATTCATGCCCGGAGAAGCGGATATGGCGGCGGATTGTTCCCTGGGCCTTGAACCTAGAGCCGGGGCAGGGTCACGCCGCGCTGGCCCATGTATTTGCCGGCCCGGTCGGCGTAGCTCGTCTCGCAGGGTTCGTTGCCCTTGAGGAAGAGGAACTGGCAGGCGCCCTCGTTCGCGTAGATCTTGGCGGGCAGCGGCGTGGTGTTCGAGAATTCCAGCGTGACGTGCCCTTCCCAGCCCGGCTCCAGCGGGGTGACGTTCACGATGATTCCGCAGCGGGCATAAGTGCTCTTGCCGAGGCAGATCACCAGCACGTCGCGCGGCACGCGGAAATATTCGACCGTGCGGGCCAGTGCGAACGAGTTCGGCGGAATCACGCAGACGTCGGTATGCCGGTCCACGAAGGAATTGCTGGCGAAGTCCTTGGGATCGACCACCGCCGAATCGACATTGGTGAAGATCTTGAACTCCGGCGCGACGCGGGCGTCGTAGCCGTAGGACGAAAGGCCGTAGGAGATGCATCCATCGCGGCGCTGGGCCTCGACGAAAGGCTCGATCATTCCGTTTTCGAGCGCCTGCTCGCGGATCCACTTGTCGCTCAGGATAGACATGGGACAAGTCTTTCCCGATGCGGGCAAGCGCGACAAGTCCCCGGGAAATCTTGTCCACGAATGCGGCGGGGACTCTCTTTTAACCGCAACATTAACCACTCGCTGCTATGCCCGCCGCCATGACCGCTCAGACCCGCATCCTCGTCGTCTTCGGCACGCGCCCAGAGGCGATCAAGCTGTTCCCCGTGATCCATGCGCTCAAGGCCGATCCGCGCTTCGAATGCGTGGTCTGCGTTTCGGCGCAGCACCGCCAGATGCTGGACCAGGTCCTGGAGATCGCCAGGATCGTGCCCGATCACGATCTCGACGTGATGCAGCCCGACCAGACGCTCGACTCGCTCACCGCGAACCTGCTGACCGGGCTGGGCAAGGTGATGGACGCGGTGCGGCCGGACCGGGTGATCGTGCAGGGCGACACCGCCACCGCCATGGCGGGTGCGCTGGCGGCCTATTACCGCAAGTTGCCGGTCGATCATGTCGAGGCGGGTCTGCGCTCGGGCAATATCCACCATCCCTGGCCGGAGGAGGTGAACCGCAAGATCATCGGCGCCATGGCCAGCCTGCACTTCGCGCCGACCGAGACCTCGCAAGCCGCGCTGCTTCGGGAGAATGTCGATCCCGCCCGCGTCCACGTTACCGGGAATACCGTGATCGACGCGCTGCACTGGGTCACGGCGCAGATCGGGCGCGATCCTTCGCTGGCGGCGGGCCTGGCCGACCTTGAGGCACGCTTTGCGGGCAAGCGGATCGTCGGCGTCACCAGCCACCGGCGCGAGAACTTCGGCGAGGGCATGGAGCAGATCGCGCGCGCGGTGCGCACGATCGCGGAGCGGCCCGACACGGCGGTGATCTTCCCCGTCCACCTCAATCCCAATGTGCGCACGGTCATGAACGAGCGCCTCTCCGGGCTGGACAACGTGGCCCTGATCGAGCCGCTGGACTATCCGCACTTCGCGCGGCTGCTGGCGATTGCCGAAATCATGCTGACCGATTCGGGCGGCGTGCAGGAAGAGGCCCCCGCGCTCGGCAAGCCGGTGCTGGTCATGCGCGAGACCACCGAGCGGCCCGAGGGGGTCGCCGCGGGGACGGCGAAACTCGTCGGAACTTCGGCCGAGACGATCGTTACCGAAATATCAACCTTGCTGGACGATAAACAGGCATACGAGACCATGGCGCGCGCCCACAATCCGTTCGGGGACGGGCAGACCTCGCGCCGAATCGTGGAGCTGCTCGCGCATGAAATCGGATTCGAAGCCTGACGTCTGTGTTGTCGGTCTCGGCTATATCGGACTTCCCACCGCCGCCGTGATCGCCCGGGCCGGGTGCAGGGTGCTCGGCCTCGACGTCTCGCAGGATGTCGTGGACACCATCAACCGGGGCGAGATCCATATCGAGGAAGTCGACCTTGACGGATTGGTGCAGGGTGTCGTTTCGCGCGGGCTGCTTTCGGCTTCGACCGTGATCGCGCCGGCGGATGTCTTCGTGATCGCGGTTCCCACGCCGTTCGACAAGAATCACGCGCCGGATATCTCCTATGTGCTGGCGGCGGGCCGCTCTGTCGCCGCCGTGCTCAAGGCGGGCGACGTGGTGATCCTCGAATCCACTTCGCCGGTGGGGACGACCGAGCAGCTTCGCGACCTGATCGCCGAACTGCGCCCGGACCTGAAGATCCCCGGCCTGACCCGCGATACGCCGGACGTTTCGATCGCCTATTGTCCCGAGCGCGTGCTGCCCGGCCGCATCCTTGAGGAACTGACCAACAACGATCGCTCGATCGGCGGCATCACCCCGCGCTGCGCGCGCAAGGCGCTGGCCTTCTACAAGCGCTTCGTGCGCGGCGAATGCGTGACCACCGATGCCCGCGCGGCCGAGATGACCAAGCTGGTCGAGAATGCCTATCGCGATGTGAACATCGCTTTCGCCAACGAGCTGTCCATGGTGGCGGACCGCATGGGGCTGGACGTGTGGGAAGTGATCCGCCTCGCCAACCGTCACCCGCGCGTCAATATCCTGACGCCCGGCCCCGGCGTGGGCGGGCACTGCATCGCCGTCGATCCCTGGTTCATCGTTCACGGCGCGCCGGAGGAAACCCCGCTGATCCGCACCGCGCGCGGTGTCAACGATCACAAGATGAGCCATGTCATCGCCAAGGCCGAGGCTCTGGTGGAAGCCAACCCGGAGGCGAAAGTCGCCTGCCTCGGGCTCGCCTTCAAGGCCAATATCGACGATTTCCGTGAAAGCCCGGCGCGCTTCGTCACCAGCCGGCTCGCCCGCAAGTTCGGCAGCCGCATCCATGTGGTGGAGCCCTATGCGGCGCAGCTGCCGATCGAATTCACCGATACCGGGGCCGTGCAGATCGATATCGACGATGCGCTGGAGACTTGCGAGATCCTGATCGTACTGGTCGATCACGACGTGTTCCGCGTGGTTCCGCTGGCGGAGCGTTCGGAAAAGCTGGTCTACGATACCCGCGGCATCTGGCCCGACCAGCCCCGTGTCGTGCGCGAGGACGAGGCCCGGATGGCGCTCGCGGGCTAAGACTGGTGGCTAGGAAACCGGGGCAGGCCGGGAACAGCCGGCTCTCGGAACTTCTCCCAGCCTGGGCCCCCGCCGGAACGGGGGCCGGAAAGCCTTACTTGCAGACCTTCACCTTCTTGCCATGCTGCATGACGTAGCGGCAGGTGACCTTCTTGTGCGTGGTCTTCTTGACCGTGGTCTGGCGCGTGGTGGTCTTCTTCACGACCGCCGCCTTCGTGGGATGCGCGCTGGGGTGGGGAGCCGGCTGCTGCGCCATGGCGCCCGAGGCGGGGATGAGGGCGCCGAGTGCGAGGGCGGCGAGGAGGGTGGTGCCGGTCTTCTTCATTGTTCCTGTCCTTTGAAATTCGACATTCAGGCGGCCTTGCGGCCACAGCGTCGCACCCGCTGCATGTCGATCAAAGCACCGGCCCGGCTGAAGTTGCCGTGAACGTGGTAAAACAGGCTGTGAAAAAAGGTGCGGACCGCATGAAACGCGGCCGGATTGCGGGGAAGCGGCGGAGCGCCCCGCATCGACGTTCCGTCCGCCCCAGCGACGGCTTTTCGGTGCAACCGAAAACCTGAGGGGAAGGCCTGAAGGGAAGGCCTGAGGGGAAGGGGCGTGCTCGCCCTCAGCATGCCACCACGTTGATGGCGAGGCCGCCCTGGCTGGTTTCCTTGTACTTGCTGGACATGTCGAGCCCGGTCTGGCGCATCGTCTCGATCACCTGGTCGAGCGAGACGCGCGGGGTCTCACCCGCGTGGAGCGCCAGCTTGGCGGCATTGACGGCTTTGACCGAGGCGATGGCGTTGCGCTCGATGCAGGGGATCTGCACGAGGCCGCCCACCGGATCGCAGGTGAGCCCGAGGTTGTGTTCCATGCCGATCTCGGCGGCGGCGCAGACCTGCTCCGGCGTGCCGCCCCAGACCGCCGCGAGCCCTGCCGCCGCCATCGAGCAGGCTACGCCCACTTCGCCCTGGCAGCCCATTTCCGCGCCCGAGATCGAGGCGCGCTGCTTGTAGAGCAGGCCGATCCCGGCTGCAGTCAGCAGGTAGCGCCGGGCCTTGGCGGGAACCGCCTTGCGCCCCTCGCTGCAATACTGGCGCAGCAGCGAGGGCACGATCCCCGCCGCCCCGTTGGTGGGGGCGGTGACGACGCGGCCGCCGCTGGCGTTCTCCTCGTTCACCGCCATGGCATAGAGGTTGAGCCAGTCCATCAGGGTCTCGGCCTGGTTGTCCTGCGGGCGCGAGATCAGGTTCTGGTGAATCGCGCGGGCGCGGCGGCGGACCTTGAGCGCGCCGGGCAGCAGCCCCTCGCGTTCGAGGCCGCTGTCGATGCACTGGTTCATGGCTTCCGCGATCGCGTCCAGCCCGGCCAGCGTTTCGTCCTCCGGCCGGCGCGCCGCCTCGTTGGCGAGCATGACCGAGGCGATGTCGAGCCCGCTGGTGGCACAGACTTCCAGGAGCTGCGCGCCTGAACCGAACGGGTAGGCAACCGGCGGGCCGTGAGTCACCTGGTCGTCCGGTGCGGGCTGTTCGAGCTGGTGGCGGCTGGAGAAGAAGCCGCCGCCGGTCGAGAAATACTCATTCCGGGCGATTTCGCCGCCCGCCGCGTCGAAGGCGGTCACGACCATGCCGTTGGGATGGAGATCGGGAATGTGGTCGAAGTCCAGCACGAGATCGGTCGCGGGATCGAAGGCGACTTCGCGGCGGCCGAGCAGGGCGATCCGGCCGGTCGCGCGGACTTGGGCGGCGGCCTCGTGCGCTTCGGCCGGATCGGCGGTTTCCGGCTGGAATCCGATCAGGCCCATGAGGCAGGCGTCCGGCGTGCCGTGGCCTTCGCCGGTCAGCGCGAGCGAGCCTTGCAGTTCCACCCTTATGCGGGCGATCGATTCGAACTGCCCGGCTTCCTCCAGCGTCTGGAGGAAACGCGCGGCGATGCGCATCGGGCCGACAGTGTGCGAACTGGAAGGGCCCAGGCCGATGCGGAACAGGTCGAGCGCCGAGATCAAAGGACGGACTCGCGCTCGCTGGCGGGGAAGGGCACGGCATACTCTCCGATTACAACAAGGCAGCGTGGATAGGCATCGCGTGGGCGGATGCAATGGTCCAATTCAGCCGGGCCAGATAAAGCGCCGGCGATTGCGGCAGGTGTGGGAGAATCGCCGCAGGTTCGGCGTCAGGTCCCGATCACATGGAGCGCAACCTGCCGCCGGTGCGGGGCGCGGCGATGCTCGGCAAGGTAGATGCCTTGCCAGGTGCCCAGCGCTAGGCGTCCGCCGATAACCGGGATCGAGAGGTTCACGCCGGTCAGCGTTGCCTTGAGATGGGCGGGCATGTCGTCAGGGCCTTCGTCGTCATGGGCGTAGTGGCGGCCTTCCGGCGCCATGCGGTCCAGCCAGTCGACGATGTCGCCCCTCACTTCGCGCGCGGCGTTCTCCTGGATCAGCAGCGAGGCGGATGTGTGGCGGCAGAGCAGGGTGAGCAGGCCCTCTCCGATGCCGGTCTCGCGGTGCCAGTCGGCAATCGTGCGGGTGATATCGCAAAGCCCGCGGCCGGGGGTGTCGAAGGAGAGGATCGTGGTGGCCTGTTTCATGTTCTACCCCTTCTGAACCCCTCCAGGCCCACCTTCAACCGCGCTCCGAAAGATCCGAAGCGTGCTCCAAAGGCCACGAATTCCGCCTTGACGTAATGGTAAAGGGGTGAAAAAAGCCTGTTTTCGCCGCTTCCACTCATCTTTTGCGGGGGTGCCGATTAACCTGTCGGATTCGCGGATTTCTGCGCCTTTCAGGCTCCTCGTGCACCGCCGCGGGGCACTTTTTGCGCATGCCGGAGTGTACTGGCGATTGATCTACCCATATCTGCCGCGTATTGCCGCGCTCGGCGGCGGGCCCGACAGGCCAGCGCGGAGCACGTCGCACACAGAGATCGTTCGGTCGCAAGGGGCGCTGGAAAACAAGCCCTCGATACTGCGCCCGGTCGATCCAGCATGCGAGCCCGGACTCACCGGGCCGCACGAGTTTCACGCAAGGGTTCGTCATGAGTTGGCTTAGCAAGGTACGCAATTCCCTCGGGAGCCTGAAGAAGCGGGACACGCCCGACAACCTGTGGACCAAGTGTCCCGGTTGCGGCGAGATGCTCTTCACCAAGGAGTTCGAGGACAATCTGTCGGTCTGCCCGCGCTGCCAGTACCACGGCCGCATCGGTGCGCAGACGCGCTTGGACCAGTTGCTCGACGCCGGTTATTCCGTCCTGCCTGCCGCGAAGGTTCCGGAAAATCCGCTGAACTTCCGCGACAGCAAGAAGTATTCCGACCGCATCCGCGCCGCGCGCGCCGCCAATCCCTTCCCCGATGCGCTGACCAATGCGCTCGGCGCGATCGAGGGGCAGAAGGTGGTGCTCGGCGTCCAGGACTTTGCCTTCATGGGCGGGTCAATGGGCATGGCGGTGGGTGAGGCTTTCGTCGAGGCCGTCGAACGGGCCATCGCCGAGGATTGCGCCTACGTGATCTGCACTGCCGCCGGCGGCGCCCGCATGCAGGAGGGTATCCTCTCGCTCATGCAGATGCCCAAGGCGACCGTGGCGATCCGCCGCCTCGCACGGGCGGGTCTTCCCTATATCGTCGTCCTGACCGATCCCACCACCGGCGGTGTTACCGCCAGCTACGCGATGCTGGGCGATATCCAGATCGCCGAGCCGGGCGCGCTCATCGGCTTCGCCGGCCAGCGCGTGATCCAGGACACCATCCGCGAAAAACTCCCCGACGGCTTCCAGCGCGCCGAGTACCTCCATGCCCACGGCATGGTGGACATGGTGGTCCACCGCCAGGACCTCAAAGGCACGCTGGCCTCGCTGCTCGGTTATCTTGAACGAAAGGAAGTTGCGTGAACATCGACAGCGCGCTGGTACGCGAGCTCGCCGAGCTCCTCGCTGAAACCGGCCTGACCGAAATCGAGGTTGAGGACGGCGAACGCAAGATCAAGGTCGTGCGTCAGGTTGCACAGCAGATCGTTGCTGCCGCGGCCCCGGCACTGCCGCAGGTCGCCGCTCCGGCTGCAGCCGCCGCTCCGGCAGCCGAGGCTGCGCCTGCCGCCCCGGTTGACGCCGTGAAGTCGCCGATGGTTGGCACCGTCTATCTCGCGCCCGAACCCAGCGCGGCGAACTTCATCAGCGTTGGCCAGCAGGTCAAGGCTGGCGACGTTCTGCTCATCGTCGAGGCCATGAAGGTCATGAACCAGATCAACGCCCCCAAGAGCGGCACGATCCAGGCCATCCTCGTCGACAACCAGCAGCCGGTCGAATTCGACCAGCCGCTCGTCGTTATCGCCTGAGGACAGTAGCTTCATGGCCATCAAGCGCCTCCTGATTGCCAATCGCGGCGAGATCGCGCTGCGGATCCATCGCGCCGCGCGCGAAATGGGCATCGAGACCGTCGCGGTCCATTCCACCGCCGACGCCGAAGCCATGCATGTGCGCCTTGCCGACCATGCGGTCTGCATCGGCCCGCCGGCGGCGAAGGATTCGTATCTCAACGTCGCCGCGATCATTGCCGCGGCCGAGATCACCCAGGCCGACGCGATCCACCCCGGCTACGGCTTCCTCTCGGAGAACGCCCAGTTCGCCGAGATCGTGGAGGCACATGGCCTGATCTGGGTCGGTCCCAAGCCCGAGCACATCCGCACGATGGGCGACAAGGTGGAAGCCAAGCGCACCGCAGGCGCGCTCGGCCTGCCGCTGGTTCCGGGATCCGACGGTGCGATCGAGGACTTCGACGAGGCTCGCGCCCTGGCTGAGACGATCGGCTACCCGGTCATCATCAAGGCGGCTTCGGGCGGCGGCGGTCGCGGCATGAAGGTCGTGAATTCCGCCGAAGAACTCCAGAGCCAGATGGGTCAGGCCCGTTCGGAAGCGAAAGCTGCTTTCGGCGATGCCACGGTCTACATGGAAAAGTACCTCGGCAATCCGCGGCACATCGAATTCCAGGTGTTCGGCGACGGCAAGGGCGCGGCGGTTCACCTTGGAGAGCGCGATTGCTCGCTTCAGCGCCGCCACCAGAAGGTGCTGGAAGAAGCGCCTTCGCCGGTCATCACCCCCGAAGAGCGCGACCGCATGGGCGGCATTGTATCCAAGGCGATGGCCGACATGGGCTATCGCGGCGCCGGTACGATCGAGTTCCTCTGGGAAAACGGCGAGTTCTACTTCATCGAGATGAACACGCGCCTGCAGGTGGAGCATCCGGTGACGGAAGCCATCACCGGCGTCGATCTCGTGCGTGAGCAGATTCGCGTCGCAGAAGGCCAGCCGCTGACGTTCACGCAGGACGCCATCGAGTTCAAGGGCCACGCCATCGAGTGCCGCATCAACGCGGAAGACCCATGGAACTTCACCCCCTCGCCGGGGCAGGTGACCAATTATCACGCGGCGGGCGGCATGAACGTGCGCGTCGATTCGGGGCTCTATGCAGGCTACCGCATTCCGCCCTATTACGATTCGATGATCGGCAAGCTGATCGTTTCCGGTCGCACCCGTCAGGGCGCGATCATGCGCCTCAAGCGCGCGCTGGAGGAAATGGTGATCGACGGGGTGAAGACCTCGATTCCGATGCACCAGGCCCTGCTCGAGGACCCCGAGTTCGAGAGCGGCGAGTACACGATCAAGTGGCTGGAAGAATGGCTGGCCAAGCGCGCCGGCTGAGGCGCGCTGAACCAGGCATGTAAACGGAAAAGAGCATGATCTCGTTCCTTGAATTCGAAAAGCCGATCGCCGCGCTCGAGGCGCGCATTGCAGAGCTGCGCACCACTGCCAGCGACAGCGATCTCGATATCGCGGGAGAAATCGCGCGCCTCGAGAAGAAGAGCGCCGGCATGCTGGCGGGCACTTATGCCAAGCTCACGCCCTGGCAGAAGACGCAAGTGGCGCGCCATCCGCAGCGGCCGCACTTCGTGGACTATCTGCGCCTGGGATTCACCGACTTCATCCCGCTGGCGGGCGACCGCGTCTATGGCGAAGATGAGGCGATCGTTGGCGGCCTCGCGCGGCTCAACGGCCGCAAGGTCATGGTTCTTGGGCATGAAAAGGGCCACGACACGCCCAGCCGCATCAAGCACAACTTCGGTTCTGCGAAGCCCGAAGGCTATCGCAAGGCGATCCGCCTGATGGAGATGGCGGGCAAGTTCGGCCTGCCGGTCGTCACCCTGGTCGATACCGCCGGCGCCTTCCCCGGCGTCGAGGCGGAAGAGCGCGGGCAGGCGGAAGCCATCGCCCGTTCGATCGAGGCCTGTCTTGCGGTGCCGGTGCCGATCGTTTCGGCCATCGTCGGCGAAGGCGGTTCCGGCGGCGCAGTAGCGTTGGCCGCTGCCGACCGCGTGCTGATGCTCGAACACTCGATCTATTCGGTGATTTCGCCCGAAGGCGCCTCGTCGATCCTGTGGCGGACCCCGGACAAGGCGCCTGACGCCGCCGAGGCCATGAAGGTGACAGCTCAGGACCTGCTTTCGCTGGGTGTCATCGAACGCATCGTGCCTGAGCCCGTCGGCGGTGCCCAGCGCGATGCCCCGGCCGCGGCCCGGTCACTGTTCAGCGCCATCGACGAAGAACTCGATACCCTGTCTGCCCTTACCGCCCGCGATTTGCTCGCCCGCCGTGAGGAACGCTTCCTGGCCATCGGCCGGGCGTGATTTCAGGAGAGGCGCCGGCCCCCGGTCGGCGTCTCCTCCGATGCAGGCGCCAGGCGCTTGCAACCCATTGACCACCCAGCCTCCCTGTGCCAGAGCGCGACCTTGCCGATAGCGCAAAGGCAGCAGTCTTGCCGCCATCCGCGGGTGTAGCTCAATGGTAGAGCAGCAGCTTCCCAAGCTGAATACGAGGGTTCGATTCCCTTCACCCGCTCCATCTCCCATCGCCGGACCATACCCTCCCGCTCCGATCAGGCGCGTCTTTCCGTGAGCGTTTGCTGGGCGACGAGAATTTGGGTCTGGTCGGAATCGACCGGATGATGCCTGCTGTGTAGCGCGAGAACGCCGCAGCCCATCATGATCCACAGCGCTGCATCCAGGACGAGGATCAGTTTAAGGTTCAATCTGGGAATGTGCGCGCGAGGTTTCATTCGAAATCCAGTGTCGTGCCGCCTCGCTTGCCTTTCGGGCCAATAGGCCGGCGGCGATGAATGCGGGCTGACGCGCAAGGCACGGCGACTGGCCGAGAGGGCAATGAAAAGGGCGGGATCTTGCGACCCCGCCCTTCATTTTTCCGCACGGATGTGCGGGCTATCAGTTCGCTCCGCCGAAGAGATCGGCCAACTGAACCTTCGCACCCATGAAGAAGTAGCGACCGACCGCGCTGATCGGCGTGTTCAGGGATCCGATCGCCGGCTTCTGGTTGAACAGGTTGTTCACGCCGCCATAGATCGTGAACTGCTTGCCCACATCGTAGGAGAAGCTCACGTCATGCGAGAAGCGCTCCTTGAGCTTCAGATATTCCGGGGCAACGATGTCCGGGTTGCTGGCCACGGTCTGGCGATCGTAGCGGTACATCTTGGACATGTAGTTGATCTGCCAGTCGAGGCTGAACGGACCCTTTGCCCAGGTCAGATCGGTTGTGATCTGGAACTTGGGAGCGATGTTGGCGGCGACATAGGCGTCGTTCACCTTGTCAGCGCCCGGGATCGGCACCGAAGTGAGGCGGTGCAGGTAGTTCCCGACGACGCGCGTGCCGAAAGTGCCAAGCTGGTCGGTGGGAATGGTGTAGTTCACCTGGAAGTCCAGCCCGGCAGTGCGGATATTCGCGACGTTCAGCGGTCCGACCAGGAAGCTGATGATGTTGCCGGGATCGGCGATCCCGTTGGTACCATTCTGGCGCGTGATCGCATCGCAGTATTGGTTGTCGAGCGTGGCCTGATCGACGCACAGTTCGGCAACGGTCTGCGGATCGACAGTGCGGATCGCGTTCTTGATGCGGATGTCATACCAGTCCGCCGTGATCGTCAGGCGCGGCACGAATGAGGGCTGCAGCACGATGCCGGCGGTCCAGGTCTTCGCGGTTTCTTCCCGAAGGTTGGGGTTGCCGCCCTGGAAGCCGGAGATGTTCGAGCTGCGGGTGTCGTCGTAATTCGAGGGATTCGCGACGCCAAGCGACGACAGCAGCGTCTGACAGTTGTCGACACGATACTGCGTCCCATTCTGCAGGAAGTCGGAGCCGCAGGGATCGTCGATGAATTCGAAGGTCTGGGACTGCTGGCTGAAGAGTTCGCTGATGTTCGGCGCGCGAACTGCGGTCGAGTAGGTGCCGCGAATAGTCACGTCACGGACAGGAGCCCATTCACCACCGACCTTCCAGGCATTGGTCGAGCCGATGCTGGAGTAATCCGAATAGCGGAATGCGCCGTTGACGCCGAGGCGCTTGGCAAACGGCATGTCGGCCAGGATCGGCACGTCGACTTCGGCAAAGGCTTCCCAGACGTCGAACGAACCCTTGGTGTTGCCCAGCGAGTTGGTGAACGTCAGGCCCTGCGCTGCCAGTTCGTCGGCAACGAAGCTGCTCTTTTCCTTGCGATATTCGCCGCCGATGGCGAAGCCGATGGCGCCGCCGGGAAGTTCGAAGAGACCCTTGGTATTGCCGGTGATCGCGCCGCTGACGACGTGCTGCGTCAGTTTGGTACGGTCGACGGTGTCGGCCATGATCCAATCCAGCGCCGCCCGGTTTCCGGCCGCATTTTCACCGAACAGGTTCAGCGGGAGGCAATCGCCGGGAGCGAACGTCGTCGGCGGAATTTCGCTGCGGGTGTAGTTGTAGGGCTGGTTGGGCGTCCAGGTGGGATCGACGTTCACCCGGCAGGTCACGCCGCCATTGCCATCGCTCACCGCATCGATCGCCGCATAGTAGCGATCGGTGATCATGTTGTTGGTATAGTGCGATTTGATCTTCGACTGACCATAGACGTAGGACAGGTCGTACGACAGGTTCGAACTGATATCGCCGCGCGCACCAATCACGCCGCGCAGGGTTTCGCGGGTGATGTCCTCGCCGCGACGGCCGAAGTCGAAGTTGTCGCGGTTGACGAGAACGCCGCCGTTCTCGGGGTCCATGAACGGGCGCACCGCAGCCGGGATATAGGGGTTGTCCTCGGGGATGAGGAGGTAATAGTCGAACGTCGGCTGCCCGACCGAGTAGGAACGCGTGCGGGCGTACTTGCCTTCGGCATAGAGCTTGAACGCGTCGCTGAAGTCGAAGTGGGCGACTGCGCTGACGATGTCGCGCTTGATCTCGGGCAGGAGATCGTTGCCGTAGTCGGAAACGAGCGTGCCCGAACCACCCTGCTGGAAGTAGAGCGGGACATAGGAGCCAGGATCGTAGGGTAGGCCCTGCGAGCCGTAGAAGTCCGGAATGCCGTCAAAGTCGACGTCGATACCACCTTCGCGCGAGGTGTCGTTGTAACGGACGTTGCGCAGCGGAATATAATCGGGAATACCGTCGTTGTTGTTGCCGCCGGTTTCGGTGTCGTCGGGGTTCAGATAGAAGCCGACACGGTTTTCACCGTCGAGATATTTGCGCGAATGGACGCTGAGGCGGTCTTCCTCCCCGTGCTCCCAGGCAACGGCGAAATTGCCGCGGCCGCCTGCGAAGTTGTGACCGGCGGTGAGGGCGATGAGGCGCTGGCCGGCGTCGCCCTTTTCCGAAAGGCCGGTCTGGACGCGGGCGTTGAAGCCTTCGAAGTCCTTCTTCTGGATGAAGTTCACGACGCCCGAGACGCCGTCGGCACCGTAGATGGCCGAGGCGCCGCCGGTCAGGACTTCGACACGTTCGATCAGGTCGGTGGGGATCGTGTTGATGTCGACCGACTGCGTGCCGTCGACCGAGGCGACCTGGCGGCGGCCGTCGATGAGCACGAGGGTGCGCTGGGTGCCGAGATTGCGAAGGTCCAGCAGGTTGAGGCCGGTGGCGCCGATACCCGCACGATCGCCGGCATTCTGGTAAGAGCCCTGCGAGCCCTGGAGCGCGGGAATCGTTTTCAGATAATCGGTGAGGTTGGTCGTGCCGGAGTCGGTGATGTCCTTCGATGTCACCACGGTCACGGGATTGGGGGCATCGAGCTCGGGGCGAGCGATGCGCGAACCCGTGACGATGATGGCTTCACCGGGGCCTTCATCGGCGGCTTGCGAGGAGTCCTGCGCCATGGCGTGCTGCGGCAGGAGGAGGGCCAAGGCCGGAATGGCAGCCATGCCGAGGAGCTTGTCCTTGCGATTTTTCATTTTTGCGTTCCTTCGATTTCCCTGGGCGGCTCTGCCTGCCGCTCTACGAGGGCCCGCCGGACATTGCCCGGGCGAAGGTAGGTAATCGTGGCCATACGCCGAGGAACTGCAATCGAAATGTTGCTGAGGCAGAAATATACATGTTACGCGTTGTAACATTGCAACAATTTAATGGCCGATGTGGTACATCCTGATCGACGGAAAATACCACACCGGCCGTCACGTTCAGGCCGGGTTCCAGCCCACAACCGACTTTACTTCGAGATATTCGGCGAAGCCGTGCTCGCCCCATTCGCGGCCGTTGCCGGAGCGCTTGTAGCCGCCGAAGGGTGCGTGGAAATCGAAACCGCCGTTGACCCAGATCGCACCCGTGCGCATCCGTCGCGAGACGGCGCGGGCGGTGTCGAGGTCTTCGCCCGAGACATAGCCGCCCAGGCCGAAGCTGGAATCGTTGGCGATCGCCACCGCATGATCCACATCGTCGTAGCCGATGATGACGAGGACGGGGCCGAAGATTTCCTCCCGCGCGATCACCATGTCATTGGTGCCGACGAACACGGTGGGCTTGACGTAGTAGCCCTTGTCGAGCCCATCCGGCTTGCCGGGGCCGCCGGCGATGAGCTTGGCGCCTTCCTCGATGCCCTTCTCGATATAGCCCTGGATGATCTCGTACTGGCTCTTCGAGACGACCGGGCCCATCGCGAAATTGCCCTTGGGATCGCCCACGGTCACGCCGTTCGCGGCCTCGGTAGCGGCGGCGATGGCGTCGTCCATGCGCGCGTTGGGCACCAACAGACGCGAGCCGGCCGAGCAGGTCTGGCCGGAATTGCCCATCATGCCGCCGGTGGCGGCGGCGACATTGGCGGCGAGCGAGGCATCGTCGAGCACGATCCAGGCGCTCTTGCCACCCAGTTCAAGGCCGACGCGCTTGACGGTATCGGCGGCGTCCTTCTGGATCTGCACGCCCACCGGCTCGGAGCCGGTGAAGGAGATCATGTCGACGTCCTCATGGGTGGAGAGTGCGGTACCGATCTCGCTGCCCTTGCCTTGCACCATGTTGAACACGCCCGCCGGAACACCCGCGTCGTGCAGGATTTCGGCAAGGATCTGGGCCGAATACGGCGCGAGTTGCGGCGGCTTGAGGATCATCGTGCAACCGGCGGCAAGTGCCGGGAAGATCTTCACGCAGGTCTGGTTCATCGGCCAGTTCCACGGCGTGATCATGCCGCAGACGCCGATCGGCTCCTTACGGATCAGCGTGACGCCGCGCTGTTCCTCGAACTTGAACTCCTTCAGCACCTCGATCGCGGTGGAGAGGTGGCCCTTGCCCAGCAGCGTGTGGAAACCGCAGGCGAGCGACATCGGGGCGCCCATTTCTTCGCTGACGGCCTCGCCCAGTTCGGCTTCGCGCTTCAGGTATTCGGCCAGGATCGCTTCGAGCAGGTCGAGGCGTTCCTTGGCGCTGGTCTCACCGAACGTGACGAAGGCGCGGCGCGCGGCGGCGACGGCCTTGTCGACATCGGCGGCGGTGCCGAGCGAGATCGTGCCGGAAACTTCCTCGGTCGCCGGGTTGACGACTTGTGCGGTGCGCGGCGCGATGGGATCGACCCACCGACCGTCGATATAGAACTGGGTGTAATTGCGCATCGTTCTCTCCCGTTCCCAAGCCAAAACCGCCCCGCTCTCGGGTTGAGAGGGGGCGGTTTCGCTCAGGTCTGCATGTGTTTTCCGGCGTTTCGGAATTACTGCGTGCCCTCAGCGTACCAAGTGCGGAATTCCGAATAGTTCGGCATTTCCTCCGAGTTCGCGGCCGGGTCGATCGGTACGTGGATCACGGTGCAACCGCCACGCTCGTAAGCGCGCTGGATGGCCGGGCCGATGTCCGCCGCCTTCTCGACATATTCGCCCGCCGCGCCGAAGCCTTCGGCGATCTTGTCGAAGCGGACCTTGTCGGACCAGTGCACGCCGGTTTCCTTGGTGCCCTTGCCGAAGGTGCGCTTGTAGACGCCCACTTCGAGGCCCCACTGGAAGTCGACGCCGACCACGATCACCAGCGGCAGGTTCTTGCGCACAGCGACTTCGAGTTCGCCGACGTGGAACAGGAACGAAGAGTCCGAGGTGAGCAGCATGCCCGGGCGGACCTTGCCGGTTTCGGCCTGGTCGGCGAGCATGGCGCCGGTGGCATAGGGCAGGCCGGTGCCGATGTGGCCGTAGTTCTGGTTCCAGATCACGTCATGTGGCTTGGCCTGCGAGTAGGTCCACTGGAAGATCACCGTGGCGCCGCCGTCGCGGATCAGGATGCCGTCCTTCGGGAAGGCCTTGGTCGCTTCGGTGACGAACTGGCTGGTGTGCATCTTCGCGGTCGAGCCGTCGGGCTTGGTCGCGGCTTCTTCTGCCAGTTCGACAAGCTGATCGGCATCGCGCTGGATATATTCGGCCAGCGACGGCGCAGCCTTGCGCGGGGTGTCCTTCAGCGCGCGGACGAGCTGCGGCACCACGGCGCGGACGTCGCCCACCAGCGGCACGTCGATCGGGCGGTTGACGCCGATCGCTGTCGGGTCCTGCTGAACATAGATCCACTTGCGATTGGCTTCGTTGTCCACCCAGTGGCGCCAGCGGCCGTAGTGGCTCGGCTCGCCCAGTTCGGTGGCGAGCGCCACGCAGCAGTCGCTTTCGACAACGGCGTCGATCGAGGCTTCCGAGAAGCCGTAGGGGAAAGTGCGATCCTCGATCCCGTCGATGAACGAGGTGCCGCCCGAGGTCTGGATCACCGGGCACTGCATCAGTTCGGCCAGTTCCTTGACCGAAGCGCCTGCCTTGGCGGTGTAGACGCCGTGGCCGACCAGCAGCACCGGGTTCTTGGCATTGCGGATGATCTCGGCCGCTTCGGCAATGCGGTCGCCATCGGCGCCCTGCATGGTCAGGCGGTAGCGATGCGGCGGCAGCACCGGCGGCAGGTCGAGTTCTTCGAGAATGACGTGCGCGGGATATTCGATATAGGCCGGCCCCGGCGTGCCCGACATGGCGACGCGGATCGCCTCGCGGATGATTTCGTCGGTCTGGTCGGCATATTCGATGGAGCTGGAGAACTTCACCGAATCCTCGATCATCGGCTCCTGGCGGACGAACTGGATACGGCCGCGACGCACGCGGCGCTCGGTGATGCGGGCGCGCTGGCCGCCCATGAAGATCACCGGATCGTTCTCAACCTTGGCGCACTGGATCGCGGGCATCATGTTCGCCATGCCCGGCCCGAGCGTGCCGATGCAGAGTGCCGGCTTGCCGGTGATGCGGGCAGCGGCGGCGGCCATGTGGCCGGCGGACGCTTCGTGGTGCGGCGAAACGACGGTCCAGCCGCGCGATTCCGCTTCCAGGAACAAGTGGACGAAGTTGGGATCGGGAATGCCGAACAGGGTCTTGATGCCCTCAGCCTCGAACAGGTCGAGAATGCGCTTGTAAACCGGGGTGCCCTTGCGCGCCGAAACGGGTGCTTCAGCCTGGGGTTGGTCGTCGTACATCGTCTTGCCTTCCTCTCGATCCGTTTTCTTCGCGCTATCTCGCGAGGGAAATCAGGTTGCCGGTCACTCTCCCAAGGCACGGCCTGAACAGGTGGTTAGCCCAAGCCTCGGGACGCTGTCAGTTGAAATCAACAGTACTGTTTACTTCGAATCGACTGCTATCGCCCCGGCGACGCTGGGCGCCTCCGGGGCCAGTTCCTTGAGCACCGCTTCGTTATCCTGCCCCAGCGCGGGCGCTGGGCCGCGCACCTTGCCGGGCGTCGCGGAAAACCACGTGGGCACGCCGGGAAAGCGCACCGGGCCTTGCGGCGTCTCGACCTCTTCGAAGAAGCCGATTGCGTTCAGGTGCGCGTTGTCGAAAAGCGCGTCGGTGGAGCGCAGCGGCGCGCAGGGGATGTGGAGCGCTTCCAGCGTCTCCAGCCATTCCTGCGTGGTGCGGGTAAGGAAAGTCTCGCCCAGCAGACCGTAGACGCGTCCGATCTGTTTCGCGCGTTTGGCCAGAGTCGAGAATTCCTCGCTCGCCCAGGGAGGGTTCACGGCCGCCATGAAAGCGTCCCAGTGCTTGTCGTTATAGACGAGCGCGGCGACGTGGCCGTCCCTGGTGCGATAGGGGCGGCGGTTGGGCTCGACCGCGCGGTGATAGTGCGCGGGCGTGGTGGGCGGCGAGAACATCGCGCCGTTGGCATGCTCCACCAGCATGAACGAGGTCATCGCCTCGAACATGGTGACTTCGACTTCCTGACCCTCTCCGGCGCCTCTGCCCCCGGTGCGTTCGCGGTGGAACAGTGCCATCATCGTCGCATAAAGCGCGTGAAGGCCCGCCACCTTGTCGGCCATGATCGTGGCGACATAGCCAGGTTCGCCGTTCATCAGCCCCTGCACATGGGGAATGCCGCACTCGGCCTGGATGGTGTCGTCGTAAGCGGGCCGGTCGCCTTCAGGCCCGCGCCGCGAATAGCCGTAACAATTGGTGTAGATGATGTCCGGGCGGATCGCGCGTACCGCTTCGTAATCGAAGCCGAGCTTGGCGATCGCGCTGCCGCGCATCGAGTGGATGAATACGTCCGCCGTGGCGATCAGGCGGCGCAGAGTCTCGCGATCCGTTTCGGTTCGCAAGTCGAGCATCAGGCCGCGCTTGCCGCGATTCACGTTGACGTAGATGCCGCCCATGCCGGGCACCGGGCCTTCGGTGATCCAGCGGGTGTTGTCGCCGGCGGGCGGCTCGATCTTGATGACCTCCGCGCCCATGTCCGCCATGATCTGCGTGGCATAGGGCCCGAAGACGACGCTGGTGAGATCGACCACGCGGATGCCCGCCAAGGGGCCGAGAGGCGGTTCTTCGCCCTGTATTCCCGTCTCTCCCGCCATCGTGCTCTCCTTCTCTCCTCCCTCCCGTAGCGCACCGCCGGAGCGAAAACCATTCGTATTTGCGTTTGATGGACGCATATCGGCACGATGATGGTTGTCTGGTTCGAGCGGCGCTGATAGTCCGGCAGGCAAGAAGGAAGAGGAAAGCCGATGGATTTCGCACTCACCGAAGACCAGCAGAATATCCGCGAAGCAGTGCTCAGGCACTGTTCGCAGTTCTCTGACGAGTACTGGCTGGAAAAGGATCGCAGCGGCGAATTCCCTTACGAGTTCCACAAGTCGATGGCCGATGCCGGCTGGCTGGGTGTCGCCATGCCCGAAAGTGTGGGCGGCGCGGGGCTGGGCATTACCGAAGCGGCGGTGATGATGCAGGCGGTGGCGGAAAGCGGCGGCGGCATGACCGCCGCCTCGGCGATCCACGGCCCCGTCTTCGGCCTCGAACCGGTCATACTTTTCGGCACCGAGGAACAGCAGCAGCGCATGATTCCGCCGATCCTTTCGGGCGAGGAGAAGATGTGCTTCGCGGTTACCGAGCCGAACACCGGGCTCGACACCACCAGCCTCAAGACCCGCGCCGAGCGTGTGCCGGGCGGCTACCGCGTCACCGGTGAGAAGATCTGGATCACCAACGCCCACGTCGCCGACCGCATGCTGCTGATCGCGCGCACCACGCCGCTGGAAGAGGTCAAGAAGAAGACCGACGGCCTGACCCTGTTCTATTGCAAGCTTGACCGAGAGAAGATCGAGACGCGCCTCATCCCCAAGATGGGCCGCCACGCGGTGGGCTCGAACATGATGTTCATCACCGATTTCTTCATTCCCGAGGAAGATCGCATCGGCGAGGAGGGGCAGGGCTTCCGTATCCTCCTCAAGGGCCTCAACCCTGAACGCGTGCTGCTGGGCGCCGAGGCCACCGGCCTTGGCCGCGTCGCCATCGACCGCGCTTCGCGCTACGCCCGCGAGCGCGTGGTATTCGGGCGACCCATCGGCCAGAATCAGGGGATTCAGCATCCACTGGCCAAGGCGTGGATGCAGGTGGAGGCGGCAAGCCTGATGGTGTTCAAGGCCGCGACCCTGTTCGACAAGGGGCTCGACTGCGGCGTTGAGGCGAACAGCGCCAAGTACCTCGCCGCCGAGGCCGGTTACGAGGCATGCCAGACCGCGATGATGAGCATGGGCGGCATGGGCTATGCGCAGGAATATCACGTCGAGCGCTACTTCCGCGAAGTCATGATCCCGCGCATCGCCCCGGTCAGCCCGCACCAGATCATGAACTTCATCGCCGAGAGGGTTTTGGAACTGCCCAAGAGTTATTGAGGCAAGCCCACTTGAGAACGCCCGTCATCCCAGCGAAAGCTGGGATCGTAATCGGCAGCGCGGGGCATGGCCGCCCGCGATCCCGGCTTTCACCGGGATGACGACTGGAGAGAACATGCCCGTAACCCACGAACCTATCGCCGCCCGCTCCTGGCTCTTCGCGCCGGGCGACAGCGAGAAGAAGATGACCAAGGCCATGGAGGGTGAGGCCGACATCGTCCTGATCGACCTGGAAGACGCCGTCGCGACCGATGCAAAGGCCGCCGCGCGGGTGATGGTGCATGACTTCATCGCCGCCAACCCCGGCCAGCGCGGCCGCCTCTGGGTGCGTGTGAACCCGATGGACGGCCCGCACACGCTGGCGGACCTCGTGGCGGTCATGCCTGCGCGTCCCGGCGGGATCATGCTGCCCAAGGTCTACGGGCGGCAGGATGTGGAGACGCTGGACCGCTATCTCGAAGCGCTGGAAGTGGCCAGCGGCATCGAACAGGGATCGACCCCGGTAATCGTGCTGATCACCGAAACGGCCGAGGCGATGTTCCACACCGGCGACTACAAGGGCGCTCCGCGCGTGGTGGCGCTGACCTGGGGCGCTGAAGATCTGGCCGATTCCATCGGCGCATCCTCCAACCGCAATGCGGACGGATCGTATTCCTTTACCTACGAACTGGCCCGTAGCCTGACCGTGCTGGGCGCGGCGACCGCGGGCGTCACCGCGATCGAGACGATCAGCGCCGACTTCAAGGATCTGGAAGCGCTCAAGGCTCGCGCCGAGAAGGTCCGCCGCGACGGCTATCGCGGGATGATGGCGATCCACCCGGCACAGGTACCCGTGATCAACGAGGCATTCACCCCCACCGAGGCCGAGATCGCCGAGGCGCAGGAAATCGTCGATGTGTTCGCCGCCAATCCGGGTGTCGGCGCCATCGGCTGGAAAGGCGGAATGCTTGACCGCCCATACCTCGCCCGTGCGCAGCGGCTGCTGCGGCAGGCAGGGAAGCTGTAAGATGACGCTTCGGCTTGCCGCATCCCAGCTCGACCTCTCGCGGTTCCTGAAACCGGGCGACCGCGTGGTGTTCGGCCAGGCCTGCGGCGAGCCGACCGCGCTGGTGCAGGCGCTGATCGAACAGGGCGAGGCCATTGGCGGCCTCCACGCCTTCATCGCCACCAGCTTTTCCGGCCTGTTCACCCCCGAAAGCGCGCGCGCCTTCCGCCTCTCCAGCATGGGCGCGATCGGCGCGCTGCGGAGCATGACCAAGGCAAATGCGCTGGACGTCATCCCCGTCCACGTCAGCCAGGTCGCCTGCCTGATCGAGGCGGGAATCATGCCCTGCGACGTGGCGATGATCCAGGTCAGCCCCGCCGATGGGCAAGGCAATCACAGCTGCGGCCTGATCTCCGACTACGTGCGCGCGGCGGTGGACAAGGCGCGCCTCGTGATCGCCGAAGTCAACGAGCAGGTGCCTTACGTTCCGGGCGAGACGATCCCCGGCGCGTTGATCGACGTGGCCGTCCACGTCAGTCGTGCGCCCGTGGAAGTCGCCCCCGCGAAGATCGGCCCCACCGACGAAGCCATCGCCCGCCACTGCGCCGAATTCATCGGTGACGGCGCGGTGCTGCAGACGGGCGTGGGCGCGGTGCCGGACGCGATCCTGCGCCTGCTGCACGACCGCCGCGACCTTGGCGTTCATTCGGGCATGCTAGGCGATGGCCTTGTCGACCTTGCCGAAGCCGGCGTGCTGACCAATGCCCGCAAGGAGATCGACCGGGGCGTCTCGATCAACGGCGCACTGATCGGAACGCGGCGGCTCTATGACTGGGCTGCGCACAATCCGGCGATCCGCATGGCCCCCAGCAGCTATACCCACGGGGTGAAGCCGATCATCCAGCTTACCCGGCTGGTGACGATTAACTCCGCGCTGGAAGTGGACATCACCGGGCAGGTCAATGCCGAGCAATCGGGCGCGACCTATCTCGGTGGAACCGGCGGGCAGGTCGATTTCGTGCGCGCCGGATCGCGCGTGCCGGGCGGCGCCTCGCTGATCGTGCTGGCCTCCACCGCGAAGGGCGGCACGCTGAGCAAGATCGTCCCCGCCCTCTCTGGCCCCGTCACCACCGCACGGACCGAGGTTGACGTCATCGTCACCGAATACGGCGCGGCGCAGCTCAAGGGCCAGACCCTGGCCGAACGCGCGAAGCGGCTGGTCGCCATCGCCCATCCCGACTTCCGCGAAGACCTGTCGCGCACCGCCCACGAGATCGAGAAAAGGGGCTTCTAACATGACTCAAGCAGTCCTCTACGATGTCCATGATGACGGTATCGCGGTCATCACCATCAACCGCCCCGAACAGCGCAATTGCCTAAGCCGCGAAGTGCGCGAGGGGCTGCGAGAGGCGTGGGCGAGGTTCGAGGCCGATCCCTCCGCCCGCATCGCCGTGCTCACCGGCAGCGGCGACAAGGCTTTCTGCGCGGGCGGCGACCTGAAGGAGATGGTCGAAACCGGCATGGCGGTGCCGCCGCGCGATCTTTACGCGCTGCCTTACGACACCATCGAACTGACCAAGCCGACCATTGCCGCTGTCAATGGCCATGCCTTCGCGGGCGGCTGGATGATCGCTCAGGCCTGTGATCTGTGTGTCGCCGGCACGAACGCGAAGTTCGCGATTACCGAGGTGAAGGTCGGACGCGGCAGCCCCTGGGCCTCGCCGCTGATCCACATGATCCCCCAGCGGATCATGATGGAGATCATGCTGACCGGAAAGCCCATTACTGCCCAGCGCGCTTACGAGATCGGCCTCGTCAACCGCCTTGCCGAACCGGGCACGGTACTGGATGCCGCCATCGAACTGGCGCGGGAGGTGCTCGAAGGCGCGCCGCTGTCGGTAAAGGCTGCGCGCGAGACGGTCATGCTGGCGACCGAGATGGGCCGCTCCGCTGCCTTGCAAGCCGCCCGCGCAGCGCACGAGCAGACCTATAATTCCCGCGATGCGCAGGAAGGCCCGCGCGCCTTCGCGGAAAAGCGCAAGCCGGTCTGGCAGGGGCGCTGAATCAGGGTGCTGCGGCCGTGATGGCGCACATCCTTGCGGAGAATTCCCGCACCGGGGCGGCGCGAGCTTAGGTTATCGCCGAGGGTGCGACGATCATCGCGGTGTTGCGCAGCCAGATCGCCGGAACCCATCGATCATGCTAGCCGGCGGGAGGGCGCCTCCGGTAGCTCAGCGCCTCCGCCACATGAACACGTTGAACCTCAGTTGCACTGTCGAGGTCGGCGATGGTTCGCGCCACTCGCAGAATGCGCGTGTAGCCTCGCGCGGAAAGGCGCATGGCCTCGGCGGCCTGCATCAGCAGCTTGCGGCCCGGTTCGTCCGGCGTGGCATGGGTTTCGAGAAACGCGCCGTCGAGTTCGGCATTGGTGCGGAGTCCGGTGCCTTCGAGCCGCGCGGTCTGGACGGCGCGGGCGCGGGCCACGCGCGCGGCCACTTCGGCGCTGCCTTCCTTCGGCGGAGGCAGGGCGAGATCCACCGCGCGCACCGGGTCGACTTCGACATGGAGGTCGATACGGTCCAGCAGCGGACCGGAGACCTTGCTCTGGTAGTCGGCGGCGCATTTGGGCACGCGTGAACAGGCCAGCGATGGATCGCTGAGGTAGCCGCAGCGGCAGGGGTTCATGGCGGCGATGAGCTGGACCCGGGCCGGGTAGGTTACGTGGGCGTTGGCACGCGCGACGGTAACCTCGCCGGTTTCGAGCGGCTGGCGAAGCGAATCCAGCACCGCGCGCTGAAATTCTGGTAGTTCGTCGAGGAACAGCACCCCCAGGTGTGCCATCGATACCTCGCCGGGCCGGACCTTGAGGCCGCCGCCGGTCAAGGCCGCCATCGATGCGGAGTGGTGCGGCGAGCGGAACGGGCGGGCACGGCTGATCCGCCCTTCTTCCAGCATACCGGCGACCGAGGCGATCATCGAGACTTCCAGTGCCTCGGGTGCTGTCAGTTCGGGGAGGATGCCGGGCAAACACGAGGCGAGCAGTGACTTGCCCGCGCCGGGAGGGCCGCTCATGAGCAGGTTGTGAGAGCCGGCAGCGGCGATTTCCAGTGCGCGGCGGGCGACCTCCTGCCCTTTTACCTGCCTGAGATCGGGGCCGCGCACGGGGGGCTCGGCACGCCCGGGTTCTGGCGGCGGCAGGACCTGCGTTCCCTTCAGGTGATTGAGCAGGCTGATGAGGTTCGGCGTGGCCACGACGTGCACCCCACTTGCCCAGCTCGCCTCGCTGCCCTGCGCGGCGGGGCAGATCAGGCCGAGGTCCCGCTCGCTGGCGTGGAGCGCGGCGAGCAATACGCCGGGTGAGGGGATCACGCGGCCATCGAGTGCGAGTTCGCCGACCGCGACGAAGTCTGCCAATTGTTCGCTGTCGACGATGCCCATGGAGGCCAGCAGAGCCATCGCGATAGGCAGGTCGTAATGCGAGCCTTCCTTCGGCAGATCGGCGGGCGAAAGATTGATCGTTATGCGCTTGGGCGGCAATGCAAGGCCCATCGCGGTCAACGCGGCGCTTACACGCTGGCGACTTTCGCCCACTGCCTTGTCCGGTAGTCCAACCAAGGCGAACCCGGGCATTCCCGGTGCTACCTGACATTGAACTTCGACCGCGCGAGCCTCAAGTCCGAGGTACGCGACGGTCGAAACGAGTGCGACCAATGGAAGGGGCCCTTAGCGTTATTTCTGTTCCCCCGTTCATGGCCTTGCATGACTGTCCTGTCGACCATGGATCGGCGCGTAATTCATGACTTACAGCGTTTTAACCTAATTCCTCACGACTTGCGTAAGTACCTCGCCGTCATTCATTCCGGATGCGCTTGCTGGCCGTAATCCTTGCCCTGGCTTCCGTGATTCCCGCCACTCCCCTGCTGGCTCAGGAAGCGGCAACGATTTCTTACGAACAGGTTGAAACCGGAGCGGACGCATTCGTCACGGGCGGTGAGCGTCTGGTCCAGCCGGGCGGCAACGATGTGGAAATCGGCGAGTCCCAGTTCTGGCAGGTGGGGCCGGCCCCGATTCCTGCCGGCATTGCGGCATATGGCCCGTTCCGTGTCATCGACGGCAGGCACGTCGCGCTTATAGATGCCACCGATTCTCGCAGCCCCCAGCAGTTCGCCGCACTTCTGCGCGATTATCCGGCCATCTCCGAAATCGAGATGATCGAATGCCCCGGAACCGAGGACGATCTCGCCAACCTGAGGCTCGGAAGGATGATTCGGGAGCGGGGGATCGCCACGCATGTCCCGACGGGCGGGTCGGTCCGTTCGGGCGGAGTCGAACTCTTCCTGGCCGGTGTACAGCGCTATGCCGATCCGGGCTCCGAGTTCGCGGTTCACTCGTGGATCGACGATTCTGGCCGGGAGGCGGGGGACTATGCCGCCGATGCGCCGGAAAACCGGCGCTACCTCGACTATTACCGGCAGATGGGCATGAGCATGGGCGAGGCTCAGGCCTTCTACGCGATGACCAATGCAGTGCCTTTCGAATCCGCCCACTGGTTCGGCGCCGAGGAGATGGGCCGCTGGATCAGGCTGGACCACGTCGAGAGCTGACGCCGCGCGCAGGCTTTCGGGCGATGCAACGATAATGGACCTGCTTCCCTTTGAGGAAGAGGCGAAGTTCACAGCATGATCGGGCCGATTTCGCGGGCGGGGAGGCGAGCGCGGTGGCCGGATCGATCTTATGAGTATTGTCGGCAGGGTTGTGCCGGGCACACGAAACCCGGTGTCCACGAACCGGCCGCAGGACACGCTGGCCGGTCTACAGGTCGCCAGGGCGTTGGCAGCGCTTGCCGTGACGGTGCACCATGCACTGGAAATGTCCAACGGCGTGGCCGGCTCGTTCAGTCCGGACTGGCTGACGACCGGCGGCGCGGGCGGAGTCGACGTGTTCTTCGTCATCAGCGGCTTCATCATGGCTCATACGAGCTTCCAGACAGGCAAGGCGATACCTTCCCCGCTGGACTTCCTGCAAAGGCGCGCAACCCGCATCTATCCGCTTTACTGGCTGGTTTGCCTGGCAATGCTTTCGCTCATGGCGATGGGTTTCTTCCAGAAGCGATTCCTGACCGGCGGCGATATCGCCATGGCTCTGGCCCTGCTGCCCGGCGGGCGGCCGATCATCGGCGTGGCCTGGACGCTTGTCTATGAAGTCTATTTCTACCTGGTCTTCGCCGCCTGCCTGTCCCTGCGTTCCCGCAGGTTGGCGTTGTTCGGAACGGGCGGCCTCATCGTGGTGTTCTGGGGCGTGGGGCATGCCTTGCCGGGCGGTCCGCTGCGAGCGTTCCTGACGGACCCGATTCCCCTCGAGTTCCTGTTCGGCCTCGGGCTCGCCCGATTCCATGCGGCGATCCGGTGGCAGGGATGGGCCGCACCGGCAATCCTCGTCTGTGCGGGATTCGCGCTCATGCATTCCGCGCCGCTGTTCGTATCGCACGCGACGACGCACGGATTGCAGGGACTGCCGCGAGTCCTGGCCTGGGGCGGGGCGGGGCTGGCGATCGTTACCGGCTTTCTTGCCTTGCGGCATGTGAAAGGGGGGCTTGGCCAGGCTCTCCTGACGATGGGGAACGCATCTTATGCGCTCTACCTTACGCATACCTTCGTGCTGATGGGATATGGCCTGGCTCTCCGCCATGAGGCGCTGGCGGCTACCCCGCAATATCTCCTCGTCCCGCCGGTGGTCCTGCTGGCATGCCTGTTCGGCGTGGCGAGTCATTTCGCCTTGGAGCGTCCCTTGTTGGAAATGGCCCGGCGGCTGCCCAGGTTCGGCACGCTGGGGAAAGCAGCCCGACGTTCCGAATCGGAAGTGGCTACCTAGTCGAACAGAGAGCCAAGCCAGCCTTTGCGCCGGGGCTGCTGAGTGCCGCTGACCTGAAGCAGGTGATTGGCGAGTACCGCGGCCTGGCTTCGTGTCATGAGGATTCGCGAATGTTCGGGGTCTTCGTGCGATTCCCAGCCGGATTTTTCGAAGGTCTGCAATTCCAGCAGGATGTTCGGGCCGAGGTTGCGTGACGACCATCCTACGAGTGCGCCGATTCGGTCTTCCTGTGCCATCGTTCTGCTCCTGCCTCTTTCGGCCTCTCCCGGGCCTTGATGCTAGCATGTCCCGCCGGGTTGTCGTGCTCGACGCGGGATTGGCGGGCATGGCCATCGGTAGTATCGTACAAGTAGATCGCCGCAGACATCTTCCCGGCAGGGCCCGAAAGCGCCTTAGCCTTGACTCTCCTGGCACGCTCCAGTAACGGCGCCCTTCTGTTTTGTGGTCATCCATCACTGGGTGGCCTTTTGTTCAGGTCCTTCGGGACCGTAACTGGAATTTCGAGGACCGTCATGAAGCGCACTTTCCAGCCCAGCCGCCTTGTTCGCGCCCGCCGTCACGGCTTCCGCGCCCGCACGGCGACCGCCGGCGGCCGCAAGGTGCTTCGTGCGCGCCGCGCTCGCGGCCGTTCGAAGCTTTCGGCCTAAGTCTTTCAGCCTCACGGCTGGATGCGGCACGGCCCGTGTCGCCATCCGAGTTCCCGTACCTTTCGGGGATTCGGATGGCGGCACGGGCCGCCGCCGTTTGCAAATCAGCGCTTTTTTCAGCGCGTAGTTTGTGATCGTCGATCGCCGACCCTATCTGTGACCGCGATGACCAGTGCCTACTCCACGATGACCAGGCGGGCCGACTTTGTTGCGGCCAATGCAGGCCTGCGAGTCGCTCGGCCGGGATTCGTGCTTCTTGCCAAGCCGAATGGCGGGCAGGGTATGCGGGCGGGTATCACCGTCACCAAGAAGATCGGCAATGCCGTCGTGCGCAACCGCATGAAGCGGCGCTTCCGGGCGCTGCTGCGCGAGATGTTGCCCGAACATGGCCTTGCCGACACCGACCATGTACTGATCGGCCGCGACAACGGCGTGGAGCGCGATTTTTCGTTGCTTCGCGAGGAACTGCTTGCTGCATTGACGCGGGCCGAAGCCGGCAAGGGCGATCCGCCTCGCCGCAAGGGCGGACCTCGCAGGGGCAAGCGGTGAAGCGCGCTCTGGCCTTCCTCTTTTCCCTGCCGGGAATCGTGCTGATTTTCATCGCACGCGCCTGGCAGCTCGGCCCTTCCCGCGTCATGCCGCCGACCTGCCGCTATGCTCCGTCATGCTCGCAGTATGCGATCGAGGCCGTGGGCAAGCATGGTGCGATTAAGGGTGGCTGGCTGGCGTTCAAGCGTCTATTGCGCTGCCAACCGTGGGGTGGGCACGGCTACGATCCCGTCCCCGACTGAATGAAATCGAGGCAGCCACAGGCGCTGCCGCCGACGCGAATACGACAGGAAAAGCCTTCGTGGATAAGCAGCGCAACATCATCCTGGCGGTCGTCCTGACCGCGCTCGTGCTCTTCGGCTGGGAGGCCGGGGTCGGGTATTTCTACCCGCAGGCGAACAAGCCCCAGCCGGTCGAGCAGGCCACTCCGACCGCGGGCAGCACCGGCAAGCCGACCCGCGAAGGCGGCCTCACCGATTCGGGCGAAGTCGCGCTGGAGCAGCAGGACCTCAAGACCGCGCTGACCGGCGGCAACCGCGTGCCGATCGCGGCGCCCGGCCTGTCGGGTTCGATCAATCTCAACGGCGGCGTTGTCGATGACCTGGTCATCAACCGTCACCGGGAAACGGTGAAGAAGGATTCGGGCCCCGTCCGCATCTATTCGCCCGCCGGCACTCCCGCGCAGCAGTTTGCGCGTTTCGGCTGGGTTGGGCAGGGCGTGAAGGCGCCGGGTCTCGACACTCCGATCGTGTGGACGGCGCCTGCCGGCGCACGGCTGACGCCGGCCACGCCCGTAACCCTGACGTGGGATAACGGTGCGGGCCAGCTCTTCACGCTGACGTACAGGATCGACGACAACTATCTCATCACCGTCGATCAGGCGGTGGCGAACAAGGGCCCGGCGCCCGTTACGCTTCAGGCCTTTGGCGTCGTCAACCGCACTGACCGTACGGCCAGCCTCGATACCTGGAACGTCCATTCCGGCCCGATCGGCGCGTTCGACGGCTCCGTGACGTTCGGCACCAATTACAAGGATGTCGTCAGCGCCGGCAATATCGATCAGGCGGGCAAGGCCGACTGGCTCGGCTTCACCGACGTCTACTGGATGTCGGCACTCGCCCCGGTCAACACCGCCGCAAAGGGCACTTTCCGCTCGCTCGGCAATCAGATTTTCCGCGCCGATCTCGTCTACGACCAGAAGATCGTCCAGCCCGGCCAGCGCCTGGCGGTGACGACCAAGCTCTTCGCGGGCGCCAAGGAGCACAATGTGCTCGACGCCTATGAAAAGGCGGGCATCCCCAACTTCGGCCTGTCGATCGACTGGGGCTGGTTCCGCTGGTTCGAGAAGCCGATCTTCTGGCTGCTCACCTCGCTGTTCAAGCTCGTCGGCAACTTTGGCGTCGCCATCATCCTGCTGACCGCCATCGTGCGCGGCATCATGTTCCCGGTCGCCCAGCGCGGCTTCGCCTCGATGGCCGCGATGCGCGCGATCCAGCCGAAGATGAAGGCGATCCAGGAGCGCTACAAGGACGATAAGCAGAAGCAGCAGCTTGAGATCATGGCGCTCTACAAGCAGGAGAAGGTGAACCCGCTCGCCGGCTGCCTGCCGATGTTCCTCCAGATCCCGGTGTTCTTCGCGCTCTACAAGACGCTGATCCTCGCGATCGAGATGCGCCACCAGCCCTTTGTGTTCTGGATCAAGGACCTTTCGGCGCCCGATCCGCTCCACATCCTCAACCTGTTCGGCCTGCTGCCGTTCGATCCGCCGAGCTTCCTGGCGATCGGCGTGCTCGCCCTGCTGCTCGGCGTGACGATGTACCTGCAGTTCAAGCTGAACCCGGCCCAGATGGACCCGGCGCAGCAGCAGGTCTTCGCGCTCATGCCCTGGTTCATGATGTTCGTGATGGCGCCGTTCGCCTCGGGCCTGCTGGTCTACTGGATTACCTCGAACCTGCTGACCATCGCCCAGCAGAAGTTCCTTTACAGCCGCCATCCGCAGCTCAAGGCGATGGCCGAGAAGGAAGCGCAGGACAAGGCGCGCGCCTCAGAGCGCGGCAAGAGCAAGGCCTGAGACACATCATGAACGAAGAACAGGCAGAACTGATCGAACAGGCGCGCAAGCTCTTTTCAGGACCGGTGACGTTCCTGAAGAGCGCGCCTGCGCTCAAGTTCCTGCCAGACCCCGACGCTCCGGAGATCGCCTTCTGCGGTCGCTCGAACGTCGGCAAGTCGTCGCTGCTCAATGCGCTGACCGGCCGCAAGTCGATCGCGCGCACTTCGGTGACGCCGGGCCGCACGCAGGAACTCAACTTCTTCGAGGTGGGGGAGCCGATGCAGTTCCGCCTCGTCGACATGCCGGGTTACGGCTTCGCCAAGGCTCCGCCCGCCGTCGTCGAGACGTGGCGGCGCCTGGTACGGGATTATCTGCGTGGCCGCGTCGTGCTGAAGCGCACGCTGCTGCTGGTCGATGCCCGTCACGGCGTGAAGACCGTGGATGCCGAGATGATGAAGATGCTGGACGAAGCCGCTGTCGGCTACCGCATCGTCCTGACCAAGTCGGACAAGATCAAGGCAAGCGAACTGGAAAAGGTCCACGCGGAAACCGTGGCTGAAGCGCGCAAGCATCCGGCGGCCTATCCGGAAGTGCACATCACGTCGTCGGAAAAGGGGCTTGGCATTGCTGAACTGCGCGGTGCGGTCTTCGGCGA
Organism: Novosphingobium sp. TK71; assembly: GCF_055361505.1. Taxonomy (NCBI): domain Bacteria; kingdom Pseudomonadati; phylum Pseudomonadota; class Alphaproteobacteria; order Sphingomonadales; family Sphingomonadaceae; genus Novosphingobium; species Novosphingobium sp. TK71. The sequence goes on from NZ_CM143962.1 coordinate 3,129,435, forward strand.
TTCGCTGACCTGATACTCCCGTCCTTCGACAGCTTTCCGGCGCGCCCCGCACCCGCGGTTGGCGCGCCGATTGCTTTTCAGGGATGCGAAACCTGTAACGCTGCGTTCGTAATTCGCGATCATCCTCGCCGCGAAGAACGTCTTGCCGGCAAAACTGCGAATGTGACGATTGCGTGACGGACGCAGTTCCCCTAGAGGCGCTCGGTCGCACCAATGAGAAGAAAGGAGTCTCGCCATGCGCCAGATCGCCGTTCTTCCCTATCGTACCGTCGGCCCTGCCGTGGATGCGCCTATCCAGATCCTGCTGATCACGTCGCGCAGCACCCGCCGCTGGGTAATTCCCAAGGGCGGGTTGATGAAGGGCCTGCTCCCTCACGCCGCTGCTGCAGCGGAGGCAGAGGAAGAGGCGGGCGTGCTCGGCGCGGCCTGTCCGGTTCCGCTGGGGTCGTATCGCTATCGCAAGCAGCGCGCCTCGGGCGCGTCGGTCTGGGCGGACGTTGACGTCTTCCCGTTCTCGGTAACCGAGGAACTCGATACCTGGGACGAACAACATCAGCGCGAACGGCGCTGGTTCTCTCTGTCCGACGCCGCTAAGGCGGTCGACGAAGAGGATCTTCGCGCGCTGATCCGTTCGTTCGGCGCGCGCGAGTTCCGCGCCGCCGCCAGTCCCGCGCGCCTGCTCGGCGCGGTGGCCGACAGGATGGCCGAAAAGACAGGGGTCAATACGATGTTTGCCTGGTTCCAGAAGCTGCTTCCGCAGCAGGGCAATTTCTTCGAGCTGTTCGAGCAGCAGGCTGCCACGCTGGTTGCCGGCGCGGATGCGCTGGCGCGACTCGCGCAGGGCGGTCCGGGTCGCGGACAGCACATTCGCGAGATCGAGGAACGCGAGCATGACGCGGACAATATCACCCGCGAAGTGCTCCAGACGGTGCGCCGCACCTTCCTGACGCCGTTCGATCGTTCGTCGATCACCAGCCTCATCACGACGATGGACGATGCCATCGACGAGATGCAGCAGGTGGCGACTGCCGTGAACCTTTACGAAGTGGCCGAGTTCGAGCCGGAAATGATCGACATGGCGGCGATCATCGTCGACGCCGCGCGCCTCACGGCCGAGATCATGCCGCTGCTGCGCAAGATCGCCGACAATGGCCATCGCCTGCATGAACTGACCGAGCGCCTCGTGCGCATGGAAGGCCATGCCGACGAGATCCATGCCGCCGGCCTCAAGCGCGTGTTCAAGGCGGATAGCGGAAAAGACGCTCTGCACTTCATCGTGCGCCAGGAAATGTTCAAGCGCCTCGAACGCGTGGTCGACCGTTTCGAGGACGTCGCGAACGAGATCGACGGTCTCGTGATCGATCACGCCTGACCGGCGGACACTCGACATGGAGCATACCCTCGCCCTGCCGCTGCTGTTCGGCCTCGTCGCGCTGGCGCTCGCCTTCGACTTCCTGAACGGGCTGCATGACGCTGCCAACGCCATTGCGACCGTGGTGGCCACGCGCCTGCTCTCGCCGGTCGTGGCCGTGCTGTTCGCCGCATTCGGCAATTTCGCCGCCTACTGGATCATGGGCCTCCACGTCGCCGAGACGGTGGGCAAGGGCATCATCGACAAGGACGCGGTGACGCCTGCTGTGGTGTTCGGCGCGCTCGTGGGCGCGATGTTCTGGAACGTGCTGACCTGGATCAAGGGCATCCCCTCGTCCTCCAGCCATGCGCTGATCGGCGGCCTGCTGGGCGCCGGCATCGCGGCGGCCGGGCCGGGTGTCGTCGAATCGGAAGGCACCGTGAAGACGGTCATCGCCATCGTCGCCTCGCCGGTGCTGGGCTTCATCCTGGCGATGGGCATGATGCTGCTGACCTCGTGGCTGTTCAAGGGCTCCACCCCGCGTGCGTCCAACGGCGTCTTCAAGACGCTGCATCTGTTCTCCTCGGCGGCCTACTCGATCAGCCACGGCGGCAACGACGCGCAGAAGACCATGGGCATCATCGCGGTGCTGCTCTATTCCACCGGGCACCTCGAAGGTGGCTTCCATGTGCCCGAATGGGTCGTGCTCGCCTGCTACACGGCGATCTCGATCGGCACGCTCTCGGGCGGGTGGAAGATCATCAAGACGATGGGCTCGAAGCTCACCAAGCTCAACCACCACTCGGGCTTCTGCGCCTCCACGGCCGGCTCGATCGTGGTCTTCGGGGCCAGCGCCATGGGCATTCCTGTCTCGACCACGCACGCCATTACCGGCGCCGTCGTGGGCACCGGCGCCGCCCGCCGTGCCAGCGCGGTGCGCTGGTCGGTGGCGAGCCGCGTCATCGTCGCCTGGTTCGTGACCATCCCGGCGAGCGCGGTCGTGGGCGCGCTGTTCTTCTATCTCACGCGCCTTTTCTAAAGGCACGCAGCGGATCGGTGAATGCCTGACCTTGGCAGTCATGGCGGAGCAGGGGGGCGTTTCTCTCCTGCTTTCCTCCTTCCCCTCCTGCGACACGTTGCGACGGCGTTCATCCTCGACTTTGCCAGGCTGAACCGATAGTTCCCTTGGTCAGCCTACGGGGAACTGCGCAGTGAAGCTTATTATCGGCAACAAGAACTATTCGAGTTGGTCGCTCCGCGGCTGGCTGGCCTGCAAGCAGTCGGGCCTTGCCTTCGAAGAGATCACGGTCCCGCTGTTCGGCGACGACTGGGAAGCCAAGCGCAGTTCCGACGATCTCGCACCGAGCCACGGCAAGGTGCCGATTCTCTGGGACGGCGAAGCGGTGGTGTGGGACAGTCTCGCCATCATTGATTATCTGGCGGACAAGGTCGGCCGTGACCGTTTCTGGCCGAAGCACGATGCCGCGCGCGCGATGGCCCGTTCGATGGTGGCCGAGATGCACTCCAGCTACATGGCGCTGCGCCGCGCCTGTCCGATGAACATCCGCACCCGTGTTCAGGGCGTGTCGCTGGGTGAGGATGTCCGCGCGGATGTCGTGCGCATCCTCACGCTCTGGGCGGAAGCGCGTGCCCGTTTCGGCAAGGGCGGGCCGTTCCTGTTCGGCACCTTCAGCGCGGCAGACGTGATCTACGCGCCGGTGGTCAGCCGCTTCCTCACTTACGGCGTCGGCGTTCCCGGCTTCGCGCAGGCCTATATGCAGGCCATGTGGGAGCACGAGTGGATGCAGCAGTGGATCAACGCCGCCGAGGCCGAGGACTGGGTCATCGAGCAATACGAGACCCCGGTCCAGTAGCACGCTATCGCAGGCGTCTGGCGGGGTAGGGAGTGCCGTCCTTGTGGAGGTAGCCCTGCTCGTTCCACATCATGTCGATGTCGGGATAGGAACCGCCCGCGTCCCGGCCTGCGCTGACCGCGATGAACACGCAGTCGGCATCGCTTTCGTTGCGCAGGTGATGGCCTAGCCGCACGCCCCTGGCCCAGGCGCATATGTCGCCGGGGCGCAGCACGGTGCGGCTGTCATCCTCGACCAGTACCGCCTCACCCGAGAGCATCACCAGCAATTCGTCCTCGCCCTCGTGCCAGTGGCGCTGGCTGGACCATGCTCCGGGCTTCAGCACGACATGGCTGGCGCCCATTTCGGTCAACCCGCCCACAGGTGCGAGGCGGCGCCACCAGCGACCCTCGACCGCCGTATCGAAAGGCGCCGGGTAGCCGGTGCCGTTCGAGGGTGGGATGGCTTCGATATCCAGTCTGGGCATGGTCGCTCTCCCGCGAAACGCTGTGCTTCGGCTATGGTCTTGGGCGCGCTCCTGTGCAATGGCCCGGGCCATGACCGAACCCGTACTCGCGCTCGCCGAAGCCCTGCTTGCCTGCCCCAGCGTCACGCCCGCAACCGGCGCGGTGTTCGATTGCCTGGAAAGCCAGCTCGCCCCGCTCGGCTTCGCGGTCCATCGCTTCCTCGCGGGTGAGGCACCAGACGGCCCGGTCGAGAACCTTTTCGCGATCCGCAAGGGCCCCGTGGGTTCGCGCCACTTCGCCTTCGCCGGCCACCTCGACGTTGTGCCTCCGGGCGAGGGCTGGAGCAGCGCTCCCTTCGCGCCGGAAGTGCGCGGCGAGCTGCTTTACGGCCGCGGTGCGGTGGACATGAAGGGCTCCATCGCCTGCATGGTTGCCGCCGCCGCGCAGATCCCGGCGGAAGCGGGTACGATCAGCTTCATCATCACCGGCGACGAGGAAGGCCCGGCGCGCTTCGGCACGCTCGCCCTGATCGATCACATGCGCGAAGTCGGCGAAATCCCTGACCTCTGCCTCGTCGGAGAGCCTACTTCGGTGCACCGCCTGGGCGACATGATGAAGATCGGCCGTCGCGGCTCGGTCAACATCTGGCTTGAGGTGGAAGGCGTGCAGGGCCACGTCGCCTATCCGCATCTGGCCAACAATCCGATCACCGGGCTGGTGGCGATGCTGTCCGAACTCGACGCCATCGTGCTGGACGAAGGGACCGACTGGTTCCAGGCCAGCAATCTTGAAGTGACCGACCTCACTGTCGGCAATCCGGCCACCAATGTGATTCCGGCCCGGGCCTCGGCGCGCATCTCGATCCGCTTCAACGACCTGCACACCGGCGAAAGCCTGTCGCGCCGCGTCACCGAGATTGCCGAGCGCCACGGCGGGACCGCGCGCCCGGTGATTTCGGGCGAGGCGTTCCTTACCGAGCCCGGCGCGTTCTCCGCCATGCTGGCGGAAGCGATCCGCGCCGAGACCGGGGTGGAGCCGGAGCTTTCCACCAGCGGCGGAACTTCGGACGCCCGCTTCCTCAAGGACCTTTCGCCGGTGATCGAGTTCGGCCTGTCGAACGCGACGATGCACAAGCGCGATGAAGCAGTGGCGATCCCCGATCTCGACATGCTCGTGCGCATCTATCGCCGCGTGACCGAGGCGGCGCTCGCGAGGCCCTGAACCTGACGGAAACTGTCCGGCCCGGCGTTGACCCGCCGGGTCACGCTGTTAGTGTCGCCAGCAATTTTGTTGCGAGGTGGGAATGGGCAGGCGCCTGACGCTATATATCATTATCGGCATGGTGCTGGGCATCGCCGTGGGCTGGGTACTGCACGCGAGCCTGCCGGCGGACGATCCGCGGCTTGCGGAATGGGCCGACTATTTCAAGCTGCTGCCCGACGTCTTCCTGAAGCTCATCAAGATGATCATCGCGCCGCTGGTCTTCGCGACGATCGTCACGGGCATTTCCGGCATGGGCGACAGCGCGGCGCTCGGCCGCATCGGCGGCAAGGCGCTGGGCTGGTTCATAACCGCCAGCCTGATCTCGCTCGGTCTCGGTCTGGTGCTGGTGAACCTGTTCAAGCCGGGTGTCGGCGCCGGCCTCACCACGGCGTCCGATCTCGGCAAGCTGGAAATGGGCGAATTGACGCTCCGCCATTTCATCCTCGAAATCTTCCCGAGCAGCGCCGTCGATGCGATGGCGGAAAACAACATCCTGCAAATCCTCGTCTTCTCGCTCTTCGTCGGGGTCGGGCTCACCGCGATCGGCGAACGCGGCGCGATCATCGTCAAGGTGAGCGAGGCACTGTCCGAACTGATGCTGCAGGTTACCGACTATGTGATGCGCTTTGCGCCTTTCGCGGTGTTCGGCGCGCTTGCCAGCGTGATCGCGGTGCGCGGGCTTGGCATCATCGTTACTTACGGCGTGCTTGTCAGCGAATTCTACTTCGCGATGCTTCTGCTCTGGCTGCTGCTGTTCCTCGTGGGTGGGATCTTCCTGCGCGGGCGGATCGTCACCCTGTTCCGCTACATCCGCGAGCCGCTGCTGCTCTCGTTCTCAACCGCATCGTCCGAAGCCAGCCTGCCGAAGCTGTTCGAGCAGCTTGACCGTTTCGGCGTGCCGCGCCGCATCTCGGGCTTTATCCTGCCGCTGGGCTACAGCTTCAACCTCGACGGCTCGATGATCTACATGAGCTTCGCGTCGATCTTCATCGCGCAGGCCTATGGCATCCACGTTCCCATCGGCACGCAGATCCTGATGCTGCTGACGCTGATGGTCAGTTCGAAGGGCATCGCCGGCGTGCCGCGCGCCAGCCTCGTGGTGATCGCGGCAACGCTGACGCAGTTCGGCCTGCCGGTGGAAGGCATCGCGCTGCTGCTCGGCATCGACACCTTCCTCGACATGGGCCGCTCGGCGACGAACGTCGTGGGAAATGCGGTGGCGACAGCTGTCATCACCCGCAGCGAGGGCATGCTCCAGCCTCTGGTCGATCCGGACGAGGAAATGCCTCACGCACCGACCCGGACTTCTTCGGACGGCCGCAGAGGGCTGAACGTCGATCCGGAGCAGTACGAGGCCTGAAGCGATAGCGCAGGGGAGCAACGCTTCCCTGCGCCACAGTAATGCAGGGCCGCGCAGCAATGAGCGCACGGCGTAACTGCGCGCGTTTCCATTCGAAGCGGCCGGGAATCTCCCGCTTATTGCTCCAGCTTTACGGGCGTGAACGGCGCCAGTCCGCAGCCGCCGCCGCGCTGGAAACCGTTCCCCACGCGGTTGAGCGGATAGATGATATCGTTCCGGCAGAGCTGCGAGAGCGAGGTCGCGTACGTAAAGCTGTCGGCGGATTTCAGCCCAGAGCAGCGGTTCGGCAGCGTTACCCGCCAAACCCGGTTTCCAGCGCCGCCGATGAAATCGATCGTCCAGTCGTCGCGGATGCGCGTGTTCGAGAACTGCGCCAGCGGCAGGCAGTCCTGCGAGGCGCCGATTGCCTGCGCGGCGGGGCTTGCAGGTGGCGGCGGCTTTGCCTCCTGCTGGGAGCAGGCGCTGGCGAGAAGCACGGCGGGGGCGAAGGGCACTAAGGCGATGTGACGGCGGAGCATGGACATCCTCCCGATCAGGCAGCCTTGCGAGCGGCTCCCTTCTCCAGAACCTTGTCCTTGTAGTCGCACAAGTCAATCACCGGGCAACGCCAGCACTCGGGCGTGCGCGCCTTGCAGATGTAGCGGCCGTGCAGGATCATCCAGTGGTGCGATCCCACCCGGAAAGGCTGCGGCACGCGCTTTTCGAGCTGCTTTTCGACTGCCAGCGGGGTCTTGCCCTTGGCAATCCCCGTACGGTTGCCGACGCGGAAGATATGCGTGTCGACCGCAAAGGTCTCGGCCCCGAAGGCGCAGTTCATGACCACGTTGGCGGTCTTGCGACCCACGCCGGGCAGTTCGACCAGCGCATCGCGGTCTTCCGGCACTTCGCCGTCATAGCGATCGACGAGGATTTCGGAGAGCGCGATGACGTTTTTGGCCTTGGAATTGAACAGCCCGATCGTCTTGATATGCTGTTTCAGACCTTCCTCGCCCAGCTCGACCATTTGCGCCGGGGTCTTCACCTCGCGGAACAGTGCGCGCGTCGCCTTGTTGACGCCGACGTCGGTCGACTGCGCTGAAAGCACCACGGCGACGAGAAGCTGGTAGTTGTTGCCGAATTCCAGCTCCGTCTCGGGCGAGGGATTAAGCTCGGCGAGACGGCGGAAGAATTCGAAAATCTCGGCCTTGTTCAAAGGTCCAGCACCTCGGGCATGGTATAGCGGCCTGCTTTCCTGCCGAGCAGCCACTGTGCCGCCTTGACCGCTCCACGCGCGAAGATCGTGCGGTTTTCGGCGAGGTGCGAGAACGACAGGCGCTCGCTGTCGGCCAGGAAATGTACGGTGTGATCGCCCGCAACGGTGCCGCCGCGCAGCGCCGCGAAGCCGATGGTCCCGCTCTCGCGCTTGCCGGTTATGCCGTCGCGGCCACGCACGGCCGCCTCGGGCAGGCTGACTTCGCGGCCCTTGGCTGCCGCCTCGCCAAGCAGCAGTGCGGTGCCGGAGGGGGCGTCGACCTTCATGCGGTGGTGAGTCTCGACGATCTCGATATCCCAGTCCTCGCCAAGGCGGCTCGCGGCTTCGCGCACGAGATGAGCGAGCAGGGTGACGCCGAGCGAGGTATTGCCGGTCTGGAGCACGGGGATCGTTTCGGCGGCGGTGTCGACCAGCCAGTGATGGCGTTCTTCAAGGCCGGTGGTGCCGATGACGATCGGCTTGCCGGCAGCCATGGCGGCATCGAGGTTGCCCTCAAGCGCGCCGGGGCTGGAAAAATCGATCAGCACGTCGGATTTGGCGGCCAGCGCTGTCACGTCGCCATCGCGGTCGATCCCGCCCGCAACTTCCTCGCCTGCAGCGGCGATAGCCTCCGCGATTGCGCGTCCCATGCGTCCTTCGCTGCCGATAATTCCGATTCGTGCCACTTGCCGTCTCCGTTGAAGGCTGGTCTCATGGCCGGGATGAAGGACATCCGCAACATCGTCATCCTTACCGGAGCAGGCGTTTCGGCCGAAAGCGGCATCGATACCTTTCGTGACGGAGGAGGGCTGTGGGAGCAGCACAGGGTGGAGGATGTGGCGACGCCCGAGGCCTTCGCGCGTGATCCCGATCTTGTCCTGCGCTTCTATGACATGCGGCGCGAAGCGATCCAGACCAAGGCGCCCAATGCCGCTCACCTCGCTTTGGCGAAGCTGGACCGGGAGTGGGAGGGCGAACTGCTGATCGTCACCCAGAATGTCGACGATCTTCACGAGCGGGCGGGCGCGCGGCGGGTGCTGCACATGCATGGAGAGCATCTCAACGCATGGTGCACGGCCTGCGACCTGCGTTCGCCCTGGAGGGGCCCGCTGATCGATCGCCCGCAGTGCCCGGAATGCGGCGAGGCGGCGCTCCGGCCCGACATCGTCTGGTTCGGCGAGATGCCCTACCGCATGGAGGAGATATTCGAAGCGCTGGAGCGGGCGGACCTGTTCGTCTCGATCGGCACTTCCGGCGCGGTCTATCCGGCCGCCGGTTTCGTGCGCAACGCCCGCGAATTCGGCGCGGCGACCCTCGAACTGAACCTGGAGCCCTCGCAAGGGACGCTCTGGTTCGACGAGGCGCGCCATGGCCCCGCAACCGAGCTGGTGGCGGCATGGGTCGATGAGATGCTTGCGGCATGAGCCTTCTTCGCGGCAGCTGTCACTGCGGCGCGGTCACTGTGGAGCTCACGGGCGATCCGCATGACGTTTGCGACTGCAATTGCTCGGTCTGCCGCCGGCTGGGAGCCCTGTGGTCCTATCACAGCCTTTCGAAAGTGCGGATCGAGGGAGCGCTCACCGGCTATCGGAGGGGGGAGGAAGTGTTGACCTTCTGGCACTGCCCGCAATGCGGCTGCACCACGCACTGGAGCCCGGTTGACCTTGCAAAGGACCGCATGGGCGTGAACATGCGGCTGTTTGCCCCCGAACTGCTCGCGCGGTTATCGGTCTATCATCACGACGGCGCGAGTGCCTGAACACCGCAGGCGCGGCAGCCGGGATCCTTGGCGATCCTGAGCGCGCGCATCGACGGGGCCATGCCGTCGATCAGGTGGAGCGTGCCGAACTGCGGATCGCCCAGCGCGGCCTTGCCGGCGAGCAGCACGCGCATGGCATGCATCGCCGCGAAAGTGCCGACCATGCCGACCATTGCTCCCAGCACCCCGTCCGCTGCGCAAGTGTCGCAGTCCTGGGCGTCGAAGGCGTCACCCACGAAGCACCGATAGCAGGCCTGGTCGGTCCGGTGTCCGGCGAAATTGGCGACTTGTCCCTGGAAGCGGCCGACTGCCGCACTCGTCAGCGGAATGCCCAATTCGACACAGGTATCCGACACCAGCAGCCGAGTCGCGAAGTTGTCACACCCGTCCAGTACCACGCTCGCGCCGGAGAGAATCCCTGCAGCGTTGTCACCCCCGAGACGCGTAACGCACGGCAGGATCTCAAGGCCAAGATCAAAGCGCCGCACCCATTCGGCCGCCGCTTCCGCCTTGGGCTTGCCGATATCCGATGGCGAATAAACCGTCTGGCGTTGCAGATTGCTGACGTCCACCGTGTCGTCGTCGATCAGCGTCAGCCGTCCTATGCCGGCTGCGGCGAGATACTGAAGGGCAGGACTGCCGATCCCGCCGCAGCCGACAAGCACCACATGAGCTTCGGCCAGTGCAACCTGGCCTGCACCGCCGACTTCGGGCAGCACGATATGGCGGGCGAAGCGCTGCAGTCGTTCGGGAGAAAGGATCATGGGGCGCCTGTATCTTCGGAAGTGGGGGCCTCGCGTTCGGGAATGCGTTCCTTGCGGAAGCCGTGCATTCCGAACCACCACTGCGTGGCGATGACCGCGCCCTTGGCAGGCTGGAGCATGCCGATCATCATCGCCACCGCAAGCGGGATCAGGATCGCGAACATAGCGGCCGGGCCCAGGTGAAAGTCCTTGGACAAGGCGATGATAAGCGGGGCCATCAGGTGCCCGGTCACGATCATCGCGATATATGCCGGAAAGTCGTCCGAGCGCTGGGGCGTGAGGTCCAGCGTGCACAGGGCGCAGCGATCTAGCGGTTTCAACCACTTGCGGAACAACCTGCCCTCGCCGCAGCGCGGACAGCGGCAGCGAATGCCGCGTAGCGCGGCTTGCGAATAGCTGGCGGGGAGGGCGGGAGTCATGCCCGGGGCCTACAGCATCGAAGGCGCGCGGGGCAAGGGAGCGGAATACCGGCCGGGCGAACAGCGTTCGCTGCCGCCGGGCGTCATTCGTTTCGCGAAATCCGCACATTGTTGCGCCCGCCATTCCTGGCGGCCATGAGCGCATTGCCCGCGATCCGGGTGGCGTCTTCGAGCTGCGCAAAGCTGCGGACCGGGGCGAGCCCGCAGGAGAGAGTGACCGGCCATTCGTCCCCCCGAAGCGTGGGGTCGAGCGCGATGCTGGCCTGAAGGCGTTCCATCACCAATCGAGCCTCGTCCAGCATGGTATCGGGAAAGAGAATGGCGAATTCGCCGCCGTTCCTGCGGCTGGGCAGATCGGAGCGGCGGACGCCGTGCTCCAGTCGGCGCGCGACCTCGCGCAGCAGCGAATCGCCGGTGGCGCGGCCGAACCGGTCGTTGATGGTCGCAAAACGGTCGATATCGATCAGCGCGAGCACGGCGTTGCCACCGTCGATGAGCACGCGTTCCGCCGAATCGAGGAAGCCGAAGCGGTTGCGCAGCCCCGTCAGCGCGTCTCGTTCGGCGGTCTCGAGTCTCGGCTCGGTCCGTGCCGCCGATTGCTGGACGGCAAGGGCCACGCCGTGGAGAAGCCGGCCGGCAAGGTCGTCGCCTCCGGTCGGCACCGGGCCGACATGCTCTCCGGCCTGCGCTGCGCGCAGCATCGCGGTTGCCTCGCGGATCGGGGCGAGCAGGGCATGGATGACGGATAGCGCGATGATCGCGCCGATCGCGGTTGCTGCGGCCATGAAGCCCAGCAGGTCCGTGCGCCAGATGCCGGTCACGGCCTGGAAGCCGGCGGCGGCCACCAAGGGCAGGCCTGCCGCGCCAAGGCAGGCGAGGAGGATTCGCCATTCATAGCGCCGGGGAAACACGAATGTCGTCGCCTGATAGAAGCGCATGGAGAATGCCTCTTCTTCGCCAGCGGGCATGGGCCCGGTTTCCAGCAGGCTAGCGCATCTCGCTTATTCAATGGTTAAAATTTTACACTCTTCGGTATCCGCGATGTTGCCGGAAGGGGTTCCGAGGCTTCTCGGGTGCTTCGCCCGGATAAGAAAAGAGCCCGAAAAACGCGCTCGACCGGCGCGTCTTTCGGGCTCTTTCCATGTCGTTAGCCTGCAGTGCAGGCTTGTGGACAAGTCTGTGTGAAGGCTGTGGGTTTTCGGAGGAAAGCTCCGAAAACCTCAGGATTCGAGCTGGCGCAGAAGCGAACGCACGTCGCCGTCCATGTCGGCGTCGCGGCTGCGCAGTTCCTCGATCAGGCGCACGGCATGGATTACCGTGGAGTGATCGCGGCCGCCGAACTTGCGGCCGATTTCCGGATAGGAGCGCGGGGTCAGCACCTTGGCGAGGTACATGGCCACCTGGCGCGGGCGCACGACGGCGCGGGCGCGGCGCTTGGAGCTCATCTCTGTCCGGTCGATCCGGTAGAACTGGCAGACCGTGCGCTGGATCTCGTCGATCGTGATGCGGCGGCGATTGGCCGAGAGGATGTCGGTAAGCTGTTCTTCTGCCAGCTGGAGCGAGACGGCCTGTCCGGTGAGCTGGGCATAGGCGATCAGCTTGTTCAAGCCGCCGACCAGTTCACGCACGTTGCGATTGATGGTGCGCGCCAGGAACTCGATCACGTCCGAAGGCACGTCCACAGAAGCAAAGCGGCCGAGTCGGTTTTCGAGAATCGAACGGCGCAGTTCGATGTCGGCCGGCTGGATATCGGCGACGAGGCCCATCGACAGACGCGAGAGCAGGCGAGGTTCCACGCCGTCGAGCGCCTGCGGCGCACGGTCGGCGGCGAAGACCAGGCGCTTGCCTTCCTGAAGCAGCGCATCGATCGTGTAGAGCAGTTCTTCCTGCGCCGATGCCTTGCCGATGATGAACTGGATATCGTCCACCAGCAGAAGGTCGAAGCCGCGCAGGCGCGACTTGAACTCGATCATCTGGTTCTGGCGCAGCGCCTGGACGAACTCGACCATGAAGCGCTCGGCCGAGCAGTAGAAGATCCGGGCGTGCGGATGATTCGCGAGATAGGCATGGCCGATCGCGTGAAGAAGGTGCGTCTTGCCCTGACCCGTCGCGCCCTTGAGGTAGAGCGGCGAGAACTGCGGCGTTTCGGTGGCCGACATGCGCTGTGCGGCATTGCAGGCGAGCACGTTGCTCTGGCCGGTCACGAACGAGGTGAAGGTCTGCGAGGCGTCGATCCCGGCCGGACCCTGGCCAAGCGCGGCGAAGGCTTCGCCCTGAAGCACGGCTGCCATCGAATCGGCGGTGCCCTGTGCCGAATCGTTCGCCGGGGCGCTGCTCGGGCGGCCGCCGCTGCCGAGACGCAGTTCGGGCAGCTGGCGACGGCCGGGGTGAACGAGGATGCGGACGTGGCGCACGTCGGGACGGGCGATCTTCCAGGCCAGCGAGAGACGGTCCGCGAAACGATCCGCCACCCAGTTCGCCGAGAACTCGGTCGGCAGGTACAGATCGAGGGTACCCGTTTCCTTGCAGTAGTTGCCCGGCTGGATCGGCTTGATCCACTGGCTGTGCGCCTGCTGGCCGAGATCCTTGCGCAGGCCCTGGCTGATGTCAGCCCAGTCTGCCGCCAGATTTACGGCTTCCTGATCCTCTTCCATCGCCACTCGTACCGCCTTCGATTTCTTGTTCACGCCGTTTGCGCCTTGACCTGCCGGAGACCGACCCACTGTTGAACCTGACACCTGGACCAACTCCCCTTTGTTGGCAGCTACCCCGAAATGTGGCCCCACTGTGGGCCGCGAAAATTAATAACCTTGGCGGAGCTGGCTTCCATGCGTTCGCGGACAAAACGTCCCTCAACTGCAGGTGCATGCCTGCAGCAGGTGTTTCGTCGCTGTCGATGTTCCCCGGCCAGTTCCGCTACGGCCGAGGACCCTTTTAGAAACGGGTTTGGCCGCGGTGCAATACGGCACTCCCCAAATAAAAAAAATTATGGCTGTTGACTCGCCTTGAGTGCCCAATTTCCGTCATGAAATGATTTATCGTTTAAAATCATATAGATGGTGCGTGGGTCCGGAAGCGATCTGTGCGAATCGCAACATTTCCGCGAGTTTGCCTGAAGGTGCGTTCAAGGGGCGCGCGAACGCGCTCGCGGAACCGGAGAATGACTCTCCGGCACCGTTCCCGTTCCGTACTCAGGCGTGATGGCGAGCCTTGCCGCTGGGGGTGCGAATCGCGCGAGGCGACTCAGAATCGGTCTCGGGAGAATCGCGCCGGGCGCGCGTCCTGCGACCTTTCGGCAGGCTGAAAAAGGCTCGGCCCGCGCTGCTATCTGATTTCCCGCCGTAATGACGGAAGTTCAGATGGCAGCGCGGGCCGGTGCCGCACGGTCAGGCGCGCCGTGTAGGCGTGCCTACCGGGAAAGATCAGCCGAGCGCGGCGACGCGCTTGGTGAGGCGCGAAAGCTTGCGCGAAGCGGTGTTCTTGTGAAGCACGCCGCGAGCAACGCCGCGAGCCAGTTCGGGCTGGGCTTCCTTGAGAGCTTCCGAAGCAGCACCCTTGTCGCCGCCGGCGATGGCCGATTCGACCTTCTTGATGAAGGTGCGGATGCGGCTGATGCGGTTCGTATTGATCTCCGCGCGGCGCTCATTACGGCGGATGCGCTTGCGGGCTTGCGGCGTATTGGCCATGTCGTTCCTCTGTCTGGCCGCCGGGCGGCCCAATTGCCTGATCGAATCTGATTTGGCGAGCGGACTCGCCGGAAAGCGCGCCCCTTAGCGGTGGAGCGCTGTTCCGTCAACCCGTGAGGGCCGCAGGAAACGGCCTATTTCTGGCATTTCGAGCACCAGAAGGTGCTGCGTCCGCCCTGTACGAATCGCCGGACCTGCTCGCCGCAGGCACAGTCCTGCCCCTCTCGCCCATAAACCTGCCAGGCGGTAGCAAAATATCCCAGTTCGCCGTTCGGCTGCGCATAGTCGCGGATCGTCGAGCCTCCCGCCGCGATCGATTCGGACAGCACGTCCCGGATTGCGGGGACCAGTTTGCGCAGGGCGGGAAGCGTTACCAGCCCGGCTTCCCTGTCGGGACGGATGCCGGCCCGGAACAGGGCCTCGCAGACATAGATGTTGCCGAGACCTGCCACCACCGACTGGTCGAGCAGCATCTGCTTGATCGGGGCGATTCGTCCGGCGAGTGCGGACTTCAGGTGCGCGGCGGTCAGGCCTTCGCCGAGAGGCTCCGGTCCGAGCGCCGCGAAAGGTCCCCACGAATCGAGCGCGCCGGTCTCAACGAGGTCGACCGAGCCGAATCGCCGGGCGTCGTTCAGTGCGAGCACGTGGCCCGAGCCGGTCTCGATCACGAGGTGGTCATGCTTTTCGGGCTTTTCCGGCTCGATTCGCCAGCGGCCCGACATGCCCAGGTGAAACACCATGGTCTGGTCGCGGTCGGTATGGATGAGGCCATACTTGGCCCGCCGGCCCATCGTCGTGACCCGGGCGCCGGTAAGCACCTGCACCAGCTCGGGCGGAAACGGGCGGCGCAGGTCCGGCCGGTTCAGCGTGACGCGGGCTATCCGCTCACCCTCCAGGTATCGGGCAAGGCCGCGGACGGTGGTTTCTACTTCTGGAAGTTCTGGCATCGCCGCGCAGAGATAGGTGCTGTGTCCCGGCAAGGGAAGGAACCGCAGCGAAAAGCGATCCTCCATCCGATAATCAAGAATTGGGACGCTACCCGTCTCGTCAGGCTGCGAGGCGGTGGCTAAGGCAGCGGCATGGAAAACAACCGGCCGCAGATGCGTGCATTTCTCATGCTGGGGCTGGTCATGCTGTTCTGGGCCGGCAATTCGATCGTTGGACGGGCCGTGCGCGCGGATGTTCCGCCCTTCACGCTCGCGCTCGGCCGATGGCTGATCGCGGTGATGGTCCTGCTGCCTTTCTCGGCATGGCAACTCTGGAAAGAGCGGGCGCAGGCTCTGGCCGGATGGCGCTGGGTACTGGCGCTCGGGTTCCTGGGCGTCGTGTGCTTCAACGGGTTCCTCTATAAAGGGCTGCACTACGCCACCGCGGCCAATGCGCTGCTGCTGCAGGCGGCGATTCCCGCAGTCGTCATGGTGCTGGACTTCGCGATTTTCGGGGGGCGGCCGGGGCGGCTGCACGTCATGGGCGTGCTGGTTTCCACGCTGGGCGTCGTTTCGATCGTGTTTCGCGGCGATCCGGCGGCCTTGATGCAGTTGCGGCTGGGCGCCGGGGACGGCCTGATCTTCTGCGCCGTCGCGGCATGGTCGCTCTATACGGTGTTCCTCAGGAAGCGGCCGCCGATTTCGGCCGCCAGTCTTCTCCTGCTGACCTTTGGCCTCGGGGCTTTGGCGATGGCGCCGCTGGCAGCGATAGAGGCCCTGCAGGGGCAGGCGGTGGCATGGAGCCCGAAAATCCTTGCCGCCTATGCCTATATCGGGGTGTTCCCCTCGGTGCTGGCCTACTTCATCTACAACCGTGCGACTCACGAACTCGGCGCGGCGCGGGCAGGGCAGGCGATCACGCTGATGCCTTTGTTCGGCGCACTGCTTTCGTCGTTTCTGCTCGGTGAGCCGCTGCATGGCTACCATCTGGCGGGGATGGCGCTGATTCTCGGCGGGATCGTGGTTTCCGCGCTTGCCATGCGGCGGGCAAAATAACCAAATCACCGGGTGGCGCAGGCGCGGCCGGGAGGCTAGAGGACAGCGCCATGAGCGAAACGGTTTCCTTCGGCTACGAAGAGGTCAGCCCCGAGGAGAAGGAAGGGCGCGTCGGCGCCGTCTTCTCCAGCGTTGCACGCAAGTACGACGTGATGAACGATGCCATGTCCGTGGGCATGCACCGGCTCTGGAAGGACAAGTTCGTGCGCCGGGTGAAGCCGCGCGAGGGCGAACAGATCCTCGACATGGCCGGCGGCACGGGCGACATCGCCTTCCGCATGGCCGCGCACGGCGCCTCGGTCACGGTTTCCGACATCAATCAGGACATGCTGGACGTCGGTATCGAGCGTGCGATCGAACGCGGTATCGATGGCCTGGTCTGGTCACGCCAGAACGCGGAGGAACTGTCGTTCGGCGATCGCTTCTTCGATGCCTACACGATCGCTTTCGGCATCCGCAACGTGACGCATATCGACAAGGCGCTGGCCGAGGCGAATCGCGTGCTCAAGTATGGTGGCCGGTTCTTCTGTCTCGAATTCTCGACCACCGAATGGCCGGGCTTCAAGGAAGTCTACGACGCCTATTCGCACCGTCTGGTGCCCAGGATCGGGCAGGCCATCGCCGGTGACGCGGAATCGTACCGCTACCTGATCGAATCGATCCGCCGCTTCCCGCCGATGCCGGAATTCGAGCGGATGATTCGCAATGCCGGTTTCAAGCACACCAAGGTCGAGCCGATCATGGGCGGCCTCGTCGCGATTCATTCGGGCTGGAAAGTTTAGTCCTTCACGTGACAAGTTCGGCGACCCATATCCTGCGGCTCCTCAAGTGGGGCCGTGTCCTCGCGCGCCACGGAGCGCTGCGCGGGATCGAGAACGACCGTAACGCGCCGGCCCAGGTCAAGCGCCTGTGCCGGATCGCGCGGCTGGGCACGCGCCAGCCTGCGGAGCCGGACTATGCCGGCGCCTTCCAGGAGATCGGCCCGGCGGCGATCAAGCTCGGCCAGGCGCTGGCGACCCGGCCCGACCTCGTCGGCGAAGGCCCCGCGCGCAATCTTCTGACCTTGCAGGACAGCCTGCCGCCGGTTCCTTTCTCCGAAATCCGTCACGCGATCGAAGGCAGTTTCGGCCGGACGCTGGACGGCATCTTCGTCTCGATCGAGGAAGAGCCGGTGGGCGCCGCGTCGATCGCGCAGGTCCACCGGGCGGTGACGCCCGATGGCCGCAACGTGGCCGTCAAGGTGCTGCGCCCGGGCATTCGCGAACAGTTCGCGCGCGATGTAGAGACTTATGAGTGGGCGGCCGCGCACCTCGAAGCGCTTGGCGGGGAAGCATCGCGCCTGCGTCCGCGCGCAGTCGTTGCCAATCTCAAGCGCTGGACCCTGCGCGAGCTGGACCTGCGGCGCGAAGCGGCTTCCGCTTCGGAGCTGTCCGATGCGATGAAGGGCATCGCCGGTTACCGCGTTCCGCATATCGACTGGGACCGTACCAATGGGCAGGTCCTCACCGTCGAGTGGATCGGCGCCACCAAGATGAGCGATATCGCCGGGCTCAAGGCGGCAGGGCACAACCTGCCCCGCCTGGCGCACAAGCTGGTGAACACCTTCCTGACGCAGGCGATCTCCTCCGGATTCTTTCATGCCGACATGCACCAGGGCAACCTGTTCGTGGAGGCGGATGGCACCATCGTTGCCATCGATTTCGGCATCATGGGCCGGATCAACCGGCAGGCGCGGCTCTGGCTGGCGGAAATCCTCTACGGCCTTACCACCGGCAACTATCGCCGCGTCGCCGAGATCCATTTCGAGGCGCAGTACGTCCCGAGCTACCACACCGTGGAGGAGTTCGCGACGGCACTGCGTGCAGTGGGCGAGCCGATGCGCGGCAAGCCGGTGTCCGAGCTTTCTGTCGGCCAGATGCTCGACGGGCTCTTCGCGATCACCCGCGATTTCGACATGGCGGTCCAGCCGCACCTCCTGCTCCTGCAGAAGACCATGGTCATGGTCGAGGGTCTGGCGACGGCGCTCGATCCCGACATCAACATGTGGGATGTCTCGGCGCCTTTCGTGAAGAACTGGCTGCGCGACGAGCTTGGCCCCGAGGCGATCATTGCCGACCGTCTGCGCGAAGATCTCGGCACGCTGTTCCGCCTGCCCGCGCTGGTGCGGCGGATCGAGGAGAAGTTCCCGCCAAAGGGTGGCGCTCCCGAGCAGGCGCCCTTGCCCGAAGTCGACCTTATCTGGGAACGGGGCCGGGGGCGTAAACCCGAAAGTAACCAGTGGACCCGCTATGGTCTGGCCGCATTGCTTGGGGGCGCCGCGGCATGGGGGCTGACGTACTGGACATTGATGAGCTGAACGCTGCGGGCACGGCGCTTGCCGCGCCGGCTCCGGCAGGTCGTCTCGGCCACATCTCGCCTTGGGGCGCGCGTCTTGTGCTGGCCGTGCTGGCGGCGCTGATCGTGGCTTCCGCGCTGGTCCCCGTGGGCAAGGCGGGCACTCGGTCGCCGTGGGAAGGGCCGGTCGAGGGCCCCGCTACGTCCTTGCAGGGCCATGCTGCCGGTGTTGCCGAAGCTGAGCCCTACAACGCCGATATCGCCCTTTACGAAGCCGTGATCGCGCGCATCGCCAAGGGTGAGCATTACTACGACTTCATCGTTCCCGAGCAGCGCCGTCACCGATATCCGGTCAATCCCGGCCTTGCGGTGCGCCTGCCGACGCTGGCCTATCTGGACGCCATGCTGGGCGACGGTGGCCAGATCGCGGCTGCCATCGCGCTCATGCTCGGCATCGTCGCGGTATGGTGGCGCAAGCTGGCAGGCGAAGCGCCGCGCCTCCGGCGGATCGGCGCGGCGCTGGTATTCGTGGGGGCCTCGCTGGCTCTCAACCGGCCTTACTTCGCACTTCACGAGCTCTGGGCGGGCGGGTTGATCGCACTGTCCTTCGGCCTGCACCGTATCGGCGAGGATGGGCGGGGAGGGCGCTGGATCGCTGCATTCCTTGCTGCGGCGCTCGCCCTGGCCATCCGCGAACACAGCCTGCCTTTCGTGCTGCTCATGGCGGCTACGGCGCTGTGGCAGCGTAATTGGCGCGAGGCCGGCGCATGGAGCGCGCTCATCGTTCTGTTCGCAGCGGGGCTTGCCTGGCATCTCTCGCTCGTCGCGCGCGACGTTCTGCCTGGCGACCCGCATAGCGCCCCCTGGCTGGTGTTTCGGGGCCTTTCCGGCTGGCTCGGCAATATCGTGCAGTCCAGCAACTTGCGCTGGCTGCCGCACTGGCTGGCGGGGCCGGCGGTGGTGCTCATGACTTTCGGCTGGCTCGGCTGGAACAGCCGCGCCGGGCTGTTCGGCTTTCTCCTGAGTGCAGGCTATGCCGCGGCGTTCATGATGGCAGGGCGCTGGGACAACTTCTACTGGGGCGCGATGATCGCGCCGACCCTTTTCGCCGGAATCGTCTTCGCGCCGTCGGCTTTGCGCGATCTCGCCGGGGCGGCGAAAGGCGTGCAATCCCCGGCTTAGACCGCAAACCGATTGCGCGCTTCCGCGCCCTGTTGCAAAAGCCCGGGGCATGAGTGGACCCCGTATCCTTCTGGTCGTCGGCGGCGGTATCGCGGCCTACAAATCCTGCGAACTCGTTCGGCACATCCGCAAGGAAGGCGGCGAAGTGACCTGCGTCCTCACCGAGGGCGGGGCGCACTTCGTCACCCCGATGGCGCTTGCCGCGCTGTCCGAGAAACCGGTCTACACGACGCTCTGGGATCTCAGGAACGAGGCCGAGATGGGCCATATCCAGCTCAGCCGCGAAGCGGACCTCGTGGTCGTCTGTCCGGCAACGGCGGACCTCATGGCAAGGATGGCGGCCGGCATTGCCGACGATCTGGCGACGACGATGCTCCTTGCCACCGACAAGCCGGTCATGGCGGTCCCGGCCATGAACGTGCGGATGTGGCAGCACGCCGCCACGACCCGCAACGTGCAAGTCCTGCGCGATGCCGGGGTGGACGTGATGGAGCCCGACGAAGGCACCATGGCCTGCGGCGAATATGGCCCCGGCCGTCTGCCGGACCCGCTTGCGATCTGGCAGCGGATCGCCTGGGCGCTCGGCCTTGGCCCCGTCGAAGTGGCACCGCTGCCCGGTGCGGATTTTTCCGCGTGGCAGCCGCAATTCGGTACGCCGGAACCGGAGGATGACGCCGAAGGGAACCGCCTCGGCGGCCTTACCGGCGGGATGATCTCGCGGGGGCGTTCCGGCGCAAGGCAGGCGATCACCTTCGGCCACGAGGATCTTGGCTTCACGCCCGAAGAAGCCGCTCTGGCCGCCCGCAAGGGCGAGGCGCGCGCCGCACCCGCGACTGATCCCGATGCGCTGGACGAGCAGGCTGCCCCGTCTTCGCCGGCTCCCGGCCCGCTGACCGGAAAGCACGTTCTCATCACCGCCGGCCCCACCTGGGAGCCGATCGATCCGGTGCGCTACATTGCCAATCGCTCTTCCGGGAAGCAGGGTTTTGCCATTGCCGCCGCCGCGGCGGAGGCGGGTGCGCGCGTCACGCTCGTTGCCGGGCCGGTGCACCTGCCGACGCCCGCCGGAGTCGATCGCATCGACGTGGAAAGCGCCTTGCAGATGGCCGAGGCGGTGAAGCATGCATTGCCCGCCGATATCGCGGTGATGGTCGCAGCGGTGGCGGACTGGCGGGTCGCCCACAGTGCGGACCAGAAGCTCAAGAAGCGCGGCTCGGCGCCGCCGGCGCTGCTGCTCACCGAAAATCCCGACATCCTTGCCACTGTCGCGACCGGGCCGAACCGGCCGCCGCTGGTGATCGGCTTTGCCGCGGAAACGCAGGATGTCATTCGCTACGCCACCGAAAAGCGCAAACGCAAGGGTGCCGACTGGATCATCGCCAACGACGTGTCGGGCGATGTCATGGGCGGCGATGCCAATGCGGTCCACATCGTGCGCGCCGACGATGTGATAAGCCTTCCGGAAATGCCCAAGGAGGATGTCGCGCGCATCCTCGTCGAAAGGTTCGCCGATGCACTCCCCCAATGACGTCCCGGTTCCCGTCAAGATCCTGCCCCACGGCGAAGGGCTGGCCTTGCCCGCCTATGCCACCGACGGTGCGGCGGGCATGGATGTGGTTTCGGCCGAGGACGTGACGCTGGCTCCGGGCGGGCGCCATGCGGTTGCCACGGGCCTTGCGATGGCGATCCCGCCGGGCTTCGAGATTCAGGTCCGGCCGCGTTCCGGCCTTGCGCTCAAGCACGGGATTTCGGTGCCGAATTCGCCCGGCACGATTGATTCCGACTATCGTGGTGAACTCAAGGTCATCCTCATCAACCACGGTGCGCAGGCATTCGAGATCCGGCGGGGAGACCGCGTGGCGCAGCTCGTTCTCGCGCCGGTCACGCGGGCGGCATGGCTGACGGTGGATGAACTGGAAGCGACCGAGCGCGGCGAGGGCGGCTTCGGTTCCACCGGCGGAGTTGTTGCCCTGGGGAGTTGAGGAGGCTCAGCCGGCCCGGAAGGCGCCAAGCCACCAGAGCAGCACCAGAACGACACCGAGAGCGACCAGAGCCACGGTGAGGCAGCCCTTCCAGCCGGATCGGCGCCTTATCTCGTCGGAGGCGAGGTCTGCCGCGCCTCCGACGGCGCCGCCCGCCAGATCGGCGAGTATGTCATGGAGCATGACGGCTTCAGTCCTTGCGGTCGATGCGGGCGCGTTTCTCGCGGCGGCGCCTGAGCGAATACCAGCCCACGCCCCCGATCCCGACGAGCGCCGCGAGAGCTTTCGCGACGGCCGAGAAAGCCGCCGAGAGCGCGCCCACGGTCACGCCCCAGAAGAGCTGTGACATGATGGCCATGAAGGTGTTCATCGGGGGCAGGCATCCTTGTGGGGATTGCGCGGGTCAACCGCCTGGAGGCAATTACGAGCCGCCCCGGTATAAAGAAAGGACGGGCCCGCAATATTTCAGCGGACCCGTCCCTCGGTGCCTCCCTCTTTGCAGGGGGAGCCTGTCAGTTCACTTCTTTTCGGGCGCTACGGTGATGCGCACGGTCTCGCCGGAGTTGCCGGGGAAATCGGTAAACATCGATTCGACCAGGTTCGGGACGAGATATTGCAGGCGGTTGGACGTCGACACGGCTTCGGCCTTGCCTTCGAAGAGGCGCTGGTTGTCTACCGCGCGGTCGATCTTGAGGGTGATGCCGCTGGTGTAGATGGTGTAGGAATCCACGCCGCCGTCGAAGAACGGATCATACCAGCCATAGCGCCACGGCCCGCCCCAGCCCATTCCACGGCCGTAGAAGCCGCGGCCATAGAAGCCGCCGCCGTACCACGGACCCCATGCGCCGCCGGCGCCCATGGTCGAGCGCACGCGTTCGCGGCCGTTGTCCACGCCGTAATCGAAGCGCACGATAAGGGTTGCCGAAGCAGGATCGGAAGCCGGAGCATAGCCCAGCTTCTGCATGCGGTCCGCCACGAGGCGGGAATAGGTCGCGAATTCAAGCCCGCCCGCGAGCTTGGGATCGTCGGCCACGACCACGAACGATTGTCCGGCAGGCGCCGGAAGCTGGGTCTGGAAGCGCGAAACGTCCGCCTTGAAGGGCGTTGCGCAGGCGGCGAGGGCCATCAGCAGGACGGCTACGGCAGCGAGCCTCAGCCTTCCGAGATGGGTTCCGGGATTATCTGTCATCGGTTTCACTCCACGAACCTGACAGGCCCGAAACGCCCTTCCCAAGCGTGGCCTGTGATTCCTTGCGACTCTGCCTTAATATCAATGCCCTGAATAGCGGTTGAATGGAGGCAGGGCGGCGATGAAGTGTTTGCCGCGGGGCTGCGCCATTCAGTCGTGAGTCATGGCCTGAGATCAGATTCGTCATGTAGGAAGTCCCCAGGATGTTGACCAGTTCCCTCGCAGCAGAATCCTTTGCGATTCTATCGGTTCAGCGCGGAAAAGTGCAGCCATTTCGCGGCCCTGAAGAGCCCAGCGCGATCGGCAAGGTGCCTGCGGACGGGGCGGTGAGGGTCCACCGGCTCGGGCTGGAGGGTGACGAGCAGGCCGATCTTTCCGTTCACGGCGGGCCGGACAAGGCGATTCATCACTATCCTCACGATCACTATGCCTTCTGGCGCGACTCGATCGGGGCGCATCCGCTGCTTTCGGATTTCGGCGCGTTCGGCGAGAATATCGCGACCGAGGGGCTGACCGAGGACATGATCTGCGTGGGCGACCGCTGGCGGCTGGGCACGGCGCTCGTCGAAGTCAGCCAGGGCCGCCAGCCGTGCTGGAAGCTGGACCATCGGTTTGACGGCGCGCCGGTCAACGCCGGGGTGGTGAGGTCGCGCCGGGCCGGGTGGTACTATCGGGTGCTGGAAGAGGGTGAGGTTGCCGCCGGGGACCGGATGGTGCTGGAAGAGCGGCCCTGGCCCGAATGGACGGTACGCCGCGTGTTCGGGCTGCTGATCGCGGGCGATCACAAGAAGGATCGCGAAAGCCTGGAAGCGCTGGGCGAGGTTGCCACGCTTGCCGCGCCGTGGATCCGGCGGCGGGCGAAGTTGCTGGGACTGGACGCGTGAACATGCCGTCGTCCGCGATGCGGGACGACGGCATGATGTTCGCCGCTCAGCGCACCAGGCCGAGCGCCTCGTAAGCCTTCTCCAGCGTCGGCACCGCCAGGGCGCGGGCCTTTTCCGAACCCTTGCGCAGGATCGCGTCCAGCGAGTCCCGGTCGCCGCGCAGTTCGACGAAGCGGGCGTTGATCGGCGCCAGCTTCTCGACCAGCAGTTCGCCCAGCGCCGGCTTGAACTTGCCGAAGCCCTCGCCGCCGAAGTCCGAGAGAACCGCCTCGACCGTGGTGCCGGCCATCACCGCATAGATGCCCACGAGGTTGCGGGCCTCGGCGCGGCCTTCGAGGCCTTCCTTCTCAGAAGGCAGCGGCTCGGGGTCGGTCTTGGCCTTCTTGACCTTCTGCATGATCGTGTCGGCATCGTCGGTAAGGTTGATGCGCGCCATGTCCGAAGGGTCCGACTTGCTCATCTTCGACGAACCGTCGCGCAGGCTCATGATGCGCGCCGCTTCGGGCGGGATGATCGGTTCGGGCAGGGTGAACACCGGCGCGTCCTCGGCCGCGAAGTCGTTGTTGAACTTCTGCGCGATGTCGCGGGCGAGTTCGAGGTGCTGCTTCTGGTCTTCGCCCACGGGAACGTGAGTGGCCTGGTAGAGCAGCACGTCGGCGGCCTGGAGCACCGGGTAGGTGAACAGGGCGACCGAGGCGCCTTCGCGGTTCTTGCCGGCCTTGTCCTTCCACTGGGTCATGCGGTTCAGCCAGCCCATGCGGGCGGTGCCGTTGAGCAGCCATTGCAGTTCGGCGTGCTGGGGCACCTGGGTCTGGTTGAACAGGATCGAGCGATCGGGATCGACGCCGCAGGCGACCAGCGCGGCCACCATCTCGCGCGTGTTGGCCGAAAGCGTGGCCGGATCGTGCGGCATCGAGATGGCGTGGAGGTCGGCCAGGAAATAGAGGCTGTCACCGCCCTGCGCGGCGACATCGTCCTGCATCTTCACCCAATTGCGGATCGCACCGAGATAGTTGCCGAGATGCAGGTTGCCGGTTGGCTGGATGCCGGAGACGATACGCATGGACGCGTCCTTCGCGATTGTGAGTTTTCAGGGATGTCGTGGGTGCGCCGGGTAAGGCGCGGATGCAGGTGGGGTCAGCGCGCGGTGCGCGTGGTCGCCCGCCATCGCCACGAACGGCGACGGGTTTCGGCAGACTTCGGGTGCGAAAGGTCCTGCATGGGCCGGGCTCATAGCATAGTCGCACACGGATGGAAGCCTCAGGAAGCCGGGCGGCGGCGGCGCAGGAGCGCGAGATCGTCGCGGGTGAAGGCGCCGGTCACCACGGTTGCGAGCGCATAGACCACGCCGCCGGCCGAAACGAGCGCGGCAAGGGCGAGACCCCGCACCAGCCATGTCCCGTGGAGGTATGGGGTCAGCAGGTCCTGTCCGAACCACAGCACCACGCCCATCGCCACGGCGGCCAGCGCAAGGCGCGGGGCGCGGCGCTTGAGGCGGGCGTCGGACTGGAAATGGCCGCGCTTCACCAGGGTCCAGTAAAGCATGGCGACATTGGCGGTGGAGGCGATGGCGGTCGCCAGCGGCGGGCCCATGTGCTGGAGCGGCACGATCAGCGCGAGGTTGAGGACGAGGTTCACCACCATCGACATCATCGCGTAGCGCACCGGGGTCCGCGTGTCCTGCCGGGCGTAGAAGCCGGGGGTCAGCACTTTGACGAGGATGTAGCTGGGCAGGCCGACCGAGAAGGCGGCAAGAGCCTCGGCGGTGCGGGCGACGTCGTTCGCATCGAACTTGCCGTAGCCGAACAGGGCGGCGGCGATCGGCTGGCCGCAGACGATCAGCGCGACTGCGGCAGGCAGGGTGAGCAGCAGGGCGAGTTCCATGCCGCGGTTCTGCGTGTCCATCGCCGCGGCATGCTCGCCGCCGCCGAGCTGGCGCGAGATCGTGGGCAGCAGCACGGTGCCAAGGCCGATGCCGATCAGGCCGAGCGGAAGCTGGTTCAGCCGGTCCGCCATGTAGATGTAGGTGACCGAGCCGTGCGCCAGCAGCGAGGCGGCCAGCGCGGTCGAGATCACGAGGTTGATCTGCACCGCGCCCGCTCCGGCGGCGGCTGGCAGGATCAGCTTCATCAGCTGCTTCACGTCGGCATTCCACACCGGCATCCGCAGGCGCATCGACACGCCGTTGGCGCGGCAGGCCCAGACCAGCCACAGCAGCTGCAAGGCGCCCGAAACCGAGACGCCGATCGCCTGGTTACGCGCGGTCACCAGCGCATCTGCGGAGTGGAAGCCGAGCAGCGCGACGATCAGCGTCAGGTTCAGCAGGATCGGCGCGGCGGCGTTGACCCAGAACTTGTTCAGCGAATTGAGGATGCCGCCCAGCAGCGAGACGAGGCTGATGAGCGCGAGATAGGGGATCGTGAGCCGGCTGAGTTGCACAGCGAAGGCGAACTGGTCGTGACTGACGCCGTTGAACTTGCCCGAAAGCAGGAAAGTCACCGGCCAGGCGAAGACTTCCAGCACCAGCGTCATCGCCAGCAGCACCGGCAGCAGCACGGACAGCGCCTGCTCGGCAAAAGTGATCCCGGCGGGCAGGCCCGGCCCTTCCTTGTCGGCGACTTTCTGGTTGAACATCGGGATGAAGGCCGATGCGAAGGCGCCTTCGGCGAACAGCGCGCGGAACATGTTGGGCAGGCGGAAGGCGATCAGGAAGGCATCGGAGGCGAAGCCCGCACCGACGAAGCGGGCGAACAGGCTGTCGCGCACCAGTCCGAGTATGCGGCTGGCCAGAGTGAGACCGCCGACACTGGCCAGCGCCTTTGTGAGGTTCATGCCCTCGAGCCCTTCATGAAGGTGCCGCCGGACCCGTCGATCGGGAATGAAGCGGCCGTCAGATACGCCAACGGCCCACGTCCCCCTTGGGGGGCGCGGGCCGATGTCGCAGGAATGCGCGCCATGCGCATTTCAGATTGCCGGTGTTCAGGCCGGCTGTCAGGCGTGGCCGACAGGCTCGCCCTGGGTGGCATCGGCCTGCTGCTGGGCCTGAAGCTGCTGGATGTAGAGGCCGTTGAAATCGATCGGCTCAAGCATCAGCGGCGGGAAGCCGGCATCGCGCACGGCGTCGGCGATGACGCGGCGGGCGAAGGGGAACAGGATGCGCGGGGCTTCGGCGTAGAGGAACGCGTGCGCCTGGCCCTCGTCGAGGTTGCGCATGCCGAGCAGCGCGCAGTAGCTCAGCTCGACGGCGAATGCGGTGCCCTGCGGGCCCTTCGAGGCGCAGGTGATCTTCAGTTCGACTTCGTGCACTTCGGCGTCGATCGGGCGTGCGCCGATGTTGAACTGCACGTCGATCTGCGGCTGGTCCTGCCAGGTGAAGCTCTGCGGCGCGTTCGGATTCTCGACCGAGAGATCCTTGACGTACTGCGAGATGATACCGGCGGCGGGCGCGGAATCCTCGCCGTTGCCGAGGTTGATGTCGGAGATGACGTTGCCTTCGTCGGCCATTTGGTTCGTTCCCGTGCAAAGAATACGGATGAAAGTCTGGCCGCGCGCCTAAAGCATTTTGGCGGCCGGTGGAACACCCGAGCCGCCGTAAATTGTTCGAAATAACGGCGAGCGAAACGGCCCGGCGAAGGAACGGAACCGATTCGCCATGCGGGCGTTGATCGGTGACGGCGAACATATCGGCGAAAAAAGCCCAGATCCGCGTGCTCACGCGTTGTTCATTTGTAAACTGTACCTATCTGGGTCTATGATGACGCTCCTGGGCGGAAGAGGCAGCCAGCCTCCAGCCGCACTCCCCGAAGCGTCCAACACAAGGATGGACAAAGGAACGTGACACCGGAAATCGTGATCCTGGCCATGATCGCAGCCTTTCTTGGCCTGCGGCTCTATTCGGTACTCGGCCGCCGCGCCGAGCATGAGGAAGAGCCGATCCAGGGGCGCTTCGAAGGCCGCCAGGGCCAGCCCGGTGCGCCGCGCGTTTCCGCCCCCAAGGCAGACGGCAAGCCCGATGCCAAGGCGGACGAACGCGGTCGGGCCGGTCAGCCCCAGCGCCTGCGCGAAATGCCGCTGGCTCCGCCTTCGGTGGAACGCGGCCTCGCCGAGATTTCGAACGTGGATCGCCGCTTCGATGCCTATGCCTTCCTCGAAGGTGCACGCGGTGCCTATCGCCTGATTCTCGAATCGTTCTGGAAGGGCGACAAGGCCGAGCTTCGTGCACTTTGCGACGGTGACGTCTATGACAGCTTCGCAGCCGCGATCGACGCGCGCCTCGCCGCCGGCGAAACCATGGACAATCGCCTGATCCGTATCGAGGACGTGGCGATCATCTCGGCAGGTGTCGATAACGGCTATGCCCGGATCGCCCTGCGGTTCCGTTCGGATATCGCCGCCGTGACGCGGGACGCCGAAGGCCATGTCATCGCCGGTTCGCTTGACGATGCGATCGAGGCGGTGGACGTCTGGACGTTCAGCCGCGCACTCAACTCGTCCGGTCCGGACTGGCTGCTCGACGAAACCGACGCGGGTTGATCGACCCACCTGGTTGATTTCCAACGCATGATCTCTCAAGGATCGGAAGGCCGGGCCGAAAGGTCCGGCCTTGTTTTTGGCGGTGCTGTTGGCGGTCGTTATTCGCGGGGCCGCAAAGATTTTCGGGAGGTCGATCTTGCAGGAAGGGAGCATGTCGCGGCGGGAGCCGCGTTTTCGGGTGCGCCGTTTTTCTGCACTTGTCCTGCCGGCACTGCTGGCGGCCTGCGTGCAGGTGATCCCCGGTGAAGGCCCCAAGGGCGCTTCGCGTCCGCCGGTAAAGCCGCCGGTCCATCGCCCGGCTCCGAAGCCTCCCGCGCCGCCGCAACCTGGCAGTGCGATCCTGGCCGGGGTGAAGGCAGGCCCTTCGGTCTCCTCGCTGCCGCTCGGCGCTGCCGATGCCGCCGCCGCGCTTGCCTCGTTCCGTGAAAGCTGCCCGCGCGTCACCGTGCGTCAGGATGCCAGCGGGCTGACCCGCCCGGCCGACTGGCGGCAGGCCTGCGCCGCCGCCGCAAGCTGGGGCGCGAAGCCCGCCGCGCAGTTCTTCGCGAGCTATTTCGAAACCGCGCGCATCGGAGACGGCAAAAGCTTCGCCACCGGTTATTACGAACCCGAAATCGCCGGATCGCGGCTGCCGGTTCCGGGATATGCGGTGCCTGTCTATGCGATGCCGGGCGATCTCGTGCGGGCCAAGGCGGGTGACGCGGCGCCGACGTCAAACGGGCGCATGCCGCTGGGGCGCTACGACGGGAACGGACTGTTCGTGCCCTATTACGAACGCGCGGCGATCGAGCAGGGCGTGCTGGCGGGCAAGGGGCTGGAGATTGCCTGGGTCGCCGATCCGGTCGAATTCTTCTTCCTCCAGGTTCAGGGTTCCGGCCGATTGCGCGCGCCTGACGGCAGCGTGATGCGCATCGGCTATGCGGGGCAGAACGGCCTCCCCTACACCGGGATCGGCGGCGTCATGCGTGACCGGGGGCTGGTCGGCTCCGCGCCGGGGCAGTATTCCGGTTCGATGCAGGGCATCATCCAGTACATCCATGACAACCCGCGCGACGGTCAGGCGCTGATGCGCGAGAACAAATCCTGGGTGTTCTTCAAGGAGCTCAAGGGCGATGGACCGCTCGGCGCGCTGGGCGTGCCGGTTCGGGCCCATGCCTCGGTGGCCACCGATCCGCGATTCGTGCCGCTGGGTGCGCCTGTGTGGCTGCGGCTTGACCGGCGCGAGGCGACGGGATTGTGGGTCGCGCAGGATACCGGCGGCGCAATCAAGGGCGCCAATCGCTTCGATACCTTCTGGGGATCGGGTGAGCAGGCGCGCCTGACCGCCGGCGGCATGAGCGGACGTGGGGAGGCCCTGATCCTCGTTCCCAATGGCACGCTGGCGAGGCTCGGCGCGCGGTGACACCGGCATGAGACGGCCGGGACGGCGCCTCACGGCGGAAGAAGCGGAAATCTGGGCGCAAGTCGCGCGGACGGTGACGCCGCTCGAAAAACGCAGGCCCGTGCCCGTGGTGCCCGTTTCCGTGCCCAAGCCGGTCGTCGCGGTGACGGTGGGGGCGCCTGCGAAGAAGGTGAAGGGCCGTATTCCCGCGCCATTGCCGCCGCGCCCCGCGCCGGTGAAGGCGAAACCCGATGTACCCGTCAATCTGGACGGTTCGTGGGAAAAGCGCATTTCCAAGGGCACGCTTGCGCCTGATTTCAGCCTCGACCTTCACGGATCGAACCTCGATCAGGCCTATGTGCGGCTGATGCACGGCCTCATCCAGGCCAAGGCGATGGGCGCGCGGGTGGTGCTGATCGTCACCGGCAAGCCGCGTCCGGTGGATGCGGCGGATCGCGGCACCGCGCGGGGTGCCATCCGTGCCAAGATCACCGACTGGCTGGCCGCATGCGAACACGCGCACGACATCGTGGCGATCCGGGGGGCGCATCGCCGGCACGGCGGGCAGGGTGCGATCTACGTGGTGCTGAAGAAGCGCAAGTAGCGGCGATCCATCGATTCGCGGGTTCATCTCCGCGCCGATGCCGACTGCTCGGGACGCCGGGCACATGAAAACGGGCGGAAGTCCTGCGACTTTCCGCCCGTTTCATTTTTCGCGCTCGGGAAAGCTCAGGCAGCCTGGGCGATCTCTGCGGGAGCCTCGTTGCGGATCAGATAGTCGAACGCGGAAAGCGCCGCCTTCGAACCTTCGCCCATGGCGATGATGATCTGCTTGTAGGGCACCGTGGTCACGTCACCCGCCGCGAAGATACCGGGCAGGTTGGTGGCCGCCTTGTCGTCGATCACGATCTCGCCGCGGCTCGTGAGTTCGACACCGGAGTCCTTGAGCCATTCGGTGTTGGGCACCAGTCCGATCTGGACGAACACGCCCTCCAGCTCGACCTTGTGCTCCTCGCCGGTTTCGCGATCCTTGTAGACCAGCGCATTGACCTTGTCCCCGTCGCCTTCGACCTCGATGGTCTGGGCGCTGGTGAGGATCACCACGTTCTTCATCGACCTGAGCTTGTCGACCAGGACCTGGTCGGCGCGCAGCTTGCTGTCGAATTCGATCAGGGTGACGTGGCCGACGATGTTGGCCAGGTCGATCGCCGCTTCGACGCCGGAGTTGCCGCCGCCGATCACCGCCACGCGCTTGCCCTTGAACAGCGGGCCGTCGCAGTGCGGGCAATAGGCCACGCCCTTGTTCTTGTACTCGGCCTCACCCGGCACGCCCAGGTTCCGCCAGCGGGCGCCGGTGGTCAGCACGAGGCTGCGGGCCTTGAGCGAGGCGCCATTGGCGAAGACGACCTCGTGATAGCCGCCCAGTTCCTTCGCGGGGATCAGCTTTTCGGCGCGCTGGAGGTTCATCACGTCGATGTCGTATTCGGCGACGTGCGATTCCAGTGCGGCCGCCAGCTTGGGGCCCTCGGTATAGGGAACCGAGATGAAGTTCTCGATGCCCATGGTGTCCTGCACCTGACCGCCGAAACGTTCGGCGACCACGCCGGTCGAGAAGCCCTTGCGCGCGGTGTAGATCGCGGCCGAGGCTCCGGCGGGGCCGCCGCCGACGACCAGCACTTCGAAAGGCTTCTTGCCCGCGAGCACGGCAGCGGCCTTGGCATCGGCGCCGGTGTCGAGCTTGGCGAGGATTTCCTCGATGCTCATCTTGCCCGAACCCCACATCTTCCCGTTCAGGAAGACGGCGGGAACGGCCATGACGCCGCGTTCCTCGACTTCCGCCTGGAACGTGCCGCCCTCGATCAGGGTGGCGTTCACATGCGGGTTGTTGAGCGCGAGCAGGGTCAGCGCCTGCACGACGTCGGGGCAGTTGTGGCAGGAGAGCGAGAAGTACATCTCGAACTCGTGCTCGCCCTCGATGGCGCGGGCGATTTCGAGCGCCTCGTCGGAAACCTTGGGCGGATGGCCGCCGGCCCAGAGCAGGGCCAGGACCAGCGAGGTGAATTCATGGCCGAGCGGGAGCCCTGCGAAGCGCACCCAGGCGCTGGCGTCGCTCGCGCGGCGGATGATGAAGCTGGGGCGACGCTTGTCGTCGCCGTCGAAAGTGGCGGTGACCTTGTCCGAGAGCGAGGCGATCACGGTCAGCAGCTCGCGGGTCTCGGTGGATTTCGCATCGTCGCCCAAAGAGGCGACGAGCTCGATCGGCTCGCGCAGCATGGCGAGATATTGCGAGAGCTGTTGCTTCAGGTTGGCGTCGAGCATGGTCTTTGCGTCCTTTGGAAATGCGTTGGGAAAAGGGGCGGCCGGGGCTTCGGTTCCGCGAGGCCGCGCCGTGAGGGCGCGGCACCGGGAGAGGGAAAGCCCCGGGCCGCGCACCTTCACGCGACCCTAAGGGTGTCGCGGGGTGTCTTAGAGCTTGCCGACGAGGTCGAGCGAGGGAGCAAGCGTTTCAGCGCCTTCTTCCCACTTGGCCGGGCAGACCTGGCCGGGGTGCTCGCGCCAGTACTTGGCAGCCTTGATCTTGCGGACGAGTTCGACCGCGTTGCGGCCCACGCCCTCGGGGGTGATTTCGACCAGCTGGATCACGCCGTCCGGATCGACGACGAAGGTGGCGCGGTCGGCCAGGCCAACGCCTTCGCGCAGAACGCCGAAGTTGTTGGTCAGCGCGTGGTTCTGGTCACCGAGGAACGCGTACTTGATCTTGCCGATCTTGTCCGAGGTGTCGTGCCAGGCCTTGTGGCTGAAGTGCGTGTCGGTCGAAACGCCGTAGACTTCGACGCCGAGGCCCTGGAGGGTTTCGTACTGCTCGCCGAGGTCTTCCAGTTCGGTGGGGCAGACGAAGGTGAAGTCAGCGGGGTAGAAGAAGAACACAGCCCACTTGCCGGCGATGTCTGCTTCGGTGACGTCGAAGAAGTCCTTGCCTGCCTGGAAAGCGGTGTTCTTGAACGGCTTGATCTGGCTGCCGACGATACCCATGGATATGATCTCCCTCGATTGGGTGTTGAAGTTCGAGGAGGGAGATAGGCTGCCCGTGTGACGTTGTGTAGGGCGTTGATCCGATTGCCTTGATCGGAATGACCGATCAGTTGCGGTGGACTGAACGTTTCTGCCGATAAAGCGCGCGGCACTGCGAAAACCCGTGCGGCGCTGCGGCAAATCGGGCAACAGCAGGCCATGAAAACGATACGACTTGCGCTGCTCCTGGCGGCCTGCGCGTCGCTGGGCGCCTGCGACTCATGGCCCACTTCGCTGGATAACCGCGCGCCCGAGGATGTGACGTTCCGCTATCACCATCGCCTTTACGATCAGTGGTCGGTCTGGGCGCCCGTCTCGCATGACCGCGCGGTGCTGCTCGCCCGCGAGCACCGCATGCGCGACATTTCCGGTCTGGAAATCACGCAAGGCGGGCTGACCTATCGCTACGCCGAAAACGCGCTGGCCCCGGTACACCGGTTCTGTGCCGGATCTGCGAGCTGTTCGCTCGTCTATCGGGGCGAAGGCAGGCTGGAAGCGCGGACAAAACCGCTGACGGACAGCCAGTTCCAGTAAACGGTGGGTCGCCGGGCGTTCGCAAAGGCGATATTCAGGGATTTTGCGCGAAAAGTCCGGAGTTTACCAATTCCACAACTTTGAACAGGATGTTACGAACCCCCAAGTGGGGGAATACGTAGGGCGGAATGTTCAAGGTCTTTCTTATAATCGTCTATCTGCTCTGCGATTATGAGTCTGTGGTAGAGCGTTTCAGTTCCGCGCCCGGGGCCGCGTTGCTGTTCGTTTTTGCGGCGCTCTATGCAATGCTTGCGGTGGGCCTGCTGGCTTCGGCTTTCATCGGACGGCACTCGGTGCGGATAGCGCTGGCGGCGCTGTTTGCAGCGGCATCGCACTTCCAGCTTTCGTTCGAATGGACGACGGCGGGGCCGATGACCTACCAGTCCTTCGTCAACCTCTACAACGCCGCCGGACAGATCGACCACGCCGTTGCCCAGCACAGTGCGACGATGGCGCGGGCGATGGGGGCGGCCTTGCTGCTGTTCCTGGGCGTGGCCCTGCCGCCCAGGCGGTGGCGGGTGCCGCTGCGCTGGGGCGTTCCGGTTCCGCTGCTGGCGCTCTGCGTGCTGGCGACCTTGCTGTTCGTTCGCGGCGGCGAGGGTTCCAGGGCCTTGCCGCCTGCCTATCCCTCGATCGCGTTCGCGGGGCTGATGGCCGGGGAAGCGATCGCTTCCGTGCCCAAGCCCCGCGCGGCGCCGGCCTTGCCGCGTCCCGATGCGCCGCTTGCGCAGGACATCGTGCTGATCGTGGACGAGAGCATCGCGGGCAATTACCTCGATATCGACAACCCGTCAGGCGTGCGCAGCGGCCTTGCCGAGGAGCGGGCGGGCCTGCGCATCACCAATTTCGGCTATGCCGCCGCGATCCACAAGTGCAGCGCCAATTCCAATGCCGTGCTGCGCTTCGGGGGAACGCCCGACACCTACCGGGAAGCGCTGGCCAGCTGGCCCTCGATCTGGAGCTATGCGAAAGCGGCCGGTCTTCGCACCGTCTACATCGACGGCCAGTCGAACGGCGGCCACCTCCAGAACATGATGACGGCGAAGGAGCGGCGGGAAATTGCCGAATTCGTGCAGTTCGACGGGGTGCCGGCGGCGGACCGGGACATGCGGATAGCCCAGGTTCTGGCCGCTCACGTCAATAACGGGCTCCGGGAATTCATCTATGTGAACAAGGTCGGCGCGCATTTCCCGATTGCCGACAAGTTTCCGGCGGGGAAAGCCCGATACCGTCCGATCCTGCCGCAAGGAGGCGGGACGCTGCTGTCCTGGACCAGCGACCGTGCAGGGTTCGGCGGCACGCCCGGCGAATGGGTCCGCTACCGCAATTCCTATCGCAACACCGTGGACTGGAACGTGGGCACATTCTTCGACCGGCTGCTGGCGGCGCCGGGGGTGGGGAATGCCGCGATCGTCTATACGTCCGACCATGGGCAGGACCTGCACGAACGGGGCAACCCCGGAAACAACACCCATTGCGGCGCCGAAAATGCAGCGCAGGAAGAGGGGCTGGTGCCGCTCGTGATTATCGGAAAGTCCGGGCCTTCCCGGCTGGACTGGTCACGCCATCTGGCCGCCAACCGCAACCGGTCGAGCGCGTTCCGCATCTTTCCCACGCTGCTCGTGCTGATGGGCTACGATCGCGATGCGCTTCGCCCCCGCTATGGCCTGCCGCTGGACGAGGCCGGGCACGACCGCTTCGCCTACAATGTCGACTTCGCCCCGCTGCTGGGAAAGCCGCCCGGCTTTCGCGACATGGACGTGGCCAGCGTGATTGCGCCGCCGCAGTCCGACTACACGGCGGCGAAGTGACGGGCGGACAGCCCGGCTTCAGCCACACTGTCCGCGGTGCAGAAGCTTGTGGTCCGCCAGCACCAGCGCCATCATCGCCTCGACCACGGGAACCCCGCGAATGCCGACGCAGGGGTCGTGACGCCCCTTGGTGAACAGCTCGGTCGCTTCGCCTTCGCGGTTGATCGTGGGCTGCGGCGTCAGGATCGAACTGGTCGGCTTGAAGGCCACGCGCACCAGCACCGGCTGGCCGGTGGAAATCCCGCCGGCAATGCCGCCCGCGTGATTGGCGCTGAATTCGGGGCCATTCGCGCCGGGGTGCATCGGGTCGGCGTTCTGCTCGCCGGTGAGGCGCGCGGCGGCGAAACCGTCGCCGATTTCCACGCCCTTTACCGCGTTGATGCCCATCATGGCGGCGGCAAGGTCTGCATCGAGCTTGCCGTAGAGCGGCGCGCCCCAGCCGGCGGGAACGCCGGTGGCGACACATTCCACCACCGCGCCCACCGAGGAACCGGCAAGGCGCGCATCGTCGACGATCTTCTCCCAGCGCTTCGCAGCCTCCGCGTCGGGGCAGAAGAACGGGTTGTTGCCGATCTCGGCCGCGTCGAAGTTCGCCATATCGATGGCATCGCCGCCGATCTCGGAGACATAGGCAAGGATCGTCGCTTCCGGGATCACCAGCCGTGCCACGCCGCCCGCCGCCACGCGGCTGGCGGTTTCGCGCGCGGAGCTGCGGCCGCCGCCGCGATAATCGCGGAAACCGTACTTGGCGTCATAGGCGTAGTCGGCATGGCCGGGGCGATAGGCCTTGGCGACCTCGGAATAGTCCTTCGAGCGCTGGTCCACGTTCTCGATCATCAGCGAGATCGGAGTGCCGGTGGTCTTGCCTTCGAACACGCCGGAAAGGATGCGGACCTGGTCCGGCTCCTGTCGCTGCGTGGTGAATTTCGACTGGCCGGGGCGCCGCGCGTCGAGGAAGGGCTGGATCACGCTCTCGTCGATGGCGAGGCCCGGCGGGCACCCGTCGACGACGGCGCCGATGGCCGGCCCATGGCTTTCGCCCCAGGTGGTGAAACGCAGCAGGCGTCCGAAGGTGTTCACGCTCATCCGGGCGCTTTGTCGCGCAAGCATCGGTTTGTCCAGCCTCGCGCGCGCGACAGAAGCATGCGCGCGGATCGTCCCGTTATGGGTGCATGACCGGAATTTCAGCGGAAGCGGTTGTTCCTGCGCTTGTCCGGCGCGAACGGTCGGCGCTAGGAGCGGTCAAAATTGAACAACAGGGTCTGCCATGTTTCTTGTCGTTTTCCGTAACCGCAAACGCACCGACATCGACGCGGAGGCCTATGTGGCCGACGCCGACCATATGGAAGTGCTTGCACGGCAGCAGCCGGGCTTCATCTCCTTCAAGAGCTACGTGAGCGACGACGGCGAAGTGATCGCGATGTCCGAATGGGATGACGAACCTTCCGCGCGCGGCTGGGCCCGCCATGCCGAACATATCGTCGTGCAAAAGCGCGGGCGGGAAGGCTACTACGAGAGCTACACCCTGTTCACCTGCGATTCGCCGCGGGTATCCCACTTCCGAAGGACGTGACGACGTGAGCCTCGAATTCTACGGCATCCCCAACTGCGACACCGTCAAGAAAGCGCGGAAGTGGCTTGAGGCACGAGGCGCAGACTACACCTTCCATGACTACAAGAAGGAAGGCGCGGATGCGGCCCTGCTTCAGAAGTGGGTGGCTCAGGTCGGTTGGGAAAAGCTGCTGAATCGGGCCGGGACTACTTTCCGGAAGCTGCCTGATGCCGACAAGGCCGATATCGATGCGGCCAGGGCGGTTGCGATCATGGCCGCCAATCCCAGCTGCATCAAGCGGCCGGTGGTCGAGCTTTCCGGCGGGTTGCTGGTCGGCTTCAAGGAATCCGAATGGGAAGCGGCGCTCGGCTGACGGCGCCGGCGCTCATGACCATCAGGCAGAACGGCTGAAGCATCGCGATGAATCCGATCGAATGGGCGGCGGCGGCACTGGGCCTTGCCAATATCGCGCTCCTCGTGCGGCGCAGCGTGTGGAATTACCCGTTCGGCATGGCCATGGTCGCGCTCTACTTCCTGGTGTTCTGGGATGCGAAACTTTACGGCGAGGCAGGGCTGCAGGTCTTCTTCTTTGCCGCGCAGATCTGGGGCTGGGTGCTGTGGGTGCGCGCGGGCGGCGGTGAAAGCCGGGTGCCGGTGCGCCGCCTGGGGAATTTTGCGCGGCTGCTCTGGGTGATGGGAACGGCCGCGCTCGCGCTCAACCTCGGCTGGGTGATGCACAAGTTCACCGACGCCTCGCTGCCTTATGCGGATTCCGCCATTGCCGGAGCCAGCATCGCCGCGCAGATCCTGCTCGGTTTCCGCCGTATCGAGAACTGGGTGCTGTGGATCGCGATCGACGTGGCTTCGATCGGGGTCTACCTCTACAAGGAATTGTGGCCGACAGCCGCGCTCTACGTGGTGTTGCTGGCGATGTCGGTGCTGGGCCTGCGCGAATGGATCGCGGCGGAGAAAGCCGAAGCCGCATGATCACCGTTTGCCTCCACGGCGCGGAAAGCACCGGCAAGTCGGTGCTGGCCGAGCGGCTGGGCTATCCCTGGGTGCCGGAATACGGCCGCATGTATTGCGAGGAAAACGGCACGGACCTGACGATGGCGGACCTTTTCGCCATTGCCGAGGGACAGGCCGAGGCAAACCGAAAGGCCATGGCGGCCCGCCCTCCTGTGCTCCTGTTCGACACCGATCAGCTCATGACCGCCGCATGGGCGCAGATGTTGTTCGGGGAAGTGCCGGATGTGCTTTTTCGCTATCCCAAGGCGGACCATTACCTTCTGTTCGCGCCGGACGTTCCGTGGCGGGACGATGGCACGCGGTTCTTCGGCTCGGACGAGAGGCGCGCGCATTTTGCCGCCCTGGCGGAGGAGATGCTGGTGCGGGCCGGGGTGCCGTTCTCGCGGATCGGCGGTTCGTGGCAGGAGCGCGAGGCGCAGGCCCGGGCGGTTATCGAGGGCATAGGAAAGCCTGACGCGCGCCCTTGGTAGCAACAGGGTGCAGGGGCGATGGCCCCTGCCTGATTCCTTATTTCTTCCGCGCCGTGGCAATGAAATTCAGCGACAGATCGTCCGACAGGTGCAGCCCCGCCGTCGGCGACCAGGCGATGCCTCTCGGCTCGCCGAGCACCAGCCCGGCGCCATCCGCAAGATCGCGCAATTCGTCGGGCGTGGCGAATTCCTTCCAGTCGTGCGTGCCGCGCGGGACTTTGCCCAGCCGTTCCGCCGCCTCGACCAGCAGCAGGCGCGAGGCCGGGGTGCGGTTGGGGCAGGAAAGGAACATCAGCCCGTCGTCCGCCAGCGCATCTGCGAGCTGGCCGATGAACAGTGCCTTGTCGGTAACGTGCTCGATCACTTCCAGCGAGCAGACGAGGTCGAAGCCGGAGAGGCCGAGCGCGCCCAGTTCACCGTGGCGATAATCGATGGGAAGCCCCATCGCCGCGGCGTGGGCGCTGGCCGCCGCGATGTTTTCGGCGGCCGCATCCACACCCGTCACCGCCGCGCCCAGCCGGGCGAGGGGTTCGCAGAGCAGGCCCGCGCCGCAGCCCGCGTCGAGCGCGCGTTTGCCCGAAAGCGGGCGCAGCATGCGCGAGTCGGTGGAGAAGTGCCGGTCGATCTCGGCGCGGATAAAGCCAAGGCGCACCGGGTTCAGCTTGTGCAGCATGGCCGAGGAACCCTTGGGATCCCACCATTCCGCCGCCAGCGAACCGAAGTGAGCAGCCTCTTTCGGATCGATTGTTGCGCGAGAAGGCGTGTTCGAAGCAGTTGCATTGTTCATCGCTCCCTCCTAACAGCGCGCCCGACTCTTATCCACACGCGCATCCTTTCTCTGCGCACAAACCGACGGGGAGCAGTGGCACCTTGGCACGTATCGTGATGAAATTCGGCGGCACTTCGATGGCCGGAACCGAGCGAATCCGGCGCGTGGCGGGCATTGTAAAACGCCAGCAGGAAGCGGGCCACGAAGTCGCCGTCGTCGTATCGGCCATGGCCGGCGAGACCGACCGCCTCGTGAACTTCTGCCGCGAAGCCAATGCCCTCTACGATCCGGCGGAATATGACGTGGTCGTCGCCGCGGGTGAACAGGTCACTTCGGGCCTGCTGGCGCTCACGCTTCAGGCGATGGGCTGCAAGGCGCGTTCGTGGCTCGGCTGGCAACTGCCGATCAAGACCGACGATGCCCACGCCAAGGCGCGCATCGAGGACTTCGATTCCGACGCCCTGCTGGCCTCGATGGCTGCCGGCGAGATTGCGGTGATCCCCGGTTTCCAGGGCGTTTCGCCCGATGGCCGCATCACCACGCTCGGCCGCGGCGGTTCGGATACCTCGGCGGTTGCCGTGGCGGCGGCGGTCAAGGCCGACCGCTGCGACATCTACACCGATGTCGACGGCGTCTACACCACCGACCCGCGTATCGTGGCCAAGGCGCGCAAGCTGCCGCTGGTCACTTATGAAGAAATGCTCGAACTGGCCTCTGTCGGTTCGAAGGTCCTGCAGACCCGCTCCGTCTCGCTGGCCATGAAGGAAAAGGTGCGCGTCCAGGTGCTGTCCTCGTTCATCGACGAGAACGCGCCCGCCGCCGATACCCTGCCCGGCACGATGATCGTGAGCGACGAAGAACTGGAAGGAAGCGACATGGAACGCCAGCTGATCACCGGCATCGCCGCCGACAAGAACGAAGCCAAGGTCACGCTGACCCGCGTGCCCGACCGTCCCGGCGCCGTGGCCGCGATCTTCGCGCCGCTCGCGGAATCGAACATCAACGTCGACATGATCATCCAGAACGTCGCCAAGGACAAGGGCGAGACCGACGTCACCTTCACGGTGCCGCAGGCCGACCTCGTTCGTGCGCAAGCGCTGCTGGAAGAGCGCAAGGAGACGATCGGCTACTACCGCATGATCGCCGACAGCAATGTCGCGAAGATCAGCGTCGTCGGTGTCGGCATGCGCAGCCACGCCGGTGTCGCCTCGACCATGTTCAAGACGCTGGCCGATCGCGGGATCAACATCATCGCCATCTCGACCAGCGAGATCAAGGTTTCGGTCCTGATCGACACGGACGAGACCGAACTGGCGGTGCGCGTGCTGCACACCGCTTACGGGCTCGACGCTGCCGCCTGACCGGCCGCACAGATCGAACAGGAAAAGGCGGCGCGGCGAGCGCCGCCTTTTTCGTATCAGTCCTCGGCGCGGAGCTGGGCCAGCTCCAGCAGATGATCGCGCAAGTCGGCTGGCCATGGGCAAGCGCTGCGGCCAGTTCGGCCAGCTTGCCAGCAAAGAGCAGCCGCGAGGCTTCCTCGAAACCGGGAAGATCGCCGCCTAGAGTCCTCTCGCCAATTCGTCGCGGAACTTCGGGTCCGCCAGTCCGATCAGCAATTCCGCCCGTTCGCGCAGGGTCTTGCCCCGCAAGTTGGCGGCGCCGTGTTCGGTGACGATCCAGTGCACGTCGTTGCGCGGCGTCGTGACCGGGCCGTCCAGCTTCGGCACGATGCGGCTGACCGTGCCGCCCTGGGCGGTGGAGCGGCAGGCGATGATCGAGACGCCGCCTTTCGATGCGCTTGCACCGCGCACGAAGTCCAGCTGGCCACCTGCGGCGGAATATTGGCGGCCGCCCATGTATTCCGAATTGCAGGCGCCGTGCAGGTCGACCTGGATCGTTGCATTGACGGAGACGACATTGTCGTTGCGGGCGATCTCCGAAGCGTCGTTCACCACGTCCACCGGCAGCGAATAGACTTGCGGATTGCCGTCCATCCAGCGGTAGAACGGCTCGTCGCCCATCGCGAAGGAATAGACGCTGCGGCCCGGATGCGTCGTCTTGAGGCGGTTGGAGACCGCGCCGGAGTGGACCAGTCCGGCCATGGCGGGGGTGAGCAGCTCGGTGTGGATGCCAAGATCGCGGCGGTCGTCGATACGGCGGCAGACGGCGGCGGGGAGATTGCCGATGCCCATCTGCAGGCAGGCACCATCGTCGATCATCTCGGCGATCAGGGCGGCGATGGCCTCGTCTTCGGGGGAGCCGGCCGCCTCGCCGAACGAAAGCAGCGGCACGTGATTCTCGACGATGGCCGAGACTTGCGAGACATGGAGCGGGGTCGAGCAGGCAACGCGTGGCATCGCCGGGTTCACCTCCACGATCACCGTCCTGGCGCAATGCGCGGCGACCGAGGTGTAATCGTTCGCGGCGCCGAAGCTGAAGAAGCCGTTCTCGTCCATCGGCGATACGGCAAGCACGCAGGCATCGAGTTCGATCTCGTCACGTAGCAGCCGGGGCGAGCCGCTGAAGGCGCATGGCACGAAGTCTATCAGCGCCTCGGCGGCGGGATCGGCCTTGATCAGCGCCCGCTCGATACCGCTCATGAACAGGCACCGGGGGCGGATGCGGCCAAGCAGTTCGCGGCGCAGGATCGTCGATCCGGAATGGACCTGCGAAAGCAGATACCAGACGCGCAAGTCGCTCAGCTTTCCCGCCTCGGCGCGGCGTGCAAGGGCGGCGAGGATCGCGGGTGGTTCGCCCACCGCCATACCCATCGCAAGGTCGCTGTCGCTTTCGATGGCCATGACTGCCCGGTCGGCCGTCGTCAGCTTCGCCGCGTAGATTTGCCCAGCGTCCATGATCCCACTCTTTTTTGATATTATGCTTGCAGGATCGGGTGTGCCATTCGGCTCGCCGAAGGGGAAGAGGGGAGCTTGGCGCGTGCGCCAGGCGGAGATTTTCCGAAATGGC
Source organism: Novosphingobium sp. TK71 (assembly GCF_055361505.1). Lineage (NCBI taxonomy): Bacteria > Pseudomonadati > Pseudomonadota > Alphaproteobacteria > Sphingomonadales > Sphingomonadaceae > Novosphingobium > Novosphingobium sp. TK71. The sequence goes on from NZ_CM143962.1 coordinate 3,171,259, forward strand.
CGAAGTGCGGGCTTTCCCTTCACGGCACTTCGAAATGATCCGGTGCAAGCCCTGCCAGCCTTCGCCTGTGCATCTCCTTGAAGGCCGCCTCCACCCGCCGGGTATAGGAAACGGTGCGGAACAGCGGACTTGTGAGCCGGTTCGCGGCAAGGCGCTGGCGCAAGTGCCGCATCCCGCGCGGATCGTGCGCGAGCGCGAGGGCCGTGGCTTCGTAGGCGTCGCGGTCCGGCACGGCCAGTTCGGGCAGGCCCACCGCCCGCACGAGGCTTCCGGCAACCCGCGCGGCGAACTGGCGGCCGGACATCGTCAGCACGGGCAATCCGCCCCAGAGCGCATCGCTTGCGGTCGTATGGGCGTTGACGGCGAAGGTATCGAGGAACAGGTCGGCCAGGGCGAGGCGGCCCAGATGTTCGCCATGCGGCACCCCGGCGGAGAACACCAGCCGCCTTGCATCGATGCCGCGCAGCCCGGCTTCGCGGCGCAGGTTTTCCTCGGCCCAGCGGTTGGAGCGCAGCAGCCAGAGCACGCTGCCTTCGACCTGATCGAGAAGGCGCATCCAGATATCGAACTCGCCCGGTCCGATCTTGTAGGTGTGGTTGAAGCAGCAGAACACGAAGCCGCGCTCCGGCAGGCCCCAGCCGGCGCGGCCCCTGCTGTCCGCCACGATCGGGCGGCGCTCGTCGTTGGCCTGATAGCAATGGGCCAAGCGCACGATCTTCTCGGTGAACCACGCTTCGCCGCCCGGAGGCACGGTTGCGGCATCGGCGATGAAGTAGTCCATGCAAGGGTGGCCGATGGTGCCGGGATAGCCCATGTAGCTGACCTGCACAGGGGCGAGGCGCCCGCCGAACATCGCGGTGCGGGTGCCGCGGGTATAGCCCTTGAGGTCGACCGCGATGTCCAGCCCGTCCGCTCTCGCCAGCGCCGTGACCTCGGCGTCGGTCAGGTCGCCGATCTCGGTGAAAGAGTCGGCATGGCCGCGCAGGGCTATCCGCGAGGCGTCGCCATCGCAGCGGGGGCCGTAGCTGTAGAGGCGGATATCGAAGCGCGCCCGGTCATGCTCGCGGAACAGGCCGCTCATCAGGTACATCGTCGCATGGTCGTGAAAGTCCGCGGAGAAGTAGCCGACGCGGATTCGGCCGTCCGCCGCAGGGGGCGGTTCGGGCAGTGTCGCCGGGGGCGGTGCGAACTTCACGGCCGCGCAGGCGAGCGAGCGGCGGTACTGGTGCGCGGGGTCGTCCACGAAGGGCAGTGCCGCGAACGGCTGGACGGCTGCGGCCGAGGGGGCGTCGGTCAGCGCGAATTCGGTGCGGTTGCTCCAGTCGCAGATGTGGGCTTCCTCGAACAGGGCCTGGAGCAGCGCGGAGCGGTCGGCAGGATCGAGTTCCCAGCCCTTGCGGAAGGCGGCGATGGCGGCAGGCAGGTCGCCTTTCAGCACGAGCGCCTTGCCGCGATTGACGATGGCCTGCGTATTGCCGGGGTCGGCCTCCAGCGCGCTGTCATAGGCGCCCAGGGCATCGTCCAGGCGGCCCAGCAGCAGGAGTTCGCCGCCCATGTTGTTATAGGCTAGGGCATGGCCGGGCCGCAGCGCCACGGCGCGCCGGTAGGCCGAGACGGCCTCGGCGCGGGCGCCACGCTTTGCGAGCAGGTTGCCGAGGTTGTAATGGGCCTTGGTATAGCCCGGATCGAGGGCGACCGTTTCGGCGAACTCCGCTTCGGCTTCCGCCGGGCGTTCCTGCGCGTCCAGCAGGTTCGCGAGATTGAAGCGCGCGTCGGCATAGCGGGGGTGGCGGGCGATCAGCTTGCGGTAGATGTCCTCGGCTTCGGCGAACCGGTTCTGGCGGCGCAAGGTGATGGCGAGGTTGTTCCAGCAGGCTGCCGCTTCGGGATCGGCCGCGATGGCGCGGCGGAATGCGGCTTCGGCGGCCGGAAGCACGCCGAGCGCGAGCAGCGCCGCGCCTTGCAGGTTGTGGACGGTGAAGCTCTGCGGAAAGGCCGCGGCGAGCCGGGCACCCTCACGCACCGCATCTTCGAGGCGGCCGGAGCGATAGGCGGATACCATCTGGTCGATTTCGGCAGGCGGCGGATCAGCGTTGGCGGCTTCGAGCGCAAGGAGCGCCGACCTTGCCCGGCCGTTGCGGGGAAAACGGTCCAGCGCCTCGCGGTAGAACGCCCGCGCCGCTTCCGTCTCGCCTCTTTTCGCCGCGCCTCTTGCCTTGATCAGCAGCGCTTCCAGTCCGCTCACGTTCCCCTCCGCGAAAGCCACGGCGAGATTAGGCGAACAGGGTTCACGGCGTATGAGCAGGCGAATCAGGACATCCACGAGGCGTGGATGCAGGTTCCTGGAATGTCTGGATTTTCCACCGAAGGAAACTGGAGCGGGCGAAGGGATTCGAACCCTCGACCCCAACCTTGGCAAGGTTGTGCTCTACCCCTGAGCTACGCCCGCTCTGGCGTTTGGAGATGTCCGGCGGACCGGAAATCCCTATGTGAACTGGAGCGGGCGAAGGGATTCGAACCCTCGACCCCAACCTTGGCAAGGTTGTGCTCTACCCCTGAGCTACGCCCGCTCTGACGTTCAAGACCTGCTGGAGTGTCCGGCAGGTCCGGGGTGGAGGCGCGCCACTAGCAGTGCCTTTTGGAGGCCGCAAGAGGAAAATCGAAAGAATTTTTCGAAGCATGACAGAACGACACCTAAACGGCACCTAACCGGACATGAACCCTTCACAAATCCGTCCCGAGAGACGATCTAGGGGGCCATTCGATTTTCACGGGAGCACATACCTTGGCCAGCATGGGTCTCAACCTCGACGAACAGAAGGCGGTCGACCGGTTCCGCAAGACAGTGGCCGAACCGTCGATGACGCAGCTGGTGATTCTCGATTTCTGGGCCGAATGGTGCGGGCCGTGCAAGGCGCTCACCCCGGTGCTGGAAAAAGTTGCGGCGGACTATGCCGACAAGGGCGTGATCCTTGCCAAGGTGAATGTCGATGAAGAGCAGTTCATCGCATCGCAGTTCCAGGTGCGTTCGATCCCGACGGTCTATGCGATCTTCCAGGGGCAACCGGTGGCGGACCTTACCAGTGCGCGCACCGAATCGCAGCTGAAGGCCACCCTCGACCAGCTGCTGTCGCAGTTGCCGGTCCAGCCGGGCGGGGCCGAGCCGGAGCACGATATCGCGCCGCTGATCGCCATGGGCGAGGAAGCGCTGGCGGAGGGTGACGGCGAGCGTGCCGCCGCGATCTTCATGCAGATCCTCGAACTCGCGCCCGAGAACGCCGAAGTGCTGGCCGGGTTCGTGCGCGCGCTGGTGCTGGCGGGCCGCATCGACGAGGCCGGGCAGGTGCTCGACAGTCTCGAAGGCGAACTTGCCGCCGATCCGCTGCTGGAACGCGCCCGCACCGCGCTGGCGCTGGCGAAGGACAAACCCGAGGACAGCGAGCTTGCCGCATTGCGCGCCGCCGCTGCCGAGCGTCCCGCCGACATGGAGGCGCAGTTCGCTTTCGCCAATGCCGCATTCGCCGCCGGCGAACGCGATGCCGCGGCGGAGGTGCTGCTGCGCATGGTCGCCGCCGACCGCGAGTGGAACGAAGGCGCCGCCCGCGCCAAGCTGCTCCAGATCTTCGAGGTGACCGGCCTTGAGGACCCCTGGGTCTCCGCCACGCGCCGCAAGCTCTCCACCGTACTGTTCGGTTGACGGTGGCGCGGATCACCATCTTCCCGCTGCCGGGCGCGGTGCTCTATCCGGGGCTGCAACTGCCGCTCCACATCTTCGAGCCCCGCTACCGGGCGATGGTGAGCGACGCGCTCGCGCGGGATCGGCGAATCGGCATGATCCAGCCGCAACGCCCGCAGGAAGGCGCGCCGCTTTACGCGGTGGGCTGCCTCGGGCGGATCGGCGATGTCGAGGCGCTGGAGGATGGGCGGTTCAATATCCTGCTCACCGGCGAATCGCGGTTCCGCGTGCTGCGCGAACTCGATGTGACGACCCCGTTCCGGCAGGTCGAAGCCGAGCTCCTGCCTGACCGCGAGGACGAGGTGCTGGCCCCGATCGAACGCGCCAGCTTCGAGCGCGAGGCCAAGCGCTTCGCCGATGCGCAGGGTTATGCGGTGGACTGGGATCAGGTCGGCCGGCTGGACGACCAGTCGCTCATCAACGGCGTCTCGCAGATCGCGCCGTTCGATGCCGCCGCCAAGCAGGCCCTGCTCGAAGCGGACAGCCTGCCGCTGCGCTGCGAACTGCTGGTCCAGCTCATGCAGTTCTTCGGCCGCCGCAGCGACGACGGCGACGATGAAGGCGTGACGCTTCAGTAAGGCCACGCCCTGCACATCGAAGTGTGCGGCGTCTTCCAACGAAAAAGGCCCGGAGCTGTCTCCGGGCCTTTTTGTTTTCCTGTCGCCCGGGTCAGTTGCCCGGGTCAGTTTCAGGGGTCAGTTGCCCGGCGTGCGGGTGGCGACCGGGGCGGGGCTGCGCGTGGCGGCGGGGCGGGGAGTGCCGGCGGTTGGGCGGGGCGCGCCCGTCCCCAGTCCCTGTCCGGCGCGAAGGCCCGGATCGTCCTGCTGGCCGCGCCCGGTGGCGCGGTCGAGGAAGTCGCTGTTGGCGGCCGGCGGCGGCGACTGTGCGGGGCCATAGTCGGGCATCTGCGGCTGGCCGGGGCCGGGGCCGGGACCGACCGAACCGTCCTCGTAGCGCGGCTGGCCGTCCGGGCCCTGACCCGCGCCCTGGCCATCCGGGCCGGGCTGGACGATGTTGCCGTTCTCGTCGACGTAGTAATAGTCGTTCGGATTGCCCTGCATCGCCTCGTCGTCGGGTTCGAGCTGCCATTCGGGCAGTTTCACCTCGGTGTCGAACTGTTCGACCGGGCGCTTGGCCACCGCGACCTTCATGTAATCGGAGAAGGCGCGTGCCGGGGCATGGCCGCCGGAAAGGCCGCCGACCGGGCGGGCATCGTCGCGGCCCATCCAGACCCCGGTGGTGATGCCGCTGGAGAAGCCGAGGAACCAGCCGTCCTTGTTCGAACTGGTGGTGCCGGTCTTGCCCGCCACGGGGCGCCCGATCTGCGCGGCGCGGCCGGTGCCGGTAGCCACGGTCGTCTGCAGCAGGTCGGTGATCCCGGCGGCCACGTTGGGCGGCACCAGAACCTGTCCGCGCACCGACTTGTGTTCGTAGAGCACTTCGCCCGAGGACGTCGTCACCTTGACGATGCCATAGGGCTCCACCGAGGTGCCGCCGGCGGAAACCGCGGCGAAGGCGCGGGTCATGTCGATCACGCGCACTTCGGAGGTGCCCAGCACCATGGCGGGCTTGGTGTTGATCGGGGTGGTGATGCCGAAGCGCCGCGCCATCGAGGCCACGGTGCCGAAGCCCACCTCGTTGCCGAGCTGCGCGGCGACGGTGTTCTTCGAATAGGCGAAGGCGGTGCGGATATCGATCTGGCCGGCGAAGTTGCGGCCGTCGTTCTGCGGGCTCCAGCCGTCGATCGTCACCGGTTCGTCCACCACGCGGTCGTCCGGCGTGTAGCCGGCTTCGAGCGCGGAGAGGTAGACGAACAGCTTCCACGCCGAGCCGGGCTGGCGCATCGCGGTGGTGGCGCGGTTATAGTTCGAATTCACGTAGTCCGTGCCGCCGACCATCGCCAGCACGGCGCCGTCGCGGTCGAGGCTGACGAGCGCGCCCTGCGCGCCCTTGGGCACGTTGGCGACGATCGAACTGGTGGCCGCCTGCTGCATCTTCGGATCGAGCGTGGTCCAGACCTCGATCGGCTCGTTCGTGTCGGGCAGCAGCGTGTCGAGCTGGGGCAGGGCCCAGTCGGTGAAATAACGGACCGCGTTCTGGCCCTTTTCATGGACCACGTTCACGTCGGCGATGTCGGCCTGATCGGCTTCCTGCTGCGTGATCGCGCCGTTCTTGACCATCAGGCCCAGCACCACTTCGCCGCGGTCCTTGGCGGCCGCGACGTCGGCGGTGGGCGAATAGTTCGAAGGGGCCTTCACCAGGCCGGCGATGATCGCGGCCTCGGCGGTGGAGAGTTCGGTGGCGGGATGGCCGAAGAACTTGCGGCTGGCCGCGTCGATGCCATAGGCGCCGCCGCCGAAATAGACCTTGTTGAGGTAGAGTTCGAGGATCTGGTCCTTGGTGAACTTGCGTTCCAGCGCCAGCGCCAGCACCGCTTCGCGCGCCTTGCGCGTGAAGGAGCGGCTGTTGTTGAGGAATACGTTGCGGGCAAGCTGCTGCGTGATCGTCGAGGTTGCCTTGGCGCGGCCGCCCGTCGTCGTCGAGACGTAGACGGCGCGCAGCAGGCCCAGCGCGTCAACGCCGATATGCTCGCGGAAGCGGCGATCCTCGACCGAGACCATCGCGCCCTTCATGACGGCGGGAATCTGGTCGTAGCTCAGCCACTTGCCGTAGCTCGGCCCGAGCGAGACGAGTTCCGTCCCGTCCCGTGCGCGGACCACGATCATCTGGCCGTTCTGGCTGCTCTTGAGCGAATCGTATTCCGGCAGCTCGCTCATCGTGAAGACGACGGCGGTGCCCAGGAAGATCACGCCCAGAATGGCAAGTGCAGAGCCCCAGATCAGGACGCCGCGAACGATTCGGCGCCAGAGGGGTTTCTTCTTGGCAGGGGAGGAAGGCCCGCTGGAGGAGCGGCGCCGGCCGGAATCATTGGCCATTTTCGAGGTATAAATCCCTTAAGCGGACCAGGCGGCCCGAGCGCTTCCTACACCGTGGACGCGCCTATTGTAACCCGGCGTTAACGGGCAAGTGACGATCGGGCGACGTTCGGCGGCTAGAGCGCGGCGTAGAGGGCGAGCATCCGCTGCCATGCCTTGTCCGCCGCATCCGGGTCCCATGCCGGCGAATCGGGTACGCACCAGCCGTGATCGGCGGGGTAGACCTCGACTTCGGCGGGGCGTCCGGCGGCGGAGGCGGCCTGCTTCAGGTCGGTCTTCTGGTCCGGCTGCTTCGCATCGTCGTTGCGGGCGATGGCGAAGAGATAGGAGGCCTGCGTGCGCGCCAGAAGGCGGTGGGGGCTGTCGTCCTGGTCGGTGACGAGGCCGGCGCCGTGGAAGGAAGCCGCCGCGCGGACCCGTCCCGGTACTGCCGCCGCCGTACGGACGGTGAAGGGGCCGCCCATGCAATAGCCGTTGCTGCCGATCCCGCGCTTCGTATCCACGGCCTTCTGGGCATCGAGGAAGGCGACATAGGCACGGGCATCGCGGGTGATGGCGTCGGGCGTGAGCGCGGCGCGCAGCGGAGCGACCTTGGCCTGCCCTTCCGGCGTGCGGAAGGCGGCGAAGCTTTCGAACACGGGGGCGGGCTCGCCGCGATAATAGGGGTTCACGACAAGCACGGCGTGGCCTTCGGCGGCGAGCGTGCGGGCCATGATCTTCTTCGCCTCGCGCAGGCCGGCGATATCGGGCCAGAGGATGACGGCGGGATGGCTGCCCTTGGCCGGGTGGACGAAGAAGGCGTCGGCCACGCCGTCCGCCGTGGTGATCGAGACCATCCGCTCGTTCAGCGCATTGGCGCCGCGCAGCTTCATCACGTTGGTGCAGCCGGTAAGGGCGGCTCCGGCCGCCGCGCCGGCGCCGATCGCGGCGAACTGCCGGCGATTGAGCCCGCGCCGGGCAAGGTTGGCGTCTTCGGCCTCGGCGGTGAAATCGTCACACATCGAAAAGCGCTCCGGTCTTGAAATCAGGTGGTTGCCGCCAAGGCTACCCAACCGCGAAGGCCATGGCGAGGGCCTGCTTGCCGGAATGCCGGATTTCAGTCTCCGGGGAAGTTGAGTTCGAGGTTCACCGCATTGGGGTCCACCAGGAACACCTGCCGCAGGCCGAGGCCGGGGTGTTCCATCACCCGGTGCGCAAGGCCGAGCTGCTCGATCGTGGCCACCGTTTCGGCAAAGCCCGAGCAGCGCAGGGCGAAATGGTGGAGCGCGTTGGTCGGCTGTCCGGGCCGGTATTCGTCGTAGCGGCCCGGCGCGGTGGTGCGGTCCACGAGGTGGACGATCGCATGGCCCGCCGCATCGCGCATCCAGTAGCCGGCGATGCCTTTGGCGATCGTGGGATTGTCGCTGCGGGTGAGGCCGAGCACCCGTTCGTAGAACGAGGCGGTCGCCTCAAGATCGTCGGTAAGGATATTGACGTGATCGACACCGTTGACGGGCATGGGCTCTCTCCCCTGGCAGAGGCGGCACCATCGAACGATGATCGCCGCCCTGCAAGTGTCAGCTTCGGAAGACCACCGTGCGCGAACCGTTCAGGAGCACGCGGTCCTCAAGATGCAGGCGCACGGCCTCTGCCAGCACGCGGCGCTCGATGTCGCGGCCCTTGCGGACCATGTCCTCGGGCGTATCGGCGTGAGTCACGGTTTCCACGTCCTGGTGGATGATCGGGCCTTCGTCGAGGTCGGCGGTGACGTAGTGCGCGGTGGCGCCGATCATCTTCACGCCGCGCGCATGGGCCTGGTGATAGGGCTTGGCGCCCTTGAAGCCCGGCAGGAACGAGTGGTGGATATTGATGCAGCGCCCCGAAAGGAAGGCCGCCATCTCGTCCGAGAGGATCTGCATGTAGCGCGCCAGCACCACCAGTTCGGCCCGGGTCTCGTTCACCAGCGCACGGATCTGCGCTTCCTGATGGGCTTTGGTGTCCCGCGTGACGGGCAGATGATGGAACGGGATATCGCCGATCATCAGCGAGTTGATCGCCTCGCGCGGGTGGTTGGAGACGATCCCCACCACTTCCATCGCCATTTCGCCGATGCGCTGGCGGTAGAGCAGGTCGGCGAGGCAGTGGTCGAACTTGCTGACCAGCAGCAGCACCCGGCGCGGGCGGTCGCGCCGGGTCATCGACCAGGCCATGCCGTATTCGTGCGCGATCGCGCCGAACCCTTCGCTGAACGCCTCGCGATCCGCGGAGCCCGGATCGAAGGCCACGCGCATGAAGAACTTGTCTTCCTCGAGGTCGTTGAACTGCTGCGCCTCGATGATGTTGCCGCCCGCCTGCGCGAGGTAGCCGGTAACGCGGGCGACGATGCCGGGACGGTCGGTGCAGGACAGCGCGAGGATCAGCGGTTCAGCCATTGGTTCGGGCCTCAGGCAGCGGAGCGGTTGGAAAGCGCCGCTTCGGATTCGGCCAGGAGGGCGGCGATGATGTCCGCGACCGGCTCTTCCTTGCTGACCATGCCCACCGACTGGCCGGCCATGACCGAGCCGCTCTCGACGTCGCCGTCGATCACCGCGCGGCGCAGCGCGCCTGCCCAGAAGTGCTCGATCGAAAGCTGCGCCTGGCCCATGTCCAGTTCACCGGAATCGAGGCGCTTGGCGACTTCGATCTGCTTGGCGGTGAATTCCTCGGTGCCCTTGTTCTTGAGCGCGCGCACCGGGATCACCGGCAGGCGCGGATCGACCTGCACCGAGGCAACCGCATCGCGTGCCGAGGCCCGGAAGAACGCCTTCTTGAAATCGGCGTGAGCGATGGATTCGCTTGCGCAGGCAAAACGGGTGCCGAGCTGCACGCCCGCCGCGCCCATTTCCAGGTATCCGGCCATGGCCTCGCCCCGGCCGATACCGCCCGCCACGAAGACGAGGTTGTCGGCGGCGAGCGCGGGCAGGATTTCCTGGGCCAGCACCGAAGTGGAAACCGGGCCGATGTGGCCGCCGGCTTCCATGCCCTCGATCACCAGCGCGTCGGCGCCGGAGCGCAGCAGCTTCTTGCCCAGCGCCAGCGTGGGCGCGAAGCAGATCACCTTGGCGCCCGATTCCTTGATCGCCTCGACGCTGCCCTTGGGCGGAATGCCGCCGGCCAGCACGACATGGCCGACCTTGTGCTTCGCGCAGACCGCGATCAGCTCGAAGAGCTGCGGATGCATGGTGATGAGGTTGACACCGAAAGGCTTGTCGGTCAGGGCGCGCGTCCCTTCGATCTCCTTGTCGAGGAGCTCGGGGTTCATCGCACCACATGCAATGACGCCAAAGCCGCCGGCATTGCTGATGGCCGAGACGAGATTGCGTTCGGATACCCAGGACATGGCGCCGCACAGGATGGCATATTCGCTGCCGAGAAATTCGCATCCCCGCGCCATCAGCGCCGAGGTCTTGGAGTTGGCGGCCATTGATGCTCCCATAGCCCGCATTCATGAATGAGCGAGCCCATAGGATGCTGCAGCGCCGCGCACAAGCTGGCGCGGCCACCTTCCTGCGCCGCATCGTTCTATAATGCGATTGACGATACTCCCGAATGGAACTGCCTTTCCCATGACCAAGACGCTGACTTCCACCCTCCGTCAGCCCTCCAGCATCGTCATCCTCGTCATCGTGCTGGCCGCCGCGGCGCTGCTCGGCACGCTGGCGTTCGAGAAGATGACCTCTGATCTCCCCGAGGCGCTGGCCGCCGCGCCCGCGCAGCAGGCCCCGATGACGGGCACCTCGCGGCTGGGCGAACAGGACCAGGCCACCCTGATGCAGATCGAGATCGGCGCGGGCAACCTGGCGACCGAACTGGGTAACGGCGATACCGGCACCGCCAATGCCAATGCGCTTGCCGGGCTGGCCACGCTGTCCGCCAAGGCTGGCGCGCTCGGCGCAGGCACGCCCGGGGACGTGCGCAAGTTCCTGGCCGCCGAAATCAGGCGCGCGCGCGATGCGGTGCGGCGCGGCGACGTGGCGGACGCCAGTTCGACGCTGATTTCGCTCCAGGCCCGGCTCGCGATCAGCAGGACGCTGTAAGGGCCGTCTGCAGCTGGCCCTGTGCAACTAATCGCCTGAAGCGATTACACTTACGCCTTCGTATAGCTTATTCAATCAGTCTCCTTCGGTTAGAACCGTCTCGCAAGCCCTTAGCGGGACGGACAAGACAAGGAGTGAGACCATGACCGAAACCACACCCGGCGGCGGAAAGTGCCCCTACGCCCACGGCGAGACTTCGCTCACTCCTACCCCTCTCACCACCGCCTTCGGCGCGCCGGTGGTCGACAATTCCAATTCGCTGACTGCCGGGCCGCGCGGGCCGCTGCTGATGCAGGACGTGTGGCTGCTGGAGAAGCTGGCCAACCTCAACCGCGAAGTCATCCCCGAGCGGCGCATGCATGCCAAGGGTTCGGGCGCGTTCGGCACTTTCACCGTCACCGGTGACGTCAGCCGCTATACCCGCGCGAAGTTCCTGGGCGAGGCGGGCAAGCAGACCGAGATCTTCGCGCGCTTCACCACGGTTGCGGGCGAGCGCGGCGCCGCCGATGCCGAACGCGACATTCGCGGCTTCGCGGTGAAGTTCTACACCGAGGAAGGCAACTGGGACATGGTCGGCAACAACACGCCGGTCTTCTTCGTGCGCGATCCCCGCAAGTTCCCCGATCTCAACAAGGCGGTGAAGCGCGATCCCCGCACCAACATGCGCAGCGCCACCAACAACTGGGACTTCTGGACCCTGCTGCCGGAGGCGTTCCACCAGGTCACTTATGTCATGGGCGATCGCGGCATCCCCAGGAGCTACCGCCACATGGACGGCTTCTCCAGCCACACCTACTCGTTCTACAACGAGGCGGGCGAGCGGTTCTGGGTGAAGTTCCACTTCAAGACCCAGCAGGGCCACGCCCACCTGACCGACGCCGAAGCGGCGGCAATCGTGGCAGGTGACCGCGAATCGCACCAGCGCGATCTCTACGACGCCATCGAGCGCGGCGATTTCCCGAAGTGGAAGGTCATGGTGCAGATCATGGCCGAGGAAGAAGCGGCGACCTGCGGGTTCCACCCCTTCGACCTCACCAAGGTCTGGTCGCAGAAGACCTACCCGCTGATCGAGGTCGGCATGATGGAGCTGAACCGCAATCCGGAGAACTTCTTCGCCGATGTGGAGCAGAGCGCCTTCAGCCCTTCCAACCTCGTTCCCGGCATCGGCGTCTCTCCCGACAAGATGCTGCAGGCGCGTCTCTTCGCCTATTCGGATGCGCAGCGTTACCGCCTTGGCGTGAACCACCACCAGATCCCGGTGAACGCCGCGCGCTGCCCGGTCTTCACCAACCACCGCGACGGCCAGGGCCGGGTGGACGGCAACTACGGCGGCCTGCCGCACTACCACCCGAACTCGTTCGGGCAGTGGCAGGGCCAGGGCGAGTACCGCGAACCGCCGATGAAGATCGATGGAAACGCCGATTTCTGGAACTTCCGCGAGGATGATGACGACTACTACAGCCAGCCGCGCGCCCTGTTCGAACTGATCGACGCCGACCAGAAGCAGCGTCTGTTCGAGAATACGGCCCGCGCCATGGGCGATGCGCCGGACTTCATCAAGCAGCGGCACATCGACAACTGCACCCGCTGCCATCCGGCTTACGGCCAGGGCGTGGCCAGCGCACTGGGCATGAGCGTGAACCCCGCGCTCTCGCCCGTGCCCGAGACGGCAGACTGACCAGAGCTACCCCGGCCGCCGTTACCCCCCCATGCGGCGGCCACGGTCCCGCCTCCCCGTTTCGCGAATGCCGCGCCGGGGAGGCGGGATTATCCGTTTTTCAGAACGATATCACCGCTTCGCCGATGGCATCCCACACGTGTGCGAGCTGATCGTCGGTAATGCAGTAGGGCGGCATGACGTAGACCGTGTTCCCGAGCGGGCGCAGCAGCACGTCGCGTTCCCGGAAGAAGGCCATGAGGCGCGGGGCGAGGTCGCTCATGTAGCCGCTGGTGCCGGCGGTCCTGAGGTCCAGCGCGGCGATCGTGCCGATCGTGCGGGGATTGTCGAAATGGCAGAACTGGCCGAGCTTCGCGATCCAGCCCGCCTGCTTTTCCGCCAGCGCGGCGATCCTCTCCCGCACCGGCTCCTCGCGCCAGATCGCCAGGTTGGCGGCGGCGGCGGCGCAGGCGATCGGGTTTGCCGTGTAGCTTGACGAGTGGAAGAACATCCGCGCGCGGTCGGCGGAGTAATGCGCCTCGAAGATCGGCTCGCTGGCCATGGTGACGGCGAGCGGGACGGCGCCCCCGGTCAGCCCCTTGGAAAGGCAGAGGATGTCGGGGACGATGCCGGCCTGTTCGCAGGCGAGCAGGGTGCCGGTGCGGCCCCATGCCGTCATCACTTCGTCGGCGATGAACAGGACCCCGTGCCGCGCGCAGATATCGCGCATCGCGGCAAGCGTTTCCGGGCCGTATACCAGCATCCCGCCCGCGCCGAGGATCAGCGGTTCCACGATCAGGGCGGCGGTGTCCGGCTGGCGGCAGAGCGCCTCCAGCGCGTCCAGCGTCTGCTGTTCCGCGCCCGCTGCGGGGAAGGGAATGCGGCCGACGCCGAACAGCAGCGGCTCATAGGGCTGGTTGAACACGCCGCGCTCCCCCACCGACATCGCGCCGATGGTGTCGCCGTGGTAGGAATTCTCCATCACCACGATCCGGTGGCGGTTCTCGCCCCGCCAGTGCCAGTAGCCGAGCGCCATCTTCAGCGCGACTTCGACGCTGGTCGAACCCGAATCGGAGAAGAACACCCGCGTCAGGCTTTCCGGCATGATCTCGCGCAGGCCGGCGGCGACATGTTCGGCCGGTTCGTGCGTCCATCCGGCGAAGATGATCTGGTCGAGTTTCTGCGCCTGCTCCGCGATGGCGGCGCGGATGCGCGGATGGGAATGGCCGTGCGTCGTCACCCACCACGAGGAAACCGCGTCCACCACCGCCTTGCCGTCGGCCGTGTGCAGCAGCGCGCCCTCGGCATGGGTGACGAGCGGCACCGGCTCGCCAAGCCCGTGCTGCGTGAAGGGATGCCAGACCGATGATGTCATGCCCTGAAGTCCTCGATGCGGAAGTTTGCTGCAAAGGCGCGGGCCAGGGCCTCGGGGGTCAGGGATGCGAGGCGGGGCAGGCGGCCGAGGCGGCGGACATTGCCCATGGCGCAGATGGTGGCCTCGCTGTCTTCCACGGCATCGCCCACGAAAGCCACGCCCAGCACCTCGACGCCGCGCGAACGCAGCGCCTCGATCGAGAGCAGCGAATGGTTGATCGTGCCCAGCACGGTGCGCGCCACCAGCACCACCGGCGCCTGCCACCGCGCGAACTGGTCGGCATAAGTCATGGTGCGGGTGAGCGGGACCATGACGCCGCCCGCCCCCTCGACCACCAGCGGACCTTCTACCTGCGGCAGGGCGAGCCGTTCGGGATCGATCTCCACCCCGTCGATCTCGGCGGCGAGGTGCGGGGAGCAGGGGGTGGCGAGGCGGTAGGCTTCGGGCAGGATGTGGCCGGCGGGCAGGCCGGACAGCCGCCCCACGCGGTCTCCATCGCCGCCGTCTTCCTCGAGCCCGGCCTGTACCGGCTTCCAGTAATGCGCGCCCAGCGCCCCGGCGAGCGCGGCGGCAAACACGGTCTTGCCGATTTCGGTATCGGTTCCGGTGACGATCAGGGTTCTGGCGATCTGGGGTCTCATGGGGCGCTCACCTAGCGCGGTGTAAGTGACAGGTCACGACCTCGTAAGTGACTTCGCATCCGCTTTGGGCAAAACGAGCCAGCGTCCGGCGCAACTGGCCGGGAGAAAGCGGGCGGTGCCCGGCATCGGCGGCGTGCGCGCCTATGGCCTTGAGCGCGCGCAGGAAGGCGAGCGGATCGTCATGGCGCTCGATGCGGTTCTCGGCCGTGACGGCGAAGTCGCCGAAGGCCGCGACCGGGGCGAAGCGGGGCGTTCCGGCCGCGAGGCCCTCGGCCGCGTGGGCCTCGCGCCACTGCGCGAAACTGCCGGGGCCGAGCGTCGTCACCATCAGGTGGCCGCCGGGTGCAAGCCAGCCGCCCATGCGGGCGAGCGCGCGCGGGGCATCGTCGAACCACTGCACGGCGAGGCTGGAGCAGATCAGGTCGAACGGGCCGCCGCCGGGATCGCCGTACTCACCGTCGAGCACGGCGAAGCGGCGGTGCGCGTCTTCGCCCAGCCGCGCCCGGCAACGCTCCAGCATCTCGGGCGACAGGTCGGTGACGAGCCAGTCCCCGCCAAGGCCCGCCAGCGCCTGCGTGAGGAATCCGGTGCCGCAGCCGATTTCCAGAACGCGGGGGCGCCGGGGCAGGGCAAGCGCGGCGATCCGCGCGGCGAGGGCCTGCGCGATGTCGCGCTGGATGCGTGCGTTGCCGTCATAGTCGGCAGCCCCGGCGAAGGCGCGGGCGATGCTTTCACGTGGAACGTTCATGCTCCCTGCCCGATCATGCCGCGCACCGCCCCGGCGCAAAGCTCCGGCGCTTCCAGCGGCAGGAGGTGTCCGCCCGCGGCGCTTTCGATCCGGCTCACGGCCGCGCCCGCGAAAACGGCGGCCCGCATCGCCTCGGGCAAAAGCGGGTCGTGCGCGCCCTGCAGCGAAAGTACCGGCACCGCCGGCAGTGGCGGCTGGGCATCGCGCAGGCGCAGCAGGTCGGTGCGGAGCAGGTCCGCGTCGATTTCGCCGAAGCCATCGCCTGCACCGCACTGGCGGCGGAACTCGGCGAGCACGGCGCGCGGGTCCTCGCCGAAACGGCGCAGCATCCGGTCCACCACGCGCACCGGGACGCCCGCGCGGTCGGGACGGGCGGTGAAGCGCTCGAACCCGTTGATCGCCACGATGCCGACGAGCCCCGGCGGCGGATCGGCCAGCACGCGCATCGTGCCGTAGGAGTGGGTTATCGCAAGGCACGGGCCTTCCACGCGGCAGGCGCGCGGCGCGCCGAAGTAGCCGCAATCGTCGATCGCCTGCGGCATGTCCGCCAGCAGGTTCGCGAGCGGTTCCCAGAATGCGCTGCCGAAACCCCAGCCATGGGCGAAGAGCAGCTTCATCGCCGTTCCCCGGCCTGCGAAATCGGGCCCACCGCATCGCCGATGGCTTCCAGCAGGACATCGATATCGGCTTGGGAATGAGTCGCCCGCAGCGCAAGGCGCAGGCGGCTGGTGCCCGGCGGCACCGTTGGCGGGCGGATCGCCGAGGCGAGCAGGCCGCGTTCCTCCAGCTGGCGCGAGAGGCCCAGCGCCGCTTCTTCCGCGCCGATCACGGCGGGGACGATCTGCGTGCTGGACGCGCCATGGTCGATGCCGAGCGCGGCGAGCCCGCGGCGCAGGCGGTCGCCCAGCACGGCGAGGTGGGCGCGCTCCTCGTCCATGCCCGGCACAAGGTCGAGCGCGGCGTCGATCGCGCCAAGCACGGCGGGCGGCGGGGCGGTGGTGAAGACGAAGCCGCTCGCCGCGTTGACGAGGTAGTCGATCATCACCCGCGATCCCGCGACATAGGCGCCGAATCCGCCGAGCGCCTTGCTGAAGGTGCCCATCACGAGGTCGATCCCGCCGGGCACTTGCGCCGAAAGCCCCGCGCCGCCGGGGCCGAGCACGCCGGTGGCATGGGCTTCGTCGACGAACAGGAAGGCGTCGTGCCGGGCGGCGATGTCGGCGAGGCGGGCGATATCGGCGCGGTCCCCGTCCATCGAGAACACGCTTTCGGTAAGGATCAGCCGGGCGGGCGCGTCACGGCCCTTGCCGGCCAGCAGCTCCTCCAGGTGATCGAGGTCGTTGTGGCGGAAACGGTGCTGGCGCGTGCCGGAAATGGCGATGCCGGCGTGCATGGAGGCGTGGACCAGCCGGTCGGTGAAGACCATGGCGCCAGGCGCGGCGGCGAGCAGGGCGGGGATCACCGCGGCATTGGCCTGCCAGCCGCTGGCGAAGGTCAGCGCCGCCTCGGCATGTTTGAACGCGGCGATCCGGGCTTCGAGCGCGAGATGCGCCTCGCTCGTGCCGGTTACCAGCCGGGAGGCGCCGGAGCCGGTGCCCAGGGCCTCGGTCCATGCGCGGGCGCGTTCGACCAGCAGCGGATGCCGGGCAAGGCCGAGATAGTCGTTGCTGGAAAAGTCGATCAGCTCGCGGTCACCGCGCCGGATGCGGCCGCCGGGCTCCAGCGCGGCGGGACGCAAGGTGCGGCGCTGTCCGGCGCTCTCGATCCGGCCGAGTGCCGCCGCGAAGAAGGAATCGAACCTGCTCATCGCGCCAGCCGGTATGGCAAGCGGGCCTCCGGCACAATGGGGGTGGGCGCGCCTCCGGCACGGTGGGACGCGCGCTTCCGGCAGGTGGGGCGGCAGGCGCGGCGTGAGCAGGTGGCGGCGTGCGGCACAAAAACGCGCGCCGCCGTGAAGCCGGGCGCGGCTTCGCGCGTTGATGGGGAAAGAGGAAAAAAAGAAGGATGCCCCGCGTGTTGCGAACCCTGCCGCTTGTCTCCGTCGCCGCGGCCCTGCTGCTCTCCGCCTGCCATTCCGAGCGTGCCCCTTCCGGTGAGCGCACCGGCGCGACATCGCCGGGGCAGGGACTGGCCTTTGCCGACGCGCCGGGCGGCGCCGCCACCGAATCGGCCGACAGCCTCGTGCTGCGCGCGCAAGTCGCGCTCGACCGGCTCGGCTTCTCCTCCGGCGTGATAGACGGCAAGGAAGGCCAGTCCTACGGCCTCGCCCTCAGCGGGTTCCAGCAAGCACGGGGCCTGCCGGCAAGCGGCAGGCTGGACCCGGCGACCCAGCAGGCGCTGCTTTCGGGCAGCGACAGCGCCGGAACGCGCAACGTGGTGATCCCGGCGGACTTTGCGAAAGGCCCGTTCGTGCCAGACCTGCCCAAGGACATGGCCGGACAGGCGCGGTTCAAGCACCTGGGTTACCGCAGCATGGCCGAGGCGCTGGCCGAACGGTTCCACACCACGCCCGAAACGCTGCTGGCGCTCAACGGCGCGGGCACGGTGCTGGGCGCGGGTCGAACGATCCGGGTGCCCGACGTTCGCGATGCCGGACTTGCGACCATCGAGGGGGACGAAAGCGGCTGGGCCGATACCCTTCAGCGCCTTGGCGTCGCGGCGGAGCAACCCAGGGCCGATCACGTCGTGGTCGACAAGTCCGATGGCGCGCTGCGGGTCTATGACGGTGCGAACAGGCTGATCGCGCAGTTCCCGGTGACCACCGGCAGCGGCCACGATCCCTTGCCGCTCGGCACCTGGAAGATCGTGGGAGAGGCGCGCAATCCGGACTATCACTTCAACCCGGACCTGTTCTGGGATGCCAAGAAAAGCGCGAAGGACAAGCTCCTGCCGCCGGGGCCGAACGGGCCTGTCGGCGTGGTCTGGCTGGACTTGTCCAAGGCGCACTACGGCATTCACGGCACGCCCGAACCCCAGAACATCGGCCGCACCGAAAGCCATGGCTGCGTGCGCCTGACCAACTGGGACGCCGCGCGGCTGGCGCAGATGGTTTCGGCGGGAACGAAAGTGGTGTTTCAGGCCTGACGTTCGACCGGATAGCCCGCCTCTGCCCATGCCTTGACGCCGCCGTCCAGCGCGACGGCGCGCAGGAAGCCCAGTTCGCGCAAGGTCGCGGCGGCCAGCGTGGAGATCTTGCCGAATTCGCAGCATGTCACCAGCCGGGCGGTGGGATCGCAGAGCATCGCGTTGACCCGCAGTTCGAGCTGGCCGCGCGGCAGGTGGACGGCGCCGGGAATATGGCCGGCCTCGAACGCTTCCTTCTCGCGCACGTCGAGCACGATCATGTCGCCGGCTAGGGTGCCGATCCGCGCGTTCAGTTCCTCCAGCGCGATGAAGGGAACGCGCGCGGCGGCTTCGGCGAGAAGCTGGGCAACGGTCCTGCCGCCGTTCATGTTGGTGCGCAGCGCTTCGGTGAGATGGGTGGGCGCGGCCAGGTCCAGATGCTGCATCATCGCCACGAATTCATCCCGGTCGGTCTTTTGCAGGCGCGGATTTTCGGCGATTTCGGCGCCGATGGTGGAATGGCTGCGGCCCTTGTAGTCATGCGCGGGATAGACCAGCGTTTCTGGCGGGAGTTTCAGCAGCTTGCCGAACAGGCTGTCGTGCAGGGCGGCGGGATCGCCGGTGGGAAGATCGGTGCGCCCGGTGCCGCCGATCAGCAGCGTATCTCCGGTGAAGACCCGGTCCGCGGCAAGGATGCACATCGAATCGCGCGTATGCCCCGGCGTGTGCAGGGCGCGCAGGCGCAACTCGCCGACGATCAGCATGTCCCCATCGTCCAGTCGCATCCCGGCATAAGGGGCAGGGCTCAGGCGGTTCATCACCACCGGCGCGCGCAGCAGCCTGCCCAGTTCGCGGCTGGCGGAGAAGTGATCGGCATGCGTGTGCGTGTCGAGCACGTAGCGGATATGGACGCCGAGCTGGCTCGCCAGGCCGACATAGCGATCGATCTGGGACTGTTCCGGGTCGATCAGGATCGCGGCGCGGCTGGCTTCGCAGCCGAGCAGGTATGACTGGCAGCCGCCCGTGGCGATTTGCTCGAAGATCATGCCGTTTCCTTGCGGTGTGACCGGGAAAGTCTGCCTGCCGCCACCGGCCGCCGCAAGCACCGCGATCCGTTTCGGGTACGTCTCTTTGGAGTAACCGCACCGTTCCGGCCCGGCGGCGCGGGATGGATCGAGCCCTGTCCGGGTTGGAACGAATCGGCCCGTCTTGCGCTTTACCCTGCCGGAATCCTACGCCTCGGCAGAGAATTCCAGATATCGCAATTCAAGGACATATCATGAAAATCCGTCTTGCCGCGCTTGCCGCCGTCGTCGCTCCGGCCGCGCTGTTCGCCGCTGCCACGCCTGCCGCCGCGAAAGTGACGGCCGAGGCCAACGTGGCCCGCGCGGAAGGGGACTGGGGCGGCGAACTGGCGATCGGCGTGCCGGTGATCCAGGACGGCGGCTTCAGCATCACGCCCGGCGCGGGCGTGTTCTTCCACCACCGCGACCATCCCGGCTACTTCACGGACGATTCGCAGTGCTTCAACCGCGGCAGCGGCGCGCAGGTTTCCGACGGCAAGTGCGACAATTCCGGCACCAGGTTCTTTGGAAAGGTAGAGGCGATGTACCGCCTGCCGATGTCGCTCGGCCTGGGTGTCGGCGCGCGGCTGATCGGTGACGACCTGCGGGCCTACGGCACGGTCTCCATGCCGATCCTTCCGCGCATCGACGTGAAGGGCAATATCGGCGACCACTATCTGGCGGCCGGCCTGCAGGCGCGGTTCTGAGTTTCTACCAGCCCTCGATCAGATCGACATAGGCCACCACGTCATTGTCGGTGGCGATGAACAGGCCGTCCTGCACCTCTTCGGGTTGCCGGGCGGCCATGTCCATGGCCTCGGTCAGGGTTCCGTAGAACAGCGTGCTGGCCGCGCCGCCGTCCGGGCCGGAATCGAGGTGATACAGGCGCACCGTGGCGTCGAGATAAGTCGTGCGCATCAGTCCTCGCCTTGTTCCGGGGTTCGCCTGGCACCGTCCACGATGCGGCCCAGACGCGTGATTTCCGCCTCGGTCGCCCGGCGTTCGTGCTTGCTGCGGCCATGCTGCGCGCGGGCGGTGTCCGCCTCGGTCCGGGCGGCGTCGCGCGCCTTGGCCTTGCGGGCCATGCGAAGGTTGATGATCTCGGCCATGACGGCCTTTTACCCCTCGACGGGCGCTGTTGTAACCCCGAGATCGGGCAGTCCGACCGAACGCTTGCCCGAAAAGTCCGTGCGCACGACGATGAGCCCGTCCTTTTCCAGATAGTCCAGCAGGCGCTGCACGCGGCGGGGGCTGCTGGTGCCGTAGACGCGGGCCAGGACCATGTCGTCGGGGCAGGGCTCGTCGTTCATGGCGGCGCGCGCGATCATGTAGAACGGCGCCAGCGCATCGTCGGGAACGTGCTTGGCAAGGTTGACCAGATCGAACCAGCGTTCGTCGTCGGGGTCCTCGATGCCGGCGATGGCGGCGGCGAAACCGCGGCGGAACATCGTCGCATCGAGCCCGCGCACCGAGATGCCCTTCATGCGGCAGCGAATGGTGAAGTCCTGGAACAGCGTGGTCGCGGACTGGAACGTGCAATCCGGGTCCTGCGCCATGGTGTTCAGGATTTCGAGCATGGCCGCCCGGTTTTCTTCCGGCTCCGGCTCGGGCCGTTCGGGGCGCGGCGGCGGTGCGGAAGACGGGCCGGCGGATGGCCCGTGCGCGATCGATTCGCTCAGTTCCTCGACGTCGATCGCGGGGCGCGGGGCGGGACGCGGAAAATCGGGGCGTTCCGGCTCGACGTGGAGATTGTCGTGCAGCAGTTCGCGCAGTTCCTCGGTGGTCGCCGTGGGCAACGGGGTGAGGCCGGGGGTGACCGACTTGGCACCGGTCAGGACCGTGCCGATGTTCACCGCCACCGGGCGGCGGCTGATCGCCGGGCCGAGGCCGAGGAACTGGCCGCGCGCCAGGTCGCGGATCTGTTCCGCCTGGCGGCGCTCCATGCCCAGCAGGTCGGCGGCGCGGATCATGTCGATGTCGAGGAAGGTGCGGCCCATCAGGAAGTTCGAGGCTTCGGCCGCCACGTTCTTGGCCAGCTTGGCGAGGCGCTGGGTGGCGATGACCCCGGCAAGGCCGCGCTTGCGGCCCCGGCACATCAGGTTCGTCATCGCCGCGAGGCTGACGCGGCGCGCCTCCTCGGACACTTCGCCGGCGGCGGCGGGGGCGAACATCTGCGCTTCGTCCACCACGACCAGCGCGGGATACCACTGTTCGCGCGGGGCATCGAACATGGCGTTGAGGAACTGCGCGGCGCATTTCATCTGCTGGTCGATCTCAAGCTCGTCGAGCGCAAGGACGACCGAGGCGCGGTGTTCGCGGATGCGCGCGCCCAGCCGGACGATCTCGCCTTCCGCATAGGCGGCGCCGTCGATCACGACATGGCCGAATTCCTCGGCCAGGCTGACGAAGTCTCCCTCGGGGTCGATCACCACCTGTTGCACGATGGAGGCGCTCTCCTCGAGCAGGCGGCGCAGCAGGTGCGACTTGCCGGACCCGGAATTGCCCTGCACCAGCAGGCGGGTCGCCAGAAGTTCCTTGATGTCGATTTCGATCGACTCGCCCTGCGGGGTCTGGCCGATCACGATATTCGCGCTCACGCCGCATGCCTTGCGCAAGCCGGGCGCGAGAGGCAAGGCAATGCTGCGGCTTTATCCATAGCTTGTGCGCATCGGCTTGCGGCGCGTCATGCGAAAATCGCGGATTTCCGCGCCGGTCACGGGGCTGTCACACGCGCGCGGCATAGCGACGCAGATTATGGCTTCACCGGTTTCTCCTGATAGCGACGGTATCGAGCGCCAGCCCCTGCGGCTGGTGGTGCTGGCGGGGCATGGCCTCGGCCCTGGCGGAATCGATCCACTGGCAGAGCGTTTCGGCGAAAGGCACCGCTGCCTCGTGCCGCTGGCGGGGCGGCCGCTCATCGCCCATGTGCTGCAGACGGCGGCGCAGCATCCCCGCGTCGCCAGCCTTGCGGTCTGCGTGGAGCGGGAGGCGTTCGACCCGGTGTGGGACGTGCTGACGCGGCTGCCGGGGCGCGGCAGCGTGGCGCTGGTGGAAGCGCGGCAGGATATCGCGGCAAGCGTGCGCGCGGCGGCGGAGGACTGGGATGGCCCGCTGCTCGTCACCACCGCCGATCACGCCCTGCTCAGCGCGGAATCGATCGACGCCATGGCCGATGCGCTGGAAAGCTGCGATGTCACTTTCGCACTGGCCCGGCGCGAGGCGGTGGAGGCCGCGCATCCCAATGCGCTGCGCAGCTATATAGCCTTGCGCGACGGCGAGTTCGCGGCGTGCGACCTCTATGGCATGGCGGGGACGCGTTTCGTCCATGCGGTTGACGTGTTTCGCGGCAGGGGCGCCTCCGACCGCGAGGGCGCCCGGATCTGGCGGGCACTGGGCCTTGCCGGGCTGCTTATGGTCAAGCTGCGGCTGGAGACGCTTTCGGGCGCGGTGGTGCGGGCTTCGCGCCGCCTGCGGCTGCGCGTGCGCGCCGTGGTCATGGCCGACGGCACCCAGGCGATCGACGTGGACAATGACCGGACATATGCGGTGGTGCGGGACCTGCTGGGCGAACTGCCGCCGGAAACGCCCGGCAAGACCGCCAGGCCGACAGCGCGCGCCGTAGCCTGAAAGGGTGCTCGGGTAGCCTGGATTTCAAGCGTCTGATCGAAATGCGGGATGGCAGTGGCCGATCGGCGGAGGCCGGGTCGTGCCGGACCGTATTTTCAAGGCCCCAAACGACTTTCGGGCCCCCTTGCGGGGGCCCGAAGGCTTTACCAGATCTCTTGCGAGAGTGATGGTGCGGTCAAGAAGACTCGAACTTCCACGGGCTTTCGCCCACAACGACCTCAACGTTGCGCGTCTACCAATTCCGCCATGACCGCTAAATCACCGGGGGGCTTCGAAGCCGCCCCGTGGCAGGAGCGCGCCACTAGCAAAGGGTTCCTGACCCGGCAAGTGGCTTCGGCCAATTATTTTCAAAAAGAGCGAATTTTTTTGCACCGCACGGAATTTATGGCGGATTTGCGTGGCTCGGCCGATTTGATGCGGGTGCATGGCCGGATCGGGCCGCGTCACGGCATGGTGAAGCGGGCCGCGCATGGCGGCGAACAGGTAAGCGAAATCCTGCAAAAAGTGCAGGGCCGGTGCGGCGCTGCAAAGGAGCCCGGGCTCACGCGGGGTGAGCCGGCCCGCCTCAGTCGGGCTTCCAGCCGATCTCTGCGGCCGATGCTGCCTTGGGAATGTCGGTCAGCGCTTCGTTGACGGTGATCGCCTCTCCCGGCGCGAGCTTGCGCTTCGAGGGGACGACTTCCTTTTCGTAGACGATGCGGTCGCGCTTGTCGCGCAGCACGACCAGTAGCGAGGGCACGTAGCGGGCCTCGCTGCCGATATTGCTGATGGTGCCGCTGACCGAGAAGAATTCGGTGCCGTCGGGCAGGGGCTTGCGGTCCTGCCGCTTGCGCGGGAAATCGAGCTGGAGGTCGGGCTGGGCGGGAGAGAAGGTCTGGCGCGGGATCGGCAGCCAGTCCGGCAGGCCGCCCCAGGCGACGGCGCCGGTAAGGCCTAGGGTCACGACCGCGAAGATCGCCGAGCCGAGCGTCGCGATCCGCGTCCAGTTGCGGCGCGGGCGGAACGGCGGCGAGAAATCGAAGTTCGACGCGTTTTCGTCCGCATAATGGACGCTTGTCGTATCGTCGTAGATCGGCGCGGGCTTGCGCGCGGGCTGCGGCGCCTGCGTGGGCGCGGAAAGCGGGCCGGCCTCATCGGTCGGCGTGCTTGCGGGGCGGGTGCCGGGAATGTCGGCAGCGCTCGCTTCGCGGCCGGGGGCGCGGCCGGGCACGCGAATGGCTTCGCGCGGCGGCGGGGCCTGCACCGGGGCGGCCTGCACGGGGGGTGCCTGAATGGGGGCGGCCTGCGCGGGAGCCGGCTGGACCGGCGGCGGCGCGGCAGGCCGTGGCGGCGCTACCGGCGCTTGCTGCGCGGGGGGAGGAGGAGGCGGTGCGGCAACTGTGCCTGCTGCCCCTTGCGCAACCGGGGCTTCTTCCGCTGCGGCTTCGGGGCCTTCCTGGAACCAGCTGTGGCGGCACTTGGCGCAGCGTACCGTGCGCCCGTCCACGCCCAGCGCGCTGTCCGGGACCGCATATCGCGTAGAGCAGGCGGGGCAGGCGATTATCATGATCGCAATCTATAAGCACGAGTGACTCTCATGCGACAAGACATGGACTTGTGGGCACACGCCGGAACGCCCTTTTTTCCACATTCAATGCTCGCTATAGCGTCTCGTCGCCCGTTCGGACCCGAACATGCCAGGCCGTAAACCGATTAGACGAGTATGACCGCGGACGGGGAAATCATCCATTTCGACAATGTCGGGCTGCGTTACGGCACGGATCGGGAGATCCTGTCCGACCTGACCTTCACGTTGTTTCCGGGGCGGTTTTACTTTCTCACCGGGGCCAGCGGCGCGGGCAAGACTTCGCTGCTGCGGCTGCTCTATCTTGCCCAGCGCCCCTCGCGCGGCGCTATCCGCATGTTCGGAACGGACGCCATCACCCTGCCGCGCAGCCGGTTGCCGATGTTGCGCCGCCGGATCGGCGTGGTGTTCCAGGACTTCCGGCTGATCCCGCACTTGTCCGCGTTCGACAACGTGGCCTTGCCGCTGCGGGTTGCGGGGCACCAGGAGAAGGATATCGCCGGCCCGGTCCGCGACATTCTCGAATGGGTCGGCCTGACCGAGCGGATGGATGCGCGTCCCGCCACGCTTTCGGGCGGTGAGCAGCAGCGCGTCGCCATCGCCCGCGCCGTGATCGCGCGTCCGGCGATGCTGGTGGCGGACGAGCCGACCGGCAACGTCGACCCCGAGATGGCGCTCAAGTTGATGCGCCTGTTCGAGATGCTCAACCGGCAGGGCACGACCGTGGTGGTCGCCACGCACGATCTGGACCTGCTGCGCAAGGTGCCCGAGAGCCTTATCATGCGGCTCGATCGCGGGCGTCTGGCCGATCCCACCGGGGCCCTGCGCTACCCGCCGCGGCAACTGACATGAGCGCAGAAGGAATGCCGCGCATGGCATGGCGCCGCCTTGGTGCGCGCGGGGCCGAACTGATCCCGCAGATCCGCATGTCCGGGCCGATGCCCTGGGTCATCGCGATCATGGTGGCGATGACGGCGATCGCGCTTGCCGCCGGGCTCGCGCTCGGCAACGCCATCTCTTCCGCGCGCGCGGAAATCGAGGGCGGCGTGACGGTGCAGGTGCTCGAACCGCGTGACGACGTTCGCGCCCGGGAAGCGGCGGCGGCGGTCGAAGCGATCAAGCGCGTGCCGCATGTCGCCGGGCTTCGCCAGGTTCCGCAGGCCGAACTCGATGCCCTGATCGAACCCTGGCTGGGCAGCGGGATCGCCGCTGCCACCGGCGCGGCGATCCCGGTTCCCGCGCTGATCGACGTGCGCCTCGACGGTGCGGCGAGCCCGGACCGGCTTGCGGCGATCGAGCGGGTTCTCGTCCGCGCCGCGCCTTCCGCCCGGGTGGATGCGCAGTCGACATGGCTGAAGCCGGTATTCGACGCGATGCTGTCGCTGCAGGTGCTCTCGATCTCGCTGGTCGTTCTGCTGGCAGGCGCGCTGGCCGCGGCGGTCCTGCTGGCCGCGCGCTCTGCACTGGGCGCCAATCGCGACACGATCGAGATAGTCCATCTCCTGGGCGGAACCGATACCCAGGTCGCGCAGGTATTCCAGCGTTCGATCGGCTATGACGCGGCGGGCGGCGGAACGGTCGGGCTGGCGCTTGCGCTGGTGGTGATCCTGTCGCTCGGCCGCCGTTTCGCGGGGCTCGGGGCAGGACTGGTGGACAGCGGCGCGCTGGTCTGGACCGACTGGCTGCTGCTGGCGCTGGTCCCGGTGCTCTCCACCCTGCTGGCGATGCTGACCGCGCGACTGACCGTGCTCCATGCACTTCGCAAGATGCTATAGTACGCACAAGACGCTATAGGCATCTCATGTTCCGTCGCACCGCCGCCTTCCTGCTGCTGATCTGGCTGTTCGGTTTCCTCTGGTTCGCCATCGCGCTTCCGGGGCCGCTGGACGATGCGGTGAAGACCGACGCGGTGATCGTGCTGACCGGCAGCCGGGGAAGGATCGAACGGGCCATGGCCGTGCTGGAGGCCGGACGTGCCCCGCGCGTGCTGATCTCCGGCGTTGACCGCGAAGTGAGGCCCGGCGAACTCGCTGCCGAATTCAAGATTCCCGACCGGCTGATGAAGTGCTGCATCACGCTCGGCTATGAAGCTTACGACACCCGCTCCAACGCGCTTGAGGCGGCGGACTGGGTGGGGCGCCGCAAGGCCCGCACGGTGCGGCTGGTGACGGCGGACTGGCATATGCGCCGCGCCGCCTACGAGCTTGCACGCGAATTACCGCAGGGCGTCACCGTTCTTGAGGATGCGGTGCCTTCGCATCCCAGCCTCGGCACGCTGTTCCTCGAATACCACAAGTTCGTGGGCCGCATGGCGCTGGACTTCTGGAACAGGCCGCCCTGGAAACGTCATACTGGAACCTCGAAATAATGCGCACGAATGCGATCGACGTCATCCGCAGCCTGCTGTTCTACCTGGTGTTCTATCCGGGCACGCTGGTGTTCGTCACGATGGTCTGGGTGGCTTCGCTGTTCGGGCAGGAGCCGATGCGCCGCTCGGTCCGGGGCTGGGCCAGGTTCCACCGCCTGTGCTGCCGCTGGCTGCTGGGCATCCGGCTGGTGATCGAGGGCGAGATGCCCGAGGAAGGCGTGCTGGTGGCGATGAAGCACGAAAGCTTCTTCGAGGCGATCGACCTGCCGGCGCAGATGCAGTTTCCCGCACCGTTTCCCAAGGCCGAACTGATCGACATTCCGGGCTGGGGCTGGGCCGCGCGCCAGTACGGCGCGGTCGTGGTGCAGCGGGACCAGGGCGCCCGGGCCTTGCGGGCGATGGTGGCCTCGGCGCGGGGCTTTGCGTCGCAGGGGCGGCCGCTGGCGATCTTCCCCGAAGGAACGCGGGTTCCCCATGGCCAGCGCGCGCCGCTGCAAGCGGGATTCGCCGGGCTCTACAAGCTGCTCGGCCTGCCCGTGGTCCCCGTCGCGGTGGACAGCGGCAGGCTCTATCACCGCCGCTGGAAGAAGCCGGGCACCATCACCCTGCGCGTGGGCGAGCGGATCGAGCCCGGCCTGGCGCGTGACGAGATCGAGGCCAGGGTCCAGACTGCGATCAATGCGCTGAACCCCTGAGGTCAGGCGATCTCGCGCACTTCCACGGACTGGCTCCGCAGTTCCACCGGCCCGTAGCTGGTAAGAAACGAAACCGCCGCCGCATCGACGCCGACCCCGATCTTCGCCATCGCCTCGGGGCGGCTCATGCCGGTGGCATCCACCAGATGCCAGGTATCGTCGAGGAAGACTTCGGCCACGGCATGAAAGTCCTGCGGCTTGACGCCCAGGCCGTAGACGCTGGCGAAGCGCGCCGGAATGGCCGAGGCGCGGCACAGGCTGATGACGAGGTGGGCATAGTCACGGCATACGCCCTCGCCCGAATTGAAGCTGTCGGCCGCGCTCGTCTGCGCATTGCTGGAGCCGGGGACGTAAGCCAGGTGGCCGGCCACCCAGTCGCGGATCGCGGCCACCTTGTTTCCGCCTTCGAACATGCCGAACTGCGTTAGAGCAAAGTCCTGGAAGGTGTCGGAAGGGCAGAAGCGCGAGGGCAGCAGGTAATCGACCGTCTCGGCAGGGAGCATGTGCGGCGGCACGGCGGGCAGCCCCTCGATCGGGGTCACGATCCGCTGCGGTTCCACGACGGCCTCGTAGCGCACGGTCAGCGCATTGGCGACATGGAGCCAGATCCGGTCGCCGATCTGGTCATGCCCGGGCAGGCGGGCGAAATGCTCGACCGGAGGCAGCGAAATATGGGCGCTGTGGACCAGCTGCTCGGGAAGGATCGCCGCCTCGAGCTGGAGCAGCACGTCGGTGGGCGCGGGCAGCGCGTAATCAAGTTGGGCCAGAATCGAGAGTTTCATGGGACGCGCGGCTTGTCCATGGGCAGTGTCCTTGGGAAGAGCTTCGGGAGGTCTTACCCGCTCAAAGCCCGAGAAGCGTGCCGGCTCCCGCGGGATCAGCGATTCTTTTGGCCGTTCTCGTGATCGCCGCGTCCGAAGTCGGGGCGGGAATCGTCCTGCCCTTCCTCGATGATGGAGCGGCGGATTGCGCGGGTGCGGGCGAAATGCTCGAACAGGGCATCGCCGTCACCCACCCGGATCGAGCGCTGCAGCGCGGTCAGGTCCTCGGTGAAGCGCTGCAGCATGGTCAGCACCGCGTCCTTGTTCGACAGGAACACGTCGCGCCACATCGTGGGGTCCGAGGCGGCGATGCGCGTGAAGTCGCGGAAGCCGCCGGCCGAATACTTGATGACCTCGCCCTGCGTCACGTCCTCGAGGTCGGAGGCGGTGCCGACGATGGTATAGGCGATGAGGTGCGGCAGGTGGCTGGTGACGGCGAGCACGAGGTCGTGATGGCCGGGGGTCATGATCTCGACATTGGCGCCGAGCCCTTCCCAGAAGCCGACCAGCTCGCTGAGCTTCACCATGTCCGTCCGTGCGGGCGGGGTGACGATGCACCAGCGATTGCGGAACAGGTGCGCAAAGCCCGCGTCGGGGCCGGAATTCTCGGTGCCGGCAACCGGGTGCGCGGGGATCACCAGGTGATCGGGCAGGGCATCGCCCAGCGCCCTGGAGATCGCTTCCTTGCTGGAGCCGACATCGCTGACGAGGCAATGCGCGGGCAGCGCCTCGCGCACTTGCTCGGCCGCCATGCCCATCACGCCGGGGGGCACGCAGAAGATCACGAGGTCGGCATTCGCGACGGCTTCGGCCGGCGTCTCGCAGACCGTGCCGACGAGGCCGCGCTCGGCCGCGCGGGCGCGGTGGGCGGGGCTGAGGTCGTAGCCGGTGGTGGCCACGCCGGGCAGGTATTCCTGCACGGCAAGGCCGATCGATCCGCCCTGAAGGCCGAGGCCGATGATCGCGACGCTGTTTATGCTCATTGCGCGGCTTCCGCCATTTCGCGCAGCGCGACGGCGATCGCGTCCATGTCCTCGGGCTTGCCGATGGTGAAGCGCAGGGCCTGCGGCAGGCCCTGTCCCGGCAGCCAGCGCACGATGTAGCCCCGGTCGGCGAGGCCGTCGAAAGCGGCTTCGGCGGTCAGCGCGCCTTCGAACAGGACCAGCACGAAGTTCGCCTGGGTGGGCAGGGCACGCAGACCGTGGTTGCCCAGCGCTTCGAGCTTGCCCACGAAGCGCGCGCGTTCGTCGCGGTTGTGGACGCGGCTGGCCTCCACGAAATCGGCATCGCCCAGCGCGGCCAGCGCCATGGCCTGGCCGGTGGCGGAGACGTTGAACGGTCCGCGAATACGGTTGAGCGTGGCGACGATCCCCGGCGCGCCGGTGGCCCAGCCGATCCGTTCCCCGGCAAGGCCGAAGATCTTCGAGAAAGTGCGCGTCACCAGCACATTGTCATGCGCCCGGGCCAATGCCAGCGATCCATCGTCGTCCTCGGGCGCGACATATTCGCCGTAAGCCTGGTCGAGCACCAGCAGCACGTCGGCGGGAAGCCCGGCGTGAAGCCGCGCGATCTCACCCTTTGGCAGGTAGGAGCCGGTCGGGTTGTTGGGGTTGGCGACGAAGACCACGCGGGTCCGGTCCGTCACCAGCGCGAGCAGGGCGTCGACGTCGGTGCCGTAGTCGGCGTCGGGCGCGATGACCGGGGTTGCGCCGCAGCGCCGCGCGGCGATGTCGTAGACCGAGAAGCCGTAGCGCACGTAGATCACTTCGTCGCCAAGGCCCGCATAGCCCTGCGCGGCAAGGTTGAGCAGTTCGTCCGAGCCGGTGCCCATGACGACGCGTGCCGCATCGAGGCCGTGCCTGGCGGCAATCGCCTCGCGCAGGGCGGTACTGTCGGGATCGGGATAGAGCGCCGGCGCCTGCGCGCGCGCTTCCAGCGCATGGCGGCTGGTGCCGAGCGGGTTCTCGTTGGCCGACAGCTTGATCAGCGGCTTGCCGTCCTTGCCCTTGGACTTGCCGGGCACATAGGCATGGATCGCGTCGATCCACGGCTTGGGCTGCGGGGCTTGGCGGGTGCTGATGGTCTGGCTGTCAGTCATGATGCGCGGCCTATTAGCTTAGCGGCGGCGTGAAGGACAGGGGGCGATTTGGGCGATCGGTGCCGCGCCGCAGGGGCGGCGGCCGGCTCAGCCCGAGCGGGATTCGCGCGGTGTAACGAAAATACCCAGCCGCGCACTTTTCAAACCGGCGCCGGCAACCGAGCGAGTAATTGACAGGGCGCGGGCGGTCCCCCACTTGGCACAGTTCATCATGTCCACCACGCCCATCATCGACTCCAGTCGGGTTCTCGAACTGGCCCAGCCGCTCCCGCTCGACGGCGGACAGAGCCTGCCGGGCGTCCGCATCGCCTATGAGACGCACGGCACGCTCAATGCCGCGCGCGACAACGCGATTCTCATCACCCATGCGCTGACCGGCGACCATCACGTGGTCTCGGATCATCCCAAGACCGGCAAGCCCGGATGGTGGGTGCGCATGGTCGGACCGGGCAAGCCGATCGACACGGACCGGTTCTTCGTGATCTGCGCCAATGTGATCGGCTCCTGCATGGGCTCCACCGGCCCGGCCAGCCTCGCGCCGGACGGCAAGCCGTGGGGTATGCGCTTCCCGGTCATCACCATCCGCGACATGGTGCGCGGCCACGTCGCCCTGCTCGATGCGCTGGAGATCGATTGCCTCTATGCCGTCGTCGGCGGGTCGATGGGCGGAATGCAGGCGCTCAGCCTCGCCTCGAACTTCCCCGACCGGATCCGCGCAGCGCTGGTGATCGCCTCCACCGCGCGCCATTCGGCGCAGAACATCGCTTTCCACGAAGTGGGCCGCCAGTCGATCATGGCGGACCCGGAGTGGCGCGAGGGCGACTATTACGATCACGGCAAGGGCCCGGAAAAGGGCCTCTCGGTGGCGCGCATGGCCGCGCACATCACCTATCTCTCGGAAGCGGGCCTGACCGAGAAGTTCGGCCGCCGCCTCCAGAACCGCGAGGAGAAGACCTTCGGGTTCGACGCCGATTTCCAGATCGAGTCCTACCTGCGCTATCAGGGCCTGGCCTTCACGGACCGCTTCGATGCGAACTCCTACCTCTACATCACCCGCGCCATGGACTATTTC
Source organism: Novosphingobium sp. TK71 (assembly GCF_055361505.1). Classification (NCBI taxonomy): domain Bacteria; kingdom Pseudomonadati; phylum Pseudomonadota; class Alphaproteobacteria; order Sphingomonadales; family Sphingomonadaceae; genus Novosphingobium; species Novosphingobium sp. TK71. Next base: position 3,202,779 of record NZ_CM143962.1, read on the forward strand.
GACCTGGCCGAGGAGCATGGCGGCTTGCTGGCCAATGCCTTCGCGCAGTCCAAGGCGCGCTACTGCCTCGTCAGCTTCGACACCGACTGGCTCTACCCCACCGCGGATTCGCGCGGCGTCGTCCACGCGCTGAATGCGGCGGGCCTGCCGGTGAGCTTCGTCGAACTGTCCGCGCCTTACGGTCATGACAGCTTCCTGCTCGACGTTCCCGCGCTCGATCGCGTGGTCGAGGGATTCCTGGGAGAAGGCCGGTGACGGCATCGCATATCGAACTGTCAGACGATCCCGCCCGGCTGGATGTGGCCCGCATCCACGGCTGGCTGGCCACCAGCTACTGGTGCCCCGGCATCGAGCGCGCGCAAGTCGAGAAGCAGATCGCGGGCTCGCACTGCCTTGGCGCCTATCGCGAGGACGGGGCCCAGATCGGCTTCGCCCGCGTCATTTCCGACCGCGCCAGTTTCGCCTGGCTGGCGGACGTGTGGGTGGATGAAAGCGTGCGCGGGCAGGGGATCGGCCGGCGCCTTGCCGGCTGGTTCGTGGAGCATCCCGACTATGCAGGCATTCGCCGTTTCGGCCTTACCACGGCCGATGCCCACGGGGTCTATGCGGCGCTCGGCTTCAAGCCGCTGGCGCGCCCGGACCGGCTGATGGAGCGGCTTTCCCCCGCCTTTGCGGCGATAATGGAGGCAGGCGAATGAACGGCCTGCGTCCCGATCTCGCGGTGATCGCCGCCAATGTCGATCCCGCCGCGCGGGTGCTCGACGTGGGCTGCGGCGACGGCACGCTGATGCAGGCCCTTCGCGAAGACAAGCGGTGCGACGCGCGCGGCATGGAGCTCGATTCCGCCAATGTCGGCCTTTGCGTCGCCAAGGGCCTGTCGGTGATCCAGGGCGATGCCGACAAGGACCTGGCCTTCTACCCGGACCAGTCGGTGGACTACGCGATCCTGTCGCAGACCCTGCAGACGACGATGCGCCCGGACATGGTGCTGGAGCAGCTTCTCCGCATCGGCCGCCGCGCCTTCGTGAGTTTCCCCAACTTCGCGCACTGGCGCGTGCGGCTGTCGCTGCTGTGGGGCGGGCGGATGCCGGTTACGCGCCTGCTGCCGGTCGCCTGGTACGAGACGCCCAACATCCACCACCTTACCGTGGACGATTTCCGCGAACTGCTGCGCGAACGCGGCATCAAGGTGGAAGGCGCCTGGTTCCTCTCCGGCGACCAGCAGTGCAGCGCCGCCGCCGCGAATTTCCGCGCCGAACATGCGGTGTTCCTGCTGTCGCGCGGATAGGCGCGGCGTTTCAGCCGCCCATGGTGAGCCCGCTGTAGATGCCCAGCTTGTGGCCGTCCGGGTCGCGCATATAGGCACCGAAGGCGCCGCGCGCCTGCGGCTTGGCCTCGGGCTGGCCCTCGCAAGTGCCGCCGTTGGCGAGACCGGCGGCATGCCAGGCGCACACGGTGGCCTCGTCGTTCGCGCCGAAGATGATCGTTCCGCCGTTGGCATGGGTGGCGGGCTCGCCGTCACGCGCCGGGCCGAGCAGGAACTTCAAGCCGTCGAGATCCCACATCACCATCGGATATTCGTTCGAGATCGCGCAGGGTTCCACGCCGAGCGCGGCGAAAGTGGCGTCATAGAAGGCGCGGGCCTTCTCAAGGTCGTTGGTGCCGAGGCGCAGGCTTTTCAGGATCATCGTTCTCTCTCCAGTTTTTTGTCGTCAGGGTCGAAGATGTTCTGAGGGCGCCTCGCCATGCTGCCACCGGCAGCACGGTGAGGCGCGGTGGGATCAGGCCTGGACGTGATGCATCGCGCAGAGCTTGTTGTTCTGCGGATCGCGCAGATAGGCGAGATAAAGCTTGCCGAACGGGAATTCGCGCAGGCCCGGCGCATCCTCGCAGCTCTGTCCGCCGGCCGCGCACCCGGCTGCATGCCAGGCATCCACCGCGGCGGTGCTGTCCATCGAGAAGCCAACCGTGCCGCCATTGGCGAAAGTGGCCTCGTTGCCGTCGATCGGGGTGACGATCATGAAGTTCGAGCCGTTGTGGGTATAGGCGAGGCGGCCTGCCGCAGGGTCGGCCATCAGCGGGGTGGCGCCCATCGCGGCGAAGATCGCGTCGTAGAAGGTCTTCGCGGCGACGAGGTCGTTGCTGCCGACGCAGATGTGGCTGAACATGCTTGGGCTCCGTGGGTGGTGAATGCACGGGGTTTGGCGGGCTGCCGCAGGCCGGTCAATCGCAGGCGGTCCGCTGCGACGATGATTGCCGGCGATGCGGCGAAAACGGGACTTATCCACGCGTTTCGCCCCCCGTGGCGGCATGGCCATTTGGCTCCGGGTGGACGCTGGAAGGCAGGTTTGGCATTCGAAATTGCCATGTGGCACATCTTCCAGTTTCCGCTCTGCCCCTTCAGCCGCAAGGTTCGGCTTCTCATGGCCGAAAAGGGCATCGCCTACGAACTCCAGACCGCGCGCCCGTGGGAGGGTGAGGACCGGCTGTTCGAGATGAACCCGGCAGGGCGCACCCCCGTGGTCAAGGAAACGGAACGCGGCACCGTCATCGTCGATAGCCGCGCCATCTGCGAATATTTCGAGGAAACCGTCGATCGCAACCCGCAGATCAGCGGCACTGCCGTGCAGCGCGCGGAAATCCGCCGCCTGATCGCCATGTTCGACGAGAACTTCTATCACGACGTATCCGGTCCGCTCCTGCATGAACGGATGAAGAAGCGCCTCGTCCTGCGCCAGTCACCCGATGCAAAGGTGCTGCGCGAATCGATGAAGCTCGCTCACGACTATCTCGACTATATCGATTACCTGATCGACAACCGTCCCTGGCTGGCGGGCGCGACGATGACACTGGCGGATCTTGCCGCGGCGGCGCAGATCTCGGTGGCCGATTACCTCGGCGGTCTCGACTGGTCGAGCCACGAGCAGGCGCGGGGCTGGTATCTGGTGATGAAGTCGCGGCCTTCGTTCCGGCCGCTGCTCAGCGAGCGCATGGAAGTGATCCAGCCGCCCAGCCATTACGCCGAAGTGGACGCCTGAACGGATAGAGGCGGCGCAGGAAGCGGGAAGCTCCCTGCGCCGGTCGATCAGGCTGCGGCGGTCTTGGTGCCGAAGCGGCCGTGGTTGCGGAACGGCACCATCCAGCGGTCGAGGAACAGCTCCAGCGGGCGCGGCGTGATGCCGAGCTGGGCAAGGCCGGGCAACGTGCCGCTTGCGGTATTGCCGGCCTGGAGCAGCTTGAGCTGGTCGGTGCTGATCGGGGTGCCGGGCAGGGCGGCGATCAGTCCGGAAATGCCGTCGGGCAGTTCGATGAAGGTGCGATCACGCTCGGCAGCCCTGGCGATGCGCTGGTTGAGGTCGAGCATCGAGACCACTTCCGGGCCGGCGAGTTCGAAGGTCTTGCCGCCGTGTGTTTCCGGGGCGGAGAGGGTTTCGGCGATCGCCTCGGCCACGTCGTCCACGAAGACCGGCTGGAGCTTCGCCTGCGGTGCGAAGACCGGCAGCACCGGCAGGCGCGAAACGAGATTGCCGAACATCATGACGAAGTTGTCGTCCGGGCCGAACATGACCGAGGGGCGCAGGATCGTGGCGGTCGGGAAGGCGGCAAGCACGGCCCGTTCGCCCTCTGCCTTGGTCCGCGCATAGGCGACGCTCGACGAGGCTTCGGCGCCGATGGCCGAGACGTGGACGAACGCAGCGGCGCCGGCGGCGCTGGCGGCAGCGGCGATGCGGCCCGCGCCTTCACCCTGCACGGCGTCGAGATTGCCGTTGAACGCGCCCACCAGGTTCACCACGGCGTCCGATCCGGCCAGCACGGCGGCCAGCGAATCGGGCTTGGTCACGTCCACGCCCGCAAACTGGACCTGCCCAAGGTTGCCGAGCAGCTTGAGGGCGTAGGATTTCTTGGGGCTGCGGCTGGCGATGCGCAGACGCGCGCCGCGTGCGAGCAGGGCCTGGGCCACATGCTTTCCGAGAAAGCCGCTGCCGCCCAGCAGCGTGACGATCTTGCCGTAGAGGGGGTCGGTGGCTTGGCTCATGGTCAGGTCCTTCAGCGGGCGCAGGCGCATGAAGGAAAGGCCGCCTGCGCTCAGGTTTCGCGCATGACCTGCGCCATTGCACAAGGCCGGTTCCGGAGCAACCGGCGGCAGCTCTCCGACGGAGATTTCGCCTTTTTTCGCGCGATTTGAAAAAAGTTCGATGAGGAGCGTTGACAACATTCCGGCAGCCCCTTAGAGGCGCCCTCCTACCCGGCGAGGACGGCACCAAAGGCCCCCTCGCTTCCGTGCCCAGATGGCGGAATTGGTAGACGCACCAGCTTCAGGTGCTGGCGCTCGCAAGGGCGTGGAGGTTCGAGTCCTCTTCTGGGCACCATTTCTCAAGCGATTGAGAATGCAAAGGGACCGTCGCAAGGCGGTCCCTTTGGCGTTTCTGCACTATCAGTCTTCAGCCAATCGAAGATACGCCGGCTATGCTTCGAATGGGCGGTCAGGGGCGAGTGCCGGTCAGCGGGAAGCTGCCGAAGGGGCCGTTTGCATTCTCGCCGCTCATCTTGCCGTCGCGAACGGTGATGTCGTAGCTAATGGTGATGGGCATCGGCATCGAGGCCTTGCCCTGGAATTTCGCACGGCCATTCTTCACGCCGCCCGCGACGTCCACCGTGCCTTGTTCTGCGGTCACCTTTCCGGTCACCACGTTGCCTGCGACCTGGAGGTTCATCACGGCCTTCTGGGGACCGACCGGGGTCTGGATCACGATGTTCCATTTACCCACGAAGTCCTGCGGTTTGGCGTTGCTGGCCTGTGCGGCCCTGGCTTTGTCCAGGAGCGCCTTCTGCTCGGCCGGGGCGGCTTGTGCCCGGGCGCGGAGGTAGAAGCGCAGGGTTTCCAGTTCCTCGTCAGTAAAGTCGGGGAAGGGCGGCATGCCGTTCATCTTCAGTGCGCCGCCCTTCACCACCTGCCGGAACGTGGCGGCGTCGGTGATCATCGGCGAATAGCGCAGGTCTGGTGCGGCGCCGCCGCCGATCGCGTTCCAGCCGTGGCAGACGAGGCAGGCGCGGGTTCCAAAGAGCATCGCGCCGGCCTGGGCCCGGGCGAGATCGGGCTTGAAGTCCGGGTCGGCCGGGGCGGCGAGTTCGGGAAGCTGGAACGGGGGAATGGTGTCTTTTCCGTCCAACGCGAAAGTCAGTACCCGGCGCGGCAGGCGGTAGTCGGTGCGGAAGGCGGCGTTGCCGGGCGAGTTGATTCCGGCACCGTTACCACCGCTTCCGGTGATGACGGTGACATATTGGCGCCCGTTCATCCGGTAGGTTATCGGAGCGCCGACGATCGGGCTTTCGGTCTTGAACGACCAGAGAGCCTTGCCGGTCTGCGCATCGCGAGCCACGAACTTGCCGTCGATCTGGCCCTGGAACACCAGGCCGCCAGCGCTGGCCATGACGCCGCCGGGCCAGTTGCCGGGCAGTTCGACTTCCCAGGCGACCGACTGCGTGACCGGGTTCCAGGCCTTGAGGAAGCTCCTGTGGCTGCCGGGCAGTTCGACCTCGGGGATCAGCGTGACGCCCATTCCGGCCGTGATCTCGCCGCCGCCCTTCTGGCCGTCGCCGATGAGGGCGCCTTGTTCGATGACCGGGATGTAGACGAGGCCGGTCAGCGGGCTGTAGGCCTGCGGCATCCACGAGTGGGCGCCGGTCGGCCCCGGCCAGACTTCGAACAAGCCGGGTTTCCCGGCATAGCGAATTCCGGGATTCTCGACCGGACGACCGGTCTTGCCGTCGATATGATCGGCCCAGGTGACCTTGGCGATCTTTTCCGCGGAGATGAAGGCGCCGGTCGCCCGGTCGATCACGTAGAAGAACCCGTTCTTGGGCGCCTGCATCAGGACCTTGCGGTCCTTGCCGTCGATCTTGAGCGTGGCGAGCGTCATGTCGGTGGTGGCGGTACAGTCCCACTGCTCGGCCGGGCACATCTGATAGTGCCACTTGTAGGCACCGGTGTTCACGTCCACCGCGACGATCGAGGAGAGGAACAGGTTGTCGCCCCCGCCGGGGCTGCGCCTGGCCTGATTGTAGGGGAATCCGTTGCCGATGCCGAGATAGACGAGATTGAGTTCCGGATCGTAGCTGAACGCGTTCCATGCCGTGCCGCCGCCGCCCCGGCGCGTGCCGTCGGGGTTGGTCCAGCCGCTGGGCCATGTCTTGCGCATGATGGCCTCGGCTTTCTCGTTGCCGGGTGAGGCCGGATCGCCGGGGGTGGTATAGAAGCGCCAGGCGAGCTTGCCGGTCTTTTCGTCATAGGCGGTGACGAAGCCGCGCGCCGGGCTGATGTCCGCCCCGCCGAAACCGACGATCACCTTGCCGCCGAAGACACGGGGCGCGCCATTCGAATTGCGCGGGGCTGCGTCCGGATAGTCGTAGGTCTTCCAGGCTTCCCTGCCGGTCTTCGCATCGAGCGATATCACGTAGCCGTCGGTAGTGACGAGGAAGACGTGTCCGGCATCGTAGGCGATGCCCTTGTTGCCCCACGACATCTGGAGCGCCGAGGTCGCGCGTTCGCGGGTGCCGCCGTCATATTCCCAGATCTGCCGTCCGGTGACGGCATCCAGCGCGCGGATGTGCGAGTGGCCGGTGGTGAGGAAGACCTTGCCCTCCGCCATGAGCGGGGTGCTGGCGGTGTAGCCGGGCTCAAGGTCGAAATGCCAGGCGAGCTTGAGTTTGCCGACGTTGCCGGTGTCTATCTCGTCGAGCGGGGAATAGTGCGTTTCGGTGCCGGTGCGGCCCCAACTGGGCCATTCGTCGGGATCGGCGACCATGGCCTGTTCGATCGGCTGGGCGGGCTTGTCGCAAGCGGTGACCACGAGCGGCGAGAATGCCGCGAGGAATAGCCGCAAGGCGGCTGAGCATGGGCGTGCGATCACGGCTTCCTTCCCCGTACTGTCTTCTCGTTGTGAAACAGCGCTATCAGCCCGGCAGGGGCTTGGGAAGATTTACTAGCCTTGGTGTATCATATCTCGCCAGCCCATCGCCTGAGCGAATGGCGACCCGCCAGATGCGAGAACCCCGGCCTCCCGCAAAGGAGCCGGGGTTCTGCATTGGGGCGATCCCTGTGCGAATCGCCCACTGTTGGGGCCGGTTCCTGACGGGTCATCGCTTGCGGGCGATGGCCCTGCAGGGGGTGTCAGTTGGCGCCGGCGCCCATGGGAATCGGGGTGCCTTGCTTCAGGTATACGCGATTGTCTTCGATGCGATCGACATTGTCAAAAGCAATGAAATGGTGCGCGCCATCGGAACTGTCCGAACGCGTAAGCTTGATCTGGTCGTCCTTCACCGAATCGATAGTACCGACATGGGTGCCATTGTAATCAGTGACTTCCATGTGTTCACGGACGCGAAGTTTCTCGAACATAGGGATTCCTCCAGTGTCGTTCAGGACTTGATGATGACTAAACGGAGGTGCGTGATCTTCGTTCCGGCATTGGTCCCATGGCCGCCACGCTTCATGGAAAGAGGCGATCCGCGCTTGCTCAGGGCTGGGCGCCGAGGCCGAAAGTTTCGTCTCCGCGTGGGGAGAGCAGTATCCTCTCGCCGTCTACGCCGTCGATCTGGGTCGTCGCGACGAAGGACGAACCCTCGCCTTCGAGAATGACTTCCTCGCCGTCCACATGGTCGACCGTGCCGAGCACTGTGCCGTCGGCGTCGATCACCGTCATGCCTTTGCGCACGATGCCCGATTCGGTGGACCAGGCGGTCTGGACAGGGTCGAAAGGGGATGGGGAAGGGGGCATCGCAAGTCCTCCGTCAGGGGCCTGAACTGGCCTTGGTAGAGGAAGAATACCCGGCAAACCGGCCCGGTTCCACGATTCGCCGCGAAAGGGGTGGCCTACAAGCCCTAGCGTTCCCATAATGACGAAGGCGCTAGATATGCCTGTTTAAGCTGTGGGAAGTTTTACCAAACCCGCTCCAAAAACGATCAAATTTGAGTATCGTGGCTGGTGTCGGCACCGGGGCTTGCCCCGCGCCCCAGAGATCATGCGTCGGGAAAGGCGCGGAGAGCCGCGCTTCGGCTCTGCGAATCGCCCGGCGCGCCATTTGAATCGAACACCCGGAGTTGTCCGCCCATGTCCCTTCTCGAAGCCCGCAAGACCTACAAGCCCTTCGAATATCCTTGGGCCTACGACTTCTGGAAGACGCAGCAGCAGATCCACTGGCTGCCCGAGGAAGTGCCGCTGGGCGAGGACTGCCGTGACTGGGCGCAGAACATCTCCGAGCATGAGCGCAACCTGCTCACGCAGATCTTCCGCTTCTTCACCCAGGCCGACGTGGAAGTGCAGGACTGCTACCACGAGAAGTATGCGCGGGTCTTCAAGCCGACCGAGATCAAGATGATGCTCACCGCCTTCTCCAACATGGAGACGGTGCACATCGCCGCCTATTCGCACCTGCTCGACACCATCGGCATGCCAGAGAGCGAATACGGCATGTTCCTTGAATACGAGGAGCTGAAGGCCAAGCACGACTACCTCCAGAAGTTCGGCGTCGACAATGACGAGGACATCGCGCGCACGCTGGCCATGTTCGGCGGCTTCACCGAGGGCGTTCAGCTTTTCGCGAGCTTCGCGATGCTGATGAACTTCCCGCGCTTCAACAAGATGAAGGGCATGGGGCAGATCGTCTCGTGGTCCGTGCGTGACGAATCGCTGCACTGCGAGGGCATCACCCGCCTGTTCCACGCCTTCGTGAAGGAGCGCGATTGCCTCAGCAAGGCCGTGAAGGACGACATTGCCGACCAGTGCCAGACCACGGTCCGCCTGGAAGACGCCTTCATCGACCTCGCCTTCGAGATGGGCCCTGTTCCCGGCATGACCGCCAAGGACATCAAGAAGTACATCCGCTACATCGCTGACTGGCGCATGGGCCAGCTCGGCCTCAACCCGATCTACCTGATCGAGGATCACCCCCTGCCGTGGCTGCAGCCGCTGCTCAACGGCGTGGAACACGCGAACTTCTTCGAGACCCGTTCGACCGAGTATTCGAAGGGTGCGACGCGCGGGAACTGGAACGATGTGTGGTCGAACTTCGATTCGCGCCGCAACGTGAAGGCCAACGACGAAGTCCTGGTCGAGGACGGTTCCGAGCCCGACATGTTCGGCGCGACCGAGGCTGCCGAGTAATCGCGCGGCGACTTTTGCCAGGGTAACGGAAAAAAGGGCTCCCGGACGCTGTGTCCGGGAGCCCTTTTTCATGCGGGATCGGTTTGTGGAACCCGCGTCAGCACCAGTCCCGGCGATAGCCCTGCCACTGTTCCGCCAGCCCCTCTTCCACCAGCGCGGCGCCCAGGCTGCGGCCCTGCCGCGTCACCACGCGCAGGGCCCGGCCGTAGCGATCCTTGTCGCGACCGTCGCCGCCAGGCTGGAGCGAGAACGGCCCTTCGTTGAGCAGTGCGGTGAGGCGTTTGGTCGCCATGGCGCCAAGCCGGGCTTCCTCTGCGCACTCCGGCTTGCTGGTCTCCGGCGTATTGATGTCGGCGATGCGGATCTTCTCGCCTTCGTACCAGAAGGTGTCCCCGTCGACCACGCAGGTCCGGCGAACGGGCCCCGAGCAGCGCGCGAACTGCGCCGTTTCGGTATCGGCAGCGGTGGAGAAGGGTGTCTCGCCAAGGCCGGGGGCTGCCGAACGATGGCCGTGCCAGTAGTAGAGACCCGCGAGAGCCGCGAGCGGGAGCACGAAGCCGATCGGCGTCAGGCTCCAGCGGCCCCGCCGACGATATGATCTTGGCATTATGGAGAGCTGTCCTCAGGTTCCGTAGTCGCGTGCCTCTGGCGTGTCGAATTCGCCCCGGCAAGTGCGGATCAGCAAGTCCAGCTCGTGGTGGTGGAGTGCTTGCAGGAGCCGGAAGCCGAGCGTGCCGTTGCCGGTCCAGCGCACGCAGGCGTCGAGCGGCTCGGCCCCATCCGCTGCCACGACCAGCAGGTCGCCATTGGCGATGTCGGCAGGAACGAGATCGACGGGCATGACGCAGCCTAGCCGGCAACCCTGCTGCGACACTTCCACCAGCAGCCCCGTGCCGACAAGATTTCCGTCGCGCAGGATCGATGCCCTCCGGCGCACGGCATAGCGCTGATGGGCGCGTATTCTGAGCGTATTCACAGGCAAGGCCCCCCGGCCATCCGATTCCCTGGAACTGTGGTCTGACGCCATGTTCTTATGATCCGGTTACCGGGCGCTTCCGCTCCCGATCCCGAATTCCCGTGCCTTCAGACCAGCCAGCTGCCGGGATTGGGCATCGGCGCATGCTTCTGGGCATTGAGCAGGCTCATCACGCAGCGCACGATCACCAATATGCCAACGGCCGCCAGCACGAACACGCCGATCAGCACGATCATCAGCAATATGCCCAGGATGCTTCCCGCAAGGCCCAGCCAGAAGGTGTTGATGAGGTACTGGTAGTGGGACTGTTCCCAGTCCGCCTTGGGCTCTCCCCGCCAGACGTAGGCGAGCACCACGCCGACGATGGCGGTAATCCCGGTAACGCAGGACGCGAGATAAAGCAGGCTGATTATCGTCGGTTGATTGAACTCGAATCCCGAATTCGTAGTCGAGCGGTTCAGGTCGTCCATGGCTTTCTCTCCATGATGTACCCCAGGTCCTTGATGCTGCCCGCTTTGCGACTTTGGCGCAAGCATTGGATTCTCGGGCGTTTCCGGAGGGATTTCAGCGGCGCGGGAAAGGTTCGCGGGCCCACACCCGGGCGATGATTGCCGGATGGCTGCAATTGCGCTGGCGCTGCTCCGCCGGGAAGCTAGGCTGCGGCAAAACGGGGGAGAGGACGCAAGCGATGACGGAAACGATCGTCCAGACGCGCGCGGGGCGGGTTTCCGGCCTCGAAGGGGCGGGATTCACGCGATTTCTCGGCATACCTTACGCCCGCGCGGAGCGTTTCGGCGTGCCGGAGGCGGTCGCGCCCTGGTCCGGCGCGCATCCGGCCAACCGCTTCGGGCGGCAATGCCCGCAGCAGTACGGCGGCAAGGTGCGCCGCGATGTGCTGGAAGGCCCGGACTACGGCGAGGATTGCCTCCACCTCAACGTCTACCGTCCCGATGGCGGCGCGGCCGGGCCGAAGCCCGTCATGGTGTGGATCCACGGCGGAGCGTTCATGGCGGGGGGCTCGAATGCCTACGATGCCTCCCGGCTCGCGCAGGAGGGTGACATCGTCGTCGTCACCATCAATTACCGCGTAGGGGTGCTCGGTTTCGTCAACTTCGGCGATGCCCTCGGGCTTCCGGCCATTCCGTCGAACCTCGGCCTGCGTGACCAGATCGCGGCGCTCGAATGGGTGCGGGACAATATTGCGGCGTTCGGGGGCGATCCGGGGCGGGTTACGATCTGCGGACAATCGGCGGGGTCGATGTCGGTCTCGCTGCTGATGGTCTCACCGCGGGCGAGGGGGCTGTTCCACGGCGCGGTGATGCAATCCGGTGCGGTGAGCCTCATTCACGATCGCGCGCGTTCGATCCGCGACGCGCAGCGTTTCGCGGCAGTTCTCGGGCTGGACCAGTCGAGCCTCGAACGTTTGCGGACGATGGACCTTGCGGAACTGATCGGCGCGCAGGCTGCCGTGAGCGGGCAACTCAGCAATGCCATTCCGGCGGCGCCCTGGTACGACGGCGACGTGCTGCCGGCCTCCTTCGAGGAGACCCTGTCGGCCCCCACCGCGCCGGTGCCGCTGCTTGCGGGCGCCGCGCGGGACGAGATTCGCCTGTTCGACCTCATGCCCGGCAATATCCTGCCGTCGAAGTGGCCCGATCTCGAAGCCCTGCTGCGCGAGCAGCTGGGCGAGGCCCATGCCGCCCGCGTGCTTGCGGCCTATCCGCGCAACCGCAAGGGGCGGATCGCGCTGGGATCGGACCTGACTTTCATCATGCCGACGCGGCATTTCGCCGAGCGCCATTCCGCCGCCCAGCCGACCTGGTTCTATCGTTTCGACTATGCGCACCCGATTGCCGGGGCCACGCACGGATTGGACCTGACGGTGTTCTGGCCGTTCAAGGGCTTCAAGATGGCGCTTGCCCGCGGCGGGCCGGATGCCGGGCGCCGGGCGGAACTGGGCCGCCGGATGCGCGCGCATGTCGCCCATTTCGTGCGCCATGGCGATCCGGGCGACATCTGGCCGCGCTATGACCGCGCGAGCCGGAAACTGCGGGTCTACGATCTGGCCGACCGGATCGAAGCCGACCCCCTGGCCGCGCGCTACGCCGCCTGGGAAGGACGGGACGTGCAGCCGGGGCTCGGGAAGTAGATCAGCCCAGCCCGAGGAACAGGCCGGCCAGCGCGGCGCTCATCAGGTTTGACAGGCTGCCCGCGCAGAGCGCGCGCACGCCGAGGCGGGCGATGATCGGGCGCTGGTTGGGGGCGAGTCCGCCGGTCACCGCCATCTGGATGGCGATCGAGGAGAAGTTGGCGAAGCCGCAGAGCGCGAAAGTGACGACGGCCACGGTGCGCGGGCTGAGCGCCGACATCTGTCCGAGGTCGATGAAGGCGACGAATTCGTTGAGGACGATCTTGCTGCCGAACAGGCTGCCGGCCTGCATCGCCTCATGCCAGTCGGGCGTGGCGAGCAGGTAGAAGATCGGCGCGAAGAGGTAGCCTAGCAGGCCCTGGAAGGTCACGCCGGAGAAACCGAACAGCGCGCCGATCCAGCCGACGATGCCGTTGGCGAGCGCGATCAGGGCGACGAAGGCCAGCACCATGGCGCCGACGGCCACGGCCAGCTTCACGCCGGTCTGCGCGCCCTGCGAGGCGGCCATGATGATGTTGGCGGGCTTTTCCTCGTCATGCTCGACCGCTTCGGGTTCGTCGACGTGGACGCCCGGCAGGTGAGTCACGTCGGCGCGGTTGAGCGCGGCGGCGGCGGCGCCGGCGGGCGGCAGCGTGCCCTCGTGGACTTCAACTTCGCCGGACGCGGGGTCGACCGGGGCGGGGCGCGGGTCGGGCATGATCATCTTGGCCATGAAGATGCCCCCCGGCGCCGACATGAAGGCAGCGGCGACGAGATAGTCGATGCGGATGCCCATCGAGGCATAGGCGGCCAGGATCGTGCCTGCCACGCCGGCAAGGCCCACGCTCATCACGCAGAACAGCTGCGAGGGGTTGAGCGAGGCGAGGTAGGGGCGGATCACCAGCGGTGCCTCGCTCTGGCCGACGAAGATGTTCGAGGCGGCGCAAAGGCTTTCGACCTTGCTGATCCCCGTGAGCTTTTCCAGCCCGCCGCCGATCCAGCGGACCACCAGCGGCATGATCTTCAGGTAATAGAGGATCGAGATCAGCGAGGCGAAGAAGATGATGACCGGCAGGGCCGAGATCGCGAAGCTGTGTCCGCCGATTTCCGGGCTGGCGAGGGGGCCGAACAGGAAATCGACACCGGCATGGGCATAACCGAGCAGGCTTTCGACGCCCGAAGCGGCCCCGCCGAGCAGGTCTTTTCCGAAAGGCACATAGAGCACGAGCGCAGCCAGACCGGCCTGCAGCGCGAATGCCGCTCCCACCACGCGCAGGCGGATCGCGCGGCGATTGGTGGACAGAAGAAAGGCGGCAGCCATGATGAGGACGATGCCGAGCAGGCTGTAGGCGACGTGCATCGTCCCCATTTCTCCGAAAAACGTGCTGAATCTGTGCGCAAACCTAGAGGCGCGCATTCGTGACGGCTAGTGCAATTGTTTCGCGCCCGTTAGAGCATCGTCATGGAACCGCAAGCCCCTGCAAGCGCGCAATCCCGCGCCGTCGCCATTCCCCGCTCGATGTTCGTGTTCTCGACGCTCTATGGCGGGCTGGTCGTGCTGGCGGGCGTGCTGGGCATCAAGATCGCCTCGCTGGGCGAGTGGCCCGTCGTCGGCAATCTTGCCGTCGAGTCGGGAATCTTCGCTTTCCTGCTGCTCGTCGTCCTGTCGAGCGCGGTGGCCGAACTGCACGGAACCGCCGTGGCCAACCGGCTGGTGCGCTTCGGCTTCATCCCGCTCATCGTTTCGATGAGCCTGCTGACACTGGTGATCCACGCCGTGCCGCCGGCGCCGTTCTGGCAGGATCAGGAGGCCTTCGCCCGCCTCCTCGGTCAGGGCGCGCGGATGCAGTTCGCCGGTCTTGTCTCCTATGGCGTGTCGCAGACGCTCAACGTCACCGTGTTCTCGCGGCTTGCCGCCGGGCGCGAGGGCGGAATGCTGCTGCTGCGCGCATGGATCGCCAGCCTGCTTTCGCAAGTGGTGGACACGCTGATCTTCATCACGATCTCGTTTGCCGGTGTGCTGCCGCTCTGGGGCATCATGGAGGGCCAGATCATCTCTAAGCTGCTGCTTTCCACGATCATGGTGCCGCCGTTCATCTGGCTTTTCGTGAAGCTCGGTCGCAAACTGGACGGCGAATGAAATATTCGGCCGTCAGGGGCCGAAAACTGGGTTTTAATTCTGCGCAAGGGGTCTAAAGCGCGCCCATGCCGATTCCGCACGATCCCGCCATGCTCTCGAAGGCCGAGACGCTCGTCGATGCGCTGCCCTACCTGCAGCGTTATGCCGGTCGCACGTTCGTCGTAAAATACGGCGGCCACGCGATGGGCGATCCCGAACTGGCGCGAGATTTCGCGGAAGACGTGGTCCTGCTCAAGGCCGTGGGCATCAATCCGGTGGTCGTCCATGGCGGCGGTCCGCAGATCGGCGCCATGCTCAAGACCATGGGCGTCGAATCGCGCTTCATCGACGGGCTGCGCGTAACCGACAAGCAGACCGCGCAAGTCGCCGAGATGGTGCTGTCGGGCGTCATCAACAAGGAAATCGTCGGCTGGATCGCGCAGGCGGGCGGCAAGGCCATGGGGATTTCCGGCAAGGACGGCGGTCTCGTCACCGCCGCCAAGGTGCAGCGCACCGCCAAGGACCCGGACAGCAATATCGAGCGCGTCGTCGACCTCGGCTTCGTGGGCGAGCCTGCGACGATCGATATCGGCGTGATCGAGACGATCTCGTCTGCGGGCATGATCCCGGTGATCGCGCCGATCGCACCGGGAGAGGACGGGCAGACCTACAATATCAACGCAGACACCATGGCCGGCGCCGTTGCCGCCGCGCTGGGTGCCTCGCGCCTGTTCCTGCTGACCGACGTGCGCGGCGTGCTGGACAAGCAGGGCGAACTGCTGACGGACCTCACCCCTTCCGACATCGTGAAGCTCCAGCAGGATGGCACGATTTCGGGCGGCATGATCCCCAAGCTCGAAACCTGCATTCACGCGGTAGAAGCAGGCTGCGAAGCCGCAGTGGTGCTTGACGGGCGGGTTTCCCATGCCATGTTGCTGGAAATATTCACGCAGGAAGGTGCCGGCACGCTGATCCGCGCCGGCTAAGCCGAACTGCCCGGGGGAACTTTCCTGCTGAAAGGCAATTCGACCCACATGCGTAATACCCTCGTTCTCGCCAGTGCCGTTTCGGCCATCACGCTCCTGCTTGCCGCGTGCAACAAGGAGCCTGCAGCCGAGCCCGGCAATGGCGCGACGATGGAAGCGAGCGAGGCAGCCGTCACGACTGACGGACCTTCGGCGGAAGCCACGGGCGCTGCCAGTGCAGGTGCCGGTGTCGCCAGCCCGCTCGATCAGGGCGCGCTCACCGAACGGCGCGATCCGGAACGCCTGCTGCGTTACTACACCAACGCGCTGCGCATGGGTGCATGGGACGAGGCTGTGAAGGCCTGGACCCTGGACGCGCAGATGACCTCGGAGCGACTGGCGAGGGAATTCGGCGGCGATGCCGGTCCAAAGATCGCGGTCGGCAAGGGCGACTTGGCCAATGCGGCCGGTTCGCTCTATTACGAGGCCCCGCTGGTGATCGACTTTGCCGATGGCCGTCCGTCACGCCGGGGCACCATTGTCCTGCGGCGCGTCAACGATGTGCCGGGCGCCAGCCAGCAGCAGCTCAACTGGCGGATCGAGCGGACCTCCACGCTGCCTCAATAAGGCAGCTCACGACCTGAGAGCGCACGGTGTGTAACCGCGCGTTGCTCGAAAGCGGGCCGCGCTTGCCCCGCCTGCCCTGCCTCGGCTATCAGGCGGGCGCTTCATTCCTCAGAAAGGCCCCACGCCCATGCTCGGCGGTGTGATCAACGCCCTTATCTATCTCGTACAGATCCTTACCACGCTGGTGCTTGTCCAGTTCGTGCTGGGTCTGCTGATCTCCTTCAACGTGGTGAACCTGCATAACCGGTTCGTCGAGGCGATCTGGCGGGCGCTCAATGCGTTGCTCGATCCGATCCTCAGCCCGATCCGGCGGATCATGCCCAATACGGGCGGGATCGACTTCTCGCCGATGGTGCTGATCATCGGCCTGAACGTGCTCATCATGATCCTCCAGCCGATGGCCTACTGACATGACCACCGAGAACCAGATCATCGACGGCAAGGCGTTTGCCGAGGGCCTGCGCAGCCGCATCGCGGTTGCCGCCGCGGCATTCGAACGGCAGGCCGCCCGCAAGGCAGGCCTCGCGGTCGTGCTGGTGGGCGAAGACCCGGCAAGCCAGGTCTATGTCCGCAACAAGGGCAAGCAGACCGTGGCCTGCGGCATGGAGAGCTTCGAGCACAAGCTGCCCGCCGACACGTCCGAGGAAGATCTGCTGGCGGTTGTCGAGCAGCTCAATGCCGATCCCGCCGTGGACGGCATTCTCGTCCAGCTTCCCCTGCCTTCGCATATGAACGAGCAGAAGGTCATCGCCACGATCAACCCCGACAAGGACGTTGACGGCTTCCATGTCGTCAACGTCGGGCGCCTCGCCACCGGGCTGCCGGGCTTCGTGCCGTGCACGCCGCTGGGCTGCGTGATGTTGCTCAAGGACCGGCTGGGCTCGCTTTCCGGGCTGAACGCGGTGGTGATCGGCCGTTCGAACATCGTCGGCAAGCCGATGGCGCAGCTCCTCATCGCGGAAAGCTGCACCGTCACCGTGGCGCACAGCCGCACCAGGGACCTGCCCGAAGTCGTGCGCGGCGCCGATATCGTGATTGCGGCCGTCGGCCGCCCCGAGATGGTGAAGGGCGACTGGCTCAAGCCCGGCGCAACCGTGATCGACGTGGGCATCAATCGCGTGCCGGCGGCCGAAGAGGGCAAGAGCAAGCTGGTGGGCGACGTGGACTTCGCCTCGGCCGCGCAAGTTGCGGGCGCTATCACCCCGGTTCCGGGCGGGGTCGGCCCCATGACCATCGCCGTCCTGCTGCGCAACACGATCGTCGCCGCGCATCGCAATGCGGGTCTGTCGCTGGACGAGAGCGTGCTTTGAACCGCGCGCTGCTCGGCGCCCTTGGCGGGGTCGCGACGCTTCTGCTGATCGCCGCTCCCGCCGTGGCCGAGCGGCGCCCGCCGCGCGCACCCGGCGTAGGCACCGCCAATCCCAGCGCACTGATCGCGTCCGAGATCGCCTTCGCGCGCATGGCGCGCGAGAAAGGCCAGTGGAAGGCCTTCGACGAATTCGCGGATGACGCGGCAGTGATGTTCGTGCCGCAGCCGGTTCGCGCCAAAGAATGGCTGAGCGGCCGAAAGGAACCGGCCGCCGCCGTGCAGTGGCAGGCTCACCAGGTCTGGATGAGCTGCGATGGTACGATGGGCGTGACCAGGGGTGCCTGGCAGCAGGCAGACGGTTCGGTCGGCTATTTCACCACGATCTGGCAGCAGCGCAAGAAGGGCGATTTTCGCTGGGTGCTCGACCAGGGCGATACGCTCGCCCAGCCGATGCAGGAGCCGGAGATGCTGTCTGCCTCCGTGGCGGACTGCGCGCGGGGCGGGAACGGCGCCTCGCCCGGCGATGAGCTGCTGGTCGAGCGGGATTCGGCCAAGGCGGCGCCGGGCATGGATGGCAAGGGGCGTTCGAAGGACGGCACTTTGACCTGGAGCTATCACGTGAACGCCGACCATTCGCGCTCGCTGGTCGTCTCGCTGATGAAGAATGGGGGCATGGCCGAAGTTCTGCGCAGCGATGTAGCGGCCCCGAAGGGACAATAACCGGCATGTACGAGCTTTTCCTGAGTGCTTTCGTCACGCTCTTCGTGGTGATCGATCCGCCGGGCTGCGCACCGATCTATGCCGGGCTCTCGGCCGATGCCAGCCGGTCTCAGGCGATCTCCATGGCCGCGCGTGCCTGCGTGATCGCGACCGCCATTCTGGTGGTCTTCGCGCTTTTCGGCGCGCGGCTTCTGGGGGCGCTGCATATCGAACTGAATGCCTTCCGCATCGCGGGCGGCATCATGCTGTTCATGATCGCCATCGACATGGTGTTCGAGAAGCGCACCCAGCGCCGCGAGGAGCGGGCGGAGAAGATCATCGCCCATAATGCCGAAACGCCCGAGGTGGACGATGTTTCGGTGTTCCCCATGGCCATGCCGATGCTGGCGGGGCCGGGCTCGATCGCGACGATCATGCTGCTCACCTCGCGCGCGCACGGCGCGGAGCAGACCATGGCGATCCTCGCGGCGATGGTCGCGGTCATGGTGCTGAGCTTTGCCGCGCTGGCGGCTGCCGGCCCGCTGATGCGCATTCTGGGCGACAAGGTGGAGGCGGTTATCACGCGGCTTCTCGGCGTGTTGCTGGCGGCGCTCGCGGCGCAATACGTGATCGACGGCGTCAAGGCCGTGCTGCTGAACTGACCTTCCCGCAGCAAGCCATGAGCAGGCAATGAAAAGGCCCGCCGGATCGCTCCGGCGGGCCTTTTTTGTCGAAGCCCCTAAGCCTCAGCGCAGGCGCAGCGGCACGAAGGCGGCGGGCTGACCACGCGGCTGCACGCGCAGCAGGATCGCCGAGCGGCCATCGGCCTTGGCGGCCTTGATGGCGTTTTCGAGGTCGGCCTGCGTCGAAACCGGCGCATTGTTGGCCGAGAGGATGATGAACCCGCGGGCAAAGCCCTTCTGGCCGGCATCCGAGCTCGGATCGACGGCGACGATGACGAGGCCCTTGGTGCCTTCCGAGGCCCCGAGCTGCCGCGCGATCTGCGAAGTCAGCGGCGTTACCGAGAGACCCAGCGACTTTTCGACAACGCTCTGGCCCTGTTCCTTGGGCGGATTGTTGAACGGATCGCTGTCCTGATCGGTGCTGGGATCGAAGGTCTGCTGGAGTTCGTCCTCGCTCGGGCGTTTGTCGACCGTGGCGGTCAGCGTCATGCGGCGGCCGTTGCGGATCAGCTCGATCGGGATGCGCGTTCCCGGCGCGGTGTTGGCGACGAGGAACGAGAGGTTCTGGTCGCGCGTCACTTCCTTGCCGTCAACCTTCACCACGACGTCGCCCGCCTGGATTCCGGCCTTGGCCGCGGCACCGTCCGGCACGACGGCCTGGATGAATTCGCCCTTGTTGTGTTCGAGGCCCATCGAATCGGCAAGATCCTCGTTGAGGGCCTGGATGGTCACGCCAAGGTAGCCGCGCTCGATCGCCTGGCCCTTCATCAGCTTCTGCACGATGGGAGCGGCGGTTTCGGCGGGAATCGCGAAGCCGATGCCGACGCTGCCGCCAGTGGGCGAGAAGATCGCGTTGTTGATGCCGATGACCTGGCCGTTCATGTCGAACATCGGCCCGCCCGAGTTGCCGCGGTTGATCGCCGCGTCGGTCTGGAGGTAGCGATCATAGGCGCCCGAGCCCGAGCCGGTGTTGCGGTAGACGGCCGAGATGATGCCCGCCGTCACCGTTCCGCCAAGGCCGAACGGATTGCCGATGGCGATGATCCAGTCACCCACGCGGGCCTTCGAGCTGTCGCCGAACTTCACGTAGGGCAGCGGCTTGCTGGAAGTGATCTTGAGCACCGCGAGATCGGATGCGGCGTCCTTGCCGATCAGCTTGGCGGGATACTCGGTGCCGTCCGGCATGGTCACGGTGATCGATTCGACCTGACCCTTGCCTTCCGCGGTGATGACGTGGTTGTTCGTCACCACATAGCCGTCGGCCGAGACGATGAAGCCCGAGCCGAGCGACTGGGCTTCGCGGGTTTGCGGGCTGGCGCCGCCACCGCCGCCGCCGCCGAACAGACCCTCGAACGGGGTTCCGGCGAAGGGATTGCCGCCGCCCTGCACCTGGACGCGCTGGCGCGTCGAGATGTTGACTACCGCAGGCTGAAGCTGCTCGGTCAGGTCCGCAAAGCCGCTGGGCGCGCCGGCGCGGGGCACCACGTTGGCCATCTGGCTGGCTTCGTTCTGGGCAACCTGGGCCCCTGCGGGATAGCCGGTCACCAGCGTGGCGGTGGCGCCTCCCAGCAGGAGCGCTGTGGTCAGTCCATAAGCGTATCGCACGGGCTTCACGTCCTTTGATTCCTCCGTCTTGGCGGTGCAGCGTCACCATCCGCCGACTGATGCCGATTGAAGCTCTGGGAGCTTAACCGGATTTGAATAGGCGGCCTTTCAAGCGCTTCGCGCCGGTCACGGTTCCCTGAAGTGGTTGAGATAGGCATTGTCGGGAGAAAGCAGGATGGTCTTCCCGGCCTCTCCCTTGGCGAACGAAATTCCATAGCTCTGCATGGAGCGGTAGAAATCGTAGAATTGCGGGTCCTTGCCGAAGGCGGCCGCATAGATCTTCGAGGCCTGCGCTTCCGCGTCGGCCTGAATGATCTGCGCGTCCTTCTGGCCCTGCGCGGTGATCGTCTTGGCTTCCTCGTCGCGCGAGGCCTGCATGCGGGTGAAGGCGCTTTCGAGCGCGCCTTCGGGAAGATCCGCGCGCTTGATCCGCACGTCGACGACTTGCGCACCATATTCGCGCGCCTCGCGGTCGAGCCCGTCGCGGATGTTCTCCATCGCCTTGCCGCGTTCGGCGGTCAGCAGCGACTGGAACGTGCGCTTGCCCAGTTCCTGGCGAAGCACCGAGGAAAGGATCGGTTCGAGCTGTTCGGTCACGCGTTCGCTGGTGCCCGCGGTTTCGACCATCTTGACCGGATCGATGATGCGATAGCGCGCATAGGCATCGACGTTCAGGCGAAGCTGGTCGGTCGAGAGGACCTGCTGCTGCTGCATGTCCACGGACAGCAGGCGCTTGTCGATGCGGATCACGCGGTCCACCATCGGAATGCGGAAGTGAACGCCCGCGCCGGTCTGGCCGTAGTCGGCCTTGGGCACATAGGGGTTGTACACCGCAATGGGCCTGCCGGTGCGAACGATGACCGCCTGCTCCGTTTCCGGCACCACGATCATGCTGAGCATCAGCCCGACAACGGCGGCCCCGCCCAGGAACCAGGCGGCCTTGTAGTCCTGCCAGAGGCGATTCATCACTGGCCTCCCTTGGATGCGTCGACGGTGGCGGCCGGCGCGGGCGCGGCAACCACGGTTTCCTCGGCGGCCGGGGCCCGGCGCTTCATCTCGGAAAGGGGGAGGTACGTGTTCATGTTCTTGGCTTCGGCGACGACGGTGTCGTTGTCGCGCAGCACCCGCTCCATCGTTTCGTAGTACATGCGGCGCTTGGTCACTTCGGGCGCGAGCTTGTACTGTTCATAGACCTTGTCGAACGAGGCGGCCTCGCCCTGGGCGCGGGCAAGCGTCTGCTGCGCCCAGGCACGAGCCTTGGAGCGATCGCGGTCCGCTTCCTGCTGGGAGACGTTGACCTGGTCGAACGCTTCCTTGGTCTTGGCCGGGGGATCGGCCTTCTTGATTTCCACGCCCTGGATCGAGACGCCCGAGCGATAGTAATCGAGAATGCGCTGGGTCCGGTCGCGCACGTCCTGCTCGACCACGGCGCGGCCGGCGCCGGACAGCGTCTCGTTCAGCGTGATCTGGCCGATAGACGCGCGCATTGCCGCTTCCGCCACTTCGCGCACCGTTTCGTCAGGATCGGCGAGACGGTAGGTGTAGTCTTTCAGGTTCTTGATGTTCCAGCGCACCAGATAGCTGAGATCGACGAGGTTCTTGTCGCCCGTCAGCATCAGCTTTTCGCCCTCGCCCTCTGGGATCGTGTAGACGGTGAACGAACGCACGTCCTTCACGTCGACCTGTTCGATCGGCCAGGGGAGGGTGAGCGAAAGGCCGGAATCGATCGTGCGGGAATACTGGCCCAGCCGCGAAACGATGCCCTGCTCCTTGGGGCCGAGCATGTGGACCATGGAGATGCCGAGCATCGCGGCAACCGCGATGCCGATGCCGAGCGGCAGCCACGACTTGCCGTCGGGGCGGCGCGGCAAGTTGGGGAATCCGCCGCCGGGTCCGAAGCCGCCGCCTCCGCCGCCGGGGCGGCGCGGATCGCGCGGGCGGAAGATGTCCTCGATGCCGGCGGAGCGGCGCGGCGGGGTTTCACTGCCGCTGGGAAGCCACGGGTTGCGAGGGCCCTTGCGATCATCGGGACGGCTTTCCGGCGGCTTGCCCTGTTCGCCCCTGCTGCCGGGGGCTTCGCCTGAAGGCTCGTCGTTACGGCCTTCGTCCTGACCCTCGGGCACGCCTTCGTTGCCGCCTTCGCCGGGTTCTCCCGCAGGACCATTGCCGTCATTTCCGCCGCCGCCCCAAGGGCTTTGACGTCCGGTCATGGCGAGGCCTGCGCGCGTGATTGCACCACCAATAGCTTTCATAGGCTTATCTATAGGTGCGCTATTCGCACAAAAACAGTGCCTCTCTTGCCCTTTTTCCTCGACTGCTCCACCTGAGCGGCAAATTCACCATCATGTGAAAGGACGAAATGACAAGCCCGGATGCCGATCGACTGAAAGCGCTCCTGCCGCCGGAGGTGGCTCGCAGAGTGCAGTCGTTGCGGCTCGCCGACGGCAGGGCGAGCGTCGTGATCGATGCCACCGGCCTTTCCGTGCAGGACCGCGCCGGGCTTGAGCAGATCGTATCCGGTGCGCTGGAAGGCAAGCCGGGCGTCGCCGACGTGCGCGTGGCGATCACGGCCGAAAAGCCGGTGCAGCGCATTCTCGCGGTGGGCTCGGGCAAGGGCGGGGTCGGCAAGTCGACGCTGGCCGCAAACCTGGCGGTCGCGCTTTCGCGCATGGGGCGCAAGGTGGGGCTGGTCGATGCGGACATCTACGGGCCGTCGCAGGCGCGGTTGCTCGGCATCGAGGGGCAGCGTCCGGTGGCGCACGAAAGCCGGCTGGTCCCGATCGCCAGCGCCTTTGGGGTGCCGGTGCTGTCGATGGCCAATCTGCTGGAGCCGGGGCAGGCGATCGCCTGGCGCGGGCCGATGGTTGCAGGTGCGCTGACCCAACTGCTCGAAGGGCACTGGGACAACGCCGAAATCATCGTCGTCGACCTGCCCCCCGGTACCGGCGACGTCCAGTTGACCATGCTCCAGAAGTTCAAGCCGGCGGGCGCGGTCATCGTGTCCACGCCGCAGGACCTTGCCCTCATGGACGCGACCCGCGCCATCGAACTGTTCGAGAAGAGCGGGGTGCCGATCGTCGGCGTGGTGGAGAACATGGCCGGATATGCCTGCCCCCATTGCGGCGAAGTGAGCGACCCCTTCGGCGCTGGCGGGGCCGAGGCTGCTGCCGCGGAGATGGGCAAGGCCTTCCTCGGCCGTATCCCGCTCGATATCGCGATCCGGCGTGAAAGCGACGCAGGCACGCCTCCGGCCGCCGGACAGGGGCCGCAAGCAGAGGCTTTCGCGGGGCTTGCGCTCAAGGTCGCCGATTGGCTGGACCGCCCCTGATGGCGGTCACGCGCCGGGGTGTCCTGATCGGCGCGCTGGCAGGCGGCGGGCTCGCAGTCGGATATCTCCTGCGCCCGCGCCGCTTTCCGATGCCCTTGGAACCGGGCCGGGACGAATATGCGTTCGGGGCCTGGATCAAGATCGCCGCTGACGGGGTGGTGAGCGTGGCCGTGCCCCAGGTGGAAATGGGGCAGGGAATAACCACGCTGTTGCCGCAAGTGGTGGCCTACGAACTGGGCGCCGACTGGCGGCAGGTGGCCGTCGAGCCCGCGCCTGTAAGCGCGATCTACGCCAATGCCGTGCTCGCCGCGAAATGGGCGCCGCTCTGGCTCCCGTTGTTGCCGGAGATCGCCGAGAATCCCGATGGCTTCGCCGCGCGCCGCTTTGCGCAGGACCATCGTTTCAACGTCACAGCCGACGGCACCTCGCTGGCCGCATACGAGGGTCCGGCCCGCGCCGCCGCCGCTTCGGCCCGCGCGCTGCTCGTGCAGGCGGCGGCTGCCCGCTGGGGCGTTGCCCCGGAACAATGCGAAGCGGCGAACGGCCTTGTCCTGCATGAGGGCAAGCGCTTGCCCTTCGGGCCGCTCGCCGCCGAGGCAGCAGGGTTCTCCCCGCCCGATCCGCCGCCCCTGCGCGCGGATGCCATGGCGGAGAAGCCCGGAGAGTTTCCGCCCGGTGCTCCTTTGCGCTGGCCCCGCCTCGACCTGCCGTCCAAGGTCGATGGATCGTGGACTTTTGCCGGAGACGTGCGCCTGCCGGACATGTTGCGCGCGGCGATCCGCCACGCGCCCATCGGCAAGGCGGAACTCTCGGGCTTTGACGAAAGCGCGGGGAAGGGCCTCAAGGGTTTCAGCCGTTTCGTGCGCGGGCCTGACTGGATCGCCGCGCTGGCGGGCGACTGGTGGACTGCCGAAACCGCGCTTGACCGCGCCAGGCCGCGCTTTCGCGTCGCCCGCGGAAGTGACAGCAGCGAGGCCGACAATGCGCTGGACGAGGCCATGCGCATGGGCACGCCCACCCGCCTTCACGCAGAGGGCGACATGGCGGCGATCGAGGGGGGCTTGCCGGTGCAGATCCGCTACGAGGTCGCCCCGGCCGTCCATGCTGCGATCGAGACCGGGAGCGCCACGGCGCGCTTCGAGAATGGCCGCCTCGAACTCTGGATCGGCACCCAGGCGCCCGAGGCGGCGCGCGAAGCCGCCGCTACCGCGCTGGGACTGCGTGCGGCGGATGTCGTCCTTTATCCGATGCCGATCGGTGGCAGCTTCGACCGGCGGCTGGAATGCGCCCACGCCGCACAAGTCGCGCTGCTGGCGAAGGAGGCCGGCCGCCCGGTGCAACTCACACTCTCGCGGCGGCAGGACCATTTCGCGGCTTATCCGCGCACGCCGGCCGTGGCGGTCATGGCGGCGCGAACCGACGCGGAAGGGGGCGTGGCAGGCTGGCGCGCCCGCATCGCCGTGCCCGCTACCGCGCGGGAGTTCGGGCGTCGGTTCTTCTCCGGCGAAGCCTCGTTCGGTGCACTCGACGCGGTGGCCGATGTCGCCGATCCGATGGCGCTGGAAGGTGCGGTCCCGGCCTATGCAGTGCCCAGCCTGGCTGTCGACCATGTGCCCGCCAATATCGGTCTTCCGTCCGGGCGGATGCGCGGTAATGCCCATGGCTATACCGCCTTCTTCAACGAGAGCT
The DNA here is from genome assembly GCF_055361505.1 of Novosphingobium sp. TK71. Taxonomy (NCBI): domain Bacteria; kingdom Pseudomonadati; phylum Pseudomonadota; class Alphaproteobacteria; order Sphingomonadales; family Sphingomonadaceae; genus Novosphingobium; species Novosphingobium sp. TK71. The sequence goes on from NZ_CM143962.1 coordinate 3,228,071, forward strand.
TCGTGGATGAACTGGCGCACCGCGCCGGACGCGAGCCCCTGGCCTATCGCATGGCCATGCTGGGGCACGATCCGCGCCTTGCCGAATGCCTTCAGCGCGCGGCGGGGCTTGCGCAATGGGGCGGCGGCGGGGACAACAGCGGGCAAGGCATCGCGTGCCACCTGATCGGGGAGGGGCGCATCGCCGTGGTCGCCTCGGCCCGGCGTGACGAGAACGGGGTGCGGGTGGACAAGCTCAGCGCCGTTGCCGACATCGGCCGCATCGTGAACCTCGATATTGCCCGGCAACAGATCGAGGGCGGGCTGGTCTTCGGTCTCGGCCTCGCGCTGGGATGCAGTCCCAACTATACGGGAGGCAGGCCTGACAGCGAACGGCTGGCCGACCTTTCCCTGCCGACGCTGGCTGACTGCCCTGCCATAGAGGTGGACTTCATCGAAAGCACCGACGATCCTGCCGATCCGGGGGAACTGGGCGTAGCCGTGGTCGCCCCGGCTGTCGCCAACGCACTCTATTCGGCTACGGGATTGCGATTCCGCCGCCTTCCGCTTTTTGCCGAGGACATGTGATGCCCCCCCAAGACAGAAATTCCGCCGCCGCGGGCGAGATCGGCGTGCTGCTGGTCAACCTCGGCACGCCCGACGCTGCCACCCCTGCCGCAGTCCGTCGCTATCTCGCGGAGTTCCTCTCCGATCCGCGCGTCGTGGAGATTCCGGCCATCGCCTGGAAGCCGATCCTGCACGGGGCGATCCTGCGGACCCGGCCTGCCAAGTCCGCTCAGGCCTATCGCCAGGTCTGGACCGACAAGGGCTCGCCGCTCGCTGCGATCACCGCCGCGCAGGCGGCCGGGCTTCAGGCCTTGCTGGGGACTCGCGCGAAGGTCGACTGGGCGATGCGCTACGGCAATCCTGCCATTCCCGCGCGTCTGCAGGCGATGAAGGATGCAGGCTGCGACCGGATACTCGTCGCGCCGCTCTATCCCCAATACTCGGGGGCGACGACGGCCTCGGTGATGGACAGGCTGGGCGAGGCGCTGCGCGCGATGCGTTGGCAGCCCGCGATCCGCACCCTGCCGCCCTATTTCGGCGATGCCGCCTATATCGGCGCGCTGGAGGATGATCTGGTCCGTCAGATCGGGGGGCTGGACTTCGTGCCGGAAGTGCTTCTGCTGTCCTACCACGGAATGCCCCAGCGAACCGCGGATCTCGGCGATCCCTACCACTGGCACTGCCGCGAGACCTCGCGCCTGTTGACCGAACGCCTGAATCTGCGCGTTCCGGGATTACGGATTGAAACGAGCTTCCAGTCGCGCTTCGGCAGGGCAAAGTGGCTGGAGCCGTCCACCGAAGACGTGCTGGCGGCAGAGGCGAAAGCGGGCACGACCCGCATCGCCGTAGCGGCGCCGGGCTTCTCGGCAGACTGCGTGGAAACGCTGGAGGAACTGGCGATTCGGGGCAGGGAGGTCTTCGAGGAGGCCGGAGGCCGCGAGATGGCCGTACTGTCCTGCCTGAATGATGGTGCGTCGGGCATGGAGATGCTGCAAGCGCTTGTTAATCGGGAACTTTCCGGTTGGTGACAAGGATTTAATAGCCGCGTTTCTTGACTATCGATGGCTTCGTTCTACTCCTGTTCCTGATTGTTGGAATGGGGCGAACGGTCATGTGGAACACCGATGCCACCGATTTTTCCTATGGAACGTCGCAAGACGTGTCCGGAGGAAGATCGGTTTCACTATCAATCTTTGCGGATCGGGCACACTTGCGCTCGACCATGCAGGAAGATGCCGCGGGTGCCGGCCTCCACGTCGCTTTCGCTGGATCACTCGGCGATCTACCGGCCGCGGAGGGGCGCTCGCTCGGCGATGTCGTCATGCTCGATTGCCCCGTCATCGATGCTGCAACCCTGGCGGCGCTCGCACGGTTGGACCTGCGTGCAGCGGGCGGTGACACGCGGTTGATCGTATCCACCAGCGTCGAGATGCTGGATGAGGTATTCGCCTGCATGGACATGTCGATGCCGGTGCTGCTGGTCGATCCCAACCGCGCGGAGCGGGTGATCGCATTGGGGCAGGTCATGGCCGGTTTCCCCGCTGCCCGGCTGCGTGAATTGTCTGAAGACGATCGCTTGATGCTGCTTCGTCTGAGCGAGCAGGTCGGGCAGATCGCCGGCCATATGGACAGGCTGGCGCCTGCAGGACCGGCGCGGGCAGGGCGATCGGGCGCTTCTGCCGAGGCCCCGGATTTCGCGGGCAATGGCCCTCCTTACGCGGCGAAGGACCCTTCCTTCTTGTCCGACGCGCGCATGCTGCGCAGGATCATCCGGCAGCGCCAGTTGCGCGCTCGCTTCATCGAGGGAGACCTGTTCGCAGACCCTGCCTGGGATATGCTGCTGGATCTTGCCGCCGCGCGGGCCGAAGGCAAACAGGTGTCGGTCACCTCGCTCTGTATCGCTTCGGCCGTCCCGCCCACTACAGCGCTGCGCTGGATCGGCCAACTGGTGGAGGCGGGCCTGTTCCAGCGTGTTTGTGACGAGAACGATCGCAGACGAGCGTTCATCGAACTGACGGACCAGGCGGTTGACCGGCTTGCCCGCTACTTCGGAGAAATCGCGCTGACCCAGCCGGTCCCGGTCTGAACCGGCGCTTCAAACGGCCATCTTGCGCGGGGCATGCGTGGCCGGCGGAAGGTGCTCGCAGTCATCGACGAGGCGTGTGGCGAGCACGATCTGCAAGGGCAGCGGTTCAAAGAACGCGATGCCGCAATGGTTTGAGCGACACCAGATCACTTCCCCGAATCCTTCATGGCCCGGCGCGTCATGGCCGAGGATATGACGCTTTGCCCATTCGACGACCACTTCGCATCCGGTCCTGAGTTGAGCCTGGACGTGCAGTCTGGCGCCTGAGGCCGACAGGTCGAGCAGCACCGCCTGATGTGTACTCCCGAGCGTGACGAGCCTTGCGGGGAGTCGTACATGAAGGCGGCTCTGCCGGCGCCGCCCATAAGCGGTCAGATTGCATGGCGGCGGTTCATCCTGCGGGAGTTCGTGGCTTTCCATGGGCACGATCTTCCGCAACCGATGCTAGCGCAGGGTTTCGAACGCCTAGCGACTTCAACCTAGGCCCGTCTGAAGGAAGTGGCTGCCTGTTCTCCTCCTTCCGGGCAAGCTTCGCCACCAGACCCGTCAGACCACCACACTGCCGCCGGGATCGATCCCGTTCAGGCGGGTTCAGGCCCGGCTTCTCCAGGTTCCGCGCTTGATCCGCCGAATGCCGGTGCCGCAGTGAAGGCACTCGCTTTCATACTCGATTCCCGTCCATCGGGTCTTGTTGCCTCGGCTGTGCCGGTCGAAAATGCAGAAAATTCGCTTAATGCGAGAAATCATGAAAGCCCCCCTCCACCCCCCAATGGATGGCGGCCGGACTATATGTTCACTTTTCACACTTCCCAGCCCCGATTTTCTATATGTTATATAATCGGACATACTGAAAAACGATATCGCTGTGGCGGTGCAGAGCGCGGAGCCGAATTACCAGGCGGGACACTGGTTGTCCGCTTCGAAAGCCGCGGCCAGAGGGCCCTTCACGGAAAAGATCAATTCGGCTCTTATTTTGGTCAAACTTCGCAGAAAACCTTCGATCCGGCGCAAATTGTAGTTAAATTGTTGCAATGGGTTGGTAGCTTGGCGATACCGCGGGAAAGGGGAGCGACTGGCGATATCTGCCTGACCCCTTTTTTTCTCGCAGGGGTGCCTGAGCAGAATGCGCAAGTATTACAACGCCATAGATTTGATCCGGTTCGTTGCGGCCTGCCTGGTTCTGATCCACCACATGGCGACGAAGGCCTGGTTTCGGCCCGAGGAGTTTCCGGCCAAAATTGCGCATATGTCCGGCCCCGTTTCCTTTTTCACTCAATATGGCGGGCCGGGCTGGGTCGGCGTGGAAATCTTCTTCGTCATATCCGGCATCGTGATCGCCAATTCTGCATTCGGACGTGGGCCTGCGAAGTTCGTGATCGGGCGCGCCTCGCGCCTTTATCCTGCGGCTATCCTGTGTGCGCCGCTTGCCGCGGTCCTTCTCTATCTGACCGGGGCATTACCGGCGGGTTGGCCATTGATGGTCATCAAATCGATGGTGCTGCTGCCGAAAGGTCAGTGGATCGACCCGGTCTTCTGGACCCTGGGCGTAGAGATCGTGTTTTATGGCCTGGTCGCGCTCTGGACGATGCAGAAGCGCGTTTCCCTTGAGCAAGTGGCGGTGGGGCTGACGCTGTGGTCCACGATCTGGACCATACTGGCGCTTGGCGGCGTGGAATTCTACGTTCCCGTGGAACGGGCGCTGCTTCTGCGCTTCGGTTCGTTCTTCGCCCTTGGCATTTTCATGTGGTTGCGCTCGGAACAGCGCGCGACGCTGGCAACTCGGATTTTCATGCCGCTCGCGGTATCGCTGGGCGCCATCGAGATCGTCCTCAACAGCAAGACCTTGACCGTTGTGAGCTACAACAGCGTTGCTCCGCTGTGCCTTTGGGGCGCTGCGGTTTGGGTCATGGCAGATTCGCTGGCAAACGCATCCACCGCGCGTTCCGGATGGATGACCGGGCTCGGTAAGCTGACCTATCCGCTCTATCTCAGCCATACTACGGTCGTGGGTGCGGCCATGTACGGCCTCGGGTTGATCGGCTTCAACGCGACGTGGGCGTTCCTGATTGGCTCCGGCGTCGCGATCTTCGTGGCCTGGGTCATTGCGAACTACTGGGAGCCGCCGGTTTGCGCCGCAATCAAGGCCGCGCTGACAAACTGGCGCGGCCGGCTTTCGCGGTCGATAGCGTAGGCTGCGCAAGGCATGCGAGCCGGAAGATGTCCGGTGCGCATGTGCCTGGCAAGTTCGGCGGATATTTCAGCGACGGAAGAAGCCTGCAGCGCCGGCAGTGATGCGCTCTGCAGAGGGCATGGGAAAAAGCCATTGCCGCGCCCGAAATCGTCGGCTGCGGTTGGATATTCCGAGAGCGCTTTCGACCTAGTATCGGGCAGATCGACGCCGCGCTCGGGGATTTGCCCATTCATAACATCCGCAAGAAACGGTGGTGTCCGCTTTGGACATGAGGCCGGCGATATCTGAATTCTACGATATTTGAGATGGTCGCGCGCGATTGGCCATCCTTGCGGCAAAGTAGAGCTGCATTACCGATGCGCGGACAACCCCGCTGATATCTCAGGGATAACCCCGATCCCTCGCCCCCAGGTGATGCCTTAGCACATGGGGCCTGATGTTCGGCATTTCACGAGACCGATTCTATTCTCATGGGAAGCCCGTTTTTCACACCACGCGTGGAGTTGGAAATTATGGCAAAGCGTCCCAATATCCTTGTCATCTGGGGTGACGACATTGGCTGGCAAAATGTCAGCGCTTACGGCCTGGGAACAATGGGATACACCACGCCCAACATCGACAGCATCGGCTATGGCGGTATCCGTTTTACCGACCACTATGCCCAGCAGTCCTGCACGGCGGGCCGTGCGGCCTTCATCACCGGCCAGTACCCGATCCGCTCGGGCATGGTGACGGTGGGGCAACCGGGAGACCCGCTCGGCCTGCAGAAAACCTCGCCGTGCCTTGCCGAAGTGCTCAAGGCCGCGGGTTACCGCACCGGCCACTTCGGCAAATCCCATCTCGGCGATCGCAACGAGCATCTGCCGACCAATCACGGCTTCGAGGAATTCTTCGGCAACCTCTACCACCTCAACGTGTCGGAAGAAGACGAGCAGCGCGACTATCAGGCCTTCGCCAAGGCTTACGCGGGTAGCCTCGAGGAATACGAGAAGAAGTTCGGCGCGCGCGGCGTAATCCACTCGTGGGCGACCGAGGAAGACGATCCCACCGAAGACCCCCGCTTCGGCAAGGTGGGCAAACAGAAGATCGTCGACACCGGGCCGCTTCACCAGGAGCGCATGCACGAGATCGACGAGAAGGAGTTCATTCCTCCCGCGCTCGAATTCATGAAGAAGGCGAAGGACAGCGATGAGCCGTTCTTCGTCTGGCTCAACACCAGCCGCATGCACCTCTACACGCGCCTCAACGACAAGTGGCGCTATGCGGCCGAGAAATACACCTCGGAAGCCGACCTCCATGGCTCGGGCATGCTGCAGCACGACCATGACGTGGGCATCGTGCTTGATTGGCTGAAGGAAAACGGGCTCGATGAAGATACCATCGTTTGGTACTCGACAGACAACGGCCCCGAGCATTCCTCATGGCCGCACGGCGCGACGACGCCCTGGCGCGGCGAGAAGATGACCACTTACGAAGGCGGCGTGCGCGTCATCTCGATGCTCAAGTGGCCCGGCGTGATCGAGCCGCTGCAGCTCAAGAACGGCATCCAGTGCCACCAGGACATGTTCACCACACTCGCCGCCGCAGCCGGGGTAGAGGACGTGGCCGAGAAGGTCATGGAAGAGAAGCAACAGTACATCGACGGCGTGAACAACCTACCCTACTGGAAGGGCGAGGCTGAGGACTCGGCGCGCAACCACGTGTTCCACTACAATGAATCCAAGCTCACCTCGATGCGCATGGGCCCGTGGAAGTGGCACTTCTCGACCAACGAGGACTACTACGGGAACATGGTCGGCCGCTCGAAGCCGCTGGTCTTCAACATCCGCATGGACCCCTTCGAGAGCTACGACAACTCGGACAGCTACGGGCACCTCATCCAGAAGGTCTCCTGGCAGACCGGGCCTATGGGCGAAATGATGAAGGACCACCTCATGACGCTCGCCAAGTACCCGCCGGTACAGGGCGGCAAGAGCTTCGACATGTCCAACGTGGTCGAACAGTTCATGAGCAAGGGCCACGACTGACGACTCCACCACGGGCGACATCATCCGCGCCTGCATCTTTCCATTTGATCCGGATTCAGGGTTTCCCGCAGTGGGACAAACCCTGGATCCGGAAATTCTGGCAGTGTGAATGGAGCGGTGGGCAGCCGCGCCTGTGCATCCATTGAGGCAAGGGGATATTCATGAATCACGAAGACTAGGATGGATTGAACAGGGTCGATAATGGGATGGAGGCTGGTGCCGACAGCCGCCTCTCACGCCGCAAGCTGCTGCTGGGATCGAGCATGCTGGCCGCGACTCCGGCACTATCCTCGTTGATCGGTTCGAACCCGGCCCAGGCACAGACGGTTTCCGGCAGGCGCCCGAACATCCTCGTTATATGGGGCGATGACATCGGGTGGCAGAACGTTTCGGCCTACGGCATGGGCATCATGGGTTACCGCACCCCCAATATCGATCGGATCGGCAAGGAAGGGATCAAGTTTACTGACCACTACGCGCAACCTTCCTGCACTGCAGGACGCGCGGCCTTCATTACCGGTCAGTATCCGATCCGCTCAGGCATGACGACAGTGGGCCAGCCGGGTGCCGCGCTCGGCCTCCAGGCGGCTTCGCCCTGCCTTGCCGAGGTCATGAAGTCGGCGGGATACCGCACTGGCCAGTTTGGCAAGAACCATCTCGGCGACCGTAACGAGCACCTGCCTACCGTTCACGGCTTCGACGAGTTCTTTGGCAACCTCTACCATCTTAACACCCAGGAGGAGTCCGAGCAGCGCGATTATGAGCGTTTCGGCAAGGATTTCTCGGGCGATCTGGAAACATATGAAAAGCGCTTCGGCACACGAGGCGTCCTCCACTGCCGTGCCACAGCCAAGGACGATGCCGCAGTCGATCCGCGCTTCGGAAAGGTGGGCAAGCAGACCATTGAAGACACCGGCCCGCTCACGCAGGAACGCATGAAGAACTTCGATGCGGGAGAGGTAATCCCCAAGGCGTTGGCATTCATGGGCGCTGCAAAGGCGGATAACGAGCCGTTCTTTGTCTGGCTCAATACCAGCCGCATGCACCTGTACACGCGCCTCAACGACGAATGGCGCTACGCCGCCGAAGAGGACACCAGCGAAGCCGACTTTCACGGCTCGGGCATGAAGCAGCACGACCACGACATCGGCCTCGTACTGCAATGGCTTGAACAGCAGGGTATGCTCGACAACACGCTGGTCTGGTATTCGACCGACAACGGCCCGGAACATTCCTCTTGGCCCTATGGCGGTACCACGCCCTTCCGTGGCGAGAAAATGACCACCTATGAAGGAGGTGTGCGTGTAATCTCGATGGTGCGCTGGCCGCAAGGCCTCCCGCAGGGTGTCGAACTCAACGGCATCCAGGGGCACCAGGACATGTTCACCACCCTTTCAGCGGTCGCCGGGGTGCCCGATGTCGCAAGCAGAATGCTGAGCCAGAAGAAGCAGTACATCGACGGAGTCAACAACCTCCCGTACTGGACCGGACAAACCAAGAAATCGGCGCGCAGCCACATCTTCCATTACTACGAAAGCAAGCTCACAGCGGTGCGTATGGGGGTGTGGAAAATGCATTTCTCTACGAAAGAGGACTACTACGCCAACGTCATTCCGCGCACCGTGCCGCTCTTCTTCAACATCCGCATGGACCCCTTCGAGAGTTATGACAACTCGGACAGCTACGGACATCTCCTGCAGAAAGTCAGTTGGCTGATCCAGCCGATGAGCGCGCTCATGCAAGAGCACCTGAAAACACTTTCCGCCTATCCGCCCGTCCAGGGCGGTGCCTCGTTCGACATGTCGAACATCGTCAAGGAATATCTCGAAGCCGGCAACCAGTAGCTGTTCGGTGCGGCAAGTGCCTGCATGACCAATGCGGTGCTTATCAAGCTGAAGGTCAGCCTAGGCGGCGTGGACAAGTTCGACAGACCAACCCCTTCGGGGCCGTAGCCAAAGCCATCCCTTCGGCGGCGGCTCGGTTGGAAATATCGACATATTCCGTCGCCTCGCCTTCTTGAATTGACGGCTCTTGGCTGCGGCCGTGGCTACACCGAACTTGTCCACGCCGCCTAACCCCGGAAGCGATTGACCGCTCGCTTCCACACTGGCTCATCCGGCATGAGAAGGCTGATCGTCGGCGTAGCGCGCCACATCAACACGCGCCCTGGCGCTTCGCCAGCACGGTCGCGCAGGCGATGGCGCCGGTCATCTAGGGGCCACTTGGGGCAAGGTTGGGAATAGTGAGTGGTGCCGGCTACAGGATTCGAACCCGTGGCCCCCTGATTACAAATCAGGTGCTCTACCAACTGAGCTAAGCCGGCCCGGCGCGTCGGCGATGTGCGATGCGCGAAACAAGTCCGGCGCCCTTACCGCGAGGGAGGGGCGCCGGTCCAGTGCTTTTGTATCTATCTGCGTTCAGGCTCAGAATACCGCGTGCGGCGCGGCTTCCTTCATCATTGCCTGACGGACGAGCGGGACCGGTGGGCCGCCGTAGCTCAGGAATTCGTCATGGAACGGCTTCCACGCAGTGCGGCCGCCACGCGTGGCTGTCCAGTCTTCGCGCAACTTGCGAATCATCAGCTTGCCGAGCGTGTAGTTGAGGTAGGCCGGGTCGTAAGTGCCGCGCGCGGCCTGCTGTTCGGCCGTGCCTTCGTCCTGATAGCATTCGTCCATGAACATGCGCTTGGATTGTTCCTGTGTCATGCCCCGCGCATGCAGGCCGATGGCCGACAGATAGCGGCAGTTGCGCAGCAGGGCATTGGAAAGCTGGCCGACGTGGACTCCCGCGTCTCCGTTTCCGAGCCCGGCGTCCCACATCATTTCCTCGGCATAGTGCGCCCAGCCCTCCGCGAAGGCGTAGCCGACCCACAGGCGCCCTACCCAGGAAGGCGAGCGGTTCGAATGCAGGAATTGCAGGAAATGGCCGGGCATCACCTCGTGGACCGAGGTGAACAGCAGGTCGTCCTTACCGGGGATATAGTCCTGCTGCATCTGCTGGGGCCACGATGGGTCGGGCGGAGAGATGTAATAGACGGAGGGGATGCCCTTCTCGAGCGGACCGGCCGGATCGATATAGGCGGAGTTCTGGCGGTTGTAGGGCGGGCTTTCCTCGACCAGCGCCTGTTCGGTGCCGGGTATAGTGGCGATGTCGTGCTGCCGCACGAAGGCGGTCAGTTCAGGAATCTGCAGGCGCGCTGCGGCAACGGGGCCACCTTCCGGCTTGTCGGCGCGCATCTTGTCGAAGCAGCCCTGGATGTCCTTGCCCGGCGCATATTCCGCGCAGGCGGCCTTGAGGAGATCCTGGTTGCGTTTGAGATCTGCGCGTCCCACCGCCTCCAGTTCATCCAGTGATGCGTCCACCGCCTCGGTGGCGGCCACCATCCGGGAAAAGCGGGCCGCGCCCAATGCGAAGTCCTGCGTCGGCTTTGCCTTGCCGAGCCAATCTGCCAGATCCTGCATGGATTTCGCGGCGGCTTCGGAACTGGTCCTGAATTCCGCCTGCAACCTTGCGTCCTTCACGTCGGCGAAGGCGGTTCGGGCATCGCCGCGATAATACTCCGCAAAACCGCCGAAGCCTGCGACCCCGAGCTTGATGAAGCTGGCGGGCATCTGCGTCTTCAGGTTGCCGCGAATCTGGGCAGCAGCCTTGGGTACGGCCTTGAAGAACGCGATCATGGCTTTCATGCGGGTAGGCTTGTCGGCATAGCCGCGGCTCACGTAGACGTTCGGGTCGAGGCCGTTCTCGATGTAGTAACCGGGATTGGTATGGGGCTTGTCGGCGTCTTCCAGCCAGAACAACTGCCCCTTGGCCACCTGCACCAGATAATCGCGCTCGAACCGGTCTTCAGCGGAAAGGGCGTTGAAAGCGCCGGCCTGCGCGATCACCTTGCGAAGGAAATCCCCTCTAGCCTTGAGGCCCGCGGGGCTCCAGTCAGGAAGCCTGCCGTCGAACTGGTGAGCCCCCTGATAGACCGCGAAAGAAGGGTCCTGGGCCATCCAGGCCTCGATGGTGCGGTTGACGAAGGCCTTCCAAGGCGTTGCCGGCTTACCGAGTTCGGCGGCCACCGATGTGGCTGCGGGTGCGGCGAAGGCGGAAGGCATTTGCGCGCCGAGGCCGAGGCCGAGGGCAAGGCAGGCAATGCCTGCCAGCAGCGTGTTCTTCATAGCGGGGCAGTCCCTGTCAGTCATGTTGGGGGCCATGGCGCTCGAAATCTCGCCGGGCCCCGATGGCGCAGGTTGTGAGCTAAGGCGCGCCGAAGGTCCAGCCCTCGGTACGGGCCAGTTCCTCCGTAAGATCAGTGGGTTTCCACAAGTCCGCGCGCGGGGCGGCGATGCGTAGCCAGGCGGCGGTGAGGAGTGCATCGGCGCTGTGATCGTCTATCGGGCCATCGCCCTCGACCGGCGGAGAGCCAAGTCCCGCAAGGGCGCCGTTCAGCGCATCATGGTCGGTCATCTTGGCCCGGCCCGCTGGGCGTCCTGCGGCGACGGCAGCGAGGGTCGTGTAGATCTCGGTGACCACCGATCCCGCCTTCGGGAGCGGATCGACCGGCCATACCGGCAGGGATCTGCCAAGGCGGTGCAGCAGCCGCATGCCGGTGAGGCTGGACTTGCCGACTTGCGCGGCTCCGACCAGGTTGAAGTTGGAGTAGGGCCGGCAGCCGGCGCGTGCCTGCGCCCGTTCGGTCACGCGCATGCGCCCTCTTCGATCCGGCGCATCCGGCAGATGGAAGTGCACGCCTTCCCGGCCGCCGTGACGGCGGAAGAATGCGCTGAGTTCCGGGTGATCGACGAAACTGGTCGCCGCGAAATGGCCGTCAGTCGCGCAGATGGCATCGACCAGCGCCCATAGCGCGCGGGCATCGGGAGGGCTTGCCGGCCAGCCGGGAAAGAATGCGCCAGCATCGGCGAAGGGAAGTGAGATGCCAAGGTCCATACCGACGAGCGTGTCCTCCGGCAGGTCCCGTTGCAGGAGGTGAAGCGCATCCTCGCGGGACCAGTGGACATGACCTTGCGGACGCAGCAGGACCGGCGGGCCTTCCAGTCCGCAGAGGGCCACCGCGATGCCCTTTTGCCGCGGTCCCAGTGCACCGGACCAGTCGATTGCCATGAAATGCCGGAAGCGCGGCATGAGTTTGCCCTATTCCGCGCGGCGTTCGGCGCGCTTTCGGTCCCACCATTCCAGGCGCTTGAGGATTTCCCGTTCGAACCCGCGTTCCACCGGCTGGTAATAGGTCTGCGGTGCCATGTCTTCGGGCCAGTAGTCGTCGCCCGAAAAACCGTCAGGCGCGTCATGGTCGTAGGCATAGTCCTTGCCGTAGCCGATGTCCTTCATCAGCTTGGTCGGCGCGTTGAGGATATTGGCGGGCGGGGCGAGGGAGCCGGTTTCGCGGGCGCTCTTGAACGAGGATTTGAACGCGGTGTAGGCCGCGTTCGATTTCGGCGCCGTGGCGAGGTAGAGGCAGGCCTGCACGATCGCCAGTTCGCCTTCGGGAGAGCCGAGGAATTCGTAGGCATCCTTGGCCGCAAGGCATTGGACCAGCGCCTGCGGATCGGCCAGTCCCACGTCCTCGCTGGCGAAGCGCACGAGGCGGCGCAGCACGTAAAGAGGCTCTTCGCCCGCCGTCAGCATTCGCGCCATGTAGTAGAGCGCGGCTTGCGGATCGGAGCCGCGCAGCGACTTGTGAAGCGCGGAGATGAGGTTGTAGTGCCCGTCCCGGTCCTTGTCGTAAACCGCCACGCGGCGTTGCAGGAACTGGCCCAGTCCGGCCGGATCGAGCGGCTCGGGGATTTTCGCGGAATAGAGCGTCTCGGCCTGGTTGAGCAGGAAGCGTCCGTCCCCGTCGGCCGATGCCACCAGCGCGGCACGCGCATCGCCATCGAGCGGAAGCGCGCCTTCGAGCGCTTCGCCTTTGTCGAGCAATGCACCGAGCGCCTCGGGGCCGAGCCGGTGCAGGATCAGCACTTGCGCGCGGCTGAGCAGCGCGGCGTTGAGTGCGAAGCTGGGGTTCTCCGTCGTGGCGCCGACAAGAGTGACGGTCCCGCGCTCGACGAACGGAAGAAAGCCGTCCTGCTGGGCGCGGTTGAAGCGGTGGATCTCGTCCACGAACAGCAGCGTGCGCTGGCCGGCCCGCGCGGCGAGATCCGCTTCGGCGAATGCCTTCTTGAGGTCTGCCACGCCCGAAAATACCGCGGAGACGGCGGTGAAGCGCATGCCCACCGCATCGGCGAGCAGGCGTGCGATGCTGGTCTTCCCGGTGCCGGGCGGACCCCAGAGGATCATCGAGGACAGGCGGCCCGCCGCGACCATGCGGCCGATCGGTCCTTCCGGCCCGGTCAGGTGTTCCTGTCCCACGACGTCGGCAAGCGTGCGCGGCCGCAGGCGGTCGGCGAGCGGGGCATCCTCGCGCGGGGCGTCAGGCGCGGGGGAGGGCGGAAGATCGTCGGCGAAAAGGTCGGCCATGGGAGCTATCTAGCGATTATGGCGCGCAATTGCATCGGTTCGGCGGCAGGAGTAGCCTGCCTGTCCATAAAACGGGACGAAAGGGACGGGAGATGATCGGATCCACGCGCGTCAGGGCGCCTTGGCAGTTGTGGGTGGTAGGCCTCGTCTCGCTGCTGTGGAATGCCTTCGGCTGTACCGATTTCGCCATGACCGTGACGCGCAACCCGCAGTGGATGGCGCCTCTATCGCCGGAGATGATCGACTGGCTGGACGCCGCGCCGACCTGGACCGTGGTGACCTGGGCGCTCGGTGTCTGGGGTGGGCTGGCGGGATCGCTGCTCCTGCTGCTGCGTTCGCGCTGGGCCGTCGCGGCCTTCACGATCTCGCTGCTCGGGCTTGCGGTGAACCAGCTCTATCCCTTCCTATCCGACGTGCCCGACATGATGAAGGGCGCCGGCAGCATTGCGCTGACGGCGACCATCTGGGCCGTGGCGGTGTTCCTGCTCTGGTATGCCGTCAGGATGCGGACGCGCCGGGTACTGGCCTGACGGGCGCGCGGGGGCCGGTCAGCGCTTCGTACGCTGCCGGATCAGGCGGACATACGTATCGGCGACGGCCTGGTTGATGCGGTCCCAGCTGAATTCGAGAGCGCGGGCTTCGCCGGCCAGGCCGTGGCTTTCGCGCAGGGCAGGGCTTTCGATATAGGCCTTGAGCGCTTCGGCGAACTGGTGGATCGCGCCGGGCGGGATCAACCTGCCGGAAGCGTGATCGCTGACCAGGCTCTGGCTGCCGGTTGCGGCGGCGGCCACGACCGGCAGGCGGCAGGCCATGGCTTCCAGCGTGACATTGCCGAAGGTTTCGGTGACCGAGGGGTTGAACAGCATGTCCATGCCGGCGACCGCGCGGGCGAGGTCCGTGCCTTGCTGGAAACCGACGAAGGCAGCCTGCGGAAGGCGTGCCTCGAACCATTCGCGGGCAGGGCCTTCGCCGACCACGAGAACCCGGTGCGCGACGTTGCGGCGGCGCAGGTCGTCAAGCGTGTCGGAAAACACGTCGAGACCCTTTTCCATGACAAGCCGGCCGAGGAAGCCGACCACGACCTCATGATCGGCAATGCCGTGGCTGCGACGCCACGCCATGTCCCGCCGGTCGGGGTTGAAGATCTCGCGATCGACCCCGCGTGACCAGATCGACACGTCGTAGTTCATGCGCTGCTCGCGCAGGAGCTGCGCCATCGATTCCGAAGGCGCCACCAGGGCGTCGCAGCGGCGGTAGAAGCGGCGCAGGATCGCCTCGATCAGCGGCTCGCCCCAGGCCATGTTGTAATAGCGAAGATAGGTCTCGAAACGCGTGTGCACCGATGCGAGTACGGGCAGCTTGCGGTTGCGGGCCCAGGTCACGGCCTGATGGCCAACCGGATCGGGCGACGAGACATGGACTATGTTCGGCGCGAATTCCTTGAGATCGCGCCGCGCCTTGCCGGCTATCGACAAGGGCATCCGGTATTCCGAACGCGTTGGGATAGGCATCGCGCGGATGCCGACGAGATCTCCGGTCGGTTCGAATGCGGGATTGTCGACGACGGGCGCGTAGACGCGAACTTGCGCGCCCTGGCGCAGAAGGTAGCCGACGAGGCGATTCAGCGCCTGGTTCGCTCCGTCACGGACATAGTTGTAGTTGCCCGAAAAAAGGGCAATTCGCAGGTCGGCGGTTTCCATGGTGGGCAGCCCCATAGCCTCCCTCGCTGCAATTGGCGAGTGGACTTCACGGATGCGTGTGGGAACCTGCGGAAAACCGCCGACTGCGTTCATTGCCTTGGGGACGGTCGCCTAGCGGCGCCAATCCCTGCGGCGATCGTCCCGGCGCCGGTCATCCCTGCGCCAGTCCCGCCGGCGATCGTCCCGCCAGCCATCCCGGCCGCGATCCCAGCGGCGATCGTGGCCCCAGCCACGACGATCGTCCCGCCAGCCGCGACGGTCGTCCCGCCAGCGGTCCCGGCCGGCCCAACGGTCGCGGTAGTAGGGGGCATAGTACCGGTCGTAGTAGCGATCGCGGTAGTAGCGGTTGGGCGCGCCCTCATAATAATAGTAATAGCCCGGCCGATCGCGCACGGTAACGTAGCGACGGGAATCGTAATAGCCGCGATCGTAATAGCGACCATCATCCCGGTCGGCGAGCGCCGCCCCGAGAGCCAGGCCGATGATTCCGGCGCCGATGGCCACGGCAGCATCGTTGCCGCCCCGATCGTAGTAATCGCGCGCCATCGCGGGCGCCGATGCGGTCAGGGCCGATGCCGCAAGGGCGGTGGCCAGACCCAGGGTCTTCCAAGTCAGTTTCATGATATCGCACTCCTTTCCGGGCCAACCAAGTTACGGCGGAATCAGCGGGCACGTTGGATTGTCAGGATCGCCTGGGGGCACTGAACTAGGGGTGAACTTTCCGTTCAGTACAGGGCGAGGCGAGACGAGACGCGCTTTCGCCGGGATGCAAACGAAAGACGCCCGGCCAGGAGGAATGGCCGGGCGTCTCTGGCAGGCGGCGAGGGGTATTGTCCGCCTGCCTCGGTGGCTCGTGGGATCAGTAGCCGCGGCGGTAGTCGCCACGGTCATGGTCGTAGCCCCGGCGATAATCGCCGCGCTGGTTGCGATAGTAATCGTCACGGCTGTGGCGCCCGCCATCGCGGTCCCAGTACCAGCCGTCGCGATATTCCCAGCCGCTGCCGTAGCCGGGGGTATAGGCATAGCTGCTGTCGTAATAGCGATTGCGATCGCGGTCATGATCGTTGCTGTTCGAGGCGATGATCGCGCCGAGAGCCAGACCGATCACGCCCGCGCCGATGGCGACGGCTGCGGTATTGTCGTTGCCGCGATGATAGTCGCGGGCCATCGCCGGAGTGGCGCCGGCAAGCGCGGTGGCGGCAAGAGCGGCGGTAATGGTCGCGTTACGGAAGAAGGTCATTGGTCGAAACTCCTTGCGGGGAAGGTGCTCCGGAGGGGCCGGGGTCTCATCCCTTGTTGAGTTTCTTCTACGTCCCCGCTTCTGAACCGGATCGAAGCAGGTTCAGCAGAATTCGTTCAGGTTTGTACGAGTTTGTATGAACTCAGCACACCTTTTCCGGTCGGCGTTTTCGGCCTGCCCCATCCTGCTCCTCGGCTCGGCGCAAGACCGGCAACTAAAGCGGCGCTCCAGTCTTCGGGGAAGGCAAGACACGAATAGTGACAGGGATATTATCATGAAAACGCTACGCTTTCTCACGTCGGCGGTGAGCCTCGCCGCTGCCGCCGCGGCTCTGCCCGCCATGGCGCAAGAGGATGCCGCCGCGCCGATGGCGACTGACACGCCCGCACGCAACAGCCATTTCGACGGTCCTTACATCCAGGCCTTCGGCGGTCTTTCCGCTCGTGGAAACGATCGCGGCGACAGCCTGCGTTTCGATACCGATGGCGATGGCCGCTACGACAACACCGTGAATACGGCGGGCGGCGCCAATGCGTTCAGTCCGGGCTTCTGCAATGGCCGTGCGCGCGGCGCCACTCCGACGGATGGGTGCCGCAGTGACAAGGACGGTGCGGAGTACGGCGTCCGTTTCGGATATGACAAGCGCATGGGCAACTTCGTGCTCGGCGGCCTGGTCGAGGGCGTCAAGAGCGAAGCAAAGGACGCGACCTCCGGCTTCAGCACGACGCCGGCGAGCTACTCGATCCAGCGCAAGCTCGACTACGGTGTCTCCGGTCGTCTGCGGGCAGGCTATACGCCCGGCGGCGGGGCGCTGTTCTATGTGACCGGCGGCGGCGGGATGGCCAAGATCGACCATCAGTTCCAGACCACCAATGAAGTGAATTCGTTCGATCCGCAGCGCAACAACAAGATGGTCTGGGGTTGGCAGGCCGGCGGTGGCGGCGAGATCATGGTCGCCCGCAATGTCAGCCTCGGCCTCGAATATCTCTACAATCGCTACAACGACAACAAGTACAATGTCGAAGTGGGTCCGGGCACTGCCCCGGCAACCAATCCATTCCTGATCGATTCGGGCTCGACCCGGATCAAGGGTTCGGACAAGAACTTCGACTATCACTCGCTCCGCGCGACCCTTGGCTTCCAGTTCTGACCATCTGACGAGATTGGGAGAGAGCCGAAAACGGCAACGGGCGGCAACCTCGCGGTTGCCGCCCGTCATGTTTCCGGATCCGGCTTTCAGATCCTGTTCGATCCCGGCACCAGGGCGCCGAGAGATCAGGCGTCCTTCTTGCGGCTCTGCTTCTTGCGCTCGTTCGGGTCGAGGTAGGCCTTGCGCAGACGGATCGACTGCGGGGTCACTTCGACCATTTCATCGTCGTCGATGTAAGCGATCGCCTGCTCCAGCGTCATGACGCGGGGCGGGGTGAGGCGGATGGCGTCGTCCTTGCCGGTCGAACGGAAGTTCGTCAGCTGCTTCGACTTCATCGGGTTCACTTCGAGATCGTCGGGCTTGGCGTTTTCGCCGATGATCATGCCTTCGTAGATCTTTTCCTGCGGCTTCACGAACAGGATGCCGCGATCTTCGAGGCTGTTCAGCGCGTAGCCCACGGCCTCACCGGTGCCGTTCGAGATCAGCACGCCGTTCTGGCGGCCTTCGATCGGACCCTTGTGGCTGTCGTACTTCTCGAACAGGCGGTTCATGATGCCGGTGCCGCGGGTGTCCGAGAGGAACTCGCCGTGGTAGCCGATCAGGCCGCGCGAAGGAGCCGAGAAGGTGATGCGGGTCTTGCCGGCGCCCGAAGGACGCATGTCGGTAAGCTCGGCCTTGCGGCGCTGCATCTTCTCGACGACCGTGCCCGAGAATTCGTCGTCCACGTCGATCACGACGGTTTCGTACGGTTCGGTGCGGCCACCCTTCTCGTCCTTGCCGAACAGCACGCGCGGACGGCTGATGCCCAGTTCGAAGCCTTCGCGGCGCATCGTTTCGATCACGACGCCCAGCTGAAGTTCGCCGCGACCGGCCACTTCGAAGCTGTCGCGGTCGGCCGATTCGGTGACGCGGATGGCGACGTTGGTTTCCGCTTCGCGCATCAGGCGGTCGCGGATCATGCGGCTGGTGACCTTGTCGCCTTCACGGCCCGCGAGCGGCGAGTCGTTGACGGCGAAGCGCATCGCCAGGGTCGGCGGATCGATCGGCTGCGCCTGGATCGCGGTGGAAACCGAAGGATCGGCGATGGTGTTCGACACGGTGGCCTTTTCGAGGCCGGCCAGCGCGATGATGTCACCGGCGCGGGCTTCTTCCACGGGAACGCGGTCAAGGCCACGGAACGACAGCACCTTGGTGGCGCGGCCGACTTCGATGACCTTGCCGTCCATGTCGATGGCGCGGATCGGATCGTTGACCTTCAGCGTGCCCGACTGGACGCGGCCGGTGAGGACGCGGCCCATGAAGTTGTCGCGATCAAGCAGGGTGGCGAGGAACGAGAACGGCGCGTCCTGATCGAGGTCAGGGGCCGGAACGTGCTCGACGATCTTTTCGAACAGCGGGGTCAGGTTGCCTTCGCGGGCATCCGGATCGTAGCTGGCGTAGCCGTTGCGGCCCGAAGCGTAGAGGGTCGGGAAGTCGAGCTGTTCGTCGTTGGCGTCGAGGCTGACGAAGAGGTCGAACACTTCGTCCAGCACTTCGGCGTGACGGCCGTCGGGACGGTCGATCTTGTTGACGACGACGATCGGCTTCAGGCCGAGGCCGAGCGCCTTGCCGGTGACGAACTTCGTCTGCGGCATCGCGCCTTCCGACGAGTCCACCAGCAGGACGACGCCGTCGACCATCGAGAGGATGCGTTCCACTTCGGCGCCGAAGTCGGCGTGGCCGGGAGTGTCGACGATGTTGATGCGGTAGCCGTTCCACTCGATCGAAGTCGGCTTCGCAAGGATGGTGATCCCGCGTTCCTTTTCGAGGTCGTTCGAGTCCATCGCACGTTCTTCGATGCGCTGGTTGTCACGGAAGGTGCCGGACTGGCGGAAAAGCTGGTCGACGAGGGTGGTCTTGCCATGGTCGACGTGCGCAATGATCGCAATATTGCGCAAGGGAAGCGGGGCTGACATGCAGTGCCTATCGGTTCGAGGAGTTGGCCAGCAGCGCATGCTGCGCCGCAAAATTGGCGCGCCCTTACCTGATATGCGCGTTTGCGGCAAGCGCTGAGCCGATGCGCGCAACCGTTGCCTGTCTGCCACAGCTGCCCGGAAGACCTGCCGGAACCCTTTTGAGTGATTGTTCAGGCCGCACAAATCGCCTAATGTCCTCCCTGTAATCAAGGCGAGACGGCGCGAACAAAAAAAGTGCCGCCGCATGGAGAGAGGAATGCCGAGGCTCCCCCACACAGGGCGTTTCGCCAGACCTGGTTGAACAAGAATCCAGTCGTGCCTTCTGGGCGCGGCGGCGCGTTGCCGGCTAAAGCTCGGAACGCGAAAGCGCGGTCCTGAGCGGCAGGGAGGAGACGCAAGGGATCGCAAACTCAGCCAGGGGCGCCGGGCTTTGCCTGAGCGCCCCTTTTCCTGTGGCATCTGCCCGGATCGGCTGAAGCGGTCTTTTCGGCAGGTAAACGTGTCATAACATTTGCAATTTTGGCTTCGTCATCGCGGTTTCGATGGCTACGCTGTTTCAGGGCGGCCGTGTCTTGCGGCCGGCAAACATCGTGCTTCGAACAAGGGGATAGCGAAGATGGTGCCATACGGTGGATTCTGGTGGCGGGTTCTCGCCTACTTCATCGATTATTTCATCGTGAACATAGGCATCGGGATTCTCGGCATGTTTACCGGCTTCGGGATCGGTTCGATCATGAGCGGGGGCGCGAACGCCGACATGGCCGCGGGGCTTTCCATGCTGCTGGGGGCCGGCCTCGGGCTCGTCTGTTCCTGGCTTTACTTCGCGGTTCTCGAAAGCTCGCCCTGGCAGGCGACTGTCGGCAAGCTGGCGGTGGGTGTGATCGTTACCGACATGCACGGAAACCGTATCAGCTTCCTGCGCGCGACGGGGCGCTATTTCGGCAAGATCCTGTCGGGGCTGCTCCTCGCGATCGGCTTTATCATGGTGGCTTTCACCGAGCGCAAGCAGGGTCTGCACGACGTGCTGGCAAGCACGCTCGTCTATCGGACCCGCGATCCGCACGAAGTCCGCCAGATCGAAAACAGCGTTTTCGCCTGAACGCTCGATCTGCCGCTGGGGAGGGCTCTACAACTCCCGTAGAGCCCTTGCGGGTTTCGCCCGCAGCAGCGGCAGCGAACCGGCCAGGGCAAAGCTCACGATCAGCACCAGTCCGGCGCCGAGCACGGCCAGGATGCGCGGCCAGTCCGGCAGCCACTCGAATTCGAAGAGCTTGACGATGACCGCCCAGGCCATCGCGCTTCCCGTGGCCAGCGCGATGACTGCCAGCACCCCGGCGATCAGTCCGTATTCGGTGATTTGCAGGAGCAGGAGCTGCCCCCGGCTCGCGCCGAGCACGCGCAGGATCACGTTGTCGTAAGTCCGGCTGGCGCGGGCGGCGGCGATGGCGCCAAGCAGCACGGCCAATCCCGCCAGCACGGCAACAGAAGCGGCGGCGAGAATGGCCAGCGTCATCTGGTCCAGCAGGTCGCGGGCGTCGCGCAGCAGGGTTCCGGTCTCGATCACCGAACTGGAGGGAAAAGCGCGGACGAGCATGGGCAACAGGCCTGCCGTGGCCTTGCCGCGCGGAAGCTCGATGGTGGCGGCAAGGTTGTGCGGCGCATCGGCGATGGCATTGGGCGAAAACACGAGGACGAAGTTGAAGCCCAGCGTATCCCAGTCGATCCGGCGCAGTGCGGCGATCCGGGCAGTGCGCTCCACGCCGAGCAGGCCGACGGTCACATAGTCGCCGACTTTGAGGCCCACGGTCTGGGCGAATTTTTCATCGACGGAAACCAGCGGCTCGCCGCGGTGGATCTCGGGCCACCACTTGCCGGACGTGACGGTGCTGCCTTCGGGCACGCCGACCGAATATGTCAGGCCGCGCTCGCCCTTCAGGGCCCAGGCATCTTCGGGAATTTCCTTCAGGTCGGCCACGCGGGTCATGTGATCCCTGGGGCCATAGGCGAGGATGCGGCCGCGCAGGTTGGGAACCATGCGGACAACCGCTCCGGGGACCTGGGCCTTGACCGTGTCGCGAAATGCCCCGGCCTTGTCCTTCGGAACGTCAAGCACGAAGAAGTCCGGCGCCCGGGCGGGGACGGTCCTGCGGATATTGGCGTCGAGGCTTGTCTGGACGGCAGCGATCAGCACGAAAGCGGAGAGACCGAAGCCCAGCGCGGTGACGAGGGCGCCGGTCTGGGCTCCCGGGCGGTGAAGATTGGCGAGCCCCGCGCGCAACATCGGGTCGCGAGGCCGGGGCAGGCGGGCCGCAAGAGTGCGGATGCCGGTGCCGATCAGTGCCAGCAGTCCGAGCAGGGCGGCGGCTCCGGCAAGGAACCCGAGCGTTACCAGCGGCTGCGCGGCATTGAGCAGCGCCAGCGCGACGATGGCGCAAAGGCCGAGGCATACCGGCAGCAGCCACGCCTTGGAATTGCCTGCAAGTGGAGAGACCCGCGCCCGCATGAGCGCCATCGCCGGAAAGCTGCGTGCCCGCGCAAGCGGCGGGGCAGCGAATACCAGCGCCACCAGCAGGCCATAGGCCATTGCCGTCAGCAATGCTGCGGGCGATATGGTGAAGCCGGTATCGACGGGCAGCAATGCGCCCAATGCCTGTGCCAGCAGCGGCGTTACCAGAACGCCCGCGAGCAGCCCGGCAAGGCTCCCGGCCAGCGCGGCCGCGCCGACCTGAAGCACGTAGATTCTTGCGATGTCGCCGCTGGTCGCGCCCAGCACCTTGAGCGTCGCGATCGAGGTGCGACGGGCTTCGAGATAGGAGGATACACCGCCGCCGATCCCGATTCCCGCGATCGCCAGCGCTGCGAGGCCGACGAGCGCGAGGAACTGGCCCATCCGGCTGACGAAGCGCTGGGTGGATGGCGATGCGGCGTTACGGGTGCGGGTTTCGAAGGCATCGTCTCCGAACTGCTTTGCCAGCGCATCGATCACGATTTCCGGGTCCCGCTGCGGATCGGCGAAGCGGACGCGCGTGGCGCTGCGGTACATCGCGCCTGCCGTGGTCAGCCCCGCGCGTTCGGGAAGATCGAGCGCGGAGATCGCCGAATCGCCCAGTGCGAAGCCTTCGGACAGCTTTTCGGGGTCGCTGGCGATGATGCCGCCGATCCGCTGGTCTACCCCGCCGAGCGATATCCTGTCGCCGGTCCGCGCGCCGAGCCTTGCGGCGGTTCCTTCGGAAAGCCAGACGCTGCCGCGGGGCGGCGCGCCGACCTTGCGGCCGTCCTGAAGCTCCAGCCGGCCATAGAGCGGCCAGTTGGTGTCCACGGCCTTGAGCGCGACAGGTGCCGTCAATTCGCCCTTGCGGGCGATGGCCTGCAGGCGCAGCCCCGGCGAAACCTTGCCGTAGCGGGCAAGTGCCTTGATCTCCTCCTGGGACAGACTGCGCTGCCAGGTCCTGAGTTCGATGTCGCCGCCGAGAACTTCCCTGCCCCGCGTCGTCAATTCGCGGTCGATGGAGCCGGTCAGGGTGCCGATGGCGGCGATCGCGCCGACGCCCAGGAACAGGCAGACCAGCAGAAGCCGCAGGCCCCTGAAGCGGGCGGAAAGATCGCGACGGGCGAGTGTCCATGCCGTTCGCCACGGCAGCGCGCGGTCAGGCAAGGACGGAATCCGTGCCGCGGGCTGCAAGCGTGTCTCTCGCGATCCTGCCGTCAGCCAGTGCCACCACCCGTTCGCAATGTCCGGCAAGGCCTTCGTCATGCGTGATGATGAGCAGGGTCGCTCCCGTCTCGGCGCGGCGGGCGAAGAGCAGGTCGATGATCGTGGCGCCGGTCGCCGCGTCGAGATTGCCGGTCGGTTCGTCCGCGAAGACCAGCGAAGGGCGGGGCGCCAGGGCGCGGGCAATGGCGACACGCTGTTGCTCGCCACCGGAAAGCTGGGCCGGGTAGTGCGAAAGACGGTGGCCGAGGCCGACCGCGACGAGTTCTGCCTCGGCTCGCTCGCGCGGATGGTCCAGCCCGGCAAGTTCGAGGGGAGTCGCCACGTTTTCGAGCGCGGTCATGGTGGGGAGAAGGTGGAAGGCCTGGAGCACGACGCCGATCCGCCCCCGCCTGGCGCGGGCCAGCGCGTCCTCGTCCATCGCCGCGAAATCCTGTCCGGCGATGCTCAGCGAACCGGAACTCGCCCGCTCCAGACCGGACAGCACCGCCATCAGCGAAGACTTGCCGGAACCTGAAGGCCCGAGCAGCGCCAGTGTCTGTCCTTGCGGGACGACGAGGTCGATGCCCTTGAGGATTTCGACCGCGCTTTCGCCGCTGCCGAGGGTGAGGCGCAGGTCCTGCGCACGAATTGAAGGGGCGGGGGGCTGGGAAGGATCGCTCACCTGCACCATATGGGTGGGCAAAGCCCCGTAGTTCAAGGAGAAAGCCTTGCGCGCTCACGCGAAAGTCCTGCTCGTCCCGTCGCTTCTGCTGCCGTTCCTGCTCAGCGCCTGCGACAAGGCGGCGCCTCCCGTGCCCGAGCAGACACGGAGCGCGGTCGATACGTCGCCCTCGATTCCCGTGATGGGACCGGAGCGACCGATCCTCGCCTTCGGGGATTCGCTGCTGGCGGGTTATGGCCTGGATGACGGCGAAAGCTACCCGGACCGGCTCGAACAGGCCCTTCGCGCACGGGGCGTGAACGCGAAGATCGCCAATGCGGGGGTTTCGGGAGACACGACGGCGGCCGGGCTGGAACGGCTCGATTTCACGCTGAAGAGCCAGTCTCCCAAACCGGAACTCGCGATCGTCAGCCTTGGCGGCAACGACATGCTGCGTTCGCTTCCTCCGGCAGAGACGCGCAGGAACCTCGAAGAAATCCTCAAGCGGTTGAAGGGGGACGGCATCCGCATCGTTCTGCTCGGGATGATGGCCGCACCGAACCTGGGCAAGGACTATGCGGCGAACTTCAATCCGATCTATCCGCAACTCGCACAGAAGTATGGCGCGGTTCTGGTGCCGTTCTTCCTTCAGCCGGTGATCGACAAGCCGGACCTCATGCAGAAGGACCATGTCCACCCGACCGCGATCGGCATCGATGCCATCGTCACCGCCACGGTGGACGACGTGGCGGACGCGCTTCCGAAGACTGCGGAGGCAAGTGCCGACCCTAGGTCGTAAACTCATAAACGGAACCATCGAGGCGCCCAAATGGCGAACGGCTTCGGCCCGAGATGGAAGCCATTTGGGCGTCCCTTCGGGATTTACCTTGCGGTGAACTACGTTTGACCAAAATGGCCCAGCGCCGCGTCAGGAAGGATTGAAATATCGACATATTCCAGCGCCTTCCCTTCTGGCGCTGAGCCATTTTGCCTCAAGCCTCGATGGTGTCGTTTATGAGTTTACGACCTAGTCCAGCCGGTGCACCGAACCCGAACTGACTTCCCACACGGCGGCCTCCCGGGCGATGGCATCGAAGGGGGCGAGTTCCGTGCCCGTCAGCCAGACTTGGGCCGATCCGGCGCGGAGACGGTCGAACAGAGCTTCGCGGCGAAGCGGGTCGAGATGGGCGGCAACTTCATCGAGCAGGAGCAGGCGAGGGCGTTGCTCCACACCGCTTTCCAGTAGCTGCGAATGAGCCAGCGTGATCGCGATCAGCATGGCTTTCTGCTCGCCGGTGGAGCATTCGGCGGCAGGCTGGCCTTTTCCTGCCATGGTTACGAGCATTTCGTCGCGGTGAGGGCCGGTCAAGGTGCGCTGGGCCGCGCGTTCGCGGGGGCGCCCATCGCGCAAGGCGCGGGCAAGGGCTTCGGCGTCGATCGGCCCGCCGGGCTGATAGGCGAGGGAAGGCCGCGCGAACGGCGATTCCGGTAGGGATGTGAGGGTTTCCTCAAGCCTTTGCACCAGTTCCGCGCGCGCTGCGGCAACCATTGCACCGGCTTCGGCCAGTTGCGTCTCGATTGCATCGAGCCAGCGCGGGTCGGGCGCGAGGTCGTCCGAGAGCAGGCGATTGCGTTCGCGCAGGGCATTGTCCAGCCGAGTGGCATGGCCGGCGTGATCCGGCCGGACCGCCAGGACCAGACGGTCGAGGAAGCGCCTGCGCGCGCCGGCCCCTTCCACGAAGATGCGGTCCATCGCGGGGGTCAGCCAGCCGATCGACAGCCATTCGGCAAGGCGCACCGCCGGAGCCTCGGCGCCGTTAATCTGCACGACCCTGCGGCCGGGACGTTCGGCCATGATGCCGGTTCCCAGTTGCACGGGTTCCTCCTCGGCCCCCGCCCCGGGCGTTGCCAGAGCGGCGCTTACCGCGAAGCCGCCGTCGAAGCCCTGCCCGGGCATGTCCGCCAGGCTCGCCCGCCGGAGTCCGCGTCCGGGCGAGAGCAGGGAGATGGCCTCCAGCACGTTGGTCTTGCCCGCGCCGTTTTCTCCCACGAGGAGGTTGAACTGAGCCGTGCCTTCCACCGCGGTCTCGCGGTGGTTGCGGAAACGGGACAGGAGGATGCGGTCGAGCATGGTCGCGCCGGACCTACCGGGGCGGGCCGGTCATGCCAAGCGGAAGGCGCGCTTTATTCGGGGGTTGCCGCGGTCTTGCGGGTCTTGGCGAAGGGCGAGAAGTCCACGTTGCTGTCGAACACGTCCACGCCTTCACGCTTTTTGAGCCAGCCGACGACCACGTAGGTCACGGGGGTCAGCACGACTTCCCAGCCCGTCTTGATGAGCCACTGGGTCAGCGCCAGCAGCGCGATGGAATGAGGGGTGAATCCGGCCACGCCAAGGAAGGCGAGCGGATAGAACAGCGCGCTGTCCACGCCTTCGCCGAACACCGTCGATCCGATGGTGCGGGTCCACAAGTGCTTGCCCTGCGTCATGACCTTCATGCGCGCCAGTACGAAGGAATTGACGAATTCCCCCGCCCAGAATGCGCAGACCGAGGCGAAGACGATACGCGGGGTCTGCCCGAAGATCGAATAGTAGGCCGCCTGATTGGGCGCGGTCACCTCCTTGCCGGCGACCGTATAGGTCGCCGAGGCGAGCGCCCATTCGGGGTTGGCGGGTATTTCCACCACGACCACGCTCATCAGTACCATGAACAGCAGTGCGAAGAAGCCCACCCAGATGCAGCGGCGGGCGTTGGCATAGCCGTAAACCTCGGTGAGCACATCGCCGATGATGTAGGAAACCGGGAAGAACAGCACACCGGCGCCGAATGTGACCGGCCCGATGAAGGGGAACGAGACTTCGGCCTGCTTGGCGGCGCCGATCAGGTTGGAGAGCAGCAGGATCACCACGAAGGCGACCAGCATATAGTCGAAATATCGGAAGTGGCGCCGGGCGCCGGCCATGCCGTCGATACGGGAAAGGCCTGAGCCCGAAATGCCGGGGCTTGAAGGGTCTGCTTCGCTCATCGGCTGTGCGTAACCTGCCACTGCAACGTCGCAAAGCACAACTTGCGCCGTCCATGCGGTTTGCGCCGGCGGCGAACCGCGCTATGGGGAGCCGGCGCGCGCCCGTAGCTCAGCTGGATAGAGCACGAGCCTTCTAAGCTTGGGGTCGCAGGTTCGAACCCTGCCGGGCGCGCCAATTCCCGCCAAAGTAGTCATTCCGCGCCGCGTAAGCGCGCTGCCGAGCCGGTGAACCCCTGCTCAGAGATGGCCGGTGCAATAGGCCAGCAGGAGAATGATCGGAATGGGCACGCCTATCAGCCACAAAAGTCCGGAACGCATGGTAGATCCTTTCCCGAGTTGTTGAGGAGATCAACCCGCCGCCGCGCGACTTGTTCCTCGCAAGGAGGCGCTTCGGGGGCTTTTGCCGGGCGCGGCAAGGCTTTAGAGAAGCGGGATGAATCGCCTGCTTTCGCGCCTGAACATCGACCCTTATCTTCTCCTGCTGGTCTCGACGGTGGGGCTGGCCTCGGTGCTTCCGGCGCGCGGGGTCTGGGCGGATGTGGCGGGCGGGGTGGCCGATGCGGGGATCGCGCTGCTGTTCTTCCTGCACGGCGCCAAGCTCTCGCGCGAGGCTATCCTCGACGGGGCGCGGGCGTGGAAGCTGCACCTGACGGTGGCCTGCCTGACTTTCGTGCTGTTCCCGCTGATCGGCCTTGGCGTGAGTGCCATTCCGGGCCTCGAACCCTCGCTGGCAACCGGGGTGCTGTTCCTGACCCTGCTGCCCTCGACGGTGCAGAGTTCGATCGCCTTCACCGCGATTGCCGGCGGCAACGTGGCGGCGGCGGTGTGCAGCGCCTCGTTCTCGAATCTTGCAGGCATTTTCCTGACCCCGGTGCTCACCGCGCTGCTCATCACCGGCAAGGCGCAGGGCTTCTCGACCGATCCGATCGTCACGATCTCGCTCCAGCTGCTGCTGCCGTTCGTGGCGGGGCACCTGCTGCGGCCGTGGATCGGGGGCTTCGTCCAACGGCACAAGAAGCTGCTGGGCTATACGGATCGCGGTTCGATCCTGCTGGTGGTCTATACCGCGTTCGGGGCCGCCGTGCTCGAGGGACTGTGGCAGAAGGTGACGCTTTCCGAACTGGCGCTCATCGCGGTGCTTTCGCTTGGGATTCTGGCGCTCGTGATGGTGCTGGGAAATGTGCTGGGCAGGCTGCTGGGCTTCAATCACGAAGACCGCATCGTCATCCTGTTCTGCGGCTCGAAAAAGAGCCTGGCGACCGGCGTGCCGCTGGCAGGCGTACTGTTTCCCGCCGCGCAGGTCGGCGCGATCATCCTGCCGCTGATGTTCTTCCACCAGATCCAGCTCATGGTCTGCGCCGTCCTCGCCCGAAGGCTCGCCGCCAAGGCCGAAGAGGGGAAGGGCGACGAGGCGCTTTCTCCGGCGTGATCGGGCCTTGCCACTTAAGGGTTGGTCAACCGGTTTGCGCCATAAGCAGACCATGAACCGCCCCTTCCTCCAGCGCCGCGCCGAACGACAGCCGATATCGCTGGCGGCACAATGCCGAGCGAACAATGGTTTGCACGATGGGGGGCTGCACGACGGGGGGGGCTTGCACGACGAGGGCGAGATTTCCGACCTTTCGACCGAGGGATGCTGCGTGCGAATCGCGGCGCCTTTCCTGTGTGTGGGCAGCCGTGTCGTAATCCGGCCCCAGGGTTTGGCAGGCATGACCGGCATCGTGCGCTGGCTCAGCGGCGACTTCGCCGGGATCGAGTTCGATCGCCCGCTCTTCGGCTCCGTGATCGAGCATCTGGTTCGGCTCCACCCCACGTTCGTGCCGGAGCGCCGCGCCATCGGCTGAGCGGTGCCTGGTTCGCCCCGGCGGTATCTTGCCGGGCCTCGGCCAATCTCCTCGTCAGCATCACAGGGCCACGTATCCTCCCCGGGACATAATGTCCGGCGCAAAGCCGGCACCTTCGTCTCTTGGGAGAGAGCCATGGCACATGCACCCGGTCAATCGCCGGATATTCCAAATCATCCGCTTGCCGTCCGCATGGGCGTGATCGCGGGCGTTTCGCACAATCTGGTGATCGGCACCGTGATGGGCTCCTTCGGGATCATGCTCGCTTCGGTGGAGCAACGGCTCGGTGTGAGCGCGGAAGCGGCGGCGGCCGGCATTCCGCTGGTGCTGGTCGGGTCCTGCCTGCTGGCGCCCTTCGTTGGCGTGCTGATGGCCCGGGTGTCGTTGCGGTTGCTTCTTCTGGCGGGCGCGCTGCTGACGGTGGGCGGCTACATGATGCTGGCCTTCACGCAAAGCTATGCTCTCTACCTCGTTGCCTACGGCCTGTTCTTCGGTCCGGCGCTCAGTCTGGCGGGCTCAGTCGGGCCGGCCACGCTCGTCACGCGCTGGTTCCACCGCAATCGCGGACTGGCGCTGGGCGTGGTGCATCTGCCGGTCGCCATCGCGATCATGCCCTGGCTGCTGCATGAGGCGCTCGACAGTTTCGCGCCTGGCACGCTCTATCTTGCCATCGGCCTCGTTGCGGGGGCCGTGATGATCCCGCTTTGCCTGTTGACGATCGACCATCCCCCCGGCCTCGAAACCGCTGCGCCCGTCTCGCCTGACCGTCGCACGTCGGACGGTTCGTTCAGCGTCGCGCAGCTGCTGGCCCGGCCGCGCTTCTGGGCGCTGTGCATCGCGGCGGTGGCGAGCATGACAAGTTCGGTGCTGCTGGGATCGCTTCTGGTGCCGATGGGCGAATCCTGGGGCTTCTCCCGTGCCGAATCGGCGCAGCTCCAGTCGATCATGTCGCTGGCCGGGATCGCGGGGTCGGTGCTGTTCGGCTGGCTTGCGGACAAGATCGGCGGCGGGCGTTCGCTGGCGCTGATCGGCTTCGATTGCGCGCTGCTCTGGGCGCTCCTGTTGCTGCACCCGCCTTTCGCCTTCACCGCCGTTGCGGTGGCGCTGATCGGAATGCATGGCGTCGGCGCGATCCCGACACTGGGGAGGGGGCTTTCCGACGCGTTCGGACAGGCGAGCTACAGCCGCGGGTTCGGCCTCAACTCCCTAATCAGTCTGCCCTTCGTTGCCTTTGCGGTGATCGGATCGGCAAAGGCTTTCACGCTGACCGGCAGCTACGATCTGGCGATCAAGGCGATGGTGGCCCTGTTCGTCCTGGCTATCGCTCTGGGGCTTTACGGGGCAAGTGGCCGCAAGATCGAGGGGCCGAACGCCTCGGCCGCGCCCGAGCCGGCCTGACGGGGCGAACCGGACCGGCGAGGTGCGCGGGGAACCTCGAGCCTTCCCTGCGCACCCTGCAGGTCAACCGCGATCGGCGCTGGCCTTGACCTGGCCCCGCACCGGATAGCCGTGGCCGTCCGGGATCATCAGCCATTCCTCGCCGTCCACCAGCTCTATCCGGGGATGGATGCGTTCGACCGGATGCCGGGCGATGTCCGCCAGCGCATCGTCGTGGTTCGCAAAGCGGGCCAGGCGCTCCAGATTGCGGCGCGTGGGGAATATGACCGAGATTTCCCCGCGATCCGCCATGTCGATGGCGTGGGAGGCGCTGGTCCAGAACAGGCGGGTGTTCTCCGTGGCATCCACGGTAACGTCCACCGCGCCGGTCCCGAGATCGGTGACGAAGAAGCGCGTATCGAAACCCTTGTCCCACGGCGGGCACCAGTGTGCATAGAGCGTGAGCCGCTCAGGCTCCAGCTCCCAGCCGAATTGGGCAAGGACCGGGGCGAGGCGGCCGTCCTTCAGCAGCATGTGCCGTGCTTTCGCCGCAGCCGGTGCGCTTACCGGTTGCCGGACCGCGACCATCAGGCCGGTCTCCTCCAGCGTCTCGCGGATTGCGGCGATGCGCGCGGCGGCCAGTTCGATGGGCGCGTCCGGCATGAGGTTTGCCGCCAGATCGCGGTCGGCCGGATCGACCCGTCCGCCCGGAAAGACGGCGGCGCCGCCGGCGAAGCGCATTTCGCGGGCGCGCTGGACCATCAGCAGTTCAGGCGGTTGTCCGGCTGCTTCCCCTGCGGGCCGGCGGAAGATCACGAGTGTGGCTGCTGGCACCACGCTGGGGCCGTCCGCCGGCATCGGTTCGTTGCTGGGAGTGTAGACCGTCATCCCATGGCATTCGCGCGGGGGGCCATGGGAGGCAAGCGGAATTGTCCTGCCGGCCGGGCGGCAGGATGTGTCGCTCAATTTTACAGTCATGCTGCTGGAGGATGGCCGGCCGTGCAGGGAAATCCCGGAATTTCAAGGAAATCGGGAACTGGCACGGGTCATGCTTTGTTTAAAAGGTACCTCGAGTAGTTTCGACCGAGGCGGGGCCGAAATGTCTCCCGGCCCCGCCTCCCCGAGCATTCGGTTCCCAACATCGCCAGGGCGAAGGCCTGCAACGGGCCGGACAAGGCGCCGGACGCGCGCCATGAACGGCAAAACGCCCGGGGTTTCCCCCGGGCGTTCGGAATGCCTGTTTCGCGGAAGCGCTGGAAGCGCTGGAGGCGCCCGGCGATCAGCCCTGGGTCGCGAGCCCGGTGTCGATGAAGAGCTGGTGCAGTTCGCCAGCCTCGTACATCTCCATCATGATGTCGCTGCCGCCGACGAATTCGCCCTTCACGTAGAGCTGCGGGATCGTCGGCCAATCGGAATAGGCCTTGATGCCCTGGCGGATTTCCATGTCCTGCAGAACATCGACGCTCTCGTAAGGGGCGCCGAGCTGTTCGAGGATGGCGATCGCCCGGCTGGAAAAGCCGCACTGCGGAAACAGCGGCGTGCCCTTCATGAAGAGGACGATGTCGTTGTTCTTTACAATCTCGCCGATGCGGGCGTTGACGTCGGACATTTCAGAGTACCTTCAAACTGTGCCAACAAGTCAGTTGGGAACGGCGGTGGTGAGTTGCAAGGCGTGAAGCACGCCGCCCATGCGGCCGCCCAGGGCTTCGTAGACCATCTTGTGCTGGGCGACGCGGGGCTTGCCCGCGAAGGCGGCGCTGGTCACGCGCGCGGCATAATGGTCGCCGTCTCCGGCAAGATCGGTGATCTCGACCGAAGCATCGGGCAGGGCGGCGCGGATCATGGCTTCGATTTCGCTGGCGGACATCGCCATGGCGGGGTTCCTTTTCGTTCGACTTACGCTTCGCCGAGGAAGGCGCGGCGGGCCTCGACCTGCTTGGCTTCGAGCGCGGCGCGGATTTCCCCTTCCGAAGCATCGACGCCCGCGGCGATAAGGTCGCCCAGCAGCTTGCGGATCACGTCCTCGTCGCCGGCTTCCTCGAAGTCGGCCTGGACCACGGCTTTGGCGTAAGCCTCGGTCTCGGCGGTGGAGAGGTCCATCCGGACGGCCGCCCATTCGCCCAGCAGGCGGTTGCGGCGCGCCTGGATGCGGAACTGGGTGTCGGCATCATGCACGAACTTAGCCTCTTCGGCGCGCTCGCGATCCTGGAAACTCGTCATTCGGACAACCTCGGTTAGGGCTTTATCCTGCCGATAGGGTGCGAAGCGGACGGGGGCAATGCCGATTTGCGTTACCGCGTCCCGGACCGGGTCCGGGACGACGGCCGCGTCACACGGTTGCGGGAGTTTTCGCCAGGAACGGCAGCTCGTTGCGCGCCTTGGCCTCGTGCGCCGAAATGGCATCGCCCTGCGCCATGGTCAGGCCCACTTCGTCGAGGCCGCCAAGGAGGCAGTGCTTGCGGAACGGATCGATCTCGAAGCTGTAGCGGTCCTGGAAGCGCGTGGTGACGGTCTGCGTTTCAAGGTCGATGTCGATCGGATCGGTTTGCGCCACTTCCATCAGACGGTCGATCGCCTCCTGCGGCAGTGCCACGGTGAGGATGCCGTTCTTGAAGGCATTGCCCGAGAAGATGTCCGAGAAGCTCGGCGCGATCACGCAGGTCACGCCCATGTCGAGCAGAGCCCAGGCGGCGTGCTCGCGGCTGGAGCCGCAGCCGAAGTTGTCGCCCGCGATCAGGATCGGCGCGCCCGCGAACTCGGGGTCCGCAAAGATGTTGCCCGGTTCCTTCTTCACCGCCTCGAACGCGCCCTTGCCCAGCCCTTCGCGGGTGATGGTCTTGAGCCAGTGCGCCGGGATGATGACGTCGGTGTCGACGTTCTTGCGGCCGAACGGGATGGCCCGCCCGGCGACGTGGGAGATCGCCTGCATCAATCGGTCTCGGGGGCCTGTTCGGGATGCAGCGGCTTTTCGTTCGCGCGGGCCTTGCGGCGCTTCACGAAGAGCAGGGCAGCGGCGATCGCGGCCGAGCCGATAGCGGCACCGGCGGCGAGAGCGGCCTTGCTGGCGAGGTTGTTTTCGGGATCGTTGGACATGTCGTGCTTATCCTACCAGTTCGCGCACATCGGTGAGCTTGCCCGTCACGGCGGCGGCGGCGGCCATGGCGGGGCTCATCAGGTGGGTACGGCTGCCGGGGCCCTGACGGCCGGTGAAGTTGCGGTTGCTGGTCGAGGCGCAGCGCTCGCCTGCCGGAACCTTGTCGGGATTCATGGCGAGGCAGGCCGAGCAGCCCGGTTCGCGCCATTCGAGGCCCGCGTCGATGATGATCTTGTCCAGCCCCTCGGCCTCGGCCTGCGCCTTCACGAGGCCGGAGCCGGGGACGACGATCGCCCACTTCACGTTGTCGGCCTTGTGGCGGCCCTTGAGCACTTCGGCAGCGGCGCGAATGTCCTCGATGCGGCTGTTGGTGCACGAGCCGATGAAGACGTTCTGCACTTCCACGTCCGTGAGCCGGGTGCCGGGTGTCAGGCCCATGTATTCGAGGCTGACCTTGACCGCGTCGCGCTTGGAGGCATCGGCGAAGTCTTCCGGTGCGGGCACGAAGCCGCCGATCGCCGACGTGTCCTCGGGGCTGGTGCCCCAGGTGACGGTCGGCTGGATATCCTCGGCACGGATCGAGACGGTCTTGTCGAAAGTTGCGCCTTCGTCGGTCGCGAGGCTCTTCCACCAGGCCAGGGCCTTGTCCCAGTCCTCGCCCTCGGGCGCGTAAGGACGGCCCTGGACATAGGCGAAAGTGGTCTCGTCCGGTGCGATCAGGCCGGCGCGGGCGCCGCCTTCGATCGCCATGTTGCAGACGGTCAGGCGGCCTTCGACGGACATTTCCTCGAAGACGTTGCCGCGGAATTCGATGACGTAGCCGGTGCCGCCCGCCGTGCCGATCACGCCGATGATGTGGAGCACCACGTCCTTGGGGGTGATCCCGGCGCCCAGCTTGCCGTCCACGCGGACTTCGAAGCTCTTCGACTGCTTGAGCAGCAGGGTCTGCGTGGCGAGCACATGCTCGACCTCGCTGGTGCCGATGCCGAAGGCCAACGCGCCGATGCCGCCGTGGCAGGCGGTGTGGCTGTCGCCGCAGACGATCGTGGCGCCGGGCAGCGAGAAGCCCTGCTCGGGGCCGACGACGTGGACGATGCCCTGCTCGGCATCTGTGGCGTCGATATAGCGAATGCCGAAGGCGGGCGCGTTCTTCTTCAGCGCGGCAAGCTGCTGCGCGCTTTCGGGATCGGCGATGGGCAGCACATGCCCTGCCGCGTCCTTGCGGGCCGTGGTCGGCAGGTTATGGTCGGGAACCGCAAGGGTAAGATCGGGACGACGCACCGGGCGTCCGGCCACGCGAAGGCTCTCGAAAGCCTGCGGGCTCGTCACTTCGTGGACGAGGTGCCGGTCGATATAGATGAGGTTGGTACCGTCGTCGCGCGTGTCGACGACGTGGGCGTCCCAGATCTTCTGGTAGAGGGTGCGCGGTTTCGTTGTCATGGTGAAAGCGCGATTAGGCGCGCCGGACCCGCAATTCAAGGGGAACCGGCGCGCCTTTTCGCGCAACATTATTCGCTGGGCGATCAACTGGAGCTATTTGCTCAGCGGCGATGACCGTTGCGATCGTTCCGTTCCGCGTGGAGCGCGGCGTGTACGCGATTGATCTTGCTTTCGAGCGTCTGCATCTCGCGGGGGTTCAGTCCGCCGCGCGCGTAGCTGGCGTGCAGGCGCTGGATTTCGGCGGCATCCCGGCGCAGGCCGGTCGCTTCGCGCTGGCTGATCGTGCGGCGCGCGGCGGCGCGGTCGATCTGGCTGCGCAGGCCGGCGATGTCCGAGCGGATCTTCGCTTCGCGATTCGGCGTGTAGCGGGCAGCTTCGTGGCGCGGTGCGGCTTCGGCGATGCCGGGTGCGATGGCCGAGATACCCAGCGCGGCGACGAGGGCGGGAGCGATGAAACGGGCGATCTTGCGCATGGGACTTTCCTTCTCTTTCCGGGTCTTGTTCCGTGCATTCAGATTTAGTGCTGCGAACATGAACGGGAGAAGACTGACACGTCACAGTCCTGTCGGCATTTGTAACTAAGTGTCGCGGCTCTGCTCCGGTAAGCGAGCCGGGCGACCCGAAGGGAGAGGGTAGCCTGAAAGACAAGAAGGAATGCAGGGCAGCCGCGATGGCCCCGCGCTCTCGCGGTTGCATCTGCATTCCGGACAGGCCGCCTGACGCCGGACCTGACCCCCGGGCCCGACGCCGGACCTGACAAGCGCGCGAGGACAGGCTAGAAGCCGGTCCATGTCCATTCTTGCCGCCTGCCTTGTCGTGCTTGCCGCCGCCGCCGCGATGGAATTCGTCGCCTGGGCGAGTCACAAGTATGTGATGCATGGCTTCGGCTGGGCCTGGCACCGCGACCACCACGAGCCGCACGACGGCTTTCTGGAAAAGAACGACCTTTTCGCGCTGTTCGGCGCGGCGATCTCCATCGGCATGTTCGCGCTGGGATCGCCGCTGGTGATGGGCGAGGGGGCTTGGGAGCCGGGGACCTGGATCGGCCTTGGCGTGCTGATCTACGGCGTGATCTACACGCTGATCCATGACGGGCTCGTGCATCAGCGCTATTTCCGGTGGGTGCCCAAGCGCGGCTATGCCAAGCGGCTCGTTCAGGCGCACAAGCTTCATCACGCCACGGTGGGCAAGGAAGGCGGGGTCAGTTTCGGTTTCGTGATCGCGCGGGACCCGGCCGTGCTGAAGCGCGAACTGCGCGAGCAGCGCCAGCGCGGCATCGCCGTGCTTCGCGAGGCCGTGGACGAACGCTGAAGGGTGGGGCTTCTGTCCGCGTACCATGCCGCCGGGCACCCTGTTAATCTGGCGTACACTATCGAAATCGGCGTTTTTCAGGGGCTCGCGCAATCCGGCGCGAAAGTGCCACTATTCGTCTCTGCGCTGGTGGCCGCGCTATTTCCCTGATTCGCAGTCCCGATAAGCGTGGCAGGGTGTCAACGGGAGCTGCGACAGTCCCGCCTCTCCCAAGCTCCGACACGGACACGAACCGGGAGGACATCGCATGAAAAAAGCACTCATCATTCTCGCCGCAGCGGGGGGCATCGCCCTGGCCGGATGCGCGAGCAAGAAGGAATCGCTTCCTCCGCCGCCGCCGCCCGGCGCCGTTTCCGGATCCGTCGCGGCCGACCGCGATGGCGACGGCATCATCGACGGTTACTACACATCCGACGGCATCTATCACCCGAACTACACGCCGCCGCCGCCTCCGCCGCCGCCCGCTCCGACCCGCACCGGTGAACGCGGCTGAGGGCGAAGCAAGCACACGATGAATTTCCGCCAGTTTCCCTGCGGCCAGACCGGGGCCGCGCTGTTCGGCCTGGCCATCCTGACCATCGGTCCGGGCTTGATATCGACGGCTCTGGCTGCTCCGGCCAGAACAGGCGTAAAGGCAGGTGCGGCGAAGCCCGCGTCGGTCAGGGCCACTGCCCCCGGAGCCGGAACCACCGGCGCCGGGGCCATGGCAACGGCGCTGGCGATCCGGCATGAAGCTGGCGGAAAGATCGCGAAGTTCTACCAGGGCCGCGGTTTCCAGCCGGTCTGGGTTAGCAAGGGCCGCATCGGCGCGGATGCACAGGCGTTCCTGCGTTATCTCGACGAGGCGCAACTGGATGGCCTGAAGCCTTCGCGTTATGGCCCGGACAAGCTGCGCGAGGCGATCTGGCAGGCCAATCGCGGCGGTCCGGAGGACCTGGCCACTGCGGAAGTTGCGCTGTCCAGCGCCTTTGCGCGCTATGTGCGGGACATGCGCAAGGCCGGGAACGTGGGCATGACTTATGTCGGCAAGGGGCTCGCCCCGGCGAAGCTGGCTGACGATGCGATCCTGCGGGTTGCGGCGCTGAACGATTTCGGCGCCTATGTCGGCGGGATGGGCTGGATGAGCCCGCATTACCTGCGCATGCGCGACCTGCTGCGCGCCGCCGAAAACAAGGGTGCCGACGAGCGCACGATCGAGGTCGTGCGGCTCAATCTGGAGCGCGCCCGCGTGCTGCCCTCGGCGGCGGTCCGGCATATCGTGGTGGACGCGGCGACCGCGCGGCTGTGGTATTACCAGAACGGCAGGATGGTCGGCACCATGCGGGTCGTGGTGGGAGCCGAAAAGACGCAGACGCCGATGCTGGCAGGCTACATCAACTGGGCGATCTTCAACCCCTACTGGAATATCCCGGACTACCTCACGCGTGACAACGTCGCCCGCAAGATACTCTCCGGCCGCACGCTCAAGTCCATGAACATGGAAGTCCTGTCGGACTGGAGCGCCAATCCGCAAGTCGTCGATCCGGCGACGATCGACTGGCGGGCCGTGCAGGACGGCAAGGTGGACCTGCGCATTCGCGAACTGCCCGGTCCTGCCAATTCGATGGGCAAGGTGAAGTACCTGTTCCCCAACGACGAGGGCATCTACCTTCACGATACGCCCAACCGCGACCTGCTGGTCAAGGAGGACCGCCATCTCAGCAACGGCTGCATCCGCCTCGACGATGCGGAGAAGCTCGGCCGCTGGATGATGGGCAAGGCCTTCGACCGGCACGGCAAGGGGCCGGAACAGCCGGTGGTGATGCCGGCGCCGGTCCCGGTCTACCTCACCTATCTTACGGCCACGGCGACCCGGTCCGGCGTGGCGCTGCTGACTGACGTCTATGGCAGGGACCGGCGCTAGCGCCGCGATCCTATTCGGCGCGCGTCCAGATCCACGGGCCGATCGTTGCCAGCACCGCCGCCGGGATCAGGACCCAGGGCCAGCCCACGGTGAACCAGGTGAACGGGATCGAGGCGCTCATCGCCAGGATCGCGGAGACCTTGCCCTTGCGGCTGATCGCCCGGCGGTCTCGCCATTCGCGCAAGTTGTGGCCGTAATGCGGGTGGTTGTAGAGGCGCTCGGCCCATTCAGGATGGCTCTTGCCGAAGCACGCCGCCGCCAGCAGGTAGAACACCACCGTGGGCATCACCGGCAGGAAGATGCCGATCGTGCCGAGCGCCACGAAGAACAGGCCCGCCGCCATCCACAGAGGGCGGCCGAGCCGTTTCAAGACTGCTGGGTCGCGTAGCGCGCCGCCGTCTCGCGGATCAGCGCGATCATGTTCGGCACGCCCTGGGTGCGGTTGGACGAGAGCTGGTTCTTGAGGTCGAACGGTTCCAGCGCGGCGGCGATGTCGGTTTCCGCCACTTCGGCGGCGGGCTTGTCCTGCACGGCGGAGATCACCAGCGAGACGATGCCCTTGGTGATCGCGGCATTGCTGTCTGCCAGGAAGTGCAGCGTGCCGTCGTCCTGCGCCATCGGATAGACCCAGACGCTGGCCGAGCAGCCGCGCACTTTGGTGGCGTCCGTCTTCAGCGCGTCGGGCATGGGATCGAGTTCGGCGCCGAGGCCGATCAGCAGGCGATAGCGTTCATCGCCTTCGGAAAACTCGTATTCTTCGCGGATGTCGTCGAGGCTGCGCATGACCTGCCATTTAAGCGCGGCGCGGGGGAGGGCAAGGGGAAGTTGCCTCTCGCTTCCGATCCTGTCAGGGATTTGCCCATGAGTGCACATCCCTTTTTCTCCCATTCATTCTTCTCGGCGCACGAACACGGCTTCGTGCGCGTCGCCACGTCCACGCCCAAGGTCCGCACTGCCGATGTCGCCTTCAATCGCGACGCCGTGCTGGCAGAGGCGCAGCGCGCGCATGAGGCGCATGTGGACCTCTTGGTCTTCCCCGAACTGTGCCTCTCTTCCTACGCCATCGACGACTTGCACTTGCAGGCGGCGATGATCGAGGCGGTGGAAGCGGCCGTGGCGGAAATCGTCCACGCCAGCGCCGATCTCTCGCCGGTGCTGCTGGTCGGCGCGGCGCTGCCGCACAAGGGGCGGCTCTATAACTGCGCGCTTGCCATCGCGCATGGGCGGCTGCTGGGCGTGGTGCCCAAGTCCTACCTGCCCAATTACCGCGAGTTCTACGAGAAGCGCTGGTTCGCCAGTGGCAAGACGCTGAAGGGCCAGACCATCCGCGTGAACGGGCAGGACGTGCCCTTCGGCGTCGATCTGGTCTTCGCGTCGGAAGTGCTGCCCAACTTCCGCTTCTTCATCGAGATCTGCGAGGATATCTGGGCCGCGACCCCGCCCAGCTCGCACGGCGCGCTCGCCGGGGCGACGATCCTGTGCAACCTCTCGGCCTCTAACATCGTCATCGGCAAGTCGGACGAACGGCACCTGCTCTGCCGCTCGCAGTCCGCCCGCGCGACGGCGGCCTATATCTACTCGGCGGCGGGTCACGGCGAGAGCACGACCGACCTTGCCTGGGACGGGCAGGGCATCGTCTACGAACTGGGCGACCTTCTGGCCGAGAGCGAGCGCTTCTCGTTGGAGGCGGAACTGTGCATTGCCGACGTCGATGTGGACCGCATCGTCATGGACCGGATGCGCGTGCCCACCTTCAACGACGCGGCCGAAGTGGCGGGCAATCCCGACGAGACTTTCCGCACCGTGCCTTTCCGCCATGCTCCGGCGGGCGGCGACATCGGGTTGATCCGCCCGGTCTCGCGCTTCCCCTTCGTGCCCTCGCGCGCCGACAAACTCGATGCCGACTGCTACGAGGCGTTCAACATTCAGGTCGACGGCCTGATGCGCCGGATCGAGGCTACCGGCGCGAAGTCGATGGTGATCGGCATCTCGGGCGGCCTCGATTCGACCCACGCGCTGATCGTCGCCGCCCGCGCCTGCGACCGGCTGGGCCTGCCGCGCACCTTCATTCGCGGCTACACGATGCCCGGTTTCGCCACCAGCGACGGCACCAAGTCCAACGCCTGGAAGCTGATGAACGCCGTTGGCATCACTGCCGAGGAGATCGATATCCGCCCCGCGGCGACGACGATGCTGCAGGACATTGGCCACGCTTTCTCGAACGGCGAGCCCGTCTACGACGTGACCTTCGAGAACGTGCAGGCGGGCCTGCGCACCGATTACCTGTTCCGCCTCGCCAACCAGCACGACGGTTTCGTGATCGGCACCGGAGACTTGTCCGAACTGGCGCTCGGCTGGTGCACTTACGGCGTCGGCGACCAGATGAGCCACTACACGGTCAACGCGGGCGTGCCCAAGACGCTTATCCAGTACCTGATCCGCTGGTGCGCGACGACGGACCAGTTCGGCGCGGAGACCGAGGAGGTGCTGCTCGCCATCCTCGGCACCGAGATCTCGCCGGAACTGGTGCCCGCAGGCGCGGACGGCGCGATCCAGAGCACCGAGGCGAAGATCGGGCCTTATGAACTGAACGACTTCTTCCTGCACCACATCGTGCGCTTCGGACAGAAGCCCTCGAAAGTCGCCTTCCTCGCGCTCCATGCATGGCGCGATGCGGCGGCGGGGACGTGGCCAGCCGGCTTCCCGGAGGATCGCCGGAACGAATACGACCTCGCCACGATCCGGTCCTGGCTGGAGAAGTTCCTGCGGCGCTTCTTCGCCTTCAGCCAGTTCAAGCGCTCTGCCGTGCCGAACGGGCCGAAAGTCTCTTCCGGCGGCGCGCTGTCCCCACGCGGAGACTGGCGCGCGCCGTCCGATGCCAGCGCGGCGGTGTGGCTGGCGGAACTGGACGCGCGGGTTCCCTGAGCGCGGCGGGCCCGGACCGCAGACCCGAACCGCAGGCCCGGACCGAAGACATGGCAATGCACCCGCTGGCGAATGCGGGGTAACGCCGGAAGGGGGAGGCCCCGTAAAGCCTGATGAACATCGGGCCGGCGAGGGATGCCCGTCTGTGGAAGACCGGGCGGGAGTTCTGCCTGCTCTTGCGAATGGCCGGATAGCGGCAATGCCAGTCCGGCTCGGCCCTGTCGGAACGGTTCGGGTGCGACGGCGCGGGGCTCGCGTCGGCCTCGACCCAGGGTGGTCCGGGAAACCGCTCCGGCTTGGGAGCGGCGGGCCGGGCACGCGGATGAACCGGTCCGGTCGGACGGAGGGGTGCCTGGCCGAGGCGGATGCCCGCGCCTTCCGGCTTCCCTGCGCCGACCCGATACACCGCTGGCCCTTGCGCTTCGGGCCGAACGGATGGGCTGGGGTTATAACCTATTTGGTTAAATTTGTCAAGATCGGCCCCGGATCGCCCGGCGGCGTCAATCCCGGCGGCGTCAATCCCGGAGCGCGTCGATCTCGCGCGCGAGATCCCTTTCGCGGCGGTCGTCCGTGGCGATGCGTTCGAGCACGGCGATGCGCTTGCGCAGGTTCTCGACCTCGCTCTCCAGTTCGTGTTCGCGCTCGCTGTGGTCGTCCAGTCGGAAGCCCGGCTTTTCGCCCCTCAGCTTCTGCGCGCGCAGCCACGTGACCGAGGCTATCGCGAAAATGACGACTACGGCAGTCCAGAAACTCATTGCGTCACCTCGTGGCCGATCCCGTTGCGGGCTTCCCGCAGGCCTTCGATCTGGCGCGCTACATCATAACCCTGATCCGTGACAATCCGTTCGACGCTGGCGAGGCGGTCCTTTATCGAGCCGATCTCGGCACGAAGCTGGGCGTTTTCCTGGGTGAGGAGCTGCACCCGCGCCTGCGCCTCGCCGTCGTTCTTGGGATAGATCGCCTTGCCCCAGGAGTTTTCCAGCGGATAGCCGTGGCGCATGCGCAGCCAGTTGTTGAAGATCCATCCGCCCACGCCCAGCGCGGTGGCGGCAACGATCACCGGGGAGAGCACTTCCAGGGTTGCATAGTCGAGAGCCATGTCCGTCAGGTTCCCTTGTTCAGTTCGCGCGCGGCTCGCCGTCGGCGGTGCGCAGGGATTCGATCTGGCGCGCGGTGTCCCATGCGCCGTCGGTGATGATGGTTTCGAGCGCGCGCAGGCGGTTCTCGATCCCGGCATTATGCGTGGCGTGGCGGGCGGCCTGTTCGGCGGCGATCCGGGCGGACTGCCCCGCAGCGATCTCCAGCTTGCGTTCGAGGAAGGCGAGCCGCCGCTTGTAGGCCCCGGCAAGGATCGCGGAGATCGCGATCATGCTGGCCATGACGGCGGCAAGCCCCATGAAGTCCCCGAAGCTCACTGGCGGGTCGCCTTATCGACGGCGGTCTTCTCCACATCGCGCTTTTCCACTTCGCGAATGTCGCGCAGCGCCTCGATCTGGAGCGCGGTGTCGTAGCTGCCGTCGGTGATGATCCGTTCGAGCACGCGCACGCGCTCTTCCAGTTCCTTCGAGTGCGAGGCGTATTGCGCGGCCTTCTCGGCGGTTGCCTGGACCTGCAGTTCGGCCATCTTGCGCTGGTGGCGCGTCCAGATCGCAAAGCCGCCGATGATGAACGGTGCCAGCGGGATGAGCGCCCAGATCGAGTCTTCCATAATCGTGTCCCTGTTGCCCGTGCGCCTGTCAGCGCAGGCTGTCGATTTCGGCGGCGAGGCGCGAATTGCTGCTGGTGTAGTGCGCTTCCATCTCGGCGACGCGGCGGTCGATGTCCGAGAGTTCGCTGCGCAAGTGGCCCGAACGGTTGAGGGCGGAACGGCCGGAGGTGCCGCGCATCAGGTTATGGCCGAAGCCCTGCCGGTTGCGGCGGCGTTCCATGCGGCGCAGCAGGCGCTCTTCCTCGTCCTCGCTGTAGAGGCTCATCGGCCGCTTGTCCGCCAGCACGGCGACCGCGATGTAGATCGGGATCGTCACGAAGGAGACGAAGAAGGTGAGCATCACGGCCGCGATGCGGATCCAGAGCGTGTCGACCCCGGTATAGTCGGCGATACCGGAGCAGACGCCGGCGAGCTTGGCGTTCGACTTGTCGAGATAGAATTGTCCGCGTGACACTGGTTTTCCCTTTCCCCTTGCGGCTGACCCCGGACCTGGCCGGGCCGCCGCCGATGACGCTGGTGAGGCCTGCCGTCCCTTCAGGTCCGGCTGTCCCCGTTTTCCCGGTCATGGCCCTTCGCGGGCGGCATGCACCTGCCGGGATGCCAGGTGCGCCGCTGTTATTCCGATGTCGCCTTGCCGGCGCCCATGGCGCGCTTCATCTCGGCGAGTTCGGCATCGATCCTGTCGCCATCCTCGAGCGCGGCGATTTCATCGGCGAGCGAGGGCTGGCGCTTGTCGGACAGGCTCATCGCCTCGGCGCGGCCTTCGGCATAGTCGACGCGGCGTTCGAGCTGTTCGAAGCGGACCAGCGCCTCGTCCACGCGCTCGCTGGACAGCAGGGTGCGCAGCTTGACGCGATTCTCGGCGCTCTGCAAGCGGGCGGCGATCGAGGACTGGCGGCTGCGGGCCTCGCGCAGGCGGCTCTGGAGCTTCTCGATGTCCTCTTCGTAAGCGCGCAGGGCATCGTCGAGCACGGCAATCTCGGTGCGGAGCTGTTCGGCCATCTCGGCGGCCTTCTTGCGTTCGAGCAGGGCGGCGCGGGCAAGGTCCTCGCGGTCCTTGCTCAGCGCGAGCTGGGCCTTGTCGCCCCAGTCGGCCTGGAGCTTGTCGAGCTTGCCGACGTGGCGGCGCAGTTCCTTCTGGTCGGCGATGGTGCGCGCGCTGCTGGTGCGGACCTCGACGAGGGTTTCCTCCATCTCCAGGATGATGAGGCGGATCATCTTGCCCGGGTCTTCCGCCTTGTCGAGCATGTCGTTGAAGTTGGCGGCGATGATGTCGCGAGTGCGGGAGAAGATGCCCATCCTGGCGGTTCCTTTGATCGAGGCGGCATTGAATGCACGATTGAAACTGGCGGCCCTGTAACCCGGGCCCGAGGAGCCCTGATCGAACCGGTAAGCGCGTCCGGCGCCGAATGCCGGTGCGTCCGGTGCCGGGTTCTGCAGGATTTCGATTTCCGCGTCGAGCCTGCTCACTGCAGCGGAACTCCGCAGATCGGCGCCGCGGCGTGAGCCTTGGTGGCGAACTGGTCGCTCATGACGGCGAGGTTCAGCGTGCCCATGGCGAGCACGGCGGCGATGACCGCCCAGTCAAGCTTGCTGCGTGTCCCGGAACCGGCCTGCTGGAAGCTGGCCTGCTTGCGGTCGGCGATGCTGGCTTCGTGGAAAGGCATGTTTTCAAGTCCTTGCTTCGGGTCGCGTTGAATTTGTCCTTCACATCGCAAGGGGCGTGCCAAATTGCGCAGAGGGCGGATTTCCGCGATTTCAGGGACTTGCAGCGCGCGCCTGCAAAAGATGAATTGCCAATGAATGGGAAATTTCGCTAATATTCGGGAATGGAACGCGACGTTCAGTTCATCGGCCAGTCCACGGCCTTTCTCGATGCGGTGGAGCGCGCCAGCCGTGCGGCCGCGGTGCGGCGGCCGGTGCTCGTCATCGGCGAGCGCGGCACCGGCAAGGAACTGATCG
Organism: Novosphingobium sp. TK71; assembly: GCF_055361505.1. NCBI lineage: Bacteria > Pseudomonadati > Pseudomonadota > Alphaproteobacteria > Sphingomonadales > Sphingomonadaceae > Novosphingobium > Novosphingobium sp. TK71. The sequence continues at coordinate 3,272,370 of NZ_CM143962.1, forward strand.
CCCAGCGCCTCCACCACTTGTCCCCCCGCTGGGGGGAGCCGCTCATCACCATGAACTGCGCGGCCTTGCCGGAAACCCTGATCGAGGCGGAACTGTTCGGGCACGAGGCCGGGGCTTTCACCGGGGCTGTCCGCGCGCGGGCCGGACGGTTCGAGGAGGCCGACCGGGGCACGCTGTTCCTCGATGAGCTGGGCACGCTTTCGATGGCCGCGCAGGAGCGGCTGCTGCGCGCGGTCGAATATGGCGAGATCGCGCGGATCGGCGCCTCGCGGCCGGTGCAGGTCGATGTGCGGGTGGTGGCGGCCACCAATGCCGATCTCCCGCGGATGGCCGAAGAGGGCAGGTTCCGTGCCGACCTGCTGGACCGGCTCAGCTTCGAGGTCATCAACCTGCCGCCGCTCCGGGCGCGGGAAGGGGATGTCTACGAACTTGCCGACTATTACGGGCGGCGCATGGCAAGCGAGCTGGAGTGGGAGGCGTGGCCCGGTTTCACGCCCGGCGCCGTCGCCGTGCTGGAAGCCCATGCCTGGCCGGGAAACGTGCGCGAACTGCGCAATGTCGTGGAGCGTGCGGTCTATCGCTGGGGCAATGAGCATGAACCGATCGCCCGGATCGTGTTCGACCCCTTCGAGAACCCGTGGCGCCTGCCTTCGGCCGAAGCGCGGCCGTCCGCCGCTCCGGTGGCGGATGGGGATGTTGGCAAACCCGTGCTTCCGCTCCCGCCTTCGTTTTCGTCCCCGCCTTCGTCTTCGCTTTCGCCCTCATCCGTGCCTTCGGGGGCGGGGTTGCGGGCCAGTGTCGAGGCATACGAGCGCGGGCTGCTTGTCGAGGCGCTGGAGCGTCATCGCTGGAACCAGCGGCGCGCGGCGAGTGCGATCGGGCTGACTTACGACCAGTTGCGCCATTGCATGAAGAAGCATCGGCTTGCTGAGCCCGCCAGGACGCAGGACTAATCTCGCCCGGGACCGAATCGCACCAGTCCTCGTGCGGCGGCGAAGGTGAATCCGCCAGTTGATATTAAGTCGGATAATTCCCAACTTCACGGCTAATGTAATTTTACCTATAGATAAGTTCAGTATAGTGCGCCGAATGCGCAAATTGAGGGCAAACGTGCACGACGTAGCCGACGCTTCCGAAGCGACAGGGTTGTTGGAAAACTTGACGGCGAAGCAGGTCGAGGTGCTCGATCTGCTGGCGATGCACCGCACGACCAAGGAAATCGCGAGGGAACTGCGCATCGCCCCCAATACCGTGGACCAGCGCATCGCTGCGGTGCGCGACAAGTGGGGCACCGTCAACCGCAAGGATACCGCCCGCCTTTATGCCCGGCTCGTGGAGCTATGTGGCAAATCCACATATGACTTTTCCCGTATCGACGCAGGAGGCGGCGAGGAGGATGACGATGAACAGGATCTGCCGATCGATCCGGTTTTCGTCCTTTCCGATGCCAGGCCCATGGCCCGTCACCCGGACTGGTTCGATACCCGGATGCCAGAGCCGGTGGGACTGGAGGCTTTCGATGCGAAATTCGGAAGGGTGGGGCGCGTAGCGGCGGTTTTCGTACTGGCCTTGATGATGGCGGTGACCCTGGCGGCGACGCTGGCGATCGCCCAGGCTCTGGGAAAACTGCTCTGACACGCTCCGGCTGACCGGCTTTCGGGAAAGCCTTCGTTTTTCCGACAGCCGTTTTCCGACAGTGGGCCCCGAGGCCCGAGGAGCTTGATCGATGACACCCGAAATTGCCAGCTTGCGGATCGCGCGCAGCATCCGGTCGGTTGAGGACGACATGGACGAACTGCTCGCCAAGGCGGGTGAACTTCTCGCCGAAATCGCCCGTGCCCGCGTGGCCACCGATAACGTGGCGCATCTCGGCCAGCGCCCGATGGCGCGCGTCGCCAACATGCAGCGCAGCCTGATCGAGGCGCGCTCCGAACTGGTGCGGGCGCACGGCGACCTCTCGAAACTTGCCGAGACGATGGACATCCCCATCCGCTGCCCGGAAAAGAATATGATCGACACGGATGAATCGGCCCGGACCGCTGCGATGGCGGCGGCCTGATCGCTGGCGGGGGTGCATTTGGAGAATACGGAACAGCAGGCATTCTTCCTGGTGCTCGTCCTGGCGGTTTCCTTCTCGTTGTGGAGGGGCGGCGGGCCGGAGCGCTGGGGCGCCGGAGTGATCCTGGCGATGGTGCTGTTGCAACTGGGCGGGGAAAGCCTGTTGCCCAGTGGTTTCACCAGTGTGGACCCGCTTTCGTTTCTGACGGATGCGGTGGGGGCAGCCGGCTTCGGCGCCCTTGCCCTTCAGGCGCGGAGAGTCTGGCCGATATGGGCAGCGTCGTTGCAGCTTCTGAGCCTGAGCGCGCATTTCGCGCGGTGGGCGGATATCGGGGTTCCTCCCACGGTCTACGCCGTCATGCGCGGGACTCCGACGTTCCTGGTCTTGCTGGCGATGGCGATCGGTACGATCCTCCATGCCTCTCGCAAGCGGCGGAATGGCAGCGATCCCTCGTGGCAGGACTGGTCCCGGGTTGCAGCCGGGTCCGTCCGTTATCGCGGCGGTTACTCGAAACCCTGGTGACTCATCTGGGCTGCCTGCGCAGCGAAGTGATGCTGGAACTGCCGTTCGGGGAAGACGGGCGGCTGATCGGGCAGGTGGTCTGCACCGCCGGCGGCGTGGCCGCGATCCGCGCCGCCTGCCGGCCGCTGCTGCGGCGAACGCAGGCTTGCGGGGCAACGGGGCTGCTGCTGGTCCACAACCATCCTTCCGGCGATCCCCGCCCGAGCCGGGCGGACGTGATCGCGACGCGGGGGCTGTCGATGCTGTGCCGGAGCGCGCGAATCGAATTCTACGACCATCTCGTGATCGGCGGGCGCCGCGCGCTCTCGATGCGGCGGGCGGACCTGATGAACCGCGAGGTGGCATGACATAGGCGTTTCCGGCGGGCGGCCCTCCCCCCGCCGGACGCAGGCCGGGCGGGTCCCCCCCCCACCCGAAACTCGCCCGGCCTGCACTTTCATGTACTTGCCGTCCCGCTCCCCGGGTGAGGGGCCATGGCGGCTGGGCCGCGTCCGCGAAATCCCGCAAGAGGCGGATTTTTCCGCCGCCGCCGGGGGCGCGTGCAGGGCCAAGACTCTCTCTTGCATTTTTCCGGCGATGGGCTTATCTGCGCCTCATCCCGACATTGGTGAAACAAGGTTCGGGCTGGCGCCGGAAGGGGCCGGCGCGAAACTGCGTGGCACCTGATGTCGCTTTGATTATCGCGAATCTTACCGGAGAACTGGGCTTGGCCGACATTGCACGCATCACCGAAGTCATCGAGCCGGAGGTAAAGGCCCTCGGATTCGATCTCGTGCGCGTGCGAATCTTCGGCAAGAGCGAAGTGGGCGATGACGAGATCGCGCTCCAGATCATGGCCGAGAACCCGGCGACGGGCCAGCTCGTGATCGATGACTGCGTGAAGCTCTCGCACCGCGTGTCGGACCGCATGGACGCGCTCGAGGAAGCCGGTGAAGTCCTGATCAGCGAAGCCTACCGCCTCGAAGTCAGCTCGCCGGGCATCGACCGTCCGCTCACCCGTCCGCAGGACTATGTGAACTGGGCCGGGCACGAAGCCAAGGTCACGCTGACGGCGCCGGTGGAAGGCAATCGCAAGACGCTCCAGGGCGATCTGGTGGGCCTCGAAGGCGAAGTGGTGACGCTGGACGATCGCAAGTCGGGCCGCGTGACCTTTCCGCTCAGTGATATTCATTCCGCAAGGCTTGTCCTCACCGACAGGCTGATCGCAGCAACCCGCCCGCTGGACGACAGCGGGGCCGACGAGATTGTCGAGGAACAGGAAGACTAAGCCATGGCCAGTGCGATTTCCGCCAACCGCGCCGAGCTGCTCGCGATCGCGAACTCCGTCGCTTCGGAAAAGATGATCGACAAGTCGATCGTCATCGAGGCGATGGAAGAAGCCATCCAGAAGTCGGCCCGCAACCGCTACGGTGCGGAAAACGACATTCGCGCGAAGCTCGATCCGCGCACCGGTGACCTGCGTCTCTGGCGCGTCGTCGAAGTGGTCGAGAACGTCGAGGACTACTTCAAGCAGGTCGATCTCAAGCAGGCCGACAAGCTCCAGAAGGGCGCGCAGCTCGGCGACTTCATCGTCGATCCGCTGCCCCCGGTCGATCTCGGCCGCATCGACGCCCAGTCGGCCAAGCAGGTGATCTTCCAGAAGGTCCGCGACGCCGAGCGTGATCGCCAGTACGAGGAATTCAAGGATCGCGCGGGTGAAGTCATCACCGGCGTCATCAAGTCGGTCGAATTCGGCCACGTGATCGTCAATCTCGGCCGCGCCGAGGGCGTCATCCGCCGCGACCAGCAGATCCCCCGCGAAGCCGCCCGCGTCGGCGAGCGCGTCCGCGCGCTGGTCATGCGCGTCGAGCGCCAGAACCGCGGTCCGCAGATCTTCCTTTCCCGCGCGCACCCGGACTTCATGAAGAAGCTCTTCGCGCAGGAAGTGCCCGAAATCTACGACGGCATCATCGAGATCAAGGCCGCTGCCCGCGATCCGGGCTCTCGCGCCAAGATCGGCGTGATCAGCAACGATCACTCGATCGACCCGGTCGGCGCCTGCGTCGGCATGAAGGGCAGTCGCGTGCAGGCCGTCGTGCAGGAACTGCAGGGCGAGAAGATCGACATCATCCCCTGGAGCGAGGACACCGCGACTTTCGTCGTCAACGCGCTCCAGCCCGCGACCGTCAGCCGCGTCGTCATCGACGAGGAAGAAAGCCGCATCGAAGTCGTCGTGCCCGATGACCAGCTTTCGCTGGCAATCGGCCGCCGCGGCCAGAACGTGCGTCTGGCCTCGCAGCTGACCGCTTCGCAGATCGACATCATGACCGAGGCCGAGGCTTCGGAAAAGCGCCAGAAGGAATTCACCGAGCGCTCCAAGATGTTCGAGGAAGAGCTCGACGTCGACGAAACCCTCTCGCAGCTGCTGGTGGCCGAAGGCTTCAGCGAGCTGGAGGAAGTGGGCTACATCGAGCTGAACGAACTGGCCGCGATCGAGGGCTTCGACGAGGAACTCGCCGAGGAACTGCAGAGCCGCGCCCTCGAAGCGCTCGAGCGCCGCGAGGAAGCGAGCCGCGAGGAACGCCGCGCGCTCGGCGTCGAGGACGCACTGGCCGAACTGCCGCACCTCACCGAGGCCATGCTGGTGGTTCTGGGCAAGGCGGGCATCAAGACGCTGGACGACCTGGCCGATCTCGCCACGGACGAGCTCATCGCCAAGAAGCGCTCCGAGCAGCGCCGCCGCGACGGTTCGGTGAACCGCCGCGCGCGTGACGAAGACAAGGGCGGCGTACTCGGCGAGTACGGCCTGAACGAAGAACAGGGTAACGAAATCATCATGGCAGCTCGCGCCCACTGGTTCGAGGACTCGGAAGAGTCCGAACCGCAGACCGAGGAGGCCGCCGATGCGGAATCCTCGCAATGAGCGCGTAAGCTCCGACATTGACGGCGCCGGCCCGGAGAGGAAATGCATTCTCTCCGGTGAGATCGGTGCGCGTGAGGACTTCATCCGTCTGGCGATCTCGCCGGACGGATTGGTCCTTCCCGACATCCACGCGCGTGCCCCCGGGCGCGGCGCGTGGATTGGCGTTTCTCGTTCGGACCTTGAAAAATCGCTCGAGAAGGGCAAATTGAAAGGGGCGATGGCGCGTGCCTACAAAGGCGCGCCGCTGGCCATCCCCGAAGACCTTGCCGATCGGATCGAACAGGCGCTTGTCCGCGCACTGGCCGACCGGCTGGGCCTCGAACTGAAATCGGGCAGGCTGCTCATGGGCTCGGACCGCATCGCGCAGAACGCGCGTGAGGGCCGGGTCGCTTGGCTTGCCCACGCCGCCGATGCGAGCGAAGACGGCTCGCGCAAGCTCGACCAGGCCTGGAGAGTCGGGAGCGAGGCGGAAGGAAGCGGTCTAAAGGGCATACGCTTGCCTCTGGACCGGGAGACGCTGTCTGTGGCATTGGGCCGCGACAACGTCGTTCACCTGGCGCTGAACGATCGCGGAGCGGCTCAACGAGTCGCATCGCTGCTGCAGCGCCTTCTGCATTTCCAGGGGCAGCCCCGCACCGAGACGGACGGGGACGGTATGGATGGTGGCAACGGGCCGGCACGCAGCGCCGCGCCCGAGGCGACGAATTGAGACTGAAGGGCACGACGAGAGATATGAGCGAGACCGACAACAAACCGACCCTGGGCCGCAAGCCATTGGGGCTTAAGCGTTCCGTGGAAGCCGGTGAGGTCAAGCAGACCTTCAGCCATGGCCGGACCAACAAGGTCGTGGTCGAGGTAAAGCGCCGCAAGGTGCTCGGCAAGCCGGGCTCCGAAGGCGCCGTCGAAGCCGCGCCCCAGGCCGCACCCGCACCTCAGGCCGCACCTGCTCCGCAGGCCGCCGCGCCTCAGCCTGCCCCGCAGCGCGCGGCTCCGCCGCCGCCGCGCAAGCCGATTCCCTCGAACGAGACTCCGCAGGAGCGAGTCGCCCGTCTTCAGCGCGAGGCCGAGGAAGCCCGACTCGCCGCGCTCGAGGAAGCGAACCGCCGTGAACACGAAGAAAAGGTTCGTGCTCACGAGGAAGAGAAGCGCCGCGCCGAAGATAATCGCCGTGCCGAGGAAGAAGCCAAGGTTCGCCAGGCAGAGGAACAGGCGGCCCAGTCCGCTACGCCCGAGCCTGCTGCTCCTGAGCCTGCCGCGGCCCCGGCGCCGGAAGCCCCGGCCGCAGCTGCTGCTCCGGTGGAGCCGGCTGTTGCCGCTCCGGTCGCCAAGGCTGCCGAAAGCGCGCCTGCCGAAGTGAAGGCACCGGAAGCCAAGGCTGCCGCTGCTCCGGCCCCGGCGCCGGTCGCAGCGCCCGTGGCCCCGGCCCCCGCGCCGCGTCGTTTCACCCCGGTGAAGCGCCCCGAACCCATCCGCAAGCCGGAACCCGTGGCTCCGGCCGCCGCCAGTGCCGCTTCGGGCAATGCCAATGCCGGCAACGCCGGTTCGGGCAATGCGCCTGCCGCAAACGCTGGTTCGGCGGGTGCCGCCTCGGGCAACACCTCTTCGGGCAACACCTCGGGCGGCAACACCGCCGCGAAGGGCCCGGCCGCGGCCAAGAAGGGCGCTCCGGCTCCCGCTCCGCGCCCCGGCGACCGCGACCGCAAGGGTGGCGATCGCCGCCAGTCGGGCAAGCTCACGGTCAACCGTGCGCTCAACGAGGACGAAGGCGCCCGCGCCCGCTCGCTCGCCGCGCTCAAGCGCGCCCGCGAGAAGGAACGCCGTGCACACTTCGGCGGCTACACGCAGCAGCGTGAAAAGCAGGTCCGCGACGTGGTCGTCCCCGAGGCGATCACCGTGCAGGAACTGGCGAACCGCATGGCCGAAAAGGGCGCCGACCTGGTGAAGGCGATGTTCAAGATGGGCATGATGGTCACCGTCAACCAGACGATCGACCAGGATACCGCCGAACTGCTCGTCACCGAATTCGGCCATAACATCCAGCGCGTGTCCGAAAGCGATGTCGACATCGACACTTCGGCCGACGTCGATGCGGTCGAGACCCTGAAGTCGCGTCCCCCGGTCGTGGCGATCATGGGCCACGTCGACCACGGCAAGACCTCGCTGCTCGATGCGCTGCGCGGTACCGACGTGGTTCGCGGCGAAGCGGGCGGCATCACCCAGCACATGGGCGCCTACCAGATCAAGACCAAGGGCGGCGATCTCGTCACCTTCCTGGACACGCCCGGCCACGCTGCCTTCACCCAGATGCGCATGCGCGGTGCGAACGTCACCGACATCGTCATCCTGGTGGTCGCCGCCGACGACGGCATCATGCCGCAGACGATCGAGGCCATCAATCACACCAAGGCCGCCGGCGTGCCGATGATCGTGGCGATCAACAAGATCGACAAGCACGAAGCCAATGCGCAGCGTGTCCGCGAGCGTCTGCTGGAGCACGAGATCGTCGTCGAGGCGATGTCGGGCGACGTGCAGGACGTCGAGGTTTCGGCCAAGACGGGCGCCGGTCTGGACGAGCTGATCGAGAAGATCCTGCTCCAGGCCGAACTGATGGAGCTCAAGGCCAACCCCGACCGCGAGGCCGAGGCGACCGTGATCGAAGCCAAGCTCGACAAGGGCAAGGGCCCGCTGGCGACCGTGCTGGTCAACCGCGGCACCCTGAAGGTCGGCGACATCCTCGTCGTCGGCACCGAGAGCGGCCGCGTGCGCGCCATGCTCGACGACAAGGGCCGTCAGGTGAAGGCGGCGCCGCCGTCGATGCCGGTCGAAGTGCTGGGTATCGGCGGTGTGCCGATGGCCGGTGACAAGCTGACCGTCGTCGACAGCGAGCAGCGTGCCCGCGAGGTTTCGGCCTACCGTCAGGAACAGGCGACCGCCAAGCGCACCGCCACGGCTCCCGCCAGCATCGACACGATGTTCTCGGCGCTTGCCGCCAAGCAGAGCGTCATCGAGTATCCGGTGGTGGTCAAGGCGGACGTGCAGGGCTCGGTCGAGGCGATCAACGCCGCGCTCCATGCCCTTTCGAACGACGAGATCAAGGTTCGCATCCTGCATTCGGGCGTCGGTGCCATCACCGAAACCGACGTGGCCCTGGCTTCGGCCTCGGGTGCGCCGATCGTGGGCTTCAACGTCCGCCCGAACGCCAAGGCGCGCGAGCAGATCGAGAAGACCAAGACGCCGATGATGTACTACGACATCATCTATGAACTGACCGCCGAAGTCGCCAAGCAGATGGCCGGCATCTGGGGTCCGGAACGTATCGAAACCGTCGTCGGCCGCGCCGAGGTCAAGCAGGTCTTCCCGGCCGGCAAGCGCGACAAGGCAGCAGGTCTGCTCGTTGTCGACGGCTTCATCCGCAAGGGTCTCAGCGCGCGTCTTACCCGCAACGATGTCATCGTTTCGGCGACCACGATCTCCTCGCTGCGCCGCTTCAAGGACGACGTGGACGAAGTGCGCGCCGGTCTGGAATGCGGTGTCGTGCTGGCCGATACGAACGACATCAAGGCGGGCGACCACCTCGAAGTCTTCGAAGTCAGCCACCGCGAGCGTACTGTCGGCTAAGGTCCGCAGGACCAGGCTTGCAGGGCTTCGGCTCCTGAGTATCGGACGGCCACCGTCGGGCATGAAGCCCGGCGGTGGCCGTCGGTCTTTGGGGAGCCGGGCCGCCGCAAGGCGCAGGGCGGAAATGCCGATGCTTCCCTTGCCGGTCTGTTTGAAACGTCGGGATGTGGGTGGATACCGGGGCCGCTCTTCGGCCTGCTGCCCGCATTCCCTGGCCATGATGGTGAACCGATGACCCGCTACTGCGCCTTTTTTGCCTCGCTGATCGTCGGCGGGGATCGCCTGTCGATGGCGGATCTGCGCTATGCCTTCGAGCGCGAGGAACTGGAGAATGCCGAAACGGTGATCTCCAGCGGCAATGTCCTGTTCGAATACGAGGAACGCCCGACCGAGGGGCTGGAGGATCTGCTCTCCTACCTGATGCGCGACCGCTTCGACATGTCGGCCTACACGGCCGTCCGCAATCGCGACGAAATTCGCGCGGCGGTGGAGGAAAATCCCTTCGTGGGAAGTGACGACGCCTTCGTCCATACCGTGCTGCTGGAACGGCAGCCGACCAAGCAGCAGTTCGGCCGTCTGGTCGGGGACCACGGCAGTATCGGCGCGGAGCGGCTTGCGCTCGGCGATCGCTGCCTGTTCGTGGATTTCGGCGGGCCGATGGGAGAAAGCCCGCTGACGATGGAATTCATCGAGAAGCGGCTCGGCTGCCGGGGCGCGGCGCGCAACGTGCGCACGCTGGCGCGGATCGTGACCAAGATGTGAAAAGGGGCGCCGTGCCTGGTCCGGCACGGCGCCCCGTCATTCGCGATCCGTTACGCGATCAGCGGAACATGCCGCTGGTCACGGCGGCGACGATGCCGCTGGTGATGCCCACCAGCAGCAGGTCATTGCCCGAGCGCACGTAGTGGTAGCCGCGCGGCGGCGCCTTCACGTTGCGGTACTTGCGATAGTCGACGACCTGGTAGTTCGAGGCGCGGTTGCGGTCGAACTTCTCGCCCTTGCGGAACTGGTGCGAACCCTTGTTCTGCTGCGGGGCCTTCCTGGCCGGCGCGTGGTTCGACTGCTGCGAATGGGCCTGCGAACGGTCAGGCTCGTGGCTGCCGGGGGCGGCCATGGCCGGCGCCGCCACGGTCGGCGCGAGCAGGGCGGCGGCGAGCAGGGCAGCGGTGAAATTCCTCATTCGGTAGCTCCTCGAAGTATGACTTGCAGGAGCTAAACCACACAAAGCGGCTTTCGAGCCGTAATCAATTGTTGCAAATTGTCGTCGTCAGCCCACATGGGACAAAGCCATGGTACGCCAGCAAGTAACTCCCGAGCAGCACGCCGTCCGCCTCCTGAAGGTGGGCGAACAGGTGCGTCACGTCCTTTCAGAGATTCTCACCCGCCAGCAGGTGCACGACCAGACGCTCAGCACGCATGCGGTGTCCGTTACCGAAGTGCGCATGACGCCCGATCTGCGACATGCGAACGTTTTCGTGAAGCCCCTGCTGGGCGAGGACGAGGAAGCGGTGCTCAAGGCGCTGCGCACGCACACCGCGTTCTTCCAGCGCGAGGTCGCCCAGCGGCTCAAGCTGCGCTACGCGGCGAAGATCCGGTTCCGCGCCGACGAGACCTTCGACGAGGCCAGCCGTATCGATTCGCTGCTGAACGACCCGCGCGTGAAGCGCGATCTGCAGGACAGCGCCGGCGAGGAATGACCTGGCCCGCCTGAGCGCGGGTATCCGGGATCGCCTCAGCCCGCCTCGAAAGTGAGTGCGACCTTGTCCCACCGGCCTTCGGCAAGGTCATGCGGGGCGATCCAGAACTGGTAGAGCCCAAGCTCGCCCCAGTTCCATTCCATCATGTCGTCATGGCCGAGCTGCAGCAGCAGCACGTCGCCGCGATGATCGTCGCGCGCGGCGTGGTGGCGGCTGCCGGGGCCGAAGACCTGGTGCTGGTGCAGGTTGGCGAGGCGGAAGCCCGCGTTGATCCGCGCCAGTTCCGCATCCGGTATCTGCGGCAGCGCTTCCGGCGGTCCCGAAACCATCGCCCGCAGTGAAAGCGCCGCCAGTTCCGCAGGGCTGCGGGGCGCGTGTTGCCGGACCAGTTCCCCGCAGTCCCGGTGGACGTGAGAGAGCACGTCCCGCACCACCGCCAGTTCCTCCGCGCCCAGCGGCGCCCAGGGATCGCGGCCATCGACGAAGCCGTCCATCGCGGCGATGACTTGCGGCAGGGCTTCGTACTGCGCCCGGATGGCCCGAAGCCGCGCATCTTCCCGATCCAGCGCGCGCCGCGCCGCTTCGAGCTGGAGCGGGGTGGTCGAGGGATCGTCTTCCAGCATGTCGAGATCGGCGCGGGCGGCGGCGGTGCGGTCCTCTCGCAATGCGATCAGGCGCGGGGCGCGGTCCATCGCGGCGCGGAACTCCGTGGCCAGATGGATCGCGCCGTGCCACCACATCCAGGTAACCGGCTCTTCCACCGTGAATGGCCCGGTCCGCAGGGGATAGCGGGCGCGCAGGCGATCCAGCATGGCCTGTTCGATCGCCTCGTCATTTCCGATCTCGCGGTAATCGCTCAGTTCGTCAGGCAGGGTGATGGCTACCGGCTCCACCGGCCAGTATGGAAAGAAGCTGTGGCCGAGACGGGCGGCATCAGCGGGAAGCGCATGGCCGCCTTCGTCATCCGCAGGAGGCAGCTGGGCAGGCGGGGCGGAGAAATCGCCGCTGCCCGGCGGCACCGGGATGACCGCGCCCGAACCGGCGAAGAAGGCAAGCGAACCCTGATGCGGCAGCGGGCTTTCCGGGCATGCCGCGGCGAGTTCCGCCAGATCGATCTGCGCGGCGAAGGGCAGCGGCACGCCGTTCTCGTCTCTCGGCCACGGGGTCTTGCCGAGCCGGGGCAGGCCGCCGAGCCAGCTTGCATCGCCGAACCAGTCGCGCCCGCGCTCGCGCGGCTTGCGGACAAGGACGACGGGGCGCGGCGGAGGAGCGAAGTCTCCGGGTTCGCCGGTGGTCGGCGGCGAGGGCGCGAACCGGCCGTGCGGCCCGGCGATGCGCTGTTCGTCGGTCAGCGGTTCGGGCCGCCAGACCGGACCGGGCGCGGGCTTGCGGCGCGCGAAGCGGGCGGCGAGGAGAACGGCCAGCGACAGCACGAGAGCCAGCGCGAGCGGTGCGATCAGCGCGCCGGTATGGCCAAGGAGCGAAACGAGATCGGCGGCGCGCTGGTCCAGCGTGTCCAGCAATTGCCGCAGCGAGCCGGTGGCATGGGCGGCACGCGGAGCGAGCGCCAGATACCCGGTGGTCAGCCCGGCCAGCGCGAAGATCACGATGACGGCGATCCATCTCTTCATGCCCAACTCCAACCACGGTTGTCGTTCGAGCGGGATTAGATAGCGGCGGAACAATTCATTCAAGCGGGGACAATCGCCGTGTGTGCCGTGCAGGCCGGGAATACGCATGTTATCCCCAGTCGCGATGGCCAAGCTCTATTTCTACTATGCCAGCATGAATGCCGGGAAGTCGGCGACTTTGCTTCAGGCGAATTTCAATTACCACGAACGCGGCATGCGCACGATGCTCTGGACCGCGGGGCTGGACGACCGCAGCGAGGCGCGCGGCGAGGATCACGCGATCGAAAGCCGCATCGGCCTCCATGCCGAAGCACGCCGTTTTCTGACCGATACCGACCTGGTGGCACACGTGAAGGCGGTCCACGCGGTGGAGCCGCTGTCCTGCGTGCTGGTCGACGAGGCGCAGTTCCTGACGCCTGGGCAGGCCTGGCAATGCGCCCATATCGCCGACCGGCTGAACATTCCGGTGCTGTGCTACGGGCTGCGCACCGATTTCCGGGGCGAACTGTTCCCCGGTTCGGCGGTATTGCTGGGTATCTCCGATGCCCTGATCGAACTGAAAGCCGTGTGCCACTGCGGCCGCAAGGCGACGATGAACTTGCGGGTCGATGCCGCGGGCGGCGCCGTCCACGAAGGCGCGCAGACCGAGATCGGCGGCAACGATCGCTATGTGGCGCTGTGCCGCAAGCATTTCGGCGAAGCGCTCGGGCGGTGACGGGCCCATTGCGGGCGAGCGCCTGCGCACCTAGATCACGGGCATGAACCAGACCCTGCTGCAGGCCGCGGCGCTCGTCATTCCCCTGATCCTTGCCATCGTCTTCCACGAAGTGGCGCATGGCTGGACCGCGCTCGCGCTGGGCGACCCCACCGCGCGGGAGCAGCGGCGGCTGTCGCTCAATCCGCTGCGCCACGTCGATCCTGTGGGCACGGTCATCCTCCCCGGTGCGCTGGCGCTGGCGGGCGCGCCGATCTTCGGATGGGCCAAGCCGGTGCCGGTCAACCGCTGGCGCCTGCGCGATCCGAAGCGGGGGATGATGGTGGTCGCGGCGGCGGGGCCGGTTTCCAATCTCGTGCTGGCGGCGATCGGCGCGGTGCTGCTGGGACTGCTGGTGAGGCTGGCGGGGTCGTCCGAGAGCGATGTGCTTCAGTTCGCCGGGCAGAACCTCAACAACTTCATCATGATCAACGTCTTCCTCGCGCTGTTCAACCTCCTGCCGATCCCGCCGTTCGACGGATCGCACATCGTCGAGGGACTGCTGCCGCGCGGGCTGGCGGAGCCCTATGCACGGCTTCGCCCCTATGGTTTTCCGCTGTTGATCGTGCTCCTGCTCGTCGTTCCCTACTTCTTCCCGCAGTGGGGGCTGGTCGGCCGCCTTGTCGTGCCGCCGGTCATGTGGGCGACGGGGCACTACTACGCCCTCGCGCAGTTCGTGGCAGGATACTGAGCCGCCGTTTCGGCGGACGATCGTTGACAAACCGGCCCGGCGCGACTTGGGGAGAGGGATGAATGCACCCGCCCAGACTCGCCCGGCTCCGCATGGCTGGATCATCCTCGACAAGCCGCTGGGGCTAGGCTCGACGCAGGCCGTCGCCGCCGTGAAGCGCAACTTGCGCGAGGCGGGCTATGGCAAGAAGGTGAAGGTCGGCCACGGCGGCACACTCGATCCGCTGGCTACCGGCGTGCTGCCGGTTGCGCTGGGCGAGGCGACCAAGCTGGCCGGGCGCATGCTCGATGCCAGCAAGAGCTACCTTTTCACCGTGCGCTTCGGTTCGGAAACCGACACGCTCGACCTCGAAGGCAAAGTGATCGCCACAAGCGACGTGCGCCCGGCGCTTGAGCAGGTGGAGGCGGTGTTGCCGCGCTTCACCGGCCCGATCGAACAGGTGCCGCCGATCTATTCCGCCCTGAAGGTCGATGGCGAGCGTGCTTACGACCTTGCGCGTGCCGGGCAGGAGGTCGAGCTGAAGACCCGCGCGGTCACTATCCTCGATCTGCGCCTCGAACGATTCGATCCGGAAGAGGGGGCGACATTGCTCGCCCACGTCTCCAAGGGAACCTATATCCGATCCCTGGCCCGGGACGTCGCGCAAGCTCTTGGAACGCGCGGAACAGTGACCATGCTGCGCCGCGTGAAGGCCGGCCCGTTCGACCTGTCTCACGCGATTTCGCTGGACAAATTGAACGAAATCGGCAAGGGCGCACCGCTTGAACAGATACTCTTGCCACTTGAGGTGGGGCTGGACGACATCCCGGCCATCGACCTCGGTCCGGAGCAGGCAAGGGCGGTCCGACAGGGCCGCGTTCTGACCGGACTGCCCCATGATGACGGGCTCTGCTGGGCGCGAGAAGGGATCATTCCCGTCGCGCTCATGGAGCTTTCGGGCGGCGAAGCCCGCGTTGTCAGGGGGTTCAACCTATCGGATGTCGCGGAGTAAAGTTTATGTCGGTTACCGCTGAAAAGAAGCAGGACATCATTTCGGACAACGCACGCGTCGCTGGCGACACGGGCAGCCCGGAAGTTCAGGTCGCGATCCTCACCGAGCGCATCCGCAACCTGACCGAGCACTTCAAGGCTCACCACAAGGACAACCACTCGCGTCGCGGTCTGCTGGCCATGGTCAACAAGCGCCGCTCGCTGCTCGACTACCTTAAGAAGAAGGACGTCGCGCGGTACAACGCCCTGATCCAGAAGCTGGGTCTGCGTAAGTAAGACTAACGGGAGGCGGCCCCTAGCGGGCCGCTTCTTGCATCAGGGGTCGGTCCGCAATTCGGCGGCAGACCCAGGGGCCCCACAGCGGCTCCATACCGGACCGGGACGGCATACCCGGCAGTAAACCCCGCCGTGCAATAGGGCCGGTGGGCTGAGGAAAACCTCTTATGTTCGACGTCAAAACCGTAAGCATGGAGTGGGGCGGCAAGACGCTCACTCTGGAAACCGGCCGCGTTGCCCGTCAGGCTGACGGCGCGGTCCTCGCCACCTATGGCGAAACGGTCGTGCTCTGCGCGGTTACCGCCGCCAAGTCGGTGAAGGAAGGCCAGGACTTCTTCCCGCTGACCGTGCACTACCAGGAAAAGTTTTCGTCCGCAGGACGCATCCCGGGTGGCTTCTTCAAGCGCGAACGCGGCGCCACCGAAAAGGAAACGCTGACCAGCCGCCTGATCGACCGTCCGGTCCGTCCGCTGTTCCCCGAAGGTTTCTACAACGAAATCAACGTCATCTGCCAGGTCCTGAGCTATGACGGCGAAACCGAGGCCGACATCGTTGCGATGATCGCCGCTTCGGCCGCTCTCACCATCTCGGGCGTGCCCTTCATGGGCCCGATCGGCGCCTGCCGCGTCGGCTTCGTCGACGGCGAATACACGCTGAACCCGAAGCAGACCGCCGCGCTGGCCGATGGCCGCCTCGATCTCGTCGTCGCCGCTACCGGCAACGCCGTGATGATGGTGGAATCGGAAGCCAAGGAACTGACCGAGGAAGAGATGCTCGGCGCCGTCATGTTCGCGCATGACGAATGCCGCAAGGTCGTGAACCTTGTCATCGACCTCGCCGAGCAGGCCGCCAAGGACCCCTGGGAAATCGACCTGTCGGACAATACCGCCGACATCAAGGCGAAGCTCAAGAAGGCCGTCGGCAAGGACGTTACCGCCGCCTACAAGCTGACCGACAAGTCGGCCCGCGCCAATGCGCTGAACGCCGCCCGTGCCAAGGCCAAGGAAGCCTTCTCGGACGAAACGCCGCAGACGCAGATGGTCGCCATCAAGACCATGAAGAAGCTGGAAGCGGAAATCGTTCGCGGCGCCATCCTCAAGGACGGCAAGCGTATCGACGGCCGCAAGCTCGACCAGGTCCGCCCCATCGAATCGATGGTCGGCTTCCTGCCGCGCACCCACGGTTCGGCGCTGTTCACCCGCGGTGAAACGCAGGCGATCTGCACCACCACCCTGGGCACAAAGGACGCCGAGCAGATGATCGACGGCCTCGAAGGCCTGTCGTACTCGTCGTTCATGCTGCACTACAACTTCCCGCCCTACTCGGTCGGCGAAGTGGGTCGCTTCGGCGCTCCGGGCCGCCGCGAAATCGGCCACGGCAAGCTGGCATGGCGCGCGCTGCACCCGGTGCTGCCCGCCAAGGAAGACTTCCCCTACACCATCCGCATCCTGTCGGACATCACCGAGTCGAACGGCTCGTCCTCGATGGCGACGATCTGCGGCGGCTGCCTTTCCATGATGGACGCGGGCGTTCCCGTGATCCGTCCGGTTTCGGGCATCGCCATGGGCCTGATCCTGGAAGGCGAAGACTTCGCCGTCCTCTCGGACATCCTGGGCGACGAGGATCACCTCGGCGACATGGACTTCAAGGTTGCAGGCACCGAACTCGGCATCACCACGATGCAGATGGACATCAAGATCGCCGGCATCACCAAGGAAATCATGGGCAAGGCGCTCGAGCAGGCGAAGGCCGGCCGCGCGCACATCCTGGGTGAAATGACCAAGGCCCTCGGTTCCTCGCGTACCGAACTGTCGGCTCACGCCCCGCGCATCGAGACGATCCAGATCGACAAGTCGAAGATCCGTGACGTCATCGGCACCGGCGGCAAGGTCATCCGCGAGATCGTCGCCGAAACCGGCGCCAAGGTCGACATCGACGATGAAGGCGTGATCAAGATCTCGTCGTCCGACATCGCCCAGATCGAGGCCGCCAAGAAGTGGATCCTCGGCATCGTCGAGGAAGCGGAAGTCGGCAAGATCTACAACGGCAAGGTCGTCAACATCGTCGACTTCGGCGCTTTCGTGAACTTCATGGGCGGCAAGGACGGTCTCGTCCACGTCTCCGAAATGAAGAACGAGCGTGTCGAAAAGCCGACCGACGTCGTGAAGGAAGGCCAGGAAGTCAAGGTCAAGGTCCTCGAGATCGATCCGCGCGGCAAGGTTCGCCTGTCGATGCGCGTCGTCGACCAGGAAACCGGTGCCGAGCTGGAAGACACCCGTCCGGCCCGCGAACCGCGCGAACCGCGCGGCGATCGTGGTCCCCGCGACGATCGCGGCGGTGACCGTCGTGGTCCGCGCCGTGACGGCGGCCGTGGCGGCAACGATCGTGGCCCGCGCGGCGATCGCGGTCCCCGTGGTCCGCGTGATGGCGGCAACGGCGGCGGCGATCCCGACCACCTGCCGGCGTTCCTCAAGGAGGACTGATCGCGGCGCGATCGGCCTTTCAGGACCCGAAAAGACGAAGGGGCCGCAGCGATGCGGCCCCTTTTTCGTGTCCGGCACAGGACCGGGCGGCGGCTTTCAGTTGGTGGCTATCAGGCCGAGGCGGTCAGGCGCAGGGCGCTCTTGTCCTCGGCCT
Source organism: Novosphingobium sp. TK71 (assembly GCF_055361505.1). Taxonomy (NCBI): domain Bacteria; kingdom Pseudomonadati; phylum Pseudomonadota; class Alphaproteobacteria; order Sphingomonadales; family Sphingomonadaceae; genus Novosphingobium; species Novosphingobium sp. TK71. The sequence continues at coordinate 3,290,147 of NZ_CM143962.1, forward strand.
TGCCGCGGCGGGAGGCGATGACGACGCGGTTCTTGCCGGCCTGCTTGGCGGCGTAGAGCGCATTGTCGGCCATGGGTACGAGGTCGGCGGCGCCGGTTGCCGTTTCGGGCACGGCGGCCACCCCGAAAGAGGCGCTGATCTGCGCGGCATGGATTTCCGAAAGCCCCTCGATCCGCTTGCGCAGGATTTCGGCCTTGGCGGCGGCATTGTCGATGCTGCACTTGGGCATGATCACCAGAAGTTCCTCGCCGCCGTAGCGTGCCACCACGTCGGACGGTCGCAGCGTTCCCACCAGTTGTCCGGCAACGTCGCGCAGAACCGCATCGCCCTTGGCGTGGCCGTAATCGTCGTTCAGGCGCTTGAAGTTGTCGAGGTCGATCATCAGCACCGAAGTTGCCGTGCCGGTGCGCTGGGCGAGGCTGATGTAGCGTTCGAGCGCGTCTTCCATGTAGCGGCGGTTGTAGAGTCCCGTCAGCGGATCGCGCAGGGACTGCGTGCGCAGCTTTTCGCGCAAGGTGATGTTGGACAGCGCGAGCGACATCGAATCCGCCAGCGCGCGTGCCACGCGGAGCAGGTCCGTCAGCCGTTCGAGCGCGTCCGGCGCCTCGCTGGCGAACACCAGCAGCCCGAATACCTGCCCCCGCGCCATCATCGGCACTTCGATGGTGGAGCTGCCGCCGATCGGATGGAGGCAGCATAACGTGCCGCTGCGCGCGTCGTTGATATGGGGCTTGCCACGCTTGAGTGCCCAGCAATTGTCAGGGAACAGCGTGCAGGGCGGCTCGAAATCCTCGCTCCGGCTCCATGACTTGGCCAGGTCCAGCCGGTCTCGGGAATTGTTGAAGACGTAAAGCGCGCCGCTGAAGCCGGGCAGCAGGCGTTCCGCGCTTGCCCGCAGGACGGCGCCGGCATCTTCGTGGTTTTCCGCCGCCTGGAGCATGTCGGTCATCGCGAAGAGTTCCTCAAGCTGGCGCCGGGCCTCTCCGGCTTCGTCGATCAGCTTGAGGTGGGAATCGAGTTCGGCCACCGCGCGGCGTCCGTAGCGGATGCCGACGGCAAGAGTGGCAATCGCGCCGATCGCCGCAACGGCGGCGAAGCCATGCGACACCGCGCCTTCGGTGAAGATGCTGGCCACGGCACCGGCCGCGCTTGCCGCCTGAACGAGATGAACCGAGGCGCGGCGAGCGCTTGTCAGTTTTCTGTTCGGCGAAAGTATACTTTCAATCGGCACCATGGCCCGCGCCCCCTGTGACGGGATGAAAGAGTACCGCCTGCGTACTAACAAACGATAACGGGTAGGGTTACGACGGGGTAAACACGCCGCTTATTCAACAATATATCACGGAATCTGCTTGTTAAATTTGCGCAATCGCATCGATAGCGCCGCCGCATCGACAAATTCATCGCCGGGGCATTCGTGCGCTCGCCCGGCCTCGTGGCCTCGGCGCGGGGCGGCGAGACCCGGGCCGGACATGTCGTGGAAAATGCGGCGTGGTAAAATGAGAATGCGATTGACTCGCAATATCGATGAAATCTATGCCCCCGCGCGAAGGAACAGGGGGTTTCATGTTCAGGTTTTCCGCATTGCTTTCGAGCGTCGCCATGGCTGCGCTCGCCGTTCCCGCCCACGCGCAGGGCGCTCCGGTCGACGAGGTTTCCGGGCCTGACGACATCATCGTCACCGGCGAGAAGAGCGCCCGCACGCTTAAGGAGACGCCGACCAGCATCGCCGTCACCACATCCGAGAAGATCGAGCGGGAAAACCTGATCACCATTCAGGACGTCTACAACCGCACCGCGAACCTTTCCGAGACCTATGGCTCGTCGGGCTTCACCATTCGCGGCGTCAGCAATACCGGCGTGGGCGCCGGCGGGCAGGCCGATGCGGCGAGCGTCTACGTCGATGGCGCGCCGATCCCCAAGTGGGCGCTCTATGGCGGCCCGACCGACATGTGGGACGTGCAGCAGGTCGAAGTCCTGCGGGGGCCGCAGTCCACCATCCAGGGGCTCAATGCGCTGGCGGGCGGTATCGTCATCACCAGCAAGAACCCTGCTCTCGACCGTTGGAGCGGCGATGCGCGCGTGCTCTGGACCGAGCATGACGATCGCACTTTCTCCGCCGCGATCGGCGGTCCGATCATCAGGGACGAACTGGGCGTGCGCCTTTCGGCCGAGCGGCGGGCGGATCGCGGGCTGGTGCGCAACGTCACGCGCGGCGGTTATGACGACGCGCTGAAGTCGCTGAACCTGCGCGGCAAGGTCATGTGGACGCCGAGCGCGATTCCCGGTCTCGAAGCGGTGGCCAGCTATAACCGCGTGCGGCGCGACGGTGGCTATCTCTACGAATATTCGCGGACCGACGTGCCGGACTACTTCGATCACCGCATCTCGACCGGCGATCAGCCCAGCCGCGGCAAGATCGACAGCGATCTGGCGGTGCTGAACCTCAGCTATCCGCTGGCAGGCGGGCTCAAGCTGTCGAGCGTGACTTCGTGGAACCGTTCCAAGGTCCACTCAGTGATCGACACCGACGGTACGCCGGAAGATATCCAGGCGATCGACAACCGCTACCTCTACAGGACGCTGACGCAGGAACTGCGCCTCAATTACGAGGACGAGCGGCTGAGCGGGCTGCTGGGCGCGTGGTACTATCGCCGCACCGGCACGATCGATCAGAACAGCCGCGTCAACATCGCCACGCCGACCGCGACGATCGCGGGGCTGCTTCAAGCCAACGGTTTCAACGCGGCGACCGCGCAGTCCATCGCTACGGCTTATGCGGCCCAGCTTCCGGTCATCCCGGTTGCCTATAGCGCCGAGCAGCCCGAGAAGGTCGAGACGATGGCCCTGTTCGGCGATGCCCGCTTCAAGCTGACCGACCGGCTGACGCTGATCGGAGGCTTCCGCTTCGATCACGAGCGCAACCGTTACGCGGCGGAGACCGTGGCCGCCTTCAACGGCACCCTGCCGGACGTGAACTTCATGGGCACCGCCTATGCGCCGGTCATCTCGGTCATCAACCAGGGCGTGCTCGGCCTCGTTTCCGATGCTTCCTCGCCGCTGGCCTCCAACAGCCGCACGTTCAACGCTTTCCTGCCCAAGGCCGGGATCAGCATGGACTGGACGCCCGACCTCACCACCGCCTTCACCGTGCAGCGGGCCTACCGCTCGGGCGGGTCGAGCCAGAACCCGGCGCGCGCCGAACTGGTGCCCTACGATCCCGAATTCAGCTGGAACTACGAAGGCTCGCTGCGCTCCAAGTGGCTGGGCGGCCGCCTGACGCTTAACGCCAACCTCTTCTACATGGAGTGGAAGGACCAGCAGGTCACCGCCTACTTCGGGCTGAACGCCTATGACTACAACACCGTCAACGCAGCGGGATCGCACCTCTACGGGTTCGAGGTGGAGGCGAACGCCGCCGTGGCGACGGGTATCGATCTCTATGCCTCGGTCGGGCACGTTCGCACCCGGTTCGACGATTTCACCCTGCCGACGGGCGCCACCAGCACGGTCGATCTCCAGGGCACGCAGTTCCCCTATGCCCCGCGATGGACGCTTTCGGGCGGCGCGAACGCGCAGTTCGGCGGCGGGTTCACCGCGAACGTCAACGCCAATTACCGCACCTCGGTCTATACCGGGGTCGGGCAGGACCAGGCGCAGTACAAGGTTTCCGCCCGTACCGTGGTGAACGGCAAGCTCGGCTACGAGACCGGGAACTGGTCGCTCTTCGTCTTCGCCCGCAACATCTTCAACGAGAAGTACAAGCAGTACGAATATGCGGCGATCCACCAGGCGATCCTGGGTGAGCCGCAGACCTTCGGCCTGGGCGCCGGGGTCCACTGGTGATCTGGCCGGCAAGCCTCCTGCTGATGGCGGGGGGCGCGTCCGGCGCCTTCCTGCTGCGGCGCTCGTGGCTGCGGCGTGACGGTTCGGCGCTCGGCCTGGTGGCCGGGGGCTGGTTCGTCCTGCTCGGCCTCCTGCTGGCGGCGGCATTCGCGATCGGCCCGGTGAAGGGAACCGCGCTGGCGCTCGTCATGGAAGGCATCGGGGCGCTCGTCGTGATCTGGCTGGGCCGGGTCCGGCGCAAGGCCGCGCGCCTGCGCGAGGCGGACACCGCGCCCGAACCGCTGGAGGAACCGGGCCGCTTCTGGCGCGGCGTCCTGCGCACGCTGCTGGCCGGGCCGCTCGGCATGACCGCGGCGATGGCGGTGGCCTTCTGCGTGACCGTCTACCTGCCGGGCGATCCGCGCACCCGGATCGTTCTGGGCGGGCTGCTGATGCCGGTGCTCTGGGGCCTTGCCATGACCTGGACCCTCGCGGACCGCCGCATCCTGCGCGCCGCGGCGGTGCTGGTGGGCACCAGCGTGATCGGCTTCGGCCTTGCCCATCTGGGAGCCTCGTGATGAGCAATACCCGCAAGAAACAGTGGCGCTGGCCGATCTCGCCCGAGACGGTGCGTTCGGTGCTCAGCAGCCATTCGATCCTCGGCCTCGCCTTTGCGGCGGTGATCTATCTCGTCTGCGTGACCGGGACCGTGGCCGTCCTTGCGCCGGATCTCGAACGCTGGGAAGTTCCCGCCACGCCGGTGGCGCGGAGCCTGAGCGATCGGGCTGCCGCACGCGCCATCGCCGAGGGCGCGAAGGAGACGCCCGCCGACGCCGCGTTGTACCTGACCCTGCCGAGCGCCGCCAGCGAGGGGGCCACGCTGGTCGCCTATAGCCCGACGTTCGAGCGCAAGTGGGCGGTGGCGCAGGACGGTTCGCTTTCGCGGCTCGAAGCGGTCTGGACCGAGTTCCTGATCCACCTTCACGTCAACCTGCACCTGCCGCGAAGCTGGGGCGAGTTCATCGTCGGGCTGACCGGCGTGGCGCTGCTGTCCTCCCTCGTTTCGGGGATTCTCGCCCATCCGCGGGTGCTGCGCGATGCCTTCCATTTGCGCCTCGGCGGTTCGCGGCGGCTGCAGGAGGCGGATCTGCACAACCGGCTCGGGATCTGGGCGCTGCCGTTCCACTTCACCCTGGCGCTGACCGGGGCGCTGCTGGGCCTCAGCACCATCATCGTCGCGGTGCTGGCCCTGCTGCTTTACCCGCAAGGCGGGATGAAGAAGGTCTACGAACTGTTCCTCGATGCGCCGCCGCCCGTCGATACGCGCGCCGTTCCGCTGCCGGATATCGCTGCCCTCATGGCCGAGGCGCGCGCGCATTCGCCCGAGGCCCGGCCGCAGAGCGTCGTGGTCGAACGGCCCGGCCGCGCCGACATGCGCATTGCGGTTCACGGCGGACGGGACCGGCTTCTGGTCCAGCAGGACGAGACCCGTTTCGATGCCGCCGGCAAGGCCATCGCGCAGGAGCATCCCGAAGACATCGCCACCGGAACCCGCATCCTTGGCGGTATCGGCCAGTTGCACTTCGGCTGGTACGGCGGACTGCCGGTGCGGATCGCCTATGCCTTGCTGGGCGCGGCGCTTTGCGTGGTGACGTCGAGCGGGGTGACGATCTGGCTCGCCCGCCGCCGCGACCGGGGCCGCGCGGCCCCGCAGTGGGAGCGGATCTGGGCTGCCGTCTGCTGGGGGCAGCCCGCGATCCTCGCCATGACCGCGCTGCTGGCGAGATTCGCACCCGAAGCGCCGCTTCCGCAGGCATGGCTGGGGCTCACCGTCCTGTCGATAGTGGCCTCGGCGCTGGCAAGGTCGGTTTCCGGACCCCGGCTCGCACGGGGCTGGCGCTGGGCCTTGGCGGGGTTGCTGGCGATGCTGGCCCTGATCCACGGCGCGGCGGCCTTGCCCGGCGGCGGATCGCTGCTGATCGATGTCCTGCTGCTGGCGGGCGGAGCGGGCCTGCTGGCCTCGCTCCTGCGCGGCCGCGCGGCCTAGGCACCTCGCCCCCCGGGACGCCCCTCGGGAACAGTTGATCATGAGCCCCGTTCATGACGGCATGCGATTTAGCGCAGTGCCGTTTGGCGCGCCTGTGCGTTATCGTGCCAGATGGACGGTCATGCGTCCCCATGGTGCGAAAAGGACGGGCAATGAGCGAAACGGCGCATTTCGAGGTATCCAGACGGGCGGTTCTGGCGGGCGGCGTGGCAAGTGTCGGAATTTCCGCCATTCCTTCCGTCGCGGAAGGAGCGGCACCCATGGCACAGCAGCCCCCGTCGATGGCAGTCACGTTCAAGGTCAACGGCAAGCCGCAGGCGCTCATGCTCGATACGCGTACCACGCTGCTCGATGCGCTTCGCGACCATATCGGCCTGATGGGCACCAAGAAGGGCTGCGACCACGGACAGTGCGGCGCCTGCACGGTGCTGGTGGGCGGCACGCGCATCAATTCCTGCCTGAGCCTGGCGGTCATGCACGAAGGCGACGAAGTCACCACGATCGAAGGGCTCGGCACGCCGGATGGCCTGCATCCGATGCAGGCGGCCTTCGTCAAGCACGACGGTTTCCAGTGCGGTTATTGCACGCCGGGGCAGATCTGCTCGGCGGTGGCGGTGCTGGAGGAGATCAGGGCGGGGGTTCCCAGCCATGTGCAGGCCGATGTCGGCAGCGCGCCGGAGATTACCGCGCTTGAAATGCGCGAACGCATGAGCGGCAATATCTGCCGCTGCGGCGCCTATTCCAACATCGCCGAGGCCATGGCCGAAGTGGCGGGCGTGCGGATCGCCGAAACCCACGGCGCGGAGGTCGAAGCATGAGGGCCTTCACTTATGAGCGGGCGCGGACGCCCGCCGCTGCCGCCGCTGCCGTCGCCGCGAACAAGGGCGCGAAGTTCATCGCGGGCGGCACCAACCTGCTCGACCTGATGAAGCTGGAGATCGAGACGCCGACCCATCTGGTCGACGTGCAGGACCTCGGGCTGGACCGAATCGAGGAGACGAAGGACGGCGGCCTGCGCATCGGCACGCTGGTCAGCAATACCGCGCTGGCATCGGACCGCAGGGTGCGCAAGGACTACGGCGTGCTGACGCGGGCCATCGTCGCGGGGGCATCGGGCCAGCTTCGCAACAAGGCGACCACCGGCGGCAACCTGCTCCAGCGCACGCGCTGCCCCTATTTCTACGATACCAACCAGGCCTGCAACAAGCGCCGGCCCGGCTCGGGCTGTGCCGCGATCGGCGGCGTCAACCGCCAGCTCGGTGTGATCGGCACGAGCGACGCCTGCATCGCCACGCATCCCAGCGACATGGCCGTGGCCCTGCGCGTGCTCGATGCCTCGGTGGAAACCGTCGATGCGGGCGGCAAGACGCGCAGCATTCCGGTGGCGGAATTCCACCGCCTGCCCGGCGATACCCCGCATGTGGAGAACGCGCTCCAGCCCGGCGAGCTGATTACCGCCGTGACCCTGCCCGCCCCGATCGGCGGCAGCCACTTCTACCACAAGGTTCGCGACCGTGCTTCCTATGCCTTCGCGCTCGTCTCGGTAGCGGCGGTGCTGAAAGCGGACGGCAGCGGCCGGGTCGCCTTCGGCGGCGTTGCGCCGAAGCCGTGGCGGGTGGAGGCTGCCGATGCGCAATTGCCTGCCGGTGCCGGCGCGGCGGCACGCGCGGCTTTCGCAGGCGCTCGCCCCACGCACGAGAACGCTTTCAAGATCACGCTGGCCGAGCGCACGCTGGCGGCTCTCATCGCGGAGAACAGGGCATGAAGTTCGAAACGCCCGCAGGCACCAATCCCATCGATGCGATGAAGGTGATCGGCAAGGCCGTCGACCGCGTGGACGGCAGGCTCAAGACCACCGGACAGGCGCCCTATGCCTATGAGCACCGGGAGGTGCCGGGCAAGCCCGCCTATGGCTTCGTGATCGGTGCCGGGATCGCCAAGGGCCGTATCGCCACGTTCAACGCGGACGATGCGCGGCGGATGCCGGGCGTTCTGGCCATCGTGTCGGCGGAGAACGCGCAGCCGCTGGGCAAGGGCAGCATGAACACCGCCAAGCTGCTGGGCGGGCCCAATATCGATCATTACCACCAGGCCCTTGCCGTGGTGGTGGCGGAAAGCTTCGAACAGGCGCGCTCTGCCGCCAATGCGGTGCGGATCACGTATGAGCGCGCGGCGGGACGCTTCGATCTCGCCAAGGAGAAGCCGGGCGCCCAGCCGCTGACCGGCAACGATGCCGATACCCACACCGGAGACTTCGCGGGTGCTTTCGCCGCGGCTCCCGTGCAGATCGACCAGACCTACACCACGCCCGATCACAACCACGCGATGATGGAGCCGTTTGCCACGATCGCCTGGTGGGAAGGCGATGCGCTCACGCTCTGGACCTCGAACCAGATGATCGCCTGGAACAAGCGGGAACTGGCGGCGACGTTCAAGATGCCGCCGGAGAAGGTGCGCGTGATGTCTCCCTATGTCGGCGGCGGCTTTGGCGGAAAGCTGTTCCTGCGCGCCGATGCGGTGATGGCCGCGCTGGGCGCCAAGGCTTGCGGAAGGCCGGTTAAGATCGCCTTGCCGCGCCCGTTCATGGTCAACAATGCCACGCACCGTCCGGCGACGATCCAGCGTATCCGCCTCGGCGCGACGAAGGACGGCAAGCTGACCGCCATCGGCCACGAAAGCTGGTCCGGCGATCTGCCCGGCGGCGGGCCGGAAGGGGCGACGCAGCAGACCAAGCTGCTCTACGCCGGTGCGAACCGCCTCACCGCCCTGCGGCTGGCCGAACTCGACCTGCCCGAAGGCAATGCCATGCGCGCGCCGGGCGAGGCGCCGGGGCTCATGGCGCTGGAGATCGCGGTGGACGAGATGGCCGAGAAACTGGGTATGGACCCGGTGAAGTTCCGCGTGCTCAACGATACGCAGGTCGATCCCGAGCATCCCGAGCGGCCGTTCTCGCAGCGCAACCTGGTGCGCTGCCTCGAGGACGGCGCGCGGCGTTTCGGCTGGGACCGGCGCAGCGCCAGACCGGCGCAAGTGCGTGACGGGCGCTGGCTCGTCGGGCTCGGCGTGGCGGCGGCGTTCCGCAACAACATCAACATGACTTCGGCGGCGCGCGTGCGCCTGTCGGGTGACGGCATGGTCACGGTGGAGACCGACATGACCGACATCGGCACCGGCTCCTACACCATCATCGCCCAGACCGCGGCGGAGATGATGGGCCTGCCGGTGGAGAAAGTGCGCGTGAAGCTGGGCGATTCCTCGTTCCCGGCCTCGGCGGGCTCGGGCGGGCAATGGGGCGCCAACAGCGCGACTTCGGGGGTCTACGCGGCCTGCGCGAAGCTGCGCGAGATGGCGGCGCAGCAACTCGGCATGGACCCGCAGGCGGCCGAATTCGCCGATGGCGAGATTCGCGCGGGCAACCGTTCGGCACGGCTGGCCGATGCCGCGAAATCGGGCGAACTCGTTGCCGAAGAGACGATGCAGTGGGGCGATCTCGCCAAGAAGTTCCAGCAATCGACCTTCGGCGCGCACTTCGTGGAAGCGGCAGTGGATTCCTATACCGGCGAAGTCCGCGTGCGGCGGATGCTGGCGGTCTGCGCGGCCGGGCGCATCCTCAACCCCAAGACCGCGCGCAGCCAGGTGATCGGCGCGATGACCATGGGCGTGGGCGGCGCGTTGATGGAGGAACTGGCGGTGGACAAGCGTTTCGGCTTCTTCGTCAACCACGACCTTGCCGGATACGAAGTGCCGGTCCACGCCGACATCCCGCATCAGGAAGTGGTGTTCCTGGACGAGGCGGACGACAAGGTCTCGCCGATGAAGGCCAAGGGCGTGGGCGAACTCGGGCTTTGCGGCGTGGGGGCGGCAGTGGCCAACGCGGTCTACAACGCGACGGGCGTCCGCATTCGCGATTATCCGATCACGCTGGACAAGCACCTCGCGAAGCTGCCGGCGATTGCCTAGCCGAAAAGTGCCGCGATCAGTTCCGGCGCCGACGGAAAATAGAAGTGCATGTAGCTCGCAGTGAGCGAGCCCTGCCGGAAAATCCGCTCGCCCTTGCGCCCGTCCGGCGTGCGGGCGAGCGCTGCGGGTTCAAGGCCGGTTTCCAGCCTGGAGTAATGGAACGTGTGGCCGCGGACTGCGTGGCCGCCGAGTTCGGCTTCCTGCATGCCCAGTGCGGCAAGCCGGGGCTGCATCCTGGCCTGCGCAGGCAGCAGGCCCAGCATCGGCGCACTCGTGCCTGATGCGTCCTCCAGCCGTTCGCAGGCGTAGAGCATGCCGCCGCACTCGGCGAGGATCGGGCGTTCGGCCAGGAAATGCTCCCGTATGGCCCCGATCATCGTCCGGTTCGCGGTGAGCGCGCAGAGGTGAAGTTCGGGATAGCCGCCGGGCAGCCAGAGCGCGTCGCATTCCGGCAGCGCCGTGTCGCGCAGGGGCGAGAAGAATGACAGCCGGGCGCCCGCGCTTTCGAGAAAGGCGAGGTTGGCCGGGTAGATGAACCCGAACGCCTCGTCCCGGGCCACGGCGATGCGCCGGCCCGCCAGCGAGGGCGGCGGAGCGGCGCAGCGGGGCGCGGCCGGAAAGGACACCGGTTCCGGCAGCCACAGGGCGCTTTCGGGCAGGAGATCGGCGGCGCGGTCTATCCGCGCTTCGATATCGGGGACTTCACCGGCCTGCACCAGTCCGAGATGACGTTCGGGCAGGCCGGCACCCTCGTCGCGCCGCATCGCGCCGAGCCATTGCACGCCTTCCTTCAGGCCGCGTTCCAGCAGTTCGGCATGGCGTTCGCTGCCCACGCGGTTGGCGAGCACGGCGGCGAGGGTCACATCGTCGCGGTAAGTCGCCAGACCGTGGACGAGCGCGCCGAAGGTCTGCGCCATGGAGGAACCATCCATCACCGCCATCACCGGCAGGCCGAAATGCCGGGCGAGGTCGGCGGAGGACGGGGTGCCGTCGAACAGGCCCATCACCCCTTCGACAAGGATCAGGTCGGCCTCCAGCGCTGCTTCGTGCAGCAGCGCGCGGCACTGGTCTTCGCCGCACATGAACAGGTCCAGCTGGTGGACGGGCGCGCCACTGGCGATCTCGTGGACCATCGGGTCGAGGAAGTCCGGCCCGCACTTGAACACCCGCACCCGGCGCCCGGCACGGACATGGCGGCGGGCGAGGGCGGCAGTCACCAGCGTCTTGCCCTGTCCCGAGGACGGCGCGGCGACGAGCAGGGCGGGGCAGGCGGTCATCGGGCAGCCACCGCGCGGAGGCACGGATATCGCCCGGACGGAAAGGCTCGGCAGTGGTGCATGATGGTTCGGTTCCCCCCTTCCGGCGGCCGGACCTATGGCACTTCGCAAGGCTGCGCAAGCAGCGCGCTCTTGCACGCCGGACCGCCACCCGATAGGGCCGCCGCTGCGACAGGTTCCCCGCGAGGGGATCAAAAGGGAACGCGGGTTCAAGACCCGGGCTGCCCCTGCAACTGTAAGCGGAGAGCCGTGCGGCCATTTCGCCATTGGGGGTGCAAATCCCTGAGAAGGCGGCCGAAACGGCATTGACCCGTGAGCCAGGAGACCTGCCTGCCGCAGTCGTTCTTCGACCGGACAGGGTGAGCCGGGCGAACGGGGCTATCCTCGCGCAACGACAGCCACTGCCGTGCCGGCTCCCGGCGCGAAAGGGCCTGTCGTCGCCTGCCGAACGACTGCCGCCTTTCGCGCGAGTGCCGACCCGGCCGGGTTCGACGCTCGCTTGAAGGATATGCCGTGAACTGCCGAATACCCGCCGCCAGCACCCTTGCTCTTGCGCTGGCCTGTCACCCTCTCCCGGCGCTGGCCGAGGCGGCCGATGCCGCGTCCTCCGGCGAGCGCATCGTCGTTACCGCGCTGCGCACGCCGGTTGCGGCCGACCGGGTGGCCGACACCGTCACCGTGCTGGACGAGGCGCAGATCGTTGCCGCCCAGCCCATTGCACTGACCGACGCGCTGCTGCGCACGCCAGGCATCAGCCTGTCGCGCAACGGTGGCTACGGCACCACCACCTCGCTGCGCATTCGCGGCGCCGATGCCGGGCAGGGCGTCATGGTGATCGACGGGATGCGCCTGTCCGATGCCTCCTCGACGGCAGGGGGATACGGTTTCGCCAACCTGTTCGTCGACGATATCGACCGCATCGAGATATTGCGCGGGCCGCAGTCTATCCTGTGGGGCAGCGATGCCATCGGCGGGGTCGTCAATGTCAGCACCCGCCGTCCCACCGAGCCGCTGGAAGGCAGCTTCGCGCTGGAGGCCGGAACCCACGATACCGTTTCGGCCCGCGCCGGGGTGGGAGGCACCTCCGAGGCGATCGACTGGCGGATTTCCGCCTCCCGCTTCACCACCGACGGCATCTCGGCCCGCTCCAACGGCACCGAGGACGATGGCTACCGGCGCAGTTCCGCAAGCGGCACCATGACCTTCCGCGTCGCGCCGGGCGTCTCGCTGGACCTGCGCGGCTACTGGTCGGATTCGAAGAACGATTTCGACGGCACCTCGGGCGATTCACGGGCCTATGGCCGGACCGGGGAATGGTCGGGCTATGCCGGGCTCAATTTCGAACTGGCGGGCGGCAGGCTGGCCAACCGCGTCGCCCTGCTCCAGACCGAGACCGACCGCGAGAACTACGACCCCGCGCGGACGATCCGCCCCATCACCTTCGACGCCCATGGCCGGGTGCGCCGCTTCGAGTACCAGGGCACTTACGCGTTCTCGGACAAGGTGCAGGCCGTGTTCGGCGCCGAGCGCGAGGAGCAGCGGATGACCACCGCCTCGCCCTCCAACAGCACGGCGGCCTATGTTCTCACGCCCACCACGGCGGATACGGACAGCGTCTACGGCGAACTGCGCCTGACACCGCTGGCCGGGCTGACGCTCAACGGGGGCGCGCGCTACGATCACCAGTCGCGCTTCGGCGGCAGCACGGTGTTCAGCGCGGGCGCGGTCTATACGCCCAACGCCGGCGCCACGGTGCTGCGCGCCAGCTATGACGAGGGTTTCAAGGCGCCCTCGCTCTATCAGCTGTTCAGCCTCTATGGCGCGGCGGATCTCAGGCCCGAGAAGGCCCGGGGCTGGGAAGTGGGCGCGGAACAGGGTTTCGGCGAAGTGCTGCGCCTTTCCGCGACTTGGTTCGAGCGGGACACCGACAACCTGATCGATTTCGCCTATTGCCCGACCAGCGGCGCCCTGCCGGACGTGTGCTACGTTCCCGGCACCACGACATCGCGCTTCGGCTATTACGCCAACGTCAAGGCGAGCCACGCGCGCGGGCTGGAACTGGCGGCTTCGGCCAGATGGGGCATCCTCTTCGCCCAGGGCAACTACAGCTTGATAGAGGCAGAGGACCGCACAGCGGGCAGCAGCACTTACGGCCGCCAGCTCCAGCGCGTGCCCCGGCACCTCGCCAATGCCGAGGCCGGCGTGGACCTGCCGCAGGGCCTGCGCGCCAGCGTTGCCGCGCGCTATTCGGGCGAGAGCTACAACGCCGCCACCGGCACCGCCATGCTCGGCGACTACTGGCTGGTGGACCTGCGCGCGCAGTGGCAGGCCAGGGAAGGCCTGATTCTTCAAGGACGTATCGAAAACGTGGGCAACGAGAATTATGAGACCGTGAGCGGCTACGGCACGCTCGGCCGCACCTTGTACCTCGGGCTGAGGAGCCGGTTCTGATGCTGCGCCCCGTCGAACCCGGTCCCGCCGTGCTGGTGTGCAGCACATGCCGCCACTCCGCCGAGGCACGCGATGACGAAAACGGCCAGCGCGGCGGTGCGCTGCTGGCCGAGGCCATGCGCGACGTGCAGGCAGCGGAGCCCGACCTGCAGGGCGTTGCCGTTCACGAGATGCCCTGCCTCTTCGCCTGCCAGCGCCATTGCACCGTGGCGATCCGGGCGCCGGGCAAGCTCGGCTATGTGCTGGGTGACTTCGCGCCGGACGAGCAGGCTGCCCGTGCGATCCTCGAATATGCCGTGCGCCATGCCGCCAGCGAGGAAGGCCAGGTGCCTTATCGGGAGTGGCCGCAGGGCGTGAAAGGCCACTTCATCACCCGCACCCCGCCTGAAGGTTTCATCTGCTCATGATCCGTTTCGCCGATCCTGCCGCCTTCGCGGCGTCACTCGCCCGGCTTCCCGCGCCCGATGCGGCGGCTACCGAGGCCGCCCGCGCGCGCCAGTCGGAACTGACCAAGCCGCTGGGCTCGCTCGGCCGGCTGGAGGAGATCGCGGTGTTCATGGCCGGCTGGCAGGGCCGGGAACGTCCGCGCGCCGATCTGATCCGCGCCGTGATCTTCGCAGGCAACCACGGCGTCGCCGCACGCGGGGTGAGCGCCTATCCGCCCGAAGTGACGGTGCAGATGGTCGCCAACTTCCGAGCCGGAGGCGCGGCGATCAATGCGCTGACCGCGGCCTGCGGGGCCGAACTTGCGGTGGTTCCGCTCGATCTCGACCGACCGACCGGCGACATCACCTGCCTGCCCGCCATGAGCGAGGGGGATTGCCTGGCCGCGCTCAACGCCGGTGCGGCTGCGGTAGCGGCGGATACCGAACTGCTGTTCGTGGGAGAGATGGGCATCGGCAACACCACGCCTGCCGCCGCGCTCGCCGCGCAGGTCTTCGGGGGCGAGGCGGCGGACTGGATCGGGCGAGGCACCGGGCTCGACGATGACGGGCTGGCGCGCAAGGCGGCGGCGGTGGCGGCCACGCTTTCGCTGCACGGCCGGCATTGCGGCACCGCCTTCGAGACCCTGCGCCGTCTCGGCGGACGGGAGATCGCCGCCATGGCGGGCGCGGTGCTGGCGGCGCGGCACTTGCGGGTGCCGGTCCTGCTCGACGGGTTCATCACTTGCGCGGCGATGGCGCCGCTGCTCGCCGACAATGACGCGTTTCTGGCGCACTGCCTTGCCGCGCACTGTTCGGCGGAAGCGGGCCATGCCCGCCTGCTCGATCGTTTCGGCCTCGATCCGCTGCTTCAACTGGGCATGAGGTTGGGCGAAGGCTCGGGCGCGGCGGTGGCGGCGCAGATCGTGCGTTCGGCGATCGCCGCGCACAATGGCATGGCGACGTTCGCCGAAGCGGCGGTTGCGGGCAAGAATGCGGGCAGGGACGCGGAAACGGCGCAGGCGTGAGCGGGATCCTCGTCCACCTGATGCGGCATGGGGCGCCGCAGGAGCCGGGCCTGCTGCTCGGCCACCGCGACGATGCGCCGACCCCGGCGGGCGTGGCGCGCTGCGTCACGCGTTCGGGCGGGCTGGCGTTCGATCGGGTGATCTCTTCGGACTTGCGCCGGTCCAGCATTCCTGCCGCGCAGATCGCGGTCAGCCGCCGCCTGCCGCACGAACGCGATCCGCGCTGGCGCGAGATCGATTTCGGTGAATGGGACGGCCTTGCCCCCCAGCAGCTCGATCCGGCGGTGCAGGCGCGGTTCTGGGACGATCCGGAAGCCCATGCCCCGCCCGGCGGCGAGCGCTGGTCGCAGCTTTGTGCCCGCGTCGGCGAGGCGCTGACCGGGATCGACGGCGCCAGCCTGATCCTCACGCATGGCGGCGCCATGCGGGCGGCTCTTTCGGTGCTTTTCGGGTTCGACCATCGGCAGGTCTGGGCATTCGAACTGCCCTATGGCGCGCTCGTCAGCCTGCGCATCTGGCCGGGGGAGAACCTGCCCGCCGCGCAGATCATCACGCTCGACAGCGGCAAGCCGGCATGAGGGGGCTGGTCCTCGCGCTCCAGTTCCTGACCCGGCTGCCGCTTCCGGCGGTCCAGGCCGATGCCGGTGATTTCGCGCGGTCCATGCGCTGGTTCCCGGTGGCGGGGCTGGCGGTCGGCGCGGCGGTGGCGGCGGCGTGGCGGCTGGGCATGTACACCGGCGACACCTGGCTGGCGGCGCTGTTCGGCCTGGCCGGCTGGGCCGCGATAACCGGCGCGCTCCATCTCGACGGCCTTGGTGACGTTGCCGACGGCGCGGGCGCAGCGCACAAGGACCGGGCGCGCATTTCCGCCGTGATGGCGGACCCTCATGTCGGCAGCTTCGCGGTGGTCGCGGTGGTGCTCCAGCTGCTTACCAAGCTGGTCCTGCTTCACGCGCTGGCGGCAGGGCACATGGCGGGGCAGATGACGGGGCAGGTGGGCGGAGCGGTGTGGGCGCTGGTGCTTGTCCCGCCGCTTGCGCGTATCGCACCGCTGGTGTGGACGCTCACGCTGCCGCCGCTGCACGAAGGGCTCGGCAGCCGGTTTCGCAGCGCCGTCGGCTGGGGGCATGTCATCGGCTGGAGCGTGGCGGCATTGGCCGCCGGGCTGCTGGTCGCGCCCGCACTGCTGGCGGTGTTCCTGGCGGTTCCGGCGTGGGGCTGGTGGCTGAAACGCCGGATCGGCGGCATTTCCGGGGACGGGCACGGGGCCGGGATCGAAGTGGTGGAAACCGCCTTGCTCCTCGCACTGGTGGTGGTGCGATGAGCGGCGCCTTCATGTTCCACGGCGGCCGGGTGAGCGAGGCCGCCAGGCTCTACGGCGGCGCGCCGGAGGACTGGCTGGACCTTTCCACGGGCCTCAATCCATCGCCCTGGCCCGCGCAGGCCCCGGTAGACTGGACCGCCTTGCCCGATCCCGATGCGCTGGCCCGCCTCGAAGCTGCCGCCGCCCGCCATTTCGGCGTGGAGCCCGGCCTGTGCTGTGCGGTGCCGGGCAGCGAAACCGCGCTGCGCCTGCTCGGAAAGGCGCTGGCGCTGCCGGGCCGGGCGCTGGTTCCGGCCTATCGTACGCACAAGGAGGCGTTCTTCCCGTCGCGTCCGGCACACTTCGGCGAAGTGCCACGGGGGCAGGAAGTCTTCGTCATGGCCAATCCGAACAACCCTGACGGCGTGCTGCGCGCGCCCGAAGCGGTCATCGAATGGGCGAGGCACATCCACGAGGCGGGCGGATTCCTGATCGTGGACGAGGCTTTCGCGGATTGTCAGCCCGAGGCCAGCGTAGCCGGCGCGGTGGCACCCGGCTTCAGGATGATCGTGCTGCGCTCGTTCGGGAAGTTCTTCGGGCTTGCGGGATTGCGGCTCGGCTTCGTGCTCGGCCCGCCCGCGCTCATGATGCTGCTGCGCCAGATGCTGGGTAGCTGGCCGGTGCATTCGGCCGCGCTGGCGCTGGGCGAGGCGGCCTATGGCGACAGTGCGTGGATTGCCGAGACGCGGCGCCAGCTTCCGGTCCGCGCCGCGGCGCTCGATACGGTGCTGCGCCGTCACGGCCTTTCGCCCGAGGGTGACTGCCCGCTATTCCGGCTGGTGACGGGATGCGAGGGCAAGGCGCTGTTCGAGCGGCTTGCCCGTGCGCGCATTCTCGTGCGGCCCTTCGCGGAACATCCCGACTGGGTGCGGCTGGGCGTGCCCGCCGATCCCGCCGCGCTTGACCGGCTTGGCGAGGCGCTGGCGTGATCGAGCCGGTCGCCTTTGCGGCCATGGTGCTGGAAGGCGGGCTGGGCTGGCCGGGGTGGATCTACGGCCTGATCGGCCATCCCGTGGGCCTTTTCGCAAGGGTCATCACCGGCTGCGAGCGGAAGCTGAACCGGGCGGACTGGTCCGACATGGCGCGCCGGATCGCTGGGCTTGCGGCGATGCTCGGCCTGATCGGCATGGTATGGGCGGGCACCGCGTTCGTCGTCTGGATCGTGCGCGGCATGGCGGGCGACTGGGCCTGGCTGCTGCTGGCTATCCTCGCATGGCCGGCACTTGCAGCGCGCAGTCTTGACGATCACGTTCGCCCGGTTCTCTCCGCGCTGGAGGCAGGGGATCTGGCCGAGGCCCGCCATGCGGTCGGCATGATCGTCGGCCGTGATACCGCAGGGCTCGACGAGGCGGGCGTGGTTCGCGCCGCGATCGAGAGCCTTGCCGAGAGTTTCTGCGACGGTGTGGCCGCGCCGCTGTTCTGGCTGCTGCTGGGCGGTGTGCCGGGGGGCTGGGCT
Organism: Novosphingobium sp. TK71; assembly: GCF_055361505.1. NCBI lineage: Bacteria > Pseudomonadati > Pseudomonadota > Alphaproteobacteria > Sphingomonadales > Sphingomonadaceae > Novosphingobium > Novosphingobium sp. TK71. The sequence continues at coordinate 3,307,976 of NZ_CM143962.1, forward strand.
TACAAGGCGATCAACACGGCGGACAGCCTGATCGGCCATCCCGAGCCGCCGCTGCGTGCCTATGGCTGGGCGGCGGCCCGGATCGACGATGCGGCGAACCTGATTCCGGCGCGGCTTGCGGGGGTGCTGATCTGCCTCGCCGGAGGCGGCGGGTGGCGGGTCATGGCGCGCGATCACGGCCGCCATGCCTCGCCCAATGCCGGGTGGCCGGAGGCGGCGATGGCGGGCGTGCTGGGCGTGCGGCTCGCCGGGCCGATCATCTACGACGGTGTGCTTGCGGCCAAGCCCTGGATCGGGGAGGAGGGCCGGGAAGCGGGCGCGCGCGATCTGCGCCGGGCGCTGGGCATTTATCGCAGGGCCTGCGCCTTGCTGGGAATTATCGCGTTGGGAGTGGCATGGCTGGCTTGATGTTGCAGGGAACCGGCTCGGACGTGGGCAAGTCGGTCATGGTGGCGGGGCTGTGCCGGGCGCTGGCTAACCGCGGGCTCAGGGTCCTGCCGTTCAAGCCGCAGAACATGTCCAACAATGCCGCCGTCACGCCGGAAGGCGGGGAGATCGGACGGGCGCAGGCGCTTCAGGCCCTGGCCGCGCGGGCGCCGCTCCATGTCGACATGAACCCGGTCCTGCTGAAGCCGCAGGCGGACCGGACCTCGCAGCTGGTCGTTCACGGCGCAGTGCGCGGCACGCTTGGCAGCGCCAATTTCCGGGAGGCGCGGCGGATCCTGCTGCCCGAAGTCATGGCAAGCTATCGCCGGCTTGAGGCGCGCTGCGATCTCGTGGTGGTGGAAGGCGCGGGCTCTCCGGCGGAGATCAACCTGCGCGCCGGGGACATCGCCAACATGGGCTTCGCGCGTGAGGCCGGGGTGCCGGTGGTGCTGGTCGGCGATATCGACCGGGGCGGCGTGATCGCGGCCGTGGCGGGCACGCGGGCGGTGATCGAGCCTGACGATGCCGCACAGATCCGGGGCTTCCTCATCAACAAGTTTCGCGGCGATCCGGCGCTGTTCGCAGATGGTTACGCCGCTATCGAGCGTCTTTCCGGCTGGCGCGGCTACGGAGTCATGCCCTGGGCCGGCGCGGTCGGCCGGTTGCCGAGCGAGGACGCCGTAGTGCTCGAACGCGGGCTCGGCGGCGCTGGGGGCAAGCTGCTCGTCGCCTGCCCGATCCTGCCGCGTATCGCCAATTTCGATGACCTCGACCCGCTTCGGCAGGAGTCCGGCGTGGACGTGGCGATGATCCCGCCCGGCACGCCGATTCCGGCCGAAGCGGCGCTCATCGTGATTCCGGGCTCCAAGGCGACGATGGCGGACATGGCATTCCTGCGGGCCGAGGGCTGGGACATCGACGTGCTTGCCCATCACCGGCGCGGGGGCATGGTCCTGGGGATCTGCGGGGGCTACCAGATGTTGGGGCGCAGCATCGCCGATCCGCTCGGTATCGAGGGCGCGGCGGGCGAGATCGCCGGTCTGGGCCTGCTCGACGTGACGACCGTGCTCGGGGATCGCAAGGCCCTGCGCGAGGTTTCCGGCACCGCGCTGGGCAAGCCGCTGACCGGGTTTGAAATGCACCTGGGGGTGACTGAACGACACCGGGCCGAACCTTTCGCCATGCTGGGCGGCAACCGGGCCGACGGCGCTGTCGATGCAAGCGGAATGGTGATGGGAACGTACTGCCACGGCCTGCTCGCCTCCACCGATCTGCGCGCCGAACTGCTTGCGCGCCTCGGCGCGAAAAGCGACCGGCGCGATCATGGAGCCGGTGTCGATGCCGCGCTCGACGAACTGGCAGCCGGGATGGAGCGCCATCTCGATATCGACGGCCTGCTGGCCCTTACGGAGTATCGCGCATGACCAGTACATTCGTTCTCGGGGGCGCGCGGTCGGGCAAGAGCCGGCACGGGCAGGCCCTGGTCGAGGGGGTTCCCGGCCGCCTGGTCTACATCGCCACCGGGCAGGCGCTCGATGACGAGATGGAGGCGCGGATCGCCCGGCACCGCGAGGATCGCGGTCCGCGCTGGTCGACGCTGGAGGCGCCGATGGAACTTGTCGAGGCGATCGGGAAGGCGGCAGGGGAAGCCGACGCCGTGCTGGTCGATTGCCTGACGCTCTGGTTGTCGAACCTCATGCTGGCGGAAGCGGCATTGCAGCCGCGGTTCGATGCGCTGTGCCGGGCTATCGCCGACTGTCCCAAGCCGCTGGTGCTGGTGGCGAACGAGGTCGGGATGGGGATCGTCCCCGAGACCTCGCTGGGCCGGCGTTTTCGTGACGAGGCGGGGCGGCTCAACCAGCAGGTCGCGGCAACCGTGGATCATGCCGTCCTGGTCGCGGCGGGGCTGCCGCTGGTGCTGAAGTAGCCGGCAAGGAAAAAGCCGCCCCTTTCGGGGGCGGCTTTCCGGTTTTCAGGCAGGCTTTTTAGAAGTCCATCCAGTCATCGGCGGTGGCGAGCGCTTTCAGCGGCTTTCGCGAGGCCATCGTCTGGATCGGCGCGCTGGCCGGGATGTTGGCCGAGCTGCTGACAGGCACGGGGCGGAGCGCCGGGCGCAGGCCCTGCGGTTCGTTGCCGATGCGGAACATCGCGGCGCGGTCCGACAGCGAGGTGACCTCGCTGTTGAGGTTGCGCGCCGCCGCGGAGGTCTCCTCGACCATCGCGGCGTTCTGCTGGGTGGCCTGGTCCATCGTGCCGATCGTGGCGCTGATCTGGGTGATCGTCGAGGACTGGGCCTGGTTGTCGCTGGCGATGTTGCTCAGCAGCGAGTGCACTTCGGTGACATCGCCCGAGATGTTCTGCAGGGCACCGTCCACGCGCTGGACCGCTTCCACGGCGGTGCCGATGTCGGTCTGGGTCGCGGTGAGCTGTTCGCGGGCGCGCTTGGCTTCCTCTTCCGAGCGCATGGCGAGCGCCGAGACGAGATCGGCCACGACCGCGAAACCGCGACCGGCATCGCCTGCGCGGCCCGCTTCTACAGCGGCGTTCATGGCAAGGACGCGGGTCTGGAAGGCGATCTTGTCGAGCCCCTCGATTACCGAATCGATGCCCTTGGCGCTTTCGCTGACGCGGCCCATGGCCTGCACCGCCTCGTCGGCGATGTCGCGGCCGGAACCGACCACGGTCATCGCCCCGTCGGCGCGCTGCACGGTGCGTCCGGCGGCGGCGGCGGTGGCGCGCAGGCGCTCGTCCATCTGGGTGATCGCGGCCGAAGTCTCTTCGAGGCTGGCGGCGTTGCTCTCGGTGCGGCGGGCGAGATCTTCGGATGCCTGGGCGATCTCGCTCGAGCCGGTGCGGATGGCGACGGCGCTTTCGGCGACGGCGCCGATGAGGTCGCGCAGGGCACCGAGGGCGGAGTTGAAGTTGCTCTTGAGTTCGCCGTAAGCGGGGGGGAACTCGGCGGAGATGGTCTGGGTGAGGTCGCCCTCGCTGATCGCCTGGAGGCTGCCGCGCAGGGTGGAGGTGACGACTTCCTGTTCGCGGGCGGCCTTGGCGTCGATCTCGGCGCGGGCCTCGGCGGCGGCGCGGAACTGCTCGACGGCGCCGGCGATCTCGCCGATCTCGTCATGGCGCTCGCGATAGGGAACATCGGCGCGCCCGCCTTCCGCCAGCGTCGTGGTGACATCCGCGATACGGCTCATCGGCGCGGCGACGGTGCGGTTGATGAGCAGCCAGATGAACACGATCAGGCCCATGCCGACAATGGCAAGAGTGGCCGAAAGGTAGATCGCCACGTCCGCGGTGTGCGCGCCTGCCTCGGCGGCAATCTTGGACCGCTGGCGCGACTTCTCGATCAGGCCTTCGGTCTGGGCGATCATGTCGTGCGAGGCGACTTTGCCCTCGTTCTTGATGAGGCCCATCGCACCGTCGAAATCACCCTTGGTGCGCGTTTCGAAGATATGGTCGTTGATCTTGTTGAGCGCCACGGCGCGTTCGCGCATCTGGTCGACGTCGGCCTTGAAATCGTCTCCGGCCACTTCGGCATAAGCGTTCACCGAGCCGATCAGCTTGTCTTCGCCTTCCTTGAGACGGTCGCGCAGCTTGGCGGCGTCCTCGGCGGAATTGGCGTTGTAGTAGCTGTAGACGACGATCCGCAGTTCCTTCACGTCGCTGATGAGATCGGCGAGGCGGGACATGCCTGCAAGACCGCGCTCGACATGCTGCTGCGCGATGGAATTGAGTTCACGGGTTGCGAAGAACCCGTTGATGCCGACCACGGCAATGATGATGTTGATGATCGAAAAGGCCGCCCACAACTTCTTGGGCAACCGCCAATTGTTCAGAAAATCAAGCATTTGTATTCCAGTTCCTGCTTGGGGGGTCGGTCCCGCCATGGGCGCGCCATTATCATTATAGTTCGGCGGGTGAATCGCTGGTCCCGGATTCCCGGAAAACTGCGGGTTCCGGGCTATCTCCAGGGTCCGCCTGGCTGCCTGTCCATGGTGTTTGCCGATCTCAGGAATTCTGGCTCCTGCGCTTTCGACCTCACCCCGGTTCATGCTCCCCGAAACGACAGAAGGCCGGGATGGTGAACCATCCCGGCCTTCCTGACGATTGGCCTCCCGGCGAACCGGGAGACCATCGATCCTCCGATTAACGGAAGAGCGACAGGATCGTCTGCGGCGCCTGGTTGGCGATCGACAGAGCCTGCACGCCCAGCTGCTGCTGGACCTGAAGGGCCTGAAGGGTCGCCGATTCCTTGGCGAGGTCGGCGTCGACGAGGTTGCCCACGCCGGTCGTGACCACGTCGGTCAGCTTGCTGTTGAAGGTCTGCTGACCTTCGAGCTGGCGCGAAGCTGCACCCAGATCGCTCAGGCTGTCCTTAACTTCGTCGAAGAAAGTGTCGAGCTTGGTCGAAAGGGCGGTGGCTGCGGCAGCGCCGGTTGCCGAGTCGGCATCGTTCAGGGCAGTGATGTCGGTGTCGGTACCGGACGCACCGAAGGCCGTGTCGGCCTTGGTGGTGAAGCCCTGGTTCGCAACCGTCAGGGTAGCTGCACCCGAAGCGATCGACTGGAGAGCGCTGACGTTGCCGTCGGTGGCTGCGGCAGTGCCCTTCAGCAGGTTGGTGCCGTTGAAGTCCGAACCGTCGATGATCGTGCCGATCTGGTTCTTCAGCGAAACCAGGTCCTTCGAGATCGCGGTACGGCTTTCGACGTCGAGACCAGTGTCCGAAGCCTCGAGGGTCTTCGACTTCATCTCGTTGAGCAGGTCGGAGATCTGCTCTGCACCGGCAACCGCAACGTCCGTGACGCTCTTGGCGTTGTTGAGCGAGGAGGTAACCGCGCTCAGCTTGCCGAGGTCGCCGCGAAGGGTCTGGGCCACGGTGTACTTCGCCGAGTCATCCTTGGTCGAAGCAACGTTCAGGCCGGTGTTGATGCGGCTCTGCGTGGTTTCCATGCCGCGGTTGGTCGAGTTGAGGCTCTGCAGAGCCGCCATTGCGCCAGCATTGGTGTTAACCGAAAACGCCATTGTATCATTTCCTTCTAGAATTACAGGCCGGTTCTGCGGCCAGACGGCAGATCACGCTGCCATGCGTGCAGCAGGAAATCTTCCGGCTGCGATTTCATTCTAGGAAGTTCGAAAACAACAGCGGGCGATGTGCCGAAAATATTTTCGGAGTTTACAGTGAATATAGGGTCGGTTTGAAAGCGTTATTGCAGATGTGCGAAAACCCCTCCGGCCAATGCCGGAGAGGCCATGTATTTTCGCAATGGACTGCGCTCAGAACGGGAAGAGCGCGTCGTAGATCTGTTGGCCCCAGCGTGCCTGCTGTGCATCGGTAAGCTGGCCGCGTCCGCCGTAGCTGATGCGGGCCTCGGCGATCTGGGAGTGCTTGATCGAATTGTCGCGCGCGATGTCCTCGGGCCGGATCACGCCGGTGACGACGAGTTCGCGCAGTTCGTAATTGACGCGCACTTCCTGCTTGCCGCGAATCTGGAGATTGCCGTTGGGCAGCACGCCGACGACGGTGGCGGCGACCGTCATGTTGATCTGTTCGCTCCGGGTGGTGTTGCCGATGCCGGTGGCGCTGGACTTCGAGTCCGTGCTGACGAGGTTCCCCGGATCGGGGCTGCCAGGCAGGATCTTGGGAATCTGGCTTTCGAGCCCCAGCAGCGCGGCGATCCCGCCGGTCTCGCTGCCGTTGCGGGTGCGGGTGGTCGAATTGGCGACCTGGGCGTTGTCCGCGATGTTGATGCGGATCGTCACGATGTCACCCACGCGGGAGGCGCGCTGGTCGCGGAAGAAGGCGCCGCCACCGGTGCGGAACAACGAGGCGCCGCGCGCCGCGTCCGCCTGCGGGGCATCGCCGCCCGCCAGCGCCCGGTCATCGACGGAGTGATTGCCGAGCGAGGGCTGGAGGCGCGGGGCGACCGGGCTTTCCGCTTCCGACATCTTCGGCGCCTTGCCGACGTTCTTGAGCCGTCCGATCGAACCGCAGCCTGACAGCAGGCTGGCGGCCAGCAGCGCGGAAACGAACGGCGTGAAACGCGATTTCATGAGCTTGCCTCCTTGGGCGCGGGGTTGGGTGCCGCTGCGCCGCTTATTGGACCGACATGCGGACATCGCCGCTGCCTTCGGCCACGGCATCCAGCGTGCGGTTGGTGGCGAGGTTGAGCACGCGCACCTGTTCGCCCTTGGCGCCGTCGCTGAGCGCGCGGCCCGCCGAGGTGATCTTGAGGCCGCCGGAAATGAGCGAGATCGTCACCGCCTCGCCGCGCCGCACGAGGTGCGGGGCGGTGAGATCGGTGGCGCGCACGGGCGCTCCGGCGTTGAGACGGCGCACCGCTTCCTGCCCCGCCGCTTCGGCCGGGCTCAGCGCGTTGCGGGCCACTGCCGGCAGCACCGGCGCGGTGACGAAGTCCGCCTTCGAGAGCACTTCGCCGCGCTCTACGGTGCGGGCGAGAACCGGCGCGGGTTCGCCGGCCGGAAGCGCCGGGGCACTGGCCAGCGCGGGGGCGAGGAGGAGAGCGGTGAGCATGGTCTCAGCTTATCTGCGTGGAGGTCTGGAGCATCTCGTCGGCGGTCTTGAGCACGCGGCTGTTCATCTCGTAGGCGCGCTGCGCGGTGATCAGCGAGGTGATTTCCGAGACCGGGTTGACGTTCGAGGCTTCGACGAAGCCCTGGCTCAGGGTACCGAATGCGGGCTGGCCCGGCGTCGAGACGGTCGGCTGGCCGGAAGCGCTGGTTTCGAGGTAGAGGTTGGAGCCGATGGCTTCGAGGCCGGCCTCGTTGATGAAGGTCGCCAGTTCGAGCTGACCGACAGTCTGCAGTTCGGTCTGCCCGGCGATCTTCACCTGCACTTCGCCCGACTTGGAGACGGTGACGCCCAGCGCGCCCTGCGGGATCGTGATGTCGGGCTGGACGCGGTAGCCGTCGGTGGTGACGAGTTCGCCCTGGTCCGAAAGCTGGAACGAGCCGGCGCGGGTATAGGACAGGTCGCCCGAGGGCATCATGACCTGGAAGTAGCCCGGGCCGTCGATCGCCAGGTCGTAGCTGTTGCCGGTGTTGGTGAGGGCGCCCTGCTCGGTGATGCGGTACACGCCGCCGGTCTTCACGCCGGCGCCGATCTGGATGCCCGAGGGAACCCGCGTGCCGTCGGCGCTGGTCGCCGCGCCGGGGCGCGAGACCTGCTGGTAGAGCAGGTCCTGGAATTCCGCGCGCTGGCGCTTGAACGCGGTGGTGTTCATGTTGGCGATGTTGTTCGAGATGACATCGACGTTGGTCTGCTGCGCGAGCATGCCGGTCGAAGCGATGGAGAGCGAACGCATGATGGCTCCTTCGTGAAAATGAGGTGGGACTGTGCGGGGGTCAGCTTACGCGGCTGAGCCGGTCGATCGCGCGCTTGCGCATGTCGTTGAGGTCGGCGGAGAGGCGCTGGCTGGTCTGGTACGAGCGGAGGATCTCGACCATGTTGGTGGTCTCCTTGATCGGCTCGACGTTGGAGGCCTCGACCCCGCCGGTCTTGAGCTTGGTCTGCGCGGCGGCGAGGAAGCGGCCGCCGGTGCCGGTGAGCATCCCGTCGCCGCGCGGTTCCAGCATGTTCTCGTCGGCGAAGCTGGTGACGGCGAGGCGGCCGACCTGGGCGCCCGCGGCCATGACCGAACCGTCCTCGGTGATCGACACCTGGTTCATCTGGTCGGCCGGGATGGTGATCGGCTGGCCGTTCTGGTCCAGCAGGCGCTGGCCGCCGGAACTGGCCAGTTCGCCGGTGCTCAGGATCTTCACGAAGCCTGCCCGCGTATAGGCGACGCCGCCTTCGGGCGTTTCCACGTTGAGGTAGCCCGGCCCGTCGATCATCACGTCGAGCGGGTTGCCGGTAGACTGGAACGCGCCTTGCGCGGTGTCGTGCACGGCGCCGAAGTCGAGCACGAACGAAGTCTTGCGCGCATCCTGGACGGGCGCATCCTTCACGGTCTCGACATATTCGTGGAACAGCGCCTGCTCACGCTTGTAGCCCACGGTATTGGTGTTCGCCATGTTGTTGGCGGTGATGTCGAGCTGCCGGCGCAAGGCCTGCTCGTGGCTCAGCAGAACGAAGGAGGATACGTCCATTCCAGCACCTTGCGAAAAAGTTCTCGATATTCGGCGCTAGGCAGATTTTGCCGCGCGGCTTTCCTATAATAGAGGCGAAATCGCGAAAGCGGATGCGCGGACACCATTTCGGTGAGGGGGCGCATCCCGACAGCCAAGGGGATGAAAGTGTCCAGCGACGACGTGATCGACGTGACGCCGGTCGATGTGCCGGAGCCCAGGAAGCCCGGGCGGAAAATGCTGGTGATCGGCGGAGCCGCGGTCCTGGCCCTGCTGGCCGGTGGCGGCGGGGCCTGGTGGTTCATGCGCGGCGGCGACGACGGCGCCGAACATGAGGCCGCCGCAGAGGCGCCGGCGGGTGAAGGCGGTGCTTCATCCTATATCGAAGTGCCGCCGATGATCGTGAACCTGCGCGGCGGAGACAGCCAGGCGCGCTTCCTCAAGCTGCGCTTCATCATCGTCGCCGCCGAGGGCAAGGCCGACAAGGTCAAGGAAAAGCTGCCGGTCGTGCTCGATGCGCTGCAACCGTTCCTGCGCGAACTGCGGCCTGACGATCTCAATGGTTCCGCCGCGGTGTTCCGCATCAAGGAAGAGATGATGACGCGTTCGACCCAGGCGCTTGGCGCCGGCATGGTCAAGGACGTGCTGATCCAGGACCTCGTTCAGCAATGATGGACGATTTCGACGACTTCATCCTGCCCGATCCGCCCAAGATGGGCGCGATCAACGACGATACTTTCGATCAGGCCGGCATCGACGCCCTGTTCGGGTTCGACGGTGACGCGCCGGTCCAGCCCAAGAGCGGGCTGAAGGCGGTGATCGAATCCAACGTCATCAGCCATGAACGGCTGCCGATGCTGGAAGTGGTCTGCGAACGCATGGTGCGCGCTTTCGCCACCAGCATGCGCAACCTCACCTCGGATGCGATCGACGTCAGCCTGGAGGAAATCACCTCCACCCGCTTCGGCGAGTTCATGAACCACGTGCCGCTGCCCGCCATGTTCGGCGTGTTCCAGGTGACGGAGTGGGAGAACTACGGCGTCGTCACGGTCGATTCCGGCCTGATCTACGCGGTCGTCGATGCCCTGCTGGGCGGGCGCAAGGGTACGCGCCCGATGCGGGTGGAAGGCCGCGCCTTCACCACCATCGAGACCATGCTGGTCTCGAAGATGGTGCAGCTCGCGCTTGACGACCTGTCGCAGGCGTTCGAGGCGATCGAGCAGGTGAACATGGTGGTCGAGCGCATGGAATCGAGCCCGCGCTTCGCCGCCATCGCCGGACCCAGCAACATTGCCGCGGTCGCCACTTTCCGTGTCGACATGGAAGGGCGCGGCGGCAAGTTCTCGGTCCTGCTGCCTTATGCCACGATCGAGCCGGTCCGCAACAAGCTGCTCCAGCGCTTCATGGGCGAAAAACTCGGCCGCGATCGCATGTGGGCCACGCATATGGCCAGCGAGCTCTATAATACCGAAGTCACCGTCGATGTCGTGCTCGGCGAAAAGCTGATGAGCCTGCGCGACGTGATGAACCTCAAGGTGGGGCAGACGATCGCCCTCAGCCACAGCCCGAACGACGCGCTCCAGGTCCATTGCGGCGGCGTGCCGCTGGGCCGCGCTCACATCGGCCAACGTTCGAGCAATATCGCCATCCGCATGGCCACCGACATTTCCAAGGGGTATCCGAAATGACCTTCACCACCGTGATCAACGTCGCGCTGATCCTGCTCTGCGTCTCCGTGCTGGTGCAGAGCGCCCGCATGAGCCGCCGCCTGCGGATCATGCGCGATACCCAGCTTGCCGACAGCGTGACCCAGATCGACCGTGCGACCAACCAGGCCCGCATCGTTCTGGGCGATCTCAAGCGCGTGCTGGCGACCGACGGCAAGGCCCAGGCCAGCGCCATCGCCGCCGCCGAGGAAATTCGCGACGAGCTCTCGCTGATGGTGGGTATCGGCAATGCCGTGGCCGACCGTATCATGGATGCCGCCGCGCAGACCCCCAGGGTCGAGGAAAAGGCGCCGAAGAAGCGTGCGCCCGCCAAGCCGCGCACGGCCGCCAAGACCGCCGCCAAGCCGGCCAGCCGCGCCAAGGCCGCCGGTCGCACCGTCAAGACCGATGCCGAGAAGGTCGTTGCCGGCATCCTCGAGGCCGAGAAGATCGCGGCGCCCGCTCCGGCCCGCACGCGTTCGCGCCGCAAGGTTGCAGCGGCGGCCAACGATGCGGTTCGTGGCGACACCACCGGCGTGGTCCGCGACATCGCCACGGCGCGCGCTTCGCGTGAAAGCGCGGTTGCATGACGCTTTCCGCCCGGCTTGGAGGCGCGCTGTCGCCTCTTCGCTCGCTCACCCAGCCATCGCGGCTGATCTTCGCGGTCGCCGGGGCGGCGGCGGTGGCCAATGCCATCGCCCTTGCCGCGCCGCCGGCCGATGCGGGGAAGGGCGATTCCGGGCGTCTCGGCGCCTCGCTTCAGGACGCGACCTCGCAGCGCGACCGCGTGCTGGCGGCCGAACGCCGCAAGCTCGAAATGCGGGAGCAGGCGGTCAAGGCGGGCGAGACGCGCCTTGCCGGCCAGATGCAGCAGAACCAGGCCGGGCAGGCCGGGCAGCAACCCGCCGGGCGTAACGGCGCGGCCGAGCCCGACGTGCCTTACGACAATCTGGCGCGCATCTACCAGACGATGAAGCCCCAGCGCGCCGCGCCGATCCTCGAGAAGCTGGACATCGAGGTCCAGACGCAGGTGGCCAAGCGCATGCGCGAACGCGCCACCGCGCAGATCATGGCCTACATGACTCCCAGCGCGGCCGTGGAGCTTTCCATGGCGATGGCGGGGCGCAAGGTCATCAAGGCTCCGGCCGCCGCCGCCGCGCCGATGCGCGGAAAGCCGCGTCCGCAGGCGCTCGCTTCGGGCGGGAAGCCGCAAGGGGCGGGACCAGCCGCACAGTAGGACGGCGCCTCCCTTTTTCGAAAGCCGCTCCGAAACACGAAAGCCCCCGTCCGGTCTGACCGGGCGGGGGCTTTCGTTTGTGGGTCAGGCGGTGCGGCCGGGGGCGGGCTTCAGGATTCGGTGGCTGAAACCTTCACGATCAGGACCTTCTCGATCCCCGCGTCGAGCCGCTTGATCGGGGGGGACATCATCGCCGAGAGCCGCGCGACGTTGACGGGCGTGAACGGCGAGGCATGGAGCCGCGCGAATTCGATCGCCGCCGCCAGCGAGGCCGCACGCAGTTCCGGCATTCGCTTCGCCAGTTCGGCGGCGCTTTCCGCCGATTTGGTCTTCACCACGATCGAGACGTGCAGCACGCCGTCGATGCGGCCGCTGTCGATGATCGGGGCGTCGATGTCGTCCATCGCCAGGAACGAGGGGTCCGGTGGGGGGAGAGGATCGGCCTTCTTGTCCTCTGCATGAGCGGAGGCGGCAAGGCCGAGCGTCACCGCAAGCAGTGCCGCGAGGGTCGTTGCACTGCGGCAGGAGGCGGGACGGGGCATTCAGCAACTCCAGATCGGGTCCGGCGCGCGCGGACCGCCTTGCGGTTTGTCCTTCTATAATAGGATGAAACCTCAGGAGTCAGGTCCAGATGAGCAGCGATCAGCGTCCGGCCAAGGTCAGGGTGTTCTCTTCCGGCGTTCCGGAGCGCAATCCTGCGGCTGCGAACGCGCCGGGCGCCTCGCCTGCGCGCCGTCGGACGGACAATGTCCAGCTTGCCGGAGTAGACAGCGGCACGGCGGCCAGGCCGCGCGAGGGCGGCGGGCTGCTCTGGGCGGCCGGCGCGGCCCTACTGTTCCTGCTCGGCTGCCTGCTGGGCGGGGCCCTGTTCACGATGTCGGTCATGTTTCCCGGAGCCTTGATGTGATTCTTACTCGCCTGCTGGCGTCTGCCGCGCTCATCCCGGGCGCGGCGCTCGTGGCCGCGCCCACCGTGAACGCGCCCGTTACCAGCGCCACGGCCGCACCCATGCGCGTGCCCGAGCCCGCGCGGCCGGCACTGCCGCGCCCGCCGCGTCTGCCGGGCTTCGCCGCCGACCTCGCGCAGCAGCCCGCCATCGTCGGTCCCGCCGCCTGGGGCAGGATTTCGCAAGACGATGCGTGGATGCGCCTCTCCCGCGCGCCGCAGCCCGAGCGGCAGCAGGCGCGCTGGAACTATGCCCGAAGCCTGATCGGGCAGGAGCGCGGGGCAGAGGCGTTCGGCGTGCTGGAAGTCATGCGGCAGGACGATCCCGACCTGGAGATGGTCGATACCTACCGGCTGGCGCAAGGGGCGGCGCTGACCCTGCTCGGCCGTTATCCCGATGCGCTCGCCTCGCTCGGCGCGGCGGGGCTCGGCACCAATCCCGAAGCCTGCGCCTGGCGCCTGAGGGCGCTGGCGCAGAGCGCGCTGGCCGATCAGGCGCTGGCGCAGCTCGACTGCGCGCGGGGCGCGCTGACCACGCCCCGGCCCAAGGCTTTCGTGCTTGCCGCCGCCCGTGCCGCAGTCGAGGGCGGGGCACCGGCCAAGGCGATGCAGTGGCTTGCCCCGCTGCCGGATCGCGATCCGGCGGCGAACCTCTACCGTGGCCGTGCCGAATTGGCGCAGGGCCATGCCGACGAGGCGCGGCTGCGCTTCGCCCGTGTCGAGAAATCGGGCACGATGGAGCAGCGCATGGATGCGCGGCTGAGCGAGGTGGAAGCCGAAGTGGCGCACCACACCGTCGGCCCCGAGGCGGCGCTCAAGCGGCTCGATGCGATCCGCTATGCCTGGCGCGGCGATGCTATCGAGGAGCGGGCGCTGCGGCTCACCTACAAGCTCTACGATGCGCGCGGAGACCTTACCGGGGCGCTGGCGGCGGGTTCGGCCCTGTTCCGCTATCATGATGCGGGGCAGCAGGGCGCGGACTTCCTTCCCGGCCTGCGCGCCAAGCTGGCGACCGCGCTGGACCCTGCGCGCAAGCTCCCGCTCGACAAGGCGGCCGGGCTTTACTGGGACTATCGCGACATCGCGCCGGGCGGAGCCGAGGGCGACCTCATGGCCAGCCACCTGGCCGAGCGGCTCCAGCAGGCAGGGCTTTACGAGCGCGCGGCGGACCTGCTGTCCTACCAGCTCTTCGTCCGTGCCGGCGATCTGGCGCGCGGCCCGCTCTCGGCCCGCGTGGCGACGCTGTTCATCCTTGCCGGACGGCCCGACCGTGCGCTCGATACCCTGCGCAAGTCCGAGGATCCTTCGCTGCCGGATGCCATGATCGCCGCCCGCAAGCGCGTGGAGGCCGCGGCGCTCAGCCAGATCGGCCGCATCGACGAGGCCATGGCGGTGCTTCAGGACGTGCCTTCCGCCGATACCCTGCGTGCCGAGATCCTCTGGAAGCAGCGGGACTGGGCCCGTTATGCCGAGGCTTCGGCGGGCTCCCTGCCAAGCGGCCGGGCGCTGGACACAGTGGGCCAGGCGGTGGTGCTGCGTCATGCGATCTCGCTGGCCATGCTCGGCCGCGAGGAAGGGCTTGCCGGGCTTCATGCACGCTATGCGGCGGCGTTCCGGGGCCTGCCCGCCGCGCCGGTCTTCGAGATGCTGACAGGGCGCCCGGAGGAGGCAACCGGGCCGAACCTCGCGCGGGCCATGGCCGCCATGCCTTCGGCCAGTCCGGCAGGCGAGTTCGCCGACCTGCTCGAACGCGCGCCGGGAAGCGCGACCAAGGGATAGGGCGCGCCGGTCTTTCCGCGTGACGTTGATCGCGCAGGACGGGCAAACGAAAAAGGGCGCCGGGATCGAAATCCCGGCGCCCTTTTTGCTGTCCGCGTTCCTGCCCGATCAGGTCAGGAATTTCGCCAGGGACATGCTGGAGAGCTGCGCGAAGACCGAGTAGCTCGCTTCCAGGATCGTCTGGCGCTGGGTGATGTCGATCGCCACCTGGCCGAGGTCGGCGTCTTCCACCGAGCCGATCACTTCGGTCAGGAGGTTGGCGCGGTCGACGGCGCGGTCGTTGAGGGTTTCCACCTGGTTCTGCTTGCGGCCGTTCTCGGCATTCACCGCGCGCACGCTGACAAGCCCGGTGTCGAGCTGGTCGATCGCCTGCTGGATCGCCACTTTCTGCGCATCGGTGAGCTTGTCGCCATAAGGCCCTGCTTCGGCGAGCGTGCGGAAGGCGGGGATCAGGCCGGTGCCTACGTCGCTGGCGACGATGCCGTATTCCACGTCCACGCCGTCACCCATGCGGCTGGACTGGCGGACCTGGTCGTTGGTGAAGGCGTCGGCCGCGTCGAGGCCGATGGTGTCGTTCAGCGTCTTGGGCGCGAAGGGCTCGTCCGAGGTCTGCGACCCGGCGAACAGGGGCACGCCTGCCTCCTTGGCGTTGAGCGCGGTGCGCACGTCGTTGAAGGCGCCTTCGATCATCGACTGGATGCCGGGGGAATCGCCGGTGCCGATCGCCGTCATCAGCTGTTCCTGAAGGTCGGAAAGCGAGCTGTCGATCTGGTTGAGGTTGGCATCGTACATCTGCAGCGTGGTGGTCACGCGGCTGGAGATGTTCTTGTAGGACTGTTGCTGCGCCAGCATCGAGCGGGCCGAGAGCGTGCGCACCGCGTCGAGGCCGAGGCCGGCGTAGTCGGTGGCCTTCTTGGTCGATGCGAGCTGGAGCTGGCTGTTTGCAAGGCTCGCCTGCGAGCGCTGGATCGCGCCCGAAAGCGTTCTCTGCAGGGGGATGGTCGCAACGCGGGTCATCTGGAGGTCCTTATCTCAGCATACCGATCAGGGTATCGTACATTTCCGAGGCGGTGGTCATCACGCGCGCCGCAGCAGAATAGCTGTTCTGGAGGATGACCATCTGCGCCAGTTCCTCGTCGACGTTGACGCCGGAGTAGCTGTCGCGGCGGTCGAGCGCGTCGCTCAGGCGCGCGGAGGCATCGGTTGCGGCAGTCTTGGCCAGCGAGGCTTCGGAGCCCGCGCTGCCCAGCAGGCGATTGGCGAAAGTGTCGATCGTCGCGCTGCCGTTCTTGCCGAAATCGACAAGGCCGGAAAGCGCGTCGACGAAGGCGGTGGCGCCGCGGATATCGCCCGAACCGATCGCCTTTTCGCCAACGGCCGCATCGAGTTGCAGGCGCGCCAGCGGCAGCTTGGTGGTGTCGGACAGGACGCCGGGGCTGACTTCGGCCTTGTTGAGGCCGCTGGCCGCGCCGGTCAGCCCGGACAGCGCCGAGAAGGACAGGCCGGTGCCGTTGCGGTTGGTCGAATCCGAGGGGATCGAGATCGTCGAGCCCGAAGCGCTGGCGGTCGGCGTGAAGGCCATGCGGCCCTTGTCGTCGAGCGCGAAGCTGCCGAATGCCGCGAGCGGGCTGGCATTGAGTTCGGTCACGAGGTCGCCGAACGTCGAGCCGACCGATCCGGTCATGGTATAGTTGGCGAGGATCTTGCCGGTCGGGTCGCGCAGCACGATCTGCGCGGTTTCGCCGGTGCCGAAGCCGTGGGGATCGCTTTCGGTGAAGCCCGAAGGCGCCAGTGCGCTGCTGTCCGAGCGGACCAGGTTGTTGAGCCCGAAGAACTGCGAGAAGCCCACGCCCGCACGGTCGCTGGGGGTGTCGGCATCCTGCGCCACTGCCACGCCGTTGGCGCTCGATGCGGCGCTGAACGAAAGGACGCCGTTCACGAAGCTGGCGGTGGCATCGGGCGAAAGCTGGGCGTTGATGGCGGCAACCGCGTCATCGACGGTGGCAGTGGGGCCGAGCGCGTCGAAATCGATCGTCGTCTTGGAAACGAGCGTGCCGTCCTTGGCGACCACCGCGAAGGTCGCCTTGCCGGTGAAGCCGAGCCGGTCGGTGCCGATCAGGCCGTTCTTCTCGCCGGTCAGCGTCTGCGGCGGCGGCATCGTCGTGCCTTCGTTCGAGGCCTTGTTCAGCGTTTCGGCGAGGCCGGAGAACAGCTGTCCGAGCTGTTCGGAGAAATTGGGAAGCGCGCGGTCGCGCATGTCGATGAGGCCGCCCAGCTTGCCGCCGATCGCGGTGGAATCGATCTTTTCGCCGGTGGAGGCGCCCATGGTGCCGTTGTCGGAGGCGAAGCGGATGTCGATCGCGGGGTAAGTCGCCTGCGAAGCGCCTGCGCCGGAGGGGTAGCTGAGCTGGCGCAGCCGCTTGTCGAGCAGGACCTGGCCGGATGCGGTGTCGATGGTGACGCGTCCGTCCGACTGCTCGCGCACGGTGACGTTCATCAGCCCGCTGAGTTCTTCCAGCGCCGACATGCGCTGGTCCGCCGGACCCGCGGTGCTGCGCCCCAGGCCCTGAAGGCTGGCGACTTCGTTGTTGAGGTCGTGAATGCTCTGGAGCAGCACGTTCACGCGGTCGACCGTGTAGCCGACTTCGGTCTCGACATCGCCGCGCAGGTTCGAGACATCGTCCTGCAACTGGTTGAGGGTGTCGATCGTGTCGGCGACATTGCCGGTGAACAGCGCGACCGATTGCGCCGAGCCCTGCAGGCCGGCGATCTCGTTCACCGAGGACGTGATGGCGCTGAGGCGGGCGGAAAGTCCGGACGAGGAATCGGAAGAGCCGAGCAGTGCCTGCAGGCGGTCGAGATAGCCCGACACCGCTTCGGTGCGACCGGCATTGCCCGCGCGCTGGTAGACCGCGTTCTCCAGGAACTTGTCCGCCACGCGCGAAGGCTCGCCGATGATGACGCCGCTGACACGGCCGCCGGCCACGCCGGTGCTGAGCGAAACCGCCTCGCGGGCATAACCGGCCGTGCCGACGTTGGCGACGTTGTTCGAAACCGAGCGCATCCCCGCCTGAGAGGCCGCAAGACCGGACATGGCGGAATTGAGGATTTCATTCAGGGACACTGGCTCGGTTTCCTATCAAGTCGTCGTTCTGGGATTATGGGGCGCCGGAACCCGGCGCGCCCGGTCAGCGCTTCAGGTTGCTGACTTCCTGGAGCATGTCGTCGACCGTGGTGATGATCTTCGACGAGGCGCTGTAGGCGCGCTGGAACAGGATCATGTTCGAGAATTCCTGCGCCAGGTCGACGTTGGAAGCTTCGAGCACGCCCGAGGAGATGTTGCCGCCGCCGAATGCGCCGGGCTCGTTGATGGCCACGTTGCCCGACTGCTGCGAGGCGACGTAGGCATTGCCGCTGACGCGGGTCAGGCCGTCCGGGTTCTGGAAGGTGGCGATCGGAAGCTGGTAGATCGCGCGCGTGGTGCCGTCATCGAAGACGGCGCTGACGATACCGGTGTCCGAGATGTTCACCGAGGCCACCGTGCCCAGCATGCCGCCGTCCACGCTGGAGGAGAGCAGGGCGGAATCGCTGCCGAACTGGGTCAGGCCGTCAAGCCCGTCATCCGAGCCGAGGTTGAGGCGGATCGGGCTCGAACCCGCGCCGTTGGTCCAGCCGATATCGAGGTTGGAGAACAGCGAGGCGTCCGAACCGGCAAGGTCGAGGCTGCCGTCGGCGTTGAACTTCACCGTGCCGCTGGCCAGCAGGCCGTCGGTGACGGCGGCGCCGCCGATGGTGGAGATCTCGGACGGATCGCCCGAGATTTCGGCGGCCCATTCGTTGGCGGCGGTCTTGACGAAGTTGAACGTCAGGGTGTGCGAGGTGCCCTGAGCGTCGAAGACTTCGACCGAGCGCGAGAACTGCGGCGAAAGCGCGCCCGAGGTCATCGAACCGGCGACATAGGTGCCGGTGATCGGTTCCGCGGTCGACTGCAGGTTGGCGCGCAGCTGGATCTTGGTGGTGGCCTGCGCCGCGCCGGTCAGCGCGCCGGGACGGATTGCCTCCATCGCGCCGGTGCCGCCGTTGTTGACGTAGTTGCCGTCGGAATCGAGCGGCCAGCCCATCAGGTAGTAGCCTGCGGTGTTGCGCAGGTAGCCGTCCGAGTCCGGCGTGAACGAACCGGCGCGGGTATAGGCGATGGCGCCGCTGGCGTCGGCGCTCGAACGCACGACGAAGAAGCCGGCGCCGTCGATGCCGATGTCGGTCAGGCTGCTCGAAGCCTGGAGCAGGCCCTGCTTGGAAATGAGAGCCTTGGGGGCCGCGGTGACGCCGCCCGCCGAATAGCTGCTCTTGATGTTGCCGTCGGTGACGAGGGTCTGGAACTGTGCCGAGACGCCCTTGTAGCCGATGGTGTTCACGTTGGTGATATTGTCCGCAACGGTCGCCATCGCGCTCGCCTGCGCGCCGAGGCCCGATACGCCTGCATAGAGAGCGGAATAAAGGCTCATGTCATTCTCCTGTGCGTGTCGGCCGGGAGGTCAACGCATTGGACCGGCCACCGAACAGTGCCATTGTAGGAAGAAATGGAGGGGCAACCGTGCGTGATGGCGTGAAAAATTGTGCCGACTGCCGCCGTACTGTCGCAGGTCATCCTATAACGGAGAAAGATGTCACGGGGGCTTTCGGCATGACTCTTCGCATTTCGCTTCGCAATGGCGAGCCGGTTATCGTCAACGGCGCGGTTCTGCGCGCGGTTGGCCGTACCGATCTCATGGTCGAGAACGGGGCGACGATCCTGCGCGGGCGCGACGTGATGAAGCCCGAGGAGGCAGACACCCCGGCGCGCCAGCTCTACTTCGCCTGCATGATGGCCTATATCGACCAGGCCGATCTGCCGCGTCACCAGCAGGCGCTGCTGGAGCGGCTGGAGACGCTGATGGACGCCTTGCAGTCGCACGAGGCTAAAGCGGTGTGCATCCGTTTCGCGCAGAAAGTGGCGACCGGGCAGTTTTATGCGGCGCTGGCCGACTGCCGTTGGCTGATCGGCTACGAGACCGACGCCCTGGCGCGGCTCGAATCGACGGCGCAGGCCGCCGCCGAGCCCGTTTCCGTTTCCGCCGCCTGACCGGCGCAGGACCCGCCCCATGGCCAGTCTTGCCGCCGCCGCCGCCGGTTTGCGCCTGCTCACGCCTGACCAGCGCTATGGCCGCGTGGTTGCCGTGCGCGGGGCGCTGATCGAGGTGGAGGGGCTTTCCGGCGCCGCCCAGATCGGTTCGCGCGTCACTCTGAATTCGCCCACCGGCACGGTCGAGGCGGAAGTGACCGGGCTCGACCGCGGGATCGCCCATTGCATGCCTTTCAGCGAGCCGCAGGGCATCGCGTCCGGTTCCCGCGCGGACCTTTCCGCCAGCCAGTTTGCCCTGCGTCCCTCCAGCCAGTGGCTCGGCCGCATGGTGGACGGGCTCGGCCGGCCGATCGACGGCAAGGGGCCGCTGGAACAAGGGGCGATGCTGCGCAAGATCAAGGCCTCGCCGCCCCCCGCCTCTGCGCGCGCGCGCGTGGGCTCGCGCCTTTCCACCGGCGTTCGCGCGCTCGATCTGTTCGCGCCGCTGTGCCGGGGCCAGCGCCTCGGACTTTTCGCCGGTTCCGGCGTCGGCAAGTCGGTGCTGCTCTCGATGCTGGCGCGCTGGACGGAATGCGATGTCGCGGTGATCGGCCTGATCGGCGAGCGCGGCCGCGAGGTTCAGGAATTCGTGCAGGACGATCTCGGCGAGGAAGGCCTTGCCCGCAGCGTCGTCGTCGTCGCCACTTCGGACGAGCCTGCGCTGATGCGCCGCCAGGCCGCATGGACCACGCTGACCGTGGCCGAGCATTTCCGCGATCAGGGGCTCAACGTGCTGTGCCTGATGGACTCGGTTACCCGCTTCGCCATGGCGCAGCGCGAGATCGGCCTGGCCAGCGGCGAGCCGCCCGCGACCAAGGGCTATACGCCCACCGTCTTCGCCGAACTGCCGCGCCTGCTGGAGCGCGCCGGGCCCGGACTGCCGGGGCAGGGCGCGATCACCGGCCTGTTCACCGTGCTGGTGGACGGCGACGATCATAACGAGCCGGTCGCCGATGCCGTGCGCGGCATTCTCGACGGGCATATCGTCATTACCCGCAAGATCGCGGAGCGCGGTCGCTATCCGGCGATCGACGTGCTCAAGTCGGTCTCGCGCACCTTGCCGCACGCGCTGGGCGATGAGGAAAATCGCATCCGCCTTGCCGCGCGGCGCGAAATGGCGACGTATAACGACATGGAGGAAATGGTCCGGCTGGGCGCCTACCGCGCCGGATCGAGCGCCGAGGTGGACCGCGCCGTGGCGGTTGCCCCGATGATCGAGGAACTGCTCAAGCAGGGCAAGGGAGAGCGGGGCTTCGCGCAGGAGAGCTTCGAGATGCTGGCATCGCTCATGGCCCCGCCCGGTGAAGCCTCCGAAGACGCGCCCGAGGAAGAAATCGCATGAAGACCCCCTACGACGCCGCGCTGCGCGTGCAGCAGCGCGAGATCGACGAGATGAGCAGGGCGATCAGCACCCAGGCCGGCGCGCTCGGCGAAGTCGAACAGGCGCGCGAGCGGGTCTCGGTGTCGATGCGGCGCGAGGCCGATCTGGCGGCGGGTGACCTTGGCGTCTGTTCGCACGCCTATCTCCAGCGCATGCGCGGCGAGCGGCGGCAGCTTTCCGTCAGGCAGGCCGAACTGAAGGCCCGGCTCGAACAATTGCGCGACATGGCGGTGGATGCCTATGGCACGTTCCGCGCCATCGAGACGGCGGCGGACGGCTATCGTCAGGATGCCGAGCGCGTGATCGCCAATGCCGAACAGGCCGGGATCGACGATTTCTCCGCGATTTCGTTCATCAAGGCCCGGCGGCGCGGGCGTCCGGCATGATCGAAGGTACGGCGCTTCAGGGGCTCACGCCCGCGCAGAAGGCGCAAGTGATCTATACCCAGGCCCGCAGCGAACTGTCCGGCCGGCTCTGGCGTGCGGCGCTGGGCGGCGGCGACGACGAGAAGGCTGCCGGCCTTGTCGACAAGCGCTCCGATCCATTGGGTCTCGACGGGCTTCTGGCCCTGCTGGACGAACGCACGAAAGCGGCGACGCAGCCTGTGGCCGTGCCTGCTGCGGAGCGGCAGCCTTCCTGTTCCGGCGCTTCCGAAGACTGGCAGGACGGGGAGCGCGGCCCGCGCCGCGATGGCGGCGGGGACGGCGCGGATGCGGGTTCCGACGGCGGCGGCCCGCTGGCGATGCAGGGCGGACCGAACGCCCGATATTCCGGTATTCTCGGGGCGGCGGCATCGCGCACCGGCATACCGGCGGCGGCGCTCGCCACGATCGTCAACGCCGAAGCGGCCAAGGGCGCGGACGGGCGCTGGTTGCCCTATTCCCGCAATCCCCGCTCCAGCGCGGCCGGTCTCGGGCAATTCCTGAATGGTACCTGGGAGGGGCAGGCCGAACGCGAAGGGACCTGGCTCCATGCCATGGCGCAGCAGAACGGCTGGCTCAACGAGCGGGGCCATGTGCGCGGCGAAAGTCGCGGCGCGCTGCTGGCGCTGCGTTACGATCCGCAGGCCGCGATCGAGACGACGGCGGACTATGCGCGGGCCAACCTGGATGCCCTGCGCGGCTCGGGCGTGCGCATCGGCGGCAGCGTCGTGGAACTCGCACAGTCGGCCTATCTCGGCCACCACCTGGGGCTGGGTGACGCGGTTCGTTTCCTCAAGGGCGGCCTCGATCCCGAGCGTGCGCGCAAGCTGCTCAATGCCCAGGTCGGCACGACCAGCGCGACTCACCGAATCGAGATGGCCGGAAGCGCGGTTGCCGCGCACCGTTCGTGGTTAATGGATTATGTAGGGCGCAACATCAGGCCGGAAAAGTTTGCCGGTTGACGCCTTTCCCGGCTGCGCCGTGCTCCGGTTGCGGCAGAAAATATAGGAAATATAGGAAAACTGATATAGGATTAACCTCTCGTTCAGAAATTCACGAGACAACGGTCTCGTTGAAGGGGCAGCGGCGGCGATGGGCGCCCGGCGCTTCCCGACTGACCGGGGGTTCACCATGTCGAAGATCACTGTTGCTCTGGAAGCCGCGGTTGCGACCGTCCGGGACAATATGCCGGCCGAGGGCGAGGCGCAGTCACCGCGCCAGCGGGTCGTCGTCGATCGCGCCTTCGGGCGGATCATCAAGCTGATCGCACCGCGCATCCGCCACTTCATCCGCCAGTACGGGCTCGTCGCTCACTGGGACGATGCCGAACAGGTCTGTGCCATCGCCGTTCACCGCGCGATCCAGGCCTATGAACCGGAAAAGGCGCAATTCACCACTTTCGTGAACTGGCAGATCCGGGGCGAACTCCAGAGCCTGCGCTTCCGCCTGATGACCGACCAGCGCCCTTCGGCGCGGAAGGTGGAGGCGACCACGGTTTCTCTCGACGCGATCAGCGTGGGCGAGGACGGCGAAGGCCAGTCGATCGTCGCCTCGATCGAGGACGAGGATGCGCTGAACCGCACCGAAGCCGGTGCGTCGGACTATCTCGCGCGTTCGGCCATGGCCTCGCTGACGGAAAGCTACGTCGAGCATCTGCGCAATATCGGCATCGAGCGCATCCAGCGCCGCGCCCAGCCGAAGAAGGCGGTGCGGGCAGAAGCGGGCACCCGGCGTTCGGTCTGGCGCACGGGCAAGGCGGCGATCGATCCGGTGGAACTGGCAGAACTCGAGGAACGTCTGGAGCACAACCGCAAGGTCGTGGAAGGGCGCCTGTTCGACATCGCCACGCTGGACATGATCGAGGACGAGACCGGCGTTGCCAAGGAGCGTGTCCGCCAGATCGCCAAGCGCGCGGCCAAGACCATGAGCGACCTTGCCGGCGCTGATCCGCGCTTCCTGATGATGGCGGAATACCGCCAGTCCATGGTGGCACCGGCTTCCGCGCACTGATGGATTTCCCGCGAGATCCGGCAAGGCCGGATCTCGCCGCCGCGCAGAAGTGCGGCCTTGTACGGGGCGCTTACGCCGCCTGCAAACTATTGGTTCCATGCAAGTAACTGGGATCAGGCCGGAATTTCGGTTCTATACTCAGACCTTCCATGGATCGGGACAAAATTGCGCTTTCCAGCCCGGTAGATGATCGTCCATTCT
The DNA here is from genome assembly GCF_055361505.1 of Novosphingobium sp. TK71. NCBI lineage: Bacteria > Pseudomonadati > Pseudomonadota > Alphaproteobacteria > Sphingomonadales > Sphingomonadaceae > Novosphingobium > Novosphingobium sp. TK71. The sequence goes on from NZ_CM143962.1 coordinate 3,331,335, forward strand.
CTATAATGGACCGCAAGTATCGGGAGGTTTTTCATGATTTTCGGTTTCCCCGACCCGGTCCGCAAGGGCCGGGTTTCCTTTCTGCTGTCCGGGGCCGGCCGCACTGCGCTGGCGGTGGTCGGCGGCGGTGTGCTGCTGGCCGGGAACGCCGGTGCCGCGCTGGCGCAGGGGTGGCTGGAAACGGCGCTCGGTGCGCCCGAAGGGCTGACGGTCAAGGGCGAAGTGCGCGCCCGCGTCGAAGGGATCGACGGGCAGTTCCGCCCCAACGCGGCGCAGGACGATGCGCTGCTCGCGCTCAAGACCACGCTCCAGGTGGAATATGACGGCGGCCCATGGCGTGTTGGCGGGGAACTGTGGGATGCGCGCGCCTATGGCGAAAAGTCGAACTCTTCGGCGGGCACCAACGAAGTCGATGCGATGGAACTGGTTCAGGCCTATGTCGGGCTGGACTTCGATATGGCGGGCGGCACCAAGGGACAGTTGACTGCCGGGCGCTTCACCATGAACGTGGGTTCGCGCCGGCTGGTTGCGCGGCAGGCCTTCCGCAACACCACAAATGCTTTCACCGGGGCGAACTTCCAGTGGAAGGGCCACGGCGGCGATCAGTTCACTGCATTCTGGGCGATGCCGCAACTGCGCCTGCCCGATGATCGCGAAGGTATCCACGACAATTCGGTCAAGTGGGACAAGGAGACCACCGGCCTCCAGTTCTACGGCGCCAGCTTCACCAAGGGCGGGGTTCTGGGCGGTACTCTTGAAGTCTACGCCTATGGCCTCGACGAGCGCGACGGAGCCGACCGGCCGACCCGCAACCGCCATCTCTACACGCCCGGTCTGCGGGCATGGCGCAAGCCGACCGCCGGCAAGTTCGACTACGACCTGGAAGGCGCCTACCAGTTCGGCTCCACCCGCCTGACGACCTCCGGCGCCGACGTGACCGACCTCGACGTTTCCGCCTACCTGATCCATGCCGAGTTCGGGCGCACCTTCGGCGGCGGCTGGCAGCCGCGCCTTTCGGCGGACTTTGACCTGGGCAGCGGCGACAAGGCGGGATCGAAAAGCTACAACCGCTTCGACACCCTGTTCGGCGCGCGTCGCTTCGATTTCGGCCCCACCAGCCTCTATGGCGCGATCGGCCGCTTCAACCTGATGTCGGGCGGCGTGCGCGGCGAAGTGAAGCCGGACAAGGTTTCCGATATCATGGTCATGTATCGTGCGCTCTGGCTGGATTCGAAGACGGACAGCTTTTCCTCGACAGGCGTGCGTGACGCGGCGGGAGAGAGCGGTCGCTTCGGCGGGCATCAGATCGAGGCGCGCTATCGCCGCACCCTGATCCCCGATGTGCTGCGTGTGGATACCGGTGTGGCCTATCTCGCCAAGGGGCGTTTCCTGAAGGAGGCGCCCAATGCACCGAAGAGCGGCGACACGAAATATGGCTACGTCGATCTCTACTTCGATTTTTGACCTATAATAGAACCGTACCCCGAGCATTGCTCCGCCCGTCACTCTCCTGAGCCGGGCGGAGCAGGCGCTTCCGCGGTTCCTCTTGAGCCGGCGCTGCCGTCTCAGTCCATCGGTACGAGCCCGGCCGCGAAAGCGATACGGAGCACTTCGGACAGGCTGCGCACCTGGAGCTTTTCCATCAGCTTGGCGCGGTAGATTTCCACCGTGCGCGGACTGATGTCGAGATCGTGGGCGATGACCTTGTTCGACTGACCGTCGATCAACCCCTTGAGCACGTCCAGTTCGCGCGGTGAAAGCTGCTCCAGCAGGGAGATCGCCTTTTCCTTGCGGCGCTCCTCCACAGTGGAGGCCGCCTGCTGGGAGAATGCCGATTCCACCGCCCCCATCAACTTGAGATGGTCACAGGGCTTCTCGATGAAGTCGACCGCACCCAGCTTCATGGCCTGGACCGCCACCGAGACGTCGCCTTCCCCGGTGAGCACGATCGGCACGAAGCGCGTGGGGCGCCCGCCCACGGTGCTCAGGACCTGGATGCCGGTGGTGCCCGGCATGTGCAGGTCCAGCAGCAGGCACCCCGGTTCGAGCGTGGCCGCCGCCTCCAGAAAGGCGTCGCCGGAATCGAAGCTGGTGATCCGGCTGTTGCCGATCATCGACAGCAGGTATTCGAGCGAGGTCCTTACGGCGAGATCGTCGTCGACGATGTAGATGCGTCGCGACGTCATCCGGTCTTCAGCTCCAGCTCTGAATAAGTGGGCAGGGTGAAGTCGACCGCCGCGCCGCCGCCCGCGACATTGCGCACCGAAAAGCGCCCGCCATGCGCTTCCACGATACGTCGGCAGATCGAAAGCCCCAGTCCCATGCCGTTGGCCTTGGTGGAGGCAAAGGCTTCGAAGGGGCGGCTGATGATGGCCTCGGGCATTCCGGGGCCGTTGTCGGCTACACTGACCATGATGTGGCCATCATGCAGTTGGCGGGTGGATATGGTGATTTCGGGCGACTCGTTGTTATGGCCTTCGAGGGCGTCGAAGGCATTGTTGATGACGTTGACCAGAACCTGCTGAATCTGGATGCGATCGGCAAGGATGCAAGGTGCCGCGCCGAGAGGAAGGTAGTGCAGGCGAACGCCCGGCGCACGGCTACGGGCCCGGGCGAGCTGGAGCGTCTCGGCTATCACGTCCTCCAGCGGTTCGGCGCGGATATCCAGTTCTCCCCGCGTGACGAAGGCGCGCATGCGGCGGATGATCGCGCCGGCGCGCAGCACCTCCTGCCGTGCGAGGTCGAGCATGTAGCGAAGCTGCCGGGGATCGCCGTCACGCTCCATCAGGAGGTCCACGGCGCCCAGCAGGTTAGACGTCGCGGTCAGCGGCTGGTTGAGCTCATGCGCAAGGCCGGCCCCCATCTCTCCCATCGCACTGACCCGCGAGGCGTGGAGGAACTGTTCGCGCAGTTCGTTCAGGCGCGCCTGTGTCGCCAGCTGCTCACGCAGGTTGCGGATGAAGGCGATGGCGATGCGCTCGTTGCCGATGTTCGCGGCGCCGACCGCGATCTCGATCGGAAGTTCGTTGCCTTCGCGGTCCAGCCCCGCGGTGATCCGGGGCGGCGTCGGGGGCGTGAGGCTGCGCAGCGCCGGTTCGGGCGAAGGACGGACATATTGCGGCAGCAGCATCCGCACATCCTTGCCCAGCACCTCATGCGCGGCATAGCCGAAAAGTGTTTCCGCCGTGGCCGAGAAGGAGCGGATCTGCCCGTTCCCGTCGATGGTGATCATCGCTTCCGGCACGGTCTCCAGGATCGAGCGCAGCTCGGATTCGCGGGAGCGGAGCATTTCCGCATGCCGCTCTCGCTCGCTGGCATCCATCACGATGCCGATCATCGAAACGTCCCATGCCGCTTCGCCCCGGTGGATGTGGACAGTGCCCTCCACGATGTCGGGCATGTCCGGCCGGATCGAGCGGAAGCGGAAGGCGTGGCGTCCCGGTTGCCAGTGCTCGGGCGTGGCGGGCGGCAGGAATGTCGTGTCGAACGTGGTGGCGAGGTGGCCGATCCAGTCCGACATGCCGCCCTGGAAGGCGCCGGGCTCCACTCCGAACAGGCGTTCTGCATGGCCGTGGAAGACGAAGGAATCGGATTTGCTGGACCATTCGAAGATGCCCAGCTCATGCAGGTCCACCGCCAGAGAAAGGCGGGCATCGCTGGCCAGCATGGCATCCTCGGCCTGCTGGCGGGCGGTGATGTCGGTCATCGACAGGACCACCATTGCCGGCAGGTCCGAGCGGGGCTGCACGGCCTGACGCCCCAGCAGGATGCGCAGGGATGTGCCGTCCGCGTGGAAGGCGTTGATTTCGCACTCCTGCCGCTGGCCGCCTAGCAGGCTCTCCTCTTCCCCGGGCGAAAGCGGGGGCGCGCCGGTCAGCTCGTGTTCGAGGCGGCCGAGCGCCTGTTCGGACGACCAGCCGTAGAGGCGCTCGCAGCCGCGCGACCAGCGCAGGATCTTGCCGTCAGGATCGGTGATCGCGATCGGGGCTTCGTCCAGCGCGAGATTGACGGCCCAGCGCGCTCCGCTTTCGCGCGCGATCCGCATCCAGGCCCAGGCGATCAGCGCGCAGGACAGCGTGACTTGCGCCACGACCTGGACGATCTGGGCAAGCTCCGGCCCGATCTGGCCCGAGCGTTCCCCCCAGAAGCGGAGCAGCGCGGAAATTACCGGCACCGAGACGCACAGGATCAGGCACCACTGGAGCGTGCCCGAACCGAACCCGCAGGCGGGGTTGCGGGGCCAGGCGTACTGGCGCCGCAGCGCGATGATGCCGATGGCCAGCATGCTGAGGGCAAGAGCAGTCGGGATCGACATGAGCGCATGGCGGGTGGCGGGCGCGAGGTTGCTGATGCCCAGCGGGACCAGGCTTCCGGCGATAGCGGCGATGGCGATCGCCACGCAGGCGAACGTGACGGTCATCCGGCGGAACATGCCGCTGCGGGAGGCCACTGCCATGGCGGCCAGGCAGACCAGCACGATCGTGATGGCGGGCAGCATGCCGGGGCGGCCGGGGAAGGGGCGCAGCTGGTGGCGGATGCTCTCCGGGAAGAGCAAGGGGTCGGTCCCGAAGGAGTACCCTGACAATTCCTGTACGAGGGCCGCCGATCCTATAAGCAGGGGAAGCACCAGAACCCAGCGGCTGGCGTCGCGCCTGCCCAGGCCGGCGAGAATAACGGATATGCCGATGACAAGGCAGGAAACCGCCGTCTGCGGCTGCATCAGGAAGTCGCTTCCGCCCAATCCGGCAAGGCCCGGTTTCCCGAGATACCAGCCGGACAGGACGATCACGCAAACAAGGTGCGCCACGGCGACGAAGACGGGAACGGCCGGAACCATCCTCACAGGAAGCGACCCGCCCATGCGCTGTGGCGGAGGATTCAATTCCTGCATTCCGACCCGCTTATTGCGCCCTGACTTTCCAGTATCAGGACGTTCGGGCCATTAAGGGTTTGGACGTGTTTGTAAATAGACGGGGTAGACGGTCCTCGGCCAATCTCCCCGGGGCAGCCAGTAAGCGATTGATAATCTTTTCGAAAAAATTACTAACCGCGGATAAGTATGATTCCTTAGTTGCCGGTCCCGTTCTCGTTTGCAAGTCCTTCGATAATCGCGCGATTAACGACAATGAGATCGTCGATGGTATCGCGGCCGGTAATGACCTGCGATGTGTACTTCTCTACCCACATTCCGATAGAAATGATCCGGGCGCGCAAGTCATCGGGAAGTTGATTGCCTTCGGTTGCACACATCGTCGAAAACGTGGTCCACGCCTGACGGTTGCGGTGCAGGGACGGCGCGAGCGCCGCGCCGCGAAGGCCGGCATCGCGCGCGGCGATCATCTCGCCGGTGATCTGGCTCATCAGCCGGTATTCGTTCCGGCGTGGCGTGGCCGCGATCTGCTGCACGCGCTGATAGGCATTGAGTGACATGTTGGCTCCCGCGAGGACGACTGCCTTCTCCATATAGGACGAAGCGGGGCAAAACGGTCGCGGGTTTGCGGTGAGCCGCATGGCCTCGGGAAAATCCGGTGGTGTGGCACCGGCCCCGGCGCAAGCATCCTATAACTAACGCAAGGCGAGAGCCTCCTAACCTTTTGCGGCCACCATTCGCGGACCTTTTTCATGCTCAACGCCATCGGCCTCGTCGTCATCCTGCTGTGCGTATTCGGCAGCTTCCTGATGTCGGGCGGCAATATCATGGTCATCTTCCATGCCTTGCCGCACGAAATGCTGGCGATCGCCGGCGCGGCGGTCGGCGCCTTCATCCTGGGCAATTCGATGACCACGGTGAAGAAGACCTGGGCCGGCGTGAAGCGCGTGTTCCAGGGCGGTCGCTGGACCGAAGTGGACTTCCGCGACCTGCTGGCGCTGCTGTTCGCGCTGCTTGCCACCTTCCGCAAGGAAGGCGCGAACTCGATCGAGAAGCATCTCGACGCGCCGGAGGAAAGCCCGATCTTCATGCGCTATCCCCGTCTGCTGGACGACCGGGGCCTCATTGAATTCACATGCGACTACCTGCGCATGATGACGGTCAACTTCGAGGACCCGCACCAGCTTGCCGAAGCGATGGAAGGCGATATCGAACGTCACCACGCCGAGGAAATGGCGCCGCAGCACGCGCTCCAGATGATGGCTGACGGCCTGCCCGCGCTGGGCATCGTGGCCGCCGTTCTCGGCGTCATCAAGACCATGAGCTCGATCGACCAGCCCACCGAGATCCTCGGCGCGATGATCGGCGGCGCCCTGGTCGGCACCTTCCTGGGCGTTCTTCTGGCCTACTGTCTCGTCGGCCCGATCGCGCAGAAGCTGCAGCAGATCATCGATTCCGATTTCAAGCCATATCTCATCGTCAAGACCGCCATCGTCGGGCACGCGCAGGGCCAGCCTACGGAAGTCGCCATCGAACTGGCGCGCCGCATGACCCCTTCGCCTTACGCGCCCTCGTTCACGCAGCTCGAGACCGCGCTCGACGAAGTGAAGGATCAGCTCAATGCCAAGCCTGCCTGAAACCGTCAGCCCCGAAGCCGGGCTGGCCAGCGAGGATCGCTCGCTGCAACTGCCTGTCCATGGGTCCACCGTGACCGCGGAGGACCTGCGGGTCCGCATGGTCCTTGCCTGCGACTTCGATGGCGCGATGCACATCGATGCGAGCCAGGTCGAGACCGTGGGACAGGCGGTGCTTCAACTGCTTGTCGCCGCCCGCGCCGAAGCGCGCGAGGCCGGCCATGAATTCGAGATCGTCAATCCCAGCACGGCCTTCGTCGAGCGCGTGCAGGCCTGCGGACTGGCAGAAGCCGTCGGCCTTTCTGAAGAGGAATTTCCGTCGTGAGCAAACTCATCCTGACCGTCGATGACTCCGCCTCGATGCGGATGCTTCTAAAGGCCTCGCTGGCTGCGCAGGGCTTCCAGGTCGAAGTCGCCGATGACGGCGAGCACGGCCTCGAGCGCATGCATGAAGTGAAGCCGGACCTGCTCATCACCGATATCAACATGCCCAAGATGGACGGCTTCGAACTGATCGAGGCGGTGCGCGCGGTGCCGGAATTCCGGGGCACCCCGATCCTGGTGCTGTCCACCGAATTCTCGGACGAGAAGAAGACCCGTGCGCGCGAAGCAGGGGCCACCGGCTGGATCACCAAGCCGTTCGAAGCGGCCAAACTGGGGGCGGCGGTGCGCCGCGTCTGCCCGTGAGCGACGAACTCGACGAAATCCAGGGCATCTTCTTCGAGGAGTGTGTCGAAGGTCTCGCCGTGGCCGAGCAGGGCCTTTCGGCCATGGCCGAGGGCGATGTCTCGTCCGAGACGATCGCCGGCGTATTCCGCGCGGTCCACTCCATCAAGGGCGGTTCGGGCGCCTTCGGCCATGCCGCGCTGCTCGCCTTCTCGCACCGGTTCGAAAACGTGCTCGACGAAGTGCGCGGCGGGCGCATCCCGGCCAGCGCCGAAGTGACCCAGATCATGCTGGGCGCATTCGATATCCTGTCGGACCACGTTACCGCCGCGCAGAGCGGCACCGAGCCGCCGGCGGACGCCGCGATGCTCGAGCAGCTCGACGCGGTGCTGGAAAGCAAGGGTGCGGTCGCGGCGGCAGAGCCGGTCGCGGCACCCGTTCCCGCCGCGGAGGCGGATGATTTCGGCTTCACCCCGGTTGCAGCAGTGATCGAGGACTTCGATCCCTTCGGCTTCGAGCCGGTGGCGGTCGACCTTGAGGACTTCGCCCCGGCCGAGCCCGCCGAACCCGCCGGATGGACGGTTCGCTTCGGCCCGTCGCGCGGCGCGCTGGCCAATGGCGGCGAGCCGATGCTGGTGATCCGCGAACTGGAGGACATGGGCGCTGCCGTTACCGGTGTCGAGATGGACACGCTGCCCGGCCTGCGCGACCTCGACCCCGAGGACAGTTATTTCGTCTGGACCCTGCACGTTCCCGGTACCGTGGGCGAACAGGACATTCGCGACTGTTTCGACTTCGTGGCACCGGACTCGCTGATCGAGATCGAGCGCGAGGAAGCGGTCGTTACCATGGTGGTGGTGGAACAATCCGTCGCCGATGAATTCGACGGCTTCGGCGTGTTCGAACCGCTGCCCGCTCCGGAAGAGCTGCTGACGCTCGTGCCGGTCGAACCGGCCCCCGTGGTGGCTGCTGCGGTGTCTCCGGCGGCGGCGGTTTCGCCGGCGGCAGCGCCGGGGAAGCCGAAGGCGGAAGCGCGGCAGGCCAGCGTCGAAGTGGCGCAGTCCATCCGCGTCGATCTGTCCAAGCTCGACCAGTTGCTGAACCTCGTGGGCGAACTGGTGATCCGGGGATCGATCCTGTCGGACCGGCTTTCGCCCGCCGACCAGGAACGTGTCGAGCTTCCCGAACTGTCGCGCCTGACGCGCCAGATCCAGGACAACGTCATGTCGCTGCGCGCGCAGCCGATCAAGCAGGCGTTCTCGCGCGTGCCCCGCATGCTGCGCGACCTTTCGGCCGAAACTGGCAAGAAGGTCGTGCTCGAAACCATCGGCGAGATGACCGAGGTGGACAAGGGTGTGATCGAGAAGATCGGCGATCCGCTGACTCACATGATCCGCAACGCGGTGGACCACGGCATCGAAAGCGCCGAGGAGCGCCTCGCCGCCGGCAAGCCCGCCGAAGGCACCATCCACCTTTCGGCCGAGCAGAAAGGCGCGCGCATCATCGTGCGCGTGCGTGACGACGGGCGCGGCATCAACCGCGAACGGGTGCGCGCCAAGGCGATCGAGCGCGGTATCATCGCGGCGGACGCCCAGATCTCCGACGAGGAGATCGACGGCCTGATCTGCGCGCCGGGGTTCTCCACGGCGGAGACGATCTCGAACATCTCGGGTCGCGGCGTCGGCATGGACGTGGTCCGCTCGAACGTCGAGGCGCTGGGCGGCCGTCTGGAAATCCACTCGGTGCCGGGAGAGGGGACGACCTTCTCGATGGGCCTGCCGCTGACGCTGGCGATCCTCGACGGCATGATCGTGCGCCTGAGCGACCAGCGCTTCGTGCTGCCGCTCGCCAACGTGGTGGAAACCGTCCAGCCCGAACCGGGACAGGTGCAGGCGACCTCGCCGACCTCGGAGGTCATCGAACTGCGCGGCCAGTACCTGCCGGTGCGCCGGGTCGGAGAGATGTTCGGCGTCGGTTCGAACCGACCGCCCGAGGAATCGCTCGTCATCATCGTCGAAAGCGAGACGGCCGGGAACGTCGGCCTCATGGTCGACACGATCGATAACCGCCGCGAAGTCGTGATCAAGAGCCTGGAGGACAACCTCCACCCGATCCGCGGCCTCGGCGGCGCCACCATCCTCGGCGACGGCTCGATCGCGCTGATCCTCGACATCGATGCCCTGGTCGCGCCGACCGGCGGCTCTTCCAAGTATGCGCTGAAAGGAATGGCAGCATGAGCACCGAAGACACCGAACTCGACGAACGCAAGATCGTCACCTTCACGCTGGGCAGCCGCCTGTTCGGCATCGACATGCGTTCGCTGCTGGAAATCCGCGAGTGGGAAGAACCGACCCCGCTGCCGAGCGTCCCGCCTTACGTGAAGGGCGTGACCAACCTGCGTGGTTCGGTGGTTCCCGTGGTCGGCCTGTCCGAGCGCCTGGGCTGGGCGCCGAGCGAACTGCATTCGCGCTCGTGCATCCTCGTCGTCACCATTGCCGGTCGTCACGCCGGCTTCCTGGTGGACGAAGTGCAGGACATCGTCGTGATCCAGGGCAGCGAGATCCAGCCTGCGCCGGATGTCGAGATCAACGAGCAGGGCGCCATCGCCGGTCTCGTCAAGATCGAGCGCCGCACGCATGACGCGGCCAATGCCGAAGCCATGTGCCTGCTGCTCGACCTCGACGCGCTGAGCCTGACCCGCCAGGTCCCGGACTTCGTGGCCTGATGAGCACGCTGGCTGCCCCTGAAGGAATGAGCGGGAGCGCACTGTCCGGCACGGCCGAACTGCGTCCCGCGCAGTTCCGCGACATCGCCGCGATCATGCAGCGGGAGGCGCGCATCCATCTGGTCGAGGCCAAGATGACGCTCGTCCACTCGCGCCTGAGCCGCCGCCTGCGCGAGCATGGGTTGTCCAGCTTCGTGGACTACGTCGCGCTGGTCCAGCGCGATGCCGTGGAACGTCATGCCATGGTGGTGGCGCTGACCACCAACCACACGCATTTCTTCCGCGAGAACCACCACTTCGACCACTTGCGCCGCGAAGTCCTGCCGATGCTGCAGGACCGCGCGCGCCGGGGCGAAAAGGTGCGCATCTGGTCGGCCGGCTGCTCCAGCGGTGAGGAAGTCTATTCCATCGCCATGTGCCTCGCCGGAGACGGCCCGACCAGCGCGGCATGGCTGCGGCAGGGCGATGTGCGCCTGCTGGCCACCGATATTGCCCCGCATGTCGTGCAGTCCGTGCAGGAGGCGCGCTATCCCGCCGCCACGGTCGAGCCGATCCCGGAAACCTATCGCAAGCGCTGGATGCGCGAGGAAGCCGGCGGCGAGCACGTCGTGGTCGAGCCGCTGCGCGAGCTGGTGGCGGCCCGCGTGCTCAATCTGTTCGAGCCCTGGCCGATGCGGCGCAAGTACGACGTGATCTTCTGCCGTAACGTGATGATCTATTTCGACGATACCGCCAAGGCCGAGCTGGAGGCGCGCTTCGTCGAGATGCTGGCGCCCGGCGGCTATCTCTATATCGGCCATTCGGAACGCCTGATCGGTCCCGCCGCGCGGCTGATGAAGCCTGTCGGCCAGACGATCTACGCCCGCAACGACGGAGGCGCCGCATGACGGTTGCGCCCGAAAAGACCCGTGTCCTCATCGTCGACGACAGCGCCGCGATGCGCGCGCTGCTGAACAAGCTGCTGAGCCAGGATCCGGGCATCGAGGTCGTGGGCATGGCGCCCGAGCCCCATGCCGCGCGCGAGATGATCAAGTCGCTCAATCCCGACGTGGTCACGCTCGATATCGAGATGCCGGGGATGGACGGCCTGTCCTTCCTCGAACGCATCATGCGCCTGCGCCCGATGCCGGTGGTCATGTGTTCGACGCTGACCGCGCGCGGGACGGAAGCGACCATCGAGGCCATGCGTCTCGGTGCGGTGGACTGCATCGCCAAGCCTTCCGGCAATCCGCTGGAAATCGCGCAGGACGGTGCGCTGCTGCGCAAGATCGTCAAGGCCGCGGCGCGCTCCTCGGTGCGCCGCACGGCGAGCCCGCCCACGCCTGTCAACGCGGCGCAGGGCAGCTTGCGCGATGTGGTGATCGCGGTGGGTGCCTCCACCGGCGGCGTGGAAGCGCTGTTCTCGATCATCGGCGCCCTGCCGCCGGATTGCCCGCCGGTGCTGGTGGTCCAGCACATGCCCGCGATCTTCACCGGCAGCTTCGCCGTGCGCCTGGACAAGGCAGCGCGCGTGCAGGTCGTCGAGGCCCAGAACGGCATGAACCTGCGCCGGGGCACGGTCTACCTCGCCCCGGGCGGCGGTCAGCACATGGAACTGCTTGGCGGCACCAGCGGCCAGGTCAAGCTGGTCGCGGGGGATACCGTCAGCGGTCACCGGCCTTCGGTCGACGTGCTGTTCCGGTCGGTTTCGCGGCTCGGTTCGCGCGCGGTCGGGGTGATCCTCACCGGAATGGGATCGGACGGCGCCCTTGGCCTCAAGGCCATGCGCGACGCCGGGGCCCGCACGCTCGGCCAGAGCCGGGAAACCTGCGTGGTCTACGGAATGCCGCGCGCCGCCTTCGAGGCGGGCGCGGTCGAGAAGGAATTCAGTTTGTCCGCCATGCCCGAGGCTATCCTCGGCGCGTGTCGGCGGTAAATGGAGCGGTTCATGCCGGCAGCGTCTGCAATAAAAGTAATGGTGGTCGACGATCAGACGAGTATGCGCGCGATGATCCGTCGCACGCTTCAGGATCTGGGTTTCAAGGATATTCGCGACAAGGCGGGGCCGGCGGAAGCGCTGGCCGCGATCAAGTCCGACCGGGTTCACCTCATCATCTCGGACTACAACATGCCCGACATGGACGGGCTGGAGTTCCTGGAAGCGGTTCGTCAGGACCCGGTGATCGGCAAGACGGTGTTCATCATGCTCACCGGCTCGGCGGACAAGGAAGTCGTCCAGAAAGCCGCGGCGCTGGGCGTGAACAACTACGTCGTGAAGCCTTTCGCGCCTGCCGCGCTGAAGGAAAAGATCGAACGCGTCTTTGGTGAACTGGTCTGACCGACATGCGCCGCGTTGCCATCGTCCAGGGTGAATATCATGTCGTCAACCAGCCCGGCGTCGTCATCTCGACGCTGCTGGGATCGTGCGTATCGGCTTGCCTGCAAGACCCGGTCGCGCGGGTGGGCGGCATGAACCACTTCCTGCTGGGGGAGCCGGGCGCCGATGCGCCGGTGAATCCGGCGGACATGCAGCGCTATGGCGTTCATGCGATGGAACTGCTGATCAATGCCCTGATGAAGCGCGGCGCACAGCGTTCGCGCCTGCGGGGCCACCTTTACGGCGGCGCCAACATCGTGGCCGGACTGGGCGGGATCGGCACCAAGAACGGGCAGTTCGCGCGGAACTTCATGCAGACCGAAGGGATCGCGCTCGATCACTGCGATCTTGGCGGCACGCAGGCGCGCAAGGTGGAATTCATGCCTTACGAGGGCCGCGTACGCGCGACGCTGGTGAAGGACCAGCCGCTGCCGCCGGTCGTCCGTCCCAAGCCCATGCCGGTCTTCCAGCCGACCGGCGAACTGGAGCTGTTCTGACCATGGCACAGCGGACGGAAATTCAGGGGGAAGCAATGACAATGGATAATCAGGGGCTGGCGGCAGGATCGGTCGAAGGGCCGGCCGCGCCACTCTGGCAGGCCCTGGCGCGCGAGATGCGCGTGGCCCGCGAACTGCTGGAGCAACTGGCCGGGGTGCTCGTGACCGATGAGCGTTTCGTCCTCGACTATATCGACCAGCTGCAGGCCTTCGACCTGATCGCCCAGCACGTGGACGAGAGCGCCGCGCTGCTCGACCGCGTGGCGGGCGGGCAGAGCGTGGGCGACGCGGTTGGCCAGGTACGCCTGAGCGTGATGCAGGACCGGCTTCGCGCCGCTCTCGACTGAGGAATTCGGAGCGTGGCACGGGGCAACGACGAACATCCCACTATCGTCATCCGCAAGGTCAAGAAACACGCGCATGCCGGCCATCACGGCGGTGCGTGGAAAGTCGCCTATGCCGACTTCGTGACCGCGATGATGGCCTTCTTCATGCTGCTCTGGCTGCTGGCCAACCCGGACAAGGAGCAGCTCAAGGGGCTGGCGGAATATTTCTCGCCCAATGCCGAAAAATCCTCCCCGGCCACGACGCTGACCAGCCTTCCCGGTTCGCAGGCCGGGCTGGGCGGGCACAGCCGCCGCAACCAGTCCTCCGACAGCGAGGCCTTGGGCGAACCCTCGGCCGAAGCGGGCACCAAGGGCGCGGCCCGCGGCGGCACCGCCGACATTCCCGAGGCGGCGCTGCGCGTCATGGCCCAGGAAATGCAGCTCTCGCTCGACCCGCCGGTCGATCCTTCGCAGGGCAAGCGCAACATCGACGTCGAGCCTGATCGCGACGGTTTCCGCATCCACCTCATGGACAATGCCAACCGCTCCATGTTCAAGGGCGGCACTGCCGAGCTCAACGACTATGCCCGCAACCTGCTTGGCCGGATCGCCCGCAAGCTCGCCGGAACCGGCGCTCAGGTCGCGATCGAGGGCCATACCGACAGCACCGGCGGCCAGAGCGAGGCCAACTGGACCCTTTCCGCCCAGCGCGCGCTATCGGCGCGCGCGGCGATGGTCGCCTCGGGACTGCCGGCGGATCGCTTCGCCGAAGTGGTCGCCAAGGCGGGGACCGAGCCGGTCTATCCCGACCGTCCGGACCGCCCCGAAAACCGCCGCATCACCATCGTCGTCATGGCCGAGCCTTCCGCGCTTCCGCGCGATGCGAGCTTCAAGTTCTGACGTGATGGGCAAAGACTGGAGATTACCGTGATCAAGCGGATCGTGATCGGCCTCGTCGCCCTTGTCGTGGGCACCGGGGTCGGCGTGGGCGGCGCCTATGCCGCCAGACAGTTCCTCCCGCAGGTCATGCCCGATCTCGGCCCGGTGAAGGTGGAGACCGAATTCGTGCCCACCGGCACCATGCTTGCGCCGCTCACTTTCCCGGATGGCCGGCTCGCCGGCTATGTCTCGTTCGAGTGCCAGGTGGAAGTCGTCAAGGGCAAGGCCGAGGATGTGACGGGCCAGCTTCCGCTCCTGCTCAACGCGGTCAACATGCGGACCTACCGCACGCCGCTCGCCAGCGGGCCGGACGGCATGATCCCGAGCGTCGACGCTTTCCGCCGGGTGGTGATGGATGCCGCCGTCGAGGTCTATGGCAAGGATCTGGTGCGGCGCGTCGTCGTCACGCAGGCCGCGCCGGTCTGAGGGGGAAGCGGAAATGCCGAATTCGTCCTTCGCGCTGTCGCCATCGGCGGGCGCGGCGAACCCGATTGTTCCACGTGGACCACGCGTCACCACGATCCTGCTGATCGGCAAGCTCGCCAGCGAGAACGGCGAGACGATCTGCCGTATCCGCAACATTTCGGACAACGGCCTCATGGCCGAGGTTCATGGAGTCTACGCGGCAGGCCAGGCCGTGGCCATCACTCTCAAGGCGGGCGACGTGCTGCGCGGTGAGGTGCGCTGGTCGCTGAACGGACGGATCGGCGTGGAGTTCGGCGAAGTGGTCCATGTCAGCGCGCTTCTTGCCCATGTCGCCAACCGCATGGGGCCGGAAGGCGTGGCCCGTGGCCCGCGCTTCGATGTCGATTGCGGCGCGGAAGTCTTTGCCCGGCACCAGTGGCACGAGGCCCGCCTGCAAGACCTTTCGCAGGGCGGTGCACGCCTTTCCTGCGCCGCGCCGATGGAGCGAGACAGCCTGATCGCCCTTGCCGTGCCGGGACTGGGCGAACGCAAGGCCGCGGTGCGCTGGGTAGGCGAGGGCGCCCACGGCCTTTCGTTTCTGGAGCCGCTGTCCTTCGCCGAATTCGGCCCGTGGCTGATCGACCATCGTCAACGCTACCGCGCGTGACACGAAAAAGGGCGCGCCCGGTTTCGGACGCGCCCTTCCAGCGTTGCCGGGGGAAGAAGGAATTACCCCGGCCCGCCGAAACTCTTCACCAGCGATCCGGCGATCAGCGCCCAGCCATCCACCAGAACGAAGAAGATGATCTTCATCGGCAGCGAGATCGTCGCCGGTGGCAGCATCATCATGCCCATGGCCATCAGCACTGCCGCCACGGCCAGGTCGATCACCAGGAACGGAAGCAGCAAGAGGAAGCCGATCTCGAAGGCGCGGCGCAGTTCCGAGATCATGAAGGCCGGCATCAGCGTGGTCATCGGCAGTTCCGCGCGCGAGGCGGGAACTTTGCCGGAAAGCTGGACGAACAGCTTCACGTCGTCGTCGCGGACCTGCTTGAGCATGAAGGTGTGGAACGGCTTGCTGGCCCGCTCCAGCGCCTGCGTCTCGTTGATGCGGCCCTGGTTGTAAGGAACCATCCCGTCCTTCCAGGCGGCGTCGAAGGTCGGCGCCATGACGAAGAAGGAAAGGAACAGCGCAAGGCTGATGACCACCGGGTTCGGCGGCACGCCCTGCACGCCGAGGCCCGAGCGCAGCAGCGAAAGGGCGACGATGATGCGCGTGAACGAGGTGATCGTCATCAGGATACCCGGCGCGAGGCTGAGCACCGTCATCAGCAGGACGAGCTGGATCACCCGGCCCGACATCGCGCCTTCGCCAAGCGGGCCGGCGGCGGCCTTTTGCGCCATGGCCGCTTCGGGCAACACGGCAAGAATTGCCGCCCCGGCCAGTGCGGCGAGGACTGCATAACGCTTAGGCATCAGTGGGAGCTTTCGGGTTTGCGGGGGCGATGCAGGGCGCTGAATCGAGCAGGACCACGCCTTCGGGCGAGATGAGCAGGCTGAACTCGCGGTAGTCACGCCGGATCAGGACGACGGAGCGGCGCGGATCGATGGCGAGGCGTTCCACCAGTTCGAGGCGGCGCTCCGAACCCGATTGGCCAAGCCCTGCGAAAAGCTGGCCGTTCAGCCACTTCTGCGGAAGCCGGAGATCGTAGCGGCGCACGACCCAGAGCGCGCCGACCAGCATGCCGAGCACCACGCCCAGCGCGCCGATCGTGCGCAGGAGGGAAAGCAGGTCCATGGCCTCAGCGCTCTCGCTCGACGACCCGGGTGATTTCCAGCGACATGATCTCGCCGTCCACCAGGATCTTGCCTTCGGCAACGAGCTGGTCGTTGACGTAGATGCGGGTGGGATCGCTGTGCCCGGTGTCGAGCGGGATCATCGCGCCGCGGCTCATCTTGAGGACCTGCCGGATGGGGATGCTGGTCGATCCGAGAACGATCGACAGCTCGATGGGAATGCCTTCGAGGACGGACATGGCGCGTCTCCTTTCAAGCCTGCTTATAGGAATTAAATTTATAGGATCATGCCGCCGCTAGGCAAAAAATGCCTATAAGGATGCTGTCCCCCGCAGAGGCGGGGCAGGAGCAGACTTGATGGAACTTCAGAATTCGATCGGCGTCTCGGCCTCGGGCCTTCGCGCCCAGTCGCTGAGGATGCGCGTGATCGCGGAAAACCTCGCGAACTCCGATTCCGTGGCGACCACGCCGGAAGGTGATCCCTATCGCCGCCGCGTCGCCACTTTCACCGCCGAAGTCGACCGCGCATCGGGCGCGACGCAAGTGGCGGTCAAGTCCATCGAAGGCGACAAGAGCCAGTTCCCGCGCATCTACCAGCCGGGAAGCCCCGCTGCCGACGCGCAGGGCTATGTCGACCAACCCAACGTCAATCCGCTGATCGAGGCGGCCGACATGAAGGCGGCGCAGCGCTCCTACGAAGCCAACCTCAACGCCATCGAATCCGCGCGCGGCATGACCATGCGCACCATCGACCTGCTCAAGTAAGGAAACACTTCATGGCAATCGGAGCACTCGACGCCGCGGCCGCCTATGGCCGCGCGATGAAGACGGCTGGCCCCTCGATGGGCGGTCTGGGCGACATGGCGAGCGCCGGTTCGGGCGCGGCTGGCGGCGCTGGCGGCAGCTTCGGCAGCATGGTGGAATCCATGGTGACCGATGCCTCGTCCTCGCTGCGCACGGCGGAAGCCGAAAGCGCCAAGCAGGTGGCCGGCAAGGGCGACCTGATCGACGTGGTCACCGCGATGGGCGCCGCCGAGACCGCGCTCGATACGGTCGTTGCCGTGCGTGACCGGGTGGTGAGCGCCTACTCCGAAATCATGCGCATGCAGATCTGACGGGAGCCGCGCGTCATGACCTCCTCCGAAGCCATCGAGATCGCGCGCGCCGCGCTGGTACTGGTTCTGACCATCGCCGGCCCGATGCTGATGGCGGCGCTGATCGTCGGCGTCGTCATCGGCCTGTTCCAGGCGCTTACGCAAGTGCAGGAAATGACGCTGACTTTCGTGCCCAAGATCCTGGTTCTCGGCGTGGTCATGCTGTTGTCCCTGCCGATGATCGGCCATGCCCTCGGTGCCTTCATGGACCGCATCGCCGACGCCATCGTTTCCGGATAGCGTCATGAACGCCGCCGCTCTGGACATGGCTGCCCTGGCCGCACTGCCGATCGATGCGGCGACGTTCCTGATCCTGTTCTGCCGGGTCGGGGCGGTCATCATGCTGCTGCCGGCCTTCTCCGAGGATTCGGTGCCGCCGCAGATCCGGCTGGTGATGTCGCTGGGCTTCACCGCGGGGCTTTACGGCATGTTGCAGGGCCACGTCGCACCGGCGGTGAAGTCCGACGTTTCCCTGCCGTTGCTGGTGATCGGCGAAACGCTGGTGGGCATCGCCATGGGCATGATCGTGAAGATCCTGTTCAGCGCGGCTGCCATTGCCGGCTCGATCGCCAGCCAGCAGGTCGGCCTTGCATCCGCCCTCGTTTCCGACCCGTCGATGGGCGGGCAGGCCCCGCTGCTGTCGCGCCTGTTCGGCATCGTCGCGGTGATCGTCTGCATGAGCCTGGGCGTGCATCACTTGTGGATCGCCTCGATCTTCCAGTCCTATGGGGTGTTCCCGGTGGGCGGGCTTCCGCCCTCCGCCCAGTTCGCGGATCTTGCCGTGAAGGTGACCAGTCAGGCGATGTCGCTGGGCGTCAGCCTTGCTGCGCCGCTGATCCTTTACGGAGCGCTGTTCAACGTCGGGCTCGGCCTTGCCGCCCGCGTGGCGCCTTCGATCCAGGTCTTCTTCATTACCCAGCCGCTCAACCTGCTGCTCGGCCTCTCGGTGCTGGCGATGACGCTCGGCACGATGCTGACGGCCTTCGCCACCGCCATGGGCACCTTCATGCAGAACGGATGGAGCTTCTGAGCCATGGCCGAGAGCGACAAGGACCAGCGGACCGAAGAGCCCACCCAGAAGAAGCTGGAAGATGCCCGCAAGCGCGGCGAAGTGGCGATGGCGCCGGAGGTGCGCCACGCCACGATGATGACCGGCGCGCTGATTGTCACCGGCTGGCTCGGCATTACCGCGATCCGTCATCTCGGCACCATGCTCATGCGGCTCTGGGGCAGTGCCGAGGACTATCCGCTCGATTCCGGCGGCGCGCAGAACCTGATTACCGGCGTGATGCGCCATGCCGCCTTTTCGTTGCTGCCGATCTTCGGCGTGCTCCTGCTCTGCGCGCTGGCCACGATCTTCCTGCAGAGCCGCGCCACGCTGAGCTGGTCGCGCCTGGCGCCCAAGTGGTCGAAGCTGTCGCCGGCAAGCGGGCTCAAGCGAATGTTCGGGCAGCGCGCCCTGGTGGAATTCGCCAAGACGCTCGCCAAGTTCAGCGCCATCGGCATCGTGGTCTTCATGGTCCTGAAACCGCGCCTCACCGGGTTCGACCAGCTTGTCGGCTATGCGCCGGGGGCGGTGGGGGCGGCGGCGGGGCAGATGGCCTACGAGGCGATCCGCGCCGTCGTGCTGCTGGTGGTCGCGCTGGCGCTGTTCGACTTCATCTACCAGCGGCGAGCCTTCCTCCAGCGCATGCGCATGACGCTTCAGGAGGTGAAGGACGAGCACAAGCAGAGCGACGGCGATCCCAAGATCAAGGCGAAGATCCGCCAGATCCAGATGCAGCGCTCCCGCAAGCGCATGATGGCGGCGGTTCCCGAGGCCAGCGTCATCATCACCAACCCCACGCACTATGCCGTCGCGCTCAAGTACGACCACGGCGCCATGGCCGCGCCGGTCGTGGTGGCCAAGGGGGTGGATGCTATCGCGCTGCGCATCCGCGCGATCGCCACCGAATCCAACGTGCCGATCGTGGAGAGCCCGCCGCTGGCGCGTGCGCTGTTCGCCGCCGTGGAGATCGACCGCCCGATCCCGATCGAGCATTACGCCGCCGTCGCCGAGATCATCGGCTACGTCATGCGCCTGGCGCGCGGCGCCCGGAAGTAGCGCGAAAATGCCTGCCCGCACCGCCGCCCGCAGCCTCTTTCTTCCTATAAGGACAGTGATGCCCAAGCCTTTGAAATCGAGGATGCAAGGTCCGATTTTCGCCTCCGCGCTCGCTTTCGCGGCGGGGCTGGTCCTGCTGTCGCCCACGGCGGCGCTCGCCGGGCCGCAGCCGCGCATCAAGGACATCGTCGATGTCGAGAACGTGCGGACCAACCAGCTGGTCGGCTACGGTCTGGTCGTGGGCCTTCAAGGCACGGGCGACCGTATCCGCAACATCCCCTTCACGGAGGAAACGCTTCAGGCGATGCTGGAGCGCATGGGCGTGAACATTCGCGGCACCCAGATGCTGACCCAGAACGTCGCGGCGGTAACGGTGACGGCGACGATGCCTCCTTTCGCGCGCGCGGGCTCCACCATCGACGTGCAGGTTTCGGCCCTGGGAGACGCCTCCAGCCTTCAGGGCGGCATCCTGCTGGTTTCCTCGCTGCGCGCGCTAGACGGCGAGATCTATGCGGTGGCGCAGGGCCCCGTCGCGGTTTCCGGCTTCAAGGCGCAGGGCGCGGCGGCGAAGCTCAGCCGGGGCGTGATGACGACGGCGCGGATCGCGGGCGGGGCCATCGTCGAACGCGAGGTGGCCTATGACCTGCGCTCGGCGCAAAGCCTCAAGCTGGCGCTGAAGAACCCGGATTTCACCACCGCCCGGCAGATCGCGGCGACCATCAACCGCGAGGCGCCCGGCTCGGCGCAAGTGCTCGATCCCGGCACCGTCGAACTCACCCCGAACGGCGGTACGGTGATCGATCTCGTCACCCGAGTGGAGAACCTCCCCGTGCAGGTGGATCAGCCCGCGCGGATCGTCATCAACGAGGCGGCGGGCACCGTGGTCATGGGGGCGGACGTGCGCGTCAGCCCGGTGGCCATCGCACAGGGCGGGCTGACCATCAGCGTCACCGAAACGCCCGTGGTTTCGCAGCCCGCTCCGCTTTCCAACGGCCAGACGACGACCGTGCCGCGCACCCGCATCGAGGCGGACGACGGCAGCGGCGCCTCGCTGGCCCTGCTCACCGGCGGCACCTCGCTGCAAACGCTGGTTGCCGGCCTCAACGCGCTGGGCGTCAGCCCGCGCGATCTCATCACCATCCTCCAGGCGCTCCGCACGGCGGGTGCGCTCCAGGCGGAAATAGCGGTACAGTGACGATGGCAGATTCCGTTCTTCCCAAGGGCCCGGCCTCGCTGCCGGCGCGAACGACGGTCCAGACACCCGATCGCAGCCCGGCTGCTGTCGCACGCCAGTTCGAGGGTGTCTTCGCCGGGCAGGTCACCAAAATCATGCTCGAAACCGTGGAGCAGGGGGAAGAGTTCTCCGGCGGCCACGGTGAGGAGATGTTCCGCGGCGTGCTGGCCGAACAGATCGGCAACCAGATCGCCAATGGAAAGGGCCTCGGCATCGCATCCGCCGTCGAGGCGCAGATCATCCGCCTGCAGGGAGGTAGCGGCCGTGCCGAATGAAATGATCGAGATCATGACCTCGCTCTCGATGGTGATGCGCGAGGAGACGGAACGGCTGGAAGGGCGCGAGCGGGCGCTTGACCTTGCTGAACTGGCGGCGGCCAAGGCCCGTCTGGTCGGCTCGCTGGAGGAAGTTCTGGCGCGCCGGAACCGGCTAGAACCCGAATGGACGGATCAGATGGACGACGAGACGCGGGAGCGTTTCGCAGAAGCGCTGGGCGAACTGCGCGCCGCGTCGCTGGTCAATTCGGCCCTGCTCGAACGTCAGATCGAACTTTCGATGGAAATGATGGGGGCCATCGCCAACGAGGCCAAGCGGCTCTCGGGCAACCGTGCCTACACTTACGGCGCCAAGGGCGATCTCGCGCGGATCGACCTGACGACGCCGATCTCGTTCAACACCGAATACTGATCGGCCGAGATCGAAAAAGAGGGGGGGAGGGGCCATGCGCTCCTGCCCCCTTTTCCATGCCCGCCGCAGGGGCGGAAAGCGAATTCAGGACGCTATGGCGAGCGGGGCTGCCCCGGCCAGACGCGCGGCCAGCGATGCCGGTGCGGCGCGGCCGAACAGGTAGCCCTGACCGAAGATGCAGCCGATCTCGTTCAGCAGGCGCGCCTGCCGCGGGGTCTCGATGCCTTCGGCGGTGACCGGCATGGAAAGGCTCTGCCCGAGGTCCACGACCACCTTGACCAGCTTGCGCCCGGCGTCGGTATCCAGCGACTGGATCAGCGAACGGTCGATCTTTATCATGTCGAGCGGTAGCTGGCAGATGCGGCTGAGGCTGGTGTAGCCGGTGCCGAAATCGTCCAGTGCGATGCGGATGCCCGCTTCGCGCAAGGTGGATACGGTCTCCTGCGCGGCGACGACATTGTGCATCATCGCATCCTCGGTGATCTCCACCGTGAAGCGATCCGGTCGCATGCCGCTGGCAAAGACGATCCGCAGCAGGCGCAAGGCCACGGTGGGGTCGCAGACCTGACGGGGCGTCATGTTGATCGACAGGCCCAGCCGGCCCTCCCATTCGCCCGCGTTGCGGCAGGCCTGGCGGACCATCGAGAACAGGAGATCGTCGTCCAGCCCGGCTTCCTCGGCGATCGTCAGGAACTGGTCCGGTCCCAGCAGGCCGCGATGGGGGTGGTGCCACCGCACGAGCGCCTCGAACCGCGCGATCTTCCGCGAGCCGAGCGACACGATGGGCTGGTAATAGGGAAGCAGCTCTCCGCGCAGCAATCCGCCGCGCAAGTCGTCTTCCAGCGTCGCCCGGTCGCTCAGGTCTGCGAACATGGCCGGACAGAAGCGCTGCACCGTGCCGCCGCCCGCCTGCTTGGCGTGGGACAGTGCGATCGACGCGCCGCGCAGCAGTTCCTCGGGCGAAAGCGTTCCGAAACGGTCGGTGGCGATGCCGACGGACGCTGTGGGGTGGACGATGTGGCGGCCAAGGCTGACCGGATCGCCGACCGCTTCCTGAAGTCGCTCGGCGATCCTGTCAGCGATGCGGTCTCCCTCGCCGGAATCGAATGCGGTGACGGGGAGCAGGCAGGCGAATTCGTCCGCGCCGATATGAATGACCTGAAGGTTCCGGGAAGACCGCGCGCAGCGATCGCGGATGTGCTCGATCAGGCGATCACCTGCGGCATGTCCGCACAAGTCGTTGACCAGCTTGAAGCGATCGACGTTCACGATCAGCAAGGAGATCGGCAAGGCACGGTCGCGGCCGGCCTGTGCCCGAAGATGCGCGATTGCATGCTCGATGAGACGCAACGGGGGGACGCGCATGGAGGCTGCGCGGGACGGGCCCGCTCGCTTTCCGATCGATTTCACAAGGCTGGGTATGAGCATCCTGCCTTCCGGGCATATTACTCATACCATTATATCGGGATAATCGGGCGAACGGCCCGACTGTCACACTATTTGTATTTTTACGTCATTCGAATACGGCGGCCAGTACTGTGGCGACATTGGCAGGGTCCAGTCCGTCGATCTCGATTTCGAGATCGGGATTTTCGCTGTAGCCGAGCATCCGGCCATGGCGGTCGAACGTGACGGACAGTACCCGCAGGCCCTGTTCGTTCGTGATGACGGCCAGCCCACCGGCTGACGGGAACCGGTCTGGATCGACGATCAGCGTGGCCCGCCCCGGCAGGCCCGCGCCCAGCGTCGGCCGGCCCATGCGCAGCCCGTAGGCCCTCGGGCCGGCATTGCGGGGCGCTTCGACATGGGCATCGACGGGCGTCCTGGCGATCAGGCCATCGGGAAGCGGCGTGCCGAAAACGGCGACCATGCGATGTCCGGCAGCATCGTCGGCAAGAACGGCCGGCGCGGCGTCCTGGACCGGTATGAGGCGTTCGCCCAAGGGGTGAGGAATGTTGAGCCTGCGCGGCCGGGCGATGATGGAACCCGAACCGGCATCCAGTTCATCGCGCAGCGAGGCGACCCGCACGCGGGTCTTGCCGATCCGCAGTTCGGGATTGGCGATCATCGGCAGGACGGCGTCGAGTTCGCCGCGCGAATGCACGGCGGCAATGTGTTCGGCGAGCTGCCTGTCGTTGGACACATCGAACAGGCGGCGCAAGGTTGCGCGCACATCGTCGTTCCAGCGGTTGTAGGGCTTCAGCGCGTTTTCGATCCGCGAAAGGATCACGGGCGCAAGCCCATGCTCGTGTTCGAGGGTGGCGATCGTCAGGGCAGGATCGCCCGCGCGGCGCACGCGCAGGGCCGCGGCGAGCAGGACGGCAAAGCGCTCCGCCTCGGGATCGGAGCGGTCGGCGCCGTGCAGCGGTTCGGCCCAGGCGGCAATATCGAACTCGGGGTCGTCGACATCGATCAGCAGGTCCTGCGGATCGATACCCAGCGCCCGCGCGATTTCGCGAAGCTCACCGGCCCGCGCGAAAATCTCGCCCCGCTCGATCTTCGAGAGGCGAATATAGGTTATTGTCGGAAGCTGTTCCGACAATTCCAGCAGCGATCCGATATTCAGCTGCTTGCGATATTTCCTGATCCGGTTGGGAAAGACCAGCGTGCGGTAAGCATCGATCTCGATCATGGTCTCTGCCGCGGCAGGGCCCTTCCCAGTCCGCTTTTGCGATCTAAGCGGTTTTTGGGTCATTGAAGCTCTTGTTTAGCTAAGGTTGGCGAATTTGTTCCATGGAATTGCCATTTGGTCAATATTCCATGATCCATGTCGTACCAAAGTGGGTCGGAATAATGCATGCGGCAATAAATTCCGATGTTATTGCTCCTACTTTTACGCCGGAACGGTTAAGCTTGTCATGTTTCCAGCGAATTTCAGCTTCATTGCAGGCAAATTTTTCCCACTTCGGCCATGCAACTCGCCTCGCTGCTGCTCTAAAAGGAGCGGGGTTAAATTTTTGAAATACATATAGTTTTGTATTTCCCATTGCCCTGTGATCGCGATCACGGGGCAATTGCCTCGGGATCGGAGCATTTTCGGGATGAAGCAGGATGTGTTTGAAGCGGGGATGAACGGCTTTCCGGGTAAAGAGCCCGGAAAGAGGCTTTTCATCATGCCGTTGAGCATGGAACGGCTGTGCTTTTCACCTTTGGATCCTCCCGTTTATCCTTGAACGACGATGCGGCGATTTCGTTCCTGTAAATCAGTCCAATAATTCAGCCTGCCGCCAGGCATCCTTCAACGAAAGGGGGGCACGCCCCGCCTTGGAGCGCGCCCCCCTTTTCGAGCCGGGCTGAAAGCGCGATCAGCCCCGGCCGAGGGCGGCCTTCATCAATCCGATCTGCTTGCGATAGAGATTGGTCATGGCCGCGAAGTCCGCCTGGACTTCGCCGAGGTTGAGAAGCTGGTCTTCCAGCGTGACGTTGTTGCCGTCGGGCTTGGTCTCGCTGGTGTCGCTGTCCAGCACGATGTGGCTGCCGGCCTGCGGCGGACGGGCGCCGAGCGCGGTCATGCCGCCCGACAGTTCGACTTTGGGCCGGGACACGCGCGGGGCGCCGCCCGCCTCGCCATATTGCGCGACGAGGGAGGAGAAGTCGGGCGCCTCGACGGTGCGGGCCTTGAAGCCCGGCGTCTCGTTATTGGCGATGTTCTCGGCGATCACGCGCTGGTGTTCGGCCATGAACTTCATCGCCTGTCCCATGCCGTCGAAGATCGGGGGAAGAGAGGACATGCTTGCGATCCTTTACGAGCCGGTCAGGCGCGACAGGGCGGCCTGGTAGTTGGCGAGTTGCTTCTGCTGGTAGGCGGTACCGCCCCCGGTCACGGTGCCGTCCACCAGCGAGGCCTTCGTGGAATCCCAGTAGAGCGAGCGATAGGCGGTCTGCGTCATCGAGAGCGCGGACTTGATCTTGGAGAGCGCGACCGCGGCGGTCTTGGCATCGGACAGGTTGAGGGTGTCCGAAAGCGCGAGGCTGTAAGTGCCGCCCGGGGTGACCTTGGGCGCGTCGGGATCGGCCGCCTTGGAGGCCACGAGGCGGACGGGATCGATACCGAGCTTGGAAAGGGCATCCTTGCCCTCGGCTCCGGCGCCGAGTTCGATCTTGTAGCCCGACTTGACCTGGATCTTGAGCGTGGTCTGGCCATCGATCTTGGGTGTGGTGATGGTCGCCTTGGTGCCGGTGATCCGCTGGATCTTCAGCGAGAGCGAGGCCATCGTCTCGTCCTTGTCGATGGTGATCGTGCGCGTTGCGCCGCCGTCCACGCGCAGGGTGAACTGGTCCCCGGCGCGAAGGCTGGTCTGCGAGGTGAGGGTGGTCGATTCCTGCTGGTTGAGCGTCCCCCGGCTGAGGCCGAGCGCGCCCAGCACGGTGGAGCCGCCCGAAACGGCCGAGATCTTTACCGGCTCGGTGGTCGAGGTGCGCATGCCCCATTGCGAGATCTTTTCGATCTCTCCGGTCGAAGCGTCGATGCGGGCGACGAAGCCGTCGACGGAACCGGTCTTCGCGCCTGACAGGTCGCCCGCCGTGCGGCCGCCGACGTAGAGCGTGCCGTTCAGGTACGTGACGCTGTCGGCCTGATCGGTGGCCGAGGTGCCGATATAGGTCGTGGTGGCAGAGGACATCGCCGCGTCGATGCGCGTGACGAAGGCGTCCTGACCGCCGTTGATATTGTTGACCTGCGCGCCGTTGACCGCGTTGGCGGTGGTGCCGACGACCGCGATTTCGCCGGTGTCAGAGACCGCGATGGCGCGGGCGGTGACATTGCCGAGCGAGATCGAGCCAAGGTCCGAGGACAGGGACGAGGAATCGATCCGCCGGATCGTGGCGACGCCGTTTTCGCTGGTCAGGGCCAGCAGGTTGCCGGATTCGTCGATGGCCAGCGAGGTGACGGAATCGGCGCCGCCGCTGTCGATCGTGCGACGTTCCACGAACTTGCCGGTGGCGTCCAGCTTGGCGATGAAGGCATCGCCGCCGCCGGTGGAGGCCTTGCCCGCGACATAGATGCTGCCGTCGTCGCCTACGGTGACCGCGCTGGCCGTTTCATTGCCGACCTGGCGGATGACTGTGGCCGAGAGTTCCTCGCCCTTCACGTTGTATCGCGCGACGAGCATGTCGGTCTGGCTGTCGTCGCCGCCGTTGAAGGCGCCGCTGACGGTGCCGGCCACGACGATATCGCCATTGGCTGCAATCGTCACCGCCGCGCCCTGCGCGCTGCCGGCGGCGCCGAGGCTGCGCTGCCAGACGACGTTGCCCTCGCTGTCGACCTTGGTGAGGAACAGGTCGTCGGAACCGTCGGTCAGATGAGTGCCCACGTCGCCGGCGGTCGTGCCGACGACATAGCTGAAGCCTTCGGCGTCAGTGGCGATGGCCTTGGCCTGGGTCGCCGAGGAGACGGTGTAATCCTTGTCCTCGTAATCGTCGGCCGAGGCGGACGCCACTGCGGTTGCGGTGGCGGCGCCGTCCACGGCGTTGATCTTGCTGAGGCGCTGCCAGGACAGCGACGCGTCGAGGTCGTCGATGCGGTATACCCGCGCGGCGGTCACCGCGGAGGAGGCGGTTTCGCCGCTGGCGACCATCAGCGCGTCACTGCCGCCGATCTGGTCGATCGCGACCTTTTCGCTTCCCGCCGGATTGAAGACGAGGCCCCATTTGCCGTCGTTCTTCTCGACCGTGAAATTGGACTTCCACTTGCTGACCGGATTGCCGTCGGCATCGACGACCGGATTGCCGCTGGTATCTGTCGCCTGGCTGGCGCCGATCGCGGCATTGATCGCGGCGGCCACGGAATCGAGCGTGGGCGGCTGCGTCGTCTGCGACAGGTCCACCGTGACCGTCTGTGCGGCGCTGCCCTTGGTCAGCTTGATTTCGAGCACTTCGCTGCCGGTCATCCCGGCGATGGCGGCATCGCGCGAGGTGGACACCCCTTCGCCGATCACCGCGCCGCTGGAATTGGCGGCCTTGATCGCCACCGAGGTCGCATTGCTGGACGGCGTGCCGAAGTTGAGCGTGACAAGGTCGGTGTCAGCCGAACCCAGGTAGGTCTGGAGATCGGCCAGGCCTTTCGCGAAGGCCTTCTGGAGCGAGGCGCGCTCGGTCGAGGAGGTGGTGGTCTTGGCCGCGCTTTCGGCAAGGATGCGCAGTTTGTCGAGTGCCTTGTAGGTGGTGAAGGCGGTCTGGACGTCCGGCAGGTCCTCCAGCGAGCTGTCCTTGGTGGTGTCCACGATCGACAGCATCTTCTTGATCGCGAGGATTTGCGAACTGACGGAACTGGTGTCCGCGTCCTCCTGCCAGGGAGGCGTGGTATCGGGCACCTCCAGCGTGAAGTTCTTTTTCGCAGCCATAACCGCCGCACTGTCCATGGAGGCGAGGGACGACGACAGGGCGGAATAGGCGCTAGATCCGCCGAGAACCGACAGGCCTATCAACCCATTGTTTAAATTTATCGCCAATTGTGTCTCCATCGGGCGGTTGCGCTGACCTTGCTCCTATAAATAGAAGGAACGAGGCCCTGACCGTACGGGACCGAGCAATTTTTCGGGGGTATCGAAGTGACGATGATGGCCGCGGTGGGTGAGCCGCCGGAGCTCAAGAAGTATTCGGGCATGCAGCGCGCTGCCGCGCTGATGCTCGCGCTCGGCCGCGATCATGGCGGTCCGATCTGGGAGCAGCTCACCACCGAGGAGATCAAGGAGCTGTCCTCCACGATCGCCCAGCTCGGCCGGGTGCCGTCGGTCGTCGTCGAGCATCTGCTCGTCCAGTTCTCGGGCGAGGTCTCGAGCATGGCGACGCTTCACGGTTCCTACGAGACCACCGAAAGGCTGCTCGAAGGCATCCTTTCGGCGGACCGGGTCAAGGAAATCATGGAGGACATCCGTGGTCCTTCCGGCCGCACGATGTGGGACAAGCTGTCCAACGTCAGCGAGGCGGTGCTCGCGGGGTATCTCAAGAACGAATATCCGCAGACGGTGGCGGTCATCCTCCACAAGCTGCGGCCGGATCACGCCGCGCGCGTCCTGTCCGAGCTGCCGCGCGAATTCGCCACCGATGTCGTCATGCGCATGCTGCGCATGGATACGGTGCAGAAGGACGTGATCGTCCAGGTCGAACAGACTCTGAAGAGCGAGTTCATGACCAACCTCTCACGCGCGCAGCGCCGCGATCCGCACGAGACCATGGCCGAAATGTTCAACGCGCTCGACCGCTCCACCGAGGAAGCGATGCTCGGCGCGCTGGACGAGAAGGCCCCCGAATCGGCCGAGCGCATCCGTGCGCTGATGTTCACTTTCGAGGATCTGGCGAATCTGCTGCCGGGTGCGATCCAGACGATCGTGCGCAATTGCAACAAGCGCGAGCTGGCGCTGGCGCTGAAGGGCGCGCCGGACGAGATGAAGAAGATCTTCTTCAACGGCATGACCGAACGCGCCGCCAAGCTGATGCGCGACGACATGTCGGCGATGGGCCCCGTGCGCGCACGCGAATGCGAGGAGGCGCAGACCGCGCTGGTCCGCCTTGCCAAGTCGCTCGGCGATCGCGGCGAAATCATGCTGGTCGATCCCAAGAGCGACGATGCGATGATCTATTGATGAAATGTCCGATTTTGTACGCGCGTCATATTCCTGAAGAGTTCTTCGCGGAAACAGGTGCTTGCCTGTTCCGCCGCGGGGAAGTCCGGGCGATGTCGTAAACTCGCCAAGAGGCCGTCGAGGTTTGGGGCAGAATGGATCAGCGCAAGCCTCGCTGGCGTCATTAATGAGTTTACGACCTGATGAAGACGTATAGAGATTCCGAGGGTGCGGCGATGATGGAGGATCCCATGACCATTCAGCCATTCGGTTTCGACAGGGTGTTTCGATTCCCGACCAATGAGCCCGTGGACGAACGGCGGCACGAGGAACTGCGCGAGCATGTCGCGGAGCTTCAGGCGCGCATCGAACGTCTTCACGAGGACCATGTCGCCGAACTCGCAAGGGCCAGGTCCGACGGCTTCGACGCCGGGCTGGAGCAGGCGCGGGGCGAGCGTGCGGAGGCGATGCTGGCGGCGACCGACGCGCTTCACGCTTCGGTGGACGAAGTGGAACGACGCTTCGATGCCGTGATGGACCAGGTCATTTCCGAGGCCGGGGCGATTGCGCTCCAGGCCGCCGAACTGCTCGCCGGCCATGCCATCGCCGCCGAGCCCGCGCGCGCCATCGATGAAGCGCTGACCCGCGCCCTCGATCAGGTTTCCCGCGATACCGCGCTTTCGATCCGGGCCAATCCCGCCATGCGCGAGGATATCGAGCGCCTGGTGGAGGAGCGCCGCAGCCGTGAACGCCGCGCGCTTGCGATCGTCGTGATCGACGACGAGACGCTGCCGATGAGCGATGCCCATATCGGCTGGGCCGAGGGCGGCCTCAACGTCGATTCCGCTTCCCGCCGCGCCGCCGTCATGGGCGAACTCGCGGGCGTCCTCGCGCCGGAAGGCGCTGCGTAAACTTTTCCTGTTACCGGCAAGAGTTGCCTAGCCGATTATCCTATAATGTCAGCAGCGACGCCAGGGGGGTGCCGCTGCTGATGTAAGAGGCGACTTTTGAACGCGTTGCGGAACTTTATCGAGCAGATCGGTCCGCGCCGGGCCCTGCTGATGGGGGGCGTGGCCCTTGCCATGCTGGCGGGTCTCGGGTGGATGGCCTTTCGCAGCCCCACGACCGAGATGGGCTACCTCTATACCGATCTCGATCCTTCGGCCGCACAGTCGATCACCGAGAAGCTGAAGGGGCAGAACGTGCCCTTCCAGCTTTCGGCGGACGGCACGTCGGTCATGGCGCCGGTCGACAAGCTGGCCGAACTGCGCATGTCGATGGCGTCCGAGCAGCTCGGCGGCAAGATCGGCTATGAGGTGCTCGATGCCGAGGAGCCTTTCGGCATCTCGTCCTCGCGCGCCAAGCTCAACGAGACCCGCGCCATCGAAGGCGAACTGGTCCGTTCGATCGAGAGCCTTGAGAAAGTGGCCAAGGCACGCGTCCATGTCGTAATGCCCGACCGCGCGATGTTCGAGACCGAACCGCGCAAGGCCAGCGCCTCCGTCACGGTGAAGACCAATGGCCGTCTTTCCGGCGAGCAGGTCCAGGCGATCCGCTATCTCGTGTCTTCCGCCGTGCCCGATCTCAATCCCGAGGCCGTGTCGATTGTCGACCAGACCGGCGCGCTTCTGGCGCGTGCGGGTGAGGGCGGCGATGCGGGCGCGGGCAATCTCGAGGATCGCCAGAACGCCGTCGAGGCGCGCCTGCGCAACGAGATCGAATCGATGATCGAGCCGATCGTCGGCCAGGGCAAGGTGCGCGCCGAAGTGGCCGCCGTGCTCGAACGCGATCAGGTGCGCGAGGAATCGGAAGTCTTCGATCCCGATACCCAGGTCGTCGCCCATCAGGTGACGGTGGAATCCAACAACCAGAACGACGAGAACTCCGCTGGCGCGCAAGGCGTGACCGTGGGTGCGCAGTTGCCGGACAACCAGGGCAACGTGGCCGGCAACGGCGGCGAAAACCGCCGTTCGGCGCAGAACGAGACGTCTGAAGACACGACCTACCAGAACAGCCGAACCCAGAAGGTCGCGGTCCGCACGCCGGGGCAGGTCAAGCGCCTGACCGTGGCGGTCATGGTCGACGGCGGCCCGCAGGGCCTTCCTGCCGCGCAGGTCCAGCGCCTGCAGCGGCTGGTCGAGAACGCCGTGGGCTTCGATGCCGATCGCGGCGACAGCGTGGTGGTCGAGAACATGGCGTTCAACGCGCCGACCGATCTCGACGGCGCCGATTCCGGCCTGCCCTTCGGCATCACCACCGACCGCATCTTCGATGTCCTGAAGATCCTGCTGGTGGGCGGCATCATCCTCTTTGCCATCCGCATGCTGAAGCCCAAGCTCGGCGAACCGCCGCTGGTGGAAGGCGTGGTGGAACAGCGCCTGCCCGCTCCCGATGCCGAGATGATCTCGCTGAGCGAACGGGCGGCCGACGGCGACGAGGACGCCATGCGGCAGCTCGAGGAAATGCGGGCTGGAGAGGGCGAACCCCTGCTCGACCAGGAGATCGCGCTTGCTCAGGTCGATGGCCGCATCAAGCTTTCCGCCCTGCGCCGCATCGGTGACGCCATCTCGGCCAGTCCCGCAGAATCCGCATCCGTAATCCGTCAGTGGATGAACAGTTGAAAGGTATGACCATGAGCGACGAGCTCGAGCCGCGCCAGCTGGCGCCTGCTCACCTGACCGAAGAGAACCCCGCTGACATGGGCGGCGAAGGAACGACCGAACGGTCCCCGCGCCCGACCACGCCGCCCACGCCCGACGACCTGCACGCCGTGTTCGACGTGCCGGTGAAGGTACAGGCCGTGCTTGGCCGTTCGCGCATGGACATCGGCGAACTGCTGCGCCTCAAGCCAGGCATGGTCGTCGAACTCGACCGCCGGGTGGGTGAGCCGGTGGACATCTTCGTCAACAATCGCCTGATCGCTCGCGGCGAAGTTGTCCTGATCGACAGCACGCTGGGCATCACGCTGACCGAAATCGTGCGGCAGGAGGCATGATGCCCGTGTCCGATCACGATCCGACCCGTCTGATGCTGGTCGGGGACCTTGGCAACGCCATGGGCCTCGCGGTCGAGATGGTGCGCGGGTCGGCCGCGAGCATCGCGGTGGGAACCGCGAACCCGGCCGTGCTCGAAGCGTGGCACCGTGCCAACGGCGATATCGTCGTGGTGGATATCGCGGTGAACCTTCAGGATGTCATGGCGCGCCTGCGTGGTGAACGGGCCGGTAATCAGTCCGTCACCATGGCGGTGTCGGAACTGGTGGGCCAGAACATCGCCGAAGTGGAGCGCGAGCTGATCCTGCAGACGCTCGAACGCTGCCGCGGCAACCGCACGACCGCAGCGTCCATGCTCGGCATCTCGGTGCGGACCATGCGCAACAAGCTGCGAACCTTCCTGTCCGACGGCCTCGTGGTGCCGCCGGGCCTGATCCGCCACTGAAGCTTTCGGAACCCGGTGAAGCGATGAACGCACTCGTCTCTGCAAGGCTCGACCAGTTCCTGACGCGCCTCGGCCCCAGCCGCGACCTGGCGCTGGCGCTGGGCGTCAGCGCGATTATCGCCATGCTGATCCTGCCGATGCCGGGCTGGATGCTCGACATGGGTCTGGCGCTTTCGATCACGGCCTCGGTCCTGATCCTGATGACGGCGCTGTTCATCGAAAAGCCGCTCCAGCTTTCCAGCTTCCCGACGATCCTGCTGATCGTGACGATGCTGCGGCTGGGCCTGAACCTTGCCTCGACGCGCCTGATCCTGGGGCACGGGCACGAAGGCCATCACGCGGCGGGCGGCGTTATCGCGGCCTTCGGCGAGTTCCTGATGGGCGGCGAGACCGTGATCGGCCTCACCATCTTCGCGATCCTGATCGTCATCAACTTCGTGGTCATCACCAAGGGCGCGGGGCGCATCGCCGAAGTGGCGGCGCGCTTCAGCCTCGATGCCATGCCCGGCAAGCAGATGGCGATCGACGCCGATCTCAATGCGGGCACCATCACCGAGGCGCAGGCCCGCGAACGCCGCGCCGAGATCGAGGCGGAAAGCGGCTTCTACGGCGCGATGGACGGTGCCTCGAAGTTCGTTAAGGGCGATGCCGTTGCCGGCCTGCTCATCACCGCGATCAACATCGTCGTCGGCCTCATCATCGGCGTGGCCATTCACGGCGTGCCCTTCGGCGAGGCCTTCACCACTTACACGATCCTGACCGTCGGCGACGGTCTGGTCAGCCAGATTCCGGCGCTGATCGTCTCGACGGCGGCGGGCCTGCTGGTCTCGAAGGGCGGCGTGGTCGGCAAGACCGGTGCCGCGCTCGGCGAGCAGCTCGGCCGCTATCCCAAGGCATTCGGCATCGTCGGCGTGCTGATGGGCGTGCTGGCGCTCATGCCCGGCCTGCCATTCTTCCCGTTCGCATCGCTTGGCGCGGCCTGTGGCTGGCTGGCCTGGTCGATGTCGCGCAAGGCCGAGGCAAAGGCCGCGCAGGAGCGGATGCAAGAAGCGCTCACGCACCAGCAGCAGATGGAGGCGCAGGCCGAGGAGCCGATCTCGCGCACGCTTGCCATCGATTCGCTGCGCATCGAGCTGGGCTACGGCCTGCTGCCGCTCATCAACGATTCGCAGGCCGAGCCGCGCCTGGACGACCAGGTGCGCGCCCTGCGCCGGCAGATGGCGATCGACTACGGCTTCGTGCTACCCTCGGTCCGCATTCTCGACAACATGGCCCTCAAGCCGAACGAATATATCGTCTTCGTCAAGGAGACCGAGATCGCGCGCGGCGAACTGCGCATCGGCAAGCTGCTGGTGATCAACGCTTCCGGCCAGGACATGGGCATCCGGGGCGAGGCCACCAAGGAGCCGGTGTTCCAGCTTCCGGCGCTCTGGATCGACCGGGACATGCGCGAGGAAGCCGGATTCCGCGGCCTTACCGTGGTCGATTGCGGCACCGTGGTGACGACGCACCTGACCGAGATCGTCAAGGACAACATCGCCGACCTGCTCTCCTATACCGAGACGCAGAAGCTGCTGAACGAGGTCCACAAGGAATCGGAGAAGCTTATCTCCGACATCATTCCCGGCAAGATCTCGATCTCTGGCGTGCAGCGCGTTCTCCAGAACCTGCTGTCCGAGGGCGTGTCGATCCGCGACGTGCCGACGATCCTCGAAGGCATTGCCGAGGCAACCGCGATGTCGGGCAATCTCACGCAAGTGACCGAGCACGTCCGTGCCCGCCTTTCGCGCCAGATCTCCGCCCAGCAGACGTTCGACGGGACGATCCCCATCGTCACGCTCAGCGGGCAATGGGACGAGGTTTTCGGGGAGGCCATCGTCGGCCTGGGCGACGACCGCCACCTCGCCATGGCGCCCTCGCATCTCCAGGCCTTCATCACCGCCGTCCGCGAGGGTTACGACCGCCTCGCCGCGCAGGGCGAAATTCCCTGCCTGCTCACCAGCCCGCCGCTGCGGCCGTTCGTCCGTTCGATCATCGAGCGCGTCCGCCCTGCAACGGTGGTGCTCTCGCAGAACGAAATCCATCCGCGCGCGCGCCTGCGCAGCCTCGGCACGATCGGCTGAAGCGGCAGGCCCGAGTGAAGGCGAGGGTGCGACCGGGACCGGTGCAAACCCTCTATGATAACAACATGGCCGCGTATCGCCGGCCGGAGGATGCTCCATAATGCCGGTTTCCATGAATGCCCTGTTTCCCACCTCCGCACCGGCGGCAGGCGCCGCAACGAGCGCCGACAGCCTGGCCGCAAGCGGACAGAAGGCGCCGGTCGCGTTCGGAACCCTGCTCGGCGCGACCCGCAAGACCGCGCCTGCCGCTTCTGCCATGATCGCGGGCGAGGCGGCGGGGACCGGAGCGGAAACCGTTCCCGCCGCCGACCCGGCACTGGCCGCTCCCGCTGACGCTGCCGAGAACGGCAAGCTCGTCCAGCAGCCGTGGACCGCGGCGACTTCGCTTGAAGAGGCGGCAGTGGCAGCGACACCGGGCGCGGCGCTCGCCGGGAAGCAGGAACAGGGCGCCAAGCCGGTGGCCGCACACAAGACGGTGGCAGACAAGCTCGCTCCGCAGGCGGAGACGGCAAAGACCACGCTGGCGCAGCTTGCGGCGCAGGCAGCCGCTTCGCAGGTTCCCTCCGGCACCGACACGGCAGTACCGGCCGATGGCGCGGCTGCCGATGCGCCGGTTGCCGAGGACGGCAGCGCGCCGGATGCCGGCGATGCGGACGTGGATCCGGCGAGCCTTGTCCAGACCACGCAAGTTCAGAACATGCCCGTGCCCGCTGCGACGCAGCCCGCGTTGGCGGTGGCGCCGCAGGCGGTCCCGGACGTGAAGGCCGAAAAGACCGAAGGCGGCACCAAGAGCGGCGAAATCGGTGGCAAGTCCGGCAGCAAGCTGGCGAGCAGGGCATCCGCTGCCGACCGTTCGGCGGGCAGTGCCGACCGCCTCGCCCCGGAGCCGGCGGCAACGCGCGGACAGGGCGCCGGCTCGGCGGCGATGCAGCAGGCCGATTTCGCGACGGATCAGTCCTCCGCGCAGGGCGATGGCAATCTTTCGACCCCGCTGCTGTCGCAGACGCTGACCGGCACGGCCGCCCGCCCGGCCGCGCTGCCTTACCCGGCAACGCAGTCGGCGACCCAGAGCGCGGCGGTATCCGTTCAGGAGGGCCAGTTCGGCGCCGATATCGGCGTGGAGATCGCCCGCGCCCTCGACAAGGGCAGCGACGACCTGCTCATCCGCCTCGACCCGCGCCACATGGGCCGGATCGACGTGCGCCTATCCTTCGACCACGAGGGCGTTCTGCGCGCGGTCATGTCGGCGGACAGTTCTTCCGCGCTCGACATGCTGCGCCGCGAAAGCACCGATCTCAATCGCGCGCTGGCCGACGCCGGTATCCGAGCCGACGGCCAGTCCCTGCGCTTCGACAGCCGCTCGGGCGGGCAGGGCGGACAGCGCTGGCAGGGTGACCAGCAAGGGCAGCGGCAGGCGCAGGGCAGCCTGTCCGACACATTCGGCGGGAGCGACGACCCGATCTACCGACCGCTCAGGAGCAGCGGTCATGTCGATCTCATGGCATAAGGCACAAGAGCAATGACCACGGTTTCAAGCACGACGTCGACCACGAGCGACACCACGGCGGCCTCCACTTCGGGGCTGCTGACCGACTACAACCTGTTCCTCAAGCTGCTGACGACGCAGATGACGAACCAGGATCCGCTCGATCCGATGGATACCTCGGAATACACGCAGCAGCTCGTGCAGTATTCGCAGGTGGAGCAGTCGATCCAGCAGACCGGCAAGCTGGAGGACATCCTCAGCCAGCTCACCTCGCAGCAGATGGCGCAGGCATCGAGCTACATCGGGCGCGAGGCGCGTTTCGATTCCCCGGTTGCCGGGCTCGGCAACGCACCGGCCCACTGGACCTATTACGTGGACGGCACGCCTTCCACCATCACCGCCACGATCAAGGATTCCTCGGGCACCGTGGTGAACACCGTGACGCTCGATCCCACCACGCAGGGCTCCTACGAGTGGGACGGAACCAAGGCTGACGGCACGAAGGCCGCGGACGGCGCCTATACGCTGTCGATCACGGCCACCAATGCCGCCGGCAATGCGCTGGATACGACGATCAACTCGGTGGCGATCGTGGATGACGTGGTGACCGACGGCACCAACATCATGCTGGGCGTCAACGGTATCCGCATGTCCGCCTCCGGCCTCGTCGCCCTCGCGGCTGCCGGCGCCAGCACCGATAGCTGACCGGAACGGCCCCGAAAACGAGAAAGGCCCCTGAACCGGCTGGTTCAGGGGCCTTTCTCGTTTCAGGCCTGGCCGACCGTGCTGTGACGGTTGGCATTTCCGATGCCCGTTGCCGGCTCCACGCTCTCCGCCGACTGGAGGGAGACGTCGAGCCTGGTGCAGCCCGGAATACGTTCGGGCAACGCCAGGATCATCAGGCAGTCCGCGATCGACGGATCGTCGATCGGACCGATCAGTTCGTCCACCTCCTCATAGGAGACGTCCGATTGACTCATGCAGCGAAGCGCGGCCGCCTGCCAAAGCTGAGAAGTTGATTCAACTCTCAACTTGAGCGAGAACCAGAACTCTTCGTGCGACACGACAGTTGGACCGGCCTCGCCGGCGCAATTCCAAGGTAAATTTTCTATCATCGCACTCTCAAAAGTACATCGAACCGAATAGATGCAGTCCGTGCCCCCGGACCTGAGAGGGAGTCCCACAACCCCTGAAAGTTCAATGGCTCCCGTGGTCACTGGGACCAACTAAGGGATTTCCCGTATTCGATTTGGCGATTGGGTAAATGTTCTCTTACCGTGGAAGGCGAGGCAGTTGGTCCGGCAAACGGGGAGCGCCGAATAAGGGCGGAAACCCGCGGATTATGAGCGAATCGACAGGCGGCGGCATTACCCAAAGCTAACGCCGATGTGGTTGTGTTCAGGGAGATGCCAGAAATTTAATCCACAATCTTCGGCAGACTGCCGGCTTTACGCGCTAGGGCGACGCACAGCGCTATTGTCTTTGTGGAAATGGCGGCAGGCGCCGGAAGTCTCAGGGCGTGGCGGGCGGGGGAACGCGGCGCGCGCTCACGATCTTCACCTGCGGTTCGAGCATCTGGCCCTTCATGACGCCTTCGCCCTTGGTGGGCGAACGGGGCTGGTCCCAGATCCTGCGCACCACGTCCATGCCCGAGACGACATGACCGAAGGCGGCAAAACCTGCGCGGGCTTCGGGATTGTCCGAAGCGGGCTGGGCATCGAGGGACGGGATGTCGCTCAGCATGATCGTGAAGTCCGCCGTGGCGCTGCCGGGCGCGTAGCGGGCCATGGAGATGGTGCCGGCCTTGTGCGTGATCCCCGTGGCGCTGGTGGGCTCATGAGGTACTGGCGGCAGAACGTTGATACCCTGCAGGCCGCCTTGTAGTAATCCGTTGGGCTGGTCGCCCCAGTCGAGATGCATGGCGCGGTAGAAGTTGGCGCCGTCGAACCTGCGGCTGTCGACGTACTTGAGGAAGTTCGCGACCGTGAGCGGGGCGTGGGCCTTGTCGAGATCGAGGGTGATTGTCCCGGCGCTGGTCGTCAGCGCAACGTAGACATGCTCGGCAGGCTTGGGCTCGGCAGGCT
Organism: Novosphingobium sp. TK71; assembly: GCF_055361505.1. Classification (NCBI taxonomy): domain Bacteria; kingdom Pseudomonadati; phylum Pseudomonadota; class Alphaproteobacteria; order Sphingomonadales; family Sphingomonadaceae; genus Novosphingobium; species Novosphingobium sp. TK71. The sequence continues at coordinate 3,369,422 of NZ_CM143962.1, forward strand.
TCGGTGCGGCGGTTTCGCCGGAGGGCGGAGCGTTCTGCGCGAGGGCAGGGGCGGCGAGCGCCAGAACGAACGGTGCGGCGATAAGCCAGGCATTCAGGGCCCGTCGCCGCACCATCGTCTTCATCGGATCAGCGAACCCGCGGGCCGCCGAAGGGAAGCGGCGGAGGAGGACGGCGCGCGCCGCGCGGCAGCTGTGCCTGATAGGCCCGGCCGCAATGCTCGACGCAATAAGGGAACCCGGGGTTCACCTTTTCTCCGCAGAAGTGGAAGTCCGGTTCGCCGGGGTGGCCCATCGGCCAGCGGCACACGCGGTCGCTGAGGTCGAGGAGGCTGGTCTTGTCGGCGATTTCCGCGCTCGGCTTGGCAGGCACCAGGCGGCGGGGCGGCGCGGGCGGAATCGGCTGCTGCTGATCGCCGGGGCCCTGGCGCAGGAAGCCGCCGGGGCCGACAGAGACGACGCGCGGGCCCTTCGGCGCGGCCGGGGCATCTTCGCTGGCGGCGACCGGCGGTGCCACCGGAGCGGGGCTGCGGGGTGCCGGCGCCACGGGCGGCTGCGGCGCGGCGCGCACGACCGGCGCTTCGACCTGCGGCGCGGGCGCGGCTGGCGCGGCCTCGGCAACGGGCTTGGGCTTCTTCGGGGCGGGTGCCGGGCGGGCCGGCTTTTCGTTGGCCTTGACCGGGGAAGGGCGTGCCTTGAGCCCGAGGCGGTGTGCCTTGCCGATCACCGCATTGCGGCTGACGCCGCCAAGCTCGTCCGCGATCTGGCTGGCGGTGGCTCCGCCCTCCCACATCTTGGTCAGCTTCTCGATCCGCTCGTCCGTCCAGCTCATTCGGTGTTCCATCTCTTCATCGGGCGAACCAAGAATCGCCCCAAAATTCCGTGGCGCGGCTTGCCTTGGAAAGCCGCAGCCGATACTCGCCGGTCCATGCCCGATCAAACGAATTCGACCGAACTGCCGACACAGGACGGGAGCGTGTCAGAACACATCGTGCCCCGGACGATCCCGGCCCGCCATTTCCCGGCGAAGGGAGAACCCCTGATCCACCAGGTGAACTGGGAGGGGCTCAAGACCCTTTATATGAAGGAGGTCCGCCGCTTCTTCAAGGTCCAGACCCAGACGATCTGGGCACCGGCGATCACTACCCTGCTGTTTCTGGTGATCTTCACTGTGGCGATGGGACGCGGCGGCCGGGAAGTGCTCGGCGTCAACTTCGCGACTTTCGTGGCGCCCGGCCTGATCGTCATGGGCATGATGCAGAACGCGTTCGCCAATTCCAGCTTCTCGTTCCTGGCGGGCAAGATCCAGGGAACGATCATCGATTACCTGATGCCGCCGCTGAGCGAAGGCGAACTCATGCTGGCCATGGTCGCCGCGGCGGTGACCCGCGCGGTACTGGTCGGGCTCGCGCTGTCGGGCGCGATGCTGCTGTGGCCGGGCGTGAGCCTTTCGATGGCGCATCCCTGGGCCGTGATCTGGTTCGGCCTCACCGGTTCGGTATTCCTCGCGCTGCTCGGCTTCCTGTCGTCGATCTGGGCCGAGAAGTTCGATCACAACGCCGCCGTCACCAACTTCGTGATCGCGCCGCTCTCGCTGCTTTCCGGCACGTTCTATGTGATCGACAACCTCGCGCCCACCTTCCAGGCGATCAGCCGCCTCAATCCGTTCTTCTACGTGATCTCGGGCTTCCGGTTCGGTTTCCTGGGTGTCAGCGATATCGGCGATACCAACATGGCCGTGCTCCACAGCGCGATCGGGATGGGTCTGCTGGACGCGGTGCTGGCGGGCATCATCTATCTGGTCCTGCGTTCGGGCTGGAAGCTCAAGGGCTGACATCCTTTCCCCTTCGCAGTTGCAGACGCCCCGTTCGGACATCCGGCCGGGGCGTTTTCGCATGTGGCGAAGGCGGAGGTGAAGGCCCTTGTCACATGGTTGACGCATTGTGACGCTTATGGCCGCGCTTTCGCTTGTGGTCGGCCTGCTGTTGCCTTCTAATGCTCTGGTATCCCTCGAAGGCTAAGGATTTCCGCGTGTTCGCTCCGATCCACACGCGCAAGGTTCGCAAGTCGGAAGCGGCCAGATTTGCGCCGCATATCGTCGTGGCCGCGCTCTTCATCGTCATGCTGATCGTCGGCTTCCTCATCTGGTCCGGGCGCGAGATCGACCGCATCGCGAGCGAGCGAGACCGTTCCATCGTGTCGCTCGTCCTCGCCCAGAGCATCGAGCGGGTCGGCCATGCGCAGGAATCGTCGACCGTGTGGGACGATGCCCTGCGTGAAGCGCGCAGGCGCCCGATCGATCAGGACTGGATGGATCTCAACCTCGGCATCTGGTTCGATCAATATGCCGGGTTCAACGAGGTCTACGTCCTTTCCCCCGAGAGCGTGCCGATCTACGCCATGCGCGGCGGCAAGCGGAAGGTGCCGGAAACTTACATCGCCATCGAAGACGTGGCCGACCCGCTGGTGATGCGGCTGCGCCGCACGCGGGGTAGCGGAAAAGTGGGAGTCGGCGGCGTTCCCATGATCTCGCCCGGCGCCTCGGACCTTGCGATTCTTCGCGGCCGCCCGGCGATAGTCAGCGCGAAGCCGATCCTTTCGGACAGCGGCTCGATCGTCCAGAAGCCGGGAAGCGAGCCGGTGCATATCGGTGTCGTCTATCTCGACAACGACTTCTTCGCCCGCCTCGGCAGCAACTACGGCCTCGCACAGGCGCGCTACGAGATATCGCCGAGCAGGGCCTGGGGCGAAGCCTCGGTGCCGCTCCGTTCGCGCGACGGCGATGTCATCGGCTACTTCGTATGGCATCCCTTCGCGCCGGGGAGCGAGGTGACCCGGTCGGTCGGGCCGGTCGTGCTGCTGGTCCTCCTGCTTTCGGCCGTGGTGATCTACCTCCTGGCCGGCCGGCTCGCCAGCCGCACGCTCGATCTTGAGGAAAGCCGGAGCGAGGCGCGCCACCAGGCGCTGCACGACGCCCTGACCGGACTGGCCAATCGCGCCATGTTCGAAGGGCGGCTGGACGCTGCCCTGTCCCGCTGCCGCCGGGAGGGCGGCCTTGTCGGGCTGCTCTACATCGACCTCGACCGCTTCAAGCAGGTGAATGACAGTCTGGGCCATCCCGCCGGCGATGCGCTGATCCGTCAGGTCGCCCGGCGGCTGACCTCGGAAGTGCGCGGCTACGACATGGTCGCGCGCCTTGGAGGAGACGAGTTCGCCGTGCTCGTCGTCGAGCCGGAATCCCGCGAGGCGATCGGGCAGATCTGCGAACGCATCGTAGCCGAGATCGAGCGTCCGTTCGACGTGGCCGGGGCGCAGGCGTTCATCGGCGCCAGCATCGGCGTTGCCGTCGCGCCGGACCACGGCGCCGACCGCACCGAGCTGACCCGGCGTGCGGACATCGCTCTCTACAAGGCGAAGATGGAAGGGCGGAGCCGCTTCACCTTCTTCGAGGCGAGCATGGACGAAGTGGTGCGGCTGCGGGAGACGACCAATCGCGAGCTGCGCCAGGCGCTTCTGGATTGCGACGAGCAGCTCAAGGTCTTCTACCAGCCGGTCTACTCGACGGTCAGTGGCCGGATGGTCGCGGTGGAAGCGCTGCTGCGCTGGAACCATCCGGTGAACGGTCTCGTCAACCCTGCCGGCTTCATCCAGCAGGCCGAAGAGTCCGGCCTCATTGAGGTGCTTGGCGGCTGGGTGCTGCGCAAGGCGGTGGACGATGCCATGGCCTGGCCCGACCTGCGGATATCGGTGAACGTCTCGCCGGTGCAGATGCGCAGCAGGGCCTTCGTGGACAATGTGCGGGCGGTCCTGAACGAAACCGGCCTCGATCCGCGCCGTCTGGAACTGGAGCTGACGGAAACCGCGCTGATGTCTGCTTCGGAAGAGGTCTCCGCGTCTCTCAAGGCGCTGCGCCGGATCGGGGTGGCCTGTGCGCTCGACGATTTCGGAACGGGCTATTCCTCGCTCAGCCACATTCGCGACATTGCGGTGGATCGCATCAAGATAGACCGTTCCTTCGTCCATGCGGTGAACACCGGACCGGGCGCGGCCCTGGTGGAGGCGATCGTCAACGTTGCCCGCGCCAATGGCCTGAACCTGACTGCCGAAGGCGTGGAGACAGAGGCCCAGCTCTCGCACCTGCGGTCACTGGGATGCCACGAAGTACAGGGCTACCTGCTTTCGCGCCCCGTTCCTTACGGCGAGATCACGCGCCTGCTGGAAGGCGGCGCGCATTCCTTTTCAGATACAGGGACCGAATCGTCCTGAAGAAGCGCGGGTTCAGTGCGCGAGACCGCGCCGCAACCGATAGCGCCCGTTGCCGAAATCATCGAACATCTGCGACAGAGAGGGGTGGTCTACCGGCCCGCCCTCGGCATCGGCGAGCAGGTTCTGCTGGCTGACATAGGCAACGTAGCTGGATTCCTCGTTCTCGGCGAGGAGGTGGTAATAGGGCTGGTCGCGTTTGGGGCGCACGTCCACGGGAATGGATTCGTACCATTCCTCACTATGGGCGAACACCGGATCGATATCGAAGATGACGCCCCGGAAGTCATGATTCCGGTGGCGGACCACATCGCCGATAGCGAATCGCGCACGGGTCTGGCGAGGCGCATCGATGATGCGTCCGGCCGTGGGTGAAAAAAAGTGCGCCCTGTTCATGCGAGAAATATAGGTTTCCTGCGGGGTGCAAACAAGCAACCCCTGTGGACAATCCCCATTTTTGAAAACAGGGGGTTGGCAAGGTCGAAATGCTGGGCTAACGGCGCGCTTCCCGACCCGATGGAGACCTTCCATCGCTATCGCATCTCTAGCGGAGAGGTGGCAGAGTGGTCGAATGCGCTGCACTCGAAATGCAGTGTACGGGAAACCGTACCGTGGGTTCGAATCCCACCCTCTCCGCCAAGAGCCCTTCCGGGACCATCCAGAACTGATCGCAGGAAATCGAAAGATTTCCTTGGCTTCAGGGCGATCCGGCTCAATTTCCTTTATCGTGGCTGGACGTTGGCTCGACGAAAGTCGTCTCTTGCGAATTTCGCGCGGAATGTCCGGGAATTCTCCTCACCGACCGGGGCTTTGTTCTCATGTGCGTGATTGCCGGCAGCGCTTGAACGTATTTCGGGCGGAAGCCGGTTTTTTCGTTCGCTGAGGTCACGTCCGGTGTCATGTTGACAGATATCGGCGGCGCGAGCAGCTTGTTCCGGTTGAAGATGGCGGCTCGGAGAGTCGGTGTGAATTAGCGCTTTTTCGGCGGCTACCTCGGTCAAGGGTCGGGTGCATGCAGAGGGTGTTGAGCAGCATTGCTTTGGCGGCGCAGGGCTTTGTTCTTGCCAGTTTTTCGACTGGCGCGGGCATTTCGCCGGTGACTCTGGCCATGCTCGATCCGTCAGGGCTTGCCGCTTCGATTTGCGGCGCAAGGGCTGAGGCGGCGGTGCTGGCGCACGAGCTTGTGCTTGCCGCAGCCGTTACGGGTCCGGTCGGTGCCGCATCCCAGGCGATACCGCTCTATCGCGATCTCGTTGCCGATCGTTTGCCGATCACCACTTCAAGCGAGCAGGCGCGGCGCTATTTCAATCAGGGTCTCCTGCTGGCCTATGGCTTCAATCATGCAGGGGCGGTGCGCTCTTTTCGCGAGGCGCAGCGGCTCGATCCGGCTTGCGCGATGTGCTGGTGGGGCGAGGCGCTTGCGCTGGGGCCGAACATCAACGCGCCCATGGACGATCGCGATCGCAATGCGGCTTTGGCGGCGATGGACAGGGCCGCAGGGCAAAGCGTGCATGCGTCCCCGCTGGAGCAGGCGTTGATCGGTGCGACGGCGCGCCGCTACACGCGCGATGCGAAGGCCGATCGCTCTGCACTGGATGCCGCATATGCCGATGCCATGATCGGCGTTGCCCGTCGCTTTCCAGCGGATGACGATGTGGCCGTGCTGGCGGCCGAAGCGGTCATGGATGTCAGCCCGTGGAGCTATTGGGAGGCGGACAAGCGAACGCCGACAGGCCGAAGCGGCGAGGCGGTTCGGCTGATCGAGGGCGTGCTAATGCGTGACCCGGGCAACCTTCAGGCCGCGCATCTTTACATCCATCTCATGGAGAACAGCGCGGAGCCGCGCCGCGCGGAAGCTGCGGCAGACCGGCTGGCGCGGGAAGGCGCGCCGAGCGCCGGCCATCTCGTCCACATGCCGGGGCACATCTATCAACTGGTCGGCCGCTACGCCGATTCCATCCGGGTCAACATTGCGGCCGCGCGTGCAGACGAGGCTTTCATCCGCAGCACGAACGATCGCAGCCTCGTCCGCTACGGCTATTACCCTCACAACGTCCACTTCATCGTGACATCCGCGCAGATGGCAGGTGACATGCGCACGGCGATCACCGAGGCGCAGCGTCTGCGGAAACTGCTGGATCCCGGCACCTCCGCGCGGATCGCCTGGATACAGGCGATCGATGCCGCACCCTTTCTGGCGATGGCGCAATTTGCCGAACCCGAGGCGATCCTGGCCATGCCGCCGCCCGACCCGCGTTTGCCCTATGCCGCTGCCATGCGGTTCTATGCGCGCGCAGTTGCCCGGGCGCAGGGGCGGGACCGCGCCGGAGCCGAGCGTGAAATCGCCGCCATCGTGGAAATCCGCAAATCCGGCACCCTGGCCGGCATGACCGAACAGGGCGTGCCCGCAGCGGACCTTCTCCAGCTTGCCGAAGCGGTGGCGCGCGGCAAGCTGGCCTTTTCGGAAAAGCGCTACGAAGAGGCCGCGCGCCTCTATCGCCGGGCAATCGTGCTGGAGGCGAAGATACCCTATCAGGAGCCGCCATACTGGTATTATCCCGTGAGCCAGTCGCTTGGCGCGGCCCTGTTCAGGGCCGGGCATTATGGCGAGGCGGCGCAGGCTTTTCGTGCCGCGCTCGTGCAGTCTCCGAAAAGCGGCTGGGCACTTTACGGACTTGCCGAAAGCGAGAAGGCGCAAGGGCGCGGTGTTGAAGCGGCCGCCGCCCGCCAGGCGCTCGGGCAGGCGTGGCTGGGCGACGATGCCTGGCTGCGGATGGACCGCTTGTGAATCTCGTCCACGCCCGGGCGCTGCCCATTTTCCCGCAGCCGCGCGGTGGTTATCGGGGGTCTCTTGCCTGCGTGCGCAGGTAGGCGATCAGGTCGGCTCGGTCCAACGGGTCCTTCACGCCGGGGAACTGCATGGTCGTGCCCGGCACGACCGAGGCGGGGGCGGCGATCCATGCGTCGAGCGCCTTTTCGTCCCATCTGCCGCCGATGCCGATCAGAGCCGCAGTGTAGCCGTAGCGCGACCTGTTGGTGCCGGGGGGCTGGCCGAACACGCCGAACAGGTTCGGTCCGCCGCGATCGCTCGCGCCTTCGATGATGCTGTGGCAGGCGGCGCACTGCCGGAATTTCCGGGCGCCGCTTTCCACGTCGGCAACTTTCATAAGCTCTTGCAGGGTCGGGTCTTGCCCCGCTTTCCGCAGGCGCTCGTCATGACGGTCATCGCGGCATCCGGCGAGTCCGATCAGGAGAGCCATTCCGGCAAAGGCCGCGCGGGCCGATATCCATGCTTTCACGGTTCGCGGGTCCGATGCATCAATCGCGATGGAAGAACGCGGGCCTGCCCTTGAGCACGTTGCGCGCCATGTCGCCGCCATCGTGAAGGGCGAGCGGGCCGCCGGGCAGGGCATCGTCCCAGAAACCGTGGTCGGCATATTGATCGAGCGCCTCTTCATACCGGGCGATCTTGGCGGCCTGCGATGCGAGCAGCCTTGTTGCGCTGTGCATTTCGGCAAAGTCGTCGCCCGATCCCGCGCGCACCATCCGGGCGAGATCGGGGCGTTCCAGTGCTTCGAAGTATTCGGCAACGAAGTCCCGGGCGGATTGCAGCGGGGTTGCGTGACCGGCAGTCGGCATGGTCATGGGCAGGTCAATCGCCGTTGCGCGGGGCGCGGGCATTGAGATCGGCCCAGAGTGCCTCCGTGCCCGCTTCCTGCGCCTTGTTCACGTATTGCGAGGCCACGAGCCAGCCCTTGATATACTGCAGCGGCAACACGCAGCCCAGCCCGACCAGCGGGAACGAAGTGAGCAGATGGACCCAGAACGGCGGGTCGAACTTCACCTGCAGCCATACGGCGAAGAACGTGAGCGGGAAGGCGACGATGCAGAGCGAGAAGAAGGCGGGGCCGTCGTCAGGGGCGGCGAAGCCGTAATCGAGCCCGCAGGCCGGGCAGGTATCGTTCAGCTTGAGCCACTTGCGGAACATGGCGCCTTTTTCGCAACGGGGGCAAAGTCCTTTCAGGCCGCACCTGAAAATACGGCGGGCCTTGTCGCCGGGCTCCATATTGTTGTCTGACATGATGCAGGTCCGCCGTTGATCGCGAGGATTCGTCTGTTGCTCAATATGGATATTGTATGCATACAAAGTCAATGCAAACAGTGATGCAAAATTGGCTGCCGGACATCCGCAATGCTCAAGGGCCGCTCTATCTGGCGATCTGCGCGGCGATCGGCCGGGATGTGGAGGAGCGTCGGCTCAATCCGGGGGATCGCCTTCCGCCCCAGCGCGAACTGGCCGAAGCGCTGGGCGTGGATACCGGCACGGTCACGCGCGCTTATGCCGAGGCGCGCAGGCAGGGGCTGATCGACGCGGAAGGGCGGCGCGGCAGCTTCGTCCGGGGGAAGGCGGCGTTCGATGCGTCCAGCCAGGTGCCGCCGTTCGACACCGGCATGAACCTGCCGCCGATTCCCTCCAACAGTTCCTATGCCGCCAGTTTCGCGAATGCCCTGCAAGCCGTGCTCGAAGGCCCGGCCGCGGCGAACCGGTTGCAGTATCAGCCTGCGGGCGGCGCTCCGGAAGACCGCGCGGCCGGCGCGCAGTGGCTGGCGGCTTCGGGAATGGAGGCGACGGAGGACAACGTCATCGTCACCAGCGGTGCGCAAACCGCGCTGCATGCGGTTGTCAGTTCCGTTCTGGCGCCCGGCGATGTCGTGTGCACGGGGCCTTTCGTCTATCCGGGCTGGAGCGCGATTTGCCGCCGGCACGGCGTGGCGATCGTGCCGCTCGGCGCGGATCGGCACGGCATCGATCCCGATGCTTTCGCGCGGGCCTGCGAAACCGGGGCGGTTCAATCCACCCCGGTCAGGGCGATCTATCTCGTGCCCGACAACGACAATCCGACGACCGCGACGCTCAGCGAGGAACGGCGCCGCCGCATTGCCGAGATCGCGCGGCGGCACGATGTTCTCATCATCGAGGACGATCCCTATTCCCGTCTCGGCAGCGGCGAGATCCCGTCGCTGGCAGCGCTCGCGCCGGAGCGGACGTGGCATGTCGCAAGCCTTTCAAAGCTCGTCTCGCCATCGCTGCGCGTTGCGTACTTGCGCGCGCCGCAGCTTCGGGATGCGCTGCGGCTGGCGACGGATACCTATGAGACCACGATCATGGCGCCTCCGCTCAACCTGGCCGTCTGTACCCAGTGGCTGAACACCGGGAAATGGGCCTCGCTGGTGGCGGAGGTGCGGGACGAGTGCCTTGCGCGGCAGGCTATCGCGGCAGGCATCCTGCCGCATGGGAGCTATGAGGCGGCCCGCGCGGGCTATCACTTGTGGATTGCGCTGGAGCGGGAAGGGCAGTCCGCCGATCTCGTGCGGGCGCTGCGGCCGCTCGGCATCTCGGTCGTGTCGGGAGAGCAGTTCCGCATCGACCCCGAGGCCCGTCATGCGGTGCGTATCTCGATCGGCGGCAGCGCCGATCGGCAATGCATCGAACGGGCGCTGAAGATGGTGGATGCGATGATCCACCATCAGGATGGCCGTTTCAGCCCGATGGTCTAGCCTCAACGGCCCGGAACTTCACCCGAAGCTCCGGGTCGTCGAGCCTCGGTCAGGCCGTTTCCGTTTCCATGAGGGCGGCGACCTGTTCGGGATCGCCCAGGATCAGGCCGATGCGCTGGTGAAGTCCGACCGGGGTCACGTCGAGCACGCGGTTCCAGCCGTCGGTCGAGGCGCCGCCCGCCTGTTCGACCAGGAAGCTCATCGGATTGGCTTCGTAAAGCAGGCGCAGGCGCGCCTTGCCCGGCGTGCGGTGATCGGCGGGATAGAGGAACACGCCGCCGCGCTTCAGGATGCGATGCACGTCGGCAACCATCGAGGCCGTCCAGCGCATGTTGTAGTCCCGGCCGCAGGGGCCCTTGCCGTCAGTCAGGCGCTCGTCGATGTAGCGCACCACGGTTGGCGACCACTGCGGGCGGCGCGCCATGTTGATGGCGATTTCGCAATTGCCCGAAGGAATCTGCATGGGGCCGTCGGTCATGATCCAGGCGCCCAGTTCGCGATCCAGCGTAAACTCGTAGACACCGGAGCCCAGGGTCAGCACCAGCAGCGTCTGCGGGCCGTAGATCGCATAGCCGGCAGCGACCTGCGCGGTCCCGGGCTGGAGGAAATCTTCCTCTCGTACTTCGCGGCCCGCGCATTCGTCAGGCGCGCGCAGCACGGAGAAGATCGTGCCGACCGAGAGGTTTACGTCGACATTGCTGGAACCGTCGATCGGATCGTAGACCAGCAGGTATTCGCCCTTGGGATAGCGGTTGGGGATGGGATGGATCGTTTCCATCTCTTCCGAGGCCATTCCGGCGAGGTGGCCGCCCCACTCGTTGGCATCCAGCAGCAGTTCGTTGGCGAGCACGTCGAGCTTTTTCTGAACTTCGCCCTGCACGTTCTCGCTGTCGAGGCTGCCCAGAACGTCGCCCAGCGCGCCCTTGGCGATGGCGTGGTTCACCGTCTTGCAGGCGCGCGCCACGGTTTCGATCAGCAGGCGCAGTTCGGGCGGGCAGGTCGAGTTCGGCTCGCGCTGCTTTTCGAGCAGGAAGCGGGTGAGTGTCGGTTTCATATCAGCTTCCTTACCCCATGTTCCGGACAAATCCATGGCACTGCGAGCACATCCTGCCCCTTCGGGCCGGCATTACGCCGCGTCTTGCAGCCGCCGGGCTACTTGCGGGCCATGCGCGAAGGCGGTGGCCTTGGCAATGGCCTCATCGTCGGGGCGGATGCCGGTATAGAGCACGAATTGCTCGATGGCCTGGAGCACGATCACTTCCGCGCCGGAGATCGCCGTCTTTCCTGCGGCGAGGGCGGCCTTGATAAAGGGCGTTTCGGCGGGCTGCGCCACCACGTCGAAGGCGACGTCGCAGGCGGCGATCTGCGCGGGCGTGAAGGCGAGTTCGCCGGCCTGCGCGCCTTCCATGCCGAGCGGCGTGACGTTGACAAGCATCGCCGCCCCCTGTTCGGGAAGCTCGGGGAGCCAGCGGAAACCGTACTGTTCGGCAAGGGCGGGGCCGGCTTCGGCATTGCGGGCGATAATCGTGCCCTGGCGGAAGCCGAGATCGCGAAGCGCGGCCATGACCGCCTTGGCCATGCCGCCGCTGCCGCGCAGCAGGAACGGCGTGGCCGGATCGATGCCGCGCCGGGCAACGAGATCGCGCACGGCGGTATAGTCGGTATTGTAGCCGGTCAGCACGCCTTCGTCGTTGACGATGGTGTTCACGCTGTCGATGGCGCGGGCCGAATCCTCAAGCCCGTCGAGCAGGGGGATCACCGCTTCCTTGAACGGCATCGAGATCGCGCAGCCACGAATGCCCAGCGCCCGCAGGCCGCCGATGGCCGCTGGCAGGTCCGTGGTGGAGAAGGACTTGTAGACATAGTCCAGCCCCAGCAGCCCGTAGAGCGTGTTGTGCAGACGCGACCCGGCGTTGCCGGGGCGGGCGGAAAGCGACATGCACAGGCGCGTGTCCCGGCCGATCGATTGTTTTGCGCTGAAGTCGGTCATCATGGTCAGGCTCCGATGGGCTGGTTGGCGCGGGCGTGAGGGCCGCTCGATCCGCGCGTGATGAGGCGTCCCGCCAGCACGACCTTGCGGGCAGGCGCTTCGGGATGGTCCAGCCGGTCCAGCAGCATGGTCATCGCGGTGCGGCCGATCTCCTCGACCGGCTGTTCGATCACCGAGAGCCCGTCGCCGACGAATTCCATCCAGTCGTTGTTGTCGAACCCGGCAAGGGCAATGTCGCCGGGCACAGCGAGATCGAGGTCGCGCAGCGCACGCAGCACGGTGAGCAGCATGACGCCGTTGCTGGCGACGAGCGCGTCCGGGCGAACCGGGCCGCAGAGCAGTTCCCTGACCGTGCGTGCCGCGGCCTCGGCGGCGTGCGGCATCTCGACCGTGACGGCCTCCATGCCGAACTTGCGGGCCGCTTGCTCGAACCCGGCGCGGCGCTCGATCCCGGTGCTGCTGGCGGCGCCGAACAGCCCGGCCACGCGGCGGTGGCCCTGGGCGTGGAGGTGCGCCACCAATTCGGCGGCCATGGTTTCGTTGTCTAGCAATACCGTGTCGAGACCGGCGCTGGGCAGGCTGCGGTCGATCAGGACGACGGGGAAGCCCGGTTCCAGCCGCTCGGCCTTTTCGACCCATTGGCGGCAGGGCGCGAAGATCACCCCGGTTACGCGTTCCTCGTGCATCAGTTCGAGATAGCCGGCCTCCTTGGCCGGGTCTTCGTCGGTGTTGCACAGGATCACCCGCATCCCGCGTGCGGTGGCGAGGCTTTCGATGGCGCGCGAGACCGCGGTGAAGAAGGGGTTGCGGATATCGGCGACGATCAGGCCGATGGTGTTGGTGTGCTGGGAGCGCAGGCGCCGCGCCGCAAGGTTGGGGCGGTAGCCGGTGGACTTCACGGCCGCCAGCACCCGCTCGTGCATCGCGGGATCGACGCTGCGGCCTGACAGCACCCGCGAAACGGTGGCGGGGGACACTTCGGCAACCCGGGCTACGTCCTTGATTCCAACTGTCATCCGCAATGCGCCATTCGAGAAATCGTTCTCACTTGTTAGGGCGTTTTGCCCCTCTCCTGCGGGAGACTATGCATCACGTTCTCTCAAGATCGCAAGCATTCTCTTGACAAGCGCTTTGAGAAAACGTTTTCTAAGTACATCACAGACCCGTCGTCAAAACGGTCAGGAGAGGCCTGAAATGCTCGCAGATGCGCCCGCCTCGGGGGTAGAGGATCTCGTTCGAATCGATGCCAGCGCGGCAGACAAGGTCGATGCGATTCGCCAGGTCGGCCAGCTTCTGGTCGCCGCCGGCTGCGTTGCGCCCGGATACGAGGAAAGCATGGTCCGCCGGGAGGGCGTGGCGAACACGTTCCTGGGCGCGGGCGTGGCGATCCCGCATGGCCTGGGCGAGGACAAGGGCCTGGTCCGCCGCGACGGCGTGGCGATCCTCCAGTTGCGCGAAGGGGTCGAATGGAACCCCGGCCAGCGCGCCCATCTGGTGGTGGGCATCGCCGCCAATTCGGACAGCCACATCGCCATCCTGCGCCGCCTGACCCGCCTCATCCAGGACGAGCCGCGCCTTGCCGCGCTGGTCGCCACCGACGATCCGGCCGCCTTTTCCCGCGCGCTGTGGGAAGACGGCGCGGCTGCCGCCCCGTCCGAACCGGCGGCAGACTATGCTGAAACCACAGAATGGACGGTCGACTACCCAACCGGCCTCCATGCCCGCCCCGCCTCGGCCTGGGTCGAAGCGGCGCGTGCCTCTGGCGTGCGCCTGCGCGTGCGCCACGGCGGAGAGAGCGCCGATCCCCGCAGCCTCGTTTCCCTCCTCCAACTGGGGCTGCGTGCTGGTGATCGGGTGACTCTCTCCGCCGAAGGGGCAGGCGCGCGGGCGGCGCTGGACAGCTTTGCCGCCGTGGTCCGCCGCCTGACCGTGCGCGAGAAGGAAGACGCCGCGCGTGCCGCCGAAAAGGCCGCCGCGCCGATCCGCGGCTGGAAGCCCGTGGGCGAGGCGCGGATGATCGCGGGCGTCGCCGCCAGTCCGGGCCTCGCCATCGGCAAGGTCCATGTGCTTTCTGCGCAGGAACTCGACGTGCCCGACCGGCCGACCGATCTGGCCAGCGGTGGCACCCAGCTGAACGATGCGCTCACCCGCACCCGCGCGCAGATGAAGGCGCTGATCGACGATACCACCCGGCGTCTGGGTGCGGGCGATGCCGCGATCTTCAAGGCGCAGGCCGAACTGCTCGACGATACCGATCTCATCACGCTCACCTGCCAGCTCATGGTCGAGGGGCACGGGGTGGCATGGTCGTGGCATCAGGCGGTGGACCGTATCGCCGGGCAGCTTTCGGCGCTGGGCAATCCGGTGCTCGCCGCGCGCGCGGCGGATCTGCACGATATCGGCCGCCGCGTTCTGGCCGAGATCGATCCTGCGCTTGCGGCCGGATCACTGACCGATCTGCCCGAGGAGCCCTGCGTGCTGGTCGCGGCGGACTTGTCACCTTCGGATACCGCCACGCTCGATACCGCGCGGGTTGCGGGCATTGCCACGGCGCTGGGCGGGCCGACTTCGCACAGCGCGATCCTGGCCCGCACGCTCGGCTTGCCTTCGGTCGTGGCGGGCGGCGCGGACCTGATGGGGCTTGCCGCCGGGGCCACCGCGATCGTCGATGGCGACAGCGGCCGCGTCTGGCTGAACCCGTCGGAGGCCGATCTCGCCTCTGCCCGCGCGTGGATCGCGGCGCTCGCCGAAAAGCGCGCCGCCGAAGAAGCCGAGCGCGGCAAGCCTGCCGAAACCCGCGACGGCCACCGCGTGGAGATCGCCGCCAACGTCAATCGCCCCGATCAGGTCGCTTTCGCGCTGGCGCAGGGCGGCGAGGGCGTCGGCCTGATGCGCACCGAATTCCTGTTTCTCGAACGCGGCGACAGTCCGGGCGAGGACGAGCAGGCCGAAATCTACCGCGCCATGACCGAGGCGCTGGAAGGGCGCCCGCTGGTGGTGCGTGCGCTCGATATCGGCGGCGACAAGCAGGTGCCGCATCTTGACCTCCCGCGCGAGGAGAACCCTTTCCTTGGCGTACGCGGCGCGCGACTCTTGCTGCGCCGCCCGGACCTGCTGGAGCCGCAGCTTCGCGCGCTGTACCGCGCCGCCAAGTCCGGCGGCGATCTTTCGATCATGTTCCCGATGATTACCTCCGTCCACGAACTGATCGCGCTGCGTGCCCGCTGCGAGGAGATCCGCGTCGAGCTGGACGCGCCGACGATTCCCGTGGGCATCATGATCGAGGTTCCCGCCGCCGCCATCCAGGCGCGCTCGCTGGCGGCCCATGCCGATTTCTTCTCGATCGGCACGAACGACCTTACCCAATATGTCCTCGCCATCGACCGGCAGAACCCGGAACTGGCGGGCGATGCCGAAAGCCTGCACCCCGCCGTGCTGCGCATGATCGCGGCGACGGTGGAGGGCGCGAAGGCGCATGGCCGCTGGGTCGGCGTCTGCGGCGGCATTGCCGGCGATCCCTTCGGCGCGGCGCTGCTGGTGGGGCTGGGCGTCAGCGAACTGTCGATGACCCCGCGCGACATTCCGGCGGTGAAGGCCCGCATTCGCGGCGCCAGCCTCGAAAGCCTGCGCACGCTTGCCGCCAGGGCGCTCGACATGGAAAGCGCCGGCGAAATCCGCGCGCTGGACGGGCCGAAAATCGAAGAGGGGGAAGGCTGATGCGCACTCTTACGGTCACCTTCAACCCGGCCATCGACCAGACCGTCATGCTTGACCGGCTGGTCGTGGGCGAAGTCCACCGCGCCCGTTCGGTGCGTCAGAACGCGGGCGGCAAGGGCGTGAACGTCGCCAGTTGCCTGGCCGACTGGGGCATGCCGGTGTCCGCCTACGGCCTGCTCGGCAGCGACAATGCCGCCGCGTTCGATGCGCTGTTCGCCGCCAAGGCCATCGAGGACCGCTTCATCCGCATCGCCGGGGCCACGCGGGTCAACCTCAAGCTGGTGGACGCGACGGGCACGACCGATATCAATCTCGACGGGATCGCCGTGGATGCGGGGCGCGCCGAAATGGTGGCGGCAACCATCTGCGAAGCCGCGCGTGAGGGCGATCTGGTGGTCCTGGCCGGAAGCCTGCCGCCGGGCTGCCCGCCCGACAGCTACGTCACGCTCACCGCACGCCTGCGCGCGGCCGGGTGCCGGGTGGTGCTCGACACCAGCGGCCTGCCGCTCAAGTGCGCGCTTACCGCCGATGTTCTGCCCGATGTGGTGAAGCCCAACCGCGACGAACTGGCGCAATGGCTCGGCCGTCCCCTGTCCGATCTGGCCGCGCTTTCCGAAGCGGCGGCGCAGCTGCACGGGCGCGGCGTTTCGTTGGTCGTCGTGTCGATGGGCGAGGAAGGGGCGCTGTTCCTGTCCTCGGAAGGCGCCGTTACCGCGCGTCTCGCCATCGGACAGGTCGCCAGCACGGTGGGCGCGGGTGATGCGATGGTCGCGGGTATCGTGGCGGCTCTGGGCGAAGGCGCGGATCTTGAACGCACCGCCCGCCTCGCCACCGCGTTCGCGGTCGCCAAGCTCGGCATGGCGGGGCCGAACCTGCCCGCCCTGCCCACGGTGCATGCACTGGCCGATGAAGTGGCCGTCACGCCGTCGATGCTGCCGGGCTGTACCCGCCCGCAAACGATCAAGGCCGGAGAGGAATGATGGGCAAGCTCTACGCAGTTATCGATGCGGCCGATTCCGCCGTACAGGGCGTGCTCGCAGGGGAAGCGCTGCGCAAGGCGGCGCGGGCCAAGGGCCGCGATATCGAGATCGAGGTGCGCACCGGGCAAGGCGTGCTCAATCCGCTTCCGCCGGAATTGCAGGCGGGCGATACCCTGCTGCTGGTCGCCGCCCATGACGAGGCCGCAGCCGCACTCCCGCTCACGCCGCTTCGCCGTGTCACGCTGGAGGCGGTGCTGGCCGATCCCGAAGCTGCCCTGGCGCAGGAGCCGCAGGTTTCCGCCGATTTGCCGCGCGTAGTGGCGATCACCTCATGCCCCACCGGCATCGCCCATACCTTCATGGCCGCCGAAGGCCTTGAGGAAGGCGCCAAGCAGCTGGGCTATCCGATCCGCGTGGAAACGCAGGGCTCGGTCGGCGCCGGTTCGCCGCTGACGGCGGAAGAGATCGCGGCGGCCGACGTGGTCATCATCGCCGCCGACCGCGAGGTCGACCGTGCGCGCTTCGGCGGAAAGCGGGTCTTCGCATCGAGTACCAAGCCCGCCATCTCCGGCGGCAAGGCCCTGATCGAGCGTGCTCTCACCGAGGCGAAAGTGCAGGGCGGCGCGGCCTCTGCCGAGACTTCCGGCGGCGCTGCCGAACGTGCCGGTCCCTACAAGCACCTGATGACCGGCGTTTCCTTCATGCTGCCCTTCGTGGTCGCGGGCGGCCTGCTGATCGCCATGGCTTTTGCGCTGGGCGGTATCGATGCCAACAGCGCAGGCGCCGAGGGAACACTTGCGGGTGCCCTGTTCCGCATCGGCGCGCAGGGCGGTTTCGCGCTGATCGTGCCGGCGCTGGCGGGCTATATCGCCTATTCGGTGGCGGATCGGCCCGGCATCGCGCCGGGGATGATCGGCGGGATGCTGGCCGCCAATCTGGGCGCGGGTTTCCTGGGCGGCATCGTGGCGGGCTTCATCGCCGGTTACGGCGTCGAATGGCTCAACCGGCTTATCAAGCTGCCCAAGAACCTTGCGGGCCTGAAGCCGGTGCTGATCCTGCCGCTGCTGGGCACGCTGCTGACCGGGCTGCTGATGATCTATGCGGTCGGCACCCCGGTCGCCGCCGCGCTGGCGTTCCTGACTGAGTGGCTGCGCTCGATGCAGGGATCGAGCGCGATCCTGCTGGGCGTGATCCTGGGCGCGATGTCGGCCTTCGACATGGGCGGGCCGGTCAACAAGGCGGGCTATGCCTTCTCGGTCGGGCTGATTTCCAGCCAGGTCTATACGCCGATGGCCGCGACGATGGCGGCGGGCATGGTGCCGCCGCTTGCCGTGGGCCTTGCCACCCGCCTGTTCCGCGACCGGTTCTCGGTGGAAGAGCGCGAGGCAGGAGGCGCCGCCGCCGTGCTGGGCCTTGCCTTCATCACCGAGGGCGCGATCCCCTTTGCCGCGCGCGATCCGTTCCGGGTGATCCCGGCGCTGATGGCGGGATCGGCGATTGCCGGGGCCATTTCGATGGCGGCGGGCGCCGAGCTCAAGGTGCCGCATGGCGGCGTGTTCGTCCTGCCGATCCCCGGCGCGGTCACGCATCTGGCGGTCTACGGGCTGGCCATTCTGGCGGGCGTGCTGGTGAGCGGGGTCCTCGTTGGCCTGCTCAAGCCGCGCATGGCCCCGGCGGAAATCGCCGCCGCCTGAATTGATTCCGGGCCGGCGGAAGACCGGGCCGATCCTAGAGAGGATATGTTTCGATGCGGTTCGCACTGCTCAAGGGCGCCTGCTGTGCAGGTGCCGCCGCCCTTTCCTTGCCCTGTTTGACGGCATCCGCCGCCATGGCGCAGGAGGTCGCTTCCGACGAGGCCCCGGTCGCCGACAGGCAGGCCGATGTCCCGAAGCCCTGGCAGCCGCTGGCCGACGACGGCATTACCCTCGCGCTCAGCTACACGGGCGAGGCGGCAACGAACGTCACCGGCGGCCTGCGCCGCGATGCCGCTTATGCCGGGCAGATCTATGTCGGCGCGGACCTCGACATGGACCGCATCGCCGGCATCGGCGGCGGCACGATCCATGCCGCGATCACCAATCGCCACGGGGAAAGCCTCTCGGCGCTGGCGCTGGGCAACAACACCTCGGTTCAGGAAATCTGGGGCACCCAGAACACCCACCTCGCGATCCTGACCTGGGAGCAGAAGCTATTCAACGATCGCCTGATGATCGAGGCGGGGCGCAGCCAGGCCAACATCCATTTCCTGAATTCGCCGATCTACTGCAATTTTCAGGGCAATTCGGGCTGCGGCAACCCGACGTTCGTCTTCAAGAACAGCAACTTCACCTACTTCCCGGCATCCAGCTGGATGATCCGCGCCAAGGCCGAAGTGCTGCCGCATGTGACCGTCCACGTCGGCGCTTACGAGGTCAACCCGGACCGCAAGCGCGCCAGCGACCACGGCTTCAACTTCAGCACGAAGAATGCAACCGGCGTGATCGTGCCGTGGGAACTGGGCTATTCGAACGAAGGCAAGGGCGTGCGCCTGCCCGGCCACTATATCGTCGGCGGCTGGTTCGACCGGGGCGACTATGCCGATCCGCTGCGCGACGATCAGGGCGGCATCGCCATCCTCACCGGGCGTGATCCGCAGACCCGCAAGGGCCGCTCGGGCCTCTATTTCCGCTTCGACCAGCGCCTGACCCGGCCCGATCCCCGTTCGGAGCGCGGCCTCAGCGTGTTCGGCGTGGCGATGACCAACTTGTCCGGCCGGGTGGAGGAAAGCCGCTTCCTCGACTTCGGCGTGGTGCAGACCGGCACTCTTGCCGGACGCGATGCCGATACGATCGGCTTCATGATCAGCGACCAGCGCTTCAGTAACCTCGCGATGGAGCGCATGCGCGCGGCGCGGGTTTCGGCGGGCGGGGATGCCGCCGTCAGCCGCCACCAGTACATGATGGAACTGGCCTACGGCGCGCAGCTCGGCCCGGCGATCCGCATCTCGCCCAATGTGCAGTACATTCTCCACCCCGACCAGACCGGCGCCCCGTTCCGCACGCGCGACATCAAGGATGCGCTGATCTTCGGCTTCAAGTTCACGATAGACGCGCCAACGCTGCTGTCCGGAGGTCGATAAAGGCGGGAGCGCTTGACCGCCGCCGCCGAAGATGATGGAACGGACGCGTGAGCGACGATCTTCCCCGCCCCGAAACTCCATCTCCATCCAGGGCAGAGGCAAAAGCCGAAGTGCGCGCGGCCGAGGCCGCCGCCATCCGCCGGCGATGGATCACGCTGGGCGAAGTGCTGGCCGTGGTCGCAGTCGTCATTTCCGGGCTGACACTCTGGAATAACTGGACCGCGCGCAGCGACGGCGAGGCCGTGAAGCAGGCCGATGCGCAGCGCGCTTCCACCCGCGCCGCAACACTGGTGCTGGTGGCGACAAGTTCCGGCGAACAGGTGCTCACCCTGAAACCTGCTTCGCCCGAACAGTCCGTACAGAGCCAGACCATCCTGTTCCCGACAGCCTTGGGTGTGGCGCCTGCCGAAACCACCGGAGAACCGCGGATCGAGGCCAGGTGGTTCGAGCGGGAACTGGAAAAGGCACGGAACGAGGCCAAGCTCCCCGATAACAGCCGCGGCGACGAGCGGCTGCCGGTTGCGATCAGGACACGGTTCCTGGTCGATGGCGAACCGTACGAAGATGTCGCGCTATACGATATCGGTTACAGCGTTTCCGGTCGCTTCCTGTCCGGCCACAGCGTTGCCCTTCGCGGCGTATCGCTGATTTCCCATGTAAGGAGCGGCGCCGCTCAATCGAAACTCGACGCCCGTTGGGAACGTCTGCGCGCTCGCCCCTGAAGGTCGTCATCTGAACGGGTGGCAAATGCCCGGAAGGTGCACGGGCAATCCGGCCCTTCCGGTCACGCGGAACCGCTGCTCGCTGGCAAGGGGCGGCGAGGCGATTCCCAGCTTGTTGCAGAGTGAGTTTTACGCCGTCTTTTCGGCGTGAACATCTCGATGGCGAGGGGGCATTCCTGCGTGGGTCTGGCCGCTGCTTCTGTCACGCTCTGTCGGTCTCAGTGGCCGTTAGGTGCTCTTCAATGCGTGTGTCCGATCTTAATTCTGTGTCCGGCGAGACCGAAAACCGAGACTGCGATCCTATAAGAAGTTCACGCTGAGCCGGGATCGGCAAAGGTTTGTAGCAGCGGTCGCAGGAGTTGGGTCTTGTTTGGTTTCTTCGTTTCCGGTTTCTGGTTTGCAGGCAGCGTTTTCCTGGCATCCGCAGCCATTCAACTCCTGATCCGGCATCCGGGATTCCGTGGCCCTGCGGCCATCGCCTTTGCGGTCGTCGTGGCATGGGATATGCCGAGCATCAACGCCGCCCTCATCGATATTGCCAGTGCAAGCGGGTCGGCGCCTTCACTTGTCAATGATGTAGATGGGAAAATGATGGAGTTCCTGTACTTCCTGCCCATTCTACCTCTCGGATACGGCCTGTTTGCGGTCATGACCTGGCTGCGCGAGAACTCCCTGGGAACTCACGCGGCGACGAGAATCCAAGCTTGAATACTGTTCTTGTGGCTATGAATATTTTCGCCGGCATGTGATTATGCTCCGGTCACGGGTTGGGCGCGCGTCCTGCGGGCAATGTGTTCCTGAAGAATATTCCTTGCGGCCCCTTCATATCTGGTCGTGATCAGCCAGGCGAAGCCGACGATGACGGGGATCAGAAGATAGGCTTCCCATCCGGTACGCTCCAGGCCTGTGAACCTCTCGAAAGCGCCGGAATAGAGCGCGAGGATCGGCACATGAAGGCCGTAGACCGGATAGGAAACGACCCCCAGAAAGCGGCCGCCGGGGATCACTGTGCGATGGCCTGCGATAACCGCAAGAACGAGCGTGCATGGCAGGATGACAGCGGTGACGAATAGCGTCCATCTGACGTCATTTATCGGTAGGCAAAGCGACAGGATCAGAAGCAGGGCTGCGACGTACGAAGCCCAGGCTCCGGCTTTCGGCAGGGCTTGGCGGAATGCGTGTATCAGCAGGCCGATCAGGAAACCGAAGGATACGCGTGCGAGGCCGCCGGTAAATGTCGGCAGGTTCCAGCCCATGTCCATTGTTCCGTGAATTCCGGCAAGACGGGTCAGAGCGATCAGGCTGATCGCGGCGAGAACCAGGAGCGTCCCGCGTCTCCTGGCGACCAGAAACCCGGCCCATGCGAAGTTCACAAGGATTTCGAAGAACAGTGACCAGAGGGGGCCGTCCGCCGGGAAGAGTTCCCAACCGGTTGCCGATGCTTGCCACCATTTGGGCAGCAGCAGGAGGTTGAGCGCAGCGCTGGCGAGGATATCTTGCAGGCTGTCAGACCTCGCGGGTACGGCGATCCAGCGAGCAAGGAGGTAGGCTGCACCCATCAAGACGCCCAACACGATGATTGGCGCCACTCTGATGATGCGTTTCGTCGCAAAATCCCCGAATGTCATGCCGTTCAGAAGTCGCGCGCGGTAGGCTTCCGCGATGACAAAGCCACTCAGCATGAAGAAGAAATCGACAGCGAGATACCCGTTCGCGGCCAGCGGCGGGGCGCCCGTTCGGGTTCCGATGTGAAAGATCAGGACCGCCATCGCGGCGATGCCGCGCATTTCATCCAGAAACCCGTAGCGATCATGTGTGGAATTCGCGGACTGCATCGGCAGTAATCCCTGGGCGTGCATTTCGGGAACCGGCTTGCGCCGAAGTTCGGACGACATCGTTGGCTGCCGTCATGGGCTCGCGGATGAAATAGGGGGAAGATGCGGCTCTCACCGGGCGGTCCGGCTGGAAGGAAAGCGCTGTCGCAAGGCCGAAGCCGAAAGCCGCGACAAAGTCGAAATTGGCATCCGCGATCATCAGCGACACGGTGAACATCGGTATGTAGGCAAAGCGGAAACCCGAAGCGAGAATCCGCAGTTCCGGGCTGCTCGCCGAGCGAAGGCAGCTTTGAGCGATGAATGCGCAGAAAAAGACGCCTCCGAGGATACCCGTGGCGCTGAATATGGCGACGATGCTGCTCGACGCCCGTGTGCTTCCCAGACCAATGCCGAAGCCATGGCTTTCGAAAACGCTGGCGAGCGCAATCGAACGCCACATTCCGCGTTCCTCGTAGGAGTGCGATGAGCCTTTCTGCAGGACCATACGGTCGATCATGGCATAGATCGGATCAAGCAGGTCCGGCTTGAGAAGCAGGGTCATGGTCACGCCGGTCAGGATGGCGATCGGCACGGATAGTTCGCCGAGAAGGCCTTGCCGGTAGATCAGCCCCGTGTGCTGCGGCTTGTTCGCCCTGAGCAGCCATTCGGCACATGCCATCGCCACGAAGAGGCCCATGCCCACGTAAGCAGCAGAGGATTTCGACTGCCAGCAGAGCAGGAGCAACGCGATCAGAATGGGCGGACAAACCCTGGTTCGCAGCGCAATGTTGGTGATTGCGCGCCTGTAGAAGTAAAGGCTGCACAGGAAGCCGAGGCAATAAGTGCCGAACGCGGAAGCTTCCGGCATCAGGCCGACGACGCGTTTGGAGCCCATGACCTCCACTTCCGTGGCCAGTGCATAGGATGCAGTCCTGAACGGCTGCAGCAAGGGAGCCAGCGGCAGGAACTGGCTCGCATAGTCAAGCAGGCCGGTGACGATCAGCATGGCTGCGCCGAGGCAGAGCGCCTGAAGGGCATGCTGCCGCATGTCCGGCGATCGCAGGTGCCTGGCAAGCGCGAAGACCGTGAACACCGATATCGTCATGTAGACCCATTGGGAGAGATTCTGCGTCGATGGGGCCAAGGGTGCCGTGGTGCGGAGTACGCCGCGTACAGGAACGACGAGCAGGTCGCCGGCAAGCAGGCGGGGCATGAAAAAGGTCGTGACCGTGGCGATCGTCCAGAAGGCGAACAGGAACAGAAGCCGGTTCGGCATGATCGCCATCGACAGCAGGGCCGATGGGCCTTGCCTGTTGAGGAAGGCTTTTGCGATGACCACTATCGCAGCGATGGGCGTGGCGATGAACGTCAGCCCTCCGGTGAGTTGGGTGGGGATCACCGCGAAAGCGCCGAACGGCATGGTTGCGAAGAAAAGATAGAGCGCAACCGGCCGCCGGCTTGCGGCTGCCCAGATGACGAGCAGCCAGAACAAGGCGATGGGAATCGCATTCATTGCCGGTTCTTCCCGTGCTGCCGGGATGCGGTGCGGAGGTTAGAGGGTATCAGGCTGACCTCCGTGGGTTGGCGATCTGGACGTGGCTGGAGACTAGCCCGGAGTGGTCTGCAGGCGCAGTCGGGTCATCTCCGTTCCGGTGTCAGTTTTGATCGCTGACCAGTGTGGGCGCGGCTCATCTCTTCCATACCTGGCATTTGCTGTAGTCGCGGCTGATGGCTGGGACGGGGGTTATGGAGGGGCCGCGTGAATTTCGACGGCATACCGGTTGCATCGCGAATGCCTGGGGAGTTGTATCGGATACGGATGAGTTCGACTTGAAGGAGAGAAAATACTGGCGCACCGTTTGATTGAGGCGGGTTTTGCATGGTGATGGATAGGTGTTTACACATAATCTATCTGTGCAATTGCATTATTGGTTGTGTCTGTGATGGTAACCATCGCTGTAAGTCTGTCGTAGTGATATGATCCGTTACTTCCGGGGAAATTCTTCTTCGGGGAACGTTATGACTATCCGGTTAGATGCCCAGACCCACTTCAGCCAGGGGTGGAACACATCGCTTCTTGATGCCGCTGCAAACCTTGGCGTGGATGGCATCCGCGACAGCGTGCCATGGGGGGCGATCGAGAAAGCTGCGGGCAAGTATGACTTTTCGGTTCCGCAGGCTGCCTGGCTCGATCAGGCGCTGCAGAAGGGCCTTGCAGTTACGCTGACGTTTGCGAATGCCAATGCGCTCTACGACCGCGGATACACGGTTTACAGCGATGCGGGGCGCGAGGCTTTCGCCAATTTCGTCGTGGCGACATTGCAGCGCTATCCCAATGTGAGCGCCGTCGAGATCGGCAACGAATACAACTCCAATTCTTTCGTGACCGGCCCTGTGGCGACATCGTCGGCGGCCAACCGCGATGATTATTATGCCAAGCTGGTTGCCGCGGTGGACAGTGCGCTGAACAGGGCGGGACTGGACGTGGAACTTGTAGGAGGCGCCACGCACTCCATCCCGGTGGACTACTTCGCGGACCTCAAGGCACTCGGAACACTGGGCCTCCTCGATGCGGTTTCCATCCATCCCTATACCACGCCGCCCGAGCAGTTTGCCGACCAGATCGAGGTGCTGCGCGGCGTGATCGGCAAGGACATGGCGATCAAGGTTACCGAGTTCGGTGCGAATTTCGCCTCGCTCGACGATGCGCCGGCCTATCTTGCGAAAATGCTCAGCGTCATGGGGGATGCCGGTATCGAGAGCGCGAGTTGGTATGCACTGGCGCGCCAGTCCTACTTCCCGAACATGGAGCTCTGGAATACCCAGGGCGCCAGCGCGACGCCGGCGGGAGAGGCTTTTCGGGTATTCGACAGCCTGCTGGCTGATGCCGACGTGATCCGACGGGTCGCGACCGATGATTTCACTTACCTGTACACTTTCGGCGATCATGCGGCGGTGCTTTGGGGGCAGACGGGTTCCGTCAGCCTGGCGAAGGGCGTGTCCGCCTATGATCTCGACGGCAATCGGATCGCGAACTTCGACGGCAGGATTTCTGCGGATACTCCGATCATCCTGAAGTCCGAGGGGGTGATGACGGGAGCGTCGGTCCAGTTCCACGCGGGAAATCTCGTTGCGGACAGCTATGACCAGTTTGACGTGACCAATCAGGATGCGGCAGGTGCCGGGTTCGAGGGGCCATGGTCGTACTTTTCCCTGTCCGGCACCGGCCAGGTCGCCGCGTTGCAAACGATGGGGGGCGGATTGAAAGGGGGGGAACTGTGGACTCCGTATCTGGGTTCGCAATGGCTCCGCCCGCTGGAGATCAATGCGACAACGCTGACACCCGTTGATTTCGGCGGAGGCAAGAGCGCGGCGGCCCGTTACGGCATTATCGAGCGGTACACCGCCCAAACTGGCGGTCTGTTCACGATCAAGGGCACATATGATGTTGCCGATCAGAGCCTCGACGGGATTTTGCTGAAGGTCACCGTGAACGGGAAGGAGATTCTCCAAAAGGAGATCTATGACCCCGCGAAGGGCAATGCATACGATTTCAGCCTGGCTCACGTATCGCTCGCGGCAGGGGATCAGGTCGATTTCATCGTGCAATCGGGCGCCAGCTCAAGCGGCGATGTTACCACGCGCCATATCCAGATCTACTCCGAGAAGGCTGTTGCTGCCACGGTCCAGGCTGCAACCCTGGATTACTCGGGCGCGGGGGCCGGATTGCAGGTCAACCTGACGAAGGGGGCGGCGATCGTGGATGGCAAGCGCGCAGCCATCAGCGGGTCGGACGTGAAGGGATCGGCCCATGCCGATATCCTTGTCGGGGACGGGAAGGGCAATCGTATCGACGGCGGCGCGGGTGACGATCGTCTGGACGGACTTGCCGGAGATGACGTCCTGATCGGCGGAAAGGGCAATGACAGGATCGACGGCGGGATCGGGGCCGACCGCATGGAAGGTGGCGACGGCGACGATACCTATTTCGTCGACGACCGTGGAGACAGGGTGATCGAAAGCGGTGCGCAGGGCGGCGTCGATACCGTCAGGTCGCAGGTCGATTTCACGCTTGGCGACAGTATCGAGCGGCTCTACCTGACCGGCACGGCCAACCTCCATGGTATGGGCAATGCTCTGGCGAACATTCTCTACGGCAACGACGGGAACAACGTCCTGAATGGCGGCAAAGGCGCGGACAAGCTGACAGGTGGGGCCGGCGCGGACACCTTCGTATTCGATTATCTCGAAACAGGTGCGAATGCCGATACCATCCTCGATTTCCAGAGCGGTGTCGATCACATCGAGATCGACAAGGACATCTTCGCTGCGCTGGCCCCGCTTCGCCCGGGTTCGCCCGCGACCCTCGACTATGGCCGCAAGGCTGCTTCGGCCGATACGCATCTGTTCTACGATGCCTCTGCCGGGACGCTCTACTATGATGCCGATGGTAGCGGGTCTGCCGCGGCCGTTGCCCTTGTCACCCTCCGTGGAAAGCCGATGATCGATGCGACCGATATCATCCTTGCCTGACATGCAGGAAACTGGCGGTGAGCCGCTGGTTGGCCATAGGGAGGGCTTTGGCCCTTGCTCCGGTGAATTCATGCCGGGGCCGAGCAGGCGAAAGCCCTGGGGGGCATCCCGGAGAGAACCGCTGCCGGAGATCGCGCATCCTCATCGCCCCTCGCTTCTGCTTGGCCGCGTGTTTGCAGCCGAGTCCGACGACAGGAATCCGATGATGGGGATTGCGGTGGCCATGGCGGTCTCCGTCATGGGTTGGGCACTTCTTCTGGGTGCGATTTTCTGAGGCGGCCGAATGCCTCCGCCTGGCGGGGGCGCTCTCCCGGAAAGTCAAACGCCGCAACCGGAATTGCGTGAGGCCCGTAAAAAAGCGGACCGGGATGCGAAGGCATTCCGGTCCGCTTTTTGTGCGTTCAGGGCTCAGGCGAAGATAATGTCGGCGCTGGTCAGGTGGGCGTCGTAGAAACGAACGGTGGTGGTGCCGTAAGTCAGAATGGTGTTGTCGCCGAGATAGCTGAGCGAATAGGTGTTGCCTTCGAGCAGGCGAACCTTGTCCAGCCCCAGTTCGAAGTCGAACACCTTGTCCGAGCCGTCATCCTTGTCGAACTCGAAGATGTCGGCGCCGGTTTCCGTCGGGTCGTTGGGGTTGTCGCCATAGAGGGCATCGTCGCCGGCGCCGCCGAAGATGATGTCGTCACCCGAGCCGCCGTAGATGCGGTCGGCCCCGCCGCCTCCGTTCAGATAGTCATTGCCTTCGCCGCCGCGGAGCTTGTCTGCAGAACCGCCACCGTAAATGGTGTCGTTCCCTTCGTCTCCGTAGAGGTTGTCGCTGTTGGCTCCGCCGATGATGTAATCATCACCGCCGGCACCATGCACGGTGTCGTTGCCTTGGCCGGAAAGAATACGGTCTCCCAGCGCACTGCCGGAAATATTGTCACCAATGGATGATCCGTTGATATCTGCCACGGGAATGCTCCTTGCAATAATCGTTGCGATTTGAACTCGAAACCATTCGACGACGATTGTGCCGGCTTCCCGATTATTTGTGCAGCAAATCACGTCCACTCAAGAGAGTTTGGTGAAGTGTACCGGTTGCCCCCTCCCCCTTTCGATTTGCAGGTTCGGCGCAGTGCGCTTCAGTGCCCTCTCAATCGTGGCTTGTTCATAAGGCTTAGGGTTAATGTCGTGCAACCGTTTTGATGTGGATCTTACATTCATTCATTTTAATATACGCCATTATGGATGGTGTTTTACGTGTTATTACTAGAGTCTATGGCGATATTGCGCGGAATTTCTTTGTTGTTCAGCGCCCGCATGTGAAGTCTCCGCTTCCGGAATGTCCATTATGGACGCAGAATTCGATGGCGGGGAGGGGGGCTTGCACTTCTGGCGGATTAACGATGGCGGGCGTCGCGAGGGCGCACAAGGAAAGGGCCCCGATTCCTCGGAGCCCTTTCGATACAGTCGCTTGGGGAGATGTGCGGGGCGTCAGCGGCCCTGTCAATGAACGGGCGGCCTCACGCCCAGAGCAGTCCGGCATCGGTGTCGGCCACATGGAGGCCTTCCATTCCGACGCCCTTGATTCGGGCGAGCAGGTGGTCGCCACTTTCGTCATGCATCTGGAGGTAGGTGCCCGAACCGCTGGTGACGATGTCGAACGTGGCAGTGCTGCCGTTCGCGATGCCGGTGATCAGGATCTTGTCACCATCGGCCGCGCTGAAATCGTAGATGGTGTCCATGCCTGCCACGTCGGAAGCGTCGAACACGAAGGTATCGGCGCCGGCCTCGCCATAGAGCCGGTCCGCGCCGGTTCCGCCGAAGATCCAGTCATTGCCGGTGCCTCCCATGATCGTGTCGATGCCGGCATCGCCATAAAGATGATCGTTCCCGTCATCGCCATAGAGCGTGTCGTCGCCGTTGCCGCCGTGGATGCCGTCGTCGCCGGCCATGCCGCGCAGCTTGTCGATCCCGTCGAGGCCGTCGATCCGCTCGCCTGCCGTGGTTCCCACGATGCGGTCATCCGCGCCGGTGCCGGTCATGGTGGCTGCATAAGTGCGGCCTTCATCGCCATAAGGGCTGGTGGCCGCATGATCCGTGGAGCCCGAACCGGGCGTCTCGGTGACCGGAGCATGCACGGTTCCGTCGCCGGTGCCGGCCTCGCCCGAGGTGTTGCCGGGGACTGTCG
The DNA here is from genome assembly GCF_055361505.1 of Novosphingobium sp. TK71. Lineage (NCBI taxonomy): Bacteria > Pseudomonadati > Pseudomonadota > Alphaproteobacteria > Sphingomonadales > Sphingomonadaceae > Novosphingobium > Novosphingobium sp. TK71. The sequence continues at coordinate 3,398,289 of NZ_CM143962.1, forward strand.
GCGTTTCCACCGGGGCCTGCGTGACCGGCTGGTCGACCACTGCCGAAGTGCCTGCGGCGAGCAGCTTCACCAGTTGGGCGTAGCTATAGGTGCCGTCCGAGAAGGTGAAGGTTTCGACGTTGCTGATGGTCGAGACCTCGCCATACTTTGCGGAGATGAGCACGTCGCCGGTGGCCGAGACCGAGCCGGAAATCTTCGAAAAGGCGCAGTTCATGACCAGCGCGTCCTGGCCTTGCCCGCCGTCGATCCTGTCATTGCCGAAGCTGAAGTAGATCGTGTCGTTTCCGCGCCCGGCGCTCAGCATGTTGGCGACGTTGCTGCCGATCAGCGTGTCGTTGCCGTCACCGGAGTAGACATTTTCGATGGTATTGGCCGCCAGGTTCAGCGTGACGCCGGCGATCGTGCTTACCTTTGTGGCGGTAAGATCGATCGTGGTGTTGCTGGTGACGGCCGCCGCGTTGATCGTGTCGGTTCCGCCGTTCGCATCCTTGAGCACGCTACGCTTCGCGAGATCGGCGCCGGCGTAGAGCGTGCCGAATTCGTCGGTGTAGATGTAAGTGTCGTTCTTTGAGGTGTCCGCTTCGCCGAGCAAGGTCAGCGTTGCGCCCTTGAACTTGCCCGTCATCGGCACCCCGGCCTTGTCGGCAGCGGCGGGATCGCGGTTGTAGATGTCGAGCTTCCAGGTACCGGCGGATTGTTCGCCCATCGAGGCAACCGAACTGAAAGTGAAGTTGCGGATGCTGCCGACGCGGCTCTCGGTTGGAAGGTCGTAGACCAGGCGGACCCGGGTACCTTCCGGCGATGTCAGGTAGACGTCGAGATCGCCTGTGTTGAGCCAGTTGAGGTCGATCGAAATCTGGACATGTTCGAGATCGATCGCATCGGTCACGGGGATGTCGAGCGAAAGGTGATCGTTCGATCCGGCGACCAGGGTCTGCGCTGTCGTGACGGTCTTGGTGGCTGTGGCCATGTTCGCGAAAGTCTGCTGTTCGTCCCAGGTTTCGGCCAGTCGCACGGCATCGTGGACGTTGAGGAAGCCGTAGCCGAATGCGTCGCTGTAATGGAGCCCGCCGCCATTGGCGTTATCGGCGCCATTCGTCCGCCAGCCGTCGCCGAAGCTGGCGCCTTCGGTCAGACCGGTGCGGTGGGCGGAGTAGGCGAGGATTTCCTGAACGTCGCGGTAGCCGAGGTCGGGGTTGGCCTGGAGCATCAGGCCGATCGTTGCCGACACGGCCGGAGCGGCGAATGATGTTCCCGAAACGCTTTCATAACGGTCGCTCAGCGTGGTGGTGAGCACGTCGCGGCCGGCGGCCGAGATCAGCACGTTCGCGCCGATGCTGGTGAAGGCGGAAGGATTGCCGTCGGCGTCGACCGAGCCGACCGCGATCGTATAGGGCGAGTTCTGGAAATTATGGTAGTTCGAGGTGCCGGAGGTTCCAGCGTTACCGGCCGCGAACACCAGCGAAGTGCCCAGCCCGCCGCGTCCGGTTGAAACGGCGGAAACGAGCGCTGCCTTGTATTCCGGGTTGGCATTGAAATTGTCGGCGAAGTTTTCGACGAAGCTCCAGCTGTTGTTGGCAACGTCCAGGCTGGCTGACTTCTGCAGGGCAGACACGATCTGCCCTGCGGCATTGCTGGAGGAATAGTCGACGCCGAGGCCGACGAGCGTGGCGCCAGAGGCGATGCCTACGGTTCCGATGGCATTGCCGGCTTCGGCGGCGATCACCCCGGCAACGGAAGTGCCGTGGGATTGGGGCAGGGCGGTGGCGCTGATCGTTACGGCGTCAGTCGCCGTTGCGAAGTTGTAGTCGAGCGTGGTGTCATAGGCCTTCTTGAGGTCGGCATGACGAAAGTCGATCTGGGAGTCGATAACGCCGATGCGCACGCCTTTGCCGGTGTAGTCCTGCCAAACGGAATAAGCGTCGATGCTCAGCTTTGAGCGGGTCGATCCGTCCAGATACCACTGCTGCTTTTCAAGAGCGTCGCCGTAATAATTGGTTGTTGCCGCAGTCGATGCGATGATATTCTTCTTTGCCATGTGATAATACTCGCATTTTTGGCTCTATCCGGATCGATTGTTGTTTCGGTAGAGCTGTTGGTTTCGTTTCTGCGAGATATTCAATATGGCTGTAGTGGCTAATCGGGGCCTTCTGTGCACGGTAAACGCAAATTCACGGCTGAATGTTTGGGTCGTGATTCAAGTAATACTTGGTTGGTAAGGGCGATTGCGTACAATTCACAATCGTTTGGCGGTTGCAGCCGCTTTTGCCCTGCAGTCACAAACGTTTGTGCGTGCCCTTGTAGAGGTGGCGTTAACCATGCGCAGAATTGGCCGGCTTTGCAGGCCCGTTGTGGTTCCGGTTTCGCAGGCAAAAACCAGGTGGTTGCCCGGATGCCATGGCCGATAGGGGTTTCGCCCTAAGCGTGATCGTTTTTTCCGGGATCGACGCTTTTTCCCTTCCTAAGGGAGCGGAAATGTCGATTCGGTTGCCGGGTGGACTTGCCATGGGCGGGGTGAGGGACGCAGCTTGGCTCCGCTATTATTTGATAGCGCCGACAGGAGCGCAGGCCCCCGTGTCGTACAGGCGTATGCGATACCGGACCGCACCCGTGCGGCCAGCGCCCTCCGGTGCGACGACAAAGTCCAGCGCCTGCCCGGGGGCAAGCGGTATCGTCCGCTCTATCCGGATCGGGGCCGCCCCCCGGGTTGCAAACACGGACTGTCCGCCCGATCGCATGGATACGGCCAGGCCGCTTTCACTGCGGCCTGTCAGCGCGAATTCGGCCTCTATCCTGAGCACCATCCGAAACCGCGCGGTGTAGCGGAGAAGAACGGCATCTCCGTTTGCTCCTGTGGCCGGGACAATCGTGTCAGCCGCCACTCGAGGTCCGGCCGCGCGGCGCGGCGCGAGATAGGGGGTCCATGGTACGCCGGCCGTCTGTTGACCGGGAAACGTCATGAAAGGCACTTCGCGAGAGCCCGTCTTCCAGAACGGGACAAGCCCGACCGTCTGGCTGGGGATGGCACCATCGGGTGCCGGGAAAGTAAAGCCGAGGAAACTGTCCGCGATCAATGGCGTGCAGCCGAGTTTCACGTGTTCGTCGATCTTCAGTGGAACCTTGCCCGTGAGGATGAGCACCCGGTCTTCGGCCAGCATCAGAGAGGCGCCACTAAGCCGGGTTCCCGCGGCGTCGAACGCGGAAACGGAGGCGGAATCGATCGAGATCGGCCTTGCCGCGCCCCAGAGGACCCAGGTTCTGGCGCCGAACGCGTGAATGAAGGTGAAGCGATCGGGGCTTCGATCCTCCCCCCGATGATCGCCGAGTTGCTTCGTCACGAAACGGAAGGCGCGGCCTGCCTCCGTCAGTCTTGCGTCGCGTCGCAGCAAGGGGACGAACCCGTCGCCCCGATCGTTGAGCGGGTACCAATCGAACTCCGCGATGCCCAGAGACGAAAGGGTCGCGTAAGCGCGGACCAGATCGTCACCGGCATGCTCTGGGTCCAGGCTGCCATATTCGGTCATGTAGAGCGGTATTGGCGCCAGAGAAGGATGGCGGCGGAGGACTGCGACTTGAGCGGGAAGTTGATCGATCGGCGTGGTGTAAGGATGGAGCGCGAGACCGTCGAGCAGGCCGGCGCCGCCCTGATCGAGAAGGGGCCAGAGAAAGCCGCCGGGCAGCGAATGGGTGGAGCCGCCAATGACCTTGATATCCGGCCGTACCGCTCTCGCGGCCTTGGCTGCGCTTCGTACCATGGCCAGGTGGTAGGCGAGGCGCTGCGCGGGCGGCGCGTCCTTCATCGGGCCGGAAACGAAATTGTTGCCGTTGATCTCATTGCCGATTTCCAGCGTGTCGATCGCAGGATACCGGCGCACCACTTCGGCAACGAACTTCCCGAATGCCGCGAGCGCTTCGGGCGAATGCGGTGTCTGTCCGGCATCGTAGAGCGGATTTCCCCAGTTGAGCGTCAGGGTCATCCGGGCATGGTGCTGCTCCAGGCTGGCCGGATACAGGGACATCGGCTGGTCGAAGGTGTAGCGGCCTCTGGTTTTCTCGACGTCTGCCCAGCGGATGCTGTCGCGCCAGTTCGCAAGCGGCAGAGCCAGGGCGGCATTGAACAGGCGAGGGAGGTTGCCCTGCGAGAAATTGGAGGCGGCGCCCAGCCGCATCGGTGGGAGCGGGGCGCGGATTTCAGAAGCAAGCCGCGCGCCGGGTTGCGCTTCTGGTCCTGCTTCGAGGCGGCTGGGGCGCTGCGGGTTTCCGGCGGGCGCCTGAGCGGCAGCAAGCGCGGCGATCAGTGCGAGTATCCGTTTCACTGAAGATTATTCTGAAATTTCAAGGCGTAATGGCTCGTGCGATTTCGGTGTGCAGGCTTTCTACCCCATAACGCGCCTGCGCGATTACGCGGGCGTGGGTGTTGGGGGCTATTCCGTTCGCCATGGCTTGAGCCAGCAGGAAGGCGGCTGTTTCGGCCGGGGTGGAGGCTGGATCGACAAGCCATTCGCCGTGATCGATGGAATGTACAAAGGAGGCGAGCTTGGGGTCCCAGTCCAGCGCGACGAAGGGAATCCTGCACGCGTAGGATGCGATAATTGCGTGCATTCTGAAGGCGATAAGTCCGCCGAGACCGGAAATGAGCCGCGCCAGTTCGCCCGGCGTATCGGCTTCGGGAAACGAGATCTGGCCTGGCAGGGCGATGGTTTCGAAGGCGCTGCGAAGCCTGGCGGCGCAGGCGCGGTCTTCCGGGCTGCCATTCGTGAATACGGCGACCCGAAACCCGCGTGCAACCAGGGTTTCTGCGAGATTCAGGTACCAATCCTCGAGCTGTCGGGCCTGCGGGGCATGTTCCGCATGGTATTGCACGGCGACGGGGGCAGTCACATTCAACCCGACCAGAACGGCACCTGGACGGGGTTGAGAAGCACCGAGGCCGTAGCGTTCGCCGGCGAGGAGGCCAGGGTCGCGCACCAGTCTGGCAGGGAGGCCTGCATGTTCGCCGAAAAGGTCGTGCCACAGCGATATCGATCTTTCGTCGCGCAGGAACACCTGCCGGACCGCGCCTCTGGCAAGCGCCTGTTGCAGCAGCGCCGCCCCTTGCCTGCTCCAGCCTGAGGAGACCCCACAGCCATAGATGAAAACCGGCAGTCCGCGATCCGCCGCTTCATGGATTGCCAGGGCCAGTTTGGTCGGGAAATTGAGATCGAGATCGGCGATGAGGTTTCCGCCTCCGATCACCACGCAATCGGCATCCCGCAATGCGGCGCGGTAATGGGGCAGCCAGCGGCGGCGGCTCTGGACAGCGAGCGGCAGGCGGACCGCGAGCCGGCGGAGCGCGGGCGGCAACGACTGGAGCATCCGCATCAGCGCCGACCGGCCCGCCGTGCCGCGACCGTATGCCGAACGCGCTGCGAGATCGATCGAGCATGTGCTTTCATCGGCCCCGCATTCCACCAGCGCCTGTTCGAGGCACTCCGAAAGCAGGCCGTCCCCGAGGTTTGGGCTGTATTTCACGTTGAAGATCCGCACGCGGGGGCGAGGCCGCGGGGAAGGGCGTGCGGCGGTGTGGTTCAGGGCGCTGGTCGATGGCATCGGTGCGGTTATTCCGGTCATGCGGCCATTTCGGGCGAGGCTGCCGGAGCGGCCCCGCAATCGAGATTGCGGATGACTTGCGCGATCACGCCGGACGATGTCGGCAGATATTCGAAGCGTCCTTGCCGGCCGGCGGAGATGATCCCGACCCCGGCGATGCGATCCAGCGCGGCATCAAGGCGTGCGCGCGCGCCCACCGTGTAGAGCGGATAGCTGTCCTCCACGAGTTCATGGCCTTCCAGCCGAAGGTCGCTGGCGAGGCCGAGCCTTGTTGCATGATCGCGGAAATCTTCGAAGGCGGCGCCGGGGCTGTGGCGGGCGCCGGGGGGCAGGGTGGTTTCCACCGAGAAGAATTCCCGGCCGCACGCGGGGTCCGGATAGATGCGCGAATAGATCGTGGCGCGTTTCCATTCGCCTTCGGCATGGAAGTTGAACAGCACATTCCCCGCATCCGGATGGAGGTGCGCTGCGGAAACGTAAAGCGTGGTCATGTCGAGCGAGACGGTGCCGGAAGGCGCCGAGAACAGTACCTGGTGGAGCGCATCCACCGGGATCGTGCTGACCACCGCCGAAGCGAGCCGGGTGGTGCGGGGGGCTCCATCCCGGCCAGCACCATGGTTCGGGCCGTGATGGCCGCTCTGGCCCGAGCCCTGCGTGCCGACGCGGAAGAAGCTGCCTTCCCGCTCCACGGCGGAAAGCTGTTCGCCAAATGCGAATTCGACCCCCGCCGCCGTCAGGCGTTCCACGATCGGGCGGAACATCGCCTGATATCCTTCGCGCGGGCGCACGCGCATCGGCCAGCGTTTGCGGTGCTGGCTGCCCTGCCGGATCATGATTGCGCGGGCGGCGCTGCGTGCCAGCGCGTTCATGCGGGTGAAACGCTCGATGATGGCCATTCGCCGGAAAAAGAATTCCTCGTCGATCTGTTCGGGCGGGACGTGATGGAAGCGGCCGATGTAGGAGCGCAGGCCGGTATCTTCGAAGAATGTGCCGCCCAGCCGCTTGCGGCAGATCGCTTCAAGGGTTCCATCGCGGCTGACGGCGATGCGCGAGCCGAGGAGATCCAGCACCGACCGGGCGAGCCGCAAGGGGGATTGCTTGAGCAGATCGCGCGGTTCGATGGGGTAGAGCAGGATCGAACCGTCAGGCGCGACGCGCCGTTGCAGGCTCAGGACCTGGGGGCAGAGATCGCGGATTCCCGGCGCCAGATCGAAGACCCTGGCGTTTTCTTCGTAGAAGATGCTGCCGACATCGAAAGTATAGGGGCCGATCTGGCGGCTGCGGTGCGTGCCCCCGGCGGCGTTGCCGCGTTCTATGACGATGACTTTGTGACCCGATCTCACGAGGCTGTCCGCCGCTGCAAGGCCGGCGATCCCGGCGCCGAGGACGATCGTCGGCCCGCCGGTAAGGTGCAGGGGAAGTTCGCTCACGCCGGGGGCGGGCCGGCCGCGTGGCATCCGGCGAGAAACGTCTTTTGGGGCCTGGAGAATTCGGGGAGATGTTGCAAGCGATGCTCCAAGCAAGACCGAGGAGAGGGAGCCTCCCGTTTCCGGCGTTCGTTTTATGGTTCCGGCATGGCCTCGGCAACGCGATCAGGGTCCATTACGGCGGGCGTTTCCATCCATTTCGGATGGCCCGGCATCCACCGTTCAGCGCGCCAGCGCCCGAACGCAAAAGCGCCGCGGCCGCGCCTCCCGCGTGAGCGGTGGAGGCGAAGCCGCGGCGTCCTGGATAGGCGAAATCCGGTCCCGGAAGGCCGGTGGGCCTTCCGGGCCTTTCATCCGCTCAGATCAGAAGCTGGCGCCGACCGAGAACAGGACGGTCGATCCGGCGATCTGCGAGCCGTTCTTCGTGGAGGAGAAGTTCGGCTGGAGATAGACGCTCTCCGACTTGGAGATATCGGTGTCCACATAGGCGACGCCAAGCGTGACCGGGCCGAGCGCGAGGTCGGCGCCGAGCATCCAGTCGAGGTATTCACCGGTCGGCGCGACGCTGGTGCCGTTCGGGCCGAGGCCGGAGTTGCCCTTCGAGTAGCCGAGGTGCGCCTTGAGCGTCAGCGGGGTGCTGGGGATGGCGGTGTTGCCGTCGGCCCACATGTAGAAGTTGTCCGACTTGGCGCCGGGGCGGCCGATGCCGTCGGCATAGTCGTCACCGCTGGCATAGACCTTGCCGAGCGCCTGCTGCTTGGGCGCGTAGGCGACGCCGACCAGCATGTTGGCAGGGCCGATCGCGCCCGAGAGCTTCACGTAGGGTTCGGCGAAGTCGGTTTCCGAGGCGCCGCCCGGATACATGTACCAGGTGAGGCCGACGTCCAGCTTCACGCCGCTGGTGATCTCGGTGGCGTAGCCGGCCACGAGGTCGAGTTCCATGTTCGATCCGCCGAAGGTGCCCCAGCCGGAGAGGTTCGAGGCCCAGGTGCCGACATAGGCGCCGCTGGCGTGGGACACGGTGATGCCGCCCTGAACGGCCATTTCCTTGTCGGTCTGCGAGACCCCGCGGAAGCGATAGTCGGAAACGAGGCCGACGGTGCCGGATACGGTGATCTCGCTCGGGACCTCTTCCTGGGCCATGGCAGGAGCGGAGAAAGCAATACCGGACGCGGCGAGGCCAAACAGGCCTGCGGCAAGACGGATTTTCATATGGAACGCCCTCATGATGACTGTTGTCGCGTTCCATCCTGCGGCCTGCAGCCGGGCCCTACATGCGTGGCGAACCCGTTTCGTGCAGACTTGCACGGTGTTACGGGCCGTAATTGTCCTTTGGTTTTCCCATCCGTGACAAAGTGTGTCTGATCGCCACGCGGCGCCGGGGCGATGGGGCGCCCCCGGCCGGAGGCGGCCGGCGAAAGGAATGCGGGCAAAAAGAAACCGGGCGATCCCGCATGGAGATCGCCCGGCAGAGGAAAGGGGCGCGGACGAGAAGGTGCCCGCGCCTTACGAGATCGAAGTGATCGTCAGGCCGCGATCGGAAGCGGGCGCAGGATCGGCTCGGGGCCGGTCACGCGGTCCGCATGGCCGCTCTGGCGGCGCCGGTTGAGCCATTCGCTGATCGTCTCGGACGTGGTGTGATCCATGACCTTGAGCTGGCCGAGGTCGAGGTGGACCGGGCGGCCGTGCGGCAGCTTTTCCAGCACGTTGTTGAGGCGAGTGAGGCCGAGGAAGGTGGCGCCGCCGCCAAGGGCGAGGCGGGTCGATTCGCCCGCTTCGTGTTCCTCGACGTGTTCCTCAACCTTGAGCTTCAGGTTCCTGAAGTGCGGGGCCAGTTCCACCACTGTCAGCGCCAGGCCGACGAGCACGCCGGTCAGCAGGTCGGTGGTGACCACGAGCGCGAAGGTCACTGCCCAGATCAGCGCCGGGAAGGCCCCGTAGTTGTGGAACAGGTGGCGCACGTGGCTGAGGCTGACCAGCCTGAAGCCGGTGACGACGAGGACGCCGCCCAGTGCCGCCATCGGCACTTCGCGCAGCAGCCAGGGCAGCAGGGCGATGAAGGCGAGAATCCATGCGCCGTGCAGGATCGCCGACAGGCGGGTCTTGGCGCCGGCCTGCACGTTGGCCGAGCTGCGCACGATCACGCCGGTCATCGGCAGGGCGCCGAACACGCCGCAAAGCAGGTTGCCGATGCCCTGCGCACGCAGTTCCTTGTCGTACTTGGTGCGCACGCCGTCATGCATGCGATCGACCGCGGCGGCCGAAAGCAGCGTCTCGGCGCTGGCGATGAAGGCGATGGCGAGCGCGGCGACGATCAGCGCCGGGTTGGCGAGCGGGGCGAACCAGCCGGTGCTGGTGGGCAGTGCGAAGGCGGCGCCGATCGATTCCGGAACGGCGATGCGGGCAACGTCGAGGCCCATGGTCCAGGCCACGGCGGTAGCCGCGACCACGCCGAGCAGGGCGCCGGGGACGAGGCCCATGGACTTCGGACGGACCTTTTCCCAGCCGAGCATGATCGCCATCGTCAGGACGCCGAGCATGACGGCCATTTCGGTGGAGGCCATGTTGCCCGGATCGAGGCCGAGAATGCGCGCGGGCATCATCGCCATGTTCTGGAGACCGCTCGACATCGGCTTCTCGTCGAAGAGGATGTGGAACTGGCCGATCACGATGAGCGCGCCGATGCCGGCAAGCATGCCGTGGACGACGGCGGGGCTGATCGCGCGGAACAGGCCGCCGAGGCGGAGCGTGCCGGCGAGAACCTGGATCAGGCCGGCCAGCAGGAGGACGGGGCCGAGCGCTTCGAGGCCGTGCTCGCGCACGAATTCAAAGACGATGACGGCAAGGCCGGCCGCCGGGCCGCTCACCTGGAGAGGCGAGCCTGCCAGCAGGCCGACCACGAGGCCGCCGATGATGCCGGTGACGAGCCCCTTTTCAGGGGGCACGCCCGACGCGATGGCAATGCCCATGCAGAGCGGCATTGCCACCAGGAACACCACGATCGAGGCCGTGAAGTCCCTGCCGAAGTGGGCGAAAGGCCCACTCCGGGTTGCCTCCGGAGAGGTGGGGGCGGCGGTCGTCATTCCGCTGCCTCGGCGAATTCGGAGGCGATGCGGGCGCGGGCGGAAAGCGCGACCGGAAGCGGCGCTTCCTCACGCAGCGGCACGAACTGGCCGGTTTCGCCGTCGAGGCCGAGGACCTGGCCGGCGTGAATGTCGACGAACCAGCCGTGCAGCGTCATTTCGCCGCGGGCGATGGCGGCGGCAACCGCGGGGTGGGTGCGCAGGTGGCTGATCTGGGCGATGATGTTTTCGAGCGTGATGGCGCGGACGCGGTCCTCGCCCGAGAGGTCGCCATGGCAGGTGCTGACGATATGCTCGGCGGCGGCGCCGTGCTTGAGCCAGGCGGCGACGTTCGGCATCGTTTCCAGACCGGTCGGGTCGGCAAGCGCCTTCATGGCGCCGCAGCCCGAGTGGCCGCTGACGATGATGTCGCGCACGCCGAGGGCGGCCACGGCATATTCCACGGTCGAGGTCACGCCGCCGTTCTGGGTTGCGTAAGGCGGCACCATGTTGCCGGCGTTGCGGCAGACGAACAGGTCGCCCGGCTGGGCCTGCATGATCTGCTCCGGCACGATACGCGAATCGGCGCAGGAGATCATCAGGGCCTTGGGCTCCTGACCTTCGCGGGTGAGCTTGCCGAACAGTTCGCTGCTGGCGGGGAAGATGGTCTTCTCGAAGTGGAAGACGCGTCCGATCAGTTCATTCACTCTCGTAACCTTTCCTTGATTCGGTTGCCCCGCGCGCACGGAGGGGTTTGGGGGACGCGGGCGCGGAGCTTGATGGGAAAGGTACGTGTCGCTGTTTTCGCAGGTCGTGCGCGTTTGTCAGGAAATGTTGCTGCAGCGCAGCGTGGATGAACGGCAATTCAGGAAAGCCCCCGGTAAAGCGGGAGTTTCCGGGGATGGCAGTCGTGTTTCAGGGAATTGCCGAATATTAACAGCGTGTTGTCCGCCCGGCTGGACAGCAGGACCGGCGGCAATCGCGATCAGCGCGTTCCGAGCGGCAGCCTGATCGTTGCCCGCAGGCCGCCTTCGGGCCGGTTGCGCAGGTCCAGCGTGCCGCCTTCCAGCCGCACCGCCTTGCGCACGATCGGCAGGCCCAGGCCCATGCCGGCCGTGTCGCGGGCGCGGGCGGTGTCGAGGCGGACGAAGGGCTGGAGCGCGTCGGGAATGCGCTCCTCGGGAATGCCGGGGCCGTCGTCGTCGACGGTTATCTCGGCGCCGTCGCCGTCGCGCCGCAGGCTGACGCGGACATTGCCGCCGTAGTGCAGCGCGTTCTCGATCAGGTTGGACAAGGCGCGGCGGATCGAGACCGGGCGGGCCATGATCTCGAGGCTGGTCGGGCCGCTGTAGGAGGCATTGGCCCCGCGATCGGCGGCGGTATCCACCAGCGTCTCGGCCATGATGGCCAGGTCGATGCGCTCCGCCGGGATCTGGGTGCCGCCCGTTTCCACATAGGCCTGGATCGAATCGAGCAGCATCCGCATCTCGTCGATGTCGTGATTGATGCCGTCGCGCACCACCGCATCTACCTCGCCATCGTCCAGCCGCAGCCTCATGCGGGCGAGCGGCGTCTTCAGGTCGTGGCCGATGGCGAGCATGGTATGCGTGCGATCGAGCAGGGACTGGTGAATGCGTTCCTGCATCTCGTTCATCGCCCGGATGAGCTGGCGCATTTCATCGGGGCCGCGTTCGGGGACGGGCCGGGGCGGACCGGCGCCGAGATGGCGGGTGGCGCGGATCAGCGAACGCAGCGGATTGAGCGCGGCGCGCAGCAGGATCCAGGCGAAGGTGATGAGCAGCAGGGTCGGCAGGACCAGGCTGGCGAGCCGCCCGGCGCTCAGCTTCCAGGCGGAGCGGGCATGGGTCCGGAAATCGAGGACGCTGTGGTCCGGCAGGCGCAGCGAGCCGCCGATATTGCCGTCCCGCGGGATCGATTCGAGGTGCAGTTCAAGGTCGCTATGCGCGAGTTCCGGGGCGATCTCGATGATCTGGGCGCGCAAGTTGGCAAGGCCCAGCGACCCGCGATAGCGCTTGCCCTCCGTCAGGCGCAGCGAGAACTGCGGCGAGCTCAGCGCGGCGGTGACCTTCTGGCGGTCGCCAGGGAGGCTGTGGTCGATCGCGCGGCTCGCCAGCACGAGATTCTCGGCGATGCGCTGGGCGTCGTCGCGGCGCAGTTCGAACGTGTTGGCACGCTCGAACAGCACCGTGTTGCAGACGACATCGATGACGAAGACCAGCAGCAGGACTGCGATCAGCCGCTCGGGCAGGCCGAAGCGCCGGAACAGACGGAACCGGCGCAAGGTCATCAGGCGCGCGTTACCTCGGCCTTGAACATGTAGCCGACGCCGCGAACCGTCACGATCGGCGATTCGCCGCCTTCCGCCTGCAGCTTGCGGCGCAGGCGGCTGACGAGCACGTCCACGCTGCGGTCCGAACTGTCGCCCAGGCGCGAGCGCGAAAGCTCGATCAGCCGCTCGCGGCCGAGCACGCGCTGCGGATAGGCGAGGAACGTGGCGAGCAGGTCGAACTCGGCGCCGGTGAGGTCCACCATGGCCCCGGTCGGCGAGCGCAGTTCGCGGCGCGCCATCGACAGGTTCCAGCCTTCGAAGTGAATCGATTCGGGCGTGCGGCCATCGGCGACGGCATCGTTCCCCGTGAATTCGGCAGTGGCCGCGCCATTGCCGCCCCGGCGCAGCACGGCGCTGACGCGGGCCGCCAGTTCACGGGTGCTGAAGGGCTTGGCCAGATAGTCGTCCGCGCCCAGTTCGAGGCCGAGCACACGGTCTTCCTCGCTGCCGCGCGCGCTGATGAAGATCACCGGGATGTCGCATTCGCGGCGCAGGCGGCGGAACAGGTCGAAGCCGCTGGTGCCGGGAAGCATGATGTCGAGCACGACGAGGCTCACGGGGCCTTCGCGCAGGGTCACCCACATTTCGGCGCCGGTCGCGGCGGTGAGCACGTTGAAACCGCTCTGCCTGAGGGCGCGCGCGGTGAGGGTGCGCAGGGGGCCGTCGTCCTCCACCAACAGGATCGTCGGGGTGGGCATGGGGCCGTCGTCGAGGTGGCGATAGATGGGGGCTGTGGTGTTGCTCATCGTCTCTTCATGCACAGATGTATGATTTCGGGCGCGGCTTGGCAAAATCTTTGGATAAAACCCTGGGGCAAAACCTTCAGGCTATCCCGATCGGGCCGTTAGCGGATGGCGCCCGCCAGTTTCTCGTCCGCCAGTCTCTCGTCCGTCGATGCGCCGGCCCGGTGCCGGGTTGCACCGGGCCGGCGGGGACGATCACTGAGCCTTCGGTGCGGAGACTTCGGCGCTGGCGAGGGCCGGTGCCGCGGTTGCAGCCTGGGCCTGGGCGTTGCGGTGGCGGCAATCGCGGCCCTTCGAGGGTTCGGGATGGCATACGCCGCGCGACTGGGCCTGCGTCTTGGCCTTGGGGGCGGCAACCGCGGTATGGCCCTTGAGGTGGGCGGACGTGGTGTTGGCGATCGCGGCGCCGGGGATGGCGGCGACGACGAAGGCAGCGGCGGCAATCAGGGTAGACTTCATTATTTCAGCTCCAGACTTTGCGTGGAGCCGAATCTGGGCATGCTTCGTGTCTTGCCTCGTGCAAGAATGTAACGAAGTGTTGCTCGATGGAGAGTCTTGGAAACGAACGGGAAAAACATCGGAAACCATGCGGACGCAGCACGGTGGACCCCGGTGGGGGGTGTTTTCGTCGTTCGTTGTCTTGATGGGAAAAGCTGAAACCGTTGCCGCATGGCGGAGACGGAGGGATTCGAACCCTCGGTACCCCCTTAAGGGTACGACGGTTTAGCAAACCGCTGGTTTCAGCCACTCACCCACGTCTCCGGATGCGGCCTAGGCGGGCCCTATAGCGAGGGGTATCGGGGGCGGCAAGGGGGGCTAATGCAGGTTTTTCGCTTTTTCGAAACGCTTGTGGGCAGATGCGAGGTTTCCTGCGGGTTCGGCCCGCCGCAAAACGGAGTCGCCCTGTCGACCGTTCATTGCGGGGTCAGGCGCACTGGATTCTCTAGTGACATGCCGTAGTGCGCCCAGCGGGGGCGCCTGCCTTTTTGATTTCGGGATCGCCATTGGAGGGCCAGAAAATGCCAGTCACCATGCAAATCGCCGCCAGGGGGGCGCCGGTTCGCTTGTCGAGCAAGCTGGGCGGAGCGGCCGCGGCCCTGCTCGTGCCCCTGCTCATGCTCGTCGCGCCGATGACCTCGGCCGTGGCACAAGTGACCACCGTCGATCCGGATGCGGCGATCGACGCGGACATCAGCAGCGGCAACAATGCCGGAACCAGCTATCAGCCGCCGGTATCCAGCCCTGCCCAGACCGCGCAGGCCCAGCCGGCCTATCCCGGCAACGGCACGCCGGTCGATTCGTCCGGCAACGGTTCGACCTGGAACGGCAGCCCCGCGCCCATGCAGGCGCCGCCGGCCCAGAGCACCACCTATCACGAGGATGATCTGATCGGCGCGGCCGAGGGCGTGTTCGGCAAGGGCGCCAAGGGCCTGGCCGGCGTGATCGAGGACCTGCTCAAGAAGCAGGGCGAGCCCAATGGCTATATCGTCGGCCGTGAAGGCGGCGGCGCCATCGCCGTGGGCCTGCGCTACGGCTCCGGCACGCTCTACCACAAGATCGAGGGCGAACAGCCGGTCTACTGGACCGGGCCTTCGATCGGCTTCGATGCCGGGGCGAATGCGGGCAACGCCTTTGTGCTGGTCTACAACCTCAACGACACCGAAGACCTCTATCACCGGTTCGGCGCGGGCGAGGGGCAGGCCTATCTCGTGGGCGGCTTCACCGTCAGCTACCTGCGTCGCGGCGACGTGGTGCTGATCCCGGTGCGGGCCGGTGCGGGCCTGCGTCTGGGTGCGAACATCGGCTATATGAAGTTCACGCACAAGCAGAGCTGGATGCCGTTCTAGCCTGCGTCGTTGCTCGTCCGGTCCCCCGATCCACCGGGGCCGGACGAGCGCGCGAACCCGTTTCAACAGCCTGTCGGGAATGCGATTTTCGGTGCTGCGCGCCTTTCCGGCAAGTTGCACAAAATTTCGCGGTACAGGCTTTCCGGGACTGCGCGGCGCGATAAATTCCGGCATCCCGGCAATTCCCTGTCGATCTGCCATTGCGTGCTTTCCCTGCCCGGTCTAAGGCCCCGCGCGCCATGCTTACGAACCTTCAGCAACAGCCCGCCGACGCGCTTCTTGCGCTGATCAAGCTCCACAACGACGATCCGCGCGCGGACAAGATCGACCTTGGTGTCGGCGTCTACCGCACCGGTGAGGGCGACACGCCTGTGTTCCGCTCGATCAAGGCCGCGGAGGCCAAACTCGTCGCGGAGCAGGATTCGAAAGCCTACCTCGGCCCCGAGGGCGACATGGGCTTCGTCGAAGCGCTGATGCCCTACGTCTTCGGCAAGGCCGACCCTTCGATGGGCGGCCGCATCGAAGGCATGCAGACCCCCGGCGGCACCGGCTCGCTGCGCCTCGCGCTCGCCATGGTGAAGCGCGCCGGCTACAACCGCATCATCGTCGGCGTTCCCAGCTGGCCCAACCACGCCCAGATCTGCGCCGACCTCGGCCTTGAAGTCGTTGAATTCAACCACGCGCTCGCTTCGGGCACCACCGACATGGACGCGCTGCGCGGCGCCATCGCCAATGCCCAGGCGGGCGACGCCATCCTGCTGCACGGCTGCTGCCACAACCCCACCGGCATCGACTACAGCAACGAGCAGTGGGACGAGATTGCCGGCCTGATCGCCGCTTCGAAGATCCTCCCCATCCTCGACCTCGCCTATCAGGGCCTGGGCAAGGGCATGGAAGAAGACGCCTACGGCCTGCGCCGCGTGCTCGCTGCCGTGCCGGAAGCGCTGATCTGCTATTCGTGCGACAAGAACTTCGGTCTCTACCGTGACCGCGTGGGCGCGCTCTACGCGATGGTGGGCGATCCGGCCGACCTTACCAAGGTCATGTCGAACGGCCACAACCTTGCCCGCGCCAACTGGTCGCAGCCGCCAGACCACGGCGGCGCCGCTGTCCGCCTCGTCCTCGAAGACGAGACGCTGACCGCCGACTGGCTCGCCGAGCTGGACGAGATGCGCGACCGTATGCGCGAAGTGCGCGCCAAGCTGGCCGAGGCCGGCACCGCCGGTTCGGCCGACCTGACGCCGATGGGCGGCCAGAATGGCCTGTTCTCGATCGTGCCGCTGAACAAGGACCAGGTCCTTGCCATGCGCACCAAGCACGGCGTCTACATGGCCGGTTCCGGCCGCATCAACGTGGCGGGCCTGACGATGGGCAACATCGACAAGTTCATCGCCGCCGTTGCGGACGTGACCGCCTGATCATGAACAGACAGCCGGTCCTCGAAGGGGACCGGCTGGTCCTGCGCCCCCTTCGCGCGGACGACTGGGACGCGCTCTACGCGGCCGGATCGGACCGTGAGATCTGGGCGGTTCACCCCGCCCACGATCGCTGGCAGGAACCGGTGTTCCGCCAGTTCTTCGCCGACGCACTGGATGGCGGCGGCGCTTTCGCCATCATTGACAAAGAGAGCGGCGCCGTGATCGGCTCCAGCCGCTATGGCGTGCCCGAAGCGGGCGAAATCGAGATCGGCTGGTCCTTCCTTGCCCGCGCCCACTGGGGCAGCGGCCTCAACGCCGAAATGAAGCGCCTGATGCTGGAGCACGCGCTGGCGCATTTCGAGCGGGTGATCTTCAAGGTCGGCGCGGAAAATCTGATCTCACGCAAGGCCATGGAGCATATCGGCGGGCGGCTGACCGACCGCTCATTCGAGCGCGAGACCTGCGGTGTGGTGGGTGTCCATGTGATCTACGAGATCACGCGCGAGAGTTTCGCGGCGGGGCCTTTGAAGAACAAGGGATAAGTTCTGGGGGATGATCCCCCAGACCCTCGAAACGTCTTCGTTGTACCCAGCCTATATGTCCCGCGCGCCTTGCGGCGCAGTCAACAAGTCTCCCGACGCAGCCATGGGCGCGCTTCGCGGTTGGTCCGCGTGACCTGGACGGTACCGGGGGTGCAGGGGGGGCTATGCTCCCCTGCCTTTACTCTTCAATCCCTTACCCGCGAAGCGACTGCATCCGCTGCAGATACCGCGCCAGCACGTCGATTTCGAGGTTCACCCCGTTACCGGCCTTGAGCGCGCCGATGGTGGTGACTTCCGAGGTGTGCGGGATGATGTTCAGCATGAAGTGGCAGCTGCCGTCGCTCTGGTCGGCCACGTCGTTCACGGTCAGCGAGACGCCGTCCACCGTGATCGAGCCCTTGGGGGCGAGATAGGGCGCCAGTTCGGCGGGGGCCGCGATCACGAAGCGCTTGGAATCGCCTTCGGGGGTTACGCTGACCACGGTGCCAACGCCGTCGACATGGCCGGTGACGATGTGGCCGCCCAGTTCGTCGCCCAGCTTGAGCGCCGGTTCGAGATTGAGCTGCGTGCCTTGCGCCCAGCGGCCGTCCACCGTGCGCGATACCGATTCGGCCGAGATGTCTACCGCGAACCAGGCGTCTCCCGCCACGCCGCCCTTGTCCACCACTGTCAGGCACACGCCCGAACAGGCGATCGACGCGCCCATGGCGATGCCGGCGGGGTCGAAGGGGCAGGTGATGACCGCGCGCAGGTCGCCGGTCTGGCGGGCTTCGCGGATCTGGCCGACGGCGGTGACGATTCCGGTGAACATGGCTACCTTTCGAGCGGCTGCTCAGATGATTTTGCGGTCTCGTAGACTTCGAGCGTGTCGCTGCCAAGCTGTCGCCGCTCGGCGAGCCGCCATTGGCCATGCGCATCGGCAAGGCGCAGCAGGCCGAAGTCTGCAAGCGCGGGGCGGCCGCCGACGAGGATCGGCGCGCGGTAGATCAGCAGGCGGTCGACCAGCCCGGCGCGCAGGAACGAGGAGGCCGCGCCCGCGCCGCCTTCGACGAAGAGGTGCTGGGTGCCTTCCATGGCGAAGATCGCCTCGGGCGAGGGCAGTGCGTTCCAGCCTTCCGGCACCGCGCCGCGGGTGAGAACCCAGCGCCGGGGACTGCGTGTCTCGAGGCCGGGGAGGCGCACGTCGAGCCGGGGGCGATCTACCCGCAAGGTCGCTCCGCCCACGAGGATGGCATCGGCCCTGGCGCGCATGGCGTGGGTGTGGGCGCGGGCCTGGGGGCCGGTGATCCACTGGCTTTCGCCGCCGGCAAGGGCGATGCACCCGTCCAGCGACAGCGCCAGTTTGAGTGTGACTTCCGGGCGGCCGAGCCGCTTCGAGAGCAGATAGCCCGAAAGGCTCCGTTCGCAGGCGGGCGAGGGCAGGTGGCGTGCCGCGATCCCGGCGCGCAGGATGCGCGCAAGGCCGGAGCCGGAGGTGCGCGGATCGGGGTCCATGCACCCGATCACCACCCGCGCGACGCCGGAGGCGCTGACGAGATCGGCGCAGGCGGGGCCGCGCGCGGATTCGTGCGCGCAAGGTTCCAGCGTGACGTAGAGCGTCGCCCCGCGGGCGGCGTGGCCTGCGGCGGCGAGCGCCACCGCCTCGGCATGGGGGCGGCCGCCGGGCTGGGTCCAGCCCCGCGCGATGACCTTGCCCTCCTTGACGAGGATCGCGCCGACGCCCGGATTGGGGCGGCTCGCGGGCCGTGCACGCGCGGAGAGAGAGGCGGCGGCGGCGAGCCAGCGCGCGTCCTGGATCACTGTTCGGCGGGCTCCCGCGCGGGCTGCTGGTCGATCTGCGGAAGCGAGCGCCCTTCGGGCAGGCGCGGCGCGCCGATCTCTTCAAGCTCGGCCTTCTTGCGCGCGGCTTCCTCGACCTCGGCGTCGTGCGCGATCTTGTCCACGTCCATCCCGGACATGCGGCCGATGGTCTTGTACATCTCGCGCACGTCCTTGTCGCGCCGGGCAAGCTCGGCGGCCCAGGCTTCCTTGCGCTTCTGGTTCTCGACGTTGGAGGCCATGATCTGGGCATCGGTGCGATGCGCCGGCAGGACCGAGATATAGGTCACTTTCGGCGGCGGATGCGGCCCGCGTGCTTCCTGCGTGGACATGAGATAGAAGACCGAGAACGTGCAAGCGGCGGAAACCGCGGCGATGCGCCAGCGGTTTTGTCCTGCTTCCTTCCACACGGCGCGGAAATCCGCGACCATGCCGGTAGGGCTGACGTGCTTCCAGTATCCGGAACGATTGAACAGAGCCATGCCCGGCTATGTAGTGCCTAACGGGGCGGAACGCTACCCGAACGGCACATAGAGCGACCTGCCGTTTTCCCGGAGCCAGCGATTGGCCGAAGGCACGCTTCCCTCGAAGATTCGTCCCAGAAAATCATGAAATGCGGGCGAGTGATCGAAGTGGACGAGGTGCGCGACCTCGTGCGCGACCACGGAGCGGCGGACGGCATCGGGTGCCATGATGAGCCGCCAGTTGATGCGAATCGACCCGTCCGTCGCGCAGCTTCCCCAGCGCCGCCGCGCGCTCGACAGCGAGAGCGGCGGGGTCGGCTGGTCGGCGCGGTGGCAATATTCGGCAAGATCGACCGAGAGCACGTCCCGCGCCTCGCTTTCCAGCCAGCGCTTCAGGCGCGCGGCCAGCGAGGTGTCCGGGCCGCCGACGAGCAGTTCGCCATCGTCGGGCACCGGGCGGCGGGGCAGGGCGGGGTCATGGCGGATCGTGAAGCGGTGCCCCCGGAAATCGAGCGCGGCGCCGTTGCCGAGGGGGCTGGCCTGAGGCAGCGCCTCGATCTGGATCGCCAGCCAGGACTGCTTGGAGCGCGCGAATTCCAGCGCATCTTCCGAGCGGGTCCAGCGGGGGATCGAGATGCGGATCTCGCTGCCGTCAGGCGCCAGGCGCATGGTCATCCGCCTCGCCTGGGCGAGCCTGCGGATCACCACCGGAACCTGCCGCCCGGCGATCTCGATCACCGGTTCCTCCCGAGGGTCTCGGCGCAGCCAGTCCAGCACGGGTTCAGTCGGTTTCCCAGGGCGCGGGGCCTTCGGGTTCGAGATACTCGTCCCCGTCCTCCTCGTCGCCATAGGGCCAGACGATGTGGTTTTCGAGCGGCCCGGCCACGGTTTCGCTGATGACCTTGCCCGCCACCGAGATTCCGGCTGCGTGAACCGCGTCGCGATCGCCGCAGACGAGGTAGTGCCATTCGGGCAGCGGTTCCCCGTCGGCGCGCAGGCGGTAGGCGCAGCTTGGCGGCAGCCATGCAAGGTTGCCCGCCGTCTGCGGGGTCAGCTTCATGCAGTCCGGCACGAACTTGTGGCGCCGGGAATAGTCGCTGCACTGCGCCGTCTTGAGGTTCAGCAGCTTGCAGGCGACGTTGGTGTGGTAGATTTCGCCGGTATCGGCGTCCTCCACCTTGTGCAGGCAGCACTGGCCGCAACCGTCGCAGAGCGCTTCCCACTCCTCTCGGTTGAGCGTCTCGATCGGACGTTCCCAGAAGGGCCGGGTGCCGCTCACTTCACCCACTTGGCCAGTTCGGCGGACACGGCCTCAGGCCCCTTGTCCACCGGCAGCATGGCGATCGGCTTGCCATCCGGGTCCATGAGGTAGGCGATGCGGCTGTGGTCCATCAGGTAGCCGCCCGGCGTGGCTTCGCCCTTCTTGTAGTAGACCGCGAAGGCATCGGCCGCCTGCTTGACTTGCGCGGGCGTGCCGGTGAGGCCGTAGAGGCGCGGGCCGAAGGCGGCGGTCCACTGGCCGACGATCTCGCGGGTGTCGCGTTCGGGGTCGATGGTGATGAAGATCGGCTGCACCCCGGCGGCCTGCGCGGCATGGGCCTTTTCGAAGAGGGTGAAGCCGCGCATCATCGCCTGCACGTCCATCGGGCAGGCATCCGGGCAGAACGTGTAGCCGAAGTAGACGATGCGCCACTTGCCCTTGAACGTATCCCAGGTCACGGCCTTGCCGTCCTTGTCGCTCAGCGTGAAGGGGCCGCCGATCTGCGCGCCTTCGAGCGGCGGCGCCTCGGTTGCGGCCTGCTGGCACGCGGCAAGGGACATGCCCATGGAAAGGGCAAGTGCGATCGGTGCAATCCGGCGGAACAGGTATGTCATGGCGCGCCGCTTCATGCTCTGCTAGAGCCCGCCATGCAAGGGTGCGATGCCGGAAGGGAAGGCCGGTATTCACGGTCGCCCTGTTTATCTGGAGGTAATGAAGGTGCCTAAGACCATGTCCGGGAACGTGTCGCAGCTTTCGCGCAGGATCCTGAAGACGGGGCCGGTCAGGATCGTCGTCGCGGCGATGGCGGCAGGCCTGATGTTCGCTTCCCCCGCCCATGCCGACTTTTCCGACGGGTACAAGTTCCTCGAATCGGTAAAGAAGAAAGAGGGCGAGAAGGTGGAGCAGGCGCTCATGGCGAACGGCCAGATCGTCAACGCCAAGGACGTGACCACCGGCGAAACCGCGCTGCTGATCGTGACGGGCCGCCGCGACATCACCTGGCTCAGCTATCTCATCGACAAGGGCGCCAACGTCAACGCCTCGGACGATCGCGGCCGCACGCCGCTGGCCGTTGCGGTCAGCCTCGGCTGGCGCGAGGGCGTGGCGCTCCTGCTCGACAAGAAGGCCGTGGCCGACACGTCGAACGATGCCGGCGAAACCCCGCTGATCTTCGCGGTTCACCGCAAGGACACCGACATGGTCAAGTCGCTGCTCGAAGCGGGCGCCGATCCCAGCCGGGCGGACAATTCGGGCCGCAGCGCGCGCGACTATGCCGGGCAGGAGGCCCGCGGCAGCTCGCTGGTCTCGCTGCTCGAGGAATATGCCAAGAAGAACACCGGAAAGGCCAAGGCGGTCTACGGTCCGAGCTTCTGAGCACCATGATGGAACAGGCTGATACCCTCGAAGCGCTGCGCCGCCAGCTTGCCCCCGCCATCGCCGATGCCGCCGCGTTCGACGGCTGGACGATGGATGCGGTGCGGCAGGCCGCCCATGTCGCGGATGTCGATCCGGCCCTGGCCGAATTCGCCTTCCGCGACGGGCAGATGGCGATGATCTCCGCGTGGATCGGCCATGTCGACGAGCAGATGGCGCGCAGCGTGCCCGCCGCCTCGCTGGCCGGCGTATCCATCCGCGAACGCATCCGCCGCCTCGTCATGGCGCGTCTCGATGCCGTGGCCGGGCGCGAGGAGGCGCTCAACCGGGCGCTCACCATCATGTCCATGCCGCAGAACCTCAAGGCCACGCTGCGCCTCGGCTGGCACAGCGCCGATGCCATGTGGCGGCTCGCCGGAGACACGGCGACGGACTACAACCACTATACCAAGCGCACGATCCTTGGCGGCATCTACGCCGCCACGCTGCGCGTCTTCGCCACCGACAAGAGCGAGAACAAGGCCGAGACCCGCGCCTTCCTCGACCGCCGGATCGAAGGAATCATCCGCTTCGAGAAGACCAAGGCCCAGTTCCTGCGGGCGCCGGAAGAACGGATCAGCCTGGTGCGGCTGCTGGGCCGGCTGCGTTACCCGGCGCGCTGATCTTTCACGAAAAAGGGCCGGGGAACTGCGCGAAGGCGATCCCCGGCTCTTTCTTGAGGAAATACCGGACTTTCCAGGGGGCCTTGCGCGCCTTGCCAGATACCCGCCGGCGCGGCCGCGCGGCCTCGGCCGGTCTTCCGGGCCTGCCTGCATTGTTAGTTATTGCGAACAAGTTGCAATCGCTCTGCCGATCTGGCAGCGGAGCCGCATGACTCTCGATCTGCTCCCCATCGACCAGCGCGCTCGAATCGTCGCGGTGGACTGGAATGCCCTCGTTCCCGAAGAAGCCCGCCGCCTTCGCGCGCTGGGACTGGAGGAGGGGGCGACCGTCTCGGTATCGCACCGCGGCGTCGCCGGAGGGCGCGACCCGATCGCCATCGCCATCGGCCGCATGACCATCGCCGTGCGCCGGGCTCACGCCCATGCCATGGAGGTCGCGCCGGTATGAGCGGCCAGCGCAAGATCGCCCTCGTCGGCAACCCGAATGCGGGCAAGAGCGCGCTGTTCAACGCGCTCACCGGCGCGCGCCAGAAGATCGCGAACTATCCGGGGGTTACCGTGGAGCGCAAGTCGGGCCGCCTCGTGCTGCCGACCGGCGAGCCGGTGGAAATGACCGACCTTCCGGGTGCCTACAGCTTGGATGCGACCAGCCCCGACGAGGAAGTGACCTCCAAGGTCATTGCCGGTCACTTCACCGGGGAAGCCGCGCCCGATGTTCTGGTGGTCGTTCTCGACGCCTCGAACCTTGAGCAGCACCTTGTTTTTGCGCAGGAAATTCTTGCGCTGGGCAAGCCGACCGTGGTCGCGCTCAACATGGTGGACCTTGCCGAGCGTGACGGTCTGGTGATCGATCCCGCGGTGCTTCAGGAAGAACTGGGCGTGCGGGTGATCTCCACCGTCGCCGTGCGCCGCCGCGGCCTCGTCGAACTTGCCGAAGCGATCGCCTCGGCGGAAACCCGCCATCCGGGGCCGGGCCTGACCGCGCTTGGCGCCACCGAGCGCCGCGTTGCCGCCCATGCCATGGCCGACGCCGCGATCCTGTCCGAATCGAAGCGCCACCGCCTCCACGCGAAGCTCGACAAGGTGCTGCTGCACCCCTGGTTCGGCTTCCTCATCATGATGGCGGTGTTCTTCGTGATGTTCCAGGCGGTGTTTGCCTGGGCGACGCCGTTCGCTGATGCGCTGGATGCCGGCGCGGGCTGGCTGCACGATACCGTGAAGGGCGCGATGCCCCCCGGCTTGCTGCGCGACCTCCTGACCGACGGTGTGATCGCCGGCGTCGGTGCGGTGATCGTGTTCCTGCCGCAGATCGTCATCCTCTTCGCCTTCATTCTGGCGCTGGAAGCCTCGGGCTACATGGCCCGCGCGGCCTTCCTGATGGACCGGCTGATGGCGTTCGTGGGGCTTTCTGGCCGCAGCTTCATTCCGCTGCTCTCCAGCTTCGCCTGCGCCATTCCCGGCATCATGGCCACCCGTTCGATCACCGATCCCAAGGACCGGCTGACCACGATCCTGATCGCTCCGCTGATGACCTGTTCGGCGCGCCTGCCGGTCTATGCGGTTATCATCAGCGCCTTCATTCCCAACAATGACATCGGTGGAGGCGTACACCTGCAAGGCCTCGTGCTTTTCGCGCTTTATGTCGCGGGCATCGTCGGGGCCATGGTGGTGGCGCTGATCCTTCGCAGCACGGTTACCAAGGGTGCCGCTTCGGGCTTCATCATGGAGATGCCGAAGTATCAGTTGCCCCGTCTCAAGGACATGGCGATTGGCCTGTGGCAACGTGCGTGGATCTTCCTGCGCCGCGCCGGCACGATCATCTTCACTGTCACCGTGGTGCTCTGGGTGCTGCTCAACTTCCCGCAGGCCAAGCCCAGCGAGAGCCAGGTCGACGCCTCGATCGCGGGCAAGATCGCCAATGGCCTTGCCGTGGTGGTGGAACCGATCGGCTTCAACCGCGACATGGCACTGGCACTGATCCCGGCCATGGCCGCGCGCGAAGTGGCGGTCTCCTCGCTGGCGACGACTTATGCCGTCGATGCCGGGGACGACGAGGATGCGCAGGCGGTTGAACTGGGCGACCGGCTCAAGGGCCGCTGGACCCTGCCGATGGCGCTGGCGTTCCTGGCCTGGTTCGTCTTCGCGCCGCAGTGCATGTCGACCATCGCCGTCACCCGCCGCGAGACCAACGGCTGGAGGTGGCCGATCTTCATGCTCGCCTACCTGTTCGGCCTTGCCTACGTGGCGGCGGGCGTGACCTACTGGGTCGCGGTGGGGGCTGGGTTGTAGAAAACCCGCCTCGGCAGACTCGCGCCCGGGCTCGCCATTCGCTACCCCGTTCGCCGAATTTATACAGGAAAGCGATTCCCTCATGGCAGGCAGCGTCAACAAGGTCATTCTGATCGGCAACCTCGGAGCCGATCCCGAAGTGAAGTCGTTCCAGAACGGCGGGCGCATTGCCAATCTGCGCATCGCGACCTCGGAAAACTGGAAGGATCGCGCCACCGGAGAACGCAAGGAGCGTACCGAGTGGCACTCCGTGGTGATCCAGAGCGAAGGCCTGGTCGGCGTGGTCGAACGGTTCCTGCGTAAGGGCTCGAAGATCTACATCGAAGGCCAGCTGCGCACCCGCAAGTGGCAGGACCAGAACGGCAACGATCGCTACACCACCGAAGTCTCGGTCGGCGGCATCGGCGGCGTGCTCACCATGCTTGACGGCGCCCAGGGTGGCGGCGCTGGCGGCGGCGGCGCGCGCGGCGGTTCCGGCGGCGGCTGGGGCGAAGGCGGCAGCAGCGGCGGTTCGTCGGGCGGCTTCGGCGGCGGCAGCCGTTCGGGCGGCGGTTCGGGCAGCGGTTCGGGCGGAGACTGGGGCCGCAGCGGCGGCGCCGCGGGCGGCGCGTCTTCGGGCGGTGACGACTGGGGCCGCACGGGCAGCACCGGCGGCGGCTTCGGCGACGATCTCGACGACGATATCCCGTTCTGATCGTTCGCGAACCACATCATGGAAAAGGGGGCTTTCGGCCCCCTTTTTCGTATCCGTCAGGTCGCTCAGGGCTATCCCCCGAAGTCGCTCATTCCTTGAGGCCAAGTCCCTTGAGCGCGGCGAAGGGGCCGCTGTCCTCGGGCGTGCCGATCCCGGCGGCCTTGCGGGCGGCATCGGCGTCCGGCCCGGTCAGGAACGGGTCGATCGCAAGCGCAAGGCTCTGCGCCACGGCTTCGCCAAGGTCGAAGTGCGTGCCGGAATACTCGATCTCGTCGCAATCCTCGGCGGCCAGTTCCAGTTCCTCATCAGGCGCATGGTCCGTCGCTTCGGGGACGAAGCGGAAGAACACCGGCTCGTCCACCGAGACGGCGATATCCTCTGCCGAGACAGCGCAGGCCTGGACGAATTCCGCCTTGATCCTGCCGCGGACATCGACCTTGCGGTCCCTGCGCGAGAGTTCGAGGTCGGCCGACAGCGAATCGATCCGCACGAGCATGAAGCGTTTGGCCAGGGCGGCGCGCTCGGCCTCATCGGCGGCGAGATGCGCGGCCTTGCCTTCAACCTGCCGGATGTCGAGGCTGCGGGAAAATTCGGGCTTGATGTTGGGGGTATCGGTCATCGCGCAATGCTCGCGTTCAGGATCTCTTGATCGGAAAGGGTATCGAGCCGGGCGGCCAGTGCCTGGACGTGCCCGGCCAGCTTGAGGGTGTCGGCGGCGCCGTTCAGCGTCACGTTGCGTTCCAGCACGCCCGCCAGTTCTTCCGCGCCCAGCGGCAGCGCCTCGCGCAGCGCGCCGATGCGGCCGCCCAGCACGCTCATGAGCTTGCCCATGCGCTTGCCCACCACGAGGTCGCCCACGCCCGACTGGCGAAGCTGCCCGTCCATGTCCTCGACGAACAGCTCGGTCAGGCGCACGGAAGGTTCGATCAGCGTCCCGTCACGCTCCATCCGCAGCATCACGAGCGCCAGCACCAGCGTTACCGCGTCGAAACGGCCCGGCACGCTGTCGGCCACGCCGAATTCGGCATACCAGGGCTTCTCGCGGGCGATCTCGACCACGCGGTGCCACAGTGGACGGACCTCGGCACGGGTATCGGATCGCTTGCCGACGAGACGGGAAAGTATGGACACGGGACAGTCTGACCTTTCGTTCATCGGCAATTCAATCGACCTGCCCCAACGCCCATTGCGTGACGGGCTGGCGGGCTCTAAGGCTCGGTGCCGTTATCTGGCCGATATATGGGCCCTGTGCCGGCTGGCAATGCCCGGCGCAGGTCCAGGCCCCGAATGGAGTGGGAAAATGCGCAGTTACGGTCACATGGCTAAAGCGGCAGGCATCGCGCTGGCGCTGGCTGCGCTGACGGGAGGTTGTTCCTCCATCCGCGATCACCGCGGCTACCTCGTCGACCAGACGCTTCTCGATTCGGTTCAGCCCGGCATCGACAATCGCCTCTCGGTGGAGAAGACCCTCGGCCGCCCGACTTTCATCAGTCAGTTCGGCGAGAAGGACTACTACTACATCTCGCAGACGGTGAAGACCCCGCCGTTCCGCCGCCCGCAAACCTCTGAGCAGACGGTGCTGCGCGTGCGATTCGACCCGGCCGGCAACGTGGTGGGCGTGGACAAGCGCGGCATCGAGGAAGTCGCCCGGATCAACCCCGATGGCGACAAGACGCCGACGCTGGGCCGTCATCGCGGCCTGCTCGAAGACCTGTTCGGCAATATCGGCGCCGTCGGCGCAGCCGGCATGGGCGGCAGCACCGGACCGACCGGCCCCGGCCCGAACGGCAGCTGATCCCGGCAGCGAAAGCTGCCGCTGCAAAAAGCCGCGCGACATGCCTGAATGTCGCGCGGCTTTTTTGTGTCCGCCGCGGCCCGCTTTCGTCCGGTCTTCGGGTACTTTTGCCGGTCCGGCGGAACGCTCACGGCTTGAACCGTGCGAACGCGGCCATATATCCCGCGGCATGGACAATAGCGGGGCGAGCCACGGCCTGATCCAGTGGCACGGAACGACCATCATCGGCGTGAAGAAGGGTGACAAGACCGTCATTGCCGGTGACGGGCAGGTTTCCATGGGCAACACCGTCATGAAGCCCAATGCGCGCAAGGTGCGCCGCATCGGCGACGGGAAGGTGATCGCGGGCTTTGCCGGCGCCACCGCCGATGCCTTCACCCTTTTCGAACGGCTGGAGCGCAAGCTGGAGCAATATCGCGGCCAGCTCATGCGCGCTGCGGTGGAGCTGGCGAAGGACTGGCGCACCGACAAGTATCTGCGCAACCTCGAAGCGCTGATGATCGTGGCCGACGCCGATACCCTGCTGGTGCTGACCGGCAACGGCGACGTGCTGGAGCCGGAAGGCGGCATCACCGCGATCGGTTCCGGCGGGAACTATGCGCTCGCCGCCGCCCGCGCGCTCGACGACTATGAAGAGGACGCCGAGCGCATCGCCCGGCGCGCCATGGCCGTCGCCGCCGACATCTGCGTCTTCACCAACGACCGCGTCACGGTCGAGACCATCTGAGATCATCGAAAACATGAAAGACAACCTGACCCCGAAGGCGATCGTCCGCGCCCTTGATGAGCACATCGTCGGCCAGACCGAAGCCAAGAAGGCCGTCGCGGTGGCCCTGCGCAATCGCTGGAGAAGGCAGAAGCTCTCGCTCGAACTGCGCGACGAGGTGACGCCGAAGAACATCCTGATGATCGGCCCCACGGGCTGCGGCAAGACCGAGATCAGCCGCCGCCTCGCCAAGCTGGCCGATGCGCCTTTCGTGAAGGTGGAAGCCACCAAGTTCACCGAAGTCGGCTATGTCGGTCGCGATGTCGAGCAGATCGCCCGCGATCTGGTGGAAGAGGCGATCCGCCTCGAAAAGGAGCGTCGCCGCGAATCGGTGCGTGAAGCCGCTTCCAAGGCGGCGATGGAGCGCCTGCTCAATGCCCTCGTCGGCGAAGGCGCCTCCGAGGCGACCCGCGCCTCCTTCCACCAGCGCATCACCGAAAACGCCATGAACGAGACCGAGGTCGAGATCGAGGTCGAGGACGGACCCTCGGCGCCGATGGAGATTCCGGGCATGGGCGGCTCGGTCGGCATGATCAACCTGTCGGACATCATGGGCAAGTTCGGCGGTCCGAAGCTGACGCGCCGCAAGATGAAGGTGCCTGACGCCTGGGACAAGCTGGTCGACGAGGAGTCGGAAAAGCGGATGGACCAGGACGATGTGGCCCGCACCGCGCTGGCCAATGCCGAGACCAACGGCATCGTCTTCCTCGACGAGATCGACAAGATCGCCGTGTCCGACGTGCGCGGCGGCTCGGTCAGCCGCGAAGGCGTGCAGCGCGATCTGCTGCCGCTGATCGAGGGCACCACCGTTGCCACCAAGTACGGGCCGATGAAGACCGACCATGTCCTCTTCATCGCCTCGGGCGCGTTCCACCTCGCCAAGCCTTCCGACATGCTGCCCGAGCTTCAGGGACGCCTGCCGATCCGGGTAGAGCTGAAGGCGCTGACCGAGGCCGATTTCGTGCGCATCCTCTCGGAGACCCGCGCGAACCTGGTGGCCCAGTACCGGGCGCTGCTCGCTACCGAGGAGGTTTCGGTGGAAGTCACGAGCGACGCGGTCAGCGAAATCGCCCGCATCGCCGCGCTGGTGAACGAGAGCGTCGAGAACATCGGCGCCCGGCGCCTGCAGACGGTGATGGAAAAGCTGCTCGAGGAACTCAGCTTCGAGGCCGAGGACCGCAAGGGCGAGACCGTGACCATCGACGAGACTTACGTTCGCGACAGGCTGGAAGGCCTCGCCGGCAACGCCGACCTGTCGAAGTACATCCTGTAAATCCCGATAGCCCCGGACTGCCGCCCCGGATCGCTGCCGCATAAGCGGCGCGGTCCGGGGCGGTGTTCATTTGTTCCTTGAATGTTCTTTCTGGCCGGCTAGTCTCCCTCGCGTCAGAAGGAGATTCGCAATGACGCTCGAAGGTGGATGCCAGTGCAGCGACGTTCGCTACACTGTAGAGGGTGAGCCGGAACACGTCGCGCTTTGCCACTGCGCCGATTGCCGCAAGTCGTCCGGCGCGCCGACGGTGGCCTGGGCCGCTTTCAAATCGCCGGAATTCACGGTGACCGCTGGCCAGGCCAGCGTCTACAACTCCAGCGGCAGCGCCATGCGCCACTTCTGCCCGCGCTGCGGCACCGGGCTGTGGTACACGAACGAGGAATACCTGCCCGGCCTCGTGGATATCCAGGTCGCCACGCTCGACGATCCCGATGCCCTCCCGCCCGGAGCCCATATCCAGGTTGCCGAGCGGATCGGCTGGATGAAGCAGATCGGCGATCTTCCCGAATTCGAACGCTATCCGGGGTGAACGGCTCCGCGCCTCCTGCGGAAGCCGGAGACGAGCGGCTGCAACTCCGTCTGGACCGTGATGGCGCCTGTTTTCATGGCGGGCTGGCTTTGCCGATTCTCGATGCGCTTGCCGGGGTTCTGGCGAAATGGCCGGACGGCCGGGCCGGAACCCGGATCGCGGGAGATGCTGGACTGGCGCGGCTGCTCGGGCCGGAAGCGCCGGTCGGTGCGCGACTGGCGGAACTGGCCGGTCTGCCGGTGCGCCCGGTCAGGGCGGTGCTGTTCGACAAGAACGACCGGGCCGACTGGTCGCTGGGCTGGCATCAGGACCGGACGATCGCGGTCCGCGCCGAAGCGGATTTGCCGGGCTTCGGGCCTTGGACCGTCAAGCAGGGCATTTGCCATGTGGAACCGCCCTTCGCGTTGAGCGAAGGGATGCTGACGGTGCGCATTCATCTCGATCCGGTCGATGCCGGAAACGCCCCGCTGCTGATCGTTCCGGGCTCGCACCGGCTGGGACGCATCGCGGTGGCCGATGTGGACGCGATCGTGGCGCGGGCGCCGGTGTTCTCGTGTCTGGCGGACACCGGGGATGTCTGGATCTATCGAACCCCGATCCTCCATGCCTCCCACGCGGCCCGGCCCGGCCGTCGCCGCCGGGTGCTCCAGGTCGATTACGCTGCCGGGGACTTGCCAGCCCCGCTGGAGTGGCTAGGCATCTGACATTCGAAATTGAGAGAGATGCCGATGTACCAGACGCCCGAAGACCGCCCGATCTACCGCCTGCTCACCGGAGCGGACGACCGCGCCTTTTGCGAGCGTGTGTCGGAAGCACTGGCGCAGGGCTGGCGGCTCTACGGCTCGCCCTCGCTATCGTGGGATACGGCCGAGAATTGCATGAAGGCAGCTCAGGCGGTGGTGTGGCACGAGGCCGACGTCGTCAAATAAAGTGCCGGCGCGCCGCATCCTGAAAGCGCAGCCGCGCGTCAGGCGAAGACGACACCGGGGATAAGAGCCGCCGCGACCAGGGGAGCCAGCGCTGCCATGTGCAGCAGGATTGCGGACAACGGGGGGCATTTCACGTGCGGGAGGCTCCGGGTCGGAAGGGGCATGGCGGAGAAACCCCCGCCCCCTTCCGATGGTTCCCGCAAGCAGGCGGTCCCGCCTTATTCTGCCGCTTCGATCATCGCTTCGGCTTCGGCGGCCTGGCGCGCCCACATTTCCGCATAGAGCCCGTCCTGCCGCAGGAGCTGGGAATGGGTGCCGCTCTCGGCCAGGCGCCCGTCATTGAGCACGAGAATCCGGTCCGCATCGGCGATGGTCGAAAGCCGGTGCGCGATCGACAGGCTGGTGCGGTTCTCGGATACGCGGTGCAGCGTGGCGAGGATGTCCTGCTCCGTGCGGGTGTCCAGCGCGGACGTGGCTTCGTCGAGCAGCAGGATCGGCGGGTTCTTGACCAGCGTGCGGGCGATCGCCACGCGCTGTTTCTCGCCGCCGGAAAGCTTGAGGCCGCGTTCGCCCACTTCGGTGGCGAAACCCTGCGGCAGGCGGTCGATCAGGCCCATCAGCGCGGCGCCCCGCGCGGCGTTTTCCACCTCGTCCTGCCCGGCGCCGTCGCGGCCATAGGCGATGTTGTAGCCGATGGTGTCGTTGAACAGCACCGAGTCCTGCGGAACGATGCCGATGGCGGCGCGCAGGCTGGCCTGGGTGATCCCGGCGATGTCCTGCCCGTCGATCAGGATGCGGCCCTGCTGGGGATCGTAGAAGCGGAACAGCAGCCGCGCGAGCGTGGACTTGCCCGCGCCCGAAGGCCCGACGACGGCGAAGTTCTGCCCGGCCGGAACCTCGAACGAGAGGCCCTTGAGGATGCGGCGGTCGGGCTCGTAGCCGAACTCCACATTGTCGAACACCACCGAAGGCCGGCGGATCACCAGCGCCGGGGCGCCGGGCTTGTCAGAGACTTCCTGCGGTTCGTCGAGCAGCCGGAACATTTCCGCCATGTCGATCAGGCCCTGCCGGATCGTGCGATAGACCATGCCGAGCATGTCGAGCGGGCGGAAAAGCTGCGTGAGGTAGGTCTGCACGAAAACGAGCTGGCCGGCCGTGTACTGGCCCTTGTACCAGCCCCAGACGGTATAGCCCAGCGCGCCCGCCATCAGCAGGTTGACCACCACGCCCTGCGCGATGTTGAGCAGCCCGAGCGAGTTCTCGCTCTTGACCGCCGCGACCGCATAGGCCCTCGTCGCCTGGGCGTAACGCTCCCGTTCGCGGTCCTCGGCGGAGAAGTACTTCACCGTTTCATAGTTGAGCAGCGAGTCCACCGCGCGGGCCAGCGCCTGCCCGTCCAGCCGGTTCATCTGTTCGCGCAGCTTGGTGCGCCACTCGGTGATCGTGCGGGTCACCCAGATATAGGCGGCGATCGCCACGGCAGTGGCGATGACGAGGCCGGGGCCGAAATTGATGTAGAAGATCACCGCCACCACCAGCAGTTGCAGGATGGTGGGCGCGATGTTGAAGAGCATGAAATAGAGCATCGTGTCGATGCTCTTGGTCCCGCGCTCGATCGTCTTGGTCACTTCCCCGGTGCGGCGGGCAAGGTGGAACCGCAGCGAGAGCCGGTGGAGCTGGCCGAACACGTTTTCCGCCAGTTCGCGGGTCGCATCCTGTCCCACGCGCTCGAACACGATGTTGCGGAAGTTGTCGAACGCGGTCTGGATCAGGCGGCCCGCTGCGTAACCCAGCACCATCAGCATCGCGAGCTGCACCAGCTTCGGGCCGGTGGCGCCCATCAGGTCGACCGCCCACTTCATCAGGTAAGGCAGGGCAAGCTGGGTTGCGGTGGAAAGCAGGATGAACACGCAGGCCCAGACGATCCGCCAGCGCAGCGCCGGATTCCCGGCAGGCCAGAGATACGGCATGAAGCGCAGCAGGGTGCGCCAGCCATCGTGGCGGGCGCGGGAATCGGTTACGGCGGTGTCTGGCGGCATCGCTGCTATTTAGGGTGTTCGCGTCGATAGACAATCGCGTCCGGGAATTCGCGGAAAGAGGGCGGTTCCCGCTATCGCCCGCGCGGTGGACGGTGCGCGGCGGGGCCTCTTCACGATCCCTTCGGCATGTCGAACAGGATGCGGCGCGTCGAGAAGTCTATTGCGATCCGCTTGAACACCCTGAGTTCGCGCATGCCCAGGAAGATCGCGGGGCGCTTGCGCAGGCTCAGTTCCTTGAAGGCGGGGGCATCGGCGAAGGCGATCACCACGTTGGAAATGTTGACGTCGCTGATTCTCAGCACTTTCGCCACGCCGAGGCCGGCGGGCAGTTCGTGGCCGGTGACGCTGAGCAGGGTGGTTTGGCCGGCGGACCTTTCGCGGATCGCGCGTTGCAGGGCGAGGTTGCCGATGGTCGAACTGGCGCCGGTGTCGATGACGACGTCTGCGCGGATACCGTCGATCAGCGCATCGGTGAGGATGAGGCGCCCCTCGCGCTTGCGGGCGCGCACCACGATCTCGTAACCGCTGCTGCCGCCCAGGCTCTGGGCGTCGCCGATGGCGATGGTATTGTGCACGAAGTCCAGCACGACCCGCTGCCCCTGCAGGCTGTCCGTGCCGACGATCCCGTCCGCCCCGATGTGCTGTCGTTCCAGCAGGGGCACGGTCAGGTCCGTGTAGTTCTTCTGCCCGATATCGAGTGACTGGAGCTGTGCGGTGGCCACGCTGCTGCTGCCGCCCATGCTGATGACGCGCACTTCCGGCCCCTGCACGAGCCCGAGCCTGCCCGCCAGCGTGCTGGAGACCACCGTGTTCTGCGATCCCGTGTCGATCAGGAAGCGGTAGGGGCCCTTGCCTTCCAACCCGACGTCCACGGTCATCCGGTCGTCGATGTCGGCCTGGCCCTGCACGGTTTCGGTATCCTGCAAGGCATCCTTGATGGAGCCTCTCAGGGCCAGGGCCGGAGGGTCGGCGCCGGTGGGTGCCGGCGTCCCGGATACGGCAGGAGGGCTCACGCCCAGAATCACCGATTCCGCGATAAGAAGTGCCTTCGCAAGCATGCTTGCGGCCATGTCATCCTCCCCGCGGGGTTGATCCCCGTCGGATTGTTGTCAGGCATGGACACTACCATGAAACGCGAGTGGAACAAAGGAAACTCGCGGGTTCCGGGGGTGACTGCGTCCCGAATCGGGAGGTGCCTTCGCGCAGCATTTTCCGCAGCAATATCGCCGGCGATCCGCGCGGCGGCATGAACGGCGCGCCAGTCAGCGCGCGGCGGCTTCTGCCACGATCAGGCCGCTGCGTTCGAAGGCCGCGCGCAAGTCCGGGTCCTCGACGAAGCGCGCCGGGTCTGGAGAGGCGCGTTCCCAACGGTCGTACTTCCAGCTGTTGGATATGCCCTTCATGTGGCGATAGGCGAATTCCGGGGAGAGGGTGCGGTTGTGGGGCGATCCGAAGACGTTGTGGACCGACCATGTGTACTTTGCATCGTGGCGCGCATCGGGAACGATGCACCACTTCGGGGGGCAGGTTTCCTGCTCTTCCCGGTCGCGCAGGAGAAAGTCGCCGTGGCGGCAATCCTCGGGCGTGGCGGCGCGGTGGTTGGCGCTGCTGATCCATGCGCCGCCGAACTTGATGAAGCCCGCCTTCGAGGCTTCGGTTTCGGCGAAGATCGATCGTTCCCGGCTGGAAAGGACGAGCTCGTCTATATCGACGTTG
The DNA here is from genome assembly GCF_055361505.1 of Novosphingobium sp. TK71. Lineage (NCBI taxonomy): Bacteria > Pseudomonadati > Pseudomonadota > Alphaproteobacteria > Sphingomonadales > Sphingomonadaceae > Novosphingobium > Novosphingobium sp. TK71. The sequence goes on from NZ_CM143962.1 coordinate 3,432,876, forward strand.
AGCACGCTGCGTGCGCGGCGCAGGAAGCGGAAGCGCGCATGCTGGAGCGATCCGGTCTGGCAATAGTCCGAATCCCAGGGCGTCTCCCGGCCGTCCACCGCCCCGGCAAGACCGCCCTGCGGCCCGTAGATGAAGGGCCAGTCCACCACCGCGACAGCCATGTCCGGGAAGGCCTGCTCCAGCGCGGCGCGCAGTTCCCCAAGGGTATAGGCGGTCGAGCCGTTGTCGTAGAGCAGCACGCCGTCGGCGCCGTGGATCGCGGCATAGAACGCGATCCAGTCCTTGATCCAGCGGATGTCGTTGTTGCGGGACAATGTGTGGATCACCCGCCGTCCGGCGAAAAGGTGCGAGAGGTCGGGCTGGACGGTGATGTCGAACCGGCCGAGAGCTCCGTCCAGCAACAGGGTATCGCCGTCATGGCGCAGGCGGATTTCGCAGCCCTTGCTGCGATCCACGAGGCGGGCCTTGGGCCAGAGCGGCCGGAACTTGCTGCGCAGGCCCTCGGCCGCCTTCAGCATCGGCAGGAAGTTCAGGAATGGCGGCCCCTGAAGCACCACCTCCGGCCCGGAGCGATAGACGTCGTAAAAGATCGTGCGCCAGTCGAACTGCGCGGCATAGGCGGCGTTGCGCAGGTTCTCCGGCCGGGGAGACTGGCGCACGATCCCCCGGTCCTCGGCGACGTGGCAGGCGGAAAGGGAGATCGTTTCGTCCATCGGTGCAGGTCTCTGTGCGGCTGCGCTCAACGAGCGGCCTGGAGGCGGTTGGCGACGGTCCGCGCGAAAGGCAGCGATGAGGCGAGGCCGAGGAGGTCGTCGAGCGCGGGGTGGCGCAGCAGGAACAGCGTCGCCAGCCAAGCCGCCACGCCGGCGATCGTGGTGGCGAGCAGCATGGCGAAGCCGAGCTGCGCGGGCGGAGTCCAGAACAAGTAGCACAGCGTCAGCGGGGCGATTGCGGCCAGCGTCGCGGCGGCGCTGCGGGCATAGATGTGCAGCAGGGCGCGCACGTCGAAGCGAACCAGTCCGTGAATGAAGCGCGCATAGAGGCCGAGCCAGAGCGCACCGTAGACGAGGCGCGAGGCCGCGGCGCCCTCCAGCCCCCAGAGGCAGCCGAACGCCAGAAGCGCGATGGAAAGCACGGTATCGGCGATGTTGAAGGCCAGCAGGCGGTTGAGCCGTCCCAGCAGGATCGGCAGGTCGCTCACCAGCGGCAGGGCGATCAGCATGATCTCGGTGAGCGAGATCATCGTCAGCAGCGGCGCCGTGCGCATCCACGCTTCGCCGTAAAGAATGCGGACCAGCGGGTCTGCTGCCAGTGCGAGCCCCGCCATGCCGGGCCAGATGACGGCCGAATAGCCTGCACAGACCCTGAGATATGCGGGGCCAAGCGGCTCCCCCCGGTCGCGGATACGGGCGAAGGCGGGGAAGAACACGCTGCCGATGGCGCCCGAGATCAGCGTGCGGAACTGGTCGGACAGGCTGGCCGCGCGGCTGTAGAACCCGACGGCGGCGAGGTTCAGCAGCTTTCCGAGGATCAGGTCCGGGCTGCGCGTGCCCAGTGCACCGGTCAGGTAGAGCACGCTGGAACGCGCGCCGAAGCTCAGCACCGGCCGCGCACCGTCCACGCGCAGCGGCCAGGGCAGGGCGGGGCGCAGGAACTGCGCGATGATCCCGCGCGAGGCGGCGGATGCCACTGTGGCCCATGCCAGCGCAAAGGAGGATTCGCCCGCAGCCGCCAGCGCTACCGCGACCGCGCCTTGCGTGAAGGCGCCGCCGACATTGATGGCGAAGTGCCCCCGGAATTGCATGGCCCGCGCCATCAGCGCCATAGGCACGACCGTCAGCGGCAGAAAGAAGTAGCTTCCCCCGATGATGAGGAGGATGGGCGTCAGGGCAGGCTGGGCATAGATGTGCGCCATCGGCCAGGCGAGCGCCCAGATCACCGCGACGACCACGAGCGAGAACAGCAGCGCCACCGAACTGCACCGGGCCACTTCGCGCCCGTCGAGCACGGCGAGTCCCGAAATGTAGCGGGAGAGTCCGAAGTCCTGGAGGATCGCCACGAGCAGGGCTGCGGCAAGCGCGATGGAGAACAGGCCCACTTCCGCCGGTGTCAGGAAGAACCGCGAGATCACCACGGAAGTCGCGAACTGCATGGCGAAAGAAAGATACTGTCCCGCCATGGCCCAGGCCGCAGCCCCGCGCACGCTCATCGCGGCGGGTTCGCGGCCGTCGGTGGGGGCAGTGTCTTCGCTCATGTCAATGTGCCGCCAGCGTCGCGGCGAGCCGGAGCGCGCGCCGCGGTTCGCCGAGCCGCAGCAGCCGCACGACCGTCCGCCACATCCCCTCGCGCGCGCCGCCTTCTCTCAGATGACGCAGGATCAGATCGAACCCCTCGTCTCGAAGCCCCGTGGGTGAATAGAGCAGGTCAGGCGCCACGCGGGCACGAACAGCGCGCGAGATCCCCTCGCGCCCGAACAGCTCGTCGAGCTCGTCGATCGGGGGCAGCCGTTCGAGGTCCGCCGTGGGGTCGGGCCGCCCGGCCTCTCGTTCCTTCCAGGCGAGCAGCGCAATGGCGGCGCCGGTCTGCTGCTCGGTGACATGGCGCTGGGAAACCTGGTCGGGGTAATGGCGATAGCGGATCAGGCGCTGCGGCAGGCTGGCCAGCTTGGTGACCGAGGCCAGCCTGAGCCAGAGGTCGAGATCCTCGCAGTGCCGGAACGCGGCGTGATATCCCCCCATCGAAAGCACCAGTTCCCGTCGGTACATGACGGCGGGGTGGCAGAGCAGGGGATGCCGGGCCTTGATCGCGGCGATGAAGGCCTCGTGCGTATCGGGGTGCTCCGGCCCGCTGACGCGATAGGGCGCATCGTTCTCGTCGATGTCATGGCTGCGGCACCCGATCACGCCGTAATCCGGATTGGCATCGAGGAAGGCGACCTGGCTGGCGAAGCGCTCGGGTTCGCAGATATCGTCGGCATCCATACGTGCCACCAGCGGCGCGCGCGCTTCATGCAGAAGCTCGTTGAGGCTTGCAACGAGCCCCCGGTTCTCGCGGATGATCGGGCGGATGCGGCTATCGCGGGCAGCGAATTCCCGCACGATTCGCGGGGTTGCGTCAGTGGAGCCGTCATCGAGGATAAGGAACTCGAAATCGCCGAAGCTCTGCGCCAGAACGCTTTCGATGGCTGCCGCCAGGAACCGTTCGCCATTGTAGATGCTCATGGCGACACTGAGGGAAGGGCAGTTCATCTCTTGGGCAATCCCGTGATCGCGGCCTTCTCCAACCGGTGGCCGTGTCGGTCGTGATAGGGTTTCAGGGTAAACAAACGGTGTTTGGCAGCTCTGGCGGCCCTTCGGCCTGGAGGCAAACGGGGCCTCGGTTGATAATCCGGGAAGACACCCCATATCCTGTCGGCGATAAGGCCGAACTCCCCGTAAAGTGACCTTTTTCACCTGAG
>NZ_JBSZKA010000001.1:7500-1550000 GCF_055361505.1 Novosphingobium sp. TK71
GGTCTGCGGATCGAAGCCGAAGTTCCAGATCCGCTCCAGCAGCAGGGTGCGCGTGACGACCCGGTCGGGGCTGCGCATGAGCTGCTCCAGCAGGCTGAACTCGCGCGGCTGGAGGTCGATCGGCAATCCGGCGCGCCTCACCGTGCGCCGGGCGAGGTTCATCTCGATGTCGCCGACGACGAGGTTTTGCTGAAGCGTCTGGGGCGCCGGGCGGCGGGCCAGGGCGATCAGCCGCGCGGCGAACTCGGCGAAGGCGAACGGCTTGGTCAGGTAATCGTCGGCGCCGCCTTCCAGCGCCTCGACGCGGTCCTCGATGCCGCCCAGCGCAGTCAGCATCAGGATCGGGGTCTGGCATCCGCCGTCCCGGGCCTGCTTCATCACCGAAAGACCGTCGAGCCCGGGAACCATCCGGTCCAGCACGGCGACGTCGAATTGCTCGTCCGCAAGCAGATCGAGCGCCTCGTGCCCCGATGTGACGAGGCGGGAATGGTGGCCCAGTTCGCTAAGGCCGGAGCCCAGATACTTCGAAAGCTCCGGATCATCTTCAAGAACCAGCACGTTCATCGCGGAAAACAACTCACCACTTTCGCCAAAATCCCAACATTGAGATTACATTGGGAAGAATACACTTCTTCCCAATGTTGCGTTTTGCATCTTGGGAACCACCATGCCCGTCTGTATCCGCCCCAGCAAGTGCGATTAGCTCGCATTATCGTTAGCAATTATGTTCGATCGATCAGGGGGACTCAGAAATATGCCTGCTTTCACATCACCGCATGCGCGCAGCCGCCATGCCCTGCTTGCCGCAACGGCAGTTGCGCTCGTCGGCCACGGCGCGGCCGCGCAGGCGCAGGAAGCCCCGGCCAATCTCGGCGGCGCGACCGTCACCGCGACGTCGATCGACGACAAGGAAGCGCAGACTTCCTACAAAGTCAGCCGCTCGACCAGCGCGACGCGAACCGATACCCCGCTGATCGATGTGCCGCAGACGGTCAACGTCGTTTCGGTGAAGCAGATCGAGGATCAGGCTTCGAACAGCATCGGCGATGCCATCCGCTATGTGCCCGGCATTTTCTCGGCGCAGGGCGAGGGCAACCGCGAAACGCTGGTGATCCGCGGCAATTCCACCACCGGCGACTTCTTCGTCGATGGCGTGCGCGACGACGTCCAGACCTACCGCGATCTCTATAACATCGAGCGGCTCGAGGTCTTCAAGGGCTCGAATGCGATGATCTTCGGGCGCGGCGGCGTCGGCGGCGTCATCAATCGCGTCACCACGGTCGCGAATGGCGACCTCATTCGCTCGTTCCGCGTCGAGGGCGGCAGCTTCAACCACGTGCGCGGCCAGTTCGACCTGGGTACGCCGCTGGGCGAGGTGGTCTCGGTGCGCATGACCGGCGTGTACCAGAACAGCGAGAGCTACCGCGACGGCGTCGACTACAACCGCTGGGGCTTCAACCCGACGGCGACCTTCAAGCTCGGCGCGGACACCACCGTGACCCTCGGTTACGAGCATTTCAAGGATGAGCGCGTCGCCGACCGCGGTGTCTCCACCTACCTCGGCAAGCCGCTGCGCACGCCGCGCGGCCAGTTCTTCGGCGACCCCGACCAGAGCCCGACCTGGACCGATACGGACGCGGCGACGCTGTTCGTCGAGCACAAGTTCAGCGACACCGTCTCGATCCGCAACCGCACCCGCTATGCCGACTACGACAAGTTCTACCAGAACGTCTTCCCGACGACGGTGAACACGGCGCCGATGACCAACCCGGCCGGCCTGCCCGCCGGTACCTATGCGGCAGGAACCATCGTCGGCATCCAGGGCTACAACAACTTCACCAATCGCAAGAACTTCATCAATCAGACTGACCTGAACGCCCAGTTCGCCACCGGCGCGATCGAGCATACCCTGCTCGTCGGGGCGGAATACGGCCACCAGAAGACCGAGAACCTGCGTCAGGAAGCGTTCTTCCCCACCGCGTCCAACGACAGCGGCGTGACGACGATTTACGCGACGCTGCTCGACCCGACGATCAGCCGCCCCGACATCCGCTGGGCGCAAAGCGCGTCGAGCCCGCAAAATCGTGGCACCGCCGAAGTCGTCGCAGGCTACGTGCAGGACCAGATCGCGCTCTCGCCGATGTTCGATGTGGTCGTCGGCGTGCGATACGAGCACTTCACCACCAAGGTCACGAACCTGCGCAACAACCAGGACTTCAAGGTCTGCGACGACCTGTGGTCGCCGCGTGCGGGCCTGATCTTCAAGCCGGTGGAGAACGCCTCGATCTATGCTAGCTACTCGCGCACGTACCTGCCGCGCGGCGGCGACCAGCTCACCGCCCTGAATGCCTCGAACGAGAGCCTCGCACCCGAGAAGTACCAGAACTACGAAATCGGCGCGAAGTGGGACATCCTGCCGACCTTCAATGTCTCGGCGGCCGTGTTCCAGCTGGACCGTGCCAACGTCCTCGCCGACGTCAAGGGTAACGGCATTCCGGAGGCCGTGGGTCGCCAGCGCACCAAGGGTGTTGAATTCGCCGTCGCAGGCAGCATCACCAAGCAGGTCAGCATGGTAGGCGCCTATACTTATTCGGACGGCACGTTCCTCGACAACGTGTCAAATTCGGTGAAGGCGGGCAACATCCTGCCCAACATGCCCAAGCACGCCGCCTCGCTGTGGACCCGTTTCGATCCGATCGAACAGCTCGGTGCCGCCGTCGGCGTCATCTATCAGGGCAAGCGCTATGCCTCGACCGACAACCTGATCTCGATGCCTGGCTACACCCGTGTCGATGCCGCGCTCTACTACAACCTGAGCGAGACGGTCAGCGCCCAGCTCAACGTGGAGAACGTCTTCAACAAGCGCTACTTCATCTACGCGCACAGCAACACGAACGTGACGCCGGGATCGCCGACCGCCTTCAAGGTCGGCCTCAACGCGCGGTTCTGAGCGCGCGGCGCGATCGGTCGCAGCCGATGATCCACGTCGCCAAACTGTCGCCGATCGAGAAACTGGCGATCGACCTGATCCGGGGCTGCCGACCGGCACGCCTCGGGTCGGACGACTGCCGGGATTTCGTCCGGCTTGCGCGTGCGGCGAAGGGGGCGGGGATGGTCATCTCCGCCCTCGACTGTCCTTATCTGGGCGATGACGAGGCGACGCTGCTCGGCTGTCTGGCGCTGCTCCAGCGCCAGCGCGCGATCCTGGCGCTGGAGCTTGATCCGCAACTGCTGCGCCATCTTGCACGCGGGGCGGAGCGTCTGGCCGGATATGGCGGCAGGCTCGAATATCGCAACGTGGCGCGGATATCTCCCGGCGGCTCGACCCGGCGAAAGCGTGCGTGGCGCAGCAGGAACGCGCCCGAGACCACAGCGACGCAGGACCATCTGCATTGAGGGGCGGCGACCAGTTCCAATCATCGTCCTTTCGAACATTGGGATTTTGTATGGTTGCCTCCAGAATCGCCCAATGTGCGTCTGCTAGCGCCCTGGGCATGCGCCATCTTGCTCTCCTGATCCTGCCGCTCGCCGTGTCCGCCTGCGGTCAAACGGCATCCAAGCCGTCCACGCCGCCCGCCCATGCGGAGCTGATTGCGAACGAAGCCGAACTCCTGAAACTCACCCTGACGCCCAAGGCCCAGCAGCGCCTCGGCATCGAGACGGTGAAGGTCGGCGGCGGCTCGGCCGCGCAGACGCGGCAGGTGACCGGCGAGATCGTGGTGCCGCCGACGAGCGCGGGCGGCGTGCCCGTCAATTCGCTCACCAACCTGCAGCAGATCGGATCGCAGCAGGCGGTGGCCGACGGCGAAGTGGCGCGCACCGAGGCACAGGCCCGGCTTGCCCGCATTGCCCTGACCCGCGCCGAGGCCCTCGTGCGTGAGGAAGCCGGAAGCGTGCGCGCCCGTGACGAGGCCGCTGCCGCCCATGCCGCCGCGCAGGCCGCGCTCGGCGCCGCGCGCCAGCAGCGCAGGCTGCTCGGCCCGGCGGTCGCGACGCTCGGCACCCAATCGACGCTCTGGGTTCGCGCATCGGTCTTCGCCAGCGACGTCGGCGCGGTGCTGCGCGGGAGCGAGGCCATGATCCGCCCGCTCGGCGGGAACGGAGAAGGCAGGAGTGCACGCCCGGTCCAGGCGCCGCCCTCCGCCGACAGCGTGGCGGGCACCGTCGATCTCTATTATGCCGTGAACAACGGCGACCGCGCCTTGCGCGTCGGCCAGCGCGTCGCGGTCGAACTGCCGCTGGCCGGGCGCACGCAGGGCCTATCGGTCCCGTCCTCGGCCATCGTGCGTGACATCTACGGCGGCGAATGGGTCTACCGGAAGACCGGCGCCGATACTTTCGTGCGCCAGCGCGTGGAGGTCGCCTCGGAAAGCGGCGGCCAGGCGCTGCTCGCGCGCGGGCTCAAGGCCGGGGCGCTGGTCGTGACCGTCGGCACCGCGGAACTCTTCGGCACCGAGTTCGGGGCGGCGCACTGATGCTGGCCGGTCTCGTTCGCTTCGCGCTGGTCCAGCGCGTCCTCGTGCTCGCCCTTGCGGCGCTGCTGGTGGTCCTGGGCATCCGCGCCGGGCGGGACGTCCCGCTCGACGTGTTTCCCGAATTCGCCCCGCCCATGGTCGAGATCCAGACCGAGGCGCCCGGCCTTTCCACCGAGGAAGTCGAAAGCCTCGTCACCGTGCCGATCGAGACTGCGGTGAACGGGGTGCCGGACCTGATGACGCTGCGCTCCAAATCTGTGCTCGGCCTGTCGTCGGTCCAGATCCTGTTCGATCGCGGCACCGACGTCATGCGTGCAAGGCAGATCGTCGGCGAGCGTATCGCACAAGTGCAGGCGCGCCTGCCGCTGGCCGCGCGCCAGCCGGTGCTGATGCCGCCGCTGTCCTCGACCAGCCGCGCGATGAAGATCGGGCTGACCTCGACCAAACTCGACCAGATGAAGCTGTCCGAACTCGTGCGCTGGACGATCCGCCCCCGGCTGATGGCCGTGCCCGGCGTCGCCAACGTGGCGGTCTGGGGCCAGCGCGACCGGCAGTTGCATGTGCTCGTCGATCCCGACCGCCTGCGTGCCTCGGGCGTGACCCTTGCCGAAGTGCGCGCCGCCGCGGGCGATGCGGTGCTGATGGGCGGCGGCGGGTTCGTCGATACTCCGAACCAGCGCATCGCCGTGCAACAGGCGGGCATGGTGCAGGACGCCGCCCAGTTGGGTCAGGCGATCGTCAGGCAGTCAGGCAACGCGCCGGTCCGCCTGTCCGACGTCGCTCGCGTGGTGGACGGCCATGCGCCCCCGATCGGCAACGCGATCATCGACGACGTGCCCGGCATCATGCTGATCGTCGAGAAGCAGCCGACCGCCAACACGCTCGAGATGACCCGCGCGGTCGAGGCCGCCATCGCCGAGCTGAAGCCGGGCCTGACCGAAGTGAAGATCGATACCACGATCTTCCGCCCGGCTACCTTCATCGAACGCTCGATCGACAACCTGACCCGCGCCCTGCTGATCGGCTGCGCGCTGGTGGCGGCGGTGCTGTTCCTGTTCACGCGCGACTGGCGGCAGGCGGTCATCAGCCTGACGGCGATCCCCCTGTCGCTGCTCGGCGCCGGGCTGGTGCTGCTGTGGAGCGGGGCGACGATCAACGTCATGGTGATCGCGGGCCTTGTCATCGCGCTGGGCGAAGTGGTGGACGATGCCATCATCGACGTCGAGAACATCGCTCGCCGCCTGCGCCTCAACCGCGAGGCGGAGCGTCGGAAATCGGCTTTCGAGGTGGTCCTCGCCGCCTCGCTGGAAGTGCGCTCGGCAGTGGTCTTTGCCTCGCTCATCGTGATGCTGGTGTTCCTGCCGATCTTCTTCCTCGGCGGGCTGGCGGGGACGTTCTTCCAGCCGCTGGCGATCGCCTATGTGCTGGCGATCGGCGCCTCGCTGCTGGTGGCGCTGACGGTGACCCCCGCGATGTGCCTGCTGCTGCTGCCCCGCGCGCCGCTGACCGAGGAGCGCGACACGCGCTTCGTCGGCTGGCTCAAGGGCCGCTATGCCCGCGTCCTGCCGCGCGCGGTGGTGCGCCCCGGGGCGGCGATCGGCGTGGTGGCGGGCGGGTTGCTGCTCTCCGGCCTCGGCTACATGACCTTCAAGGACCAGTTCCTGCCCGATTTTCGCGAGAACGATTTCCTGATGCACTTCGTCGAGAAGCCGGGCACCTCGATCGAGGCGATGAACCGGATCACTATCCGGGCGTCGAAGGAACTGCGCTCGATCTCCGGCGTGCGCAATTTCGGCGCGCACATCGGCCGCGCCGAGCAGGCGGACGAGGTCGTCGGCCCGAACTTCACCGAACTGTGGATCAGCCTCGACGAAAAGGCCGACTACGACGGCTCGGTCGCGAAGATCAAGGAAGTGGTCGACGGCTACCCCGGCCTGTTCCGCGATGTGCTGACGTACTTGCGCGAACGCATCAAGGAAGTGCTGACCGGCGCCGGTGCCACCGTGGTGGTGCGCATCTACGGCCCCGAGCAGGAGGAACTGCGCGCCGCCGGACAGCGCGTCCGCGATGCGGTTTCGGGTATTCCCGGCGTGGCGGACCTCAAGCTGGAGAGCCAGGTGCTGGTCGCCCAGTTGCGCATTCGCCCGCGTCCCGAGGATCTGGGGCGGTTCGGCCTGACGGCGGGCGAAGTGCGCCGTCAGGCGCAGACGCTGGTGGCGCAGCAGAAGGTCGGCGAGATCTACCGCGACCAGCGCGCCTTCGACGTCGCGCTATGGGGCGAGCCGGAGGTGCGCGGCAATATCCACGCCCTGCGCGACCTGATGATCCAGTCGCCCGCCGGCGCGCCGGTACGCCTCGCCGATATCGCCGACGTCGAAGTAGTGCCCGCGCCCAACGAAGTGAAGCGCGAGAACGGTCAGCGCCGCCTCGACGTGACGCTCAACGTCTCGGGTGCGGACCTCGGCACGGTGGCGCGCGGGGTCGAGGCGGCCGTCGCCAAGGTGCGCTTCGCCAGCGGCTATCACCCCGAAGTGCTGGGTGAATACGCCGCGCTGAAGGAGTCGCGCCAGCGGCTGTGGACCACCGGGGCACTGTGCCTGATGGGCGTGCTGCTGTTGGTGTGGATCGAGTTCCGCTCGCGCCGGATCACCGCGCTGGTCGGGGTAAGCCTGCCGTTCGCGCTGGTCGGCGGGGTCGTCGCGGTGGCGCTGACGGGCGGGGTGCTCTCGCTCGGCTCGCTGGTCGGCTTCGTCACCGTGATCGGCATCGCCGCGCGCAACGGGATCATGCTGCTCTCGCACTACCGCCATCTCGAACGCGAGGAGGGGATGGCGTTCGGCCGCGACCTCGTCCTGCGCGGGGCGGAGGAACGGCTGGTGCCCATCCTGATGACGGCGGCCTGCGCTGGGCTGGCGCTGGTGCCGCTGATCGTCGCGGGCAATGCCCCGGGGCATGAGATCGAGCACCCGATGGCCATCGTTATCCTCGGCGGCCTGCTGTCCTCCACCGTGCTCAACCTGTTCCTGATGCCCGCGCTCTATGCGCGCTACGGCGAGGAGAAGCGCACGCCGCCCGCTCAGGCTCAGGAGGTCCTGGCATGACGCGCCGTGTTTCGCTCGCCGCGCCGCTGCTGGCGCTTGCCCTGTCGGCCTGCATGGGTGCGGGGACGCCGCCGAAGACCGTGGTTCCGCCCGCTGCGGGCGGCGCTTTCGCGGAGGTTCCGGTTGCCTCGATAGAGCCGGTGCCGGAAGACTGGTGGCGGCTCTACGACGATCCGCAACTCGACGCGCTCGTCATGGCCAGCCTTGCCGCCAACGCCGACTTGCGCGTGGCCTACGCCAACCTCGACGGTGCCCGCGCAGCCTTGAGACAGGCCCAGGCCGCGCGCCTGCCGACGACCACGGTGGAAAGCGCGCTGACGGTGGACAACCCCAGCAACCAGCCGAGCGCCGCCTCGGTCTCGGCCAGCGACTGGGACATCGCCGCGACGGCAAGCTGGGACGTCGACCTGTTCGGCCGCCTGCGTTCGGGCGCTCTCGCCGCGCGCGCGGATGCCGAAGCGCAAGCCGCCGCGCTCGACGGCGTGCGGGTGGCGGTGGTTGCTGATACCGTACAGGCCTATGTCGAATTCTGTGCTGCCTCCCGCGCCATTACCGAGGCCAAGTCGGTCGCCGCCGCGCAGGATCGCTCGGTGGCGCTGGTGAAGGAGCAGTTGGCCGCAGGCGAGGTCTCGCCGCTGGAAGTCTCGCAAGTCGCCGCGTTGTCGGCATCGTCGCGCGCGGCGGTCGCGCCGTTCGAGGCGCAGCGGACCAACGCGCTCTACCGCATCGCCACGTTGCAGGGGCGTCCCCCGGCGGAGGCGCGCGGGTTCGCGCTGGCCTGCGAGGCTGCGCCGCGCCTCAAAGGTGCACTGCCCGTGGGCGATGGCACCGCGCTGCTGCTGCGCCGCCCCGACGTGCGCGAGGCAGAGCGCAAGCTGGCCGCCGCCAGCGCCCGCGTCGGCGTGGCGCGGGCGGACTTCTATCCCAAAGTCAATCTCGGCGGCGCGCTCGGCCTGCTGGCGGGCGGGTTCGATGCGGTCGCCTCGCCGCTGATCAGCTGGGCTTTCCCCAACATGGCCCCGGCGCGCGCGAAGATGGCGCAGGCCCGCGCCTCCGAACAGGCGGCGCTGGCCGGTTGGGACGTCGCCATGCTCAAGGCGCTGCGCGAAGTCGAGACCGGCCTCGCCAGCTACGATGCGGAGATGCGCCGCAACCGTGATCTTGCCGAGGCAGCGAGCCAGGCGCAGGCCTATGCACGGCGCACCGCCGCTCGCGTGCGCTATGGCGATGCTGCAGGATTGCTGCAGGTCGATGCGGAGCGCACCCTCGCCACCGCCCGGCTCGCCCGGGTGCAGAGCGACATGGCGCTCGCGCAGGCAGAGGTAACACTGTTCCGCGCGCTCGGAGGTGGCTGGCGCGGCGGGGCGCAGGCGCGCTAGGCTGGCCTCATGCGAATCCTGATCGTCGAAGATGACCAAGACACCCTGCGCTTCATCGCCAAGGGGCTGGAGGAGGCGGGCCACGCCGTCATGCTCGGTTCGGGCGGGACTGAGGGGCTCTACCATGCCGCCGGTGGCGGGTTCGACGTCGTCGTCGTGGACCGGATGCTGCCGGGCCTCGACGGGCTCTCGCTGCTCAAGGCGCTGCGGGCGACCGGTGATACGACGCCGGTGCTGATGCTTACCGCACTCGGCAGCATCGCCGACCGGGTGAACGGGCTGGAGGCGGGTGCGGACGACTACCTCGTCAAGCCTTTCGCATTCTCTGAGCTTAGCGCGCGGATCAATGCGCTGGGACGGCGCACCCACGCCCGGATCGAGGCGCGGCGGCTCAGCGTCGGCGACATCGTGCTGGACCTCGATAGCCGCACGGTCGAGCGGGGCGGCAGGCGCGTGGCCCTGCAACCGCGCGAATTCAGCCTGCTGGCCGAACTGATGCGCAACCCGCGCCGGGTGGTGACGCGCACGATGCTGCTGGAGCGGGTGTGGGATTTCGACTTCGATCCCAAGACCAACATCGTCGACACGCACATGAGCCGGTTGCGCTCCAAGCTGAACGCCGGGTTCGAGGAGGACGCGATCGAGACCGTTCGCGGCTCGGGCTACATGATGCGGCCCGGATGATGTGGATACTGTGATGTTGGGGAAGGCATGGAAGACGACGACTGGGCTTGTCGCCATCGTCGGTCTCGTCTTCGCGCTGGCCATCGTGGGGATCGGGGCGATCTCGTATGAAGTCACGCACGAGGCACTGGAGCAGCAGCTCGACCACCGCATCTCGGCCGAGACCGCGGGGTTGCTGGCCGAGGCGCACAGGCACGGACTGCCCGCGATCGCCTCCGCCATCGAGCGGCGCGAGGCGTCCCGGTCCACTGCAAGCCTCGACTACCTGCTTGTGGACGAGGCCGGGAACCGGGTCGCGGGAAAGCTGCAGGCGCAAGTGCCTTCGAAAGTCGGGTTCGAGGAGTTCCTGCATTATCGCAAGCCCGGCGAGCCGGACCCCGGCATTGCGCAGGCGCTGACGACGAAAGTGGCGGGCGGCATGCTGGTGGTTGCAGCCGACCGTTCCGGCCTCGACGAGATCGACCGCACGCTTGCTGCCCTTTTCGCGGCGGCCCTTGCGGCCTTGCTGGTGGTCGGCGCGGTCGCCGCAGGGATCATCGGCTGGCTGACGCAGCACCGGCTGGAGCGCATCGACGCGACCGCGCGGGCGATCATCGGCGGCGACTTTGCCCGGCGCGTCCCGCGTGACGGATCGGGCAGTGAATTCGACCGGCTCGCGGGCACTCTCAATGCGATGCTGGATCGTATCGAGGGGCTGATGGAGAACTTGCGGCAAGTCTCCAGCGACGTCGCGCACGACTTGCGCACGCCCCTGACCCGGCTGTGTTCCAGCCTCGACCAGGCCGCGCAGGAGAGCGATGAGGAGGTCCGATCGGAACGGCTCGAAAGCGCCCGCGCGCAGGCAGCCGAACTGCTGGAGATCTTCTCCGCCCTGCTGCGCATCGCCGAGATCGAGGGCATGAGCGAGCGGCTTCCGCGCGAACGCCTAGACCTCTCCACGTTGCTTGAAAGGATGGCGGAGAGCTATCGCCCCGATTTCGAGGACAGCGGGCGATCGCTGCACCTTGTCCTGGCGCAGGATATGGAAGTGGAGGGCGACCGGCGCCTTCTCAACCAGGCCCTTGCGAACCTGCTCGACAATGCCTTGCGGCATACCCCCGCAGGCACCGGCGTCACGATCAGCGGCGAGCGGGTGAAAGACGGGGTGAAGGTGACCGTCGCGGACGACGGGCCGGGGGTTCCGGCGCAGCAGCGTGCCCGCCTGTTCGACCGCTTCGCCCGCGCGGAAGCGGCGCGCTCGACGCCGGGCCATGGGCTTGGGCTGGCGATGGTGCGGGCGATCGCCCTGGCCCATGGCGGCGACGCCCGGACCCTCGACGATCGGCATGGCTTCGCCGTCGAGATCAGGGTCCGGGGGTGATCGGTCAATACCGCAGCTTCGGGCTCAGCGAGTTGGTCTGCCCGAAGTAGCTGGTCTACACCGCGTTATGGGCGATCGGCGTGCAGTGCTCCGTTTTCGGTAGTGAGGATCAGCGGACCGCGTAGCTGGCGATAAAGCCCAGGTGGTCCGACAATTCGGTCCCGCCGTTGCCGATCCCGAACGGCACTTCCAGATCGCGCAAGGCCAGCCGGTCGTCGGCTCCTGCGCGGAAGTACTGCTTGTCCTTGGCGCGGGAAAGAATTGCGCTGCGGTCGCGCGCGGCCATCCCCGTGGTATCGATCGCGTTCGCCAGCGACGTCGCTTCCCGCGCGCCGGGGACGATCCCGCCCTGGGCTTCTTCGCCCGCGATACGGCGGGGGTCATGGCCGAGATCGAAATCCCCGCCGAAGATGATGTCGGCGTCGGCGGGCACGTTGGCGCGGATGAATTGCCGCGCGGCGGCGACCTGCAGCCCGTAGGCCGTGTTGGAGCGGGCCGGAGATCTTCACGCGACCCGCTACCGCGCGGTGCAGCGGGACCTGTTCGCGCAGAGCTTCGATCTTCAGGATACGCCCTCGTCCGTCCGTGCGGCGAATGCCGTTGCGGCTTTCGCGGAAAGGCGCCGCCGCGAGAGCCGCCATCTCAAGCTCGTTCCCGCGTGAGCACGAAGACTGGTAATGTCGGATAGCAAGCCGCTAGAAGCGCACGATGAATGGACAACAGTACGTCGCGCCGAAAATCCTGATGGGCGAATGATGACCGATCGACCGGCGCGCCGGGTCCGCCGCATCTTTGCGAGCCTTGGCCTGGTGCTGGGAGGCAAGGCGGGCGCGGGCATCATGAGCCTGGGCTATCTGTTGCTGGCGACGCGTTACCTGGGGCCGAAGGACTACGGCGTGCTGGTCCTCGTCCATGCCTATGTCACCACGGTTTGCGGGGTGATCGAATTCCCCTCGTGGCAGGCGATCGTGCGCTATGGTGCCGAGGCCGACCGCGATGGGCAAGCCCACCGCCTTTCGCGATTGCTGCGCTTCGGCGCCAAGGTCGAACTGGCCGGGGGCGCCCTCGCAGTGATCTCGGCGATGGCGCTGGTGCCGTTCGTCGGTCCCCATCTCGGCTGGTCTCCGAAGGCGATGGCCTTTGCGCCGTACTACGCCTTCGCCGTGCTGGGATCGGTGCGCTCGACGCCTTCGGGCTACCTGCAACTGTGCGGGCGCTTCGATCTGCTGGGCCTGCACAACCTCGTGCAGCCTATCTTTGTCGGCGCGCCGCAGACCTTCAACAACTTCAACAAATTCGATGAGACCAATTTCGTGCCCAGGGTCGGGCTCGCAAAGGATCTTGGGGCAGGGCACCGCGCAGGCTTCACCTATTCGCAGGGCTTCCGTACTGGCGCCTTCTATCTCGATCGGGACACTGGCGGTAACGTCTATTACGGCCCGGAATCGGTCCGCAATTACGAACTCTTCTACAAGGGGCGCACGCTCGGCAACCGACTGTCGATCAGCGCCAGCCTCTTCTACACCAAATATGCCGATCAGCAGGTCGAGTTCGCCCCGGATTCCTCCCGGCCCAATTATACGATTACGGAAAACGCAGCGTCCTCGCGCAGCTGGGGTTTCGAGCTTGAGCCGACATTCCAGATCAACAGGCAGTTCTCTATCTTCGCTTCGCTGGGCTACCCTTGCGCAGCGTCTGGCCCGCGCCCTTGACCTTGAGATCCTTGATCGTGATCACGCTGTCTCCATCGGCGAGAAGATTGCCGGCGGAGTCCCGCACCTCGACCGCGTGTTCGGCCGCAGCCCTTGCAGCGGCTTCGGCAGCGGGCAGCCATTCACCCGATGCTTCATCATAGATATAGTCGTCAGTGCTGTCGGTCACGAGAGTGTCCTGCCTTTGGGTTCAGTTGGGGCGGCGGCGATGGCCCCCGCGATACGGAGCGCGTCGGCAAAGCTGTCGCAATGAGTGATGTGGAACTGGTTAGCGCCGAGTGAGAGGTGGGAGAGCATCTTGAGCGGTTGTGCCTGAATGCCGGACAAGATGATGTGCGTGCCGGCGGCCGCGGCTTGCGTGACGATCTGCTCGAGGACGGCTGCGCCACTGGCATCGAGCAGCGGCACGCGTCGCATGCGTAGGATGATGGCTTTGCGTCGCTCGCCGAGAACAGCCGCGGTTCCTATCTGTGGGCACGCTGATGGCGATCATCCTGCCGCTCGCGATCATTATGATGATCGCCCTCATCCAGCCTTCCAAAGGGGCAATCATTGCCATCCAATGGTGGTTTTCCATGCATGGCTTCAAGCGGTTGCCGGATAAGCAGGACTGATGCGTTACCTTCACTCCGCCGTTAGCCTATTTGTCGAGAACCTCCTGGCCAGCAAAGCCCATGTATGAGCACGGGCTCATTGCCTGGAGAGGGCGTTTCCTCCGGGAACGGAAACACAAGCTTGCGGGATCTGGTCAGGCGACTGCCCGAGTGGTTGCGCTCCGATCTTACCTCCATCGATCCGCAGAGGCGCGAACGCGCGGAGGAGACGCTTGTCGCCATGATCGGGGCGTCGGCTGAACCGCAGGCGCCTTCGAGAAAGCGCGGTCGATCCTCATCCGGCCCTTGACCCTGACATGATGTCAGACCCTATGTTGATGGGTGCAGGAGACTGACACATGTCCGAACCGAACCACCACGACCCTCATTCGCATGCGCATGCATGCTGTCACGAGCCTCCGCATGAGCGCCGGCAAGATACGACCGGTATCGCGGTTGATCCGGTTTGCGGCATGCGGGTCGACCTAGCCGCCACGGCGCACCACACCGAGCATGCGGGCCAGACCTATCATTTTTGCAGTGATGGCTGCCGCACAAAGTTCATCGCCGATCCGGCACGCTACCTCGGCGACCAGCATCTGAAGCAACCTCAAGCCGCACCCGGATCGGTCTGGACCTGCCCGATGCACGCCGAGATACGCCAGGATTATCCCGGCGCCTGCCCGATCTGCGGCATGGCGCTGGAGCCAGCGATCGCGGAGGTGGCCAGCGGCCCGAGCGCCGAACTGACCGATATGACGCGGCGCTTCTGGATCGCGCTCGTCCTGGCCTTGCCGATCTTCGTCCTCGAAATGGGCGCGCACCTGTTCCCGGCCCTGCATCATCTCGTGCCGATGCGGATATCCGTCTGGGTGCAACTGGTGCTGGCTACTCCCGTCGTGCTCTGGGCCGGCGCGCCTTTCTTTGCGCGCGGCTGGGCATCGCTCCGCTCGCGCAACCTCAATATGTTCACGCTGATCGCCATGGGGACGGGGGTGGCCTGGGCCTACAGCGTGATCGCGACCTTCGCGCCCGGGCTTTTCCCTTCCGCGTTTCATGCAGCCGATGGCACAGTGGCCGTGTATTTCGAGGCGGCAGCGGTCATCACCGTTCTGGTGCTGCTCGGTCAGATGCTCGAACTGCGCGCGCGCGAACGCACATCGGGCGCGATCAAGGCGCTGCTCGGCCTCGCACCGCGCACCGCCCGGCGAATGCTGGCCGACGGCAGCGAGGAGGAAGTGGCGATCGAGGCGATCGTCGTGGGTGACCGGCTGCGCGTGCGTCCGGGTGAAAAGGTGCCCGTCGATGGCGAAGTCGAGGATGGCCGATCCTCGCTCGACGAGGCGATGGTGACGGGAGAATCGATGCCGGTCACCAAAGCTGTGGGCGATGATGTCATCGGCGGCACGCTCAACCAGACGGGGGCGCTTGTCATCCGCGCTGAGAAGGTCGGGCGCGACACGATGCTCGCCAGGATCGTCCAGATGGTCGCCGATGCGCAGCGCTCGCGCGCGCCGATCCAGCGGATGGCCGATCAGGTCGCGGGCTGGTTCGTGCCTGCGGTCCTGGCCGTTGCCGCACTGGCGTTTGCCGCCTGGGGTATCTGGGGGCCCGAGCCACGGTTGGCCCACGGACTGGTGGCTGCTGTCGCCGTGTTGATCATCGCCTGCCCCTGTGCGCTGGGCCTGGCGACACCGATGTCGATCATGGTCGGCATCGGCCGGGGAGCGGGGCAGGGCGTGCTCATCAAGAATGCCGAAGCGCTCGAGTTCATGGAGAAGATTGACACGCTCGTGGTCGACAAGACGGGAACGCTGACCGAGGGCCGGCCGGCCGTCACCCGCATCATCGCGACCGAAGGCTACGAGGAAGACGAGTTGCTCCGATTGGCAGCTGCAGTCGAGCGCGCGTCGGAGCATCCGCTTGCCCTGGCGATTGCCGCGGCGGCGGAGGAACGGGGCGTTCTCATTCCGTCGGTTGCCGACTTCGATTCCCCCATCGGCAAAGGCGCGACCGGCACGGTCGAGGGCAAGCGGATCATGCTCGGCAATGCCGCCTTCCTCACCGGGGCCGGCGTCGGGACAGCCAGCCTTGCGGCAGATGCCGAAGTGCTACGCGGGGATGGCGCCACGGTCATCTATGTCGGGGTAGCGAATCGCGCCGCGGGTGTGATCGCCATCGCGGATCGCGTGAAGGCGACGACCGCCGAGGCGCTCGCTGCGCTCCGTGACGAGGGCATCGAGGTCGTCATGCTGACCGGCGACAATCACACCACGGCACAAGCCGTTGCGCGCAGCCTCGGCATCGAAAAGGTCGAGGCAGACGTCCTTCCCGATCAGAAGAGCGCCGTTGTCGCGCGGCTCAAGCGCGACGGCCGCATCGTCGCGATGGCAGGCGATGGGGTGAACGATGCACCCGCGCTGGCCGCCGCCGATGTCGGCATCGCGATGGGCTCTGGCACCGGCGTGGCGATCGAGAGCGCGGGCGTCACGCTGCTCAAGGGCGATCTGACCGGCATCGTTCGCGCCCGGCGTTTGAGCCAGGCGACCATGGCGAACATCCGCCAGAACCTGTTCTTCGCCTTCGTCTACAATGCGCTGGGCGTGCCCGTCGCGGCGGGCGCTCTCTACCTGCTGTTCGGCGTGCTGCTCTCGCCGATGATCGCGGCGGCCGCAATGGCGCTGTCGTCCGTCAGCGTCGTCACCAATGCGTTGCGGCTCAACCGGGTGACGCTGTGAATATCGGGGGAGCGTCCAATTCGAGCGGCGTCTCGCAGCGCATGATCCGGCACTATGAGGCAATCGGCCTCATTCCGCCGCCGGTCCGCCGCGGCAACTATCGCGACTATGCGAATGCCGACGTCCATCGCCTCAAGTTCATCGCCAACGCCCGCGATCTTGGCTTTCCGATCGAGGAAATTCGCGCGCTGCTCCATCTCTGGGCCGATCGGGAGCGATCGAGCGCCGAGGTGAAGGCGCTGGCGCTTACACGGGCGGACGAACTCGGCCGGAAGGCCGCGATGCTGGAAGCGATGCGGGCTACGCTGCTGGAGCTGGCGGAGACCTGTCACGGTGACGCGCGGCCGGAGTGTCCGATTCTCGATCATCTTGCGGTCTCGTCCGCTTCCTGAAACGCTAAGCTCCGTGGAAAACCGACCTTATTGAACCCCGGCTCGCATGACGCTGCGCCATGTAGCGCCCCGGCGAGTTGCCGAGTGCCTTGCGAAACATGGTCACGAAGCTGGGCACACTCTCGTAGCCGAGATCAGCCGCCACCTGCTGGATCGATGCGCCGGCAGCCAGCCACTGCACGGCGAGGGTGACGGCGAACTGCTGACGCCAGCGCCCGAAACTCATGCCCGTCTCGCGCCGTATAACCCGCTCGAAGGTCCGACTGCTGATGCCGACCTTGTCGGCCCAGCTCTGCAGCGTCCCCCTGTCGGCCGGGGTGAGCAACATATCGGCGATGATCTGTCGCAGGCAAGGCTCGGTCGGCATCGGCAAATGCAGATCCTCAGGACCAGCCGCTGCCAACTCGTCCAGCATGACCGACACAATCCGCGCATTCACATCATTTTCTTCGTAAAGAACTGGGAGGTGGGCGGCGCGGATCAATAGCTCGCGTAGCAGCGGCGTTACCGAGACCGCGCAGCAGCTCGGCGAGAGCCGGACGTCGATGTCCGGTGCCAGGAAGGCGCCATATCCTTCCAATGCTCCCGTCACCTTGATCGCATGGACGGTTCCATCGGGTATCCAGATCGCGCTGTGGGGCGGCACGATCCAGAGCCCACGCTTGACCTCGCAGGTCAGCGCTCCCCGTAGGACAAGGAGAAGCTGGCTCTTGGCATGATGATGCATGTCCAGCTCGAAATCGCCGAACGTCTCTGACTCGAAACCATAGGTGACGACGGGACGCGGCACATCATCTGGTTCGACCCAGTCACTTTCCACCGAGAGGTCAGTCAGCAGCGGCATCGCAGGCCTAAGCGCTTGGTGGCGAGAATGAATAACAAAGTGTCGAGCCTTCGGAATGACGCCAATCGGCATCTCCTCTATGCCGTCGTAACGCACTCGTCGAGGCCAACCGGTTCGTGGCCGGACAGGAGACATCATGAATATGCTGACAAACGGCCGTGTCGCTGACACGCTGAGCAGGCTTCATCGGGATGCTGAAGTGGCGGACGGCCCGTTCATCCAGGACATGATGGCAGATCTGGAAGAAACAGGCGGCACGATCGAGCAGGCTGCGGCTCGGATGATCGCCGACGAACGCGCTGACTATGGGGCCGTCTATAGCGTCCATGCCGCACATTTCCTGTCGGTCACGCCGGCTTACGGCCGTTTTCTCTACGCCATCGTTCGGGCCACAAGGGCCGAGCGGATCGTGGAATTCGGCAGCTCAATGGGCGTCTCGATCATCTATCTGGCCGCAGCCCTTCACGATAATGGCGGCGGGCAACTCATCGGCTCGGAGTTGGAGCCGACGAAAGTGACCCGCGCCAGAGCGCATGTCGAAGCGGCGGGCCTTGCCGACCTGGTCGATATCCGCGAGGGTGACGCCCTCCAAACGCTCAAGGATGTCGGCGGCGCGGTCGACGTGGCGCTGATCGACGGCGCATGGTCGCTTTACCTGCCGGTGTTGAAGCTGATCGAGCCGCGCTTGCGTCCCGGCGCGGTGGTGCTGGCCGAGAACGCGTTCGCGCAGGACTATCTCGATTATGTCCGCGATCCGGCGCATGGCTACATAGCGCAGACGCTGCCGATCGATGAAGGTCGCGGCAACGAATTCGCGGTGCGGGCCGCATGACGGGTATGTCGGACTCCGGCGGCGTTGTGCCCAAGCAGCCGGGGCGACTCAGCAAGGCGATCACCAGCCTGTTTATGAAGCGTGCGACCGTTGCCGCGATCGAGGATGTGGCCGATCGCTTCAGGCTGGTGTCGCTGGAGGGAGAAGCCCTTCGCGGGGTCGTCTGGACGCCTGGGCAAAAGGTCCAGATCGCGATGGGCTCGGCATTCGTTGCGCGAACCTACACGCCGATCGACTGGGACGCGATTGCAGGCCGTACACGCCTGCTTGGATACGCCCATGGCGATGGACCCGGTAGCGCCTGGCTGTCCGGTCTTGTCGTGGGGGATCAATGCGATGTGTTCGGTCCGCGAAGGTCGCTCGACCTGGGCAAGTTGACGCCGCCGCTCGCTCTCGCCGGGGATGAGACGTCAATCGGTCTCGCCTATGCGCTCATGTCGATGCCAGCAGCGGATATTGTGCACTTCTGCTTCGAGGTTGGCGACATTGATGCTTGCACAAAGGTGCTGGCGCGTCTTGGGATTGAGAAGGTGACGCTCATCCCAAGGCGCCAAAATGATATACATGTCGACGACCTCATTGCTGCGCTTGACACATCGATCGCTACGCGATCCTCGTTAGTGCTGACCGGTAAGGCCGGCACGATCCAGCGAATCCGACAGCACCTCAAACTGCTTGATGTGTTGGCGGCACGCATATTCGCCAAGGCCTATTGGGCGCCTGGCAAGCGGGGGCTGGACTGATGAGATTAGCGTCGATCGCCGCCGATCCATAAATATGTCAAATGCGCGGGAAGACGGGCAGCGGATCGAACATCAGCGAAGGCAGGATCAAGATCTCGTCGCCACCAGCAGCATCCCAATAAGTTGCAGCAGCAGCTTGGGCGACATGCGCCGCGTCAGCCAGGCGCCCGAGAGGCGCCGCAACGAGGCCGCCAATCAGGATGCCGGTCGCGGCTCCCGTACCGACAGCCATGCGCGGGGTCATGCCCTGCGCCAGGAGATTGCCGGTCACCAGCGGTCCTCAGCCGCCAACGCTCGAGCTATCGAGAAAGCCGCCCAGAAAGCCTAAAGGCGCCACCAGCCTGGTCCGGCGGAAAGCGAAGGACCTCCGCGGCGCGCGCCAAAGAAGATAGGCCCCGATTGCAGGGGCGGGCGGCCGAGCGCCAGATGCGCCAGCAGCACGAACAGCACGAGGAAGATCGTGAGGCGGGCGATGAGCATACCGAGCTTGTGGATGCCGCGCTCGAACGCGGTGGAGGCAGGCGCGGCCGCCAGGGATTGCGCGATCGCGCCGAACCGGGTCCGCGCGCCTGTCTCCACGACCAGCATCGTCGCGGTACCCGCGATCACCGACGTTCCATGGAAGAGCGCGCCGCTGGCCTCGGCGGGGGTCGAGGCTTCCGGATCGGGTCCGACGCGCTTCTCGACCGGATAGGGTTCTCAGGTTAGCAGTGCCTCGTTGACCTGCGCGCCGTTGGAGGCAAGCACGATCCCGTCGACGGGGACGAGATCGCCCGCACAGAGCTGCAGCACATCGCCCATCACGATGGCACTGACCGGGAGTTCGATCGGGTGGCCGTCGCGTAGCACGGTCGCATGGAGCGCGATCGAGCGCTTGAGCGCCGCGGCCGTGGCTTGCGCCCGATGTTCCTGCACCATGTCGAGCAGCGTGGAGAGGATCACCACGGCCAGAATGATGAGGAAGCTTGCAAGATCGCCCGTGACGCCTGCGATGGCGGCGATGAGCAGGATCGCCATCAGGGGATTGGCGAGCGGTGGAGCAGGTCGACGAAGATGTGCTGCCGGGCGGTTTCCCCGATCTCGTTTGGCCCGTCGCGGATCAGCCGCGCGTCGGCCTCGGCTTCAGCCAGGCCCTCGCGGGTAGACCCGAGGCGCGTCAGCAGCGCGTCCGGGCCATATTGCCAGAACGCGTCGCCGATGTCCGCGGGGGCAGAAGACGCGGCCAGGGTCCGCGACAAGTCAGTGGCCGAGAATCAGCGGAAGCTTGCTGTGCGCGAGCATGCGCTTGGTCACACCGCCGAACGTCTCCATCAGCCGTCCGCGGCCATAGGCACCCATCAGGATATAGTCCGCGTGCCAGTTGGCGGCCTCATCGGCGATCAGTTGATCGGCGGGGGTCAGCCCATCGTCGACAATGCGGATCGCGGCATGGATATCGTGCCGCGAGAGATATTCCGCAGCCTCGGTCGGCTCGGTCTGCTCGGCGCCGTCTCTGGCCATGAAAATCTGGACTTCCTCGGCGAGCGCCAGCAGCGGAACGCAGGCCCGCATGGTTGTCGCCGCGGAAGGCTGTCCATCCCAGGCGATCAACGCTCGGCGCAGTTTGAAGCCTCTGACATCATTGGGGACCGCAACGACAGGCTTGCCCGCCTTGATGACGACCCGGCTCGTGATATCAGCCATGTCGGGGTGGGAGGCCTGGTCGAGCTTGCGGTTGAGCACGATGAGATCGGCGAGCCTTGCGGTGTCCAGAACTGCCTCGGCCGCAAAACCCGTAACATCGGTCCAGCTCCACGCAACATCCTCGGATGCCAGCCGGGCTTCGAGGGCAGCCTTGTTGTCCACTTCGCGGCCATGCTCGTTGGCGAGCAGCATGGCCGATCCGGTGCCGTCATAATCCCACGCGAGATCGGGGATCATCGTGACATCGATGCAGGACAGGTGGCCGTCCAGCGCCCGGGTCAGGTCGAGCGCCGCCTGCAGCCGGGCTTCCTGCCCCTCATCGTCATGTACCAGTAGAAGGATATTTTTCATCGTCGCCTCCGTCTCGTTTGGAGGAGGCTATGGTGCGTTCGAGCCGGTCTATATGCGGGATATTACGGAGGCCGATCATACAACCCCGCCGGTGATTTAACTTCTTCAAACAGGTGCTTGGGCTATTCGTTGGGCCGATAGTGGACGATCAGAAGATCGCCTTCGAGCGATTCCACCAGATTCTTTGCGGTGCTCCCGATCAGCGCGTCGAACAGCGCGCCGCGGCCATGGCTGCCAATGACGGTCAGATCGACGTGCTGGTCTTCGACATAGTCACTCAGCAACCGCTCGGGGTGGCCATGCGCAATCATGACGTCCGTTCTGTCCCTGAGACGCGCATCGACGCGCTCATCGGCCAGAAACTTTTTGCCAAGCTCCTCCTCCATGGCGCCGACGTCGCGCTTGAAATCCTGCTCGTCTAGATAGCCGGAGAAGGGGACATCATAGCCGTGGAACAAGGTCAGCGCCGCTGCCGGAAAGTAGGCGGCCGTGGCAAGCAGCGCCTGCAGCGAGGCCTCCGAGAAGTCCGTGCCGACGACGATGTCGCGATAATGCCGGACCGCGCGATCATGGACGACGAGCACGGGTACCGGCGATCCGCGCACCAGCCGGTTGACGGTGTTGCCGAGAAACGTGCGGCCGAGCGTCTCGTCGCTGGCGATTCCGGTCACGATCAGGTCGCAGCCCTCTCGTGCCGCCATTGCCAGCAGAACTTCGGCCGGTTCACCTTCTTCGACCAGGACGCGGATGGTGTCGCCCGATTTGCCCAGGTCGCGCTTGAGGCGCCATTTCATCCGGTCGACGGGGCTCGGCAGCCGGCGCCACGAGGCGGGCGTGCGGTCGAACCGGAACTGGCGTGTCTCCGCGGGATCGATGACATAGGCCGCAATCAGTTCGGCCTCCCACTCCTGCGCCAGTTGAACGGCCCGGTCGAGCGCACGGTCGCAGCGGCAGCTCATATCCGTGGCGAGGAGGATTTTGCGCGGACGGGTCGGAGTGCTCATATAGCTTCCTTTCGAGATGGAGACCTGCCGGTCAGTTAAGCTCGTCGAACCAGCCCAGACGCCGCATCAGCAGCTTTTCGCATTCGAGGCAGAAGAACAGGCCGATGCCCAGGACGATGATAAGTGCGCCGTCGCCGAGGGTGAGCGCGCGGCTTTCGAACACGGCGTGCATGAAGGGGGCGTAGGTGAAGAGCAGCTGCGCCAGAACCACGACGGCGATCGCTGCGAGGACTGCGGGCGTCCCGATCGCGCCACGCCATGTCAGTGAGCGCATGTGGAGGTAGCGCACGTTGAAGAGGTAGAAGATTTCCGCGACCACCAGCATGTTCACGACCATCGTGCGCGCCGTTTCCAGATCGCGGCCCTGTCCCAGCGTGTGGAAGAAGACGCCCAGCGCGAGGACAGCCAGCATGACCGAAACGAGCAGCACCCGCCAGAGCATGAACGGCGAGAGCAGAGGGGCGCTTGCCGGTCGCGGGCGCCGCTCCATCGTGCCAGGTTCGCCGGGTTCGAACGCCAGGACCAGACCGAGCGTTACCGCCAGCACCAGATTGATCCAGAGGATCTGCGTCGCGGTCATCGGCAGGGTGAAGCCGATCAGGATCGCCAGCACGACCGCGACCGTCTCGCCGCCATTGGTCGGCAAGGTCCAGGCGATGACCTTGCGGATATTGTCGTAGACGGTGCGGCCCTCTCGGACCGCCGCGACGATCGAGGCGAAATTATCGTCGAGCAGGACCATCTCGGCCGCTTCCTTGGCCGCCTCGGTGCCCTTGTGGCCCATCGCGGTCCCGACATCGGCCTGCTTGAGCGACGGGGCGTCGTTGACGCCGTCGCCGGTCATGGCGACGATCAGGCCATGCGACTGCAGCGCGCGGACGATCCGCAGCTTGTGCTCGGGGCTCGTGCGCGCGAAGACGTCGATCCCGAGCACGCGCGCCGCGAGCGCATCCTCGGAGAGGTCTTCGAGTTCCTTGCCGGTAAGGCCGTGCGGTTTCTCGTTGATCTCGAGCTGGCGCGCGATGGCAAGCGCGGTGCCGAGATGGTCGCCGGTGATCATCTTGACAGCAATGCCGGCCGATCTGCATTCGGCGATTGCTGCCTTGGCCTCTTCGCGCGGCGGATCGATAAAGCCCATCAAACCCAGAAACTCGACGCCGCCTTCGAGGTCATCGAAGGCGATGCGGGCCTTGCCTCCCGGCAGCCGCTTCATAGCAAAGCCGAGCAGACGTTCGCCATGATCGGCCGCCTGGGCGATCCGCTGTTCCCAATTTCGCGGATCGATCCCGGCAATGGCCATGACTTCCTCCGGCGCCCCCTTGAGGAAGATCACATGGTCGCCCGCCGGGCCCGCATGGAGCGTCGCCATGAAGCGATAGGCGGCGTCGAACGGGATCTCATCCAGACGCTTCCATTCGGCGCGCAGGTGATCGGCGTTAAGGCCCGCTTTCATCGCCAGCGCGACGAGCGCGCCTTCCATGGGATCGCCGTCGACCTTCCATTGGTCGGCATCGCGTCTGAGCGTCGCGTCGTTGCAGAGCAGCCCACAGCGAATGATCGCGCCGGCAGCCGCGATTGCATCGGCATCGTCCTCGGCGCCTTCGCTGGTGAGACCGCCCTCGGGCGCATAGCCCGATCCGCCGACGAGAATCGTATCGTGCTCGATCAGCAGGCGCCGGACCATCATCTCGTTGCGCGTGAGCGTGCCGGTCTTGTCCGAGCAGATTACCGATGTGGCGCCCAGCGTCTCGACGGCAGGAAGGCGGCGAATGACCGCGTTGCGCGCCGCCATGCGTTGCACGCCGATGGCGAGCGTGATCGTGATGACCGCGGGCAGACCTTCGGGGATGATGCCCACGGCAAGCGCAACAACCGCGATCAACGCATCGATCCAGTGAAACTCGCGGGCGAGTACCGCGAAGGCGAACAAGAGCACCGAGCCCGCCATCACCAGCCATGTAAAGCGGCGCGCGAACCGGTTGATCTGACGGAGGAGGGGCGTGGTCACGGTCTCGACTGCCTGGAGGAGACTGCTGATCCGCCCGATTTGCGTATGCATGCCGGTGGCCGCGACAACGCCGCTTGCCTGGCCCGAGGCCACCAGCGTGCCGGAGAAGGCCATGCTGCGCTGGTCGGCGATGCCGGCGGCGTCTTCAACGGGTTCCTCCTGCTTCTCGACCGGCACTGATTCCCCGGTGAGCGGCGCTTCGTCGATCAGCAGGCCGCGCGCGCGGAGCAGTCGCAGGTCTGCCGGGACACGGTCGCCGGCTTCCAGGATCACGATATCGCCGGGCACGAGGTCCGGCACCGAGACCGTCCGGCGCGCACCTTCGCGCAGCACGGTCGCGTGCGGGGCGATCATGTCGCGGATCGCACCCAGCGCCCGCTCGGCCTTCCCTTCCTGGGCGAAGCCTACGATCGCGTTGACCAGGACGACGACCGCGATGACGAGCGCATCGACGAGGTGGCCGAGCAGAGCGGCTGCGAACGCCGCCGCGAGCAGGAAATAGATGAGCGCGCTATTGAACTGGGCGAGGAAGCGCAGGAGGGGATGCGTCGCCGCAGCGCTCGGCAGCGCGTTCGGCCCGTGCCGGGCTAGTCTGTCTTCCGCTTCGTGCTGGCTGAGGCCTGCAATATCTGCGTCCAGCCGGTCGAGAACCAAGTCGGCCGCCAAAGCATGCCAGGCTTCGATTTTTTCCAGCTTCACCACCATACCTCGCTCGTCGATTACACTTGCTGGAAAAGATCAAGGTTGGATCTGCGCGGGAATATACGGGATCATACGAGGTCCTGATCGCGCCGAGCCAGACAGATGAGGCCCGTGAAAACATCGGCGCAAATCATCGGAATCACGCTATGAGCGTCTCCGCCGGAAGATTGCGGGCGGCCGAAATGCTGTGAGGATGGTGCGTGGATTCGTTTATTTTCAAAGGCCCCAAGGGCGCCTCCCTAAAATCCCGACTGGCCGTCTTCGGTGGCTTTGGATTGCTGATACTTGCAGCTCTCGCGGCCCTCGCCGTCGCCATTTCTTCCGCCAGCGTTGAACGCAAAGTTGCGCATTCGAACGAAGTTCGGCAGGCACAGGCTAGGCTTTTCAGCGCTGTCCAGGACGCTGAGACTGGCCAGCGCGGCTATCTCCTCACGGGCGACGCGAGCTATCTTGCACCATTCGACCGCGCTCGCAGCGACATTCCTGACCTCAAAAAGCGGCTTGGCGATCTCATTGTCGGCGATCCGGCTCAGCAGGCGCGGCTTGCTCGCATGTCCGAAGCTATCGACAGCAAGCTCGAGGAACTGGAGAGCACGGTGGAGCATGGGAAAGCCCGTGATGTCGCGGGCGCGCTCGCGATCGTCAAGACCAACAAGGGTCGCGATATCATGCAGCGCATACGCTCTGAAAATGCTGCCCTTGAAAAGGCGGAGGAAGCGCTGGTCGCTCGCCGTCAGGCTGACGCCGTGCGCCTTCGTACGCTTTCGATCGCGGTCATCATTGGCGCCTTACTCGCGGCCGCGATTCTGGCGGCGCTCGTTACCCGAGCGGCGCGCGATCATGCTCTCGAACTGGTCGATCAGAACGAGACCCTGATCCAGGAGCGGGAAAACCGGGAAAAAGCCGAGGCGATGCTGCGTCAGGCCCAGAAGATGGAAGCACTCGGGCAACTCACGGGGGGCGTCGCGCATGACTTCAACAATATGCTCGCCATCATCGTCGGAAGCATGGACATGTTGCTGCGCCGCCTGTCCGGTGGGGATGAACGGCTACGAGCCTACGCGGAAAACGCGCTGAGCGGCGCCAATCGCGCCGCTGCGCTCACCAAGCGGCTGCTCGCCTTTTCACGGCTTCAGCCGCTCGATCCCAAGCCGACCGACATCAACAAATGCGTGTCAGACATGTCCGAGATGATGCGCCGGTCGATCGGCGAGCATATCGTGGTCGAGACTGTTCTTGCGGGCGGCTTGTGGCGCGCCTTCATTGACTGCCCGCAGCTGGAAAGCGCGCTGCTCAATCTCGCCGTCAATGCCCGCGACGCCATGGGCGACCATGGCCGCCTGACCATCGAAACGTCCAATGCCTTTCTCGACAAAAGCTATGCCGCGCAGCATGACGAGGTGGAACCGGGCCAATATGTCCTGATCGCCGTGACCGATACTGGCGCTGGCATGACACCAGATGTGCTGGCAAAGGCCTTTGATCCCTTCTTCACCACCAAGAAGGTGGGCGAGGGCACCGGTCTGGGCCTTAGCCAGGTTCACGGGTTCCTCAAACAGTCCCGCGGCCACATCAAGCTCTACAGCGAGATCGGCGTCGGTACGACCGTGAAGCTCTATTTGCCGCGCGATACCGCAAATCGCGAACTGCCAGCGGAGATTGAGTATCGTCCTGTCACCACCCATGATCGTAGCCTTCACACCATCCTTGTTGTCGAGGATGACCCCGGCGTGCGCAGCTTCGTCGTCAGCGCGGCGCGGGAGCTGGGATACACCGTCATTGAGGCCGATGGCGCCGCCGTCGCGCTTGAACGGCTGGAACAGCATCCGGAAATCTCGGTGATTCTGACCGATGTCGTGATGCCCGGTACCGGAGGACGTCAACTGGTCGACCGCGCTCTTGAGAAACGGCCGGAACTTCAGGTCATCTACATGACTGGCTATACTCGCAATGCCATCGTGCACAACGGCATGCTTGATCCCGGCACCCGCCTTTTGACAAAGCCGTTCACGATGGACGAACTCGAGCGCGAACTAGCGGAAGTCGTCTCGAAGGGCCTGAGTGTGCGGCGCGACTGATTCCCACATCAGTTTTGTAGGATCTTCCGGATTTACAAGAATGCCGGCTTGCCGCTCCAACACAGTGTAGGCACCGGATTTTGCGGTCTTCGCGGTCGTGACAAAACGCTCATTTTTTCTCTTGAAACCGGTTTCGGCTGCACTAGCTAATCTGGTACCGGGCGCCGTGTTCGGGTCCGGCTGGACATGGAGGGCGCCGGCTCTTCTATACCGGCGCAGCTCATGGTCCAGATCGCTTCATCAGGAGGATTTGGAAATGAGAACGAACTTTGACTTTACCCCGTACCGCCGATCGACGGTCGGCTTCGACCGTCTGTTCAACCTGCTCGAGGCGGGCGCGCGCGAAGATGACGGTTATCCGCCCTTCGACATCCTCAAGGTCGACGAGGACAGCTTCCGCATTACGCTCGCGGTTGCGGGCTTCCGGCCCGAGGATATCGAGCTGGTCGCCCAGCAGAACCTGCTCACCGTCACTGGCAAACGCGCCGAGGATGACGGCAAGGGTGAGTATCTGCACCGGGGCATCGCGGCGCGCGCCTTCGAGCGGCGCTTCCAGCTTGCCGACTTCGTGGAAGCTGGGAACGCAACGTTCGAAAACGGCCTGCTCTCGGTCGATCTGAAACGGGTCGTGCCCGAGGCGATGAAACCGCGCCGTATCGAGATCGGTGGCAGCGAGCCTGCCACCGCTCGCCTTGGCGAGGCGAAGGAAAAAGTCAGCGAGGCTGCCTGACCCCTAGCCCACCGGCCTGCCGGCGCCGCTTACTTCCCCGTACCCCCCGCGAGCGGCGTCCGGCAGGTTCAGCCTCAATCCAGCCAGAAGTGGAGATGATTATCATGGCTTTTCGTGATCTCATTCCCTGGAGCCGGCAGGAAAACCGGCTGCCGGGTCCGGTGAGCGCCGAACGCGAGCCGCAGTCTCACCCGCTGCTCTCGCTTCACCGCGACGTGAACCGGCTTTTCGACGACATGCTCCGCGGATTTGGAATGCCCGCCTTCGGCGGTTTCGACCGCAGCCTGTCGTGGCCGCATGTCGAACTCGCAGAGACCGACAAGGAGATCCGCGTGATAGCTGAACTCCCCGGCCTCGACGAGAAGGACGTCGAACTGACCGTCGTGGAAGGGGCTCTGACCTTGCGCGGCGAGAAGCGCGCGGAGGTAGAGGACAAGGACCGCGGCTATTCGGAGCGCAGCTACGGCCGCTTCGAACGCCGCATCGGCCTGCCTCAGGGCGTCGATCGCGACAAGGTGACCGCGACCTTCAAAAACGGCGTGTTGACGGTGCTGCTACCCCGGACGGAGGCGGCGAACGAGAATGTCCGCCGGATTCCCGTCAATGGAAAGGCTGCATGATCGATCGGCCCGGGACTTTGGTCCCGGGCCTTCCGCCAACGCCAACGCGCTCGTGGCAGGTTCCACGCTGCCGCTCGATGCGCGCGCCATCGTCGAACCTGAGCCGATCGCCACCAACCAGGGCGGCCAAGCCAGGCGGGGCCAGTGGCGCGTCCGGTTTCACCCCCGATGGGGTCCTTCGGCCGATCCGCTGACGGGCTGGACCGGCGGCGGCGATCCGCTCGACACGATCGAGCTTCGGTTTTCCGACCGCCTTTCAGCTGAAGCCTACTGCCGCCGCCAGGGATTGGCCTTCACGCGTCGTGTAGAGCCGCCTTCTCGATTGCGGGCGGCGGTGTTGCCGGCCCCCGATCCGCTATCCGCTCTTTGTTGCTTGCCGACCGGCCCTCATCCGCAGTGTTGCGGCCAGTATAGGCTGGCGAGCTAGAGGGTCTGCCGCGCGAAAAACCCACACTTTGAATTCACGGAGGATGATGATGAAACAGCTTGTTCGTTCTGCTTTGCTCGCCGGTATCGCCGCCCTCGCGGTCGTGGGTACAGCGCTGGCAAGTAACCCTCGCAGCAACGCGATGGCGGTTGCCCTGTCCGACGGCCTCGTCGCCCACATCGCATATAAGGGCGACCTCGCTCCCAAGGTGACCGTGGAGCGGAGTACCCCCGGACCGGGGGCAGCCTGGTCGCAGGCGACCTGGGCGCCTTTTACGCTGCTCGACCGCATATCGGCCGACATGGATCGCCAGTTCGATGCGATGTTCCAGCAGGATCGCACGCTCGACGCGCTGCCCGGTGATGACACGGTGATTGTGAACTGGGCTTCGATGCAGGATCTGCCGGTCGGGGAAACGAGGTACAGCTATGTGGCAGCCTCGAACGGAAGGGGCTTTTGCGCGCGAAACGTGGAGATCACATCTGAAGGGCCCGATCACAAGCCTAAGGTGACGTCGTCGACTTCGGGTGACTGCGCTCCCGGAACTGGTGCGTCTTCCGGCCGCCAATTGCCCGCTTACATCGCGTAGGTCGGGAGCTAAGGGACGGAGCGACCCTCCCGGCGCTTCGTCTCTCGATCCCGCCGATGTGCGGCTTCGTCGAGGGCGGTGAGCACACGATCGATCACGCCGGCATTGCTGGCCGCTTTTGGGAGCTCGCGCACCGCGACTGCTGGAGACGGGAGAGATCGGTCTTGGGAACGACAATCTCAATCGACTTCTTGCCCAATTGCTCGGGCTTCACGCTTTGCGCAGCGCGGCCCGATGCCAGAAAATGATCGAGGAAGCGCTTGCGGTCGGCAAAGCTCCAGCCCAGCGCTTCAAGCTCCTGCGGGCTGATCGACAGCAACGCGATCGCGAACTCCATGATGTCATCAAAAGGGAGCTGCAGCCGCACGTCGTCCTTGTGCGATCGCAATCGCCTGAACAGATCGCGCTTCACGAAAGTGAGATCACGCCATCGACCGCGCGCCATTCGGCCGGACGGATCAACCGCTCATGGGCGATCCGGACCGAATGAAGCGCGGCTTCGATCTCGCGCCGCCAGTGGTCGAGAAAATCGAACAGCACCGGGAAATCTGGCGCGAGATCATATTCCTGCCATACGAACAGCTGCAGCAGCGATGGCGCGTCGGGCCGGTAGAAGTGAATCTCCGCCGTCGTCAGGCCATAGCCCTGCAGCTGTGCGATGAAGCCTCCCTCGCTCATTGCAGCGGTCGTTTAGATTCCGAGCCATTGTCCAGGTCGTGCATGGCCGCGAGGATCTCGTCGATCGAAACCGCGCGCCTGGCACCGGGCGGCTTTCTCAAGGCTGGCTGGTCCCGCACCGCGGATCGATCGGACGCCCAGGATGCGAGGATGGCGCGTTTCACTTCCGGCTCCAGGCTCGGATGACGCGAAACGTCGAAGGGATGAAGAAAACGGGAAAATGGCTGCGACATGGCCGTGCCTCCTTTCCTAGTGTCGCTCCTTTCAATGCGCGGGCTGCGCCCAGCGCGATCCAAGATTTTGGTACGACCTTGAGTCGCGTCAAGAGGAAAATTACATCCTAAACCACTGATAAGGACGGCATTGGCACTCACGCTCATCGAGTGCCAAATTTTTTAGTTCCCCCTCTTGAACGAAAAAATGAAGCTTCCTAGTTCCGCGGAACCTGTCGTTCGGATGAACGCAGGCTATCACAACTACGTTTTTGCATCTGGAGGTTATGCATGCATTTCCGACCCTTGCACGACCGTGTGCTTGTTCGCCGCATCGACGCCGAGGAGAAGACCTCGGGCGGCATCATCATTCCCGACACCGCCAAGGAAAAGCCGCAAGAGGGTGAAGTCCTCGCGGTGGGCCCTGGCACCCGCGACGAAAGCGGAAGGCTGACGGAATCGACGGTTAAAACCGGCGACCGCGTGCTCTTCGGCAAATGGTCGGGGACCGAGGTCAAGATCGACGGCGAGGATCTGCTCATCATGAAAGAGAGCGACATCCTTGGCGTGATCGAGACCCAAGCCGAGCTCAAGCAGGCGGCCTGAGCCGACCCGCTTTTACTCAAACATCAGGAAGGAAATCTTAGAAAGGAGTTGAGGCAATGGCTGCCAAGGAAGTGAAGTTTGCGTCCGACGCGCGTGATCGCATGCTGCGCGGCGTGGATACGCTGGCCAACGCAGTGAAGGTGACCCTGGGCCCCAAGGGCCGCAACGTGGTCATCGAGAAGTCGTTCGGCGCGCCGCGCATCACCAAGGACGGCGTCACTGTCGCCAAGGAAATCGAACTCAAGGACAAGTTCGAGAACATGGGCGCGCAGATGCTGCGCGAAGTGGCGAACAAGCAGAACGACAAGGCCGGCGACGGCACGACGACCGCGACGGTGCTGGCCCAGGCGATCGTGCGCGAGGGCTCGAAGGCGGTCGCCGCCGGGATGAATCCGATGGACCTGAAGCGCGGCATCGACATTGCTGTCACGGCGGTGGTCGAGGATCTCCAAGCCCACGCCCGGAAGGTCAGCGCCAACAGCGAGATCGCGCAGGTCGCGACCATCTCGGCGAACGGCGACGAGGAAGTCGGCCGCATCCTTGCCGAAGCGATGGAGAAGGTCGGCAACGAGGGCGTCATCACGGTCGAGGAGGCCAAGAGCCTCGCGACCGAACTCGAGACCGTCGAGGGCATGCAGTTCGATCGCGGCTATCTCTCGCCCTATTTCGTGACCAATGCCGAGAAGCTCAAGGTCGAACTCGAGGACCCCTACATCCTCATCCACGAGAAGAAGCTCTCGAACCTCCAGGCGCTGATCCCGCTACTTGAGCAGGTGGTGCAGTCGGGCCGTCCGCTGCTCATCATTGCCGAGGACGTCGAAGGTGAGGCTCTGGCGACCCTGGTCGTCAACAAGCTGCGCGGCGGCCTGAAAATCGCGGCGGTCAAAGCGCCGGGCTTCGGCGATCGCCGCAAGGCGATGCTTGAGGACATCGCCGTCCTCACCGCCGGGAACGTCGTCAGCGAGGAACTCGGCACCAAGCTCGAGAGCGTCACGCTCGGCATGCTCGGCCGCGCCAAGAAGGTGATCATCGACAAGGACAATACGACCGTCGTCGACGGAGCCGGCGCCCCCGCGGACATCGATGCCCGGGTCGTGCAGCTTCGCGCGCAGATCGAGACCACGACGAGCGACTACGACCGCGAGAAGCTGCAGGAACGTGTGGCCAAGCTCGCGGGCGGCGTTGCGGTCATCCGGGTCGGCGGGGCTACCGAGGTCGAGGTCAAGGAGAAGAAGGACCGCGTCGACGACGCGCTCCATGCCACGCGGGCTGCGGTCGAGGAAGGCATCCTGCCGGGTGGCGGGATCCCGCTGCTGCGCGCGATCAAGGCGCTCGACGGCCTCAAGGCGGCGAACGATGACCAGCAGTCGGGCATCGATATCGTCCGCCGGGCGCTGCGCGCGCCTGCGCGCCAGATCGCCGACAATGCCGGCGAGGACGGCGCGTTCATCGTCGGCAAGCTTCTTGAAAGCGACGACTATAACTGGGGCTTCAACGCCGCAACCGGCGCCTACGAGGACCTGGTGAAGTCCGGTGTCATTGACCCGGCCAAGGTCGTGCGCACCGCGCTGCAGGATGCAGCGTCGGTCGCTTCGCTTCTCATCACCACCGAAGCGCTCGTCGCGGAGGTGCCGAAGGAGGAGAAGGCCGCGCCGATGCCGGCGATGGACTACTGATCCCGGAGGCGGACCCGGACCTGAACGGCCGGGTCCGCTTCATGCCATCCGCGCTGCCGGCGACCCGCCGAATGCCGAGTGGAAAGCTCCACGCAAGAGGACACAGCCCTTCGATCCAGACGGATTACGGCCTCGCAGAGCTGCGATCCTTCCGCAAACGGGCCTGGCAGATTGTTACGGAAGGCTGCGCTTGCCTCAGGTCAGCGCGCCTTTCGTCTTTGTTCTCACGAGACCCGACGTGTCGTTGATACCCTTAATTCTATTCGGCAGTTCTGGCGGGCGGCGTTCGTCCCTCGGCGCAGCAACCCCACCGCGAGGGGCAGTGTGATGTCCCAACTCGGTCATGCTTCCTGCGGCGGAACTGAACTGGAAAAATCCTCGCCCGCGGGCTGGGCGAAGCGGCTGACGCCGACCTTCGTCGCAGAACCCTGGGGGCGCACAGACGGCCTGCCGGGTCCAGACGATGTACAGCCCCTCGGCGAGATCATTTATGAAGCCCGCAGTCTTGAGCTCGTCATCAAGTGGCTGCAAACCTGTGAAGCGTTGCCGGCCCAGATCCCGGTGCATGGGTGCTGCCATAAGGACAAATGGTGGCAAATTATCGAGGCTCGGCCCGGCGCCTCCATCGGTCTCGGCTTGAAGGAAGCCGCGACGACCGAACGGCTCGCTGTAGCGGCGCAAGACCGCAGTCTGCCGGACCTGATGCACCGAATCCGGCCGCGATCGGGCGACAGCTTCCATATCGAAGCCGGAACCCTCCACGCGCTCGGTCCACAGCTGACCGTGCTCGAAATCGAGAAAACCGCCAACACCATCTGCCGGCTGTTCGATCATGGCAGACTTGAGCCGCGCGCGTTGCGTCCCTTGCCCGGCGAAGAGGCGCCATTCGCGGTCGCCCCGATCACCCTCAGCCCTGGCGAAAAGGTGGTGGTCACGCCGGAAGGTGCGTGCCTTGCCGTCGTGAGCGGTGACGGCGAACTCGCGGGGCATCGCTTCGCAGCGAATGAGTGCTGGCTCGTTCGCGGACCCGTCGCGCTCCAGGCTCAATCCCGCTCGATTCTGGTGCTCGCAGAGCCCCGTGACGCAGCGGACGAAACCACTGGGGGCATGTCAGGCCTCAACAAGCTTCCGCGGTTAGCTGTTGCGCGCGCGGGCGCGAGGTGATCCATGGCTTGCGCCTCGCCGCCACAGGAGCAGGCCCGCGCCGATCGCCCTTTAGGCGAGTCCTGCCGCAAGGTCCTTGCTGGCTGGTCGGCCTGGATCCCGGCCGCCGGCCTTGCCCTGCTCTGGCTTTCGCCTGCGAACCCCGGCGCCGGCATGATCGTCCTCACCGGTATCATCCTCATGACGTCCGTGCTCGCCGCGGTCCACCATGCTGAAGTCGTCGCCCACCGGACCGGCGAGCCATTCGGAACGCTGATCCTTGCCGTTGCCGTTACCGTGATCGAGGCATCCCTGATCCTCTCGATGATGGTCAGCGGACCCGCCAGCGCGACCCTTCCGCGCGATACGGTCTATGCGGCCATCATGCTCATCCTGAACGGGCTCGTGGGACTCTGCCTGCTAGTCGGCGGCCTGCGGCACCGCGAGCAATATTTTGTCCTCGAAGGGGTGAACGCCGCGCTGTGCGTGTTGGCGGCCATGGCCACGCTGGTCCTCGTATTGCCAACCTTCGCTGCGGGCGCCATCACGCCAGGCATACGCGCGCGCAGCTCGCCTTTACCGCGATCGCCTCCCTGACCCTCTGTGGCATGTTCGTCTTCGTCCAGATGATCCGGCATCGCGACTATTTTCTCCCGCCTGGGGAGGGGGATCTTCAGGCCGACTTGCACGCGCTCCCTCCCACCGGACAACGAGCGGTGGTGTCGCTGGCTTTGTTGCTCCTCGCCTTGCTGGCGGTCGTCCTGCTGGCGAAGAACCTCGCCCATCCTCTGGAGATCGCGATCGCTGCGATATCGCTTCCGAGAGCCTTCGTCGGAGTCGTCGTGGCGGCGCTCGTGCTGGCTCCCGAGAGCGTGGCGGCGTATCGGGCCGCGCGCCGGAACCGCCTTCAGACCAGCTTGAACCTTGCGCTCGGCTCGGCGCTCGCCACGATCGGACTGACCATTCCCACCGTTGCCACGGCCGCCCTCCTCATGGGCTGGTTCCTTTCGCTCGGGATAGGACCGCGCGAAGTGACCTTGCTCGCTCTCTCGCTGGCGGTGGCGATGCTGTCGTTCGGCACCGGCCGAACCACGATATTGCAGGGCGCCGTGCATCTGGTGCTGCTGGCGACCTACCTCTTCACCATTCTCTCGAGCTGATGCGGACGACTTTGCCGTCGTGCGACCGGCGAATCCATAAACGATGGAGGACCAGGACATGAAATATTTGCTCTTTCGCCAAGGCGAGGAAACGTCGGCACCCGTGCTTGGCGACGATTTCGAGAGCGATTTTCGAGCAACCGAGTGGGCGCGTGCGTGGCTGCAAGCTCACGCTGAGCAAGACCGCTATGTTCTCAAACCGGAAGACGGCGGGCAGTCGACGCTTATGCTGAGGACCGTTGCAGGGCATTGGTATGCCATGCCTTTAGGTGATCCGGCCGGCTGAACGGGCAGGCTGATCGACTGGGTCTGGACTCCATATCCGAAGTGGGTCGTGCAGCCCTTGAGCTTCACGAAATTTGGCCCGTGCGAGAATGCGAAAGAAGGAATGAGGCGCCACCGCCCAAGGGTATGTGCCGGGGTACCCTGCGGTCAGTCCTTTTTGTCTGGCAGTCGCTTGCGCTTCGTGCTCGCGAATTCTTCGAGCTCATCTTCCGACATGGATTTCTCCATCTGCCTGGATGCGCCTTTCAGCTTCGACTTTGGCTGTTCGCCGCGCTTGGCGGCGAGCGCGGCGCCGGCCGCCTTCTGCTGCGCTTTCGAGGTTGCTGGCATAAGGGTGCTCCTTCCTGCCAGGATAACGCGCAAATCGCGCAAGCGTTCTCAGAGCTTTCGGAGACGACGCCATCAGGCGGGCGGGACGATTTCTCCATTTATCGAGGCACGGAAATACTTTGCCATGAGCGCTGCCGCGACAGGGAAGACGCCCGCATAGCCCGCCACGCCGATGTTGCGCAGGCGCATGTCCCCGAGTACAGGGCCGGCCAGACCGGCGAGCGCCAGGACGCCACTGAGGATCAAAGTCACGCGGATGGCATTGCCCACGCGCGAACCTGCGAAAAGTGCCGCCACGATGAGCACCGCCAGCGCAAAGAAGATGTCGCAGGCCAATATGTCGAGCGCATAGGGCAAAGACGGCCATTCGAAGGACAGCAGCCTGGCGCGCCGTGGCTCGCCGATCAATGAGGTACGGCGCAGAATGAGGAGGCTGGCGTGAAGGGCCATGGTCGTGACCGCGGTCATAATCATGAAATAGAGTGCCCAGCGGCCGCGTGGCTTCATTCTTTCCGGGGCTGACGTGTATATCGCCGCCATGAGCATCACCATCGCAGGCATGATCGCCAGGATCAGGATTTCGAGGATCGTGAACCAGGGATCCTCGATCGGGACGGAGGGCGTATCGAGCGATGCCAATCCCGCAACCAGGATCCCGGCATAGGCGAGCCCCAACCCGACCACCGTTATCGCCGCAATCATGCCCTCACGGTAAGATCGTGCCGCCCATGAACGGCCTCGGTGCTCCACTCCAGCTGGATCTCCATCAACCTTGCCCGGGCGTCCGGTGAGTTCACCAATTTCTGCGTCAGCCGATGCTCAAACCGAGCAGCAGGCGCGCTTTGCCTGACAATTCTTCCAGCGGTCCTTCACTGGTCAGGGTCTCCCAATTTTCCGGCTTGCTGGTCAGGTTATGCGACTGTCTCCGCACGATGTTGGCATCCGCGTCCGACGCATCGGATACGCGCCCCTCGACCCGCGTGATCCTCTCACCTTCCGGCAGCTCGAGCCATAGGCCGCTGAACGCGCAATCCACACGGCTGGCGACTTCCTCGATCGCTTCGCGCTCTTGCGCCATCCCGAACACAGCGTCGGCGATCACAGCTTGCCCCACCGCAAGCCCAGCCCAGGCAAGCCCATCCAGTGCCAGGTAGGCGGCGCGACTGGCTTCGGCGGTGTAACCGGATGCGGGAAGAGGTGTCTCGGCGAAAACGCCGGCAAGGCGCTTGCGCAGAACATCGCTCCGCAGAATGCGGGCGCCGGGCGGCCTGCCGACATCAGCCCCAAGCGTTCGCGCCAGCGTTGATTTGCCCGTGCCCGACAAACCGCCGATCGCGATCAGCCGGGGCGCCTCCTCAGTGATCAGTGCCTGCGCGAGCTGGAGATAGTGCGCCGCCTCTTCACGAGCGGCATCATCGCCGCTTTTTGCGCGCGCGGCCGCCACATGGGCACGGATGCAGGCGCGCACGCTCATGAACAGAGGCATCAAGCCGATGGCGCCCTCGTCATCGGGCGAATGATCGAGATAGCGATTGAAGACCATATTGGCCTCAAGGCGAAGGTGCCTTTGCCACAGATCCATCAGCAGGAAGGCGAGATCGTAAAGAATGTCGGTCGTCGACAGCTCGGGATCGAATTCGAGGCAATCAAAGGGCGTCGGCACGCCATCGATCGTCGCGATGTTGGCGAGGTGAAGGTCGCCATGGACATGGCGGATGCGGCCCGCCTTTCCGCGTGCATCGAGCAGCCCGCTATTGTGGTCGATAAGGCGATCGAGCCGCCCGGTCAGTTCGGCAACAGCTTTGGGATCGAGAATGCCCGGATAGATCGCCATCGCCTCGGCATTGCCGGCGATGATCTGGCGAATGCGGGCCGCGCCATCGCCGGGCCACGCGATGTGCGCCTTTGAGTGGAAGCCGACGAGGGTATCGGCAAGCTGCTGCAGCGCCGCTTCTTCGAGAGCGTTCCGGTCTGCCAGCTCACTCCAGAGGGCGCCATCCGGAAAGCGGCGCATCTCGAGGACCCAGTCCACCGCCTCGCCGTCACCATCGATGGCAAATTTGCCGTCCTCGTCCCGATTGATCGGATGCACCGCCTTGTAAAGGTCCGGCGCGGTCCTCCGATTGAGCTTGAGTTCGGCTTCGAGAGCCATCCGGCGCTTGTCGGGCGTGGAAAAGTCGAGATAGCCGAGGTCGACCAGCTGCTTGATCTTCCATGCGGTCTCGCCGCAAAGGAAGATGCTCGCGGCATGGGTGTCGATGCGACGGACAATCCCGGACGCTCCGAAAGCTTCACCAGAAGCCAGCCATTCCGTCAGACCGGAGGCGTTGTTGCCGGCCGGATCAGCCACGGGCAATCTGCTGCGGTATGAGAACGGCCGCGCCCGTCAGCGTTCCGCTTCGCAGGCGATCGAGCGCGACATTGGCGTCCTCGAGCGGAAAGGACTCGGTGACCGTGCGCAGCCCCGACTGCGCTGCCACCTCGAAGAAGGACGTGCCGTCCTCCCGGGTCAAATTGGCGACCGACAGGATCTGGCGCTCTTCCCACAAGTCCGCATAGGCGAAGCCCGGGATGTCACTCATGTGAATGCCGGCGCAGACGACCCTGCCGCCCTTGCGTACGAGCTTCAGGGCCGCGGGAACGAGCGCGCCGACTGGCGCGAAGATGAGAACGGCGTCGAGTTCAACAGGCGGTCGCTCCGTGGAGGGACCGGACCAGCAGCAGCCAAGCGATCGTGCAAACGCCTGCGCCTTTGTGTCACCTTCGCGGGTGAAGGCATAGACCTCGCGTCCCTGCCAGACAGCGACCTGGGCGATGATATGCGCAGCCGCCCCGAAGCCGACGAGACCGATGCGGCGGCCTTCGCCTGCGAGCCGGAGCGCCCGCCAGCCGATGAGGCCCGCGCACAGCAGCGGGGCGGCTGCGACATCGGAGAAGCTGTCGGGAAGCGCGAAGCAGAAGTGCGCGTCCGCAACGACATGGGTCGCATAGCCGCCATCGCGCGTCGCGCCGGTGAACTCGGGCGCGTCGCAAAGATTTTCCCGGCCGGAAAGACAATAGCCGCACTGGCCGCACGTGTGCCCGAGCCAGGGGACGCCGACGCGCTGCCCGATGTCGAATCCTTCGACCTCCGGGCCGACTTCGAGCACATGCCCGACGATCTCATGGCCCGGAATGATGGGATAGCGCGCGGGGATTTCACCGTCGGCGACATGCAGATCTGTTCGACAGACGCCGCAGGCGATGACGCCGATGAGAAGCTGGCCCGCGCCCGGAAGCGGTATGGGCCGCTCGACGCGTCGCAAGGCCACGTGCGGCGCGTCGATCTGCATGGCGACCATCACCGCCATGCAATCACCTGTCTTGAAACGGCGGTCGGGGGTCGATGATTGTGCATGCGCTACGTCTCGCTGGCTGCGTCGCATACAAGGTCGGCTTCCACGAGGATGAGCGTGGGATCGCCGGGATAGGCCCGCGCGGTGAAGCCCAGATCGCGCTCGACCTCGATCGCGGCATGATTGTCGCGGCTTTCGATCGACTGCAAGCGCAAGATGCCCCAGGCGCGCGCGGTCTGCGCCACATGCCGCAGCAGGCTCCAGCCTATGCCTTGCGCCTTCCAGGCGCGGTGGACCGAGACCGCGACCTCGGCGGTCTCGCCTTGCGCATCGGCGGCAAGCGTTGCGACACCGACCAGCGCTCCCTTCTCTTCGTAGGCCAGGAAGGTTTTCGTTCGATCCCGATCGGCGCGCAGCAGCGCGGCGATCTGATCATGGCCGACATGCTGGACCGCCGAGAGGAAGCGGAAGCGCAAATCCTCGAGCGTCACATGCTCGAAAAAGGTCTCGAGCGCGTCTTCGTCGGCCGCAGTGGCCGGACGAACGCGCAGGCTTAGTCCCGTGCCAGTCGTGAGGCTGGTCTCGCCGGCTTGGAGGTTCGATTGCTCCGAAGAAGATGACAACATTGGGCAAGCTCCTAAAATCCTGGTGAGACCTGAACAGGGGAAGCCATCAATGCCCCAGAAGAATTGGCAGAGGCGCGCCGTCAATCAGATCGTGGGTGACGCCGCCGAGGAAGAGTTCGCGCAGCCGCGAATGGGCAGAGGCGCCGATGACCAGCAGGTCGGCGCGATGCCGCCGCGCAAAATCGACCAGGACGGTGGATTGGTTCTCGCCTTCCGAGAAGAGCGCATGGACCGTCACGTCGAAGCCATGCCGGCTCAGATTCCGGGCGATGTCGGCGCCGGGTTCGGAGCCATGGCCCTTCGCGGTGGATTTGGCATCGACGACCAGGATGTCGATTTTTGCGCCCGGCTGCGCGAGCGTCAGCGCATCTCCGAGCGCACGGGTCGCCTCCCGCGTTGCATTCCATCCGATCGCGAGATGCGCGAAGGAGCGCGGCTTCCATTGCGCGGGCAGAACGAGCACCGGCCGTCCGGAGGAGAGCGCGATATTTTCGAAGAGCCGGCGCCGCAGATGCTTGTTGCCGTAGGCCTCGACCGGCCCGAACAGGGCAAGATCTGCGTAGCGGGCCTGGACGGGCGCCTTGTCGAGCAGGGCGCCGGGCTCGTCGCTCAGGATCCGCACCTCGAAGCCGTCGCGCTCACCGATCTTTGTGACCTTCGCCTGCTTTTCCTCAGCGGCTTCGACATAGTCCGCAAGCAGAAAATAGGGCTGGGTGTAGGCGAGGGCATAGTCCGGGGTCGGGATCGCCGAAAGGATCGCCACCGTCAGATGCGCTTCATGAAAACGCGCAAACTCTCGCGCATCCTTCAGGAACTGCTCGTCTTCATCGCCCGTATCGACGATCGCCAATATGTCCTTCACCGTCATGTCGTCCTCGCACGTCAAAGCTGGCGAGAAGTTCGATCATCCGGCAAGGCTGCGCATTCGTGGAATCTACTTAGTCGCAAAGCGGATCAGGTCGGAGAACGCTGGTCGGGCTGCTCGTTCCGGGCGTTGACCACTTTCCAGTCGAAAAGACGCTCTCCGCCTGCGAGCTCAAGGCGCATGGGCGCCAGCGAAGATGGACGGTGTGGCCCGATGCGATCGGCAAGCACTTTTGCGATCATGATCCGCGCGGACCGGACAGCGCAGGAGAATGCTGCGGCCATGCCCTCGCTGCACCGCATTGCGCCATTATGATCATGCGAGCCGTCGACGATGCTCAGCAGAGCCTGCTCATCCCGCGACAATCCGGAGCCGCCTATAACGATGGGCCTGCCCAGGGCAGTTTCGTACAGGGTGAGCAAGCCGTTAAAAACAGGCGCGAGCATTCCGCAGTCCTGGCCCACGAGGAGCGCGTAGAGACGGCGCTGAACCCTGCCGCGTTGATCGCGCGCGGTGCGCCAGCTGCGTGCGGCTGCCGTCACGAGGCCGTGAACCTCCGACAAGCGGACAGGGGAAGGGATGACGACATGATTCATGGCAAATCCCTCGGCCACGCCACACCAATATCCGCGAGCATCCTTTCGATAGCGCGAAGGCTGGTCATGACGGATCGATCGCGCGGCGTGGTCATGTCGTTCTCCTTCGATCCGATTCCTGTCATGGATCGATATCGCACAATTGCGAATGAATCGCAATTAATCAGTCGCAGCAACTCGGGCGCCACGTGCCATTCAACCGCGTTGGCGTGGGCCACTCGGGCGATGACGCGCACCCTACCTACCCGCGTGGCGAGTCGATCTACGCACATTCCCTAATGTTGCGGCAGGACACCGGTCGGCAGCATCTAAAGAAACAGGAGTTCTTCCATGCTTGCGCAGCCGATGATCCTTACAGACGTCGAAGTTACCGTGGGTCCACGCGTGCTCTTGCGCGACGTCAATTTGGCCATCGGCGCGGGGGAAACTCATATCCTTTTCGGCCCCGATGGTTCCGGCAAATCTTCGCTCCTTTCCGCTATCATGGGCCTGCCGCCCTATCGCGTGACCCGCGGAGAGATCCGTCTCGGCGAAGAGCGGATCAACAGCTTGCCCATCAATGCGCGGGCGAGGCTTGGACTCGGCATGGCCTTCCAGCGACCGCCGGCGCTTGACGGTGTGACCATCACGGCGCTCGCCCGGGCGCTTGAGGCCGATACCGGGCTCGCCGAAGCAGCCGCTGCGCTCGATCTTGCCGACTTCGTCAACCGGGACATCAATGTCGGG
The DNA here is from genome assembly GCF_055361505.1 of Novosphingobium sp. TK71. Classification (NCBI taxonomy): domain Bacteria; kingdom Pseudomonadati; phylum Pseudomonadota; class Alphaproteobacteria; order Sphingomonadales; family Sphingomonadaceae; genus Novosphingobium; species Novosphingobium sp. TK71. The sequence goes on from NZ_JBSZKA010000001.1 coordinate 48,784, forward strand.
TTTTCCGGCGGCGAGATCAAACGCTGGGAAATCCTCAAGCTGTTCCTGCAGCATCCGCGGATATGCCTGTTCGACGAACCGGAAAGCGGTGTCGATCTCGAACATATCGCTGCGGTGGGCTCAGCAATGGAACGCCTGCTTGGTCGCGACGGGCCAGACAACGAGCGACGCTCAGCCCTCATCATCACCCATACCGGCTTCATCCTCGACCATATCCGCGCCGATATGGGGCACATGCTGGGGAACGGCCAAATCATCTGCTCGGGCGACCCGAACCGCCTCTTCGCGCACATCAAATCGCACGGATATACGCCGCCGCCCTGGGCATCTGAGCCCGCCGTGGCCGTTTCGGATGAAAGGATAGCGTCATGACCACATCGCCTCGTGAAGACATCACCCCGGAGGAGAAGGCGCTGCTTGCCGAGGTCGGCTATGAAGAGGAGAGCGAGCGCGCAGGGACCTGCGTCCTGGTGGACCAGGAGGTCCGGCACATCGGTCTTGTGGACAATGCGGTCGAGATCCTGCCGCTCGCCGAGGCGCTCAGGCGTTACGACTGGGTCCAGGATCTGATGTTCGGCCTCATCGATCCTGACGAAGACGAGCGCGTCGCCGAAGTGGCGGAGAGCAGGCATGCACCGGTCGGCCATTTCGTGCGCGTCCTCGAAGGCGCGAAGGTGCGGCTCCCCATCCAGCTCTTCACCCTGATCGAGGCGCCGCAGGGCCGGCAGTTCCATCACAATATTACTGTGATCGAGAAGGGCGCGGAGGTGGAGATGATCTCTGGCTCGGCGGTGCCGCGCTCGGTCCATGCCGGCCATCATGTCTCGCTCTCGGAAAGCTATCTGCGCGAGGGCGCGGTGTGCCGCTCGGTCTCGATCGAGCATTGGGCGGCGAATATGGAGGTCCACAGCTACGCCCGTTCGCGCCTCGAGAAAAATGCGCACGCCACAAACAGCGTCATTCAGCTTGCACCCGTCAAACACCACGTGTCGCAGAGCCGTAGCTATCTGGAGGAGGGCGCCACGGCCAACGATCAGTCGATCATCTATGCGCCAGCGGGCACGGCACGCATCATGGATGCCGAGACCTGGCTGAAGGGTGCGGGCGCACGCTCCGAGAGCATCACCCGCATGGTGACCGCCGGCGGCGTCATTTCCAACCGATCGACGCTGATCGGCGACGCGGCCGGAACAAGCGGGTTTCTGGGATGCAATGGCCTCAAGCTGACCGATGATGGCGAGATTTACTCGGTGCCGGCGCTGCGCGCGCTCAATGCACAGGCGCAGCTTTCCCATGAAGCCTCGATCGGCATGATCGAGCAGGAAAAGCTCGGCTATCTGATGGCGAGCGGGATGAGCGAGGATCAGGCGCGCGATCTCATCATCCAGGGCTTCCTAAACCTGGACGAACAGAAGATCCCTGAGGCCGTGCGCGAGGAGGTCCTGCGGATGATCTCCGCCGCGAAAACCGGGGCGGTATAATATCATCCCTGTCCACCAACGACCTTAGTCCTTAGGAACGTCCGTAACGCCCGCCCGCCGGTCGCGGTAAATCGCCGCTCGTGCGAGAAGCATGAGCGTCACCGGCGTCGTTACTGTCACGAAGACCAGAATCAGGACCTCGTGGATAACAGGCCGCGATTGCAGGACCGAGAAGCAGGTTATCGATGCTACAAGAATGCAGGTCGTTCCCAGCGTTGGTCCTAGCGTCGGCGCATGGACCCGGTCATAGAAGCTTCTGAGCCGCAGCAGTCCCAAGGCGCCGATCAGCGTAATCGAAGCGCCCACAAGCACGAAGGTTCCGACGATCAGCGCTGCCCAAAGCGGCAGGTCAGGCGCCTGGATCATTCGATCACCTCCCCGCGCATAAGGAACTTCGCAAAAGCGACGGTCCCGGCAAACCCCATAAGCGCGATAACGAGCGCCGCCTCGAAAAACAGCGTTCGACCGGTCTGGATACCGTAGGTGAGAAGGAGCAGCATACCGGCAAGATAGAGCGCATCGACACCCAGCACCCGGTCCTGCGCGCGCGGACCCCGCAATACGCGGAAGGCGGCACAGGCCATGGCCATACCCAGCATGATCTGCGCCAGCGTTATGGCCAGCGCGAGAACGAGCATGCTCATTCAAAAATCTCCATCAGCAATGGCTCATATCGGCTCTTGATCAGCGCGATCCATTGGTCCTCGTCAACGAGGTCCAGGACGTGGATGAGGACGGCGTTTTTGCGGACATCGTGCTGGAGCCACAATGTGCCGGGCGTGGCGGTGATGATGATCGCGAGGGCAGCAAGCGCATAGGGATCGCGCAGCGCGATGGGCAGTTCAATGAAGCCGGACCGGCGATCGGGCGGGCTGAACAATATGATGCGCCCGACGGCGATGTTCGAGCGGACGATATCCGCGATGACAAGAGCGGCAAGCTTCACCACCGCCCTGTTGAACCGGATGCGGGGCTGCTCAGGTGACAGCCTGCGCATGATCTGAGCGCCCAATATGCCAACGGCGGCGGCAATGACGACATGGCCTGGCGAAAAGCCGGTGAGAAGAATCCACATGCCGAACAGGGCGAGGGCAAGAAGGGGATAGGGGAGTAGTCGTCTCAAGGCCTCGTCCCCCGCATATGCGGCGCGGCGCGGACGGCCTCGATATAGACCGAGGGCGCGCCGAGCGCCTTGGCGGTTGCCTCCATGTAGCGATAGAGCGGGCCGGCTCCCAGCATCAACGCGAGGCAGGCGGCCAGGAGGAGCCCGATCGGTGCGACCTCGATCACGCTGAGCCGGGCTGGCGAATCTTCGCCTGGGGTCCATAGAAGGTCGATCCCGGCGCGCGTCATCGCCACCAACGTCGCAAGGCCCGAGAGGATGATGAGGGTGATCAGCGCCCATGACGTGGGCGGAATGAAAGGCTGGTCGAACAGCGCGTCGATGATGGCGAACTTGGCGATGAAGCCGGACAGTGGCGGTAGTCCCGCCAGCAGCAGGGTGCAGAAGATGAACCCGCCGCCCAGGATCGCGATGGTGCCGGGAATGGCGACGCCGGCCTCGTTTTCTTCCTCTACGACCGCTCCGGTATATTCGTCATCGAAGACGGGCTCGGCGACGCCCGCGATGATGTCATCCTCATCGGCGTTGCGCTCCACCGGCTCGATGATGAGGTAGAGCGCGCCGACCGCAAGCGTGGAGCTGACGAGATAGAAAAGCAGCGCCGCGGTCAGCGCCTCGCCGCCGATACCGATCGCGGCCAACAGCGTGCCTGAAGACACCAGGACATAATGGCCCGCGACCCGTGTGAGCGTTCTTGTCGCCAGGATGCCGAGCGTGCCGAAGAGCATCGTCGCGAAGCCCGACCAGACAAGCCAGTCTCCGGCGAAGCCCGCAGCGGTCCCCGACGCATCGCTGAACAGGAGCGAGGTGAGGCGCAGCACGATGTAGATGCCGACCTTCGTCATGATCGCGAAGATCGCCGCCACCGGCGGTGCGGCCGCCGCATAGGTGCGGGGAAGCCAGAAGCTCAGGGGCCAGATGCCGGATTTGACCAGAAACGCGACGCCGAGGATCGCGGCCCCGGCCTCGAGGAGCCCGATATCCTGAGACGGCACATGAGGGATGCGTGTCGCGAGATCCGCCATGTTGAGCGTGCCCGTCACGCCATAGATCATCGCGACGCCGATCAGGAACAGCAGCGAGGTGGCGATGTTGATCGTGATATAGTGGAGGCTCGCCTTGGTGCGCTCCTCTCCCGCGCCATGCAGGATAAGGCCGTAGGACGCCGCCAGCAGCACTTCGAAGAAAACGAAAAGGTTGAAGATGTCGCCGGTCAGGAAGGCGCCGTTGACACCCGCGAGCAGCAGCAGGAACAGCACATGGAAGCGCGGCCCCGAACGATCCCAGCGGGCCAGCGCGTAGAACAGCGCTGTGGAGCCCAGCACGCTGGTCAGCAGCAGCATCAAGGCGGACAGCCGATCGGCGACTAGGACGATGCCGAAGGGCGCGGGCCAGTTGCCGAGCAGATAGGCTTGTGGGGCGCCGTCCATGCCCGCGCCTCCATCTACACGCCAAAGGAGAAGGGCGGCGATGACGACCAAGCCTGCGGTCGTGGCAAAGCTCAGAGCGCGCTTGAGCGCGCGGCGCCGTTCGTCGAACGCGAGCATCAGCGCACTGACCAGGATCGGCAGGATGATCGGGGCGATGATGAGGTGCTGGTCCCAGCCGATCATGGCTCGTCATCCTCGCCATCGACATGGTCGGTGCCGTTGAGGCCGCGCGAGGCGAGCAGAACGACCAGCAGCAGTGCCGTGGTGGCAAAGGAGATGACGATCGCCGTCAGGACCAGCGCATGGGGCACCGGATCGACATAGAGGGCGGGATCGACCTTGCCCTTGCCCACGATCGGCGGAGCATCGGTGCGCAAGCGGCCTGAGGCAAGGATGAACAGATTGACGGCATAGGACAGGAGCGCGAGACCCAGTACGACCTGGAAGGTACGCGGTCGAAAGAGCAGCCAGAGACCGGATGCCGTCAGCACTCCGATCGCCAGGGCAAGCGCGATTTCCATCAGACGATTTCTCCGGATACACCGGATGAATCGGCGCTCTCGATTGGGCGTGGGGCTCTTGGCGTTCGAATCGACTGGTGGGCCAGCGCGATCAGGATCAGAACCGTCGTTCCAACGACGACCGCGAAGACGCCGATATCGAACAGCAGCGCGCTGGCAAGAGGTACCTTGCCGATGACTGGCAGGTCCATATAGCGAAAGTAGGTCGAGAGAAACGGATAGCCGAACAATGTCGCCGCCGTGCCGGTCAGGGTCGCAAGAAGCAGACCTGCGCTGATCCAGCGCACCGGCCGCACGTTCAGCCGCGCCTCGACCGAACGCGTACCACTCGCCATGTAGAGCAGCAGGATGGCGATCGATGCGGTGACGCCGCCGGCAAAGCCGCCGCCGGGAAGGTCATGACCACGCGCCAGCAGATAAAGTGCGCAGGTGAGGATGACCGGGAACAGCCACTCCATGATGATTTTCGGGACCAGAAGATAATGGAGCGCGGTATCACCGAGCTCGCCGCCGACACGCGCGTCGTCTGACGCGTTCTGGACCTGCTGCTGATCGGGCAGCGCCACGCTTTCGGCGGCCGGCCGAAAGCGTCGCAGCAGCGTAAACACGGTGAGCGCAACGATGGAGAGGACCGTGATCTCGCCCAGTGTATCGAAGCCGCGGAAATCGACGAGGATGACATTGACGACGTTGGTACCGCCTCCGCCCGGATAGGCCTGTTCCATGAAGTAGCGCGAGATGCCGTCGGGGGTAGCGCGCGTCATCATCGCATAGGCCAGCGCTGCGACCCCGATTCCGCCCAGGCATGCCAGCAGAAGATCACCGCTCCGGCGAAACCGAACCGCGAAGGGCGTGCGCTCGTCGGACCACAAATCCGGCAAACGCTGGGGCAGCCAGCGCAGGCCAAGCAGCAACAGGACGAGCGTCACGATCTCGACGAGCAATTGGGTAAGGCCAAGGTCGGGCGCCGACAACCAGACGAAGCTTATGCAGGTGGAAAGGCCGGCGACACCGACCAGCGCCAGGGCGGCCAGGCGGTGAAACTTGGCCTCCACCGCAGCTGCGATTGCGGCAGTGCCGCCCAGCAGCCACAAAAGGGCGAAGACGGGATCGATCAGAATGCTGGCACGAGTACCTGCGCTGTAACCCTGGATCGCGACAGGAAGGGTGCCGGCGATGAGCGCGGTCACGATGATGAGACGGAGTTGCACCTGCTGCCGCCTGGTGCTGACGAAGCGATAGACCGCGCGCGCGCCGTCAATGAGCGCCGCGAGTACCGCTTCGAAGGTGCGCTTGCCCTTCAACCGCCCGATGACAGGTGACTGTGCCGTCGTATTCAGCCGCTGGCGGAACAGGCTGTAGAGGAGGATGCCGCCGAGCAGCGCGATCGCGCTCATCAGCAGCGGCAGGTTGAAGCCGTGCCAGATCGCCAGATTGTACGAAGGCGTCCTGTCGCCGAGGATGGATCTGACCGCGCTGCCCAGAAGCGGAGCGATTGTCAGCGTGGGAATGATGCCGACGAGGAGGCATAGCAGAACGAGTATCTCTATGGGCAGACGCATCCAGTGCGGTGCTTCGTGGGGCGTGTGGGGGAGGTCCGTGGGGGGCGGCCCGAAGAAGGTCTGATGGATGAAGCGCAGCGAGTAGAGAACGCTGAACATGCTGGCGAGCGTCGCCAGCACTGGGAGCAGGCGATCGAGAACCGTCCCGCTATGTGCTTCGAGCGCTTCGGCGAGGAACATCTCCTTCGACAGGAAACCGTTGAGGAGCGGCACGCCCGCCATCGCGGCGGCCGCAACCATTGCCAGCGTGGCCGTGATCGGCATGAAACGGGCAAGGCCGCTGAGCTTGCGCAGATCACGCGTGCCTGTCTCATGATCGATGATGCCGGCCGCCATGAACAGCGAGGCCTTGAAGGTCGCATGATTGACGGTGTGGAAAATGGCGGCGACGGCGGCCAGCGGACTGCCGAGCCCGAGCAGCAGCGTGATCAGGCCGAGGTGGCTGATGGTCGAGTAGGCCAGCATGCCTTTAAGGTCGTGCTGGAAGATCGCCGACCACGCGCCCACGAGCAGGGTGACAAGGCCGGTGGTCGCAACAATCAGATACCACGCTTCGGTGCCGGCCAGCACGGGCCAGAGGAGGATGAGGATATAGATACCCGCCTTCACCATCGTCGCCGAATGGAGATAGGCCGAGACCGGTGTGGGCGCCGCCATCGCGTGCGGCAGCCAGAAATGAAAGGGGAACTGCGCGCTCTTGGTGAAGGCGCCGATCAGGATGAGAATCAGGCAGGGGAGATAGAGAAGGTGGCCGCGTATCACGCTTCCGGCCGCCAGGACCGCATCGAGATCGTAGCTCCCCGCCATCCGGCCAAGCAGGAGGAGGCCCACCAGCAGGCAGACCCCACCGGTGGCCGTTACGATCAAGGCCATGCGCGCGCCATCGCGAGCGCTTTGATTGTGATGCCAGTAGCCGATCAGCAGGAAGGAGAAGAGACTCGTCATTTCCCAGAAAAAAGCGATCTGGATGAGGTTGCCCGCCAGGACCAGCCCCAGCATCGAGCCCATGAACGCCTGGAGGAAGCTGAAAAAACGCGGGACCGGATCGTCGGGCGACATGTAGTAGCGCGCGTAGAGTATCACGAGCGCGCCCATGCCGAGGATGAGCACCGCGAATAGCCAGGAGAAGCCATCCAGCCGGACAGTGAGGTCGAGGCCAAGGGATGGCAGCCAGGGAACCGTCTCCCGCAGCGGAATGCCTTCCGCCACAGATGGATAAAGCCGAATGACCATCGCGAGTCCGACCAGCGCGAACAGACCGGCGAGTGCGGATGCCCAGTCGCGGCCGCGGGCCGGAAGAAAGGCTGCAACGAAGGCGCCGAGAAAGGGAAGCGCGAGAATGAAAAACAATGATCTCGCGTCGGTCATGCGCGGGCTATGGTCCTTGGCTGGCTGAACGCCTCTTGAGCAGTTTCGACCTTCATGGGTGAAAGTCACCGGATAGGGCAAGGCCAAGATGCGATTGTGATGCAAGGACGTTGGACGCGCCGTCACCAGTGATAGGTTTTGCGTCTTCCCGGGAGGTCCATGGAGGGCAGGCACTCGCCTGGGTTGCGGCCGAGCGGCAACGGCGATGATCTTGCGGGTGATCGGGAACTGGCGCCTTCAGACGATCAGTCTCGCTCAACATGATGGACGATCAACAAGTCGCTTTCGAGCGTTTCGACAAGGCGCTTGGCGGTGCTGCCGATCAGTGCGTCGAACACAGCGCCCCGCCCGTGGCTGCCGATGACGGTTAGATCGATATCTTCGTTTTCGACGAAATCGCCCAGGACCGCTTCCGGGGGGCCATGTTCGACGACGACGGTCGCGTGCTGCCTGAGGGCTGGATCGATACGTTCGTCGCTGCAAAATCTGGCGGTCATCTCCTTTTCCATGGATCGCAGATCGTCCGCAGGGTCGTGATCGGCGATTCCTCCGAAAGGGACATCATAGCCGTGGAACAGGGTCAGGTCAGCGCCGGGGAACAACGCCGCGACGGTTTGGAGTGCCTCTACAGAGGCATCGGAAAAATCGGTCGCGAGCGCTATGCGACGATAGGGCCCGCGAGGACGGTCATGCACGACCAGGATGGGTGCTTTGGTGCCCCTTAGAATACGGTTGACAGTGCTCCCTAGCAACATCCGCCCCAGGGATTCCGCGCTGGCGGTTCCCGTGATGATCATATCGCAATCCTCTCTGGATATGATGTCCACCAGCTTCTCGGCCGGATTTCCCTCCTCGACGATCACTCGAACCTTCTGTGTGACGCTTGAAAGATCGCGCCGGAGGCGCCAGCGCATCCGTTCGGTCGGATCGGGCAATCTGCGCCACGAGCGGCGACTACGATCCAGATAGTGTCGAGGCGTATCGGCTGGATCGGCAACATAGACGGCAATCAGCTCGGCGCCCGTCTCGTCCGAAAGCTGAACTGCACGGTCGAGGGCGCGATCACAGCGTGGACCAAGGTCTGTTGCCAACAGGATTTTGCAGCACCGGGGGGATGGTAGATCGGCCAAATGAAATCCTCGCGGTAATTTCCCTGCCAAAGCTATATAGATAATATTTGATAACAGTAATAAACAATTTTGCAACAATTCCGCAATTATTAATCCGAGGCCGGCCGTTTAAATCTATCTGGATATTTGTGATAAACCGTTGTGGGGATGAATTCCGGAACTGCTGCAATATGCAACGGTTGGTTCCCGCTCGTATCATTTGGTCGCCACACTGATCCACGCCAACTGAACATCTAACCGTGCAGCTTAGGCGCGGCCAGTGGCGCGATCGACGCAGGCGCACAGGCGACGATCCAGCAAGGGCTTCTCCAATATCTCATCGAAAAGCGCGCCTTCGCTCTCCTCGATATAGTCGCTCCGATGTGCTGTGATAAGGATGGCGGGGCGTCGCCATCCAACTGCTCGAAGTCCTCGAAGCAGATCCAGCCCGCTCATCCCGGCCATGCGATAGTCCGTGACAAGACAGGCGGCCTCGAGGGCGGATGGGTCGGCTAGCGCGAGCGCGCCACTGGAGAAGGCGCGCACATCGTAGCCGCGAGCCTGGAGGATCAACTGGATCGACCGGCGCACCGCACTGTCGTCCTCTACGAGAAGGACACGCGGTCGCTCGGGTTCGGCGGAACTGGCTGGCTCTGCTATCATGCGTCCTACCGGCAAAAATGCGGTCTTTTGCCGTTATGTGTCCCGCACAAAGCCCCGTCCCTACGTATTCATCCCATGGTGATGTGACACTTTTGGCTGGGGCCGACATCTCGCCTCGGCGGTGTATAACTCCCTGTGACACATTAAACGGGCGCGGAGAGCCTGGGCATTCTTGCAGCGGTCTGCTTCGAGGGTGTCAACTTTCAGTTGCCGCCTTGGCGGCTTCCACATAGCGGATCGCATCCTGCACCGTGGCGATACGTTCGACATCCGCATCCGGGATGGTGATCCCGAATTCGTCCTCGAATGCCATCACCAACTCCACCACATCGAGGCTATCGCCCCCGAGATCGTCCAGGAAGCTGGCTTCGGGCGTCACCTTGTCGTCATAGACGCCCATATGTTCGATGACGATCTTCACGACCCGTTCGGCAATATCGGTCATATAGCCCCCAGTTCCCACAGTTGATGCTTGCGGCCGATATCGAATCGGCTTTGACATTGCGCCTTGAGGCGCAGCACAGCCGCTCGCATGGCTATGCTCATGTCATCTACGCCGCCGCGTCAAGGCGGCGGGTCAACAAGCGCAAATTTTGCCAGCGCAGACGCGGTGAAGGGTAGATTCAACTACTCCCGGTCGGTACCCAGCCCCGCCGCGAATGCGATCCGCAGGGCGTCCGGGAAGGAATGCACCCCGAGCTTCGTCATCAGATTGGCGCGGTGAACCTCGACTGTCCGGGCGGAGATATCGAGATCATAGGCGATCGTCTTGTTGGGCAGGCCCCGGGCGAGGCCTTCGAGCACATCGCGTTCGCGCGGAGTGAGGCCGGCAATGATGAGCGCAGCCTCCTGGGCTGACGCCGCGTACCGTTCCTTGTCGCCAAGCCGGGCGAAGGCCGTCTCGATGGCGCCGAGCAGCACGGTCATCTCGAAGGGCTTCTCGACAAAATCGACCGCGCCAGCTTTCATCGCCCGCACGGCAATACCCACATCGGCATGACCGGTGAGCAGCACGACCGGCATCGTCACACCCTGACCGACCAATGCCTGCTGGACTTCCAGGCCGTCCATGACCGGCATGCGCACATCGAGCAGGATGCAGCCCTCGGTAGCGCCTCGAACCTCCTTCAGGAAATCGACGCCCGAGGCCCAGGTCTCGACGCGATAGCCGGACTTCTTGAGGAGGAAGCCTGCCGAACGGCGGATCGCAGCCTCGTCATCCACAATATGTACGGTGCGCCTATCCGTCATCACCATCCTCCGAAACGATATGCATCAATGTAAAGTGAAAGCGCGTTCCGCCGCCCGGCGGCGTGTCTACCCAGATCTTGCCACCGTGCGCCTCGATGATCGTGCGACAGATCGACAGCCCCAGACCCATGCCGTCGGTCTTGGTGCTGAGGAAGGCCTGAAAAAGCTGGGAAGCGACCTCTTCGGCGAGCCCGGGGCCGGTGTCGGCGATGGTGACCCGCACCATTGCTGGCCCCTCGAGCGCGGAAGAAATGGTGAGTTCCCGCACCGGGCTGTCCGCCATCGCTTCGGCCGCGTTGCGTATGAGATTGACGAGGACCTGCTCGATCTGGACACGGTCGGCGAGCACGGGCGTGGCCGCCGGATCGAGCGCAAGCCGGGTCTGGATGCCGTTTTGGCTGAGACCCACTAGCCCCAGCGAGCAGGCTTCCGCGATCAGCTTGGGGAGATCCTGGACCTGCTTCTGGACCTCGCCGCGCGCCACGAAATCGCGCAACCGCCGAACGATCTGGCCCGCGCGCAGCGATTCCGATGCCGCATCCGCCAGCGCGTCGCGCACCTCCGCGATCGTCTCCGGATCGGGGTCTTCGAGGAGAACATGGGCGATCTGCACATAGTTGACGACCGCCGTGATCGGCTGGTTGAGCTCATGCGCCAGGGTCGAAGCCATGGCGCCCATCGCGCTCACCCTCGAGACATGGATCAGCTCGGCCTGGAGATCCTTCAGGTGCGCCGCTGTCGCCTCCTCGGCGGTGAGATCACGCATGAAGCCGGTGAACACCCGCTCGCCGCCGCCGGTCGCTTCGCCGATCGCCAATTCATGGGGTACGAGCGTGCCGTCTTTGCGGCAGCCCATGACGCGCCTGGTGCTGCCGATGATATGCGCCTGTCTCGTCTGCAGGAAGCGCGCGATATAGCCGTCATGCGCTTCCCGGTCGGGAGACGGCATCAGCATCGAGACATTCCGGCCGAGCACTTCGGCTTCCTCATAGCCAAACATGCGCTGCGCCGCCGCGCTGAACGAGAGCATCGTTCCCTCGGCGTCGATGACAACCATCGCGTCGGGCACGGTCGCGAGGATCGAGTTCAACTGCGCCTCGCGTTTCTCGATCGCGCGCTCAGCCGCCTTTTCGTCGGTGATGTCGCGGACCACTTTCCCATATCCGCGCAGCCCGTCCTCATCGTAGAGCGGGGTGATCGTGACGTCGGCGAGAAATTCGGACCCATCCTTGCGCAGGCGCCACGATTTGTCCTGAAAGCGACCGTGATCACGGGCATAGGCCAGGTCCGCCTCGGGCTTCCCGCTCGCGACGTCTTCGGGCGGATAGAAGGTGGCCGAACAGCGCCCCAATATCTCCTCCTCTTTCCAGCCCTTGATCCGCTCGGCGCCCTTGTTCCAGATCGCGACCCGGCCCTTTTCGTCGAGCATGTAGATGGCGAGACTCGTCGCGCCGTCGACGAGCAAGGCCAGTTCCTCGGCGGTCTCATGCGCCTTGCGGGAGTTTTCGCCGGCATCGATCTCATGCACATGGGCGGTTTCCCGCCAATGCGAGAGCCGGCTGGTCAGCAGGATGATCCCGACCGAAATGACCGCAAAGCCAGAGGCATGGACGATATGGTCCATGTTTCGAAAAGGCGCTTCGACCAGCAGAAAGCCACTGATTGCGGAGGCAAGGGTGGCAAAGCCCGCCCCGCTCACGCCACAGGTCCAGGCAGAGGCGAGCACGGCGACTGTGAGCAGCAGCCATGTGGGGCGATCGGCCAGCAGGGGTTCGAGCGCGAGCGCCGCTACCGTGGCGATCGCGACAAAAAGCACCGCCGCGGCGAGCGACGCTATCGGGCCGGCACGCGGAGAGAGTGCTGCATATGTCCTGGTCATCGATTTCGATCCGGTGGGCGAGGATGTGGCATGTATCAGACTGTTCCTGCCGCCAGCGCAGTGCAACTCCTGCACAGCATTTCGCGACTCTTTCGAGCCACAGGCTGGAATATCAAAGCACGAGAGAAGCGAGTAATCATGATGGTTGCGATGAGCTCATGGCAGCCTTTGCTATCGGTGCGGCAGCGTCTTTCCGGCTACGTATAATCCACGATAGCTGCACCGGCCTGCGGCGATCAGGGTTCGATCGATGTCTGCAAGGACGCGCCATATCAGGAGAAGACCATGGCCCAGCCACTCGAAAACGCCGCTGCTCTTGTCCAGGCCAATATCCGGCTCGGTCTGAAGATTGCGGAGACGTGGCGCGAGAGCGGGCAGAAGCTGATCGAACTCGGCACCAAAGGCGTGACCGAGATCGGGGAGGAAGCGCGCCTGGCGCTTGCCAACGGGCTGTCGCCGGAGAAGAAGGCTTCCGTGAACAGCGTCAACGGGCATTGGCAGGATATGCTTGGCGAGATCGAAGCGGTCAGAACGACCACCGCGCAGGAGATCGAGACCGCCGTTGGAGACTGGCGTAAAAGCTGGGCAGAAGCGTTGACGGGCGCCCCGATCCTCCCGGTGGAAGCGATGTTCAAGCCTTGGCTGGCAATGGCACGGTCTCTCACGCCGCCGTCGGCCGGCCAGGACAAGGAAGGCTCTTCAGGGACGTCCTGAACAAATTCTGGGCCATTGGAGACAGGTTTGCATGCCAGCTGTTGTTTGCCGCCATCAGCGGCGATAACCGTGCCCGTCTCCAGCGGGATGAGCATGAAGCGGCGATATCGACCATCACCGGTCCGGCAGATCGACGCGCTGGAGGCAATCGGCCTCCAGCAGTATCGATTACAGCCAAATGCATCGGATCGCCTGGGCCTTTGGCCGGGTGCGGTAACGCACTGAGCCACAACGCCATATGATATCCAGACGGTCTGCCCATTATGCCAAAGATACACTGTGGCGCCGTGACGGGCGGCTGGTGAAACGGCATCCATCCGAAATCCACAATCTTTCGGCACAAGGTGACCATGACGACGAACGTCGAAAAGGTGACCTATGTCCAGCAAGAGTCCTCCCGTCATTTCATTGATTTGTGCTGCGGTGCCTCTCATCATCCTGCTATACGCCATGTGGTGGGCTCGCTGACAGCAGATGTTTCGGTAGGTGTTGACCGGTTCATTTGCCATGACGGCTGTTGGCTGTCGGAATTGCTTCCTGGGGAATTACGGATTTGCTGCTAGCGAACTATCGCCAGGCCAATTCTCAATCGCGTTGCCTTTCGATCATAGTCGAGCAGATTTTCGCCGTAACCGGTAAAGCCCTGCCCGAAGAGATAGAGATCCGGGCCGCCCGGCCATAGGCGGTTTAGCGGGTAGGAGAGGTCCGCGCCGACCGCACCTTTGCCACTGGAGAAGTTGAACCGGGTGGACGTGGAGAGGCGCAGTCCGTCTTCCTTCCCCACTTCCATGAACAGGGACGTGGCGCCCCGGTATCGCAGGATATCGGGATTGTCGGATTTTTCGCCGATCAGGAACGAAAGTCGGGGTCCGAGCAGCAGGCGGTAGCCCCCGCCAAGAGCCGCCGATGCCATCGGCGCGACATAGATGGAATTGAGGCTTCGAGACTGCGGACCCGCGCGGCCGTTGGATTCGTGCCGCACGCCAATCTGCCCGCTGACGGCGAGACCGTCTTTTAGCGCGAAGGGCGGCGCAAGATAGAAGAGTTCGGGGAGATAGTCGATATTGCGGAACGGTGATGACTCCGCGCCCACGTCCCAGAACATGCGCTGCGTGAAGGCAAAATGCAGCCCGTCGCGCCACGAAGGCGCGAGGCCATGCCCGCGGCGTGAGCCGAACAGGCGATATTTGAAGCTGATCTGGATGCGGGCCTCCGTGTTGGTGCCCGGGCCGTAGACGGCATAGATCGGCTCATAGGGACCCAGATTGTCGATGAACGCATTACCGACCTTGCGATCACCCGGCGCCGGGTTCGTCACACCAGTCGATAGAGGCGCAGGGGCAGTGGCTGCTTCGGCGAGCGCTTGCGAAGTCGGTTCGTTGGGCGCGCCGACCCGGACTTCCGCCGACTTCCACTCGGGGATGGACAGCGCCATGCCCACCAGCGCGGATGTGCCGGCGAGGAAGTAGCGTGCCTTGACGAATGTATGCGGCGCGACCGTGACGCTCTGCGCCGCTCCCGCCTCATGCGTCAGCACGAGGATCTGCGCAGAATCCCTGTTCTCCGCTCTCGCGGTCAACTTCTCGGGAAACGTAAACGCGGCGGCGTGATCGCCATCGTTCAATATCCGCACATCGACCACCAGCTTTCCGGATCCCGGCTCGGTACTCACCTGACTGATCACGGCCTCAAGCGATGGATCGATGCCTGATGCTGAAGCAGATGCGGCGAGAAGCAGAAGGGCAAAAGCGTTCACCGGATTAGGCCAAAAGGTGCTGCCCGCCATCGACCGGGATCACGGTTCCCGTGATGTGGCGCGCTGCGGGACTTACGAGAAATGCGGCAAGCGCGCCGACATCTTCGATCGTGGCGAGTGTACGCGCCGGCGCTACGGCTGCGGCACGTTCCAGCAGTTCGTCGAAGCGATCAATGCCACTGGCGGCCCGTGTGGCGATGGGCCCCGGCGAAATGGCGTGGGCGCGAATGCCTTTGGGGCCAAGCTCGGCGGCGACATAGCGGGTCGCGCTTTCGAGCGCGGCCTTCACCGGCCCCATCAGATTGTAGTTCTCGACCACGCGCTCGGACCCGTAGAAGGTGACGCAAAGCAGGCAGCCGCCCTCCGTCATCAAAGGCTCGGCAAGGTGGGCCATGCGCAGGAAGCTGTGGCACGATACGTCCATCGCCATAGCGAATCCATCGCCCGAACAGTCCACGACCCGCCCATGCAGGTCCTCGCGCGGCGCGAAGGCGATCGAATGCAGCAGGAAGTCGAGACCGCCCCAGCGCTCGCGCACAGCCTCGAAAAGAGCTTCGAGCTGTCCCGGCTCGCGCACGTCGCAGGGCATGGTCCACTCGATGTCGAGCTCTTTCGTCACCGGCTCGACCCAGCCACGTGCCTTCTCGTTCAGATAGGTGGCGGCGAGCGCTGCACCGCATTGCCGGAAGACCTGGGCGCAGCCTGCCGCGATGCTCTGCTCATTGGCGATGCCTATAATAAGGCCACGTTTTCCGGTGAGATCGACGAGCGGGGTCATGCGTCTCTTTTGCCTCTTATTGTGGAGATCGTGTGGAGGGCGATCATCCTTTCCTCATCAGTGGGAATGACCCGAACCTTTATCCGGCTCTGGCTGCTGCTGATCACACCTGCGTTCATGCTGTTGGCGCTCTCGTCGAGCTCGACCCCAAGCCAGGCCAGCTTGCCGCAGATGCTCGTGCGCATGTCGGCATCATTCTCGCCGATCCCTGCGGTGAAGACTATGCCGTCGAGGCCTTCGAGCGCAGTGACGAGTGCACCTGCTTCCCGTGCGGCACGCCAGGCGAACAGGGTTATCGCCTGGTCGGCTTCGGGGGTTCGGGTTTGCGAAAGCGCGCGCACATCGCTGGAAATGCCCGAGACGCCGAGCAGTCCGGACTTCTTGTAGAGCAAATCTTCCACTTCGGCCGCGCTCATGCCGAGCTGGGTTTGAAGGTAGAGCACCACACCGGGATCCAGCGATCCGCACCGCGTTCCCATCATCAGGCCGTCGAGCGCGGTGAAGCCCATGGTCGTGTCCATGCTCTTGCCTGCCCTCATGGCGCACAGGCTGGCGCCATTGCCAAGATGTGCGGCGATGACCCGGCCTTGCGCCAGAGCAGGGTCGAGTTCCGCGAGTTTGCGTGCGATATATTCGTAGGAGAGCCCGTGAAAGCCGTATCGCCTGATGCCCTTATCATGGAGGGCGCGCGGGAGGGCGAGGCGGGACGCGATCTCGGGCTTGTCGTGATGGAAGGCTGTGTCGAAGCAGGCGACCTGGAGCAGGTCGGGCTGCAGGGCGGAGACCGCGCGGATGGCGGCAAGGTTGTGCGGCTGGTGCAGCGGCGCGAGGGGGCACAGCGTCTCGAGTTCCGCCAACACCGCGTCATCGACAAGACAGGGCGCGGCGAACTCAATGCCGCCATGCACGACCCGGTGGCCAATCCCGATGACCTGGTGACCCTGCAAATGCTCGCCCGCCCAGAAGAACAGATATTCCAGCAGCTCGGCATGGCTGAGCGCTGCCCCCTGCGGCCAGTCTCGTTCGTGAAGTGTATCGCCCTTCGCGGTGCGTATCAGCAGGCTCGGTGCGATCCCGATCTTCTCGATCTTGCCGCCCGCGGACAATTCCGGCCGATCCTTCTCGTCGAGGGTGAACAGCGCGAACTTGATGCTGGAAGAGCCGGAATTGAGCGCGACGACAGCCCTCATGCAGCGCCTCCCGCCGCAACGCCCGGAGCGGCCTTGGTTGCGGCCCGAGCGAGGAGCACGGCGACCGCGCAGGAGGCAAGCCGTGTGCGCAGGCTGTCGGCGCGGCTCGTGAGGATGATCGGCACACGGGCCCCCAGCACTACACCGGCCGCATCCGCGCCGCCCAGGAACGTCAGCTGCTTTGCGAGCATGTTGCCTGCCTCGATGTCTGGGACGACCAGGATTTCCGCCTTGCCGGCCACGGGCGAGACGATGCCCTTCTCTTTTGCCGCCGCCTCGCTGATCGCATTGTCGAAGGCGAGGGGCCCATCAAGCAGCCCGCCCGTGATCTGCCCGCGATCGGCCATCTTGCAAAGCGCGGCCGCGTCGAGCGTCGACTGCATGGCGGGATTGACCGTCTCGACGGCGGAGAGGATCGCGACCTTTGGCTGTTCGATCTCGATCACATGGGCGAGGTCAATGGCGTTGCGGATGATGTCCGCCTTCTCCTCGAGCGTGGGCGCGATGTTTATCGCCGCGTCGGTGATGATCAGCGGCCGGGGATGGCCAGGCACATCCATGAGATAGGCGTGGCTGATGCGACGTTCGGTCCTGAGGCCCGTCGTGCGCGCGACGACGGCCCCCATCAGCTCGTCGGTATGAAGCGAGCCTTTCATCAGCAGCCGGGCCTCGCCAGCCTGGATCAGCGCCACAGCCTTTGCGGCTGCATCATGACTATGGTCGGCGGGGATGATGCGGTAGGCGCTGATATCCTTGCCGGCGTCCTCTGCCGCCTTGCGGATCTTCGCCTCGGGACCCACCAGCAACGCTTCGATCAGCCCGGCGTCCGCGGCCTCGACGGCGGCCGCGAGCGCGGCAGCCGAGCAGGGGTGGGCGACCGCGGTCGGCACGGGTTTGTCCGAGGCCGCCGCCGCGATCAGCCGATGGTAGCCGTCATGATCCGATAGGCGGAAGTCGGGCAGGGCCATGCGGGGTCGGCGAACCTTTTCCTTCGGGGCCTTCACCTCGGCTTCACCCGTGATCACTTCCTCGCCATTCTGGTTGGTGCAGCGGCAGTCGAACAGGACGATGCGCTTTTCGGGCCGTTTCTCGAGCACGGTGACGGTGGCGGTGATGGTGTCGCCCAGACCGACGGGCCGCACGAAGCGCAGCGACTGGCTGAGATAGATGGCGCCGGGGCCTGGCAGTTCGGTGCCAAGGACTGCGGAGATGAGACCGCCGCCCCACAGGCCATGGGCGATCACCCGGCGGAACATGTCGGTCGCCGCATAATCTGCGTCGAGATGCGCCGGATTGACGTCGCCCGACACGAGCGCGAACAGGGCGATGTCCTGACGCGACAATGTGCGCGTCACGCTCGCCGTCTCGCCGATCGCGATTTCGTCGAACGTCCGGTTCTCGATCATCTCGGCTTCGCTCATTGGCTTCATGGCTCCATCACATAGCGGCCCGGTGCGGGCATGATCGGTGAGAATCCTTTGTCCGGGGCACCAATCGTGGGGGGTGAACAGGGTTCGCTCGAGCGGGCGGCAAGCCATTCGCCCCATTCGATCCACCAGGAGCCGTCCTTCAGAGGCGCACGCGCCAGCCATTCGTCCGGATCAAAGGATTGGCCATCCTGCTCCCGCGTCAGCACATGATAGCGGCGGCCCTTGCGGCCCGGCTCCGAGACGATGCCGGCATTGTGGCCGCCGCTTGTCAGAACGAAGGTGATCTCGGCGCCGGTCAGCAGGTGGATCTTATGGACTGAATGCCAGGGCGCGACATGATCGCGCTCGGTGCCGACGACGAACATCGGCGCGCGGATCGCCGACAAAGCGATGGTGCGATCGTCGACCTTGAACTTGCCCTCGGCGAGATCGTCATTGAGAAACAGCCGGGTCAGATATTCGCTATGCATCGCATAGGGCATGCGCGTGCCGTCGGCGTTCCACGCCATGAGGTCGTTCATCGGCTCGCGCTCGCCCATGAGGTAGGTCGAGAGCAGCCGCGACCAGATGAGGTCGTTGGACCGCAGGATCTGGAAGGCGCCGCCCATCTGGTCGCTGTCGAGATAGCCGCGCCCCCACATCATGTTGTCGAGGATGTTGAGCTGCGCCTCGTCGATGAAGAGGCCGAGTTCGCCGGGTTCGCTGAACTCCGTCTGCGCGGCAAACAGCGTGACACTTGCCAGCCGTTCGTCGCCGTCGCGGGCCATGGCGGCGGCCGCGATGGAAAGAAGTGTCCCGCCCAGGCAATAGCCGGCCGCATGGACCTTCTGCCCGCCGGTGATCGCACTGATCGCATCGAGCGCGGCCATCGGACCCATGCGCCGATAGGCGTCCATGTCGAGATTGCGGTCGTCGCTGCCCGGATTGTGCCAGGAGATCATGAAGACCGTGAAGCCCTGGTCCGTCAGCCAGCGAACCAGCGAGTTGTCGGGCGAGAGGTCGAGAATATAGTATTTCATGATCCATGCCGGCACGATCAGAATCGGCTCGGGCCGGACGGTGTCGGTGGTGGGCTCATACTGGATGAGTTCGATGAGGTGATTGCGATAGACGACCTGCCCTTTGGCGGTCGCCACCTTTTCGCCGACCGGATAGGCGTCTGTCCCGACCGCCGGCTCGCCGCGTATTGTGCGCTGCAAGTCCTCGATCAGATGCTGGAAGCCTTCGACGAGGCATTGTCCGCTCGTCTCCGCGATGCGCTGCTGCAGCACGGGATTGGTCGCAAGGAAGTTGGTCGGGGCGAACAGGTCCAGCATCTGCCGTGCGGCGAAAGCGACCTGGGCTTCATGCGCTTTGGAAACGCCCGCGATGCCGGTGGTGGCCGCGTGCCACCATTGCTGGTTGAGCAGGAAGGACTGAGCGATATGGTTGAACGGCGGTTGCTTCCAGGCTGGAGCGGCAAAGCGCCTGTCCTGCGGTAAGGGCTCAATTGCCGGGGCCGCGTCCGCGTCGAGCGCACTGCGTCCCACATAGTCGAACAGGCGCATATATTTGCGCGCGACCTTGGCGCCGAGTTGAAGCTGCTTGCCCGGAGAGGCCAGGAGATGCAGGCCCCAGTCGGCGGCGGCCAACATCATCGTCGCGGGGGACAGGCCATGGGTCGTCTGGGCGATCGCTGCGGCTGCCGCGTGATCGAGGGTCTGCGCGATGCCGTCAAGAGGATCGGGGCCCTGCGGCATGGTGGACCAACTCATGGGTTCAACTCCTTCCCGTTGATCGGCTCGCCTGTCTCGACGCGCGCGAGATAGGGCAGACTTGTGGAGATTAGATGGAGCGTGCGCTCGAGATAGGCCCGCCTATCTTCGACAGTATTCCCGAGTTCCTGCCGATGAAGGATCCGGCTGCGGGGTGCGCGCACCAGTGCATCGAAAAGAAATTCCGTGACAAAGCGCCTATCGCTTTCGGTCAAGCTCGCGAACGAGGGGGCCCGGATCAGGATCTCGTGGAATTGTTCTGCCAGGGGCGCGGTCCCGGGGGTCAGTTCCCTCAGGGAGACATCCGGGTGCGACTTGACGACGTCCCGGATAAGGAACTCCAGACCGATCGCTTCGGGCATAAGCGCGCCTTCGAGCAGTTTCTCCGCCACGAACAGGATCCGCTCGTGCAGAGTGCCCTCAGGAACGGACAGCGGCGCTTCGAGGCCCGATATTGCCCGATGCCGCAAAGCGGCGACCAGCAGAGCCTTCTTCGTTCCGAAACGCAGATAAAGCGTGCGTTTGGAAACCTGCGCTGCCTGGGCGATGCCCTCCATGCTGGCGGCGTCGATACCGAGGCGAACGAACTCCCCAAAGGCGGCATGCAGGATACGGGACTGCAGTAACGCGGCCGCGTCCAGCGTGGGCCGGCCGCCTCGCCGGTCAGGGCATGATGGCCGGATCGGGTGTGCAGAGATTGTCGTGCGCGTTCGCGGCAAAGGGCTGATCCTTCTAAAAGTCAGCCAGGTCATAGCGGCGAGGCAGAACTACACGGATGCGTATATATACTAATGTGCGGCAGCGGTTCGGCTGGCCACGATGATGGCAACCGAAACGAACCAGGACCAGATTCATGCAGACCATCGCCCTCGTCACCGGTGGCACCCGGGGCATCGGCGCGGCCATCGCGCGCGCTCTCGCAGCCGAGGGCCACAAGGTGGCAGCCACCTATCACAATAATGACGAGGCGGCGGAGAGCTTCGCCGCGGATACCGGCGTCTCGATCTTTCGCTGGGATGTCGCCGACGAGGCGTCCTGTCGCGGCGGTGTGGCGCGCGTCGAGCAGGCGCTCGGCCCGGTCTCCATCCTCGTCAACAATGCCGGGATCACCCGCGACACCATGTTCCACAAGATGGGCTGGGATCAGTGGCGAGCGGTCCTCTCGACCAATCTCGACTCGCTCTTCGGCATGACGCGCGCGGTCATCGAGGGCATGCGCGAACGGGGCTTCGGGCGCATCGTCAACATCTCCTCGATCAACGGGCAGAAGGGCCAGATCGGGCAGGTCAACTATTCGGCCGCCAAGGCAGGCGTGATCGGCTTCACCAAGGCGCTCGCGCTGGAAAACGCAGCCAAGGGCATCACCGTCAACGCGGTCTGCCCGGGCTATGTCGACACTGACATGGTCGCGCATGTCCGGGAGGATGTACGAGCCGCCATCATCGCCGGCATCCCGGTCGGCCGGCTTGGGAATCCGGAAGAAATTGCCGAGGCGGTAGCCTGGCTGACCTCATCCCGCGCCGCCTTTTGCACGGGATCGGTGCTCACCATCAATGGCGGCCAATATATCGCCAATGGCTGAGCCTGACGCTGGAGACAGTCTCCCTTGAGGACATGATCTCCATTCAATCTCCATCGAATTGCGTCAAGGCGAACCCGCTTCGGCGCCACGTCAGACGCTGAAGAGGACAGGACAATGAGCTATCCATTCGATCAATTTGCTTCGATCTCGGGGGCCAATCGCCAGCTTTTCATGAAGCTGCTCGATATCGCGCGCAGCGCCAATGAGCGCCAGGCGCAGATCGGCGCCAGGATCGCGGCGGGATTTGCAGAGCAGATCCGGGAACACAAAACAGGCGCCGGCGTGCCGCTGGCCCAGATCGGCGATACGTTCAAGGAACTGGAGCAGAGCCGCCAGACGGTGCTGGCCGAAGCCAAATCGGCGATCGAGGAATGGCGGACCGAGACCGGCGATCTGATATCGCCCGAAACCGGCCAGGAGCAGATGGCCGTCGCGCTGCAGAACTGGTCGAAGCTCGTGCTGGCGCCGTTCGAGCTTCTTTCCAAGGTGTCGGTAACGCCGACTCCAGCAGCCGGCACGCCTGAAACCAAAGCGGCGAAACCCGCCACCACCGACAAGCAAGGCTGAACGCGATGACATGGGGCGGGCGTGGTCGCATGGGGATGATGGGATCGGAAAACTTGTTTGGTCGGATCGGCGTGGTCCTGCCGCTGCTTATCCTCTCCGGTTGCTCCTTTGCCCCCGATCACGTCCGCCCTGCCTTGCCTGTGCCCGGCCAATATGTATCACCGGCAAGCAATGGAACGTCGGTCGGAGCCCTCGCCTGGCGCGACTATTTCCGGGACGCGCCGCTCCAGGCGCTGATCGAGCAGGCGCTCGCCAATAATCGCGACATCCGGATCGCCAGCGCCCGGGTCGCGGAGGCGCGGGCCTCTTGGCGGATCGAAGGCGCGGCGCTCTATCCCGAACTCAATGCCGTCGGGACGGGCACGCGCGGCCGATCCCTGTTCAATCTGCCAAGCGTCGGCGCGACCCCGGTCGATGTCAGGCAGATCAGCGCGCAACTGAGCGCCAGCTGGGAAATCGACTTCTGGGGACGCCTGCGCAACCTGCGCGATGCCGCGCGCTGGCAATATCTCGCGACCGAAGAGGCGCGGCGCGCGGTTGCGACGGACCTTATCGCCCAGGTGGCGAATGGCTATCTGCTCGAGCGCGAATTTGAGGAGCGTACCGCGCTCGCCCGCCAGTCCATATCCACGCGCGAAGAAGCATTGAGGATCCTGCGCCGCCGCTACGAAGTGGGCTCAGGCTCGAAACTCGACATGGCGCAGGCCCAGACCCTGCTTGCCCAGGCCGAGACGGCGCTACAGGCGCTGGAACAGGACCGCGAGGTGAACCGCAATGCCCTGGCGCTACTGGTCGGCGGGCTGGTGGAGATCACGCCGGGGCGGCTCGGCATGGCCGAGCTTGAACCGCATGTCGCCATTCCCGCCGGGCTCCCGTCCGAACTGCTGGTCAACCGTCCCGATATCGTCGCCGCAGAACATCGCCTGCGCGCCGCCAGCGCCAATATCGGCGCCGCGCGCGCGGCCTTCATGCCTAATATCAGCCTGACCGGCGCCTATGGCACGATGAGCGACAAGCTGGATGGCCTGTTCACCGGCGGCAGCGAGGCCTGGAGTTTCTCGCCGACCATCAGCCTGCCGCTGTTCAACGCCGGGCGTCTCAAAGGCAATCTCGATGTCGCCAAGGCACGGCAGGACCTCGCGGTCGCTGAATATGAGCAGACGATACAGCGTGCCTTCCGCGACGTCTCCGACGCCCTGGTGCGCCGCCGCCAGCTGGCCTTACAGATCGATACGACGGCCCGGCTGCTCGATGCGCAGCGCGAACGCGCGCGGCTGGCGCAGCTTCGCTTCGACAACGGACGCTCGGCCTATCTCGAGGTGCTCGATGCTCAGCGCGACCTGTTCGAGGCGGAGCAGGGGCTCGTTCAACTGCGCCGTGCCGAGATGGGGAGCGCGGTCGCGCTCTATTCGGCGCTGGGCGGCGGTTTTCCGGCGGGCAGGAATTTCGACGATGGTACCGCGCAAGCGCGCGCAGTGACGGACAATGGGGGACAGCGCTGATGACGCAGGGCCGTAAGACATGGTTGATCAGGGGCGCCATTGCAGCCTCCGTGCTGGTCGTAGTGGTCCTCCTCTGGAAGCTGCTCCAGCCAGCAGGGCTTCCCGACGGGATCGTCGGCGGTAACGGCCGTCTCGAGGCGGTCGAGATCGACGTCTCGGCCAAGTCCCCGGGACGCATCCGTGACATCCTCGCCGACGAAGGGCAGTTGGTGAAAGCGGGCGATGTCGTCGCCCATATGGATGTCGATGTGCTCAAGGCCCAGCGCCAGGAAGCGCAGGCGCAACTCGCCCAGGCACAGAATGCAATCCTCGTCGCCGAGAGCCAGGTCGCGCAGCGGCAGAGCGAGCGCGCCGCTGCCTTTGCTACCGTTCGCCAGCGCGAAGCCGAGGCGAGCGCTGCACGCAAGCGCCTCGGGCGCTCCGAGACGCTGGCGCGCGAAGGCGCGACCGCGGTGCAGGAGCGCGATGACGATCAGGCACAGGTCGAGGGTGCTTCGGCATCGGTCGAGGCTGCAAAGGCTCAACTCGCCTCGATCGACGCGGCGATCGCGTCGGCGCGCTCGCAGGTGATCGGCGCCAGGTCCAATGTCGATGCGGCTCGCGCCACGATCGAGCGCATCGATGCAGACATCCGCGACAGCGATCTGCGCGCACCGCGTGCCGGCCGCGTCCAGTATCGCGTCGCGCAGCCCGGCGAGGTGGTGGCAGGCGGCGGCCGCGTTCTCAACCTGGTCGACCTGTCCGATGTCTCGATGACCTTCTTCCTTCCCGAGACGGTCGCCGGGCGCGTGGGCATCGGTAGCGAAGTGCGGATCGTCCTCGATGCGGCGCCCGAATATATCGTCCCGGCCAAGGTTAGTTTCGTTGCCGATGTGGCCCAGTTCACGCCCAAGACCGTGGAGACCACGAGCGAGCGGCAGAAGCTGATGTTCCGCGTCAAGGCGCGCATCGATCCCAAATTGCTCGAGCGGCATATAGCCTATGTGAAGACTGGCTTGCCGGGCATGGCCTATGTCCGCGTTGACCCTGCGGCCAAATGGCCCGCCAATCTCAAGGTCAGGCTCTTCGAGCAGGCCGAAGCTCCGGGCAAGTGACCGGAATCGCTGCCATGGACGAGAGTGGGTCCGATGGAGACGCAGTGGTCAGGCTGCAGGCTGTCAGCCTCCATTATGGCAAGACCCAGGCGCTTCGCGGACTGACCCTGGATGTTCCCTCGGGCCGCATGGTCGGTCTGATCGGTCCCGACGGCGTTGGCAAATCGAGCCTGCTCTCGCTGGTCGCCGGCGCGCGGGCCGTGCAGGAGGGGGACGTGACTGTCCTGGGCGGCGACATGCGCGATGCGCGGCACCGTGAAGCCGCCTGTCCACGCATCGCCTATATGCCGCAGGGCCTGGGCAAGAATCTCTATCCCACGCTGTCGGTCGAGGAGAATCTTCAGTTCTTCGCCCGCCTGTTCGGCCATGGCGCGGCCGAACGCCGCCGGCGGATCGACGATCTGACGCGCAGCACCGGGCTCTATTCCTTCCTCTCGCGCCCTGCCGGCAAGCTTTCTGGCGGCATGAAGCAGAAGCTGGGGCTGTGCTGCGCGCTCATCCACGACCCCGATCTCCTGATCCTCGACGAGCCGACCACCGGCGTCGATCCGCTGGCGCGCGCGCAGTTCTGGGACCTGATCGCGCGCATTCGGGGGGATCGCCCGGGCATGAGCGTGATCGTCGCCACCGCATACATGGACGAGGCCCAGCGCTTCGACTGGCTGGTGGCGATGGACGATGGCCTCGTTCTGGCGACGGGTAGTCCTGCGCAGATACTGGAACGGACCGGAAGCGCCGGTCTTGAGGAAGCTTTCGTCGCGCTGCTGCCGGAGGAGCGCAAGCGCGGACACGCGCCCGTTGTCATACCGCCGCTGGAAGCGGACGCCGACGACATCGCCATCGAGGCTGACGGCCTCACCATGCGCTTCGGCGATTTCGTCGCGGTCGATCATGTGAGCTTCCGCATCCGGCGCGGGGAGATCTTCGGGTTTCTCGGCTCCAATGGCTGCGGCAAGTCGACCACGATGAAGATGCTGGCGGGACTGCTGCCCGCCAGCGAGGGGCAGGCCTGGCTGTTCGGGCAGCAGGTCGATCCGCACGATATCGCGACGCGCCGACGCGTCGGCTATATGAGCCAGGCCTTCTCGCTCTACAGCGAGCTGACCGTGCGCCAGAATCTCGACCTCCATGCCCGTCTGTTCCATGTGCCCGGAGACGAGATTCCGGCCCGGACGCAGGAGATGGTGGAGCGCTTCGGACTCGAGGCTGCTCTCGATGACTTGCCAGAAAAGCTTCCCCTCGGCATCCGTCAGCGCCTTAGCCTCGCCGTCGCGATGGTCCACAAGCCCGAACTGCTGATCCTCGACGAGCCGACCTCCGGCGTCGATCCCGTCGCGCGCGACGCCTTCTGGCGTCTGCTCGCCGAGCTTTCGCGGCGCGACCGGGTGACGATCTTCATCTCGACCCATTTCATGAACGAGGCCGAGCGCTGCGACCGCATGTCGATGATGCACGCCGGCAAGGTCCTCGACAGCGACGCGCCCGCTCGCCTCGTGGAGAAGCGCGGCGCTGCCAGCCTTGAGGAGGCCTTCATCGGCTATCTCGTCGAGGCGGGCGGAGAGAGCGAGCAGGGGGAGGCGGTAGGAGTGGCTTCGCCTATCACATCCGAGGCAGAGACAGCGCATTCGGGCAAGGCCGGCCGCTTCTTCAGCGTCCAGCGCATGCTGAGTTATATGTGGCGCGAAACGCTGGAGCTGCAGCGCGATCCGGTGCGTGCGACGCTGGCGCTGGCGGGTTCGGTGATCCTGCTGCTGGTCATGGGGTTCGGCATCAGCACCGATGTCAACGAGCTGCGCTACGCCATTCTCGACCGCGACCAGAGCAGCGTGAGCGAGCGCTATGCGCTCGACATCTCCGGCTCGCCCTATTTTGTCGAGCAACCGGCCATCAGGGACTATGACGATCTCGACCGGCGGATGAAGAATGGCGAACTCGCGCTTGCGCTCGAAATCCCGCAAGGGTTCGGACGCGACCTTATGCGAGGGCGCCATGTGGCAATCGGCGCCTGGTTCGATGGCGCTATGCCCCAGCGCGCCGAGACCGTGCAGGGCTATATACAGGGTCTGCATCAGCATTGGCTGTCCGAGCAGATGCGCATGCAGAGCGGGGCGGCCGCCGCGACCGGCACGGTGTCGGTCGAAAATCGCTATCGCTACAATCCCGACGTCGAGAGCCTGCCGGCGATGGTGCCGACGGTCATTCCGCTCCTCTTGCTGATGCTGCCCGCCATGCTGGCCGCGCTCGCCGTGGTGCGCGAGAAGGAGATCGGCTCGATCACTAACCTCTATGTGACGCCGGTGACTCGCGCCGAATTCCTGCTCGGCAAACAGCTTCCCTATGTCGCGCTCGCCATGGTCAACTTTGTTCTCATGACGCTCATGGCTGTGTTCCTGTTCGGGGTGCCGATCAAAGGGAGCCTGCTGGCGCTTACGCTGGCCGCGCTGCTATTCTGCGTTGTCGCGACTGGCATGGGGCTGCTCGCCTCGGCGATCACCAAAAGCCAGATCGCCGCCCTGTTCCTGGCGATGGTCGGCACGCTCATGCCCGCCACAACCTTCGGCGGCATGACCGATCCAGTGTCGTCGCTCGAAGGGGGAGGACGGATCGTCGGCGAGACCTATCCCGCCACCCATATGTTCACGATCAGCCGCGGCGTGTTCAACAAGGGGCTGAGCTTCGCCGATCTCGCCGGCTCCTTCCTCCCGCTTGCTCTCGCGGTGCCGGTCATCATCGGTCTCGCAATCCTTCTCCTTAAGAAGCAGGAGCGCTAACGATGCGGCGCAAGCTCTCGAATATCTACCGGCTCGGCGTCAAGGAATTGTGGAGCCTGTGGCGCGATCCGATCATGCTGATCCTGATCGTCTTCACCTTCACCTTCGCGATCTACGGTTCGGCCTCCTCCATGCCGGAAACGCTCCACAATGCGCCGATCGCGATCGTCGACGAGGATAACAGCCCGCTCTCGCAGCGCATCGTCTCGGCCTTCTACCCGCCGCAGTTCATGGCGCCAGTCATGATCGCGCCGGCCGAGATCGATCCGGGCATGGATGCGGGCATCTACACTTTCGCGCTCCACATCCCGTCGGGTTTTCAGCGCGACGTCCTCGCTGGGCGCCATGCTGAGGTCCAGCTCAACACCGACGCCACGCGCATGACCCAGGCCTTCTCCGGAAGCGGCTATATCCAGCAGATCGTGCTGGGCGAAGTGAATGGGTTCGTGAACCGCTACCGTGGCTCATCCACACTGTCGGTCGATCTCGAAGTGCGGGCGCGGTTCAATCCCACACTCGACAAGAGCTGGTTCGGCAGCCTGTCGCAGATCATCAACCAGATCACCATGCTTTCGATCATCCTGACGGGCGCGGCCCTCATCCGCGAGCGTGAGCATGGCACGATCGAGCATCTGCTGGTCATGCCGGTCACGCCCGCCGAAATCATGCTCTCCAAGATCTGGGCGATGGGCCTCGTCGTGCTGGTATCGTCCTTCGTTTCCCTCAAGATCGTCGTCCAGGGGCTGTTGCACGTTCCCGTGGCAGGCTCGCTGCCGCTCTTCTTTTTCGGGGCCGCGTTGGTGCTGTTCGCAACGACGTCGCTCGGCATCTTCATGGCGACGTTGTCGCGCAACATGCCGCAGTTCGGCATGCTGGTGGTGCTGGTGCTGCTGCCGCTCCAGATGCTCTCGGGCGGCAACACACCGCGTGAGAGCATGCCGAAGTTCGTTCAGGACATCATGCTGGCAGCACCGACTACCCACTTCGTCGAACTGGGCAACGCCATATTGTTTCGCGGGGCGGGGGTCTCGGTCGTCTGGCCGAACCTGCTGGCGGTCGCGGTCATCGGCGCTGTCTTCTTTGCCATTGCGTTGGCGCGGTTCCGCAAGACGATCTCGGCGATGGCATGACCTCCATCGTATCACGACAAATCGCATGTATCGCCATCGCCGGCTTCCGCGGCCTGCGCAAATGGCGGGACGTCGCACAATTTTTGAAACGTCCGAAGGAGACGAGTCTTGCGTAAATCTCTGATCATGGCCCTGTTCGCGACGGTTTCTCTCGGCGGCTGCATGTCGGATGGCTATGGGGGATATGATCGCCCGGGTCGTTACGGCGATCGCGGGTATGGACGGGGTCATGACCGCCGCGATAGCTATGACCGGCGTGAGCTACGCGATCGCGATCGGATCTACCGTCACCGCGACGGCCACTATTATTGTCGGCGAAGCGATGGAACGACCGGAACGATTGTCGGTGCCCTTGCAGGCGGTGTTCTCGGCAATGTGATCGCGCCCGGAGGCTCCAAGACACTGGGCACCATCCTGGGGGCCGGTGGTGGGGCGCTCGCGGGAAGGGCGATAGACCGTAAAAATGTCCGATGTGAGTGAGACGTGCCTGATGTCTCGCCGCTCGCAGAAGGACATCAGGGCAGTTTGGCGTCGATCATCCACAGGATCATTGCCAGGAGTCCGCCCGTCAGGATGGTCAGCAAGGTGACATCGATCTGTTCGCGTATGCGGTCGAAGAGTTGCATGGGCATGACCTTTAGGTTGTCAGCGCCACGATGCGGCCGAAGCGATGGATCCGGAATGGGGGAATGTACGTAATTCGCCAGCGATTGCGCTTTTAGGCTCCCTTCTTCCCGTGTGACAGCTAGCGCCGCATTCGCTGCCTGTCCCCTCAATCAAAGATGGGTTGTTGTTCGAGAATGCTAGCTGATCTGGTATCCACAAACTCTGCACTGCTTGTCGGCACATTTTATGAGGTGCTTCAAAGAAATGAAGAGGCCGCAGTGTTTCTGCACCACAAGGTTGTCGAGGAGCGCTTGAAGCCTTCCCTGTCAGCCTGGCTGCTCGAGACATTCGTGCGGCCAAGCGAATTTGATCTTGCTGCTTTCGCGGAGCGGCAAAGAGTAATTGGCGAGGTTCACGCACGCATCAAGGTGCCAATGCATCTCGTTCAGAGAGGGGCACTTGAAATATACGCCCAACTGGCGAGTCTCATCCAGCATTCGTCTGCGCTGGGGCAGGACGGCTGGGACGCTATCGTGCTCGCTTCACAGCGAATTCACTTATCGATGATATTCATGAGCCAGGCTTATGAAAATGGCGTGGTCAGCCGCACTCGCCTGGAGGAGGCCTATAGGCTTTTCTCGCTGGATCAGGATGTCCACTATGAACGGGAAGTTCAGCGCGGCGGCCTCATGGAGTGGGCACAAGCGACCTTTTTCCATTTGCTGGAACCTGAAGAGAAGCCAGCGCTCATGCGCATTGCACAAGCGCCCTTCGGCCTTTGGATCAGGCACCGGGCGGGGGTTATGTTCGAGCACTCGCGTGAGCTTGCCGTGATATCTGAACGCCTTCGAGAAATCGACGAGGTTTTCCTGCCTCGTCTGGAAGAGGAGACGATCAGTGGTAAACGCCTGTCGCTCAAGATTCTTCGTTCAGCTGTCAATGAGATCGCTTTCCTTTTGAACGAAATGTTTCAAGGTCTCTCAGGTATGGAAAGTGGCCGCGACGCATTGACACGAGTCCTTAATCGACGCTTCCTTCCTTCTATCCTCACCCGTGAAATCAAGTTCGCCAATCTCCACCGCAAGCCTTTTGCGATCCTGATTTTGGACGTAGATCACTTCAAGCAGATCAACGATCGATATGGCCACCAGATAGGCGATGTCGTTTTGAAGCAGGTGGCAGAGATCATAGGAGAGAATATCCGCCCAAGCGACTTCCTGTTTCGGTATGGCGGAGAAGAGTTTATGATTCTGCTCGTCGAAACCGGCATCGTCGAAGCTGGTCAAATCGCCGACAGATTACGCATAGCCCTTTCCGAGCAGGACATTGCCACAGGCGAAGATCGGCTGAAGGTTACGGCTTCGTTCGGTGTCGCAGAGCATGATGGACACCCTGACCCCGAACGTCTGATCGGCAAAGCTGATGCCGCACTTTATCAGGCTAAACGGGCGGGGCGGAATAGGATTGAGGTTGCCTGACCTCGAAGCGGCTTGTGCGATCGACAACGACACAGAGCTCAAGGCGTTCGTTGTCCAACATTCACGCGCTGTTTGAGCCTTGGCTCGACGACGTGAGCGAGGGTCTCGAACACAGCGATAGGCACTATTGATGGCGGCGAAATGATGGAGCGACCTAACGATTATCTGTGCCTTGCAGGAGGGATTCTCGGCCACAAAATCGCGTCCGAAGGCTTAAAGACGCTGGACACCATCCTGGCAGTCGGTCGCTGGCGGGCATCCTGGCCGGGGTCGCGAGGCGAAAGGAGCCAGGCCTCGCTGATCGATACGCCCATACGGCTTCGCGCAGGCCCGTCTCCGATAGCATGACGTTTCTCAGATCAAACGAGAACGGGTTACATGAACCGACGATGCAGTTCAGTTTTTGTGGGCAAGTGCGAAACAGGTCGCACGGTTGCTGCTGGAGGAGACATAGGCAGTCTAGAGAGCCCTTGGCCAACCGATGCAGCTGATGATGCCGGTAGAACGGACGGAAGTCACGGTGAAGGAAGAACTAGCTGCCGCATTCGAAGCCGCAATGACCGAGCGCGGCGTTCCGCTTCTGAAGGCCGTTCCGGGCGCACCCGCAACCAGCTTCGGTCGCGGTGTGGAAAATCCTTCCAAGTTCATGCTGCTGGTCACTTGGGAAACGATTTCCGACCACCAAGCCTATAATGAGAGGTGCGCCTGCACCGAACTGAGTGAACTCATAGGGCCTTTCGCCATCGCCGCGAGCATGGGAGCATTTCGACCTCGACTGACGGTTCAGCCGACCACAGAAACAAGATGGCGACCTTTCCGAAGAACGCGCCGCTTTTAAGATGCCTCAGAGCCTCCCCGATGCGATCAAGTTCATAGACCGCATCGACGACGGGACGAATGCCATGCCTGGCGCAGAAGGCGAGCTTGCCTTTATGCGCCTCGCGGTTGCCGACGACGATCGGCGCTATCGGTATGCCGATATTCTGACCTTAGCTATGCTCGCCATCGAGCCGCCCGATCGCCGCGATGATTCCGCCCTCAGCCGCCGCGTGCGCGCATGAGTCCGTTTCCGCGCCCCCGGCCTCATTGCAGCATCTGGCTGCTCGCCGTCATGGCCGCACCCACATTTGGTATAATGTGGTCTGCCTGAAGATCAACGGGGCTTAGCTGACTATGGAGCTCCAAGGAACGGGCGTTCGACCTTTTACTATTTGGGATATCGTATCCGCCACCTAATTTTACCGGTCTGCAATCGCGTCAATGGCAAGATTTGCGTGTATCGCAAAGGAAGCAGGACTCTCCCTATGTGGCGTCCTCTACGGCAAAGCCAATTAGGTTTCCACGCGCTTTTCAAGCGTCTGTCCATTGATACTCAAAAGGCGCTTCTCGAAACGCGAAGCGATCAAGGTGCGAAGTCACGACATATTTCATGGCTGCTAACCCATCCGCATCGTTGGCCGGCAATCATTATCAGAATCGCCTGCGGCAGCTTGACGACAGACTGAGTGTCGCTTTCTTCGACTTCGAGCCTGTGCCCCCAGTGTTTGCAAAGCTGCTTTTGGTAGCGACCAGCATTTTTGGTTGCGACGGTAGCCTGACTTTCAACCATTTCGGATTTCCTAAGCATGCGAGCACCGTTGATCGGCGCGGGCAGTTCATCGGCCATGTAGGATTTCAAATTGGGGAACCGCCACAGCCGACCTCATCGGACTGGAGGGCGCAACAAAGATTCTGGATTTCGCGATAGTCGGGGTTATTGCGGCGTCGACAGGCATCGCCCTATTGCAAATTATTCGCAATAGGGGATTCAGATGGCCGGTTCGAGATTATCCGCGACCAAAACGATACACGGCATCGAGCGAGCAGGTTGGCTGGCGCGAGCGGGAATCGCCGGATCCGTCTTTGTCTACGCGCTTCTGGCGGCAGGCCCGTTGCTGGCACAGGAGACCGACGACGCCGTCATAGTCGTAAACGCCTACCGACCTGCGGAAACGATCGATGCATCGACCAAGACAACGACCCCGCCGCGCGAGACGCCCCAGTCAGTGTCGGTCATCACCCGCGATGAGCTTGACGCGCGCGGTGTGCAGACGCTCAATGAAGCCACCCGCTATGTCGCGGGTGTCCTTCCCGAAAGCCAGGGCATGGATAATCGCATCGACGACATGTACATCCGTGGCTTCGATGCGGGCGGATTTGCCAGCAACATCATGCTCGACGGGCTGCGGATGCCTTCCGACAGTTCATCGAGCTGGAACCATGCTGCCTATAATAACTGGAACATGGAGCGGGTCGAGGTCCTGAAAGGTCCATCGAGCGTCCTCTATGGCCAGCTTGCCCCCGGGGGTATGGTCAACCAGATCAGCAAGACGCCGCGAGCGGGAAAGCCGCAGATGCTGCAGCTGCTGACGGACGAATATGGCAAGTATCAGGCGGCGTTCGACCTCGGTCAGGCCAATGAGAGCGGCAGCGTCGCAGCCCGGTTTGTCGGCCTGTTCAAGGATGGTGGTACGCAACTCAAACATGTCGATCACCAGCAATGGTTTCTGGCGCCAAGCGTCACTTTCCGGGTGAGCGAGAAGACGAAGCTCACGCTGCAGGCCTTCTACCAGGAAGACAGCGGCGGCAGCACCTTCCAGTTCCTCCCCTATCAGGGATCGGTGATCCCGGCGGCGGAAGGCTATATTGACAACCGCACCTTCCTCGGCGAACCGGACTGGAACGTCTATGATCGCACGGTCTGGTCGGTTGGATGGCAGTTCGAGCACAAATTCAGCGATGCACTCAAGCTCAGCCAGAACGCGCGCTTCACCCATGTCGACTCGCTCTATCGAGCCACGGTGGTATATGGCGTGCGCGGACAGACCGTCACCAACCCCAACATCCTGACCAACGGCCGCATCATGCCTCGCAGGGCTGTACAGGGAGAAGGCGATTCGAACGGCTACACGCTCGATACGCGGCTGGAAGGACGTTTCACGACTGGGGGAATCGAGCATGTCCTGCTGGGAGGCTTCGACTGGCAACGGACAAAATGGGACTTCCTGCGCAAGCAAGCGGTCGTCTCGCAGACCGTGATCCAGATCGATATCTACGACCCGGTTTACACCGGCTATGATTTCGCGCCCACGCTGGTCAATCAGGTCGGAACGAGCGAGACGGACAGCCAGAGCGGCGCCTATCTCCAGGATCAGATCGCGGCAGGCAACTGGCGACTGACCCTGAGCGGTCGCTACGATTGGGCGAAAATCAATTCACTCAATACCCTGACAAGCGTGCGTACCCAATCGAAGAACGAAGCCTTTTCGGGCCGTGTGGGGCTTCTCTACGCCTTCCCCAATGGGCTCTCCCCCTATGCCAGCTTTTCGCAATCCTTTCAGCCTGCGATCGGAACGGGGCGCGATGGTAGTGCCTTCAAGGCGATTACCGCGGAGCAATGGGAGGTTGGTATCAAATATGAGCCGCGTTCGATCGACGGCATGATTACCTTGTCGGCCTTTGATCTCAGGCAGAAGAATGTTCTGACAGCCGATCCGCTGAACAGCGCTACTGAGAGCTTCCAGGTCCAGACCGGGGAGGTGCGCATCCGAGGCGTCGAGCTCGAGGGCCGGATCACGCCTCTTGCCGGTCTCAGTTTCATCGGCGCGGCGACACTCTTCGACTCCAAGGTCACGCACGACACCACCAATCAGGGCAACAGAATGATCCGGGTTCCTGACTGGATGGGGTCTCTCTGGCTCGACTACAGCTTCCAGCAAGGTGCCCTGGCCGGCCTGAGCCTCGCGGCGGGGGCACGCTATGTCGATGACACCTTTGGCGATCTCGCCAACACGCTGCATATCGATGCCTATCACCTCTTCGACGCGGCCATACGCTATGATCTCGGCCGGATCGGAGGGACAAAGGCGTTGCTCTCCATCAATGGCAGCAACCTTGCGGACAAACGCTATGTCGCCACCTGCTCGGCCCTCACGTCCTGCTACTATGGGTCTGGCCGGACGCTGACCGGCTCTATCAAGTTGAGCTGGTAAGCGTTCAGGAGACGGCGCCGCTCAATTGAGAACGGTGCCGCGCTCCGCTGAAGGCGGGTGGCCGAAATGGCGCCGATAGGCGGCGGTAAAGGCAGCGGGACTGCCGAAGCCGACGCGGTATCCGGCCTCGGCGATACCGAGCCCCTGGTCGAGGATGAGTTCACGGGCGAGCTTCAGCCGTTCGGTGCGAACATAGGCGAACAGCGTCATGCCATAGGCCGCCTTGAAATTCTCCTGCAGCGTAGTGAGGTTCACGCCTACCTGGCGGGAAAGCTCTATGGAGCTGGGCGGATTGGCAAGCCCGGCATCGAGTATCTCGCGCGCCTCCACCACCCGGTCGCGATGCCAGCGCCCCAGGCGGCCCACGATCCGGTCCTCGTCCCGCAGCAGGATCGCGATTTCCAACACGAACTGAAGCGCGCTGCTCTCGAGAA
Organism: Novosphingobium sp. TK71; assembly: GCF_055361505.1. Taxonomy (NCBI): domain Bacteria; kingdom Pseudomonadati; phylum Pseudomonadota; class Alphaproteobacteria; order Sphingomonadales; family Sphingomonadaceae; genus Novosphingobium; species Novosphingobium sp. TK71. The sequence continues at coordinate 83,988 of NZ_JBSZKA010000001.1, forward strand.
ACAGTGTCGCGAGAGGTCCACGATAAGGGTGCTCGAGCAGCCGCGCCGCGATCTGCGCAAGCATGCGCGATGGCGGCAGGACCACCGAGCGCGCGCCCGGACGCAGATAGTCATGCAACATCAGGAGGCCGTCTTCGGCGACATGCTCGCCAAAGCGCTCCAGAAAGGTCGGCGTCAGTGTGATCCCCGCGCCGCGGCTGCGCGTGCCCGCGCGCCAGAACCTGTCGCATTGGGTAGGCTGGCCAAGACCGAAGAGAAACGGGCGTCCGCGCGTCTGTACGACCGGGTCATATCCGCGAATGCCGATCGGAGCCACTTCGCCCGCGAGGAGGAGTCCACAGCTGAGCGAGCGATCCTTGCGCGCATCGAGCGCACAATCGCCGAGATAGAGGATGTCATGCGTGTTGACGAAGAGCCCACCCTGAACCTCGCGCGAGAACAACTGGCCTGAAACGATGGATCGATCCGGTCCAGCCCCATCGCCGGTGACCGCGCTGGCGTTCAGCGAGGGCTGCGCCGCCTGCCTCAACACATCAGCGACGGACAGTGCGGCAGTAGTCGAAACGCCCGAAGACGGCATGGCTTTCTCATCTCATCTGCGGGATGTGAGGCATAGCCATGCGCGGCACCCGCGATTGCGCGATAGCATTTCCGCATCTCGCAATAGGCGACCCACTTGCGTTTTCGGCCTCAAAGCAATTAATGCGACTCATTCGCAATAATAGGGGGCCCTGTGGCGGGCGCAAGAGAAATGATGGGGCCTGACCCCCGGAGCGATGGTTTGGTCATGACGCGCAGACATGCGGTCATGTCGTTGGGGCTGTTTGCATCGTCGCTCATGATGGGCGGTCTGACGGCTTGCGGAGAGACTTCCAAGGATTCAGCGCCTCGAGCCGAGGGGACCATCCGCTTCAACAATGCCGACGGCAGTTTCACCGACATTCCAGCGACACCCCGACGCATCCTGTCCACCTCCGCGTCGGTGACCGGCACATTGCTGGCCATCGATGCCCCGCTGGCCGCCAGCGCCTCGGCCGCCAACGGCCAGTATTTTCCGCAATGGGCGGACGTCGCCAGGGCACGGGGTGTCGAGAATATCTGGCCCGCGGGCGACGTCGACATCGAGGCTGCGATTGCGCTTAAGCCCGACCTCATCGTGGTTTCGACGGGCGGTGCCGACTCCGCGCTTGGACAACTAGGCGAACTGCGGGCCATCGCCCCGACCATCCTCGTCGATTATGGCAGCCAGTCCTGGCAGGATCTGGCTATTCAGCTCGGCAAGGCAACACGGCTGGAGGCGAAAGCGGCCGCGCGGATCGCCGAATTCGACCGCTATGTCGCACAAGCCCGCAACCGGATCGCCGTACCGACGGGGAAGGTCAACATCATCAGCTTCAATGGCGCGGGCACGACCAATCCGATCGCAACCGCCAATGGCGCACATGGCCGTCTCCTTGCCGCGCTTGGCTTTACAGTCGAAGACCCGGATCCGGCCTGGCACGCTGCGACGGAAGCGCGGGGCGACTTTGTCTGGGCGCCCTATGAGATGCTGACCCGTCTGACGGCATCGACCACCTTCCTCCTGCGCGCAAATGAGGAGCGGGTTGCGGCATTTCTGGGCGATCCGGTGCTGGCGAACCTGCCCTCTGTTCGCGCGCGGCAGGTGCAGAGCCTGGGCGCCAACAGCTTCAGGATCGACTATTACAGCGCTACCCAGATCATCGACGGCATCGTCAAGACTCTCGGGAAATGAGCGGGGCGGATGGCGGCCGCCGTGGTCGCTTGCACCCCGGTGGCCAGGGTCTCTGGCTGGTCGCTGGCATTGCGCTCGTCCTCCTGCTGGCCGCCGCGAGCATATGCATAGGCGCGGAAGATTTGCGGCTTCGTGAGACGCGGGATGCGGTTTTTGCGTTCGACCCCTCCGACAGCAAGCATCTGTTGGTCCGGCATCTGCGTATCCCCCGTGCGCTCGCCGCACTCGTCGTCGGCGCAGCGTTGGGCGCCGCCGGCGTGGTGATGCAGGCGTTGACGCGCAATCCGCTGGCGGACCCCGGCCTTTTCGGTGTCAACGCCGGCGCTGCGACCGGCATTGCAATTGCCATCGCCTTCTTCGGGATGACCGAGGCCGGCGCCTATGTCTGGTTCGGCCTTGCCGGCGCAGCGCTGGCCGGTGTGGCTGTCTATCTGCTCGGCGGTGTCCGTCAGGGCATGAATCCGGTACGGGTGGTGCTGGCCGGATCGGCTCTGACGGTCATGTTTCTCGCCGTCACGCATATGGTGACGATTAACAGCGAAGCGGAGATATTCGACCAGTTCCGGCACTGGACCGTCGGCTCGCTCGAAGGACGCGGTTATGCCGTGCTTGGCGCGGTCGCTTTGCCGATCGGCGCTGGGCTGCTTATCGTATTGGGCCTCGCCCGTAGCCTGGACGCGGTCGCGCTCGGCGATGATCTTGCCCGATCGCTCGGCAGTAATCCGGAGCGGATATGGGCGCTGGCAGCTTGCGCGGTCATCCTTCTTTCAGGGGCCGCGACCGCCGCTATGGGACCTGTCGCATTCCTCGGGCTGACCGCCCCACATGCCGCGCGCGCGATCGTGGGAACCGCGCACCGCCGCCTCCTTCCCTGGGCGATGCTGCTGTCGGCCGGTACGATGACGCTGGCGGATATGGCCGGGCGGCTGGTAGCGAGACCGGGCGAAGTCGGCGTCGGCATCATGATCGCGCTGATCGGCGGGCCTTTCTTCATCGCAATGGTGCGCGGCCAAAGGCCCGGTCGTCCATGACCAGCGCCCGGATCTTGGCAAACGGCCGACGCCGGATATGGCGAGCAGCCCGCTTCTCGGTCATCGTCTCCCCCAGGGCACTGGTGGTGGGCGCGGGCCTGCTGGTCGCGCTCCTGATCCTGGCACTTACAGCGCTCACGATGGGACGCATCGACGTACCCTTCGCGCGCGTGATGGGGATACTTGCGGCAGGGACGGGCGACGATGCGGCCCGCAGGATCATAGTCGATATCCGCCTGCCGCGCGTCATCACCGCCTGCGGCGTTGGCGCGGCGCTCGGCGTGTCCGGGGCGATTTTTCAGTCCGTGTCGCGCAATGTGCTGGGATCGCCCGACGTCATCGGTTTTCTCACCGGCGCGGCGACGGGCGCGATCGGCTGGATTGTGCTCCTCGGCCCATCTCCGCTTGCCGTGGCGGCGGCGGCCATCAGCGGCGGCATGCTGACGGCGATCCTGGTCTACCTGCTTGCCCGGCGCGATGGTGCGGTCGCGAGCCATCGGCTGGTGCTGGTCGGCATCGGTGTCGGCTCGGTTCTTTCGGCGTTGAATGGCCTGCTGCTGGTGCGCGGACAACTCGACAATGCGGTGATGGCCAACCTCTGGCTGGCAGGGTCGCTCAATGCCCGCAACTGGAGCCATGCGCTGCCCGTGGCGCTTGGCGCTCTGCTCCTGACGCCGCTGGCGATGCTCTGCGCCCGCCCGCTGCGCCTGATCGAGATGGGCGATGATATGGCACGGCAGCTCGGTGTCCACGTCGAGCGCTGTCGTCTTTTGGCAATGGGCATCGCGGTCGTGCTGGCCGCACTCGCGACCGGCGCGGCAGGGCCGATCGCCTTCATTGCGCTCGCCGCCCCCCAGATCGCGCGAAGCGTGACGAGTTCCGGCGATATGCCGATCCTCACCGCGGCCCTTGTCGGCGCGGTGCTCCTGATGCTCGCCGATGTCCTGACCCAATCGCTGAGCTTGAGCTTGACGCTGCCGATCGGCCGCGTGACCGGCCTCATCGGCGGGCTCTACCTGGCCTGGCTCATCAGCCGTTCGAAGGCGCTGTGATGAACGAAATAGACGAAGACAGCACGATCCTGCGCGGTGAGGGTCTGACCCTGCGCTATGATGCGCGCGAAATCTCCCATAACCTCGACATCGCCATCCCGGCGGGTCGGATCAGCATCATTGTCGGTCCAAACGCATGCGGCAAATCGACCCTCTTGCGTGCGCTGTCGCGGCTGCTCACGCCATCTCTGGGCCGCGTCCTGCTCCAGGGCCGTGACATCCGGGAGTGGAAGGCAAGGGATCTGGCGCGGACGATGGCCTTGCTGCCGCAGTCGTCGATCGCACCCCAGGGCATCAGCGTATCCGATCTGGTGGCGCGGGGCCGATATCCCCATCAGAGCCTGCTGCGCCAATGGTCGGTTGAGGACGAGCGGGCCGTCGCTACCGCTATGGCCGACACGCGGATCGCCGATCTCGCCGACCGTCCGGTCGACGCGCTCTCAGGCGGTCAGCGGCAGCGTGTCTGGCTGGCCATGACGCTCGCGCAGGATACCCCGCTCATGCTGCTGGATGAGCCGACTACCTACCTCGACATCGCCCATCAGCTCGAACTGCTCGACCTGTGCCGGCGTCTCAACCGCACCAGGGGGCGAACGCTCGTGATGGTGCTGCACGATCTCAACCTGGCGGCGCGCTATGGGGACTATATGATCGCGATGAGGGCGGGCGCCATCGAGGCCAGCGGCTCGCCCGCGCATGTGCTCACGCGAGAGAGGATCGCGCACGTGTTCGGTATGGACTCGCTGGTCATGCCCGATCCCGTCACCGGCGCGCCGATGGTCGTGCCCGTCAGTGCTCGGCCCGGAGCTTCGGCATGACAACGACACCGCCCCTGTGCGTCGGCCTCAGCCTCGCGATAACCTGGCTGACGGGCAATGGATGGCGCCGGCCCGAGAGCCGGATCGAGGACATATATTCGAGCGACTTCTACGTCGACATCGCCCGGCGCGCCGAAGCCGCGGGGGTGGATTTCCTGTTCAGGCCGGACTCACTCTTCCTCGATCGCTCCGCGCTCGCGGCTTCTCCGGGGTTCAGCAGCCTTGATCCGACCCTGCTCCTCACGGCGATCGCGCGTGAGACCCAACGGATCGGGCTCGTCACTACCACGTCCACCAGCTTCTACCCGCCCTATATCGTCGCGAGACAGCTGCAGTCGCTCAACTGGCTGAGCAATGGCCGGGCGGGTTGGAACATTGTCACCTCGATAGATGGAAGCGGTAATTTCGCGAGCGAGCCATTACCCTCATCGGCAGAGCGCTACGCCCGTGCGGCCGAATTTACCGATGTCGTTCTCAAACTCTGGTCGAGCTATCCAGCAGAGGCGTTGGCATGCGATCGTGGCAGCGGGTTCTATGGACATATCGATCAGGTCCGGCCGATCGATCACCATGGCGCTCACTTTTCGGTCGAAGGGCCGCTCAACCTCCCGGCATTTTCGGGCGGACGCATTCCGCTGTTCCAAGCGGGTGCGTCGCCCGAGGGGCGCGAATTCGCGGCGCGTGTAGCCGATGGAGTTTTTGCCGCTACGCCTGACATGGCCGCAGCCATAGACTTGCGGCAGGACATTCGTCAGCGTGCCGCAAGCTATGGACGCGATCCCGATGGGGTGCGCATCCTGCCGGGGCTCAGCCTCTATCTCGCGGACAGCGAGGCGGAAGCCCTCGATCTGTTCGCCGAAACACATCGAGGGCTGGGAGATGCGCGCAAATATCGCATGATCGCCGACAATTTGGGACTGGATGTCAGCGTGATGCCCGAGAGCCAGAAGATCACGTTGGACATGCTGCCAGAACAGGAACAGAGGGTGCGCAGCCGCACGCACGCAGCCCTTTTACGACGGCTGATTGCCCGCGATGCGCCGACGGTGTGCGATCTTCTGTCCCGTCCCGAGGTGGCCGGATCGGCCCATTGGCTCTTCGTCGGGCGGCCTGACGATGCGGTTCGTGAAATAGGGCGGTGGGCCGATGCGGGCGCCATGGATGGTTTCATCGCCTTGCCCGGCGGTTCCAATCGGTCGGTGGCACTGCTGCTGGATAAGGTTCTGCCCCACCTTCAGTTACGGGGCATCTTTCAATCCAGTGGAACATGATATGATTGACGAAAGTGCGAAGAGACGAGGCGGCATTACAGTGATCCGATAGCTGAGGAGTGGGATTGCATTGTGCCACCGATGCCCAAGTCGGGAGTGCCCGGGTGAAGCGGACTTCGGCGAACTGATCAATGCGATGCGCTAAATGGTACGGTCGGGGACTGGTTGGCAGATGCTACTGATACATTTGGGGACCTGACTGACAGTCTAAGACTGGTTCCAAGAACTGGCACGCCAGTCCTGTTCCGGACGATCCCCGACATCGAATTGTTGCCTTAGCTTGCAGCGTGAGGGACTGGAAGCAAGCCCCAACGCGGTAGTGATCGACAACCAGTCGGTCAAGACGCCATCACAGCAGCAAAGCGCAGGTTCGACGCGGGCAACAGGGACTGTCAGGAATTTGGTGTGCGGCGAGGCATAATGATTAAGGAGACCTACTATGTCTGCTTATGTCTGCGATACCGAACGACATTCTCGACCAGTTGCTGGCGGGCACTGACGCGTGGCCGCGCTCAGCCAGGGTGGCCTGCTCGATACATTGAAGAAGGTTTTTGCCGAACGCGCGCTCAATGCGGAGATGGATCATCATCTTGGCCAGGAGGATCAGGTGAGCAGCAGCCGGAACAGCTATGGCCGCTAGGATTACAATCGATCTGCTGACACTCATCTGATTCGTGTCGATCTCCCGCGCCATCCCGCCATCAAATTATACTTGAAAGATGAAAGTAGTAATCCGACTGGGAGTCTAAAGCACCGTTTGGCGCAGTCTATTTTACTGTACGCTCTATGAAATGAATGGATAGGGACAAATAGCTGTTTAATTGAAGCGTCTTCGGGGTCAACGGCGGTAAGTGAGGCGTACTTCGCAAAAATGTTGGGTTTGCGTTTCATTGCCGTGGTTCCCGCGAATACCGCCACACCAAAGCTTGAGGCAATACGCTTTCAAGGCGGCGAGATTCATATGGTCGATGATCCTCGATCCATTTATGCAGTGTCTCAAATATTGGCGATTGAAACTGGTGGCCACTACCTAGATCAGTTCACCTACGCTGAGCGTGCGACAGATTGGCGTGGCAACAACAACATAGCCCAAAGTATTTTTTCTCAGCTAGCGCACGAAGAATATCCGATACCGACATGGATTGTTTGCGGAGCAGGCACCGGGGGCACCTCCGCGACAATCGGGCGCTTCATTCGATACCAGAGACATCAGACGAAATTGTGTGTAGCCGACCCTGTTAATTCTGTGTTCCATCGTCATTATGCGGATCGAAAGGTGACATTGCTTCCGGAGGGGTGTCGTTCCCGCATCGAAGGTATTGGTCGACCCCGAGTAGAACCAAGCTTCGTTCCCACAGTCATCGATCGAACGATTGAGGTTGAGGATGCTCAAAGCATTGGCGCGATGCGAGCTCTGAGCGATCGACTAGGAAGCCTGGTTGGCGGATCGACTGGAACAAGTCTATATGCATGTGCAAAAATTATTCTCGAGATGAGCTCGGCAAAAGAGAGTGGTAGCATCGTGACGTTACTATGTGACGGCGGCGAACGATATTCTTATACATATTATAACGACGAATGGCTTTCGGGTGAAAGAGTCGATTGGGGAAACATTTCTCGACAGATATATTCTGACTTATTTTTATAGAACTTGCAGACATAGTGAAATTTTAAATATAGGAAATGATTATGTTTAGTCCAGTCGTGGGATGTGAGGGCAATGGTAACTTATAATTACCTGTACGATCTCCTCAATCTCGATAATTGAGGAGAATTGTTCATGGCAAGATCATTGTAAAATGTAGAGAGCGTCTAAAAAATGCCTGTTTGTGACATTTGGATTATCGCCGCTGGTCCTTGCCGCCAAGTCTCTCATTGAGCTCGACAGCACCTTTTCGTATTCCGGCCATGGGCGCATTGAGCGCACCAAAGCTCGCTCCAATATTCATCGCGTTGGGATATTGCTTGGTGATTTCGGCTAGGAGCAGAGCGCCGTTCGCGCCGTCATAGATTTCGACGGCATAGATGACCGAACCGGTCATCGTCCCCTCCTTCCCGCGGACGCCCTGGAAGGCGTTGTAGGGGCCGCCGGCCAGATCGAAGCGGGACAACGGCCCTAACACCGACTTGGACGGCGTGGCGCCTGTTAAAGTGAGGTGGATCCGAAGGGTAGAGGGGCCAGGACGTTTCACCAGTTCGAATGTCCTGCCCAGCTCCTTTTCAAACTCATCCTGCATATAGTGCGCCAGCTGCTCGCGGTCTTCAGGCGACAGCTTGGGGAACTGTGCGTCGGGGCCATCGTAGATTCCCACGGGGTCGATCACGGCCTTGTAATAGCGCCGCCAATTGACGTCGGTCGTATACTGATAGGGTGTCTTCGAAGAGACCCCTCGGGGGCTTGGCCGTAGTTTGGACGAGGAAGCCAGACCGGAATAGGCGATGGGTCTAGGGCTGGCGCAGGCCGCCAGGCTCAGCGTAGCGACAAGCATCATAGCCAGTCCCAGGCCTTGGGGGCGACGCGTACGAAACATGGACGGAGGCTCCGTTAAGACAAAGGCCAAGGGGTTAGGAAGAATATCCAGGCAAGCATCGCCCATCTTCGTGGAGGTCGCGTTCGGGAATGATGGAGATGCGATGGAGGACCGCTGTCCATAGAGCCTGCACCAGACCTCCATCATATCTCCATCAAAGGTCTTAGGTGTGGTGCCCATCACGTGAACGACCGCGGGATGGAGACAAGATTTTGAGAATTGCCCCCTATGCCGCCCTGGCAGCCGCGCTTGCGACCACCGCCTTGACCGGTTGCGGCGGCGACAAGCCCCAGCAGGCGCCCAGCGCACCCCTTGTCGAGACTATCACGCTTAAAGCCCAGGAAGTCCCGAATGTTCTCGAACTTCCCGGCCGTATCCAGGCCGTGCGCACGGCGGAGGTGAGGGCGCGCACCGACGGCATCGTCCAGCATCGGCTTTTCGAGGAAGGCTCGATCGTCAGCGCCGGCACGCCGCTCTTCCAGATCGATGCCCGCGACTATCGCGCGCAGGTCCAGCAGGCGCAAGGAACGCTGCAACGTGCGCAGGCGCTGCGTGACAATGCCCAGGCTGTTGTCAAACGCTACGAACCCCTCATCTCAGATCGTGCGGTGAGCGGGCAGGAATATGATTCCGCCCGATCTGATCTGGCACAGGCACAAGGTCAGGTGACCGAGGGCAGGGCGGCGCTGGATCGCAGCCGTCTGCAACTGGGCTTCACTACGGTGCGGGCCCCGATCGCGGGCCGCGCAGGCCGCGCTGAAGTCACCGAAGGCGCTCTCGTCAGCGGCGGGCAGGCGACATTGATGACCCGCATCGACCAGATTACGCCGGTCTATGCGGTCTTTTCGCAATCCAATGCAGCCATCCTCGACATCATCCAGAAGGCGCGTTCCGGTGCACTGAAGCTGCCCTCGCCCGATAGCGTCTCCGTTCGCCTGATCATGGAGAACGGCGCGCCTTACCCGATCGCTGGGCGCATAGATTTCACGGGTGCCAGCGTCGACCCAGCGACCGGCAGCCAGACCATCCGGGCGCGCATCGACAATCCTCAGCAACTGCTGAACTCGGGCCAGTTCGTGCGCGGACGGATCGAGGCCGGTACGATCCCCAACGGCATTGTCGTCCCGGCTCGGGCAGTCCAGTTCAAGGGCGAACAGGCCAGTGTCTCGGTCCTGGGCAAGGACGACATAGTCGTTACCCGGCCCATCACGCTGGGAACATTGCTTGGTAATAACTGGGTGGTGCAGTCGGGTCTTAAGGCCGGCGAGCGTGTCATTGTCGAGGGGTGGCAGAAAGCACGCCCTGGTCAGAAGGCGCGCGCCGCGCCGGCCCAGAAGGCGCGCACCGCGCCGGGGCAAGGCGCAGCACTATCATCGCCCGCAGCGCGGGAGCATTGAGCCATGGACCGTTTTTTCGTTTATAAGCCCGTCTTCGGCTGGGTCATCGCTGCATTTATCGCACTGGCCGGCGTCATCGCGCTGTCGACCTTGCCTGTCGAGCAGTATCCCTCGGTTGCGCCGCCCTCGCTCAATCTCAGCTACACCTATACCGGCGCCGATGCCGATACGCTTGACCGCAATGTGACGTCAGTCATCGAGCGAGAACTGAGCGGTATCGACGGCTTCCTCTACATGAACGCGACCAGCAGGGCCAATGGCACCGGCCAGATCTCGCTGACCTTCGAGTCCGGCACCGACCTCGACGTCGCAAGAAGCAATGTGCGCGACCGGCTCAATCGGGCGGAGCCCCGGCTGCCGCAGGCCGTACAACAGATGGGCATCCAGATAACCGACAACAGTTCGGGCTTCCTGATGCTGGTCGGGCTGTCATCGCCCGACAAGTCGATGTCCGCCCTCGAGATCGGCAACTATGCCAGCAACAATGTCGTGAATGAATTGCGACGCGTACCCGGCGTCGGCGACGTGCTGCTGTTCGGCTCGCAATATGCGATGCGCATCTGGCTCGATCCCGCCAAGCTCGCGGGCTATTCGCTTTCGCCGACCGAAGTGCTGGCAGCGGTGCAGGAGCAGAACAGCCAGGTCGCCGGCGGCGGGATCGGCGAACAACCGGTCACGCGGGAGGCGGAATTTACCGCCAAGATCGTGACGCAGAACCGTTTCACCGATCCCGAACAGTTCAAGCAGATCATTATTCGTGCAGGACAGGATGGCTCGGCTATTCGCCTGGGCGACGTCGCCCGCGTTGAACTGGGTGCCGACAACTACGGCTTCAAGGCGCGGCTCAACGGTAACGAGATTGCGGGCATGGGTATCCAGCTCGCCTCTGGCGCCAACGCTGTTGCTACTGCAGAGGCCGTACGTGCCCGGCTGACCGAGCTCCAGGGCAATTTCCCTCCCGGGCTGGAATGGAAGGTCGGTTTCGATACGACGCCCTTCATCGACGCCTCGATCGCGAGCGTCATCCAGACCCTGGTGGAGGCTATGGTCCTGGTGTTCCTCGTCATGTTTATCTTCCTGCAGAACTGGCGCGCGACGCTCATTCCCGCGATCGTCGTTCCCATCGCATTGGCAGGCGCCTGTCTTGGTCTCTTCCTGTTCGGCTTCTCGATCAACACGCTGTCCCTGTTTGCCATGGTGGTGGCGATCGGCATCCTTGTCGACGATGCCATTGTCGTGGTCGAGAATGTCGAGCGGATCATGGCGGAGGAAGGGCTTCCGCCTCGTCTCGCTACGATCAAGGCGATGGGCCAGATCCGCGGCGCGATCATCGGCATAACGCTCGTGCTGGTCGCCGTCTTCGTGCCGATGGCCTTCTTCCCGGGGTCCACCGGCGGCATCTACCGGCAGTTCTCGGTCACCTTGGCCGTCTCTATCTTCTTCTCCGCCGTGTTGGCGCTGACACTCACGCCGGCATTGTGCGCGACGCTCCTGAAGCCGCATCCCCCAACGCATCACGATGCGCCGGCGCCGGGCATCCGCGGCTGGCCCAAGCGCTTCTTCAACTGGTTCAACGGCTTCTTCGATCGCTCCAGCCACCGCTACGGCGGCAGCGTCTCGCGGATGATCCATTCGCCGATCCGGTGGATGACAGTCTTCCTCGCCATGTGCCTGGTGACGGCTCTCCTCTTTACGCGGCTGCCTGGCGGTTTCCTGCCCACCGAGGATCAGGGCTATGTGCTGGTCAATTACGATGCGCCGGTCGGTGCGACCATGCAGCGGACCGAAACGGCCGTCCTCAAGGCGGAGGCTTATCTCAAGCAGCAGCCCCAGGTGCGCAACATCATCACTCTGCAGGGCTATAACTTCTATGGCCAGAGCCAGGGCGCTGCGCTCTCCTACGTCGATCTGAAGCCATGGGACGAGCGCGGTGGCGAGAAGGACAGCGCCCAGGCCCTCATCGGGGGCATCCAGCGCGCCGTCGGCAATGTCACGACAGCGACCATCTTCGCTCTTAATCCGCCTCCAATTTCCGCGCTCGGCAATGCGACAGGCTTTTCTATGAAGATCGAGGACCGGTCCGGGACCGACCGAGCCGGTCTGATCGCTGCTCGCGACGCCATCATCGCCGCCGCGGCGAAGGAACCGCTGCTGTCCGGCGTAAGGCCGGATGGGCAGGGGGATGCGCCCCAGCTTTATGTCGATATCGACAGGGTCAAGGCGCGGGCGCTCGGCCTCTCGATCGGCGACGTCAACCAGACGCTGGCGATCAATTTCGGCTCGGCCTATGCCAACGACTTCACCCGGGACGGCAATACGCTGCGCGTCTATCTCCAGGCCGAAGCGACGGCCCGCATGAAGCCTGACGACATCCTCGCGCTTCAGGTGCGCGGGCAGGACGGGCAGATGGTCCCCTTCAGCGCCTTCACCAGTGTTCGCTGGCAGTCCGGTCCCGCGCAGCTCGAGCGCTACAACGGATACCCCTCGCTCACCATTTCGGGCTCGGCTGCGCCAGGCGAATCCTCGGGCGCCGCGCTGGAGGCCATGGAGCGGATTGCGGGCGATGCGCTGTCCGGCTCGCTGGCCTATGACTGGACCGGTACGGCTTACGAGGAGAAGCAGGCGGGCGGCCAAATCGGCATGCTGCTCGGGCTGAGCCTTGTCGTCGTGTTCCTTCTGCTGGCGGCCTTGTACAACAGCTGGGGCATCCCGCTCTCGGTGCTGCTTGTCGTGCCGTTCGGCATCCTGGGGGCGGTCATCTTCACTATGGGGAGGGGGATGTCGGCCGATGTTTACTTCAACGTCGGCCTGATCACCATCATCGGTCTTGCTGCCAAGAATGCGATCCTGATCGTCGAGTTTGCGCTGGAAGACGAGACGGGTGAGAAATCGGTGTTCGAGGCGACCGTCGAAGCCGCACGGCAGCGCCTGCGCCCGATCCTGATGACCAGCCTCGCCTTCATCCTGGGCATGCTCCCGCTGTTCATCGCCTCGGGCGCAGGCGCTGCGAGCCGGCAGGCAGTGGGCACCGGGGTCGTCGGCGGCATGATCGCGGCGACGGTGCTCGGCATCTTCTTCACTCCCGTATTCTATGTGCTGGCGCGGCGCTTCCTCAGCAAGAGGCGCGATCCCGAAGGGGAGGATGCCTCGTGGCTTGATGCAAACGCGGCCCGGCAGGAGAGCCATAATGCATAAATCCTATCCCTCGCTCCTGCTCGTAACCCTGCTCGCCGGCTGCAATTTCGCGCCCAAATATGTGCAGCCGGACTTGCCTGTCGCCGCGCAGTTCCCGGCGCATGCTCCTACTGCAGGAGTAGCGGGCCAGGATGCCGCATCGCTGGGGTGGCGGGACTTCTTCCGCGACGACCGGCTGCAGGCGCTCATTGCCGGGGCGCTCGAGAATAACCGCGACCTGGCCCAATCGCTCGCGCGGGTCGAGCAGGCTCGCGCGCAGTTCCGCATCCAGGCCACCGACCGCCTTCCCACCCTGGAGACGAATGGTCAGGGCACGCGCAGCAGGCAGCCTCTTGGTGCGATGGGCGTGGGCGCTCCCGCGAATGCGGGCGCGATCGAGTTTACCCAATATACCGCCAATGTCGGTGTGAGCGCCTTCGAACTGGATCTTTGGGGGCGGGTCCGCAATCTCGCGGAAGCCGAACGCCAGCGCTATCTGGCCTCCGAGCAGGGCGCCCGGGCATTTCGCCTCTCGCTCATCGCGCAGGTCGCGGCAGCCTATTACGACATCCGCGCAGGCGAAGAACGGATCGATCTTTCCGAACGAACGCTTGAAGGCCGGCGTGAAGGCGTCCGCATCGCCCAGAAACGCCTCGATGCCGGGGTCACGTCGACCGTCGACTATGATCAATCGGTGCTGCTCCTGACCCAGGCCCAGACCGAGCTTGCCGAGATACAGCGTACGACGGAACAGGCGCGCAATCTGCTCGATGTCCTGGTCGGCGGGCCGTCCGGGGCGGCAGCGCTGCCCACGGGCAAGCCGCTCGATCCCGCGCAGCAGGTTCGGGCGATCGAGGCGGGCGTGCCGTCGGCCGTGCTGGCCAGTCGGCCCGATGTCCTGGAGGCCGAACATAATCTGCGGGCTGCCAATGCGGACATCGGCGCGGCACGCGCACAATTCTTCCCGTCCATTTCGCTCACCGGCAACTATGGCTTCGCCTCTACCGCCCTCGACACCCTGTTCGATGGCGGAAACAAGGCCTGGTCCTTCGGCGGTGCGCTGAACCTGCCCATCTTCGACTGGGGCCGGCGCTCCGCGCAGGTACGCGTGAGCAGGGCGCGCGCCGACGAACTGACCGCGGCTTATCAGCGTGCGGTCCAGGGCGCGTTCCAGGAGGTTGCCGACGCTCTGGTGGCGAGCCGCCGACTGCTGGAACAGATCGAGGCGCAATCGCGGACGGTATCGGCGCAGCGCCGCCTCGCGCGGACCGCGCGTCAGCGCTACGACAATGGCATCGCCATCTATCTCGAGGTCCTCGACGCGGAACGGAACCTGTTCGCGGCCGAGCAGCAACTGCTCCAGTTGCGCGCGACCGACCTTCAGAACAGCGTATCGCTCTATGTCGCGCTCGGCGGGGGGCTGGTCGAAACATGAGCCATGATCAGGTGGCTTCGCGCGGTTTCCCGGTTCAGGACCGGCCTTTCACCAATCCAGCGGAGGAACGGTTGCGCTGGGAGATAAGAGGGAGTGCCTTCTCCACGAACAATTTTAGGCTTTTCCAGCCGATCGGTGGCGGCAATCCCGCTGCAAGAGGGACCAGAGCAATGGGGCCGCGCAAGGATAGATCAGCGCATTGTTCGGGCGTCACGACCTGCACGATGCCCGATGATTTTATCGCTTCGATGGATGTCAGTCCGTGCATCGGAGAATGCGAGTCCTGTGAATCGCCGCTGATCGCGGCATAGGCTTGTATCTGATGCAGGACATATGGGCCGATTTCCTCCCATCCGCGATCAACGTCCTCAGTCACGTGAACACCTGTCGCGGTCGTCATCACGGGTCCCGGAACCCTGCCCAGCTCCCGGCACGCTTCGATATAGACAGGTATCAGCTCATGCTTCATCGGCCAAAATCCAAGGCCAAAGCGCGCCGCCCGGATGGCGGCCGCATGCACACCTCCGCCGACCAGCAGTTTGCTTGACTGCACAGGCAGGGGGCGCACGAAGACCTCCCGGTCCTCGTCGATGAAACGCTCTCCGGCAAGCGCGCGGGTGAGTATGTCCAGCCCATGATCGAGCATCTGGCCACGCTTGTGAAAATCCCGGTTGAACGCCGCGAATTCGTGACGCGCGTAACCTGCTACGAGGACTGTATGAAGCCGGCCCCTGCAGATCAGGTCTGTCACGGCGATCTGCTCGGCGACCTTAACGGGATCATGAAGCGGCAGTACGATAGCGCCCAACGTGATCGCAATGCTCTGTGTCCGCGCGCCGATCGCGGCCGCAAGCAGTGCTGGTGCGGGTATGTAACCATCCTCGGAGGCATGATGCTCGGACAAAATGATATTCTCGATGCCGTTCTCGTCGGCGAAGGCTGCCATCTCGAGGACGGCTTCGTAGAGTTCTTCATGGCGCGCGCCGAATGGCGCGGACCGCATATCGAAGCTGAGTGAGACGTCGAACACATGTCCTCCCGAATATTCATGCGGGATGGAGGTGAACGAAACTATAGCCTGGCTGCAAGTCCGGCTTGTTTAAGGTCTTAACGAGACGCGCCGTGGCCCGGGACGAAGTCGCGATTCATCATATCGTGCAATGTTGAGAGTAGAACTGCGAAGTGGTCGCGATCGGCTTGCTCGAGCCGTCGATAGTGACGGGCGAAATGTCCCTGTTGGCAAATCTGGGCAATAGCCATGTCCGCGCTATCACTGCCCTCCATCGTGAGTGTGAGAGCGAACGCCCTTTTGTCGTCAGGGCATGGTGAACGGATGATCAGCCCGGCTCCAGCCAAACGGGTTATCCGTGCTGTCAGAGCTGCGTTGGACACATGCAACTGGGTGGCGAGATCGGTAGGACGAAGCGGTCGACCCGCTATGCGCAGGGCACCCAGCAGCAATAGATCGGCAATCGACAAACCATGGCGACCGGCAATTCGGTTCAGGTCGGTCGATATAAGATGTGCCAGTCCGATCACATGCCACAGCGGAGCGAAAAAGCTTGGATCCGCCTCTGGCGCGATGCCGGCATAGAGGCCGGCGCCGAAATCATGATCGTCCAGCGTGGTTGTCATATCGACGCATCTCCAAATTCGCGAGAGAGGCATGGCCCGCGCCGCTCCGATGACAATACCCTATCCGCCTGAGCAGCAGCACAAGCACTCTGCGTCCGATCGAAACGGCTATCTGTATGGGAGTATGATGGCTCTGTCGCATCGTACTGCGACGAATAGCAAATATCCTAAGCGATAAGTCGCGGCACGTTTCGCCGAGAAGAGCACACCGGTTATCGTCTGAAGATAGATGCTCCATAGTTTCTTCTCACAAACTCCACTCTGTCGACCGAGCTACCCTCCAGCTATGACAGCAAGGACGGTCGTCATGTTATTCAAGTTTGAACGGTTCTCGCCGAGAAGTTTATTCCCATGCGGGAAGCGAGATGGGGCGGGGCGGCCCTCCCGTGGGGTGGCGTCGGTTGTGTCCTGGCTGGCAATCACCATCGCCACTCCGGCCCTCGCCAATGATGGTGAAGTCTATGTGGGAGCATTTGGTGGCATAGCTATGGCTGAACGACAGCAGGTGCGGCAAAGCGGCATGGCCCATCGGCGCGGCGAATGGCGTCTTGATGGATATCGAGACTTCGATCTGCCGGTGGCCGTCGAGGGCCGATCCAGACGGGATACAGGGCAGGCGTTCGGCGTGCACATTGGCTATATGTTCGCGCCCATAAGCTCAGGCCTTCGCCCCGGAATCGAACTGGAATATGCCCATTATTCGACCAGTGACCGGACGGCCTTAAGCAATCGCAACACCGAGCATGCGGCCAACATAGGTTCAGCCGGTGCCGCGGGACTGGCCGATCCCAGTAGCTACGTGGAAGAGCACTATGCTGCCGGCCAGCACCGTTTCAGCAATCGAACCCGGCTGAACTACGACACGGTGATGGTCAACGGCGTGCTGTTTTTCGACACCGGTAGTCGCCTCACGCCTTATGTCGGCGCGGGCGCGGGAGTGGCGTTCGTTGCCGCCAGAAAGGCGGCGTCCTATCAAACCAATCCCGGAGGGCCCATCGAACTGACCAATGATACGGCCGAACCGGTCAATCATTTCAACTCCCGCGATCATGATGTGACACGGGCCTTTGCCGGTCAGGTGAAGGCGGGTCTGAGAGCGAAGCTGGCGCCGCATCTTGCCGCGTTTGTCGAGTACCGGATGCTGCATGTCAGGTCGTCGACCTTCGAATTCGGAAGTACGCAGTATAGCGGGCATCCGCCAACGGATGATTGGAGCGTGCGGCGTAGTCCTGCAAACCTGCACAGCGGGCTGTTCGGTGTGAGTTGGACCTTTTAAGACACTCGATCGCTCCTCAACCGTCGCTCCATCGGCCGTCCATGCTTCCACGCTAAGCCTGTCTCACCACTTTTTTTCCGATGGAGACGTCATGGAAACCCAACACGATCTGGCGCAGGCACGCCGTACCTCTAAAAGCGCGCCCCGTGCGCAGGCGGCGCTGCCAAATAGGAATGGCTGGAGCTTCTTCGCTCCTTTCGCGGTAGGATTCGGCGTGACGTGCATCTTCATGCTTTCGGGCTGCGCCGTTGCAACTCTACCGATCACGGCGACAAGCAAGGCCGTGGACTGGAGTACGACCAGTCGGGACGAAGCCGACCGCAATCGTGGGCGAAAAATTCGCAAGAGCGAAGAGGAATATGGTCGCTGCGTCCGCAAGGGCTATTCCGACTGCTAGGCCCACGGCGTCACATTCAGTCTCCAAGGTGAAATATGAAACATAAGCTGATTTGCGCGCTGCTCGCTACAAGCGCTGCAGTGCTTTCGGTATCGCCCTCGTTGGCGCAATTCGGGGGGGCGGGACGCTGGCAACAGGACGAGAAGCGGTCCCTCTGCCGTCAATCCATCGCCCTCGCCGGCGTGGAGGAGGACATGGATCGCCGCATCCAGGACATCGTGCGCGATGCTCGCTCGGCAGCGGCGGAGCGCCATTCTCGTCGTAGCAAGTCGGCACGCGTGTTTGAAGACGCGCTCGACGATACGCTCCATGATGCGAAAGAACCTATACTCGACCGTCTGCTCGACAGCTGCGCGTCGACCTTCTCGGTGAGCGAACTGCGCGGCATCAATGATTTCTACAGAAGTCCGGCTGGCAAAGCCTGGCTTCGCAAGGGACGAACCGCGATAGTGCCCGAGATGGAAAGGGCCATTGCGGATATTCAGCCCCGTATCCGTGAGACGGTGGAGCGCCGATACTGCGAGCGCATGGGGTGTTAGATCGTCGATCGCCTAAGCAACTTGCAGGATATCTAGCTGAGAACGTCGTATAACGATCGCCGCGCAAGTTTTTTCTCGTTGATTTACAAATGCTCACCATAAGGATGCCCGCCAGCGCGGGCGTTCCCTTCGCGCTCGCAACCTGGCCGCAGGCCTGTTGTATTACATCGATCGCAAAATTCTGAGTGCGTGACCCGATCGTTTCGAACAATTGGCGCCAGGCAGCGTCCAGATCACAACGAGAGCGGACATTCTTAACGTGCACGTGCGTGCGGTCGCGCCCTGTGCGGCGCGGGGCGAACGGGGCGCTGGCGTCATCGTCCCGGCAACCCTCGACGAGAAGTAGGCGTAGCGCAGGCATCACCCCACGACGCTGCGCGCTTTGCCTCGCTGAACGGGTGGGCACCGTCAATAAACAGCCGACGGAGGGGCGGAGCAAAGGTTCACACTCCACGATCCTTGACCGTTTCCATTGCAACAAAAGTGGATGTGCTTGCAACGTGTGGCAGACTGGAAATGCGTTCCCCTAGGATTGTCCGATAACGCCTTATGTCAGCCGTACGGACTTTCAGAAGATAGTCGAAACTGCTGGCAATCATGTGGCACTCTTCAATTTCTGGAATCCGGCAGATGGCCGCGTTGAACTCTTCCAAGGCCCTCTCCCGGGTGTCGGACAATTTCACCTCCGTAAAGGCAACATGGTCGAGAGCCATCTTCGTAGGGTCCAGGATGGCGCGGAAGCCGCGAATGACGCCATTGTGAATCAGCTTTCGCAGGCGAATCTGGCAGGGCGTCTTGGAAAGGCCGACATGTGCGGCAAGGTCAGTGACGGTCATTCGGCCATCCGCCGAGAGGGCAGCGATGATTTTGCGATCAAAATCATCCATATCGACTGATTCTACTAAATTTTCCATAAAGTACGCCTATTGTATGGTGTGATTAAAGTCGTTTTGATATGCTAAAAGCACAAATATGGTCAAATTGTTTTCTCTGGTTGCATTATGATCTCTCTATGACCTCGAGCCTCCCCTTCGCCGCCTTCGCCCCGCCCCTCCGCGTGCCATCCGCATTGCGCCGGGCGATCACCGCAGCCTATCGCCGGGACGAGGCGACGTGCATTGCGCCATTGCTTGAAGCGGCCGCGCTCGATGCCCCGACGCGCGAAGCGGTGCGGGAGACGGCGCGGCAACTCGTCATGGCCCTGCGTGCCGGGCACAAGGGCAGCGGCGTCGAGGGGCTGGTGCAGGAATATTCGCTGTCGAGCGAGGAGGGCGTGGCGCTGATGTGCCTGGCCGAAGCGCTGCTGCGTATTCCCGATGCGGCGACGCGCGACGCGCTGATCCGCGACAAGATCGCCGATGGCGACTGGAGCGCGCATCTCGGGCAGGGCAAGTCGCTGTTCGTCAATGCGGCGACATGGGGCCTTGTAGTCACCGGCAAGCTGGTCGGCAGTGTGGATGATCGCGGGCTGGGCGCGGCGCTGACGCGACTGGTGGCGCGCGCCGGTGAACCCGTGATCCGGCGTGGTGTGGATCTCGCAATGCGCATGATGGGCGAGCAGTTCGTGACCGGCCAGAATATCTCAGAAGCGCTCAAGCGCACCCGCCCGCTGGAGGCCAGGGGCTTTTGCTACAGCTATGACATGCTGGGCGAGGCAGCGACCACGGCGGCGGATGCGGCGCGCTACTATCGCGACTATGAAGTCGCTATCCATGCCATCGGCAAGGCGTCGGATCAGCGCGGAGTCTACGATGGGCCGGGAATTTCCATCAAGCTGTCCGCTTTGCATCCCCGCTACGTCCGCGCGCAGGCTGGCCGGGTGAAGGACGAGTTGCTCCCCTGCGTCCGCGCGCTCGCGCTGCTGGCCAAACGTTATGACATCGGCCTCAACATCGACGCGGAGGAGGCGGACCGGCTCGAACTGTCACTGGATTTGCTAGAGAGCCTCGCGCTTGACCCCGGCCTTGCCGGATGGGACGGGCTCGGTTTCGTCGTGCAGGCCTATGGCAAGCGTTGCCCCTTCGTCATCGACTGGATCGTGGACCTTGCCCGGCGTGCCGGGAGGCGGATGATGGTGCGCCTCGTCAAGGGTGCCTATTGGGATGCTGAGATCAAGCGCGCGCAGGTCGAAGGCCTGGCCGACTTTCCTGTCTACACGCGCAAGGTCCATACGGACGTGGCCTATATCGCTTGCGCGAAAAAGCTGCTGGCCGCGCCCGACGCGGTGTTTCCGCAGTTCGCGACTCATAATGCGCAGACGCTCAGCGCCATCTATCATCTGGCTGGACCAAACTTCACGGTCGGTGACTATGAGTTCCAGTGCCTGCACGGCATGGGCGAGGCTTTGTATGAGCAGGTCGTGGGCAGCGACAGGCTCGACCGGCCCTGCCGGATCTATGCGCCTGTGGGAACGTACGAGACACTGCTGGCGTACCTGGTGCGGCGGCTGCTGGAAAATGGCGCCAATTCCTCCTTCGTCAATCGCATCGCCGATCCTGCCGTTTCGGTCGAGGCGATGATCGGGGATCCGGTCGAGACAGTGCGTGCGATGCCGCATCCGGGGGCGCGGCATGACGCGATCGCGCTGCCGTCCGCTCTCTATCCTGACAGGCCCAACTCGGCGGGAATTGACCTCAGCGACGAAGAGGCTCTGACCATGCTCGCCGCGGCGCTTCAGCGCAGCGTCGCCATGCACTGGCAAGCCGCGCCTATGGTTGCGGGACTTCAGATCCAGCGCAGCGCTCGGCCTGCTGTGAACCCGGCCGATCATCGCGACCAGGTCGGCGCGGTCGCCTTCGCGCTCGAGCGCGATGCCGTTCACGCCGCCAAGGTCGCCGCGCTCGCTGCCGCCCGATGGGCTGCGACGCCTGTGGAGCAGCGCGCAGTCTGTCTGCAAAAGGCAGCCGACGCCATGCAGTCGCGGATGCCGATCCTCCTCGGCCTGATTGTCCGCGAAGCAGGCAAGTCGTTGCCCAACGCCATTGCGGAGGTGCGCGAGGCGATCGACTTCCTGCGCTATTATGCCGCTCAGGCTCGGGCTACATTTGGTGATGCACAGACCCCGCTTGGGCCAGTCACCTGCATCAGCCCGTGGAATTTCCCGCTCGCAATTTTCACCGGACAGGTCGCGGCAGCGCTTGTCGCGGGTAACCCGGTTCTTGCAAAGCCAGCCGAGGAAACGCCCCTAATTGCGGCCGAGGCGGTGAGGCTGCTTCATACTGCGGGCATTCCGGAAGATGTGTTGCAACTGCTCCCCGGCGATGGTGCCATCGGCGCCGCGCTGGTCGCAGCGCCCGAGACGTCGGGGGTGATGTTCACTGGATCGACGGAAGTTGCGCGCCTGATCCAGCGCCAGCTCGCCATGCGGCTCTCGCCCGGCGGCAGGCCCATCCCGCTCATCGCGGAGACGGGCGGACAGAATGCAATGCTGGTCGACAGCTCCGCGCTGGCCGAGCAAGTGGTGGCGGACGTCATTGCCTCCGCCTTCGACAGTGCGGGACAGCGCTGTTCCGCGCTGCGCCTGCTGTGCATTCAGGAGGAGGTTGCCGATCGGACGCTCGCCATGCTGAAAGGCGCGCTGAAGGAGTTGAGGATCGGGCGCACCGACCGGCTGGCGGTCGACATCGGTCCCGTCATCACCATCGATGCGCGTGAGACGATCCTGAAGCATGTCGAGGCCATGGAAGCGCTTGGCCGATCCGTCGAGCACCAGGCGCTGCCGGACGAGGCGGGGGCGGGCAGCTTCGTGCCGCCCGTGATCATTGAGATCCAAAGTTTAGCGGACATAGGACGCGAAGTCTTTGGTCCCGTGCTTCACGTCCTGCGCTACCGCCGGGAGACGATGACGGATCTGGTGGATGCGATCAACGCCATGGGTTACGGCCTGACCTTCGGCCTGCATACGCGCCTCGACGCAACGGTCGCGGCGGTGACCGCCCGGATCAAGGCGGGCAATCTCTACATCAACCGCAATGTCATCGGAGCGGTTGTTGGCGTCCAACCCTTCGGCGGGCGTGGCCTTTCCGGTACCGGGCCGAAAGCAGGAGGGCCGCTGTATCTCGGGCGTCTGGTAACGCAAGCACCGCGCGTCTTGGCGTCTGCGGCGATGGGCGACGAAGCGCTGGACGTTTTTGCCGCCTGGCTGGAGGCGCAGGGCGAACCATCGGCTGCGGCTAAGGCGAAGGCCTATGGCGCTGCCTCGGCACTCGGCCATGCGCAGACGCTGCCGGGGCCCGTGGGCGAGCTTAATCATTATGCCCTGCACCCACGCGGCTGTATCCTGATGCGTCCCAGGACCCGGGCAGGGTTGTTCGAGCAGATGGCCGCGGTGCTCGCCACGGGTAACCGGGGACGGATCGAGGGCATGCCATTGCCTGACGGCCTGCCCACGCTCGTGACTGCCGTCTTTGCCATCGAGCGCGAGGCGGCGGTGGCCGCCGCACTGATCGAGGGATCGGCGGAACAGCTGTCGGCCCTCCTGCGCGAGATGGCGGACCGGCCGGGGAGCATCGTACCCGTGTATCCTGCCGATCCGCGCGCCGCGCTGGCCTACGCGCCGGACTGCCTGCTGGAGGAGGTGTCGATCTCGGTCAACACAACCGCTGCGGGCGGCAATGCCAGCCTGATGATGATTGGCTGATCGGCGCCAGAAGGGTCTGCCCACCGGTCAATGGGCAAGCGCGCGTTCGACCTCTGCGGCATAGCGCCGGACTACAGATGCTTCCCGCAAAAGCCCCGCCAGCTTCCCCGTGGCACTGTCGGTGACGGCGATGGTCTCCAGCCCGAACTGGCGGAACAGCCGCATCGCTTCCAGAATGGAGGCATGACGGTCGATCCGGTATTCGGCCTGTGTTGCAATTTCTCCGATAGTACGTGAGGCAGCCTCTTGGTCATGGCGCGTTTCGTGAGCTACAGGCACATATACCAGGCCCTTGTAGTAACCGTAGACATCGGTCAGCACGATGGTATTCACGCTGGAGCCTAGCGGGTGACGCGCCCGAAAATCCGCGATGGAGATATCAGCGAACGTGGAGCGCGGCTCGACAAGCATGAGGTCTCCGGCGTGTATTTCCCTTTGCCACCCGATGTCCATCGCACTGTCGATGGCTTCACCGCGCAGATGCAGGCGCCATGTCGAATAGCTGAAACCGAAAAACTGGCGGACGATGACGTTGGAGGCGGCTGAGACGACAAGCACCGGGCCGATCAGGCTGAACGTGCCGGTTGCCTCGAGCACCAGAAAGGCAATGGCAAGCGGGGTGCCCAGGACACCGCTGGCGAAGCCCGCCATCCCGATCAGCATCAGGAATGTTGGGTCTATCGGGCCAAAAGGCGCGCAGGCTGCCCAGATTGCCGCTCCCGTGAGGGCGCCGAGGTAGAGTGACGCGAAAAACAGGCCCCCGCGAAATCCGGTCGCTAGCGTGATAGTGGAGGCCAGTACCTTGGCCGCCAACAGCGACATCACGATCCATGAAGCCGGGACCGTGACAAATAGGGCGTGGAGAGCCTCATGACCAGACCCCATGGCGGTGGGCGTTAAGGCGATAAGGAAGCCGAGCGCTACGCCGCCGCACAATAGCCGGTGACTTGCGCGTACGTGCAGTACGGCAAGTGCTTCAGCTTTCACCACCAGCCACATAAGCGCAATCGCCGCTATGCTACAGACAAGTGCCATACCGACCGCTGCGCCATATTCGATAAGGTCGTCCATGCGTTCGACCGGGGGGAGGATACGATAGGCTTCCATTCCCATCAGACGGGCAGTGATCGCCCCGCTGATGGATGCGCTGAGAACCGCTCCGGCAATGGGTACCGAGTAAGCGCCAAGGACCAGTTCACAGGCATAGAACATGCCCGCTATGGGGGCCCCGAACGCAGCCGAGATGGCTGCGGCGGTCCCGCTTGCGACCAATATGCGGATGTCCGACCGTCGCAGTCGAAGGGCAGTCGCGCATTTCGAACCAAAGGTTGCGCCGCATTGAGCGTAGGCTGCCTCCAGCCCGACCGAGGCGCCGGTCCCATTGGATAATATGGTCTGAGCCGCAATTACCCCAGCGTCACGCCATGACATTTTCCCACCATGCAACGCATTGGCTTCCAACGGGTCAACCATCGGTCTGCGTCGGACATAGGGGCTAAGGGCCAGAATGGCTATTGCGCCAATGACTGGCCCCGCAAAGAAGAACATATCCTTGCCATGAGAATAGTGGAGGCTGATCGTGCCAGCACTGGTCGTCAGCAAATGTGACAAAACCGTCATGAGCACGACGCACGCCCCGGCTGCGACTCCTATGGCGCTTGCAAAAGCCACAATAAGGACTTCACGATACTCCGTCCGCGCCCAACGAGCGCGGCTGATCAAAGTGGTGGCAAGTCCGGTTCGTGCCGGCTGCAGTGAGCGAGATTTATGAATGGTCATGAGAAAGCACTTGCACCCTCAGAGGAATTATGCTCGATTGTCAACAATCAATCATCGAGGAAATTGACGGGCTTGGAGGGTGTTTCGCCGTTTCTTCCGATCGTTTTCCTCTTGCGTCCGGGCAGCGCCACAGAACCATGAAGAGCTGGAAATGACGTACGATTGGGATTTCGATCCCGTTTTTGCAGGGATGGGGCTGTTGCTCCGGGGGCTCGGCGGCACGGCAGTGCTTGCAGCCTGTTCCATCGCATGTGGAATCGTAACGGGCGGGGTGCTGGCGACCGCCCGAATGCGTGGGGGTCCCCTCGGCGCAATGGCCCGACTGGTGATCGAATTTTATCGCAATACACCGCCAATCGTACATTTCTTCTGGTTCTTCTATGCACTCCCGCTGATCAGCTCTGTCAGGCTTGATCCCTTTGTCGCAGCATGGCTGGCGCTAAGCACGCAGTCTGGCGCTTTCTACGCAGAGGTTTTCCGGGGCGGCGTTGCGGCCGTGCCCAGGGGGCAATGGGAAGCGGCCCGAGGGCTGGGCATGCGGGATATGGCCTTGCTCTGCCACGTCATCCTCCCACAGGCGATGCGCCGGATGATCGCGCCCTTCGTCGAGCGCTCCTTCGAACTCATCAAAACGACGGCGCTGGCGGCTACGCTGGCCTATGGCGACCTTCTGTACAATGCGATGCAGCTCAACGCACAGACCTTTCGCCCGCTGGAGGTCTTCACCTGCGTCGCTCTGATCTACTTCGTGGTTCTCTTCATGCTCAGTCAGCTGGCGCGGATGTGGGAGCGGCGGGTGATGAGGAGTGCGGCATGAACGACGCGCACCTCTCTTCACTGTCCTTCATGATGGACGTCTGGCCTGTCCTGTGGCGCGGATTGGGCGCCACGCTTCTCCTTTGGCTGGTGTGCGCTGTCCTCGGCTTCGGCTTGGGCCTGCTGTTGGCCTTGGGCCGATTGACCCGGTCGGTTCCGGTCCGGCTGACACTGGACTTCCTGTTCGAAGTCTTTCGAGACACGCCAGTCCTCGTCCAGCTCATATGGTTTTATTATGTCTTTCCGATCGTTGCGGGCATCCATGTATCAGCGTTTGCGGCAGCGGTTCTAGGACTTGGCCTCAATACGGCGGCCTATAGCTCGGAGATATTCCGGACCGGTATCGCCAATGTTCCTCGCGGCCTGACAGAGGCAGGTGCCGCGCTGGGGATGAAGCCATCTGTCGTTTTCCGTGCGATCGTTCTGCCCAGTGCTGTCATGCGGATGATCCCGGCGATCACAAACCGTGCCGTAGAACTGGCCAAGGTCACCTCACTTGCCTCGGTGCTGTCCGTCCATGAGCTGATGTATCAAGGACGGTTGCTGAACGCCGTTTATTACCGCCCGCTCGAAACCTTCACCGCTGTCGCCCTGATCTATCTGGCCGTCATCACGCCGGGCACGATGCTGTCAGCCCACCTCGAACGAAAGGTAGCGCGCTATGGATAACACAATAGCCGCCGGGGCCATGCCGCACCTGCGGGTCGCGGGCCTGCATAAATCCTTCGGTGCGCTGGAGGTCATCAAGGGTATCGACCTCGATGTGCAGGCGGGCGAACGCATCGCGATCATCGGCGGCAGCGGTTCAGGCAAGAGTACCTTCCTACGCTGCATCAATCATATGGAGACGCCTAGCGCAGGGCGCGTAGTGGTGGATGGCGTGCCCTATGCGCATCCCGTCTCCAGGCGCGACCTGCTTCAGTTGCGCCAGCGCGTCGGGATGGTGTTTCAGCAGTTCAATCTGTTTCCGCACATGACCGTCGTCCGCAACGTGGCGGAGGCGCTGGTACGCGTGCACGGACTGACGCGCAGCGAGGCCGACTCTTTAGCTATGGCCGAACTGGAGAAGGTCGGCATGGAGGGTAAGGCACATAACTATCCCGCGCGTCTCTCCGGCGGCCAGCAGCAGCGCGTGGCGATTGCGCGGGCATTGGCCATGAAACCCGAGATCATGCTGTTCGACGAGCCAACCTCGGCGCTCGACCCCGAACTGGTATCTGAGGTTCTCACCGTCATCCGGGGACTGGCAGAGGAAAAGCGCACCATGCTGCTCGTCACGCATGAGCTGGGCTTTGCCTATCATTTCGCCACCCGAATCCTCTTCATCGCCGATGGCCGTATCCATGAGCAGGGCACCCCTGAGGAGATTCTTAAATCACCCAAATTGCCGAGGACACAGGCTTTCCTCGAACGCTTCACCGAATTCAAATTTTAAGGACTGGAGAATGACATTGCTGACACTGGCCGATAGCGAGCGGAGTGCACAGGGCTATCAGGCCGATCCGCGCAACGATGCGGTGAAGGTCTATCTAAATGGTGCCTTCGTGCCGCGCTCCGAGGCAACGGTCTCCATCTTCGACAGCGGCTTCGTCCTGGGCGACGGAGTTTGGGAAGGCCTGCGCCTGGTCAATGGCCGCATCATCGCGATCGACGATCATATGACCCGCCTGTTCGAGGGTGCGAATGCGCTGATGATCGACATCGGTATGACCCCGGCGGCAATGGTCGCGGCGATCATGGCCACCTTGGCCGCGAATGATATGACCGACGGCGTGCACATTCGCCTGATGGTTTCTCGCGGCCGGAAGGCTACGCCGAATCAGGATCCGCGGTTCGTCGTGGGGGGCGCGACCATCATCATCGTACCCGAATACAAACAGCCCCGGTCGGAGGTGCTGGAAAAAGGAATCGCGCTGTTCACATCCACCTTCCGGTGCAGCCCGCCCGACATCTTCAACCTCCACCTCAACACCCACAGTCGCCTGAACTTCATTCAGGCGTTGATACAGGCGATCGCCGCGGGCGCGGACGAGGCGCTGATGCTCGACCCAAGCGGCTTCGTCGCAAGTTGCAACTCCACCAATTTCTTCATCGTGCGCAAGGGGGAACTGTGGACCTCCACCGGCCGCTTCAACTTCAAGGGCATCACCCGGTCCAAAATTATCGCACTGGCTGAGAAGAACGGTATTGTGGTGCAGGAAAAGGATTTCACGCTGGCCGAGGTCTATTCGGCGGACGAAGCCTTTGTCACCGGCACGCTCGCCAGCCTGATGCCGGTCAGCAGGATCGATGGCCGGACTATCGGCAAGGAAATCGGCATGGGTCCGGTCTCGGCAGCGCTGCGCGACATCTACATGCAATCGCTGTGACCGTACCAGCGACTTCCATCGGAAGAAGGCGGTTCCTGGCCGGGGCGGCCGCCACAGCGTTGACCGGCGTTGCGGGCTGCATGCCCCGTTATGCCTCGACGCTGGCGCAGATCCGCAGCAGCGGCATCCTGCGCGTAGGGCTGGCCAATGGCGCGCCCTGGTTCGAACTCGACCCTATTTCCGGCGAGTGGCAGGGCATCGGCGTCGAAGTCGGCCGTAGGCTGGCTGTGGACCTCGAGGCGCGTTTCGTGCCGGTGGAAACGAGTTGGAGCCAGGCGGTCGCCGGGCTTCAGGCCAATCAATATGATGTGCTGCCCATCCTCGACCCCACGCCGCAACGGCGCAACGCGGTAGATTTCCCGAATGTGCCGCTGTTCCACTATGCCATGGGCGCTATCGTGGCGGGCAGCGGCTTCCAGCATTGGTCACGCTTTGATAATCCGGCTATGCGGATCGCGGTGGCGATGGGCACGGCGGGGGATGGCTTCGCCGCCGCCATGGCGCCCCGCGCCCAGATACTGCGCTTCACTGCCATAGAGGAAGCGATCTCTGCCTTCGCCGCGGGGCGGGCCGATGCCGTGGTCTTCTACTTCCCCGCGCTCGTGTCCCAACATGCCAAGATCGGTCTCGGCAGGCTCGTCCTGCCTGAGCCCGTGCACCCCGTCTCCACCAGCGCCGGTATCCGGAGGGAGGCGGACGGTGCATGGTCGCGCTGGCTGAGCGCACGCTTCGCTGCCTATGAAGCTGAAGGCGTCAGTCTTTCGCTATTTGAGGATTATGCGCGACAGTTTGCGCACAGCCCTGCCGAGGCACGCGAACTCGCCGCTAAGATGATGGGATCAACATGACCACAACCAAGCCCGCCATAATCTTCGTCGGCGCCGGCCGCATGGGCGGTGCGCTCATCGCGGCGATGGTAGGCGACGTGCGGGTCCATTATGTCGACCCGGCGATAGCCGACATAGCGGGTGCCGTCCGCCTGCAGAGCTTGGCCGAAGCCGCGCATGTGCCGGGCATCATGGGCATGGTCGTGGCCACCAAGCCTGCCATGGTTCGCGAGACTATCCGTCAGGCGCGGGCCCATCTGCCTGCCGATGCTTTCATCTTGTCCATCGCGGCAGGCGTGATGCTGGCGGACATGCGTGCCAGCGCGGGTGACGATCGCCCGCTGATCCGCCTCATGCCCAACCTTCCGGCGCTGGTGGGACAGGGGGCGCTGCTGTTCGCGAGCGACCAAGCGACGACGAACGCCCTGCGCACCACGATCGACACGTTGTTCGCGCCTGCTGGACGATGCTTCTGGCTCGATGGCGACCCGCTCTTCGATGCGGTCACGGCCCTGTCGGGCAGCGGCCCAGCTTATTTCTTCCGCCTGGCCGAGGCGATGGCGCGTAGCGGAGCTGCCCTCGGTCTGCCGCTGGAGCTTGCGATGCAGATGGCCGGGGCGACGCTGGCGGGCGCTGGGGCGCTGTGTTCGCAGGGGAGTCTCTCGCTGTCGGACCTGCGCGAGAATGTAACCAGCCCGGGTGGAACCACCGCGGCGGCGCTGGCGACATTCGCGGACGGCGGCATTGACATATTAGTCGATAGAGCAATGCAGGCCGCGGCACGGCGGTCCGTCGAACTATCGCAGGTATAGCCGCGCGAGTCCGCCGGGTGGGTTCAGTTCGCCTTAGCCAGAGCCGCCGCGAGATAGCTTTGTGTTGCCTTGCTGCCACGCTGCATATGGTCCAGGATCTCATCCTTCAGCGCCACGATACTGTCCCCGCAGGCCACCAAGATATAGGAATCGTGCGCCTCCCGCTTGGGACCGCGACGGCCATGCGCGCGATGGTTAGCCGCCCAGTAAAGCTGCAGACGTCCGCGCAGTCCGCTCCATATCTGTTGAAGCAACGCATGGTCGCTAGCCTCAAAGACAAGAGAGTGCAGGTGCAACTCGGCCAGGATGCTGGCCATCTCATCTCCGCCGTCTATTGCCTCGTTCAAAAGATTCTGCCGCTTCAATATCTCGCTACGGAACGCATCATCGCGCCGATCCCAGATCAATTCAAACGCAAAGGTCTCCAATACGGTGCGCATTGAGTAGATTTCGCGTACATCCTGGACGGACAGGTCGATGACACGGGTACCGGTGAAGGGCACCTGCACCAGCAATCCCTCATCGACCAGCTGCCGAATCGCTTCGCGCAATGGGCCACGACTGACACCGAACTGTTCAGCTAGCGCTGATTCTACTATGGGCGCTCCCGGTTCTATGTCTCCCTCAAGTATTGCCTTGCGCAATTCGACGGCGATGCGCGTGCCGAAAGTCTGTTTGGGGAGGCGCGTGGCTAACACCATATGTCTGCAGGATCTCCGTGGTTCCACGTTATTATCGATGAGCGCACTCCATTTGAGCGCACGCAGAACCACTGGGCGATGGGACGAAGATTGTCAACATTCGACAATCGTTGTCGGTCGACCTTACCAGAGATTATAGTGCAGTTCCCCCGCGCGGTCCTGCTGGACGATGGCTTCAACGTCACGCAGCATTTGTTCTGGATCGACGAGCCGGCCATTCACCGCGACGTAGCGGATGGCGCTATGGCGCGGCGCACCGTCTTTGTCGGCCCTTGCCGTGGCACGCGGCATCAGCACCTTGAAATTCTCCAGTGGATTCTCGTCCACCAGCAGGAAATCGGCTGCATATCCAGGGCGAATCGTCCCGGTGTTCGGTTGCTGTATAGCGCGAGCCCCTTCCTGCGTTGCTGCCCGCACGACCTCCAGCGGTGTTAACCCGGCCTCCAACAGCAATTCCATCTCGCGGATTGTCTGGAACCCGAAGACCTGGAAAGGACCACCGGAATCGGCTCCAACTGCCAGATGACCGCCCGCCGCGACATAGCTGCGAATGAACTCCATCCAGCGGCGATACGAAATCGCTGCCGATGCCTCGTCATTGCTGGTCCATTTGTCGAAGATGGCGCCGTGACGCGTGGGGTCCGGGGTGCTCCAAAGCTTGAGGGCGCTGGGCAGCGCGTAGGCTGCCAGCCAGGGCACGTTGGAGGCGCGGGTATAATCGCGCTGCTTCTCATAGACTACCATCGTGGGCACCATGGTGAAGCGCCCCTTGACGCTTTCGGTCACCAGTTCGGGAAGGGTCTTCTCTTTCAGCCTCGCAATGTCCGCCTGCTGCCAGATGCCCAGAGTCTCGCGAAAACGAGCCCGTTCGTCGCCGTAATTATAGCCAGAGGGAAGGCGCGGAATCGTCAGATCGTCTACCAGCGCGGTTTCAGCATAGCCATAATGATGCTCGATGCTGCTCGCCCCGTCCCGCGCGACAGTGAGCGCGTTGATCGCCGGCGTCGCGGTCTCGGTTATATGAACTGCCAGACCCATACCGTAGCGTTGCGTCTCCTTGCCGAGAGCAGCAACCATTTCTGGATACTCTGCCTGGGCGTAGACGAGTTTGATCCCGTCGACCCCCATGGCGTGCCAACGCTTGACCAGGGAAGGCACCTGGTTTGCATCCTGGATGTCGGGCGGCAGAAAGGGATAGACCTTCAAGCGCGGCGCAATCTCCCGCCCCGCCTCAATCGCGTGCTTTTCAGTCATGATCGCTTCGGGGACATCTTTGCCGGCATCGGTTAGCGATCCGTCGAGATTGCGTATGCTGGTGACACCATTGGCAAGAAACAAGCGATAGACATATTCCTTTGGCATGCCTCGGAAATGCGTGTGAGCGTCGATCAGGCCCGGCATCATGAACTTGCCTGTACCGTCGATAAGCCGCATGCCGGGTTGTGTCGGCGCGGCAGCGGCAGCGGGCTTTCCATGCGCGTTGGTTATGGAAGCGATTTTCGCGCCGGAGATCGTCACATCGACAGGCCCCTGCATCGGCGCACCGCTTCCATCGATCAGCATAACATTGGCGATCACCAGTCGATCGTAGGCGGGCGAGAGTTCGCTATCGACTGGAGGCACTTTCACGCCGTTTGCGGCATCGGCCCTGGCTGGGTGATGGTAGAGGACGGCGAGGGCGAGGCTTGCGGTCGCCAGATGGAGTCGGGCTGATTTCACAGGATAGCCTTCGAAGATGAATGAAGATGCGCCAGAGTGTAAGGCGACGCCGGTTATTGTCAACAATCGAGCATCATCCATTTTTCCCTTGCCAAGCCTGCAGATCAATGGTTGATTGTTGACAATCGAGCATGTCGGGGGTTTGCCACTGTGAGTCATCCTGATCCCACGTATCACCGGCCACCCAGATGGGCATTGCTGCGTCTGACGATCGCAAGTTTCTGCTGCGCCGGCCTGTCTTGTTCTTCTGTGGAAGCGCAGCCCGCCGCAGCGCCCGTCAGCGCGACAACCTCTGAAATCTACCTGCTACGGACGCCAGAGACCCTCATAGAGGTCAAGACGTGGGGCATGGCTGGTCCGCTGGTTATCCTGTTGCCCTCCATGGGGCGTGGTGCCGAGGATTTCCAGGAAGTAGCGATGCGTCTCGCCAGCCAGGGGATGCGTGTCGTCGCGCCGCAGCCGCGCGGCGTGGGCGGTTCGATCGGGGCGCTCGATCATCTCTCGCTTTCGTTGCTCGCCGCTGATGTAGCTAGCGTGATCACGCACGAAAATCGGGGGCCTGCTGTCATTGTTGCCCACGCCTTTGGTGGTTTCGTGGGGCGCCAGTTGGGTGTGATGCATCCAGACATGATAAAGGCGTTCGTGATTGTGGGGGCAGGCTCCAAATCTTATCCACGCTCGCTTCTGCTCGGCTCCATAAACCTTTCCGACCCCAATTTTCCTGCTGATCAGCGTGACGAGATCTTGCGCCACCAGATGTTCGCGCCTGGCCGGCCGGTCGATGTGTGGCGCAGCGGGTGGTATCGTGAGGCGCACCTTGCTCAACATGGGTTGACGACAGGTCCCTGGGCTCCGCCGCCTTACCCTCCCAGCGTACCAATCCTCGATCTTCAAGGCGAGTTCGATGCTTATCGACCAGCCACATCCCGCAATGAGTTGCGCGACGCTCTCGGCCCCCAGGTTAGCGTGCGGGTGGTCAAGGGAGCCGGGCACGTTCTGTTTCAGGAGGAACCGGCCCAGGTCGCAGACGCGATCAGCGCCTGGATCAAAAGCAACAAGTTATGACCGCGCGGAGCCAACCTGCGGCACAACAAACAATGTTAGGGGCCCTTTCATGATTGAATCCAGACTAATACTTGCTTCCGCATCGCTGCTGTCGTTGTTGACCGCGAACGCCGCATTCGCGCAGGAGGCGGCGCCAGACCGAACAGACGACACCGGGCTTGCCGAGATTGTCGTTACCGGCACCAAAAAGGCCCGAGCGGAATCGCTGCAGCGCGTCCCGATCGCCGTTACTGCTTTCAATCGTGAGCAGATCGAAACAACCTTTGCGCGGGACATCACGGATTTCGGGCTCGTCACGCCTGGCGTGCGGTTCCAGACTGTCGGCACCATACCCGGTGTCGTCAACTTTTCAATTCGCGGCATGGGCATCAACTCCAGCATAGCGTCCGACGAGCCGACCGTCGGCGTCGCCATTGACGGCGTCTATCTCGCTTCGATTATCGGTGGGGCGGTGGACAACTTCGATCTTGAGTCGATCGAGATCCTGCGCGGTCCGCAGGGCACTCTGTTCGGCCGTAACGTGACCGGCGGTGCCGTTGTCATCA
The DNA here is from genome assembly GCF_055361505.1 of Novosphingobium sp. TK71. Taxonomy (NCBI): domain Bacteria; kingdom Pseudomonadati; phylum Pseudomonadota; class Alphaproteobacteria; order Sphingomonadales; family Sphingomonadaceae; genus Novosphingobium; species Novosphingobium sp. TK71. The sequence continues at coordinate 117,569 of NZ_JBSZKA010000001.1, forward strand.
CTACGCGCCGGCCCAAGGGCGAGTTCGGGCTAGACGTGCTAAGCAACATCGGTTCAGGCGGGCGGCAGGAAATTTCCGTTGCCGTGGAGGATGCCATCACCAGTTCCCTGGCAGGCCGGGTATCGGTCTCCTACAAGCATCTCGACGGCTTTTTCAAGAACCGCGCCATCCCCGGTCGCCGCGTGGACACGAGGGATGCGTGGACGATCCGCCCCTCATTCAAATGGGAGCCAGATGCGGAAACCACCGTGTCCTTGATCGGCGAGTATACCCATGACAACGGAGGCGGCGCGACCGTGCGCCTCGTTGAGACCGACCCCGCCATCGGCCTTCAGCGTCCGGTCAGTGCGGGTGGTAGGGGCTATATCCCACCATCGGACCCGCTCACTCTCGACCAGAATACACCGTCCTTTACCAACCAGCGCATCGCTAACGCCACGCTGGAGATTAAGCGAAGGGTTGGAAATGGCGAGCTGACTTCCGTCACCGGCTATCGCAACATCAAGGTGGACAGCGTACTGGACCAGGACGCCACCTCTTACGCCATTCAGGAATATTATTTCCGCTTCAAGCAGGAGCAGCTCAGTCAGGAGCTGCGCTATGCTGGCACGACGTTGAACGACAGTCTTGACTACACGCTGGGCGTTTACCTCTTCGGCCAGACCTTCCGGTCCCAAAGCCTCGTTCTCTCGCCGAGCAATCCGGCCGCATCCAACATCGCCGATGGCGAACTAAGCGAGCGGACATATGCGGGGTTCGGGCAGGTCGAATGGCGCTTCGCCCCTACATTGGCGGTCACAGCCGGTGCGCGCGTCAGTTATGACAGAAAGACCGCGGACATCGGCGCAGGCATGACAGGACGAGTGGCGCGCGGGGCGTGCGATCCTACCGTCCTGCCAAACATCAGCTGCGTGCATAATTTCCATGGCAGTACCGACGCGACAGATTTTAGCCCGAAACTGGGCCTCAGCTGGAAGCCCGACGTTTCCACGATGGTCTTCGGCAGCGCTTCGCGCGCCTACCGCAGTGGCGGTTTCAATGTTCGCAATTACAACGCTGCCGCTTCGCCGGGGCCGTATATGCCGGAGCGGGTTACAGCATTCGAGGCAGGTGTGAAGCGCGACTGGTTCGACCGACGCCTACGTACGAACCTCACCGCCTATTACAACAAGTTCAAGGACCTGCAGGAGACGGTACTTGACACCTCGGGCATTTCCACGGTGCTGAACGCGGCCAGTGCAACGATCTGGGGCGCGGAGTTCGAGGGGACGGTGATCCCAGTCCGCGGCCTGACGCTAAGCGGCAATGTGGGCTATATCAATGCTTCCTATGATGCCTTTAATGGGCTCGACCTGACCGGCGACGGCATTCCCGATCCGGCGCTGGCGAAGAACCTGATGCTGGTGCGCGCGCCGAAGTGGACCTGGTCAGTGACAGGTAACTATCGTACGCAGGTTGGGCAACTGGGCGAGCTGATGTTCAACGCGTCCTACAGCTATACGGGGCGCCAACCGCTGGGTGTACCTAATTATGCGATCTTTGATCCATATAAACTGCTTGACGCCAGTATCCGCTATACCACACCGGACAAGGTCATGACGGTATCCATCTATGGCAAGAACCTGACTGACGAATATTACGGGACCACCGGCTTCTACCAGAGCGCGACGGGAAGGGGCCTCTATCTTTCGCCCCCCCGCAGCTATGGCGTGGAATTCGCTTTTCATTTCTGACACCATACTTCGTCGAGCGGGCCGGATTGGCGATCCGGCCCAGATAATATCACGCGCTACGGGAAATCTAAACCATCCAGTTTTGATATTTAATTTATATGGTGCTGATGAACGCCAGGCCTAAGATCGGACAATCATGGCCTTCGCCTTCTGGAAACTTCTCGTGGTTCGAGGACGGTCTTTCCCTCAGAACTAAAATCGGACTGCTGTCGGCCCTTGGACATCGAGTTTTCCGGCAGCCTGTCAATCGTCACATCACTCTCGCGGATGACCGATCCGACACCGTCATCTGGACTGCCTGGAATTAAAAATTTCCCGACTATTGCTTCATGGCGGGATGGATGCGTCACCGGAATTACCCATATAGCCGCGACCTTTCGGCCAAATTTTGTTCAGGTAAATCCATTTCAGCATATTTCTCGATATCGGTCCTTAGGGAGATCGGGGACCGCTCCGCTTTCGCAATGGTCCGGGCACATTCAGCAATCAAATATCACGAAGCAGATAGCAGGTGAAACTTGATACTGCGTCCTATTATCTCTTAACGCTGCCGGAGGAGAGTAAGCGACGCCGTAACGATCTGCCCGTCGAAAAGGGAAGCCGGCCACCATTCGATAGGGGATCCATAAGTGAAATTTTTGTTGTTCCGAGCGTCTGCGGCTGCGTTGCTGGCTGCGGCCCCGGCGGTCGCTCAAGAAGGGACCCTACTTGATGAGATCCTGGTTACCGGCAAGCGTCATAGCTTCCGCCCGGAACAAGCTGCTGGCGCTACCCGAACTCAGACTGCGATCGAGGATATACCGCAAGCCATTCAGGTAGTGCCTCGTGCAGTACTCGACGAGCAGCAGGTTACCCGCCTTGGCGATGCGGTTGCGAACGTCTCGAATGTTCAGCAAGGAGGCACGCAAGGCAACCGATCCGAACAATTCGTTATCCGTGGGTTCGAGCTTTCTTCGTACGCGATCGATGGAATATTGCTGTCGCCCGCGCAAAATTTCACCGAGACCATTCGTGATCTGGCCAATGTAGCGCAAGTTGAAGTGCTCAAAGGGCCCGCGTCTGTCCTGTATGGAAGAGGCGAACCCGGAGGAACCATCAACATCGTTACCCGTCGTCCGTCCACGACCTTCGGACTTGAAGCCTCGGTGCAGGCGAACGACTATGGCCTGCGCCGCGGACAGATGTCAGTGACCGGCCCGGTGAGCGACACTCTGTCCGCGCGCGTCAGCGTAGCCGCTCAGCAGACCGGAAGTTTCCGCGATTTTCAAGCCGACGGCGAAAGGATTTTCTTTGCTCCCACAATCGCATGGCGACCATCAAGTTCGACGCGCGCGGACATCGATTACGAATACACTTACCAGAAGAGCCCGGGCGATCGCGGCCTTGTTGTAGTCGGTGATACAGTTCCCGGACCGGCGTCGCGAAGCTTTGGCGAGCCTTGGTCCGAGAATGAGGGGCGCTCACATACTATCCGTGCGCGCATCGAGCAAGATGTTGCAGACTGGCTCACATTGCGCCAGATCGTGTCGCGTCAGGCCGGGGATAGCGGCCGGAACTTTGCAGACTTCACCGGCATCTCGGCCGATGGTCTTTATCTTCTGCGTCGCGGCGTGAGGCAAAACCAGCGCGTTGAGGCGACAACCAGCCAGACCGAGGCCCTTTTGCGTTTTCGCACCGGCCCTGTACGCCATCTGGTCTTGGCCGGATTCGAGTATGTCGATGCGCATCGCGACACAATGGAGGACCGGGCAACGCTCGCGCGGATCAGCATTGCGGATCCAATCCAGGGAGCGCTGCCAGGGCCATTTGCTTTCGCACGTGCGGTTAGTGTCGATGCGAAGTTCATGGCGCCGTATCTGCAGGATCAAATCAAGCTGGGCGAAACTCTGAATATTGTAGCCGGTCTGCGCTGGGACGATGTCGATCAAACAACAACGGATAATGGCATCCGTACAGTCGAAAACGGTCGCCGGGCTTCTCCCAGACTGGGCCTGGTATGGCATCCCGATCGGTCGCTGGCTCTTTATGCGAACTGGTCGACGTCCTTTCGTCCGCGCGCCGCAACTGTCTTTGGCGGTGGCGCTGCTCCCACCGAGACTGGTCGGCAATATGAAGCCGGTGTAAAATGGACACCGGAAGGCGGCAAGATCATTGCGTCGGCGGCTGTATTCGAGATCGTGAAAAACAATGTCAGTTCCGCGGACCTTGTCAACAACGGTTACGTCGTTGTAACGGGACAACAGCGTGTACGCGGAGCCGAATTCGATCTTAGCGGAGAAATTCTTCCCGGCTGGCAGGTTATCGCCGGTGCGGGATATCTCGATGCCGAAGTGACGCGCGATACCGTGATACCTGTCGGTAACAATCTGCGGGGCGTTCCTCGCTTCAGCGCCAATGTGTGGACCACTTACCGTTTTCAGAACGGCCTACTGGAGGGGCTGATGCTCGGCGGTGGGCTGACACAGATTGGCAAACGCTCAGGCGATCTCGCCAATAGTTACTCGGTACCAGGCTTCACTCGCTTTGATTTGACTGCGGGCTACAAGTTCGCCGATCATTATCGCATCAGCCTGATGGTTCGCAATCTGACCGATCGCTATTACATCGAGCAGCCGGTCACGCGCACCACCAACTATCCTGGGGCACCGCGTACCATTTCAGTGACACTGGGTCTGGAAATCTAACGTTTCCTCGCCGCGCCATCCAGGGTGCGGACTTGCGACATCGTCAATCCGTAAGCTCTGCCGAGCATCGGCACGAATACAATTGGAACGATGGCCGCCGCTGCACGACTGCCTTGGGCATTTTCCAAGCACATGTTGATTGGAAAACGCTCCAAACCAATGAGGCAGAGCAGCCCAGACCCAGCAGCCGGATCTAAACTTGATCTAGCACATGACATCGACAGAGAAGGGAATGTCTATCTCGAAAGCGATGCCGTCTTGATCCTTGAGCCGACAGCATGTGACACTTCCTCCGTGCGCTTCAATGAGTGCGGAGGCGAGCGCGGGCCCAATCCCATTTGGCTTGTAGGTTTGTTCTTCGGAATGAAAAAAAGGAATGAAGAAGTCCGCAGCCTCAGCTGCGGTAAGAGTCCATCCAGGGCAGCAGAGGGTCAGGACCGGATCTTCGCCGGAGCTTCCTTTAATGACAACGGATCGACCTTCAGTCAGATGGCTTTGCGCGAAGCGCAGGAGTATCTCCAGCGCCTGGGTCAAGCGAAGGTGATCACAGCGCACAAGCGCTGGGGCATTTCCTTCAAGCAGGCCGGTTTGCGTGAAGCTGGCTGAATGGCCGATCCGGTCGATTGCACGCTGGACAACTTCGCGCAAATCAACGACGCGATAGTCGAGAATGAGATCGCCGGCGTGGGCTCGGGCAAATGTGCCCAATTCGTCGACGATGCGCAGCAGCCCATCGACCTGATCAAGCAAGCGCTGGCATTCTCCGCTCTCAGGCCTGATTACGCCATCTTCGAGGCCATGAAGCCGACCCTTCAAAATCGTGAGCGGTGTGCGCAGCTCATGAGCGAAACCCGCCAAGAAGATATCCCGCTCCCTCGTGCGGCCTTCCGCCTTATGGTTTCTATCGGCTGGTGATGCCGCTTTGCCAGGGACGGCCATTCCATTGCGCTCCGTTGAGCCAGTCATGTTCTTCCCGCCCATCATCGGTAACCGTCCCACCAAAGGCGAGGGGAGAGGCAGAGGGAGAGAAGCCACGTATCGGTGAAGTTACGCATCACGCTTCCAACCACAACCGATAGCCCACGCCGCGGACCGGCTCGATAAGGTCTCTGCAGCCGACTGCGGCAAGTTTCTGCCGAAGTTTGGAAAGGTGGCTGTCAACGACCCTGTCGAAAGCTTCACTGCCCGGTGCGGCAGCTTCCAGAAGCTCCGCCCGTGTAAACGCGCGGCGCGGGTAGCGCGCCATATGCGCCAGTATCTCGAACTCGGTTGGTGTGAGATTGAGCCGCTGCTCACTGGCCTCGCCTTCAACACAACTCGCGAGCCGGGACTCGAGATCGATGACGAGCGGCCCGATCGTGATACGTTTGGGCTCGCGGGCGCCAGATGCCCGGCGCAGCACCGCTCGAATGCGTTCAATCACCTCGGAAGGATTGAAAGGCTTCACGACATAGTCGTCAGCCCCTATCCGGAACGAGGACAGCTTGGACACATCGTCGTCGACGGCCGTCACCATGATGACCGGCGTATCCGTTCGACGCCGCACGGCAGCGAGGACGTCCAGGCCATCGCCCCCGGGAAGGCCGATATCCAGCAGCACCAGATCCGGCGCGCTCTGGCTATGGATCATGATTGCTTCCGGGACCGAGACTGCGCGCAGGACCTGCATGCCGGCCCGCTCGATATAGGCGACCAGCAGGTCGGCGATCTCACGTTCATCTTCGACAACCAGTATTTTCGACATTTTCCATTCACCTCAGGAACCTCCATGCCGCAGCTTGATGGAGATATGGTGGAGATATGTTCCTGGCGGGATCATCTGCTGCCAGAAGGCCGCGCGGTGAACGGAATTTATCAATCGATGAGACGAGGTAGGGTGGTGGGCCATGCCTGCCGTCTCCTGATTGAACACCCAATCTCGACGGGATCGACATGAAGCATCCATCATTCACTCTCCGCGCCTCGCGAGCTTTCCGTGCCAGCTTGGCGCCGCGCGCGGAAACAGCCGTGATCTATCCGTTCCCGTTTTCGCCCCGGGAAGGCGCACGGACGAGGGTTGCGCATTTCGGCTCAGATTACCAGAAGGATGGGACATCCATGCCCTTGCAGATCGTCACGTCGAGGCAGCCAGTCGTTCAGCCCCACACGGCGAATGAAAAGCTTATGCTCACCGCCGGCATATCCCATGAGCTGCGCACGCCCCTCACGATCCTCAAGGGCAGGCTCCATGGCATCGAGGATGGTGTTATCGAACCGGACAGCGGAGAAACCGCGCGTTTGCTCAGGCAGATTGATCATGTCCTCGAAATCGTCAACGACCTGGACATGCTCGCACAGGCCGATCTTGGACGCCTTTCCCTGGCGCTTCAGCTTGTCGATCTCGGCGATGTCGCCCGAAAAGTCATTTCTGATCTGAGGCCGCTGTTCGAGCGGCACGACATCACTATTGTGGAGAATATCGCGTCAACGGACGTCATGGGTGACCCGGTACGCCTGACCCAGATCATCACGAACCTCATTACCAACGCGGCGAAGCACTCGCAGGTCGGTGGTCGTATTCTTGTCGATGTCGATAGTCACGACGGTGAAGCACTGTTGACGGTGCGGGATGAGGGCCCTGGTATCGAGGCGGGCGATGAGGAGCGAATCTTCAAGCCTTTCTGGCGTTCGGCATCGACAATCAAACGTGCCGGGTGTCCCGGGACTGGCCTTGGCCTTGCTCTTACGGCGCGTCTTGTTGAAGCGCATGCGGGCGCCATCACTGCTAAAAACAGGCAGGATCGGTCCGGAGCCAGCTTCCAGGTGAAATTTCCGGCGTCCGAAAGTGAGCGAAAAGGACCTCTGGCGCGGAACTGAATTTGGAACAGAGGTGCCAAGGGTCGCCTCGATTGACCTGATCCAGGCGGGCTGGAGATAAGTCTCCATCATATCTCCATGGAACTATGCTCAACCGTGGCGACGGACGTCAGCGACCCCTTCGCGAACAGGAACGAGAGATCATGCTCACAAAATCTCAAATCCGCATCAATCACGAAGCCATCAAGCCGAACATAGGCAGTTATGTCCTTAACGCGAAGCAAGAATTGCTAGGCGGCGAACTGGCGAGTGATATTCGTGAATTGCTCGAGCTTCGCGGTGTGCTGGTCTTTCCTGAGATCGGTTTCACCGATGAGGAACAGGTCGCATTCACAAGGACACTTGGCACATTCGCGCCGGAACGTGGCGATGGCCAGGGCGTCACAAAGATCACTCTGGATGCAAAAGAGAATCCGGCGGCGGCCGAATATCTCAAGGGCTCCCTCTACTGGCATATCGATGGCACCCGCAACGATGTGCCGATCCTTGCGTCGCTTTTGTCGTGCAAGGTTCCCGCGAGTTGGGGCGGAAATACCGGCTTCTGCAACACATATGCCGCGTATGAAGATCTGAGCGACGAAGACAAGGCTCGGTATGAGCAACTGCGCGTAATCCATGCGCCTTGGGCTTCGCTCTTTTATTATGAGCCCGAGCCGAGCCTCGCAAAACTCAAACTGATGCAGTCGATTGGTGAAAAGGAGTTGCCTCTGGTCTGGACGCACCGTTCTGGCCGCAAATCGCTGGTTCTGGGTTGTACCGCTCATCACGTCAAAGACGTCAGTGCCGAGGAGAGCGCGCAAATCATCGTAGGCCTGCGGGAATGGGCAACAAGTGAGCCATTCAGCTATAGTCATGAATGGAAGGTGGGCGACCTTGTCATTTGGGATAATAGCGGCACGATGCATAGGGCCGAACCCTATGATCCTGCGTGCGGCCGCATGATGTTGCGTACCAAGCTGGAGGGCGAAGAACCTTTCGAGTAGGGCCAATACGTTTCGAAATTCACGAGAGAAATGGATCACAACTGGCATGTCGATATCGACTGGCCTTGCGGCCATTTAAGCTGGAGCGATAAGTACCGTCACGAATAATCGATTTTGCGGGCTGTGGCGCCCCTTTTGTTACTCACTGACCAATGTTGAAAACATGCTCAGTGAGTAACATCGACCTATAAGCGTCGATACGCCACAGCGCTCGGATGGCGGGAGACCATTATTGCGCCTCGTGCGATCGAAAGATGGCCTCGCGATCTGAAATCGCAATGGATCATTGATGCCATGCCAAGGACAGCCATCAAATAAATCCCATGGCAGCCAATGCTCCACCATCAACTTTAATATCACAGCCACTAATATAGGATGCGCTTGGTGAGCACAGGAAATGTGCGACCGAAGCTATCTCTTCTCCAAGTCCAAGACGTCCGAGCGGAACTTCGGCAACCATGCTCGCAAGCCGCGTACTTGTTTCCAACTCACTTCGGGTCATGCCGGTATCTATGAAGCCAGGAGCGATCGACACTATACGAGCTTTCATCTTACCAAGCAAAATCGCTTCACGGGCCACCAGGGCGATGACTGCTCGCTTGGATAGCGGATAGGCGGCTTCAGGCGAGCTGGCTAGCGCCAGCGCGGGCTTTGGATCGCGATCGTTGACCAAAGACGCGATTGCGGCGGCTACGTCCTGCGAAGAAACCATATAAGCCGAACTTGATGAGATGAGGACGATGCATCCGCCTTCTGCCATCTTCGGGCGGGCCGCCTCGACCAGACGCTCCGTCGCAAAATAGTTCACCTCCATGATGCGTTCCCCATCGGCCATGCTTGGCGACAGGCCAGCCGTATGAATGAGTGCGTCGATAGTGCGGGTGCCAATAGCAGAGGCTAGGTGTAGGGAATAAGTGGGATCCGCGACATCGCCGACCAGCGTTTCCACGAGCGCTCCAGAGTCCCGCAGCGACTGGGCGAGCGCCTCCAGTCGATCCTGGAAAAGGTCGCAAAGCAGGAGTTCCCGCCCATCCTTTGCGAAGATCTGGGCGGTGGGCGAACCCATTCCGCCTGTAGCACCTGTTATAATCACCAAACCCACGCAATCCTCCTCCATCCATTGTATTGGCGGCCGGTGTCATTCAACAGACCGGCGGCTTTCAGTCCCGCATTTTTGCATTTGTATACGAACTATACGCCTTTCCAGATCGCTAAAGCGTCCGTGCTGCAGACAGGCACGCTGCAAGCCTTGCTTCATGCCCAACACCGGCCTTGGCCTGGGCCATCAGCGGCACTTCAAGGCCGACAGGACAGCCGTTTGGTAAAGCTGCTAGGAACGCGGTCAGAGGCAGTATGCCGTCCCCGGGGATTAGTCTTTCGTTTCGGGCATCGTGGAAATATCCGTCGTAAAAGCTCATATCCTTCGCATCGCAAAGCTGCGCATAGGTGATGAGGTCGGACTCCGCACCGCTCAATTCGTCGACTGTCCCGCCAGAGCAGAACCAATGCATAGCATCGACCAATATGCCGGCGTTGCTCGCTCCCGAAGCCCTGACCAAGGCGACTGCGGCCTGGAAGGAATCGACCGGTGTGCCGGGCATGAATTCCACTGTCACAGGTATGCCGCGCGCATCGGCCATTTCCGCAAGGGCGGCAAACTGGTCAATGTTACGAACGGCATCCGTATCCATTGCGCAGGCGTTGAGACGGGATGCGCCGAGGTCCGCCATCAGGTCGAAATCAGCTTCCGCATCTGAGATGTCGCGGCCGGGCAGGATAATAAAGCCTTCCCCAAGGCTGATGGTAACGGCGTGATCCGCCAAAGCCTGCTTCATGTCGCGAACCAGGGACGCATTGCCCCTGAAACTCCAGGTCGGTTCGCCCGGAAGCGGCCCAGTGACCGGCGCGGGAGCCATGCCGATATTGGGACAGCCAAGCTTACGGGCTAACGCGACGAATTCAGTCGGTTCCAGTCCAAGCACGCTGATCAATTCGATACCGAACGCCTCCTGCCAGTGTTTCACGGTGACTCTCCCATTTTGAGTTCTATTTGCGGTCAAGCAGTGAACCGTTAGCGCTGGAGGAGGCGCTCGCTTTCCGTCCAGAACCGCTCCAGCAGGGCTAGGTCGTCGACGAGCGGGTTCGGCGTGCGCGGCTGCCTCTGATGCCAGTACGTGCCACTATTCCGGCCGCCATCCTCGGATGTCGCCAACCAAATGATCGTGTCGGCCCCATCCGCTTCCGAGATCTTGGGCATGTCCTTCGTACGCTCCAGCGTCTCGGCTGGAACATAGGAGAAGAAGTTGGTCGCCACGGCGCCGGGATGGATCGAGTGGGCGACGATCCCGTCATCGGCCAGCCTCAGCGCCAGCGCGCGCGCAAGCAGGACATTGGCGAGCTTGCCGGTGCAATAGGCAGTACCGGGATTCCAATCCTCGAGATTTTCCAGATCGTCGAGATTGATCGTGGGAATGAACTCGCTGGCGTCGGACGCGACGTTGAGAATACGAACTGAATTTGAAGGCATAGCCTTTGCCGTTTTTCGCAGGAGTGGTAGCAGGCGCTGCGTCAACAGAAACGGACCCAGATGATTGCCCGCGAAGCTGGCCTCGTAGCCTTCACTGGTGATGACCAGCGCATTGGGCATTCCTCCCGCATTGTTGACGAGGATATCGATCCGGTCGGTCAGGGCTGCTATATCACGAGCGATTTGGTCGGCTTGCGCCATCACCGATAGATCCGCACGAAGCATTGTCACCTCGCCCCCAGCGCCCACAGCCCGGATCTCCGCTTCGGCTGTAGCCATGCGTTGGGAATCGCGCCCCGTTCCGATTACGTTCCAGCCTCGGCTGGCCAGCGCCTTCGCGGTTTCCTTGCCGATCCCGGAGCTGGCCCCCGTTACCACCGCAGTGCGTTTTCCTTCGAGCATGGTCGTGATCTTTCTAGAAGCGGCCGTGGCCATTCGTTTCCATGGTGCCCCTCTTTCACCGCAGCATCAATCGGGTGCTATATTGCATCTTGGTGTTCTGACGACGTCGTGACCTGAGCCGGAGACGGACGCGGAAGGCGCAATAAAAGAAGGCTACCGACAATCACCGATGTCGCACCGATTGTGAGGAACCAAACGAAGCTGCCGGTCAGGGCCAAAATCCACCCCAGAAGCAGTGCGCCCAATGACGTCGAAATAGCGGTCGCCGCGGTCATGAGGCCCATCACGCTACTGAACAGCCTTACTCCAAAGCTGCGGACGACGAGATAGGCGACAAGATCACCCTCCGCGCCGAAGGAAAGGCCAATCAGAAGGACTGAAAGCATCAGCACTGGAGCTGCGTCGAAGGGGGAAGCAATCAGATACAGCCCGATTGCTGGAAGGGAGAGGCTGCATGCAGCGATCAGATGAGGAGACCAGCGGTCCAATGCGATGCCGCAAGCGAACCGACCCAGAAGAACGCCAGCCGCGAAAAGGGAAATCATGAGCGACGCGCCGCCCGATGTCACCCCGTTGTCCAGTAGGAGTAACTTCATCTGCGTGAGGGCGAGGACGTTGGGCAGGTTGCACAGTAGCATCGTGGCGATCAAAACCCAGAAGGCTTCGTTACGCAGGATTTCTGCGTAGTCGATCTTGGCCGCGCCCCTCCTGACAGGCCTGTCGGTGCGTTTCGCCTCTGCAGGAAGCATCGAAATGGCCGCCACCCCTGCGACTGTGGAAAAGGCAGCTACGGCCAGATATCCCGCTCGCCAGCCATGCGCGATGACGAACTCGTTGAGAAGGGGCGCGCCAATAACGCCTGTCAGCGCGGGGCCTGAAGCCACGATGGCCAGTGCCAGGCCCCGGGCTCGTACGACATGCTGGACGACCGTCCTGCTGTAAACCGTCGCCGTTGTTGTTATGCAAAACACGGAATGGACGACATAAAGCGCGATGTAGATGCGGATGTCCCCGTTGAACAGTGCGAGCGCGAGAAAGACTAGTGGACCGCAGATGACGCCGATCATCGCCGTCTTCCGCACCCCGAGTAAGTCGGCGAGGCGCCCGACAACAGGCAAGGTTGCGACACTGATCAGGCCAAGGCTACCGATCATCGCGAAGGACGATTGCGACCATCCAAATGCCTGCAGCAATTGCGGTGCCATAATGCTGGTCACATAGCTGAGCATCGAAAGCCCCGAAGCCATTCCGATCAGTGCAGCTGTCAGTGGGCGCCATTGCTCCCGAAGCTCGGCAAGATAGGTCAGGTCTTGTCCGAAGCTTGTCGTAAGGCGCGGCGAGCGGTGGCGAACAGTCACACCCCCGCGGCCATGCCGCCAGTGACGCGCAGGATTTCTCCCGTGATGAAATTCGCGTGCCGCGAGGTCAGGAAGAGCATTGCGTCCACGATATGCGCTTCCTTGCCGTCGTCGCTGATCATCTGCATCGCCTTGATCCGCGCCTTGGTTTCGGGTGGCAGTTCAGCGGCGATCGTCTCGGTCAGCATGAGGCCGGGCGAGATTGCATTCACTCGTATCCCGTCAATTCCCAGTTCGCGGGCGAAAGTGATGGTGAGACCGGACACGGCAAGCTTGCTGTCGCCATATGCGGATCCACCCATATGTGCAGCGGAGGAGGAAATGTTGATGATGCTGGATCCCGTTCGCCCCTTCATGTGAGGCACAGCGGCCAGAGTGCAGGTGATGACGCCCATGACATTGACATCAAACAGCCGTCGTACCTTGGCGAGGCCGAGCGTCTGAATTGGCTGTCCATATTCCTTGCTGTGCAGCCCCGCATTGTTGATCAGGATGTCGATCCCACCGTGAAGGGCGGCTGCCTCTGCCATTACATGGGCCATACGGGCTTCCTCAGTTACATCACCCGCTACACCAGTCGCGGAAAAGCCAAGGCTGCGGATCTCCGCCGCCGCTGCTTCAGCCTCGGCGCCATCGACGTCGATCAGCACCGCATGAGCGCCTTCGCCGGCCAAGGCGTGCCCGAAAGCCTTGCCAAAGCCGCGTCCGCCGCCGGTGATAACCGCTGTCGTATTTGCGCGCGGAAGTGGAGTTTCACTGCTCAAGACTATTTCCTTACTCGCTTTGATTACTCGATCCTGGGCCAGGCCAGCGGCAATTTGGGTCATTCGATGCCGGATGGATGGGGCAGCGATGGCAGCGCCCTTTCGATGGTTCTGGCAACGCGCAATATTGTCCCCTCATCGCCTACGCGGCCGATAATCTGGAAACCTGCCGGCATGCCGTGGACCAGACCACATGGCACCGTAATCGCGGGACGCCCCGTAGCGTTAGCGATGAATGTGAAATGTGTGCCCGAATAGCTGTCAGGGTAGGGATGGGCCCATCCGTGCGGCACGCGTGGCGCAACCGTTGCGGTCGTAGGAGAGCAAAGGACATCGCAAGTCGCAAAGATCTGATCCATCGTCTCTCGCAGTTCGCCGAGGGAAGGCTGCACGGCCTCACGGTTCATATAGGCGGCAATCAACTTTTGTGGCGGCGACAAGAGGTGGGTCCACCGCTGAACCCACTGCATGACAGGCGGCGCTGAGAAATAGCTTTCCAACCTGCCGCTGGCCGCCGCAATATCTGCCTCGGGAAAGCCGGTCTTGGGTAAATCGCCGAAGCCTGCAGGGTCCGTCTTCGCCCATGTTTCTGCGGCTTCGCTCACGGCCGCCATAAGCGCGCCGCTGCCCCATGGATGGGGGATTATGCTATCCAGTGGTTCGATTATGGCTCCACCCGCGATGAGTGGGTCCAATGCTTTCTGGGCGGACAAGACGATGTCAGGGTGGACATCTATCCGGCCAAAATCCGGCGACCAGGCAACCCGCATTCCATCCAACGGGCCCTCGATGCCGGACAGGATATCTGGAGAGGGGCCGTCCAGCGAAGCAGGCACGTCAGGATCAAAGCCGGCGATGGTCTGTTGCAGTAAAGCGACGTCGCTGACCGTTCTGGCCATCGGCCCGGCACTGCTCATCGGGCTGCAAAGAAAACTGCCATAGTCGGGCACCCGGCCGATCGTCGGCAACAACCCCACCAGCCCGCAGAACGCTGAAGGAAGCCTCACCGAACCGCCGCCATCGGTTCCGATGGCAAGAGGCGCCATGCCGGACGCAACGGCGACTGCCGATCCTCCGCTAGACGCGCCCGGAATGCGATCAGTGTCCCAAGGATTAAGTGACTCCCCGCCGACGTAGGATTTTGATCGCGGCCATGAGGTGAACTCGGGTAAGTTCGTCTTGCCGAGGATGATGGCGCCGGCAGCGCGCAGTCGCCTGGCGACGGTGCCGTCGCGCGACGGGACAAAATTCGCGAAGATCAGAGAGCCAGCAGTAGCAGGCATGCCCGCCACCCAAAGATCGTCTTTGAGCGCAATCGGGATGCCGTGTAGCGGGCCGACCGGTGCACCATCTTGCATCGCTTCGTCGGCGCCGCGCGCTGCCGCAACCGCACCAGCACGATCGACAAAGGTAAAAGCACGCAATCGGCCGTCCAACTTGTCGATCCTGCCGATACAGGCTTCGACCACGGCGAGACACGATACTTGTCTACGTGCGATCAGGTCCCGCAATGTGATAGCGGACTCCCAGATCAAACTGTTCGACAAATTACCCACCTCCCCAAATGTTACTTTCGACTGCGATCGATCGGGCTCGATCTCCTCAACTATCGGACCTTAGAGGCGCGTTCGTAAGCCAAGCCATTCCTTAGAATTGTCCAAAACAGTCAGAGTTTCGCATTTTTGCCCTAATCAGACGAGAAGCGGCGCATTCTATGGTCGAGCCAGCAGTTTTCCGGTTTGTGTCGGGACGCAATCGGGCCAAGCTAGGACCAACTTGGAAACGGCACCGGTCCAACCGTGAGGGCTGAAGCCCGTCGGCGAATTTTAAGACCTGCCAGGCAAGGGGAAATCACAGTGGTAATGAGGACCGTGGCCGACCGATATTTTGCTGCAGTGCGAGCTCGGGATATCGAAGCCTGGATTGCTCTGTTCGCCGAGCATGCCATTTACAATCTACCCGACAACCGAAATTTCCAGGGGAAAGACGCAATCCGAGAGTTTCAGCTCTCGGTGTTCGCATCCGGCTCTCCCAGTCCTAGCCCGACTGCCTATATCGTCGGGGAAAATGCTATTGCTGTCGAGATTGAAGCAACGCTTCCCGATGGCACGGTCCGTAACACCGCGAACCATTTTCACTTCGACAATAACGGCAAGATAGCGAGACTGACCATTTTCAGAAAAGTCTGACAAAGTGATCGGAGCAATTGTGATGATCGAGAGAGCCGGATAGGCCGACGCAATCGGATCGAGGCGTTGAGCATGACAAGAAGTTCTCGCAAGACAGCAGTGAAATCTATCCTTGGCGCCTTGCCCTGCGCGCGCATTCTGACGCATAGCAAGGTGGGGCTGTGATGCGGCGTCATCACTGGGTTCCAGGTTCGGGCAGTTCGCCCCGCAGGGTGGGGACCGATGCCAGGTACGGCGATGAAAAGGCGGCTTGTGGCATCATAATGGCTCCTGTCCATGGCGTTCGGGATCGCAGTCCCGAGCAACTGTTCGGAAGTGTGACCAACGCGAAAGGGCCCTTGCTCCCTGTCGCGCTCCGCACCCTCGGGGGATGGGCTCCCTTCAGCAAGCACCTCGTCCCACCTTCGTCAGGCGTTGGTTCATGCATCATCGCGGGCTGACTATGGGATTGGTCCATGTCCCTTTTGCGATCGCGGGCATGCCCCTGCTGAGCAAACGCGCGCTAACACTCGAGCACGGCCATGTGACATACTTGACGCTCGCGAGGACTGTCGCCGTCTTCGTTTTCCTGCACTAACGGCCCGCGATCATTCAGCCCGCAGAACGCAACAGACAAGAGGGAGGACGGGGAACGGCCATTGGAACGGAACCTGCAGCAAATGGCCGTCTAGGCTCTTGGAAGCGACCACAAGTTAATCTACGTCGGCATCAGAATAAAGGACGCCGGGCAGCATCGTGATGCGTTCGAGAGCTGCGACTCAAACCACCCCCCTCAGTATCGTTCTGTGATGGTGTCGAGATGTTGCTGTGATGTTCTCGCAGCCGCTCATTCTTTGCGCGAAGGGATCATTATGAAGGCCTATGTAGCAACCGGAACTGCGGCGGATGCACTGCGGATCGAGAACCTGCCTGCCCCCGATGCTCTGTCGCAAGGAGAGATCAGGATCGCCATGCGAGCCGCGTCGGTCAATTATCGCGACACGGTCATGCTGGCGGGCACGTTCGGGGCGCCCGACCGGATGATCCCGTGCTCCGACGGCGCCGGCGAGGTGATCGAGGCGAACGGCAATAGCCGCTTCAAGGTCGGTGATCGCGTATCCCTGATCTTCAATCCCGACTGGATCGGCGGCGACTTCACGCTTTCCGCAGGATCGGTCGGACGCGGTAGCAACGTGATACCCGGTACGATGCAGGAGGAGATCGTCGTCCACAGCTCGGAGGCGGTGTCGATACCCGCTCACCTGAGCTTCGAAGAGGCCGCCTGCTATCCCTGCGCCGGCGTGACCGCCTGGCACGCATTGACGGCGGGCGCACCGCTGCAGCCGGGCATGACCGTGCTGCTCCAAGGGGGCGGCGGCGTCTCGACCCTGGCCCTGCAGTTCGCGAAGATGTTCGGTGCGCGGGTCATCATGATTTCCTCTAGCCCCGAGCGGTGCGCGCAACTGCGCGATTTGGGCGCGGACGAGACGATTGACTATAATGCCCGGCCCGATTGGGACGATGCGGTGCGCGCGCTGACGGGCGGCCAAGGCGTCGACCTGACCGTCGAGGTCGGCGGCGCGGCAACGATCGACCGATCCCTCCGCGCAACCCGCACGGCCGGTCGACTCGCGCTGGTCGGCCTGCTGACCGGCCGCGCCAATGCCGTACAATCGCTGGCGACGTCGGGCGTATCGATCTTCCCGACCAAGGTCGGCAGCCGACAGGATTATGAAGCGCTGAACCGCGCTGTCGCCTTCCACCGATCACGTCCCGTGATCGCTGCCCAGTACGGTTTCGATGCGCTTCAGGAAGCGTTGGACTACCTTCGCTCCGGCCGGCAGTTCGGTAAGATCGTGCTGTCTTTCAGCTGAGGGAAGGGTAGGAGCACAGGCCGAGGCTGGCGGCGTTCACAACAAGGCCCCGCCGTCGATGCAATGCACCTTGCCGGTGACGAACGCTGCCTGTTCGGACGCGAGATAGACGACCGCCGCCGCGATCTCCGAGGGCTTGGCAAAGTTGCGCGGCAGCACGCCAGTGCGCAGCAGCTTGCCCTTGAGATCGTCGCGCCCCAGCGTCTCGTCGTGCGCGAAAATCCCTTCGGGATGGAAGCGGCTGCCGCTGCTGATGTGCGACGGATCCTCCGGGAAGGTCGCATAAGGCGCGACGCAGTTGACCGTGATGTTCTGCGCGCCGACCTCCAGCGCGAGCACGCGGGTGAAGGCATGCACCGCGCCCTTTGCGGCCGAGTAGACGCCCAGCATGTAGTCACCGACCTCACCGGCGGTCGAGCCGATGTTGATGATCCGGCCCGCCTGGCGCGACAGCATGTGTGGCAATGCCGCATGGGTGCAAAGCAGGGTCGATTTCAGATTGAGGTCGATATCGGCCTGCCACTCGTCGGGATCGGAATCGGCGAACAGACCGAACTTGCCGGTGTTGCCGCCGACGTTGTTGACCAGAACCTCTACCAGGCCGAGCCGTTCGCTCACCGCTGCGACCATCGCCTCGACGGCATTGCGATCAGTCATGTCTGCGGCAAAAAAGATCGCGTCGGCTGCGCCGGCGGCTCGTGCCAAGCCGGCGATCTCCTCACCTTTGGCCTGATCGCGACCTACCAGCGCCAATGACGATCCCTCTCCCGCAAAGGCCAGCGCGATGGCTCTGCCGATGTTGGCCGTCGCGCCTGTGACGACAACAACCTTCCTAGCCAGCCCACTCTCCATGGCGTTTCCTCTTCGTTGATGCGTTCATCGTTGGGCGATGGATCATCGACCGCTCAGAATTCCCCGGCCTACGTCATCCCGCTCAGATATAACGGCCGCCGTTAACGCCGATGATCTGACCCGTGACATAGCCCGCCTCGTCGGAGGCGAGGTAGGCCGCAGCGCCGGCAATATCCTCGGGCTCACCGTGACGGCGGATCGGGCCGGCCTGGATCATCGGCTCGAACTTGTCCTTCATCTCCGGCAGATCGAACGAGTAGTTCGACATGGTTGTATTGTGGACGAAGCGGGGCGGGATCGTATTGCAGGTGATGCCCTGCGGCCCGAACTCCTGCGCCAGCGTCTTGGTAAGCGCGATCATACCTCCCTTCGACGACGAATAATGCGCCATATGCGCGGCGCCCGATTGGGCGCTGGACGACGAGATGTTGATGATCCGCCCCCAGCCGGCCGCCATCATGTCGGGGAGCACGATTTGGGTGACGATGAATGTGCCCTTGAGGTTGATCGCCAGCATGCGGTCCCAATCCTCGTCGGTGAGATCGAGGAAAGGCTTGAAGCCTGTGATGCCGGCATTGTTGACGACGATAGTGACGGGGCCGAACGCCTCACGCAGCGTCGCTACCGCTGCTTCCACCGCGCCGCGATCGGCGATGCTGGCCTTGAGTGCCAAAGCCTCGCCTCCAGCCGCCTTGATCTCTTCGGCGACGCTTTTGGCATCGTCGATCAGGATGTCGAGCACGCCGGTCGCGATCCCGTCGCGCGCAAGCCGCCGTGCGATCGCCGCGCCGATGCCGGCGGCCGCCCCCGTCACCAATGCTACCTTGCGTGCCATCTGCGTCTCTCCCAATCGTGTTCGTTAGTGCTCGATCAAAGACTGGCCGCCAGCATCGTAGCGGTTGCCCGCCACCGCCCCAGGCGGCATCAGCCGGTCGATCTCGGCCATATCATCGGCCGACAGGCTGATGCCGGCGGCGGCGACATTCTCCTCAAGCCGATGCAGCTTGGTCGTTCCCGGTAGCGGCACCACGTCCGGGCCGCGATGGAGCAGCCAGGCCAGCGAGAGTTGCGCCACGGTGCAACCCTTGGCCATCGCGAACGCGGCGAGCGCGTCGACCATCGCCTGGTTGCGGATGAGCGCCTCGCCCTGCCAGCGGGGCTGCGAGCGGCGATAGTCATTGTCGCCGATGTTGGGCGCGGCGCCTGCGAGGAAGCCCCGACCCAGTGGGCTATAGGCGACGAACCCGATCCCCAGCTCGCGGCAGGCGGGCAGGATGGCTGCTTCCGGGTCTCGCGACCACAAGGAATATTCGGTCTGCACCGCCGTTACCGGGAAGGCCGCGTGCGCCCGCCGGATCGTGTCCTCGCCCGCCTCGGACAGGCCAAAATGGCGGACCTTGCCGGCCTGAACCAGATCACCGACGGCGCCGGCGACCTCTTCAATCGGCACCGCGGGATCAACGCGGTGCTGGTAAAACAGGTCGATCGTCTCGATGCCGAGCCGGAGGAGCGATGCGTCGCAGACCTCGCGGATATGCTCCGGGCGGCTGTCGAGCCCGAGCGGACGGGTTTCGCCGGGTTTGATGCGGAAGCCAAACTTGGTGGCGATGATAACCCGGTCGCGCGCGGGCCGAAGCGCCTCGCCGACCAGCATCTCATTGGTGAAGGGGCCGTACATCTCGGCGGTGTCGAACAGCGTGACGCCGATCTCGACCGCGCGTCGCAGAAGTCGTTCGCCTTCTGCTTGGGATGGGGCGCTTCCATATCCCATGCTGAGGTTCATGCAGCCAAGCCCGATAGGTGCGACCTCAAGTCCCCCGAGCTTCCGGGCGCTGGGCAGCATCACGCGAAGCTGCCCAGTGCGGACGCCTCGAACGGAAGTAATTCGCCCTGCCGACCCGATCGCACCTTGGCGGCCC
Organism: Novosphingobium sp. TK71; assembly: GCF_055361505.1. Lineage (NCBI taxonomy): Bacteria > Pseudomonadati > Pseudomonadota > Alphaproteobacteria > Sphingomonadales > Sphingomonadaceae > Novosphingobium > Novosphingobium sp. TK71. Next base: position 137,689 of record NZ_JBSZKA010000001.1, read on the forward strand.
AATCAGGATCGGTGATCAGCGCGCGGCCGACGGCAACCAGGTCGAACTCGCCCCGCTCCATCCGGTCGACGAGTCCGTCCAGGCTGGTCGGCTCGGAGCGCTCGCCCGAAAACACGTCGACAAAGTCTCCCGACAAGCCGACCGACCCCACGCTGATCGTGGCCGCGCCCGTGAGTTTCTTCGCCCATCCGGCGAAGTTCAGCCCGGCCGCGCCGTCGACTTCCGGGAATTCCGGCATCCAGAACCGCCGTTGCGAGCAATGCAGAATGTCGACGCCCGCCTCCACCAGCGGGAGCAGCCAATCGGCCATCAGCTCCGGTGTCTCGGCGAGCCGAACCGCATAGTCTTGTTGCTTCCACTGGCTGACCCGCAGGATGATCGGATAATCGGACCCGACCGCAGCGCGCATCGCCGCAACGACCTCGGACGCGTAGCGCGATCGCTCGCGCAAGGTCGCTCCACCGTAAAGATCGCTTCTCGAATTGGTCCCGCTCCAGAAGAACTGGTCGATCAGATATCCGTGCGCGCCGTGGGCTTCGATCGCGTCGAAGCGGAGGCGTTTCGCCTCTTGCGCCGCTCGCGCCCAAGCGCTGATCGAGTCCGAGATATCTTCGTCGCTCATCGCGACGCCACGCGGCTCGCCCGGCGCTTGTAGCCCTGATGGACTTTCCACCGGTGCGTCAGGGCGCCAGTCGGTCGTTTTGCTTTCGACGGGTCCCGAATGCCATAGCTGCGGTGCCATCTTGCCGCCCGCGCCGTGGACCGCGTCGATGACCTCTTGCCAGCCTGCCAGCGCTGGACCGTGGAAAAAAGGAATGCCGGGCTCGTTACGCGAGGCCGGCCGATCGATCACCGTGCCTTCCGACAGGATCAGGCCGATCTCGCCTTCTGCGCGGCGTCGGTAGTAATCGATATGCGCCGGACCAGGCAGCCCTCCGTCAGCGAAGCCACGGGTCATCGGAGCCATGACGATGCGGTTGCGCAGCGTCAGCGACCTCAGCGCGAAAGGTTCGAACAGGATATCGGTATTCCGTGCCATCGGGCTTCCTTTCGACCGGGATTTTTTTCGCCGATGCCGCCGGCCAGACGACGATCAGACCTGCAACGCTTGGTGGCCAAGGATCAAATCAGAACAGGACGTCGGCATCCCGTCAATGACGACCTTGGCAATGAAAGCGCGGGTTCAAACCAACGGTTCCTCGCCCACCAATGTCGTACGATGGAGAACGCGCCCCGAGGCTGGCGGGTAGTAGGACACACGGTGAATCACCCCGGTGTTGTCCCACATGAGCGAGTCGCCCAACTGCCAGTCGTGCTTGTAGACATATTGAGGTTGCGTCGCCCATTCCTGCAGCGTCCGGAGCAGCATCTTTCCCTCGACGTCATCCATGCCCTCGATGCTGGTCGCGGACATGCCGAGTACCAAAGACTTGCGGCCGGACCGATGGTTCCAGACGAGCGGCTGCGTCCTCGGCGGCATGGTCCGCCAGCGCTCTACCTGCTCATCCGTCGGATACGGAAAGATGAGACGCTGGATTGTTTCCTGACGGTGAACGACACGGAGCTTCGCAAAGCGTTGTTTGTCGTCCTCGGACAGGTCATCATACGACGCATAGGTATTTGCGAACTCGGTTTGTCCGCCAGTCTCGGAAAGTTTTCGTGCCGTGAGCATGGAAGCACGCGTCGGAAGCTCGTCGGTCGAGCCATCGAAATGCCAGCCGAACGCTCCAAACAGCAGATCGGCGGTCGCGTTCTTCTTCTGGTCGAGCGAGATCTTATAAAAGCCATCCTCGCCTTGTCGAAAGATTTCACCGAGCGTTTCCGAAAGCGCCCAATGCTCTGCATCGGAGAGGTTCATGCCGCGAAACAGAATCACCCCTCGCTGCTCGAGAAGTTCGCGAATTCTCTCGGAATATGCGCCGCTGATCAGGCCCTCACGATCGGCCTCGATCCTCGTGCCGATGCGCGGTGTAAGGTCGATCGTTTCAAATGTCACAGGTCTCTCCCAAATTGCCTCGTCGCGGAGCGCCATAGGCCGTACGCTGGAAGCAAGTACGTGATGTTGACCGATCGGATAGCATCGCACCGTTTAGAGTGTCAATCGGGGACGTCCTCGTCCCGAGTTTAGACGATATTGGAGGCGAGCCGAGGAATAGATGAGGGCGTTTGTCGCGATGTTCTGGGCCGTGGTGAGCCCATCAGACCTGCGTGGCGCCAACGCGAGCAGTGATCGCCGACTTTTCATTAGGCGGATATTTTGCAATCCTGTGGTAGATGAGGGGCATACGGTAGAATGACATCTAAGAGAAGGATCGGTGCGGAGGGATCAAAGCAACGCACTGTACTTATGGACGCGGCGGAAGCGATTCTGTGCGACGAAGGCTATGCCGGAATTTCCGCGCGCAATGTCGCGGAGCGGGCAGGTCTGACCAAGCAACTGCTCTATTACTATTACAGGACAATGGACGATCTCATCCTCGATCTGGTACGTCGGATCAATGAGCGACGATTGGAGGGCTTCAAGGAAGCTTTGAAATCGGCTGACCCTTTAAAGACGCTATGGTCGCTCGCTATGACAAGCTCTGGTGGAATCCTCGCGATGGAGTTGTCAGCTATTGCAGGACATCGCGAGGCGATCCGGCTCGAGATCATTTCTTCTGCCCAGAAATTCAGGGCGCTTCAAATTGAGGCAGTCTCAAAGATGGTCGGCCCGGGCAAGAGTGACCAAGTCCCAATCGCTGGCATGGTCATGATTGCGGCCGCGCTCGGCCGGATTATTCCATCGGAGGCCGCGCTGGGGCTTTCTGAGGCGCATGCCGAGGCAATCGCCATCGTCGAAGACATGCTTGAACAGCTATCGAAGCAGATCGACACGTCCCCATCGCGTTAATTTGCGATACATTGACTCCGAACGGTTGCAGCGCTATCCAATCGGTCAGCATCAAGTTATGTAACGGTTTGGTATGCGGCGCTCCGACCGTTGTAGAGAGGTGATACGCGACGCCCCAGGCAACGCGTTGGCAGGGGCACGGCTGTCCGCTGGAAGGCTTTCCGCGGCCTTGGCGGCAGGGTGTCGAACTGATCGCAAACTCGATAAATGGCAATTATCTCAAGCTCGATGCTGACCGAAAAATAATAGGCTTTTTGAGAGGAGAACGGCATGCTGACGGAGCGATCTGAACTGACGGTCAGGGCGGGCACCGAAGACGATTTTGGCACTGCGCTCAAGGATAAGGCCGTCCCGCTGTTGGAAAGCGTGGACGGGGTGCTGTCGGTCAAGGCCGGTCGTGGGGTCGAGAACCCTTCGAAGTTCATCATGCTCGTCGAGTGGGCATCCATGGATGCACACACCGCCTATAGCCAGACGCCAAAGTCGACCGAGCTTCGCGGGATCATGGGTCCCTTCGTGACGGGCGGCGCAATGGAGCATTTCGAGATCGCGTAGCGATCGCGTTCGGGTTGCTGCCTCGGACGCGCCGATATGGTCGTCGAAAACATAATCGGATGAGGATCTTACTATGAAAATCACGTTCGAGAACATCAAGCCCCATGTTGGCTGCATCGTCGCCGTCGCCAAGGATGATCTGTGCGATCCGGAGGTCGTCGAGGCGATCAACGACGCTCTTGAAAAGCGGACCGTTCTGGTATTCCCTGAGATGGGACTGACGGACGAAGAGCAACTCGCTTTCACGGACGCTCTCGGTAATCGGGTGACGTTCACTGAAAAGGCGCCCGGACATGATCTGCCCGCGAAGGACATCTATCAGATCACGCTCGACCGTAAGCTGAACAAGGAGCCCGATTACGTCCTTGGTACCTTCTGGTGGCATATCGACGGCGTCACAATGGACCTGCCGCTGCCGAAGACCACCTTGCTTACCGCGCGCTCTGTCGCTGCAAGCGGCGGTGCGACCGAGTTCGCCAACCTCTATGCGGCTTACGAGCAGTTACCAGATGATGAGAAACGGGCACTAGACGGGCTGGATGTCATTCATCATACCGAGGCGAGTGTCCGGCCGGTCTTCGGCGTGCCGAGCCAACAGCGCATCGATCGCTATCGTTCTATGGCCGCTGCGATGGAGCGGCCGCTGGTATGGACCCATGACGATGGCCGCAAATCGCTGCTGGTAGGAACCCATGCCGACGGCGTGATCGGCATGCCCGGACCGCACGGCCGCTCGCTTCTGTGCCGGTTGCAGCAATGGGCGGCGCAGCCGGATTTCGTTTATACGCACCACTGGAAGCTCGGAGATCTCGTCGTGTCCAACAATCACGGGTCGATGCATCGGGTCGAACCCTATACGGACGAAACCCGATCGATGCACCGCACGACGATCGCCGGCACGGCCGAGCCCGGGCAGGTCGCGCCCATGGAAGTGGTCGACAAAATTCTTGAGCCGGTGATCTGATCGGACGCAGGTCGGCTCGTCGCGCGAGCCGGCCCTAGTTTCGGTTTTGATCCGGCAGTTGCGCGCCACCGCGTGGGTCGTCGCTGACCGTGTCGCTGAGGGGGGACAGATGGACGTGGGCGTCATTTATCCGCAGATCGAACTCGGCGGTGATCCGAGGGCGTTCGATTCGATCGTTCGCGCGACAGAAGCGCTCGGCTATGCCTCGCTTGCCATGTTCGATCATGTGGGTGGGGCCGACCATAGCGACCGCGATCCGCCGCTATGGGGCCCGTATACGGAGCGCGATCCGTTCCATGATCCCCTGGTTGCATTCGGTTACGCCGCCGGCATCACCGCGACAATAGAACTCGTCACCGGCATTCTGGTGCTGCCGCAACGCCAGACATTGCTTCTCGCCCGCCAAGCCGCCGATGTCGATCTCCTGTCAGGTGGGCGACTGCGTCTGGGCGTCGGCATTGGCTGGAACTACGTTGAGTTCGAAGCGCTAGGCATGGATTTCCATACGCGTGGGAGACGTATGGCTGAACAAATCGGCCTGCTACGCCGGCTCTGGAGCGAGGAGATGGTCGATTTCGAAGGCCTGTTCGATCGTGTGGATCGACTGGCTCTCAATCCGCGTCCTGGGCGACACATCCCGATCTACTGCGGCGGTGTCTCGGACCCGGCTTACCGCAGGGCGGCGAAACTCGCGGACGGCTTCATCTTCGGCGGGCCACCCGATCGAGTGCTGCCCGCATGGCACCAGCTGCAGAACTATCTTCGAGAGGAGGGGCGCGATCCGACGACCTTTGGCGCCGACTACCAGTTTCCCGACGGCACCGACATACCCACTGCTCTCGACCTCTTACGCCGCTGGCAGGATGCCGGTGGGACGCAATGCGCGGTCCGGACGATGAAGCTCGGATATGTCACCGCTGATCAGCACATCGCACATATCGCGGAATTTCGCTCAAAAATTGGATAGCAGACGTCCATAAACGCCAGCGTTTTGGGATTCAGCCCATAGCGGGGTAAGGACCCTGATGCTTTCTTTCGACAGTTGGAACTCGGCTAAAGACACGGCTGCGAGATGCGGACGGTGCTGTGAAGAACACTTGCAACAAGGCATTCTCCTGACGCGACAGGATCAATGATGCATCTTTACAGTCCGAGACTAACTACTAGCCTCGCCGGCCGCCAGCCATATTCTTGGCGCAAACATTCCCCTCATGGGGATACGCTTGTTTAAAGCATGATGTTCTCTGCAAATCCTGCCTCGAAAATGTCCTGTCGGCGTGGCCCGGGTCGACCAGAAAAGCACACCTGTGCCGTGTTGATCCAATCCACGTGAGTTTTCGAAAACTGATCGCTGATCGCTAATTCCGGCCATGATGCGATATGTTGGCATATTTGAGCAAATATCCAACGTTGATACGCCGCTTGCGATGAAAGTACATGCAGGCCTTAAATGAAAATCTCGTATATCCTTGTGATCGACGTGCATCGCGCGATGTAGATCATTCATCATATGCGAGATGGGTGTTTATTGCCCATGCCAAAAGGAAGACGCACGGAGATGCGTTTTTAGGGGAGTGATAATGAAGGCAACATTCAAGATATTCCTTTTGGCTACAACTTTTTTCGGAGCCAATACCCCACATGCATTCGCTCAAAGCGCTGGGAGCGAGGCTGACATCGTAGTGACCGCCCGTCGTACTGAAGAGCGATTGCAGGATGTGCCAATCTCCATAACGGTGTTCAATCAGCAGCAGATCAGTAACAGGAACGTGGTCGCCGCATCAGATCTCGCGACCTATACGCCTTCGCTGAGTACAAATACCCGCTATGGCTCGGAAAGCTCGTCCTTTGCCATACGTGGCTTCACGCAGGAGGGACAGACTTCGCCTTCCGTCGCCGTGTATTTCGCCGACGTTGTCGCGCCTCGAGCCCAGGGTGGAACGGGTTCGGGAAATGGTGCAGGCGTCGGATCTTTTTTTGACCTTCAAAATGTTCAGGTTCTGAAAGGGCCGCAGGGCACACTGTTCGGGCGCAACACCACAGGCGGCGCAATCCTGCTTGTCCCTCAGAGGCCGACCGGGCGGTTTGAAGGCTATGTCGAAGGATCGGTAGGAAATTACAATCTGAGGCGGATTCAGGGGGTGATCAATATCCCGGTTATGGATACCCTTCGTATTCGCGTGGGGGTCGATCGACAGACTCGGGATGGCTATCTTAAAAACATATCCGGAATCGGTCCCGAAGATTTCGCTGATATTGACTACACGGCTCTGCGCGTGAGTGCGGTTGCGGATCTCACACCGAACCTCGAAAATTACACAGTCGTCACTTACGGACTCTCGCATACTAACGGGTTCTATCCGCGGATCTACAATCAGGATAATATCGCGCGCGACCCGTTCCCGAATTTGCGGGCCTCGCAGTTGGCGCAGACCAATGCCGCAGGATACTATGCGGTCGCCAATGGCAACCCGAACGCGGCCCAGCGTATCAGGCAATGGTCGATCATCAACACCACCACATGGCGCGCCAGCGATACACTGACGTTGAAGAATATCGCCAGCTACTCGGAGTTCAGGCAGTCACAAGCCACGAATATCTATGGAGAGAATGGCTATCAAAACGGCACGACATTGCCCTATTACGCGGTGGCCATTGGCCCTCAACCTAACGGCGATGCGACAGCTCAATCGACCTTTACCGAAGAACTTCAGCTTCAGGGCCGCAGCGAGAACGACCGGCTAAACTATCAGCTGGGCGCCTATCTGGAGCTTAGTGAGCCGCTTGCTGGCTTCCAGGCCGGCTGGTCGCCCAATGCGGTAATCTGTACGAATATCTATGCGATGCAATGCCAGGATCGTGTTCCTGGCGCAGGCGGCTTCATTACCGTGTCGGCCAGCAAATATCACTTCCGCAATCTTGGCTTCTACGGACAGGGCACGTTCAAGCTGACAAATACGATAAGCCTCACTGGCGGGTTCCGGTACACCTCTGATATAACATCAGGACTGGGGCAAGTTCTCAAAATTTCGTTCCCGACCGCAAACGCGCCGAGTTACGGCTGTGCCCAGCCTCCCTCCCAGGTGCAAAGCGGCACACCAAGCGAGATACTGGCTGACCGGTCACGGTGTGACTTTGCCCGGCGGGTGACATCGGCGAAGCCGACCTGGTTGATCGATGTGGATTGGAAACCCAGTGACAACATGTTGGTCTACGCCAAATATTCCCGCGGATATCGCCAGGGCAGCGTGAATGTCTCCAGCTACGGCCTGGAAACCTGGGGACCGGAAAAGGTTGATCTCTACGAGATCGGTGCCAAAACCAGCTTCGACGGCCTGGTCCGCGGCACCTTCAACGTCGCGGCCTTCTATAACGACTTCTCCAACCAGCAGATCGCGATCAACACCGTCAGCTGCGGCAATGTCGCGCCGCTAGGCCCCATTTATACGACATTGTTCCCGGCATGTGCTGGCATTCCGGCCGCCGATTTTCCATCTCCAGCACAGGGAATCGGAAATGCCGGAAAATCGACCATCAAAGGGGTCGAGATCGATGGTTCAATCAGGCCTTTCGAAGGGCTGAGCATCGACGGTAGCTATGCGCATCTGGATACCAAGCTGAAGGAGATAAGCATACCGGCAATTCCATATGGCTTTGCGCGCCTTGATCCTGCCGCGATACTTGGCGGACCGCTGGCCCTCACTCCGCGAAACAAGTATGCTGTGACTATCGGATATACTTTGCCGCTACCGGAAAAAGTTGGCCGACTTACACTCGGAGGCACTTTTTCGCATCAGGATAGTACATTCGGCAACGCCAGTTCAGTGGGCGCTATGCGGTATCTTCCGCCCCAGAATAACCTGAATCTGAACGTTAACTGGAATAATGTTGCGGGTACGCCGGTGGACGTCGGCCTGTTTGCAACGAATGTGACGAAGGAAAAATTCTACGTTTTCACGACCGGAGCCTCCTTTGGCTGGGACGCGGTGGTCCTCAATCAGCCCCGGATGTACGGTCTGCGTCTGAAATATCGGTTCGGCAGCTGAAGGCGAAATACCTCCCTTTCGTAACTCAGCGCGAATACCTGGCCGCCGCTCTGGCGGCCATTTTTTTATGGACGGCCAAAAACGGTGTTCGACAGTCAGGTGGGTAGGACGGGAATGGACTGTGCGCTGGGATCGGCGCACTATGTCACATCGCCTGACATGTCGATCGAGACCCGCAAGAGGTACGTGATCAAGGGCAACGGAAAAGCTTGAGGATGGGAGAGGTGAAGCCGATGGGCGCCATGATCGCACTGCCATTTGGCCTCGTAACGATCGAGGCCGAGATGAAATCGCCGCGGATGTCCGTTCAGCTTCTTCACGTCGAGGCGTCGACACCTAAGAGAGCCGTCCTGAGCGATGACAGGGGCTTCAGGCTAGATTTATCATTGACCCCTCGGCCAACCACCCGGCTATCGCTTATCGACCGTTGGCTACCTGGTCGCACTGAATTGGCAGGGCGCTTTTTTGTGTTGCCACCCGGCCAGGTGGCCAAGCTTGAGGCGGAGGCTGGAAGCAACATGTCGATCGTCTGTCATGTTGAACCCGCTATTTGCCACGATCGGCCGGACAAAGACATCCGGTGGTCTGAACAGCAGCTGGAAGCAGGAAGGAATGTAAAGAACGCAAGTATTATTTCTTTGCTTTTGAAGCTTGCCGAAGAAGTTCGTAACCCGGGCTTTGCGAGCGATGCGCTGATGCAAGCCTACGGTATCGAAATTATCGTAAACGTTGAGAGATACTTTCTGGGCTTCGGTGAAGGATCAGCGGCTGGTGGTCTTAGCCCGTGGCGCTTGCGCTTAATTGACGAGCGTCTGCGCGATGGCGATGCAGCACCAACACTAGCGGAATTGGCGTCTTTATGTAAATTGTCCGTTCGTCAGCTTTCACGGGGCTTTCGGGAAAGCTGTGGCGTTTCAGTGGGTGAATATGTGTCGAACCACAGGCTTGATCAGGCGAAAACCCTGCTGGCAGCAGGGCAGTCCATCAAGGCTGTAGCATTTGCAACGGGCTTTCGGTCGGCTTCCAGTTTCTGCCACGCTTTTCGCAAGGCAACGGGGCTGGCACCAAACAAGTATCGCGTTTCTTCAACGGCTTGCCGCACTCCATTATGAGGCTGCTGCCGAAATTGTCGAGGTTGGAAGATTTTGGAACCCGAGCCGCATAGATAGGCATATGGAAGCGGTCTTACGGGCGGCTATGACGGCCGTGGGAAGTATGAGCCGAGGGTGGAAGGCGCATAGTCCCTGCGCTGTAAATGAATGGAACGTTGGATGCACGATCGGATCGCAATCAATCATCTTTGTTTTATGAGCGACCCAATGCCGAAGTTTTGGGAGCATCTGACGGGCCTCGGCGCGCGTCGGGTGAGCTTGATCGGCCCCTATCTTCTCGCGGAAGGTGGTCACGCAGCGGCGAAGGCACTCATCGCATCGAACAAATGCGCTCTCGAAACCATTACGCATCCTTTTCAATCCGGACAGCATATCTCGGATAACGAGGAAAATTGGGCCGTGCCGCGCGCCCGCCTTTCAAGGCTCATCGAAATCGCCAGTGATCTGGGTGCTCAGTCAATCTACATGGTGACCGGGGGCCACGGCTCATTGGAATGGGAACAGGCAGCACGCTGTTTTGCAGAGGCACTTTCGCCATGTGTCACCCAGGCGGATGCGGCTGGCGTGCAGCTTATGATCGAAACCACCAATCCCTTTTTCGCTGACATCGACATCAGTCACTCGTTAGCAGACACGATTCTGCTCGCGGAAATGGCAGGGATCGGCGTGTGTCTGGATATCTTTGCGTGCTGGACGAATGCCAGCCTCAAATCGCTCGTATCCAGAGCATTGGCAAAGTGCCGCGCGGTCCAGTTCAGCGATTATGCCTATGGCGACCGCACTATCCCTGAACGCGCTGTACCTGGTGACGGTGCGATTCCTTTGGAGCGGATCGTGGGTTGGATCCTTGATGCGGGCTATAGCGGGGCTTTCGACATGGAGTTGAGCGGACCTCGCATTCAGGCGGAAGGCGAGTTTGCAGCCGTCAGGCGCTCGGCAGACTATATGGGCGAATTGCTGTACAGGTTGGGCGCATGACCATTTTCTGGTTCACTATCGCGGGGAGCGAAGAACGGTGTTCCAGATCGGAGATATGCTCTCACAAATGCCGATACGATCGCACCAGCTCTGAATTTCTCCCCTTCGCAGGGGAACATGCTTTGGCACGACCGCCACGCCTCCCGCATCTGGGAGAGCCGGAGGAATCCTAAGTCAAAAGAGGCAACGGCGTTGCAGGAATGCCAAGATGTTCGCGCAAAGTCGTGCCCTCATATTCTCTGCGTACCAGACCGCGGCGGCGCAGTTCCGGTATGACCTTGTCTATGACATTCTCAAGTGACAGCGGATTGACAGCGGGCAGGAAGTTGAAGCCATCGCACGCTCCCTCCGCAAACCAATGCTGAAGTTGATCTGCAACGTCGCTCACAGTGCCGACCACGGAGTAGTGCGCGTTGGAAGTCGACGCCCGGATCAGAACCTGACGCAACGTCAGCCCCTCGCGCTTTGCTGCCTCCACATGATTCTTGCCCCGGCTTATGACGGATTCCGGTGGAACATCGGGGAAGGGGGCGTCCAGATCATAGCTGCTAAGGTCGAAAGCCTTCAACGAAAGTTGCAGCGATGCCATAGCTGCTCTCAGGTCGATCAGGTTGGTTAGTTCGGCTAGCTTGTCCTCCGCTTCCTGACGCGTATCGGCAACGATAACCTGCGCGCCCGGCATCACCTTGATATGATCCGGGTCACGCCCCCAGGCAATGGCACGCGCGCGTATGTCGTCGCGAAATCCTCTACTTTGCTCGAAGGTGGACTGAGCAGTAAATATGACTTCCGCCACGCGCGACGCCATGGCTCGCCCTTCCGGGGACTGACCTGCCTGTATCAGGAGCGGTCGCACTTGCGGCGAGGGCACGCCCTTCAGTGGTCCGCGCACCCGATAATATTTGCCCGCATGATCGATCAGGTGAATCTTGTCCAAATCCTTGTAGATGCCGCCGTCCTTGTCACGAACATAGGCGCCCGGCTCGATGCTGCCCCACAGCTTCAGCACAACATCGACAAACTCGTCGCCGCGCGCATAGCGTTCCTCCTGCGCGACAAAAAGCTGGTCTGCATATTGTGTCGCATCGTCCGGCGAAATGCCTGTCACGATGTTCCACCCGACCCGCCCACCGCTGATGACGTCCAGCGACAACACTTCGCGAGCCGCATCATAGGGTGGACGATAGGATGTGGCGATGGTGCCGGCGAGGCCCAGATGGGTAGTATGCTGGGAAATGGCGGCGAGGAGCGTCATCGGCTCCAGATTGTCGCCAGCTGCGAGATAACGAAATACGTCGGGATTCTCCGCGTTGCTTGGGGATGCGGTATCCGCCACGAACAACATATCGAACCTGGCTTCCTCCAGCTTGCGCGCCAGTTCGATCCATTGCTTGATGTCAGGCGCGAACGCTGCTTTGCTTTGCGGATGCCGCCAGCCGGCCTGATGATAGCTGCCCCCGCAAAAGGCGCCAAGTTTCATTTGTTTGATCTCGCGCTGCATATCTGATCTTTCGTCCTCGCCACTCACACTCAGTCACCGAAGCGATATCTAATTCGAACGCCATACGCCCGCGGTTCGCCTACAGACATGCCATCGAACCCGAAGCTCGGATAACCGCCGAAGGATGCTGTTGCGTACCGCTGCTTTGTGACATTGGTTGCGAACAGGGAAAGGTCCACGGGCGAACCCGCCACTGACGCCCAGTTGATGTTGACGTTGAGGAGGTCGAGAGGAGGCAGGATCCCCGGATCATATCCTAAAGCTCCGCTCCTGGCACAGTTGCCTATGCCCGTGATGCAATTGGTACCCTGGTAGCTGACTTGTTGACTGTCCACATGGGAAAAGGTCGCGCCTACCGAAATCTTTCCGAAGCTCTCGTCCAGCGGCAACACATAAGTGCCCGTGATCGTGAATTTGTTCTTGGGCGAGAAGGTCAGCGGGCGGCCGACCAGCGCGCCGCTGGGCGTGAGCAGGTCGAAGGGCGTATTCGCTGTAGACGGCGCGACTATGGAAACCACCTTGGTATCGAGATAGGCGTAGGCCGCGTCGATTGTCAGTCCCCGAAGTGGGCTTAACGACGCGTCGACCTCGACACCGGCGATACGGGATTTGCCGGCATTTGTTATCAGGGCGGCCGGTGTCTCAGTTGGGAAGGCCGCAAAACGGCCGGACGTCGCTATCTGCTGATTGGAAAAATCATTGTAGAAGCCGGCAAGATTGAATGTGCCCCGCACCGGCCCGCGCCAACTGGTCTTCAGGCCTAGCTCATAGGTATCGATTTTTTCGGGATCGAACGCTGGCCGGCCATAGCCTTGTGGTGCAACCTGCCCCTGACGATAGCCGCGCGCATATTTCGCATAGACCAAGATCGCATCAGTCGGCTTGTAATCGAGGCCGAGAACCCAGGTGGGCGCCTTGGAACTTCCTTGATAAAAGGTCTGGCATTGTGCCTCGGTAAACGTCCCGGGGTTCCTCGGATTGCTGGGGCCGGCGGGGCCGAAAAGAAAGGTGTCCAGACAGTTGCCGATGGGTTCCGGGGTCGTCACTGGCGCCATTATCATGATCTGACGAGAGACTACATTATAATAGTCCCACGTATATCGTGCGCCTGCAGTCAGGCTGAATTTGTCTGTCAGCTTGAATGTGCCTTGAGCATATATTCCATAGTCTTCAAAAGAATATTTGTTGCTCCGCGCCGTCACGGACATCCTCGACTGTGTCGCTCCGGCAGCAGCTTGAAAAGAGCGGCAGTCTACAAGGCCGTTCTCGCCAGTGCAAAGTGCCGGGTTGTTGGAGAGCGCGCCTGAGAAACCGAGGGGGTCGGACAGTTCAACATAGACACCTGCCTGCCAGGCGAGGCGGTCGTCGAGCAGCGAGCCTTGAAGGCGAAATTCTTCGGTGAATGTCGATTGCGACGCATTTTTGCGATTGGGAAAAGGACTGGAAAATACGCGTAGCGCGTTGCGGCCGGCATCCGGCCCCGTTTGAATGACAAGGTTTTCGCCGTAGATTGTGCCACGAAGAGCTTCGCGGAACTGACCATAGCTGATGATATTACGCGCTGTGAGCGTGTCCGAAATGCTCCACGTAGTCGTGTTCATGATCTGCCACTGCTCAATCCGCTGAGAAGGATTGATGACGCCATTTTCGCCCGTATAGAAGTCGCGATTATTAGCTCGGTCCAGTTGGTTGCACGCCAGAGCAGACAGCGGGTTCGGCGTCGGCGGATTGCGGTCGCAGACAGAAACGCGGGGTAGAAAGCCATGGGTATCGGACTTGCTATAGGTCGCGATGAAGTAATTTTCGAGATTGGGCGTCAGATCGGCAACGGAGCTGAAGCGGACAGCTGTATAGTCAATGTCATTGAAGTCTGATGGGCCGATTCCGGAGACATTCTTCATATAACCGCTACGTGTCTGACGATCGACGCCAAGTCGTATACGCAATGTATCCAACAATGGAATATTTGCCACCGCTTGCACCCGGCGCAAGTCGTAGTTGCCTATCGATGCCTCGACATAGCCGCCCAGTCTGCTTGTTGGCTTCTGAGGCACCAGAAGCACCGCGCCACCCGATGTGTTGCGACCAAAGAGTGTGCCTTGCGGCCCTTTGAGGACCTGTAGATTTTGGAGGTCGAAGAAGGCGCCGGGACCAGCACCATTTCCGCCCGTTGTACCACCAATCGACCTTAGGGCCGGGACATCGGCAAAATAAACGCCAACCGAGGGAGCAGTGCCGTTGTCCTGATTAAAGCCCCGGATTGCGAAGCTGGTCTTTTCAGGTCCGAAACGACTATTGGCGGCGAGCGAGGGGGTATAGGTCGCGATGTCTCCTGCCGAGACGATGTTGCGATTGGCCAGCTGCTGCTGGGAGAAGGCCGTGATTGAGATAGGGACATCCTGCAGGCGCTCCTCTACCCGCCGCGCTGTGACGACTATGGCGTCGGAATCCTCCTCCTGTGCCATGGCAGGGACGACGGTCGCGGCCATGGCAGCCATGCTTACGGGCAGCATCATCGTGTACGATCGGTTTTGTTTCATGTCACCTCTCCTGTTATGATGGGGGTCGCCCATTCACTTTTTTTGTCGGCCAGAATGAATCCTTGCCTAATCTGACGGGTATTGGCCTTGGCGCCCTGGCTAGACTGAAGCAGGGGCTGGTGATGCCTTCCATGCGGGGTAACTGGGCAGAGTCATCATCAGGATGCCGCTCAGCGCGCAGCCAATGCCTCCGATAGCCAGGAACGGGGCATAACCCTTTCCTTCGTCATAGATGATCCCGGCAAGTAGTGGGCCAAAGCCCGCAGCCAACGCCATCAGCGCCGCCATCACGCCATAAATGGCGCCGAAATTCTTCATCCCGCCATAAGCTGCGGTCAGATAGCCGGTGATCTGGGTCTTGGTACCTGCCGCGTAACCGTTGACCAGCATCGCAACGATGATGAGGGGTGGCGAGCGAACGCCGTCGATGAGCAGAAAAAAGGCCAGCGCCGCTGCGCCCAGTGTGACTCCTCCAATGAGGTTTGGGCGAAAGCGGTCCAGGAGATAACCCGTCAACAATTTGCCCACGATGCCCACAATTCCTGCAAGGCTCATCAGCCAGGCTGCGTGTGTTCGCGTAACGCCCGCTTCGGTCAGGATGGGGAAGATATGGATCATCAGGCCGATGGTCAGGGTCATCACCAGAAAATTGGAGATGCCCACGCGCCACAAGGCGGAGTCCCGCACGGCTTCCCGAGGAGTGAGGCCCTTCAGCGCCGATATGGCTTCTGGCTCGCGTCCGGCCCGCACTTCCTTGCTGGCACGGTCGCGCGCGTCGTAGAAGAACAGAAAACAAAGCAGCAATGTGATCCCGCCCCAGCCAAGAGAGAGCCACACATAGGAGGCGCGCCAGCCCAAGCTTTCGATCAGCCAGTTGACCAGGGGCGGCACGCCGGCCTGAGCGACCGCCGTGCCGGAAAGCGTCAATCCAAGCGCGAGCCCGCGAGACTGGTTGAAAATGCCCAGCACTGCGGCAGTCCAAGCCGTTGATTTGATCGCCCCCGATACAATGCCAAAGACAATCCAGAGCATCGTCCAACGTAGGGTGGACCCGTCATTCAGACTGAACGCCGCGATCGACGCCATCACGACCACTAGTCCAGGCAAGGCAATGCGCCGGGATCCGAACCGGTCGATCAGGGCGCCGATGAACGGCGACAAGATGGCGGTGATGATAGCGGCTATCGATGGTCCGGACGAAATGAGGGTACGGCTCCAGCCGAAATCCTTCGCTAGCGGACCCACGAACAGTCCCGTTGCTGACAGCAGGATAGAATAAAAGGAAAACCCCATCGAGGCCGCCAGGACAAGCGTCCAGTTGGATTTCCATTCCTTCAATGCGAAGGTCGAGCCGGCATCTTGCATGGGGTTTCCGATATCGGATTGGCTTTTGGAGGATGTAGCTGCGGCTGGCACGAGCCGCAGTCTCTCAGGCTTTTGCCTCAGAAGGTGTTAGATGGACGAAATGTCGGCAGTTGTAGCGACGCCTGCCGGGATCAGAAATTCAGCCCGTAAAGCTCGACTGCGTTGGTTTCCAGGATACGCTTTCGCGTCGCGTAATCCTGATTACCCAACACTTCGACAAGCTTGTCCTGAACGCCAGGATACAGGCTGGTTGGATGAGGATAGTCGGTTTCGAACAGGAGTTTGTTTACACCAATATCATCCAGAAGCTTTGTGGGGGCCACGGTCTCGAACCAGAAGGTCACCCAGAAATTGTCCTGAAAATATTCCTTCGGCCGCTTTTTGAGACCGTGACTTTCGGCGGTGCGGAATTCATCGAGTTGATGCTCCATGCCCTCGAGCCAGAAGGGAACCCAGCCGGCGCCGCTTTCTATCAGCCCGATCTTCAGATTTTCGTATGTGTCCAGAAGACCCGAAACCATGAAATTCGACATGGTCGCCGCGCAGCCCATGTGCAGGATTAATGCGTTGATAGGGAGACGCTGGTCGAACGCCAGATTGTCCCAGATTGCTGTGTTGGGGTCCAGCGAGGCGTTAAGGTGGAAGTTGAGAGGAATGCCGGTGGCGTTGCAGGTTTCGAACACCTCTTCCCAGAAGGGCGATACTTTGCCGTCGCGGCCGATATAGCCTTCGGAAAGGCGCTCCGGCCGGTCGGGCAGGACGATCCCTCTGATCCCCAGATCGACGATCCGCCGCATTTCCTTGTTCATGACATCCTTGTCCCAATAGGGCAGGGTGGCCATGCAGTTGATGCGCCCATCCGACGCCTTCATCCTGTCTGCGCAGGCATCGTTGAATATCTGCGTGATGGAGATTGCCAGCGGCTCGTCATTGAGCGCAACCAGCGATCCAGCCTGTGTCACGCCGCCATTCTGGAAACAGATCTGTGCCCATACCCCCATGGCATCCATCGCCTCCAGGCGGGACTTAACGTCATAGGAGCCGGGGTCAATCTGGTCGTAATTCTGGAAAGCCAGACGGCCGAGCAGCTTGTTCTTGTCCTTGGCAATGACATTGCCGCCGATAGAGCCGAAATGCTTGTCGCCGACATACCATTGATCGGCGCCATCAACCCGCTTCACATGCGGCATCTTGTCTCTGAGGCCTTCAGGAGCGTTCGCAGTCCACAAATCGGCAGGCTCGGTGTAATGAGTGTCGCAATCGACAATCTTGATGCCCTCGAACAGCGGGTCGACGCCACGTGAATTGGCTTCGAAATCTATCTCACGTATAAAACCACCTGCAGCACGACCCTCGTCCAACCAATAGCTGCGCGCGTCATCCGCGCCTGCCTTCACCACCGTTACTGTGCCCGTCTTGTCCACCATCTTCAGATCCTTTACCGCATAAATGTCAGCAGGCACGGCGTGCCGACTGTATCAGTCCGCCCGCAGCATCACCGCTGCAGGATCATGGAAGAGGCTTCCACCGGGACAGACGAGGGCTGTGCTGGCACCCGTCGCCTGTCGGTCGCCTTCGGTGCCGCGGAGCTGACGGACCGCCTCGCTATAGAAATTGAACCCACCCGCCCGGCCTTGCGACAGTCCGCCGCCATGGGTCGTGACCAATGTCTTGCCGCCGTTGAACCGCAATATGTCGTGCTGAGGGTCCCACGCCGACCGCGCGAGATCCGATGCTTCGCCAGGTCCGCAGAAACCTGCCGCTTCTGTTAGCGCAACTGTGTTGATGGCATAGCCGTCATAGGGGTAGAAGAGGTCGACATCTTCCACCTTGATGTCGCTGCGCGCCCACAGGTGACGCATAACGTCCCACAGGGCATTCTCCGTCCAGGGCAGGCTGTTCTCATAGAATTCGCCCACGCGGGTTCCGGCGAGAGCCATTGCGTGGATGTAAACAGGCTTGCAGCGCAGATCTTTCGCCCGCTCTGCGGTGGTGATGATGATCGCTTCGCCGCAATCGACGGGGACATCCATATCCAGGATCTGCATCGGTTCCCATACCGTGCGGGAGGCATGATAGTCGTCCAACGTCAGGGGCGTCCGCATGACCGCGTTGGGATTTGTGACGGCATGGCTGCGGTTATTGACGACAAAGCGCCCGAACACTTCCTTCGTCACGCCAAAGTCATGCATGTATCGGCCCATCCACGCGGCATAAGGCTCGCCTGAATGGATCCACCGGCGGGCAAAGTCCCAGCTATCGCTTGATCCCCCCGCGCTAAGTCCTGCCATCTCGGCATTGCGCAGCCGGAAAGGATCACGGGCGGCGGAACGCGACATGGTGACTTCACGCGTGTAGGCCTGCGCTACGAGCGCCACATCGCACAGCCCGGAGAACACTGCCTCAGCGGCATATACGAAGCAGGATCCGAGCCAACCATTCTTGACCCAGGAAGCGTTCCTGATACCCAACGTTCCTTGCAAAGAAAGGAAGCCGGCACCGCCCATCTCCAGTACGGTCTGGCCCGACCCGCAGATGCCATCTACGTCCTGCCGATCGATGCCGGCATCCTCTATCGCCCGAATGGATGCCTCGGCGGCGAGCGACAGCTGTGTGCGTTCCAGGTCACGACCGTACGGAGTGGAGCCGACGCCGACTATGGCGATCTGGTCCCTTAGCGGGTTGCGCGCCATGTTCAGTTCACCCCGCCGCTGTGCATCGGTTCGAAAGCAGGCACTTGGTGTTCGCCCTGCGCGACCCATGTCAGTTGGAGAGGCATATCGTGGACAAGCCCATGCAAAGGACAGTTTACGACCGTTGAGAGATAGCGCAGTCCCTGACGCTCTTCGAGCTCCACCGCCGCGGCAACGAGAGGCTCCATCAAGGGTGCGTTCGGGTCGCGCGCCTGATGGATCAGCGTATACATGAACAATTTTGCACGCCCGCTGACCTGTGTTGGCACGACATCCCAGCTCAGGCATTCTGGGCAGACTGGGCGATGTGGATAAATCCAATAACCGCATTTCTGACACTGATTTATCAGCAGCTTCCTTGCCAGAAGGCCGCGATAGTGGGCGATATTGTCCCGGTCGATCCGTAGATTCGGAAGGGCCGCAAATACCCTCAGGTCTTCGAGAATCTGGTCGCTCATGCCACTTGCTCTTCCCGCGCGGCATTTTGCAAGGTTACCCTGTCCAGTTTGCCATTGGCGAGGCGAGGCACTGCGTCGAGGAAGATGATTTCACGGGGCATTTTGAAGACGGCCAGCCTTGGTTTGAGCCAGGCCAGCAGTTCCTCTTCCGTCAATGCGCCGCCTTTCCGCAACGCGGCATAGGCACGGGCGCGTTCGACCTTGCGGGCGTCGGGCACCCCGATCACGGCGCAATGCTCCACATCCGGGTGACTGGCGACGACCTTTTCGATCTCCTCGATGGAGACATTCTCACCGCCGACCTTGAGCATCAGCTTGAGACGGCCGACATAGGTGATGTAGCCTTCGTCATCGACCTTGACGATGTCCTCGCTGCGGAGCCAGCCATCGGAGCGAAGGACCTTTGCCGTAGCTTCCGGCTTGTTCCAATAGCCACGCATGATGTTTCCGCGCAGCCATGCTTCCCCGGGTGTGCCGGGGGGGACATCCTGTTCAGTTTCCGGATCGACGACGCGGATTTCATTGCCGTCCAGCATCCGGCCCGAGAAAGCAAAGCGCTTTTCGGCCGGATCGTCCGGACTGTTGGTCGCGGCAGGGCCATAGGTTTCGGTAAGGCCGAAGGGAAATATGCAGAAACTTACGTTCGGCATGACCGGATCGGGGCCGCCGGGCGGCAAGTGGCCGATCCGCAATGAGGGGAACGTCTTGCCTCTTTTTTTAGCTTCGTCGATCACCTCTTGCGCCAGCACGCCCATCATGACTGTCGGCTTATATGTTTCGATCAGATCAACGGCGTATTCAGGCGCAAATGCCTCGGTAAAGACAAGGGTGCTGTGATTGACCAGCATGGTGGTGAGCCCCCAGATGCTGCCACCGCCGTGGAAAAAAGGCATCATACTGAAAAAGATGTCGGTATTGCTGATGCCGACCCGGCGTGAGTGCATTCGCCCATTCAGGACAATCCCGCCCTGTTCCAGCATGACGCCCTTGGGGAAGCCAGTGCTGCCGGAGGTGTATTTGACCATGGCAAGATCCGTCGGCTTTGTGCTGGCAGCCAAATTGTCCGCCAACGCCAAGGCATCTGCATCATCTGTCTTTGCCAGTTCCCGCCATTCATGAACCCTGTCATCGACGGGGTTACCCTCTCGGTCGAAGACGATGACGTTGCGAAGATCCGGCAGGGCCTCATCATAGAGATCGCCCGCTGTATGCGGCGTCGCGAAGGCCGGGCATATTTCGGCCAGCATCGCAGCCATGTCCAACTGGCGAAAACCGTCGATCATGATCAGGTGGCGCGCGCCCGATTGCTGGATAATATAGGCAATTTCAGGCGGGCGCAGGAAGGTGTTGACTGGCACGATTGCGGCGCCGAGACGGACAACTGCAAGGTAGGAAACCACCCATTCGATGCGATTGGTCATCCACAGGACGACGCGGTCCCCCCTGCGAACGCCAATCTTCGCAAGCCCGGCGGATACTATTCTGGCGCGATCAACCAGCTCTGCGTAGGTGATTTCGTTTACCACCCCCTGATCATTCGCTGCGACCAACGCTGCGCGTGCCGGGGCATTCACAGCTGACTGAGTCAGCATTTGCCAGATACTTTCGGACCGTAAATTGCTCATGCTCTCTCCCGCCATGACTCGGGTCAATCGCGCCCCTCGCCTGGTCTGAAGCAGCTAAGCCGGTGAATGTATTTCGGTAATCCCCAATTCATCGAAGAAGGGTTTCGGCTAAACCGAAGTCTATCGTATTTGAGGGAAGGGGAGTTTCGAAGATTTGTTACGTAGGCGATATGATATCGCCGCGCACAACGCCAAATCAGAGCAACCCTCTTACCGCTGAAATGCGCCTTTTACGGCAACTATTCTATCTCCGAACGAACTACCCACAACCAAGTCGGAGCCGCTTTGAACCGCTACCGTCGCGCTGCCAAAAATTGTGCCCGGAAGCGAGAGGAAGCGTTCGGCGGTCATTCGAGCAGTATTGACCAGATAAATATCGGACGGGGAATGGCACACCGACGCGGGGTCGGCGAAGCACGGTGATGACGAGGAGCCGGCTGCCACCCCGGCCACCAACAATCTGCCGTCCTTGGTCCACGACGCATTGTCGGCATTTGGCACGGGAACGCTGCCAAGGATTTTGCCCGTCAGCAAATCCAGCTTGCGAATATCACCACCGCCACCTGCGGTCGCTATAAAGGCAAGGCGACCTGATCCATCCACCTGCACGCCGTTGGGGCTTGGTGTGTCGCTGCCAATCTGCTTGCTCAACCCGGAACGCGGACTCCACCGCCAAAGGAAGCCAGTATTTTCTCCTTTGCGGGCCCGCTCCATTTCGGTTCTGGTTTCGGCGTTGTCGCGTCTGTGCATTGTCGTAACGAGAAATCCGCCGTCTGGAAGAGCGACGACGTCGTTCAGTCGGTTGGGCGGTGGAGGCACAACACAACCGCGCCAGCTTAACGACCAGCGCCCGGCTGACTCGGAAAGTTCAAAAAATTCCACGGACTCGCGCGCGCCATGGTTGACCACCAACAGTTCTCTGGCGCCATCACGGCGTCGCGACAGATGGATACCGTGCGGTAGAAGAGCAGAACCTATCTCGCCCGGGCAAGCTGGATCACCCCAGTCCGGGCGAACGGGAGGAGAGAATGCGCTGGGATAGAGGATTGTCACAGCGCGAGTTTTGAGATTCACGCTCCTCAGAATGCCAGGCTGGCCAGCAATACCGGTCGAGCCACGAGTGATATGCATATCACTCGTGAGCACTTCCACTCCGTCTGTCAGTACCTCAAGATCTTCAGGATGTGAAAGCCCGCAATAAGGTATGAGCGTCCCTGCGGCTGTGCAATCATCAGTATCGCCATTCACAACAGCTTTTGGGCCGGGCTGCTGGGCATTGGCTGGAAGTGCGTAGAGAAGAAGGATTGCTATCGCTGTGATCGACGCCGATCGGTCCGACATATTGATGAACTCTCCCTCCATGCGGCGGACAAGCGGTCCACTCGTCAGTCCGCGGGAAAGCAGGCTACGGTCTATCGGATAGTTCTCTAACCCCTAATTGGTCGAACTATATATTCGGCAAAACCGATGCCTTTGCGTCACCTGACGGGGTCGGAAAGTCGCCATGGTCCAGAAGAAAGCTATCGAATGCCCGTGCGAGGCGGCTGCGCCACATGTTCCGGGGGCGGGCCAGGCTGAGCGTGCGCGTGAAATGGAAATCCACGACATTCAATCGTACTAGATGGCCATGATCGATATCGCGGTCCACAAGGCTGCGTGACAAGCATGCTATTCCGCCCCCCGCGATGGTCGCGAGACGAACGGCTCCGTTGCTGGTGGCTGTGAAAACAGTGTTCATCTGACCCACCTCTTCATGGACGAGGACACGCAGGCGCGATGTGATGGAGGCGTGCGGTTCTCGTGAACACCAGTCAACACCTACCAGATCTCGTAATTTCAAAGTGCGGCGAACTGCCAGCGGATGGCTGGGGGCTGCAACAAGCCATAGTTCGTCAGTTCGCCACGGGCTCAGTTCTATATTATCCAGTTCCGGAAAATACTCGATAATCGCGGTTTCGAGTTCGAAACTGGCGAGATTCTGAAACAGTTCTCCAGCCGTCGCAGACTGAATGTCTATGTGCACGGCGGGAAATCGTCGCATAAAATCTACGCAAATGTCTGGAAGCGCCGTTTCCGCAATCAGTGCGGAAGCACCTAGCCGCAAAGTACCCTGTAGGGGCGCATCGACGCCGGTTTCGAATGCCTGTGCCTCGGTGAGTATCGATCGGGCATGAAGGCGCAGCCGCTTGCCCTCGTCTGTTATCTGAAGACGTGCCTTCGCCCGAATGAACAGTGGGCGTCTGATGATGATCTGAAGGTCCGTAAGCGACCCGCTCACAGCACTCTGGCTCATGCCCAGCTTCTCTGCTGCGCGTGTCACGCTCCCCAGCGTTGCAACCGCATCGAAAATTTCAAGCTGTTTTAAAGTGATTTTCATGCGGAGTATCCACGATCCTGTTCTTCGGCAGAACCGAACGATATAACAGATCGCTTCGGCATTGCCTAATCTCTATGCGGTGCCGGGCGCTAGCCAACAATATCCCGAGAAGAGCGCTGCTATTGCCGCTCTGAAATCCTATGGAGTGCTCGACACACCGAATGAGCCTGAATTTGATGCTATCGTTAAGGAAGGTACGAAAGTCTTGCGTACGCCGGTTGCACTGATTTCTTTGATTGAGGAGCAACGTCAATGGTTCAAGGCGAAGATTGGTATCGATGCGGCGGAAACGCCGCGCTCCATCTCATTTTGCACACACGCTCTGCAAGGTAACGACGTATTTGTCGTCGAAGACGCTACGAAAGACAAACGGTTCAACACCAATCCCATGGTCACAGGCAGTCGCCATATTCGCTTTTATGCGGGAGCACCGTTGAGAACGGCGACGGGAAAGCGCATTGGGACCATCTGCGTTATAGATAAAAGGGCTCACGGCTCCCTCACAATTCGCCAAAAGTCTGAACTGGCCGCTCTCGCTAGCCGGACGATGGCGGAGCTGGAGGCACGCAAGCAGCGGCTGGCCAGCAAAAAAAGAGTATGACAACGCCAGAAGCAAATTCGTGCCTTTTGTCACCTCCGATATTTGATGTTGTCCGACACTGGCTGAGGCGATGCCAAGCGTGACGATACGCTCGGAGCATTTCGAGGCATGTATCGCAGCGCTATGCCGCCCAAGGCCCTGTCGAAGCTAAATTGTTAGAAGCCGATTTTGCGCGTGTCCTTCACATGATGTGGGAACGAGCAGGCGGGCGAATAAGCCTGCGAAAAGTGGTGGAAATCGCTGGTCGTCAATCTGAAGTCGCCTTCGATCTCGTGCGGGCGAAGCGTTCCAATATGTCGTCCCGGCGTCGTTGGGCCTCGAACCGCGCGAGGCCGGCATCCTGCTTGAGGATGGCGTCGATGATCCCGTGGCGCTCCCTCTTCCAGCGTTCGGTTCCCTCGACGCCCGTATAGATGGGAAATCGGGACCCCGATTCATGATGCTGCATCGTCACGCGGGCGAGCATCTCCATCAGCGGGCGGTCCACCATGGCGTAGATGATGTCCTGCATGACATGTTCGAAGGTGCCGCGCTGTTCCGCTGTGTCGCAATCGTCAATCTGTCCTGCGAGGTCGCGCAGCCGGGCGCGCAGGCTCTCGTCGGTTGCGAGTGCGGCCGCCGGTAACAGGTCGCAGTCCAGCAGCGTCATGATCTGGATCGCCTCGCGCTCGTGCGACTGGTTGATCTGGAGGAAGCCGGCAATGGCCCGGCCCAGCGCCGCGGCATCCGGCCGGGCGCCATAATAGCCGCCGCCATTGCCCCGGCGCACCTTTAGGAAGCCCTCATGCTCCAGCACGCGCGCCGCCTGCTGTACGGTGACGACCCCGACGCCCAGGGTGTTGGCGATGTCGGGGAGGGAGCCGATCTGGGTGTCCGGCTCCTGCGCAACGATCATCTCGCGCATCCGGGTTGCGGCCATCGTGACCAGATTCTCTTTCGACGGCTTGCCAGCCATTTCGTTGATGCTCCCACCGTGCCGACTATCGCTTGTGATTGCGGACGCCTTCCCATGCGGGATGGGCGGCCTTCAAGTCCCTGTTCAAATATAGCATTGTTTGTTAGGATTATGGTGTATTATCGCCGATATGGCCAGTTGACGTTCCCATAACATGCCTATTATGAATGGGCGAAGGGGATTGATGGTCTGGACGGAGGAGGGATGATGTCTGATGGATCGGCCCGCCCGGCGATGGCGTCCACGCGCAATGCCGCTCGCCGCTGTACGGAGATCGAGGGGGTGGCGGGTCGTGTCCGGCTCGTGCGCGTCGAGGGCGTGCCCGCCGATCTGGCGATCGAACCGGATTGTTTCCTCGTCAGCCTCAGCCTGACCCCCCGGCGCAATGCGAAGGGATGTTTTCCCCGATGCTGGGGATCGCATCATCATGTGCCGGTCGGTGAACTGATCGCGCTTCCTCCGGGCGAGCCGGTCAATATCGTCGGCGATGGCGCCTTATTTTCTGAAGCCCTGGTGTGCGAACTGCGGCCCGAACTCGTCACCCGCTACATCGGGGCGTCCTTTGAATGGTCCGACCGTCATCTGGAATCGGCTCTCGGCATATCCGATAAGGGCATCCATGCCATATTGCGCCGCCTCGCGGACGAACTGCGCAGTCCGGGCCTAGCGAGCGAGGCTCTGGTCGATCATCTCGTCGGTCAACTTGCCATTGACCTTGCGCGCTACTGGAAGGCGATCCCCGACGGGCCGGTTGCCGGAGGTCTGGCGGCGTGGCGGCTCCGCCTTGTCGACGCGCGGTTGCAGGCGGCGGGCGCACCGCCGTCCCTTCAGGAACTTGCCGAACTCTGCCGGATATCGGTGCGGCAGTTGACCCGCGGCTTTCGGGCGAGCCGGGGCGTGTCGCTGGGGCAGTATATCGCCAACCTGCGGATCAGACGCGCGCAGAAGCTTCTGATCGACGGCCAGCCCGTGAAGTCGACGGCCTATCAGCTCGGCTTCTCGTCGACATCCTCCTTCTCCTACGCATTTCGCCGGGAAATCGGCGTGAGCCCCCGCGAATTTGCCCGGACCATGCGGCCCGCCGGACTTGTCCACTGAACCCCGCTCCTTCCTCCCTTTCCTCAGCACAGGCATAAGATCATGACGCTCCATCCGGCGGCCAATGCCGCAGTCCAGCAGGTTTTGAACGATCTGGTCGCAGACGGCACCGAGATCGGCGTTCAGGTCGCCGCCTATCTGGACGGGGAGCTGATCGTCGATGCCTGGGCCGGGCTTGCCGACCCGGACAAGGGCATAGCGGTGGACGGGACGACCCTGTTCAACGTCTTCTCCGTGACCAAGGCGGTGGCGGCGACCGCGCTCCATATTCAGGCCGAGCGCGGCCTCGTCGACTATGACAGTCCGGTCGCGCTTTACTGGCCCGAATATGGCGCCAACGGCAAGGAAGCGGTGACGGTCCGCGATGCGCTGTCGCATCGGACGGGAACGCCCCAGATGCCGGAGGGCGTGACGCCGGAGATGATGTGCGACTGGGATGCGATGGCGGCCGGCATCGCCGCGCTGGAGCCGGCCTATCCCGTTGGCCAGCCCGCCTATCAGGCGGTGTCTTTCGGCTGGGTGATCGGGGAGATCGTGCGCCGCACCGATCCCAAGGGGCGCAGCTTCCACGATTTCGTGGCCGAGGAGATCGCGCAGCCTTATGGCATAGAGGATCTCTGGATCGGCATATCGGATGCGGTCGAGCCGCGTATCGCCAGACTGGTCGATGCGCTGGGTTCCAAGCCGCCGCCGCTGGGCTCCGTGCTGGAAAAGGCGATGCCCTTTCAGGTTCGGCTTGCGCCGGACATTTTCGAGCGGCCCGACATTCGCCGCGCGACGCTGGCGGGGGTAGGGGGCATCTTCACCGCGCGCAGTCTCGCCCGTTTCTGGGCGATCCTCGCCAACCATGGCGTGCTGGACGACAAGCGCCTGCTCTCTCCGGCGCGTGTCGAGGAATGCTGCCGGATGCGGCCGGGCGGGACGCTGCCCGATCCGGTCTTCTTCGGCATGCCCATGCCGCTCAGCCAGGGCGGCTTCTGGATGTATGACGGCCAGTCGCCGCTGACCATGGCGCTCGCTTCGAAGACGGCCATCGCCTGCCCCGGCGCGGGCGGATCGCTGGGCTGGGCCGACCCGGAGACCGGCCTTGCCGTCGCCTATTGCCACAATCGGATGAGCGGCGCGGATGGCGCCAGCCTTGTCGGCAATGCGATCCGTGCCGCGCTGGACATCGGCTGATGCGGCCTGCCTATGATTATATCATTGTCGGGGCCGGCTCCTCTGGCTGCGTGCTCGCCAATCGCCTGTCGGAGGACCCCCGCAATTCGGTGCTGCTGATCGAAAGCGGGCCGTCCGACCGGCATATCTTCGTCACTATCCCCATGGGCCTCGCCAAGCTGATGGGACCCACAAGCCCCTATGTGTGGAGCTATATGGCGTCTCCGGGCGGCAACAGGCCCGGCGAATATTGGATGCGGGGGCGCACTTTGGGTGGCTCCAGTTCGATCAACGGCATGGTCTATACGCGCGGCGCGCCGGACGATTATGAGGATTGGAAGGCGAGGGGCTGTCCGGGCTGGGGCTGGGACGAAATGGGTCGCTGCTATGCGGAGATGGAAAGCCACGAACTGGGCGCGGCACCGTCGCGGGGCGGGGAGGGGCCTCTCCATGTCGGCATCTCGCCCGACGACGATCCGATATTTCGGGCGACGGTAGAGGCCGCTGCGGCGCTGGGCACGCCGGTTGTGGACGACATCAACAGCATCGAGGCGACGACGGAAGGCGGCGTCGGCAGGCAGCCGCGCACCATCCTGCGTGGGCGGCGGTTCAGCGCATCGCGGGCCTTTCTGAAGCCCGCCATGCGCCGCCCCAATCTCGACGTCATGACCGAGTGCGATGTCCTGACCGTCGAATTCGAGGGACGGCGGGCGACCGGTGTGCGGGTCAAGCATCGCGGGGTGGAGGCCAGCGTCTCGGCCAATCGCGAGACGATCCTCAGCGCCGGCGGCCTCAACACGCCCTGTATCCTCCAGCGGTCGGGCATTGGGTCGGGGGAGTTGCTCTCCAGCCTTGGCATCGCGACCCTCGTGGATCGTGCCGAGGTCGGGCAGAATATGAGCGACCATCGGACTTTGCCGATTCAGTATCGGATCAAGCGAGGCGGCAGCAATGCGGGCCTGCAGGGGCTTGGCCTCGTCCGTTCGGTGCTGGCCTGGGGATTGCTGCGGCGGGGGGCACTGGCGCGTTCGACCTTTGTGGCGGGTGGGTTTGTGAAGACCGATCCGTCACTCAGATTGCCCGACGCGCAGATCGGCCTTGGTCCCTTTACTTCGGGACGAGCGGGGCCCAGCCCCTATCCCGCGATCACCCTCTATGGCTATACGCTCAGGCCAGAAAGCCGGGGCGAACTGGCGATCACATCGGCGGACCCGTCCGCGCCTCCCCGCATCGACGCCAATTATATGGCGACGCCTTTTGACCGGGAGAATGCGGTGGCGATCCTGCGCTATCTGCGCAAACTTGCGGCGCAGCCTGCGCTGGCGAGGCATATCGTGGAGGAATTGATTCCGGGAGCGGCTGTCCAGAGCGACGAGGCGTTGCTGGAGGCGACCTTCACCCATGGCACCACGGGCTTTCACGCCGTCGGGACCTGTCGGATGGGGTCGGACGAGGGAGCGGTGCTCGATCCGCAGTTGCGTGTGCGCGGCGTAGAGGGTCTGCGGGTGGTCGATGCGTCCATCATGCCCTCGATCACCGGCAGCAATACGAACGCGCCGGCCATGGCCATCGGCTGGCGGGCCAGCGAAATCATCCTGGGGCAGCAATAGATGGAGGGCGCGGAGGCGCATCGTCGGCCCGGAGTGCTGCAGACCTGCCTGCTCGTGCTGGGCGTGGTGCCGTTCATGGCGGGCCTCTTTTCCCTCTACACCCTGCTGGGGATCGGCCTTCCCTATTTCGGTTTCCTGTTCCTCATCTATTGGGCGGGGATATTGCGGCAGGAGCCGGCGCACTATCTGCCATCCGTGCTGGGCGGAGCCGGCGGCATAGGTCTCGGTTGGGCGCTTGTGACGCTTCCCCATCTCCCGGCGCCATTCGGAATGATCGCCGCCGGACTTGTCCTCGCTGCGGTGTTGTTCTGCTTCATGCGGGGGCATCTGCCATGGGTGTGGAACAATGCCGCGATGCTGTTCCTGATCGTGGCGACGATCCCGGACCTGAATGTCGGCCGGACGGTCGTCACGATGCTCTGTTCGCTGGCGCTGGGTGCCGGATATATGGGGGCGGTGGCGCTTCTGGTCCGATGGATCGCAAAGCGGCGGTCGGCGGAGTGATCGCTACTCCTGCATCCGTTCCTGCAACCGGTTACGAATATTCTCCCGCCTTTCGAGGAGCGGTTGGTCGATGGAATCGAGACGCTTTGGAGAATCCGTGTTGTTCAAACCGTAATCGCGCGCAATTGCGAGTGCACGGCGTCGATTGTCTGAAGGTCGTGGCTTACCTTGCGCATGGCCTCGATTGGCGGTCGCAATGCGAATGGCACCGGCCATGGCTGTCGGCTTACGGAGCAGCGAGATAGTCTTGGAGCGCTGATCCAGTCATCTGATTAGGCCAGTAAACCAGGCGGAATCCTCCGATCCTTGATCAAAAGCTACGTTCCAACCTGAGCATTATCGTTCTAGGCTGTTGGGGCGTAATCTGCGGCTGCAGTCGATAGGTGAAGGGGTTGCCAAAAGCGAAACTGTTCGAGCGATCGTCGAGAAGATTGGAAACGCTTAGTACGGCGCGCCACTGGTCACGCGCGATCGATACACCGGAGCCAACCATCCATCGGGAAGGGACTTCGAGCGGCCGCGTTGGATCGAATCCGAGGCGCGCAGTATCCCAGTAATTCGCGGAGACATAGGCGCCAAGCGTCCAGTCACCGAGCCGACGTCCCCAGGTCAAACGAGTGCGACCGGAAATGTCAGGCAGAACGGGAAGCCGCACATCATCCTGCACCCCCTCCGCGCTGTCCAGACGGCCGTGCTGAGCCGTCAGCGACAATTCAAGGCCAAAGTCGCGCCACGTGCCTCGCGCCGCCATTTCAATGCCGTAGTTTGTGGCATTACCGATGTTGGTGGTGACAACCAGCCCGTCAAAACCGACCCTGTCGCTTTGGAGATCCCGCCAGCGAAGTGCGAATGCCGTCAGGTCGAGGTCGAGGTAGCCGTCTAGAAGCGAGAGTCTGCCGCCTAGCTCGACATTCCGGAGCTTGTCCGATCGAAAAGTTGTGAGAGTGCCCGCACCGTCCACGCTCCTGCCGCCGGGACGAATGGCGCTGGCATAGCGTAGCCAGAGCATCCGGCCATGAGCAGGGCGCCAGGTCAACGCGGCGCTGGGGGATATGCCATTCTGTTCGATCGAGGGACCGGTGGTGGAGCGGGGATCGTCCCAGATATTGGAAACGAAAGCACGAACACCCGCCGTCAGGTCGACCGTCGATGTCAATGCCAGGGTGGCCTCTCCGAAAGCGGCAGATTCCAGGCTGAGATTGGCCTGAGTGCGCGCTTCCTTAGTGGCAGCAGTACCGGATGTGAAACTGCCCATGTTGGTATTGATGGCATCGACGATCGATACGCCGGCCAGCCATCGAAATGGTCCTTGCGAACGGCTCAGTCGGAATTCCTGCGTGATCAGAAAGACCCCCCGCGTCTCATCGAACGCGACCGGGCCTTCCAGGCCCAGCGAACCAGCCATGCTGCTGGCATCATAGCGGCTCTTCACCTCATTGCTTTCGATCGCGGTCGATGACAGGAAATCCAGGTTGCCGATCGGCCCCTTCGCTTCGACGCGGAACAGCATGAACTCATTGCGGCTGGGCTCGGCGACAGCCGTCGAGCGCGTGGTTCCTTGCGTGGCGTAGGGGGTATCGCGAGAGCGCAGATTCTGGGCGACGAGAGAGACGTCCACCGTCCAGTCGTCATCCGGCTTCCACCGCATCTCGAGGCGCCCGCCAGCGCGGCGCGAGCGGTTGATATCGGACCGGCTTCGCCCGGCGTCGTCGATCCAGCCGCCATCACTTTCAAGATAGGCATTGGCGCGCAGGGCAAGCGTGTCACGGTTAAGAGGCACGTTGACCCACCCCTCTACGGCACCTCCCAGACCGCCGCCTTGAACGGTCGATCCCTCGATCGCGACATGCCCCGACGCCTCATTCAGTTGTGGCCGGTTGGTGACGATCCTGATGACCCCGCCTAGGGTCCCGGCGCCATAGAGGGTCCCTTGGGGGCCGCGCAGAACCTCCACGCGGTCAATATCTACGAGCCGCAGGTCGGGGTCGGGCAGGGCATAGTTTATCCGTGCATCGTCAAGAAAGAGCCCCACGGTAGACTGGGTCGGTCCATTGAACGGACTGTCCGCCACGCCCCTGAGGAACAGCCTCTCTTTCCCTGGCCCGAGATGGGTGGAGAAAACACTTCCGGTTTCCTCGGCGATGTCGCTCGAGCCGCGAGCAGGCGATCCACCCGAAAAGCGATCGCCCTTGACGACCGAGATGGCGACCGGTGCCGTGGAAAGAAGCTGATCCCGTTTAAGAGCGGTTACGACGATTTCGATAGGTGGGGCGGGGACAGGTTCGGGTGCGACGGGCGGCCGCACCGCTTTGCTCGGGTAGGATGGAGCTGGGACGAGCTGCCACAACGCCGACGTTACACGCCGAGCCCTCCACCCGCTGCCTGCCAGCAATTTGCCCAGAGCTTGTCCCGCCTCCATGCGGCCACGCACGGCTGGCGTGCGGATCCGCGGCAAACGGCCCTGCACGGCGATTGAAATCCCGGCCTGCCGCGACAAGACGGCGATGGCTTCGCCCAACGTGCCTGCAGGAACATCGACTGTCCTGGTCTGCGCCGCTGCAGGATCAGCGGCCAGACCGGCCCACAAGGCGAATATGCCGATCGTCACGACGTGCCTCGATGGGAAGTATCGCACTGATCTGATCGACAAGGTCGGAACCGTTCCTGATGAGTAATATGCCGGACAGCTTAAGATGTGCGATCGCCGGATCGACCTCTACCGGCTTGCCGGTATATCGGGACAGGTCAGCGGCGACCAGCGGCAGCGGCGCATTATCGTAAACGAGACGCCCTTGCCGCCAACTGGCAACCGATGCTGGATCGGTCTCGCTGATCACTGCATCGCCCGTTTTCTCCTCACCCTGGAACGCGTGGCCGGCATTCACCCTCGTGGCCTGTTGATCCTGCCACGCGACATCGACGATGCCCTGCTCGACAGCGACGAACAACTGGCTTTCGCCGCGTGTGACGGTGAACCGTGTACCAATGTCGTGAACGGTGAAAGCACCCGACTGGATTTCGAGAGGCCGGCTATTCTCATGACGGACATCAAAGTAAGCGGCGCCCTTGTCCATTCGGACCTTGCCGTTCGAGCTCATTGCGAATTGGCTATGCGCATCGAGTGTCGCCTTGCCTCCTCCGGGCAGGCTGATGGTCCGCTGGCTATCGGCAGTCGCATAGACGACGGGCTGATCCACAGGCCCAAGAATATGTGGCAGGCCCAGGAGCGCGGCCGTCAGGGAGGCCGCCACCGCTCCGCCAATCCACCAGCGGCGCGAGCGGCTGGCAGGTTCGACATCATTGACGCCCATATCGTTAGCGGCGGCCAGCTCCATCTCGCGATTCTCCGGCATGCCATATTCACGCGTATGCGCCTCGACTTCGGCATCGATCATGGCGATGCGATCATAGGCCGGCTGGTGATCCGGCGCCTCATCGAGCCAGTGCGCAAAGGCGTCCCAATCGGCACTGCCCGTCAGGACCTGGACATGCCACTGCGCGGCTGCCTGTTCTATGTCGTTGTCGAACTCGCGGGTCACGGCAGCGGCCTTTTCATCATCGATCTGGGGTTATAAAGGGGAGACGGCATGGACGGCCCATCACCCCACCTGCAGAAATGGCTCATTCGTCGATTTCCTTCGCGAGATGGCGAAGGGCCGTCGACATATGCTTCTCGACACCTTTGCGCGAAATTCCAAGTTGCCCGGCGACTTCGGCGTGACTCAACCCATCGATGCGATGCAACCGAAACACGCGCGCGGCCCCGGGCGGCAGGGACGCCAGCGCCCGGCCGATGCGCGCGGCTCGCTCTTGTCCCGAAACTTGTGCAAAAGGGGAGGGGGATTCATCGAGAAAATCATCGCCCAGACGGCTCGTATTGCTGTCCGTCCAATCCTCTTCGCGCCTGGCACGACGCGCCCTTTCTCGTGCGCGGTCGACCACGAGGTTAAGTCCCATGCGGTGAAGATATCCGACCGGATCGGCGACGGGCCCATTTGTCCGGTCTAGCCGCAGATAAATCTCCTGGACGATTTCCTCCGCTTCGGAAGGGTCTCGCGTTCGCGCGAGAAGAAAACGGAACAACCGGTCCCGGCTCGAAAGAAAAACCGCGGTTAGTCCATCAGGGCTCGATGTCTCCCTAGACATGGTCGCAGCATCCCTGACAAGGCTCCAAGCCGCAAACGGATAGAGGATTTTGATCTTCTGGCATCATGCCTTCTGCTTACATCCAGTCATGCCATCACGCCAAATTTCGCGAAGGCCAAACAGGCAATTTTCATCGCGCGATTGGGTGGAGGAATGATGGAGGTGGTCTCCACCGCTTCTCCATGGAATGCCGCATCTTCCTCCATGGGCGAGGGCTATCGCTCCTTTTACCCAAATCGATGCAAGGAGCATGAAGTGACTTCAAATCTTTCTTTGAGACTGGCGGCAGCCTTTCTGGCCGGCGCGTTGCCGACGATCGCCCATGCCCAGACTTCGGAATTGCGGCGTGACCGCGAGGAAATCCGCAGGGCTGAGCGCGATCTCGATCGGGCCGAGCGGTACGGCAAGGATCGCCATGTGCGTCAGGCGCGCGAGAACGTCCGTGATGCCCAGCGCGAGTATCGCGCGGACTGGCGCGACTATCGGTCGCGCAACCGGAGCGTCTATGCGCGAGGACAGTGGCGGGCGCCATTTGGCTATCAGCGCTTCTCGCAAGGATCGACGCTGCGACCGGGCTATTATGACCAGCGCTACTTCATAAGCGATTATCGCCGCTACCGTCTCCCCCGGCCGCCGGGCAATGCCCGCTGGGTGCGTCATTATGACGATGTGGTCCTTGTCAATCCACGGTCGGGCAGGGTGCTCGACGTCATTCACGGCTTCTTCTGGTGACCAGGGAGGGCTGGCTCGGACGGTTGCTCGAGCCTGCCCTCCTGCACATTATCCGCCGGAAAGACCAAAGCCCTTCAGGCCTTTGAGATACTGCATGCGAATACGCAGCGACAGGGGGGCGCTGGCGAAGGTCACAGTGGCCTGCGAGACGCGCGGCCTCGCCGAGCCCAGCGAGCGAGCGGTCGGTAGACCGAGGCCATCCTTGCCGATGCTGAACTTGTCGCGGCCGTCGCGATCGTGAATGACGATGAGAGCGTAGCGCCCCGGCCCCGGCGCAGTCATGCAGAGCCGGACCGGTCCTTGCGCGGGAACGGGCGTTACGGTCCGCCGAAAAGTCTTGCCTTCCCCGAGCAGTTCATCCTTGGCCTTCAGGAAGTCAGCTTCGGTCGCCGGATACAATTCGATGAACAGGCGGCCTGTTCGATCTTTCAGGTCTTCGACTGAAACATCGATCGCAGAACCGCTACAGGAGGCGCCATGCGATGCCTGCGCTGCAAATGGCACGAAAAGCACCGCGAACGCGGGAATACAAGCGATAGCGAAGTCGGACGATTTCATGTGGCTATCCATTGAAGCGCCGACCTCGCATTTACACGATGACCACGCCGCTCTTTCAAGCGGCGTGGTCGGCCCTGGTGCGACCCGAGGGCATGCTTTGCAGTCAGGCAAAAGGGTGGATCAGAACTTGTAGCGAACGCCCAGAGTGCCGGACAAAGTGCGCATCGTCGGCTCGTAGACGGCCGCCTGGCCGCCGCTTACGCCGTCGAACTTCAGGCCGCTGATCTGCGTGTAGCGTCCGCCAACCTCGACCGTCACCTTGGGCGCCACCTTGAAACCGACGCCGGCACCGACATGCCACAGCAGGCCCCAATCCTTGCCCGAATAGCTGCTGCTGGTGCCCAGCAAATTGTCGGTGCGGGTCAGGTTGGCGTCCACCCGCGCCACGCCCACGCCGCCGCCGACATAGGGTTCGATGAAGGTGCCGGTGGGAATGTCGACATAAGCGCCGAGCGCCACGAACATGGCCTTATTCTTGCCTTCGCCCGAGAAGCCGTCCTCGTCCAGGCCCTTCGCCTTGACGCTCATATAGCCACCGGCCTGCTCGACGCGGACCAGGCCGAAATCATAGCCGCCGCCCAGTTCACCGATGACGCCCGACTTGTACTTCGTCTTTTCGTCGAACGTCGATCCGCTGGGCAGATCGGCGGTGTCGAGCTTCTGATCGGGGCTGACGGCCATGCCGGCGCGCGCGACAGCGTAGAAACCTTTGTCGTCGTCCTGGGCGTAAGCGGCGGAGGTCATTGTCGGAAACCCGATCAGGGCAGCCAAGCACATCTTGGTCGTATAACGCATTTCAATTTTCCCGTCGTTTACGCCGCTCCCTGTGAACGGCGTTTGCAAGGGGTTTAGGCCGCCTTTCTGGATGTCCGTGGTAGAAGCGATGGATGTTCGATGAAGATCGCGCATTTTCATTCGATAGATTCAAACATGAACGTGCATCACATGCGTGAACTCTCGAAGCTTGGCTCGAAAGCTTATACCAAGAATCTCTGATCATGACCTATGCGCCCATTTGCGTAACCCGATGGACATGATGCGCCATGGCTGATCGGTGAGGCGGTTCCAGGCGTGGCAGCAGTGGTCCACGACGTTGTTGTACGAGGAGAAGATGCGGTTCGACAGCCAATTGTCGCGCATGAACTGCCACACGTTCTCGACCGGATTGAGTTCGGGACATTTGGGCGGCAGCGGCAGGAGGGTGATGTTGGCCGGGATGTCGAGTTTTCCGGACATGTGCCACCCGGCGTGATCAAGCATGAGCACGGCGTGAGCACCGGGTGCGACCTGGCTGCTGATCTCGGCGAGATGCATGTCCATGGCCTCGCTGTTGCAACGAGGCATGACCAGCGCGGCGCCTTTGCCTTCTGCGGGACAGATCGCCTTAAAGATCCATGCCGAAGCCCGGCGCAGATCACGGGGCGCGACGGGTCTCGTCCCGCGTTTGGCCCAGCGGTGGGTGATCTGCGTTTTCTGCCCGATCCGGGCCTCATCTTGCCACCACAGCTCTATCGGCGTGCCTTTGGGCAGGCACCTTCGGATTTGCGCCAGACGGGCGGGGAAGGCTTTTCAAAAGCGGCAATATCTTCAGGGCGCTGCCCCTGATGGCGTGGCCGGGCCGAGAGCTTGCGATAGCCCATGTTCCGAAGTTCATGTCCCAGCGCCTGCTTGCTGATCGAGATTTCGAACTCCTCCCATAGCCATTGGACGAGGTCGATGATCCGCCAGCGAACCACACCGTGAACAGCAGGAATAGGGCCCGCTTCGATGGTTTCGGCCAGCGCGCGTCGATGGCAGTCGTCAAGGATAGTATCCGGCCCCGGCGCCTTGCGGGTTTCCAGACCGTCAGCACCATGCGCGTTGAAGCGCAGCAGCCAGTCCCTGACAATCTGCAGCGTGACCCCGCCGACCTTGGCTGCGTCGCTTCGGCTTCCGCCGTCGAGGATCGTCGCAATCGCGAGCAGACGACGTACTTGGTCTGCATCCTTGGCGCGGCGAGCAAAGGCCGGAACCTACCCTGGGCTGAAATCATCTCGAAGTCTGACTGGCGCGGCCATGGCAAAACTCCAACCGTTTGCGATGGTGAATAGCGTCAGCGCCAAACCCGATACCCTCGGTGAGTCAGATTCCACAGGTTTTGGTATTATTGACGGTCTGTCGAGGGACAAGAGCAAGAGTTTAACGGCCTCGCGCTCTTGGGGTGAGCATGACCCAATTGAAATTGCGAGGCCTCCACCATGCCTCCACCGATCCTCGCATAGGCATCCATCGATTGCCCTTAATCCCGCAAGCACAATAGCCGGGATTTCGACATGGCACGTCCCATCGAACCCGAGACGTCAACTCGCGGGCCACCATGGCCGGCCAACCATGTCGAGACAGCAACATGAATACTCTTGTACAACACCCTCTGCCGCGCTTCATCCTTGCCCTGTCGGTCGCAACCCTGGCCGTCACATCTCCAGTGCTTCTCCCGTCAGATGCCTTCGCCCAGGCCGACATCGAGGTTGTTGGCCGTCGGCATGAGGCTCCCGCCACAATGGCAACCGTCGCCGTCGAGGATGTCTTCAACATCATCGGCTTCGACAATGTGAAGCCTGGAAGCAAAGGCCGTCTCGAAATCGGCCCAGAAGGGCTGAGACTGCAGACGGACAAATCCGATGGGAGCATCGCTGCAAAAAACATCGGCTTCTTTGCCATAGATCATAGCACCAAAGCGTTGCTTCGAGGGGCTCCCGGAGTCCTGGCCAGTCTTGCTCCCAATGGGGCAGGGCAGATCTACAGCGCGATTCGGCCCGGAGCCGAAACACTGACTCTCTTCTACCGGGATGACAATGATGCCCTTC
This sequence comes from Novosphingobium sp. TK71, assembly GCF_055361505.1. Classification (NCBI taxonomy): domain Bacteria; kingdom Pseudomonadati; phylum Pseudomonadota; class Alphaproteobacteria; order Sphingomonadales; family Sphingomonadaceae; genus Novosphingobium; species Novosphingobium sp. TK71. The sequence goes on from NZ_JBSZKA010000001.1 coordinate 175,001, forward strand.
ATGGGGCCGTCCTCCTGCTTCCCAAATCCAGCAAGGAGGAGGTGATCCGTGCCTTCGCTGCGTTGAACCTTGAGCCAGGTGACAATGCCACGTTGGAGGAAGTGTTTGCCGACCGACATGATGCTTTTCTTCCGGTCAAGAATATGGACCCATCGGACGATTTGCCTCGACCGCTGAGGAGAGCCGTAGCGATCACGCCGCCGAAGGCGAATGGGCTCATGCCCCCGGCCTTTACCGCCGCAACCTATGAGGCGATGATCATCGAAGTGAACAAGGGCGGCACGTTCAGCGACGTCTGGCGGGAGGGCGACAATCGCGCGGACCCTGATGCCTTGCATCTTAGCCTCGACATCACGGAGTATAAAAAAGGCAATGCGGGTGTCCGCGGCGCCATACCGGTGATCGGTATGATAGCCGGGAAAACGCTCATTCAGGCTGATCTTCGGCTGCAAGACGCATCGGGCGAACTGCTGTTCGAAAAAGAGGTGAAGGGCTCAAAGCGCATGATGGGTGAAAGCATTGCCGCGAGCACTAGTCTGGCGCAACGTGCCAGCAAGGCGTTGGCAAAAGCGCCGGGCTTGTCAGGCACCCCCTCAGCGAACCGAGAAGTCGCAATGAGACAGCCAACGCCGCGCTGATCCGCGGTTGACCGCGATGGTGCCTCGGTGTCCATGCATATGAGTTGGCCACATTCGTGGTATGCATGGGCACCGCGGTATCGATATGTAAGAGGGTCTCTCGCTATATTGGGAATCTGCCACGTAACTGATGTTGCAGGCATGTCTTGCCGCACCGAGTGACCAAGTCAGAGAGATTTTCTCTGCACAAAACGCTCGCCGTCGAGGTAGCCCCGCTAGTCCTATTTGCGCAACTGACGCGCGCCCTTCAGTCAGGTACCAGGAATTCCAGCGGTGGGAGCTGCCTTATGATCAAATCGCCGCCTGGAAATGCTTCGCCATCGAGAATGAAGTTGCTTTCCAATCTAAGAGACACCTCATCGGTCGCAACTTGCTGATATCCCATCGCCGCTATGCTCGGCGGATAGCGCCCGGCCAATAGGACGGGAGCAGCAATCGCCAGAAACCGTGGAGGTGCTGCCACGTTCAAGATCCGCATCCCAGGCTCTCCCGTTCCAAACGGCTTTACTCCCGCAGGCAGATGTCGAAGCGTAGAAGCCAGGAAAAGATAGCGCCGCTCCATCTCCGCGGGTTCATTTGGTAAGCGAACGCACATTTCCTCGCCCCGACGCCAAATATTGGCGTTGTTAGCAAAGGCAGACTGCATGATCGCAGTCGCGAGTGCGCAGCCCACTGCCAGACCGCTGAAAGCCCCAAGGCGATGGAAACGTTGGGCAAGATTGGTGGCATGCACGAAAGCACCTGCGCCAAAGAGAAATCCCACCAAATTGCTGTGTGAAAGGTCTCGATAGGCGATTTCTATTGGCGACCGTCGAACTGTCCTTAGTCGCGTAAAGAACGCTAACGCGTCCAGAAGGTGGAAATCCATCGGTACGTTCAGATCATGCGCAAGGGCATTGGTCTTTCCGGATGGCAGGATAATCAGGCGCGGCATCTGGTCTCCATAGTGACGGCCCGCCACACTCAACACGTCGCGAACCGTGCCATCTCCTCCGTCAATAATGATTGTTCGCACGGAGCGATGCCGGAACTGAGCAAGCACAAGATTCAGCTCGGCTCCTGTCTGCGGCCTTCTCACCATAATGTGGGAAGGCAACAGCCCGGGCTGGCTGAAGGCCAGTTGGTTCCGATGCGCTCTGGCGTTAGAGATGACACCCAAAGGCGTTCTCTGCTCCAGGTCGAAGGCTGATGATAAGCAAATTGGCCGGGTAGCCTGACGCTGGTCGAGCACATGCGGTGGCAAGAAGAAGGGCTTTCAATATTCCTATGTCTTGCGATTGTGTCGTTCATTGATGTGGGATGGCAGGAGATATGATCGAGAACCAATGGAGGATCTGAGATTTAAAGGAATGCGCTAGTGCTGGTAGGAGTTTGAGGGGATCCCAAAAACCAATTCTATCTCCAGGAGATGAGTAGCGGTCGTTCTGACCCAGTCCGTGAAGATGTATCCGGTGGGAATGAGAACGATTTTGGCAAGATCGAAGCTGATTTGGGCTGCAGATTTTGCATGAAGAAGTCGAAGTTTACAGGCGAGCAGATAGCGTTTGCGCTGCGTCAGGCGGAGGTGTGCCGGAAGAAGATGGGCGTGGGGGTTAACCACAGCCGATGAAGCGTCAGATCTTTCTTTCTGGCCGGCTCCATTCCGGGAACAGGGTCCCCTACATTCCATTGAAGGGAAACCGGGGGGCGTCGATCCGGTACGACCCCTGCTTCCGTTAGCCCCGCAAAACTCAAGCCATGTTCAGCAGCCTTAACTACTGACGGCGCCTCCACACCCGCTACGATCGCTGTGCCCACGCCTTTGTCTCAGCCATCTGCATCGCTCCCGACGTCATTTCGCAGGTCGATCAATCAGCCCTGTTCTTAGCTTCGTTACTGCCTCATCACAGATTTCGACCCGCCCAAGCGAGGCATGACCATGCATTTCGATAAGTGTGACACAACTGAAGATGTTCAAACGGCTTTTCTGACCACCTGCGCTTTCCTTCCGCGTTTGAACCAAAAGGTCCACACCGTCAGGCTGCCGAGCAGCCCGAGCGCAAGGCCGGAAATTGTCATCATGAGGCGAAAGGCCAGTCCGCCCACTTTCCCGGCATGCAGCGGGAAGAGCATGTTATAGCCCTGCACCTGCCGGGGCGCGGTGCTGGCATCGCGCGCCTCCACCAGCATGCCCGTGTCCGCCGCGAACCACAGGGTCGTGCGGCCGTTGGGCAGCCATTCCCAAGGCTGTTTCATGCGCAGGGTGATGAGGCCGTTGTCCTTGCGCGGCAGGGACAGGCTGCGGAAGCTGGCGTCCGGGAAACGGGTCCGCGCCTGCCGGACCATCGCGCCCCAGTCGAGCGTCTCGCCCATCGGCACCGGTTTGCCTACCGGCGGCTTGGCCGCGCGGGCAATGGTCTCCGCCGCGCCCGGCCCCAGCAGGACGGACGAAAGCGGACGGAACACCAGGATGCTGCCCGTCACGAACGACAGCAGCAGCAGTGGCGCGACGATGACGCCCAGGTCGCGATGATGGCGCACGATCGCCGGGCGGCTCATCCGTTTGGGCAGCAGGCGGAATTCAAATGTCCGCCGCGTCCGCCACCAAAGGATGATGCCCGTGACCACGAACAGTAGCCCCGCCAGTCCGGCCACGCCTATGATCATATGGCCCGTCTCCCCGGCGAACAGCGTCTTGTGGAAGTCGGTCAGCCACAGTTCGGGCCGCGCCCATAGGCTGTCCCAGCGGGTGACGATCATGCCCGCCTGATCGGCATAGGCGCCCGCGCCATGGCGAAAGGCGAGGCGATCCATGCCGAAATCAGGTGAGGCAAAGGTGATCATCTCCGGCCGTTGGGCTGGATCCTGCATCATCGCAGTGACCGCCTGTGCGATCCGCCCCGTGTCCTGCACCAGCGCGTCGCCCTTGTGAGGGGCGATGGTCCACAGATCGCGATGCACCAGGATCGCGCCCGACAGGCCGAGCAGGGCGAGCAGTAGCCCCACCAGTCCGCCGGTCCAGCGATGAAGAAGGTCCAGCCAGCGCATCAGAAGCGATAATTCCAGCTCAGTGTGAAGTTGCGTCCGCGCCCGCTGAAGAAGCGTGCATCGTCGGTCGGTCCCTGCGTGTCGGTCAGGTAGGTAATATAGTAGCGGTTGGTCAGGTTCTGCACGCTCAGGCTGACCTGTCCGACGGGCAGGTCGTAGCTGACATAGGCGTCGAACACCTCATAGCCCTCGAAACCGTTGGCGTCTGGTTGCCCGGCGAAGGTGCGCGACAGGTAGAAGCGGCCCTGCGCCCGCGCCGCGAACTTGCCGAGGCGATAATCGGCGGTCACGTTGATGCGGTCGGGCGAGATATTGCCGCCGTCGAGGTCCGCATCGAGTATGCCGTCGCCATTGGTATCGGTGCGGCCGAGGATATGGCTGTAGCCAAGGCCCAGCTTCAGCCCCTTGAGCGGCATGGTCGCATTGAGGTTGAGGTCTAGGCCCTCGACGCTGACCGGCTGGCGCGTTGTGCTGTAAAAGCCGTCCGCGCCGCGCACCAGAACTTCGCCCAGCTTGCTGGACGACCAGTAATAGCTGACGCTGGCATCAAGCGGGCCGCGCACGATCTCGAAGCCGATTTCCTTGTTGTTGGATACGACGGGCGTCAGTTCCAAGTAATTGTCGATCCTGACATTGGCGAGATTGATCGACCGCAGGATGCGGCCGATATCGGCGACCGTATAGCCCTCTGCATAATTGGCGTAGGCGCGAATGCCCTTGACCGGTTCCAGCACCACGCCTCCATTCCATAGCGCGCGGCTGAATGAGGGCTTTCCACCCGTGACTGCCCGCGATCCGGAGGAGGCGAGGGTGGTGTAGTTCGGCACGTTGAGCTGGACATTCTCGTAGCGCACGCCGCCCGCCAGCCGGAGGCGCTTGTCGAACAGGCCCCAGTTCAGCTGCCCGAAGGGCGCCAGGCTGCGGAAGTCGGTCTGCGGCACCCAGCTGCGCCCCGTCACGACGAGCGATTGTGCGGTGCGGTCGAACAAGGCATCGAAGCCGGCGGTCGCGGTCAGGTCCGGCACGCCCGGCACCGCGCGCTCATAGCTGATCTTGCCGCCCAGCTTGCGTGAGATGTTCTGCGACTGGTCGAACAATGTGCCGCTGGGCGCGATTGACGCGTCCTGGAAGGTCGTCAGCGTGCCGCCGCTGAACACATTCTGGATGCGGTTGTAGAAGCCGAGGAGCGAGAAGGTGCCGCCGCCCAGATCATTGTCGATCAGCGAGGCCGCCAGCATCTCCGTCTTGCCGGACGCCTGCTCGCCCAGCGTCGTGCCGAGCTTGCTGGTCGAGGGGATGTTCAGTGCGCGGTTGCCGTCGACATTCACATAATGATTGTTGCCGGTGATCTTGAAGCGGCTCGCCAGCACCTCGAACCGGGTGCTGGCCGACAGGTCGATGCCGACGCGCGCGAAAAAGGACAGGGTGTCGGTATCCTGCAACTCGCTGTGGTTGGCGTCGATACCGACGCCCTTGTCATGGCCGTCAAGGAAGACGCCGCGCCGCTCGAACGCTATGCCACCGGTCGCATCGAATGCGCCTTGACGATAGCTGAGCAGTGCGCCGACCTTTCCGCCAAGCGATGCGCTCGAAAAGTCATTGCCCGCATTGCCTTGCAGGAGGAAGCGGCCGCTGATCCCGTCCTTCTTCGGCGGGCGGACCGTCACCTGATTGACGACGCCGCCGGTTGCGCCGATCCCCTGCAAAGCGTTGGAGCCATAGATCACCTCGATCCGGTCGACGAAGAAGGGGTCAATGGCATAGCCATCGCGCGCGTCGTTGCGGATCGGTGTGGACTGCGGAATGCCGTCGATGGCGTAGAGCGCCGAGCGGCCGCGCAGCTTCACGCCCGACCCATTGATCTTCTCCTGCGTGGGGGAAAAGGCGGGGAGCAGAGCGGAGACCGCGTCCACCGTCGATCCGGACACCGCGACCTGCCGCGCCAGTTCCTCCTCAGAGATGACGTCGATCGTGACGGGCAACGCGCTCGCGGGGAGCTTCGTGCGGGCTGCGGTCACGATGATATCGTCGCCGCGCGACCCGACATCGGGCGTCTGGGCGAATGCCAGCGACGGCGATAGGGCGGCTGAGGCCATGAGGAAGATCACTAGGTGGGTGCGAGAAAGTGGATTGGACATATGGACCCCGTTTAACTAATGCGTCGCATTCGCATTTTTCTGGCGCTCTAGCGGTAGGAATCTGATTTGTCGCCCATAAGTTGCGGCGAACATCGGTTTCGTGCTGCTCCTAACTAGTGATCGTGGTTGGACTGCAATCGCCCGGTCATCCGACGATCGCGGCTGTTATGGCCTGCCTTCGCCGCCACCGTTCGCCGCGCTGATCCAATCCGTCGAGACCGCCCCGCCCGGCGATGCGGCCCGGCTTGTCGACAATTTCAATGGCTTGCCGTTCTCGGTTCGGCTCGAACGCACCGCGCCGGACGACCTAGGGGAGGTGCCCGAAAGCATGGCGTCGCTCGCCGACGCTTATCGCCGCGCGCTCCTGCATCATGCCGTCCTCATAGACGGCGGACCGAGCCGGCTGAACGGCCTCTTCGGCGATCGTGCCCGCTCGTTTTGGTTTCTTGTTCCCATCCGCATCGCGATGCAGCACCGACACGGCGGTGTCCTCGTACTGACCGGCAAGCCCGCCGACGTTCTGCGCGCTTATCTCGCCCAGCGTAGTCTCATCCGCCTCGTCGGCTAAGTGGCGCAGTTGATTGTTTTTAGTTCGCCCTGCCCAGACGACGGGACCGCTCCAGCGGCTGACGCTGCGCGTTCGCGCGTTCAGCGACGACCTGAAGATGTAGGATGTCACAACCGGAAGCAGTCGCGATATCCATGTGCTGGCAGGCCTTCGACGAGATGAAGCGCCGCATCGTGAAGTTGGTCGAGGAGCGGACCCGCCTTCTCGCGAGAATTGCGCATGACATGCGAACCCTTCTGACCCACCTGCATTTCGGCGCACCGAAGTATTTGCGCTCTTTGATGGGCACTGAGGCGTGACGTACTCTAGCTCCTCACGCCCGACAGCGTGTTTATAGAAAGTTCGCCGCATCAACCAGCGTCGATCTTTTCGGTGCGGTTTCGCGGGCGCACCGACTCACTAATGTTGGAAAATCGACAGGGTTTTCGCTATAATCGCAGTCAAGGAATGACCGATGACTATCGAAGGCAACATGAAGGCAATCGATCCCTCAACGCCACGGCTGAAACTGGCCGACTGGCTATGGCGCCCGTGGTACGCCAAGATGTGGTGGACCGCGATCCCTGTCTGGTGGCTGGGAAAGGCTGCATCGACACAGATTTCGATGCTGGAGAATTTCTACGAAAGCGCGCTTTCCGGATATCTGAATATCCTCTTTTTCCCAATGACAGCGCTTATGGTGCTCGGGGTTGGGTTCGCGCAACGCTGGTTGGATCAGTTTCAGTTCCATAGTTCTAAGGAAGCCGTGGACGGTGAGGATCACGGTGACGAGGGACGTCGCTTTCGCGATCCGTTTGATGATTTTCCCAATGGACGGCCGGGCCAGCCGCACTGGTCGGTGGACATTTTTGATCCAAGATCCGGCTCACTATATATTGGAAATCCTCTAAATCCGTTGAGTGGGTCACATATCCCCAAGAACGGAACCAATACTATCGGCTTTTAAAGCGGCTATCGCCATCTCCGGGACTCCCGTCGATATCCGTCGAGAACCGGCCGGTTCTCAGTACAGAATTCTGCTCGATTGAGGTGAGCGGTCCGGTGATGTCGAAGGTGGCCCGTCCGGCATCTGCCTCCTTGAGATAGCGATTGCGCAGGCCGTCACTGCCGAGAATTCGGGTCGAAAGTTCCTCCGAGAAGGCCGCCTCAGGAGTGCTGGAACGAGCCGCAGCACGATCTGCCGCAGCGAGTGCATCGCGAACCTCATAATTGACGATATCGAGGCTCGATTGGGCACTTTCGGTGGTTTGTCCCATGTCGGAACTGCTGAATCCCAAATTCGCACCAAAGCGGCCGGAGGTCGATCTTTCGAGCCTCGGATCCTGGGCTCGCCCCCGCTGATTACCCCGGCGCGGAGCGCCGGTGCCACCCCCCAAATCCTTCGTATTAGATGTGGCGACCGATCCGCCGATCTCAGCGCCGACCGTCGTTCCCATCGAAACCTGATCTTGTGCCGATCGCGTAAGCCCCCGCTGCCATCCCGTCTGCGCGATCACGGCCTGCACGTCCCGCTGAAGCGTGTCGGCGACCTGAGGCTTCAGTCGCCATTCGCCCTTGCGGTCCATTTCGAACCCGCCACGCAGCCAGTTGGCAAGCATCGCCTGCCCTTCGGCACCGCCGCCCATGAAATGTTCGATCGTGTCCGGCCCTGCCTGTTTGCCGGCTTCGAAGCGCGTGCTGGTATCGCTGCGCGCCGATCGACTGAATGCCGTTCCGCTGGAAACCAGCAGATCATTGTGGGCGAAGCTGAAGCGTGCCTGACCGCCATTGGCGATCGCGCCGAGTTGGCTCTCGTTGATGAGCCCCGCCTTCCACATGGCGGCGGCAGTCTGGGGTGTGAGATTGAGGCTGAGGTCGCCGTTCTGGTCCGTCGCAATCTGGCGTTTCGTGAGATTGATGCCACTGTCGGCCAGAAGGCGCTGCATGCGAGTCAGTCGCTCGCGATCGACGATCGACGTTAAACGCTCATTCCGCGCACGGTCGCCGATGCCCTCGGCGCCCCCCTCTGCCATGTCGACCTGATTTCCCGCCGTACGGCTGAGGGCCTGGATGAAACTGTCCAGCCGCGCCGCCTCGCGCGTCGAGACCCCCGCCGCTGCGGCGCCTTCGGCATACCCAAAATTCTCCGATTGCCGGCGCTGTTCACCGATGCGCGCCGCGGAGCGTGTACCATCGGGGCCAGCTTCCCGTTGGGCATCCAGCTTCCCTGAACGTTCGGCGAAATCATAGCCAGCGGCTTCTTTCGTGCGGCCATAGATAGTGGTGCCCTCGCGAGCCGCCTCCGCGCTGGCACCGTCCGCAGTACCGAGACGCGTGGCGGCGCTGTACCGTTCGAGCGCGGCTTCCACCTGGGCCTCATTCCTGCCGGTCGCGCGGGAGAGTTGGGTGATGGCAGTGCTTCGCGCCTCGCCGGACAGCGCATTGATGAAGCCGATCCGCCGCGAGGTTTCATCGACGGAAAGGCCAAGCATCGACGCTGCCTGCCGTTGCCCCTGGTTCCCGCCGCTACGCCAGGCCTGTTCGGTCGCGACATTGGCCCGCTCGACGCCCGTGACATTGTCACCTGCATAGTCTCGCCGCCCCTCCATCGCGCCCACCTGGACCTGCGCGCTCGTGAGATCGTTTCGGAGCATCTGCTCCTGGTCGAAGCTGTTGGCGATCAGCTTGGCGAAGGTCGGGTCCGCCTGGGCCTCGCCGACAACGCCTGATGCCTTGAGCTGTGCATCCTCAGAGGAATAGCCGGCCCGCTCGAAATGCCGCGTCGCCGCCTGCATCATCATTCCATAGGCTCGGCTGTCACCGAACGCTCGCCACTGGACCAGATTCTGACTGAAAGCCGCGAAGGTTTTCTCACCGGTCTCGCCTTTCCCGAAATAGCTCGTGCCGAGACTTCGCAACGCGTCTTTTTCGGCGAACTGGTGGATCGCTGTCGTGGCGGCATTGGCCTGCACGGCACGGGCAACCTGCGGATCGGCCAGATCGCGTCCGCCAAGCACTGGCGCCAGGCTCCCCAATTGACGAGCCCCCTCGAGGCCACCAAGCGCGAAGGCAGTGCCGCCGGCCGTTCCAGGGCGTTCGCCGAGAATGTGGCCGGCCTCGCCATAGATCCGATTGGCACCGAAGGCCGAGCGCTCACCAAAGTCGCCGAAGCTCGTGGCCGCAGCGGCGCGCGAACGTGTGCCCATCGCCGAGGCCTGCGCTTCAAGCGCCGACGCCTGGCCTTCGGCCGTGCCCATGGGCGCCGCTGCGGCCGTGCCCTGGCCCGCAATGCCAAGCGATCCCGACGTGAAGGCGGTGAACACATTGCCGCTGAAGCGAAACACCGTGAAGACGAACGCCCCGGCGAGCCCCGCTGCCGCCGTGCGGAAGCTGCCAAAGATCGCCAGTGCTTTCATGGCCGCAGAGGGGGCAAGCAGCCACGCATTGGCGGCCAGCGCGTTCGAGCGCAGTTCCTCAAGCGTTGCGATCGCGCGCCCCAGCGTGAGTTGATAGATGCCAGCGTCGATCACGCCCCAAAGTGCCACGAACACAAACATGCCCAGCGCGAAGCTGGCAACGCGCAGATTGATCGGCGTCAGGATGAACAGGAGGGCAATGGGGATCATGAAGAGCATGATACCAAACACCGTCGCACGGATCGTCGGCATCCATTCGTTTGCAACGGACATGGTCGCAAGGCCGTTGGAAATTACGGCGCGGTTCGCCATCACCCGCGCGGCGCTTGCCGGAGAATCCTCGAACAACACATCGCCCACGGTGCTGCCGAGCAGGATATGCGTCATGAACGCCTGCGCGGTCAGCGGATGGCCAAGCATCATCTGGCCCATTTCGCCCAATTGCTGCCGGCATCGGGCCATCTGCTGGGCATTGCCGGTATCATAGCCGGTGCGCGCGCAGACCTGGCGGCTATATCCCTCAAACAGTGTCGGGTCGGACAGGCGTTCCGTGATGTGCGTCCAGGAATCGGCGCAACTCACGGTCGTCCCTCCCTTGTCCGCCGCCGTATAGACCGTGGAAAAGGTTGCGGGACCGGCCATCGCTGCGAATGCTGCAGGCAGGTCGGTCGATGTGCGAAATAGCTGATCATCATCCACGCCATAGGCGGCCGAGACCCGGGCGACGGGATAGCATTGGCGGACATAGTCCTTGATCGTCGCGTCCAGGAAGATGTCGGTCATCGGACCGCGCGGCGAAACGGCATTGAGGAACAGATCAAAGCTATGCCCGCCAGCGCCGAATTCGATCTTGGCATTGGGATCGAGCGTGTTGTCGTCGATCGTCTCAACGACCGCGCGCTCCATCATATTGGTTGCGCCCGCGACGAGCACGAGCAGGTTCGGCACTCCGCCGACGGGCTGATAGGCGTTTCGTACCCGATCATAGACATGGACCGTCCCGGTCGTCGCGATCAGGCCGACAAACAGACCCACCCCTATGAGAATCTGAAAGCCAAACGCGACCAGTCCCATGCCGGTCCCCCGCACGCTGGCGATGATCGCGCCCAGCCCGATGCCGACGGTCGCGACGATCATCACCAGAGTCTCGTAGCGTGGATCGCCAAAGATCATCGAGACGAGGCGGAAAGCATCGACCGTCTCGGCGAACCCGTCATAGGTGTGGAAGCTCGTATCGACCGCCAGTGCGGGCGATGCAAGGAAGAGGAAGGGAAGGGTGACAAGTAGCCTCAGGGCCCGGTGCATGGCGGTTCGATCCTATTGATTGCGAGCGGCAGCACCGGCGGCGTCGCGGGCATCGCGGTCCCGGTCGCGCAGTAGTCCTGCATAACTGGCCGAGAGATTCGCCTGGCCCAGCGCCGCCATATAGCTCTGACGCATCTGCGCGCGCTGGCGCAGCACCTCGTCCCTCAGATCGCGCAACTGCTCGAGCCCCTTGGACAATATTCGAGTCTGACAGACATTGGCATTGTTGCCGTCGGCCGATCCCGCGACCGTCGCCCCACGCTCGGCATTCGTCACGGTGAAGTCGATTGTGCGGGTGAGGTCGTTAAGCATCTGATAGGCTAGGGTAAGCGCAACCAGTTCATCGGTATCCGCAATCACGGAATCGACTACGCCCTGGCGTACACCCCACTCCAATATTCGGTAGACCGGAAGGGTTCGAACATTGGCGACGAATTGGCGCTCCTCCGCAGATAGCGCCGCGCGGGTGCGGATCTTGGTGGCGATCGACTGCATGCGCTCGCGCGCCAGGACGAGAGCGCCACGGCCGGTTCCATCCTGCGCGCAATCCGCCGCCGTCGGCGGCAGGTTAAGCGAGCGACGCTGCACTCGCCCGGTGAGGAAGTCCTGGGCGCTTTCGGTGTCCTGCGCCGGGCATTGCGGAATAGCCGTAAAGAGCGGCACCCTGTCGCCATCATCCCAGCGCATATAGACATCTCCTACACGCGCACGCATCACGCTCGCCCAGTCACTGGCACCTACGCGCGAGGCAGCATGAGAGAGGAGTGAACCGGTGCGGAAGATGTCCGTGACCTCTGCCGGGCAGTTCGCAAGCGCATCCTTCAAATCCTCCGTGGGATTGTTGTTGTTGGCCTCTATCTTTTCGCGACTATTCTGATAGCTCTTCGCAAAACCCTGTTTGACCGATCGATAGCCAGTCATCTCCTCAATGATCCCCGACATATTGTCGTCGCCCTTCGCAATCTGGACCATTCGATTGGCGAGGCGGCAATCGTTGACCTGGATCGAGTTCAGGAAATTGGTGGCGGCCTCCATCTTCGAGATGATGTTCCCCATCTTCTCATCCAATGTTTCGAGAAGATATTGGAAGGCGACAGCAGGGGCCGCCTGGAGAATACTTTCCAGCTTCTGGACAAGATAGTCTGGATCGAGGAACGACATGCCGCCTAAGAACATGTCGATCCCGCCGCAGCCGGCGCGCACCTTCGGCAGGCTCACGGACATGAGATAGTCGTTATGGACATCGACCCGTCCCGACATGCCGCCGGCCGTGACATAGCCCCGGGTCTGATCCTCGAAGCTGCCAGGGGAGGTGTAGGTAACATTATCGAACCAGCTTTCTGCCCAGCTCTGTGCATGGGCAGGCGTGGTCGAAACCACCGTGGCGAGGAAGAGGGTGATCAGCGCGCTTAGGGCTGCGCGGGGGCGAGCGAACATGGCGGACTCCGGACAAGCGTGGCTGTTCGAGGAAGGACTGAGGTCGCCATCGCTCAATGCCTTCCTAGTCGGGTCGCCGGCAGCCCCACGATGCCAGTGAACTTCGACATGGCCCGGACACCGACAGCGGGCCTCACGCCCGTCAGCATCTTCGCGGCCAGATAGAGGTTGCGCGCAAGGTTCGGTGCATGGTCGGTGCCGATGGCCATTGGGACAACGCGCGCATCGTCCGCGATCGGTCGCACCCAGGCAACCGGATGCCCGACCCAGGGCAAGCCGAGGCGTCCCGAACGCATCATCGCCTCCCGGGCACCGATCGTGCGGACCTGCCAGCCATAGCGTGTGCTCAGAGCCGTCAACTTGTTCCAAAGATCGCCACAAGGCACGCAGCCGGGTGTCGTCGTCATCTCGATAACGAACGCTGCACCGTGCCCGCGCAGCGTGGTCGTGAAGTCGTCAGGGAATTCGCGGGTGAGGGGAACCCGCGACAGCCATGCCTGCATCGTTTTCGCGTCGCTGACCGGGTGGATCGCAGCCCGCATGGCATCCTCCCGAGGGACAGTCTGCGCTGCGGCCGAACCCATGCCGACAACCAGGCCAGGGATTCCAAGGAGGATGAGCGCACGCATTACGGCCTCTGTCCGGTTGAAGCTTCGACGAGGTCGCCGCCGAGCGCCCTCGGATCGGTCGCCGACACCGGACCATTGCCCAAAGCGTCGAAGAAACCGGCATCCTCGCCCGGACCGGTCATGAACTGCTCGGGCCGGATGTCGCCGCGGAGCAGACGCACCGCTTGATAGGCCATCTGCGCGAGATTGGGATAGGCCTCGACGCCCGAAGCGATGATCATGCGTTGCTGGCTACCCCGGCGGATGATCATCGTGGTGGGCGTAGTCTCGACCCCGAACCGCGCGCTCACGCCGGGCCGCTTGTCGAGATCCATGAGCGTCACCTGCCAGCCCATTTCCTCCTGGAAGCGCTGGATGATTGGCCACTGGACCCGGCAATAGCCACATGTGGTGCGCGAGAACATCACCAGCGCGAACTCGCCCGCGTGGGCGCGCAGATAAGAGCGTCGGATTGCATCCTTCTCGGCAGACATTTCCGAGCGCGCGTCGCCGACCATCGGATTGGCGGACTTTGCGTTGAGTTCGGGATATTGCAGCATCGCGATTTGGGTGACACCGGCGAACGCGCGCGCCTTGCGCCGCGCAAAATCTTGCAACCGCCAGAAGTCTGCTACGGCATCGACGGTCAGGACAGTCGCAGCATAGTCCCGCTGATCCTCTATGAGCTTGCGGATCTTGGGCGGCGTCCAGGTCGCCAACTCCGCCATCGGCGGGATGACCGGTTTCACGAGCGTATCGGGCTCGCTCTTTTCTTCCGGCTTGGGCCTAGGCGCTTCATACCACCAATAACCCTGACGTTGCGCTTGAGGCTGCCCCGTCGCTTGCGCATTCGATGGTTGCGGGGCGCAGAGCATCGCCATCACCGCGAGACCTGTTCCTCCTACCCGAAAATAGGTATCGCGTGAATGTATTGACAATGTCGTGGCAAAATACCAGATACGCCCAAGGAGTTTAGAGACATGGCACAAGCTCGTTCGGACCGAGGCGCCTCGCCGCGCAAGGATGACGTGATCCAGATCCGCGCGGCTGCGGAGCTCAAGGCACTGCTGAGCCGCGCGGCTTCGCTGCGGGGCCAGAAACTCTCCGAATTCATGCTCGCGAGCGCACGGCGGGAAGCGGAAGCTGCTATTCTGGACCAGCGAACCTTCTTCCTCGATGCCAAGAGCCATGAGCGGTTTCTGTCCATGCTGGATGCGCCGCCCGCTCCGTCGCCGAAGCTTGCGGAACTGATGAAGCGTCAACCGCTCTGGGAACGCTGAGCGAACGTCGCATCCGATCCGATGACCAAGCGCCGCGTTACGCCTCCTGAGCGATTGAACCTCGACCATATCGTTGACGGGTTCGACAACGGCCGGCATCCCTCGCTCGACCACTGGCTCGCCGAGCGGGCACTCGCCAGCGAAGGCGCTTCGGCGCGCACCTATGTCGTGTGCGATGCCAGGCAGCAGGGCCGGGTTGTGGGCTATTATACGATCACAACCGCCATGGAGGAGCGGGCGGCCCTCCCGACTGCCAGGCTGCGTCGCGGGATGCCGGACAAGGTTCCACTGCTCCTGATCGCCAGGCTCGCCGTAGACCGGACCTTTCAGGGTATTGGCCTCGGCGCCGACCTGCTCGCCGATGCGCTGCGGCGCTGCGCTGCCGCCTCGGAGATCGCCGGTGTCCGCGCCGTCATCGTGCATGCGATCGATGAGGATGCGGTGGGCTTCTACGAGCGGCGCGGCTTCATCGCATCGCCTCTCGGAGAGCGGGTACTGCTGATGCCCATCGAGGCCGTCCGGGCTCTGCAAGCCTGATATTAGCCAGCCGGGTCCGCGCGCCCTCACAGGATGCGCTCCATGCGAACGAGATCCGCGATCGGCAGCAGCCCAAAATAGCGGCTGTCAAACCCTTGGGGATGCGTCGAGCCGACATAGGCCTTGCCGGCGGGAATGATGCCGCTCCATTTCATATGGGTGAGCTTCAACCCGTTATGGGCCTGAGGGAGGCTCACACCCAGCAGTCGACCATTGCAGTAATAATGCCCGTCCCGACTTTCCGGTTTGAGCAGGGAGGGTGTCTCGAACATCGTGAGACGGTCGCCGGGCAGGCAGAGCGCATGCTTGGTGACGGAAACAGGTTTCGGGCCGGCAATGGGATGGTGCAGCGTGAACATCACATAGTCGCCGCGCATGATCGGCCTGGGACTTTCGATCACGGCGTAGGCTTCGATTGACGGGCTCATGACCAACGTAATCTTCGGCATGAAACATGCTGCGAAATAAGCGGGAGGCAAGACCACGAGCATGGCGCGCCAGAGCCGACCGGGGTGGGCAGGCTGATCAGCCCCCGGGGCTCCGAGCGCGATCGCAGCCTTGCGCGGCAATTGTCGCAGACGCGGCCAGAGGCCGGCAATCCATCTAGCGAGCAGACAGAAGAGCCTGAGCATGGCTTACCTCCTCTTTCCCGCCGAGGCGGGCATAGGCTTCGAACATTCCGGAAAGAGCGCTGTCGCCGAGGACGACATGGCCGGCGCGGGGGCTGTCATCGTCGCGTTCGCAGTGGGCCTCGGTCGGATCGCCAGGGATCATCGCGAGAGCGGGGACCTGGACGATGCCATGCTGTCGGAACACGATCGGGTCGATGACGAGCTGGACGTCGCGCATGACGCAGTTGGGACCTTCACAGCCCGGATCGAGCCGCAGGATCTGGGCCGTCAGCTTCGCCATCGGGCCCATCTTGCGAAGTCCGCCCGGCACGCCGCGAAACGCCATCACTCCATGAACATGCTCGAGCTGGACGGCATAGTTGCGCAGCGTCGAGATCGGCATCGAGGAGGAGACGAACAGGACCGGTACCCAGCCCCTGGCGGTCACCCCCGGGCCAGCCTTGGCGAGCGCCTGTTCCTCAGCGGGCTCGAGCCCGAGTGCCCGGCGCAATGCCTTGGCCTGCCGCTCTCGCTCCGCCGCAAGGCTCGCTTGCCCGCGTGCCTGGGCCGCGCGAGCACGGGCCTCCATGTCGGGCGCCGGTGTTCGGCCACGAAGCCCCTCGAACGCGCGTCGTCGGTGCGCGGGATCGTCCGTCCGCGGAAGCGTGGGATCGGGCACTCGCCCTGCTGCGTCCTGCCCGCGCGCGATAGCGCTTTCGAGCCGGTCCATGCTGACCTCGCCCTGATCGGCGGCGGCTTGCCTGGCAGCGTCGCGAGGGACGTCACTCGCGCCGCCCTGCGCAAGTGCAGCGGTGGCCGCGCCAATGAGCATGATAGCACAGGCGCTATGGATTGACGGCTTTGAGATACGCATCGATGCGCTCCCCCATGTCTATCTGGATGTCGGATTGGGCGCGGGCCTCGATGTCGGCATAATATTCGGAGAGGTCGATCTTGCTGAAGTCGAGCGCCTGAAACTCTTCGGGCGTAAAGCCGCGGCACATCGGCTTCTTGGCTGTTCCCCAGAGATTGCCGTTGAACGCCTTGAGCTGAGGACGGCCCTGTTCCTGGATGATGCGGCCAAGCTTCGTATTGAAGCAGCAATGGCCCCGCGCCTTCTGCAGGCAGATGCCCAGGAAACTCGATGTGCAATAGCTGCCGATCTCATGGCACATGCCCGACGAGCGCAGCATCGCCGTCTCCATGTCCTGCTGGTCACAGCCCGAGAACAGGAACTCCATCATGAAGTTGATCGCGAGACTGACCGCGATCGAGGTCGGATCGAGCCCCACGATCAGCGCATTCGCTCCAGAACTTGCCGCCTGGCTGGCGGTCGCCCCGGCCTTGAACGCCGTATAGGCCGCCTTCATGCCCGTGAACACGCCCTTGGCGACCGCGATCTTGGTGCCGATCGACGAGATGGATGAACCCATTCCATCCTTCACGATCTTGCCCTTGTCCTTGCAGCAATTGGCGAAGGTGGTGCTGAGCCCGGCCGGGCGACAGCGCACGCCTCTTCCGGAGAAGATCTCGATGGTCCCCATGCAATTGCCGTCGGCATCGATCCCGCCGTCGGGTTCAGTGCCGGGATCATCCATGGGCGGCTCATCGACGATCGGATTGGTCGCAAGGTCGGCGCATTGATTGGGCGAGCAGGCGGGCGGTCCACCAGCACTCTTGATAAGGCAGGCATATTGCGGGCCGATCGGGCAACTATATTGCCCCATGGCATCCGCGACGCAGTTGGCCTCCTGGATCGGACACAGCCATGCGCCGGCGGTGGTGGCAAGACAGCTTGCCTGCTCCCCCTCATCGGCGGCATCGCCATTATTATTGAGATCGGCCGCACAAATCTGTTGCGCCCTGACCATCGTCGGGCAGGCCAGGGATATTCCTAGGCCGAGCACCAGCATGAGTGCGGCACTACGTGGGCCGAGGCTCCAATATCTGGCGTCCGCGAGGCCGATCATTGCACGCTTCCCGTGCAGACCAGGTCAGCGCCGGCAAGACGCACCGTTTGCATCATCACCACGGCTTCAGGGAAATCGTCGAGGCAACCGCACGCCGAGACGATTTCCTCGCCAGGGCCCGCCGGGCATCGATTGTCGGCGGTGCAGGCGTGGAAGAAATTGTCGTAGCCGGTGGGCACATTCTGCTTCGCACCCACCACGCCATCGAGCGCGGCGTCGCTGTTCGGCTTGGGCGCGCGCGTCTTGCAGACGGGTTCGCAGGCCGGAACCGAGCCACGGTCGGGTAGACCGAAGGGGCGCGTTGACGCTGTGAAGCCGCCGTCGCTCTGCCGCGTCCGGTCGGCCAGAAGCGTCTCTGTCGAATGGTCTATGATATAGGCGCCGCGGCTGGTGTCGGGCTTCGCGATGTCGTCGATGCTGCAGCGATAGGTGCGGTCCTTCAGGAAGAAGTCGCGGGTGAGGTCGGTCGGGCAGGCAGGGCCGCCCAGGATACGGGTCTGGGGCAGCGGTCTAAGTCCCGTCGCAACGCCATTGATCCAGGTCTGGACGCCGTCGACCAGTTCGCTGTCGAGCTTGCACTGCGGATCGGCGGCAACTGTGCCGCAATCGTCGACGAGCTGCTCAAGCGTCTTGCAGCTATTGTCGACATCGACATGAATTTGCGCATAGGCTTCGCCCCGATCGCCCACAGCGGCGCGCAGCCATATTTCGTGATTGCCCGGTGTCAGAAATGGTTTCAGGTCGATATTGGGGGACGCATAGAAGGTCCTCTTCAAATCGCACGCCCCAGGCGGATAACCGCTTGAAGTCCAGGATGAAGGACCGGAGGCAATGAGCGTTCCATCGATGCGGACCTGAGCCCAATCATCGGCGAATATCTGGCTCAGACGTGCTTCGACTATGCGGTCTGAGTCCCCGACGTGCAAAGTCATGCGAAAGTCGAAGAGCCCGCAACCGCCTCCATAGAGACTGTTGTCTGCAGGGGAGCCCATCAGAAAGTCGAAGGAAGAGCCATTCTCAACAGTCGAATATCCGCCTGAAATGCGGCTGATGATGTCCTCGGCCGCAGGCTTCAGCACCGTCACGCGTCGCTCGACGGTGCAATGGCGATATTGCAGCGATGTCCCGGTGCCGACCGCCGAGCCCTTGAGGGCCTGGAACACGGTGCTCCCGGTGGAAGCGGCATAGGCGTCCGATGCTATCGACGCAGGATTGGCACGATAGGCCGTCTGCGGCAGGTCTGGATTGGGTGCGCACGCGGTGGATTGCGCGCCGACATAACGGATGGCGGGCCCGTCGATCACAGCCTCGGCCACCCCATAGCGGGGGTCGGCGGTCGTAAGCGCTCCAATCATGCCGCCACCCAGATCGCGCAGGACGGAAGTCATGTTGCTCCAGGCGAGATTGGTGCCGCAGCTATTGTTGATGCAGTAGCAGCCGGCGAGCTTGGGCATGTCGACGGAGGTCAGCTTCAAGGCCTTGGCCGCATCGACCTCCCAAAGGTAGAAGCTGCAGCCATTCCAGCTTCCGGGCTGGCATGACACAACGCCGTTTGCGCAAATGGCCGAGACCGGCACAGGCAGGTTCGAGGTCGCATCGACCGTGCCATCAAGATCGGTGTCGCGCGCGATGGTGACCCTGCCGAGGTCGCCGGTGCCCGAAGGCTGGACGAGCACCTCGAGCATCGTAGCAGTCCTTTGGCAGGCAATGTTGGGCGCAAAGGTGCGACTGTTGTTGATGGTCGAGATTTGCTGTCCGGCGAGCCCAGGCGTCACATAATTCTGCTGGAGCGCGTCGCTGTCGCTGGTCTTGGCGCGCGACGCCTCGGCGGCGGCGCGCGCGCGCTCGTCCATTGTTTGCGCCGATGCGCACGAAGAAAAGGAGATGGCCAGCGCGGTCGCGATCATGGGACAGGCGGAGAGGAGGCGCCGGTCCCACCGGGGGAGCATTGCGGCCGCGCTGGCCGGGGGTGGAGCGACGTCGCCAGGGGGGCTTGGCGACGCCGCTCCTGTCCCGCGCGGCAGCCCTCGACCGTAGGGGTCTTGGCGAACAGACCTCCGGAAAGGACGGTTGTCGCGCGCGGGAACAGGGGAAAGTGATCGGCTCATGGCACCGGTATCCCGGCGCAGCAGATCACCTTTTCGAAGAGCATGAACTGGGCATTGTCCTTGCCCGGTGCGTGCTTGGCCGAGGACCAGAGCGCGCCCGGGCGCCCGATATTGACGCATTTGCCGCCTTTCACCGGCTCCATGATCTGGAGCTTGTAGCGGGACTTGGTCCACACGGGCTGGGGGATGAACGAGCACCCGTCGGCCGAACTGATGGTAAGGGCGCCGAGGCGGCCCATCATGAACACGCCCCGTGCGGCGAGACCTGCCCAGGCTTCGACGCTGTCGTCGAAATGGATGTCGCCGGCGATCGGATAGGTCGCGCCCCAGCTCCCCATGCACCAGAAGAGCGGATCGATGACCTTGCCAGCGGCGGCCGCAGCGCTGTCGCCCATGCAGGCAAGGCCGGCGGCGGGATTGCCAAAGAGGATGCCCTCGGGCTGGATGATCGCGCCCAGCGTTCCCGACTGCCAGGTCGGCAGCACCTCGGTGATCATGGCGACATCGAAGCCGTCATTCTCGAGGCAGGGCAGGTCGGTAAACATGTCGAGCATCGCCCAGACCGGCGAGATATAATAATGCATCTGCGCGAACATCTTGCGGGTGTTGGTGCCATCCGAGATCGACGACTGGCTGCCCTGCAGCTTACCGCCGGTCGGCAGGAGATCGGCGCCAAGCGCCATCATGCAGCCGGGCTCCGTCACCACGTCCATCATGCGGTTCGGAGACCAGTAGGAGACCTTCACTCCGAACCAGAACTGGATTCCCTTCCGACAGGCGCATAGCGGCTTTGCCGCCGACTGCGCATCAAGCGCCTTGTCGAGCTTGTCGTAACTGCCGACGCGAATGCCCCCGACCGTGATCGGGAAAATGCAGGTCCACCGCACTTTCGTGATCGGATTGAAGACGGTTCCCGCCTCGCATTTGGAAGCGTGGGCCTGGCTCGGCCAGGCGAGCGTCATCAGCAACCCGATAACAAGGCCTGTGACGAAAAGGGGAAGGCGCCCGATCATTGCATTACGCCTTTCGCAGGAGACGAGACGGCGCGGCGCCTGGGACCATATTCAGTGAGCACGAGCCGTGTGCCGGACTGCTCGACAATGACCGGCGCCACCGTCAGCCCGAGCCGCTGCTTGACACGCTCCTCCAGTATGTAGATCGGGCGACCGGTCTTCTCGCTGAGGTCGATCGCGTCGCCATTCTGGCTCCCAAGCGCGGACAAGAGGATGAAATCGCTGTTCCGCGCATTGCGAAGGGCCCAGCCGAGATCGCGCGGATGCACGACGACGAGACGCTGCGGCAGCTTCACATAAGTCAACGGATTGAAGGTGAAGCCCTTGGGATAAAGCGTCTTGCCGTCGGGCAGCGTGATGTCGAAATCGAGCGTGTAGAAGGGTACCACACTGCGCACCCGGTCGGTGCCGGCGATCCCGAGTGGAGCGGCCTTGAGCGCGGTCCATTTGTCGCGCGGGCCGAATGCCTTGCTCATGTCGTTGGGCAGCGTCGCGGCCTTGGCCTCGATCTCCGCAAGCGCGTCGGGTTCCGCAATCGGCCAGGTGCGTCCGATCGTACTACGCGACGGAGAGGTGATGCTCGCAGGCCCGGCCGCCGCGAAGGCGGCAGCAACGACCAGAAGATTGCCCGTAGCGAGCGCCAGCAACATGGGGCCACGCCGAACACGGCCGAGCGGACTATCGGCCATGGCGCTGCCTCCAATGCCGTTCGGGCGGCTCGGGAATACCGATGAGCGCTGCGACGAAGGCTGAAAATGCCAAAGATGTGAGGACCCAGATCAACATTGCGCAATTCCCGTCGAGCGCGGGCGAGAACAGCAGGAGGGCGCTTTGCACCAGCATCAGCAGGAAACCGCTCATCGTGAGCCGGATGGCCGAAGGCGACGGCGTGGAAGAGGTGAGGCCGTTCATTTGCCTCTCCACCGGCGCAAGCGGCTCATCAGCTTCGCGGTGCCCGCCGAAAGGCCGAGCAGCAGGAGACCGGTCGCGAGGCAGGATGCCGCCACCAGCAGCGAGGCGCGCAGCACCATCATGGTCGGCTGCCTGAGCACAAGCCCGGCGACGAGCACGAGGAGGCCCATCATCACCGTCTCGATCATGACGAGCCGCAGGCGCCATTGGAAGGATTCCGCCTCGAACCGCTCGGCAAGGCGTTGCTCGACGATCAGTTCGATCGCCTCATTGTCGGACCAGTTGAGCGGCAACTGGTCGGGGTGCGGAGTGAAGCGCGCCATGCGATCAGGCTTCCACAGGGCCAGACGTGGCAGGCACGCCCAGGATCTGCGAGGGTTCGACGCCGGCGAGACGGCAAATGGCTTCGAGCGGCGAAAGACCCTGGCGCATCAAAGCCTCGAAGGCGGCGACTTCGTCGGGCGCGGAGGTGTTGATCCAGTAGCTGAAGGGATCGACCACGAGCCGGGCGATACCCAGACCCAGCGGGGAGTCGATGAACACCTCGCTGTAATTGGGTTTGGAGTTGCGGACCGATTTCAGCAGGTCGAGGACGAACCCCGAATAGTCGAGGATCTTGTTGTCGACCGCGCGATCGTAGGTCGAGCCCTGCAGCAGGAAGCGCGTCGCGGCATTCTCGAGGATCACCTGACCCGTGCCGCCGAACAGCGTCAGGTCGTTCATCGACTGGAGCACTATGCCGAACGAGCCACGATATTTGCGCGCGCGCCGGTAGCCCTGGCCGAAGGCCTCGGCGAGACGCGAGAGGTCCTGCCCGTCGGTGCGCGTCATGAACTGCGCCGCCTCGTCGCACAGCACGAAGCGCGGGCGGTCGCGTGCTGAAAGGTAGAGCTCCTGGGTGACCGCGTTCACGACGACCATCACGATCACGTTGAACAAGTCCGGCATGGATTTCAGGCGCTCGAGTTCGAGCACCACAAATTCGTCATGGCGGATGTCGAGCGTCGAGGGACCGTTGAAATAATGGCCATAGGCGCCCCCCGACCCGAAATCGCGCAAGTTGAAGGCGAGCTCACGGGCGACGGGAACGAGATGATCGACATGATCGAGCGCGGTCTCGACCAGCTCGGGATAGGTGCCGAGCCACTCGCGTACGGCATCGATGCCATGATCTGCGCGACCCGTGTCGATCGTCCATTGGACGGCCGATTTCAGCAGGTTCCATTCCGATGTCGTGACACCCTTGCGGGTAGACGCATTCGCCATCTCGGCGACGATCGCCACTGCCATGGTGATGGCGGACTGCTTATCGTCGCCGTCGAGCGCCAGCCCCATATCGAACGGGTTAAGGACAAGATGTTCCTCGCCGATGTCGATATAGCGGCCCGAACAGAGGGTGCAGAGCTTGCGATAGCTGCCGCCAATATCGATGATGCGAATGAGCGCGCCGCAGGCGAAATATTGCTGGCAAAGATTGTTGAGCAGGAAGCTCTTGCCAGCGCCGCTCTCGGCCGAAACGATGAAGTTGTAGTTGTTGATCCTGGGGTCGAACAGATCGAGCGTAATGAGTTGGCCCTTGCGGCCCGTATAGAGTAGGGCAGGGCGGCCGCCGCCGCGGAAGTCGGTCTGGATCGGCGCCATCAATACGGCCGCCTTCACCGGCATGCGGAAGTCGCGCTCGAGCAGCCTGAGCGTCGTACGGTCGGGATAGAGCCCAAATGGCAGGCTCATCACCAGCAACGTCGGGTTGAGATAGCTTTCCTCCTGCATCGAGAAGGGGAGGGGCTCGCCTTCCCAAAGGCGCTTGGCGCGCGCCGCGAGATCGCGGGCATGGGCGCGGTCGCGACCGAATACCCAGACAGTCGGAATGACGCGCACGAACTTGCTGTTGCCCGCTTCGTCGAGGATCCAGCCGATCTCCTCGATCTGCTTGCCGACCTCGACCGCGAAGCTGCCCGCAGCCTTCTGTGCCGAAAGGATCTGCGCGCGCTTGTGGATCTCGAACTGCGAATGGTCGAACAGGATGTTGAGCGTGTAGAGGAACGGGCCGCCGATCTGGTCGCTGTCCTCGGACGCGCCACGCATCCCGCCCATCAAGCGGTTCGCCCGTTCTGCCGTGATCCGGCGCGCGGGTGCCTTGGGCGTGAGGCAGCGCGCGACCTGGTTGCCGAGGAACACCTCGGCCCCCTCGAACACGAGATCCGGCCCGGCATCTATGATCTGCTTGGCGATCGGCGGCGCACCCATCGCGGTGCCATCGGCGAAGACGCCGGGCGCGCTATCCGCGACGCCGTTGAAGATGCGCCGGTAGAAGGCCACTAGTTCCTCCGGCGGCAACCGGCGGATGCCGAGCTTCGACAGCTGCTCCTCAACCTGCCGACGCAGATCCTCGCCCAGTGGCCGCCGTGTCTTGATCGAGAGAAGCGTGCGGAAATTACGAACCGGGATGCCGTGCAGGGCCTTGAGGCCATGACGCCCTTTGCTCAGATAGGCATGGGTGTAGCGCGCCGAAGCCTGGATCAGCGGATCGTCGCGGGTCTTCAGATCAAGGAAGGCGTCGAGCGCATCGTCGATCAGCGGGTCCGCGAGGGTGTGAAGCTGGAGAACCGTTCCGTCCGGAAAATGGATGTTGAGCAGTCCCTGTAGCGCGCCCTGGACGTGTGCGAACATGTACGCCGTGGGCAGCAGCTCCCAGGCATGGCCCCAGCTATCGTCGATGCAGAGGAAGGCCTCGGTCTCGGCCTCCCAGGCGACCAGCGGGAGATAGTCTGAAAAGCTGTCGCGCCGCACGGCGCTCCGCAGCCGTGCATAGGAGAGGCCGCTCATGGCTTAGGCTCCGGTGTGGGCGGCACGATCGCGGGAGCAGCTGGCACGGTGGCCGGCGCTGGCTCGCCATCGGCGGTTACCGGATCACGCACCTGGCCCAGGATCGGTGCCTGAGAGGCACGGTCGGGCGCGGCCACGAGCGTGCCGCCCACGACCCAGACCGGCTTGTCGACCACCGAATAGACGTAGCGCGGCATGTAGAGCCGGTCGGGCCGCTGACGATCGGCATAAGGCAGGATGAGCGTGCGCACCGTCCATGCCGGCTTGAGCATCGGCGTGACCGGCGCCTCGATCAGACCCTTGAGCTCGCGGTAGACGCTGTCGCGGTAGCTGCCATAGGCGCCGCCCGCGGCATCGGAGCGCGACCTCGCGCCTTCCTTCTTTACCTCCTGACCGCGCAGCATGGCCCGGTCATTGGTGACCCTGGGGTCCGACTTTGACGCAACGCCTGCGACCGCATCGGCATAGGCTTGGGTAGGATGGATGCACTGCCCATGATCGCTGTTCTTGCAGTCGAACTTTTCCGAATAGGGCGACATCATCGACCCGACCGCCGCACAGCCTCCAAGACTGGCGAGCAGACCGACAGACAGAAATGTCCGGTGTAGAAACTGGTTGGCCAATATCGGCATGGCGGAACCTCCGGTGGGTGAGGGCGGGCGCATCAGAATTTGCTCCCGACCGATGGCTTGATCTCGAGCGCGAGGCCTTCCTGGATGACGACCACGACATCCTTGGCCGCGCCGACTTCCACGACCGGGCCGGCCTGGCGGGCGAGATCGAGGTAGAAGTCGGTGAGCTTGTCCGAGGACTTGGACAGGCCTCCGGCGATCCCCGACTTGACGGCGTCACCGGCATCGAGACTGCGAACACTCCCGAGCGCTGAGGTCGAAAGGCTGCCGAACGACCCTTCGACGCTCTGCGAAATGCCCGCGATCGTACCGGCAATGAACGAGCGGGCGAGCGTCGCTCCGGCGCGGGTCACGACCTTGCCGGACAGGCCCTTCTTGCCGTCGGCATCGACGAAGAAGCCCTTGATCGCCTGATCGACGACCGCATGGCTTTCGAAGTCCACGCACGAAATCGAGACGAGCTGGATCTCGACCCGTTCCTTTGCAAGGCTTCCCGTAGCATTGCCGATGACGAAGCACCCGGCGAGATTGGCCTTGACCTCGTTGGGCAGAACAGCAGGCGCCTGGACGCGCGCGATGATCGGCTCCGGGTTACTGGTCGCGTCCCGACTCGCCAGCGCGTCGATGCCGGTCAACAGCCGCGCCTTCATGAAACCAGGTGGCAAATAGATCGTCCGCTTCCCTTTTTTTGATGCGGCCCCGCCGCCGGCGCCTCCTTCCGACGCTTGCGTGGCGGTCGCCGCGCCGATCGCGCCGACCTGCCGCTGCGTGGGCGGAGCCGGCGGCGCTGACGGTGCGGCCGGCGCAGCGGGCGGGACAGGAATTTCATCGGCCGCGCCCCGGGCTTCTGGCGGCGCGGGCGGATAGGCCGGAGCCTCGCCGGGTATGGCCGGGGGGAGATCGCCACCATCCCCGGTAGCGGACACGTGAGAACCGGCACGGGTGCCGGGAACCACTTTGCCTTCCTCGATCGCAGTGACCCGGTCGCCGAGCAGGCTCTGCCCATCGAGGATCTTCTGAAGGTCGCCGCGCAGTTTTACCTCAAGGCTGTCGCCGCGGAGGCCAGCGCCCATGTCGAGGTTCGAGGCCTGGGGCGCTTTGGGCGCTTCCTTGTTGCCGCTGGTGCTTGCGGTGTAGAGGCCTAACCCGAGCAGTGCGATCGTCGAGACGACGCCCAATTGTTTGGCGCGCAGCTTCTGATCGGACGTGAGCTTCGCCCATTGTGCCGGCAGGTCGAGAAGGGCGGGGCGCGCGGCAGCGCTTTCCTCGCGATCGTCGTGGGCTGCATAAGATGTTTGTTCGGGCGCCATATCCCGGTTTTCATCAGGCGTGGTCATGGCTGGACACTCCGGCGCACGACGATCAATCGGGCGGTCTCATTGGGGCCCAGCGTCAATCGGTCGATCGTGATGGCAAAGATGTCGGCTCCGAGCGCCGTGTCGAGGAAGTCGCGCTCATCGAGCGTGGTCGCGGCGCCGGCGCGAACGAGATACTCGCTGACCGAAAGGCCCGCCCCTTCGACTTCGAGCCGCCGCCGTTCGGTGAGCGATGCGGTGGGAAGGTCGGCAAGGATGAGCCGATCGCGAGACGGCGCCACCTCGGAAAATGAGGCCGGGATCCGGTCCTGAAGGATTGCAAGCGCGATGCCCACCGCCCGCTCTTCCTCGACGAGGGGGCCGAGCAGGGCCTCGTTCGCCCGGGCGCGCTGGGGACTGCCCGGGGCCAGGGTAACCGTCTGGGCGGGAATGTCGGCGGGCTCAGCGTACAGCGGATAGATTGCGCCGTTACACGAGACGAAGAATTCCGACGGCGTGGTGACATAGGTGCGTGTTTTCGCGTCACTCCCGGCGAAATTGAGGTCTTCCGTCTCGAGAACGAGAAACTTGATCCAGGCGTCCGAGCCGCCGCGTTCGACAGCAAGTCCTTTCTCGGCCGAGAATTTGATGTCCTCGATCTCGCCGCCGACACACACCACATGATTGACGTCATGGTTGGAGAGCCGGATCCGGCTTGTCTGGTCAGGGAGGGCCGTGATCGATTGCGCGAAAGCGGGCGCGGCTGCAACAAGGGATGCGGCCAATATGCAAAGGGTGGGCGCCCCGGCGAAGCAGCCCATCCGCGCGCGGTTACCGGATATCGGCACTGAAATTCTCCTCCTGGAGGGCGGTCAGCCAGAAACGGCCATTCTCGAGCGCGTAGCGAATGCGCAGATTGCCGCGGAATTTGCGGATCACGCCGCCGATCACCCGGACCTTTTCTACGGGCACGAGGATCTCGCTGCCGGTCCAGGTTACGGGCTGATCGCCGCGGATATACGTGGCGATCGACAGCGTCGGGTTGTTGCCGAGCTCGTCGAGCAGGCGGCTCAGGCTGTCGCGCAAGCCATTATAGGCACTGGGATGTGCGATCCGCAGCAGCTCCTGGAACTGGCGGTCGGCTGAATATGCCGAGTAGGTGCCGACCAGGCCGACAATGTTGAAGGTGATCGACCGGAGATAAGCCTCGGAAGGCTTGTTGCCCGTCACATAGAGGTCGCCGTCCGCGCCGAAGGGCACGATCACGGTGCGCGTGTTCTGGTTCGAGGTGTAGATGACGGTGCCGAGCACCGCGGTGATGCCAAACAGCCCCGCGATCGCGACCTTAAGCAGCCGGTTTTCCTCGAAGAGGTTTGCCGATCCCTGCAGATAACGATGCAGGTGCCAGCTGGGCCGCGTGTCGCCGATCATATCGGGCTGGCGCTTGCGCCTGAAGGGAAAAGCCATCGCGCCTACTCGAAGAAGCGGGTCTGGGTTGGACCCGGATAATTGCGGAAGCGGGCGAGGCCCCAGCGCCAGGCCATGTGCGGGATGAAACCGCGCGGCTTGGTCCGCTTCCATGGGATGAACAGGAGAAGAGCGCCGATGAGCAGCCAGCCGATGACCCCGCCGACAATGACCGCGACGAAAATCACGCTCATGACGACGATGAATTCCTGACTGTCGAACCAGAGGATCTGGACCGGCCGATGCAGGAACTGCGGCAGACGTTCGTCCACGCTCTTCTCCCTTGCTTCACCACGTCGTTGGACGTGGGTTGCGGAAGGCGACCACCGCCTCCCGTTCGGTTGCACGGGTGCCGGCTAGGCGGCGGCCCGGCGAGCTTTCAGATCAGCATGCCGAAGGTCTGGAGGATCGAATCCGCCTTGATGAGGCAGACGGCCGCCACGATCGTCGGGATGCCGATCATGATGTTCGAGAAGAGCCGCGAAACGCCGAACAGGAAGGCGGCAACGCCGCCCACAAAGCCGAGCGGGCCCTTGACGCCCTGGTTCACGACGATGTCGTAGATGTCGTAACCAAGGTCGCCGGCCGCCGGCGCCTGAAAGGCGTAGGCGACACTCGTGCAGGCGATCGCGGCCAGGAGGAAAAGGCCCACCGCGTCGGTCGTGCGGAACGTCCTTCCCTGGATCATAGTCAACATATGCAGTCTCCATGTCATTGGAGCCGTCCGGATCATGCTTGCCGGTCGCGAGGTCGGATCGAGACACATACTTCGTTCCGACATGTCCGGCCGACGAGGGCGTTGGACGGCCCCTGGAGGCACGCACCCGCCGGCATCCCGGCCCTCGCTGGCGCCGCCGTGAGCGCGCTCGCGCGAGGTCCGCCAAATCGCTGAACTGTTGGCTCAGGGGCTGGCCCTGGGCTTCTTGCTGTCTGCCTCGAGGAAGGCTTCGAGTTCGGCCTGCTGGAAACCCGAGACGAGCTTGCCGTCGACGAACAGCGTCGGCGTCCCCGAGACACCCATCTTCCGGACGGTGTCGGCGTCGCGGGCAACCTTCTGGGCACCGGCGTCGCACGTGCGCAGCGCGGTCGGCTGCGCGCCGGCGTAGACCGCCTTGAAGGTGGCTTGCGGGTCGGGCGAACACAGGATGTGTTCGGCTTTTGCCGCCGCCTGCGGATGGATGCCGCTCACGAAGTAGATGAGACGCTGGACTGGCTTGCCCTCGGCTTCCTTCGCCAGCCAGAACCGCTCGAGCGCCTGGCAGTAGGGACAATCGGGATCAGTGAACTCGATGACCCTGGGGGCACCGGCAGGTCCCACGACCAGGGCGTCGGCGGGATCGATCGCACCCAGGCGCTTGCGAGCGCTTGCGTCCTGCGCCAACGCCGTAAGATTGGTGCCGTTCTTGTCGTAGATCGCGGCGAAGAGAAGATGTTCGCTTTCCGGTGCGAAGTAGATGACACGTCCGCCGGCAATGGCCTGATATATGGGGCCAGTGACAGGGGCCGGACCAAAGTCCTCGAACGTCAGGTTCGTGAACGTCTGCCGCAATTGACGCTGGGCCTCCGCGACTGCCTCCGCCAGTGTTTCCGCCGTCTTCTCTTGTGCAAAGGCCGGAAGCGGCGCCCAGAGTAGCGCGGCCAGGATCAGCTTATTGTTGCGGAACATTGGCGCTCTCCGGACGAACGAGGGAGGTGCGAGCGAAAAGTCCGCTGTCGAGGCTGAGTGAGGTGCCGAGCCTGATCGCCGCGGGTCTTGCGGGAGGCGCAGGAGCCTCGGTCTTCTCGCGGATCGCGAAATTGCCTTCGCTCTGGACAACCGTAAGCTGACCGGAGCGGGCGCAGGGATAGCCTGCGGCATCTGCCTGCCGCTGCTTCGCTGCGACTTGCCCGAAGGCGCTATGCGGGAGCATGATGGCGCCGCATGCGGCGGCCAGTATCGGAAGCCCATAGGCGGGGTTTCGAACCATGAGTTGCGGTCCTCCATTGCGGGCCGCGCATCGTTCTGCCGGCCGGATCGTCTATTCGGTTCGGCTGGGAGCTTTGATCATTCGGGTCTGCTCACCGTCACCGCATTCGATGCGATGTCGTTGGTCGAGGAGGCGTCGGGCTACAACGAGCAGGGCAATATAGTTCCGGTTCGAGGAACTATGTTGCCGGAAACCGGAAATGAGCTGCCGGAAACCGGCAGTATATTTCCGGTTGCAGCATTTCCAGCACGTTGCTGGCTTGGCATGTTCGTGCCTTGAAGCCCGGTCGAATCGACATCACTCCAATGTCGGCATCCAGACAGTGACTGTCCGAACAGAACCGCAATCTGGGAGCGAAATCATGACGGTCAGATCTTCGCGCACATACAAGCTCAAGCTCTCAAGCATGGGCATCGGCCTGTACCTGGAGTGCCATTGCAGGCTATGTCATCTCGTCGAGGACCTACTGCCCTATGGCATGACGCTCTATGTGGCGATGCGGCTGGTGGAAATCGGCCCCGTGGACGAGGTGATAGGGGATATGATTTCGCCCGAGCTAAACTCCCTGGGCGGCCGCGAGGTGAAGTTCGTAGGCACCTCTCCAGACCTGGCCGAGACCACGAAGCGGATAGCGGATCGCATCGCGGAAGCGGGTTGCCTCTATCCGGCGCCACAGATCTGGAAGCTGTATCTTGCAGCACTGATGGGCTTTCGCGCATCGGAGGACAGACGAATTGTTAAGATATATCAGGATATTTGTGGATGCGCAGCGCCCGGTCAGGGCGGGTACAACTGAAGACCGCCGATAGTGGCAGGTGAGTTCCAGTCCTATCAAAGTGATAAGATTAGTTCTTGCATACAGGCGGATAATACACCAGCATTTCGGCATCGGGTAAATGCTACCGGGAGCTTTGAGCCATTGCCAGGGAGACCTGTCCATGTCGTCTCAAAGTCGTCCGTCGAAAGAGTTGCCGGTCATCTCCTTCATGAAGGAGCTCTCGGGCAAACGAATTGAGCAACGCCGCCGTCGAGATCATATCTCGCAGGCCCGAATGGCGAGCGAGATCGGAATAAGCGAGCGGTGGGTGAGAGAATTGGAGTCTGGCGGCCCCGCGCCGACCATCGAGGACCATGTGCTGTGCTCGCACTGGCTCAATCTCTCAACCTTTCACATGACCGCGCCGCTGCTGTTTGTGGAGCGCCGGATGCCGATACCTTATGAACTGCTGGCGATGGAGGATCTGTGGGACCTCGAGGAAGCCTGCGTCGCGCTGATATCCGAACGCCAGGACGCCGCAAAGGCAAGGCTGGCGTTTTCCGGCCGTGGCCGCCAAGCGCCGTAGTGCGGAGCCATGTCGCCCAAGCCCGTAACCACTGCCACCATCTATGAGCGGCTGCGGGCCGATGTCCTGAGCGGCCGGTTTCCGCCGGGGGCGCAACTGAATATCCATGCCCTTGCCGTGGAATATGGCGTCAGCATCGGCCCGGTTCGGGATAGCGCGGAGCGCCTCGTCGGCGAACGCCTTCTCAGGGTTCATCCAGATGGCGGATTCAAGCTGCCGGGTCTGAGCGCGAAAGGGCTCCGCGATCTTTATCTCTGGCATGGGCAATTGATCCGCAACGCGCTCAAGCGTCCGGCTCGCGGCGACCGGGCAGGGGCATCGCCAGGCATTCTTTTCGCCGAGGCGCTTCAGACACCCACCGAGGTAGCCGAGGCTGCCTCATCACTGTTTGTGGCGATCGCACGCCGATCGCGGAACTGGCCCCATGTCGAGGCGGTCATCCTCCTGAGTGGGAGGCTGAATGCGCCACGACTCGTCGAGCCGCTGGTCATTCGGAATGTGGCGAGCGAACTCAAGACGATCGCTTCCTTGACCGCGCGCGGTAGTGACCCTGACCTCAGGGAGGCGATTTGGGCGTACCATCGCCGGCGTCTGAGACGAACGCATGATCTCGTCCAGCGGGTCTGGCTTGCCGGCAACCTCGGTTAAAGGCTCGTGAGAGCATGATTCCGGTTGTCGATGCCGCTCTAGGGAGCGCCATCAAAGACCTTCCAATGCCGTTTGTCGCGCGACCGAGACCTTATAAGATCGGCGATAAGCGCAAACTATCATATCCTCTGCATGTCGTAATTCCCTGCGGCACAATCGAAGGAGGTTATTATGGAGCGCGATCATGAGACGGCCAGCGACGAACTGATCGACCTCGGAGCGGCAACCACCCAAACCAAGGGGCGGGATTCCGGAGCCAATGACCATGACGGCGGTTTGCAGTCCGACATCGGTCTCCTGAGCGATTGATCTCGTTACGAGGGGCGCGTTGCCGCCGCGATCGACTCCGTTGCGGTTGGCACGCGTCCTGAAATAATCAGGGATGCGATATGCCCTATAGGCTCCGAGACAACGTCCACTACTGCATAAGGTCAGGCTGGGCGATATTTTTGGACGTTGAGCGCGATCGATACTTCTGCCTGCCAGACGAAGCAACTGCTGCATTTGAAATGTTTGTAGCTGCCCCGCGCGACGAGACAGCGCGACATAGTGCCCTTCGTCCGCTGTTCGCCCACGGGCTATTGGTTGAAAGCGACGACCTGCACCGCTGCCCTCCACCAGCTAATATGCCCACCGCTGAACGCGAGATCGAAGAATCGGACAACCGACAGCGTTCCACGAAATTAATTTCATACGCGATTTTGGCGAGACTGAACGCTCTTGTATCCCTCCGTTACCGTAAATTCTCGCACATTATAGCCTCCATCAAGCACAGAAGAGCCGCTGTCCGTGTTGGAGAGACACAATCAGTGACTGACCTTCCTGCAGTTCTGTCCGCTTTCATTGCTTCAGACAGCCTGCTTCCGCCAGCGGATCGCTGTCTGTCGCGATCTCTCGCATTCCTCCTCGTATGTTATCATTTTCGATTCACTCCTTCTCTCGTCATTGGTGTGCGAGCTGCACCATTTGCTGCCCATAGCTGGGTGCAGGTTGATGATTGCGTGCTTACGGGAGATTTTGACTACGCCAGGCGCTTCAGCCCGATCTTGGTGATCTGATGAATACGCATTATCTCCTTATCGTCGCGTACGAAGATATGGATATAAAGGACATTGCTCAACAAGTTGAAGTGCATTTAAACCAATATTGCCGCTTTCAGGTCGGTTCGATTGCTTTATTTCTCGATGAGCGTGGCGGCGATTTCATGCCATTTGACAATGATCTTGGTTTTATCATAGGGACGGCGTTCCAGCGGCCCGAGGCAGGCGACTATGCTTCGAGCAAAAGTTCTTCTAAAGGCTGGTCTACGACTCCGGCTTTGCCAGAGGATATGGCGAAAATATACTGGGGCGCGTATGTTTCCGCGTTTCTCGGTAAAGATCGCATGGTCCGTGTAATGCGAGATCCTTCTGGAGCTTTGCCATGCTATTATACCTACTGCGATCGATATGTTGCGTTCGCGTCGAGCATCACGCTCTTTCGTCTTGCACATATTTTTGCCCCGTGTGTGGACTGGGATGGAGTAAGTCGCTTTCTATACAGCGCTGGACTTCCAATGGCGCAAACAGCCATGTCCGGCGTATATGAACTTCTGCCCGGTACCGAGATTGCCATAAGCCGAGGTCTTGGCGTCACAAGAGCCTATTGGTCGCCTTGGGACTATGCCAAGCCTCCTTGCTCTTGCAGCCCCTTCGACCTAGCCGATCAGTTAAAGGACATTGTCGAATACTGCGTATCGATGTGGTCGTCGCAATATAGCCGTACATTGCTGACCGTCTCGGGTGGCCTCGATTCTTCTATCGTGGCGGCATGTCTGGCGGCCGCAGCGCCGCAGTGCTTGACCATGTACACGGACGATCCCGCTGGTGACGAGCGAATTTATGCTCGAACACTGTGCAATGCGCTCGGTCTGGACCTCATCGAGAAACGCTATGCTGTTGAAAATGTCGATATAACCGAATCCGTCAGTCAGCATCTCCCACGACCGGTCGGTAGAACTCATAGTCTGGCCTATGAGCTCGCCCTCATTGATGCCGGGAGGGGATGCGAAATTGACGCCTATTTCACGGGTAACGGCGGGGACAATGTCTTCGGGTACTCGCAAACGGCAGATGCAGTAGTAGATCAGTTCCTGATGGAAGGACTGCATCGGGGCATTCTACGGACAGTCGCGGACGTCTCGAAACTGACGGGGGCGGGACTGAATGCAGTGCTGAGGGCGGCTCTGAAGAGGTTGAGGTCCCATTCATTCGCCTTCACCTGGCGACCTGACAGTCGCTTTCTCCACCCGGATGTTGTATCACATCAATCGAAATATGAGCTTTCGCATCCTTGGCTTGAGGGGCTGGACGACGCCATGCCTGGTAAGGCGTCGCACATAGCGGGGCTATTACGAGTGCAACAAAACTTGTATCCCATGAGGACGACTTACGCGCCAGTTATAAACCCGCTGTTGTCTCAGCCAATTGTCGAGCTGTGTCTTCAGATTCCAAGCTGGTATTGGTGCGCTGGCGGCCAGAACCGGGCAGTCGCGAGATTGGCCTTCAGCAAGTTACTGCCTGGCCGAATTTTGAACCGGAATTCGAAGGGGGGACCGGACGGATTTAGCGTCCAGATCCTCAGGAGGTATCTGCCTGCTATCCGCGAAAGATTGCTAGACGGCAACCTGGCCAGCCGCGGTATTTTAGAACGGGTTGCGCTGGAGGCTATGTTAGCAAGTGTCGGTCCCAATCTTGGGCTCGAGCATGTCCGAATAATGGAGTTGCTCAATACCGAGGCCTGGATCGCAAACTGGTCCAAGTTTGCCGCATGAGAAGATTTCAGTCAGATGGTCGCCATTCGTGCCTCAGCGATTCCCAATGTGAAAGCTCGGACTGTTCGCCCATTTCCGGGGCGTGCTGACCTTTGAGCCAAAAATCGAACCAGGCGATACTGCGGTAAAAGACGGCGAGACGGTGAGCCGGCTGCCACTTCACATGGGTCTCATTGGGGAAAACGAAAAGGTCGATCGGCTTCTTCTGTTCCCGCAATGCCGTGAATGCCATCAGCGCGCTCATATATTCGCTGTCAGCCATCTGCAGCAATATAGGAGCAGACATTTTTCGCGCGTTCGGGACCATCGAGACTTGACGCCAGAATTCGGTGCTTTCATCGCTTACACGTGGCCAACCTTCCGCGCTAAAATGCGCCGCCGCGTAAGGACCGACACGAGCGGGCAGGGTGAGGTCCCAGCAGCAACTGCTCATCGCAGCGGCGGCAAACAAATCGCTGTGCAGTAGCGCAAACTCCGCAGTCGATCCACCATCACTCATTCCGGTGATACCAACTCGCTTGGGGTCAACAATTCCTCGTAAAACTAAGTTTTTAACACCGATTTCCAGGGACGATTGCACGCTGCGGCGGTCGGAAAAATCCTTGAGGTCTGCCTTTCCAAATTCGTCAGCGTTTGTAGCAGCGCTTAGATAGCCCATCTCGAGCGGACGGCTGAAACTCAATACGGCATATCCTTGATTGGCGAAGGCCTGAATCGGAAACTCATTGCCCGTGCCCCCACGAAGGAAGCCTCGCGTATCATATTGCACTACGATCAGCGGATATTTTGTGCCAGCCTTGTAATCAACCGGTAAGACAAGGTCGCCGATGGTGGTGATCCCAAAGCTGTTTTCCCAGGAAAATCGTGTCACTCTTCCGAGGCGGAGATGATCGAATTCGGGGTTAGGGTCGAACAGGATTTTTGACGTGCCCGTATCCGGATCGAGCAATGATATATAGCGCGGCGATATGGAGCCCTCCCGAACGCAGATTAGGAGGCGGCGGAGGGGGCTGCAATCGTTCAAAACGTCTTCTGTCGAATAGATCCGTCGAGGCGATCCTTTGCGCGGTGACCATTCGTAGATGGCCGTTTCAGCGAATGCAGTTCCTTCGCGGCGGAAATAGCGTACTTTGCCCCCGTTAACTGTCCACCATAGATTGCTGATGCGTCCGCGACAGGAGGGCGCAACGCAGAGAGTTGGTACGCCTCGCTCATTCGCCACGATGAGGCCTATCGGAGGTCTTATAGGGTTGCCGGGCAAATTAATCAGCCATGCTGCCTGACCGGTCGCAGATTTCGCGAATTCCAGAGCCTCGTCCGGAGCATCCGACGGTAGCTGCAGCAGGCGCGCTTCGGCTGGCAGCGCCGGCCGGATCGTGCCCGTCTTGAGATTTTGAGCGTAGGCTTCGGTCGGAATCGGGGTGGCGGGGAAGGGGCGATCGCTAGCGGACGGAGCATAGCGTCCATCATAGTGGAAACCCGCGAGCGCTTCGCGCTCAATATCCGCCAAAGCCTCCCGCAACTTTGGTTGGCCCGAGTATATGATTGTCGTGCCATCAGCCGTGATCTCGAAGTCAATTATATCGAAATTCTCATGGGTCAACGGACTACTCCCGTGTCCATCTTTGAAGGCCCGCCATATTTGAGTGGTTGGGCCCACCCTCTTAAGGAAGGCGATCCATTGTCCGTCGGGAGCCCATTTTGGTGATATCGTCTTTGGAATACCGCTCGGAAAGGCGGCTTTTCCTCGGAAATCGAACGTGGACCGGACTAGTTCTCCTCCCTCGTCGACGATCAGTGGTTGCGCGCCTGCTTGGGTCTTCATGACGAATATTGCTAGGCAGTAGCTGTTGTTTTTGGTGTCGGCCTGTCTCAGCTGAAATGCGATCATTCCTTTGTCGGGAGATAACGAAAACATTCGACGATTTGGCGGAGATTGCCCGTCGGAACCGATGTCTCGCAGTCGCACCAAATCCTCAGGCAGCAAAGGACGATTGCTAAGCGAGGAGATTTTGGTGGGCGGGGCAATCTGTGAACAGTTTGTGGTTTGGCCGGATGCCGGGCTTAGGCTGGCAGCCATTGCGGCTACCACACCCAATAGGGCTCGCCGAAACGATCGCATTACCATGCCCTAGTTATTGTGAGACCGACAACACGGCCAGTGGAGGGATAATTAGCCGAGTCATAAGGCGGGTTAGATGGATCGCTACTTCGTATGATTGACGGCTTGGCGTTAAGGATATTCTGGACCGATATTATGAAGTCGAAACCTCCAAGCAGTCCTTGGCTGTCTGTTGCCTTAATCCTTGCGGTCGTATCGACAGTAGTGAAGGCACCAACGCGTATGATGGGCTGAAATCTGTTATCAAGCGTACCGCCAATGTAGCTCAGCGTCGTGGCCAACGCGACGTTGCGCCGCTCCCAAGTCCCGCCGAACCGCGCTCTCCAGTGTGGCGGATTGAATATGGTACCCGCCAGGTCAGCGGTCGGCTGACCAGAACTCAGTTGCCGTTTGCTATCCAGGTAGCTTCCAGCAGCGGTGATCCGCAGTTGGTCATCGGTCCCGAGACTGTGCGTATAGTCGGCGGCGACGTCCACCCCCTGAATTCTCTGGCGTGCGGTATTGCGTAGCGAGTTGTCCATGATCGCCGCGACACTCGCTGGATCGAAGGGTTGCCCGGTCTGATTGAGAATCCCTTGCGGAAGATCCGCAATGGCATCAGCAATTTGCTGAGAGGTGGGGCTGAAGGTGATAAAATCCTGATAAATCGGGTTCAAAAGCGCGCTCGATGTGCCGATGATCGGGGTTGCAACGCGATCATTGTAGTGAACGTCGAAGTAGCTCGCTTCGACGCTCAGACCACGAATGAACGCGGGGCGAAAAGCAACTGAAGTCGTCCAGGTCGTCGCGCGCTCCGGTTTCAGATTCTGGTTGCCGCCGGCTAGCAGTAGCACGGTTGCTCCCTGCGGTAGATTGGAGGGAACGAAGTTGGTGCCCGAAATGAGATTGCCCTCGCGGAGTTGAAACTCCTGGAAAAGCGTTTGCGCTTTGAATGATTTTCCCCAGCTAGACTTTAGCGTGACGCCCGATAGTGGTTCGTAGGTAAGTCCGATCTTCGGCGTTGCGATCGATCCGACGCCGCGGTAGTTTTCATAGCGAACCGCCCCGGTTGCGGTCAGCCGGCGTATTAGAGGCATCGTGTTGTTATTCCCGACCACAGGGATCGACAGTTCGCCATAGGCGAAATACACATCCCGCCCGCCCGTAAAATCGGAGGTAACCTGCGTTATGCCGGCGGCTGTCGAATTAACGAAGACATCGAGTTTCAGCGACCGATAGCCCGCGCCAACAGCCATGCGAGCGATACCGCCGGGAGCACGGAATACCGGCCCCTCGCCATTGAGCTCGACGGAGTCGGTCCGGTTATTGTAGATTAGGAGGCCCTGGCGTGTTTCAGCACCCCCCGAAAAACGGCGAGAGCGGATCGCTGTTTTGCTTCCGGCATGTGTGGCACTGAGGGATGCTTCCCATTCCGAAGGGAGGGCGAATCGAACCGAGGGCGTGACAGAGTAGGATCGAGCCCCGACCTTGTTAACGTTCCCATTTGCAAATGCGCTTTGCGTAACGGAAAAAGGGGTTCTTCGTTCGGAGTTACGATTGTTGAACTGTGCGTCCAACTCTAACCGGATTATGTCGGTCAGTCTTTGATGGCTGGAAATGACGAGGCTAATTTGCTTTTGCGACGGCAATAATGTCGCAGAGTCGTCAAGCGTCGCGGTATATGACCTGTCCCGAGCGGTAACTGCCGTTGAGTGGCTGAAATCGACAGCAGCCATCAGGCCACCACCAGACCATCGCTTGCCCGCTACCGCACTATATTGTTGTTGCTCATTTCCACCGTCAGTAGATGCGCCAAAATGTGCAGAAGTCTCAAGCCCGTCGAAGTCACGCCGCAAGATCACGTTTGCGACTCCGCCAACGGCGTCGGATCCGTACAGGGCCGACGCGCCATCTGCCACAATCTCGACCCTCTCAATGGCAGCAAGGGGTATAGCGGAGATGTCAACGCCTTGACTGATGGCATCATAGGCGACCCGATGACCGTTCACTAACGTCAAGGTGGCGTCCGGGCCCAGCCCTCGTAAGTTCAACGCCGACGAGTTGTTCAAATTTTGATTCGCCGCCCCGCCTCCGGGCACTACTCCTGGATTCTGGCCGCCGCTGAAATTTTGAGGGATACTTCTGGCGTAACTGCCCAGGTCAGTGAGCCCTTCGCTTTCGATGTCTTCTCGGCTAGCCCTGATGACCGGCGAGGATGGGACAGCGCCTCGGATCCGAGAGCCGGTCACGATGATGTCCGACGATTCACCCGCCGCGTTCGCTACATCCGATCGCGGCGTCGCCGATCGCCCCCGGATTTGAACGACCTTTCCCTGCACCTCGGCGTAAAGGCCGGATCCTTCGAGGAGAAGTCGAATCGCCTCCTCGACAG
This sequence comes from Novosphingobium sp. TK71, assembly GCF_055361505.1. Taxonomy (NCBI): domain Bacteria; kingdom Pseudomonadati; phylum Pseudomonadota; class Alphaproteobacteria; order Sphingomonadales; family Sphingomonadaceae; genus Novosphingobium; species Novosphingobium sp. TK71. The sequence continues at coordinate 214,031 of NZ_JBSZKA010000001.1, forward strand.
TGAATCGACCCTTGAGAGCAGGCCCGCGCTTGCCTTTCACATCGTCGGAGAAGGCGTAGAGCCTGTAGCCGGCTTGGCCGGCGACGGCGAGAATTGCGCTCTTCAGATCCTGGGCCGGAATGTCGTAGACTTGCTCATCTGCCTGTTGAGCGTAACTGGTCCCAGCCGAAATCAGCGCAACCGCAGTTATCCCGATCGCCAGCCCCTTTTTCGCAATTCCCATCGTGTCCGCCCTTCCGAGTGCCCGACCGTAATTTGGTCATTGCACTGAGGAGACGACGCTCAGGGAAAAGAAATGCTGGGAGAACGAGAGGGGGCCTATCTGAGGATGATTTTGCCGCGCTGACTACGATCAACCTGCAGTCGGAACAGTGTCGCCAATCCTTCCGCCACGTCAGAAATGTCTCGGATGTCGCACTGGATCACGACCAGCTTGTCCGCGAGCGCGGGATCCGCGAACTCGATCTTCACGCTTGAATATGTGTTGGCTTCCGCAACGACCTCACGCGCGGGCACATCGTCAAAAAGCTTCACACCCGACACCCATTGCGGATCAGAATTCCTGATCTTCCCGCGCTCGACGGTAGCCTGTCCCGCACCGGCTGTGAACGAAATCTTTTGTCCGGGCCTGAGGATGAGAGGGGCATGGGGCGCGGCGCCTGGTCCCGCTGACGGAAGGGTGATCTCGACACTCCCCTTCAAGAGCTGAACTTCAAAGCCATTGCGCAGGGTCACATCGAACAGCGTACCGATGGCGACAACCTTGCCGCCACTTCCTGTCACCACGAAAGGCCGTTGCCGGTCATGTGCTACGTCAAATCGGGCCCTTCCGCTGATCAGCGTTATCTCGCGCTTTTCAGCAGAGAATTGCACCATCATCGCGCTATCGGTGTCCAGCACCACGGCGGAACCATCGGGCAGCCTGATTGATCGGACTTGCCCGACCTCATTGTAGTAGATTCGGTTCTCCGCAGCAAATCTTGAAGCATTCTCCCGGCTGCCATTGCTGAATATCGGCGTCGCGATGTATAATGCGGCGCCGCCCACTGTTAGGAGCGCGATAACCGCGAAAGCAGGTGTCGGCACAATTTCCGAAAACCACCACCGCCTCGCAACTGACGCATTCCCGGACTTCGGACGGACGAGGCGCCTGGCACCGACACGGGAAGCGTTGAGCGCTCCGACTATATCCTCATAACGCTCGCGGCGGCCAGGCTTTGCCGATGCCCATTGCTCAAACGGGCGTTCGTAACGCGACCGGTCGCGGATCATGCGTTCGACCCATTTCTGTGCCGAGCGCTCTTCGAGCCAGTTCTTGATTGTTTCGCCAAGCCCGGCGCGGGGTCGATTACTCACCGTGAGTTTCCCGCATCTTTGCTACGTGTCGAATAGCCTTGAGCATATTGCGTTGAACGACCCATAGGGGAACACCGAGGCGGGCTTTGATCTCGTTGTATGTGTAACCCTCGACACGGCTCAATAGAAAAATCTCCAATGTAAGCGGCTTGAGTTCCAGAAGCACGTTCGACCAGTATTCGATTTCCTGCCGCGCTTCGACCTCGCGATGGGGATCAAAATCGGCCGCCCTGTCGAAACCTTCCTTCAGTGGAACCGACAAACGCGCCAAGCGCGTCGAACCTGCGTCCATCCGGTCGCGCAGCAGATTGGTCGCAATGCGCCGCAGATAGCCCTGAGGGGATTCGATGTCGGATGACGGGGCGATGCGCAGGAGGCGAGTCATCGCCTCTTGGGCGAGATCGTGGGCATCCTCCGCAGACACGGAATGCCGCCGGAAATAGCGTACGAGCCACGGCGTTTCGGCTTGATAGAACTTTGCAAATGCTGCCTTGCTTCTGCGCCCCGGCGGGGACCCGTCCTCCACTTCGTTCGGTTCACCCATCCTTTGTCCCTTTGGCGCCGTCAAATCTGCACCTCGCGCGAGATTGGAAAGCCGTAACAGGAGCGGTAATGGAAATCAATAAAGCGTTGTATTATACAACACAATTACGTTTATGGATGGGCCCCGTGGCTTATTGTTTTGCGGGTGAGCGTGCCGTCGGACATAAACAAGCGATTTGGAAGCACGGTGTCGGCTCGCCGCGAGCAGTGTCGGCCAAAATTGACCCAGGCCGGGCTGAGTGAAGCCGTGGGCATGTCGGTAAACATGATTGGAAAAATCGAGCGCGGTGAGACGGGTGTTTCGTTTGAGAACGTCGAGCGCTTCGCCAAGTTTTTCGGCGTCGATGTGTCGGAGATGTTCGCTTACGATCCTCAGTCTTCCCATGACAAGCGCCCGGCGCTGCTGGATTTGACCACCGAACTCGCATCGCTTTCTGACGACGAACTGAAATGGACGGCTCAGTTTCTCAAGGTCACCCTTGACATGCTTCGGACGCGTCCAAAACGGTGATAGCCACGCTTATCAGGGCCTCTCGCCGATCGGCTGATCCAGGGGCTTCGCACTCAAAGTTGCTCGAAGGCGAGGCGTGTCGGGCTGAATGACATAGGATCGACCAGCATCCTCGCGGCTGCTTCTCAACCGGATTGGAACGGACGCCTTCAGCATATCTGAGGGTCGCTGGAAAACCGCCCAATATTTATGCTATCCTCCGCTCATTGCAAACCTTCCCCAATGAAGCACCGTACTTTTCCGTCACTGACCAACTGTTTCAGAGCATGCCTATGATGAGCGCAACGGACATCTTCAGGGATATTCTCTCAGCAGCCAAAGCCTTGGCCCTTCATCATGGCATCACAAACGAGCTCGGCGACGATTTCGACCGTTGGCTCGGCCTGGGGCTGGCCGAGCGCTATAGCGAGAGCGAACATTCGGAAGCCGACTACCAAATGATGGGTCAGGCGCTTAGGTTTCATTGCGGCTTCTCGGCTACTGCATCCTTTGCCAGCGCAATGCTTGATCAAGACGTTGAGATGCCCTTCTTTCTTAACGCGGACGGAAGGTTTGAGGATGATGAGAACGATCCTGGGCGGCTTCTCCTGCCGACTATGGACATTTTCGCCTTGGCTTATCAACTTCGCGAGAGTGGCGAAATGATCCCCGAGTGGGGGCCCTTCAGAGGTCCCGCAGGAGATTTGTGGCAGGCGGGGATGACTGGTGCTGATCCTGAAGATCCCGATATCGTCCGCGCAAATATGGAGTTGGCTCGACTTCTCATGGGTGACGACGCTACGCCGGAGCGTCCCGCTGCTGCCTCGCCGATCGCTAAACAGGGAGGTTTCCGCATTGCGCTAAAGCGCTTCTTTGGTTAGCGTTCAATTTCAACGAGGTGCAGGACCAGATAGACTCCTCAATCACGTCAACTATCACCAACTCCGTCACCTCACGATATATCGGTCACCTTGCGGATCATGGCACGGAAAGGTTCGTTCCTGACGCCGGTCACCAATATTATAGCAGAGCATCGTGTTCACACGCGGTGGCCGGGCAGGTAGGGACGGGTGCCGCCTTCGCAGCGGTCCAGATTAAAACCTCGACTTACACCAAAACCTGTAGGATCTGACTCGTGGAACCTTCTCGGTTTGGTGCGGAGGTGATTCATCATAGCAAACGGCTGGAGTTGGGCGGCGATAGCACCTGTCAGGCTTGGCGATAATTTACGCCCTGCGGGGGCTCGCGGCGCGAAGGATACGGCCCAGGCCATCCGTCTTCTAGCGATTGCGAAGATCCTAGACGGCGGCAGCTAAAGCGACGCAGCCAAGATTGGCGGGTCGATGCCGCAAAATCCGGAACGTGGTACTATCCTTCAACGCGCGGGGCCCCTGAGGGGCTGGGAAGGCGAGAGGCCCAGGCTCAATATACGCACTTAGCAAGTCAATTTAAAAAAATCAGGTGTATTGTCCGTAGCCAGCCACCGCCTGAACCACATTATCGATCGCCTGCCGCGTTGATATTGCTGGCATGGTGACTTTCCACCCGAATGCCCCCCAAATGGGTACACCCACATCTCAACGGGTTTGTGCAGATCCTGCAAACGGGTGAACAACTCCATGGTCGGTTGCCACCCGTCGCTCTCCGGTAGCTGCATGAGCAATGGTGTATTGATTTTCCCCGCGTTGAGCGCAGGAGCAATGTCGCTCCAAATACCCGAAGGATCGTTCGAAGGGGGAGGCAGGCCCATAACGTCGAACGTCAGTTTCCGCCAGGAATCAGCGGTCGGCGCGGTCAAATAGTAGGCGAGAGGATCGATGGTGCTCCATGTCCCCATGACAGCAGCCGCGAACAGACTTGAATGACTGATCGAGTATGCCGTAACCATGCTGCTGAAGCTATGGCCTGCGATGCCAACCCGCGTTCGGTCAATCGTGCCTTTTCGCGCCAGCAGATCGATGGCCGCTTGGTAAGAAGCCAGCGCGGCCTTATGTTGTGCCAATGGGATCACCTTGCCCGCGTCGTCGCGTTCGCGTTGTGTGCCGTTATTATTGTTCACGCAAAGGGCCGCGATTCCATTTTCGGCGAGGATTTGTTCTGGAGCCAGAAAGCCGGTGCCGCCCTTGAGAAAGCCACGGCAGCGATATGTTGTGAGCACCAATGGTGGCGGTGATGCGCCGGGGGATGGTAAGAAAAGGATGCCGTTAGCGGGCCGGTCCAGATTATCCCTCCATTCGAGGTATTCCCCTTGAACGAACTTCTTTCTCGCCAGGTCGAAATTGGGTTCTGCAAGAACCTTAATCGCACCATCGAGCAGATCGACGCGAACCAGACGGGGGGGCAGCGATGCCTCCGCCTGCACACAGATGATGGCGTTGGTGACTGGAATGCAGCCACGGGGAGGGCCATCGCTGGTGCTAATGCCATCCCCGGTACCGCTGCCCAATGATCCCTTTGGAGCGATGAGAGTACGTTCCTCACCTGAATGGGGATTCCAGCCGAAAAGACCGGTTCGACCGGAATAGTCCTTTTCATATAGGATGAAGACTTCATCGGTCGAGGACTGATACAACACCTGGCGGATGGCGGGCGCGTCGCCGGAGCAGAACTCCGCGAGGCAAGGCTTCATTTCGCCGTCAGCGTATCGAACGGCAACCCTGAACCGGCCGTAGCGTTGGGCGAGAACGGGATCGGGCCTATCGAGGGCTTGGAGAATGATTCTGGCACCAGATCCGCGTAGTAATATTGACTCGTTGGATCCTTCAACACCAATCCCGTTTATCTGTTGGTAGGCCGTCTCGCCAGTGGTTTGGGCCAGTGCTGATGGCTTTCGTAGGGCAACGCGTTTGGTCTGGGGTGGCCCAAGAAATGCTACATTGATCCGCGCAGGGCTTTCCCGGCGTATAGCGACCTCGCGATCTCCTATCCTGAAGCTTCGGGTTAACCGCAAACCCTCGGCGGCAACGGTTCGATCAAGTCTTATGCCATTGCGCTCCGCCGCAGTTTGTTCCTTCGCCAGATAATCTCTGGCGTTTCCCGTCCTATATTCCAGCCAGCGCCCATTCGGATCGACGGTAAAGTCAATGACATCTGCTGAGTCATGCGTCACTTGGGTCATACGTCGACCGATTCCGATCTTGTAGACCTGTATCTGCGATTCCTGCTGAGCGGTTATAAAAAATGATCGGCTATCATTGCTCCACTGACCAACATCACCTTGCGCCAGGTCGTATACCGGAAGCCAGACAGGCTCGGTCCTTTTGCCCATAGGTGTGGCTGGCTGGCTACCATTGGTTGGCACGGAGTACCACTGGACGAAGACCTTGTCCTCTTTCAGGGAGGGCATAAGAACGCGAAAAGCGATCTTCTTGCCGTCCGGCGACAATGTCAGGCTATCGATAGATCTGGCTTCAACGATATCGATAAGTGAGGGTTGGGGATTTGCGGCAAGGCCCGGGGCTGTGACTATTGAGGCAAAACCGCCTGAGGATAAACAGACAGTCGCGGTCCAGACCGCACTGAGTAATTTGCACGCCATCGGATTTCCATCTTCCAAATCGTTTATTACTGCAGAACTCTTGCCGCTCAGAGCAAAGAAGGTTGCAAGTGCTAGAAACGTTTATTCAAGCCGGCGATCACAAACCTCCCGATCGGAGAGTAGTTTGTTGAATCAAAGGGTGGTGCCGTAAATGCATAGTTCGGCACCGGCGTCGGCTTGTCGTTGAAAAGATTCTGAACAGAGATCGATATTTCGATCTGCCCAAATGCGCGCCCTCGCAATCTCAAACGAGCAGCAACATCGGCGGTCGTCATGGCGTCAAGACGATTATTCGCTGCGGTCCTCACGTCTGTTACGCCACCGATATAATTTACGAATGTGCCCAACGTTAGTTGGGCTACGGACCACGTTCCGCCAGCCCGCCCTCGAATATGTGGCGGATTGAAGATTGTACCGGCAAGTTGGCTGACGGGTTGTAGGGAGCTCAGTCTGCGGTCGCTATCGATGTAGCTCGCTGAGCCGGATAACGCCAGCTTTCCATGCGGGCCGAGGTCAATGTCATAGGATGCTGCCACGTCGACCCCGCGAACGTTCTGGATCGCGGAGTTCATATTAGTGTTCTGGACTAAGGCCACAACTTTGGTAGGGTCGTAGGCAACGCCTGCGAGATTAAAGAACGGCTGAATGGCAACCGCCGCTGCTTTTTCAGCTTCGGACGGGTTCAAGGTCACCAGATTGCTGTAGATCGAATTGCTAAGCGCCTGATTCGTGAAAGTAAGTGGCGTCACTACACGACCGCGATAGCTGATATCGAAGTAACTCACCTCAACCCGTGCTCCCGGCACCGCCCGAGGATGCACGACGAAAGAGGCAGACCAGGTTGTGGCGCGTTCAGGCTGTAGTGAAGTGTTGCCGCCAAGTAGCATGAGTGCGGTTGATCCGGACGGATATCCAGATCCGCCCAAAGTGGAGACGGGGTACAGCGCCGCCCGAGGCGTAAAATACATCTGGTATAGCGTTGGAGCCTTGAAAGACTTTCCCCATGATCCCTTGACTTCAATATCCGATGTAGGCGCGTATATCAGGCCTATTTTGGGTGTCGCAACCTGACCCATGCCAGGATAGCGTTCGAAACGCATAGCCCCACTCAAATGCAGGCGGTTCACATACTTCATTTGTTGGAACGGGCTGACGATCGGAATATCGACCTCGCCGTATCCGAAATACGAATTCTGCCCTTCATCGATTGCGGTGCTGCTCATTCGAAACGTATTGTTGCGATACCCTATCCCGAGAGCAACTCGGACATCGCCAGCCGGGAGGTGAAATAGAGGGCCATCGGCCCCCAATTCCACCGAACTTGCATTGTTGCATGCGCAGTATATTGTATTGATTGTGCGAATATTATTGAGAAACTGTTGCTGCTGTGTGTTGCCGCGATCCTCAGCATAAAGGCCAGATAAGGTGGCTCTCCAGTTCCCACCAAGGGTTAGTTTCAAAGAGGGTGCGATAGCGAACGAATCGCTATTGGTCGATCGTAGCGCTCCATTGAGAAGATAGTTGCCTCTCGCATCGATGACGACGGTTTGATCGGTCCATCGCTTGTTGTAGAATGCATCGATCTCAAAGGTCAGATAGGGGGTCAGATCTTGATGGCCCGTCAAGACCACACTGTGCCGCTTTATCGAGGGATACAAGGTATTTCCCGGTGATCCTGCCGCATAGGACCGCTGACTTGCGTCGATATCCGTGTTTCGTCCAAACTCGTAGGCCGCCATTATGCTGCCGGATTTCCACGACGTTCCCGCCAACATGCTATATTGTTGCTGGAAGTCTCCACCATCTGTGGATGTGCCTAGTGTTGATCCAATTTCGACGCCGCTGTAGTTTCTTCGGAGGATAATATTTGCTACCCCGGCGACCGCGTCAGATCCATAAAGGGCGGAAGCTCCGTCGGCGACCACCTCGATCTTATCAATAGCAAGTAACGGGATCGACGAAATATCTACAGCCTGCAATTGTCCTCCATATGAAAGGCGATGCCCGTTTATGAGAGTTAGCGTCGCGTCTGGTCCGAGACCTCGAAGATTGATCGAAGATGCTCCGGTCGTATTTCCTCCGCCGGGCGCGTAGATGCTGACGCCGGGATTCTGACCGCCACCGAAATTCTGTGGGATGCTTTGCAGAGCCCCTGGTAGTGTATTTTGGCCCGCATTCTGCATTTGTTCAAGAGTAAGGCTGATTAGAGGAGCGGTCGGTGCGGCTCCGCGGATTCGCGAGCCAGTCACGAGGATCTCCTTGCTTCCATTCTCGGCTTCCGCAGTTCCAGGAAAACCATCTTTCATTTGCGCGATTGGCCGCATACTATCGGCGTTTCCCGTCTTCACGATCGCCAACGCGCCGGTGCGGTCTGCCTTTGCCACAAACCCCGTGCCCGCCAGAATCGTGTTGAGAGCGTCGTCGGCAGTGCGCACACCGCGCACGCCGCCGGAGCGGGCGGAACGGACGTCTGCACTATAGATCACTTGGCGGCCGGACTGCCGGGCGAACATGTCTAGGGCCGCCCGGAGCGGGCCTGCTGGCACATTGAATTCGCGCGTTTGCGCTGCTGCCGGCGTGGCGAATGCCATAAGGCAGGTGGTGGTTGTGAGTGCTGCGGCGAGTGCCCGGATCATATTGCCCCCCTTGGACGGGGCGAACGTTCTAGCCCCACCCAATATGCGACAATCGGGCGTCACAAATGGGTAACACATCAGTTCGAGATTTTGATGTGATCGCCATCCTGTTCGGATTTGAGCCCATAGGCATCGTGCAGTAACCGCGCGAACGCATCGACGTTCGAGGCTTGGAACGTGCCGCCGATCGGCAGGCCGGCCGCCGACGGATCGACGACCAACTGGGTACGGTTGTAGCGATTGAACTCGGCGGCAGCTTCAGACAGTGGAACAAGATTGAACGTCAGCATGCCGTCACGCCAGGCAAGTGCATTCTCGACCCGCTCTTCCGACCTCGCGGCGATCAGCGTCGATCCACCGCGCGTGATCGCGGTGTCGCCAGCGGCAATGATCGCCGCGCTCGTGCCGCGGTTCTGTCCGTCGTCGACCCGCACGCGCCCTTCGATGACATTGACCGTGACCCGATCTTGGTCTCTGCGAACCGAGAATTTGGTTCCCAGCACCGTGATCGTCCGCTTGCCCGCATGGACCACGAACGGCTCGCCCTCGCGGTGCGACACCTCGAAATAGGCTTCGCCCGAATCGAGCCAGACATCACGGCGCTTGTCGTCGACCGCTGCTCGCATGACCGACTGGGTGTTGAGCTCGATCTTGCTGCCGTCCGAGAGATTGATGATCTTACGCCCACCCACGGGCGTATCGAACCGGGCTTCCTGCACCTGCGGCTGACTGGCAAACTGCGGGGCGAACGAGTAGACGCCGATTCCGGCGATCGCAAGGATGCTCGCCGCGATCGCGCCCGACCACCACCGTCCCATCGGCCGGTAACCATTGCCAGCGCGAACCTCGCCCCAATCGCCGAGCGATCTGACTCTGTCCGCCTCCTCCCAGCCGTGTTCGGCGCGCAAATATGCTGCCCGGTGCGCCATCGATTCCTCAAGCCACTCGTTCAGCTCCGCTTGGTCAGCTTGTGACCAGTCGGGCTCGTCCTTCCGGATCAGCCAGTCGATCGCCTCGTCCTCGATCGTGGCGTGCCTGCTTGCGGGCCGGCTCATGGCTGTCCCTCCTGCGTGGAACGCCCGACAAACCGCGGGCGTACGATCCTGCCGCTGCCCCCAAGCATATGATCGATCAGCGCCTTCATTCCATATTTGAGCTGTTGGCGCACATTGTCGGTAGAGACGCCAAGCGCGTCGGCTGCCTCTTGTGTCGATAGGCCCTCAAGCTTGCGTAGCCGCACAATCTCGCGGCAGCGCGGCGGGAGCTTTTCGATTCCTGCCTTGGCGTGGCGCAGTTCGTCGCGTGCGGTCAGGGCCCGCTCGGCTTCGAACATGTCGAAATCGAGCGTCTCATGATCGAGGTCGGCGACGATCTCGAACGACACGATCCGCGACCGCTTCGCCTGGTTGATCAGATGATTGCGCGCGAGCGTGTACATGAACGCGCGAGTGTTGGCCGGCAGCTCGCGGCGGGCCCCGACCAGCGCATGCTCATATATGTCCTGCCGCAGTTCGAACACGTCTTCTGCCACCCTCCAATTTCGGCGCACATAGGCCGTGAGCGCCCGTTCGAGCGGGAGCACCTCTCGTTTGAACCATGCGTGGAGAGCGTCGTCGTCGACCATCCCGTCCGTCGGAGCATCCTTGCGTTACACTTGCCCAAAGAGCGAGAGACAACTTCCCGGCCAAAATGGGTAACGCGAATGATCTTCCGGCAAACAGATTTTTCAGGCGATAGCTATTTTCGACTACGGCCTCAGGCGATCCGCTTGGTAGGCGGACAGCCATAGGCCATTAATGAATATTGATGACACTGCTTCGCTCTGCCCCGATCAGCGCGTGCTCGATATGAGTTTGGTGGAAAATTTCCTGATCAGTGAATATGGACAGGCTGTCGTATATTCGATAAATCAGCCATATTCACTGGACATAAAATATGTTGAAATATGAGGCTGAAGAACGCGAGCTACTGGACGGCCTGATCGACGCGATTGGGGCGCTACCAGACGGCCATGCCGAAATCGATGGGCATGAGGTTGCGGTCGGGCCGCGTGGGCGGGTCGATGCGTTGGTCGACGCCCAGATTGGCGGGCAGATGGTCCAGCTCCTTGTCGAAGCCAAGCGCGAGGCATTTCCGCGCGATGTCCGCGAAACCGTCTGGCAGTTGCGCAACCACCTCGCGCACATGTCGGCCGATCGCGAAATCCTGCCTTTCTTTATCGCGCGTGCCATCTCCCCTGGCGCGCGCGACATTCTGCGCGAAGAACGGGTTGGTTTCTACGACCTTGGCGGATCGCTCTACATCCCCGCCCGCCATGCCTTCGTCTATGTCGATCGCCCCATCCCGAAGAAGAATGCCAAGATCTTCGGTTCCCTGTTCCAGGGGCAGAAGGCGCGGGTCGTCCAGGCCGTGTTTGATCGCCGATCCGAATGGCTGAGTGTGAAGGAGTTGGCAGAATCGACCGAAGTGTCACCGGCTACCGTTTCAGCGACCCTCACTGAACTCGAGCGACGTGAATGGCTCGACGTCGAGGGCGCCGGCCCCTCCAAACTGCGGCGCCTGCGCTCAGCCAATGCGCTGATCGACGCATGGTCCAGCTACGTCGCCGACCAGAAGCCGCCGAAGCTCGCACGCTACTATGTTCCTGGCAGCAACGCGCTTGAACTCACCCAGCAGCTGGATCGGGCGTGCCGCGATGCCGACGCAGCCTATGCCGTGACGGCGGAAGCGGCAGCCCAGCTCTATGCGCCTTACCTGTCAAACATCTCACAGGTGAAGTGCCGGATCGAACCGGGCCGCCGGCAAGAAGAAGCGCTGGAACGGTTGAATGCGCGCTCCGTCAGCGAGGGCTGGAACCTCGGTCTTCTCGAGACCCGCGCTCGGGGCGATGTCACCGTGGCAGAAAGCATCGAGAATGTGCGGCTCGCTTCGCCGCTGCAAGTCTATCTCGACTTGCTGCAAGGCACCGGCCGCTCCCGTGAGATGGCCGCGCACCTGCGGTCGGAAAGGCTCGACGCGTAATGGCTAAACCCCAGACGATCGGCGGCTACGGCTCCGCCGTAACCGACGCGTGCGAACGCGTGCTGGTGACCCTCCTGCGCGGTCTCGGCCCATGGAAGGATTCTGTCTTCCTGGTCGGGGGATTGGCGCCTCGATACCTGATCACCGCGCGTCCGCCCAAGGTGCCGGCTCACGCCGGTACCGGCGATGTCGACATCGTCGTCGATGTCGGCATCCTCACGAACACCGAAGCCTACAGCACGCTCGAAGAGAATCTGAAGGCGATGAAATTTGAGCGCGCCGAGAACGACAAAGGCGCCAAGCAGGCCTGGCGTTGGCAGACCGAGATCGACGGCGGCGCCAGGATGATACTCGAATTCCTCGCGGATTCCCCGGAACTGGGTGGCGGCAAGGTCCAGGAGCTGCCAGCCGAAGGCAATGTCACCGCGATCAACATTCCGCATGCATCGATGGTGTTCGACCTGCACGAACGCGTCGCGATCACGGCGGATCTGCTGAACGGCGGCGGCCGGGCCACCGAGATTATCCGCTATGCCGACATTGTCAGTTTCACCTGCCTGAAGGCATTCGCCTACGACCAGCGTCATGAGCGCAAGGACGCTCATGATCTTGTCTATTGCATCGAGCATCATGACGGCGGGATCGCGGGCATCCACAACGCATTCCACCAGGCGCTCGAAGGCAAGCATGCCGACGTCATCCACGAGGCGATCGCTCGTCTCACTGCCCGCTTCCTCGATCCCAATCCCGACGAGAGCTATCTGCGCGATGGGCCCGTTGCCGTTGCCCGGTTCGAAGACGACGATGCCAATGTCGAGGCCGACGAGGAATTTCGCAATGCCCGGGTTCTCCGCCAAAGGCGCGCCGCGGATGTTATGGCCGCTTTTCTCGGCCCCTGGCTGCACTAACAAGCCCCAACCCGGACACGTTGCCATCTAGGCCGCGGCCATTTTCGCATCGAGGCGTCGCCTCACTGTGCGGTTGCCGGCACGATGGTGGGGCAGGGGCGCCCGTCGTGCGTGGCCGTGCTTGCGAAAATTCGACCTACGAAGAGATGCCTGCTGCCTGGTGTCCGGTAGTCCAGGGATCGATGATCGGCATACCCGCCGCCTTGAAGGCGCTGGCGTCACGAGTGGCGACCGCAAAGCCATGGGCGGTGGAAATGGCTGCAATGTAGCCGTCCGGTGTCGGAAAGCCTTTACCCGCATCGCGCGCCGCCACGGCGAGATCGGCATAACAGCGGGCGGCATCGGTGTCGAAGGGCAGGATTCTGCCGTCGAACAGGCCGAGAAGCCCATCGAGCGAGGCGGTGAGCTTTTGTTTGCGCCGTCCGTCCGGCAGCGCGCCGACACCGAACAGCAGTTCCGCGACGGTGACGCTGGTGAGATAGAGGGTTTCCGCGGCCTGCTCGTCCAGCCAGTCACGCACGCCTGGAGAGGGTTCCGGTTTCATCGCCTCGGAAACGACATTGGTGTCGAGAACGATCATTCAAAGCTCATGGGCGTGGCGGGCGTCCGGTCGCGGCCTCTTTCCAGCGTCTCGAAATCGGCATTGGTCAGTCCGGCCTCCCGGCTCAAGGCCGACAGGGCGGAGCCGATGCGGATGCGGTTCGCGGGGCGAACAGCCGCCTCCAGAATGTCACGCATTTCAGCCTCCGCGCTGCGGCCGTGATGAGCCGCGCGTACTTTGAGGGCGCGATGGGTTTCTTCGGACAGGTTGCGGATGGTGACAGCGGGCATCTGATGGCACCTCGTGGAAACCGATGGCGATGCTATCAATATAGTCAACATGCTATCGAGCGGCAAGGCCTCGGCGATCCGGTCAATGGAAATATGCGAATTTCTAATTGAGGCCTTGGGCCTCCCGCCATTTGGTGCGCGAATTCAAAACCTTTCTCCACCGTCTAACCGACAACGCGAATCTGCGTCCGACTTCCTTGCAGGAGGAAAGCTCGGTGCGTTGTTCCGGATGACGATAGGATCGTGCATGCCCCCAAGAAAAGTTGACCAGTCCGAAAGCCGGGGAGAGCGTGGGCAAGAGGGTTTCAGAAGCGAATTGACGCAAGTCGATCGCCAGGAAGCGCAAGCCAGGGCAGGGCGTTATCTACAAATGGGCCGGGAATATATCGCTGCGGTCGAAATGCTCGCGGCGCAGTCGAGCGGGACGAAGGCTTTGCACGCATTTTGGGCCATGGCGTCCCATGGTCTTGAGCTGACGCTCAAGGCTTTCCTTCGCGCTCGGGGCTGCGATGAGGAACGATTGATGATGATCAATCACAGCCTGGGACATGGGGTCGAAGTCTGCCGCCAGTTGGGAAGCGATAATTGGGATCCGGAACTGGTCGCGCTCCTCCAGGCGCTGGACGTTCCCCATGCGGCCCAGAGCTTCCGTTACCCTGGTTGGAAAGTCGATTTCGACGCCCTTCCATCTCCGGAAGAGGCGGCACGAACCCTGATTTTGCATCTGGACCGGATGGCCGCGTCTCTTGAGGATGATGGCGCCCAATCGGCCCGATCGTTGCCGACCGACTAACGCAGCTATGCCCTAGCCTGTTCGTCGATGATCCTGTCCATAATCTTGTCCATCGCGAGAAGGGTTTCGGGAGCAAGATAGACATTCATTCGGCGATGGTCGGCTTGATCATGTACGATCGAGACGACGCCCAGTTTCGCGAGTTTCTTAGATCGCCGATGCGTGCTCGAGATCGTGCCCAGCGCATCGAGTCCGAGTGCGGATTGGTAAAGGGTGCGTCGCTCCAGATCGGCAAGATAGAGGTCCAGCAACATGTCCCAATGGGCGTTGCGGCATAAAGTGCTGCCAAGATGCTCCCGTATGATTTCACGTTCACGAATGAGCGCCCGGCAAGTTCTCGCACGCGCCTGCAGCCGCTCCTCGTCCGGCGCTTGCGGTTCGGGCCGTGGGGCGGAACTACGATCACCCTTCATGGCCGCGAAGCCCTTCTGCCGGTCGTGGTCCGATCGTTCCACCCGGCGCCAACAGCCCGGCACGCCAGGCAGCGATCAGCTCTTCCTGCTCGGGTCGCAAAGCGTCCACAGCGCCGCCCGATGATTCGCCCTCGGTCAGCAGCGTGGAGGGGCATCTACCCTCGAACGTTCCGAGATTAGGCCGGTGCGCACGGTAGCCGGCGAGCGCGGCGAGCTCTGCGGGGAAGGATTGCGCGATCTCGGGCGGATAGGCGAGCCAGGGCAGCTCATAGGGCTTCAGCCATCCCAGGCTGTAGCTCACGATCATACCTCGGCGTGGTAGATCCGTCTGATTGGCACCGCCCGCGTGCAGCGTCGAGCCGAGGAAAAGAAGCGCCGCGCCCGGGGCCATTTCTGCGGCAATCGCGTCCTCGGGATCGAGAATGAGCGCGTCCTGCGCCCTGTGGCTGCCCGGCCAGATCACCGTCGCACCGTTCGACTTGGTATATGGCGTAAACGGCCACATGACGTTGACGAGATATTCGACGCCTTGTGTCCGTACGGGCCACATGTCCTGATCGCGGTGGGGCGGCTGCATCTCTGCGCCGGAGACGATCTCGATAGCCTGGGTGAGGTTCAGCTGGATGCGATCGCAATTGTCGCCCAAAACATGCTCGACGATCGCCATGACGAGCGGATCGAGCACGAAATCCGCCATGTGCCGGCTGCGGCGAAGCAAGCCGTGAAAGCGGCGCGTCGCATCGCCGTAGAAGGGTCCGGAGGACAAGGGCGTCGATCCGAACCCGTTGCCCAGATCCTGGGCAAGAAGGTCGACCTTCGACGGGGGCATGGCATCGGGTATGATGCAATAGCCATCGTTCAGGAGCTTCTCGAGCCATTCGAGCGCCCCCGTCGGAGCCGTTTGAAGACTTGGAAATGTCATCGTCTTGCTCCTCAGGCTGCGATTGTCTGGCCGGGGTCGGAAGGCACGATGATTTCCAGGGGAACGTAGGTTCCTGCGGCTCTGAGTTGATCGGGCGTCTGCCGGTCGAGATCGATGCGCAGCGCGCCCGTCATGGCGCCGCCTAGCTGCTGCATCAAACCCAATGGGCGCACAGTCCAGCCGAGCGATAGAATTTGGCTGTACCAGCCCGCATCGGCGATGCACGTATAGGCTGATATTCCTTTCAAAAGCCCATATTCCACCACTGCCGACGTCAGCGCGTTGCGGACCTGCAGGCGGTCGGGGGCGCGCAGTCGTGTCGAAAGACAGCCGCGGCTCAACTCGCGCATGTTCGGTGCCATCGGCACGCCGCCGTCGCAAAGCTCTGGGAAGATCGAACCCAGAATGTGGGGCCCGTTGGTCGGCAACAACCTGATTGAGCCGCGATGGCGACCCAGTTCGTCGGTCGCGATGACATAGACTGCATCGGGTCCGTCGAATTGATCGACCTCGAACTCGCCATCCACGACAGGTACGTCCCATCGGAGTAGATCGACGAAGACACGCTTGCGGTCGCGATGCATGGCACCGAAAAGCGGATGGTCTGCAGGTGATTGAAATCCTTCCACAATTTGGATCATGATGGTTCTCCTGATGAACCAACACACCATCTTCAGTCGGACGAGATTCCCCTATCCCCAACTTTGGGGAGGAGAATGCGTTTTTTTGGCGGCGCTGGAGTGAATGCTGTCGAAGGCTGCAAGCGTGCCGCAGAAAGATGGCGGGTTCCGCAGGGGAACGGGCCAGGCGCGCGCATCGTATCTGTCGCCCTCGGCAATCTCGCACGGAGCTGGGAACAGTGAAGGTTCGTCCGCTCCTGACGGCGATCATCGGCGTCTGCTTGATCGTCAGCCCTGCTGGCGCTCAGCAGATCAGGGGCGAGCAGGCGGGGGAAGAATCCGAACCTGTTTTACGAGGCAGGTATCCTTCGCGGAGGTCAGGTACCCGGCGTCGCTCGCACCCCCGGGTGATCGCCTCAAACACAGCCTTGAATTCTGGCGCGAACGGCATCATCATGTCGATGAGATCGGGCTCGACGCTGCCCTCGGGCACCTCGAGTACACCAAGCTTGAAAATGATGGTGCGTCCGCGTGCGCCGTTGGTCGACACCAGTTCGCCTTCGTCCCCATAATGGTCACGGATGAAGCGGGCGATCAAAATTGCGGGGATCGCACTCCACGACAGAGAAGAGGACGCCGTGGGCGTTACCCGAGTAATCCGGATCCCCGAAGCTGAGGCTTCTTAGAAGTAGATCATTCCCGCGAGAGCTTCCTCATTTGCTGGCTGCGCGATGGGGTCGACTAGGTGGCCGTCACCGAAGCTTGCTGCGGCGCGATCCCAGGCAGGAAGCGCTGATGGTATGTCTCGGATATGAAGTCGATGAAGGCAACAGCGGCCCCTACCGCGAGCCGTGCATGACGGGGCTCGAGGCCGCGATGCTTGCCGTCGCGACCATGGCCGGAACCATAGAGGCTGCGGATTTCGGCGAGATATTGGGTTATTGTGGTCAGATTCCGTAGAAGAAGCCTGATCGCCTCGGCGCCCTTAGCCTCGTCCGAGATTCCTTCGGGTACGAGCTTCAGTTCCTTTGTGAGGAGCTTAGTGAGCTCAGGAAGGGTGGCCGTTTTCGAGAAGGACACCGACTGCCGGGTCAGAATCGACTTGCAACAAGTTTCCACCAGGTCCTTTGCCGTGCCGATCGCCAGGGCCGGATCGGTATCGACGGCGACCTCGAGCCGTTCGATCTCTTTTTGCATCCAGCCCGCATCGAGTGCATCGGCGACGGTCCGTGCGCGCGAGACCGATCGCCCACCAGAGAGGCCCGCGCGTCGAGCGACGAACCGGGGACGGCCGGCGATCCGCTCTTCCTCGACCAGCTCCCAGCCATCCTGGCGTAGCTGGTCATTATATTGCGCAACGAGCTTGATGGCCTCGTCCTTGTCGGGTCGGACGGCTGGGTGAACCGTTTCGCAAAGGAAGCGGAGGAAGGTCTCGTCAGGCCCGTTCGGCAAGCCGAAGCGGCTGTCATCGTAAACCCAATCGTCTTCCCAGTCGAAATTGTTGACACGATGCTGGTAGATGTCGCCTGCGGCATCCTTGTACCGAGAGTCGTAAGAGGGGAGCGCGTCCAGCGCGTAGATCCGAGCTAGAAAGTCGACATCGTCGAGCTTGCCGCTCCAGGCTACATTGTCGATCCGGAGCCCGTCGATGATGTTCTGACGAGTTTGCCTTCGTATCCGCGCATTCGGCCGCGCCAGCGCTCCCGGTTCCGCCAGCCTAGGAACGATCTTGGTGCTGTACCATTCCTGCGTGAAGGGCTCGAGCACCGCCTTCAAGCGCTGAGTTATCTGCTCTTCGATCCCGTCTTTAGCGGCACCGAGCAAGGCGTAATCGGCAGGCTCGACAGATAGGAACACTGTCCACTGCTCGGTGCCGCCATTCCAATTATCGTAGCCGGTTCGCTCCACGCGCGGTGTGGCTGCCCGCAGCAGCTCGGCCGCCTGCTGCATGCGCTCGGCTATCAGCAGCTCTTCTACCGTAGCCAGATAGCGCGAAGGCTGTTGCACCAGATCCTGCACCGCACCGCTCCCCGTTCAGCGATCCGCTAGCGGATCACCACCACCTTCGCCCCGACGGTGGCCGCGACATCTTTCCAAGCGTGGTCGGCGGTGTAGGCAGGCACCTCCAGCCGCTTGGCCAACGCCAGGCAGAAGCCATCGCCAAGCGATAGACCGGCCGCGCTCGTGACCGAGCGAAGTGCGCCGGCATCCCAGCCTAGCGCCTCATCGGCTGTGACGACGCCGTACGGCAGCGCGCCGAGCATCGCCCTTATTTCCTCCACCGGGGGCCGATATGGACAAAGTGGCTGACCACCTCGGCCTGATTGAACACCCCCACGACGGCATCGGCCACCACGCCCGCGACCATACTCGCTCCACGCTCGTCCTTGAGCAACGCGATGATTGCGGATGCGTCGAGAACGGCGGTGGTCATTCCCCGCTGTCTGCGCGGCGGGCCTCGAGAAAGGCGTCTACCGATGCGTCAGGGTGCGCGGCATATTTCTTGGCGATCGCCTGTGCCCGCGCGACCGCCTGCCCGACGGTCCGTAAGACTACGCCGTCGTCGGTCTCTTCGATCAGCACCGCGCCACCGCCTTCGAGGCCAAGACGTTTTCTGATGCCAGCCGGCAGGCTCATGCGACCGTTTGCCGTGATGTTCACCTGGAGCGACATGCGACACGAACCTCTGCGTAGGAAAGACTGACACTCATAGCACCTATCGGCCATCCGCAGCAATGTTCCCGTTTGGTACACCGATCTGAAGGTGTGGTACAGTCGCAGTGGGGTGGCGCACTCGCGCCTATCTGTCACGCTATATGTCCGAGCTCTTCTCGGGTCATAGCCTCCTAGCCGGTGTCCTGATCGACGCGGACGCCAGAACGCAAACCCCTTCATGATGAAAGTGCATAGCCCGCACCCGTCGCCCAGATGGTCGCCAAATATATTCTCGATCATGAGCGGTTCGACAAGTCGACCCGAACCAGAGAAAGCCTCTATCCAGTATTTCTGGACATCTCAGTCCAAGCCTCCTTGTGCGCTCCGGCAAGGAAGGCCTCACGGTTCTGGTTTCGCACGCGCATTTCAGGCGGCATCGGCATCAACCGGGCTTGTCGGCTCGCCAGCGTCGGAGGTCGGGAGCAGCTAGAAAGGGCGGGGGGCTTGCGGACCTCTATATGTATATGGCGCACAGTGGCCATCCATGCCGCCGCCGTGCGCAATTGAGGACTAAGGCAACCCGCCCCGACAAGCTGGCATCGGCGCCGAAACCGCCAACGCCAGCTTGTCAGTCAGGCGTGCGTAGGCAAGCGGAATTCACGCCTTGGCGGTCAATCATGAGGCGGAGATGGCGGCGTTCTTGACGCGGCGGCTGCCATGCGAGGATCAGACACCGAGGCCGCCATCAGGCCATCGTTTATGGTTTTACCGTCGGGAGCAATCGTTTCAAACTTCCGGTGCTGCTGCTCTGTGCCCTTTGCATGAAAGCGAACAGTTCACGCTAGAAGTGACGGCTTGCAAACGCCCGGTCACGGCGTTTGCCATACCCGCTCAGCCGTTGAGCTTGTCCTTGACCGCTTTGGCGGGCGTGAAAGCAAGCTTCTTTGATGCCTTGATGGTCATCGTCTCACCCGTTGCGGGATTGCGGCCTTCACGCTCGGGGCTGTCCTTCACCTTGAACTTGCCAAAACCGTTTAGCGAAACTTCCTCGCCTTTGGCAGCGGCATCGCCGATGGCAGCGAACACGGCATCGACGAGTTTTTTCGCATCGGTCTTGGTGACGCCATGATCGACGGCCAGCGTTTCGGCAAGATCTGCATTGTTCATGATAGTCTGCTTCCTTCTCGTTGAAATTGGGCCTGACGCTTAGCCGCAACCGCAGCCGCCGTCACCACATCTGCGTCGCCGCCAGAGGGAGATCATAAGCAGCAGCGCACCAATCACCACAAACGGCGCGCCATTGTCGATAGCATAGACAAAAGTACCGACGATCGGTCCGAGGATCACGCCAAGTCCCTGCGCGGCTGCGATCGTCCCGGCGGCCGCGCCCTGTTCCTGTGCCTGGACCGAATTTGCCGCGAGCGCAGAAACCGATGGATATACCCATCCCATGCCGAAGGCGGCTATCGCATAGCATATCCACAGCGCTGGAGCGCTGGCCGCTAGCGTGACGGATGCAAAGCCGATTGCCCCGATGACGCCTCCAATCCGAATGAGACGCTCGGGTGCCCAGCCGAGCTGTTGAAGCACGATCTGCGCTGCCACCAGCGCGACGCCCACGGCGGCGAGCGCGATTCCGGCGGCATTGGCGGCGCCCGCAGGATCAAGTCGCAGTCGGTCCAGGGCGTAGAATCCAACCGTGATCTGCGCGATCGCGACGCTGAACATCGCGACGAACGCCACAGCCATGGGACGGCGCAACCGCGCATCGGTAAGACCCAGCGGTTTGCTCTCGGGCGGGACATGATGCTCCATTCGGGGAAGTACGCGCCACAAAACGATGAAAGCGACGGCTGGCAGCACAGCCGTGATGTAAAGCGGCAGACTGAGGCTGATCGGACCCGCCAGCCCGGCAAAACCCGGTCCGATCACCATGCCCGCCGCACTCGACGCGCCGATCGCCGCCAGCGCCTTCCCTCGCTCGGCAGGCGAGACATGGTCGGCAATGAGCGCCGCGCTGGTGGCTGGTACCGCCGCATAGAATATCCCGGCAACACCCCGGCCGAGGATCAGCCCGGCAAAGGCGAGGCTCGGCATCATTGCGGTTCGCAGAGCGAGATCGATGAACAGGGAGAGCAGGAAATAGCTGACAGCGAATCCCGCAAGACCGAACAGGATCACTGGCCGCCGGCCCCGGCGGTCGCTTGCCGCGCCCCATATCCGGGCCATCACCATCCAGGCGACGCCCGCAATCGTCATCGCGGCACCGACCTGCCACGGCTCGAGCCCTATGATCCGGGCAATCGGCCCAGCTAGAGCCACGAAAGCCATCATCGCCATCGAGCAGACGAAGGTCTCGAACATCAGCGGCTTCAAAGAGAAGCCCTGCCCCGCTCGGAGAGGCGCGGTGATCGTGCCATCTTTCATGTGCGATCCTTCCGGACGATCACGAACGGCCACCATGGGTATTCGCGAGTTGGGCCCAATATGGCAAAGCGACCATGCATTCCATTACGTCACAGCTGTCTGCCAAGGATCAACCGAAACCAATTGGACCACTTCTTCGATCGCGAGCGAAGTGGGCGGTGACAGCGGAAATTCTCCCGCGCCCGTCAAGGCAAGCAGATCGTCTGTCCGTCTCGCGATTGTTGCGACCGAATAGACCGAAGGAAATGCGGAGACATCTTCTTGAGCAGTGGGCGGAAAGTAGCGCGCTCGAAAGCCTGGCTTGAATACGGAATCCCAGACATTGAGGGATTGCCCTCCAGTTTCCGATCTGCCGCTAAAGATCGCATAGCTCGGCAGGGCTTCGGGTCTGTCCACGAGTCCGCCATGCGCTTCAGGATGTAACGACTGTGATCTCGGACCGATGGCGCAGGTTTGACAGCAGCGGCGACATTCATTGTGGTTCCTCCTGAAGCGGCGTTTGGAAATGGCAGCTAGTCGATCGCGTATCGCAGAGTGACCATGACCGAGCGGGGTGCCCCCGGCATGTTCAGATTACCCACGGTGCCGTGGCCGGCGACGATGTAGTCGCGATCGAAAATGTTGCGCAGATTGAGCTGGGCTCTTAGCTTGCCGAGCTGCGCCCATGCCATGGCGTCAGCGGTCACATATTCGGGCAGAACGACGGTATTGGCCAGATTTGCTTGCCGGTCGCCGACATAATTGATGCCGCCGCCCATGCCGAAACGGCCGGCGAAATTCTTCATCAGCCAGAGGTTGGCGCTGTTCACCGGCGTTAGTGTGGGGCGGTGCCCCTGAATGGGCACGCCGGAATCGAGCGCCGGCGAATTGGTTATGCGGGCATCCAGATAGGCATAGCTGGCAATGGCCTGCCAACCCTTGGAAAGATCGAGCTGGGCGGAAAGCTCGACGCCGCGCGTGCGCTGCACACCTACCGGGATGACGCGGTTCAGCGTGGGATCGGTCGATTTTATGCCGGAGCGCTTGAGATTGAAGGCAGAGATGGTGGTGGAAAGCTTGCCATCGAAGAAGTCGAACTTCGCCCCGATTTCTCGGTTTATCGTCTTTTCCGGTGCGATGTCGGCGTTGCTGGCCGACAGCGCGAAGGTCTCGCCGGACGGCTGATAGGACTTGTTCCACGACACATAATAGGACTGCTCGGGCGAGGGTTGCCAAACCAGGCCGACACGGGGGCTCCAGAAAGTGTCGGTTCGTCCAAGGTCCGGCTGTCCGGCGATAAGCTGGTGAACCTCCTGCCGGAACCGGTCATAGCGCAGACCCGCGAGCAGCTTCCACTGGTCCCCCAATGCGATCATGTCCTGGGCGTAAAAGCCAAGCGTCTTGTAAACCCCGGTGCGGTAACTCGTGGGATTCCCGGCGACTTCCAGTGGCAAGACGGGGAGGGCCGGGTTGAACAGGTCGACCGTCGCGATGTTCGCCCGATCGACGCGCCGTTCGTATTTCGACTGTCGGCCCACTTCGACGCCGACGAGGAGCTTGTGATCGAGCGGCCCGCTCGAGAAGGAGCCGGACAGTTCCAATTGGTTGAACCAGCCATGCTCAGCCCGATCGGTGGCCTGGCGGTTGAGCGTTACTGTCCGTGCCGTCTCATTGACGATGTTCGGAATCGTATTCTGCCGATCCAGCGTATAATCGTAGTAGCGGAACACGTTGTGCAGTCGCAGCGCGTCGGTGAACTCATGGTCGAGTGTGCCGGTCGTGGACCACACTTCCGACTGGCTGAAATCGACATCGCGGGCGTTGGCAGCACCGTAATATCGTGATGCAGGGACGTCGACAGGCCGCCCCTGGAAGGCCGGAATGCCATTGTCGGTGACACGCCGATCGCGCAAATAGTCGGCCTGGAGCAGAATCTTCGTTTTCTCGCCGGGAGCAAAGAGGACCGAAGGGGCGATTGCCTCGCGCTTGAGGAAGCCCTGATCACGATAGCTGTCGGCCCGCTCGATCGCGCCGGTCAGGCGGACGGCGATGCCTTCGTTAGCAAAGGCGTGGCCCAGGTCGATCTCGCCGCGCTTGTCGTCCCAACTGCCATAGCTGAGTACGATTTCCCCGCCCTCGGTGCCTGGCTTTTTGCTCACGCGGTTGATGAGGCCGCCCGACGAACCGCGGCCATACAAGACTGAGGCTGGTCCCTTGAGGACCTCGATGCGCTCGATGTTGGAAAGGTCGCGAAAATAGAGGGCGTCATCGCGCACACCGTCAATGAACAGGTCCCCCTGCGCATTGTTGCCACGGATGATGAACTGGTCTCGTTGCCCGTCGCCTGTTGCGATGCCGATGCCGGCGACATTTTTCACCGCATCCTGCATCGACAGGGCGCGCTGATCGCGCATGACCTGTTCGGGAATGATATCGATGGTTTGGGGAATGTCGCGCAGCGGCGCATCGATTTTGAGCGCCGCGCTGTCGGGTGTCCGATATTCCAGGCTGCGGCCGGTGACGATGATATCGTCGCGATCCACCGCCTCGGCCCCGTCTGACCCTTCAGCAGCGTAGGCCTGCGTTCCCGAAATGCCGAAGGTTCCCGCTACTGCCAAGGCCGAGAGCGATACGCAGACGCCTGCTCGCAACGACCGGATTTCAACGTTCAAACACCTCATATTATAAACCCCGTAAATTTGCTAATGCGAGTTGATTGCAAGTACGGGCTGTTACGGCGGGTCAATAACTTAAGTCAACAACAGGGCGAAAGCATCGCCCGGCGGGCGGACGCGTGGTCGATGCCGCCGCTGTTCGAACCCGCGTCATGCTGGAGCAACATACCCGAGAAATATCCTCTCAGTGCGCTTCCGCTCAGCGGCGGCCCCACGCGAGAAGCGGGCGCGCTACATCGTTGGTCCAGACGAGTGCTGGAAGGCGGCAGCCGATCCGTACCAGTTCCCGACCACACGTTGCCAGTTCGGCGCGTAGCTCGGCCGCCGCGACGGCGTCGATCGTCAGTCCGGAAATGGGATAGTCGTCCGTCGACGTTTCGCTCTGAGCATAGGCAAGCCAGCTCAGCAAACGAAGTTCATCAGCCGAAAGCCACGCGCTGCCCGGCCGACGCATCTCGACGCCGGCGCGCGTCAAGAGCGTGCATAGGGCCGCTATGCTGATCCGACTGCATTCGTCACCGCCCGCCGCGATTATCTCCGCCGCGGCTTCGGCACGGGCGGCGTCATCGTCCAGGCAACCGCGAATGATGCGTATCACCTTCTGCTCTCGCTGCGATCGGCGGCGCAGTACGTAGGAGGAAAAGCCGGTCATCGCAGTCGGAACTCCACAGGGATGGTCAGTTCGACCACATCGGGCCTGTCGACGGGAATGGCCGGAAGGGGCTGGGCGCGCTTGAGCGTATCAAGCGCGGCCTGATCCAGATCGAAGGAGCCCGATTTCTGCACGATGGCCGAGGCGAGTACCATGCCGGCGCGGTTCATCGTGAAACGGACATAGACCGCGCCTTGCTGACGAGCTGCGCGAGCGCGTGCCGGGTAGCGGCGGAAGCGCTCGAGATGGGCCAGGATGAGACCTTCCCAATTGGGCTTGGCCTCGTTGGCGAGCCGGTTGGCCGTTGGTGCCGCCATGCTTTTGGGGGCGGTCGTCTCCGGCACCGGCGGGCCGGGATCGACAATCTCGACCGGCTTTTGCGCGTCGACCTTGACCGTTGATGTCGTGGCGAGTTGGGTGAGGGGAACGGGCTGCACTTCCCGCTTCGGCTCGGGCTGTGCTTCCTGCTTTTCGACCTGCTGCGGTCCGGGAGCGATTTGGCGCACCGGCTCCGGGGGCGCGGCAAGCGGTCCCAGCTCAACGACCGTCAACGGCTGCGAAATGGTCCGAACAAGCGGGTAGACTGCCTTCCATGTGACCAGCGCGCCGGCAACGACGAGCCCGATAATGGAAGCGGTTCCGGCGAAACCGAACAGACGGGTCCGCCAGTCCATCGGCTGATCGCAATAGCGGCTATGGCCCCGCAGCACGTCGCCGGCATATGCGCTCGGCACTGGCGAAGCGGCGGCTTCTTCCGCTCGCGTCTCGCCGTCGGGATAATAAGATCGGAGGACAACATGGCCCTCGAAAAGGCTAGTCTCATGGGACGCGGCCGTGAGCTGTGCCCCCCGATAGCTACCGGGCTTCATCGTGATGCTCCTGGTTCAGGCCGCCGAACGATCCAGATCGCGCACAGCAGGATCAATGCGGCCACGATGCCCGCCATCAGCGGGCCAGGCCTGACGTGAAGCCAGAACAGACCGTATCCCACCGCCATGCCGATGCACGCGGCGATCTTGGCATGGCGGGGCACAACGCCTTCCGCGCGCCATGCGCGCACGCCCGGGCCGAAGCGAGGATGGTTCAGCAGCCATGCTTCGAGCCTGGGGGACGAGCGGGCGAAGCACGGCAGCGCCAGCACCATGAAGGAAGTGGTCGGCAACAGCGGAACGAAGATACCGATGAAGCCGATCGCCACTAGCACGAGGCCGAGGACGAGCCAACCGGCGCGCGCCGCTCGACCGCGCCGGAGCAGATCGGCGCTTGTCACCTCAGTCGAGCCGTGCATCGACATGGGCCTGGACACGCGCGAAGGCTTCCAGCGCGCCTTCCTGGGCGCGCTTTTCCTGATCGTCGGTTAGCGCAACCGCATCGAGGGCGGCAACAAAGGCGCGCCAGTGGGGCGCGGGGCCTTCTGGCGCCGGAGCGAGATGGCGCGCACCGAGATCATCGGTGAGGCCGAGCTTCTGCGCTTCCTTGCGGAGCAGGGCCGCGCCCATGTTGGAACCTTCCGCGACATAGAGCCAGCCAACGGCGGTGCCCAGATCGAGCGGTTCGCCGGCGACGAAGGCGGGCGATGCAGCTTCCGGTGCCGCAACCCCCAGATCCTCCATGTCGGCTATGACGAGCGGCAAGCGGCAGCGCTGCGCGAGATTCGGAAAGGCGGCCTGCAGTTCCGGTTCCGCGTAGAGAGAGGCCACATCACGATGGAAGAGATACTGGATTGCTAGGAAGCGTTTGTAGCGGTCGATGCTGGCGAAGGAAGCAGCCGACATGATCGAGCGATCCACACCTTCATGGACAGTGCTGGTCAGTGACTTGAGGCGCTTCGCGCGGCTCTCTTCGCCTGCTGGGCGTTCCGAAGTGGTCACGGTCATGGATGATTTTCTCCTGTTAAAAGATGGTAGCCGGACCGAACGCAGGCCCCGATTGGTGGATGCTGCGATCGATGGTGAAGCGGAGGGGTTTTGGGGGCGACGTGAAAACGCCACCCCCGCCCCCGTCAGGCGGCATGAAGCGAATCCCACCTGACGGCCCATGCCGAGACGCAGGAGATGATCCCGGCACGAAGCGAAATCATCGTGGAGAGCACCACTAGAAGGCATAGCTCAGCCTCACGTTCGCGGTCGTTCGCGTGTAGGAATACAGCCAATCGATATTGCTTTTGATACGGCTGTGCTGGACGACGACTTCGGGAATGAGATGCGCGAAGCGCAGCGCCGGGACGCGCGCGATCGCGGTGAGGTTGTACTGATCGTCGCGCCGTTTTGCTTCGAATAGATCATTGTAGGCGCGATTGTCGCGGCGACGGTAGGAGCCGATCACGAGCAGGCTTGCACTTTTGCCGAACAGTTTGTTGACGCCGAGCCGCCCTCCCCATTGCCGGTATGCGTCAACCGTCGCAGGCGTGTCCTTGGCGGCGAAATCCGGACCCGCGAACAAGGTCCAGCTAGGCGATGGAACATAGAAAAGCGTCAGGTTGACGTCGGTTTGTGGACCGTTCTGTGTATCATAGAATTGGCGAAGGTAGCGAAAATCGCGATAGTTGACCTCAGCGCGCAACAGAAGATTGCGGCCGGCGCTGTGTGTCCATTCCGCGTTCGCGCCCCAGGCGTTGTAGAGCACCGATGAACCGAAAGTGCCAATGTCGAATGATGGAGAAAGAGCAAGGGTGTCGCGGGCCGATTGATATTGATAGCCGAGCCGCGTGATGAGCGTCGCCTGCGAATACTCGTTTTCGCTCGGATAGATATCGCCATACAGCAGTGCTCGCGCACGAATCCCATGATGTCCCGATAGCGGCACGCTGCGGGTCACAGTGCCTTCGAAGTTGATGCCGGTGGCCTTGATCGGATCGGGAACCTTGCGATCGAAAAGGCAAGTCCCATCGGCGGCCTCGATCAGGCACGTGTAGCTCTCCGATGACTGGTTGAGATTGTCGCTATAGCCCGGACCAATAGCGATACTGCCCTGCCAGGACCGCCGCTGCTTGAGGGCGGCCAGAAAAGTGTCGACGGTGCGGACCACGCCCGCCGATTTGTCGCCCTCCGCCAGGAGGAGGATGCGTACATGCTCGAAGGCTTGCCGGGCCTCTCGGTCCTTGCGGTTCTCGAACAGGACACGTGCCAGTTCGAGCTGGCCCGATATGAAATCTGGCCTCAGATCGACGAGTTCGCGAAAGCGGCGTTCCGCCATGGCCAGTTTGCCATCATGACGTGCGAGAGCGCCTTGCGCGTAAAGAACGAGCATGGGGTCACGGTCCGGATAGCGTTCATAGGCGACGAGAAACCGGCGCACGTCGCGCCATTGCTGGCGCCGTATGGACACATAGAGGGCCTGGCCCATCTCATCGACGTTATCGGCAACCGAATAGGTCTTGCTGTCGATTTCCAGCGAGGTCGGACCATCCAGCGGGTCAGCATCGTCCAGAAGATTCGATTCCGACTTCCGCTTTTGACCTTCGATCTGTTGGTCCAGGCGAAGGCGGGTATCCTGATCGCCTGTGGTCTGCGCCCTGGCGGGGGTGACGTATCCCCCGCAGGCACAGAGAAGGGTCGCGAGACCCGTGTAAAGGCTTTGTCTGAGTGGGCGGTTGCGCAATGGTTTGATCGGCTTTGTCAGGGGCGCGATTTTTTGGAAAAGTGGGGTCAGGGCCGTTTGAACCGGCCCTGACCCTGCCTTTTTCCAGCTCGTTTACTGCGCGCCGCCGAAGGCGGTATCGAGTTCACGCTGGCCCGCGAAGCTCGCGATGCCCGCCAGAGCCTGCGCCGACGAGCCGAAGAACTTGCCGTTCACGTCGCCGCCCGTCGCCAGCGTGGTGCTGGTGCTGGGATTGGACGCGACAGCGCCCGATCCCGAGAACCCGCCGCCGGAGATCGCGGCGGTGCCGATGTCGACCTTGTAGGTGGCCGACTGGATCGAGCCGGTCAGCGTGCCGGTGCTACCCGGGCCGAAGTTGGCGGTGAACGAACCGTCGAGGCGGCCATTGTTCACATAGTCACTGACGCCACGGACGGTATAGGTCGCCGTCCCGGAGGTCGGAACACTGCCTGCCGCCGTGGCGTTCGTGCCAGCGAAATAGACGGTGTGATCGCCGTCGGTCGCGACGCCGGTCTGGCTCCATTCGCCGACATAGAGATTCTGGCCATCGACCTTGAAGAAGTCGAAGCGACCATAGCGCGAATGGTCTGTGACCGTCCCCGTCGGGTTGTTGACGGTGGTCACGGTGTATGCCGCGGGCGGGAACGGTCCCTGAAGACCCTGGAAGTCGACATACTGACCTGCCGAGAGGTTCGGCACGTGGATGCCGACGCGGCCCGATACGTGCGGTCCGCCGTTCACCGTGCTCTCGCCGATGCTGACGTCGCCCAACGGGTCGTTGATCCCACTTTCGAACACGAGCTGGGCATGGGCCGTGCCCGCCATGGCGACGGAGAGCGCGATGGCACCGACAACTGCTTTGAGATGTACGAACTTCATCTTATTCACTCCTACGTTGGAGCACCTGATTTTTCAGGTGCGATCATCCAGGGTCGTCGCTGTCATCCCGATTGTGGAAGATGATGGATGCAGTGGCGGCCCTGAATCTCGGGTCATACCCTCCCCGTGAGGCTCAGGCGCATGTCCATCCCCGAGGAGGCAGCATCGAGCGCGAGGGGGCTTGATAATCCAACTCGATTTACTGCGAGCCGCCGAAGGCGGTATCGAGTTCACGCTGGCCTTCGAAACTCGCGATGCCCGCCAGAGCTTGCGCGGACGAGCCGAAGAACTTGCCGCTCACATTCCCGTCCAACGCCAGCGTGGTGCTGGTGGCCGGGTTGGAGGCGACTGCGTCCGATCCAGAAAATCCGCCAGCGGTGATCGTAGCGGTGCCGATGTCGACCTTGTAGGTAGTCGACTGGATCGAGCCCGTGAGCGTACCTGTGCTGCCCGGGCCAAAATTCGCGGTGAACGAACCGTCAAGGCGGCCATTATTTACATAATCGCTGATGCCGTAAACAGTGTACGTCGCCGACCCAGAGGTTGGGACACTGCCTGCTGCCGTGGCGTTGGTGCCAGCGAAATAGACGGTATGATCGCCGTCGGTGGCGACGCCTGTCTGACTCCATTCGCCAAAGTAGAGATACTGACCATCGACCTTTGAGAAATCGAAGCGTCCATAGCGTGAATGGTCAGTGACCGTTCCAGTCACGTTGGCAATGCTCGTAACTCGATTGACAGGCGGAGCTGCCGCCTGAAGTCCCTGGAAATCGACATACTGGCCGGCCGCCATGTTCGGAACATGGATGCCGACTCGTCCCGAGACGTGGGGCCCCCCATTGACTGTACTCTCGCCGATATCGACGGTGCCAAGCGGATCACTTGTTCCGCTACTAATTAGGAGCTGGGCATGAGCCGCGCCCGCCAATGCGGTGGGGAGCGCGATGGCACCGACAACTGCTTTGAGATGTCCAGACTTCATCTTATTCACTCCTAAGGTCGGCGCACCTGGATTTTCAGGTGCCTTCACCGGTGTTGTTGCCGTCATCCCGCCTTGCTCAAATTTTTGGATGGGCCGGCAACCCTGAATTTCGGGTCAGAACCTCCCCGTCAGGCTCAGGCGCACGGTCCGTCCCGGAGCGGGCAGCATCGAGCGCGAGAGGGGGTCCAGATAGTAGCGGTCGTTGAGGTTGGTCCCGGCCAATTCTGCCGTGAACCGCTCATTGATACGGAACCGCGCATAGGCATCGAAAGTGATGATTTCCCCCCAGGTATAGGGGATATTGAGCGCGCAGCCTGAAACGCAGGTCGTGTCAGCAGTCCACTCGGCAAGCTGCGGATTGTCATAGCCGCTGTACCAGATGAGCCGCCCGCCAACCTCAAGGCGCCGTTCTAAGAATCGGCCACCGACTGACCAGTTCACCGTATCTTCGGGTGTTGCCTGAGTCAGCAGGAAGCCCGAGACGAAGCCGTATTTCACGCATTCCGGCACGCGGTTGCCTCGGCCGAGGTCGATGGTGGCCGAGGTGGAAGCGTCACAGACCTTGTTCTTAGTCATGTGGCTGGCGCTGAGATCGGTGAAGAAGCGGCCATTGTCGAAACGCGCCTGCAGCTCCAAACCGGCGATCACCTGCTTGTCGATGTTGCTGAACATCAGGCTCGTGCTGCGTTCGATCACATTATGCGTGGTATTGTTGTACCAGGTGAGCTTGACGTCCGCGCGCTGGCCCTCGCCGCGCAGACCGAACAGGGGGCGCAAATCCTGAATGAATGCTGCTTCCCAAGACTTGATACGTTCGGGCTTGAGGTCCGTCAGCGGGTTGATCGAGGCGGAGAAGCCGATCGTGCTTTCGAACATGCTGGGGAAGCGCAGAGCTTCCGCATAGCGAACATAAGCGCGACTGCTGTCGCTGAGATACGCCGTCGCGGAAGCTGTGGGCGCCCAGCCATGGCCGGACTTGCGCTTTGCTTCCGTTACGCTGACGACGCTGTTCCGCGCGGTGGCAGCGCATCTGGTCAGATTGGTGACATTGTCGAGAGTGCCGTTTACGCAGATGTAGTCGGCGCGGGAGAATTTGCCATCGGCGTTGGGCAGCCAGTCAGGCCCAGCGTGGTTCCAAGTAAAAGTGGTTGGATTTGCCCCATACTGCGCCAACCGTTGCTGGATTATTGCCTCACTTAAAGTCGGATAAGTCTCTCTCAGCCATGCTTCGCGCGCGGCAACGCCATATTCCGAGGTCTGATAGACTGTGCTATACCGAGAGAGGACATATTGGCTGATCGATCCGCCGTTATATTCGATCAGTTTGGGCAGGAAATCGTCCTTGGCCCAATAGCCCGAATAGACGATCCCAGCGTTGAGCTTCAGAAAGCGGACGGGCTTCCATTCGCCGCTCAGATTGATGCGATATTCCTCACGGCGGCCCGCGCGCGGATACTGCCGCCAACCAGGCACCTGACTCGTCAGCGCATAATCATCATCCGAACGCAGCTTTTCGTGCTGCCAGTTACCATCGAGGAGGAAACTGAGCTTGGATGAGAGATTGAACTGGTTGCTGGCGCTGAAGCCGAAACGATCATTGCGGGCGTTGGAGATTGCCGTGTTCACGATGATTGGATCGGTCGGCGTCGCCACATTGGGGAAGCCGCCAGAACTATAAGTGTCGCTGACCGTGTTCGTCAGCCAGGCAGTCGCCTTGAAATCGATCCACCGGCTGCCGGGCTGCCACTTATACTCGGCATTATAGGCCTGAGCATCGACCTTGCTGAGCGGCCATTGGACGTTGCCGAAATAACCGCCGCCCGCCGTCATGATGCGCGAGGGCAGAATTTCGCCGAACTTGGATCGGGTATCTCGAAAGCCGAACTCGAGCGATTGGTCGTTGGCGATATGCCAGGTCGCCTTGAGCAGGATGGATTCCAGCTCACTCGATGTATTCGGAACCTCATTGCCCGGTTCGTAATTCAAGCCGAGCTGGCGGACATAGGTGTTCGAATTGAGCAGCAGGCCCTCCTGCTGATAGTAGCCTGCGCCGGTTTCACCGGAAAAATAATTGCCGCGTTCCCGAAAGGCGTAAGCGCCGAACAAATCCAGATCGCCGACACGCCCCGCGACGGCGATCCGTATGGCCCGGTCTCCAGCGGAAAAGGACTCGTTATCATCCGAATTCCGCAGGTTTACGCGCAGCGAGGCGTCGCAATAGGGGTAGGTCGGAGATGGGTAGGCGGTGTCGCACAGGAAGTTGGGGATCGTCCTGTAATCCTGCCCGGTCAGCAGTGTGGGCAGCCGCGGGTTCGTTGAATTGTTGCCCCCTTCAAGCTTCAGCTCGATGCCAAATTTCTGCTCTGGCTTGAGAATGTCGTTCGCGTCGAGCGTGTCGATGACGACTGCGCCGCCAGTCGAGCCGTTGATCCCTCGAACGGAAACCGGGCCCTTGAGCACCTGGACCCCGGAAATCAGACTGGGGTCGATGTAACTGCGGTTGCTCGCGCCATTATATCCACGCCAGACTGTCAGGGCCTGTTCCGTGCCATCAACAATGACCGGCACGCGACCTGGCCCCTGAATGCCGCGAATGCTGGGATCGATTGCGCCGCCGTTGCGAGCATCGCCGCTGAAGACATTGACCATGCCCTTGAGCACATCGGCCGTATTGGTGCCCTTGTAGCGCTCCACTTCTTCGCGGCTTGCGAACGTCGTGGACATATCGAGATCGTAGACCTCATCCTTCCGAATGGCGTCACGCTCAACGCCGGTTTCCGAAAAAGCAGCGCCGACGGGCGCGCCCTCGACACGGAGAGAACCCAGGAGGATGGTATCGGACCGACGCTGATCGACTTCAGCGACAGGGATTTTGTGCAGCGAAACGATTCTACCTTCGATGCGAGCCGCCAGACCAGTAGAGGCAAGAAGACGCTCCAGCGCTTGGCGCGGCGTCATGGTGCCTTGCACGCCTGGGGACGAAAGGCCCCGGACCTGACCGGCATCCATACTGACCTGTAAACCTGACTGCCGCCCGAAATCTGTCATCGCGTCGACAACAGGCTGTGGCGCAATGTCGAACGCGCGCGATTTCTCCGGCGCGGCCGACTGCGCTTGAGCCACGGAAGGCGCGCTCACTCCAGCGATTCCCGTTGAGGCGAGCATCACCCCCGCCCAAAGCGGGCGGCTTCCGAACTTCCTGTAGCTATTCCCCGAACTCACCTAACCCCATCCCCACGCCAAAGTTGCCTACACTGATGCGCTATTGCGAAGCAGTTGCATTACTTCAACGTTCGAGCACTGGCCCGTTCCGGAAAAAAATGAAGAGAGAGCGAAGTTTTTCGTGCTGTTTAGCCGACGGTGACGATCCGGAGCCACGGAGACACCTGTGAAATCGTCACGTCGTGTGCCCGCCCCAGTGCCTCCAGCGCCAGATCGGGATCGCGCAGATCATAGACGCCACTGACTCGGCGGTGCTTCAACCCGGGCCCTCTGGCAACGATGTGGCCCTTGTACCAAGGGCGGAGCAGATCGATGACGTCGCCGATCGGCTGATCGTTGACGATTGTCACCCCCTCACGCCACGTCGCAACCCTGTCCGGCCTGATCGTGCTGCGCGATGCAGTGCCTTCGCCCATCAATACGGACTGACCCGCAACTAACACGACGCGGCGAGGTGACGCTGCGTCGAGCGTTTCCACCGCGACACGCCCGCGCTGAACCGCGACGGCGGCGTTGCCGCCAATCTTCTCGACGGAAAAGGCCGTCCCGAGGACAATCACCTGACTATCCCCTGCCACGACGCGGAACGGCCGCGCTTCGTCATGCGCGACATCGAACCAGGCTTCGCCTTGCAGTAGATCCAGCCTTCGCCCCTTCGCGTCAGCGGTAAAGGCGATAGCCGTCGCCGGAGCGAGATGCACGATGCTACCATCCTTGAGCGCGACCACACGCAGTTCGGCGGTTCGGGTGATCTCGTCCGACCGCATCCAAAGCGATAGGTCTGGCGCAAAAAGCCATGCGAGACAGGCTGCCAGCGCCAGTGCCGCGAACGTCCTGGCGCGTCCGATCCTTGGAAGCCAAACGCGAGGCCTCGACAGCGACGGCGGCGTGCTCGTGCACGAAGGTCCGGCGGCCGTCATCAGTCCCGACACATGCGCGGTCTCCTCCCATGCGGCGAGGTGCGCGGGGCTGGTGGCGAGCCAATCTATGAATTGGACATGCAGTGTCTCATTGTCCGGCTCATCATCGAGCTGAACCAGCCAAGCGGTGGCCTGGCGACTGAGATCGCTCCGCATTGAGTCCACCTCCTTTTCCCCAGTCATCCTGTTTCCAGTATTTTCCACCTGAGCGCACGGCTCGCGTCTTTCACCGCTTTATGCATTTAACGAACGGGACTCCCTCGATTCCGGAGATTTCTCAAAGAATGGCTCAATGGTGCGGGCGCAGAGCCTTCTTGCAGAATTCGACAGCCTCGATCACCAGTTCCGAGGCAAGGCTCTTCGATATGCCAAGTTCCTGGGCGATCTCAATCAACTTCATGTCTTCGAAGCGGTGCATTTCGAATGCCCGGCGGGTCCGGACCGGTAATCGTCCCAAGGCCTTGTGTAGCATGGCGAGCTCGTCCTTCGCTTCTATGCTCGCTTGCTGGGAAGGCTGGTCGCTCGGAACAAGCTCGGTCGCAACGGATGCTTCATTTGTGAAGATTCGACTTTCGCGTCCATCCCGCCGCCGCCGGTCCAGCGCCAGGTTATGGACGATCCGGAAAAGATAGCCGCTCGGTTCTTCAAGAGTGCGCGCGCTGGCCGTGGCGCGGAAGCGCAACCAGGCATCCTGTACCACATCCTCTGCTTCCGCAGGATCGCCAATGATCCTCGTTGCGTAGCGGAGAAGGTCCGCTTGCGCCGCGAGAAATAACTGAAGGCTATCAATTTTAGACACTCAGCACGGCGCCCTTGTCTAGCGACGACATCAGCCGGCGCGCGTAGCATTTTCTTTGTTGCGAACCAATCGCAAATACCTAGAGGCCACCTCACACCCCCTCAGTGGGCGGCAATCTCGACCAGAAAGGCACACGTCACATCCTCTCGCAACGGCCGCAGGGGCGGTAAGTATGTGGGTTATTAAGGACGGTATAAACAACGAATGACAGGCTCAAGATTCCAGAACTTTTTTGGTCAGAAACGAAATTAAATGGATTTGACGCAAGTCAGAACTGATATAATATTTTTACAAAAGGGAAGCGCTTCAACTGTGTAA
Source organism: Novosphingobium sp. TK71 (assembly GCF_055361505.1). Classification (NCBI taxonomy): domain Bacteria; kingdom Pseudomonadati; phylum Pseudomonadota; class Alphaproteobacteria; order Sphingomonadales; family Sphingomonadaceae; genus Novosphingobium; species Novosphingobium sp. TK71. The sequence continues at coordinate 249,210 of NZ_JBSZKA010000001.1, forward strand.
CGACAGTTGATGTTCTCATATTAAATTATGAGAATCACAAATAAAGATATATCAACGTGCATGAAGCGCTTGGGGGTGTGATGTTCAATTTTCCGTTGAGCCGGGACAAGTTCCGCGAGAATTTATTTGAACAAAGGCCCTTGCTTGTGCGCCAGTGCTTTGACTCGACGCCCTTCAGTTGGTCGACAATCGATGCGGCGCTCGATCTTCAGGACCCTACCCGAGAGCTTTTGAAGGTGCTCCATAATGGCCGGGTCGATCCGTCCCATTATGTCGAAGAATATGTGGACATCGGCATCAGGAGGCGCCGGATCCGTAAGGAGCGGCTCTATGAGATGATGTCCAAGGGCGCGACCCTCGTGCTGAACCGGATCGAACTCGTCTCACCCATTGTCAGGGAAGTTTGCACCGAGATCGGCCGTTTTGTAGGTGCCCAGACGACCTCCAACGCTTATGCGTGCCTCGGCGGCGAGCCGGCAACAAACGTCCATTGGGATACGCATGACGTTTTCGTGATGCAGATCGGCGGGTGCAAACATTGGCGGATCTACGAGCCCACCCACCCCCTTCCCATCAGCAGCCAGATCAGCAACGAACGCAAGGACGAACTCCCTAGCGCGCCGGTAATCGACGAGATATTGCAGGCAGGCGACGCGCTATATGTGCCCCGTGGTTGGTGGCACAAGGTCGAGCCGGTGGCAGGCAGCGACACGCTCCACCTGACGGTGGCGATCCACACGCCCCTGATACTCGACTATTTTGTTTGGGCATGTGGGTCTGTTCTGCCGGGACTTCTCGAAGTCCGCCATGCGGTAATGGGCGATGCGCAAGATCCCCGCCGTGTGGCCGAAGCCGTGTCCGCGGTCAGCGAGGCGCTGTCAAATCCCGCCACCCTGCAGGCTTTCTACGCTCGCTCGCGCCAACGGGAGCGCGTGGTTTCCCCATTCAATATCGCAGATCTGCTCAAGCAGGCCGAAACACCGCTTCCCGCAGGAGCCCGGCTGACGCTGAATACGCGCCACGCCGACGGTAGCGCGGCGCAGTTCGACGTGAATGGAGCCCCGTTACGGCTCGTTGGCGACCATCACCGTGCCGTGCTCGTTCTCGCGCGCCACACCATACTCGATCTGGATGGCCTTCAGCGGGAGATGCCCGACGTTGAACCCGGGACCTTGGAAGCCGTAATCCGCGACCTCGCGAAGGCCGACATTATCCAGATCGCCGTGCCGCAGACAACCCCGATCCCCGCCTTCGCATAACGGAGTCGTTGCCATGACGGCCGCAGCTGCGAGCAATCTTTTTCGGGAGCAGGTGACCGAACGGCGGCGCCAGCGTCTCTACGGCGATGTCGTCCTGTCGGATAGCCGTATCAGTTCCCGCCTTGTTATCGGAATTGGTGCGGTCAGCCTCGCTTTGATCGTCTGGGCCACGACCGCGACTTACCCCCGGACGGAAGCGGTGCCCGGTCTGGTCATGACCTCCGAGCCCTCCGCCAAGGTTTTCGCACTCCGCACCGGCGTGACGGAGCAAGTCTTCGTGAGCGAGGGTTCGGTTGTGCGCCGTGGTCAGCCGCTCGCCTTCATCGGCGTCGATATGCGCGATGAGGACCGGCGCGGTGCCGCGAAGGAAAGTCTCACAGCGCTCACCGATCAGACGGACAGCGTGAAGGCGCAAATGCAGGCAGCGCACGACGCGCTTTCTTCCGAACGAGAGAAATTGTCCGCCTCGCTCGAGACCAACGCGGGGGAGCAGGCGACACTGCGCGAGCAGTCGGTCATTCAGGCGGCCATCATCCGATCGAAAGAAGAGGAGCTCAGGCGGATCACCCCCGTCGCCGAGAAAGGTTTTATCAGCCAGACGGACATGGATCAGCGGCGGCAATCCCTGCTGGCTGAACGGCAGCGCGCCGAACAGATCAAGCAGCAGCTCGTTCAACTCGCCACCAGGCGTAACGAGACGGCCGCGCAGTTGCGCCGGCTGCCCATGGATGAGCTGCGCCAGCGAGCGGAATTGCAAGGCGAACTCGGCTCCCTGTTCCAGCAGCGTTCGCGCGCCAGAGTTGATGTCGGTTACACGATCCTGTCGCCCGTTGACGGTCGGGTCACAGCCCTGCAGGCCTCGCCAGGGCGCAGCGTAGATCCTCAGGTGCCGCTGCTGAGCGTCCTGCCGCAACGATCGACTTTCCAGGTGCAGCTATATGCGCCATCCAAGGCAGTGGGTTTCATCCGCGTGGGACAGCAAGTGCGCATAGCCTACGATGCCTTCCCCTACAAACAGTTCGGCACGTTTGCCGGTACCATCGCCTCTATCTCGCGAACCGCCTATGCGCCCGGCGAAATTGACGTGCCCGTGAAGATTGAGGAGCCGGTGTACCTCCTCCACGTTCGCCTCGCCAATGAGACGGTCCCTGCCTTCAATAGCCCCTTGCCGCTCCAGTCCGGCATGACCTTGCAAGGAACCGTTATCCTGGAGCGGCGGTCCTTCGTGGATTGGCTGCTGCAGCCCCTAAATTCTGTGAGAAAGCGGACATGAGCGGCGGCTTTCTCTTCGGGCCGGACAAGTATGTCCGCCAAGCGGAAGGTGGCGAATGCGGCCTCGCTTGCCTGACGATGGTCGCCCGCCACTATGGCGACAAGCGGGATCTGTCTGCCTGGCGCCGCCGCTTCCCGCTATCGACCCGGGGAAGCTCGCTCAAGGATCTCATCGCCATTGCCGACCAGATGGGATTTCACAGTCGCGCGCTGAAAAGCGACATCGCTTCGCTCCAGCAACTTTCGCTGCCTGCGATCCTGCACTGGGACCTCAACCATTACGTCGTGCTCGATCAGGTGCGGCCACGGCTGCGCGGCGCGGGCTATTCGATCCTCGACCCCGCTAAGGGAATGCTGCTCCTCGACGGGGCGGCGCTCTCGGGCCACTTCACCGGCATCGTCCTGGAATTGACACCCGGCGCTGCCTTCACCCCGATGGTCAAGCGCACGCGCCTGCACCTCAGCCAGCTATGGTCGCGCATCCGGGGATTGGGGCCAGCGCTGACGCGCATACTTGCCCTGTCGATCATCATGCAGATCGTGACGCTCGTCGTACCTTTCTACACGCAGCTGGCGATCGACACCGCGCTCCCCGGCTCAGATTTCGATCTCCTTAATATCATAGCCATCGGCTTTGCGGGCATCCTCCTCCTGAACGCGGCCGCAATGTGGGTGCGAAGCCGCCTCGTCCTCAGCCTCAGCAACAGCCTGAGCATCCAGACAGCGGTGAACCTGTTCCGCCACGCCATCCACTTGCCGACCGCATGGTATGAGAAGCGGCACCTGGGTGACGTGACGTCCCGCTTCTCCTCGCTTCAGCCGATCACGGATTTGCTGACCCGAGGGCTGGTGAGCTCGATCGTCGATGGCGCTTTGGCAATGGCCACACTTTGCCTGATGATCGTCTTCTCACCGACGCTAGCGAGCCTCACCGGCGGGGTCGTGCTGATCTACGCGCTTCTGAAGCTCGCATCCTTCAAGTCTATGAAGTTCGCCAACGCCAATGTCCTGACCGCGCAGGCGCTTGAGACATCGGCGTTCATCGAGAATATTCGCGGCATTTCCGCCATCAAGATGTTCTGTCAGGAGGGCAATCGCCAGCGCCAGTGGCAAAACAGGAAGGCTGACGTCGTCAACGGCACGATCAGGTTGGGTCGCCTGACGGGAAGCTTCGATACGGCGAACAGCTTCGTCGTCGCCATAGAGAATCTGCTGTTCATCTATGTCGCGATCCGCATGGTGCTGGGCGGGTCTATCACGCTTGGCATGGTTTTCGCCTTCCAGGCCTATAAGCAGAGCTTCATAGGGGCCATGACGCGACTGATCGACCAGTTGCTGAACTACCGCCTGCTGGATCTCCATCTCGACCGCATCTCCGACATCGCGCTGGAGCAGCGTGAACCGGAGGAGGGCAGCGCACCGCTACCCCATATCGGCGTCATCGAGCTGCAAAATGTGACATTTTCCTATGGTTTTGGGCAACCTCCTGTTCTCAAGGGTGTGTCGCTCCGCATCGAGCCGGGCAGGACAACGGTGCTCGTAGGCCCATCCGGTGCCGGCAAGACAACCTTGTTCAAGATATTGTGTGGCCTCCTGCAACCGACATCGGGCAGGATGCTGATCGACGGCATTCCGATCCAGGAATTCGGTGCCCGCAATTACCGCATGCATCTCGGCGCCGTCAGTCAGGAGGACACGCTGTTCGCCGGCTCGCTGGCGGAGAACATCGCCTTCTTCGATCCGGACTATGACATGGACCGCGTCATTGATTGCTGTCGTCGTGCCGCCATCCACGACGACATCATGCGCATGTCGATGAAGTATGAGACGTCCGTGGGCGACATGGGATCGAACCTCTCGGGTGGTCAGAAGCAGCGAGTGCTGCTGGCCCGCGCCCTCTATCGCAGCCCCGGTGTGCTGATGCTTGATGAAGGCACGGCTCACCTCGACGTCACGACAGAGAGCCGGGTGGTCGAAGCGATCAAGCAGCTTGGGGGCACACGGATACTCGTAGCGCATCGTCCTGAAACGATCAGGATGGCTGACATCATCTACCAGATTATCGATGGCCAGGCGATCCGAGTGGTTCCTCAGGCAGCGGACGAGAGAAGCCCCAACGTTGCGGCTTCATCAGATCACGATGTTCATGAAGATACTGCAGTCCTCACAAGCGGCCAGCGGGAACTCATCATTCAACAGAGGAGGTAAGCATGCGGCACTTTAGCGGGGAATTTGAAGGTATGCGCCTTCTCATGGCCGACGAACTTGACCTGATCGCGGGTGGTGATGGTGAGGACACAGATGATGTCCAAGAGGATCGCCTTACCGACTGCGAAAGGAACTTTCTGACCCAGCAATTGGGGATCAAGGGGATGCCCTCAAATTTCTTGAGTCAGGTTGTTTTCAAGTCGGGACTAGATGGCAATGAAAACACCTGGACATCACTGGCTTGGAACGGATCGGACGCAGCCGCTGTAACGCAAGGTAATACTATATATGTGAGACCGGAATATTTCGAATCCTTTAGCAGCTTTCAAAACAAAGCTGCGTTCGAAGAGGTTTTCCATGCTTCGCAATTCGCGCAATATGGCGACGATTTTTATACCCTCTATGGCTTGTCGAGTATCTATGGAGCTACATTCGGCTCGGGTGCTTATGACGGAAATCAGTTCGAGATAAATGCTAAGGCTTTCGCAAATGAAATGCAGGGCCAGAAGATGTCTTGCAACAGGTGATTCATGCAAGGACTAGGTAAACGCATAAATTGGGGCGCTATTGTAGCGATCGTGACCATAATATTTGGCGGATTGATTGCATTTATCGTTTTTGTTGGCTTAGTCATGGGCGGTGGTGGCTGTGAAGGTCGTGCCGACGCGTGCAGGCCCGATTTCACTTTGATGTGGTTCGTGCTCGCCATGATCGCCGTCGCAACTCTCCTCAGTGCATATGCTCTGGCGAGGTTGGTCAATAAAGCAATCAATAAGCGGAGACGTCGGCGTGCTGCGAACGAGTGAAGGCTGCTGCCGCTGCCTTGGGGGCGAACGGGCCTTTGAATCGATGATCCGATGGCGTCGTTTGGTTCGGGACTGTCAAATGCGGTCCATGTCTTACTGGCATGATCGTGGGCGGCTTGGGCGGCAATCCCACGCCGAAACCCTCACCTCATTCGAGTAATGAGCAAATCTTCGAGTCATCTAACAGGAGGGCAAAATGCGACACTTTAGCGGTGAATTTGAAGGGGTCCGCCTTCTCATGGCGGACGAACTCGATCTAATTTCAGGCGGGGACGGTGAGGACACCGACGATGTTCAGCCCGAGCGTCCTGATCTGGTGACTGAACCCGACATCGTCGTCAATGGCAAGCGCTACAAACAAGGTGTCGAGGTTCCGTTGGACTGGATTCTGGACCTTGGCCCCCCTCCGCCGCCTGACGATTACAACCACTGGCGCGAACAGCAATGTCAGACCGATCTGCAAACCGACATGCTTGCGCGCCAGATCGAGAACCTCATCAAGGCCAAATCCGACTGGAACAGCAGGGAGTATGGTGCTGTCATTTACGAGGTGAACGGGGAAATCAAGATGGGGCCCCTCACGCGAGGGATGACCGTTGCAGAGGCGACAGCCGCTGGGCTGCCGGCACCTGAGACCCGCATCAGCTTGCCCTCAGACCTCGGGAACGGTCAGATCATCGCTGTCGTCCATAGCCATCCCGATATCGGCTACAGTAATGCGGACGATCTAGATAACAGATATCCTTCGGATTATGCCAATGGTGGCGACTACTACTTCTTCGACAAGGTCGTTGGCGCCGATCCACGATTTGCCAATGCAGCGGCGTTCTCTCAATACATATTGGGCCCTGACGGTGTCCTAAGGGAATTCAACGCATCTGAAGGCCGAGTAAATCAGAGCAACGATACAAATCAGGACAGGTCGCAACTCAAATATGACCGACCTTGTTATAGTTAGGACTGGAAGAATGCGTAGAAACGCCTTGTTTCTGCTTGGTGCCATCGTCGGCTTGGCGCCTCAGACCGGACAATCTCAAATGGCGAACAACGAAGTTGTCCTTCAGGGAGCGCTGTCCCCGTCTGAAGTGCGAGCCGATATAGAAGCTGTCTGCTTTGGCAGCAGGTTCAAAGTCGGGATTTCATATGATAGGCTGGGGAACGCCAATTTAAGCCATGTCTTAATAAACGGACAATCACATCTGGCTTCGCCGTCAGCGACAGCAGCTGCTGAGATGGTTCAGAGCCTCAATCGTCCATATATCTCGAGCCTCAAATGCCGCGACAAGGAGACGATTTCTGTTTCTGTAAGCGGGATCGGTAACAATATGACGAGCAGAAACGAACAAATTCGCTCGTTTGAGTTATCGGCTCGAAAGTAGATGAGCAAAGTGATGATGACCCTTATATGGCGATCCAAGCTGCTATGGCTTGCGCTTGGCGTGGTGATCCCATCCGTTGCCCATGCCCGCTGGCTGGAAGCCCGTTCCGACAATTTCATCGTTACCAGCGACGGCAGTGAGGCCGGCCTACGTGAATCCACGGTGCTGCTCGAGAACTACGATCGGCTTCTCCGGACGTTGACGGGGACCACAGCCCCGCCATCGCCCACGCGCCTTAAGGTCTATCTGGTCGGATCGGCCGGCAAGCTGCGCCAGGTCGTCCGCCTCCCTGAAAATGCCCTGGGTGTCTACATGACGCGGGTCGGCGGTACGGCGGCGCTGGCGGTTAGGGGCGATCGTCCCGGCCTTGGCGGTGAGGAAGTGCTGCTGCACGAATATGCCCATCATTTCATGAACCGTTATTATCCGGCCGCCTATCCGGCCTGGTATAGCGAGGGCTTCGCCGAATATGTGATGACCACCCGCTTTCTCAGCGATCGGATCGAGATCGGTCGCCCCAATCCCGGCCGCGCCGCCTATCTGCTGCGAGGCACATGGCTGCCGGTCGAGCGGATCTTCACTTCGGGCCGAGCAGGGCTATCGACCGCGCAGCTTCCGCAGTTCTACGCGGAAAGCTGGCTCATCGTGCATTACCTGTTCGCCGCACCCGAGCGGCGTGAGGCCTTGAGCCGCTATCTCGCCGATCTTCATCGGGGCATCGCCGAACCAACGGCGTTTCAGAGCGCGTTCGGTAAGGATCACGCCGCATTCGACGTGGATCTCAAGCGCTACAGGGACGGCGGCATAGGTTTTGGCGCGATGGGACGCGATGAGGGACCGCTTCCCGCAATCACGGTCCAAGCTCTGCCGGATTCCGCTGATGATCTATTGTTGCGCCAGGTTGCCCTCAATCTCGGCATTCCTGATCCTACAATAGAGGCGGAGACGGTGGCAGCGATCCGTACGGCTGCCGCTCGCTATCCCGATGAAGCCTACGCCCAGCGCATATTGGCGCGTGCGGAGATAGGCTCTGGCGATCGCGACGCCGGCGTCGCGCTCCTTGATCGGCTAATCGCCCGAGGGACACCTGACGCGGAATTGCTCTACTATCGCGGCCTTGCCAACTTCTTCACGGGCCGCCGCGACGACGCCAGGCGTGCCGAGCTTTACGCGGTGGCTCATAGCTGGTTCGCAAAGGCTGTTGCGGTTGACCCTGCATATTACACCGCCCTCTACCGGCACGCGCTCACAATGCCGAACGCTGGGTCAGCGCGATCGAAGGAGGCCGTTGGCGAACTTCAGACGGCGCACAAGCTTGCTCCGTTGGTAGGCGACATAGCGATCGATGCGGCAACCGCCTTGGCGGATTGCCATCGTTATGCGGAGGCAGCGGCTGCAATCTTGCCGATCACCGCCAATCCTCACGGCGGGAATGTCCAGCGCGCCCAGACGCTGCTGGACCGGATCCAAGCGGAAGCGGCCGTGACGCAATGAGCACTTTCGCGCCGGGCTATCAGCGTGGTCGGAGGCGCCCCGTATAGGAGAGAATGCGCAAAGGTGTATTTAACAGAGGAGAAAGACCATGAGACATTTCAGTGGAGAGTTCGAAGGCGTAAGGCTCCTTATGGAAGACGAGCTGCACGCCATATCAGGGGGTGAGGGCGAAGACACTGATGATGTGCCGCCCGCTCCTGTGGACGTAGACTATGATCCGGAAACCAAAACGGCAGATGTCAACGTCCGGCTAGACGGAAACAGTACGGCAGGCCTCACGCTTAGTAGCAATGGATTGGAAAACATCCATTTTGATTTCGACCTCGGTAACATGTCCTTTCATTCGGAGTTTGGTCTGAACTCTTTTAGCTCAAGCAATACGCTTACTCAGTCGCTTGGTAACGGCTTGAGTATGACTTATAGCTTCTACACCAGTCCCGGAAGTTCCCAAGTCAGCATCGGTCTAAGCTGGAACTTTTAAACTATTCTCCCTTAAGCCACCATTTTGTGGACCCTGATATTTTGGGAGTAGGGAAATGATCCAGCGAATGATGAAGAATATACTGTTCTGCGGGGCATTTTTTGCTTGTTCAGCACAAGGTTATGCGATGATGACTTCGGACTATGTGAAGCGATGGGAAATCGTTTTAAAGAACCCCAATCGTCTCCCGCCAGACAGTTTCTCTGAGCAGCCTGAAGTTAAAATCCTGATGGAAGAACTCTCTCAAGCTTTCAACATGTATAAAATCGAAGTCGAAAAGGCCAAATCTGATAATGCAAAGTCGGATTTGTGCTTGCCGCGAAAGGGAGGCTTGCAGATTGACGATGTAATTTCGGCGGCTAAAGCGTTGCCCATCGAGTGGCAGTCACGCGAGTTTTCCGAAAGCTTTCGTGAGATCATGCGCCTTCGCTACTCGTGTTCGCCGAACGTTGGCACAGTTCCCTAAATGTAACCGGCGAAAAGTGATATCTGGTACTTCATCGGCGCGGGTTGCCCGGGCCGATGAAGCGACATTACGGCAAGCAAGGTTCGGGAAGAGTGGTGAACCATGCTTGGTCTGCCCGCGCTAATGGCTTCCTGAGGCGTCCGCCTTGGCGATGCGCGCCAAAAGATGGAGCATCGGCGTGTAGGCTATCACCCGGCCCAGGCCTACAGAGGCCTTGGCAGCAAAGCTCTGATCGCGCTCCTAAGCCGCTATGTCGAACTATCTTTCAGCCACTATGGCCACTGCCGCGCCGAGGGATATCATCGGCAGCATAGAATTGGATCGGATTCCAGCATTGGATGTCCAATATGTATAGACCTGGCATTTATAACGTGCTTCGCAATAAATTTTTAGTTCTCATCCTATTTTCCTGCGGGCTTGTCCTGTCAGGCGGCCTATACGGCCAAGGGGTGGTCAGCGCACAGGGGCAGGCATCCAGCGAGAAATTCAGAGTGACATATGTCGGATCGAGCCAAGGGGCCGCCCCACTAATTTTTGAAAATCACCAGAACGTCGTGTTTTTCAGGGGAGAGATTAACGGAATCGAGGCGGTGATATTGCTCGACAACGCCGCCGATTTCACAACTGTCGATGATGGTTTTGCCAAGCGCGCGGGTTTCAAGGCGGACGAGGCTACCAGAAAGATAGATACCGGGACTGCGATAATAGATGCAAAGACTATAACAGATGTCAGGTTGGACGTTCCAAATCACATTGCGATATCTGGGACATTTGCATCAAGGGACTTGCAGCCCTTGGCAAGATTGATGAATCATAGAATCGATGCAATTTTGGGTGCGGATATAATAAACGCGCACGCGCTGGGAGTCATAAACACGCGGAATGAGATCTATATATTGCCCAGCGGTCGGATTACGCCTAAGGGAAAATCGGTCGTAGTCCCGTTGTCTAATGGTAGCGCGTTCTCTGCGGTGATAAATGGCGTGCCGCTGAGGCTTTATGTGGACTTTGGGTTTAATGGCTCGATAACGCTTTCGCCAGACAGTTGGAGCCGCGTCATTCCACCCGATAGGAATACTACAACCAGCCGCTTTACCGGTGGTGAAGGTATGGTTTCAGAAACTAGAAAATCAGTCGGCAATACAGTCGAAGTCGGCGGCTATGTATTGAAAAACATAGAAGTCTCCAGAACGCCCTCAAGGCCTAGAGGAGTTGATGGATTGCTTGGTGTTGAAATTCTGTCTCGTTTTGATGTCGTACTTGATGTTCCAGCGAATAGAATGGTCCTTATTCTAAAAGATAAATAGTCGCGAAGATAATATAACTTCCCCGACATCCGTGGGATACTACACCAGGATCTCTTGGCTGATTTAGCGTTGGCACGGTTGTCCACAACCAAAACGCCTTGCCATCGCGTTGTCGTCGCTCTTCGGGCACCATATGGTACACCTGTCAATTGAGCGAACGCGTGAGCGGGCCCGGATAATAGCGGTCATTGGGCTTCGTCCCGACCAGCTCGGCCGAGAAGCGATCGTTGCGCTTGAACTTGAGTAAGCATCCGGTGAGTGCCGCGGCGGGCGCGCCGCGAGCGCGGGCCGGACTTGCTAAGGCAGGGTTACGCGGCGGCCGGTAGCTGGATGCGAGTAGCCTGCCAGTTCCATGGCAGCAGCTCGGCTAAGCGCTGCTGCGGGATGTCGGCGATGCAAGTGAGGACGTCGGCAAGCCAGGCTTGCGGGTCGATGTCGTTGAGCTTGGCGGTGGTGATGAGGCTGAACATGAAGGCAGCACGCTGACCACCGCGGTCGGAACCGGCGAAGAGCCAGGCTTTGCGCCCGATGGCGATGCCGCGCATCGCGCGCTCGGCGCAATTGTTGGTCAGGCAGATCCGACCGTCGTCGAGGAAGGCAACGAACGCGGCCCAGTCCTTGAGCATGTAGTCCATGGCTTTGGCGACCGCGGACGAGCGTGATAAGCTTGAGCGCTGCTGGATCATCCACGAGCGCAGATCGTCAAGCAGAGGCCTGACGTGCTGCTCTCGGGCGACCCGCCGCTGCTCTGCGTTCTGGCCGGTGATGGTGCGCTCGAACGCGAAGACGGCATCGATGCGGCGCACAGCCTCGACAGCGAGGGGGGCAATCACCGGCGAGCCTTTGCGGCGCTTCTTGAGCTGGGTTTCGGCATCGGCCAGCTCGAAGAAGTGGCGCCGCGCATGCGCCCAGCATAAGGCGCGCTTCAACGGCTCGGGCTGGCGATCCTGCCGGAACAGTCCGTTATATCCGGCGTAGGCGTCTGCCTGGAGGATGCCGGACCAGCCCTGCAGGTGAGCGAGCGGGTGCTCGCCGCGCCGATCGCGAGAGTAGTAGTAGATTGCTGCCGGCGGTGCTCTGCCACCGAATGGCCGATCGTCGCGCACATAGGTCCACAACCGAGCCGTGTCGGTCTTGCCGCCTGCTAGCACCGGGATGGTCGTGTCGTCCCCGTGAAGCCGCTTACCCGCGAGGGTATGCGCCTCGATCAAGCGGTAGAGCGGCATCAGCGCGACGGTGCAGGCGCCGACCTGGTCGGCCAGCGTCGTCAGGCTGAGCTCGACACCCTCGCGAGCATAGCGATCCCGCTGACGGTTGAGTGGCTGGTGTGCGCCGAATTTCTCGAACAGGACCATCGCCAGGAAGCTGGGGCCGAACAGGCCACGCGGCGTCACATGGAAGGGGGCGGGCGGCTGTGTGATCCGCTCGCACTCCCGGCAGGAGAATTTCTCCCGCACAGTCTGGACGACTTTCCACTGGCGCGGGATCACCTCCAGCGTCTCGGTCACATCCTCGCCGAGCTTGGAAAGGCGATCGCTGCCGCATGCTGGGCACGAGCATGGCGCCGCGACGACGACGCGCTCGCGCGGGAGATGCTCAGGCAAGGGTTTGCGCGCTGGTCGTTTGCGCGTGAACGGAGCGACACTCGTGCCGGCAGCGGCGAGGCTCGCAAACGCCTCGTCCTCGCTGGCCGATGCCTCCAGCTCCTCGAAGCCTAGCTCCAGCTGATCAATCAGCTGGCGTGCTCGCTCGGAGCGCTGGCCATACAGGGCACGCCGCATCTTTTCATTTTGGAGCTCGAGGAGCGCATTGCGGGCCTCCAGATCAGCGTTGATCGCCTTGACCCTGGCAGCCTCTGCCTTTGCCCCGGCCAGCTCGGCCCGGAGGGCCTCCACGTCTTCTGCAGGGGATGAGCTGGCGGCTTCCATGACCACAAGGAATCATAGAAAACCGGGGATTTGAAGCGCAAATTGTGCCTGTGCGCTAACAATGTGCGCGCCTATCCGGCGCTGGTCGGACGCCAAGTGTGCTGGGGGTTACGCCAGTCGATTCCGTCGAGCAAACATGCCAGCTGAGAGCTGGTCAGCGCCACTACGCCATCCTTGGCAGAGGGCCACACGAAACGCCCACGCTCCAAGCGCTTGGCGTAGAGCGACATGCCGATCCCATCGTGCCAGATCATCTTGACCAGCGAACCGCTCCGACCGCGGAACACGAATAGATCTCCGCCATGCGGGTCGCGTCCTAGGCATTGCTGCACCAGTAGCGCCAATCCCGGCATACCCCTGCGCATGTCGGTGTGGCCCGTTGCGATCCATACTCTTGCACCCGACGGGATCACCGCAAAGCCTTGAGCACTGCGGTGACCAGCGCTGGCGCTGCTGTCGACGAGATGCGAACACAACGGCCGTCCGATAGATTGACGACGATCGCTGCCGTTTCCGACCCATCAGGCTCGGCTGCAGCAGACCCGATCACGACCTCCTCTGTCATGACCGCCGGCACGAAGCCTTGGCTTGATAGCCGGCGCGCCTCTTGCCGCCAGTGGTAGATCAAGCCGCGAGAAACATCATACCGCCGCGACACCTGCGCGACGCTCCCGCCAGGCCCAAATGCCTCTGCTAAAATCCGGAGGCGCTCATCAGCGCTCCAGCGACGACGCCTCTCCGGCCCCGCCATTATCGTCATCTGCGTCATGCGACGTCCTAAAGCACGCCCTTAAGCGCGTCCTATAGGACGTCCTCTGCAATCAGCGCCGCTCAGCCAAGGCGGCACTCACCGGAGGGATACGAACTTGACGTAGGCATCAAACGTCAGGATTTCGTCCCAGCTATAGGGTATGTTGAAGCTGAGGTTGCCGATACCTTGCGCGACATAATCGTCGAACGACGGATTGTCGTACGTGCTATACCAGATCATGCGACCGCCAATCTCGAGAAGGCGGTCGAAAACGCGAACGCCGACGAGAAGATTGACCGACGTCTCCGGGGTGGCCTGTGTCAGGAGATAGCCGGCGACAAAGCCATATTTGACGCAGTTCTGAACACGTCCGCACCAAATCTGCGCCAGCTTTTGCCGGTATCGTCCATCTGACGGCGATCATGATCGCCTGCTATCAAGGGTAACCTGGCGCCCATTCACTTTCTTGCACATGTCATTCCGGACGCCGTTGTCGTGAGGCGCCCGGTCTACCTGGGCTTTTGGAGGCGTTCGAATGCATGCGCGTCTCGGCTGATCGACAATGAAAACCGACCTCTCGCTATTCCCCAATTTCCCACGTCAGCTCGACCGGGGAAGGGCGTAACGGGCTCTGAGCGCTTCGGTCGCTCTCGTTCTTGCGATCTTTCCATGGATCAGCGCTTTCGAAACGCCAAGTCGGTGCGCGATATCGACAACCGACAAACCTTCCTTCTCATGCATCCGCAGCAGTTCGAGATTGCGTTGATTGGCACCATAGCGTTGCGCGCAAAGCCGGTTGGCCAGGACGATACCTCTTTTCAGATCCGCCTCGTCTCGGACCCTGGCTCGCATCGAATGGTCGGAATTCGGCCACCGCCAACCGAAGCGTTCCATCGCAGCGGCCAAATCATAATAACATTTGCGGCCGAAATTCGGTATCCGAAGAAGCTGGTGATACTCCAGTGCCGCAATATGACGGAGCCGCAGGTCAACTGGCGCAACAACAGTTGCTGGGTCGCGCGTAGACAGGAGATCGGGCACTACGATCAGGCAATTGTAGGTCCTCGTCGCAATGATGTCCCACACATGTAACGCTATGATAAGCGGATCGGCCGCAGGAACAACGTACGGTACCGCGTTCCGCTCGCCCGTCATATAGGAAGTAGGCATGTCAGCGCGATCGATCGGAGCCTTGGCCATGGTCGAGCCTCATCCAGGTTTTCACTTCTTGAGGATGTCGGCATAGGTGAACAGCCCATGGTAAAGAGCGAGCGCCACCATATACTTTCCCGGCGGCCTCCCAAGCGCGGCACGACCCGCCTTGAAATGATCCTGAGCGGTATGGTTCGAGATGCCCATTGCAAGGCCCGCCTGCTCATTTGTCATGCCGCGGCAGGCCAAAAGGAGGCGTTCACTCTGCCGGGCAGTCAGACTGGAAGGGCAGAAGATCAATCCGTCCCGTCGCTGCATGATCCGCCGCGCAGATTCAAATCCCCAGATCGCGCCCAAATGCGCCAAAGGCAAAGCATGCGGTCTCAGCTTCTCAAGCGAGCGCGCGGCAAAAGAACAAGTGCCGCTGAACTCTCCCGGCAAATGCACAGGGACGGTGTAACCATCGATCAGGCCAAAGCCCTGCGCGTATCGCAAGATATAGCGATGCTGCTCGCTGAGACTGATAATGCGTCCAAGGTCCGACCACAGGAAACCTTTGAACATCCGGTCGCTTGCAACGTGAACCGGATCATCACGAAAATAGCCGTTCGCTATGACAATATCTATCCAGTCGACGGGATAGTTGGTTCCTCTAAAAGCTCTGTCTGGCGGACGGATAAGGTCGACATGATGGCCCATCGCCCACCGCTCGAATCCCAGGGTCAGCGTGAACTCTTCCATAACCGCGCAGAGCACCTCCTCGCGGTCGGCCTTGTTGAACGCGTTCACAAAATGATCGAAGTCGAAATGCATCATAGCTCTCATCCTCTGCAGGAAAGGCCGCCGCATCTTTCATCAATCAAATCCAAGCGCGGCGTCCCATGACCACCAGGCTGCTCTCCTTCATGAGCGAGATGTAACACAATCGTCATGTTCCTGTAATCCTTGAAAGCCTCGCCCACGCCGCCGTGGTTGCCGATATCTGGCAATCGTTGCCCCTTGGAGGAGGGGAGGAGGAAGAATGCGGGTAAGCGGCGGTGCCTGGACAGACGCGCTGCTCACCCATGTTCATCAGGTGGAGGATTTCTCCATGCGCAATCACACGCTAGCTACGGTGCTGCGGCGCGCTATGGCGCGCTTTCGGGCGATCCTGGCTTATGTTCCGCTCAATCGGATCGAACCGCGCCACTCTCCTCGGATCGAGCCTGCAGAAATCAGGGATGCGGCCGCCGACATGGCCTACGCCGCTTCCCGTGATGAGGAAAATCATGCCGGGTCGGACGGCGATTCGCGCAAGACTCTACCTCGCGAGCATCCAAAAGATGTCAGAGATCGTGGCTCGCCGCGCCTCGGCGACCCGAAAACTTCGATTGCCGATTCTCCGCAAATTCCCGCAGCCGAACATATTCTGGACGGCCTTCCTGAGCGCACCGTCCAGATTTTCCTGCTGAGCCAGGAGGAAGGCCGAACCTATCGCGAGATTGCGGGGCTGCTCGGTGTGTCGCAACGGAAGGTCCGCCAGCATATGCGACGCGCAATAGCGTACATCGCTGCACGAAGATGAACACGATAGGCGGTCTCACACCCGTCAAAACCGATCGGGCCGCATGTCTCAGTTTACTGGCCCCTGATCGGGCCTCCCTCAACCGCATGGATGCCTTCGCACGATTGCAACACGGGATCTGATGGCTACTGCTCCCGGGCAAGGTGACGGATTGAGCACTTATTTTTCGATCGCCGCCAGGCCGGTTCATGCCGTCTCAATCGCCACAGCGCAGCCGCAATTTGGGCAATCGGCCAGCCTGAAAGGCATATGGTGCTGCAGCACGCTCTGATGACGGAGCAACTGTCTGCAATCTGGAAAAGCCCCACGATCTGCCGCGCGCATGCTGCATTCGAGAGGGGAGGGGGTCGCGAATAGAGGCCGTCCGAAGTGGAGTTCCCGTCGGATCGGTTGCTCCTGACCTCGACATGATCGTGCCGCCACGCCGTCCCTTGTGACGCCGCGCGCGCATGCAATTCACAGATTGGATATCGACATGGCACAAACCCGGTTCAACCGAAGCCCCGAACTGGAGGCCATAGGCGCTGAAATCGTCAAACGCCTCGGAGGCGTCTGGAAGCCGGGCGGCGCGATGTGCCTTTGTCCGGCCCATGCAGATCGCAGCCCCAGCCTGTCTGTTCGCGTGGGTGACCACGCACTGCTCTTCAAATGCTTCGCGGGCTGCGACTCCCGCGATGTCATCAACGAAATCCTGCGGCTCGATGAAAACGCGCTGCACCATGTGGACAAGGCCTCTCAGACCTCAGCGAGACTGCCATCGGACCTGTGGCGCCGCCAGCAGGCACTGCGGATATGGGATGAAGCCAGGCCACTGGCTGGCACGCCCGCAGAAATCTATCTGCGCCGAAGGCGAATAGCGCTGCTGCCCCGCGCCTTGCGTTTCCATCCCAGGACGCCTCTCGGCCAAGGGGGCGAGGTCGAGTTCAGGCCGGCCATGATCGCGGCTCTTCACGATGGCGGTCTTCACGATGAGGGCCGCTTCATCGCTATCCAGCGAACCTTCTTCGATCGTGACGATGCGCGGCGCGCCCGCGATCTTGCCGATCCCCGGATGACACTCGGTCGCCCCGAACGCGCCGCCGTGATGCTGGGCGCTGCGGCATCGGTTCTTGGTCTCGCCGAAGGGGTCGAGACCGCAATCTCCGCGATGATCCTGTTCGGGATTCCGGTCTGGGCCACCCTTGGCAGCGAGCGGCTGCACCAGATTGCGATCCCCGATCGCGTCAGCCGCCTGGTTCTCTTCCCCGACAATGACGTGGCCGGCGAGATCGGCGTTGCCCACGCGCTCGAAAGCTACGCGATGCCCGGTCGCGACATCGACATCGAGTTCCCGCCG
Source organism: Novosphingobium sp. TK71 (assembly GCF_055361505.1). Taxonomy (NCBI): domain Bacteria; kingdom Pseudomonadati; phylum Pseudomonadota; class Alphaproteobacteria; order Sphingomonadales; family Sphingomonadaceae; genus Novosphingobium; species Novosphingobium sp. TK71. Next base: position 266,613 of record NZ_JBSZKA010000001.1, read on the forward strand.
ACCGGCTTCAAGGACTGGAACGACGTGCTCCGGGTGGGAGGGGAGGGAGTGGGGGAGTGGTGGCGGCAAGTGGCCTGATGGTCAGGCTGTTCCCGCCAGGAGAATACGCAAATGACGCAACTTCCCATCCTCGTCGCCGCGGCGAACCTCGCCAAGTCGCTGAGCAACGTCCGAACTGTCGGTGATCCTGTCGCCGATGCCCAACTCGAGGCGAACATCGCCGTCAAGGGCGTGCGCCAGAACCTGATCGGCGTGCCGGTCTCGCGCAAGAAAGGGCACTACCGCATCATCGCGGGCGGCCGCCGTCTCGATGCGGTCCATCGCCTCATCGAGAAGGGCGTGTTCGACGCCGACTATCAAGTCGCGGTGCTGGTCCTGGGCAATGCCAAGGACGCGATCGAAACCAGCCTCGAGGAGAATTTCTTCAATCTCACGATGAACCCGGCCGATACCTGCCGGGCCTTCCAGGACATCATCGAGAGCGAGAAGAAGACCGCCGAGGACGTCGCCAAGCGTTTCGGCCTCACCGAGCGGTTCGTGCGCAGCCGGCTTCGTCTTGCCGATCTCGCCGATCCGATCTTCGAAGCGCTGCGTAACGGCGAGATCACGCTGAATGTCGCGGTCGCCTATGCAAGCAATAGCGACCATGCCAGGCAGGCCGAAGTCTTCGAACTGCTCAAGGACGGCTACTACAGGGCCAACGTCAACGAGATCAAACGTCAGCTCGTTGAGGACACCTATGTCGGCAGCGATCCCAAGGCACTGCTGGTCGGGCGCGATGCCTATATCGAAGCTGGCGGCCGGGTCGATCTCGATCTTTTCACCGACTCGACGACCGAGCGCTGGATTGACGGCGATCTCCTCAACCGTCTCGTCGCTGACAAGCTCGCGGCTGCCGCAGAAGCCCTGCGCGACCGTGAGGGGCTGGCTGAAGTCCGGATCATTCCCTCGACCCATGTCACCTACAACGACACCTGGGATCTGCGCCCGCTCAAGGGCGACACGCCTGAACTCACGGCGGAGCAGCAGGCGCGTCTCGAGGAAATCGAAGCCGAGATCGAGGCCGCGAACGAAGCCTGGGAAGAGGCTGATGAAGACGGCCAGGCCGAACAGGCCAACCGTGTCGAGATGCTCGAAGCCGAATATCGGGCGATCGAGAAGCCGACGCCGGTCTTGACCGACGAGCAGAAGGCCGGAGCTCTCGCCTATGTCGTCATCGGCCATGACGGTCAGCCGCGCCTTCACGAACAGCTCTATGTCGCTCCGGTCGACCAACCTGACGATGATGAGCACGACGATCAGGTAGACGGCGACGACGACAATGACGAAGTCGCCGCCGGTCTGGGCAAGTCCGCGTATAGCCAACGGCTCAGCCAGGAGCTGGCCGAGATGAAGAGCGAATTGCTGCGTGTCCATATCGCCAGCGATCCGCGCTTCGCGCTCGACCTCGGCACCTTCTGGATGGTCGACAAGGCGACCCGCCATTCGAGCGGTTTCGATCTTGCGACCGAGCTCAAGGCCGACAAGCCCTACTCCGGGCTCACCGGCTACCAGAGCGGGACGCTTGCCGCCGAGGAATGGGGCAAGATCGACGAGGCGCTGGATCGCAGTTGGACCGAGGCTGACGACGTCTGTCAGCGCTACGATGCCTTCTGCGCGCTTCCCGATGAGGCTCGTGCGGCCTGGCTCGCCTGGGCAATCGCCCGGACGCTCCACGCGGTCGTCGCGGGCAAGACGGGCGAGGCCATGATCGACCATCTCGGCACCAGGCTCGAGATCGATGTGGCGGCCTGGTGGCGTCCGACCGCGAACAACTATTTCGATCGCCTGAGCAGCAAGGCCGCAATCCTCACCCACCTCGAAGAGATTGGGGGCAAGGAACTGTCGAGCCGCTACGGTGCGTCGAAGAAGCATGACCTCGCGACCTCCGCCGAGAAGATCTTCGGCGGCTCCGTCCCCATCGAGGCGGAACTGCGCGAAGCGGCTCTCGCCTGGGTGCCCGACGTCATGCGTTTCGGGACGATCGCCACCGCGCCGGAACCGGTGCCTGCGAACGACGAGAGCGTCACCGACACCGGCGACGAAGTCCAGCAGGCCGCTTGATCCAACGCCCCTGGGACCGCAGCCTCGCGTTGCGGTCCCCCTTTTCTATGCACTCGCGCCTTGAGTGGCGAACCGGGTTCGAGGAACCAGACCATGCCCGACATTACCCAACTTCCCGTCATGACCGCGCGCGATGCCGAATCTATCGGTTTCGCCCGTTTCAACGATGTGCCGACCTTGCCGATCGATATTCCTGACGGGAACTTCACGATCAGCGCACGCACCAGCGATGGGCGTCGCGTCACCTTCTTCTTCGGCGAATATGAGCGCGGCGCGCCGCCGAGCTTCGTCGACATCCAGTATCACGACTCAGGCATGACGGTGCCGGCCGCAAACGGTTCGCCTATGCCGGTATTCGACATGCTCGCCATCGCGCGCGGCGGACGTCAGCCATACGATAGTCGCAAGGCCAAACTTGACGACAAGCCCGCGATCGCCGTCGTCCTGCTCGATCACCAGCAGGATAAGGAGACCGCCGACATGCTCGCCGCCTGAGCGACGTCGTTCCGCCAATCGGGAGACCCATGCCATGAGCCGCATCAAATTAACCCCGCTCGAAAGTGCCGCCCGTGAAATTCCCGGGCTCGAGGTGGCAGTCGGTTGGGACCGGCCGCTTGCGACCTATTTCGCAATAGTGAGCCGCGAGGATGAACCGGTCGACGAGGACGCCGAAAATGATGGCGATCCGGTCCTGCTCTGGCTGGGCACGACCTATGGCGAGATCCTCGACCCGGCGTCCATCATCGCCGCTGTCGCGCGCTTCGCCATCCTTCCCAATGATCTCGCCGACCGCCTGGCCGCCGACCGCGCCTCGGAAGGGGCGCGGCCGCGCGCCACCTGGATGAAATGATCGTCCGCGCGACCATCAAATCAACATTGTCGGCACCGAATCAGGAGTAAGCCGCATGACCGACACCCTCATCACTCCCGCTCTGCGTTGTCGCGTCGAATTCGCGGCATGCGAACTCGACACCCACGAATTCGACGAGGGCACCAATCACGCTACCTACAATCGTCTCCACAGCGAAGCCGTCGCCGAAAACGCCCCCTTCCGCAAGGCGCTCGCCGAAGCCATTTACCTCTATGGCAACGCCCACCTGCGCGGGTCACGCGCCTTCGACAATTGCTTCGAGATGGGTGACGGTGACGAGATCGTCACCTACCTCATCGAACGCGCTCACGCGGATCCCGAACTCCATGCTGCCGTTACCCGCGACTTCGGCGGCATCTTGCCCGACAGCTGGCTGCGCACCGCCGCCAAAGCCATCCACTGCGAACCGAGTATCCGTGCGGCCAACCTAACACGTGCTCCGTAAAATCCGTATATTCTAGGCAAGACATTCATCATGCCTATACCGTCGGCTGCGTCGAGGAGTCGAAGGCGTTCGCTTGCCGGGATCGATCCTCCCGCGCCTTAGACTTCGGAGGGCAGAGAGAGTGAAGGGTTTGAGCAGTGCTGGCCCCCTCGATCGCTTTCCACCTTCGACCTGCTCACCATCGGGCGCGGTGGCCGCAATGCTTGCGACAGCCGGCGCCATCCGTCGGATGAGAGGCCGTCGATTGCCGTGATCCTCCTCGGATCGTCATTGGCCTCCGCCAAAGTCTCCCTCTCGCCTTCTGCATCCAATCCAGGGCCTGGCCTCGCGCCGCGGCCCTTTTTTCATGCTGTCCGCAGACCCGGAGGGAAGGGGGAGGAGGAATAGTGGGCCGCGATGGTCCTGATCCAATCCGGAGTTCTGCCATGTCATTTCCCCTGCTTGCACTCGCGCATCCCGACGAGCCCGAAAATTCCAAGACGACACGCCTGTTCGGCGTCGCGACCCGGTTGGCAGACCTGCTCCGACGCGGCCAGTCTATCCGCCGCCAGGACCTCAGGCGCCTGATGGAGGAAGCTTTCTCGACCTCAGACGCGACCGGCAGCTGGTCCATGCGCGACGCCTATGACGCGCTCGAGACCGCACAGGTCGTCCTCATCAAATCGCCGAACGACTGGACCGGTGTCGATCTAGCCGGCGCTGATCCGTTCGCCTCGCTTCGCCGCTTCGAACGGGCACTGCCCACCCATAGCTATCGCAGCGAACATCAGGTGGAGATGCAGCAGTTCAGTACACCGATCGCGCTCGCCTGGCTCGCCGCGCAGGCCGTGCGTATGCGCCCGGACGATCGGGTGCTCGAACCCTCCGCCGGCACGGGCATGCTGGCCGCGCACGCCGTTCGTATGGGCGCCGCGCTGACCGTGAACGAACGCGATCCCGGTCGCGCCGCATTGCTCGGCAAACTGCTCGGCCTGCCTGTCACGACCCACGACGCCGAATTCATCAACGACCTGCTTCCCGCCGCCCAATCGCCAAGCATCATACTGATGAACCCGCCCTTCAGCCGGAGCGAGGGTAGGGGCAAGGACCGTTTCGCGGGCGCCCGTCATTTGCGTTCCGCGCTGTTGTGCCTGGCAGCGGGCGGGCGCTGCGTTGCGATCATGCCGCCGAGCTTCGCAGCGGACGGCACCGCCGCTACCGGCTATGCGATGGTCTGCGAGACCGTGAACCCGCGCGTCGAGATCACTATCCTGGGTAACCCCTACGCCAAGCATGGCACCAGCATAGCGGTCCGGCTGATCATCTTCGACAAAGGCTGGGCAGGACCGACGGAACGATTGACCGCCCAATCCATCGAGGACGCCGCGGCCCTGGTCGCTGCCGTTCCGCCGCGCCTTGTCGTTCCCGAACCCGAGCCACCCGCGCCGGCCGTCATTCCCTTGCGGCCGCGCCGTGCCATGATGCCATCGCCGTCCGCGATCTTCGGTGATATCCAGAAGCGCGCGCTGGTTGTCCCAGACCGCATTGCGGCGGATGGAAGTGTCAGGGCGGTCGACTACGCAATCCGCGCCACGCCGCTGCCAGCGGGCGATCCCGTTGGGCATTACGCGCCTTGGCGGCCCGCACGCATCGAGATCGCTGACGCCCGGCCCCATCCCGACCAGCTGGTGGAGTCGGTTGCTATGGCATCCGTGCTGCCGCCCGCACCCAGCTATCGCCCGATGTTCCAGCCGCAGGCCTTCGCCGCCCTGTCCGACGCCCAGCTCGAAACCATCATTCACGCCGGCGAGGCCTGTGAGCGTGATCTCAAGGGCACCTTCTCGTCCAACAAAGCGGGCGACCAACTGCATGAGGACCCGGAAGGCGCCGTCTATCGGACGGGCTTCTTCATCGCCGACGGCACCGGTGTCGGTAAAGGCCGTGAGGGCGCCGGCATCATCCTCGACCAATGGAACCGCGGCCGCCGCCGGGCGATCTGGATTTCGCGTAGCTCGGCCTTGATCGAGGACGCAAGGCGGGACTGGAGCGCGCTGGGCGGCGTGCCGATCGATATTCAGCCGCTCGATGCCTTCCCCCTCGGCGACCCGGTCGGCATGGCCAGCGGGATCGTGTTTCTCACCTACGCAACCCTCCGGTCGCAGCGCCATGACCGCGCAACGCGCCTGCAGCAATTGCTCGACTGGGCGGGTGCCGATTTCGACGGCGTCATTCTGCTCGACGAATCGCATGCGCTCGGCAACGCCGCCGGCACCGAAACGGAGTTTGGCGCGGCCAAGGGGTCCGAACAGGGCCTTGCCGGGGTCCGGCTTCAAATTGCGCTACCGCGTGCCCGGGTCATCTACGTCTCCGCGACCGGTGCGACCAAGCCGGAAAATCTGAGCTACACCGCACGGCTAGGCCTGTGGGGACCAGGCACAGCCTTTCGCGACCGAGACGCTTTCCTCGCCGCGATGGAGGAGGGCGGCATCGCGGCGATGGAGATCGTGGCGCGCGATACCAAGGCCATGGGGCTCTATACGGCGCGCGCGCTCAGCTTCGCTGGCGTCGAATATGACCCGCTCGAGCATAAGCTCACGCCCGCCCAGATCGAGATTTACGACGCTTATGCGGACGCCTGGGCCGTGATTCATCGCAACGTCGATGCCGCACTGAAAGCCGCCAACATCGTCGATCGCGCTTCGGGTCGGACCCTGAACGCGATGGCCAAGGGATCGGCGCTCAGCCGGTTCGAAAGCTCCAAGCAGCGCTTCTGGTCGGCATTGCTCATCTCGATGAAGATGCCGACCGTCTTCGAGGCGATCGAAACCGAAATCTCGGCCGGCAATGTCGCTGTCGTCCAACTCGTCAGCACTGCCGAGGCCATCCTCGACAGGCGGCTTGCCGAACTCTCGCCTGAAGAACGTGCCCATCTCGATCTGGAGCTCTCGCCGCGAGCGACCATGATCGACTACCTCAAAAACGCCTTCCCGACTCAGCAGATGCGTGTTTTCGCCGCCAGCGATGGTTCACTCCGGTCAGAACCGATGCGCGACGAGGCGGGCAATATGGTCGAATGCGCCGAAGCCATTGCAGCGCGCGATGCCTTGATCGAGGAACTCTGCGCCATGCCCCCGGTCCCGGCTGCCCTCGATGCACTGCTCGCGCATTTTGGTACGGGAAAAGTCGCCGAGGTGACCGGCCGATCGCGCCGCATCGTCATCGGCAGCGACGGTTCCCAGAAGCTCGAGCGGCGCGGCGCACGCGCCAATCTCTCCGAGACCCAGGCGTTCATGGATGGTCAAAAACCGATCCTGGTCTTCTCCGACGCTGGCGGCACGGGCCGTTCCTATCATGCCGATCTTGCCTGCAGGACCGCCGACAAGCGCCGCGTCCATTTCCTGCTCGAGCCGGGCTGGCGTGCGGATGTCGCGATCCAGGGCCTTGGGCGCACCCATCGCACCAATCAGAGCGTGCCTCCGGTGTTCAGGCCGGTGACGACCGACTGTAAGGGCGAGCGACGCTTCATCTCCACAATCGCGCGCCGCCTCGACAGCCTGGGCGCACTGACACGCGGTCAGCGCCAGACAGGCGGCCAGAATCTCTTCGATCCGGCCGATAATCTGGAAAGCGACTACGCCCGGGAAGCCCTCACCCAATGGTATCATCTTCTCCATGGCAACAAGCTCGCAAGCGTGACCATGGAGAGCTTCCAGGCCATGACCGGGCTCAAGCTCACGGACGAGGACGGCACGCTCCTCGAAAAGCTGCCGCCGATCCAGCGCTGGCTCAACCGGATCCTCGCGCTCAGGATCGCGACCCAGAACGCCATCTTCGATGAATACACGGGGCTGATCCAGGCGCGTATCGACGCAGCGCGCGAGGCCGGCACGCTTGACGTCGGGGTCGAGACCATCCGCGCCGAACAGATCATCACAAGGTCCGAGCAGACCTTGCGCACCGATCCGGTGACCGGCGCCGAGACCAGATTGCTGCGGCTCGAACTCCATCTGCGTCCGCGCGTCATGCACTGGAAGCGCTTGATGCAGATCTGGGACGGCACACGCGAGATCGCCTATCTTTGGAACAGCCGGTCGAAGCGCGTCGCTCTCAAGGTGCCGTCCTGGTCGATCACCGACGAGGAAGGTCGCATCGTGCCCATGTGCCAGCTTGTTCGTCCGACCGGCGGAACCCGAATGCAGGAAATAGCGATGTGGGCCAGCCTCTGGAAGGAGATCGAACGTGACGAATTTCAGCAGCTTTGGGAGGCCGAAGCAACCGAGGCGGAGGCCGAGGTTGATATCGAAACCGTGAACATCGCGACCGGGCTTCTCCTGCCGGTTTGGCACCGACTTCCACAGGATGACGTCCGCGTCTGGCGTATCGATGATGGCGAAGGAACTTCGATCCTCGGCAGGTTGATTCCACCGGCGGCCATGGCGGAACTGCAATCAGCCTTCGGTCTCGACGGCACGGTCGAACTGACAGCCGCCGAACTTGGCGCCGCGGCACAGAAGGGGACGGGCGTCGCGATCCCGGGCCTGGGCGGCGCGACATTGGCAACCGCGCTCGTCAACGGCTCGCGCCGGCTCGAAATCCGCAATTACCGGCCGGAAGACCGCGAGCGGCTGAAGGCACACGGCGTGTTCAGTGAGGTCATTCAGTACAAGACGCGGCTATTCATTCCGCTCGACCGGTCGAACGAGATCATCGAGGCAATCCTGGCTATGACGCGGATCTGATCCCTCTGAAAGTTGGATCGACCCGTGAATAACGGTCCGGACACTCTACGCGCCCGGACCACATCGATCAGCCAGTCGCAAGCGTGGTCTCCGGCGCCGGTTCAGCTGGTGGAACCGCCTCGGTGTCTGTCCTTTTCCCCCGACTGCGCTTCGGCTTCGATGCCGCATCGACGCTCGCCGCAGGAGCCTTTCCGGCAGCGTCCTTGGTGACCTTACGCTTGGGCTTTGCCGCTACGGGCTTCGGTTTGGCCTCGACAGCCTTGGGCGGGGAACCTTCCGGTGCGGTCTCTGCTGGGGGCGTTTCAGCAACGGCAAGTTCGGGCGCCTCGGCAACCGGCGGTGCAGGCACGTCCGCAGCGACAGTCGCAGGAGATGCCTTACGCTTAGGCATCTTGGCCGCAGGCTTCGATTTGGCGCTCACAGCCTTGGCACGCGGGCGACGTGCCGGTGTGGGCTTTGCCGGGGATGTGTCAGCAACAACAGGCTCGGGTGCGCCAGCAACCGGGGGTGCAGGCGCCTCCTCGGCAACAGGGGCAGGAGAGTTCTTGCGCTTGCCGCCGAGGCCCAGCTTCAGTGCGACTTCCCTTCGGGCCGCCGAATATCCTTGTGCGACCATAGGATAGTCCGCCGGAAGGCCATAGCGGCCACGATAATCCGCAGGCGTCAATCCATGCGCTGACAGATGACGCTTGAGCGCCTTGTAGGGCTTGCCATCGATCAGGCTCAGTATGTGATCGGGCGAGGCCAGACTTTCCTCAATGGCGACCTTGGGCTTATGTTCCGGCGCGACGACCAGCGTATCTGGAGCAATCTCTTGGGGCGCTGGAACGGCGATCGGCGTATCCGGGGCGACCTCTTCGGTCACTGAAGCGACAACTGGTGTCGCTGCAGACGCATCGCCCAGCAGGGCGCGCCGTGTCCCCTCCACCAGCGCCGGCAACTCGGCGCTCGGCACGGTGTTGTTCGCAAAATAAGCGCTGAGCAACGTCACGGTCAAAGACATGACGCCCGAATCTTCGGTCTCGGCCATGCAACATCCTTTTTCTGGTTGGAATTAGCGGTCTTGAACCAAGCTCACTTGCGCAAGCGTAAACGAACTCGTGCCTTCATTTGGCGGCCAAGTCAAAGGGAGGGGAGGAGGGTGGTTGTGGGTAGAGCGGCAATCGGGCTGCCCACTATCTTCATGGAGACCCCATGGCCGACCACTTCATCCAGGGTGCGTTCGCCTTCACCTGCTCGATCACCGAAGCCGCTCTGATCGAAGAGGCATGGCAACTTGCCGCCGATCTCATGGGGGATTTCGAACCCGCTCCTATCAGCGACGAGTTGCTGGCAGCCTTTCCGCCGACCATTACCGATAAGCCGTTGAGCGGATTCACCGCTATCTTTGACGATGCCAACTTTCCTGACTTTGGCGCTGACATTCGGGTTGAGAATTCGATTGAAGATCCGAAGAGTTGTACAGTTACTATCTACAGCACGATCGACTTCCAGCCCTGGCCGATTGCTGGCATGATCCAACGCTGCTGCCAATCATCACTGGCTGTCGCTCCGGTCGGGTTCGACTGGAGCTACTCCTGCACCAAACCCCGTCTGGATAGTTTCGGCGGTGGATGGTGCGCGGTTTTTTCCGACCGGATCGAAATCGAAACCACAAAGGAAGTGCTCTCAAAAGCGCTGGACGGTGGCATCCTATGACCCGCCGCAGTCATTGGGATGACAATCCCGACTATCCGGTCGACGACTGGAAAACCGAAGTCGCGAATGACGATACCCGTCTTGGCTATCTCGACTGGGTTGAAGCCCGGTCGGAGATGCTCGCCTCCGATGATAGCGCGGGCACGGCCAAAGATTCACCGCATCGTGATGCAGTTCGCATCCGTGCCACCGATCGCCTTGGCAACATCGCTTATATCCATCGTGAAGCGAACCGCCCCATACGCTGCACTCTGGCGAATGGCGTGTCTGCGGCGCTCTTCTATGCCGGCATCACAGTCGATGAGATGAACTCCCGCTTCGCGCTCGACGATTGCGAAACCGCTGACCAGGCGCTTGCTATCGTTCGGCGCTATGGCTCGCTCGACTATGGCTATTGCCACGCCGGCCCGCCGCCGGGCTGGGATAGCTCACCAGCGGCTCCACCGGCGCTTCGCCTGCTCACCGCCCTCCTTGGGGCCATCGACCGACTGGTGACCATCGTACCGGAGGTCGTGTGCTAGATCGACGAGGACGTCGTGAGGCGCGCCCGCGCCTTCATTGCGATGGAATTGCCCCCAGGATCCCGCGAGGCCTGACAACAGTCGGCCACCGCGCTGGCCGTCAAACCCTTACCACGGAGAAAGACCATGACCGACGTCTCGGCGCCGGGCGCGTCCACGCGCCTGTACAGCCAGACCCCGTTCGACGAACGGGGCAATTTCCATTATGAGGGCGATCTCTATCAAGCCGGCGACAATCTCGCGACGCTCGCCGCGCGCATCGAAGGTCACCTTAAGACCAAGTTCCCCGACACTCGTTTCGCGATCAGGACCGATAAGTTCGCGGGCGGTCAAAAGATCACCGCCGAAATCCTCGACACGCCAGCGGACCTGACCGCGCGTGACGCGCAGAACGACTTCTTTGTCGCGGTGCGCGACCAGATGGAGCGCTTCGGCTACACCCGATCCAACCTGCTGCAGGATTTCCACAACTGCTCCTACTATTGCGAGGCACGGATCGGACCGGCTTACTGGGCAGCACTCGCCGGCCGCCGGGGTCCGAAGAACCCTGTCGAAGCCAAAGTCTCGCTCGCGGCGTTCAAGAAACAGGTCAGGGCTGGCGACAGCCTGAAACTGGTCGATGCGCCAGCCGGACACCGCGCGCTCGGGACGACAAGGGCAATCACCCAGGTTCGCTCAGGGGATCTCATTCTCGAAGGCCGCTCCTATCTGAGCTTTCCGCGCGCCTCCGCCTTCGCCTGCGACGGGCGGCTCGTGCGGATTGCGAATGGCTCGGAATATGACCCGGATTCGCATCTGCTCTATGAGTGGATGCCTCAGAAGGCCGCCTGAGCCATGGCCTTCATCGTCAAGGGGCCGGCTGTCTGCAACAAGCCGGGTTGCGGTAAAAGCTGGGGTGTCGATCCGGTATTGCTCGTCCCATGCCCAGATTGTCAGGCGCCCGTCGGCGTCTGCTGCCGGCGCCCCAGCGGACATAGCGGTCCGTTCGTCGAACTCCATGCCGCGCGTGACCTGCTCGCGGACCGCGAGGGCAAATATGGCCCGTGCCCCTTAAGCATCTGCGGCGTTGCGGCCCGTGACCGCCAATCGAGCCTGCCGCTGTTCGACTGAGTGCAGGCCTTCGAAAGGTGGAGGTTTGCCTCCTCCATCATCTTGGGAGCGAAATATGCCCGACACCATCTTCTATCAATTTGCCGACAGAGACCACACAGGTCGGCCTTCTCCTGCGCTATATCGGCGCGCAAGACGATCTGGCCACCTTTGCGGACTTTCGCCGCGACACTGAGCCTGGCGGCGTGAGCGACCCGGCGGATCGCTTCATGTGGGAGGTCGCCCTAGGCTCGAAGCCATTGGCTGGAACATCACCATTGTGGATTTAAAAGCAAGTTACACTTTCGAAACGCTCTTGCCCCAAGGGGTAGCAGTCAACAGATAAAGCACCGTGTCACAACATCTGAAACTGGGGGACAGATGATCAACTACAACAGCGTTTCGGGGTGGATGGAGTTTCCTTGGCTGAGCGTGTCGAACGGCCTGACTGCAACCTACACCCTCGCCTATAAGCTGAAGGACAAGACCGGCGAGCATTGGACCTCGCGCTTCAGCCGATTCAAGAACAAGGAGAATAAAGCGGAATGGGGGGCTGCTTATGTGATGTACGATGCAGTGCCCGATCTCATGAAGCATCTTGGCCTCAACATGCAGCAAACCATGTTCTTGCCCGCCCTGTCGTCTGGTGAAAAGCAAGCCGACCCTGACAGGTCGATATGCTGGATCGCGAAGGAATGCGCCCGCGTTTGCGGCGCGAACTATAGCGACACGTCACTCACCAAGAACGTCCATCAAAAGATTCACAATATCTATGACGCTGGCGGGCGATCTGCCGAGCTGGACAAGGCAAACTATCAAGCAGTGAAAATGCAGACCAAGACCTTCGTGATCTTCGATGATATTGTGACGCGAGGCGACACACTTTCGCGCGTTGCATTGGCTATCCACGCCGCCAATCCTGGGAGCACTGTTTATGGAATTGCGCTCGCGAAATCCGAGAGCGTGCCCTATTGTCCGAACCCCGATAACGACCACGTTCCCGCCCGCTGGGACACTTTGTGGCAGCAAGGCGAGAACGAACATGCCAAAAAGTATCCGAAGGTCTGACCCATGAACGAGGAAGCAATCACTCCGTCCACCATTGGCCTCGCGGCCCTGCTGAACCTCAAGGGAATCGGGCGCCGTGCCGCTTTGCGGATAATCAGCAGTCCGCTAGAGGTCGGGAGCGCGCGCGAGCATCTCGCCGAGCTGGCCCGCGCAGCCAAGGTCTCCGATCACGAAGTCGCCGGTGCATGGAGTAAGGCGGAGGATAACCTGGATCGGTCCATCGATAGCGGCATCAAGGCGTTTTCCTTCCACGATGAAGGCTATCCAGAGCGCCTGCGCCATATGCCAGATCCTCCTGCAATCCTCTATGTGAAGGGGGACACGTCGGGCCTCCACGCGGCACATAGCATCGCCGTGATCGGCACTCGCGAACCCACGGCTTACGGCGAAAAGGTAGCAAGGCGCTCTGCCGCGACTGCCACCGAGCAAAAATTTGTCGTGGTCAGCGGCCTTGCGCATGGCTGCGATACACTCGGTCATGAGGGCTGCTTGGATCAAAACGGCGTTGGCATCGCCGTGATGGCTCATGGATTGGAGAAGGTGTACCCCGCCGCGAACCGCGGCCTTGCGAGCCGTCTGCTCGAAGCTGGCGGCTGCCTCGTGAGCGAGTATCCGCTTGGAATGACACCGATGCGTACCGCATTCGCTGAGCGTGATCGCATCCAAAGCGGCCTTTCCGATGCGGTCCTCGTTATTGAAACGGACGTGAAGGGGGGGACGATGCACACTGTCCGCTTCTCGCGTGAGCAGAAACGCGCGCTCGCCTGCATCGATCACCCAGAGTCGTGGCGTCACGAGCCGAAGACACAGGGAAACCAGAAGCTCATCGCCGATAGGTGGGCGGTGCCGATTGCGGACGGCGACGCCCTTCTTACCTTTCTAAACAGCGTGAAAGCCGTTGAGAAATCGACGCCCACGGACTCCCCCGTAAAGACGGGCAAATCGCAAATCTCGATGGATTTTTGACATGATTATCTTCGATTTTGATCAGACGCTCGTCGACACGTCCTCGGTCGAACAACTGAGGGCCGAACGGAACTGGAAGGCTGTGATGGCGAAGGCGTCTCAATTGCCCGTTTATGAAGGCATGACGGCGTTGCTTCACGAGCTACATACCGCGGGGCATACTCTCGCCATAGTCACCAAAAGCCCCGACATGGTGCCGAAGGCGTTCATAAAAGCGCATAATTGGCCCATCGATATCGTAGTGGGCTATCATCAGGTAAAAAACAAAAAGCCGGACCCGGAAGGCTTGCTTCTGGCCATGTCGAAGGCAGGCGCGACCCCTGAGAACACCTACCATGTGGGCGATCAGCCGCAGGATACGGAAGCCTCGCGTGGCGCGGGTGTCATGGCTTTGGGTTCCGCTTGGGGGTGTAGTGACACCCAGGATCTGAAATCGTCAAATCCTGACGAGATTTTCGCGACTGTCGCTGATCTCAGCGTCTTCCTCAAAAGTGGCGTAGTGCGTGTGAGTTGATCGCAGAAAGCGATAGGGTAACGTCAAACAGGTGTTGGGCGTCAGTTGAGTTCGAGGTGATTGATTGAATTTATAGACCTGCGATTTTAGCTCGTTCCGCCGCAAGGACGTGTACGTCAAGCGGCACGTAGCCATCGTCCTCTGCGGTGTGCCGCGCGATGATCGCCTGTCCTTCGTCCGAGAGCAGGAAGCGCAGCAGGCCCTTGGCCGCCGGGTCGATCTGCCTGCCCGGCGCCTTGTCGACGTAGATGTTGAGGAAGTACGATATCGGCCAGGCCCCCCGGTCCTTGCCCGCTTGAGGCAGGACATAAGGGCCGCCGTCGCGTGCGGACAGCGGCAGGACACGCACGCCTTCGGGCGCCTCGCCCGCGTCGATCCATGTCGCATAGCCGATGCCGCGAGGGTCCGCCGCGACGGCGGCGAGGATCGCCTTGCCGCTCGGCATCGCCTGGTAGCGGGCGCTGAAGGGAAGCCCGTCCAGTTTCGAGGCGCGCATGGCCGAGCCGAACCCGCCATCGTCGCGCGCGCCATAGACGTGGATCGCGCCTGCCGCGCCGCCCAGCTTCGACCAGTCGGCAATGTCGCCGCCCGGTGCGCCTGCCGCGAAGACGCGCTTCACTTGCGCCATCGACATTCCGGCAAGCGGGTTGCGCACGTTGACGTAGATCGCGGGCGGCGTCTTGCCGTTCGCGCGGGGACCGTGGCTGGCATAGGCGATGCGGATCCGCACCGGATCGTAGCCCTTTACCTGCCGGAAGCCGTCAAGATCGTTCTCCCACAGCTCGCGGCCCATCGGCGCGAAAATCGTGGTTCCGGCCGTCAGCGCAGGCATCGCGGTGGAGGAGCCGCGCAAGTCGGCGATGAAGCGCACCTTGCGCGCGTGACGCGCATAGGCGGCGAGCATGTCGGGCATGATCGTCGTCAGCGTGTCGCTGCCGATGATCGACAGGCTGCCGTCCGGGGCGACGTAGCCCGCCTCGCGCTGCGGGATCGTGATCCCGTGCGGCCTTGCGATCCGTTCCCGCGCATCACTCAGGGCGGCGGCATCGAGCGGCTTGTAGATCGACAGCGCCGCCTTCAACCGTGCCTGCCCAGCGTCCGAGAACAGCGCCTGCAGCACCGGCTTCACCCGTTCATCGACGGCGCCGTCCCTGTCGCAGCGTGCGTAAAGGTAGAGCCCCTGCATCACCGGCACCGCCAGCGGCAGGCCGCCGGAAAAGCGGCGCACGGCGGCGCGCTCGATCACGGTCATCTCGCGCGGGATCACGGCGAGCGCGATGGTGCCTTGCGTCAGCAGCGGCATCGCTCCGGCAGGGCCGACGATGCGGGGGGACAGGCCGCTGGCCGCCGCTGCGATGGCACCGGCTTCCGGTCCGCCGCCGACAGCGAGGGCGCCGTCCGCCAGCACGTAGCGCGCCAGCAGCGGCTGGGCCTCGGGGATCGGCCCGCTGTCCTGCGCCGATGCGGAGCCCGCGATCAGGGCGCATGCCAGCGCGAAGCCAAGCGCGCGCCTCACTTCTTCACCTTGCAGATTTTCGCGCCCGCGCGCGCCCATTTGATCGCGGCGTCGAACAGGGTGCGGCCGGTATCGGTCATCCGGGTAAAGCTGTTGTTCTCCATGCCGATGAACACCCGGCGGGCCGGGGCAAGGTGGTCGTGGTCCATCGTCGCGCCCGCCTCGTAGCCGAACAGGGTCGCCTTGTCCGGCTCGCCCGGCCAGGTCATGATGACGTCGGCGCCGAGGCCCGGCTTGCCCCAGCCTGCGGGCGTGCGCGCCTCGGTCCAGGTGCCCAGACCCGCTGGAATGCCCGCGGCCATCGGATGCGGCGCGCGCACCAGCCAGAAGTAGTGGCCGGTCTCCAGTTCGCCGAAGTCGGTGTCGCGGCGCAGGCCGGTCATCCACAGGTCATCGAGCAGGTCGTTCTCCCAGGTCACCAGCGGCACGCCCATGTCGCGCAAGCGCGCGATCATGGTGCGGTTGGCGGTGAACTGGTTGGAGCGCACCGTCGAGGACATGACGACAAGGTCGAACCCGCAAGGGTCCGTCGCGCCGTCCAGCCCCTCGCTGGTGCTGACGGCATAGCCCATCGTCTCCAGCCGCGCCTTGACCGCCGGGTCGGCCGAACCGCCGGGGGGATCGGCGCGCATCAGGAACAGCACCTTGCCGGCATCCGCCTCCAAGGCAGGGGCGGGAGCCGTACCGATGGCCAGCGCCAGCAGCGCGGCGGCGAATGCCTTTTTCATCGTCAGAAGCCTCCGCTCAAGCCGACGAGGAAGCTACGTCCCTCGCCCGGCGTGATCTGCGCGCGCGAGACTGTGCTGGAGATGTAGTATTCATTGGTGATGTTCTTGACGTTCACCGTCAGGCGCACCTTGTCGGCCAGCTTGTACCACAGACTGCTGTCGAACCGGGTATAGCCGCCGACCGAGAAGCTGTTCTCCAGATTGCCCATGCGGTTGCTTGCGGCAACCACGCCGCCGCCGACGCCGAAGCGGCTCAGCGGACCGTCGACCGGCTCCAGCGTCACCCACAGGCTGCCGCTCCACTTAGGTACGCCGATCAGCTTGTTGCCCTTCGCATAGTCGGTGGAGGAGCGCACGGTGGCGTCGGTATAGGCGCCGTTGGCGATGACTTTGATGCTCGGCGTGATGGCGCCGGACATGTCGAACTCCACACCCTGCGAGCGCTGCACGCCTGCATTGATGTTGTAGCCAACGTTATTGGGATCCTGCTGCGTCACGTTCTCGCGCGTCAGCTGATAGACCGACAGCGTGGAGGCAAGGCGGCCGCCGAACAGTTCGGCCTTGATGCCCGCTTCGTACTGCTTGCCCTTTTCCGGATCGATCGGCTTGCCGTCGATAGTCGGTTCGGGCTTGGACTGGAACGAGCGGGTGAAGTCGGCGAACAGTGAGACGTTCGGCACCGGCTTGAACACCACGCCCACGCGCGGCGACCATGCCTTGTCGTCAGAGGCGTACTGGGTGGTGCCGTGATCCGACTGCTGGGCGTGGTCGTAGCGCACGCCCGCAAGTAGCTTGATCTTGTCGCCGATGTCGATCTGGTCCTGCAGGTAACCGGACAGTGACTTCGACTGCACCTTGCGGTCGGCGGCGGGAACCCAGGTGCCCGGCATGGCGCCATAGACCGGATCGTCGATGTTGATCGCCGCCAGCGTGGCGCGCGCGAACGTGCGGAAGCGGTAGGATTTCACGTACTCGCCGCCGAACACCACTGTGTGCCCGATGCCGCCGGTGGAGAAACGCGCGACCATGTCGGCCTGGGCGTCGTAATTGTGGTTGTTCTCGTGCTGCTCGACGGCAGTGCGGGTGACGCTGCGCGCGCCGGTAGTAGCGTTGACCGCGACGCTGCTGCCGTAGTTGATGCCGAACAGGTCGAGCTTGCCCTCGTCGTAGTGGCCGATCTGGCGGACGGTCAGCCAGTCGGTCAGTTCATGCTCGATGCGGTAGTTGAACTCGTAACGGCTGGATTCGGTTGTCGCCCAGGCTTCCCCCAGGAACCGGTCCCGGGGCAGGTTGACGACGAGATCGCCGTCCGCATCGGTGGTGGCCACGATACCACGATCGGTCTGGTTCTTCTGATGCGCGTACGTCAGGCTGGCGATGATCCGGGTGCGGTCGCTGGGCTCCCACAGCACCGAGCCGGACAGGAACTGCCGACGGTAGGGCTGGAACACGTCGCGGAAGGTGTCGCCGGTCTGCGCAGCGGCGATGAAGCGCACCGCCAGCGTCTTGGCGGCATCGACCGGACCGGTCACATCCACCTGTCCGCGAATGAAGTCGTTGCTGCCGCCCTGCACGGAGAAGTTCATCCCCCGCTCGAAGCGCGGCTGCTTGGTCACGATGTTGATGAGACCACCCGGATCGCCGCGCCCGTAGAGCACCGAGGCCGGGCCCTTGAGCACTTCGATGCGCTCGACGTTGGCGAGGTCACGGTAGCTGTCGTTGGTTTCGATCGCCGGGCTGAGCATGATCGAATCGATCGCGTAGTACGAAGAGCGGAAGCCGCGGATGGTGAAGCTCTCCGACCGGTTACCCGCGTCGGTGCCTGCCTGGATGCCGCTGACGTTGCGCAGCGCGCTGGTGAGATCGAGGATCTGCTGATCGTCGATGACGTCGCGCGGCACGAACTGGATCGACTGCGGCACGTCCATGATGCTGGTGCCGGTACGCGTGGCGGTGGTCAGCTGATCGACCTTGTAATCCTCGCTACGCGCGCCGAGCACTGTAATTTCAGACGAACTGACGTCCTGCGGTGCAGCATCGGCCGCTGATTCGTCAGCGAACGCGGGCGCGGTAACGGCAATGGCCGCAACCAGCGCAAGCCCGCTCGTCCCGGCCCTAGGACGAGTATCAATGAAGTGCATTATGTGGTGCTCCCCGAGGGTTATCTCGATTGTGCGGTGCACATATTGCTATTGCGAACAAATTGCAAGTTTCCCGGAATGAGGTGCTCCCCAGTAATCTCTTCCATTGTCAGCTATCTCGTACAGCCTACCGCAAACCTGCCAATCTCTTCACGGCCATGGCCCGCTATTCGGTAGTTGTAAGGAAAACAAGCTTTTGGCGCCATGCCGCCCGTCATCTTATTACCAGCAAATTTGACTGCGGCTCATGGATTCATAGTGATCGGAGCAAGGCCAACCCGAAAGCAGCCGGTCCGACAATGTTCCGATGATCAACCTTCGGCCCGGCCAGGTTATTCAACAGCAGAGTATTTGAGCTAAACAACTTTACCCTGCGCTCGCGTGGGACGAGTTAGCCACGTCAATAGTAAGACGACGATCAGCGATGCAACTGTCAGCATCACCGTCCAAAGCAGGAGGCCGAAGGCCACCCCGTCCCTCATCACGGCGGGCACCGTTCCCAGAGTGAGGAAGGTCCAGCCTGTCAGTCTAAGCCCGAAGGGTGGGCTTGGTCGCTCGCTTAGCCGGAGAAGCGGCCAATTCTGTTTCTGGCTGAAAGCAAGCAACGCGAAGCCGAGACACGAAATGATACCTGTGGTGACGAGAAGAAATGCGTCTCGCATCGCTCTATGCGTCCGAATCAGAGGCGGCGCTCGGCCGCCGTGCGGCTCGACCAAGCCTGATCGCAGCCGCGGAGGCGATTGCCGCTCCCACCAGCAATGTCGTATCAACACCGGCGGTATGCCAAAGGCCGCACGACATCGCGACAGGCAAGGTATGGCCGGTGGTGATGGCGTTGAGCAGCACGGCGAGAACACCGCCGATCGCGATCAACCAGGCCTGCTCGCGCCATGCGCTCCTCCCCCGAACGAAAGCGTGGATGAGCATGCCGATCCAGACGATGTGGAATGCCCACACTTCTGTCGCGGCGCGGCCTGCGAGCCCCAGCGGCAACAAACGGTTGGCGATGAGAAAGGCCAGCGTCGCGATGAGCAGACCCGTCGTCATTCCGACCGACAGGCCTTCGGCGATACGGACACCACGCAGACCCAGCTTTTCATGGCGCTTTCTCCGTGACTGGACCCAGAACAGCAGGCCCGTGGCGATCAGCACACAGCCGGCCAGGCCCGATAGAAAGTAGAGCCAGCGCAGCGTCCAGTGATCGAACTGGATGGCATGGATGCCATAGAGGAAATCGTAAAACCGGCTGGTGCCCGTATAGGGCGTCTCTGCGAGCAGCTTGCCGCTGGCCCCATCGAACCAGAGCCTGGCGCCGCCCCGATAGGAAATTGTCCGGTCGCTCGTCGGCTTAAGCTCGACATAGGCATTGGCGTCGCCAGGATGGATGACGCGCATATATCTGGGCAGCTCGCCGCCCCAGTGCGCCGCCGCCCTGTCCCGCAACCCGTCCAGCGAGACCAGGGGCCCACCGGGCTCTCCCGCCGCCGGACGGCTGAACCAGCCGGCGCCTGCCGCGGCTCGATCGCCGGCGAAGACAATCGCCTGCGCGCTCGGAAGATAGGTGTAGGAGAAGATCGCGACGCCGGTGAACGAGATCATCAGGTGGAAGGGGAGCGCCAGCACGCCTGAGATATTGTGCAGGTCGAGCGTGGTGCGTTGCGGCTTGCGGACGATGCGCAGGGTGAAGAAGTCGGCGAAGATCTTCCTGTGAATGATAACGCCCGAGATGCACAGCGCCATCATCACCACGGCCGCAAAGGCGCACAGGAATAGGCCTATCCCGAAGGCGTGGATGTGCAGCGTGAAATGATAGGGATAGAAGAAGCGTTCACCGCCGAGTGTGCCCTGATCCGGCATTGGCTCGAGGGTAACCGGATCGATGTAGCGGCGGATCTGATCGCCCTTACGAGATGTCACCCAGGTTTCGGCAACAGGTGTGCGATCGTCGGGCAGGATGATCGTCCAGTTGCGGGCGTCCGGCGCGAGGGCGCGCACGACTTGCAGCAACTGATCCGCAGTCACCTGCGGAACCGCTGCCAACCGTGTCGCCGGCATCATCCAGCGATCTATCTCGCGATCGAACACGGCGAGCGTACCCGTCCAGAAGATGACGAACAGAAGCCCACCGACGAACAGGCCGAACCAGGTATGGAACCAGTTGAGCGCGAGGCGCAGGCCGCCGGGATCGTCAGGATGCGCAGGTGCGCTCACGGCGTTCCTCCTGTGACAGGCAAGGCAGGCTCGATCAGCATGGCGAGGCCGTGGGTGGAGGCCGCTACGAGCGCCAGCGTCAGCCACACCCGCATCAACCGGCGCTCGGCGAAGCACCAGAGCATCAGCACGGCGAACAGCGCATAGCCGATCACGGCCCCAACGATCAGTGCATCGGGCCGCGTGACGCGAGCCGCCAACACCAGCAGCACGGCAATCAGCGCCGCGCTGCCGGCGGTCACCGCATAGACGCCTAGGGTCGCCGCCAGCACCCGGCCGGCGACACGCAAAGCCGGCCGCGCAGGCATCAGAACCACGCTTGGGCCGTGACGCCGATGATCCGCGAGCGTCCCATCGTCCCGTAGAGATCCTGCGGACCCGCGCCATAGTCGATCCGGTTGCGGTAGGTGAAATACTGCTTGTTGAAGAGATTTTCGGCGAAGATCATCAGCGAGATATGATCGAGCGCATAGCCGGCGCGGACATTGACCAGCAGATAGTCTCCTGCCTTGTCGACCGGCGCGTTCTGCATGTCGCGGGCAATGAACGAGCCGGTATATTTGGCGTCAGCGCCAACGAAGAAGCCTGTTTTTGGCCGATAGTCGATGCCCGCCGCCGCAGTCCATTTTGGAGATTGCGGCAGCGAGAGGCCGGTGAAGTCGCCGAGGTCGGCCGCCACGAAGTCGGTGAAGCGGCTGTTGACGTAGCCGAGCGACGCAAAGGTCGAAAGATCGCGCGCCAATGTGTAACGACCTTCCACCTCGCCACCATAGAGCCGCGCCTTGCCGGCATTGGTGAACCGGCGGCTGATGCTGCCATCGGGATTGACGTTGTCGAACCGGACCTGCTGGTCCTTCCAGTCGGTGTAGAAGATGTTGAGCGAGACATTTCCCCGACCGCTTAGGCTGTGGCGGATCGACCCTTCATAGGTGATCGACTTTTCCGGCCCGAAATCCGAGACGATCCCCAGATTGTCGCGTTCAGCGCCGCCGGGGCGCCAGCCGGTCTGAACCACGAAGCCGAACTTCGTGTCGGGCGACAGAGCGATGTCCACGCCTGCCTTGGGCAGGAACACCGTCTCCTTGTTATCGAGCGCATAGACCGCTGTGCTGCCCGTCAGCGCCGGATTGAGGAAGGTCCGCCTGAAGTTCGATTCATAGGTCATGTGCGTGTGATCGATGCGACCGCCGACGATCAGGCTTACATTTTCGATCACGGGCACACTGATCTCGCCGAACACCGCATAGTTGCGGCGGCGGTCGACGGTGTCGGTATCGTCCGTGCGCCCGCCGCTCGAGGGCGTCGTCAGGAGGCGGTCCTGCACCGTGCGCGAGAAGTTGTAGTAGAGGCCTGCCACCGCGCGGAGACCATTGGCGCCATCATAGTTGAAACGCAGCTCCTGCGTGAAGAGGCGCTCCCTGAATGCGCCCTCGGTCGTGTAGATCTGACCTGGCGTCCCGGCATTGACAGAATCGCGGATGGTTTTGGTATTTACCAGCGAGGTGATGGACGACACGGTCATTTCCGGAGCAAGGCTGTAGGTTATGCGCGCCGCGCTCGAATGAGTCTTGGTCTCCCGGACGTCCTGATAATAGGGAAGATTGGTGTCGCCCCGTCGATCCGAGTAGCTCCAACCGAAGCCCGGTCCGCCGACATCGTCATAGGCCGGGGAATCATAGCTGTAGGCGTGGGACAGGGTCGCGGTCAGCCCGGGCAGCGGATCGAACCGCATTTTGCCGCGAAGCTGATAATATTTGTCTTCCTTCAGCGTGTCGTAACGTTCGAAGTCTTCATAGCCTGGATAGCTGGTTTCGGTGTCGCGGCGCTGATATTCGGCGGCAAAGCGGAACGCCAGAACATCCTTGACGATAGGGCCACCGAACGCGGCCGCCGCCTCGCGCGTGCCGATCTCACCGAGGCTGAGACGAGAGGCGGCGTCATACTCATATTGCGGGTCGCGGGTGTTGATGTAGATGGCGCCCGCCAGGGCGGCCCGACCGGTCAGCGTCGATTGCGGACCGCGAAAGACCTCGACCTGTTCGACATCCCAGAGTCCGCGCGCGCCGCGGCGCGCGCCATTGGTGGTCTGTTCCGCGCCGTCGATATAGGTCGTGGCAAGGGGGGCGCCCGGCGTCAGCCCTTCCGAGTTGATCCCCCGGATGACGAAACCGGAATCGAGCCAGTCGCCGCTCATGACATTGGCCATGGTGCGGAACGCTTCGCGGAACGAGGTCAGATCCTTGGTCAGGATATCCTCGCGCGTGACCACGCCGACGCTTGCCTGGGTATCGAGCAGGGTGCGCGCGATCTTCTGCCCGGAGACGACTATCGTATCGGCTTCATGCGCCTCGGGATCGTGGGATGCCGTGACTGGGACTGGCGCAGGCCGCCTGGGAGACCGGCTGGCTGCCGGGCGGCGCGGTGCAGTCGCTGTGGAGGCGGACAGGATGAACCCGCCCCGTCCATCCGCCTGAGCCGTCAATCCGCTGTTGGCCAGCAGGGCATTGAGCGCCTGCTCGGGCGTATAGGTTCCACGCAGGCCCGCCGTCCGGCGCCCGCGCACCAGCGCGGGGTCGACCGTGACCATGATGTCGGCCTGTCGGCCCAGGCGGGCGATGGCGGAACCGAGGGAGCCCGCCGGAATATCGAAGCTGCGCGCCGTCTGAGCTTGTGCATGAGCTGGCTGGGTGGCGAGGAAGCTTCCCGGGACAACCGCTGCCATTGCGACTGCTCCATGCAATATGGCTTTACGGATCTGGTGCATTGAAACCCCCTTGTGTCGTCAGTTCTCACAAGGGGGACGGGCGAGTTTCCCAAACGGCTCAAAAATAGTTCAGTCCTCGCGGGTGATGAGGATTTCGCCGTCGCCCGAGCGGCGCACTTGCAGTTCCGCCGTCCTTCCGATGCCCTCTATCGCGCGGTCTATGTCTCGCAAGGGATAGCTCCCCGTCAATTTCACCCCGCGCAGCAATGCGGCATCGAAGCGGATCGGCCTTTCGCTATAGCGGTTAAGTTCTGTCAGGACGTCGCCGACCTCCTGATCGTCGACCTCAAGCCAGCCGCTTGACCACAGGGCGGCGGTCGCAGGATCGACAGGGCTTTCCTCGATCACGCCGCCCCGCGTGACGCGCGCTCGCTCGCCCGCGGCAAGCGTGTGGCAGGCGCCATCATCCGCCGCCTTGGCCGGACATACACGGACGCGGGATTCGACGACCGTGACCAGCATGGATGTGTCCTCGCGCCGCACAACGAAACTGGTGCCCAGGGCTGTCGCGGTGCCATATGCGGTTTCCACCACGAACGGTCGGGCCTGGTCCTTCGCGACCTTGGCGAGAAGCTGGCCGCGAATGAGGCGCACCTGCCTACCATCTTCGGTCATATCGACGCCAACTGCGCTATCGGTGTCGAGAATGATCTCGCTTCCATCCTGGAGCGCGACGGTGCGGAGTTCGCCGCTCGCCGTTTGATAATCGGGAAAGCGATCACGGATGAAATTGTTCCGGATCCCGGTCCACCCGACTGTCGCCAGAAGGACCAATCCCAACGCTGTGCCGCCGAGACGCCGAAGCCGACGCCGGTCCAGCACCGAGCGAAGCGCGTCGCGCTCGAGGTCGCCGGCGCCCGTGACACGCGCGTCGAAGGCGCGCATCCGGTCGAGCGTGCGTTCATGCAGCGGATGCTCCGCGCGCCACCTGGCGTAGGCGCTGTGATCGTCCGCGCTCATGTCCCCGGAATCGAGCATGGCGGCCCAGCGCGCGGCCTGGTCGATCATGTCCGGCGTCGGACTCTGTTCAGAGAATTCGCTCACTCAGTCCGCATAGGCGATTGCGTAGCAACGCGCATAGGCGAGCGCGATATGTCGCTTTACCGTGCTCAGCGAAATGCCGAGCCGTGTAGCGATGTCCTTCTGTTCCAGCCCTTCGAGGCGGCGCAAGAGGAAAGCGCTTCGCGTTTCCTGGGGGAGCGCGTCAAGCAGGCACAGCACGGCGTTCAAAAGCTGGGTCGCCTCCGCTATCCGCTCAGGCGTTATGCCATCCGTGCCGGGTTGCACTGAAGCGCAGGCGTCAAGAACGGCTCGCTCCACGTCCCGTGTCCGGATATCGTCGATCAGAAGGCGTCGTGCGACCGTGACAAGGTAGCTTCTGGGCGTGTCCAGCACCGTGGCGTGAGGTCGTTCAAGCAGTCGGCAGAACGTATCCTGCGTGAGGTCGGCCGCGCGATGCGAACATCGCGTCTGGCGACGAAGCCAGTGATGGAGCCAGTCGGCATGAGATTCGTAAAGAGCGCCGATTTCACGTCTTGCAGCTACCGCATTCACGTCACGCCCCCGATCGCGCTACCCGCGACGGTAAATGAATCGTCGAGCCAGCCCAGTCGCCGCCCTAGGGCTTTTGCGAGTCATTTGCAACATGGCTCTGTACATCCCCATCTACATCGGTGAAAATTATCCGCTACGTAAGCAGACCCCGTACTTCGCTACAGGGTGACACCAATCGAGTGAAACGGGCCGTCACAGCGCGTTCGCCGCTTCCGCTATGAGCGCGGCTCGAAAATTGGTGCTGGAAGTCGCTCATTGGGGCTTCGCCACATCATAGTAGTTGTTGCCGCCGTTATCAGTAAGACAACGGACCAGATCAAGGCCGACCCTATTCAGGCAGGTTGCATAGGCATCGACCCCAAGCGATAGAGATGCCCGCCCGGTCAACGTGTCGTTCCATTCACAAGCCTGCTGTGGCGCGCTGAAAAGTAACCGGCCACCGGGATCGAGGGCGTCAGCTATCTTGCCAAGCACCCTCTGCTGATCGTTTGCATCGAGCAGGAAGATCAGGCCGATCGATATAGCGCCTTCGAAGGTGCGCCCGAAGAAGGAGCTATCTTGCGCTGATTCGCATGTGACAGGCACGGCAGGAAGGTTCTCACGGAAAGTTTTGACGAGCGAGCGTGACGCATCGATGCCGAATACGACAAACCCATCGTCGATGAGCGCCTTCGCGATCGGAACGCCGGAACCACATCCCACATCAACGATAGGCGAGGGTGGCACCAGACATTCCTTTGCCCATGACCGCACCAGCGCTGCCCCGATCTCGGATCGGATCGCTATGAACCTGTCGGCAACAGCTTCCCAGCCTAGGGAATGGTCGGTCGTCACCAAATGCCTCCAGCTTATTGTGAGGATCAGCGTAACAACCGCTCAACTGGCGGAGAAGTGCCTATTTTGCCAATATCGTCCAAGTTGATCGAGAAACAGGCAATTATCCCTGTCCGTCATACTATTACGGGTAATGCACTGGTGCGCAGACCTAACGGATCGCCGATGTTCGCGCTTCTCCGGTTCCGCTGGCCAACGTCAATAAGAGCGGTCAGATTCGACAGATGACGTTTGATCGGAAATCAGGCGCTCTCTCCGACTATCAGGTGTTTGAGGGGCCAATCGGCATCGTTGCACGCAATGCCTGGACAACCTGCAAACCCGGCAAACTTTAACGGGACAGACGTCGCCAACCGTCGCTGTCCCGCAGTGAGCTGCCATTTTGCAGGGCACGACATCAGGACCTCGCACTCAATATGAACCCGCTCAACTGGCGGTAAAGGCCAAAATCGCGCCGATCCACTGCGATTTACCGATAATCAGCTCGTTTCGGCAACCTGTAGCAATCCCGCCATGGGTTGTGCCGGGAGTGCTGACAGCTACACTGGCCGTGCCATCATCGGAGATATCCATGCGCCGCTTCGCCGTCATTCTTCTTATCCTCCTACCATCCGCTGCTATCGCGCAATCCGATGGCGACGCGCGGCCCAGGATCGTTGTCACCAGCGCCGCAACGATCCCGAGTCCGCCCGACCGTGCCGTCGTCAACTTCTCCGTCCACGGCGAGGGCGCTACCAGCGACGAGGCCGTGCGCGCCATGGTGGCGAAACGCGAAGCGATCGAGAAGGGGCTGGCTGGCGTTTCCGCCCAGCCCGACATACGTGCCGCGCAGGTCGGCATCGCTGA
This sequence comes from Novosphingobium sp. TK71, assembly GCF_055361505.1. NCBI lineage: Bacteria > Pseudomonadati > Pseudomonadota > Alphaproteobacteria > Sphingomonadales > Sphingomonadaceae > Novosphingobium > Novosphingobium sp. TK71. Next base: position 293,200 of record NZ_JBSZKA010000001.1, read on the forward strand.
GGTCCGCGGTCGCGATTGCAATCGCAACGGTTACGGCAATCCGCGTCTGTCGACAGGCGAATGCGCCATCATTGGCTATACCGCCGATCTTCAGGTCGAAGTTCGCACCGCAGCGGTGAACGAGGCCGGAACGATGGTGTCGCTTGCCGGCCGGCTCGGCGCAACCAACCCCCGCATCGACCGCTTCTTCCTTGCCGAAGATAAGGAGATACGGCGGCGCGGGGTCGCAGAGGCGCTGGCCGAGGCCAAGCTACAGGCCGAAGCCATTGCGCGCGCCTCCGGTGTCAAGTTGGGCGGCATACTCAGTGTCTCAAACCTAAGCTTCAACGGTCCAGGCCCCTATGACGACATCGTTGTCTCGGCGCAGCGCGTCAGTGCGCCTCCGCCGCCGCCACCGCCGCCGCCGCCAGTCGCAATCGGACTGAAGCCCCGCGCGATCGAAACGCAGGTGCGCGTGCAGGTAGTCTACGCGATTGTGCCCTGACCGTCAGTCGTCGTTGTCGAAATCAACAGGAGCGATAGGCGACGTTCCCCATGTCGATTGACGAATGACCGCTCCATAGAGCACGACAAAAAGACCAATCCCGACGCGGCGCGCCCGCGCGGGGGGACCCTATCCGGTTCCCTGGAGGCCCGCGATCGTTAGATCTTACACGCTCCTGTTTCCCCTTATGAAGCAGCCTGGGAACGGGCAATTGATTACAGTCATATCGTTCAGTTCGATATCGCCCCAAGGAGATGAGCTCGCATCGTCGAAACCGCGCCCTCGAAACCGTCCGCCTGTTGCGCGAAGCCGATGCGAAGATGTGCCGGGTGGCCGAAGCAGTCGCCGGGAGCGACGAGCACGCCATTGTCGGCAAGAGCCCGACAAAATGGCCGGCTGTCGCGGCCGTCGATGAACCACGGGAAGCAGGTTGTGCCGCCGCGGGGCCGCACCCATGCGAGGATACCATCGACCGCAACCATGAGATCGTCCAAAAGCGCCAGATTTGCAGCGGCGATACGATCAAGACGCGACAGGACGCTGTGCCGCTCGCGCAATGCCTGCGCTGCCAGCCGTTCCGTCAAGGGCGAGCCACTGATCGTGAAATAGCTGCGGGCGTCGATGATCCGGCGACGGCGGGCGGCGTCATGATCCACGATCCAGCCGGTGCGAAGGCCAGGCAACGAGAACGCCTTTGAAAGGTCGCTCGTCACTATCACACCATCGATGCTGGCCGCCGAGGGCAGCCGCTGCCCGAAATAGAGCGGATGATAGACTTCGTCGACGATCAGCGCGATGCCGCGCGGGGCTAGCTGGCAGGCAAGTCTTTCGATCTCGGCCCGCTCCATCACGGATCCGGTGGGATTGTGCGGTGTGTTGACGACGACGACGACGGTATCGGCGTCGGTCATCGCCAGCACCGCCTCCGCCCCCAGTGTGAAGCCGGTCTTGGGTGAAAGGCTATAGGAACGGACGGCAAGACCCCACACTCCCGCCATTGCCGCATAGGCCGGATAACCGGGATCAGGCAGTACGACGTTGCCACCCGGCCGGGCATGCAGGCAAAGCAGGATCGACAGCGCTTCGGACGAGCCTGTGGTGACGACGACGGCCTCCGGCGTGACCTCCTGAAAGTCGGCGATCGCCTCGCGTAGTTCGCTTCCTCCCTCGGGCGGCGCATAACTCAGGACGGTCGCGCCAATGTCGGCCCCGGTCGCGTCCAGGGCGGCGATTTCGCCGGCCGACCATCGAGGGCCGGTGCTGGACGCGAGATTGAACGCGATGGGCGGCTGCGCGAAATCATAGGCTGACAGCCAGTGATCGAGAAGAAAGGGGGGCAGCTTCATAGCTTACCCCTATCGCACGCGCTGATCCATGGCGAAACATCCATGAGCCAATCAGACTGAAGAGGCATTCAACAATTCCGCAATGGCCGGCGACATTTCCCGCGATCGTATCACGCGCCAAGCCCCGAGCCGATACGGGACAGGATGGAGGGAAGGGGGTGGGGGAAGGTTGGCCGGTCCGAAGCGGATCGGGCTGTTCCAACCAGGAGATGTCCCATGGCAACGCTTGCCCAGCATATCGACGCGCCCCAGGTCTCTGGCGCCTACAAGGTCGACATATCCCGCGGTCGCAACATCGGGCGGGTCTCGTCCGAATGGTATTCGCGTCCCGACGACGAAAAATTCCTCTCCCTCGACGATCTCTATGAAAGCGTTCGCCGTCGCGCCGACCGCGCACGCACGCGCATCGTCGAAAGTCGCGACGTCCGCGTCGAGGCGAGCATGGACAATGCCGAGCGCCTCAGCCTCATCGTTCCCGGCGAAGCCGAACCGATCGCCCCCACCAACTGGTCGTTCGGGCAATTGTCGAGCCTGGTAGGCGCTCCCGCCTCATATTTGCGGAGCCTGCCTGCCGCGCTCGCCGGCATCAATCTCCAGCATGGCCTCCTGAGCCATCGTGGCGAGCAGGTGAAGCTCCTCAAGACCGACGAGGGGCGTGCCGAACTGCGCGCCGTCACCGGGCCCGATTATGGCCGGATCTGGGACCATGAACTGGTCGCGGCCGTCCGGAAGTTCGCGGGCAACGGTGTTTCCGATACGCGCTGGAAGGTTCCGGGCGTGCTCGACTGGCGGTCGATGCGCTATAACCCCTATGTCGACGTCACGCGCGAGACGACGACCCTCTATGCGTCGGATCGCGACGTTTTCCTGTTCCTGGTCGATGACACGCATCCGATCGAAGCGGGAAAATTGCCGAATGGTGACCCCGATCTCTTCTTCCGCGGCTTCTATTGCTGGAACTCGGAAGTTGGCTCCAAGACATTGGGAATTGCGACTTTCTATCTGCGCGCCGTGTGCATGAATCGCAATCTGTGGGGCGTCGAAAATTTCGAGGAGATCCGGGTACGCCACTCGAAATTCGCCGCCAACCGCTTCGCCCATGAGGCGGCGCCCGCGCTCGAGACCTTCGCCGACTCTTCGGCGCTGAGCTTCATCGAGGGCATCAAGACGGCACGCGGCCGCATCGTCGCACGGTCCGACGAGGATCGCGACTCCTTCCTGCGCAAGAACGGCTTCTCCAAGACCGACACCGCGAAGATCATCCAGTCGGTGATCGCCGAAGAAGGCCATCCGCCCGCCAGCCTGTTCGATTTCGTGCAGGGCATCACCGCGCACGCCCGCGCCAAATCCAACCAGGACACGCGGCTCGAAATCGAGGGCAAGGCGCGCAAGCTCTTCGCCAAGGCTAACTGAGGAGGTCGCCATGCGGAGCTTCACGATCGAAAGCACCTACCGGCTGCCGGTCTTCCGCCACCGGACCTATGAGGCGGCCACCCCCGAAGATGCCTGCCGGCTCGCTATCGAGGACGGGGACTGGACCGGTCAGAAGGAGGATTATGAGAATAGCGGAGCCGCTTACCTGACCGGTATCTGGCCCGGTGTGGACAGCGCCTATATCGCCCCCGCGTTGGCGCTTCCGCCCGGTTTCGCCGAGAACGAATATCCGCCACCGGCGACCGGGATGGAATCGGACACGCCGATAGCGGCTCCCCTCATGCCGCGCTGTCGCCATTGTGGCAGCGCGGACATCTGTCGGGACGCGAACGCCATTTGGGACGAGATCGCGCAAGCCTGGTCGCTGCTCGCAACCTATGACAGCCAGACCTGCGAGCGTTGCGGCGCGGACAGCAACAACCTCGCTCTCTGGGTTCCGGTCGCAGAGGCTGGCTCGGCCACCGCTTTCCTGTGGGAAGTTGTTCAGGCGCTCGAAGCCACGTCCCTCGCCTGGGAAGCGGAATTCCAGCGCTTCTGCACCGAAAGCCATGGCCATCTGACGGCTTATGAAGCCGCTAGCCGATGGCGCAGCGCCGCGGGCGCCTGACCGTCCGGTCCTGTCACCGGGCCGATCTTCAATACCCGCTCACCTCAAGGCGGCTTCGACCCAGGTCGGAGCCGCCCTTTTCATATCGAAAGGATCCGATCATGCACGCATTCGCTCAGGTCGAAATGCAGACCTTCACCGTCACCGTTGAATTCTCCAGCGGCGGCGAGCCCTATGCAATCGAGACTTACATAGTCGAGGCAACCGACTGGTATCGGGCCCAGCGCGACGCGCTCGAAATGTCTGTCTCCAGTCCCTACGACAATGTGCGCATCCCCGACCTCACGCGCCGCGTGATCGCATAGTAGCCAGCCCGGCGTTCTCCCGCCGCCGATCGCGGCATGGGCGGGAGAAGTCGCCGCCGCAACCGGAGTGTCGCCAAATGATCACCACCAGAAGCCAACGCTGGCGCGATCGGCGCTGCCGCTGGGTGCCCGGCGCCACCGAGATCGACCCCAGGCGGTTCGCCGTCGATATCATCGACACCGTCAAACAGGCCGCCCCCTTCGTGCGCCAGCATCACTATGCCGCCTCGATGCCGGTCACTCGCCTGTCGATCGGTCTTTTCCGAAACGGCGCCGGCGGACGATCCGACCTGGTCGGCGTCTGCGTCTTCGCCCACCCGGTCAACAACGCCAGCGTCCCCAAATCAGCGGGCCTTTCCGATCCGCGCAGCGCCTGCGACCTCGGACGCCTCGTGCTGCTCGACGACACCGGCGGCAACGCCGAAACCTGGATGCTCTCGCGCGCCTTCAAACTGCTGCGCCGCGAGAAGCCGGAGATCGTGTCGGTCATCTCCTATGCCGATCCGATCCGCCGCACCGACGAGCAGGGCCAGGTGTTCATGCCCGGCCATGTCGGCACGCTCTATTGCGTGATGGGTAGCCGCTATACCGGCCGCTCGTCCGCACGCATCGATCTTATCCTGCCCAACGGCCAGCCGATCTCGAGCCGGGCGATCTCGAAAATCCGTAACGACGAATGCGGTCAACGCTATGCTGCCGAGCAACTCGCCGCCGCCGGTGCCCGGACCCGTCGCTCCGGCGAGGATGGAGCGCACTGGCTCGCCGATCTCGAACGCTCCGGCTTCCTGCGCCGTCAAAAGCACCCGGGCAACCATGTCTATCTGTTCCCGCTTACCAAAGCGGCGCGGATTGCGGCGCGGGCGGTGCCGAGCCTGCCCTATCCCGAACTCGATCGCGGCACGTCCGCCGGAGATGTGACAGCGCTCCCACTGCTTGCCCACGCAGCCTGAGGCAAATCGAAGCAGTCGGAGGGAAGGGGGCGGGAATGGGGTGCCGGTCAGGGATCGGCCCGACGGAGAACCCCACCATGTCCGATCATGACGCCCGCGCCCTCCTTGTCGAGGCGCTCGATTTCTTCAACGACCATCCCCGCTTCAGCCTTCGACGCGACCGGCGTCGGACGAGCTACGAACTCGCCGCGCGGATCGATGCCTTCCTTGCGCCCGACACTGCCGATCTGCCGGTCGTGGCTGCCGCCGGCGAACGCTGGCCTAACGCTCATATCCTACGGATCGACCCTGAGGAGTAGATCGTCCAGCGCGATGGCGACGGCTATTGGGTGCGGGCATGGGTGCGCGTGGATGCAGCCGGTCTTGCTGACGTCGGCGCTGCGTCGATTGACCGATACGCCAGCGCGGTCGCCGCACTGCCGGAGATCACCCGTCAGCTTCTCCTGGCGGATTTCCTTGGCGACGAGGATTTCACTACGATCGCGGCCCGTCTCGGGATCACCACGCACGAGGTCGAGCAGCATATTGCCGACGCACTCGCCGCCATCGCCCAGGCGCTTGACCGGGCCTGATCACACGCTCGGAGTGCCCGTTCGCGCACCCGGCACATCCCCAGGGAGACAATTCATGACCCATATGACAAGGGACGATTTCGCGCGCCTGCTGGCCCGGGCACGCACGACCATCGCCGACGCTGCTCCGACGGCCCATATCCTCTGCGATGAATTGGCGCAGGCCGAGCGGCTCGTGCACGATCACGTCGTTCCCTGGGCGGCCGACATCCACGCCGCGTTCATCGACCATCGTCATGGAGGTGATCTCTACGCCGCCTTCACGCGCGAGGCGCTCATGGCCGAGGTGGCCTCATTCTGCCGCGAATGGTGGCCGGACATCCGTGACGGGCGTGATCCCTCGACGCTCTCAGACGAAGACGCAAGTTCGATCTACTTCGACGCGCAAGAAGAGGAATATCTCTGGACAGACCGCATCTCAATCGAGGCACCCGCGGTCGACTCATCTCATGCACTGCGTGTCGGTCGCCATCTCGTGATCAGCACCAGCCATATCCGTCCCGCCACCGCGGAGCTTCTCGACCAATGGGCGCAGATGATCCCCGAATCCCGCCCGCTCGGTGTCGCTGAGGCCGGCTATGGCTGGTTCGTTCTGACGGGTCCGCGTGACAGCCTGGAGCGCGAAATGGTCCCGAACGAGCTTTGGGCCGCTGTCGAGTTCGCGCGCGCACAGGGCTGCCGTTGGCTTCTTCTCGATCGTGATGCGGATTGCGTCGACGATCTCGAAACGTTCGAGTGGTGAAGGGCGGCGCCATGACCCACCGCTCCTCCCGGGCCGAGGTTCGCAATCCGGTCCTCGGTCTTCCCGCCGCGCGGCTCATCCTGGCCATGCCTGCCGATATCCGCGCTCTGCTCGCGGTGCTGCTGCTCGACCTGGCCGCCGATTCGCGCCGTCGTGCCCGATCGAGCTGGGACAGCCGCAAGGCATTTGTCGCTGCTTACTGGGCCACGCTTGCCGTCTATGCCGGACATATCGCCCGCATCCTTGCCGGCGCCGGGCGGCGAGCTGCTTCGCGCAAGCCCTTTCGCGTCATCCAGCGCGGCTTTCCAGAGCTTTCTGCAGCGAACTGGGCGGAAGCCTCCAGCCTCTATTGCGAGCGCCGCGACCGTTCGGGTCTGGGCGCCAGCATGTTCCCCGAGGCTCTGCTCCTGATCGCCGAAACGCCCGTGGGGCGGATCAGCTATAACGGCCGGATCTGGCTGCCCGGCGAATGGGAGCCCGGCGCGGAGCCCCTCTACGACAACAGGCCGCCTGTCGACCGCTGACCGGCGCGCGGTCGCGCCGATCCACCGCACCCGAGGAGACCCCGCATGGGCGCAGCTCTTGCGCGCGGCTTGTTCGCCGCACCTGACGATCCATTGCCCGCTATTGACGAGACGGTGCTGGCGGCCATCAGGGGTGGTGCCTGGTTCGCCTTCAATCTTTCGGGTGGCAAGGATTCCACCGCCTCGGCCCATGCTGCTATCGCGCTGCTTGATGCCTTGGGCCATCCCCGCGATCGACGGATTGCAATCCACGCGGACCTCGGCCGGGCGGAATGGCGGTCGACCCCGGCTATGGTTGCAGCGATCGCCGACAGGCTGGGGATTCCCCTGCTGGTTGTCAGCCGATCGGCAGGCGACATGGTGGCACGCTGGGAACAACGCTTTCTCTCCGGCAAGCGCCGTTACGAGGCGCTCGAGACCTATAATCTCATCGGCCCATGGTCATCGGCATCGCTGCGTTTCTGCACGTCCGAACTGAAGGTCCAGGTGATCGGCCCCGAACTGGCGCGTCGCTATCGGGGTGAGACTATCGTTTCGGTCATCGGCCTGCGCCGCGACGAAAGCCCGAGCCGGCGCTCGACCCCGATTTCCCGAAGCGACGAACGTTTCGCGAAGCCACGCAATGCCGCTGGTACGCACATGCTCAGCTGGCATCCGGCGGTCGACTGGAGCGTTGACGATGTGTTCGGGATCCATGAGCGCCACGGGCTGCCGTTGCACGAAGCCTATGTCCGCTACCGCACGACGCGTCTGTCCTGTGCTTTTTGCGTGCTTGGATCCGCGCACGATTTGGCTGCCTCCGCGCAAGCTCCCGGCAATCTCGATCTCTACTGCCATCTCGTGGCGATCGAGCTGGATTCGACCTTCTCCTTCCAGCCCCAACGATGGCTCGCCGATGTTGCGCCCCAATTGCTGTCAGCCGCACGTCTTCGCGAGGTCGCCCGCGTCAAAGCGCGGTCCCATGAGCGCCGGACGCTCGAAGCGGCAATGCCCCCGGAACTGCGGTTCGTGAAGGGCTGGCCACCACGCATGCCGAGCCTGGCCGAGGCCTCGCTGATCACCAAGGCCCGCGCGCCGATCCTCGCCCATCACGGCCTCGCCGACCATTTTCCCGACGCTGCCGCAGTCCAGGCGCGGTTCGCAGACCTCCTTGCCGCGAAGGCCGAACGGTCCCGGTAGCGAGCCGGAGGGGAGGGCTCCTGTTGAAGATGCGTCGGGCGAGTTTCGCCTGTGCGTCCCCCTGCTGCCGAATGCGCAGCCCCATGCCTCCATGATCGAAGGAACAGCCAATGGACATCATCGTCTCTCGGTCCCGCATTCCGGGCACCGCCTCGACCTATCACTATCGCGCCCTCGTGCCACTGGCCGAAGTGGCGCTCGAGCGGCGCCCGCGCTGCGTCGTCATCCAGGCCCGAATCGGCTATGGACGGGCGCCCTCGACCCGCATCGCCGATGTCGTCGCACCCGCCGCCTGGTATGAGCGTGATCTGGCGACCCCCTTGGGCCTCGCGGCGCGGCTCAATCTGGTCGCGCGGCGGATCGAGGCGCTCATAGTCCGCGCCGTCTATCCTGAGATGACGGCACGGCTGACCCCGCTGATGCTCGCGCTCGACTTCGATCCCGGCGAGGCCAGCTACCGCGTCGCCGTCGCTGACCTCAATGCAGCGTTCGACCGGTTCGCGCCAGGCATCGACAGGCTCATGGCAGCTGATCTCGGCCTCTACCAGGGCTGCGACCTGCGCGCCGCCTGACACCGAAAGGACCCCGTCATGGCCCACTATTCCGAAGGCAGCCTCGAAACCGCCGCCTGCCTCTGGGAGGCGGTTCTGGCCCTGCGCTCCCGGCCGATCACGGATCCCGATGCGATCGGCCTCGCTCTCGCGATCGGCAAAACGTTCGATGCGCTCGGCACCGCTGCGCTGCGGCTGACTGTGGTTGGCTGGACCGATGCCGTCGAAGCGTCCTGGCGCAAGGTCGAGAAGGACTATCCGCTCTGCTTCGACTGGGATTTTGTGCCTGGCTGGATCATCGACCACATCGACTGGTCCGATCCATTCCACCCCGCCGTAATGCAAAGGGGAGGGGGATGAGGGCTCATGCGGCGGGGAATTGGTCTCCGTCAGACAGGAGTCCCATCCCATGTCCTTTCCTGCCACCATCCGGCCCGAGGTCGGCAAGTCGCTCATCACCAAGGTCTCACGCCTGTTCAACGGCACGCTCGGCGATGTGCTGCTGGAGCTTTTTCAGAACGCCCGTCGTGCCGGTGCGCGCGCGATCCATGTCGCGGTCTATAATCTCCCCGCCGGCATTGCGCTGTCCATCTATGACGACGGTTGCGGCATCGACGATCCCGCCAACCTTCTGACCCTCGGCGTTTCGGGCTGGCAGCAGGATATCCGTTCCCGCGAGGATCCAGCCGGCATGGGGGTATTCAGCCTCGCCGGCCGCGATGTGGTTGTCCGCTCCTGCTCGCGAGCGGCCGGACGGGGGTGGTCGGTCCATATTCCGGCTGATGGATGGGAAGGGGCTGTGCCGCTCGCAATAGAGTCGTGCGGGATCGTGCGCGGCACCGAGGTCCAGATCATGCTGCCGGCCGCCTGGGAGGAGCAGCTTGGGTCAGCACTGCGCGTCGCGGCCCGATATTTCCCGCTGCCGGTTCATTTCGCGGGCGCGCAGCTTCCGTGCGAAGACTTTCTCGCCGGTGCGGAACGGATCGAGTTGTGGGAAGGCTGTCGCATCGGTATCTTCCACGACGGCACGACTGAGGCAGTCCACACGCCCCGGATCAATTTCCATGGCGTCACGGTCGCCTCCCGGCTTCCCACTCTGAGCGAAATCGAGAGTCCCCATAGCTGGCGGGTACGGGTCGATATCGCCGACGCGCCGGCGCTTCAGCTCGTGCTCCCCGCGCGCAAGGAAATGGTCGAGAACGAGGCACTGTCCCGGCTCAGGGAAGCGGCCGAGGTCGCGCTTTACCGAACCATCGCCTGTGAAGCGTCTCATCGCCTTCCCTATAAAGCATGGGCCAGAGCCAAGGAACTTGGTGTCTTTCTCCCCGAAGCGGAAGCATCCCTCAATAGCTGGATCCCTACCGTTGCTGACACAGCCAACCGATATCAGGGAACGGCCGTCCGGTCAGGGCCGATGATCATCATGACCGACCATGAACCAGATATCGAGCAGGCGCTCGCCCGCGCGCTCGACAAGGCCTCGCCCCTTGAAGGCAAACTCGTGCAGGAAAATCGCGATTTCGAGGGCTACCAATGGTATGACGGACTGTCACGTCTCCTGTCCTGCGGCTTCGTGATGAAACGGAACGGAATCCTGCATCGATATGCGGATGACGTCGCTTTGCCCGACGACTTCGAATGCGGGCCGGTCGAGGCACTCAGTGCCGAAATCGTTCTACAACATGGCGCTACCTCACCGACCGAACCCGCCATCTACCGCGTGCCCACGGACATGCTGGTCTGCAAAAATGCCTCCTGGACGCTCGACGAGGCGACCATCCTGTTCGACAGCGAGGCCAATGTGCAGCCGGACGCGCTTGCCGACCTGATGTACGCCAGCCTGTTCTGTTATTCCGACGATTGCGAGCGCGATAGCTGGGATACGCAATCGCTCGCATTCGAGCGTGAAGCCCACAATCTCGCCAACCTGCTGTTGCTTGGCGAGGACGAAGCGCTGCTCGCCCAATTGCGCGAGGCGGTTTTCGAACACGTCCAGTGGCTCATCCCGGATGGCCAGTTCCTCACGATCTCCGCTGACAGGAGCAGGCTCTCGCTCTCGCTCGATCAGGCGGCCTGACCCCATCGGCCGAACCTCGCGCAAACCCTCAGGAAGGAGAGACACCTCATGCGCCGTTCCTCGCTTTTCGTCTGCTCGACTGCCCATCTGCCCGTGGCTGAGCGTCGTCACATCGATCACCTGATCGCCGTCGCGCCGCGCGGGGCGGATGGACGTGTCGAAGTCGGTCATCCCGATCTGGTGTTCGAACCCTATGTCTATGGCTTCTTCGTCCACACCTGCGTCGTCGGGTGCGGCGGCGAAGCGCCCGACATCAGCCCGGAATTCTGGGCAACCCTGAAGGCGGCATTCGACAGGGATGCCTCCTGGGTCCTGTTCGACCGCGACGAGCCTGTGTCGCCTGGCCTCCCTGTCTTTCCAGTTCCCGAATGTCCTGAGGAGCATCCGTCATGATCGCCGCCACCCAGACACCGTCCGGTGCGTCCGCGCCTGCGACGCTTGCAACCTTCGATCGTGCCTACGCCGTTGCTGTTCAGAAGCGCCGCGAAACCGGACGGCCGCAATTCGTGTTGCGCACGGGCGACCCGCTCCAGCCCTTCCGCGTCTCTGCCACCGGCCCCAAGCGCAACCAGTCACTGATGACCCTCATTGCCTGATGCATGCGAGCCGGCCTCGGACCGGCTCTCCCACCTTAATCAAGGAACAGGGAAATGTCCAACAGCGCCACAAGTCGGTCCGCCGGCCAGGCAGATCCAACGCCACTGGCGGAGCCATATCTCGAACTGACCGAGGAAGAATTCCTCGATCGCTTCCAGCCGCTCCCGAACCATCTTTCCGACACCGCCGGATTTGATTTCGGGGAAGGGGGATGCCTCTTCGAGGCCTCGAGCCCGGAACTTGCCTTCGTTCGCGCGCAGCCACCCGCAAAGGTCTGGACGATCGTGGAGGGAGACGATGGCATGGAGATCACCGACGGCCTGCATATCGTCAACCGCCTCGGCTATCTGGTGACCGCCCGGTGCTGCCCTGCGAACACCACCATCAGCGTCTCCCTCGAGGGATGACCACAGTCAAGCCAGGTCGCGCTTCGTCGACCAATCGACCTTTCCAGTTTGAGTCTGTCGCTTCAGGAGCGCGATCATGTCTGAACCTCTCCGTGCGCCGTTCGCGGCCGCAAACGATGATGCCGTCCATGCCAAGCTGTCCGATACTCCCGTGGTTGCCGCCTGGGGCATGGGTGTCGACAGCACCGCAATGATCATAGAGTGGGTCAAGCAGGGCCTGCCCTTGTCAGTCGTCCTCACGGCCGACACAGGGGTAGAGCGCGAGGAGACCTACGCCTATCTTCCGATCTTCCAGCGCTGGATGGACAGGCATCATATCGAACATCATGTCGTGCGCTATGTCCCCAAGCGCTTCAAACACTGGCCGCCTTACTTCTCGCTGCTTGAAAATTGCCTCACCAACGCGACGCTGCCGTCGATCAGCTTTGGTCGTCATTCCTGTTCGCAAAAATGGAAGATTCAGCCTCAAGATCAATGGGTTGAATGATGGACTCCCGCCCAGCAAATATGGGCCAGAGGAGGTCGTGTTGTAAAGTTGATCGGCTATGATAGCTCCCCAGCCGACAGTCGGCGCTATGCCCATCGCGAAGGTCATATCAGCGACCGCTATGATTATCACTACCCCTTGCGCGAATGGGATTGGGATCGGGAGGCCTGTATCAGGCGTATTCGCGCTGAGGGCCTGCCCGTGCCGATCAAATCGGCCTGCTGGCTTTGCCTGGCCCAAAAATCGACCGAGTTGATGACGCTGCCCCCGTGGTGCCTCAGGCTCATCGTGCTGGTCGAGGCGCGCGCCGCTCCACGTCTTGTGACCGTCGAGGGGTTATGGCGCAAGTCTACTCGCGAGAGGCCCGGATCCATGACGCGCTTCATTCGCGAACGCGGCCTGCTGCCAATTGCAGAAGTCGATGCCATCGTTGCCGGTGCGCCGGTTGATCTCATCGATTTTCAGCGCGTTGCCGCACAAATCCCGCTCGCCGAGCGCCCGACGATGCGTGACTGGATCGAGCGCTTCAACGATGGTGTGGTGCGGCTCGCTGCCTGACGATCATTGTCATGCTGCTGGCCAACCCGCTGCACCATGATGGGCCCAATCCGTCGGACGAATTTGTCCGAGGTGCCTTCATGGTCAATGCGTTCAAAAGGCACGATATCAACGTCGCCGAGCAGCGTCTGCTGGCAACCCGAGGACTCGATGAGCCGCGGCACGTCCTGTCGATTTCTTGAACAGGCGCAGACTCCTGTTTCCACTGTCGGCCCTCAATGGACACCGCAGCATTTCTTATATTTGCGGCCCGACCCACAGGGGCAGGGATCGTTCCGGCCGACCTTGGTCCGCCGAACCGTCGCAGGACGATAGACATCGTTCTCAATCCGCCACTGATGCAACATCTCCACCCAGATCGGGAGGAGATCAGCCGCCTCTGCATCCCATCGGTCTTCCTCGGACCGATCGAGATCGCGGTCGCCATTGGCGAAGTCCCGCAACGTGCCGATGCCAGCCAGCGCCGCGTGACAACCAGCATCATCGTCCGCTTCGATACGACCCCAGCCGGCCGGCGACAGCGCCATGGCTTGCGCAAACCCGTCGATCCACATCTCCCACAATGTCTCACCGGTGCGGGTGTCGGTTTCGAGCACGGGCTCATAGGCGCCCGGATGCTCAAGCGAATCGACAATCGCGTGATAATGGATCATCACGAGGTTGAGGAATGCCTGCAGATCTTCCTCGGACTTGAAGTCCGGTTCCCCATCGCCTTCATCGCCTGCCCAGATGAGTGGAACCCATTGGCCCGGCGTGATGAGGTCCGGGCTGACCACGATTCCTGTCAGGAACCCGTCCAACTGCGAAATCAGCATCGCGCCGGGCTGATCGAGCAACTGGCGGTCCAGCACGTCGAGATAGTCGGGTTCGCACTCCATGGTCCCTGTTTAACGCCAACCTCGGCGGCAGTCATCGTACCGCTGCTGACGGGTGCAAGACAGGACCATCTTCATTCGCGGCCCAGGGTTGCCATATCTACCGATCCAAAGCCGCCGAGATGACCGGCGCCATATCGACGCGCCGCTTCATGATATCCGTGAGCCAGACCAGATGTGCAGCGGCTTCGGCCAGAGGCAATTCACAGACCTCCCCGAACAGCTCCCTCTGATAGTCGAGGTCCCGCTCCAGTATATCGCGTAGCCGAACCCGCGCCGGGCTGTCATCCTCGTTGACCTCGGCATTCGCCTCGCGCGCCGCATCGAGAAACGCCTCGGCCAGTTCCTGGGCCTCATAATAGCCGCCGTTCAGCCCCTCGCTTGCGGCTAGGCTCGCCAGCCGCCGGCGCACCAACGGCAAGTCGGGATCCACCGCCGCGTCGTTCAGCGGCAGGTTGAAATCATAGGCAGCAAGAAAGTCCCGGATCATGCGGCCTTGCAGAACATAGAATGAACAATATTGCAACCCTTCTAATTCGCGTGGCATAGTCAATTGCATGTCCGGTTCTGTTTTTTGCGCCCGTCTTTTTCTTGTAGCGCGCCGCCCGAAAGTGGCAGCCGATGCGGGGAACCAGCACCGATGACCGCGAGCAAACCGCCGCTGCGACTGCGCGGGATCGTGCGAATCAGTGAGCGCGGTCCCCTGCTCGAGATCGATGGCGGTCCGATCTGGCGGCTCGATACGAGCGAAGATCTGGAATCCCACCGTGACCTGGCTGTCCGCGTAGAGGCCTGGCCTCGCGGGGCGAGTCTCCTCGAATTGCTCTGGATCGGGCCGGCCTGAGCCCTGCCAGCCCATGCAACCTTGATCCGGCCCACCTCACAGGTTCCAGCGTTCACTGGCCGCGACAGCCGGGTCCAGCGCAGCGCATCCAGCGCTGCAACTCCGGTGCGATTCGCCGCGCCTTTGCCGCATAGTCGACGACCTCGTGCGACATGAAATCCTGCGCCGAGCGACGGAGCGCCTCGGGCGAAGGCGGAAAAATCGTATCGGCGCTTGCAAAGACGATGCGGTTGCCGCGTCGTTCGGCGGGGATGGCGATAGCCCTCCCGTCGAAGCTGGCCGCAATACGGCGCTTCAGGAGTGTAAAGGCCGTCGCATTGTCGCAGAGATTTGCGACCAGGAGACCCTCGCTTCCGAGCCTTGACCGGCAGCTGTCATAGAAGGCGCGCTCGCTCAGCGCCTGCGGAAGCCCACGGCTGTCGAAACCGTCCAGGAGCAGCACATCGGGGTGGCCATTGGCCTTCGCCACATAGTCCACGCCATCGGCGCAGATGACCCGGAACCGGTGATCGTCCGCCGGCACATGAAAATGATCCCTGATCGCAATGACCTCCGGGTCGATCTCCACCACCGTGATGTCACAGTCGGCAAGGCAGCGATAGCAGGCCTTCGCGAGCGACCCGCCGCCCAGGCCGATCATCTCGATATGCCGGGGAGCCGGGCGGAAAAGCCGGAACCCCATCATCACCCGTGTGTAATCGAACAGGAGATGGTCGGGGTCGCTCAGCTTCATTCCGCTCTGCACCGTTGTCCAGTCGAACAGCAGCGACAACATGTCCCCGAACCGGAACAACATCGGTCCTGCCGCGCCGAACGGCGCATCGAGCGCTATCGGAATTTGTCCGGCGCCATCTAACCGGCCCTGCAGGTTCGAACCCGGCTGCGGCCGCTCGAACCGCAGGTCGAAGATCAGGTCGTGAAACTGGTCGAGATCGACCTCTTCGCAAGGCGACGCCTGTTCGATCGCGCGAACCACCGCGTCATCCATCCTGCATCTTCCCGGACGAAGTTTGCGCAGGGGGACCGGACAGGTCGCGCTCCCATCGCACGCGTTCCGCAGCGTTCAGCGCCTCCAGCCGCGAAAGCCTTTCGGCGTCGTCACGTCCAAGCGACTGCTTGGCCAGACCCTCGCGAACGAAATCGCGCAGCAGCATATTCTGCAGCAGGAGAAACCCCATGAACCGCGTCGCTGCCTTCATCAGATCGCCATCCGCTGTGCGGAACGAGAACGCGCGACGCGCTTCACCTTGGTGGTCACACAATCATACCCGATTTGATCATTGAGATGAGTTAGTATGTAGCACATGGAATATTAAGTTGTAAGATTGCATTATGATGTTTTATACATCATATGTCCTCAATGATCACCTCTCAGCAAATGCGGGCGGCGCGGGCGCTGCTTGGAATCGACCAGAAGCGACTGGCGGAGCTGTCCGGCGTGTCGCTTCCCACGATCCAGCGGATGGAAACATCCGACGGGCAAGTGCGCGGCGTCGTGGAGACACTGGTCAAGGTTGTCTCTGCACTGGAGCGCGAAGGGATTGAGTTGATCGGTGACAATGCGCCGAGCCATGGCACCGGGCGTGGCGTGCGCTTGCGCCACACCGCCTTGGTCCAGAACTGACAAACGAGTGGAAACGGACCGATGACCGTTAGCGGCGAAAATTATGTCTATGACGAGGAGAGCGCCGAATGGATGCCCGCCTCTGAACTGGCGGAGCGGCAACGCGCCAGCAGGCGGGTGGAAGTCCGTGACGCGGTCGGCAATCTGCTAGCCGATGGCGACCAGGTCACGCTCATCAAGGATCTGGACGTCAAAGGCGCCGGGCAGACACTCAAGCGCGGCACGCTCATCAAGTCAATCCGCCTGACCGGCGACGATCAGGAAATCGACTGCAAGTTCGACGGCATAAAGGGCCTGGTCCTGCGCGCCGAGTTTGTCCGCAAGCGCTGATGGCGCGGCGCAAGATCCCGATGCCGTCCGCCGCGGCCATTCGCGATCTGGCGGACGGGGAGGGGCGCCTCGCGATCCGGGCGGTGCCCAATGCCTCGGCCGACGCCATCCTTCTACCGTCCGATCACGGCGCATCCGCACTGCTCGTTAGGACTACGGCAACAGCGCAGGGGGGCAAGGCGAACGCGGCGATTCTACGGCTTCTCGCCGAAGCGCTGGACGAGCCGGCCTCCGCGCTTGCATTGCTGCGCGGCGGCAACGGCCGAAAGAAACTTGTTCGCATTGGGGTGAGGCCTCCGTGCTGATCCGCCAGGGCGATGCGCGTGACAGTCGTCTCGACCGGAAGCTGGCTTTCGCGCTGGCCGCCGTAGCGGGTGGACTCAATGCCGCCGCCTTTCACGAGGTCGGCTTCTACTCGGCCAATATGACCGGTAATCTATCGGCCCTGTCCAGCCTGCTGGCCATGGGACAATGGGCCCATGGCCTGGGCTATTTTGCCGTCGTCCTCGCCTTCATCGTCGGCGCATTGGTCTCGACGCTCGCGATCGGCGCGGGCCTGCGACGCGGTATCATCACCATCTACGCCCATGTCATCCTGGGGGAGGGCGCACTGCTCGCCATGCTCGCAGCTTCCCGCATGGCGCTGGATCGCGCGGCCGGTGTGCCCTTGCTCATCATCGGTCTGGCCTTCCTCATGGGGCTGCAAAATGCCATCGTGACGCACATCTCAGATGCTCGCGTGCGCACGACGCACGTCTCGGGCATGTCGACCGATATCGGCATCGGGCTCGCGCGAGTCATCGATATCCTGCGCGGGAAAGCGCCGGGGACCGATCAAGAAGCGATCATGACCCGGTTGCGCCTCCATGGCGGCACTGTGCTGTCCTTTTTTCTCGGTGGTGTCATGGGGGTACTCGCATGGCGTATCGTCGGCGATCTCTGTTTCGCCCTCGCTGGAGTTTTGCTGGCCATCACTGCGCTGGCCTCGATCGGAAGAGCCCCGCAAATGGCGGTGCAGTGTGAACCGCCAGACTGCGGCCGGTAAATAGAACGCAACCAGATATATGCTAAGCGTCGGCAGGCCTCCCAAGCGTCGCAAAACCATCTGTTTGTCGTCACTCCTGTCGCTTTACTGAAAGCGATCGAGAAAAAGGAAACGCTCGGTCTCTCTATCGTTGCTCGACAAGCGACGCCGCTGGCCTCGGCCGCCCGGTGCATTTGGCGAACAATGCAATGGCTTGGTCGCAAACCTTGCAATGGCCTTCGCAGCAATCGTGCATGAGGAACGCCACAAGATCGGACAACGCCGTTAAAATGGCACTGTAGATAATCGGCGGGCCCTCGCGACGGCTTTCGATCAAGCCGGATTGCTGAAGCTGATTGAGGTGAAACGATGGGCGCGATGGGGACGTGTCGCCCAGCGCCTCGCCGATCGCTCCGGCAGACCGTCCATCCGCATCCGCCACCACAAGTAACCGGACGATCCGGAGGCGGGCTTGGTTGGAAATGGCGGCGAAGGCAGCGAGTGCTTGATTATCGTCCACCTGTCGCCCAACAGTTCAAGTTCATTTGAAATATAGCCGTTCCCGGCGGACGGCGCAAACGAGGCGTTCGGATGGATAATCATCGGATCGCCACGCACGGGCCATCAAGCGGCTTCGTTTCGTGGCTCAACAGACTGCTTCGAAACTTATCCTCGCTAATGCGCCGCAATCGCGATACGTATTGCCCGCTAACGCTCGGGTTGCTGGCCGTCGCCGTCCTTAGCATCGCCACGCCTGCGGCGGCTCAAACCGCACCCGCACAAACGGCGTGGCGGCTGCTCGACTATATCGCGGTCGATTATCCCGAGGCGGTCACGGACGGGAAAATCGCCAACGCTGGCGAATATGCCGAAATGCAGGAGTTCTCCGCGACGGCCGCCAAGCTGATCGGGGAGCTGCCGGCGTCCTCGGCACGCGCAGGCCTCGAGCGCCAGGCCGGCAACCTGCAACGGATCATCGCCGCGAAAGCGCCGCCGCCCGCCATCGCGACGGCTGCGCGCGGCCTCGCCGCCGATCTCATCAAGGCCTATCCAGTGCCGCTGGCGCCGACGAGCGCGCCCGACGTGGCGCGCGGGAAGGCGCTTTACGCGCAGCACTGCGCAAGCTGCCACGGCGCGACCGGCCACGGTGACGGCCCGCAAGCGCATGCCCTTGATCCCGTGCCGATCGCCTTCGCCGATGAAGCGCGGGCGCGCGAGCGCAGCGTCTTCGCGCTCTATCAGGTGATCGAACAGGGGCTCGACGGCACAAGCATGGTGAGCTTTGCCGAGCTGCCTGCACAAGACCGTTGGGCGCTGGCCTTCTATGCCGGGTCGTTCGCCTATCCGGAGCGCGAGGCGAACGTCGGCAAGGCGCTGTGGGATGGCGATGCCGATCTTCGCAAGCGCCTCGATCTGGAAAAGCTGGTCGGCACGACGCCGGCCGCGCTGGGGACGCAAATCGGCGACGACAAGGCCCGTCAGCTCATGGCCTATCTGCGCCATCATCCCGAAGCGACGATCGCGGCCGAAGCGGCGGGAACGCTGGCGCTGGCCCGCACCCGGCTTGACGACGCCCTGGGTGCCTATGCCCGGGGTGATCGCAAGGCTGCGACCGATCTGGCGCTTTCGGCCTATCTCGACGGGTTCGAGCGGGCCGAGGCGGTGCTGTCGGCGCGGGACAATGCGCTGATGATCCGCATCGAGGGCGCGATGGCCGATCTGCGCGCCGGGATCGCCAAAGGTGAGCCGGTCGCGACCGTCAAGGATCGCGTCGCCACATTGGACGGCCTGTTCGCCGATGCCGAAACGGCCCTCGCCCCAAGCGAGGCATCGGCCACGTCGAGCTTCGTGGCCGCGTTCACCATCCTCGCGCGCGAAGGATTGGAAGCCCTGTTGATCGTCGTCGCCATGATCGCCTTCCTGAGCAAAGCCGACCGACGCGACATGCTGCCCTATGTGCATGGTGGTTGGGTCGCCGCCCTCGTCGCCGGGGCCGCCACCTGGGCGGCGGCGACGTGGATCATCGAAATCAGCGGTGCGAGCCGCGAGCTGACCGAAGGGTTCGGCGGGGTGTTCGCCGCGATCGTGCTGCTGTGGGTCGGAATCTGGATGCACGGCAAGAGCAACGCCGATGCATGGCAACGCTATATCCGCGATAAGCTGAGCAAAGCGCTCAACCGCGGATCGGCATGGTTCCTGTTCCTGCTTTCCTTCGTCGTCGTCTATCGTGAGGTTTTCGAGACGATCCTGTTCTATGCCGCCATTTGGGGCCAGGGGAATGGCGGCGCGGTCATAGCGGGCGCGCTCGCGGCCGTTGCGCTGCTCGCGGTCATCGCCTTCGTGATGATGCGCTACAGCCGCACGCTGCCGATCGGCAAGTTCTTCGCCTACAGTTCGGCGCTGATCGCGGTGCTGGCCGTGGTCCTGATCGGCAAAGGGAGCGCCGCGCTGCAAGAAGCCGGCTATCTCCCCGTCACCCCGTGGCCGGGGCTTCCCCGAAGCGAGTTGCTGGGGATCTACCCGACGCGGGAGACGATCGTGGCGCAGCTCGTCATGGCCGTGCTGCTGATCGCCGGCTTCCTGTGGAACCGGCGCAGCGCCGCAAAGGCGGGGGAGACGCCGGCATGACGATCGCAACCACGCGCGACCATCTCAAAACGCACCAGGTCGCAATCTACTTCGCGGCGGTGATCGCGGGCGACGCGAGGGCCAAGCGACGCAAGCTGGACCCGAAACTCCGCGTCGCCATCTTTGCCCTGCTCGGTCTGACCGACGAGACTAAGGGGAGAGGGATCAGCCTCGTTTTCACTAATGCCGCGCTCGAGACAATGGGTGTACCGGTCTTCCGACTACCGCCCTGGCGCGGCCTGGGTCATGATGGCACGTGCACGCGCAACCCGTAATGATCGCAGACCACGACTCTTGACCCAGGATATGCCGCCGCCGAGGCCACCCTTCATGTCCGAGCTTGTCGGTACCCTCATAACCCCTGTCGTGATCTTCTACGTGGCGGGATGCCTTTTGAGCTTCGGCTATTTCCAGGGGATCAGCCCTGCTTTGCTGACGGTCTTCACACCCACCGAACTTGCGATGGCAGGGCTGGCCCGTATCACGGCGAGTCTGGCGAGTCTGTCGGTGTTCGCAATGTTCCTGGCCCTGATTGCAGCGGCTATAGCGCGGCGCGTTTCGACTTCGAGGCCAAACCCTGTATGGAATCGTCTGATCGGCGTCCTTTGCATTCTCAACACCGCCATGATGGTCTTTGGGCTATTCTCCATGGGCATCTTCAGCAGTTTGCTGGGCATCGCGGCCATCATGCTGATCGGCATCATCGGTGTCGCCTTGCTATTCGGATGGGAAGAGAGGTTGCGGGAAACGGCAAGGCCCTTTTTCTATGTCTTCGTCCTCATGGTGTCGCTGCTTGGGCTCCTCGCCCTTGGCGAGGGGAGTTTCACGTTGGCCATGACCCCCCGTTCGGCTGAAAGGATCAGCGTGCCTGTCAATGGTGTAATGCGTGAAGCAGCGCTCATGGCCTTGGGGTCCGGTGCGATGATCTACCATCTGGACAATTGTTTCTATGTCTCCGGGCCCCGTGGCGAAAGTCCTCTGAAAGTCAATTGTCGACCGCAAGGCATGGCTGCCAATAGCTGAAGCGGTAAACAAGGCGAATGCCCGCAAACAGGCACCAGGTATCTCCGCTTCGGTCCGACAATTCACTGAAAGGGACTTGGAGCGGCATCCTCTGCCTTGATCGCAAGCTCAGGCCGCCACGAGAAGCGCGGTCTCTTCCTTGAAGGCGTACCGGCGCGAAATGCAAACGCTGTCGCGGCGCGGACCGCGCGACAGTTCGAGCGTCAGCAGGCTGTCCTCGGCAAAGGCGGGGCTGAGTTCAAGCTTGAGATACTCGAACAATTGCCGGTCGTGCACCGCGATCATGATCTGCCGACCATGCTCTTTCGAAAGCGTCCGCAACAGCGCGGCAAAATGCGCAATATGCACATCGTCCATCGACTGGACCGGGTCGTCGAGGATCAGCCAGGGCAGTTCCTTGGGCACCGAAAGGTGCAACGCGATGAACAGGGTCAGGGCGGCCGTGTTGAGATTGCCGGCGCTGAGCATCGCACCGGGAGTGCCGCCGGCCGCGCCGCCGTCGCGATGCTCCGTGATCAGCCTGGGCTGAAGCTTCTGCGTCGATTCTGACGGAATGCGAAAGGCCGGCACGAAAGGCTCGGCAGGCGCGAGCCGTACGAACAGGTCCCGCCAAACGCGGTTCAGCCTGTCGTTGAATTCCCGCCTGATGATCCCCGAGCGGACGCTATCGACCGTATTGCGAATCAGATTGCCCTGATCCCTCAGCATCTGCGCAC
Organism: Novosphingobium sp. TK71; assembly: GCF_055361505.1. Classification (NCBI taxonomy): domain Bacteria; kingdom Pseudomonadati; phylum Pseudomonadota; class Alphaproteobacteria; order Sphingomonadales; family Sphingomonadaceae; genus Novosphingobium; species Novosphingobium sp. TK71. The sequence continues at coordinate 315,084 of NZ_JBSZKA010000001.1, forward strand.
GCTCAAGTGCCTGGTCCGCCCGTTGCCAGGCGGCAAAGTCCGTCGCGATCCGCTCATCGATCTCCTTGCGTCGCGTGAGCGCCGACCGGATCGTCGCGATGAAATCGCCGCCCCTCCGCCGCTTTGCCAGCCGTGCCTCCAGTTGCGACGCCTGACCAGAAAGCAGCGTATCCAGCCGGGACACGCCCGCTCCGAAGCTCTCACCTTCGGCCAGCGGATCGGCACCGACCGCAAGCGCGAACTCGCTCAGCGTTTCACGGGCGGCCGTCAGCGCCATATGACGCGTCTCTTGTTCCGTCACCGCCCTGCGGCTCGCCACATCCGCCGCGCGCAATCGCGCGCCCTCTGCCAGCACATCGGCAAGGCCATCGAGTTCTGTGATAAGGGCATCGACAGACGCAAGGCGCCGGTCCAGATTGGCCAGCGCTTCCTCGTCCGGCTTGCGCGTGCCGATCGTCTCGATTTCCCGCTCCAGCCGCTCGATGACGACCTGCACTTCACTTCGTGCCCGGCCCAAGGTCAGCAGCCGCTCGGCAGACGCCGAAAGACTACGCACCTTATTGTGAACATGGTCGCTCAGCGGCACCTTGCTCACTTCGCTGAATTCTCGGTCGCAGACCGGGCAGGCCTCATCCGTGATAAAGGCGGTAAGCTCCGCCAATGCGGACCCGAGGCTGCCGGCGCTACTCGCCAATTGCCCCACTTCGGCATCGATCGTGTCGCGTTGGCGCAGCGCAACATCGCGCTCATCCTGCGCAACCGTGTGGCGGGAAATATCTCCGCGGGCCTGGGTCACCCGATCGGTCAACTGCTTCTGTTCAATCCGCAGCCGGCTGAGCGCCGTGCGCGCTGCCTGTTCCGGCGCGCTCTCCAGTGAGACATCGGGGAGCAGGGCCTCGACCCGCGCCCTTAACACCGTGACTTGCCCTTCATGCGCGTCCTGCCAGGCCGCATAGGCCTCCCCACTATCCATATCATCCGACTGCCGGGCCGGATCGGTGCTCTCTGCCGCGCTTTGTGCGCTCTCGATCTCGCGGCGCAGCGCGGCAAGCTTTCGCTGCTGGTCGCTGAGGGCCGCAAAAGCTCCTGTCTCGCTCTCGTCCTTCAACGCTCCTTCGACCGCTTCGAGATTGTCCTCGCGGACCTCGAGCGACAGGCTCAGTTCGATCGCAATCGCCGCCAAATCCGCCAACGCGCTTGCGACCTGCTCCTGCTCGAGCTTTTGCGACTTGCGCTGATCCGACAACAGCCGATCGATCCGGCTCCGCTCATTCTCGGCCGTCTGCCAGCCATCGACTGTCTTGCGGACATTGCGCACGTCGGCGAGCGGCTTCAGGCCCCCCTCAAGCGCATCGAGACGATCGAGCCCCAGCAGTTTGCCCACGAACTGCGCGAGCGGGGAGGCGGCATCATTTCCTGCATCCTGATAGATCTGAAGCAATTGCCCCAGAAGCGATTGCGGCAGAAAGGCGCGCTCCCTGAAAAATGTGGCCTTGGCCTCGCCGAGCGCCGACAGCGATTCCACCCCGGAGGCATCGAGGACCGCCTTGAACGATTGCTCGGACTCTCCAAGCAGGGTCTTGACCAGCACGCTGCCCACCGCTGCAGAGCGATGAAGCAGTTGCTTCTCATAGCCCTGGTCCGCCCGTTCCAGAGATTGCACCCTGCCGGTCAACGCCAACTCTATCGCAGAAAGCAGACTCGTCTTGCCCGCTCCATTCTCGCCGTGAACAAGCACCACCTTTGCATCGAGCGGCGCGTGCACCTGTCCCCGGATGCTTCGGAAGTTGGTGATGTCGAGGCTCTTCAAAAGGAGATCGCTCATGATTGCTTCCCAGCCGCGTCCGCCTGGAACGCTTGATCGATCGCTGTCGCGACCGCATCTGTCACCGCCTGTTCGCCGTTGCTGGAGGCAGCGATGACGGCTTCGAGCAGGGCCTGGTCTAAATCCTTTGGAAGCGCCTTCACCAGCTGCTCCATGGCCGGACCGCTATCTGGCCCCTCGGCGGGAGCTACCGGCAAGGTAAGAGGCAGCAGCACGCGGATGCGGTCACTCAGTTGCTCGCGTGCAATGTCGTCGACCGGTGTGCCATCGGCATCGAGGGCGATCCCTTCCACCGGCAACACGCGGCAGGTCTCCGACAAAGCCTCAACGCCTTCCGCCAGGACAGCACCGGCAAGAATCAGCGTCACAACATAATGCGACCCGGTCACGTCGAGCGCACGGCTCAAGGCCTCGACGCGTTGCCGAACGCGCGCGCCGTCCCGGTCCCCGAAATCCCCCGTCGTGGTGTCGACGAACAGCACCAGATCGAGGGCCCGTCCTTCGCTCCCGCGCATCGCGCCCGTAAATCCGAACTCTACACCGGCGACCTTGAACGGCGTCGCGAGATCGACGTAGCCGGCCGCCTTCAGGCATTTCCGGATCGCCAGGACCAGCGGCGCGCTCACAGCATCATCTCCGTCGCGAAGGCCTGCTGAAGCTCGGCACCATCGGCACAGCGGTTGAGTAGCGCGCCCACGCTGACATGCGTTTCGCCAATATGGCCGGTTCGACCCGGCGCCCCCCGCACGCGCCGTGCCGACGCGCCGCCGCCGACCAGTTGCTGCCAGGCATCGTCGCCGTGGACGATGATCGGATTGTCGTTCGCAAAAGCGCCTTGCGCTTTGAGCGCGATGGCCTCGGTGGCGGATTTAACGAGAAACACCGGGCGATCGATGCCGTTGGCCCGGAGCGAGCGGGCGGTCATCGCGCCCGCGTTCAGATCATCGGTCAGCGGCGCCCGCAGTTCCCACTGGCCTGCGGTGCGCCCGTTTTGCAGAAGAGCCAGGGCTACGCCGAGCTTCGCGAGCCCCGAGCCCAAAGCATTAGCGTCCGCCGGCATCAACTGCGGCGTCGAACTGCACAGCGCTTCATAGCTATCCGCATTATGGGGCAAGGCACCGCCACGAAACAGGGACAAGGTTCTCGACCACAGCGCGATCGCCCGATTGACGAAGGCGGTCCTGTTCGTTTCTCCCGGCGCCGGCAAAGCGGCGGCGGCTATATCGTCCCGCAAATGCGACAGCGCCGGCGCGAGCGCAGCCGCGATCGGACCTTTCCCGGCTTGAGCGAGGCCAAGGTCCATGAGGCGCGCCAGCTTGTCGGTCAGCAACTTCAGAACCAGGGCGATCAGGACCTTTTCGCCCCATGACCGCAGCAGGGATGCGTCGTCGATGACCCCCATATTGTCATTATAGATATCGCCATAGACAAGCGTAAGGACGTCACGCTGCCCTTGCTGGATCTCATCCTCGCAGAAAACCTGCGCCATCGCATTGGGCGCGCAGGGCCAGGGCCATGCGTTCGCCTCCGCTGCCGATGCAAACACCGTCTGGAGGTTCATGTCCTGGATCGACAGGCCCATGACCAGCGTCTTGCTGTTGGTCGCAAGGCCCAGAATCTGATTGCGCATGGCCGCAAACTCATTGCCGACCGGCCATCGCAAGATCTGCGGGTGACTGCCGATCAGATGGCGCCTGAATATATCGGGCTCATTCGTTGCGTGGACGATACAGCCATGAAACTTCAGCAGCCGCGCGCGCCCTGGCGCGCTGCGCAAATGAGCGGGATCGACGACCACCTGCAATATGCCAGGCACGCCATTGCCCAACCGTTCGACCGCCGCTTCGATGAACCCGTCCCAGTTGGCTGACGCCACCGTCTGTACCGCCCCTTCGAGAATAAGAATGGCGATGCAAAGATGCTCCGCAGCCGGGGCGGCTGAATGCTCGAACGCGCGCCTGATATCGACCGCATTCCAAAGCACATAATCGGCGGGCTTGCCGTTTATGCGTACATCCAACACCCGCGAATATTGGTTCCAGAGGCGATCAATGATTGCGTCGTGCTCCGGCCATGCAGCGAGCGGTTGCGCATATTGGGCTTCCACCGTCGCCGGGTCGATCTGCGCAAGCATCAGAATGCGCTGGAGCGCGGGCAGGAAATCGGCGGAGGTGGCGGGATCGACGACGCCCTCCCGGATATGGTCGAAGGCCCGCTCGATGAGCCCGCCGAGATTGGGGGCCTGCCGCGAGATGCCCGAACCCACCCACAGCGCGAACTCACCATTTTCGACAGCGTTCGCTACCGCCTCGAACTCGGTTTCGAACTTGGCAAGCACCTCGCGCACCGAAATCTGATTAGCCGTCGGAGGCAATGCCACGTGTCTACATCTCCCCTTGGCAGCACTGTCGCGCCACCTTAGCCAAGACACTATCTTTCCGAACGCTTTTGTCCAGCTTTGGAAAGACCAATCTGTCGATGACCACAATTGCTTCAGCAAGGTAAAGACATAACAAATAACGCCGCGCCATGAAAATAGGACGGGGGATGCGGTTGTTGGCTGGCCGCACAGGGATATTGGCGGGACCGACGCGCCGCCGTCCCTCCAAAATTCGCTCCTGCGCACGTCGCCGGAAAGGATATCTTTGCGCCGACGCCCTGTCGGATATGATGCGCCCATGCTGATCTCTCAATCTCCCGGCGATATCGCGCATCGACGCAATAGACCGCCCCTCTCTGAGATCGCCGGTGACTGAAGGCCCGGTCGATCCTCATCCGGAACTCGCACCCTTGCGCGGACCGGCGCATGACCTCTTCCGTCGGATGACGCTCGAGCGTTTTCGATGCCCTGACCTTATGGGGCCGCCCCCCGGACATGCGCCTGGCGACCCGTTGCGCGTCCGCCTGGAGCACAGGCGACGAAGCTGTACTCGCCGGCGTCTTCCATCTCTTTCAAACCAAGGAGTTTCTCTGCATCGCTTTTATGCGCGACGGGAGCGGTCGCTATCGGCCCTTCCAGCGGTCGCCGATGTTACCCTCGTGCAGAGCCGGAGACCTCGCCATCGCGCACGACCTCGGCGCGGGCTTCGCCCAAGCCGCGGGCGAGACTGAACCCGATGCGTTGCCCGCCGGAATCGACCTGTTCACGCCGGCTCCGGGTGTGACGCGCTTTCATCCCGCCTTCGAGATGCTGCGTGATGGCTTCAATCAGCGCTCGGCGCGGCAGTTGCTTGAATATATCGCCCCTTGGGTCGTCGATCGTGACGGCAATTTCGTGCGGGACTTTCAGACCAGCGGCTATAGTGCGCGGGTTTGGGAACTCTATCTTTGGACCGCTTTCATGGCCCTCGGCTTCGAGATCGACGTCGGTTGCGCGGTTCCAGACTTCCGCTTGGTGAAGCAGCGGCAGACGCTGTTCGTCGAAGCGACCACCGCCAATGGCCCTGACCCATTCCTCTCCGCCATGGCACCGGGCGAACCTCGCTTACCGGACGGCGACCTTGCCGCCTTTCTCGAACATGAGATGCCGATCATCTTTGGTTCGCCGCTCTTTTCCAAGCTCCAAAAGCGATATTGGACGCAGCCGCATGTCGCGGGTCATCCCTTGATCCTCGCCATAGCGGATTTCCATTCGCCAGCGTCCATGCGTTGGTCCCACACCGCGTTACCGTTCCTCCTTTATGGTTTCGGTATCGATTATGGCGTGAACGCTGCGGACGGACTTTACGGGATTGAGAAGCCCCTCGCCCAGCATATCGGCCGCAAAACGATCCCAAGCAACTTCTTTGCCCAGCCCGGGACCGAGCATATCTCCGCCGTGCTATCTTCCAATGCCGGAACCATCGTGAAGTTCAGCCGCATGGGATTGCGGGCAGGCTTTGGTGATCCGTGGGTCAGTCTAGTGCGCAAGGGCGTCCTCGATAATCCCACCGGCGGCTTCGAAGGAATCCCCTTCAATATCGATGTGGAAAGCCCTGACTATGAGGAGGGATGGGCTGATGAACTCCATCTCTATCATAATCCCAATGCTCTCCACCCCGTCGACGAATCCCTGTTTCCCGGTTATTGCCCACATCGGCGTGCAAGAAGGCGAGCGCCTCATCAGAACGCCAGCCACACAGGTCCTGTGGTCCCACACGGTCTCCCACGATTTCCTCCGTCGCACCGCCGGTCGGCCGCAGGGATGGGATGAAGGGACCCAGCTATAGTGGGGCAAGCGGATCAGTCCGGGAACCGGGATCGGTATTAACAGGGCGGATGCCCGCAAGGGCGGGCACCGGGCTCTATCTCCGCTTCGCTCCGACCAAGCCCCCTTCGGGGTCTTGTCCGCTGCGCGGTCACGATCCCTTCCGCGGGGGTGTGGGCAGGAAAGGTGGCATGCAAGAGCCCCCGCATTGAGGCACGACCTGTGCTTCTGCAGGCTTCGCCTAAGGAATCGCGCTAGTCGCGCGATGCGGATCGTGGAGCCAGCAGACAAGCCATCACCCCCTTCGCCGCCTCCGCAGGATCCGCGCGTTGCAGAACCGGTTTCGGACACAACGAGTTGCGTCGGGACCAAGCTGCGCTAGGCGAAAAGGGGCCGGCGACGTTTGTCTGTTTTCAACAGAAGCGCCGGCCCCTTTTCACCAAGCTCCGCTAAGTCCCTCCCGTGCCTGTTGTGTCCAAGGGCCCGGTCCTGCGCCTTCGGACCTGCGAAGGCGGCTCCGGGTGCGATGACTTGTCAGCCGGTCCACGCTCCCTTTCCATTCAAGCGGAACCGACCGCTTACGCGGCCGGTGCGTCTTCGTCTTTTTTAGGCCGCTGGCGCGGCCGCTTCTTGCTCAGGCTCACCAGGTACGATGGATTTCTGTCAAGAAATCAATGTCATAGAAGTAATGGAGGGGAGGGAGTATGGTTCTAATGTGGCCGGGAAAGATGAACGGGCCACGCTACAGAGAAAGGATGAAGTCATGAAGATCGGTAGCTTTAAGTTTGACGAGCGCGCTAGCGATATTATCGGCAAGATTGCCACACGCGAGATGCGCTTTCCCTACCTCATCATGCGCCGCGTCGAGGATCGACAGAGCGATAGCGCCCCCGTCTATGAGATTTACGAGACGAACCGCGCTGGCGACGAAATCCAGATCGGTGTCGTCTGGGAACGCAAGATGCGCTCCAATGACGAGGTTTTTCTGTCCGGTATGATCGACGATCCGAGCTTCCGCGAACCATTGCCCATCGCCCTTTTCGGCGACGAGACCAACGGCTTTGACGTCCAGTGGCGGCGCGAACGGGAGCGCGAGGCACAGGGCGGCGGCTTTGGTGCGCGCAGCGGCGGCGGTCAGCGGCAAGGCGGTTTCGGTGGACGGTCGGGCGGCGGTTTCTCCGGCGGCAGCACCGCAGGGCCGGACGGCGGCTATACCGGCGGCGGGCGCGGCCTTGACGATGAGGTGCCCTTCTAAGGGCTAATCAAGGCGGGCCGGGGGAGCGCTGGAACGCTTCCCCGGTCCTGAACCGTCATCCCGTCACAAGGAGTGCATCCCATGAGCAAGCCAACGGCCTTGCGCAGTGTTAGCAGCTTTGCCGACCTGCCGGAACTCTATGCCGAACTTACCGCTACGCCCGATTTCGTGGCGTCCTTCGGCGATCCTCTCCCGCTATCCATCATCGAACCCGACGAGGAACCGGGCGAATTTTTCATGCCCGATCCCATCGCCGCACAGGCAGAATGCGGCGGCATCATCGCCGCCATTTTCGACTTGCTAGGCGATACGCGGCTGGACCCGCTCGCCCCGGAACTCGCATGGGGCTTCGTCAACAGCTTCCATTTCGTCGCGAACAAGCTGGAAAGCCGCGAGGACAGGCTGGCCGATACCCTGCGCGACATGGCCCGCCGACTGGAACCGGGCGAAGTGTTCAACAAGGAACTGGAAGACACCCAGCTTGAATGCCAGTCGGTCGCCGAACAGCGCGCCGCCATGGAAGCGATGCGCGACTATGCCGCCGCCATGTATCGCGCCTATGCTGGTCGCCCATGGTCGCCTGCCAAGGGATCGCGCGCGTCCCATGTCACCACCGCCAGCCAGATTTCGGCGCTCGATTTCCTCCGCGCACGATCCGAACGGCGGCGCGACCGATACGACCCGCAAGGCCCCGTCGTCGTCGTTTCCGGCCCGCAGGACTGGCACGATTGGCGCATCATCTGGGGGCGGCTCGACCAGATTAGGACGCGCATTCCGCATATGGTGCTTGTCACCACCGGGCAGCGCGCCGGAGTGGATGCAGCCGCAGCCGCATGGGCCGCACAGCGAGGCGTTGTCTGCATCGCCTTCGGTCTTTATGGGCGCGGCAACGGAAAAGCCTTCAAGCGCAACCGGAACATTGCCGAGCTTATGCCGGTCGAGGCGCTCTTGTGCGAAGGGTCGGGCATCCAGTCGAGCCTCTATGACCTGTTTAACCCGCAACAGGGCCACCGCGTCCCGACCCATGTTTTCATGCGGGCGGATCAGGAAGCCGATGTGCCGATCAAGCGCAAGCGGCGCGTCATAGCGGCCTGACCGTATAGACACCACCAGAAGGGCCGGGGCGGGTAACCGCTCCCGGCCCCTTGTCGTGCCTTTGGCACGAGCGGGGGAAACCCGAACGGTTTCCCTTGGCAGCACTCCTTTTGCCGGGCGTACCGCCCGCCAACGTCGCTCCCCTTTCCGCTAAGGATGCACAGCCGCCTGGCTCTCGCCTCCGGCATCCGATCCGGAGACCTGACCAGCACCGGACTTGCGCCTCGCCGTACCACCACCCTTCGTGGAGGTGCTACGCTCTGCCGGACTATCGACAATAGCAGGAAGCGCCTTCAAGGCAGTCAACGCAGCACCGCCGCCAACCCTGATCGCTTGGCCCAGCACATCGCGAAATTCGCGCTCGCTCAGTCTTTCCACTGCTAGCTCGGTCGCCAGCTTCCCATAATGTGAGCGCAACGTGCGCCGCACCGTCTCGGCTTCCCGTGCCAGATTCTGCTGATCGGCCTCAATCTTCGCCAGCCGCTCGCGTTCCGTCATCTTCGGCATTCTTCGACTCCTTACACAAGGAGGTCTGTCCGCCGCCACCGACTATCTATCAAGAAGCATCGCGGTGCAATGGTTTCCCCACAACAGGACCACGATCAGCAAGCCCGCTTTCCCCGATCGGGGAGGCCCGCCGCGACCGGGATCGCACGGGCGCAGCGGGCAGGCGCGCTGCGGAGAAGGCACGCACGCCGGAGGCGGGGAGAATGCACCCCACGCACGGGTGCTGCGGGCGCGAATCGCGCGGATTTCCGCCAGTTTTCGTTGGCACAGTCCGGCAGTCGCTTTGGCACACATCGTCTGCCAGTGGCAGCCACGCCGGATCATCGCTCGGCCTAAGCGATTGTTCTGCCGTGGCACTCAGTGGCTGCCAACGGCAGTTTTCATAAATTCTTGTTATTGCATAGTAAATCGGCTATAAGAGAAGCGCTTCACCACGTTGCTGGCGTGTCGGACAAGGAGTCCGCCGCTTGGCACGCATCACTATCCGCATAGACGACGACCTCTATGCGCGCCTTTCTGTTCAGGCGCGCAATGCCGGTCTCGGCGCCGCGACCTACTGTCGCGATATTCTCGAACGCTTCGAAGGCACCGATCCTTCTGGCTATCACGCCCGCTTCGACGAGCTCCATGCGACGGCCATCCAGGCCTTCGCGATTCTCGCCACGTCGGTCGGCGAGCGGTCCCCCGACATCCTCCAGAAGGGATTGGGCGAAGCGCGCCGACTCCTCCGTGAAAGGGGGCTGCTCGATCCTGAGCAGGACCGGTCATGAGTATCTTCCGTCACGACACGCTGGGCTCCTGGACGAGGGGAGGCCAGGCCATCGTCCACAACGTCCGCATGACCACGCAGGTCTTCTACCAGACCTTCCTCGCGGGGCTGGTGATCTGGATCGGCGGGATCATCTGGTACGCGCTCGAGAAATCATCCGAGTACGAACGCTTCGTTCTGATGAAGCTCGGACAGGCTGCCTTCATGGGGGATGCCGTCCCCGGTAACGTAACCCCGATCCTGTTCAAGACACCGGAAGGCAAACAATACTGGACCAGCCCTAAGGCGCTTCTCGATTCCGGTCTCGCGCACAAGACGCTCGAAGCTTTCGAGACCTATCTTCTGCACGGGGCCGCGATATCCGGCCTTTTCGCCCTGGCCATGCTGGGGTGGGCCTGGTTCTACTTCACCCGGACGGGAAGGGGCCTCGGTTCCAACCAGTTCCTGCGCGGCGCGCGGTTCGGAACGGTGCGGCAGGTGCGCCGGGCGCTGTGGCGTCATGCCAAGGGCAGTTTCGAGATCGGTGGTGTCAACGTCCCCGATGCCTTCGAGCCGGAGCACATCCTGCTCTGCGGTGCGCCCGGCACCGGCAAAACCAACATCATCGTAAAAATGCTCGACGGGATTCGGAAGCGGAAGCGCCGCGCGATCGTCTATGACACGGCCGGCACCTTCGTCGAAAAATTCTACCGGCCGGGGATCGATATCCTGCTCAATCCGCTCGACGCACGGGCGGATTGCTGGTCGCCCTGGGTCGACGTCCCGAGGGACTATCATTACGACCAGATCGCCGAGTCCACGATCCCTGACAAGACCGGCGATCCCTTCTGGGCGAAGGCGGCGCGCGGTACGCTGGTCGCCGTCTTGCGGAAGCTGGCTCGGCAGGAACGCACCCTCGTTTCGATCCTGCTCGACACGCTCCTGCGCTCCAAGCTGAAGGATCTCGCCGCTTTTGCAGCCGGCACCGATGCGGCGGCATTCATCTCGACCGAGGGCGAGCGTACCAGCGCCGGCATTCAGGCCGAACTCGCCTCCGTCATGCGCAGCTTCTCCTATCTCGATGATACCGCAGACGGCTTCTCGATCCGTGACTGGGTCGCCAACGAGAAGGACGACAGCTGGCTGTTCATCACCGTGAAGGCGGATCAGCTTCCGTCCCTCCGCCCCCTGATCACGGTATGGCTCGACATCGCCATCAGCGCGATCATGAGCATGACGCCTGATCGCAACCGGCGCCTCTATTGCGTCATCGACGAACTGCCGACGCTCCAGCGTTTGCCCTCGCTCGGCGACTTCCTTGCCCGCGCGCGGAAGTATGGAGGCTGCGGTATCCTCGGCTTCCAGAGCTACCCCCAGCTTGAGGCGACCTACGGCATCCAGGATGCTGCGGCCATCACAGGCTACTGCTCCACGTGGGTGGCGCTGCGGGCTAACGACACCCCCACGGCGAAGCATGTCAGCGAAAATCTCGGCCAGGCAGAGCAGGTCGAGGCGAACGAGGGCATGTCCTATGGTGTGAACGACATGCGCGACGGCGTAAACCTCTCGCGCATGCAGGTGACGCGGCCGCTGGTCATGCATACCGAGGTCACCAACCTGCCAAACCTGATGGGCTATCTGCGGTTCGGTCGCAGTTTGCCGGTGGTCCGGTTTGAGGACAGCTACAACAAAGTCGATTCCATTGGTGAGGCGTTTGAGGAGCGGGGCACTGCGCCCATTCGGATGGCGGTTCCAACGCCAGCGGAGCCCCCAACGCCGACAGATCCCACAGCACCGGCCAAGCCGAAAACGACCCCGGCGAAACGGCGGCGTGCTGTCCCCGGCGATCGGGGAGCCGAACTGCCTCTGGTGCCCCCAAGCGAGCCGACCGAACCGGCCAGCACGCCCTCTGATGATGGACCGGCGTCTCCTCCGGCGCAAAACGACCGGGAAGAGGACGCGAGCAACCCGCCACCACCACTCGAGTTGTTCGGGAAGCCGGCCGGCTTCCGTCTCAGCCAGCACGGCCGCCATGACGGGGCCCGCAATGCAGCGAGGCCGGCATGATCAATCCGATCCGCCTCAAGGGCAAGCCCGCCAACATCGCCCGATATTACACGGTCGGTGATTATTATACGAAGGGTGCCAACGAGCATTCCGAATGGGGTGGCAAAATCGCCACCGAACTGGGACTGGAAGGCGAAGTCGATCCCGTCGTCTTCAAGGAACTCTTGGCCGGTAAGGTCGGCGACCAGCAACTAGGCCGTCGCCGTAAGGACGGCAATATCCAACATCATCCAGGTTGGGACTTCGCGGTCAACGCACCCAAATCGGTATCGATCATGGCGCTGGTGGCCGGTGATGACAGGATCATCGAGGCCCATGAGCAGGCGGTCGGTGTCGCACTCGCCTATCTTCAGGAACATGCCACGATGCGGCATCGCGTCAATGGGGAGGTCACCGAGAAGACGACCGGCCGGCTGATCTGGGCGCGCTTCACCGAGCACGCGTCTCGAGAGCTCGACCCTCATCTCCACACGCACGTCGTCGTCATGAACATCACGGACGAACGGGATGAAGCGAAAAAGGTCAGCCTGGAAACGCGCGCGATGTTCGCCGAACAGATGGCGGCGGGACAGGTGTACCGCAATGAACTGGCGCATCTCCTCCGGGAGCGCGGCTACGATGTCGAGTTCGACCCGCGTCGTGGCCTGTTCGAGATCAGGGGCGTCCCCCAAGACCTGATCACCGACATGTCGCAGCGCGCCGAACAGATCGATGCTCATGCAAAAGAGCATGGCCTGACCGGGCAGGCGGCACGTCAGAAGTCCTTCTACGCCACCCGAGGACCAAAGCAGAAAACCTCCCTGGAAGAGCTGCACCAGCGTTGGGACGGGCGGCTCGGTCAATATGCCGAGACGGTGAAGAACGTGCGCGCCGAGGCAGAGAAGATCGGAGAGCGCAGTATCGATGTCGAGGCGCAGACGGCGGCGCGGGCCATGCTGTTCGGCTTGCGTCAATCTGAAGGCAAGGAGGCGGTCAACAATCTCGGCCGGCTGTTGCAGACGGCCCTGGCTTCACATGTCGGCGAGGTTCGCCTGTCTGATATTCGTCCCGTGATCGAGGAACATCAAGCCCGGGCTAAACTTCTCGAAACCCGGCACCGTACCGGCGACGAGATCCACACACGTGGTCGGACGTCACGCAGGACGGCGCGCCTCGAAATGGCGCTCTCCGATCATCTTGCCCTGGCCCTTACGGACGCCAACCCCCTCGCATCTATTGAAGCCCTCAGGGATGCAGGTCTTGCCCACAACCTCAACCCCGAGCAGCGCACCGCCTTGCTTCACCTGGGTCGGAGCGAAGACAGGATCGTAGGTGTCCACGGTGTCGCCGGCTCGGGCAAGTCGACCATCATCGGCGCATTGCGGGACGCAGCCGGTGAGGATGCGACCCTCATCGCCCTCGCTCCGACTTCTTCGGCGGCAGCGGAACTGGGAAAGAAAGCCAACATCGAGTCGCGCACTGTCGCCAGTCTTCTTGCGAGTGGCGGCGCGAGAATCGATGAAGGTCATGTCCTTGTCGTCGACGAGGCCGGGCAGCTCGGCAACCGCCAGGCGGTGCGTCTGCTCGAGATCAGCAGGACCACAGGCGCACGCCTCCTACTGATCGGTGACACCCGTCAGACGGGAGCGATCGAACAGGGCAAGCCGTTCTGGTTGATGCAACGCCTTGGCCTTCCCAAGGCGGAGTTGCGGGAGCCGGTTCGGCAAGAAACGGATAAGATGACACAGGCCGTGCGGCTGGCACGGCTCCAGAACTACGACGGTTCGCTTAGCTCGCTGGACAAAGTGACGACCGCGGACGACAGCGAAAAGCTTGCCGTGTCGCTCGTTGCGGACTGGACGCGCCTCAGTCCGGAAAGACGCGAGAAGACGAACATTCTCGTGCTTGAGAATGCGACCCGTCTGATCGTGAACACCAAGATCCGCGAGGCGCTGAAAACGGAAGGTGCGATCGCTGCCGAGGAAACCCGGCTGGCGATTTTGGCGCCATCCGGCATGACCGAGCAGGAGAAGCATTTTGCGCGCTTTTACTCGCGCGGACAGGTCGTGGTGTTCTCGCGCGACAATGTCGGGCTCGGGATCGCCCGGGACGCGGAATATAGGGTCATCGGTGTGGGGCGAGACGTTCGAGGGCGCCAGACGGTCAACCTTGTCGATGAACACGGCCGCACCATACAATGGGATCCGCGTCTGGGACGGGCCTCCCAGATCAATGTTTTCAAGGAGGAGCAGCGCGAGCTTGCAGCCGGCGACCGTATTCAGTGGCGTCTGGTCAACAAGGAACTGGATCTCAAAAACGCGGAGCGAGGCACCGTAGAACGTCTCGACGGTACGGTGGCCACGATCCGATGGGATCGCGATGGTCGGAGCCAGGAAATCGATCTCTCCCGGCACAAGAACTGGGACCATGGCTATAGTGAAACCATCTACTCCGCGCAGTCCAAGACTTACGACTGGGTTTATGTGTTGGCGCCTGTCAACTCGTTGCTCGTTACCGGGCAAAATTTCTACACAGCGATCACCCGCGCGCGATTCGGCGCCAGTCTGTGGACGGACAATCGCCAGAAGCTGGTCGAAAAGCTGAAGCAGCGTACGGGCGAGAAGACATCTTCGCTCCAGGCGCTGGGACGGATCGAGCGGGACAGCGTGAAGGGCCGGTCGGCCCGCCACGCCGAACGCTGGGACAGGCTCCGCGACGAACAGCGCGCCGAACGCGAGGGGCGCAAGGACAATACGGCGGCGCTAAGTGACTCTGCACAGAGTCCAAAGCCCTCGGGACTGGCTGAGCACATCGCCGATCGCGCGTTGTCAGCCGCGTCTTTCATGGACCGGTGGGTTACATCCATGCTCGAACGAAGTCCCCATCGAGGCGATGACCGGGAAGATGGGCGCGCCGCCGCGACGGCGCCTCAACCGTCTTCCGAGCCTGCCCATGCTCCTTCCCAGGATCACGGAGGCGGTCATGATCGCTGATTGGGCTATATGGCTTGTCGTCTTCGGGGCTGTGCTCCTTTTCTGGCTCATTCGTGGTTCGCAGATTCCAGTAAAACACCGATGGCGACGCCGTCAGGCACGCATCATGTGCCGGCAATTGCAGGGTCGCGACCGCTCTCAGCCTCCGGCCGTTGTTTTCGCCCGGTTGCGCCGCATGGATCCCTTGGCTTTCGAGGAATTGCTTCTGGAATGCTTTGAGCGTCGCGCGATCCACGTAGTCCGAAACCATCGCTACACCGGCGATGGAGGTATCGATGGGAAGGTTAGAATCTGCGGTTGGGTCTGGCTAGTCCAAGCCAAGCGCTACGCAGATACGATACGGCCGGAACATGTTGAGGCGTTCGCGCAGCTATGTACCGCAAAGAGTATGCCGGGGCTGTTCATTCATACTGGACGAACCGGACCATCGACACGAACGCTGCTCAATCGCCATCCTCATATCCAGATCATATCGGGAGATCAGCTTCTCGCCCTCATTCGCGGTGAACCCGTCCTGGTCAGGGGGAAGCGCATATGAGAGTCCCCCTTGTGCGCCCACGCTGGCGGCCGGGGCTCTATGGCTTGCCGGCGCTCGTAGCAGGCGTCGTCGTCCTGTCCGGTTCAGCTGCAGCAGCGTCTCCTCCGATCGGGCCTGCCGCCGCAGAACGTGAGATCGGCCGATGTATTCAATTCGCATCGGCGGGCAGATCATGGCTTGAAAAGACGCTTTGGGGCCTGCGTGATCAGGAAGCCGGATGGATCGGTGCCGAGGTTCCGAACCGCAACGGAACACATGACCTCGGGCCACTCCAGGTAAACAGCTCCTGGGTAGCCAGGTTGTCTGTTCTGGTCGACCGAGATCCCGGCCAAGTGCGCAACTGGCTGATCCACGATCCGTGCTTCAACGTGCAGGCCGCCAAGTGGCTGTTCCTTTCGGGGTTGCGCACAAGCGGCAGCTATTGGCAGGCTGTAGGCATCTATCACAGCCCGACACAGTGGCGGCAAGAACGCTATCGCAAAAACGTTGCACGGCGCCTGATTTCAAGGTTCGGGACGAATGTATTTTCACCCATGCCGCCGAGGCCCGCCTCTCAACGACCGGAAAACCGTTCCTCTCCCCTTGCTGAGGGGAAGCCGCAATGACCGGTTCAAACGGCGAGCCACAGGTATCGCGGAACCCTGCGGACGATCTGGACGAGCGGATTCTTCGCATAGCAGCCGCAATTGGCCGGCACCTTGCCAGAGAGGAGATGGCGCGGAAAGGGCGCGCAAATGGCGTGCCGGAAATCAGCGATCCCCCATTGGAAGAAAGAGATGATTGAGGTATAGTTCTAGCCGAAATAGCAGAGGGTTTGGATATGCGTGCCTGGCAACTTCAGGAAGCGAAAGACCAGCTCAGCGAAGTGATTGAAACGGCACAGGCCCGTGGACCTCAAATGATCACGCGCCATGGCCGACCTCGCGCGGTGCTGCTTTCTGCTGCGGACTATTCTGCCATGACGTCCCAAAGGCCGGACTTTCAGGAATGGTTGTTGGGCGGTCCCAAGGCGAACCTCGCGTTACCTGAGTCGACACTCCGCGCCATAGGGGAGGGAGAGGGTTGAAAGGCAATGAGAACTTCCTCCTGAGCACCGACGTGCTGGTCGAAACCCGAAGAATGCCGATGCATCCGAACGTCGAGCGGTTTCTGAAGGAAACGGAATCAAACAGGCTGTTTCTCAGTGTTCTCAGCTTGGGAGAACTGCGTCGGCGGGCAAGGGATCTCCGCGAGGCTGATCCCGAAGCAGCAGTCCGTTTCCAGGATTGGCTGGATGAGGCAAAGCACAGCTTCGAGGATAGGCTCCTGTCGGTCGACGCGGAGGCGGCAGACGCATGGAGCGCCTCAGGAAATGACGACGTTCATTCGGTCATCGCTTCGCTCGTTGCTGCGACGGCAGCGTCCAACAGTCTCATTCTCGTCACCCGCAATGCCAAAGAGGGCATAGGGATGAACATTCGGACTCTAAATCCTTGGCATGCAGCCTTCCGCACAAGGCCGGCACCCACGACCGGAGACGCATCTTGACCCGCACTGTGCTTTACGCCCGATACTCGACCGATATGCAAAGTCAGACCTCGATTGACGACCAGTTCGCCATTTGCCGCGATCAAGCAGTCCGGGAGGGATGGCGCATCATCGGAACCTATCAGGATGCAGCAATCTCTGGCGCCTCCGTAATTCTGAGGCCGGGAATTCAATCGCTGCTTCAGGACGCACAACTCGGCAAATTCGACACGATCCTTGCCGAAGCGCTCGATCGCATATCCAGAGATCAGGCTGATGTCGCGACTCTGTATAAGCACTTTCAGTTCGCTGGCGTGAAACTGATTACCATCGCAGAAGGCGAGATATCGGAGCTGCACGTAGGACTGAAGGGTACGATGAATGCCCTTTTTCTCAAGGATCTTGCGAAGAAAACGCACCGAGGGCTAAGGGGTCGGGTCGAGAAGGGCAAATCGGGCGGCGGTCTGTGTTACGGCTATAACGTGCTGAAGAGGGTCGATGCGAGCGGCGAACTGGTTCGCGGCGAGAGATCAATCAACGAGGCGGAAGCTCTCGTCGTCCAACGGATCTTCCGAGAGTTCTCCAATGGCAAGAGCCCCCGCGCGATCGCGTGCGACCTAAATCACGATAACGTCCCCGGCCCATTCGGCAAACAGTGGTCGGATACGACAATCAGAGGACATGCGGCGCGCAAGACCGGCATCCTCCACAATGAACTCTACATCGGCGTGCTGGTCTGGAATCGGCAGAGATTCATCAAGAACCCGTCGACGGGAAAGCGGGTCTCCAGGCCCAACCCTGAATCCGAATGGATCAGGAAGGATGTGCCGGAAATGCGCATCCTGACTGACGAGCTGTGGCAGGCGGCGCGTCAACGCGCGGAAGAAATTGGCGAGCGTTATAAGGCCGTGGCGGATGGAATTCGCGCATCCAAAGGAAAACGGCTTCGCAACCTGCATCGGCCGGTCTTCCTGTTCTCGGGTATGATCGAGTGCGGCGTTTGCGGCGGGAACTGCACGATCATCGTCAACGATCGATACGGCTGCAACAACCACTTCCGAAAGGGCATGTGCAGCAACAATCGAACGATCCGGCGTGAGATGCTGGAGAAACGTGCGCTTCATGGAATATCGGAGCGCCTCGTCTCTGCGGACGCAGTGAAGCAGGCCGTGGCCAGTTACATCGAGCAAATCAATTCCGCCAACCGGGAGCAACGCGCTCAGGCGGAACTGGACCGCCGTAGTTTAGACAAGGTCGAACGCGCGATCGCAGGGATTCTCTCTGCGATCGAGGATGGCATGTATCAGCCATCCATGAAGGCCCGATTGAGCGATCTGGAACAGCAGCGTGATGAACTGCAACATCGACACGTTGAACATTCGGTAGTGGTCCCGGACATCCATCCGAACGTCGCAGAGCTATACCGGCGGCGCGTTGCATATCTGATAGAGGCTCTGAAAGACCCAGCGCTGCGGGATGAGGTGGCCCAGGATATTCGATCAATCGTTGGGAAAATCATCATATCGCCCGGCCCTGACCGAGGACAGGTTTACGCGGAGTTGTGCGGGCAACTCATGGGAATTCTCAATGCTGTAAGCAAGGAAGGCGGGGGAGGGGGCCAATTATACCAACGGGGACTGCGCCCTCCCGCAACCAACGTCGGTATAACTCCGGGATCCAAAGTTATACCAACAGGGGAAGCCAGCCCCCGCAACCAACACTTACAATCAAAACAGCATCTTAAGGCAATCGTCGAAATCGGCGAGGGCTCCGATGTGCCTAGCACAACGCTAGCACATTTGTACCCATCCGGTGGCTCGCGCCTTGTCGATGAGGTAAGCGACCGGTCTTAAGTACGCTCTTAAGAGTGCGCTTAGGAGCGGTCGATGGGTCAGATGACAGTGTTTTCCGGGCCTGAGCGGCGTCGCCGTTGGAGCGACGAGGAACGGCTGAAGATCCTGAGCGAGGCCTTCGCGCCCGGGGCCTGCGTCGCCGAGGTCGCACGGCGACGTGATGTGTCGACTGCGCTGGTCTACACGTGGCGGCGTAAGCTGCGCGATGCTCACTCCGAGCCCGAACCGGACGATTTGGCGGCTCCCGGTTTCGCCGCGGCCGTGATGATCGAAGATATCGACGTCGCTCCTTCCGGCTTGCAGCCCGCGATCGTCATCGACCTGGCGCGCGGCAAGCGGATCAGCATTTTTGCCTCGGCTTCGCCGGCGCTGGTGGCCTCGGCGTTGAAGGCATTGCGATGATTCCCTCAGGCGCCCGTGTGTGGATCGCGATGGGGCACACGGATATGCGCAAGGGGATGCAGGGACTCGCTTTGCTGGTCCAACAGGGCCTCAAGCGCGATCCCCATGGCGGCGATCTGTTCGTGTTCCGCGGGCGGGCCGGATCTCTGGTGAAGCTGATCTGGCACGACGGGATCGGTATGTCGCTCTACGCCAAGCGGCTCGAGAAGGGACGCTTTGTCTGGCCATCGGCGAAGGACGGGATGGTGTCGCTGACAGCTTCGCAACTCGCCTGCCTGCTCGACGGGATCGACTGGCGCAACCCGCAGTATTCCTGGCGTCCGCAGAGCGCTGGATAGGGACGTCGTTTTCTTCTCCAGCGGAGCATTTTGCGCTTCATTTGGGTGGGTTTCTGTGATTCCATCGCGGTCATGGAAGCCGTCGTTTCGCCCCTTCCTGACGATATTGAAGCGCTCAAGGCGCTGCTGGCGAGTGCGACCCAGCGGGCCGATGAGGCCGAAGCCAAGCTCGCCAATGCCCATGCCCGGGAGAGCGCCACCGAGGCGGTGATCGCGCACCTCAAGCTACAGATCGCCAAGCTCAGACGCGAGCAGTACGGTGCCAGCGCCGAGCGCACCCGCCGCCTGCTCGACCAAATGGAACTGCAGCTCGAAGATCTCGAAGCCGACGCCGCCGAGGACGATCTTGCTGCCGAGGTTGCGGCCGAGAAGACCGCTACCGTCACCGCCTTCGAACGCAAGCGGCCGGCCAGGAAGCCGTTTCCCGAACACCTGCCGCGCGAGCGGGTCATCGTGCCGGCGCCGTGCTCTTGCCCGGCCTGTGGCGGCAGCAGGCTGTCCAAGCTGGGCGAGGACGTCACCGAGACGCTTGAGGTAATCCCGCGCGCCTGGAAGGTCGTCCAGACCGTGCGCGAGAAGTTCTCCTGCCGGGACTGCGAGACGATCACACAGCCGCCGGCGCCCTTCCACGTCGTACCGCGTGGCTGGGCTGGCCCCAGCTTCCTCGCCATGCTGCTGTTCGAGAAGTACGGCCAGCACCAGCCCCTCAACCGCCAGGCCGAGCGCTTCGCCCGCGAAGGCGTGCCGCTGAGCACCTCGACGCTTGCCGACCAGGTCGGTGCCGCCGCCTTTGCGCTGACGCCGCTGTATCGCCTCATCGAGGCGCACGTCCTCGCTGCCGAGCGATTGCATGGCGACGATACGACCGTGCCCGTCATGGCCAAGGTGAAGACCGATACGGCCAGACTCTGGGTCTACGTGCGCGATGACCGACCGTTCGCCGGCGCCGATCCGCCCGCAGCGCTGTTCCACTACTCGCGCGATCGGCGCGGAGATCATCCAAGAGCGCATCTATCGTCGTGGTCAGGGATCCTGCAGGCCGATGCCTATGGTGGTTACGGCGAGCTCTATGCTCCCGGACGCATGCCTGCGCCCGTGCTCGAGGCCGGCTGCTTTGCCCACGCGCGGCGCAAGTTCTTCGAACTGGCCGACGTTGCCAGTGCGGCCCGCAAGAAGAGCCGCGGCAAGCATGCTGGCATGATCTACCCGATCGCGATCGAGGCCGTGCAGCGGATCGATGCTCTGTTCGATATCGAGCGCGGCATCAATGGCAAGGATGCTACCGAGCGGCTCGCTGTGCGCCAGGAACTGAGTGCGCCTCTTATTGCCGAACTGCATGCCTGGCTCACCACCCAGTTCGCCAGGCTGTCGCGCAACCACGACCTAGCCAAGGCCATCAACTACATGCTGCGCCGCTGGGACGCCTTCACTCGCTTCCTTGAGGACGGCCAGGTCTGCCTGACCAACAATGCCGCCGAACGCGCCCTGCGCTGCGTGCCGCTCGGACGGAAGGCCTGGCTGTTCTGCGGATCCGATCGCGGCGGCCAGCGCGCAGCAATCCTCTACACCCTGATCCAGACCGCCCGGCTGAACGATGTCGATCCGCAGGCCTGGCTCGCCGATGTGCTCGCTCGCATTGCCGAGCATCCGGCCCGCCAACTCGACGAGTTGCTGCCCTGGAAGTGGCAGCCCAACCAGCGATCCATTATCGCCTAGTCAGAGCTGTGCGGCGGCCTTCACCGGATGGTTACGCACATTTGCGCAGTTTTGCGATTTGTAAGACATTCCGGCCCAGGCTCCCCTTGCAGCACTGGCGGTTTGTCATGCAGAGGCACGAGATCTTAGGCGGAAAGGTCCAGGTTTACCGGCGCATCGACGGTCGCCGACGGCGAGGCGCTGCTCGATCTTGGTGACGTCACTGTCCAGCGTGAGGTCTGCCGGGATAATTTCGACGGCGACTCCGTTTTCGCTGCGGAGCCGCTCGCCTAGCTGCGCCATGCGCGCGAAATCGCACGCAACGAGGACGAGGTCGTGACCACGCTTCGCGAGACGGTCGGCATAGACTGCGCCAATCCCGGCCGATGCCCCGGTAACGAGAGCGACGCCCTTGGAACTGGTCATGAGATTTCTCCATTTCGATGAGGGCGATCGTTCAGCCCTGGATGAAGGCGAGCAGGTCGGGGTTGAGCACATCAGAGTGCGTGGTCAGCATGCCGTGGGGATACCCCTTGTAAACCTTGAGCTGACCATGCCTCAACAGCCTGATCGACAGCTCCGCGGCGGCCGCAATCGGCACGACCTGGTCATCATCGCCATGCATCACCAGCGTAGGCACATCGATCGCCCGGAGATCCTGCGTGAAGTCGGTCTCGGAAAAGACGGCGATGCAGTCGTAATGTGCCTTGGCTCCGCCGATCATGCCCTGCCGCCACCAGTTCTGGATCGTGCCCGGATAGAGTTTCGCGCCCGGACGGTTGAAGCCGTAAAAGGGACCGCTCGCCACATCGAGATAAAACTGCGCTCGGTTGGCGGCGAGCGCCTCGCGGAAACCGTCGAACACCGCCATCGGGGTGCCGCTCGGATTCTTCTCGGACTGCACCATGATCGGCGGCACCGCACCGACGAGCACCGCCTTGGCGACACGGCCAGGCTTGGCGCGGGCGACATAGCGCGCTGCCTCGCCGCCGCCGGTCGAATGGCCGATATGGACTGCGTCCTTGAGATCGAGATGGTCGGTGAGCGCCACGACATCGGCGACATAGGTGTCCATGTCATTGCCGGTGTCGGTCTGGGTCGAGCGGCCATGCCCACGCCGGTCATGGGCGATCACGCGATAGCCGTGGGACAGGAAGAACAGCATCTGTGCGTCCCAGTCATCCGCACTGAGCGGCCAGCCATGGTGGAAGACGATCGGCTGTGCGTGCGTGGGACCCCAGTCCTTGTAGAAAATCTCGGTGCCGTCCGCGAGTTTGAGAGTGGGCATGAAAGAAACTCCAGTTTCGAATGTGTCGGATGATGGCGGGTCGCCTTGGCGAGCAGCGTCACTCAAATCGATAATCCGAAAGATCCACCCCGACGATGAGGGGCTTGGCGGCGGGTGTGTTGTCCGGATTGCGCGGATAAACCCGAAACTTGGAGGGCAGCACGATACCCTCGACCACTACTGGTTCGAGAAGATAGCGCGCTGCCGCGTTATCGCCCTGGATCTCGACCTCATAGTCGTGGCGACGCACCAGGCCATCTGGACCGATGTATAAGGTCTGCTCGCTGCTGTGGGTGGCGATGGTCGCGGGAAAGGTCACCCGCAGGCGGCGCCAGGTTTCGCCTTGCTCCAACCAGGGCGCAATCTCCTCCGCCACGACGCCCGGCTGCGCGAGGATGAAGGGCGAGGTCAGGTAGGTCCACATCGTATAGCCCGAGAAATAGGCGAGTTGCGGATCGCTCCAATGCGTCTCCATCGCGAATCCCGCAAAGCTTGCACGCGGCTGCGTGAGCCTCTCGATCACATCGCCTTCCGGCGTCTCGATCGTCACCTCGTCCGGCGTGAAACGCGATCGGTTATGCGTCGGGTGGAACGGCCAGTGGGAGACCTCCTCCTTTCGCAGGTTCACCCGCACATCGGCGTGGGTAAGCGTGTCCGGCCGGCCCTTCAGATCCCAGAGAATGCCGAACTGGTGGAGCCTGGCTGTCAGGAAGGAAAACCGCCGGAACCGCTCAAGGCCACCATGAGCTTCGATCACCTGCTGCTGAAGATCGCGCATCTGTTTTCTCCTCACGCGTCCAGAAAGGTTCGGCAATGGGCGACGAACGTCTCGGGGTATTGGAACAGCGCGCCATGGCCAGAGTCCGGATAAAGGACGAGTTGCGCGTTCTTCATCGCCTTGAACATGGTGTAGGCATTGATGCTGGGAAACATCGTGTCGTCGCTGCCATGTACGATGAGCGCGGGGTGCCCGATGGCGCGCAGCGCCATATCGCCTTCATCCCTCGCGGCGCACCAGCCGATTATCGCCTTCGCCTGCGGCTCGCTGACATCGTCACCGCTGTCCGGGTCACGGTCCTGCGTGCGCGCGGTTGCCCGGGTGACGAATGCCTTGCCCGCGCGCTGACTTTCTTCGGAGGGCGTGAAGAACAAGGGCAGGCGCACATCCGGCGCGTCCTTCGCAAACGCGTCCTCCACGACGGCGAGCAGATGTTCCTCGCCGCCTCGCGGCGCCGCGCCGGCGATGATGATCTTGCGGATCAATCCGGGGTGCTGCCCGGCGAGGACCTGAGCGAGCATGCCGCCGAGGGAGAAGCCGAGAAGATCGACCTTGGAGAGGCCAAGCCCGCGTATGAACGTCTCGGCATCCGCCGCCATCTGCTCCACGCTGTCGGGTGTTGTTCCCGTCGAGGTGCCGATGCCGCGGTTGTCGAAGACGATGACGGGCCGCGTCTCGGCGAGACTGTTAACAACGGCCGGGTCCCAGGCATCCATCGTCCCGGTAAAATGCTGCATCAGAACGAGCGGCGTTCCGGCGGTGGAGCCGAGGCGCCGGTAAGCGTAGCGTACGCCGTCGGCGTCGAGATGATCGGTCCTTGCGGTTTCGAGTGACATGCGGTTTCCTGTGACTGACAACTGAGGGATGGCTATCAGGGGCGTTGCGGCGCCGACAGGACGCAGATGCCATCATTCCGGCCATGGGCATGGCGAGCCACCGCCGAAGCACCTATTTTCCGGCGGAGACAAAGTTTTCGGAGAAAGCATGAAGATCGGCCTCGTCCTGTGCCCCGGTTTCCAACCCGTCTGCTTCGGAGCCGTCGCGGCGTTCGACGTGGCCAATAAGCAAGCCGGCAAGACGCTCTACGACATGCGCGTGCTCTCGGAGGAAGGCGGACTGGTCGCCTCCACATCCGGCATGCAGGTCATGACGGAAGCGCTCGATGACACGCCCTACGACACGCTGATCGTCGCTGCGGGCCTGGAGATTCCAACATCCTCGCCGGGTCTCGTTCGTCTCCTTCGCGCCGCCGCGCTTGACGCCCGCCGCGTCGCGGCGATCTGCCTCGGCTCGTTCATCCTCGGAGACGCCGGCCTGTTGAACGGCCGGCGCGCCACGACGCACTGGCGTTACGCCCAGACTCTGCAGGACCGGTTTCCGGGCTGCCAGGTCGACATGGACAAGATCTACGTCGCGGACGGCCCGATCTGGACATCGGCCGGCATGACGGCGGGAACCGACCTCGTCGTCGGCCTTATCGAGCGCGACCATGGAGTCGAGGTCGCCCGCTCGGTCGCGAAGGGCATGGTGATGTACCATCGCCGCCCGGGCGGACAGTCGCAGCATTCCACATTGCTTGACCTCGGCGCCAACGAGGACAGGGTCCAGCGCGCGCTGAACTTCGCCCGACAGAACCTCGCCCAAAGCCTGACGATCGACGATCTTGCCGAGGCGGCCTGCCTCAGCTCGCGACAGTTCACGCGGCTCTTTCGCGCGGAAACCGGCACGACGCCGGCCAAGGCGATCGAGGCGCTGCGACTCGAGGCCGCGAAGCTGATGCTGGAGCAGAGCCGGTTGCCGATCGAGGTCATCGCCCGCGAGGTGGGATTTGCCAATCGGGAGCGGATGCGTATCGCGTTTGCGCGAGTGCATGGCGAGGTTCCGAGGGCGATTCGCAATGATGCCGGGCCGCTCGCCGCCCTCTAGCCCCCCGTGCCGAGAAGTACCGATTCCAGTGCGCGATGGACGTGCCCGCAGCCTTGGCTACTATCTGCGCCATTCGGGCGGCACTTTTTCCCGTCAGCCCGCGCCGGGGGCCGGCCAGCCTGCGAGCACGATCTTGCCCTTCGCACGTCCGCTTTCGATCAGGGCATGGGCGCGGCGCAGGTTTTCGGCCGAGATGGTCCCGAAAATGTCAGCCAGGGTGGTCTTCAGCGTTCCGGCATCGACCCGCCTCGACACCTCGTCGAGCAGCGCCCCTTGCTTCGCGATGTCGGCCGTAGCGAACATCGAACGAGTGAACATAAACTCCCAGTGCGTTGACACGCTCTTCACCTTGAATAGCGACACGTCCAGCGACGCTGGGTCATCGATCAGGGCGAAACGGCCCTGCGGCGCGATGAGCTTAGCGATCTCAACAAGATGTTGATCGGTGTTGGTGGTCGAGAACACGAAAGCCGGCTGTCCGATCCCAAGCCGTTCGATTTCCGCCGAGAGCGGCTTTGAATGGTCGATGACATGGTGCGCGCCGAGGCCGCGGCTCCATTCGGCTGTTTCCGGGCGCGAAGCCGTCGTGATAACCGTGATATCGGTGAGCTTGCGGGCGAGCTGCGTCGTGATCGATCCAACTCCGCCGGCGCCGCCGATGATCAGGAGCGCGTTCGCGGCGCCCGGCACGGCCTTGCGGATGTCGAGCCGGTCGAACAGGACCTCCCAGGCCGTGATGGCGGTTAGCGGCAGGGCGGCGGCCTCCGCGAAGCTAAGCGAGGCGGGCTTTTTGCCAACGATCCGCTCATCCACCAGGTGGAGTTCGGCGTTCGTTCCCGTACGGCCAAGCGCCCCGGCGTAGAACACGGTGTCGCCCGGCGCGAATAGGGTCGCTTCCGGCCCTACCGCCTCGACGGTGCCGGCGGCATCCCAGCCGAGCACCTTCCAGGACTCCGGTTCCGCCGGAGGCCGCATCCGCATCTTGGTGTCAACCGGGTTCACGGATATGGCTTCGATCCGCACGAGAATGTCTCGACCTACAGGGTCTGGCCGTGGCAGATCGATGTCCGCGAGGGAGGCTGGATCGCTGACCGGAAGGGAGGAGCGGAAACCGATAGCTTTCATAACTGTATACCTTGATCGAAGGGGCATGCACAGGGTCAGCCCCGCACTGTGCCAGAGCCGGCGGCTAGCCGAGGCGGATGTTTGAGAGGTCGATCGAGACGACGAGCGGATCGGTGCCGAAGCTGCCGTCCGGCTGGCGGGCATAGATCCGGCGCTTCGTCGGGAATTTGATACCCGAGACTTCCGCATAGTCTTCTATGGTGTGAGCGCCGGGCGTGTTGCCGGCAATCTCGACATCGTAGTCGTGGCGCTTCAACAGTCCCTCAACGTCGAAATAGAGCGTCTGCACGGTGCTATGCGTTGCGATTTCCGCAGGAAATCGTACTGCCAGGCGGCGCCAGTCGCCGTCGTCGGTCGGCCAGGGCTCCAGTTCCTCTGTCTCGGTTCCCGGCCAGGCGAGCAGGAACGGCATGTTCAGATAGGTCCACATGGCGCAACCGGCGAAATAGGCGAGTTGCAACTCCGTCCACGGTGTTTGCAACGTATGGCCGGCAAAGCTTGCCCGCGGATTGAGCAGTTCTTCGAGCATTGTTCCGTCCTCAGCCTCCAGGGCGACGCGGCCCGGCTCGAAGCGAGAGCGTCGATTGTCGGCGCCGAAGGGTGCGTGCGAAGCCCACTGCTTCTTGAGGCCGACCGTGACGGTCGTCCGCTCGAGCGTCTGTGGCTGTCCCTTCAGCGGCCACAAAACGCCGCCCTGCACGAGATCGACAGAGACCTGCCCGAACTGCTGCCAACGCTCGAGGCCTCCATGCGCTTCGATGGCAAGGTCTTTAAGTCGTGTCATGATCTGCTCCCGGCGGACCTCGCGATAGCGAGGCTTCTGCTGCTAAAAGCTAGGCGGTCGATTGCGCCTGCTGAACGACTTAAATGCCTTGATTCAGGCCGCGGGCTTTGAACTGGCGAGGTCTTGTGTGCAAGGGAGCAGACTGGAGCCAGCGCCGATGCAATCAGACGGAGCGCGCAACATCTCAAGGAAACGGCCCAGTCTGATTGGAAAGAGCGAAAGGCTCGGTTGAAAGTTATGCTGCGATGAGCGAGCCAGGAAGCATCTGGTTACAGCGTAGAAACGGCGGTTCTCTATCCCGCTTGGTGTCATGCGGCAATCGGCGGGCCTGGCGGGCCAATAACGCTGCCGACAAACAGGTGATTTCCGGCATGGCCGGTTTGGGGAACGCGCCCTTGGACCTTGAGCGACTGCCTTGGGCGCGTCGCAGCCGGTTCCACCGTAGACCCTTCTCGGACTCTCAGCGGTCATTTTTCGAGCCCCAGTTGCGGACCGGCAGCTTAGCAATTCTGGGTGCCTTGAACGGGCCGATTGCGGACTGACTGCTTTGCGGCGGAAGGGCGCGAGTAGCTGATCGTCCGGTATCGTATTAATTACGGGCGCTTCCGAAATAGTGGGCATTCATTGCAAAAGTACTTTTTATCGCAACGACCTTGAAACGGCCGGCTTTGGTTGAAGTGTGCCGTTGGAATCTATCGACGCATTGCCAGTGCGGCCATGCCGGTCGCTTCGTCGGTCATGAAGAGGTAGGCGTCGGTACCAGGCTTGCGATCCTTATTGATCGACTTTGCCGTTACAGAGCCGTCCTTGTTCTGATGAGCAGCCAGCCAAGTCTGCGCCTTCATGAGCGCCGCCGCGCTGTTCACTCCTCCTACCTCACGCAGAATTGCGGCAAGAATCGCGGTGGCATATCCGTCACTCTCTTCCGGCAGATTGGAGCCGTCGATCCTCTGCCAGGTTGATAGGCTTGGTAAATTCCATCCGCCGTCCGCTCGCTGGGATGCGACTAATTCAGAAATCACTTTGCTTCGCTGATCCGGCGACAATACGCCGCCAAGCTGGTTGTCAGCCCACAGGATAAGCGCGCGGGAATAAAGCGAGCCGGCGATGCCTGTTCGCAGATAGGCACGCAATGCTTCAATCTGCGGAGCAACCGCCGGATCGGCGGCATACCCGTCCGGCGCACGCGCTACAGCCAGCGCGGCCAAAGTAGCTCCCCAATAGGTCGCTGTCGGGGATTCGAAAGGTTCCAGCCGGAAGTTGAGCCAGGTGAAGCCGCCCTTCTGATCGCCTGCCTTCATTTGCACGCCCCACATGTTGGCGAAAGCCTGTCGCGTGTCGGGTCCAAGGTGACCGCGTTCCTGATCGCGTGTCGCCAGTATCAGCGCATTGAGAACGGCCTCGACGCCGCGAGATTCTGCCGACTTAGGTACGCCGCGTGTCTGGTCTGGATAGAACGGCTCTACCTCATCCCAGAGATAGACTCGCTTCACCACATCATCAAACATTGCCATCTCATCGACGCTTTGGCGTTGCTTGCCTGACGGGTTGCGGAGCGATGGCATAGCAAGGACATGCGGCAAGGAGGTGTGGCAAGATACACAGCGTGTGCCATGGTCCCGCTCAGCCTTGGGCCATTGACGCCACCAAGTGAGGCGATTGTCCAGATAGGCTGCTGCAGCGGTACCATTCCAGGTCGACTTCTGTGTGGGCAAGGCGTCTCCACGCGCGACTATCACCACGGCTAGGAGAGCGGCTGAAGAAATGAGCGGCCAGCGTGTCATGCAGCATTCCTGACGATGAGAGGAAAAGGATAATGTCGATGCGCACGGGCGCTATGCGTCATTCGACGTAATCCGCTCAATGGAGCTTGGTCTTCAACCCTTGCTATCTGCAAGGCTGTGCATGGTTCAGCTGGCAATCAAATTCATGCTATCGATGGCAGCCGGTAGCTCGGCTAACTGGTCCTTGCCGACATAGGCTTGCACCGGCATCGGGGCCGTCCCGACTTCAAGGTCGAGGATTTCTGCAATCCCATAGATGGTACGCAAGCTGCCGTACCTTTCGAAGATCGCCCACATCGGTGCGCAGAGCGCCTGCAACCTTTTGGTTTCGGCAGCATCGCCAACCATTGCAGCTGTGGTCAAGCGGACCGCCGGCTCCGGCAGCACACCCGCAACGACGCTGTGCCAGGCATCGGCGCCTGCCATGAATGCCGGCGCAGCACACCAGTCGCCGCTATAGCCAATCCTGAAATCCTCCGGCACGCGGATGCGAAGCTCTTCGATTTCGGAAGCATAAGCTTCGTCATCGAGCGGCGGCATCTTCACCCCGGCGATGTTCGGCACGTGGGCGAGCTCGACGATCAGGTCGTGCGAGAACTTGAAATTCGTCGTGCCCGGATTGTTGTAGATGCACAGCGGCATATCAGTCGCAGCGGCGACTGCTTTGAAGTGATGCTCGACCTCCCTGGCGGATAGCTGCGCGTAGGACATCGGCGCAAGCAAGAGTCCGCTGGCCCCGGCACTCTGGGCTGCAACGGCAAGTTCGCAGGACCAACTGGTTCGCAACGCTCCGACCCCTGCGACCACAGGCACACGGCCGGCAGCCGCTTCAACCGCAGCCGAGACAGCGCGATTGCGCTGATCCCGGTCAAGATAGGCATAAGTCCCCGTGCTACCGAGAACGCTTACCGAATTGACGCCTGCACCCGCAAGGCGATCGACAAGAACGCCCAGCGCATCGGTATCGACAATGCCGTCCACGTTCGCCGGCGTCGGCGGGAAAGCGGAAAGACCCGTGAAAACCGTCATCTCTGTTTATCCAATCCTCTATCGGCTGAAAAGCAGGCGTGCGCCGGCGCCGGCGAAAACGATACTGAGCGTCCCGTCGATCCAGCGTCGAGCTCTGGCATAGCCTTTGACCATCGGTGCCGTCGAAAACAGCGCGGCGTAGCCGAAGAAGATGAGCATTCCGAGAAGAACACAGCCGCCGAACGCCAAGGCCAGATGCTCTGCCGAAGCATGTGCTCCAACGCCGAGTGACATCAGGGCAACCCAGGCGAGGATCGCCTTCGGATTTCCAACGTGCATGAGCACGCCGCGCCGGAACACGGCACCCAGATTGTCCTCTCCTGCTGAAACCATCAGCGGCGCCGCATCCTTTTGCATGGCGCACCGGGCGGACTTGAAGGCAAGCCACAGCAGGTAAAGACCGCCGGCGATCTTCAGGATGGTAAGTGCCTGTGCGTAGCGAATGACCAGGGCTGCAAGGCCGGTGACGGCGATCAAGCCCCATGCGAACGACATCGTCACCACGCCGGCGGCCATGGCTGCAGCGGGCCTGCGTCCGTGACGCATGGCGATCCCCATGATGCCCATTGTGCTAGGACCAGGGCTGCCTGCCGTCAGGACATAGGCGCCGTAGACGAGGACCAGATCTTTCCACATGCTACGCGGTCGCGAAGAACTTGGTGCCGACGACGCCGACAACGACGAGAGATATGAAGACTATCTGCACCGGATTCAAACGCTCCCCGAACAGGACAACGCCCATGACGGCGACGCCGACCGCGCCAAGACCGGTCCATACCGCATAGGCGGTACCTGCCGGAAGTGTCCGCATGGCGAAAGCCAACAGGCCCATGTTAACGAAATTCAGGATGATGGGGAGGGACGCCGACGTCCAGTTTCCCTGCGTTGCCGTCCATTTCATACTGAGCGCCCATGCGATCTCGGTAACCACTGCGATCCCGAGTACGATCCATGCCATGGCCTATCGTCTTCCCGTTGCAATCATCCCCGAGCGCCGATCGTCCTGCTCCCACGGGGATGCGTAACCGTGCTTCACCGCAACCTCGGATATTGAGAGCAGCCAATGCCGGATCGATGCCACCGGTGACGGCATGCGGTTGTCGGCCGGCGCGGTGCCTGGATGCCGGGGCTGCAAAGGTCTGCGCATGTCCTGCCTCGTCATCAGTGGGGTCATAAGAAAATCCTTCCAGTCAGAGATGCCGCCAGGGTCAGCATGACGATACCAACGATGGCATCGAGGACCTTCCAGGCCGCAGGCCGGGCGAAGAGCGGGGTCAGGATGCGCGCGCCGTAACCAAGCGCTGCGAACCAGGTAATGCTCGCCGTCGCAGCACCGGCGACGAAGACAGGACGCAAGGCCGGTGCGTGCGCAGACCCCGCTGCCCCCATCAGCAGCACAGTATCTAGATAGACGTGCGGATTGAGGAACGTGAACGCGGCCGTCGCCCCCAGTGCGCTGCCCAACGTTAGCTTGCCTTGTGCCGATACCGCCATGGCTTCGGGTGCCATCATTCGCTGAAATGCCTTGAGGCCGTACCACGCAAGGAATGCGGCGCCGCCAAGCGTGAGAACCAACGTCAACTGGGGCATCGCGCCAAGCAGCGCCCCCACACCGCCGACACCGGCGGCAATTAGGATAGCATCGGCGCAGCCGCAGAACAGGACGATTGGTCCGACGTGCTCACGCTTCAGCCCCTGTCGCAGGACGAACAGGTTCTGGGCACCGATTGCCATGATCAATGCGGCCGACATTGCAAAGCCGGTGACGAAGGTGGGCAGGACGTTGGTCATGGACCAGCCTATGCCTGTACGCAGCGATTCAGGGAAACTTGTTCTTCTACATCTGATGAAGTACAGCTAAATCATGCTCGACTATCCCGCACTGGCCGCCATCGCTACCGTTGTGCGTGAAGGAAGCTTCGAGCGGGCGGCCGAACGACTGGGCGTTACCCCCTCGGCGGTGTCCCAGCGAATTCGCGCTCTGGAGGAGCGGCTAGGCAGCATCGTGATTGTGCGGGGGCAACCGTGCCTCCCAACCGAACTCGGGCGCAAGCTTTGTGCCCATGTAGACATGGTGCAGTTGCTGGAGGCCGACCTTGCTCCGGTGTTGTCGTTCGCAGTTGGTCGAACAGAAAAGCCGGTCACGCTGAAGCTCGCTGTAAATTCCGACAGCATGGCGACGTGGTTCCCGGAAGCCGCAGCGAAATTCTCTCATGCCACGGGTTACCTTCTCGAGTTTATCATTGAGGACGAGGCCCACACTGCGGACCGCTTGCGCTCCGGCGAGGTCATCGCTGCAGTCTCTGACGACCCAGGGACGGTCCAGGGCTGCAAGACGATTGAGCTTGGCAACCTTCAGTACTTGGCTTGCTGCAGCCCGGAATTCGCTGATCAGCACTTTCCCAACGGCGTCACTGCAGAGGCCCTCCAGAATGCTCCTTGCCTGCGGTTCGAACGCAGGGACGGCCTCCAGGCGCGATGGGTGCGTGAGAATTTCAAGATCGGACTGGACGCGCCGATGCACTGGGTGCCGTCAAGCATCGGGTTCTTGAACTTTGGATTGTCCGGCCTGGGATGGGGCATGCATCCAGCCATGATTGCAGAGGCCAAGATTGCTGAGGGCCAACTCGTCGAGCTGGCGCCAGGGCATCCGCTTGAGGTGAAGCTGTACTGGACGGTCACAAGACTACATGCTTCCGCCCTGCGCACGTTTACCGAGGCGGTACGCAGCGTTGCTAAGAAGACCCTGATCTGAATTCGACGGGCGCACAAGCGGCCGCTCACCTCTCCGTCGCTTCCGCGCTGAAGGTCGGCTTCCAGCATCGTCAAATCGATCCGTGAATGGCTGGAATGGGCGCAGAGCTGCCGCCACGCTGTAAGCCTTGGGTCCTTGCAGCGGCAAGGACCCAAGGCAGTTTCAGATTTCAGTGCCCTCTGCGAGGGTCAAAGCGTCCTCCACGTCCACGCCGAGGTATCTGACCGTGCTTTCGATCTTCGTGTGCCCAAGCAAAATCTGGACGGCGCGGAGATTTCCAGTCGCCTTGTAGATGATCGACGCCTTGGTTCGGCGAAGAGAGTGGGTGCCATAATCTTCGCCAGGAAGTCCGATCCCCGTGACCCATTCGTCGACAAGGCGAGCATATTGCCTGGTGCTAATGTGGGCCGCGTGATCGGTGCGGCTAGGAAATGCAAAATCCTCCAAGGACCCACCTCTCAGTTCCAGCCATTTGAGCAGGCTAGCGCGGGCATCAGTCATCAGTTCAAACTGAACCGGTCTGCCGGTCTTTTGCTGTACGACCGTAGCCCGTGTTCGAATTTTCCCATCACAAACGATATCGCTGATCCTGATCTTCACCAGGTCGCATCCGCGAAGCTTGCTGTCGATCGCTAGGTCAAAGAGGGCCCGGTCGCGGACCCGCCCATGCTGGTCGAGAAAGAAGCGGATCGCCCATATCTGACGGGGCTTGAGCGCTCGCTTTGCTCCAACCTTACGCCCAGCGTTCCAAGATACCCGCTCGCGAGCGGCGGGATCAAACTCTGACAATCCCATGACACATCTCCTGGGGCCGTGACGGCCATAGGTAGAACGCTTCAGGAGAGGCCGACCCTTTCCGGCCGCTCAGCGGCCAAATTTGGCTTCCCAACTGCAGACCGTCCGCTAATCCGGCAGGCGCCGACCAAGATGGGTCGTTCGCCGGTCGCGCCTTTAATGACGGCCTCCGACAAAAGCTTCCGCTCGGTCGTCGTAAAACTGTTTCGCAGCAATGCGCCTCAAGTCCGGACATTTCGGCACGAGCTATCCGAGGCCCGCAAACGGACAGACCAGGGCAAAGACGGGCGTCGTACGGGCCGAAGGCGTTACCACGAACGAAGTTATGATCGCTTCCGCTCGCCGATGACGCTATCATATTGGTTTGATCCAACCTTCGGCGGCCGAGTCTGCGCGTGGGCGGCTGCAAAGGAGGAGCGAGTGTGGCGCCCAACAATAAAGAGACCGGATTAGCTTCGACCGGCACAAGCGGCCTGGATCATATTCTTAACGGCGGCCTCACGCCCGAGCGCATGTACCTAGTGGAAGGCACACCAGGCACGGGCAAGACGACGCTGGCAATGCGCTTCCTGCTTGCCGGCGCCGCTGTGGGAGAGCCCGTCCTCTACATCACGTTGGCGGAAACCGAAGTCGAACTACGCGCCGTCGGCGACGCGCATGGCTGGTCACTGGATGGTGTTGACCTCTTCGAGATGGTTCCGCCGGACGGTTTCGGCGAGGATCAGGAGCAGACGCTGCTTCACCCTAGCGAGGTTGAACTCGGAGAAACGGTCCGCGATATCATGGCAAAGGTGGACAAGATCCGTCCTGCCCGCCTCGTCCTTGACAGCCTTTCCGAACTGCGATTGCTGGCGCAGAGCCCTATCCGCTATCGCCGTCAAATCCTCGCTCTCAAGCACTTCTTCTCGACGCGTGCCTGCACGGTGCTCGTCCTCGACGATAAGGGCGCGAGCGGGAATGACCTCCAACTACATAGTATCGCCCATGGCGTGATCTCGCTTGAGCAGACGTTGGCGAGTTTCGGCGCTCAGCGGCGTCGCCTGAATGTCGTGAAGATGCGCCAGCGACAGTTCAGGGGTGGCTACCACGATTTCGAGATCGAGCGGGGCGGGTTGTGTGTGTACCCGCGGCTGGTCGCTGCGGACCACACCACCCAGCAAAGCGGTGAACCTGTCTCGACCGGCTCGCCTGAGCTGGATACCCTGCTCGGCGGCGGTCTTGTGCCTGGAACCGCCACGCTGTTTTCGGGACCCGCTGGAGTCGGCAAGACGACAGCTTCGATCCAATGTATTGAGGCGGCGCTAAAGCGCGGCGAGAAAGCTTCCTACTTTCTGTTCGATGAGCGCGCGTCGACGCTGCTCACGCGGAGCGCTGCGCTCGGTCTAGACCTTCAGCCGCACATCGACAGCGGCCTGCTTGAACTGCGTGCCATCGACCCGGCCGAGATGTCGCCGGGCGAGTTCGCTAGTCGCATTCAGGAAGCGGTTGAGAGCGGGGCGAGTATGATCGCGATCGACAGTCTCAACGCTTACCTCCAGGCTATGCCCAACGAGCAGTTTCTCATTATCCAGATGCACGAGATGCTGAGCTATCTCGGACAAAAGGGTATCGTTAGCCTTCTTATCCTCGGCCTCCACGGCATCGCTGGCGACATTCGGACGGACGTGGATCTCAGCTACCTCTCCGATACGGTCGTCCAGTTGCGCTACTTCGAGGCGTTGGGCGAGGTCCGCCAAGCCATCTCGGTGATTAAAACGAGGACGGCGCGGCACGAAAGGACGATCCGGGAGTTTCAAATCAGCAGCGACGGGCTGCGATTGGGTGAGCCACTAGACAGGTTCCAAGGCGTTCTGACGGGCGTGCCCACTTTCTCTGGCACGCGGGATACGTTGATGGCTAGTCAGATCGATCCGGAAAATCCACGCGGTTGACATGCACAAGCGAGTTCTGATCCTCGCTCCCCGCGGTCGGGACGCTGCCATCGCTGCCGAGCTCCTGGCACGACACGGCATCGACGCACAGATTTGCTCTGATCAGTCCCACCTCGTTGAAATGCTCGAACAAGGCGCGGGCACAATTCTGATCACGGAAGAGGCGTTGGCGACGTCGCCGCTTTCCGAACTCGCCTCGTGGGTTGCAGCACAGCCTGCATGGTCGGACGTCCCCTTCGTGGTGCTGGCCAACGGATCACGCTCGCCGCGGTCGATATCCGCTACCGATCGCCTTGCAGAGCTCGGCAATGTCGTATTGCTGGAGCGTCCTCTTCATGCGGAGGCGATGCTCGGGGCGATACGCTCGTCCCTCAAGGCCCGAGACCGTCAATACCAGTTGCGCGACACAACCGCGCAGCTTCGGGAAAGCGAGGAAAGGCTCCGACTGGCGGTCGAGAACGCCGAGATCGGCTTTTGGGATGTGGATGTTGTCAACGACCGCTTGATCTGGCCGGCACGTACCAAGGCGATGTTTGGTATCTCACCGGACGTTCCGGTCACAATGGCCGACTTCTATAATGGCCTACATCCCGACGATCGCGAAGCGACGAGCTTGGCCTACGCTACCGCCGCCGACCCGGCCACGCGTGCCTTGTATGACGTCGAATATCGCACGATCGGGAAGGAAGACGGCGTCGAGCGTTGGGTCGCTGCCAAAGGCCGTGGTGTGTTTGACGCAGCAGGCCGTTGTCTTCGCGTCGCAGGTAGCGTGCTGGAGATCACCGAGCGAAAGGCGGCCGAGATCCGGCGCGTGGCTCTGGTCGACTTCGCTGAGGCACTGAAGGATGTACAGGAGCCGGCCGGCATCGCCAGTGCCGCCGCGCGCATCTTAGGTGAGACGCTGCGCGTTACGCGCGTCGGGTACGGCGCGATAGACCATTACGCCGAAACGCTGCACGTCGATCGTGACTGGACGGCACCTGGGGTCGAGAGCCTCGCCGGGATTACTCCGCTGAGGGATTATGGCTCCTTTATCGACAGCCTCAAACGCGGCGAGTTCACAGTAATAGCCGATGCTCGGTCTGATCCGCGGACTTCCGGCGCCGCCGCCGACGCGCTGGAAGCCAAGTCCACACGTTCCTTCGTGAACGCGCCTGTCTTGGAGCTCGGACGGCTCGCGGCGGTGTTCTTCGTCAACGACGGGAAAGTGCGGAACTGGAGCGATGCCGACCTTGCGCTTATCCGCGAGTTCGCGGAGCGCACGCGCAGCGCCGTCGAGCGAGCCCGGGGCGAGCAGGCACTCCGTGATAGCGAGGCGCGCCTGCGCGAGCTAAACGAAACACTTGAGCTACAGGTCGAAGCGCGTGTGGCGGAGCGCGATCGACTGTGGAACCTGTCGCAGGATATGCTCGCCCGGGCCGACTATGGCGGCATGATGTCAGCGGTAAGTCCCGCTTGGACGCAAGTCCTGGGCTGGTCTGAGCGCGAATTGCTCTTAAACGGCTATGCCACTTTCATGCATCCGGACGATGCTCCACCCACACTGGCGGCAATCGAAAATATGCGGGGTACGGGGCAGCCTACACGTTTTGAAAACCGCATCAGCACACGCGATGGCGGGTGGAAGCCAATCGAGTGGACTGTGGCGCCCGAACCCGATGGTGTGAACTTTATCGCGATCGGCCGCGATCTCAGCCACGCAAAGGCGCGGGAGGCGGAGCTGGCCCGCGCCCAGGACGCGCTGCGCCAGAGCCAGAAGATGGAAGCGATGGGGCAGCTCACCGGTGGCGTTGCCCACGACTTCAACAATCTTCTGACGCCGATCGTCGGTTCTCTCGACATGCTTCAGCGCAGGGGGATAGGTAGCGAACGTGAGCAGCGACTCATCGCTGGCGCGGCCCAATCAGCGGAACGCGCCCGGATACTTGTTCAGCGATTATTGGCGTTTGCACGGCGTCAGCCACTCCAGGCCGTGTCTGTCGACGTGGCGGCGCTCGTCGCCGGAATGGGTGACTTGGTCGAGAGCACTACGGGGCCACAGATCAGGGTTGTCGTGGATGTCGCCGAAGACCTGCCACCGGCCCGAGCGGACCCGAACCAATTGGAAATGGCGCTTTTGAACCTTTCGGTGAACGCACGCGATGCGATGCCGGACGGGGGTACGCTGCGAATAACGGCGAGCACGGAGACTGTAGACGGCGACCATCGATCGCAGCTCTCTAGCGGAACCTATATTCGCCTTTCAGTCGCCGATACGGGTATGGGGATGGATGAGGCGACGCTCGCCCGCGCAATCGAGCCATTCTTCTCAACCAAGGGCATCGGCCAAGGCACTGGCCTCGGCCTGTCATCGGTGCACGGTCTGGCTTCCCAGCTGGGTGGAGCGCTGACAATTCAAAGCCAACCGGGAATGGGCACCACTGTCGAGCTATGGCTCCCCGTCAGCAACGAGGACACGAATCTGCCGTCGAACGTAAGCCGGTTTGAAGAAGAAGGATCGGACCGCGGAGTAGCCCTCCTTGTCGATGACGAAGAGTTGGTGCGAATGAGCACCGCCGACATGCTCGCCGATCTCGGCTTCGCCGTGATCGAAGCGAGTTCTGCTGATGAGGCGGTGCGAATGCTGGAACGTGATCAGGCATTCGATGTCATCGTTACCGATCACCTCATGCCGGGCATGACGGGGACCGAGCTTGCCCGCCATGTGCAACGCATCCGCCCTGGACTTCCTGTTCTCTTAGTGTCCGGCTATGCCGAAACGGCCGGCGTCGATGCGGATCGCCCAAGGTTGACGAAGCCGTTTCGTAAAGATGAATTGGCCACGACGCTCCTGGCGTTGTTGCACTGAGCAGTCAGCTCCTCATAATACCTGCGCGCGGCGCTCAGGCTGACTCTCATTCATTGCCCGGCTGATTGTCCGTTCTTGCCGCTCTGTTCGGCCGCTTGTGATAAGAAGGCCGTAATCGGATCGGAGCCGAACGACCGCGCCTTGTCGACAATTGCCGCTTGAAGGGCAGTCGCTTACGGCAGCTGTGCCGACCTTCGCCGGAAAGCGGGCTGGCAGCAAGCGGCCAAGCTTTGTTGCGACGCGTATCGGCGGGGCAGGCGCAGTATGTTCGCTCCGGAGCAAACTTGCCATCCAGCCTTTCGCTCGCGAATGTCAGAAAAGTCCCAGGCCCTGTCCATCATTGTCGACCAGCTCAAGACATTCAGAGTGGTCGATGCGAGCGTCGGCTTTCGCTGAAACCCGCCATACGGGTCTGACAAATCGGCCGGTCGGCTTCGCGCCCGTTTTCGCCATTCCGGGCGGGGAGCGCCGCGCTCGAAAGCCGTACGTCCGGTGCTCGCCGCTCGGGAAGAAATGCAGCCTGATTGGACACGCTCCATTGCGGACCTTGGTTTCTGGCAACGAGGCGCTAGCGTAGACCGAATCGGAGGTGGATGTGCCCAAGTTGAACAAGCCGCGCTTAAGTGCTCAACCAGACGAAGCATCTGCCCGCCAGTTTCTGATTGAACATGAATTTGACCCCTCCGAGATCAAGGAAGTTATCCATTTTTCAGACGGCTCGATGTCCATCATCCTGCACCGTGGCGAGGGCATGTGGCACCACGGTTTTGAGTTCGATCCTGCACTCACGACTGATCTCGCGCTGGCATTCAAGGCAGTTGGCATCCGCGTTGAGCGCAGTTCAGGCTGATAGACTTTAAGGCCTACTTTCCACCCATCGTCGCCGCTAAGGCTACGGATTTGGGCTGCCTGAAAACGGACGGGCGGCTTTACCTCGCCAAGCGATGCGATCGGCGCCCCGAAAAGGCGATGAGGGGTGGCTAATTGTCACTCGCTTCGCTCAGGCCGCCGAATATTTCTCGGTGCCAAATCATCGTATTGTCACGTAGCCATACCGTGTTTTCAGGCGTCTCGAATTTAGCAAGCTGGGCCATGTTAACGCCGTACCTGCGGCAGAATCCGATGATCTCGAACATATCATCATCTGTTGGTAACCGGTTTAGGTTGATGAATAAATCCCTCACTTCGCCACGGTAATCCGCGACAAAGGCCATGCGGTCCAGCCACTCAAAAAAGGCTCTTTCGTCGGCGTCATGATAATAAAGCACGTCAGTCGCGATGATTTGAAGAGGCTCGGTCATGCTAACTTGGTGCCAGTGCAACTCAAGCGAAGCAAGGTCCGCAATGGGGCGTCTGCCGACTGGCAGGAAAACTCCTTTGCCGACGATGCGCCACACCGAAGGCGACGGGCAGCTATCTGCCAATCTGGGCCAGTAAGCCGTCGTTCCGCAATCGGCCAGCGTTGCCCGTTCCCTGCAGCTACTTGCTGTCTCTTGGAACGTCTGGTGTTCGGCTGAAAGCCGCCATTTCGACGCCTGCCTGGGAATGGCGGCAATGTCCCAATCCAAGGCGTTGCGAGGCCGACGAAGCCGACCCTTATAAAACATTCAGCCAGCGATTTTGGTTACTAAGGTGCGGAACGTCCGCTCATCTCTCCCACATGTACAGGATCACGGGATGAGGCGATCCGCGCGAAGCCGTTCAAATAGCGCGTAAAAGGCCTCATCCGTCGACTGATATGCCATAAAGCCGAGCCGCCGGCTTTTTGACATGTCCGTCACGACCTCGATCGGTCGGCCGAGATCAGCATCGGTGTGCCAGGGCGATGCGAGGCGCGACAAATCCGGCTCAATCAGACCCTCCCGCTCGGATATCGCCCGCCAGATCTCGGCATGATCCGCCATCTGCTCTGCCAATGGCCGAACGGTTCCATGAAAGGGCTCTACCTCGATGCCGAACCAGTCTGCTATCCGGCTCCACATCCACTGCCAGCGGAATACATCGCCATCGACTACGTTGAAGTCTTCGTTATGGGCAGCTTCGGTCTCCGTCGCCCACAGCAGATGACGCGCCAGCTGCCCGGCGTCAGTCATGTCGGTCAGGCCGTTCCATTGGGCCGCCGAGCCCGGGAAGATGAATGGCTGCCCCGTATCCCGGCATAAGGACGCATAGACCGCGAGGGTCGTCCCCATGTTCATCGCGTTTCCCACCGCCTTGCCGATGACCGTATGGGGGCGATGAACACTCCAGGTGAAACCATCGCGCTGCGCCGCCGCGAACAGTTCGTCTTCCTGAGCATAGTAGAAGTTCTCGACATCGAGCCGACCTTGCTCTTCACGAAAGGGCGTCTGAGGCAGGGTGCCCTTACCGTATGCCTCGAACGGCCCCAGGTAATGTTTGAGCCCGGTGACCAGCGCGACGTGGCGAGAGCCTGAGGCCTTCGGCAAGCCCGCCAGCAGGTTGCGAACCATAGCGCCATTCACCCGGATGTTTTCCGCCTCGCTGTCCTGGCGTAACCATGTGGTGATGAAGACCGCCTCGGGGTCGATTTGCGCGAGTGCCGCAGAGGTAGCCTGCGCATCCTGCAGGTCGGCAAGGATGGGCAGCACGCCGTCCTGCTCGACCGGGCGCCGGGACAGCCCATAAACCGTCCAGCCCTGCTCGACCAGCAATGCGGCCGTCGCGCTTCCCACTATGCCGCTCGCGCCAACTACCAACGCCGTCTTCGCCATGATCGTCACCTTCGTCTCGTTCAAGAGCAACTCAACTAGGCACGATGCGCTTTTGGTTCTAGACGGCACCAAATAGGTCACTAGGCACCAAAAGGTAACCAGTCATGCTCCCCGGTACCGCTGAAGAAGAATGGCGCGAGGACTGCGCCCCGCGCCGGGTCCTGTCGCTTTTCGCAACCAAATGGACCAGCATGGTGCTGCACACCCTGCATGCGCGCCATGGTGGCGCTTGCCGCACTGGTGCCTTGCAGCGAAGCCTTCCCGGCATCTCAAAAAAGATGCTGACGCAAACTCTGCGCGATATGGAAGAAATCGGCTTGATCAGCCGTCATGTCCAAAGCGATATTCCGCCGGCGGTCGAATACCGCCTGACCGCGCTGGGCATGCGTTTCGTTGAGCCGGTCGAATTGCTCTATGCATGGGGGCGCGATAATCCCGATGCGCTCGATCAGCTTGGCACCAGACCAACGAGCCGACGAAACTGACATCTTCAACTAAGGATTGACCGAGGTCGCGATTGTGGCCGCGGATCAGAGGTCATCGTGGTGCGACAGGTCATCTTCCTTGCCAGGACCGCGGAACACCTTTGCTGTGCGGTTCAAGCGAGACGTCGGCATACGACCCTCCCTGGCCACTCAAGCGCCAATCTTGCGCTCCCAGGAGCGGTCTGTTTGCTATGTCGATATCTGTCTCCCAACACGCGCTGTTCCGATGGGATAGCGGCATGCCCGCTTCCGCCGGAACCGACCATTCCCAACGCCCATGTTTGGCGGGCTGGTGAGTTTGCAGAATCGTGCCTTCAGGCACCGGCGGGCGTACCTGCGTCCTGGTCGGGCGGGAGCGCGATCGGGGTCGCGGCGCAGATCGTGCGCAGCGCCTGTTTAAGTCCCTCCTCGACGGTCGGGTGATAGAATGGCATGTTCAGTAACTGTGTCGCGGTGAGGCCTGCCTGCACCGCCCATGCGAGCATGTGTGCCAGATGCTCGCCTGCGGGCGCGATAAGATCGGCGCCGATCAGCCTGCCATCGGGCGCTGCGGCATAGAGCGTCAGCGCCCCGCGATTGACCCCATCGACGCGCGAGCGCCCTTGGTCCGAAAAGTCTGCCGTGCCGGTGATGGCCCCGTTCTCTTCCGCCTCGCCGATGGTGGCCAGGACCGGCTCGGTGAAGGTGATTGCGAAAGGCGTGTTACGTTCCACGGGAATAGGTGCAGGAAAGGCGGCAGCGTTGCGCCCGGCGATGGCGCCTTCGTGCGAAGCTTCGTGCAGAAGCGGCAGGTCCCCCGCCGCATCGCCCGCAAGGAAAATGCTGCTTTGCCTGCAGCGCATGGTCGCCCGCTCATGACGGGGAACCCCGCGGTCGTCCAGTTCGAGTCCGGTACTGTCGAGACCAAGCCCGTCGATCTGCGGTTTTCGTCCAACCGCGACGAGCACCTTGTCAAATGTCGCCTCTCCCTCGCTTGCACCGCTCCAGCGAAGACCTGCACCATCGTCGGCAGCGTACGGCGTGACGTTGACGCCGAGGTGCAAGGCGAGGTTCTCCGTCAGCACCTCACGCAGTTGAGTGTGAACTTTTCTGCAGCGCACCTTGGCCATGCGCTCGCCCTTGTCGAATAGCGTAGTTTCGACGCCAAGGTGGGCAAACGCCTGCGCTAGCTCCAGCCCGATGGCACCCGAACCGATCACGGCAAGGCGCCTTGGCAGGTCGGCCAGGTCGAAAACCGTGTCGCTTGTCAGCACAGCTTCGCCGAGCGCCGCGAAAGGTTCTGGCAGGATCGGCGCGGAACCGGCGGCGATCACGATGGCACGCGCTTCCACCGCTCGCCCGTCATCGAGTACGAGGCGGTGCGCTCCATCGAACCGGGCGCGGGCACGGATCGTCACGCCGTTTGGCAGACGGGCGATGGACTCGCGGGTTAGGCGGGCAAAACGATCACGCTCTGCGCGTACGCGCCGCAGGACCGCAGGTCCATCAATCCTAACGCCTGCCACCTCGATGCCGAACAGCCCGGCACGTCCGATGCGAGCGGCTTCGCGGCTGGCGGCGATCAGCAGTTTGGAGGGCATGCAGCCCACCCGCGCGCACGTGGTGCCGCTGAAAGCAGGATCGATCAGCAAGGTCGAGGCCCCGTTCTTGCGCGCGGCACGCTCGGCGGCGAGCCCGGCCGTTCCCCCGCCGATCACTGCTACGTCGGCCCGCAGAACGGTCGCGACGGCTTGGTTGTCATTCATGGGTTGGTGTCTTCCGATCGGGTTTCAGAATAGTTCGCCGGGATCAGCCGTGTCGCGTTCGGTGTTGGTCGAGTGTCTTGCGGATGGCTGAGAGTGCGTGTGTCACTTCATCGCGCCATCCGCCTGGCGGCAAG
Source organism: Novosphingobium sp. TK71 (assembly GCF_055361505.1). Lineage (NCBI taxonomy): Bacteria > Pseudomonadati > Pseudomonadota > Alphaproteobacteria > Sphingomonadales > Sphingomonadaceae > Novosphingobium > Novosphingobium sp. TK71. The sequence goes on from NZ_JBSZKA010000001.1 coordinate 358,210, forward strand.
TGACGGACGGCGGAATGAGCGGCGCAGACGATCGGCGTAGTCGCCCACGTCTGCGCCAGATCCTGGGTCCATGCGACGAAATCGTCGACGGCGCCGGAACGATGCTGCAGCGCCTTTCCCACCATCGGATGAAAGCGCAGCCGCGACTGGGGCAGGATGCTGCCGAGCAGGCCGGGCGCTGCAAGAACCATCAGCGTATCGTCGACGTGAACGATTCCACTCGGTCGGTGCCGCACGAGAACGGACGCGGCATGGACGCTGTCGTCGCCGGTCACCAGATCGAGCCCGGCGGGAACCGAAAAGTCCAGATCCTCGAACTGGGCCTGGGTTGCCGCGTTCTCGACAGTCTCCTCTTCCCAGGGCAGTTCCGGCGCCTGCTCGCGATGCCGACGCGTCCCAAACAGCTTGGCGCGGGGCGCCAGTTCATTGGCCGCCGCGCAATGCAGGGTGTGAAAGGGGTGAACGTTGACGATCGTATCTATCGCGGCGCCGTTTTCGGTCATTTCCAGCAGCGCCTCGCGGTCAGCGCCCGAGACGCCATAACTGTCGATCAGCGTGAACCGCCCGCCGGTCCGGCGCACCAGCGACATTTGCGTGCCCAGGTCAATGATCTTGGCGACCTTGAACGAGCCTCGGAAATTCCAGAAATTCTCGGCAAGTTGCTTCATGTTCGGCTTGGCTCCGACCCTGACATTGCGATCGATTGACCGAGGGATACGAGTGCAAATCGCGGAAGCCGCCATCGTTCCTGCTCAATATTCCCGAAATCGGGCAGGGGCCATGTGCCGTAGTGCAGCGAGAAGCTGTGACAAGACACCGACCGGAAAGCACAAAGGCGGATCAGCGTGCCAACCGACGGACTGGGGCTGACCCTGTATGAATCGCCCGGCGTGTGCTCGCGCGCCACCGGTTTCGAGACCAATGTCGGCAAGGCTTCATGCCACGCAGCGGTCGGCCGCGATAAGGCCCGACCCTTCTCGGACTCTCAGCGGTCATTTTTCGATTCCCAGTTGCGGACCGGCAGCTTACCAATTCTCGGCGCCTTGAACTGGCCGGTAGGCGACTGTCGCGTATGGAGCGCAGATACAGAGATAGTTGCCGCTCAGCTGCGTCGCCTGCCGACCCTTCCCAGTCGTCCAGGCGCCGATTTCGCGTCCCCAGGTCCGGACTGTCCGGTAACCGGCAGGTCGCGACCAGAGCCGGTCGTTCAAATCAGCCACCGCGAACGTCTGGTCCTGACGGAACCTGCCGATGGACTGCGGTGAAGCGGACCTTCACGAAGCGCCTGATAGCGGTCATCCAAGTTGCGGATGGCTACAATAAACCTTACGGGGAACGGGGTCGTCGTCACCCAATTACCCTGATCTTCCGGCTCGACACGGTGCTTTGCTTCGAATTCGTCGAGGTGCCCGAGCCGGGCCAGATCCTCATCCTGTCGACGTCGGGGAGCGCCTCGGAGCTAGAATATCTTTCCGCCGACGTGGCGGCGGAGGACGCATGGCTGGCGCGCAAGCAGCTGGCGAAGGTGCGGCTGGAAGTCGTCCTCGAAAGCCTGGCGGACGAGGGCGGCGGCTGACGAGCCGGCGAACCGCGATAACGGGATCAAGGTGAGCGGTCAGGGCGCAATCAAATAGGGCGCGTACGGATATTTCATCTCCAGATCCCAGAGCTTGGCGCAATCGAGCGCCTTCTCTTGCCCGGCCTCGAAGGGAAAGGGCACAGGCCCGTGATTGTCGAGGCTTCCGCCCGTCACCTTCAAACCCCTCTTTGTGACGAAACCGCGGAACTCGGAGAAAAAGCCCTTCCAGAACTCGTGGCCCATGCAAAAAAGCTTGTTAATATGAGGTAGAAGCAGAAAATTCTTGAAGGCACCCGACCGGCGATCCGCTGCCATCGAATAGAAGATCCATTGGTTCGGGTTGGCTGGGTCGGTCATCAATCCGAAGCCCCGATGCCCCGAAACGGGGTGCCAGCCGCCGGACTCGGTGCGAACCGTCGAGAAGACGAAATCGGTGTCGGAGGCACAGATCACCTCAACATCGCCGGCCTTTTCCACGATCCAGTTCGTCTGCCCGGCCTGGCGATTGGTTGACGGCCATGCGGTGCCGAGATTGAAGCTCATCACGGCACCCTCGGTCTCCGCCGTATCCTTTACCCAGATCTTCGAGTTCGCATCGCTGATCCGGGTGCTGGGCGTGCTCCCCAAGCGGAAGCGGTACCACTTTCCTTCCTCGCCAAAGTCGAAGATCGTATATTGCCCGCCATAGGGCGCGAAGTTGAACTTGCCCTTCTCGCCGCGCGCGAAGGCCCCGAACGACAGGCGGATATCCCTGAAGAAGTCCTTCGGACTGATGTTCGCCGGCTTGGTGAACGTCACATAATAAAAATCGACGTTCGCCTTGAGCCAGCCATCCTTGATCGGCTGGAACTCGATCACCCCTTCTCCGCCTTTGGCAGGGTGACCAAGTTCAGATAAATCTTTGAAATACAGAGGGTTTCGGTCCGCGAAGTTGGTGAGAGGCTTGAAGCAAGTTGCAGAAGATTGCGCGGCAGCCTCGGAAAATTCCCCCCCGCCGGCGCAGATGGCGGCCAGAACCAGCAGTCGCATCGCCTTCATGCCTTCGTCTCCAGCCTGAACGATGAAATGTCGTTGCCGAGGCGGCGGCGGATAATCTCGATACCGTCGCCCGAGACCGCAAAGCGGCCCTCGAAATAATATTTGCCGTCGACCTTGAAGCGCCGGAATTCCTGCCGCTCGCCCGCCTTGTCGTCGCCGAGAGCACTCACCCCGCCGCGATAGATCCGCTCTTCGGCCTCGAAGCTCAGCGTCGTATCGAACACGGGTCCGATGGTGACCGCGGTGATGCCATTCTGACGGACCCAGGTGACGCGCTCGCCCTGGAGCAGCAGGCTGTAAACCCACGCAGCCGAAGGCGACAGCTGCAGATTCTCATGCGCCTGCGGCTGGTGCCGGTAGAGCGCGAGACCGATCCATCCCGTGAAATCATTGCCAAGTTCGACGTCGCAGAACCAGAGCTTCTGGCTGTCATCCCAAGCCAGCGCGTAGCTTGCGAGCGACAGGCGTCCATCGCCGTCGGCTCCCACGTCGGCATCGCGCACCACATCGTCGAAGTAAAGGACGGCGCCATGTCCTTCCGGACTGTCGGCGGGGTAGAGCTGCGGGTCGAGGACTGGGGTTCCTGCGATCCGGAAGTCCGCCGCCCGCGGCAGCCGGCGGCTTGCGCCGGCCTTCGAACGCGCGATCGGATCTTCGCCCCATTGGGTGATGACGCGGTTGAGCGTGTCGCGCGGGCCGGTCGGCGGCACGCCCGTGTGGCAGCCGATCGCCAGCCGTTCGCCGTGGCCCGACAGAAACCACGGTCGCCGCACATAGATGCGAAAGGCATAGATCCGCTGCCGCGTCCGGCGTCTCCGGTCCTGCTCATCGATCTGCCGGACGAGCGGCATGACATGACTGATGATCGGCGCCGGCAACTGCATCGAGGCGGGGACCTCGGCATCGATCGGGCGCGATACGAGGCTCGAACTTTTCTTGGGGTCCGGCGCGAACAGATGGGCATAGCGGCTCTTTGCCACGGCCGTGAGTTTGAGGCGCGCGCGCTTGGGGCTGCCGAGCGTCAGGATGCAGGGAGGCGCCTCGGTATCGCCGGGAACGGCTGCCGGCTTGGATCCACCCAGGAAGACCCTGTTCTCGGCACACTGGAGGCCGATCTTCCCTTCGGCTTGCGCAAGGGCCGACACGGCGGAGCCGCCTTGCAGCATCAGCTTCAGCGCCATGGCCGGTGCCGGAGGCCGATAATCCCGAAACTGAAGGCTGCGCGGCCGCGACACCGACCGGCCCTGCTTCAGCAGGTAGCGATCTTGGACCGGGTCGTCGTCGATCTCGGGCCAGGCGCCCTCGATCTGAAGGTCGCCGCTCGAAGCCGCATCGACCTGCGCATAGCCCGCGAGCTCGGCGCGGTCGGTGAACGGCTCGCGCTTGAGAATCGCAAGCGGCACCGCATCCGAGCCGCCTTGATGGACTTCGCTCACAAGGACCGGAGCCGTCACGGGCGTGCGCGTACAATGGACGACGCGTATGCGGTGCTCGACCACGGGCAGGCCAGCTGCCGCGGTCTCGAGCCCGTCTCCGGCGCGTGCGGCCACGCTTGTCGAAGACAGGAAACTGGCCGAACCGGCGATTTGATCGGTGGGAACCACGGGGGTCAGGACCAAATCCAGATCGGCCGCCACCGGCACCGAAACCCGGACCTTTCTTCCGCCATTCTCGACCTTGATCATCGGACGTAGTGCGGTGGCGGCGCTCACGATGATTTCGATCGGCCGGAATCCCCGCCAATCGTCTGCGGCACCGAAGCGTGCGATTACCGGACCGACGTGGAGCGGCTCGACCATCTCGCAATAGACGCCATCCTCGAAATCATATTGCCGCTCGGTCGAGTGCGGATCACCATTGCGCATCCAGAGCTCGACCTTGATCGCGCTGACATCGGGGTCGCAATAATAGGGTGCGCCCTCTCCTGCAGTTCCCAGAAAGGCGGGGAGATCGACGACGAAAGCGCGTGTGGCGTCCATTTTCGATTCAGACCCACCGGTCAGGAACTGGCCGTTGTAGCGCGCGAGATCGGCATCGACCGGCGAAGGTGCCACGAGAATCCGGCGGCTGCGCTCCTTGTCGGTGAGAAAGACCGACATCTTGTTCTCGCCCTGACGCTCGCTGTCGCCTGGTGCCACCAGCTCGCCTGGCCTGAAGTGGCGCGCGCGCGCATAGGTCGCGCTCTGGACGAACTGGGCATCGAAGCCGGCGAGCGCGGGATCGTCGTCGCTGTAGCTGATACCGCCCTGGAAGATATTCCGGAGCCGATAATCATAGCGCTGTTTGAATTCGAGCCGGGTGGCATCGGAGTAGCCTTCCACCTTCATGGTGAAGGGAGCATCCTTGATCTCGGGGGGCTGCTCGTAGATGCCCAGGAATTTGGCATAGTCGACATTCTGGGCGGCACTGAGGCCGTTATAGCGGATGATCTCGGTGCTGACTTGGCTGGTGCCGCTACTGGGGGCTTCGCGCGGCCAATAATCCTCGCTTTCCCCGCTTATGGTGCGCCCGGCGCCAAATGTAATTCGCTGCTTCTGCCTGTGAACGCTCCTTAGCGGCCTGCCCGACTTCGCCAGGTCGAGACGGTACCCGATCCACAGATCTTCAAGGAAGAGGCAGGGCAGATCTGTCTCGCGATTAGGCGCCTTGAGCGCGTCGGGCGTAACGAGATCGACGGCGGGTGCGGAGATCGTGAGACCCGCTGCTTCGAGCTCATTATAGCCATATTGCTGTTCGGCAAGCTCCACCGCCGGGCGGTCGTCGCGTCGTCCTCGCTGCCCTTGCAGCATGGACGGCATGTTGGCCGGGGCCGCAATCGGCGAGTTCTCGGCCTGCAGCAAGGTGGCTTGCACGATTGCCATTTCGGCGTTGATTCCGGTGCACGAATAGCGGGGCCGGCCTCCCGCATCGTTCAGAATTGCCAGTCCGCCGTTCGATGTCGTCGCCAGTCCGATATCCCTGAAGCTTAATGGATGGGTCGATGCCTGTCGCCGGAACGCGGTGGCCTTGCACGCGGCGCCACTATTCGCGTCGAAGCTGGCGGGGTCGATTGCCACGACCCAGTCGCCGATCAGGTCCGCGACATCGTCGACGGTCCATTGGGTTACGATACCGCACGACCGGGCGATGAGATTATTGGTCAGGGCAGCGTGCATGGCGGCGTTGGGGTCGCGGGGGTCGACCTTGGTTTCACCCCCTGCGCTCTTTCCGTACAGATCATTGCCCCGATCTGGTGTGGCAGTGATGGTAAGCCTTTTGCGCAGCCTCGAGATATCGCCCCGTAAATCGGCGACGATTGCGGCTCCTCTCTTGTCGAGACTGAGGTCCGCCGCAGCCGTGCTCCCGAACAACAGCTCGCTCACGCCCGCCTGGACCTGGCCGTCGACCCAGCGTGTGCGCATATAGCCGACCGCTCGATCCGAAAGGTCGTCTATCCTTGCGGCTGCGCGCAATCCTGCGCGAGCCGTCGCACTCCCCCTGAGCATCGCGCGCAGTGACGCAATGCGGTCGTGCATGGCCGCGATGTCGAGCAAGTCTTCCTCGGCCCTCTGGTCATGCGCTGCATCGTGCTTGAGGTTGGCAACTGCGAGGCTGCCGGACCGCGCCATATAGTCCGCCAGCGACGACTGCAGCGACTTGAGTGCCGTCGACCCGGCAAAGGTGAGGCCAACCCGGCGCACCCCATTGGCGCCCGCCACGATCGTCTTCGTTTTCGCCCAGTCCGCGTAGGACATGACCAGACCGAACAGCTGTGAACCATTTGCAAGGCCGAGCAGGGGGTGGCGTTTGACGGCATCGGCTATTTCGTCACCCGAAGTGGTCCCTGCGGGAAATCCGATTGTCGACAGAAGATGAAGCTTGAAGGACGGCCCGGTCGCGGAAGACGCATCGAGCGGGATGGGCACGAAATTATAGGTGACGCTCATGCCCGTCCTTCCGTCCGGTAGCCTGCAAGAAGGCGATTGAGAGCCTCGCGTGCTTCGCTGTCATAACCCTCGCCATAGGGCATGACCGCAACCTTGTCCGCGCCGCCGCCGCGGCCCGATTTGAGCGTCGGAAGGCTGTCGCGGCCCGTGATCGCGGCAGCACGACCGCCGTCATTCCGCTTCTGCAGATGCGTTGCCGTGAAGCTGTAGGAATAGCGCACGAAGCCGATCTTGATTGAAACGGTAACGGTCGATTTGCCGACGACGTCGGAACCGCTGGGGCCGTCCTTGCTCTCCAGCGAAATATAGACGAGGCCGGTGAAGCGGATGATTCCGGCCACCGACAGATTCGAAGCGGCCTTCACAAAGCCGGTCAGAGTTACGGTTGCGCTGTCGCTGCCGTCGGCCCGGAGCTGGTAGATGATCCCCGCGGTGAGCGAGGCTTCGCCTCGGGCGATCCCCCAGTCGATCGGAATCAGCGCGCCATATTCCATACTCATTTCGACAAGGCGGCAGCCTCGCGTGGTTGCCTCGATGAGCACATAGGCTTTCCCGCCATACCAGGGCGGTACGAAAATGGTCAGCGGCTTCGCCTTCGAGGATATGCCGAAGGCGACGCTCAGCACGTCGCGACCCATGAGCGGCACCGTCACCGCCCAGAAGAAGGCCAGGTTGGTGACTTGCGCCGGCCCGATGAACAAGGGGCCACCGCCGACGGGGAAAGCCAGCGTCTGCGAGATTTTTGCCTGCTGGGGGCTGATGTCGATCTTGATCCCACTGTCGCCGCCGAGACCGCCGAGCATGCTCTGGAGCTGGTTGATGAAGTCGAGCGGCGGCAGCAGCTCGACCGATTTCAGCTTGGTGGCAAAGGCTTTCGAACCATCTTCGTCGACCGTGAAGGAGACGGACTCGAAATGGATGCGGATGATCTTGAAAATCTCGATGGCGAAGGAGGTTATCTTCGTGCTGGCCTTGATCCGCGGCGTGCCGGGAGTGAAACGCAGCTGCGGCGGATTGCCGGCGATCGTCGGGATACCAAGGTCGATACGTGCCGCCGCGTCGATGTCGATCCGGCAATTGTCGGGGATAAACTTCGTCGGGCCGATCGAGACCTCTTCGAACGCGCTGTTCGTCCAGTCGAGCGTTGCCTCTAGACCGAGCGATGCCGGCGCCCCCGACCGGTTTGGCCCCGACTGCGAGATCACATCTGCGAGTATGGTCGGCAGCGGGGGCGACCGGCCTTCCTGGACGTCGCGGAGCCACTCGACGCCGAGCAGCTTGATGTCCCAGGCGAGCGGACGGGCCGGCCCCGGACCCGTGTCACCTGAGATCATCGGGGCGGCAGCATCGTCTTCGGAGCCGGCCAGAGCGATCTTCTCAAAAATATCGGAGAAGCGAAGACCCGGGATCAGTTCGGCGTCGGCGCCGAACAGGTCGCCAAGCTTGAGACCCGGCGCAAACGGGCTGGCCGCTGCCGATTTGTCCATCAGAGCCGCGGACGCCGGCGGGAAGCCCATCAGCGTGCGGGCGGCAGCTACCGTCCGCGCGCGATCGGCTGGCGTCCGCGATGCATCGAACGGGGTCAGGTCGTAGGGCGGTCTCCCGGACTTCGCGAAGGCCGCATAGTCGAGGCGATTTGTACGCTCGAGCTTGGGCTTCGCGCTCGCCATGCCGGGCCAGCGGCGCTCGTTGAAACTTGCATCGCCGACGATCCCGAGCCGACGCGTCGCGAGGCTCGCGTGAGTGTCCGGGACCGACAGGCCGCCGATACCGTCCGAAGACTGACTGTGACCGAACCGCATCTCGTTCGAAATGCCCGTGAACAGGCCTTCCGGCACAGCCTGTGCGCCGCTGGTCCGATAATAGAGATTGCGAAGATCGGCGGCGACGGTCTGCGGGTCCCTTTCCTTGGGCGCCACCTGCTCGCCGACGAGCGGCCGCGATTCGAGAAAATAGAGATAGGGAGTCTCGGGGTCATCGAGCGCCGCGGACACATTGGCGAAATAGTCGGCCGGCGGTGTCGTCGGCTCGGGGTCGAGAAAGGGCTGCGAGGTAAAGCGGGTATCGCGGTAGGTTGCGAGCATCGCGGTCTTTTCGCCCGACAGATGCTCGGCCGCCTGCGCCTCGATGCGCATGGTTCGCGCGCGAGGACGGAACGGCGGGTAGACGACGACGTCAGGATCGAGGTCGGGGCTGTTGCCGCGCACCCACTCGACCCAATCGAGCTTTTGTGCCGTACTGCCTCTTTTTGTTGCGGCGCGGGCGAGATTGGCCACTGTGCCGCCATAGTCGGCGAAGCGTCCGGGGACGGTGGTCCAGACCCGGTCGACGACGCGAAGACCCTCGCCGTTCTTGGGTATGGTGTTGAGCGGAAACGCGATGGGTCCCGGCGGGCCGCTCCGCGTCCAGGGATAGCCTGGCTCCCAGATCAGGCCGTTGCCGGCCGTCACCGAACTGCTGACGAAAATATGCGGCATCGAAGCGCGATGCGTTTCGCCGGCCCAGTCGGTTCCGACATGGTCGAACGCGAAAGGCTTGCCCTTCACCATCGGCAGGAAGAAATCATAGTGATTATAGTCGTTGGGGTTCCCGCTGGCCGGCAGATCGAGCGGCGGCGACTGCTCGGTCGTGATGCTGATGGTCCGGAAGGGGCTCTCGCCATGGGAGATTTCGAGCAGGTTCGGCTGGTGAACCCGCAGAAAGGCCTGCTTGAGAAGCGGGGCGACAAAGTGGCCGCTCTCGTCCTTTCCGAACACACGCTGCGACACGGTGATCAGCTGGCACGGCGTGCCGAAGGGGAACAGGAACCCTTCCCGGATGACCTGGACGAAGGTGTCGCGGCCGAGCGTCGCGGAATGCGCCCAACTCGAGATTGCAGCCCCTGGATAGGGCTTGAACTTTGCGAGCAAGTCGAGCGAACCTCCGCGCGAACTGAGGCGAAGCTGGTCGACTGCAATCGTGCGGCCCGGCGCATAGGCTGCGGTGAAAGCCTTCGCCGGGGAGGGAAGCCGGATCTCGGCAGAATCGAGCACCGGCTTGACCTTGCCCGAATAAGGGAAGCGCCGCGAAAGGCTGGCGGCTAGCTCCGCCCGGTCCCGGTTTTCGAGCGGCGGCATTTCGGGCGGGAGTGGTCCCGATATATTGATGCTATAGGTGATGACGAGGTTGCCGGCATCCGCGGACCCCGTCTGCCCGAGCCGCTTGAACCCTCGCACGCTGAAGATTTCCATCGCGACCGGGCGAAGCCGCGCCTCGGGCGCTTTCGCCTGCAGTGCGGTCGACCAAAGCTCCGTCCACCCGCCGCCTGTCCGCGCTCTCGACGAGCCGGTGAAGCCGAGCGGCGGACCATCGGGTGCCGGTGCGAGCTCGACGCCCCAGGGGAGCTCGATCCGCGACACAGCCTCCTCGTCGCTGCGCGGAATCTCGAGATCATATTTCTCGCCGGCGTTGTTCACGTCGGGCAGCAGCAGCTCGAACCGCGTCCAGTCGAGTAGCTCCTCGACACGCAGGCCGATCGCCTTCGCTGGAACGCGAAAGACGAGCTTGCTTGTCTCGCTCGGCGTCAGCGAGATGCGTTCGAGGTCCTCCTCGGCAAAGACAGCCGGAATTTCGTCGTCGCCTATCGTCCGCTCGGCAAAATGCTGCGGCGGCAAGGTGAACTCGAGAAGATGGTCGTTCGTCCAGCGGAGCGGCTGCAGCGTCTTCGAGCCGCGCTTGGCGCGAAAGCCGATCGCGCGCATTCTGATAAACAGCTCGTCGGATTCGCGCTTGATGAGAAACTCGGGCCAAGCGCCGCCGGGTCCGCCGCGCGCGGTAGTCTCCGTCGCGATGTCGGCGCCGACCGCGATGACAGGCGCCCCCGCCGTAATGATCGAATATTTTATGAGGTCGCGGCGGGAAAGCTGGAATTCCGTTCGGAAGCTCAGGCTCTTCTTGTCCACTGCTTGCCGCCCCCCCCTGAACGGTGCCGTTATTAAGCCACAGCTTATGATTAACATCAACCAAAACTCATTCCATTATTGAGGCGACGAGGCAACGTTCCCGCAAGATTTGACGGCTGCTTACGGTTCCGATTTCCCAAAAGCCGACAGTCTCCAACTGCCGAGAGCCGTCGTTCGACTGGCGAGCCGGAACGATGTCTCTATCCCAGTCCAAGCCGCCGATCTGGGATCACGCAGCCACGGAGCGAACGAAGGCTAAACTTGGACGGTCGCCGATAAGCCGACAGACCGGAAAGTCCCATTGCCGGCCGTTCATCGTGGCAGATCTCTCGGTGAACGAATGACCGCTTCGGAGACGCTCGTAGAAGGCGCTGAATGGCGGCTCTGTCCGCGTCTCAAGTCACCCTGACAGGGGTGGGGTTGGTTGCACTTGCATTCAAAGCGCTCGATGACCTTTTCGGCCATTCCGCCCAATGTTCAGTGTTGTTTGTCGGTCTGTCTCCCCAGCGCTCCAGCGACGACTTCGATGTGATGGGAAGGATGCGTGGCAATCTCCGCCGATTCTCTAAATCCGTCCGTTCGAAGCAGTTTAATCAGACCAGGCCTGCGCTCTCGGGCGTAAGCAACCCATCGAGCCGTTCGAGCGCAGCCAGGATCATCGCCTGCTCCCAGGAGGCAAGGCCGGCATAACCCTGGCTGAAGCGCATCTGGAGCGGAAACGGCGAGGCCTTCAGCTTTTCCCGGCCGAGTTCGGTGACTTGCAACAATACCTGCCGCTTGTCGGTAAGGCCGCGCGTGCGCGTCACGAGCTGCGCCGCCACCAGGCGATCGACGATGTTGGTGATCGTCGCCTGTCCAAAACCCAGGGCGCTCGCGACCGCGCTCGGCGTGATCGTCTCGTTGCCTCCGATCTGCCGTAGCACCAGTGCCTGCGAGGAGGTCAAGCTCGTCGCAGCGGCCATTTTCCGGTTCTCTAGCTCGGCTGCGTCGAGAATTTTTCGCAGGGCCAGAAGTGCCGCCGGTGTGAGATCGATTTCCATGCCCGATAGCTAGCTTTCCTGCGGGTTTGCGCCAAGCGTGAAGATGCTTCGAAAATCGAATTAATTGCAGTTCCATGACGGTGTGAAAGCGAACTTTTGAAACCGTACTGTTGCGCATACTCTCACAATCCCTATGGTATTACGCGAGAACCACGAATGACATGGCAGCGGCCAAGCACGCGAACGTGCTTCGGAGGGTGAAGTAATATTCGATGATAATGTGAATGAAGTTGGCCCGCAGAGCGATTCCGCGAGCCCGATCCGCGCGCGCGACGAGGGCGGCGTTGCGGAAGGAAATTCCGGCGCTGCTATCGTCCTGCGCGAACCCAAAGCCGAGGACGGGCCGGCCATTTCCGCCTTGATCGCGGCATCGCCGCCGCTCGACGGCAACTCGGCCTACTGCAATCTTCTCCAGTGCAGCGACTTTGCCGGCACTTGCGTGGTCGCCGAAAGGGAAGGCCGGCTGCTCGGCTGGATTTCCGCCTATCGTCCGCCCTCCCGTCCCGACTGTATCTTCGTCTGGCAGGTCGCCGTGGCGGCCGAGGCGCGCGGGGAGGGCCTGGGTGGGCGCATGCTCGACGCATTGATCGCCCGCAGCGCTTCGCGCGGCGCGCGTGAACTCACCACGACCATTACCGAGGCGAACTCGGCCTCCTGGGCGCTTTTTTCCGCCTTCGCGCGGCGCCACGGCGCCGTCCTGACGCGCTCCACGCGCTTCGAACGCGATGCCCATTTCGCCGGAGCGCACGATACCGAATGGCAGGCGAGCATTTCGCCGCTGCCGTTCATTCCGTCCAACTGAACAGGAAATTCCTCCAGATGACGACGATTCCCCAACCGAGCGCGCATGCGCCGGACACCAGCATCTATGACCGCCGCGAATCCCAGGTTCGCAGCTATTCGCGCGCCATGCCCCGCCAGTTCGACCGCGCCGAAGGCGTCTGGTTGCACGACAGCAAGGGCGGGCGCTATCTCGATTTTCTGTCGGGCTGCTCCTCGCTGAACTACGGACACAATCACCCGGTATTGAAGCAGGCCCTGATCGACTATATCGCCCGTGACGGCGTCACGCATGCGCTCGATCTCCACACCAAGGCCAAGAGCGAGTTCCTGCGCACGTTCGAGGAAGTGGTCCTGGAGCCGCGCGGGCTCGACTATCGGGCGATGTTCACCGGCCCCACCGGCACCAATGCTGTCGAGGCGGCCATTAAGCTGGCGCGCAAGGTCACCGGGCGCGAGATGGTGATTGCTTTCACCAACGGCTTCCACGGCATGACTCTGGGCGCGCTGGCCTGTACCGGAAATGCGGGCAAGCGCAGCGGTGCGGGCGTTCCCCTCAACCATGTCAGCCATGAACCGTTCGACGGCTACTGCGGGCCGGATGTCGATACGGCCGAACTGCTGGAACAGCGCCTGTCGGATCCGTCCAGCGGGCTCGATGCGCCTGCTGCCTTCCTCGTCGAGACCGTGCAGGGCGAAGGCGGCCTCAATGCCGCTTCGCCCGAGTGGCTGCGCCGGATCGCCGCCATCGCCCACAAGCACGGCGCTTTGCTGATCGTGGACGACATCCAGGCTGGTTGCGGCCGCACCGGCGACTTCTTCAGCTTCGACGGCCTGGGCTTCACGCCCGACATCGTCACTCTGGCCAAGTCGCTCTCCGGCATGGGCCTGCCCTTCGCGCTGACCCTGATGCGGCCGGAATTCGATCAGTGGTCCCCCGGCGAGCACAACGGCACGTTCCGGGGCAACAATCACGCTTTCGTGACGGCCACGGCGGCCTTGCGCGAATTCTGGGCGGATCCGGCCTTCGTCGATGATATTGCCCGCCGCAGCGGCATCCTGGAACGCCGCCTCGAAGCGATCGCCGCCCGCCACGGTTTGTCCACCCGCGGCCGGGGCATGATGCGCGGCATCGATGTGGGGAGCGGCGAGGTGGCCGGAAAGATCACCGCTGCCTGCTTCGCGCAGGGCCTGATCATCGAAACCAGTGGCGCTTACGACGAGATCGTCAAGGTGCTGGCGCCGCTGGTGATCGACGATGCCGTGCTCAACGCCGGTCTCGATATCCTGGAAGAAGCCGTGGCCGAGGCGCTCCCCGCGCTCGCAGCGACGCGCAAGCTCGGCGTCGCCGCCTGAGCCCGATCCCAGCATTAAAGGAACATACCCATGATCGTTCGCAATCTCGAAGATATCCGCAAGTCCGACTGTCACATCCAGGGCAAGGGCTGGGTCAGCGACCGTCTGCTGCTCAAGGATGACCGGATGGGCTTCTCGTTCCACGTCACTACAATGTTCGCGGGCGAGGAACTGCACATGCACTACCAGAACCATCTGGAAGCCGTGCTCGTCCTTCAGGGCAGCGGCACGATCGAGGATCTCGGCACCGGTGAGACCCACGAACTGAAGCCGGGGGTGATGTATGCGCTCAATGCCCATGACCGCCACATCGTGCGCCCGGTGGAGGACATACTCTGCGCCTGCACCTTCAATCCGCCCGTCACCGGCCGCGAGGTCCACGACGAGAACGGCGCCTATCCGGCTCTGGCTGACTGAGGGAGGGACAGGCAAACGATGCAGGATCTCTATCCCACCCGATGCGAAAGCGAACCCAGGCTACAGCCGCGGGACGAACCCGTCGCGCGGCGGGCCTGGCACCCAGCTGCGCCGCTGACCGCAACCCAGGTCGAACAGTTCGACCGGAACGGCTATCTCGTGCTGGAAAACCTGTTCTCCGCGCAGGAAGTTGCCACGCTGCAGGCTGAAACCGGACGCCTCCTGGCCGATCCCGCCGGTCTGAAGGACGAGACGGTCATTGCCGAACCCGGCAGCCGGCAAGTCCGCTCGATCTTCGAGATCCACGCCCAGAGCGACGTCATGGCCCGCCTTGCCGCGGACCGGAGACTGGCCGGTGTCGCCGTCTTCCTGCTCGACGACGAGGTCTACCTTCATCAGACCCGGCTCAACTACAAGCCGGGCTTCGCGGGCAAGGAGTTCTACTGGCATTCCGATTTCGAGACCTGGCATGCCGAGGACGGTATGCCCGTGATGCGGGCGCTGTCCATGTCGGTCCTGCTGGCGGAGAACACGCCGAACAACGGGCCGCTCATGGTGATCCCCGGCTCGCAGGGGACTTTCGTGTCCTGCGTCGGCGAAACGCCGCAGGACCACTACCGCCAGTCGCTGCGCCGCCAGGAATACGGCGTTCCCGACGAACTCAGCCTGGCCGAGCTGGCCCATCGCCACGGGATCGACGCGCCAGTCGGCAAGCCGGGTACGGTGGTGGTGTTCGACTGCAACATCATGCACGGCTCCAACGGCAACATCACGCCTTTCCCGCGCGCCAATGCCTTCCTGGTCTATAACGCCGTCAGCAACCGGCTGACGTCGCCCTATGCCGCGCCCGCGCCGCGTCCCGAATTCATCGCTGCGCGCGATTTCTCACCGGTAGTGCCGATTTCCGGCGCAATCGAGGGACTTGTCGAAGGAGTAGCGGCATGACGGGAACGCACAGCGTCGAGAAGATCGGCGGCACGTCCATGGCCGCCACCTCCACCGTGTTCGAGAACGTACTGGTCGCCGGACGCAAGGGCGCGGATCTCTACAATCGGATTTTCGTCGTCTCGGCCTATGCCGGGATGACCGATCTGCTGCTCGAGCATAAGAAGAGCGGCGAGCCGGGCGTTCACGGCCATTTCGTGCGCAACGAAACGCCGGGCGCATGGCGCACCGCGCTGACCGAAGTGCTGGGCGCCATGTGGGCGCGCAATGCCGAAATGTTCGCGCGCCCGCAAAGCCGCGAGGAAGTGGACCGTTTCGTTGCAGAGCGGATCGCCGCGCTGGAATCCTGCCTCGACGATCTCGACCGCCTGCGCCGCCACGGCCATTTCCGCCTCTCGGAGCAGATCGCCACCATGCGGGAAATGCTGGCCGGTCTGGGCGAGGCCCATGCCGCGCACTCGACGGCGCTGCTCCTACGCGATCGCGGGGTCAATGCCGTCTTCGTCGATCTTTCCGTCTGGAGCCAGGACGATCTGGTCGATCTCGACGAACGCATCCGCACCGCCTTCGCCTCGATCGATCTCTCTCGCGAGATGCCGATCGTCACCGGCTACGCGGGCTGCGAAGGCGGCATGGTGCGCCGCTATGCCCGCGGCTACTCCGAGATGACCTTCTCTCGTATCGCCGTCGTCACCGGCGCGCGCGAGGCGGTCATCCACAAGGAGTTCCATCTATCCAGCGCGGATCCCCGTCTCGTCGGCGAAAGCCGGGCGCGCAAGATCGGCTGGACCAACTACGACGTGGCCGACCAGCTCGCCAACCTCGGCATGGAAGCGATCCATCCGCGTGCGGGCAGGGGTCTGCGCCAGTCGGGTATCCCGCTGCGCGTCCGCAACACGTTCGAACGCCATGACGAGGGTACGCTGATCGAGGGCGACTACGTTTCGAAGGCACCGCGCGTGGAGATCGTCACCGGGCTCGCTTCGGTCCAGGCCCTGCAATTCTTCGAGCAGGACATGGTGGGAGAGAAGGGCTACGACGCGGCGATCCTGGAAACGCTGACCCGCCACGGCGCCTGGATCGTCAGCAAGAGTTCCAACGCCAATACCATCACCCATTACCTCAGCGGCACCGGCAGCGAACAGGCCGCGCAGATCGTCGACGATTTGTGCGCGCAGTGGCCCGGATCGGTGGTGACCGCGCAGGAAGTGGCGATGGTCTCGGTGATCGGCACCGACTTGTCGGAGCCCGGACTGGTGCCCCGCGCTCTTGCCGCACTGGACAGCGCGGGCATCGGCCTCGTCGCGCTCCAGCACCAGATCCGTAACGTGGACGTCCAGTTCATCGTTGCGGCGCCGGACTTTGAGGAAGCCGTCCGTGCCCTTCACGCCGCGCTGGTCGAGGCGGGCACCGCCACCGACCGCGCCGCGGCCTGACCGGAAAACGCGCCCTTTTCCGCATTTTGGCGGAAAGGGCGCCGCATCATCATGCTAAAGGCCATCCTTCCCGTCCGCAGCCTGCTGATCGCCATCTTCCTGCTCATGGCGGGCGGCGGGTTCCTCAACACGCTCGTCGCGTTGCGGCTGGAGCGGGCGGGAAGCGGTGCGCTGGCGATCGGTCTCGTCGGGACCGCCTATTTCGCCGGCCTCACCCTGGGGTCGGTTCGTGTGCCCGCGCTGGTCGGGCGCATCGGCCATATCCGGGCCTTCGCGGCCTTCGTCACGCTGCTCAGCGCAGATACGCTGGCCTATGCGCTCCACACCAACCCGGTGTTCTGGGGCGCGCTGCGCTTCCTCGATGGCCTGTGCCTCGCGGGGATCTACGTCTGCGTGGAAAGCTGGCTGAATGAGCGCGCCGAACCCGATCGTCGCGGCATGGTGCTGGCCGGCTACATGATCATGCTCTACGGCGGGCAGGCGGCGGGGCAGTTCCTTATCCGCCTGGGAGCGGGGGGACCGGCAGTGCCGCTGCTGGTGGGATCGATCCTGATTTCCCTGGCGGCGATTCCAGTGCTGCTGACCCGTATCGCCGCGCCCGAAACCGGCGATTTCGCGCCGCTGCCGTTTCGGGAACTCTACCAAACCTCGCCTCTCGGTATGGTCGGTGCCGGGCTGACCGGGGTGATGCTCGGCGCTTTCTATGCGCTCGGCGCCGTGTTCGCGCGCCGGCTGGGCATGGATCTTTCGCAGACCACCCTGTTCATGAGCGTGGTGATCCTGGGCGGCGTGGTGCTGCAATGGCCGCTCGGCTGGCTGTCCGACCGCATCGACCGCCGCAAGGTGATCGTGCTCGCTTTCGCCGGAACGCTGGCCGCCGCGCTTGCGATCGCCCTCACGGCGCAGGCAGGGATGCTGCTGCTCGGGCTCGGCGCCCTGTTCGGAGGCTTGAGTTTCGCGCTCTATCCCTTGTGCGCGGCCCATACCAACGATCACCTCGCGCCGGAAAAGCGCGTGGCGGCGAGCGGCGGTCTCGTGCTCGTCTATTCGCTTGGCGCCGCTGCCGGACCGGCCACGGGATCCTTGGCCGTGTCCCTGACCGGGGCTTCAGGACTGTTCCTGTTCATCGCCGCCTGCGCGAGCGCCGCGGCTTCGTTCGCACTGCTGCGGCAGGCGAAGTCGGACCCCGTGCCCGCCCACCTTCAGGAAAGCTACATCGGCCTGCCGCGCACCTCGCCGCTGGCCGCTTCGCTCGATCCGCTCGCCCCGGAAACATCCGCGGCACCGGACGAGTCTGGACAAACAGGGAGCCGTCATTGAATCCGCCCGCCAGAATACTGCCCGCCGTAACAGGGCCCGCCGTAACAGGGCCCGCCGTAACAGGGAGAGCCGAACCGCGCGACTTGCGCCGAGCCATCTGCGCATCCGCCATCGGCAATGCCACCGAGTGGTTCGACTACGGTATCTACGCCTATGGCGTGAGCTACATTTCCGCCGCCCTGTTTCCCGGCGAGACGGCGGAGGCGACGCTATTCGCGCTTGCCACTTTTGCGATCTCGTTCCTGGTGCGTCCGCTCGGCGGCCTGTTCTGGGGGCCGCTGGGAGACCGCTATGGCCGCAAGGCCGTGCTCGGCCTGACGATCCTGCTCATGGCCGGTGCCACTGTCGGCGTCGGCCTCATCCCCTCCTATGCCGCTATCGGCGGCTGGGCACCCGCGCTGCTCGTGGTCCTGCGCATGGTGCAGGGCTTCTCCACCGGCGGCGAATACGGCGGTGCCGCGATCTTCATGGCCGAATATGCCCCGGACGAGAAGCGCGGCTTCTACGGCAGCTTCTTGGAAGTCGGCACTCTGGCCGGATTCAGCGCCGGCGCGCTGCTGATGCTGAGCTTCTCGCTGCTGCTGGGGGATACGGCGATGCGCGAATGGGCTTGGCGCCTGCCGTTCCTGCTGGCCGGTCCGCTGGGGCTGGTCGGCTTCTACATGCGGGCGCGCATGGCGGAGACGCCGCTGTTCCAGGAAGCGGAGGCGCAGCGCGAGAGCGGAGAGGCGGAACCAGCCGGACTTCGCCACCTGCTTTCCCGCTATCGCCGCCCCCTGCTGGCGATGAGCGGCCTCGTCATCGCCCTCAACGTGGTCAACTACACGCTGCTGAGCTATATGCCGACATATCTGGAGCGCCGCCTCGGCCTTGCCACCGACACGGCTCTGATCGTGCCGATCTCGGGCATGCTGTTCATGATGCTCCTGCTCCCGTTTGCAGGTGCCCTGTCCGACCGGATTGGTCGCAAACCGATGTGGCGGGCATCGCTGCTGGGGCTCACCCTGCTGGTCATCCCGCTCTACCATCTTATGGGCATCGGCCCGGTACAGGCGGCGATCGGCTACGTCCTGCTCGGCCTGCTCTATGTGCCCCAACTCGCCACGATTTCGGCGACCTTCCCGGCCTTCTTCCCCACCTCGGTACGATTTGCGGGCTTTGCGCTGGCCTACAACCTGTCTACCTCGCTGTTCGGAGGCACGGCGCCCCTAGTCAACGCCTGGCTCATCGATGTGACGGGCAACCCGCTCGTACCGGCTTACGTCATGATACTGGCCTGCCTCTGCGGTCTTCTCGCGCTGGAATTAACACCCGAGAGCGCCGGAAAACCACTGCCAAGGACTTGAACAGGTCGCCGTACCGATCCTTTTGAGGAACCGTCTTGCCTACCCGATCCCCATCAACTTTCCGTTTTCCAACCCTGGACCTGCCCTGGGCGAGCGAGCCCTGGATGCAGACGGGCATCGCCCTGCTGGCGCTACTGGCCGGTGCGGCCCTGGCGAACTGGGTCGCCAAGCGGATCGTGCTCAAGGGCGTGCTTCGCCTGCTCGGGCGTAGCCCGTTCGAAGCGGAAGCCCGCCATGTCGGCGCCATCGCCGCGCGCCTTTCGAACATCCTGCCGACCGTGATCGTGCAAGTGGGCATCGCCGCTGTGCCTGGCCTGCCGATGGAGTTCGTTTCGCTCGTCCACGGCCTTTGCGCAGTGATCATCATCCTGACGCTTGCCCTTGCCGTCACGGCGACGCTGACTCTCGGCAACGAGCTCTACCAGCGCCGCCCCGATGCCAGGAACCGGCCGATCAAAGGCTATGTCCAGGTGGCCAACCTGCTGGTCTATGCCGCAGCCGCGATCCTGATGCTGGCGGCGCTGATGAACCAGTCGCCGCTACTGCTCTTGTCGGGCCTCGGCGCCATGGCGGCGGTTCTCATGCTGGTTTTCAAGGACACGATCCTCTCGCTCGTCGCGTCCGTGCAGATCGGTTCCAACGACATGGTCCGCGTGGGCGACTGGATCGAGATGCCCAAGCTCGATGCCAACGGCGATGTGATCGACATCGCCCTGCACACCGTGAAAGTTCAGAATTTCGACAAGACGATCACCACGATCCCCACCTATCGCCTGATTACGGAGAGCTTCCGCAACTGGCGCGGCATGTCCGAGTCCGGCGGCCGCCGGATCATGCGAGCGTTGATGATCGACCAGAGTTCGATCGGCTTTCTCGGTGAGGCCGACCTTGCGAAATTCGCGCGGTTCGGTGTGCTGCGCGATTATCTCCGGCAGCGTCAGGACGAAGTGCAGGCGTGGAACCGGGAGCATGCTCCCAGCGAAGTGCTCGATGCACGGCGGTTGACCAACCTCGGCACTTTCCGCGCCTATGTACTGGCCTATCTGAAAGCGCGGCCGGATATCGCCGACGACAAGACCCTGCTGGTGCGTCAGCTGGCGCCCAGCGAGAATGGCCTTCCGCTCGAAATCTACGCTTTCGCAACAACTACGGTCTGGGCGCAATACGAAACGATCCAGGCCGACATCTTCGACCATCTGCTCGCAGTCATGCCGGAATTCGGGCTGAGGGTTTTCCAGCGGCCAACGGGGGCAGATTTTGCCTTTCTCTCGCGAGGTCCAGGGCGTAGCCCTGAAGGCAAGTTCCTCTCGCCCACCCCTGTATCCTTTCAGCGGAACCCCTGAACTATGCCCGCTCGCCTCCCAATCCTGCTGATCGGCCTGGCGGCCGCCACCTGCTCGCTCATATCCAGTGCCTCGAGTGCGCAGGTCCGTTCCCTTTCCGCGGACCAGGCAACCTACGTGGACACAGTAGAGCTCTCGAAAAAGGCCGACCTTGTCGTGCTTGCGCGGATAACGCAATTGAAGCCCGTAGCGGGCACTGCACCGGGCACAGGGCTGCCAAATCATCGTCGCTACTATGCCGAAGCCAGCACGCGGGCGCTGCTATACGGCAAGAACGGGATCGGTGGTTCGCTGCAGTATCTGGTCGATCTGCCCGAAGCTTCAGCGCAAAGCGCCACCGATTGGATGGGGAAGGATGTTTTCCTTTTCGCATCGCGCGTGCCTGGTCGACCCAAAGAGATCAAGCTGGTGGAACCCGCCGCGCAGCAGCTTTGGTCTCCAGAACGGGAGAGCCGCCTGCGCGGGGTACTTCGTGCGCTGGTCTCGCCGCGTGCGCCAGCCCCCGTAACCGGTGTAAGGGAACTGGGCTATGTTCCCGGAAATCTTGCGGGGCAGGGTCGCACGCAGATCTTCCTTGATACGAAAAAGGGTCCGGTGACCATCGCCGTGCGTCACATGCCCGGCCAGCCCGAAAACTGGGGTGTCTCGTTTTCGGAACTGACGGGAGGCGATCTGCATCCCCCCACCAAAGACACGCTCGAATGGTACAACCTTGCCTGTTTCCTTCCGGCGTCACCTCCGCAAAGTGCTTACGTCTCGGGCGCTTTCCCCTCCAAACAGCAAGCTTACGCAGACTATCGCATGGTTCTGGCGGCACTGGGGCCATGCGAGCGGAGCCAATAGATATCCACGCATCGCATCGCACGGGATTGATACCAGCGGACTTTAACGGAGATCAGCATAGCGTTGCATGCGTTCCTGATCCGATCGGACAGGCCGGGGCCACTGGCGATCGATGCAGCAAACCTCCTGCATGTAAGTCCAGATGCCGCGCTGCTGGCGCTGCTGATCGGCGCCTCGTCGGATTTCCTGACGCCGAACGGTCATCAGAACAATCTCCTGGTCACGGGGCCCGGAGGCTACCGGTTCAGCGACTACGCGCACATGGGTGCGCCGCTGGTTGCGCTCGTCGTGGGCTGCGCGCGCTAACCCTCTCGCTCCTTTACGCCTGATCCGGGATTTCCCGGTGCGCCAGGCGCAAAACGATGAAGCCGGCCAGCCCCGAGAGGAGGGAGCCTGCAAGTATACCGATTTTCGCTTCTGACTGGAGTATCGGAGCACCGGGGAACGCCAGCAGCGTGATGAACAGGCTCATGGTGAAACCGATGCCGCACAGCAGGGCGACCCCCGGCATCTGCATCCGGCTTGCGTGGGCAGGCGCATCGGCAAGACCAAACCAGACAGCAAGCGCGGTAAATCCGAAGACGCCAATCGGCTTGCCGAGAAGCAACCCCACTGCGACGCCAAGCGTCACCGGCTCGGCAAGCGCGCGAAGCGGCAGGGTGAGTACCGGGACACCTGCGTTTACGAGCGGCGAACAGCGGGACGATGATGAAGCCCACCGGCACGTGCAGCGCCTTTTCGAGCCGGTGCAGTGGACTGGCGGCGTCGCTGTCGTGCTTCCTCGGCGTGATATCAAGCGGAATGGTCAGGGCCAGCGCGACACCGGCCATGTTGCATGGATACCCGAGCGGAAAACAAAGAACCACAGCAATGCGCCGACGAGTGAGTAAGGCAGCAGCCTGAGCACTTTCAGGCGGTTGAGAGCGATCAGGATCGTCACGACCTCGCCCGCGCAAGCGAGCTCAACCATGGAGATTTGCGCTGTATAGAGGAGCGCGATGATGATGACAGCGCCGAGGTCGTCAATGATCGCCAAGGCTGCAAGGAATACCTTTAGCGATGCCGGAACACGGGTGCCGAGCAGCGAGATCCAAAAGCAATATCCGTCGCAGTAGGAATGGCCCATCCGCGCGCCGTTTCACCGCTATTGAGGCCAAAGAACAGCAATGCGGGGACAAGCATTCCGCCAAGCGCGGCGATGCCGGGCAAGAGACGCCGCGGCCACGAGGCGAGCTGCCCGTCGAGCATTTCGCGCTTGATTTCCAGTCCGACCAGCAGGAAAAACGCCGCCATGAGCGCATCGTTGATCCAATGCGCCAGCGAAAGTGGTCCGACATGAAAACGCAGGATTGTCTCATAGTCCGGGGCAAGAGGCGAATTGTCCAGGACGAGCGCAAGCGCTGCCATCGCCATTAGGATCAGGCCGGCATTGGCCTGACCGTCGAGAAAACGACGAAGCGCACTGGGGGATTTGAGGCGAGCGAGGGCCAGACGGACTCCGGGCGTGGTCTGAGATGCAACGGCGGCCCGACCGATGCTACAAAACCTGCCGCCATTAATGGCGAACACCCGGCTGTCGCTATTGAAGACCGGAAAAGCATGACGCAAGGGCCATGGTTTCTGAAACTGACAACGTTCGCTTGTCCTTGAAACTTCAAGCAGTGCCGAGATAGGGGTTCGCGGTTTTCCCGAAACCTTTCCACGGGATCCACCGATCTCTTCACGGCCCGTCTCGAAAATCCTGAATGGGCAAACAAATCTGGACGCACGAAGGCTAGAAAGATCAGCGACGGAAAGACCGGTAAGCGGCGCTGTAGACGGACATAGGAGTTCGATCAGGCCGCACCTCTCGGTCAACAGCACGCAAGCCGGCATCGACGTAGTTCTTTCTGGCCACGGGATCGTCCGGAGTTTTGCTTATCAGGTAATGGATCATCTGAAGAACGGCAGGTTGCAGGAGATATTACCCAAGATTCCGAACCCGATCCTGCCGCTCATGCCATGAAGGATCGTCTCGAAGTGCTCCGGCCAGCGCGACAGTTAGAGGCAGCCATGCTCCAAGAAGCCGAAGCCGACGATCAGCCGAAGTCGCACCGCGGTCCCGTCTCCCTGAAGGAACAGTGCGGCAGTCGTCAATCTGCTCAAATCCGCGATAATAGCTCCTTCCTTTAAAGGAAGGCCTACGCAATGCAACTTTGCCGAGTTACAGTTTGGCGTCAGCTATTTCGGCAACGATGCTGTCGGACAGCCATTGCCCGAGGTAGGCGCCTGCCATTGCAGGGCCTGCTTTCTCCCCAACATGCGCCACCAATTCGGCACAGAATGCGCCAAACGTGCCCCCCTTCGACAGGCCTGCCAACGCGTGCCCTTCGGCCGGTTCGAGTGTGCGGAAGGCCGGCGTGAACCCTTCACGCCAGACGAGGATCGTCGTCGGTTCAGGAAGCGGCTGCGCTGCCGGTGGCGCCGTGCCCTGCGAAAGGGCCGACCAAATCGCGGCGGCATTGCTGGTCGTGGTCAGCAGGGTCAGACTGGGGACGAAGTGCAGCCGGGCGTGATCCCACTCGATCGCGCCCAGACTGGCCGGATCGAGTGGAGCGGCATCCGGCGCGGTGAAGGCCTGTGCCAGCGCGTGTTCCAGAACAGCCAGATCCGCGACCTCCGGATCGCCCGGATAGAGCCGCCGGAGCGTGACTGCAAAGTCCGCACCGTAGGCATCCAGCGTCCAGCTGGTCGGCGCGGCGCGGTCGATATGCGTGGCTGCCGCAGCCTCGAAAGCGGCATCGCCCAGCCAGGCGTGGACGGTGCCATAGCTTTCTTGCAGGCAATCCATCAGCTGGGCACGGTAGTTATTGAGATAGATGCTTAAGCCGGCCTCGAACCGGGCTGCGCAGAGAGGAGCGGGCCGCGCTTCGTTGGTGAGCCACTCGCGGAATCCTGCCTGCAGGGCCTGAAGGCTCATGCTGTCCTCCTCGCCGGATCGCAGGCGATACGGCGTGCCGTGTCCAGTTCGGCCAGCAGGTCGGCAAGCGGGGGGATCGCGTCGTCACGTTCGATCATTGTCGCGACCTGGCCGATGTGGGCGATCGCTTCGGCATAGAGCGACCAGACCGACGGCGGCACCGGCTTGTCGTGGGTGTCGATCAGCAGCTCGCGGCCTTGGCTGTGGCCGGCCAGATGGATCTGACGCACCCTGTCTGCCGGAATGCCTGCAAGGTAAGCGACGGGATCGAACCCGTGGTTGCGGGCGCTGACATAGATGTTGTTCACGTCCAGCAACAGCTCGCAGCCGGTTCGCTGGCACAGTGCGGCGAGAAAGGCCCATTCGCTCATCTCACCCTCAAGTGCCAGATAGCTCGACGGGTTCTCGATCAGAATCGTGCGGCCCAGACAGTCCTGCGCCCGATCGATATTAGCGCAGACCACGTCCAGCGCCTCGGCCGAATAGGGCAGCGGCAGCAGGTCGTGCGAGTTGAAACCACAGATTCGCGACCAACTCAGGTGATCAGAGACGAACAGCGGATCAATCGCATCGACCAGCGAGCGCAGGCGCCCGAGGTAGTCCAGATCTAGACCATCTGCCGAGCCGATCGACATCGAGACGCCGTGCAGGGCCACCAGATGACGCTCCCGAACGCGGCGCAGCACATCGAGGGGGCGCCCGCCATCGACCATGAAATTCTCCGAGATCACCTCGACGAAATCGACCGGGACGGCTGCTTCGCCGTCCAGGAAATCGCTGTAGTGCGGCTTGCGCAGGCCAAGGCCGAACCGGTGGGTCGCGAACATCGTATTGCTCCTGAAAAAATAGCCCGGCCAACGACAGAAGCGACGGCCGGGCCGCTCGATCACTTCGGCGGGGTCAGGCTGCCGCCATCGGCTGCGCACTGCTTGGCGCTCTCGGACTTGAAACCCTGTCCTTTGCAGTCGTTCTGGCCTTTGCAGTCATGGCTGGCGGTCTTGCAGTCTGACTGGCCCTTGCAGGCGTTGACGCCGAAACATTCGACCTGCTTGGCGCTGCTCTTGGCAAAGGCAGGCGCGGTGGCTGCGGTGCCGGACAGGGCGATGAGGGCGGCCATGGCGGCGAAACCTGCGGTGGCAGTGCTTTTGGATGGGGTCATGATGCTCTCCTGTAGGTAGATTTGCCGGATTGGCCCTTCTCCTACGCAGGTGCGTCGGCCCCGGTTACACACACCTACCAACGAAGAAGACGCGGCCCGAGAAAGGCACCGGCAAGTGCGGCCAACAGGATGCCCAGGCTGTACCAGGTGAGCACGAAGATCGCCGATACTTCAGGGCAATGCAGGCAATAGATCGTCGCTGCCCATGCCCCTGCCGCAAGTCCCGCAGCAGCGCCCGCTTCGCGCAGGCGCGTGGGCGCGAGACGGCGGAAGGACCACAGCAGGCCGATGAAGATCGGCATTGCCAACGTCAGCACCAGCCACGGACAGACCTTCCAGCTCGCCCCCAGCCACATGCCGAGCCATTCGCGCGACGGGGTGGCGGCAAGCTCGGCGATGCCGATCCCGGCAAGCAGCAGGACCGGCACGATCAGCCACCACAATCCGCGCAAGCCGGAGGATGTCGGGCGCGACAGGCGAATGACGGCAACGATTGCGCCGATGCCCAGCGAAGCGGTGTAGGTCCACTTCATCCAGAACGAGAAGCCGTGCATTGCGGTGTGGAGATCGGGCCGGATGCCCAGAACCTTCGCTACCAGCAGCGCCGTGACGAGCCCACCACCCACGATGCCAAGCCCAATCCTGCGGCCCATCGCTCTTCGCGATACGCGCGGCGCGTCGCGGCTGAGGGAACGGATGAGGTCTTCGGTCTTCATGTCCGCTCTCCCCGGATACGGGCGGCGAGCGCCTTCAGTCCACGATGCACGGATACCTTAACGTCGGATTCCCCGATGCCGGCGCCGGCGGCGGCTTCGGATATGCTGAGGCCATCGACATGCGTATCATGGATCGCGCGCGCCTGCTTGGGGGACAGGGTGGAGAGCAGCGCGTCCACATCCATGCGTGCCGATGCCGCATCCTCGAACCCCTCGACGATCAGGATCGTCTCTACATCCTCGATCGACACCGACAGGCGCCGCCTGCGAAAATGGTCGATCAGCCGATAGCGGGCAATGGCGTAGAGCCAGGCGGTGAACGGCCGGTCGCGATCGTAAGTCGCGCGTTTGCCATGTACCGAGATCAACGTTTCCTGCACCAGATCCTCGACATCGTCCTGTGCGTCGCGCATCCGGCGACGGTAAAAGGCCCCCAACAGCGGCACGAGCGCGCGCAACAGCGCCTCGTGCGACGCGGCGTCGCCATCGAGACCTGCGGTCATCCAGTGTCTGAGTTGTGCTTCGCTCGCCTGCATTCGGCCTCCAGCACATGTCTACGCGGCATGGTGGCGCAAGGTTACACGCCGAGCGTATATCCATCAGAGAAACTTTCTGCCGAACTCTGTGTAACCGGCCTGCGACCCGCTGCGTAAGTCCCGGCATGGACCGCCGATCCATCGATGCGGCCCTGAAGAGTCTTTCAGACACCCCATTCGAGGAGATTTCCGATGAACCGCACTCATGCCGCTTTCGCTGCCACTCTTGCCCTTACCCTCACCGCTGCCAGCGCTCATGCCGCGGATGGCGCGAAGGCACCGATGGAAAAGTGCTACGGCGTCGCCAAGGCTGGAAAGAACGACTGCAAGGCTGGAGCCGGGACCAGCTGCGCGGGCACTTCGAAGGTCGATTACCAGGGCAACGCCTGGAAGCTGGTGAAAGCCGGAACCTGCGCCGCGATCAAGACGCCCAAGGGCATGGGATCACTGAGCCCCAAGGCCTGAATAGGCAAGCCTGAGAAGGACGGCGCCGCCTCGCTACGGACGGCGCTGCCCCTCGATTGAGAGGATCACTATGGCATCCCCCCTTCAGATTTACCGCCGCGCCCGAGACGGTGTACAGGACGCTCTGCCAGATGCAGCACTGCTGCTCGTTGCCCGATTCGGTATCGCTGCCGTATTCTTCCAGTCGGGTCGGACCAAGGTGGAGGGGGTGCTCTCTATTACCGACAGCACCTACGAGCTGTTCCGCAGCGAATACGCCTTGCCCTTCATCGATCCGGTGACGGCCGCCCGCCTCGCAACATATTCGGAGCATCTCTTTCCGTTGCTGCTGGTGCTGGGTCTATTCACCCGGCCTGCGGCCCTCGCGCTGTTAGGCATGACATGCGTGATCGAGATCTTCGTCTATCCCGCTGCCTGGCCGACGCACCTGAGTTGGGCAGGGCTCCTGCTTCCGCTCATCGCGCGCGGAGGCGGGGCATGGTCGCTCGACCGGCTCGCCACCGTTTCATATCTTTTTTACCGGAAAGAACCTCGTCATGCATGACATCGAGGCCAAGGGAGCCTTCATTCGATACAACCACATGCGACGTGGAACATGATGACCGTCAGATTCTCATAAATCAGCGTCGTCCCGCCCAGCCACCCGGCCTTCAAACCGGGACCAGATTGGCGTTATTAGCCACAGTGACGCGGGCACAATCGATGGTCATGTCGAGGCTGCAATGCGCAAGATGCTGCGATAACTCCAAACAGCCCACAAGCTCACCGTGACTGGCAAGATAACGCAGCAGGCACTGGATTTACCGAAAATTGCGCGCAGCTGACCTGCTCACCGGATACCGCCCTGCAGTTGTAAGACGGAACCTCAGCACTTATCAAACGACGTTTTGGCGCCATGCGTATGGGTTGGGTCGGCAGCCAACGCCGCCAAGACGTCAGCTATCGACCAAATTAGGTTGTTCAGAAGAGGGTGAAGATTGGTGAACGGAAGGCTGCTTTGAGGGTTGGCAAGTGATGCGCTGAACGGCAGGCCTGTCGGCGTTTTGGATCGGGAGTGCAGGGCAGGGGCTTGGCAGCTACGCGCCCCATCCAAGCCGTCCGACCGAGATTTTGCCGTGCTTGGAAGCGGTCATTCAAATTATGACTGGGTCTGGGACAAGCCCGCCATTCGCGAAGCATTCGACAAACGGCAGCTCCGGTCGGCAGCGGTCATTCCACTCGAACGCTGGTGTCGCGACTATGCATGCTGAACTGTCGACCTGGGCAACTCCCAAGCCGAAGATCGTGGACGGTTTTAGAGCAGTTGCGTCCCATAAACGATGTAAAATGGGAATCTCGCTTTCCTTCCCAACGCACGCAGGACGATACAGCCGAGCAATCCGTGTTGCTGCCGCACATCCACTTCGCTAACTGTTGCGCATGAGTAATACAGTTGGTGTGCTGAAACGGATAGCTCCGAGCGTCATTATTGCGGTTCTGGCTTGCGTATCGATGGCAGAAGCCAGAACCAATGCATTGTTGCCGGACATGACCACAACCCTCCGCGAACAGCGCGTGGAGAGCGCGTCGGTCGCGCTGATCCGGCACGGGCGGATCGTCTCGACGGGCGCATGGGGCATGGCTGGCCCAAGCCGAGCGGCGACCATCGCCACACCATACAACCTTGCATCGCTGACGAAGCCGCTGACGGCAGAAGTCATCTTGCGTTTGGTATCGGCCGGCAAGCTGTCGCTCGATGAGCCGATGGATCGCTACTGGAGCGACCCCGATCTGTCGTCCGATCTCCGGCGGACGAAGCTGACGGTCCGCATGTCGTTGAGCCATCGCAGCGGGTTGCCGAACTGGCGCGATGCGAAGGGGCTGGCGTTCGATTATGATCCCGGCACAACCACCGGCTATTCAGGCGAAGGGTATCAATATGCGGCGCGCTACGCAGAGCGTCGCACCGGGCAGTCGTTCGAGGCGCTTGCGGAGCGGTGGCTGTTCGCCCCCGCCCATATGCGTGCATCCGGCTATGTATCCGCTCAAGGAGCGACCCAGCCACTCGCAGTACCCTATGACGAAACGGGCAAGCTGCTGCACGTCGAGCCGGTAACGCGCTTCAATGCTGCCGATCTGGCCCATGCAACGGCGCGCGATTATGCGCGCTTCCTAATCGAGGTCCGCAATGATCGGGGCATTACCGCTTCCATCGCGGCGGAGCGCAACCGATCGCAGGCCGACCTGACGCCCGACATATGCGTCGGAGCGAAGGCAACCACCTGTCCGCCTTGGACTGGTTTCGGGCTAGGCTGGCAGCTTCTCGGCTTTCCTGGCGAGACGACCATGCTCCACACCGGCAAGGATGCCGGGGCTTTCACCTTCGCCGCGATCAATCGCGCGAGCGGTGACGGGATTGTCATCCTGACCAACAGTGACAACGGATGGCGGGTCATCCTGCCCATTCTCGAACGCACCGGCAGCGATCCGAGACTGATCGCCTTCCTCCGCGGCCAGATGAACTGACAGGAGCATGAGCATGATGACCGCCATCGCCGTTGCCACAGCGCTGCTCGCGGCGCCCGTGCCGCCTCCGGCCGATCAGTTAACGACGGAGATCGGCGCCCTCGATGCCAGGGTATTCGACGCCTACAACCGCTGCGACCTGCCGACCTTCTCCGGATACTTCGACCCCAAGGTCGCCTTCTATCACGACACCGGCGGTGCGACGTTCGAGCGTGACGCGATGGTAGATGGTGTGCGCAAATACATTTGCGGAAAGGTGAAGCGCGAGCTGATCCCAGCCACGTTTCGCGTCTATCCGATCAAGGATTATGGCGCGATTGAGGAAGGCGAACACCGCTTCTGTGAACTCGCTACAGGACGATGCGAGGGTATCGCCAAGTTCGTGATGGTCTGGGCGAAACAGGACGGCATCTGGCGGATCACCAGCGTCCTCAGCTACGGCCATCGCGCCGCGACGCCCGCCGAGCAGCAGGGCGCTGCTGAAAAATAGCTCACAGTCCGCCTCCCGATTGGGAACATCCAATGGGACAGCTTGAGCGCAGCACGCGCCATGTTAGCCCAATGGAAGTCGTTCACGTTCGCTCGCGCTTCGGTTAATGGAGTTCAGCTTTCAGGATGCCCGGATGTGGCATTGAGTGTCAGCTATGTCGGAGGTCAGTGCGTTGATGGAGCGGCCATAACTAAAATACTCAAAGCTGTTCTGGCCGACCCGATCTGCTCGGGCAGCCCTTTTCGATTTGGCGCTCTGGGAGAACGATTGGTCGCAAGCAATGACGAGTGATTAAAAATAAATTTTAGAATAAAATACATATTCCGCTAAAAATGTCCTACCCCCGCAACCAATGATGTACGACTTGAAGCCTCCAGCCCAATAGCCGGGGGCTTTTGCCGTTTTCGGGCCCCGTTTGCGAACGCGAAACAAGTTGGTCAATCTTGGTGCCATGAAGTGCCGCAGAAGTCTCCTCAATAGACACCGTCCGCGCCGACAACGATATCGTATCGCTCCTCAGTTCTATTGGAAAACTTGACCGATAAACCGGCATCGTCTTGACTCAACGCCTCCACTGTTACGCCCAGACGGATGTCCGCTCCGAGCGCTATGGCGCTGTCGCCTGGAACTTTCTGGAGTGCGCGGCGACCGATGCCCACGTTGGCTGGCTTGCCTTCCACCAATGCGGGCGTTGGGACGCGGGCGACTTTCGCACCATCTGGCAGAAAAATCTCGACGGCATCGAAACCGTGGGCGGCATCAAGAAACGTGTCGAGCACGCCTCTCTGCTGCCAACCACGAGAATGTTCAGATTCTGCATCAATAGCTCCTCGAAATGGCAGATGCTCAAAACTCGTCGAGATCCTCGGCAATCACGGTGGGGCCGCGATAGGTCGCCGAGATTCTGGCGAGGTAGTCAAGGAGATCCCCCGCACTGGCTGTCGGCGCGACGATGTGTGTAACGACCACCGATTTGACCCCGGCGCGCGCGGCCAGTTCGCCGACCTGCTCGGGTGGTAGGTGGTGGGTCGAAAGGTGCTGGGTCATCGCTGCCATCGCGCGAACGCTCATATCCGGGCTGTTCCGGCGGACGTTGGCCACGGTGCGATCTACGTCGATCATTTCGGAAACCAGCAGATCCGCGTCCTTGGCCAGTTGTTCCACGGCAGGACTTGGGCCGGTATCCCCGGTGTAGGCGATCGTGCGGTCTGGTGCTGCGAACCGGAACGACAGCGATTTGAAATGCCGGTCGGCCGCAGAGCCTGCCGAAAAGGAATAGTGGGTGTTCTGCCGGACTGTGACGGCCACGTCCTCCAGGTTGAAGGTGGAGCCGTCAGTCAACTCGACGACTGCCACGCTGTTGGCAGGATTGGCGCTGGGTTCGCCAGGCAGCCCATAACCCGCTTCCACTGCCGGCTTCATCGATGCCAGGAGGCCGTCCACCACCGCACGCGTGCCAGGTGGGCCGTAGATGGTCAGCTTATCTTCCACGCCGGTTTGGAAGCGCAGACCCAGCACGGCTTGAAGCCCTGCGGTATGGTCGAAGTGCAGGTGACTCAGGATAACGGCATGGACCTGCTGAAGGCGGATACGGGTAGCGGCAAGCCGCTCGAGCGCGCCGTCACCGCAATCGATCAAGTAAGCATCACGCCCGCGCACCAGGAGATTCGCAGGCTGGCTGCGTGGACTGGAAGCAATCGGTCCTCCCATGGTGCCGAGGGTAAACCAGCTGGTGGAGGCATGCTGAGGCGAAACCGGAGCCGGAGCCGGGGCCGGGGCCGGGGACGGGGCCGGGGCGTCCCCCGACGCCGCTGGCTCTGCCCCCGCGTTGGCAAGCGCCAAGGCGGGGGACATCCCTGTTGTGCAGGCAACCGCAAAGGCAATGAGGCCGAGGCGCATCAGAACTTCACCCCCGCACGGATTCCATAAGTGCGCGGCGGCGACGTGATGATGGTGGACGCAGAAGCCGCGTTGTAAGTCAGGCCGGCCGTGATGACGCGATTGTCTTCGATGTTGCGAACGAATGCGCCGATCGACCAACGATCATTCTGCGGCGAGAACGTGATGTTGGCGTTGCTGGTCCAAGTGTCCCCAACCCGCTGCTCCGGCATGTACTGGAAGGCGACGTATCGGCTCGTCTTGTACTGGGTGTCGGCTGACAGCACGATCTTGTAGTCGCCGATGTCGACCGTCTGCTGGGCGCCCAGATTGATCGTCCACTTGGGAGACTGATAGGCTTGGCGGCCGGAGCAGTCGATCTCGTACTGACCCTGCGAAGTCGTGCTCGCGGCGTATGGACACGATGTCAGCGGCGGCGTCGCGCCGATCGGTTCGCGGTAGACGAAGTCCTTGTACTGCGCATCGAGGTATTGAACCTGGGCGGAAAGCAGCGTGTTTCTGGTCGCCAGGAACTGGGTCTCGATCTCCGCGCCCTTGATCGTGGATTGACCGGCATTTTCGGTGAACTGCCCCTGGTTGCCGGCAAGATCGATGCCGGTGTGGTTCACCTGCTGGTCGCGATATTTCCAGTAGAAGGCTTCCACATTGAACTGGAGGCGGTTGTTAAAGAAGCGGTTCTTCATGCCCAGGGTGTAGGCAGTGATATATTCCGGTTGGAACGTTTCGTATCCGACCGACATCGAGAAGCCGCCCGAGCGAT
Organism: Novosphingobium sp. TK71; assembly: GCF_055361505.1. Lineage (NCBI taxonomy): Bacteria > Pseudomonadati > Pseudomonadota > Alphaproteobacteria > Sphingomonadales > Sphingomonadaceae > Novosphingobium > Novosphingobium sp. TK71. The sequence continues at coordinate 391,009 of NZ_JBSZKA010000001.1, forward strand.
AGCCCGTTTCGACGCTCGCGTAGAGCAGCGAGTTGGGTGCCACGTCGAACTCTGCGCCTGCACGCCACGTCAATTTCGAAGTTTTGAGCGGTTGATCGACGACCGTTTGCGCGCGGATGAGGAGCGCGCCCGAGGAGCCGATGGGCGTGACCCCGCCAGGCGGCGGTACGATGAACGGCGCCGGAAGCTGGGTGAAGCTGTCGGTCACCGGCAGCAGCGTGGCCGTTGGGCAGCTCGGTACGAAGTTCACCGTACGGGTGCACTTTACCAGGAACACGTCGGCAGTGCCGTCGAAGTCTTTCTCATCGCGAGTCCAGCGAAGGCCACCTATCAGGCGCAGGCGATCGTTGAGATTGGCAGTCAGTCGTCCGAAAACAGCGTAGGAGCGGGTATCGGACTTGAATTCCTGGTAGGCGTTGAGCGCCTGCTGGGCGAAAGTGTAGTTTCCGTCGACGCTTTCGTCGAAATAGTATGCGCCCAAAATGGCGTCGAAGATGCCTACGCGGTTGGCTGCAAATCGCGTTTCCAGGCTGAACTGCTCATCCTTCTCCTGGATGTAGCCGATGAAGCCGGGGTTTCCGAAGCTGTTGTCGAGATCCGAATAGCGCCAGGCCGGAACAACCGTCAGCGTGCCCGCGCCCGTACGCCATGTGACCTCGGCATTGACGCCATAATAGCTGTTGTCCTGATAGAGGTTTGTATCGAGCGGATCAGCGGTCCGGCCGGAAAGGCCAAGAAACAGGGTCTGGCGATAGGCTTGCGAAGCGGGATCGAGCAGCCCGGTCGACTTGCTCAGCCCTGACGGAACGAACGTATATCCCGTCGAACCAGAGTTGTAGGCATATTGGCCCTGGTAGGCAGCGCCGACGCCCTTGCCGCCCGTATGCGAATAGTCGCCCGCCACGCGAACGGTGAGATCTGGCGTCAGTTCAGCCAGATATTGCACGCGTAGCGCACCGGTCTTGTCGTCCGACATGCCGTCTAAAAGGTAGCCGTCGTGTCGGGTCAGGCTGCCCGAAATCCGCATGGCGCCGTCTTCGCCGACCGGTACGTTGATGGCACCCTGCAGTGTGAGGGCGTCATAGTTTCCGTAGGAAATGTCACCGAATCCCGAGAATTCACCTGGCTTGGGTTTGGCGGGAATCACGTTGACGGCGCCGCCTGTAGCGTTTCGCCCGTAGAGTGTGCCCTGCGGGCCCTTCAGAACTTCCACTCGCTCGAGGTCGTAGAAAACGCCGGTCGCCGAAGTCGGGCGGCCGATATAGACTCCGTCATAGTTGAAGGCGATCGCTGGATCGGAGTAGCCGTTGACGGTGAAATTGCCGACGCCGCGCAAGAAGAATACCGCGTTCGCACCGCCGTTTTGCTGGACATTGAGCGCAGGCACCAGCTGCCCGAGGCCCGCTGCTTGCGTCAGACCGCTTTTGATCAGGTCTCCCCCGCCGACTACGTCAATAGCGATGCCGGCGCGCTGAGCGCTCTCCGCTTTGCGCTGCGCAGTGACCACGATTTCGTTGAGACCCGCCGGCGCTTCGCTGTCATTTGCCGTGGCCTGGGCCGAATTCGCTGGAGCGCTCTCTTGCGCAAATGCCTGGCTCGATACGAGCGCGAATCCAAGTGCTGTGCCCAGCAGAAGTGCCTGACGCATGTCTTTCTCTCCCCTTTGCCGCTTGGTGCGGCCTCTTGTGGGGAGAGGGATGCAGTTCGATAAATAACAGATCAAATTTTTTGTTTTTGTCAGTTTCCACAAACAAAAATGGTAGTTGTGCTCCGTCCATAAAATGCAGAAGCTGCGGAGAGGGGGGCGCGCGATGCGCCTCGACAAATTTGATCTCAATCTCCTGATCGCTTTTGAGCTCCTTTTGGAGGAGCGCAATGTCACGAGAGCCGCCCAGCGGGCCAATCTCACGCAGTCATCAATGGCGCCGCACTTGCCCGGTTGCGGCAGGCCATGAACGATGAATTGCTGGTCGCACACGGTCGGCGCATGATCGCAACGCCGCTCCACGCGCGAAACAAGTGCAGTCCTCGAAGACGGCAGGCTGGATTTTCAGATCATCCCCGAACAGTTTCTTAGCCCTGAGCATCCCAGCGAGCTTCTGTTCGAAGAACGCCACGTAGTCGTGGGATGGCGGGAAAACAGGGTTTTCGGCGGCGAAATGACGCGGGAGGCATTCCACTCCTGCGGTCATGTGGCGGTAAGAATCACCGGCGTCGCGACGTTCGCGGACAAGCACTTCATGACCGTGGATGTCCAGCGGCGGATCGAGGTGACCGCTCCGTCGATCTCCATCGTGCCCTGACTGCTTCCCGGAACGAATCTCCTGGGCGCTGATGCACGAGCGGCTAGCCCGCGTCTTCGCACCATTGTTGCCGCTGGAAATCCGCCCGGCTCCGAGTGAAGTTCCGCTGATGCGTCAGATGATTCAATATCACGCAGCGCGCTTGACCGATGCGGGGATGCTCTCGCTCAAGAACCGCCTGTTCGCCGAGATGGCGGAAAATGGAATGCAGGAAGGCTAGTTGACGACCTAACTTCGTGCAAGAACCGCGGGCAGGTTCTCCATGCTGCCGTCTGGCGCTGCCAGTTCGAGCAGGCGGGATAGCATTTCGACTGCAGCGACATTCTCTTCGCAAACGGGCAGGTGCCTTTCGGCGATAGTCAGTCCCCGCACCGACCATACCATCAGGCGCATCACTGTCCGGGCAAGCGTCATGTCTCCGCCAAAAGCGCCTTGCATGACTTGGAGAGCTCGCGCTTCCACTTCTTCCTGCATAGGAACCACAAGCGTTTCCAGGTGTGCATCGCTGCGCGCTGCTTGAAGGATCTCCAGAACGGCTAGGCCGGAGGGGCGGCCCAGGACCTGCCAGAGCACCTTCGGCCAGTCTCCCAAGCGATTTCCAAGGCCGGTCGATTGCCTGATCCTCTCGTATTCGACCATTTCGCTGTCGAATACATGGCGGACTACATCAGCCATTAGCGCCGCTCGCGTCCCAAAGTGGTGGAGCATAGCCCCTCGGGAAACGCCAGCCCGCTCGGAGATCATTGACGTGTTGGCTGCCGCATATCCGACGTCGTGAATGACTTCGATTGCCGCTTCAAGCAGCGCAAGCCGGGTCTGAGCCGTCCGCTCTTCCTGCGTGCGCCGAACCTTGTTTTTAACCGTCATCGTCATCCACATGTCCAGAACTGACCGATCCTATCGGTGTTCGAAGCAAGCCAAGTCACAAGTCGATCTCCCTGGGCAAGCGCTAACCAACGACTGGAGCGATCACCAGCCACAAAAAACATTCATGCTTGACCGTTTGTATCTTAAATCCGTATCAGCCCGGTCAAGCGTCGGCAATTGGCGCAATTACATGGGAGGGTATTTCGATGCGAAAGACAGCATTCCTAATCGGCGTCAGCCTCTGCGCCACAGCAGGTCCGGCCTTCGCGCAGGACACGGCGTCCGTTCAGGACGATGGCGGGGTCGCAGAAATCATCGTTAGCGCACAGCGCCGTACCGAGCGCCTGCAAGACGTGCCACTCAGTGTCACCGCGCTGGGTTCGGCCGCTCTCGAGGCGCGCCAGATCAATGATCTGAGCCAGATCGCGATTGCTGCGCCAAGCCTGCAGGTTGGCAGTGACAATACCTTCGCCGTCCGTGGCGTCGGCACCCAGGCCTTTGCCACCACGATCGATTCTTCCGTTGCGACCGCCTTCGACGACGTGAACCTTGGCCGCCCATTTCTGGCGCAAGGCATGTTCAATGACGTCGAACGTGTCGAAGTGCTCAACGGTCCGCAAGGTCTGCTCTTCGGAAAGAACGCCTCGGCAGGTCTGCTGAATGTGGTCTCTACGAAGCCCAGGCTCAACAAGTTCGAAAGCATTACCAATCTCGAGCTGGACAGCCGTGAAACCCCCGACGAAACCGGCTCTGCCTGGTCAATGATCGGTCGCCAGACGATCAACGTACCCGTCGGCGACAGCGCAGCTCTGCGGATCAATGGCAGCTATTCGTGGGAGGAACCCGGCACGACGTTCGTGGGGCTGAGGAACGTACGTAACGACCTGAATCGTGAGCAGTACGGCGTTCGCGCCAAGTATCTCCAGGAAATCTCGCCATCGCTCGAGCTTTATGTGATCGGCGACTACGCTGAATCCCACGGCGTCGCGGGCATCTATGACCGCACCTATCGTTCTGTCGGTGCGGGCAGCGTCAACACTGACGCTCTGGCTATCACCGGCATCACTCCTGCAGACAACAACTTCGCATTCGGCGGCGATGGTGGCTACTGGCGCGACCTCAAGCTGGGCGGGGCACAGGGAACGCTAACCTGGACCGCTCCCAACGGAATAGTCGTCAGCAACATCGCCGCGTGGAAATTCTACAATTTCGACAGCCAGCTCGATACCGACTTCACCAACCTCGACGGTGCTAGCCGTAACTGGTCGCATGCGAACTATGACCAGTTCTCCAACGAGTTGCGCGTGGCATTGCCGGCCGGCAACCGGCTCTCGGGCCAGGCCGGTCTCTACTACTTCCATTCGACAATCGATCAGAAGGGCCAGATCGCGGGCAACAACTATATGCCCAGCTTCCTGTTGCCGGTCTTCCCGTTCTGCGTCGGTGGATCGGCGGCCACCGGTTGCCCATACTCGAACAGCTATTTCCTTGGCCGCGACTACATCTACAGCATGAAGACGGACAGCTACGCCGCCTTCGGTCAGCTGACCTATAACATCACCGACGGCCTCAAGGTCTTTGCTGGCGGCCGCGTGACTCGTGATGAAATCTCGATCGACCTCGATCAGGTCCAGGACGCCTACTTTGTTCCGCTGGCGGTTCCTGGCAGCTTCAATCAGGACTATGGTCACACGGATTTCAGCTGGAAGGTCGGCGGCCAGTACAACTTCACGCCGGACGTGATGTTCTATGGGTCATACGGCAGCGGCTATAAGGGGCCGGGATTTAACGACACCGCTGCAACGGCGGACGCAAACCTCGTTGTGCGGCCCGAAAAGTCCTACACCGGCGAAATCGGTTTCAAGACGAGCTGGTTCGATCGCCACCTTGTGTTCAACATCTCGGCTTTCCACACCAAGTTCGACAACTATCAAGTCCAGTCGCTCGATACCAATCTGCAGGCCTTCGTGGTTCAAAACGCCGCATCGGTCACGACCAAGGGCATCGAGGCCACCATCAACGCTACGCCGGTGGATGGCCTGTCGATCAACGCTTCGGGAACGCTGCTGGATTCGAAGTTCGGCAACTTTCCTGGCGCCGAGTGCTATCCTGGACAGGGCTGTTCTTCTTTCAACGCCAAGGGCCGCCGGACACCTACCTCGGCAAAGTTCACATCGTCCCTCGAAGCGATGTACGAGTTCCAGACTTCGGGCTCCGTGCATCCCTTTATCGAGGCGAACTGGTATCATCGCTCGTCAATCAATTACTTGATCAACCGCGCTCCGGGGGCAAAGGTCCCGACGCTCGACATGATCGGGGCAAGCGCCGGTCTAAACCTCGACAACGGCATGCGGATCTCGATCTTCTGCAAGAACTGCACAAGCGCATACAATCCGAATTTCATCGGCCTGGACTCGGGCGATGCGATCGCCGGCGTCGCTACCTACCAGCAGCAGTTCGGCTTCGACTCGGTTCGCACCATCGGCGCCAGCCTCCAGTTCAAGTTCTGAAGAAGGAAAGCGCGTGATTGATCGCATGACCCGCCGCAACATCCTCAAAACGGCGGGCACCGGTCTGGTACTCGCGGGGGCATCGCCCCTTCTCGGCGCATCTCCGCGAGTGCAGCGCAGACTACCTCGTGATTTTCTGTGGGGCGCAGCCACAGCAGGCCATCAGGTCGAGGGCGGAAACATCAACAGCGACAGCTGGGTGTCGGAACATCTGTCGCCCAGCTCGTTCCCCGAACCGTCCGGCGATGCCTGTGACAGCTGGAACCGCTGGCGGGAAGATATCGCGCTCGTCAAGCGAATGGGCCTGAACACCTATCGCTTCGGGATCGAGTGGTCGCGCATCGAGCCTGCCAGGGGCGAATGGTCGCTGGCTAGCCTCGCACATTATCGAGCGATGGTGGATACCTGCCTGGAGCTGGGGCTGAAACCCATCATCACATTCTCGCATTTCACCGTACCTCGCTGGTTTGCAGGCAACGGTGGTTGGGAGAATCCCGAAAGCGTTGAGCTGTTTGGCCGCTTCTGCGAGACAGCAGCCCGGGCGCTGGGCACCGGCTATGGTCATGCCCTGACGTTCAACGAACCGAACCTGGCGGCCCAACTCTCCTGGCAACCGGAGTTTCGCCAGGCGATGAACTATTTTGCGATGGGCAATCAGCAGGCGGCCAAGATGATCGGTTCCGATCGCTTCGCTTCCACGTTGACCTCGGACCCTGCCAAAACCCTCGCGAACACCATCGCAGCCCACCATCGCGGTCGCGAGGCCATCAAGTCGGTGCACCCGAGCGTGGAAATCGGTCTCAGCCTTGCAGTGGCCGACGAACAGGCATTGCCGGGTGAAAGTGCACTTCAGCGCAAGATTGCCGAAGTGTACCAGCCTTGGTTTGACGCAGTGGCCCAGGACGATTTCGTGGGGGTTCAGACGTATGGACGCGCTGTTGTCGGACCCGATGCGGATATTCCGCCACCTGCCGGCGCAGAAGTCACGCAGACCGGTATGGAGTTCTATCCCGAAGCGCTCGAAGTCACCGTGAAATGGGTCGCCGAAGCAACCGGCCGCCCCATCATTGTCACTGAGAACGGCGTTGCGACCAACAACGATGACCGCCGAATCGCCTATATTGATCGCGCCTTGGCTGGACTTGGCCGGGCAATGGATGCCGGTACCGACGTTCGCGGCTACATTCACTGGTCCTTGCTCGATAACTTTGAATGGAATCGGGCATATACCGCGCAGTTCGGCCTGGTTGTCGTTGATCGAAAGACCTTCGCGCGCACGATCAAGCCTAGCGGGCCGCATCTCGGCCGCTACGCCAGAACCAACAAAATCTGATCGCGCCCGCAACTGAACGGGGGCCAGAAGTGCGGCACACCGCCCAAGGCCCCGGTTGGAGAGGAGACCAATGCCGAACATCGATCGCCGCTCGCTTCTCGTAACCGGGGCACTCGCTGCAACGACGGCGGCCGGATCACGCCCCCGTTCTGCTTTAGCGGCGCAGGCCATGAAAATCGTCGACCTGAAAACCGCCGGACGGTTGAACCCGATTGGCATCGGCGAACATCGCCCTGCCTTGTCGTGGCGAATGGAGGGTCCCGCCGGAACTGAGCAGAAGGCTTGGCGCGTGTTGGTCGCTTCATCGCCTGCAATTCTTGCCAGCGGTCGCGGGGACCTTTGGGACAGTGGCCGCGTAGAAGGCAGCGCTTCGACCGGAATTCGATATGACGGTGCCGAACTCGCAAGCACCCGCCAATGCCATTGGAAGGTTTGCTGCTGGAACTCAGCGGAACAGCGCGCTTGGAGCACGTCTGCAACGTGGGAAATGGGCTACATTGTTGCTTCAGACTGGACCGGAAAATGGCTGGCTGCCGAGGCCATGGATGAGCGTATCGACCGTTTGGCGGCCCCCGAATGGGTGCTTGGGTCATCGCCAGGAACTGACAAGCCTCGAGCCTTCCGTCTTCCCTTTACCAGTGGCAAGGGGCCGGCAGTAGTTACAATCGTCGCCGACGGCGCGCTTTCCAGGCTAGCAATCGACGGCAGACCACTCACTCTGCCGGCGCGCGATCCCAATGCCTTCGGCGGCGCTCCTGCAGCCAAATTCGAGTTGGAACTGGGCGAAGGAGACCATCTGCTCAGCGCATTGGTCGCACCTGTTCCTGGCTTTTTCGTGAAGCCAACGGTGATGCTCGCATCGCTTGTTCGGGTGACGACCCAGAACGGAGCTCAGGCAAGAATCGCCAGTGGTTGGCAAACTCAAATGCCAACGGAAACGGTCTGGAGCATGGCCGACAAGGCGGAAAATCAGCCGAACTTCCCGTGGCCGCCGACGCCTGCTCGGATGCTGCGCCGCAACTTCTCAAGCAAGGCTACAATCGCGCGAGCACGGCTGCACGTTGCCGCGCTTGCCGGTTACCGCTTCTGGATCAACGCCGCCCGTGTCGGTGATGATGAATTGCAAGCTGAACCGGTCGACTACAGCAAGCGGGTTCCTGTCAGAACCTATGATGTAACCCACCTCCTGCGTCAGGGAGACAATGTCGTCGCCGCGTTGGTGGGGGATGGCAACTTCGCCAGCTATCAAGCTCCGGAGGGGCGGTATCCCTACTTGGGAGCGCCCCGACGGTTCCAGGCGGTTTTGGAGATCTTCGGTGATGACGGGGCAATCCAGCGCGTTGTCAGCGACGGCGATTGGCGACACAAGACTTCGCATCTCACGATGTCGGAGAACTACGCGGGCGAAGATCAAGACCTTCGTCTCTTGCCTGATGGCTGGAATGCGCCGGGATATGACGACACTGGCTGGGAAAGCGTATGGGAAGCGCCGGATCCCCAGCTTTCCTTTTCGGCGGCCATTTCCGAACCCGTCCGAGTGATCAGAGAGCTTGTGCCACAATCGATTGTGAAACTCGGCGAAAAGCGTTTCGTCGTCGATTTTGGGCAGAATTTCGCGGGGCGAGTGCAGCTACGAGTCGACGGCAAGGCTGGCGACGTGATCACGGTCAGTCACGCAGAGGTGCTTGGCGGCGACGGAGATCTTGATCGCCGCAACTTGCGCGCTGCACGCGCGCAGGACCGCTACATTCTCAGGGGGGGCAATGAAGTGCTTGCTCCCGTTCTGACTTACCAAGGCTTCCGGTACGCTCGGACCGAGGGTCTGGATATCATCGACAAGACGATGGTTACAGGCCTTGTCCTTTCCAGTGATATTGGTGAAATCGGCACCCTCCGGGTTGAAGAGCCGCGCGTGCAAAAATTGTGGCTCAATGCCCTTTGGAGCCAACGCTCGAACTTCATGGGGATTGCGACCGACTGTCCTCAACGTGACGAACGCCTGGGGTGGACGGGCGATGCGCAGGTATTCTGGGATGCCGCCAGTTTCAACATGAATACCAGCGGCTTCACCCGCTCTTTTTGCCGCGCCATGCGCGATGCTCAAGGCAAGAGCGGCGCATTTCCGTTGTGGGCTCCAAATCCGGCCGGCTTGGGCTGGGGCACGCCATCAGCGACACCGGGATGGGCAGATGCCGGCGTAATGCTGCCTTACATCAGCTACCTGCACAGCGGCGATGCCACGATCGTCGATGAGAACTGGCAAGCTATGACGTCCTACCTCGACGGAATTCTGGCTACAAACCCGGATGGCCTATGGGCAAAAGATCGAGGTGCGGATCTCGGCGATTGGCTGGCGCTTGATGCTAAGAGTCCGATGGATGAAACAACGCCGAAGGCTTTGATTGCCACTGCGATGCTCGCCAGATCGATCGGACAGGTCGCTCAAATGGCGAAATGGACAGGGCGCACCGATGAGGCCGGGCGCTGGCAGGCGCGGCTCGAACAGACCAAGCGTGCATTCCGGCAGGCATTCGTTGCGGAAGATGGGACTGTCGGGAACGGCAGTCATTGCAGCTTTGTCCTGGCGCTCAGCCTTGATCTGCTGACCGATAAGCAACGCGCCTCAGCCGGCGCGCTGCTTGCGGCCGATATCCGCCGTCGGGGTACGCTCCTTTCCACCGGCTTTCTGGGAACGCCGTTGGCGCTCGATGCTTTGGCAAGCATTGGCGAGGAAAAGCTGATTTGGGATCTTCTGCTGCGCCGCGACTATCCCTCCTGGGGCTACATGGCCGACCACGGCGCGACGACCATCTGGGAACGTTGGAACGGCGATACCGGTGACATCGCGATGAATTCGTTCAACCACTATGCGCTCGGTGCTGTCTGCGGCTTCCTCTACCGCCGGGTCGCCGGAATCGCCCCAATCGAGCCTGGCTTCGCACGGTTTGCGGTTTCGCCCGTGATGGATGATCGCATCCCATCGGCAGGCGCCACTCTGGAAACCGTGCGCGGGCGGGTCGAGACGCGTTGGAGCCGAACACGCCAAGGCCGCGTTCTCGAAATTGTCGTCCCCAGCAACTCACGAGCGACCGTGGCCTTGCCAAACGGTCCAGTCGATATCACGGCCGGTTCACACAGGTTTGTGACCTAGGCACTCGTCGGGGATGGGTCGCGGCCGAGAAAGAGTTCAGCGATAAGCCGGCGTAGCCACAAAACGGCGGGATCGTCCTGGGCCCGGCGGTGCCAGAATTGTTGAAGGCTGATCATCGGCGACGGCAGAGGCGGGGCGATGACCTTGAGGTGGGCCATCGTCGCAAAGATACCCCCGACCGCAGCCGGGACGGTGCTGATCAGATCGGACCCAGCTACCAGCAGCGGCACACTCATGAAGTGTGGTGACTGAAGTTGGATTCGCCGTGATAGGCCCATTTCCCTCAGCTTCGCTTCAAAGAGTTCCTGGCTTCGACCGCGCTGCGCGACGACGATGTGCCCGAGGCCCAAGTAAGTCTGCAGTGACCAGCCAACGTTCGCGTGAGGATGGTCAGCGCGTGCGATGCAGGCAAAGGGATGGTCGAAGAGTTTTTGGGTCAGAAAATTGCTGCCATCCAAATCGGGGAAATAGCCGAGAGCAAGGTCCACCGCACCATCCGCCATAGCTGCCTGGAGTTCGTCCGGAGCCATCGACCGCGATTGAAGGGTGATGCCGGGCGCGCGTACTGCCAGTTCGGCCATGAGGCGGGGGAGAAAAACCAGCTCCCCGATATCCGATGTGCTGATGGTGAAGCGACGATCGGAAGATGTTGGATCGAACGTTCGCTGGGCGAATATCTCATCTTCAAGCGAAGCCAGCATTTTGCGCAGCGGTTCACGCACCGATTGTCCAAGAGCGGTTGGCTGCATGGTATTGCCGACTCGGATGAGCAGCTCGTCCTCAAACTGAGCCCGAAGCTTACTCAATGCGAAACTGACATTGGGCTGACTCATCCCTAGGCGTCTGGCTGTCGCATTCACACCGCCCTCCTCGAGAAGCGCGTCAAGGACGATGAGGAGGTTGAGGTCGAAATGTCTGTAGTTCACTGAGGTTATCCGTTTTAGGAATAAGCTATATCAGAATAAACAGTCCTGCAAATCGACAGGTGCCTCGTTATCGTATCCTCATAACGAGAGAGGATCTGGCCGTGGCCGATGCAATTTTTCTAAAGAATTTGTGGTACGTTGCGGGTTGGAGCAGCAATCTGGCACCGGGTGATCGCGTCGGGCGTACTTACCTTGATGAGCCGGTCGTACTGTGGCGTTCGCTGGACGGTACCGCATTCGCGCTGGAGGATCGTTGTGCCCATCGCGCCATGCCGCTTTCGGCAGGCGTGGTCGACAATGGCAGCATTCGGTGCCCGTATCATGGCTTGGAGTTCGGTGGTGACGGCAAGTGCACGCGCATTCCTGCTCAAGATCGAGTTCCAGAAACGGCGCGCGTCCGGGCCTATCCCATCGTTGAAAAGCAGGGGCTCATCTGGATTTGGATGGGCGCTGCCGACCGGGCCGACAGTGCGCTGGTTCCTGATTACCCAATCCATGAAAATCCGGCCTACGCATGGCGAAGCGCTCATTTTCCGGTGAAGGGTAACTGGCAACTGCTGATCGACAACCTGATGGACCTGTCGCATCTGCCATACATTCACGCGAACACCATCGGCGGTGACCCCGAACTGCACTTCAAGACGAAGACGCAGTCAGAAAAACTTGCCAATGGCGTGCGCGTTGTTCGCCACATGCCTGCTTCTGTCCCGCCTCCGACTTATGTGGATGCTGCTGGTTTCAAGGGGCGCATCGATCGTTGGCAAGAAATTGAGTTTGCGCCGATCAATATCAGGATTCACACAGGAGCCTGCGACGCCGGGACTGGCGCCTACGAGGGCAATCAGGAGAGCGGGTTTTCGATGCGCGGTTTTCACGGCATTACGCCGGAAACGGCCACGACGACCCACTATTTCTGGTCCATGGCCACGAATATCCTGGACAACGGTATTCCTGACGAGGTCTTTGAGCAGACGGCGCGGACATTCCGCGAGGACCAAGAGGTGCTGGAACTGCAACAGCTTCGCATTTCCCAAAACCCATCGGCACCGATGATCGACATCGCCAGTGACGTTGGAGGGCGGCATACCCGCCAACTGATCGCCAAACTATTTCGGGAGGAAGCGCCCGCTGTTTCGGCTCAGGCCATATAGAAATCGAATCAGTTCGGCCAAATGAGCCATTCCTGATTGTCGGGAATGACCGCTATCAGGATTCCTTTGAAAGCGAGGGCAGGATCGGGCGGTTGCTGCCGATGCATCATGAGTAACCTGAACGCTGGAGGTGTCTGGTTTCTTTAGCCAGGCCCTCCGAAGCCGAAAATCGCGAGCTTTCCACTCCGGCAGTTTCAGGATCACCTTCGTCTCGGTGAACGGAGGGCGGCTTTCAGAACACCAAAATGGGTGATGAACGGCCGCTATGTTGGCGACAACGATCGTAAAATGAGCGGTGTTGCTAGTGGATTTTGCTCAGTTCTTTGCGGGCTTCGAGTTGCGTTAGCCCATCACAGAATGGAGGAGACGACGGGGGAGCGGTGAATGATCATCATGCCCGATCCACTAGGCGGCGTGTTCGGCGAAACGGCAACCTGCGATCCCGTAGCGATCAGAAGCGGATCTGCTGCCAAACGCCGACGTAATTCGAACTCTTGCCGCCGCCGGCCCGGAAGGCGTCGCTGGCGACCCAGCGCGTGAAGAACAGGCGATAACTGAGGTTTTTGGTGACATTCCAGTCTGCCTGGAAATTGTACCCGGTGCCGATGTAGGAAGAGCCGACGGGGCGAATGCCCGGATAGTTTGTCGGCCCCTGATAGGTCGCATCGTTTTTCGTTTCGCGCCAGAAGAACTCCGGACCTGCCACGAGTGTGAGCGATTTGGCAGGTTTGACCGTCAGGTTCGGGTAGAGATCGACGATGTTCGAGAAGTTCAGGAAACCGGCATCGCCGAAAAGCGGCAATCGCGGGGCAGGAGGCGCAAAAGTGCCCAGCGTGCCGTTGTTCGGCTTACCGTCGCCACTGAACGCGTCGAAACGTAAACCCAGCCGGGGCTGCAGCGGTGTCGATTTCGGCAGGCTGTAGCCAAAGTCGCTGTTGAACCCCCACGCCCGGATATGATCTCCGGCGAAACTGCCGGTCTGGTACGTCCCCTCGGCGTCGTAGTCCCACGCGCCGCTCTTGCCGCCGATGCGCATGCCCCAGCTCCGGCGGTGCTCCTCGCCGGTCAGAAGCGCGAACTTCGCGACTTTATTGAACACGTCGTAGTGATAGATGTCGATCTGCGTGTCCGGCAGGATCAGTCCTTTGGCGGCCGAGATGGTCACGCCGTTGAAGTGGCGGTCCGGGTTCGCCTTATCGTCGAAAGACCCTTCGAACAATTGCATGGGCCGAACGGCAAAGGCGTCAATCCGCAGCTTGTGCTTGAGGATGAAAGTTCCGCGCACCCCCTGATAGGTAAAGCGAACGTTGGTACCGTCGCGAAGGCCGACGAGCTTGCCATTACCGAGCGGCATCTCGAACCGGCCCGGACGGATCGTAACGAGTGCATCCTCGCCAATCGGGATCGTGATGTCCGCAAATATCTGCTGGAATTCCAGCTTGTCATGATTGGGCGGTGTCTTGAGCGTCGCGTCGTATTCCCTGTTGTGCCCCAGTTCGCTGAAGATACGCAGGTAAGGCGTGATGTGAAGGTCGGTGACGAGCCGAAGCCGCTGTCCGAGGTTTGCGTTTTTGTCGTCCGCGTTGGCGCCAAGGCTCTGGTGCGACCAGTTCTGGTAGTAGTAGCGGATTTCCCCACCTACGGAGAAGTAGACGTCGTCACCGATCACCGGGACGTGGCGCAGGCTCTCCAGCGGGTTCTTCCTGCGATATTCGGGATCGGCGGCGGCTTTCCAGTCCTCTGTCCAGCGCAGGCTTTGCGGCATGCCGGAGGGAGCGGGAACGCCGCCCGGCACGGGTTCGGGCACAGGGGGTGCAAGGGGAACCGGCGCCGGCGAAACTTGTGCAAGCGCGGCCCCAGGCAGCGCGGTGGCAGCCAAGCCCAGCAAGGCAGCGCGCAGACGGCGCATTTCGGGTGATTTTTGCGTATTCACGATGCGACTCTCCCTGGGCCGGGCCTCCATGAGCCCGGCCTCGAATTCATTCTTGCTGGCCAATTCCCGGTTTTGCGGGAGCCCGTTCAGGCGATGGTGCTTTCGCGATATCTGAAGGTCAGAAGGACGATGCCGGCGAGCAAGGTTCCGCAAGCCAGCATCACGGCGACAGGGCCAAGCGACCAACCCCACGTGAACAGCAACCCGGCAATGACCGGCCCGAGCGCAGCGCCTGCCCGGCCGGCGCCAATCACAAGCCCGGTGCCGCCGGCCCGCAGATGGGCCGGGAAACATTGCGCGATCACGGCGTAGAGTCCGGCGGTCGCGCCATTGGTGAAGAAGCCGCCCACGCAGGCCATGATGGACAGCCTGGCCAGCGTCGTCGGCCAGTACCCGAACACGCAGAGCGCCGCAGCTCCGCCGAACATCGCCGCAGCGACCAGATAGCGCACACTGAAGCGCTGGCTCAGCAGGCTGACGCCGAGCGAACCGAGTGCGCCCCCGACATTGGCCCAGACCAGCACGCCGCCTGCAGCCGCCGCCGCGAACCCCATGTCGACGACGATCTTGGGGATCCACTTCACGAAGAAGTAGAAGCTCATCATGTGGCCGAAGTAGATCAGCGTCAGCAACAGCGTGATCGAGCGTATTCCAGGCGCGAACAGTTGGGCGACGCCGGTGCCGGCGACCTGCACATCGCGCGGCGGCAATGCAGAAAGCGGCGCGCGGCCCTGGCGGACCATCGTGCGATTGATCTTCTCCAGCGCCCTTGCCGGTCGCTTATGGACAAGGAACGCGATCGTTTCCGGCACCAGCCACAGCACCAGCGGGATGAAACACAGTGTCGCCAGTGCGCCGAACTCGAAAACCGACTGCCAGCGGCCGGTCGCAGCGAGCAGGGCGGAGGCGATGCTCCCGCCAACGATCGCGCCGATCGGATAGCCCCCCGCCATGATCGCAACCGCAAGGTTGCGACGGCGCGCGTTCGAACATTCCGCCACGATCGCTCCGGTCGCGGCCAGCATTCCGCCTATGCCGAGCCCGGTGAACAGGCGGAAAGCCGAAAGCATCGTCACGTTGCCTGCAAGCGAGGCCAGCGCCATGCCAGTGCCCATGATGGCGAGGCAGCCCAGAATGGTCGGACGCCGGCCGAACCGGTCTGCCAGATTGCCGAGCAGGAATGCGCCGATCCCCATGCCGATCAATTCCATCGACAGGACGAACCCGAGCGCGGCGAGCGTAATCCCCCACTCGTGAGCGATGCCGGGCGAAGCGAAACTGATCGAGAGCACGTCGAAACCGTCAAGTGCATTGAGCGCGGTGGCGGTCGCCACTGCGAGGACCTGCCGGTAATGCATGGGCTCACGCGCAATGATCGCGCGGGGATCTTCCATCGTATTCTCCCATTACCGGCGCAGGCCATTCTGCGTGGCCAGCCCGCCGGACTTGTTCTGCCTGGTTGAAAGGTCGGTCAGTTTCCGACCGGGGCGGCGACCGAGTAGGTCACCTGCTGATTTCGGGTTTTCTGGAAGTCTTCCACCGTCTGCCCGCGCATGCCGGCATAGATGTCCAGATTGGAAGCGCCCGAGATCGCCGCCAGCTTCTCCAGAAGGAAGAAGACGACGCCGTAGTGGATCAGGCCCCGCCAATCGCGGCGGCGGATCAGGTCACGCTCCTCATCGGTGATATCCGCAAGGGCCAGTACGCTTTCCTCGTCCGCCTGGAATGCGGCGCGCGTCTCGGCGTCGATGAGGCCATGCAGGAACTTGTTAACCCGCCAACCGCCAGCGCTCCGTTCGAGCGTATAGGGATAGGTTCCCTCCAGCTGGTTCGCGCCCGCAAGCTCGGCATCCATCGCTTGGCGATGTTGCTCTGCTTGGGCCTCGCTCATCGGCGCCGCTTCGTTCTCGTAGATCGCGGTTGCAATCGCGCACATCGAGGGGAGATAGTAGCTCTGATGAACCTTGCGCACACTCGCCGAAAGCGCGCCGCGCATGATGAGCCACATGATGACCTCGGACCCTTCCATGCCGCCGAGCCTGGCGTAGTCGGCATGGGTGAGGCGCGTCAGTGCAATCGGGTCTTTTTCCAACAATTCGAGGAATTCCTCATCCCACGGCGTGTTGTTGAACCCGCAGCGTTCGCCATGGACCTGATGCGAAAGACCGCCGGTAGCGACGAGGGCGACCTTTATATCCTCCGGATAGCTCTCGATCGCCCGGCGCAGCGCCTGCCCCAGTTTCCAGCAGCGCAGGGCCGTCGGGATGGGGAACTGGAGCACACCGACCTGCAGCGGCACGATCTTCGCCCGCCAT
Organism: Novosphingobium sp. TK71; assembly: GCF_055361505.1. Taxonomy (NCBI): domain Bacteria; kingdom Pseudomonadati; phylum Pseudomonadota; class Alphaproteobacteria; order Sphingomonadales; family Sphingomonadaceae; genus Novosphingobium; species Novosphingobium sp. TK71. The sequence goes on from NZ_JBSZKA010000001.1 coordinate 407,498, forward strand.
CCCGCCGCATCGTGCGGCAGGAGCACCGAAAGCGGGGAGAAGATGCCATGATCCAGTCCCTTGTCACGGAACGTGCTCATATCGAACTCGTCGGTCATCAGCGATTGCACGATGTGGCGAGAGAGGCCCGCATGTCCGGCGATGGGCGGCATCGGCCGCGGCCCGCCGCCCTCGTCCGCAACAGCGTAACTGTCATCCACGCCGAGGCAGAACGCCGAATAGTGATCGAAGAAAAACGACGTGATGTGATCGTTGTAGATCATCAGCAGGACGTCGGGCTTGCGGTCTTCGATCCATCGGCCGATCGGCGCATAGGATTCGAAGATCGGCTTCCAGGCCGGATCCTCCTGCTTGTTCGCGTCGAGCGCGAAACCGATGGTGGGGGTGTGCGAGGTGGCGATCGCACCGATGATGGTTGCCATGGGAGCTCCGGAATCTCAGAAAAAGTGCATCCGCGTCGCGATCGGGATCAGCGCGCTTCGGCCATCGCCAGACGGTACATGATCCGCCGCGCCATCAGGCCGGGCTTGTCCGGCGCGAAGCTCAGGTCGAACTGCTCCTCGCCGTCGGTACGGACCACCTCGTTGATCCACTGCAGTGCCTCGACATCTTCGGAATAGGCCTGCGTGTGCGCTTCGAGCATGAAGCCATCGATATCCGCATCGCCCGGCAGATAGTCGCGCGAGTTGAACCACCAGTAGTGCATCGAATCGTTCGTCTCGGGCGTGAAGACGTGGGTGATGTTGTAGCGATAGAGCGCCGGCTTGCCCTCATCCGGCTCATGGACGCGGACGCGCGCATAAGCGGTGTGCAAGGCAGGCGAAACGAAGCGCGCCTCGGAGGTGCGGTCAACGCGCTTGTCCATGATCTGTGCAGGCTTGCCGTAGACACCCGGCGGCGAGGAATTGAGCAGTTCGCGCCGGATCACCACCTGGTTGTCCTCGGTAGAAGCGCTCAGCTTCGAGCGCGCATATTCAGGCGTGCCTACCGTGTCGGGATGAAGGAAGGGAAAGTGCGTCTGGTCGATCAGGTTCTCATGCATCGAGACGTAATCGGCATTGATATGGAAATCGCCGGAAACGGTGCCCCATTCGGGATCGCTCAGCCACCAGGTGTCCGGAATCAGCGCCTCGTCGGCAAGATCGGGCGCACCCATCCAGATCCAGGTCAGCGGACCGCGGTCGGCAATCGGAAATGTCCGCACCGCAGCGGTGGCCGGCACGTTGGCGAGCGCGGGCAGCTTGGCGCAGACACCATCGGTCCCGAACTCCATGCCGTGATAGCCGCAGACCAGTTTGTCACCCACCAGCTTGCCTTTCGCAAGCGGGAAGGATCGATGCGGACACCGGTTGCGGAGAGCGACTGGCGCGCCGTCCAGAGTGCGATAAAGCACGACGTCCACGCCCAGCAGCTTGCGCGCAAGCGGGGTGCGTCCGATCTCGGTCGAGCGCGCACAGGCATACCAGCAATTGCGGATGAGCGGGGTTGTATTGTTGGCGAAGGAGCCGGAATCCTGCGGCTCCATGGCCGCAAAAATCTCGTTGTCGGTGCGTTGCCGGGCGGGTGCCTCGGGGTTGGTCGTAGTCATGGATACGTCCTGTTGTCCAAGGATCAGAGATCGAGTTCGAGCACGCGGCCGCGGATGCGCGAGCAGCAGATGGTCATCTGCCCGCCCGCGACGTGCTCCTCGTCGCTGAAGAAATGGTCGCGGTGATCGAGCGCGCCGTCGCAACCGGTCACATCGGCGATGCACAGCCCGCATTCTCCGCGCCGGCAGTCCGCGTAAGTCTCGACACCCGCGGCCTCCAGTGCATCGAGGATGGTGATCCCGGCACCAACCGGCACCCTTGCCCCATTCTTCAATCGGACCTCGAAGCTCTGATCATCGGGCCTGTGCGCCGCGTTGAACACTTCGTATCGAATGCGCGCCGGATCCCAGCAAAGCTCCTCTGCGGCCGACACGAGCGCCTGGATCATTCCCGAAGGACCGCAGACATAGACCTGGGTGCCTTCGGGCTGCGCGGCGAGAAGCGCCTTGAGATCGGGCATCCCGCCTCGCTTGGTTTCGATCACCGCGAGGCGACCGCCGCACAGCGATTCCAGTTCGCCGACATAGGCCATGGCACCGCGTTCCTGGCCGATGTAAACCGCCGAAAACGTCTCCTGCCGGGAGCCGAGGGAACGTGCCATTGCGAAGATCGGGGTGATCCCGATGCCGCCGGCAATAAGCAGGTGGTTCGGCAGGTTGCGGATCAAGCGAAAGGCATTCAGCGCGCGCGATACGCGCAGCCGCGTTCCGACTTCGAAATTGCCATGGATGAACGCCGATCCGCGCGAGCGGTCCTCGCGCTGGACGGCGATCCGCCAGAACGGTTCGGATGCTGCACCTGCGTCGAGTGCGCCGACCACCGAATAGTGCCTAAGGAACCGGCCCTCGCTGCCGCCAAAGCGCAGTTCCACATGGCTGCCGGCTTCGGCGGGCGGTAACGGGCGGCCATCGGCGGCCCCGATGAGAAACTCCGAGATACGGTCTGTAAGATTTCGCCGCCCCACTATGACGGCGTCCAGGTACTTGTCCTGCATGGCCTCTCCACTGCGCAGCGCCAGATCATTCGGGCTGGCGAACCTGCGCTTTGCTTCGGCACGGACCTACGGAACCGGTCGCAGCCTCGCTTATGCAATTTGCAGAAGCGTCCTTGCGAAATAGGTATAATACTGGCAAGTGGGCGCTATGGCCCATGAAACCGAGCCGCTCATCTCGATCAAGCAATTGCGCGCGATCGTGGCCGTCTCGGAACATGCCAGCCTTGTCCGCGCAAGCGAACAACTGGCGATCAGCCAAAGCAGCCTATCACGCCAGATTGCGGACGCCGAGAAAGCGCTGGGCCGCAAGCTGTTCCAGCGCGGCTGGAACGGCATGGAGCCGACATCATTCGGGGCCATCATGATTGTCCATGCACGCCGCATGATGACCAGGATCGTACAGGCTAGCCGCGATCTGAATGCGCTTGGCGCCCATGCCGGCGATCTCAGCTACCATCTCAACTGGTTCGTTCTCGATGTCGTCAACGCTGTCCGCCGCACGGGAAGCGCCTCGATGGCCGCCGATTACCTTTCCGTCTCTCAACCAACGATCAGCCGAACGCTGGCTCAAGCCGCCGCTGCAATCGGGCAAGCCCCCTTCATCCGCATCGCCTCGGGCATGGCCCCAACGCCCTGCGTTCCGATACTGGAAACCCTTCGCGGCGAACTGCGCGAGGAAGCCGGTCAGATCATGACGGACCTGGGTGCTCTGGCCGATCAGGTGACGGGACGCGTCGCGATCGGCCTCCTTCCATTTTCAGAGCAGGATGTCGTGGTGGAGGCGTTCTCGGTCCTTATCCGCGAGCATCCCCATTTACGGCTGCAGGCAGTGACCGGAAGCTACACGGCCCTCACCGATGCCCTGCGCCGCGGCGAAATCGATCTCATGCTGGGGCCACTGCGCGGAACGGCAGCGCCCGGCGCATTGCGTGAAACCCCGCTTCTCGACGAACACCTGACGATTATCGCCCGCCCCGGGCATCGGCTGACAGAAGGCCATGCCGAACTTGAAACCCTGATCGGCGAAACCTGGGTCGTCGGTCCGCACGGCACGCCGACCCGGCAGTTCTTCGAGGCGTTCCTGCTCGAGCGCGGCATGACACCGCCAGCCCAGATTTGCGAAATGGTGACTTTCCCGCTCGCCGAAAAACTTGTCCTGGAAAGCGATGCGGTCGGACTTCTGACATACTCTTCCCGGCAGAAGCTATCGCTACACGAGCGGCTCGGAACCGTATCGTCCGATTTCCCCGAAGCGGTGCGCAAGATCGGGATCACCTGGCCCGTCGGACATTCCCTCTCCCTGCCGCAGGACCTCTTCCTGCAGGTGCTGCAGCGATGCCTGCCGCCCGAAAGCTGAAGCCGCCGGTGTCAAGGGCGGGAACGGTCAGCCTCGGCGCTGCGATTCGATCATTTGTAGCAATGCATCTGCGGGTTTCGTCCGATACCGCTCCTTGTGTCTGAGGCCGTAAAATGGCCTTGGCCGAAACTCTATCCCTGCCTTGTACAGCGTACCGGCGGCTATAGCCGGCGCGACAACCAGCGAGGACAGAACGGCGACGCCCGCGCCTGCCTCCACGGCGGTGCGGACACTCTCGTTGGAGGGCAGCACGAGTGCGATGTCGAGCGATGCCGGATCGATGCCAAGATCGCGCAGATGGCTGTCGAGGGTGGAACGCGTGCCGGACCCTTTTTCACGCATCACCCAGCGAGCCTTTCGAAGCCAATCCGCGTCGATCGGTTCGGTCGTGAACGGCCGGGACTGGACGAGCACCAGCCGATCCTCGCCGATGGGCCAGTGGGCGACAGCCGGATGATCGATTTCGCCTTCGACGAAGCCGAGATCGGCATTGCCGTCATGGACATGAACCGCCGCCTGCTGGGTGTTGCTGATCGTCAACTCCACACCGAGTGCCGGGTACCGCTGCTGGAACACCGCCAATAAGGGCGGAAGCCAATAATTGGCGATGGTCTGGCTGGCGACGACACGCAGCGATCCTCTCTTGAGACCGCCCAATTCTTCTAAAACCGTCTCAGCAGCGGTCGCTCGCGCGAGTACGCCGCGGGCTTCGGCCAGGAACAGACGCCCGGCTTCGGTCAGCGTGATGCCACGCCCGACACGATGGAACAGCTTGATCGCGTGACGCTCCTCCAGCGCCGCAATCGCCGCCGAAGCTGCCGACTGGGTAACGTTGAGCGCGCGGGCTGCAGCAGTCATGTGCTCACGCTCGGCCACGCCGACGAAGATGCGAAGCTGCTCCAGAGTCATAAACGACGCATACCACAATCAATATGATTTAACGATCGGAATGATAAAAAGTCCGGGTTGGATTGATTGATCGATCGGCCGTAGCTGGATCTGCGAAAGGAGATCGCAATGGCTGTTTTCGCTCATGATCGCCAGGCCCTGTCCCACTTGCCCCTCATTCAGCGCCCCACCGTACTGCCGGGTGCCATGCTCTGCCTGGCCGTAACGGCAGCCGCTTATGCACTGGAGGCTGCCGAGCGGGCAGTTACAGGCAAGGCGTGGCTGGAGGCGCTCGTACTCGCGATCCTTGTCGGCACGGCCGTGCGGAGCTTGTGGAACCCCAGCGATAAGTGGCATTCCGGGATCGCGTTCAGTGCCAGATATCCACTCGAAGTTGCAGTGGTCCTGCTTGGTGGATCGGTTAGCGCCACGATGATTTTGTCTGCCGGCACCGGCCTCCTTTTCGGCATTATCGGGGTGGTGGTCGCCGCTATCCTCCTGAGCTTCGGAATTGGTCGCCTGCTCGGCTTGCCGCCTCGCATGGCGCTGCTGGTTGCGTGCGGGAACTCGATATGCGGCAATTCCGCCATAGCGGCTGTAGCGCCGGTGATCGACGCGAACGGCGACGACGTCGCCGCGTCGATCGCCTTCACCGCCGTTCTGGGCGTGATCGTGGTGCTCGGCCTGCCGCTGATCGGTATCGGACTCGAAATGAGCGGGCTCGCTTTCGGCGCATTCGTCGGGCTGACCGTTTACGCTGTCCCGCAAGTGATCGCGGCCGCTTCGCCGCTGGGCGCGATCGCCGTCCAGATGGGCACCTTGGTCAAGCTGGTGCGAGTGCTGATGCTCGGACCGGTTTGCCTCGCCCTTTCCTTTGTCGCGCCAAAGCTCCCTCCCCGGACAGATCGAAATGGCGAGCAAGCCGCCGCTGGCACCAAGACGAAGCAACCGGGAATTGCCCATCTCGTGCCGTGGTTCATCATCGGCTTCCTGGGCTTGGTTGCGTGCCGTTCGTTCGGTGTGGTGCCGATCGGTATGGTCGCACCGATGGGCCAGATCGCCACGCTGTTGACGGTGGTATCGATGGCAGCCCTGGGCCTCAGCGTGGATGTGTTGAGCGTAGCGAGAGCCGGGGGGCGCCTTACAGCGGCCGTGGTACTCTCGCTTCTTGGCTTGGGCGCTATCAGCCTCACGCTTCTGTTCGTGCTGCATATCGCGTGACGAGTTTACGACGGCGTAATCCGCAAGCAAAGCCCATCGCAGCCTCGCCGGTGCTGCGCCCTCGGACCGCGCGACACTATTGGTGAAATATGATCCGGTTTCGGCCGGTTTCCTTGGCCCGGTACATTACCCGGTCGACCAGAGACAATAACTGCTCCTGATCCTCCACTCCGCCTTGCACCAGCAGAGCCCCGACGCTTGCCGTGACGTTGATATTGAGATCCGCCTCAGGAATATAGATGGACTCTATGGCCTTGGTGAAACGGGCAAGCAGCGCCAGCATTTTCGGCTTGCTCATGCCCGTTATCGCCACGCAGAATTCCTCGCCCCCCATGCGCGCAATCAAATCGCGCTCGCCGCAGTTACTTGTCAGCGCATCCCTGACATGAATGAGCACCCGGTCTCCCGCCGCATGCCCGTGACGGTCGTTAATCGCTTTGAAATGATCGAGATCGATCATGGCAATGCCGAGTGGAGCCATCTCCCCGCTGCCGTCCTCATGCCGGTTTGCACACAGGGCCGCGAACTCTCGAGCAAAGGCGCGGCGATTCAGGGCACCCGTCAATGGATCGATATCGGCCAGTGTCTGCATTTCCATAATCTGATGATGAATGCGCAGAGATGTGGCGACCCAATGCGCCATTCCCTGCAATCGCATCATGTCTTCCACGTCCTGCGCATATGTCTGGCAGTGCCCGATGTTGATCGTGCCGAAGCAGCGCGATCCGCTAAGCAAGGGCACATCGAGGCATGATTTCAAACCCTTGTCGCTCAGGATCTTGCAGTCCCAATCGTCCGACAAGGAGAGATCCGGGCAGATTTCAGCCTTCCCCTGGGCAAAGACCCGCCCGACCATGGTACCGGAAACAGGGACGGGCATATCAATGGGAATAGCGTCATTGCCTTCCATAGCGACCAGGCGAAGATGGTCTGCATCCGCGCCCGGCAGTGCGATCGTGACGCGGTCGGCCCGAAAAATTACGCGTGACCAGCGCGCTATCACGTTCATGAGATCGTCTATGCCCTGAGAGGCGGACAATTCCTCGATGAAACTGACGGGAAGCTCAATGGACAGGCCGTCGTAAGAGGCCTCATCCGCTTGGCTTTCAAGATCGTCATGGAGCGAGTCACCCTGGTGCCGATCAATGTGCCTGGGCATCAAAAGCTTCTCCCGCGAACCAGTGCCTTGTCGCCTCCACCATATCTTCGAATGGCAAACACATCATGCAATGTTGATAAAATGGCATATTTCACTTTGAAAAACACCAGTCCGAGCATTTAAAATTACATCTGCCCTGTTGGGATATCTTTCTCCGACAGTGGGACGGTCAGCGCCGGACCGAGCAACGACAGCACAGGGCAGCCAGAGCTGGGGCCGATCCCCGCCAGCGGCAGGTTCGGAACGGATTTCCAGGAAATTTCTTCCGAAAGCCCCCCTCTTTTCGCGATGAACAAAATCGCTTGCGCAACCAAATGTAACTTTCAGTCCATCCAATTTTACGTCGCCGTCTGTAGAGGCGCCCCCGCCGCGCTATCTCACGACGCGCCGGGTAGTCCTAGGGCGCGGGTTCAGGCCCGCAGCTCCGGACCATCCTGCGCCCTTCGCGACGATGACGGGCGCGAAAAGGGATTTTCACAGATGGCAGGCCATTCTCCCCAGCGGATCGACTGGGGCACATTCCTGGGTTGGGCGCGGGGCGTGCTGGCGCCAGACCGCGCTTTCATGACGATGGCGATGATCTACGGCGCTGCGATCGGCCTGCTGTCGCTGGCGACGCCGATCTCCGTGCAGATGCTGATCAACTCGGTGGCCAATACGGCGCTGCCGGTGCCGCTGTTCACGCTGGCCGCCGTGCTGTTCGGCCTGCTGGCGCTGTGGTCGCTGCTCGGCGCGCTGCGCACTTACGTGATGGAAATTTTCCGTCGCCGCCTCTTCGCGCGTTCAGTGGCCGAGATCACTCTGCAGGCGGTCCATGCCCAGAACCCGTTCTTCCAGGACGAGCGCCGCAGCGACCTGTTCAACCGCTTCTTCGAAGTGGCCACTGTCCAGAAAGCGGTGCCCTCCCTGCTGATCGGCGGCTTTACGATCTTCTTTCAGGCGATGATCGGCTTCATCGTCACTTCGTTTTACCACCCGGTATTCCTGGCCTTCAACCTGCTCTTCGTGCTGGCGGTCTGGATCATCTGGAAGATCTGGGCGCGCAGCGCGATGGAAAGCGGCGTGGCGCTGAGCCACCGCAAGTACGAGACCGCGCATTGGCTGGAAAGTGTGGGCGCCTCCAACGGCTTCTACAAGTCAAGCCGTCATCTCGACTATGCGATGGACATGTCGGAGATGCGCACGGCGGCCTATGTCGATGCGCACCGCGAGCATTTTCGCGCGACCTTCCCGCAGAGCGTGGCGCTGCTGCTGCTCTATGCGCTGGCCAGCGCGGCGCTGCTGGCGCTGGGCGGCTGGCTGGTCATTCGCGGCCAGCTCTCGATCGGCCAGCTGGTCGCGGCGGAGCTGATCCTGTCGAGCGTGTTCTACGGCGCCGCGCAGCTCGGGCCATATCTAGATACCTTCTACGACCTGGTTGCGGCGGTCGAGGAACTCTCGCTGTTCCATGCCATTCCGGTCGAGGACATGGCTCCGCGCGGGGAGGGCGATGCGCGGCCGCGCGACGGCGGCCTGTCGCTGCGCCGGGTGGCGATCGCAGCCGGGGGCGACCGCGCCCGCTTCGATCTCGACATTCCCTCGGGCACCCATGCGGTGGCGGCAAGCGATCCGGGGATCGACCGGCTGCTCAGCCGGATGCTCAAGCGCCATTACCGCCCCGACGAGGGCCTCGTCATCCTGGGCGGTGCCGATATCGCCGCCCTCAACATCTACCGTCTGCGCAGCGACGTGATCGTGCTCGACCGCACGGACATCGTCGAGAGCACCATCCGCGACTACTTGCGCCTCGCCAATCCGCAGGCCGACCCGGCGCGCGTGCTGGACGTGCTGGATCTTGTAGGGCTGGGCGACCGGATCGTCAGCCTCGACGGCGGTATGGACTGCCTGCTGTCCTCCAGCGGCTGGCCGCTGACGCGCGCCGAGACCATGCGCCTCAAGCTGGCGGGCGCCCTGCTGGCCCGCCCGCGGGTACTCATTCTCTCGGGCCTGTTCGACATGGTGCCGGTGGAGGAACTGCGCCCGGCGCTGCGCCAGCTCGACGACCGCGAGACGACGATCATCGTCTTCACCTGCCGCCCCGATGCTTTCGAGTTCGACCACATGCTCTGGCTTGGACGGGATTCCCAATTGCTGACACAGGACCGCGCGGCTTTCGCCGCCGCCCGTAACTCCGCGAAAGGAGGTTTCCATGCCCTTCCGCGATGACCATATCGTCCATTTCAAGACCCTCCAGGGCCTGCGTCCGCCGCGTCCCGCGCGCGTGCTTGCCTGGATACTGCTGATCGCGATGGCCATTGTCGTCGCCTTCCTGCTGCTGGTGCCCTGGCAGCAGACGTCGAACGGCAACGGCTCGGTCATCGCGCTCGACCCGCGCGACCGCGTGCAGAACATCACCGCGCTCGTCCCCGGCCGGGTCGAGGAATGGTATGTGACCGACGGCGAACTGGTGAAGAAGGGCGACCGTATTGCCCGCATCGCCGACAACGATCCCAACCTGATCGCGCGCCTCCAGGCCGAGCGCGCGCAAGTCGATGCCGAGATTGCCGCAACCCGCCAGGCGATGGGCGTCGCCCAGCGCGACGTCGGGCGCATGCAGCAGCTCTACGGCGAAGGTCTGGCGCCGCGCCGCGACCTCGAACTCGCGCAGATCAAGGTGGCTGACTACGGCGCCAAGGTCGCCAAGAGCCTGGCCGACCGCAACCGGCTGGACATCAACATCAACCGCCAGTCGGTTCAGATGGTCCATGCCCCGCGCGACGGGCGAATCCTGCGCATCCTTGGCGGCGACAATGCCACGATGGTCAAGGAAGGCGATGTGATCGCCACGTTCGCACCCGAACAGGCGGTGCGCGTGGTGGAGCTCTACGTCGATGGGCGCGACGTGCCGCTGATCCATCCGGGCCGTCCGGTGCGGATGGAGTTCGAGGGCTGGCCCGCGATCCAGTTCAGCGGCTGGCCCTCGGTAGCGGTCGGCATGTTCGACGGGCAGGTGCGGGCCATCGACGTTTCCGCTTCGGCCAACGGACTGTTTCGCGTGCTGGTGGAGCAGAAGCCCGGCGCGCGGCCATGGCCGAAGGAGCCGTTCGTGCGCCTAGGCGCGAAAGTACGCGGCTGGGTGATGATGGATACCGTGTCGAGCGGCTATGAACTCTGGCGCCTGCTCAACGACTTCCCGCTGCAATATCCGGTGAGTGCCCTCGAAGCGGGCACTTATGCGGGCAGCGTGAGCGGAAACGGCGGCTCGGCGGAAAAGGAAGGCGGCAATGCCAAGTAAGCGCCTTTCCCTGTGGTCGCTGGCTGCTGGTCTCTGCGCACTTGCTGCGCCGGGGGTAGCCCAGCAAATCGCGCCCTTGCCCCGGCCTGCGCCGCTCGATGCGCCGGTGCTGCAACTGGACGACCTGCTCGCCAACTCCGCCCGGCAATCGCCGCAGATCATCGAGGCGCTGGCCCGCACCCGCGCTGCCGATGCCAAACGGCTGACCGCGGAAGGTGCGTTCGATACGGTCTTCTCCGCCGAGGGCGGATCGCGGCTGGTCGGTTATTACGGCGGCACTTATGCGGATGCGAAACTGGCGCGTCCGCTGGAGAACTGGGGCGGCCAGATCTATGGCGGCTACCGCGCATCCAGCGGCCGGTTCCCGATCTACGAGGACAAGAACTACACCAACGAGTTCGGCGAGATCCGCGCTGGTGCGGTGTTCTCCCTGCTGCGCGACCGGATGATCGACGATCGCCGCTTCGGCCGGGTGACGGCGGATGCCGATCGCGCAGTGGCCGATGCCGAGCGGCAGATGGTGGCCATCGGCGTGCAGCGCAAGGCGCTCGACGCTTACCTGAACTGGGTGGCGAGCGGTGAGCGGCTCAAGGTCTATCGTCATCTCCTCGATCTTGCGCAGGAACGCCAGCGAGGCCTCGATCGTGCCTATAGGGCCGGGCTGCGCCCGCGTATCGTCCTGACCGAGAACGACCAGATGGTGCTGCGCCGTCAGGCCATGGTCGTCCAGTCCGAGCAGGCCATGGCCGCCGCCGCCAATGCCCTCTCGCTCTACTGGCGCGACAGTGAGGGCAATCCCACGATCCCACGCCGCGAACAGTTGCCCGCCTCCCTGCCGGATCCGGTCGTCACGGCCATACCGCACGATCTGCAGCGGCCGGACCTGCTGGTCGCCGACCTGAAGACCCGGCTGGTGCAGGATCGTCTCGCGCTCGACCGCAATGCCCTGCTGCCGCGCCTCGACCTCAACATGGAAGTGGCGCGCGACATCGGCGATATCGGTCCCGGCGGCGCCTCGCGCAGCGGCAACGACGTGCGTTTCGGTATCAAGATCTCGGTCCCGCTCGAACAGCGTACGGCGCGCGGCAAGCTGATGCAGACGCAGGCGGAACTCGATGCCAACCAGACCCGCGCGCGCTGGCTGGACGAGCAGATCCGCGCCGAAGTGGACGGCATCGCCATCGCCTTCGATGCCGCGACGCAGCTTATCGCCCTGTCCCAGCAGGAAAAGCAGCGAGCGGATACTATGGCGGTTGCGGAGCGGCGCCGCTTCGAGATGGGCGCCAGCGACCTGTTCCTCGTCAACACGCGCGAGGAAGCGGCGGCCAGCGTTGCCCTGAACCTGCTAGACGGCCATCTCAAACGCCTCGCATCGAGCGCCGACTTGGCGGCCTCGTCCGGCAATGCCGCAGCATTGGGGCTTTAGAGGTTTGGGCGCGCTTTTCAGTTGAGGCCCACACGTTCAACCGGACGAGGTGAAAACTACGGTATTGCGCGATTCACTTCTGGGCAAAGTAGATCGGGTTGGAATAGAACCAGAGATCACGCCAGGGATCTTCTCCGACGAAGTCAGGCTCGGGTTCGCCCTGCGGCGTGTTGGTGCCGCGAATTCGCAGATAGGTTATTCCCTCTAAAACCTTCATCCGATGCGATACGATCAGACTATCGCCGTCGGCCCGAAAATCGCGCGACGTAAAGCGCTTCACGAGCCGAGTGCTGCGGTTGCGATCCCCCTCGACGCCGGAAGCGCCACCCGCGATCAGATCGACGTGATCGACCTTGGGAACTTGCCCGGCGGCGTGATGGGGGGGCGCGGGGCGGAATCGAATAGTGATGGTGAGTTCATCACCTTTGTGTACCATCAGGGTTTCCCCCATCGCCGCCGCCCGTGACGGCCTCGGTCCAACCGCCGCCGTCACATCCAGTCGGTCCACCAAATTGCCGGTGGTTACGAAGACGCGCCCGTTGCGCAGTCCATCGAGTATGTCTGGGGCGTTCCGCTCGGCGAAGACCCAGGTCCTGGAATATTCCCCCGGCCAGAAGTCCGCGCCGCCTTCCCGCCAATGCCCGTGCGAATCCGAGTTGGCGGTAATGGTCCAGTGCATACCCTTCCCCAGTAGTGCATCCCATGCTCCTCCCAGCCGGGCGACCATCTGATCGAAACCACCCATGGTCGGGAAGCCGCCGTACAGACCACGCGAGCCATGCGCCTTGTCCGCGCCCGCTTCCGGCCTGGCAGCCTGATGCCCCGGTGCACCTTCCATGCCGATCACGACATTCGGAGCGGCTTTCTGCCAAGCAAGGTACTCGGCAGGCGTATGCAGGCCCCATTCGCCATGGCCTGTCGCCGTTCGCGATGGATGATTGCCGATCAGCACCGGCGGATGCTGAAGACCGGCCATGTATCGCAGCGCTGCGATCATCTGAGGCTTGGTGTTGCGGGTCGGATCGGCCGGAAACGCCTCGCGCTTGCCGAAGCGGGATTCGATATCGCGCAGCATCGCGCGCTCGGCGGCATCGGTCGGCAGGATCAGGCTGGCATGCTCTCCGCCCGGAACGTCGAATTCCATGCCGTAGAACAGGACCATGTCCGGCACCGCCTTGCGTGCCGCCACGACATCCGGCCAGGCACGGTCATGGTTGAGCGCGGAATGCCCGGGCCCGCCGTGATCCGTCGCGACCATCCAGTCCAGCCCGAAGCGACGCGCCATCTGAATGTTCTGCAGGATCGTGTGGGAAGAATCGCCGCCGATGACGGGCTCCGGCACGCGCTCGGGATGTTCGGGATCCGCTTCATAGCGGGCGCTGTAGATGCTGTGCACATGATGATCACCGGCTAGCCAGCGTCTTTGAGCCGCCTCTTCGGCACAGGCCGGCATGACATTTACCATGGTGATAGCCGGGGCGAGAAGCCATCCTGAACGCATCATCGATCGCATAGGCCTTCAATGGGAATACGGGGGACCGGTTCGAAACTCCGGCACGGTCCCCGCAATTCGTGGGGGCAGCAGGATCAGAACTTGGCGCGAACGCCGAAATTCACCGTCCGGCCGAACGTATGGATCTCGCTGACTTCGCTCTTGCTTCCGGCGAAGGAGACCTGCCGTTCGTCGAGGACGTTCACGGCCTGCATGAACATTTCAATGTTCGGTCTGATCTTGTAGCTGGCGCCAAGGTCGACGATGCCGAAACCCTTCTGGTAATATGCCACGACATCCTCGGGGCTGGGCAGCGAGGTCACATTGGCGCCGGAATCGGTCATGTAGTTGCTGCGATACGTGTAGCTGAGGTTGATCTCGAACGGCCCGGTCTCGAAGAAGGGCGTGATCGAGTAGCTGACGTCCGACACACCCTGGATTCCGGCCGACTGGATGCCGATGCCCGTAGTGTTCAACTCCAGCTTGGAGGTCGCGAAGGTCGCTGTTGCAGTGACGCCGAGGCCGAAAGGCAGCTTGTTGGTATAGCCGAACTCGACGCCCGAGATCGCCGCGTCGCCCACGTTGGTCGGGGTGGCCACCAGAATATCCACCGGCAGCGTGGAGCCGTCGTTGACGGCGAAAGCCAGCGTGCGCGTCTCGAAGTCCGATGCGATATAGTTGCTGATGTCCTTGTGGAACGCGGCCACCGTGAACGCGCCGAACTTGTCGAAGTACCATTCGAACGATGCGTCGAAATTCCACGAGGTGTAGGGGCGCAGGTTGGGGTTGCCGCCCGACGCCTGCAAGTTGAGCGTCGGATCATCCAGCGCCGCCGCACCCTGGTTGTAGATGCTCGTCACGGTAACACTGTTCGTGTTGATCGAATTACGCAGTTCCGAGAGCGACGGGCGCGTCATCGTGCGCGCCACGCCCAGACGCAACTGCACATTGTCCGAGAACTTGAACATCGCATTGGCGCTGGGCAGGAACTCGCCATAAGTGGCGCGCGTGGTCGTGGGCAGGACTTCGGTGGTCACGCCGCCCGAACCGTTCGGGACGGGCGCTATGGCGGTGCCGCGCACTTCGGTTTCGGTACGCACGTAACGCAGGCCGAAATTGCCGGAGACCGGCACATCACCTACATCGGATTCGAAATCGATGCGGCCGTACAGCGCTTGGATCTTCTCGCCGATGCGGTAGGAGTTCTGAAGGTCGGCGGCTGTAGGCTCCAGATCAGATGCATTGGGGCTGACACCGTCATACTCGCTACCGAGCGTGTAGGCCTGGTTGAACAGCGCCCAGTCCACGTTGGTCCAGGCCTGCCGGTTCACAATCGACTGGTCGAAGGCATTACCTGGCACCGGATATTGCAGGAAGGCGTCGGTAAGTGTGAACCCGTCGCGCAGGCTCGCACTGTTGCGATCGCGGCGCTGATAGTCGCGGTAACGGTCCGAGACTTGCCCGCCGAAACGCAGCCTCGACAGGCGGATGCCCCCGACAGCGAAATTCATCTCGCGCGAGACGTTGAGAATGAAGCTCTTGTCCTCGTCGATCGAATTGATCGGGCGGACGGCGAAGCTCTCGAACGGCATGAGCGAGGGATCGGTCAGGTCGAGATCGGTATAGAGTGAGGTGACACGGCCTTTGTTCAGGACATCGCCGCTGAAATCGAACGTGAGATTGCCGCCCCGTCCGCTGGCCGTGCGGTACTGCACGCGCTGGATCGGCGTATCGAGGTCACTGCTGGCGCGGGCATAGCTGACGCGCGGCTCGATATGCCAGTCGCCGAGGTCCAGCTTGATCGTGGTGTTCAGTTGGAGGTTCTGGTGCGACTGGTCCATGTATTCGCTGTAGTTGCGAACGCGCGCGCCGCGGATCGTGCCTGCAACAAGTCTGCCGTCCTCGACCACCGCTGTAGACAGGTCGAGCCGCGAAAGCTGGCTCGGGATGTAATACGTAAGGCGGCGCTCGGTCGTCTCGTTGTTGAACTGCGAGAACAGGCCGTCGACGTCGATCTCGAAACTAGGGGACGGGCGCCACTGCAGGCCGACGACGGCGCTGATGCGTTCGCGATCCTCGGTCTCCAGATAGGGCTGCGCATCGCCGGGGACCCGCAGCGTTCGGAGGCCTTCCACTTCGGCATCCTGCCATCCCATGCGCAGGCGATCGAACTGGATCTTGCGACGTGAATAGGACAGGCCCGCCAGTACGCCGAAGGTCTTGTCCTCATTGCGCCAGCCGGCAGAGATCGTGCCATTCGGATTTACCGTATCGGTACGTTCCTCATAGCCTGCATAGGCATTGGCGGCGACGAAAGATGTGCGGTCAAGCGGCTTGATGAGACGAATGTCGACGGTCGAACCGATGCCGCTCTCGACCAGATCGGCCGTGGGCGACTTGGTAACGACGACGCTGTCGATCAGCGTGGCCGGCAGCACCTGAAGGCGGAACTGGCGGCCGGACTGGCCAGAGTTGCGGATGTTCTCATTGTAGGCGAGCGGCATGCCGTCGAACGTCACCGCCTGGAAGTTCGGCCCCAGACCGCGCACGCTGATGAACTGGCCTTCGCCGGCTTCGCGCACGATGGTGACGCCGGGCACGCGCTGCAGCGCCTCGGCCACGTTGAACGCCGGCAGCTTGCCGATATCGGCGGCGACGACCGCATCCGCGATCGAGTCCGCGTTGCGCTTCACGCCGAGCGAGCGCTCGACACCGTCCGAAAACGGCGCGGTTACGACGATTTCACTGGCCGGGGCCGGTTCGCCGTTCGCGATTTCGGGCGTTTGTGCGGCCGCCGCCGTCAGAGGGCGGACGATGAGCGCGCCGGAGCCATCGCGCACGACGGTGAGCGACGTACCCGCGATCAGACGGCGAACGGCCGTCTCCGCATCGAACTCACCGGAAACGGGAGGTGCGTTCAGACGCGCCACCGCGTCGCGAGTGAACAGGATATCCTCTCCGCTCTGCCGCGCAAGCTGCTCCAGCGCCTGGTCCATCGGCTGAGCAGCAATCGCGATGCGCGCCTGGCGCGCCTGAGCATGTACAGAAGTCGCCAGAGATGCGCTTGAAAGAGCCAGCGCAAGCGCCGCCGATCGGCAAAGCTGCCGTTTGAAAGAAGTCATGTCCGATACCCCGTCCGGACGCCCATCGTGAGCGCCGCTTACCTCGTCGTCGCTCTGGACGGGGTTTTCCTCACCCCCCGATGAATATAATTTTCAGCGGGTAGCTGTTATGCGGATCATGTCCGGCGCTGCCGTGATCTCTACGGGCAAAAGAACTTCCAGCGAGCGCGCGAAAGCCTCCGGATCGCCGACGCGGTAGACGCCGCTCAGGCGCAGGTTGGCTGCGCGAGGATCTGCGACGACCAGTTCGCGACGGCTATAGCGGTTCATTTCCGCCACGGCCTGCGCCACGGTTTCGTCGCGAAATGCCAGTCGCCCGCTCTGCCACGCCAGCAAGTCGTCAATCTCGGGACGGTCGAGGTGGTCCCGCCGACCCGGTTCCATGGCGATGCGATGTCCCGCCGAGAGCTCGACACGGGCATCGACCGACTGCACCTGCGCGCTGCCCTGAACCGCGGTGATCAGCACGACATCGTCGTCCCGGCGCAAGTCCAGCCTGCCCGATTGCGCGACGACGCTTCTGTCGCCCGCCTCGATGACGAAGGGCCGCACATCCCGTGCGATCTCGACGTCTACGCGGCCCGATGCCAGCGTCAACAGGCGCCGAGAATTACTCGCCGTGAAGCGCACCCGGGTGTTCGTGTCGAGCATTATGCGCGTATTATCGTCCAGCACGAAGCGCCGCTGCTCGCCGACTGCGGTCTCGTACACACCCGCAAGGGCATGCTGCCAGCCTAGGCCCAGCCCGCAAGTCAGGGCCAGACCGGCTCCGCCCGCAAGGACCGCGCGCCGGGACATGCGGTCCGGCTGACGCAAGCGCGCAGGCCGAGGATCGTCGCGAAGACCGCCAACCGCGTCCCAGATCGTGGACGCATTCTCGAATGCGGGGGGGTGTGACGGATCAGCCTTCAGCCACGCATGGAATGCCGCCTCGTCCCGGGAGGATCGGTCATCCGCGTGCAGTCGAGCCAGCCAGTCCGCCGCCTGCCGGTTCAAATTCTCCGGCTTGCTGCGGAAGATCACGTCACCAATTCTCCATCCACTCGGCCAGATGCACCATCGCCTTGGCAATATGCTTTTCTACGGCGCTTTGGCTGATGCCGAGTTCCTCGGCGATCTCACGATATTTACGGCCGTCCAGTCGATACATCAAGAAAATCTGCCGCGTACGCGGGCTAAGCGCTTCGACCCCGACGCGCAACCGGTCGAGCCGCTCGCGAGCGATGAGCACCTCATCCTGCAGTGGATGGTTGTCTGCAACCGCAGCAACATCGGGACACCACACGAGAGTTTCCCCTGCCCGTTGTTCGCGTCGATAAGCATCGATACCTCGGCTCGTCGCAGCGCGGGCGAGTAGTGCATCGGCATTCCGAGCGAGGGTCGAGCCGGTGGTGACGTTGACCCATGCGTCGTGAAGCAGATCCTCAGCGTCGTCACGCCGCGTCATGCGAGCGACCTGATCCCGCAATCGTGCCCAACTGAACGCCGAGCCCGGAGCGCACTTCGGTGCATTCGAAAACCCCATCGGCGGCACTTAGAAAAACCAAAATGCGATTTGATGACACATCCAAGTCCATAGCATGACGCTTAAGCGCAACGACGCGGCATCCGATTGCGGGTGCTAGCATGGCTTGCCATTGCAGTCGGATATGTAGCCGGGCCGACACCTTCATACGAGATTCCGCTCCCCCGATGGAGCTTGCCGGTGCGGGACAGGACACTAAGCTCTGTCGGCAATCTGGCGGTCGGCGACAAGCGAAGCATCGATGAGGTTGCGGCCGGTCTGAGCAGCCGCCTCTGCGGTCATCGTCACCGCTACGCCATTCGGGCCGTCGAGCATGACGAGGCCGTCCTCGGCGATGGCAATTCCGGGGTCGGACCGCGGCTGCGGCGGGTTGGGAGATGATGGTGCGGTCATGGAACGGCTTCCGTGGTTGCAGGGGGGAGGGGCGTATCGTCGATGTAGAGATAGGATGGATCGAACTGCCCTCTGGCGGCCAAACGTGCAGGATCGGGTATTTCCACAAGGGAGGAACGGAACACGCACAGACCCTCTTCGCGCATCTGGCGCAGGACCCGGTTGACGTGGATATTGGTAAGGCCGCAGATTTCGGCGAGGTCGGTCTGGGTCAGGCCCAGCGCGAAACGATGCCCATCGCTGAGCCCGGCCGACACAAGGCGAACGTTGATTTCGCACAGGAAGTGAGCCACCCGCCCCATTGCATCGAGCCTGCCGAGGCGGAACAGCCACGCCCTGTGTATCGCAGCATCGATGAGCGTCGAGAACCACAGTTTGCGGGCCAGTTGCGGGCACTCGGCAATGATGGCGTCCAAGTGGGCATGCGGCACGATCGCTACGGTCGCCGCAGTCATCGTGGCCACGTCGTGGTCGAGAACCTTCAACGGATAGGCATGAAGGTCAACGAAGTCGCCGGGTACGTGAACGGCTACCAGTTGCCGCAAGCCCTGGCGATCGTCGATGTAGCGTGACAGGATTCCTTCGATCAGCAGAGTGCTGTCATTCAGATCTTGCCCGGCCCGAACCACGATCTTGCGCGGTTCAATCGTCCTGACTTCCGTTATCGAAGCTTCCAGCCTTGCGCGCTCTTCGGGCGAGAGGCTGACACCCCGTTTGTATCGCAGGAAGCGGTCGGTGAACACGGCTTGGTCCTTCAAAACGGTATAGGAGACGGGCTCTCTTCCGGCATAACCTCCCGCGGGGGAGCGCGTTGCAAGGCTGCGGACCGAAACGTGCTGATGCAGGTTAATATCCGGCCGGCCGGCGCAACTGAACGGTCATGGCTACTGTTACCTTCGGACTAGTCCCATCCAATGCCGCATTCGCATGCCGCCCTCAGGCCGGTCAGGCGCTGCCGCATGACCTTTGATCTGGAGGAATGCCCCATGGCCAAGAAGCCAGCGAACCCGCATGCTCGATCGTCCGACACGCTGACCCCGACCGATCCGTCCGGGGCCGATGTGGGCGGCGAATCCCCGAACAAGGCATCTCCGGTGCCAGCCGACGCCGAGATATCACTGGCTTACGCAGAACCCCAAAAAGCAGGCGGCGAAACACATCAGGAGGCCGGCGGCGAAGTGCCCACGCTGACCACCCAGCAGGGCATCCCGGTCGCGGACGACCAGAACAGCCTGAAGCAGGGCGCGCGGGGGCCGACGCTGCTGGAGGACTTCCATTTTCGCGAGAAGATCTTCCATTTCGATCACGAACGCATACCCGAACGTGTGGTTCATGCGCGCGGATATGGCGCGCACGGGTTTTTCGAACTGACCGACAGCCTGTCGGACGTCAGCCGCGCCGACGTTTTCCAGCGGGTGGGCGAGCGTACGCCTGCCTTCGTGCGCTTTTCCACGGTCGCGGGTTCCAAGGGTTCGTTCGATCTCGCCCGCGACGTGCGCGGTTTCGCGGTCAAGCTCTATACCCAGGAAGGCAACTGGGACCTCGTGGGCAACAATATCCCGGTGTTCTTCATCCAGGATGCCATCAAGTTTCCCGACCTGATCCATGCCGCCAAGCCCGAGCCCGACCGTGCCTTCCCGCAAGCCCAGACCGCGCACGACAACTTCTGGGACTTCGTCAGCCTGACGCCGGAAAGCTTCCACATGCTCATGTGGACTATGTCCGACCGCGCCATCCCCCGTTCGTTCCGCACGATGGAGGGTTTCGGCGTCCACACTTTCCGGCTGTTGGACGCAGAGGGTAACTCCACTTTCGTCAAGTTCCACTGGAAGCCCAAGCAAGGCCTTCAGTCTGTGGTGTGGAACGAGGCCGTGAAGATCAACGGCGCCGATCCCGACTTTCACCGCCGCGACTTGTGGGAGGCGATCAATTCCGGGGACTTTCCCGAATGGGAACTGGGCGTCCAACTGTTCGACGATGCCTTTGCCGACAGCTTCGACTTCGACGTGCTCGATGCAACCAAGCTGATTCCCGAGGAACTTGTGCCGATCCGCGTAGTGGGTCGGCTGGTCCTCGACCGCGTGGTCGACAACTTCTTCGCCGAGACCGAACAGGTTGCCTTCTGCACGCAGAACGTGCCGCCGGGCATCGACTTCTCGAACGATCCTCTGCTGCAGGGCCGCAACTTCTCGTACCTCGACACGCAGATAAAGCGGCTGGGCGGTCCCAATTTCACGCACATTCCCATCAATGCGCCCAAGTGTCCGATGCACCATTTCCAGCAGGACGGGCACATGGCGATGCAGAACCCCAAGGGGCGGGCAAATTACGAGCCCAACAGTTGGGGCGCAACGCTTGGCGGGCCGCGCGAGGATCCGGTACGCGGCTTCACCAGCTATGCGGAGGAAGCAGACGGCCCCAAGCAGCGTGTGAGGTCCGAAAGCTTTGCTGATCACTACAGCCAGGCCCGCCAGTTCTTCGTGAGCCAGATGCCGATCGAGCAGAAGCACATTGGCGACGCGCTGGTGTTCGAGCTTTCGAAGGTGGAGCGGACCGACATCCGCTCGCGCACGGTTTCGCATCTGCTCAACATCGATCCCGGCCTCGCCGCAACCGTAGCGGATGGCCTGGGCATCGCGCTGCCAGATGCCGCCGTCGCGGCGCGAGAGCCGATAACCGACCTGCCTGCCTCGGCCGCGCTCAGCATCGTCAGGAACGCCCCCGACAGTTTCAAGGGGCGCAAGCTGGGGATACTGCTCAGCGAGGGCGCCGATGCGGCGATCTTCAAGGCGCTGCTGGCGGCCGTGGAAGCGGAAGGGGCCGTTTACGAGGTTATCGCTCCCAGGATCGCGGGCGTCACCCTGTCCGACGGCACGACGGTGGCTGCAAAGCAGAAGATCGATGGCGGCCCTTCGGTGCTGTTCGATGCCGTGGCGATCGTGGTGTCCGAAGCCGGGGCCGCGCTGCTGGCACTGGATGCGGCGGCGAAGGATTTCGTCACCGATGCCTTCGCGCACTGCAAGTTCATCGGCTTCACGCCCGAGGCGGACACGATCTTCGTCAAGGCCGGGATTGCCGATGACCTCGACGATGCCTGTCTTGAACTCGAACATGTCGAAGATGCGAATGCCTTCGTGGTCGCCTGCCGCGAACTGCGCCATTGGCCGCGCGAACTGGAGGTCGACCTGGATGCACGGCCCTCGGCTTGATCTCCCGATCTTCGGCAATCTTCACCCCGGGGGCGGCACCGCGCCGTCGCCGGGCAATGGCCGGGCCGTTCTCCCGCCTCTGAAGATCGGTATCATCGCGCATCTGCGCTACCCGATCGTGGAGCCTTTCGCAGGCGGGCTGGAGATGCATACGCATCTTCTCGCTCGCGCCTTGAGGGGGCGGGGGCATGCGGTAACGGTGTTCGCCTCGGCACATTCGGAGCCGGACCTCGGGCTTGAGGCGATCTGCACCGAAACGGCGTTAGCCAATGTCGGCAAGGCCGAAGCGAAGGACATCGGCTTCTTCCGCGAACACCACGCCTATCTCAGCCTGATGAGCGAGTTGCGCCGGCGCGATTTTGACGTGATTCACAACAACTCGCTGCACTACCTGCCGGTGACGCTGGCCGATACGCTCGAAGTGCCGATGGTAACCACCTTGCACACGCCGCCCTTCTGCTGGCTGGAAAGCGGCGTGCGGCTGTGCGCGGGTGATGACCATGCATTTGTCGCCGTGTCGCAGTCGGTGGCAGAGCAATGGGAGCATGTCGCGAAGGCGGACGAGGTGATCCTGAACGGCATCGACATCGACAAGTTCGCTTTCCATCCCCGTTCCGACCAAGCGGGCTACCTGGTTTGGTACGGCCGAATCGTCCCGGAAAAGGGGCTGCATTTCGCCATCGAGGCGGCGCGTCTGATCGGCCTGCCGCTGCGTATAGCCGGGCCGATCCTGGACCCGGACTATTACCGCGCGAGAATTGCGCCGGAACTGGGCCCTGATACCCTGCACGTGGGGCATCTGGATCATACCGAACTGGCACGGCTGGTCGGGGGAGCCCGCGCGTTTCTGTTCACCCCGATGTGGGACGAGCCTTATGGTCTGGTCGTGGCAGAGGCGTTGGCCTGCGGGGTGCCGGTCGCGGCATTTGCGCGCGGGGCGGTTCCGGAAATTCTCGACGCAAGTTGCGGTGTCCTGGCCATCCCTGACGACGTGGCGTCGCTTGCAGCCGCGGGGCGTGAGGCGCTCACGCTTGATCGGCGCGCTTGCCGCAGGCGGGCGGAACGCATGTGCGATGCGGGCCGCATGGTCGATGAATACGAAGCATTGTACCGTAAAGGCATCGAACGGGCCGCTGCTCGCAATATGCGCCTCGATGTCCCATCCACAGTTCCCGCAAGGAAGTCGCAAGTCGCCGCCCGTGGCGAGCGGCATGGCTGATCTGGATATCTGCGTGTGCGTGCCCGCGCGCAACGAGGCGGGACGCCTGCCTACCCTGCTTGCGGCGCTTGCAGCACAGACCTGGCAGCGACCGATACCCGTGGCGATTGCGGTCAACAATACGAACGACGGCAGTCTTGCGGTGATCGAGCAGGCTCGTGTGCGTTATGCCGGACGGCTGCTCCTGCACGTCGAAAACGTGACCTTCGGCCCCGGTCAGGCCCACGCCGGCTCCGCGCGGCGCCTGGCGATGGACACTGGTCTTGCCCTGCTTCCGGCCCGTGAGCGCGGCGTGCTGGTCAGCACCGATGCCGATACCCGGCCACCTCCCCAATGGCTGGAGGCGATCGCCAGTGCCGTTAACCGCGGCGCGGATATCGTGGGGGGGCGGATCGAGATCGAGCAGGACGAACCTCTCCCCGAATCCGTGGTGCGCCTGCGTGCGGCGTGGGACCGCTATTGGCACGAGGTCCGCGCCATCGAGGATGCCGAAGACCCGGTGCCTTGGGATCCGGCGCCCCGCCACGGCGACCATACCGGTGCGTCCCTGGCCATCCGGG
Organism: Novosphingobium sp. TK71; assembly: GCF_055361505.1. Lineage (NCBI taxonomy): Bacteria > Pseudomonadati > Pseudomonadota > Alphaproteobacteria > Sphingomonadales > Sphingomonadaceae > Novosphingobium > Novosphingobium sp. TK71. Next base: position 430,926 of record NZ_JBSZKA010000001.1, read on the forward strand.
CATCGCTCTATGAACCGTGCGGAGGCGTGCCGTTGCTGCCTGCAGGCGAAGACGTTGCCCTCTTGAACGCCGCATTGGCACAAGGAGCGCGCCTTGCCCATCCGGCGGAGGTCTTCACTCATGTTTCCCCGCGCCGCGATGGTCGGGCTGAAGGCGGGATGGCGGCGGCCATGCAGATCTTGTTCGACCAGGCTGCGAGCGGTGTGCTCCCCCGAGCGCCCGCACTGCATCACTGGCACGACCGCGCCGTGTGGCGCCGCACGCTGCGTGCTCGCCCCGGGGGGCACGCCTTGATCGCCCAGCAGGAGCCTTCGCTCGCGCCGATGCCGCATGACATGGTGCTGGAGATGGGGGAATGACCGCCCGTCCCATCGGCTACTACGTGCATCATCACGGAGCCGGACACCGAGCGCGTGCAGAGGCGATTGCGGCAAAGCTCGAATGGCCCCTGGTCCTGATAGGGACGGGAATCGGGGCGTCAGGGATAGACCTGCCAGACGACCGCCCCGCATCTGGCCGCTTCGATGGGCGGGATGAGGCAATCGGCCGGCCAGCAGCGCTTCACTACGCCCCGCTGGACCATGCAGGCGTGCGTACACGCGTGGCGCGTATCGCGGCCTGGATTGCGGACCAGCAGCCTGCGCTGATGGTTGTCGACGTCTCGGTCGAAGTGGCTATGCTGACGCGTCTGGCCTCGGTTCCCACCATTTGCCTGCGGCTGAATGGGGAGCGTAACGACGGTCCGCACCTGGAAGCGTTTCGGAGCGCGGCGGCCATTCTGGCGCCGTTCCACGAAGCTCTCGATACGCCCGCCACCCCACCTTGGGTGCGCGACAAAACCCGATATTTCCCGGGGATCACCGCGGCCCCCGCCGCCGAACCGGCGGTGGACAACCGGGTGCTGGCGGTCTTCGGTCGGGGCGGTGCTCCGGGTGACGGCGAGCGTTTGGCCGCAGCTGCGCACGCGTGCCCCGAGTGGGATTGGCGGGTCATCGGACCGGCCTCCTTCCCTGCGAACATTCCGTCGAACCTGGAATTCGCAGGATGGGTCGAAGCGCCGGAATGCGAGATCGCCCGTGCTGCCGTGGTCGTCGGCGGGGCAGGTGATGGCCTGGTCTGCGCGGTAATGGCTGCAGACCGACCCTTCGTGTGCGTTCCCGAAGAACGTCCGTTCGCAGAGCAATGGGCCACGGCGGATGGTCTGCACGCGATGGGCGCGGCGATCGTCCTTCCGGATTGGCCGCATGGCGAGCACTGGCCGGCGCTGCTCGGCCGTGCGCTGACCCTGTCCTCACAGGTGCGTCGCGGTCTGCACGATGCGAATGGTGCGCAGAAGGCGGGGGCGTGGCTGACGACGCTCGCGCTCGGCGCGACGATTTGCCGGGAGCATGCCGCATGATGTCATCCGCACTTGCAAAGGTGAGTGCCGCTAGTCCCGTGGAACGGGCAGCGGGGATCGCCTCGCGTCTAGCCGATCTGGGCACGGGCTACGATGCGGCGCCGGCTTTTCCCGCCGAAAGCATCCGCTGCCTTGTATCGGCGGGGCTGCACTGCGATTTCGCTCCCCCGGCGAGCGGCGGCATGACTTTTTCGAACGCCGTGGATCGCCAGTTTGCACTGATGAATGTGCTGCGCATCGTCGGCCGGGCGGACCTTAGCCTTGGGCGGCTCTATGAGGGGCACGTCAACGCGCTCGCACTGTTCGGGTGGTACGGATCGGCTCGGCAGCACGCTCGCCTGCGGCGCGACCTGGAACATGGTGCCTTCTACGGTGTATGGGCCACCGAGCCGCAACCCGGCGTTTCCATCGCCTTCCGCGATGGCGATTCATATGCGCTCAAGGGCAGCAAGTGCTTCGCCAGCGGGGCGGGCGGCCTCGCCAATGCGATCGTGACCGCACAGGCTCCCGGCAGCGCGCTGCGGCAACTTGTGATTGTACCTGCCAACGATCCGGCCCGTGCCGACGTGTCGCAATGGCGCGTGCGGGGCATGCGGGCGACCATCAGCGGGCTCTACGATCTTGCGGGCGTCGTCGTGGGAGAACCGGATCTGCTGGGCAGTGCCGGAGACTACGAGCGCGAGCCGCATTTTACGACAGGCGCCTGGCGTTTCACTGCCGTGCAACTGGGCGGCATGGAAGCCCTGTTGGCCGAGACACGGCTCGCCATGACGGAGACCGCGCGCGGCGATCCCCTGCAGCGGGGCAGGTTTGCCGATGCCGTGGCAGCGGTGCGAACGGCATACCTCTGGGTGCGTGAATGCGCCTTGCGTGCGGCGCGCGAGGATGAGGACGGCCCGGCGTTCGTCAGGATGACCCGCGGGGTCGTCGAGCGGGCCGCTTTCGACATGATGGAACTGGCGGCACGAATCGTCGGCACGCGCAGCGCCATGGAGGGGCAAAGGATCGACAAGATCACCCGCGACCTGTCGCTCTACCTGCGGCAGGCGGGGCCTGACCATGCCCGAGACCAGGCCGCGCTGGCCTGGCTGGATCAGGACGTCTGGGGCGACCAGGACACCTTGTGGTGAGCGCGCTGCTATCCGCGCAGCCTTGGCGGCGCCAGCGATGGCTGGTTCTGGCGCCGCACCCCGACGACGAGACTTTGGGCGTCGGCGCGCTCATTGCCCAGACGGCAGGCGATGGCCGGCTAGCGGGTGTGGTCTATCTTACCGATGGGTCAGGTTCGCACGGTGCCGACGGCACGCCCAAGCAGCGGCTCGTGTCCGCGCGCAAACGCGAAGCCGCCCATGCCCTCTTCCGTCTTGTCCGCAGGCGAAGCCGCGACCCGCTCCATCTGGGCTGGAAGGATGCTGCCCCCGCCGCACCGGAAGACCGGGCTTTTCTGCGCTCGGCTCGCAAGTTGGCAGCGCTCTGCATGCGGTTGAGGGTCGATGCCGTTGCCGTGACGGCGTTGCACGAAACCCATTGCGACCATGCCGCCGCGGCACGGCTGGCCTACGCGGCACAGGCCATGGCGAAGCGTAACCTGCTCGTGGCCGAATATACTGTCTGGGCCGATGCGCCCGGTGCGCAATCCTTCCGCGCCGTGCGCACGGAAGCGATGTTGCCGGGCCGGCGGCGCCATGCTTTGCGTGCGCATCGCAGTCAACTCACCGCTTCGCACGGTCCGGGCTTCCGGCTTCCCGCCGAGCGGCAGCGGATGTCTGATCGCGATACGCTGTATGTGCGGAGATAAGGATGACACGTCCAAAGGCCAGCCTTGGCCGCGACTATTTCGAAAGCATGTTCCAGGGTGACGAAGACCCGTGGGGCCTCGAAAACAGCCCGTACGAACAAGCGAAGTACAATCACACCCTTAGCGCACTGGCAGGGCGGGTCTATGCGCAGGGCTTGGAGGTCGGTTGCGCCAAGGGCGTTCTCACCAGCAGGCTGGCCATGCAGTGCGGGTCACTGCTGGCAATCGACGTCAGCGGCACCGCCCTCATGGCTGCAAGCGCCCGTTGCGCGCCTTACGGACATGTCGCCTTCGCCGAAATGGCTTTCCCGCATCAGGCGCCTGTCCACGCTTTCGATCTCGTGGTCCTGTCGGAGGTCGTCTACTACTGGGAGGACCGGGACATCCGGCGCAGCGCCGAATGGATCAGGCTTCATCTGGAAATCGGCGGTGACCTGCTGTTGGTCCATTGGACGGGCGAGACCGATTACCCGCAAAGCGGCGACGATGCCGTGGCCAAGCTGCAAGATGCGCTTCCGGCGGCGATGGACGTGATCGCCGCGGAGCGATGCCCGAATTACCGGCTGGACCTGTGGCGCCGCCGCGCAGCATGAGCCTGAGCGTGCTCACCATAGTGAGGAACCGTCCGGGCCATCTGGTGCAACTGGTCAAGGGACTTCAGCGCAGCAGTGTCCTTCCGGACGAACTGATCGTGGTCGACATGGGGAGCGACTCTCCGGTTGTCTTGGAGGACCTGCCATTTCCCGCGCGTGTCGTGTGGATGGACGGCGGCCGGCTTCCTCTTGCAGCTGCTCGCAATGCCGCAGCCAGGTCGGCCAGTGGCGATCATCTGCTGTTTCTCGATGTCGATTGCATTCCCATGCGCGGGCTGATCCGCGCCGTGCAAGGCGTTCTGGCTTCGCACAATGCCCTTGTCTGCGCGCAAGTGCTCTATCTTGGTCCGGACGAGGCGCGCGCCGAATGGGACGAGCAGGATCTCTTCAAGCGCGCGGCGCCTCATCCGGCGCGCAGCTTTCCCGGGCAGGGGGTGCGCAGTGAGGATAATGCGGGACTCTTCTGGTCTCTGGTCTTCGGGATTACGCGGCAGCGCTTCTTCGCGCTGGGTGGTTTCGACGAGGAATTCGTCGGCTACGGCGCCGAAGATACCGACTTCGGGTTTCGGGCGAAGGCCGCCGGGGTGCCGCTCCTGTTCATGGGTGGGCCCGGCGCGTTCCATCAATTCCATCAGACTTTCGATCCGCCGCTGCAGCATCTCGAAGATATCGTCAGCAACGCCGGCACGTTCCATCGGCGCTGGGGCATATGGCCGATGGAGGGGTGGCTGAAGGCGTTCGCCGAAATGGGTCTGGTCGCCTTGAGTGAAGACGCCATCACTCTCCTTCGTCCAGCGAGTTGCGACGAATTGGCGCAGGCAGACAGCTCCCGGCGTTCCCACTGAGCGGGCCGGACCGGCGAGGCAGACCTCGCCGGTCCGTTGTTTCAGCGCTCCATCGAATGCTTGATGTCGCGCATTTCGTCATGGCCGGATTTCACCGAGGCATAACAGGTCTCGATCAGCCGAAGGATTTCGGGCGACAGTTCGCGGTCTCCCAGGGCATCTTCGTATTTGGCTTTGATATGATCTTCGCCTGCCTCGACTTCGTTGATGATCGCCTTGTCATCCTGGCCCGTCATGGTCGACTTGAGGTTCAGGAACATGCGATGTGCCCCGGCCAGGACAGTACCGTCGTCCTCCGCCTTGCCGCCCAGCCGGGTTACTTCCTGCTGCAGGCGCGACGCTACTTCCCGTCGTTCGCTGGCACGGCTCGTGAATAGCGAGCCGAAGCGGCCACTGTGGCTGTCCTTGGCCGCTTCGGTGTAACCGTCGACGCTGTCGATCGTGGTTGCGATCAAGCTGTTGAGGGTCGAAATATCGTGGCTGGTATCGGGCATCGTCGTTCCTATCGAAAAGTTGGCAGCCCGAACGAAAAATCTCCGGGACGAGGTATCAACGGCGCGAGGTCGACAAAGTCCCTGGGAACACTGCGATACTAATCTGGATCAATCGGATTTTTCCGAAAGTTGGTCGTCGGAGCGGCGCAGCCGGATTGCAATCCCATCATCTCGATCCACGTATTGTGCAGTGCAGCAAATCAAGGATGGGTTTTGCTCCGTCCACGTTCTCTCCACTTGCACAAGGAATTCTGCGATGCGCAATATTTCCGATACGATCGCCCGGCTCAGCGCCTTTCGAGAACATGCGCTGTCCCAAGTGCCTTCGGAAAGCAGGGGGCGGCTCAGGGCCAAGGAGGATTTTGGCTCGAACCCGGGCGATCTTCGGGCCTACACCTACATTCCCGAAAATCTTCCGGCGCAGGCACCGCTCGTCGTCGTCCTTCATGGATGTACCCAGTCCGCAGCAGGGTACGACATCGGGTCCGGCTGGTCGGAAATGGCGGATCGTTATGGATTTGCGCTCCTGTTCCCCGAACAGCAGCGGCAGAATAATCCCAACCTCTGCTTCAACTGGTTCTCACCCGGCGACAGCCGTCGCAATTGCGGCGAGGCACTCTCGATCCGCCAGATGATCCAGGCCTTCGAAAGCGATCATCCGATCGACACCGGCCGAGTGTTCGTCACAGGTCTGTCGGCGGGGGGCGCCATGGCAGCGGTGATGCTCGCGACCTATCCCGAGGTATTTGCCGGCGGAGCCATCATTGCCGGGCTGGCCTACGGCTGCGCTGCATCGGTCCCCCAGGCTTTCGACCGAATGCGCGGCCATGCCATTCCGGAAACGGGGAAACTGGCCTCGCTCGCTCGCGGTGCCTCTGAATGCAACGGACCCTGGCCCTCGGTTTCGGTCTGGCAAGGCAGCGCCGATGCCACCGTCAGCGCGTGCAATGCAGATGCCATCCTCGGCCAATGGGGGGCGCTTCACGAGGTCGGTCCGCATCCCGATCGCATTGAGAACATCGGTGGGCACCAAAGGCGCGTCTGGTGCGACGCCGATGGGCGGGAGGTGATGGAGGCTTACTCGATAGCCGGAATGGCACATGGCACGCCTCTGGATACTTCAGGTGAAAACGGATGCGGGAAGAGCGGCGCTTTTATGTTGGAGGCGGGCATTTCCTCAACGGACCGAATTTGCATGTTCTGGGGCCTTGCCGACGACAGGACGCGGGGCATATTCGCACCTGCGGCAGGGCCAACCTTATCCGAAAGCCGGGATCTGGCGCGGTCTCGTTCCTTGAGCAAAGCCGGCAGTACTGGCGCGGTCCCCATCTACCCCGCGCCACTCCCGCATCCGGCAAACAACAAACAGGGCGCCGTGCGCAAGGTGATCGAGGATGCATTGCGCGCTGCCGGATTGATGCCTTGACGCTGCCGGCCGCTGTTCAGCTTTGGCAAAACCATCGGAATGATGCTTGTGCCAAAGTAGTCGTTTGACGGCGGAACCGGCCGCAGTGGCAATCAAGGCTCGTCGCCGGCCTCCTCTACGTTCCGCAGGGCGAACCGGCTTCCGGCGGCTGTGACGGTGACAGGTTCGATGCCGTTTTCCCGCAGCAGAGCGGCAATGGCGATTGCTCTGCGCTGGATGAGCGAGGGGTGTTCCGGGATATCCGCCGGCAGGCCCGGAACACCGAGCCTGCGCACGTTCCAGCGCCGCGCGGCCCATGCGGTGACCAGCACGCCTTCCCGCGCCGGGGCGTCCAGCGTGTCGTCGGTTCCGGTGAATCCGATCGGCGGGTAGGCTATGCGCGGCGGGGTGAGCACCACGTCCCACCCGTCCGCCTGCGCGGCGGCGCGGCGTTCAAGCGTACGGTAAGTGGCGAGCGAAGCGCCGGGCAGGGGCTCGGCAATCGCCATGGCGCGGTGATGATCGCGGTCGACGGTCACGCTGTCAGGTGCGATGCCTGCGGTGAGGGCCAGCATCTGGGATAGTCCGGTGATCCGCTGGGTCTCGATCGCGGCGGCGTCGCCTGCCTGGCGCATCTCTTCGCGCTGTGCTTCGATCGGGCCGGCGCCTGCTTCCAGCAGCACCTGGTCCAGCCGCAGCCTCAGCGGCCGTCCCAGCTTTGCCGTCAGGTCGCTCTGGAGCGCGGCATTACGCTGCATCCTGTCGCGCGGGGTGATGACGACGGCCCGCACCACCACCGGGTCGGCATCGAAGTCCATGTCGAGCTGGGCCACGCGGGCATCGGCGCCGAAGCGCTCGGACAGGAAGGAGCGGGTCTGGTTCAGGGTCACCGCCTCTCCTGCGATCTGCTTGAGCGAGATGCCCAGCGGAATGGCCATGGCGACGAAGACGAACAGCAGCACGAACGTCTGCGTCCAGCTTTGCTGGCTGCTGAGGTGATGCCCGAAGCCGTAGAAACGCGCCATCACCGTGGCGGAAAGCGCGATGGTCACGAAGTTCGTTACGAACAGCGCGAAGGCCCCGCCCAGCACCGGCATGTTCCAGGTGGCGAGCCCGTAGCCCACGACCGCCAGCGGCGGCATCAGCGCGGTGGCGATGGCAACGCCGACGATGGTGTCCCCGCGGCCGCGGATGATGGCGAAAGTCCCGGCCAGCGCCGCGAACAGGGCCACGGCAAGATCGAACAGGTTGGGCCGGGTACGGGCGATGATCTCGCTGGTCGGCGCCTGCAGCGGAGAGATCGCGACGATCAGCGCCGTAAAGACCACTGCGGTGACGGCACCCACCGCCAATGCCGTCAGCGAGCGGCGCATCTCGGCGAAATCGAAGAGAACAAGGCTGAAGCCAAGCCCGAGGATCGGGCTCATCAGCGGAGAAATCAGCATTGCGCCGATCACCACCGCCGGAGACGACAGCAGCAGGCCGAGCACGGCGATGCCCGCCGACATCATCACCATGAATGCATATCGCGGGGACCACCCGCTATCTTCGGTTATGCGGGCCATCACCGCTTCGTGATCGACCCGGCCGACGACGGAGCGCCGCCACCAGCGATAGAGCGCTATCTGCTCAAAGCGCTCCCGCAGCATGACATGCCTGTCCCAACTTGCTGACTGATCCACCCCCTGCATCCTCCCCTCTTGGCTCAGCTACACCAGGCAAGAACCCTTGATGTGCGATCCGGTTTCGCTGCCGCTGACCATCGCTGCGCGCGGCCCGAATACGCGCCTCGTGCACCGGGTTACCAGGGGTTCGTGCAGCACGTTCTGACACAGGCGATGCCCTTGAGAAAGCGGGCATCGCCAACATCGCTCTCGGGGATTGCTGCAATGTCGCACTTATGACACGCGCCGATGGACCCAGCCGATGAGCTCAAGATGGCCGCGAGCCTGCCCGGCATGCAGGCAGTGAGCCTCGGCACGATCGGCACCGCGCTGCCCGGGCATTCTACCTTGACGATCAGGGCGATGTCGCAGCCGCAACTACCGGCCCATCGACACGCCGCTTCGATGGGCCCCGTCCTGCGCTGCCAGGCATGGCCTTCAGCAAGAAGGCATATGTTCCCTCATTTCGGGTGGATTTCCTTGATCCTGCTGCCACTGAGGCTGACGCCCGCCATCAATCCCTCCTGGCTGAAGACGAAGGCGTAGATCGCCTTGTTCAGGCTGGCCGTATCGAGCGAAGCCGCTGCACCCTTGTCGATAAGGGCGATGCCGGTATCCGAGCCGGCATCCCAGTTCGTGCCGTCCGAGACCTCAGCCAGTTTCTGGTCGCTCATGATGAACAGGGCATAGCCAAATCCCTGAGCGCCGATCTGGAATCCTGCTGAGGCGCTTGAAATATTGAAGAATTTCGTGGCCTTGCCGTTCTTGAGCAGCACGCCGTCGCCGGATGCTCCCGCAATCACCAGCCCGCCCTTGATGATGTGGGGAAAGATCATGATGCCCTTGGCGCGCTTGCCGACGGCCGCCGCCTTGGGATTGGAGGCATAGAGTTCTTGCAGGGCGGCTCGCGATTTCGCCTCGATATCCGATGCCGATGATCTTGCAAGAACCGGGGCCGGAACGGTCAGGGCCAGCATGACTGCCACTGCACTGCGAACTGCTAGGCGACGCGTGATTTGCTGATAAGCTATCCTCATGGTTCGTCCCTTTTCCACAAAACTCGGTTAAACCCGCAGGAGCACGGAAGGCGGTTTTGCATGCTCGATGTCGATTACAGGCACCGACAGTCCTCATGCCGCATGTGTGCAAGGTGACTGAGGCGCCGGAAGCGATCTATCGGGGTTAACACCGAGATTTCGGAGTGGTGTTGCGGTAGGACAGCCCCTGATCCCTCAATCGAGGCCGGTTACCGGCAATGGTTCGCACAAGGATGGGGGGCGCGCCCGAGCACGGTTGGAGCGAGCCGGCCTTATCGGCATGGCGCAGCGCGGTTCCGGCATGGATCTCGCGCGGGTCTGCAGTGAAGAGCGTCAGCGCGGGGCGAGGCCGCGCACGATCAGCCGGGCGATCCCCGATGCGAAGGATAAGGCGGACTCCCGGGCGCCTTCGGGCACGACCTGAAACTGGTGATTGAACACCACGATCGACACAACGAATTGCGCCGCCTGGTTGCAGTCCGCATCTTCGGCGATTTCGCCGATCTGCTGCGCTTCCTGGAGGAGAATCCGGGCCGGTTCCAGGAACATGGACTGCGAAGCCTGAGTCAGTTCGCCGCGCAATTCGGCAAGCGCGTCCGGGTGCATGGACAGCGCTTTCTGGAATGCCCTGGCGGCAGGGCGCTCAAGGAGATCGAGCACCGCGACCACATATTTGGCGATGCGGTCCTCCAGAGTGCCGGTCCTGTCGAACCTGATCGGCGCAGCCCCGCGCAGAACCTCCCGGACCGCCTCTCCGAACAGATGATTCTTGCTCGAATAGCGCGCGTAAACCGTCTTGCGGCTCAATCCGGCGGCCTGTGCCACCGCGTTTAGCGAGGCAGCCTCGCCGCGCTCGATCAATTCGGCGATCGCGGCGTCCAGAATGGCCCGATCGATGGCGGCGGCCTCTTCCAGACTTGGACGCCCCTTTGCGCGCGGTTCGCTCTTGGACTGCGATGTCATCGAATGTCTGCCTCCTGGCAGGCACTTAACCGTTTTCGCGATCCGGTATCAAACATTAAAGAAACACCATTGTATATTTAATCGCCGCTTGGTACCGCCGCATCCGGAAAAACGGGAATCGCGAGCAAGGCACGTCCATGGGTCTGAGGTTTGTCGGTATCGGGGCATTCGTGACCGCAGGGGCTGTGCTGTCCGCCTGTGCGCCTTCGGTTCAATTGCAGAGACCCGACCTCGCCGTGCCTGCCGCGTTCGCGGGCGGGGCGACGGCCGCGGCATCGTTGCAGGAATTTCCGCTCGACCGTTGGTGGTCGGCGTTTGCCGATCCGCAGTTGAACGATCTCGTCGAGACGGCTTTGGCCCGCAGCACCACGGCGCGGCTTGCAGCCTCCCGCCTCGCCGAAGCGCGCGCCACCCGGTCCGTCACGCGGGCGGGTACTCTTCCAAGCGGTAATCTTGCGACCACGGCAACCGAGACGGGAACTCGCAGGCTGTGGGGCCATGGGGTCAATGCAGGCGGGGCCGACACTCTGCAGGCGACATTCTATCCCAGTTGGGAAGTCGATCTCTTCGGCCGCCTTGCCGCCACGCGCGAACAGGCAGACGTTGAGTACGCGTCCTCCAGCCTCGATTTCCATGCGGCCAGACTGGCGCTGGCGGCAGATGTCGCTTCGTCGCTGTTCGATGCGCGAAGTGCGGCAATCGATCTCGCCACTGCGCGTGAGCGGCTCGAAATCGCCGAACGGCTGGCGCAATCCGCCCGTATTGGTCTGGGACGCGGGCTGACGTCGGGGCAGGATGCGGACCGCCTCGAAAGCGATCTGGCTTCAGCACGCGCAGAAGTTCCGCGCCTTGAAGCGGAGCTTCAGGCGGCAAAGCGATCGCTGCTCATCCTCACCGGAACGCCGGACGCCGCCACAGACAGCCTCACGATCGAGGCAAGCCTTGCTGCGCCGCCGGTGTTGCCGGCGGCCACGCCGGGGATATTGCTTGCCCGGCGGCCGGATGTCCTTGCTGCAGGTCTTGCGGTGCAATCGGCGGCGCTGGGGGTTCGGATCGACCGGCTCGCGCTGTTCCCGCGCTTCAAGATAGACCCGGGCATTGGACTGACGGCAGCGACCGGCGGGGCAGGCGGGGGCACCGGGCTGTGGTCCCTGGCGGCCGGTCTCGCGGTCCCTCTGCTGGATCGCACACGTTTGATGGCGCAATTGCGGGTTACCGAGGCTCGGGGCAATTCCGCCGTCGTCAGCTACGAGCAGACGGTTCAGAACGCCTTCGGCGAGACGGAGAACGCGCTGGTCAGGCTGGCGGCAAATCGCCAGAGGATGGGCGATCTGGAGACTGCGGAACGCCGCTCGCGCTCGGCATATGACAGTGCCGCGCGCGGCTATCGGAACGGCCTCACCGACCTCACGACCCTGTTGCAGAGCGAACAGACCTGGCTCGCCGCGCGCGCAGCGCGCGATGCCGGAAGGCTGGCGCTCCTTACAGGCACGGTCGCTGCCGTCCGCGCGATGGGGGGAGGATGGGAGCCGGTCGCCGACATGCCGGCAGAGGCGCGAATAATCGAGGCGCAGGGAGCGCAATGATGATGACTTCGAAGATGCCGGTTCTGGTTGCTCTTGCGCCGCTGCTGGCAGTGACGTTGCTGGCAGGGTGCAAGGGCGAGGCGCCCACTCGCCAGTCCTTGCCGCCGCAGGTGGTGACCGCTGCAAGTGTATCGATGCGCGAAATGAACGGCGGTCTGTCCGCTTCAGGTCGTCTTGTGCCGCGCGAAGAGACGGCTGTGGTAGCCGATCTCGCCGGATATCGGATTTCAAGGGTCCTGGTCGAGGAAGGCGCGCTGGTTCGGAAGGGACAGACGCTGGCCGTACTGGACGACAGCCTGCTCGTTTCCCAGATCGCACAACTGCGCGCTACGCTCGCTCAGCAGCAGGTTGCCTTCGAGCAGGCAAGACAGGAAGCTTCACGGGTCGATGGGCTTGAAAATCAGGGCGTATTGTCGAACGAGGCGATAGCGTCGCGGAAGTTCGCGGCACGCAACAGCGGGGCCGCGCGGGCCGCGACGCAGGCACAACTCAATGACCTGCTGGTCCGTCAGGCGCACCTTATCGTCCGGGCGCCATCCGCCGGTCTTGTCCTTGAGCGCACGGCCCGGCCCGGCGACACGTCAAGCTCGGGAACCGCGCTTTTCACAATGGCGCGGGACAACCTGATGGAGCTTTACGCGGAGCTGCCGGAAGCCTCGACAACGGAAATACACGTCGGCGACCCGGCTCGGGTCATCCTTGCCTCCGGCCGAACGCTCCAGGGCACCGTACGCCTGATCGGCGAGCGAGTGGACACGACCACGGGTCTTGTCATAGCCCGTATCGCATTGCCGGTGGACAGCGAACTGCGACAGGGCGGCTTTGCCAAGGCGACGTTCGTGCGGCCGGTCCGCGTGGCCACGCTGCCCGAAAGTGCCGTTCGCTACGATGCCGATGGGGCCAGTGTCATGGTCATCGATGGCAACACGCGGGTTCATCGGCAGGCCGTTCGCACCGGTCGCCACGCCGACAATCTTGTCGAACTCAGGGAAGGTCCGCCTGAAGGTACGCGGGTGGCGGTAAAGGGCGCTTCCTTCACGCTCGATGGCGATACCGTACGGATTGCAGGAGCGGTTCGATGAACCTTCGCATATCGGCCTGGGCGATCCGCAATCCCATTCCCGTTGCCCTTCTCTTCATTCTCCTGACGATTTCAGGGACGGTCGCTTACCTGCGGATGCCGGTAAAGCAGTTTCCCAACGTCAACCTGCCTATCGTCACGGTTACCGTAACCCAGAGCGGGGCCGCGCCTACCGAAATGGAGAACCAGGTCACCCGCCCGATCGAGAACGCGCTCACCGGTGTTCCCGGCATCAAGAACATCTCCTCTACGGTGACGCTTGGGGCTTCAGTAACCTCGCTCGAATTCGAACTCGGCAGCGATCTGCAGAAGGCAACCGACGACGTGCGAACGACCGTGGAGCGTACGCGGGTGGAACTGCCCACCGGCATCGATCCGCCAACGGTTCAGCGCGTCGACCTCGATAGTGCGCCGATCGTCACTTACGCCGTCTCCGCACCTGGGATGAGCGATACCCAACTGGCGTGGTTCATCGATAACGAGGCCACGCGTACGCTGCAGGCCGAAGCGGGTGTCGGGCAGGTTTCGCGCATCGGCGGAGCGGAGCGCGAGATTACCGTGATCCTTGATCCGCAGCGCATGGCGGGCCTCGGCGTAACCAGCGCGCAGGTCAATACTGCGCTCGCCAGCTTTCATACCGATGCACCGGGCGGCCGTTCGGACGTGGGCGGGGTAGAGCAGACCGTTCGGGTGATCGGTTCGGCGCAGGATATCGATCAGATCCGCAATCTCTCCATCCCTGTCCAGGGCCGTTACGTGCGGCTTTCCGACGTTGCGGAAGTGGGCGACGGGCAGGGCGAGGTGCGCGGTTTCGCAAGGCTTGACGGCAGGCCGGTGGTCGCCATCCAGGTCTCCAAGACCAGCGAGGCGAGCGATGTCACGGTGGCGGACGGCGTGGAAAAGGCGGTCGAGCATCTTTCGCAGCTGCATCCTGCCGTCAAATTCGAGAAGATCGTTTCCACCGCAGACCTCACGCGCAGGAGTTTCCACGCGACTTTCGATGTGCTGATCGAAGGCGTCATTCTCGCAATCGTGGTGGTCTACCTGTTCCTGCGCGACTGGCGAGCGACAGCCATCGCAGCGGCGGCCATGCCGCTCTCTCTGGTGCCGACATTCATCTACATGGCGGCGATGGGTTTCAGCCTGAACGGCATCACCCTGCTGGCTCTCACGCTTGTTATCGGCATTCTCGTCGACGATGCGATCGTGGAAATCGAGAATATCGAGAAGCGCATCGAAAAGGGCGAAAGTCCGTATCAGGCCGCATTGGTCGGGGCCGATGCCATCGGACTTGCCGTGATCGCGACGACCGCGACGATCATTGCCGTATTTGCGCCGGTTTCGCTCATGCCCGGCCAGGCGGGGCAGTTCTTCAAGGAATTCGGCCTCACCGTCGCGGCTGCGGTGACGTTCTCTTTGGTTGTCGCCCGTTTGCTGACGCCGCTCATGGCGGCCTATTTCCTCAGGCCGCACCACCTGCGCAATTCCGCCGTGGCCGGAGGCAAGCTGGATCCGCGGCACGAGCGGGCGCTGGCCTGGGCGCTGGCCCGCCCGAAACTGTGCGCCGGCATCGGTGTCGGACTTTTTGTTCTGGCCATTGCTATCGCCGCGACGCTTCAGATCGGTTTTCAGGCAACCCAGAACCGGAACTACGTCTATGTGGCGGTGGAAGGCGCGCCCGGCGCGACGCGTGAGGATATGAACCGTGCGGTCCAGCAAGCGACAACCATCCTCATGGGCGAGCCTGATGTCGAAAACGTGTTCGCCCAGGTCGGTTCGACGGGGGGCAGCCTTGGCGGCGGAGGGGCGGACCTTACCGACGGGACGCTGACAGTGCTCCTGCGCCGCGATCGCTCGGAAACATCCGAGGAATTCCAGGCGCGGATCGGCCCCAAGCTCCGTGTCATTCCCGAGGCGCGATTCCATAATCAGGGTAATTTCGGGCAAGCGGCTGTCTCGGTTGTCATCGCGGGCGCTGACGGAGCGGCGCTCGAGCGCACGCAGTCGCAATTGCTGCGGGAAATGCGCAAGCTTCGTTCTCTTGCCGATCCGCGCCTGAGCCCCTCGGCGCCGGGGCCGGAACTTGTCATCACGCCGCGGCCGGATGAGGCCGCCCGGCTGAATGTCGACACCACGACCCTCGCCAATACCGTGCGCATCGCGACGATCGGCGATATCGACGCATCGGTGGCCAAATTCTCGGAAGGCGAACAGCGGTTGCCGATCCGTGTGCGATTGCCGGAAACGATGCGGGGCAGCCTTTCGGGGATCTCCGAATTGCGGGTTCCTACGAGGGACGGCAATACAGCGCCTCTCTCGGCTGTTGCGGATATCCATTTTCAGGCCGGACCCGGAAAGATCATCCGATACAATCGCGAACGCCGTGTCAGCGTGGAGGCGGATCTTGGCGTTGGCGAAGCGATCGGGTCGGCCATGGGCGACGTTCGCACTTTGCCGACGATGAAGAAGCTGCCCGCCGGCATCCACGAAGCGCATCAAGGCACGACGCAGATCATGGAAGAGATGTTCGTCGGCTTCATCCTGGCGCTGTTTGCCGGGGTGGGCCTGACTTATACCGTGCTGGTCCTGCTGTTCCGCGGGTTCTTCAAGCCGGCGGTCATCATGGGGGCTCTTCCACTCAGCCTGCTCGGTGCCTTTGCGGCCCTGCGCCTGCTGGGCTTCGCAATAGACATGCCGGTCCTCATCGGTCTGCTGATGCTGATGGGACTGTGCGCAAAGAATTCGATCCTGCTCGTGGAGTTCGCGATAGAGGCCGAACGGGACGGAAAACCGATGAGGGAGGCCTTGATCGAGGCCTGCGCGCAAAGAACCCGGCCCATCATCATGACTTCGATTGCGATGATCGCGGGAATGTTGCCGACGGCGTTTGCCATCAGCGAGGGATCGGAATCCCGCCAGCCGATGGCGATTGCCGTCATTGGCGGCATCCTGAGTTCGACCCTGCTGTCGCTTGTGCTGGTGCCGGTGATCTACGAACTGGTCGATTCATTCGAGCAGCGCCTGCGTCCCTGGCTTGCGAGACTGGTAACCCAGCCCGAGCCGCAGGATATGCGGAAGCCCGCCTGACCCTAGGCCCTAAACTGAAAACGGAGCCATTTTACCTCGAAGATCGATGGGGCCGGATCTGTCCACGCCGCCTACCGGTGCCAGGTCGTGAACTGGGCTGAGGACAAACGTTCGCTGACAAGGCCGTTCTCGGTCGCGGACCAGTCCGCATGCCCCAGTGCCATGCCTGACAGGATGATATGGTCCTGCGGAATGTTCAATTGGTCGTGGACCACTGCGCCAAAGTCGCACCACGCCTGCTGGGGGCAGGTTTCGAGGCCTCGAGCCCGCGCGGCGATCATGACGTTCTGCATGAACATGCCGCAATCGAGCCACGCGCCGAGGGCCATCTCGCGCTCCATCGTGAAGAAGAGACCTACCGGCGCACCGAAGAACTCGAAATTGCGCAGCATCGCCGCTTCGCGCGCAGGAAGGTCGTCCCGCGCGATCCCGTACCTTTCGTAGAGCGCATATCCGATCGCCCTGCGGCGCGACAGATAGGGTTCTTTCATCGCGGGCGGCAGGTAGTTGTATTCGAGGCTTCGCTCACCGCTCTTCGCCGCGTGAATGACCGCCTCGCTCAGCTTTCTCAGCGCCGCGCCGGTCGTCACGTGGACGAGCCACGGCTGGATGTTCGTGCCGGATGGCGCTCTTGCGGCGATGTCCAGGATTTCCCGGATCGTGTCTTCCGCCACCGGATCTGGCAGAAAACCGCGAATCGAGCGGCGGCCGCTTATGGCTTCGATGGCATCCATGCCGCTCTCCGGTAGCGCAATCACGCCCGAACGCCCAATTCTTCCAGTCTGCGCTGCTTGAGCATGAATCTCTGGATCTTGCCGCTGGGCGTCCGGGGCAGGGCGCCTATGAAATGGATCGCGCGCGGGTATGCGTGGGCTGCATAGTGCGTCTTGACCCATCGTTGTATTTCCTTCGCCAATTCCGGGGAGGAGACTGTGCCGTCCTTGACGACGACATAGGCCTCGATGACTTCGCCCCTGACTTCGTCGGGAACGGCGATGACGGCGGCCTCTGCCACGGCGGGGTGCGTCGACATGCTCGCTTCGACCTCGAAAGGTCCGATGCGATAACCTGCCATGATGATGACGTCGTCCTCGCGCGCTGAAAAGCGGAAATATCCGTCCTCATCGACGAGACCGTTGTCACCGGTCAGGTAGTATTCCCCGTTAGCGGTGAATTTTCCGGCTGTTTTCGCGGAATCGCCGTCATAACCGGTGAACCACATCAGCGGGCTTTCGCTGACCTTCATCGCCACGCGCCCTGCCTGACCCGGCGCGAGTTCCACATCCTTTTCCGGATCGAGGATGACGGCCTTCCAGCCGGGCATCGCATGTCCCATCGAACCGGGCCTTACGTCATGATGAAGCATGGGATGGTGGTGATTGTTGATGAGCATTCCGGCTTCGGTCTGTCCGTAATGGTCGTGTACCGTCACGCCCAGCACGCTTCTGGCCCAGAGATTGACCTCCGGGGTAAGCGGTTCTCCGGCGCTGGAAGCGCAGCGCAGCCGAAGCGGTCCGCTTACGACAAGATCGGCGGAGCGAAGTGCCCGGTAGACGGTGGGGGCTGCCGCGAAATTCGTTACCTGTTCGCGAAACAGGATATCCATCGTGATCTCCGGCGCAAAGCCTCCTTGGAGGAGGACGCTGGGGGTTCCCGTGGAAAATGTCGCGAGGATGCCGAAGTAGAGCCCATAGGCCCACCCCGGGTCGGCCGCGCACCAGAACACATCGTCGCTTCGGAGCCCCAGGCCGAACTCAGCATAGGTACGAAATGCCGCAAGAGCTCTCAGCGGCACGACCACACCCTTGGGATCTCCGGTGGTTCCGGAGGTGTAGATCTGGATGAGCGGTGCTTCCGAGCCGAGTGTCGCGGCCGGAAAGCCGGGTTCGTGTTGCTCCGTTATGCCGGCGAAGCTGTAGCCCTCCTGACCGGGCTGGCCAGTACTGATGACGAGAAGCGACGAGGGCATGGCGACATCGCCCTCAGCCGAAAGTTTCCCCCGCTGACCTTCGTCGCAGACGATCGCGCGGGCCCTGCTTCCGTTCAGACGCATGGCGATCGCCGATGGCGCGAAGGCCGTGAACAGGGGAACGTGAACGGCCCCCAGCCGCCATATTCCAAGCAAAGTGACCAGGTATTCGCGGCTCTTGCCCATCAGCGTGGCGATCCGGTCTCCGGGACGAAGGCCGAGCTCGAAAAGAGCGGCAGCAAACCTTTCGGATTCCCGCCGCAATTCGCCGTAAGTGATGTCTTCGGCGCTCAGGTCGGGAGAAATTACCCGATATGCGACAGCGCTTTTACCCCATTGGTCGCAAAGCAGCCATGCCGCACTGACGTCCCTGCTGTCGTAGATGGCGCGAAGCTCGGCTACGCGATCATGAGCGGCAACATGGCTGGCCTCGATCGCCGAATTGTCGTTGACTGACTGCATTCGTCCGCTCCTTGATCGCCGGCGCTGAGTGCGGGTTGAGGTGGAACTGCGCCTTCGGAACCGCGCTCTAATTTTATGCCTACCGAACGATCGGTAATAATCAAGGTCGGGCTTGCCAAGGCGAAAAACCATACTAAACATTCAGTAGATAATGCGCGAAAAGCGGCCCACGTCATAAGTATGGGTCCGGAGATGCGCGTCCAAGCGGCTCGCGCCGCCGGATGAGGAGACGGGGGACATGCCGAAAATGAAATTCAGGGCACATACGACCGGCAAGGCGCTTGGTCTTCTCCTGCTCGCCGGCTGCGGGGCTGTTTCGTGGCAGGCGGTTGAGGCGGCTTCCACTGTGGACCGTCCGGAACCGGGCAAGCAGGGCGAGACCATGGAGGCCGAGGCGGGCAAGGTGCTGGCCGTGCCATACTCGAAAGGCGTCGATGTCGTCGGGCATTCCGACATTGGAGGGAGAACGGGCAACCTGGCCATGGCGTGGTCCGGTTCGTGCGCCTATGTCGCCTCGGGCATGACGATCAAGCCCGATGGGCAACTGCTCAAGCTTCCCGTCGATGCGACATCGGGGGTCGCCGTGATCGACGTAAGCAAACCCACCGCTCCCAAGACGGTCCGCTATCTGCAGGACAAGGGCGCCATTTACGCGACCGAAACCCTGAATGCCCTGACGACAAAGGACAAGGCCATCCTGGCTGCCAGCACTTATGGCGGCGTTGCCGGAATGGGGGAGCAGGAGGAGGGGTGGCTGTCGGTCTATGATGTTCATGCCTGTGCGGACCCCCAGCTCAAATCGGAAGTGAAGTGGCCTGAGGCTGTACATACGATCACGATTTCGCCGGACGGACGGTTCATATACGGAACCGTTCTCAATCCCTTCACGGGGGCTGGCGGCATCCAGATCATGGATATTTCCGATCTCGCCAGGCCCAGGTTCGTCGGCAAGTTCGAGGCGACGCGTCCCGATGGCACCAGCTTCCAGTTCGCGCCGCACGAGCTTGTGTTCAGCCCCGATGGTTCGCGCATCTATGTCGGTGTCACGACCTCGCAGGGGGCGGATGCGGAACACGAGTTTCGCAATTCCAAGCCCGGCCTCCCTTCGCCCGCAGCGGTGGGCCAGGATGCCGGAGGCTTGTTCATTTTCGACAATAGCGACTTTGCGCAAGGCAAGTCCGATCCCAGGCTCCGGCTGGTCGGCGCGGCCCCGCATGCCGGGTGGCATTCCCCTGTTCGTGCCCGTATCGCGGGCGTTTCCTATATCGTGAATGCCGGCGAACTCGGCGCCTGTCCGGGGGCATGGCCGCGCATCACGTCCATCGCGGATGACAGAAATCCGAAAATCGTAGGCGAATTCCGGCTTGCGATGAACCGTCAGGAGAACTGCCCGTCGCCCAACCCCATAGAGAAGGCCACCGGGGGGATCGTGGGCCGGGCCGGGACGGCGTCCACGCACTTCCAGGATGTGGATGACGCCGACAATACGACGCTGGGCCTGTTCCCGTTCATGTATGCCGGACTTCGCATCGCCGATTTGCGCAATCCCGCCGACCCTCGCGAGATCGCCTATTTCAAGCCCGGCGATCCCTGCATGTCGCATGTCCATTTTGTGAAGGATAGCGGGCAGATCTGGTTCGCCTGCAACGCAAGCGGCTTCTACGTGATCGCACTTAAGCCGCAGCTGCGCAAATCGCTGGGGCTGTCGATGCCGCGCCGCGCGCGATGATCGGGAAGGGATGTATGTCGGCATGGACCAAGATATCTGGGATCGACGCGGAGTGCTGGGTGCTGCTTTTGCCGGCGCGGTGGGATTGACCTTGCCGGGCATGGCAGGTGCCGGTGAACAGGCTCCGACTGGTGCGGTCGAGACGACCTCGGGAAAGGTGCGGGGAACGCGCGCAGGCGGTGTATCCCGTTTCCTGGGGATTCCTTATGGAAGCGACACCGGATTGCGGAGATTCCAGCCCGCGACCGCTCCCGCGCCCTGGACCGGCGTGCGTGATTGCAATGCCCTGGGCCACAAGGCGCCCCAGGGCGTGATCACTCTGCCGGGGATCATGGGCAAGGTCGATCCCCGCGCAAGAGGCCTTTCGGTGGTGATGGCAGTCGCCAATCTGACCAATGCCCAGCTTGCGGAGAGCGAGGACTGCCTTGTCCTCAACGTCATCACGCCGGACGCTTCTTCCGCGAGAAAGCGCCCGGTGATGGTCTGGCTCCATGGCGGCGCCTTCGCGATGGGGTCCGGGCTGGACCCGATGACAGACGGCAGCGAGCTTGCCCGGCGTGGCGATGTCGTGTTCGTCTCGCTCAATCATCGCCTCAATGCCATGGGCTTTCTCTATCTCGGCGGCTTGCACGAGGATTTCGCAGACAGCGGCAATGTCGGGATGCTCGACATTGTGCTCGCGCTGGAATGGGTGCGGGACAATATCGCATCGTTCGGCGGTGATCCGGAGAACGTCACCATCTTCGGGCAAAGCGGTGGCGGGGCCAAAGTTTCCACATTGCTGGGTATGGGCCCGGCGAGCGGACTATTCCACAAGGCGATTGCGATGAGCGGCCCGATCGTCTCGCTCGTCACCAAGGCCGATGCCGAGGAAATCGCCGGACAGACTATCGCTCGCCTCGGCATTTCGAGGGCCGATGTTCACGCACTGCAAAAGGTGGACCGCCAGAAGGTGATCGCGGCGGCTTCTGCGGTCCGCCTGCCGTCAGCCGGGACAGGGCTTGCGGCGGGAACGCTTGCGCCGATGGTCGATGGCCGTTCCATCCTTGCCGATCCGTTCGACCCTGCAGCTACCGATATCTCCAGAAACGTGCCGCTCATGCTGGGTTCGGCGAAGGATGAGGCCACGCTCTTCATGGCAAGCGATCCCGAGCTTGGCGCAATGAGCGAAGACCATGCCCGGGCGCGCTTTGCGGCGGTTCTCGGTGATCGCGGAGCGGCATCGTTCGATGCCTATCGCGCCGCCTATCCCAAGGACGATCCGAGCTACCTGGTGACATCGATGATGACGGACAGACTGTTCCGTTCGGATTCTATCGCAATGGCGGATCGCAAATCGGCGCAAAATGCGGCGCCGGTTTACCTCTACCGGATCGACTACGAACCCCGTGTAGTCGATCGCCTGCTGCGCAGTCCCCACGGTACCGAAGTCCCGCTCGTATTCGGAACCAAGGTTCCGGTCGGTTTCATCGGCGAGGGGGCCGAAGTCGATGCGCTTTGCGATGTGATGATGACGGCATGGCTTGATTTTGCGAAAACCGGAAAGCCTTCCGGCAGGCACCTTGACTGGCCGCGCTACAACGCCCGCTCACGCCCGAACATGATCTTCGATGCCGTGCCGCATCTGGTGAACGATCCCGACCCGGTCGCGCGCAGCCCGGTTGCGAGAGGCCGTGCATGACAAAGCGGAAAGGTCGCGCAAATCCTCAGGAGCGGCGATCCTCCATCATCGAGAACGCCATCGGAATGTTTGCCGAGCTTGGATTTCATGGCCTGACGGTCCACGGCCTTGCCGATCGCTGCGGGATGTCCGGTGCGGGTCTTCTCTATTACTTCAAGTCCAAGGAAGACCTTCTTCTCGCGGTTCTGGAGACGATCGAGACGCGCGAAAGTGCGGCGGTCATGCCTTTGATCGAGGCGGTGGAACAGGCGCAGGGAGAGCCGGCACTGGCCTGGCAATCGATCGTCGAACTGATGCGGCAGATGTTTCGCCGTTCGGTGGCGGATCCTGTCACCACGCGTTTCGTGCTGCTCCTGCAGGCGGAATCGCTGGAAGTTGGGCATGCGGCGCATGACTGGTTTCGCAATCGCGAGCAGTTGGCGCTTGAACTCCTGACGCAATTGCTCACCCCCTATATCGGCGAACCCGTGTCCAACAGCCGGCACATCATGGCGTTGATGCAGGGGCTTGCCCAGCAATGGCTCCGCCAGGCGCGCGGGTTCGACGTTGCTGCAGAGTGGGACAAGGCGCTCGAACCCGTACTGACCCGTGGCAGGCTTGCCGGCGGGATGTCCTAGGAACAACGAAACCGGCAACGCGGCAGTGCCGGATCGGGAGAGTGGCGTGCGCACGTTTTTAGCGCTTCTTGTCTGTTCGGGTACCTTGGCCTTCCCGGCTTTGGCTCGTGCTGAGCCGGAGCCAGGAGGGCCAGTCGCGCAGATCGTCGAGAGCGACGATGCTCTCTTGCGCGGGTTCCTCGACCCGCCGATGGAATCCCGGCCTCGAACCTGGTGGCACTGGATGAACGGGAATGTCACCACGGCCGGCATTCACAAGGATCTCGAATGGATGAAGCGCATCGGCCTTGGCGGTGTCCAGGCATTCGATATCGACTACTTCGCCACGCCCGTCATCGTTGACAAACGCCTCGCCTACATGTCGCCGGAATGGAAGGATGCATTCCGATATGCGGCGGGCGAGGCGGATCGTCTCGGCCTTGAACTGACGATCGCGAGTTCTCCTGGATGGAGCGTGACCGGCGGACCATGGGTGGCTCCCCGCGATGGCATGAAGAAACTTGTCTGGAGCGAGACGAGCCTGAGCGGAAGGCGACGGTTCCGGGGGAAAATCGCTCTTCCGCCATCTTTCACCGGTCCGTTTCAGGATATCGTTCTTCATGAACCGAGTGCCAGCACCGCGCAGCGCCTCCATCCGCAATTCTATGCGGATGTCGCGACATTGGCGGTGCGCGAGCGGGAAGATCCGCCGCTACCCTTGCCGGTGATAACCGAAGCGAATGGGAAGGCGCTGGACGCCGGGCTGCTGACGGACGGCAAGTTCGAACAGGCACTCGACATAACGCGTGACCCGCAGGCAGGCGCGGCCATGGTCGTTATCACCTACCCGGTGCCTGTCACGATCCGGTCGGCGACGGTGTTCGTGCCGGGAAGCGCCGACATGTTTTCAGGCCCGACAATGAAGGTCAGTCTGGAAGTCGGTCATGGAGGTGCCGACTGGAAACACATTGCCGAGATCGTACCGAGCCTTGCACCTTCCACTGTCAGTTTCGATGCCGTTACCGCAGAACGCTTCCGCCTGACGATCAGGCCCGCCGGGCCCCTGAATCCCTACGACGCCGATGCGGCGCCCGGATACCTCGGCTATCGGCCGACTTCGGCTGGCGCGGCAAGCGCGGTGAAGCTGGCGGAACTGCATTTGTCGCCGCAAGAGCGCGTGAACCAGTTCGAAATCAAGGCCGGTTTCGGAATGGCCCGCGATTATCACGCTCTTGGCACAAGTGGAGGATCGGGCACGCAAGATACTTCCGGTAGCCAGGTGATCGACCTTACCTCGCGCCTGAAGGCAGATGGTACCCTCGACTGGACGCCGCCGGCCGGGACGTGGAAAGTCCTGCGCATGGGATACTCCCTGACCGGGCGAACGAACGGTCCTGCATCGGCCGAGGCGACGGGGCTGGAGGTCGACAAGATCGATGCGGAGGCCGTAAGCCGATATCTCAATACTTATCTGGACACGTACAGTTCGGCGGTTGGCGGCGAGCTCATGGGCAATCGGGGCGTCCGAGCGCTACTCACCGACAGCACCGAAGTGGGCGCCTTCAATTACACACCGGGCCTCTTCGACGCGTTCCGGAAGGCGCGGGGCTACGATCCGCGGGCATGGCTACCGGCGTTGACGGGCGTGGTCGTCGGTTCGCGGGCCGGCAGCGAGGCGTTTCTCTCAGACTGGCGCAAGACAATCGCCGAACTGCACGCGTCCAATCACTATGGGACGATTGCGAGGGTCGCGCATGAACGCGGGCTCAAGGTCTACGGCGAATCTCTGGAAGGTTGGCGCGTTTCACTCGGCGACGACATCGCGATGCGCCAATACGCCGACGTGCCGATGGCCGCCATGTGGACCTACCGGCGCGATCTTGGTCCGCGCCCCAATCTTCTGGCGGATTTGCGCGGAGCCGCATCGACCGCCCACATCTACGGACGGCGCTTTGCCGCAGCCGAATCCTTCACGTCCACCCGCTACCCCTGGGCACATGCACCCTCCGACCTGCGGCGCGTCATCGATCTGGAGTTTGCCAGCGGCATTAACCTGCCCGTGATACACACATCGGTGCACCAACCGCTGGACGATCGGCAGCCCGGTCTCTCGATGCGGCATATCGGCCAGTTCTTCACCCGACACGAAACCTGGGCGGAAATGGCGCGTCCATGGATTGACTACATCGCGCGCAGTTCGTTCCTGCTGCAACAGGGGCGCTATGCCGCTGACGTCGCTTACTTCTATGGGGAAGAAGCTCCGGTAGGGCCGCAGGCGCAGGATGGCTACTTCACGGACACGCCGGCGCACTTCGGTTACGACTTTGTCAATGCGGATGCGGTGCTGTCCCTGCTGAAGGTGGAGGACGGCAGCCTCGTGGCTCCGGGCGGGATGCGTTACCGTGTACTCTACCTGGGCGGCAACAGCACCCGGATGACGTTGCCCATTCTGCGGCGGATTGCAAGGCTGGCGGAAGACGGGGCTGCGGTGGTCGGACTGCCGCCAGAAGCATCGCCGGGGCTGAGAGAAGACCCGCAGGAATTTGCTGCACTCGTCGCCAAATTATGGCCCGGCTCGCTGGTGACCGAAGTCGGCAAGGGCAAGATCGTCGCCAGCCGCGATGTCGAGGAGGCGCTCGCCAGCCTCGATGTCTTGCCGGATTTCGAGGCCGCCTCGGGCGATGACCTCCTGTTCCTCCACCGCATTCTCGCAGATGGCGATGCGTACTTCGTGTCCAATCGAAAGGCGGCTGCGATGCGAACGGAGGCGGCCTTTCGGGTGGTGGGAAAAATCCCGGAAATCTGGCGCGCCGATACCGGCACGGTCTCGGCGGCCAGCTATCGGATCGACGGTGGGCGCACTTTCGTCACCCTGCCTTTCGAAAGCGAGGAGTCCTACTTCGTCGTGTTCAGAAAGCCGTCTGCCGGCCAACGACGGGCCGAGCCCGGCACGCGTTTCGACGCATTACGGGATTTGTCGAATGACTGGTCTGTCACGTTCCAGCAGGGCAGGGGAGCTCCTGCCGCAATCACCATGCCGCAGCTGCGTCCCCTCAATGAGGTGGCGGATGCGGGTGTTCGGTACTTTTCCGGCATCGCAACTTATTCACGGAGTTTCAAGCTAGATACCCGCATTGCGAAATCCGGAGCGCTCTGGCTCGACCTTGGAGCAGTGGGCGATCTTGCCGAGGTGCGGGTGAACGGCAAGTCTGTCGGCACCTTGTGGCACGCACCCTATCGCATCGACATAGGCCGGCAGGTCCGCTCCGGGCGCAATACGGTAGAGGTTCGGGTCGCCAATCTCTGGATGAATCGGCTGATCGGAGATGCCCAGAAAGGCGTGGGCAAGATCGCCTATACGATCATGCCCACATACAAGGCCGAGGCACCGCTGCGTCCTTCGGGGCTGATCGGTCCCGTCCGGCTGATGGAGCAGGTTACCGTGACTGGAGGAGAAGCCGGAAACCCATGAGAAGGCAGGCCGCGGCGATCAGCGGGCGGCCAGTCCGGGGTTGCCGGCTTCCAGCGGCAGTCGCAGCGCGTTCTGGAAGTAGGCGACCAGCGTGAATTGGCCGATCAGAACGATCAGTTCGAAAATCTGCTCGGTGTCCAGCGTGCGCGACAGCACGTCCCATGTCTCGTCATCGACCGAGGCGCGGGCTTGCAATTGCTCCGCACATCGCAGAACCGCGCGTTCGTGTTCGGACCAGAGCGGCGATGCCGATCCTTCGGCGGTGATCCGCTCGATCTCGTCGGTGGTGATGCCCAGGGCCTTTGACTGATGGACGTGTTCGCCGAATTCGTAGGGTGCCTGAAGCAGCCATCCCGTTCGCAGGATGGCCAGCTTCTGGTCGCGCCGGGCAAGTCGGCTCGCGGGCCCCATGACGGTCATGGACAGTCCCATGATCCGCTCCCACAAGGTGCCGAACGGCAGCATCGTCACCATGATCTGGGGAACCTGCTCGATCGACAGGGACGACACATTGCCAAACAGGGAGGCGCGCAGCCGGTCGGTAGCTTCCAGGATCTCGTCCGCACGCGCCAGGCGATCCACTGTCTCGACCCGTGGCGGTTTGCCGAGAATCTCGGCTTCCCTCAGGCGGATGCGTTCAAGTGTTTGCGGGGCCAGAGGCGCAGGGGTGGGGCAATCGCTCACCAGCGAACTCCTTCCTCGCGGGACTTCCATGTGTAGGGGCGCTCATAAGAAGGGTCATCCGTGCTCCACAGGCCTTTGAGGAAACCCTGGACGTTCTTTGAATGGATCCAGGTGCCGTCGCAGTCGGCCGTGGCCTCGATCGTGCAGCGACGCACGACGATGCGCCATTCGCCGTTCCGCTTTTCCAGTCGATCGAGATAGCGACCGATGGCAATGGTCGTGCTTTTGCCGTCGAGCCAATAGAGGCCGCCGATCACGTAACTTTCGCAATGCGCCACGTCACCTTCCAGCTCGCAGATGTGGTTGGTGATGTTGTGGCTGGTCATGTTGAAGTTCGTGTAGTGGCCCTTGTTGGCCTTTTCCGGATAATCCGGTGCGAACGTGACGCTGGGCCCATGCTCGTCGACGCCGTCCTCCCACCAGCAACCCGTAATCTGATCGACATCCTGACGATCGCGCGCCCGGCTCTCGCGCTGGATGCAGTCGAGAATGTCCTGCCGATCCTTGAGATAGGTGACTGTTGCTTTCAGATCCGCGAGTTCCTGTTCCAGGCTCATGTCGTGCTCTCCCAATGATTATTTTTATGCGGGCCGCTCGTCATCGGAGACGGCTGACCACTGCCTTGCGCAGATCGGCGGTCTTGATCTTCGAGCTGCCGGTAGTCTTGAGTTCGTCGTCGCCGAAGAACAGCACCTTGCGGGGCACCTTGAAACTGGCGAGACGGCTACGCGCGAAGGACCGGATCTGGTCGGCCGACAGGGCTGCGCCTTCCAGCGGCACTACGCAGCTGACCACAATTTCGCCCAGCAGAGGATCGGGCACTCCCACCGTCTGCGCAATTTTTACGCCAGGGCAATCACGGAGCACCGCATCGATCTCCAGCGGGGAGACGTTGGCGCCGCCGGTCTTTATGATGTCGTTGAGCCGGCCTTCCCAGAACAGGCGGCCTTCTGCGTCCAGCCAACCGCCGTCCCCGGTTCGAAAGAAGCCTTCATCGTCCAGCGTCTCGTCGAGTGGCACGCCAAGATAGCCCAGCATCAGCGTGGGGCCCTTCACCGCGACTTCGCCGCGGTGCCCGAGTGGCACGGTTTGGCCTGTCACGGGATCGACGATCCGGATGGTCGATCCTGCCGTGGGGCGGCCATGACTTCCCGCTGTTTCACCTTCCGGAGTGCCGGCCGGAAAGACCGAAATCAGTGTGAATGTTTCGGTGCTGCCGTAGGCGCGAGGCTCCGTCCAGTTTGCCGAAACGCTCGGGTGGTGGGCCAGCGGAAAGGCGCCATCCACATAGCGCAGCGCGGACAGGTCGGCCTTGGCATAAGCAGGCACGGCTTCGAGCTGCGGCCATTGGTGCGGCCAGGCGAGTAGCATCGTCGCCCTTTCCGCCTGGATCAGGGCGAGCGCGGCTTCGGGATCGAACCAGCGCTGGAGCAGAAGACAGCCGCCGGACGAGAGCGTTCCGCCCAGCGCCATGGTGAAATTGCCCGAGAAGAAGAAGCCGTTGGCGGACCATGTTCGTGGCGGGTCCGTGATCCCGTACCAGCTCTTCCAGCGCCAAAGCTGCAGGCAGATCGCCCGGTGGGCGGACAGTATGCCTTTTGCCTTGCCCGTCGAGCCGGACGAAAAGAACAGGGTGCCTGGATCGCTGGGGAGCACCGCCGCGGCGCAAGCCTCGATCACGCCGTCGGGAATGGTGTCTCCGCGCGCCAGAAACGAGGACCAGCCTTCTACCGCGCCTGTTCCCTCATCCCCGTCGACGCGCGCAACATGGCTGAGGAACGGGAACCGGGCAGAGAGGCATTGGTCGGGAATGCCTGTTGCGATACCAGGCTCCAGTTCGCCCAGCATCGCCGCGAAGTCCTTCTTGAGCACGTGCCGCTCAACCAGCAGGATAGCGCAGCACGACGCTTCCAGCACCTCACCAATTTCCGGCGCGGTGAAGAAGGTGCTGATTGTCGTGGCGACGCCTCCCGCCAGTGCGGTGCCGAACAGGCAGGAAAGGAACTCCAGCCGGTTGGTCATGAGCAGGCCGACGCGCGTGCCTTTCCCTACGCCGCAGGCCTTGAGCGCCCGGGCCACTTCGTTGGCGCGCGCCCAAAGATCGTCATAGCTCCAGCGGATGACTTCGCCGTCCAGATGGATGACGGCTGCTTCACTGGCACCATGTCGCTGTACGATCTCTTGAAGATAGGCACCCAGCGTCAGGGCGCCGCAAGCTGTCTCTTGCGAAAGCGGAATGCCGCGCGCGTAGGATAGTGCCGTTTCCTCGCTCGTCATCGATGTGCCGGCCATCGGAAATCAGGTGGTCCGGATGCCGGTGGCATCATCGGGACGGAAAACCGGAATCTCCCCGACTGCCTTGAACATCACCAGCGGCAGTACGCGCGCGGTGGAATTCTGGTAGGTTTCGTAGAAGGGATGGCAGTCGATGAAGAAGGACCACACCTTCTCGCGTTCGGCACCTTCTGGCTCACGCCAGGTTCCACGGAATGCCTGGGTCGCGATCTGGAACTCGATTTCCGGTTGCTCGACGATATTGAGATACCAGGCCGGATGATGGTCAGCCCCGCCCTTCGATGCGCAAATCACCACTTCGCCGCCGATGTCGGCGTAGCACAGGGGCGTGATGAAGGTTTTCCCGCTCTTGCGCCCCTCGTACTTGACCAGGCAATGCGTTGCGAAGGCACGGCCACCAACGGCGGTGATGTCCATGATGTGACCCTTCGCCCCGCCGGAAGAAAGGTACATCTCTCGGTGTTCGCTTACCCAGTCGCGCCGGGCTTCGCGGATCACCTGCATGTTTTCATCGCTCATTCCATTTACTCCGTTTCATCGCCGTGGCGAAGAACGACATGTGTCGGTTCGCCATGAGGGCCCATCGGGGAGTCGTAATCGATCACCGAACAGACCGGGTTGGCATGGCTGGCGAACAGGCGCCGCTCATCCTCCATCGTCATCGGCAGGCGCGCGGGATCGGAAATGATGCGCTGGGAGGCTTCGAAATCCTCCCGGCTGTTCCACCAGATCTCCATCAGGCAATCGTAGCCGGAATCGTGGATTTCACCGGTTATGGGATTCCTTTCGGGCGTCAGATACCGGCGGACATAGCGCACCGCATTGGGCAGCGCGGGCTTCGCACCCATCTTCTTCGCAAGCTGGGAATGCTGGTTTTCATAATAGTCGAGGAAGGCGTCCATCGACATATCCGGCCGCTTCCGGAAGAAGCAGATCTGCTTGAACATCGAGCACCCTCGCTTGTCATTATGGACCAAGCATTGCGGCAAGCGGGGTATGAGGTCTAATGCTGAATTCGTGTATCTCCATGCGGATTGTTTATGGATCTCTCACTTGGCAAGTTGCAGCACCTGCTCGCCGTCGCACGCTGCGGCAGCTTCTCGCGCGCTGCGATCGAGCTGAACCTCAGCCAGCCGGCATTGAGCCGAAGCATAGCGACGATCGAGGAGCGCTACGGCTTTGCGATTTTCAATCGCGTCGGCCATGGTGTGGAGCCGACCGCAGCCGGGCTTCAGGTTCTGGAGCAGGCGCGTCCTCTGCTACAAGGGTTGCGGGTCTTCGAAAGCAATATGGGACTTCTGGCTGGTGGGCGTAGCGGGCGGCTGTCGATGGGGATGGCGCCGTTGCTGGCCAGCGAGCTGGTTCCACGCTTCTCCGGCGACTTTTTCGGCGCCAATAATGTGCAGCTTCGCGTCATGGTTCGGCCGGGGGAAGAACTGATCGAGGCGCTTGCCAACGACGAGGTCGAGCTGATCTTCTTTCCCGGTCCGCATGTTGCCGATGCCGGGGAAATCGAGCTGCAACATGTCGGCGATGCGCGCCCGGTGTGCGTGGTACGTCAGGGGCATCCCCTGCTTGCCCGCAAGCGTCTCCAACTTGCCGATCTGGCTGATTATCCATGGGCGAGTTCTGTCGAAGATCCGGTCGGGCCGCCGATCCCGAGCCGCTCGCGCATGGTCTGTGAAAACTATCACATCCTGCGGGACGCGGTTATGGCCGCAGATATGGTCTGCATCTGCTCTCAGGCGTTTATATCCGAGGAATTGCGCGATGGCCGGCTGGTAGCAGTCGCCATCGAGGGAATGCCGCTTCCGCCAACCGCGATCTTCGCGGGCCGGCTCAAGGGCAGGGTCCATTCCCCGCTCGCCGCAAGAGGGTTGGCGGCGATACGCGGATATCTGGCGGGATGACGCTGCGGCTCAACCCCGTCGATCGGCTTGCACTTCGCGCTTCATTGCACGGCGTAGCTTGATGCCGCGTCGGGATCGCCGCTCACGTATCGCACTTGCTGCGGATAGGGGGCGATGGGCGCCGAGCGCCTGACCGGGCTTTCCGGCGGAGTTTCGATGATGATGGAATCGGGAGCTTTTCCGTTTTCAACCCAGTCCACCATCAAGGCATAGAACTGGCCCGGTGCGACCAGTGGTGGGTGCGCATCGGGGTTGGAGGTGCCGTTCGGTGACATGTGGCCGACACCGGGCAAGAGGTAGAGACGGAAGAAGTCGTGCACGTTCTGCGCGCCGTCCATCTTTTCGAGCACCCGGTCGTAATAGCTGATCGTGCCCTGGACCGGAATCGCCTCGTCGTTCCAGCCGTGCCAGCTCAGGAACTTCCCGCCGCGTACCTTGAACGCCGAGAGATCGGGATCGTCGCTTGCGAGGCCGCCGAACGTGCTGTCGAGTTCGGTCCCGCGGTCGAAGGCGTGGGAGAGTTCCTGATAGGTCAAAGCGGTCCAGCCCCCCTCGCCGTTGCCGGACGCATTGTGAAAAGTTGGATTGGCAAGGCTTGGGGCCGCCAGTTCCAGTGCGACCTGATCGGCCACGTATCCTTCGTGCGCATTGGAACTGCCGTAGCCGATATTGGCGAAGTAGGCCTGATAGAGCGATGTGCCGCGCATCAGCCCATACCATTTGCGTGGGCCGGCAAGCGCCGTTCCCGCGCCGTTGTCGCGATGGGGATCAGGTGCCGAGCCGTCACTGGTCATGCCGTACCACATCTGGTTGATGGCACGTGCCTGGGATAGCGAAAGGGCATCAGGACTGGTATTCGTGCCCCCGTCTTCCACGCGCAGCACTGCGGGGTCCTTGGTCGGATCGTAAGTGCAGGCAAGGTTGTCCGTCACATATCCCATGTGCTGCCCGCCAACCGTGTCGCAGGCCGCGATCGCTGCATTGGAGACGAGGTCCATCTGGGCCTTGGTCAGGTAACGGCCGCTGAGTTCCCGTTCTACAACGAGGCTGCGATAGACATCGGCGGTAACCCATTGGGCCCAGTTGAGTGCCGGAAGGCTGGCAATGATGCCGTCGTAGTCGCCTGGATACTGCTGGCGAGCCGGTAGCCATGGCGTCCGCCGGTCGATACGCCTTCATAATAGGCGTGGTGCGGCGGCTTTCCGTAGTAAGCCCGCGCGATCTGCTTGGTCTTCTCCGCCATCACATGCATCGCCCGGTGCGCGTAGTCCTCCCAGAGCTGCCGGGCAGGGGACCCATCCGGATTCATGGCCCAGGCACCATTGGTGGGGACATGGCCGGAATCGGTGCTGGCGGAAACTGCGCTTTCTCCGCCCGCCGTCAGTGCGGCATAGGGCCAGCCGATTGCGTCCGGAGAGCTGTGCTGACCGCCGTCGAAGCCGCCAAGGCCGCCGATATTGTGTATCCTTCCATTCCAGGCAGCGGGCCTGGGCAGCCATACTTCGATGCCGATGCCGGGCGAAGTGGAAGGCGCGCCGACAGGGCCCGGATTGCCCGGTCCCACCACCAGCTTGATCAGGCAAAGGTCCGAGGGTGCGACGGCGGTGTGGGCCGAGGCCGGTTCCGAAATCACCAGCGGTTCGCCCTTGTGAAACTCCCGAACGAGCAGGACGTGCGTAAGGCCGTCGGCCTCGATGTCGGTCTTGAGATGTGAAGGTATCATGCAGAACGCTCCGCTGGAGGCGTAGGAAGGGATGGCGAGGGTCAGATTGCAAAGCGCAGGAGCAGCCAGGAACAGGATGGCCGGCCCGAAAGTACCGGCTTTCCGCCGGCGCTGCCGTGCAGAGGCAGCGGTCCGGCTGAAAGGGTGTGGGACACGTTCGAAGATGTCACGCAGCACGGCACAGCCTCGTGGCGCGGTGGCGCGCTCTCATGGTTCACTCTCCCGCTTGCCTCGTGGACTCTGTCTTTGCGAATGGCAGCGCTTGTCGTTTGCGCCTTCCTGAGGCAGGTATCCGAGATGAAAAACCCCCAAATGGGGGCTGTGGCCAAGCGCGGCAGGAGCGCATGCAAGTTTCAACAGCCATTGGCGAAATGACCCAGGCGCTGCTTGACGGCGCATATGAAAAGCCTCTGTGGGCTTCGTTTCTTTCGCTGCTCGCTCGTGAAAGCGGCGCGGATTTCGTCGTGCTGTTGTGTCAGCCGCCCGGCTGGAAACAGGACGATTGCCTGCAACTCGTTTCGGGCGACATGCATGTGGAAGACAGCAACGAACTCTATCGCCGCTACTTCGTCGATCGCAATCCGACGGCGAGCGAGTTGATGCAGGAAGGCAGAGCCTATTCTCTTCAGGAGCTTATCGCGCTCGACCGGGGCGAACATGAGGCGTTCTACGCCGACCTCGTGACAACACACCGTGTGACGGACCTGCGGCAGATGCGTGTGCGGGAAGCCGGCGGCGTGGATGCGCGCCTCACGATCGTCAGTCTGAGCCGCTCGTTCGATGTGCAGACCGATCGCTTGCTTTGCGCTTTGGCTCCCGTACTGAGAAGCGTCCTGCGCAACTACATCGTCCTTGAACGCGAACGCTTCACCGCTTCGCTTGCGGAGGAGGCCATTCGCAGGCTCCAGTTCGGCTGGATTGCCCTTGATGCAGGCGGTGGGATCGTCGACAGCGATCCAGTCGGTGAAATGCTGCTTCGCGAATCCGGGGTGATTGGACGAACGCCCAGGGGAAGGCTGACAATTGCCGACCGGGCTGCCGAAAGGACACTGCTTGCCACGATCCGCACAATGGCATCGCAGCTGGAGGCAAGCCCCAAAGCCGTTTCCCTCTCGAGCGATCCCTGGTTCGACATGCTACTGGTGCCCGCACCGCACAGATTGCTCGGACCGATAGGCAAGCCGGTGATCGTAGCTTACGTGCACGGTGACAGTTGGGGCACCGCCGATCGCTGCGAGCAACTGATGGACCTCTTTCGACTCACGCGGAGGGAAGCCCGGCTCGCGCTGGAAATCTGCCGAGGACGGTCCATTGTCGAGGCCGCTTGCCAGCTGGATTTGCAGGTCGAGACAGTCCGTGGCTATTCGAAACGCATTTTCGCCAAAACGGGCGCGCGCGGGCAAACAGACCTGGTCAGAATACTGATGGGGAGCGTTCTCGCCTTGACACCTGACGGACGTATCGGAGCACCACGTCCTGCCTCTCGTTGACAGGGTGCTTGCGTGATGTGATCCCTTTTCCGCTCCTGCGGTATGTAGCTGGCGCAGCCTGTGGCGTCTTTCGCGCGGCGAAGCGCATCGATAGTTTCGCGCACGAAATCGGGAGAAGCAGGACTTGGAGACTGAGCCGGCATTTGTCTTCGTTCACGGCGGCGGACAGGGAAGCTGGGTGTGGGGCGATACTATCGCGGCACTGGGACTGCAGGCCCCTGGAGTTCGTACCTTTGCAGTCGATGTCCCGGGTTGCGGGTCAAAAAGAGAGCGGCTCGATGGCGGCATCGGTCTGGACGAGGTCGCGGCCGAGCTGCTTTCCGACATCGAGGTCGCCGGCATGGGGCCGGCGATGCTCGTTGGACATTCCCAGGCCGGGCAAGTCATGTCGCTGATGCTGGAACGGCGGCCGGACCTGTTTCGGAGGGCGGTCTACGTCACATGTTCGATCCCTCTTCCCGGGCAAAGCGTGCGCGCGATGATGGGGGAGGGCATGCACGGAGCGAGGCCTGATGAAGTCGGCTGGCCGTTCGATCCCAAGACAGAAGATCTGGCGGCGCGTTACCCGCAGATGTTCTGCAACGATATGGATGACTTACAGAAAAGCGCATTTCTCGCGAAGCTTGGAGTGGATCGCTGGCCGCTTGCTACCTACGACTTTACGTGCTGGCGGTACGATCATCACGAGGCCGTTCCAGCCAGCTATGTCGTTTGCCTGAAGGATGGGATATTGCCAGTGGAATGGCAGGAGCGCTTTGCCGAACGGTTTGCTGTGGACCGCGTGATTTGCATCGATGCCGGCCATCAGGCGATGATTACGAGGCCGCAGGCCCTGGCCGAGATCTTGAGAAACGAATGCCGTTGACCGAAAACCTCCCGGTGATAACAACAGCGATCGTGTTTGATAAACCTTGCGCGTTTTACTGACTGATCGGTAAAGGTGCCTGATGGCAACCAGGATCAAAAAAGGGAACCGCGAAGACGCTGCGGTTCGTCGCGCCCAGATCATCGATGAGGCAATCCGCCAGATCGGTCAGATCGGCTCCCGTGGTTTTACGATCCAGGGCCTTGCCAGCAAATGCGGAATTTCTAACGCGGGGCTGCTCCACTACTTCGGATCCAAGGACGGCGTGCTTATCGCACTGGTCGATGAGATCGAGAGCCGGGAGGAAGTAATAGTCGCGCCTCTGCTGGCGGCGACCAAGGCGTCAAGCGGAAACGGAGAAGACGCCTATGTCGCGATGGTGCGGCTGTTGCGACGGATCATCGAGCGTTACCGGGAAATTCCGGAGCTGGGGCGTTTTCTCATCGTCCTGCAAACCGACGCCATGGACCCTGCGCACCCTGCCCACGCCTGGTTCCTCGCGCGCGCGGAGGAGACGGAGGATCTCTTCGGCCAATTGCTTGCTCCCTGGGCTGTCGATGCTCAAGAAGCAGCCAGAATGTGCTACGCCCTGATTTTTGGACTTGCCCGTCGCTGGTATGACAAGCCGGAATCTTTCGATCTGGGGCAGACGCTTGAGCGTGCGGTCCGTGCGATCGTTCCTTTCGAGAGCGATTGACGCCGAAGAGACGCAATTTTCAAGCGAACTGTCAGGGGCGCAACTGAGCCAAGCAGGCGGCGAGGTTACGGTGCCCGCCGCCAGGCAGCCGTCAGTCGATGACCCCGGCCTGACGCCCGGATTCCCCGATCCTCAGCATGCCTCTGTCGCCGGGGACACAACTCCAGTTCGCACCATCCTTTACGTCGCCTTCGCCGCTGTAACGCGCCATTTCGGGAAATTTGCAAAGTGGCATGGTGCGGCCGAGAGGCTGCTTGAAATCGACGCCGAACTGGTTCGCCTTGTAGAGCGTGGCGGGAAGGCTGTCGGGCGCTTGGCCTCTTTCCACCCATGCCTCGATGGCGCTCAGCGCGTCGAAACTGCCGGGGCCTTCTCCGATCCCGCCGCCACTGCAATGCGCGGTGCCCGGCAACATGAACATGCGGATGTTCTTGTGGAGCTTGTCATAGCCGCCGAACGTCTTCGCAAGATTCTTGTAGTAGTTGACGGACATGTATGGGGTAAGAAGGTGATCGCTCAGGTTCACCCAAAGGATCATCTTGTGATTGCTCTTGATGAGTTTTGCGGCGTTCTTCGGAATATCGCCGATACCCATGCGTAGCGCTGCATTCGCCCTGGCCACTTCCGTTGCCGGTGCGATTACCCGGAAACCGGTAACGGGCCCGGTGCCACCAGAGCCAAACGAAAGTACCGATGTGGTCTCGAACTTTGGATCATTGCGGTGAGAGAAGATGCGGATGACGGTGTCTCCGAGTAGCGCCATGCCGTTGGCGGCACCGGTTGCCGGATTGCCTGTATCGGGCCAGGGATTTGCAGTGCCCGCGTTGGCCGGCGGCAGCATGAGCGAGTTTTGCAGTTCGCTGACCGAATAGCCGGGCTGAACGACGCGCCCTTCCTTGTCCGTGGCTGCGGTCAGAACGGTGCTGACGCTTTCGATCTGCGCCTGCGTAAAGCAGCTGGGACCGGGTTTGTTATCGCTGCAGCGCGGCAGATCCTTTTCAGGCCGGAAGTCGCAGGCCACCGGGTTCTGGATGAGGCCGTCCTTGACACCGTCCACAGCATCGCACTTCGCCATGACAAGCGGGTTGATCTGGGCCACAAGCGATGCTGGCAGGCCCGCATCGGGCGAGCGTACCGTCGCCAGTGAGGCGCCGGTGGTCAGGAATGCGAGATTGGCGAGATTCGCATAAGGTGAGCCCGACACGATCCCGTCAAAAGCCTCGGGAAAGTAGGCTGCCGCAACAAGAGCATCGCGCCCGCCGCCCGAGCAGCCGCAGAAATAGGAATAGGCGATCTTTTGGGCAGTTCCGCTTGCTTTGGCATAGAAGGCGGTCGTGAATTCCTTGCCCATCATCGCCAGGACTTTTTGCGAGCGATAGAGATAGTCGTCGAGGTAATCCTGGCTGATCTCTCCAGGCCCCTTGATCGCCCACTTGCCTTGCGTGAAGCCGGCATGGCCTTCATCCGTCGCGAACGAGGCGTAGCCTTTCCTGATGCTGTCACCGGGCTTGCCCTGATTGGTGATGGTGATGGTGGGAGATGCCGCATCGCTTACCGCAAATGTCCCGCAATGCCCGCCGCAGCCAAGCTGCAGGTATTTCCGGTTCCAGCTTATCGGTAGGGTTGCGAGGAAGTTCGCCGTCTTGCCGGTGGCAGGGTTGGTGACGAAGCTGCCGGTGACCTGGCAATAGGCGGGAAGGTCGCCGCGGGCCGGTGTGAAACGCGTTCCGCCTTCAAGGAATGGGCCTGGTTGCTCTTCGGACGGCAGTTTCCCGATCGTAACCTTGATGTCCAGCTTTGCCGCAATGGCCTGGATCGCGGCAGGTTGGCACAGTTCGGCCATGCTCGGGGCGGCGACACCATCGGTGATTCCGGCA
This sequence comes from Novosphingobium sp. TK71, assembly GCF_055361505.1. Classification (NCBI taxonomy): domain Bacteria; kingdom Pseudomonadati; phylum Pseudomonadota; class Alphaproteobacteria; order Sphingomonadales; family Sphingomonadaceae; genus Novosphingobium; species Novosphingobium sp. TK71. The sequence goes on from NZ_JBSZKA010000001.1 coordinate 468,328, forward strand.
TTCGCGCGCGATGACGGTGCGGCGATTGGCGGGGATGTCGGCGTAGCGGCCGCATTTACGCCGTTGCCGAGGTTTCCCGTCGCTGTCGCGGCGATCAGTAACGGCGTTCCGGTCCACAAAGCGATCCGAGATGATAGGCGCATGCTTTTTGTCCCCTGCCCAAATATCGACCTGTTATGTCTACCAACCATTCGGTAAAATTTAAAGGCTGAATCTTGCTTTGACGGTCAAGGCAACCCTTGAGGTTCGGGTCTCGAATAATCCGTCCGCACAGCTTTAGACTTACCGACTATATGGTATATATGGTTCCGACTCGATATGTCCGGGCAGGGGAGGGCTCGGTGAAACGACTCGATATCCAGCAATCAGCATCGGGAGGAAGAGTGCGAGTTGTCGATTTCTAGCGACGCCCTTCCGAAGTGTCTTATCGGTGAAATGAATTATACAACGATATGACGCGAAATATGCGCAAGAAGTTATGATTTTATTCGTCGAAATATAAATAAAATAAAGTACGGGAGAGAAATAAATATGAAGAAATCGAGCAGCCGTTTGCGGTTTGTCGTCGTTCTGAAAGGCGGGGTCGCGGCCTCTGCATTCTGCCTGGCTATCCCGGCCTTTGCCCAGGCCGATAGCCCGCCGCCTCAGGATGACAGCAAGGATCAACTGACCGATCGCCAGATCCAGGAAATCGTGGTCACGGGCACTCTTATTCGCGGCGTGGCGCCGGCGGGCACCAATGTCATCGATGTGTCGCAGGAGGCCGTTCAATCGACTGGTGTTACAACCACCGCGCAATTGCTGCAGACAATTCCGCAACTCGGACAGTTCAACTCGCTCCAGCAGCCGGCAGGCGCTTTTAACAACGTGACGACAAACCGCCCGAACCTGCGCAATCTTCCGGGCTTTCAGACTGCGGGCAGCTCTCCCACGCTTGTCCTTCTCGACGGGCACCGCATCGTCGGCATGGGAATCCAGTCTACCAGCCCCGATCCCGATATCATTCCGCCTGGCGTGATCGAGCGCGTCGAGATCGTTCCCGACGGCGGCTCCGCCATCTACGGTTCGGACGCTGTCGCGGGTGTCATCAATTTCATAACGCGCAAGAAATTCGACGGCGTCATGGTGGATTCCCACTATGGATTCGCGGACGACTACCACGCTTTCGATGCCAATATGACGGCGGGCAAGTCGTGGGACACCGGATCGATCTACATCTCATACAACTATTCGGAACACGGAGCGATCTACGGCCGGGATCGTGACTATGTTAAGATGTATACCAAGACGATTTCCGGCGTTCCCTTCCCGATCACGAGCCTGCGCTGCACTCCGGGCAACGTGCAACTGGTTCCGTCAGGCACGGTCTATGCGCTGCCCTATACTTCCGCCACGGCGACGGCGAACACCGCAAACCAGTGCGACGAAAGCGACGGTGCGCCGATCTATCCGAGCGAAAATCGCCATTCGGTCTTCGCGGGCTTTTCGCAGGACCTCAACGAAGCGCTGAAGGTCGACGTCCGGGCGTGGTTCACCCAGCGCAAGGTGTCTGCGGATCTGGGGCCTATTTACGATTCCCAATACATCGGTCCCGCCTTTATCGGCCTGACACCCAGCCCATACATGGCGGCTTACAAGGTCAATCCGGCCAATCCGTTCGAGATCCATCAGGTTTCGTATTCCTACGGCGGAGACGACACGGAGCAACAGAGGTTGTCGCTCAGTACCTGGGGCGTGACGCCGACGTTCACGGCGGAGCTCGGCAAGGGGTGGCAACTTCGTGGCATGGGCAGCTATGGCGAAAGCACGACTCAGAACATCGTCGGGCAATACAATTCCACCGCGGTTCCGCGTGCTATCGCTACCGGTCTTCTCAATCCCTATGACATCAATTCAAGCAGCCAGTTGGGGCTCGATGTCCTCAGCAATTTTGAATCGTTCGGACGCACGCGCCAGCAACTGATCAACGGCCGATTGATCCTCGATGGCGCCTTGTTCAGGTTGCCGGGCGGAGATGTGAAGTTCGCCGGCGGTGTCGAGTATAATCACGAACAATTGCGCTCCCAGAAGGGCTCCATTGTGCCCGGCACGGAAAACACCGGTTACGAAGGGCTCGTCTATAACGGTGTGACGGTCATCGCGCCTTACGCAAACCTTCCGGTCGTCACGCTTTCCCGCAGCACCAAATCGGCATTCGGTGAAATGGTGGTGCCGATTTTCGGGGTGGATAACGGGTTCGGGGGAATGCGCGAGCTGACCGTCTCCCTCTCCGGCCGATATGACGACTATTCCGATTTCGGCAATACCTTCAATCCCAAGATCGGCGTCACTTACAGACCGGTAAACTGGGTGAAGTTGCGCGGATCGTGGGGCAAATCCTTCGTGGCGCCGAGCCTTGCGGACAGGCCGGAAACCGACGTGACTTCCTATAACCAGGTCAATGGGCTCTCATTCCTGTTGCCGCCGGCCAGCCTCGTTGCCAACGGCACCTATCCTGCCCCGCAGAACAGCAACGTGGCGGTCGTGCTTGGCAGTGCGCCGGATATCAAGCCGGAAAAGGCCACCACGTGGTCGCTCGGCTTCGATATCGAGCCGCCATTCGTTCCGGGGCTCAATCTCAGCCTCACTTACTGGAATATCAAATTCAAGAACCTGATAAATCTGCCGAATTTCACTAATCAGGTTGATTTCTGGACGAACTTCGGCTCGGTCATCACGGTCAATCCAACGCAGGCCCAGATCGATTCCTACCTTGCCCAGTCGGATACGATCGTGGGTTCCGGGTGCTCGGTCGCAGGCACCGGCCCAACCGGCTGTTATGCCATCCTCGATGCTCGCAAGCGGAACTTCGCCAATGTGGAACTGGATGGTCTTGATGCCGCGCTGAGCTACCGCCTCGATGCGGGCTTTGGCTCATTCGATCTGGGGTTCAATGCCAATTACGAACTGAACCGCAAGCAGCAGCCGATCGCAGGGGCGGCCTTCAGCGACTTGCTCGCCGCCAACAACAGCCGTTTCAAGTTCAGCACCGTGCTTGGCACGACGATCAGCGGCCTGCGGGCCCAGGTCACCTGGAATCACACCGGTGGCTATGACCTCGATCCTGCTGTCAGTTCTGCAGGCGAACAGGCACGGGTCAAGTCGTTCAACGTTATCAACCTGTTCTTCAAATATGACGTCCCCGGCGAGGGGATCTTCAAGGACCTCTCGTTCACGCTGAACATCGACAATGTCGTCGATCAGGATCCGCCGCGCTACATCCAGCAGTCGATCACGCCTTCGCAGGATGGCTATATCAACGGCAACACCCTTGGCCGCTTCGTGCAGTTCGGGGTGAGCAAGCGCTTCTGAGCTGATCGCGATGCGCATTTCGGCGCCGCCTTGTGCGGTGCCGAAATGTCTTGCCGGCACCGTGAACGGGTGCCGATGGATGTAAACCGGGAAAAGCGCGGTCAGAACCGGCGCGAGAGGCCGAAATAGAGCTCCAGGTCCGGCGCGTCCCGGTCCAGCCCGGCGTTGGCGCCGGCATCGATCTGAAGGTCTTTCGTGGGCTGCCATCCTAACGAAAGCCCGGAAACATGGGCAACGCTGTGGCCCTGCGGATCATGGTCGGCAGTGACTTCATACTCGGCAGTTGCGCTGAGCGCTTCCCCGATCTTGAGTGACGCGCCGACAACTTCGTCGAAGGCGAAATGTCGGCCGTCGCCATCTTCGTCAACCGCGGCATCGAACTGCGACGTGGTGACGAGGCTCCACTTGTCGGAAAGTTCGTACGACAGCGGTACGCGCGCGCCTGCGGCCCAATCACCGTCGCCGATCGGCTGACGGCCAACGGGAAGCGATATGTAAGGCATCACGGCGATCGACAGGCCCGATCCGTCGGGGTTCAGCAGGTTTCGCCGCAGCGCGAACGTGGCGTCGCCGGAACCGCTGCGATGTTCCACATCGCCTGTCATGCGATCGCGGGTGCGTGACCAGCCGAAGGCAGTCCAGCCGACCTGAATCTCCGCATGCCGGGCCACGCCGTAACGGACAAGCAGTTCCGCCGCTTCGAAGACGTCCTGTCGCTCCTGCCGGTCCTTGTCGAGTGTCCAGTCTCCCATGCCGATTTCGACGGAAGCCCGCCCCGGTTCGAGCGTGCATGCGGGCGTGCCGATGCCGGGGCGGTCGGGGCAATAGTCCGGTTCGTCGGCTCTGGCGGCCGCAGGCATGAGCGTAGAGCCCAGCAGGGCCGCCGTCAGCATGACACCTCGCGACGGTCCCGCAAGACGATGCAAAGAGATCGGCGAACGGGACACTGTCATTCCGGTCATGCTGTGCTCCCAGGCCACCTGTCACGCGGAAAAGGCGCGCGTATTTCTTCCATTCCTGAAGCACGCGCAAATGCGCCCGAAGTCAAGCTCCGGGCGCGTTCCTGCAGGCAGGCATGGGGTAAGCGGCGACAGGATTGGCATGAGCGCCTCCGGCTGCATGGCTGCAAGCCGGAGGCCGTTCGTCGCTCCTGTCAGAACCGGAAGCCGAGCGTGCCCATGATGTTGCGCGGCGCGCCCATGAAGCAGTCGCCACGGGCCAGGCACGAGGCATAGTACCGCTTGTTGAGCAGGTTGGTGGCGTTGACCGAGAAGCGCCACTTGTCCCAGCTGATCTCGGCCAGAGCGTCAACCGTGGTGTAGTCGGGCGTCATGATCGTCCATGCACTGCCGACCGAACGACGCTTGCCGGTGTAGACCACGCCGGTGCCGAGCCGCAGTTGCGCGTCTTCGGACAGGCCGAAGCTCTTCGACGCCCAGAACGAAGCGGTCTGGCGCGGCAGGTAGTCCAGGCTCTGGGTGGCCTTGATCTTGTTGTAGCCGTAGTTGGCCAGCAGCTCGAAGTCGCCCGGCAGGGTGTAGTTGCCTTCCACTTCGATGCCCTTGGTGGTGAGCTGCCCGGACTGGGTGACGGAGTTGTTCTCGCCATAGAGAACACGGTTGCGTTCCTTGATGTGGAACGCCGTCACGGTGACGAGGGCATGGGCATTGGGTTGCCACTTCAGGCCGGTTTCGAACTGGCGCCCGGTCTGGGGGGTAAGCAGGTTGCCGGTTACAGTGTTGATGCCGCTGACCGGAAGGAAGCTTTCGGTATAGCTGAAGAACGGAGAAATTCCCGCGCCGAGTTCGCCGATGATGCCCGCGCGGAAGGTCGTGGCCTTGTCGATCCCGCCGCCGCGATTGTCGACGCGGTCATGACGTCCGCCGAGCACGATCGAGACGCGGTCGTAGAAACGGATCTGGTCCTGCACATAGACGCCGAGCTGCTTCTGGCCCGAGGTGGTCCAGTCGGCGCCGATCGCGGGAATGGTGAGGGCGTCGTAGTCGATGTCGTAGAGGTCGATGACCTCGTAGCCGCTGCCGCCGCGCTTCTTCACCCGGTTCCAGGCGTAGTCGATGCCGACGAGCAGCTTGTGCTCGATATTGGCGCCGGTGTTGAAGTTGAACTGCAGGTTGTTGTCCGTCGAGAAGACGTTCATCCGCGCGACGGTGGCATCGCTGTAGAGACCGATCGTGCGGCCTTCCGGATCGAGGTAGGGGTTCGTCGGGTTGCTGTAGCTGTTGGCGTAGTGCGTGAAATAGTCGAGGTCGCTGTCGATGTAGCGCGCCTTCAGGCTCAGCGTGATGTTCTCGTTGAAGTGGTGCGTGATGCTGCCGCCACCCTGGAGCAGACGGCCGTCATAGCGGTCCCAGCCCGGCTTGCCGACAAAAGTGTAGCGGTCGAGATGTTCGGCATTGTTGGGGTTGGGGCGGAAGGTGCCGACGATCGGCAGGAACTGCGTGGTCGAGCCGGTGTCGTCCTCCTGATAGAGACCCGTCAGCACCACGTCGGTGTCAGGCGTCGGCTGCCAGCGAAGCGAGGGTGCGACGAACACGCGGTCGTCGGGCACATGATCGACATAAGTGTCCGCGTCGCGGGCGCGGCCCACGAGGCGGAAGGCGAAAGTGTTGCTCAGGGCCAGGTTGACGTCGCCGTAGACTTCCTTGCGGTCATAGCTGCCGTAAGTCGCGTTGATCTCGCCGCGCGTCTCGAAAGTCGGCGCCTTGGTCACGAGGTTGACGAGGCCGCCGATCGAGCCCTGGCCGAACAGCACCGAGGCGGGACCACGCACGATCTCGACCTGCGAGAAGTTGTAAGGGTCGGACGTGATGCTGGCATAGAAGCTGTAGACATCGCGCATGCCGTCGCGGAACTGCAGCGCCTCGATGCCGCGAACCACGAAGCTGTCGACGCGGGTGTCGCGGCCATAGGCGTTGGCGGTTACGCCTGCGGCATACTTCACCGTGTCGCTGATGCTGATCGCGCCTTGCGAGAGGTACTGGTCGGCCGTGATGACGGTGACAGGCTGCGGCACCTGGATCGGCGGCGTATCGGTCTTCGTTCCGGCGCGCGAGCCGGTGACGAGGATCTCGCTCGCCGTGTTGTCCTGGTCCGAATCTGCTTCGGCTGCAAAGGCACCCGTCGGCATCGCGACCAGTGCGATCATCGCTACGCCGCACAGCGCGAGCTTTCCTGTTTGCTTCATTTCGATTTCACCCCTCGTCGATGTCGATGTTGGGCACGCGCTTATTCGATAATGAGAGGCGTTCGCAATATCGGTGTAAAATTTGTGAATTACGTTGCAATTAGGACACAGACGCATGGGGGCATGCAAATAACCGGATACACGCGTCGCGCGAGCCGGCATTGCGGGAGATGGGTTTTCGCGATCTACGCGATGGAAGCGCGGGATTACGTTCCCTGCGCGTAGATGCAAAGACGTTCGATCCTGTTCTCGCCATTGAGATAGAAGAAATTCGCCGTGCTGCGCAGGCTTCCGTCAGGCAGGCGTGCCTTGATTTCCACGGCTGCCGCCTGCGGGCCGATCACGCGGGAACCGGGCGTCGGGATTGGCGCGCCGCGATTGAACACGTCAGTCTGGAATGCGCGGATGGCCACCGTTCCCTCGATCAGGCTGCCGTTGGGGAGCGTGACCGTGGCATCGTCGGCGTAAAGAGCGAGCAGGCTCTCGATGTCGCGGGCGCGAATGGCTTCGAAATAGCGATCGGCCACTTCGGACGGGTTCATCGGGACGTTCCTTTCGGCCATTCAGGCAGCATGGTTGGCAAGGATGATTTCGCCGGCCCGCCAACCGATCGCCATGGTGGGGGCATTGGTGTTGCTCCCGGTGATCGACGGCATGATCGAGGCATCGACGACCCTGAGCCCCTCGGTACCGCGCACGCGCAGTTCCGGGTCGACCACGGCTTCGTCGTCCGATCCCATCCGGCAGGTTCCCACGGCGTGGAAGCCTGTGGAACCATGTTTGAACGTGGCTTCCAGCAATTCCTCGTCGCTGATCGCGCAGGGCCCGGGGATCAGTTCCTCGACGATATGTTCGGCAAGGACAGGCTGCGCTGCGAGCTTGCGAATGTAATGCAGGATCGCGACCGCATTCTCGCGGTCATAGGCAGTGGCCATGTAATTGGCATCGATCCTGAGGGGGGCGGACGGATCGCTGGAGGTGATTTCCAGTTCGCCCCGGCTTTCCGGCCGCAGCGTATAGCCGTAGATCGTGATCGCGGGATAGGGACTGACGCCTTCGCGCCCGGAGGTGAACGGTCCCAGTCCGATCTGCGCATCGGGCAGTTTCAGTGCCGGATCGGTCTTGATGAAGCCGCCTGCAACAAAGGTGGAGCGGGCGAGGGGGCCCCGTCCCAGCAGGCCGTATGTCAATATCGAACGGATTAGCCCGAGCCCCTGAAGCCCCTTGTTGCTGCCCCCGCGCCTGACCCGGTACTGCACCGGCAGGGTACGGTGATCGCTCATGTTGCGGCCGACTTGCGGGCGGTCGACCAGGACGTCGATGCCCAGATTGCGCAGCAGTCCGGCGGGGCCGATGCCGGAGCGCTGGAGAATGGCCGGCGAATTGAGGCCGCCTGCGCTCAATATGGTTTCCCGCCCGGCGGTGATGCTGAACGTGCGTCCGCGATGGCGGACATGCACGCCGGTGGCACGTCGGCCTGAGAACGCGATCGACAGGACTTCGGCATCCGTCACTACATCGAGGTTCCGGCGCCGCATCGCCGGTTTGAGGAAGGCGCGCGCGGCGCTGAAGCGCTTGCCATCCTTGCAGATCGTTCGCGGCTGCCGACCGAAGCCGCCGGCCACGTTTGCCTCGACGCTGTTGGTGTCCTCGACGACGGGATTGCCAAGGGCGGCCGCGGCCGAGATCGTTGCCCGGAACAGCGGATCGTCGCTGGGCGACAGATTGACTTGCAAGGGGCCTGATCCGCCTCGCGACGGCGCGGGGCCAAGTTCATGGCGCTCTATCTCCGCATAGCAGCGCCCGATATCCTGCCAGCCCCATCCCGGCGCGCCGTTGGCCTCCCACCCGTCATAGTCGTCGGGTGCGCCGCGGGTGTAGACCATGCCGTTGATGGAACTCGACCCTCCCAGGGTCCGTCCGCGCATCCAGAACTCGGCGGGGCGGCCTCCCCCCGGAGAAGCCATATAGCGCCAGATGTAGGGGCTTTCGGGCCCCATCAGCTTCGCCAGTCCCATCGGAACAGTGATGAGCATGTTACGGTCCGATGGGCCGCATTCGAGAAGCAGCACCGAGTTGCGGGGATCGGCCGACAGGCGATTGGCCAGCACGCACCCGGCAGAGCCGGCGCCCACGATCACATAGTCATAGGAAGGCCGCATCAAACAAGACCCAGTGCCGTGCGGATCGCATTGCCCACGGCGCTTGCGCCGTCCGCCGCGCTCATCCGGTTGTGGCAGAAAGCGACGGCAAGGCCTGTCGCCGGATCGGCCCAGCCCAGCGAACCGCCTGCGCCCGGACATGCGATCGCAGTGGCCGCGCCCAGCGCCATGGTGAGCGGCGACTGGCCGTCATACATCCAGTAGCCGCCCTGACTGAGTGGCATCGGCATGCCGAAGAAAACCGGGTCGGGAAGCGTGCCGCCCGGTCGCATCTGGCAACTCATCGCCACGCGTTCCCGCGATAGCAGCCGTTTCCCGTCAAGCTCGCCGCCATTTGCGAGGATCGACCAGAACCGTGCGAGACTGCGTGCCGTGAAGATCCCGCCGACGCCGGCGATAGTCGCCCGGCGAACGTCTTCCCGCTCGAAAATATCGGGCGCGAGCCGGACCTCGAACGGCATTGCCTTTTCGAGGACCGTACCTGCCGGCGGCGGCTGCATGTTCAGCGCATCGACAAGCCTGGCGATGCGCGGTTCGGCTGCTTCCGGGACACCGATCCACAAATCCTCGATATCGAACGGGCCGGCGATTTCCTGTGCCACGAAATCCCGGAAGCTGCGCCGCTCCGGGTCGGTGCGGCGAACGATTTCGCCGACCACCCAACCGAAGGATAAGGCCTGATAGGCGGGCTGCCCGACCGGGAAGATCGGCTCCAGCGCGGCGATTCCGGCGGTCATCGCGTCCCAGTCGCACATCATCTCGGGCGTTACCGCAGGCGGCATTTGCGGCGTGCCGGTTCGATGGGAGAGCGCATCGCGAACGGTAACGGCCTCTTTGCCGTTCGAGCCATATTCGGGCCAGTAACGCGCCACCGGACTGTCGTAATCGACAAGGCCGCGTTCCGCCTGGACATGAAGCGCCGTCGCCGCGACGGCCTTGGTCACCGAGAACACATTGAACAGAGTGCCGCCATCTACCTTGCGGCCCGTGGCCGGATCGGCAACTCCGGCCCAGGCATCCACCACCAGTTCGCCATTCAGGTAGGCCGCAACCTGCACGCCGATTTCGGTGCCCTCCTCGACCAGAGCGTCAAGGACCTGTTGGACGGCGGCATTGGCCGCCTGATGCTTCGCCATGTCTACACCTCTCACCGTGGGGCGGCGTGAGGTTCGTGCCTTCGCCGTCTCTGCGAAGTTCATAATAGGTGTGTTATAAGCGAGTCAATCGGGCATTTCCGGCGTAACGGCACCAATATCTCTTTTAAACCTGCATTATTAGAATTCCTCTTGAAGAGAATGCGGCTTGCGTGGATGGAACGCGGATGGCCCTGCACCGCGGGCCGAACCTTGGGAGCAATGTGCAAATGGCGCGAAAGCCATCGAAGGAAGGCCTGGTCTCCGGCGCGGTCGACCGGATGAAGCAGATGATCCTCGCACAGGATTCCGGTACGCAAATCGGCTCCCTTCCCGACATTGCAAAGGGGCTGGGCGTTGGCGTCGTGACGGTGCAGCAGGCCGCGCGCGTTCTCGAGCATGAGGGTTTCCTGAAGGTCAAGCGCGGGAACGGCGGTGGCTACTACGGCGCCCGCCCCGACGCTGCGTCGCTGGGGCGGGCCATGGCGGGTTTCCTCCAGGTCAACCGGTCACGCGAGCATGAGGCCATCGAAATCATGACGCTGCTCGACTGCGACCTGATTTCCGCAGCCGCGCTTGCGACTGACGAGGCGCTTCGCGAACGGCTGCGCGATCATGGCCGTCAGATCGACGCCTGCAACACGCCCGAGCAACGGGGCGCTTTTGAGCAGGAGATGCAGGACATTATATACGCGATGGTCGACCGGCCGTTGATGGAGATGCTCGCCCGTGTGACCATGGAGCACTATTCCTCGCATGTCCGCGTGCCGATCTATCCGGGAGCCGAAGGCGCCGAGCGCTGGAAGCAGGAGCGCCACAACATCATCTATGCCATTCTCCGGCGCGATGCCGGGCTTGCCCGGTTCGAGGCGCAGCGCCGGCGGGAGGATATCCTGCAGCGGCTTGCACGGGCGCCGTCGAACGCGGAAGGGCAATGAACGGCGCCGCCCTGATCCGGTCTCTTGCGGGTGATTAACGGTATTAAAAGCGTTTTCCCCTAGCCGCGGGGGATGATTTCGAGCGGTTATCGAAAATGGTCCTTGGCGGTCTTTCTGCTGCTGGCGATGCTGGCGTGCTTCGGCGCCGGTTGGAACAACGTAGCTGCCACGCATGAAACGCGAGAATTCTGCCGGGCGTCGGGTCGCATGTCGGAAGACGTCCTGGCGGTAGCTGCGGAGGCAGGGCGATGGTCTTGTGGCGACGGGAAATTCTCCATTGATGCCGAGCGCGCACTCTTGCGCTTCGAAATCCATGCCGACGAGCCGCTGCCGCGATTCTTCCTTTCAAGGCGGAGCGCGCTTGCGGCGATACATCTGCTTGCCATCGACCGGGATGGTACGGTTCGCCGCCGCTCCATTCCCGCAGACTCCCTGCGCAGTTCGGTCGCCGGCGGGTACTTCATAGCGCCCTTGCCGAACGTGACGGGCGCGACCAGGCAGGTGATCGTCGCGGTTGACCTGCCCAGCCACCGGATGACCCTCGAGAAGGGATATCTCGCGCGGGCGGACGCGACAGGGGGGCTTGCGGGCATGCGATCCCTGCTGGTCCTCGCAGGGCTGGCCGGAATGCTCATCATGCCGCTCATCTTCAATGCGGCGTTTTACCGGGCCTTGCGCGAGCCTTTCGTCCTCTGGCACTCGGCGCTGACGCTTTCGCTGCTGATAACCATCGTGGTGTCATCGGGCTTGTCGGTCATGTTGTTCGATCCCCCTGCCATGACATTGAGCCGGATGGCGACGTTGATCTTCGGGATGACGATCGGGTCGGGGGCGATGTTCACGTACTGCTTCATCGAGCCCGGATCCATGCATCCGTTCCTGCGGCGATTGCTGCCCTACTGCGCGGTATGGTCACTGTTGCTGAGCGTGTTTCATGCGGCATTCCCGTTCATTGCGCGGCCCATCCAGTCGAGCGCCTACACCGCGGCGTTCGCGCCGGTTCTTGCCGTATTCCTGTTGTCGATGATCGATGCATTGCGTCGAGGCAGTCGCGCCGCGAAGTTTCAGGCCGTTGGGTATACGCCGATGGTGGTGGTGGGTTTGATCCGTCTGGTGACCGGCGTGATCCCCTGGGCGCACAGTTCCGATGCCATGCTTCTGTTCTACATCGGCTGTATTTGCGAAGTCCTTTTCACGACGCTCGGCATGGCGGACCGTTTCGTCACGATGAAGCGGGAGCGAGACGGCGCACGCACCGAGGCGGAACTGCTTGAACGGATTTCCGAAACGGACCCGCTGACAGGATTGCTGAATCGCAGGGCGATAGAGCAGCAGTTCGACCAGCTTCGAATCGAAGGCTTCACCGCGCTGGCGATCATCGACCTTGATCACTTCAAGGCGATCAATGACCTGAACGGACATGCTGTCGGCGATGAGGTGCTAAAAGCGGTCGCCCGCGCGCTTCAGCCAACCCTGAGCGTCTGCGCGTACCGCCTTGGCGGTGAAGAGTTCGTGCTGCTCTTGCGCGGCGACGATGCCGAGATTCAGGCCGAGCTTCGGCGCAGGGCCATTCCCGCAATCGTCGCCAATGCCGTTACCGGTCTTGAACGTGCGGTCACTGCCAGCATGGGCATGGCCGTGCTCCACGGGGAGGAAGGTTTCGCATCTCTTTATGATCGGGCCGACAAGCTGCTTTACGAAGCCAAAAGCGCCGGGCGAAACAGAACCCGGTTTGCCTTAAAGTCGCCGCCGCTGGATGGCGTTTTGAGCGGCCGGGCGATGGTGGCATAGACCTAGTTGGCGAGATCGATGCGGGCGGCGACGCGAGCGGCCAGTGGGCGCCCGTCGAGCGCGTCCTCCAGGCGATCGAGCAGCGGTACGAGATGGCCCGCTTCGGCATCCAGTTCCTCGGCGCTTTCGTTCAGCGCTTTCCAGAGGGGGGCAAGCGATGCGACGAGCCGGTCACCTTGCGCTGTAAGTGAGAGGAGCCGACGCCGGGCATCGGCTTCATCGCTTCTGGCTTGGACCAGTCCCGCCGCTTCAAGCGCCCGTCTGGCCTGACTGACGGAGACATGAGTGACGCAAAGCGCATCGGCAATCTCGCCGACCGTCATCGCGCCGTTCAGGACGATCTGGTTGAGAATACCGAACCAGCGCTGTTCGAAGTGGACGTCCTGCGACGCGTAGATTTGTGCCGTTTCGCGGTCGATCCTTTCGGAAAGCCTGCGTAAGCGGGCCCCCAGCGCGGCTCCGCCGACTGCACGACTATAATCCATGCGCTTGTCCGTCATGCCAACGGCCCGGTGAGGAGGCGCTCGGCGATCGCCTTGATTGCAGTCTTGCTCGCAGGCGTAGCCGAACCATTGGTGAAGATCGCGACGCCGGTCGTCGAGGCAGGATCAAGGTAGACGGCGGTGAACACGCCGGGATCGCCGCCCCAATGGTTGATCCGCCGCTTGCCGAGTGCGCTGGATTCCATCCAGCCCAGCCCCTGTCCTGTCACCCAATCCGGCAGGCCCTGCGGTACATGCATGGTCAGCATCTCGGCCTGGTCGGTCGCCGTCAGGATCTGCGCGGGCCCGGCCGCTCCGCGATTGGCGGCTGCAGCGACAAAGGGCATGAAACCTGCAATCGAGGCGCGCAGCATCCCCACCGGAAAATCCGGGAAACCGACCGGTTCGGTCGGGACGATCCGATCATCGACGATGTCGTAGGGAGTGGCCATCAACGCCTTGGGCACGCCGGCGATGGTCCATGAGACCTGCCGCATACCAAGCGGATCGAACATCCTGGCTTGCGTGAATACGCGCAGGTCCTCGTCCGCGACACGTTCCACCAGATATCCGAGCAGCGCATAACCGACATTGCAATAGTCATAGTTCGCGCCGGGGGCCGCTGGCGAGAAACTTCCTGTAACCGAATAGTGTCTGCCGTCCGGCAGGAGATAGTCCTTGAGGAATGTCCCAAGCGGGAGGGAGGAATCCTTGCCAACCGTCCGGAAATCCACCTTGTAGTAAGTTTCGTCCGAGATACCCGACACGTGCATCAGCAGATGCCTGGCCGTGATGGCGGCATGAGGATGGGCGGGATTGAGGACTTCGAAGTCGAGATAGCGATTTACCGGCGCATCGAGTTCGATCCGGCCTGCTTCAACCAGCATCATGATCGCGGTGGCCGTCACGGTCTTGGTGACGGATGCGAGGTGGAACATCGTGTCTGTCGTCACAGGCCGGCGCTGCGCGACATTGGCAAAGCCATACCCACGCGTAAGAACGACTTTGCCTGCCCGCGCAATGCCGACCGCCATGCCAGGGAAGGCGCCGTTTCGAAGCTGTTCCTTCAGGAAGGCATCCAATCGGCCATTGTCCGCCGTTATGTCCAAGGCCGCCGCGGCGCCCAGGGCCGGTGTCGCCATGGTGGCCACGGCACCCGTCAGGAAGGCTCGTCGGTTCAAGGAAACGCCTGGTGCAGAGTGAACAATGTTCGGCATGTGGAATGTCCCGCTGATATATGTAGGCACCTACATTAATATGCGCTCAAAAGGAAGCGCTATTCTTCCAGGCGGACTGTGAACTTCAAGGATTGAAGCTGGGGGAGGCGATTTCGTGATCGTCGGAGAGATGGCTGAAGCGCATCGTGTTGCGTCCTGCGTCCTTCGCTTCGTAAAGGGCACGGTCTGCGGCGCCAAGGCAGCGGGCAGCATGATCGGCATCGACCGGCTTTCCGCGCCTGCCGTCGTTTACGGTCACGCCGATGCTGACGGTGATCCGGCCGAACGGACTTTCCGGATGGGTCATGGAAAGACGTTCCACCGCAATACGGCAGTTTTCGGCCACCCGCAGCGCGCCCGCAGCATCCGTGTCAGGCAAGACCATGACGAATTCCTCGCCCCCGAAGCGGCCCACGGCATCGCCGGCACGGCGGCCCCAGCGCGCGATCTCGCGGGCAATCGCGACCAGGCAGCGATCTCCCGCGAGATGGCCGAAGCAGTCATTGTAGTTCTTGAAGTAATCGACATCGACAAGCAGCAGGGCCATGGACGTTTCCTCGCGATTGCTGCACCGCAACTCTCTGGAAAGCGCGCTTGCCAGGCCGTTGCGGTTGAGCAGCCCGGTGAGATGGTCGGTGCGCAAGGACGACAGGAGCTGCCTGCGGGATTGCCGGAGCCGGGCCTCGATCCGGGCTTCCCGCGAGATGTCCATGGCGCCGATCAGCAGTTCCGCGACCAGCCCTTCGGCGTCGTAAGTCACGCTGAACGAGAGCAGGTAGGTGCGGCTCCGCCAGTAGATTCGGATATCGGGCAGGGGGGTGCCGTGTTCGGCGAACCTGTAGCATCGCTCAAGCATAGGGCCGAGCTGCGGAAACATCGTAGTGGCGCAGGCTCCATCGAGTTCCTCCACCGTATGGCCGGCAATCGCGGCCATCTGCCGGTTGATGAAGACGACGTGACGGGCGCGATCGAGGATGCAGAAGGCGAAAGGCACGGACTCGAAGAACCGGCCGAATACCGGAGTGACATCGGCAGAGGAGCGGTCATGGCGGCTTTCCGGAAACCCGGTATCTTCCGGGCAGGCAGCTCTCACCATGGAATCCATCCTCCTGTTCGACTTTTATGAGCGCCCCTGTTCCCCCTCTTGCGGGCAAAAGTCATGTAAAGGAGTGCAAATTTGTGGCGCTTGTAAAACCTTGTAAAACCGGCTGAAGGACTGCTGCCCAGGACGGTCCGCGCTGATATGCTACCTGCGGGGGCAATGGTGCTGCGGAAAATCCGGGGCGGATCAGGGGCTACGCGCGAATGCGGATTGCAATTCTGGAGGACGATCTCGCCCTTGCCGGCTATGTCGAGAAGTCGCTGCTGGCCAGCGGCAACAGTTGTGCCATGTTTGCGGACGGTCAGAACCTCCTGCATCAGATGCACCGCGAGACTTTCGACATGCTGATCCTCGACTGGAATGTACCGGGCATGTCGGGCCTCCAGATACTGGACTGGATGCGCGAGAATCTGGACAGCAGGCCGCCTTCGCTCATGCTCACGAGCCGGTCTGCCGAAGAGGACATAGTGGCCGGACTGTCCGCCGGTGCGGACGATTACGTGATCAAGCCGGTATCCTCGGCCGTCCTGCTGGCGCGGGTGGCCGCCGTGGCACGGCGGGCGTATCCCACCCCCACCAACCCGGTCGAGACATTCGGCCCCTTCAGGTTCGACAGCCGGGCGGAAACGATCGAGCTGCTGGGAGAAGCGGTGGCCGTCACCGCGAAGGAGTTTGCCCTTGCCACGCTCCTTTTCAGGAACATGAACCGCGCCTTGTCCAGGGCTTACCTTCTCGAAGCGATCTGGGGCGTGCGACCGAACCTGCCTACGCGGACGCTCGACGCGCACATCTCGAACGTGCGCACGAAGCTCAACCTGCGCCCGGCGAACGGTTTCAAGCTCTCGCCGATCTACTCGTATGGCTATCGTCTGGAAGCCCTGACTTGAACTCTCGTTTTCTTTGCCGCGCATCCCTTGCCGCGGCGCTGCTGGCCACTTCGGCAGGTCTCCGCGCGGAGACGCCGGCCCATGTCGCTTACAGCGTCAACCGGAACGACACCCTCTACGATCTTGCCCGGCGCTATTTCGCCGATCCGGCGAGCTATCCGGTGGTTCAGAAGCTCAACAGGATCGGCAACCCGAGGCGGATTCCCGTAGGGCGCATCCTCAAGATACCGCGCTCCATGCTGCGCCGCGAACCCATCGAGGCGGTCGTGCAGAGCTATAGGGGGGCCGTGCTCGTGGGCGCGCGAGGCGCGGCCGTCGGGCTCAGGGTTCGCGAGGGAGATCTGATCGAGACGGGCGAGCGCTCGTTCGTTTCGCTGCGGCTGCCCGATAGCACCACCGTCTCCCTTCCTCCCGGAAGCCGTGTGCGCGTGGAGCGGCTGCGTCGCACCCTGCTGGCGGAATCCGTCGAGCGGCGCTTCGTCGTGCAGCGGGGGCAGGCGTCCGGGATCGTCACGCCGATGACGGACCCTCACAGCACCTTCCAGTTCCTGACGCCCCGCGCGATGACATCGGTGCGCGGAACCCGGTTCCGTACAAGCTACGATCCGGCCAGCGGGGCTTCGAAAGTCGAAGTCTCGGAAGGCAAGGTTGCGTTCCGGGAGACGCGGGAGAAGGAGCAGTTCGTCGTGGCGGGCTTCGGCACTAACGACGGGCTTGCGGCACCCGTGCCGCTGCTGGCGCCGCCAGAGCTGATGTCGCCGGACAGGGTACAGGCCGAGGAGCAACTGGTCTTCGCCGCGCGGCCGGTCGTCGGCGCTGCACGTTATCGCTTTCAGATCGCCCGCGATGCCGGTTTCCTGGATGTGCTGGACGAAGCCTATGCGCAAGTGCCGCGCGCCGAATTCGCGGGCCTGCCTCGTGGGACATATTTCGTACGCATGGCCGGCATGGACCGTAACGACCTTGAGGGCCTTGCCTCGACCTATAGCTTCGAGCGACGGCTCAACCGGCTACGAACCAGTTTCGAGGAAAGTCGTGCCGGCAGATACCGGCAGTTCCTGTTCCGCTGGCAGGCGCCGGATGCTCCGGAGGCCAGTTTCCGCTTCCAGCTGTCGCGCAGTCCCGATGGTTCCGCGCCGTTGGTGGACCAGACCGGCCTGACCGGGGATGCTTTCGTCATTACCGATCTCGCGGCCGGTACCTATTACTGGCGGGTGATGAGCATGGAGGCCGCCGAGGGGCGGGTCTACACGAAATGGTCGCCTGCCAATGAACTGCGGGTCGGGGCCGCGAAGTGAACCTCACGGTCCGCCTCAAGACCGAATGGTGGATCATTGCCGTGCTCGTCAGCCTTCTTGCTGTTGTCCTGACGCTGGGCGACGCGCTCTCGCGGTTGGACAATGCCGCTTACGACCATCTGCTGCAACTCGATCCCAAAAAGTCGGATGGCCATATCGCGCTGGTCGAGATTGACGACGACGCCCTTGCGCAACTTGGCCGCTGGCCATGGGATCGCGGCATTCATGCGCGGCTTGTCGCTCGGCTGAGCGCAGCGGCACCGAAGGCGATCGTCTACGATACGCTTTTCACCGAGCCGGGTGCGCCCGCCGGAGATTCGAGGCTGGCCGGCGCTATCGGGCGGGCAGGGAACGTGTTCTTGCCCTTCTTCGTCAGCGCAGGCGGCCTGCCGGGCGGAGGAAACAGGATCGTCGACCCTATTCCGCTGCTGCGGAATGCTGCGAAGGGCACGGGCTTTACCGATTTCCTCGTGGATGCAGACGGGGTGATGCGCTCAGCCCCGGCCCCGATCGGCTCCCGCCTGCACCTGATGGACGATGTTCACCGCAGCATCGGGAAAGGCGCGCAGATGCCCGGATCGGGCAGGTTGATCCCCTTTACCCCCGGCGAGCCGTGGCTTCGTATTCCGGCGGCATCGCTCATCGCGGGAAAAGTTCCGGTCCAGGATTTGCACGGCAAGTTCGTCCTGGTGGGAGTGACGGCCGGTGGTATCGGGCCGCGCTATTCTGTTCCCGGCCTCGGCACGATGTCCGGGCTCGAAATCAATGCCCAGTTCCTGCGCGGGCTGCTCGCCGATCTGATGATCGAGAAAGCGGGGATCGCGGCGCGGATCGGCTTTGCGGTCGTGCCGGTCTGGCTGCTCATGTTGTTGATGGGCCCGTTCCCGCGCGTTTCCCCGGCGCTGGGCCTTGCAGCCGCAACGGCGACCGTCCTGGCGGCCGCCGGCCTGCTGCTTCTCCTTGGACGGATCTGGCTTCCGCCCGCGACCGCGGTCCTGGCTCTCTGTATTGCCTATCCGATCTGGGGGTGGCGGCAACTCGCGATCACGCAGCGCTTCATGCACCGCGAACTGCTGCGTCTGGAGGCCGATTCCACGATCTTTGTACAGCGCCCAAGGAAGGGGCGGCAACCGCTGCCCTCGACGATTTCACTGCTTACTGCCGCGATCACGAGCAACCGCGACATGAAGCATTTCGTCGCCGAACGGCTCGACCAGTTGCCGGACGCGACCCTCGTCACGAATGGTGAGGGTAAAATCCTGCTCGCCAATGCATCGGCGGGTAACCTCTTCGGCCCGGAGCAGGTCCGAAGCGGCGAGCCCGGCAAGGGTGCTGCACTGCTGGGCCGCTTCCGGCAGGCCGGATCCCAGGAGCCTATCCGCTTTCCCGACATGCCGATCGAGGGGCCGCTCAGTTTCGACACCATTACGGACGATGGCCATTTCTTCGCCATCCGCTTTGCGCCCCAGCGCTCCGTCGATGGAGGCTTCGTTGGCTGGATCGTCCAGTTCATGGATGTAAGCGAGGCCAAGGCGGCGCAGCGCCAGCGCGACGATATCCTCGAACTCCTGACTCACGACATGCGCTCCCCGCAGGCATCGATCCTCGCCGTTCTGGAAACGGCGCCGAGCGAGAACATCGCGCCGGAAGAAGCGCGCCGCATTCGCCACTACGCGGAAAGGACGCTTGGTCTCGCCGATGGCTTCGTCCAGCTCGCGCGCGCTGAAAGCCTCGAGTATGCCCTGGAGGATGTCGCGCTGGGGGACATGATGATCGATGCGATCGATGATCTCTGGCCGCAGCTCACGGCCAAATCGATTTCGATCGATACCGCCGACGGTGAAGAGCGCCTGATCGTGCGGGTAGAGCGTTCACTCATGACCCGCGCGCTGATCAACCTCCTCGACAACGCGATCAAGTACAGCCCCGTGGGAAGCCATATTCGTTGCACTGTGCGGCAGGAGCCGGGAGATGACAACGAACTGCGCGCGATCTGTGAGATCGTGGACGAAGGCCCCGGACTGGAAGAGGAACACAGGCACAGGCTCTTCGAGCGCTTTCATCGCGGCCCGCTCGGCGCCGGTAGAAGAACGGATGGCGTCGGGCTTGGCCTGAGCTTCGTTCATACCGTTGTGGTGCGGCATCGCGGCGAGGTCCGCTGCGCCAGCGAAGCTGGCCGAGGCGCGACATTCACGCTGGCCCTGCCGCTTGCCGATCAAGGACAAGCCTAGGTTTACGGCCTCGGCGGAATGGACCGTTTACGGCCGGGCGGTTGCCGTCGCGGTGGAGCCGCCGAGCTGCGTCAGGAACGCCTGCAAGAGCTGGCCCTCGACGCCGGGCCTGCCTTGCTTCACCGGCTCTTGCCCGACAAGGCGGTAGAGTTCCCGGCCCGTCTCCCGCTGCGAGATGACGAGCGTATAGACCCGCAGTTCGGTGGAACGGGACCGGGTGGGCGGCACGAGCCAGGTCTTTTCGTCCGCCTTGTCCTGAGGCGCGAAGAGGCCTGTCCCGCCGGGAAGCCGGGCCGTGGTGAGCTGGACGAGATAATCCGCCCTTTCCGAGCGCGAGAACCCCCGCGCTGCGAGATCGGCGAGAATAGCGCTCTGCCAGTCGCCGTCGTCTGCCGGCCCGCCAACCAGTTCGATACCGCCCGCCTGCGGAATAGCGCCTGTGGCATTCACAGTGGGTTTCGGCAGGGACGTACATGCAGGCAGCAGGGCTGCCAATCCCAGGAGCAGCGGTGAAGCGGGTACTTTCATCGTCATTTCCGATCAGGCCTGCAGGGTCGAGCGGTCTCGTAGGTGAATTTGCGGCTAAGTCCATCTCATGCAAGCCTTCGCCAACTGAGCGGCTTGCGAATTTACACTGCTTTACATCGCGTCTGAGGGATTTCGCCTATGCTGGGCGGGCCGTTGCAATCCGCTGCGGCCATCTCGATCGCGACGCTGCATTACCCCCCGCGCCAGCGAAAAATACCCCATGTATGGTGATCGAGGTGAGAAGTGATCCGGGCTCGAACCGGGCGCCACCTCCGGCCTCGCTCCCCCCAATGGAGCGAGGCCCTTTCTTTGCAGGCCAGCCATCATAAATGTAAACAATTGTTATCGCTATGGTGATGCAGCAGGCAGGTCTTTAGGGGAGGCGGCGGGCAGCGGCTCAGTCTCATCGACTGCCCCCGAGGAGCCGCTGCCCATCCTTTGCCATCCTTCGTCCGATCGCGTTGCGTTCAGCCGGCGGATGACCTGCTGGTCGATACCCAGTCGTCAACGACGCGTTCAAGCACGGTCAGCGGCATTCCGCCGCCCGCAAGCGCCGTGTCGTGGAAGCCCCGGATGTCGAAGCGGTCTCCCAGTGCCGCCCGCGCCTTTTCGCGCAGACGGACCCATTCGTTGTGGCCGACCTTGTAGGCGCAGGCCTGGCCCGGCCAACTGCAATAGCGCTCCACTTCCGAGGTCGCCCCGCCTTCGGCGCGGCCGGTATTGTCGATGAAATAGCGGATCGCCTGTTCGCGGCTCCAGCCCTTGGAATGAATTCCGGTGTCGACTACCAGACGCACCGCGCGGAACAGCAGGCTTTGATAGAAGCCGATCCGGCCCAGCGGATCGTTGTCATAGGCGCCCAGTTCGTCGGCAAGCTGCTCGGCATAGAGCCCCCAGCCTTCGGCATAGCTGGAGAAGAACAGCAGGTTCATGAGCTTGGGCGCCGCAGCGCTTTCCTGCTGGAGCGCGATCTGGAGGTGATGACCCGGGATCGCCTCGTGATAGGTGAGGGTGGGGAGGCCGAATTTCGGCCAGTTGGCGGTGTCGGTCAGGTTGATCCAGTAGATTCCGGGGCGCGTGCCGTCGAGGCTGGGCGAATTGTAGTAACCCTGCGAAGCGCCTTCCTGGATCTCGGGAGGAACGCGCTTGATCTGCACGCCTGCCTTGGGAAGGCGGCCGAAGGCCTTGGGCAACAGCGCCTGCATCGCCGCCATCTGCTCGTTCAAGTGCGCCACCAGTTCCACCTTCGCGGCGTCGGTGTTGGGATAGACGTTGGCCGGGTTGGCGATCAGGGCCGCCATGCGTTCGCCCACGGTGCCTTGGCTGAAGCCTTGCGACTTCAGCAAGGCGTCGGAGCGGGCGGTCAGATCGGCAACCTGTTCCAGCCCGATGCGATGGATCTCATCGGCGGACATCCGGGTCGTAGTGATGTAGTTTAGGCTATTGGCGTAATACTGCGCCCCTTGCGGCAGGCGCGATACCGAGGCGTCATGTCCGGCCTTGGGCAGGGCCGCCTTCAAGGCATCGTTCTGGCGCTGGAGCGCGGGATAGACCCGTTCGGAGACCAGCTTTTCCACGCGCGCGCCCCATTCGCCGGGGATCGACTGTTCATGCGTGCGCCGCACGATCGACTGGACGAGCGTGGATTCGCCGGCCGCCGTGCCCAGCATTCCGGCCTGGAGGCCGATGGTCTTGTTCAGGATGAAATCGGGCGGGATGACGCCAAGGCCGAAATCCTCGTGCATCCGGTCGGTCTCGGCGGTCAGAACGTCTGCAAAGTCGTTCACGCGCGAAACGAAGGCCTCGGCGTCGCTTGCCGTCTTGATGGTGTGCTGGTTGTCGAGGAAATCGGCGGTGTTGAGGTAGGCGCCGCCGCCCTGGCTGACCCGGTAGACCTGCGGCCAGCCACCCTGGCCATAAGGTATGGCGTAAGTATTGATGACGGAGTCGAGGTTCGCCGCGATCGTGTCGTAATAGATCGCGTCCCGCGAATTCATCGAAGCTCTGTCGAGGGCGCCAAGCTGGGCGCGAGCAGTGCGGACGAGTGCCCGGTCCTTTTCCTCTTGCTCCCGCGTGGGAATCGTCAGGCGCGATTTCAGCGCGGCGCGGGCGCCGGTGTCCAGTCCCAGCTGCGTCGCCGTCTCTGGTGAGGCATCGACCTGGACTTCGAAGTACTTGTCCATGAAGGCGGCAAGGGCAGCGTCGGAACCGGCCGGCGACGCGGACACGCGTGCGAGCGCGGGGCCGGCCGCAACAGCGGCGGCACCTGCCGAAGCGGAAGTGAGGAAACGGCGACGATCGATCATGAAAGCTCCGGCGATAGTTTATGGCCGGAACTTACGCCATGGTTTCAAGCGAATGCAAATGGAGCGGATGATTTCGGGCAGGAAGAGGTGAAGAAGCCGCTCTCCCCATGAAATCATCCCGGGCTTGCCGCCGCTTTTGGACGCCAGCCATTGATCGGCCTCGCCGAACACCGGGGAGGGGCGCCGTTCAGAAGTCGGGATCGAAGCCGGCAACGGCCCGCAGGACGGGCGGACGATGAGCGGTATCCTCGGCTTGCGGCAATTTCTTCTTTTCAGGCGCTTTGCCCGGATCGTTGATTTTCGTTCTGTTTCGGCGGGGCGCCGCCTTTTTATTGTTCATCGACTGCCTTGGTACATTCATTGCCTTGGAAGGGAGCCGCCGCGCCGGGCATGCCCGGCGCGGCGGAACCGATCAGAAGTTGACCGTCGCGCCGATGGCGATCTGGCGGCCAAGCGAGTCATACCGTGCCGAGAGCGTGTTGCTCCGCGACAGGCCGTAGTTGTAGGAATTCGGCAGCAGCGGCGGCAGCTTGTCGAAGATGTTGTTCGCCGAGATGCGGAACGAGAAGGCCTCGTCGACGCGGAACGTCATCGCAAGATCGAAGTAGTTC
Source organism: Novosphingobium sp. TK71 (assembly GCF_055361505.1). Classification (NCBI taxonomy): domain Bacteria; kingdom Pseudomonadati; phylum Pseudomonadota; class Alphaproteobacteria; order Sphingomonadales; family Sphingomonadaceae; genus Novosphingobium; species Novosphingobium sp. TK71. Next base: position 491,570 of record NZ_JBSZKA010000001.1, read on the forward strand.
TGCGCCTTGATCCGGTAGAACGTCTCGCGCTCGGAGCTTTCGCTCCAGCCCAGTGCCGGGTCGCCCGAGTTGCTCACGTTGGTCAGCGGGCCGACATAGCGCCAGTTGAACGAGGCGTTGAAGGCGCGATCCTCGGTCGTGTAGGTGGCGCGCAGGCTGTGGGTCCACTTGGGGATCAGCTGGCCGCAGGGACCGCCGTAGTAACCCGCGCAGTTGTACTTGGCGAGGATCGGCGAATCCTGGCCGCCCGCCAGCGTGGTGAGCGAGCCCGAGAAGTCCAGCGCGAGGTCACCGTAACGGCCGAGGCCGAGGGTGTACTGGCCCTGGAAGTCCCAGCCGTGCGACTTGCTCTTGTAGTAGTTGGTCGTGCCGCCACGGATGAACCCGGTGGTAGGATTGGTGCCCGGGTTGCTCGAGAGCGTGCCATCGGCATTGCGCACGAACATCGAGCAGAAGAACTCGCTGCCGGTCTGGAGGCAGCCGTTCGAGAAGTAGTCGTAGTCGTTGTAGCCGATCGAATCGTCGAGATCGATCAGGAAGCGGTCCACGGAGACGACGAGGCCGGGCAGGAACGAGGGCTTGAGGACGACGCCGAAGGTCTTGGTATAGGCCGTTTCGGGATCGACGGTATAGCCGCCGCGACGCACGGTGCAGCCGATGTCGGTCGGGCAGACCAGCGTCGGGCTGCCGTAGAGGCTGTCCGCCAGGCCGGTCGCCGCGCAGACTTCGCGCGAAGCTGCCGGAGCGCCGTAGACGGGAACCTGCTGGCCGTTGGCGCCGGTCGTGTACGTGACCGTCGGTGCGCAGATGTCGTTGTAGGCCGTGGTGATCCGGTCATAGCTGATGTTCGAGCCCTGGTAGGCTTCGACGACCGTGGGCGCGCGCTGCGCCTTGTTGATCGATCCGCGGAACGTGATGTCCGAGATCGGCGACCAGATCGCTTCCGCCTTCCAGGTGGAGAACACGCTCGGGTTGGAGCTGTACTTCGAAAGCCTGTAGGCGCCGTTGAACTGGAGCAGTTCGGCGAAAGGCTTGCGCTCGATGATCGGAACCTGAAGCTCGACGTTTCCTTCCCAGACGTGCTGCGAAAGGTTGGCGTCGGAGCCGCCGTTGTTTTCACGCCAGACGTCGTCCGCGTAGCTCTTCAGCTTGTCCTGGCGGAATTCGGCGCCCAGTGCGATGGCCACGCCCTGGTCGGCCCAGGGAGACTGGATGCCATAAGTGCCAAGATCGCCCTGCACGGTGGCGACCATGTCGTAGAGCGTGTTGATCGTGGTGGAGGTGCCGAAGCTGCCCTCGGTCAGGTAGTCGTAGAGCGCCTGGGTGTTGAGGGTGGAATTGGCGCTGAAGGCGTCGAAGGGAACGCAGCCATCCGTGGTGCCGGAGGCGCACTGGAGCTGCCCGTTGACGCTGACCACGTTGAGCGCGTTGTTGACGCGGTCGTAGTCAGGCTGGCCCCAGGTGATGTCCTGACGATTGCGGGCATAAACGCCGCCCACGTCGTAGCTCCAGCCTTGCGCGAACTGGCCGCGCACGCCTGCGGTCGCGCGCAGCCCCTTGTTGAGATAGACGTCCTCGATGTCCTTCACGTTGTTGAAGCGGTAGCGCAGTTCGATCGGCACGAGGTCGGAGGTGCCTGCCGAGCTGCCGCACACCGTCTGCGCCTGCGAGGCCGACATCAGCGGATTGTTGCAATTGACGTAGTAGGGCGAGGAGCCGTCGCCATAGGCAGTCGGGCTGTAGACGCGCGCCGGGTAGGGGTTGGTCGAACGGTCGCGGAACCACATCGCGCTGCCATAGAGTTCAGCCGCGTCCGAGATTTCGAACGAGGTGAAGCCGCCGGCGTTCCAGCGCTTGTCTTCGCGCTGGAAGGAATAGCCGTCATAGGGGTTGGCGGCGAGCGCGGTGCTATAGGGCACGAAGGTGCGCGAACCGTCGGGATTGTTGACGTACTGTTCGCCGCTGGCCGCGCCGGTGCGGGGCGAGATGTAGCCGTAGGGTGTGTAGGTCGATACCGTGCAGCTGAGCGGGCCATCCTTCACCGCTTCGGTCAGCTGGCAGCCCGAAGTCTCGCGCGAGGAATAGGGCACGAGCGCCGCTTCGCGGTAATTGACGTAGCCGCTGATGTGGAACCGGTCATCGAACAGCTTCTTGCCGAAGGTCAGCGAAAGGTCCGCGCGGCCGCCGTCCGTGGTCGTGCCGCTGGCGGGCTGGTCGAACCCATACTGGCTGGCAACGTCCGAGATCAGCGTGCGCTTGTTCTTGTGGAGGTAGAAGTTGTAGTTGCCGTTGAGCTGGAGGCCCTCGAAATCGTCATCCATGACGAAGTTGACGACACCGGCAATCGCATCCGAGCCGTAGACCGCCGAGGCGCCGCCAGTCAGCACGTCAACGCGCTTGATGAGCGAGGTCGGGATCATGTTGGCGTCGACGCCGTTCATGGTGCCCACGCGCTTGCCGTCGATCAGCGTGAGGGTACGTTCGAAGCCGAGGTTGCGCAGCTTGATGCGCTGGCGACCGTCGGAATCCTGGTAGTTCTGCTGGCTGTCCGGCGAAATCTGCGGAATGCGGTTGAGAACTTCCTCGATGTTGACGGCGGCCTGTGCGCGGATCGCATCGTTGGTCACCGAGGTGATCGGCGCTGCCGCTGCCGAGTTCGGACGATTGATGCGCGAGCCGGTCACGACGATGGCACTTGCGGCGGAATTGGCCGTGCTGTCGGAGGCGGCATCGTCGGGCGCATTGCTCTGCGCCAGCGCCGGGGTAGCGAGACCCGTGATGCAGGTCGTCGCCAACAATAGTCTCGTGATCTTCCTCATTCGTTACCCCTTTTCTTCCCTGGTATTGATATTGCCTGGTATTAATCTGGTTCTGCCGGGTGCACGCGCCCGGCTTCCGGCGCGGGGACGTCGGGCAATCGCTCGGCTCGCTCGCGCCTCGGGGCGCGGTCAGGCTCGGCGGAGGCTTTCCGAAGGACGGATGACGGTCCGGCCGGTCTGGTCCGTTACCGCGTAAGTGAAGCCGGGCTGGATCGCGAAGGCTCCGACCTGGCCGTCCCTGTCGATTGCGAGGAATGCGACCTGGGCGTCCTTCACGGCGTCTCCGCGCAAGGCAACGATATGCTCTACCGCTTCGCGGCAGGCGGCCATGGCCGACATGCCCATGCGCATCGAGCCGACCACTCTTGCGGCACCGGCAATGCGCGTCACTTCCTCGCCCACGCCGGTTGCCGTGGCTGCGCCGACGCCGGGTTCGACCAGCAGCCCGCAGCCCGACTGCGGGGAATCGCCGACGCGGCCGCGAAGCTTGAAAGCCATGCCCGAAGTCGTGCAGGCGCCGGCGAGGCGCCCGTCGGGGCTGCGCGCGAGAATGCCGATCGTGTCATGGTCGAGCGCCGACCCACGCTGGTTCTCGATATTGGCCACCGGCTTGTATTCGGCCTTCTTGAGCCATTCCTTCCACGCCGCCTCTGCCTCGGGCGTCAGCAGTTCCTGCGCTGCGAAGCCTTGTTCGCGTGCGAACTGCGCCGCGCCGTCGCCGACCAGCATGGTGTGCGGCGTGCGTTCCATGACGCGCCGCGCGACGGAGATCGCATGAACGTAGCCTTCGAGCGCGGCGACCGCGCCGGCATGGCCGCGGTCGTCCATGATGATCGCGTCCAGCGTGACGTGGCCATCGCGGTCAGGGTATCCGCCCAGCCCGACGGAGTGATTGGCAAGATCCGCTTCCGGCACCTGCGCACCGGCTTCGACCGCGTCGATCAGTGTTCCGCCGGCTTTCCAGCGAGCATAGGCAGCGGCATTCGCCGCCGCGCCGAAATCCCATGTCGACACCACGAGCGCGGCATCGACGGCATTCTTCGTGGTGCCGGCAGCGCGTGCCGTTCCTGCCGCGACCGATCCGGCCAGGGCAAGTCCCAAGGTGTTGCGACGCGAGAATCCCATGCCCACTGTCCCCCGGCCAGAGATGGCCACCTCGATTTTTCGTTAGTTACGGAACGGCACGCCCTTCCCGAAGCCTGCCTTGCAACAAAGCTGTCATAGGTATTAAATAAATTCAATTCCAAAATTCAGATTGGCATTAGATTTTTCCGATTTTTGACGGAATATGTCGCTAATTGGTCTCACCTCATCGCGGAAAGGTCGCGTGATTCCGTCTCAGGCCTGCCTTGGCGGGCGGCCGTGCGGGTCGCGGGCGAAGCCCAATTCAGGCACGTTCTGCATGTGGAAGGTGAGCCTGCCGCCCTTCATGAGCTCTTCGTGGCCGATCCAGCAGCGGTCATGTGCTTTTCCGTTCCATTCCACGCGGCCGTAGTAGGGGCGGTCGGATCGGTTGCCCGGTGCGCTGACGATCAGTTCGCGGCCATTGCCCAGCCTGACCCGCGCTTCCTCGAACAGCGGACTGCCGAAGATGTAGATGCCGCTGACGGGATCGACCGGGTAGAAACCCAGAGCCGAAAGCACGTACCAGGCGCTCATCTGGCCGCAATCGTCGTTGCCGATCACGCCTGCCGGCCTGGCACGGTACATCAGCGCCAGCAGGCGGCGAACCATGGCCTGCGTCTTCCAGTGCGCACCGGTCCAGGCGTAGAGATAGGCAACGTGGTGCGAGGGCTCGTTGCCGTGCGCATACTGCCCCACCATGCCGCTGATGTCCGGCGGTGCGTTCTTCGGCAGGGTCGAAGGCGCGTTGAAGAAGGCATCCAGCTTGGCTTCGAGCCCGGCCGGGCCGCCCATCGCCTCGGCCAGGCCATGGACGTCGTGCTGGTTGAGGAACGTCGCCTGCCAGCCGTTGCTCTCGGTAAAATCGCGCCACTTGTCCGAATGGCCGAGTTCGACCGGATCGTAGGGCTCGGTCCAGGAACCGTCGTCGAGACGCGGCCGGGCAAATCCGGTTTGCGTGTCGAACACGTTCTTCCAGTTGCCCGAACGTGCTTTCAGCCGCGCGGCGTCGTCTGCAGCACCTGCGGCGCCGGCGATCCTTGCGGCGGCATAGTCGTCATAGGCATATTCGAGCGTGCGGCTGACGCTTTCGAAGACCTTGTCTGCAGGGACGTAGCCCTTGGCGTCATATTCCGGAATGCCGCGGGCATTGTCGAGCACGGGCATCGTGAAGTCGAACGAGCGGCGGCGGATATTGGGCCAGGCGGCCGCGTAATCGCCGGGGATGCCCTTGGCCATGGCCTCGGCAAGGACCGGCACCGAATGCCAGCCCATCATGCAGCCGGTCTCCACGCCCTGCAGCGGCCAGACCGGCGGGCCATAAGGGCTCTGCTGGGTCTGGCGTATAAGATCGGAAACGAACTCCTCGACCCGCGCGGGCCGGATGAGCGTCTGCAGGGGGTGGAAGGCGCGGTAGGTATCCCAGAGCGAATAGGCGCTATAGGCTTTCTGGCCCGGCGCGAGTTGGTGCACCTTGCGGTCGAGCCCCATGGTGCGGCCATCGACGTCGGAGAACAGCGTGGGGCCGATCGCAGCGTGATAGAGCGCGGTTGCCATGATCGTGCGCTGTTCGGCGCTGCCGCCGGTCACTTCGATATGCGAAAGTTCCTCCGCCCATGCGCGGGCAGCGGCCTGGCGATAGATGTCGAAGTCGAAGTGCGTCGCCTCCGCCGCGAGGTTCGCGCGGGCACCGGCGATGTCCACGGCCGAAACGGCGGTTCGCACCACCAGCGGCGCGCTTCCGGCATCGTCGAAGTGGATGGCGGCCTTCAGGCGGCGACCCTTGACCAGCTTGCTGCCGGCAGGCTGGGGGCTGTCTTCGTCACCGAAGAATTCCACCCGGCTCGGCGGGCGGGAAAACTGCATCGCGAAGTAGATGTGCCGGCCCTTGGCCCAGCGGAAAACCCGGCGCTGGCCGGTGAGAGTGCCGTCCGCGTCGAGTGCCATTTCCGCATCGTCGATCAGCGGATACTTGTCCGAGGAATCGAGCACGAGATGCGAGAGATCGATCAGCAGGTGGCCGGCTTCTCCAGCAGGATAGCTGTGGCGCTGGATGCCGGTGCGCAGCGTCGTGGTCAGTTCGCTGGACACGCCGTTTTCAAGCTGGACCCGGTAGTAGCCGGGTTCCGCCGCCTCGTTGCCGTAGCGCAGGCGATAACCTTCGTCCGGCCGGTCGAGCGGTCCCGGCTTTAGGCGGACCTCGCCCCGGCAGGGCACGACTAGCACGTCCAGCATGTCGCCGATGCCGGTGCCCGAAAGGTGGGTATGCGAGAAGCCGAGCAGCGAGGCGTCGCCGTGGTGATAGCCGGAGCAGGTGTCCCAGCGCGCAGTGTCGGTATCCGGGCTGAGCTGGACCATGCCGAAGGGCAGGGTGGCGCCCGGGAAAGTGTGGCCGTCGCCGCCGGTGCCGATGAAGGGATCGGCCACGGCATCAGTCCCGGTTCCGGCCGGCGCCGCTTCCGCTGCAAGAGCGCGGGTCGCGCCGGCAGGAACGGCGGCGGCCAGCAGCGCAAGGCGGCAGGAGCCGGACATCAGGTGGCGGCGACTCAAGGCAGTCATGTCTGGCATCCCCAGTCTATGAGGCCCCGTTCTACAAGGCCTGTTTCATAAAAGGACGGCGCCTGTCCGCAGGCAGGAAGCCCCGGACAGGCGCCGGCCCGTGTGCATGCAGATCTTAGTGAGGAGGAGGAGGACCTACACGCTTTTGCACGGGACTTAGAAGCTGAACTGGGCAGTCGCCGCGAAGACGCGCCCGTTCTTGTAGAAGGCGGTCGGCGCCGACTTGGTGCCGCTGTACGAGTAATACGTCGAATCCAGTAGGTTCTGGGCATTGGCCTGAACCGTGAAGTGCTCGTTGATCTTGTAGGAGATCGATGCGTCAAGCTGGTGATAGCCGTCGGTCGAATCCACCGAATTCAGGCGGCCGATGCCGGTGAAGTAGTGGCTGCGCCAGTTCCAGCTCACGCGTGCCTGGAACGGACCCTTTTCGAAGTAGGGGATCACGTTGATGGTGTGCTTCGAGAGGTAGGGCAGGTTGAGCACGTTTCCGTCGGCGTCCCGGCCGCCCTTCGCGTCGGCGAACGTGTAGTTCGTCAGGATGCCGAAGCCGCCCCAGATCGGGGTCTGGAAGCCCAGTGACACGCCGTTGACGGTGGCGTTCGAGGCATTGACCGGGCTGGAGACGATATAGGTCTCGTTCTGCTGGGTCAGGTTGTTGAACAGCACCTGCTGGCTCGTGGTGGTCACGATGTAGGACGAGATTTCGCGGCGGAAATACTCGGCCGAAAGCAGCGCGCTGTGTCCGAAGTACCATTCGGCTGAAAGCTCGTAGTTGGTGGAGGCGTAAGGCTTGAGGTCGGGGTTGCCGCCGCCTGCCGTCAGCTGCGTGTCGTTGCGGCTGAAGGCGCCGGCAAGCTGGCCGTAGCGCGGACGGGCGATGACCTTGGCGATCGAGCCGCGCAGCTTGAGCTGGTCGTTCACTTCCCAACTCACGTTGATGCTGGGAAGGCCCTTCAGATAATCGTTCGTGGCGCGGGTCGGCGTGTAGGTGTCGTTTTCGGCGGTGTAGAGGTAATAGTCCGAAACGTCCTGGGTATAGACCGCCCGGTAACCCACGTTGCCGCGGATCGGGCCGGTTTCGAAGTCGAGCTGCACATAGGCGGCGGCCGATTTCTCACGGACCTTGAACGAGGTTCCTTCGTCGAGGCCGGTATCGACGTAGATGCCGTTGTTCAGCGTGTCGATGACGTCGCCGCTGTGCAGCGTCGCGAACTGGTTGGCGTTGCCGCCGGAGCCGAGGCCGCTGAACAGCCCGGAGGGCGTCAGGGTGTAGTCGTAGTCGGCAAGGCTGATCGGATCGGTCAGGTAGACCTGCGATCCGGTGGCGCGCAGGCTGTTGACGTGATCCGATGCCTTCACGCCCATGCGCACGGACTTGAAGAAGCCGTCGTCCACGTCCAGCTTGGCGTCGAACTGGCCGTAATGCTCCTTGTCGCGCTGGCGCGAGGTGGCGATGCCGCCGATCTGGTATGCCTGGATGGTGCTGCCGTCCGGCAGCGTGACATCGCGCAGGTCCGAGCGGAAGAACGCGGTGGGGTCGGTCGGCGGGGTGGAGAACGTCACCGAAGTCTGGTTCTGCCCGTAGCTGTAGCTGAAGGGCATGTTGGACTGGAGGTTCATCAGGTATTCGGGGTTGGTGCCGCCCGTGGCCTTGGTCCAGCCCACGTTGCCCGACAGCGTCAGGCGATCGGTTGCCTTCCACGTGGTGTCGAGATTGTAGCTGTCGGTCCGCACCTTGGTCTTGCGGTAGTTCATGTCCAGCTGCGAACTGGTGGAGGGCAGGTTGGTCGCGCCGAAGGATGCGTCCGTGACGAGCCCGTTGGAGATCGTTGCCGATTCCAGCGCGCCGGCGGCCCACGTCGGAACCACGTACTGCGACTGGCTGAAGTTGTTGTAGGTGCCTTCGATGTGAAGGCCGGTAAGGTTGAATTCGAGGCGGTCGCTGGGCGCCCACTGCACGGCGAACTGGCCGCCGATGCGCTCGCGCGTCTGCTTGAAATAGGCGTGGTTGATGCCGTAGGGATAACGGGCGTTGGCCAGGTCTTCGGCGGTCCCGCCGGTCAGCACTGCGTTCGGGTTGTTCAGCGTGACGTTGCCGTCGGCATCGGTGGACGTGAAGTCCGAGCCGCTGTTGTAGCCGAAGTACTCGACGCCTGCACGGGCCAGCGAATCCCTGTCGTAAGTGCCCGCCACCAGGATGCCGAAGGTCGCGCTGTCGTTCTTCCAGCTGTAGAGCAGCGAGCCTCGCGGATTGCCGATTTCGGAGCGATCGTTGTAGCCGTAGCCGATCGAACCGTTGATGGTGTTCTTGTCGAGATCGAGCGGCTTGCGCGTGCGCACGATCACGGTACCGCCCAGCGAACCTTCGTCGATACGCGGTTCGGGGGACTTGAACACCTCGATCTGCGAGACGATTTCCGGCGCCAGCAACGAGTAGTTGAAGGTACGGCCGGTCACGTCGCCGGAATTGCCGCCCCAGTCTGCCGAAGCGATGGTGTGACCGTCGATCAGGACGCGGTTGAGCGCCGGGTCGGTGCCCTGGATGGAGACGCGCTCGCCGATGCCGAACTGGCGGTCCACGCTGACGCCGGGGATGTGGGACAGCGATTCCGCGACGTTGCGGTCAGGAAACTTGCCGATGCCTTCGGCGGTGATGACATCGACCACGGCGTCCGCATTGCGCTTCACGTTGATCGCGTTCGTCAGTGCGCCGCGGATTCCGCTGACCACGATCGCGTCCTGGTCGTTCTGGTCCTGCGGGGCTTCCTGTGCAAAGGCGGGGGCGGCGAAGCCCATGGTGGCGCTCGTCGCCAGCAGCATCGCGCGTGCTAGTTTCATCATAGTTTTCCTCATGACCCGAACCCGTGAGCGCGCCGTGACGTTATGTTTGCGGAAATGCGTGCCCGATAACTTCCTGCGGACAATGCCAATACAAAGCCAATGTCCTAATTCAATGTCACCAAAATAGATCCTCCTGTCCACCGTAAATTTCTTCTTGCGTGCCGAGGTGGTCGAAAATTGGCGGGAATGGTGGGAAAATGGGAGGTTGCGGCGGCTGGGCTGGCTGTTGGCGGCATTGGCTTTGCGGTGGAACGGGATGGCGCGTCGGGCCAAAGTATGTCCAATTTCCGACAGTGCGAATCGCCGGCCGTGACGGGGCCGGATGTCTTTTGGAAGGGGCGAAGTGCTCGAAATCTGTGTCGAAGATGCCGCCGGTCTTGCTGCCGCTGTCGCCGGGGGTGGCGGCCGGGTGGAGCTTTGCAGCGCGCTGGCGCTGGGCGGGCTGACGCCGCCGCGTTCGCTGGTCCGGCTGGCGGCGCAGGCGCCGATTCCCGTCCATATGCTCTGCCGCCCGCGAGAGGGCGATTTCGTCTACGGGCCGCAGGAAACCGAGCAAGTCTGCGACGATATCGATCTGGCCGCGGAAGCGGGGCTGGCGGGAATCGTCATCGGGGCGGGCGCTGCGGGCGGACTTGACCTGGCGGTTCTCGGCACCTGGCTCGATCATGCCCGGCGGGCGGGAACGGCGCGCGGGGCGCGGCTTTCGCTGACCTTGCACCGCGTTTTCGACGTGCTGGACGACATGGAAAACGGACTGGAGCAGGCGGTGGCGATGGGGTTTGACCGGATACTGACGTCCGGCGGCGCGGTGCGGGCGCCCGAGGGGGTGCGGATGCTTGCGCATCTCCATGAACTGGCCGCCGGGCGCATCGTGATTCTGGCCGGATCGGGGGTCTCGGCCGAGGCGGTGCCGGCTCTGCGCGCGGCCGGAATTGAGGAGTTTCACGCCTCCTGCCGCACCCCCGGCACGGCGACAGCGGCATCGGGGCGGCTGGAAGAACTGGGCTTCCAGAAGGGAATCCGGCCGGTGACGGACGCTGCCGAGGTGGCCCGGCTGCAGGCTGCCATCGCGCGTGGGCAAGGCGGGTTGAACGACACCTAAAAGGGGTAGAGCGACACGCAGCGACCGCTGGCGAGGGTGGTGCCGGAAGAAAAACGCGCTTGCCCTTGCGAAACCAATTGCGCATCGCCTGCAGTTGGGGAATACCAATATAGAACTTATGTAGATATTGGTAAGCAGACGCTCCCGTCTGGCGCTTTTCCGCCGACCGGGGGCGGTGCGAAGGAGATTTCGCTGCAATGCAATCCGAAGTTGCTCATCCGTCCCAGTCGCTCATGGCCCGCGAGACCGCCGAGGCGCCGCAGGCCGTCCGCGCGTTCCTGGCCCGCAACCAGGACACTCTCGCATCGCTTGCGCAGGACCTGCGCGGCAGCCCGCCTTCGGTGGTGGTGACCTGCGCGCGCGGGTCGTCCGACAACGCGGCGACTTACGCCAAATACCTGATCGAGACGCTGGCCGGTGTGCCGGTGTCCTCTTCCGCGCTCAGCGTTTCGTCGGTGTTCGGCGCCGAGATGCAGCCGGGCCGCGTGCTCGTGATCGCCATTTCGCAAAGTGGCCGTAGCCCCGACCTGCTCGCGGCGGTCGAGGCGCATCGCCGTGCGGGTGCCCGCGTCGTCGCGCTGGTGAATGACGAGACCGCCCCGCTTGCCGATCTGGCGCAGTGGGTGCTGCCGCTTCACGCCGGGCCGGAGAAGTCCGTTGCGGCCACCAAGTCCTACATCGCCTCGCTTGCCGGGGTCGCCGCCATCGTCGCGCAGTGGACCGGCGACGCCGCGCTGACGGAGGCGCTCGGCAGGCTTCCCGATGCGCTGGCCATTGCCGCCGGCACCGCGCCGTTCGATCTGGTCGAACGGCTTTCCGCAGCGACGAACCTTTTCGTGATCGCGCGCGGATACGGCTTCGGCATCGCCCAGGAAGGCGCGTTGAAGCTCAAGGAAACCTGCGGTCTTCATGCCGAAGCCTATAGCGCCGCCGAAGTGCGCCACGGCCCGATGACGATCATCAACGAAGGCTTCCCCATCGTGGCCTTCGCCACGTCCGACGCCAGCGGCGAAAGCGTGCGCGATGCCGCGCGCGAATTTGCCGGGCGCGGTGCGCAAGTCGCGCTGCTCGATGCCGAGGCACCCTTCGGGGAAAGCACGCTGGCCGCGCTTGCGGGCCATGCGGCGCTGGAACCGCTGCTGATGATCCAGTCCTTCTACCCGCAAGTGAACGCACTTTCGCTGGCGCGCGGGCTGGACCCGGACAATCCGGCCCACTTGCGCAAGGTAACCGAGACCCTGTGATGAAAACCGCCTTCGTCAACGGCAACGTCTATCTGGATCGCGCCTGGGCGCGCGATGCCGTGGTGACGGTGGAGCAGGGGCGCATCCTGGCCGCGCAGCGCGGGACGGAAGCCGACGAAATCGTCGATCTCGACGGTGGCTGGCTGGTGCCGGGCTTCATCGACGTGCAGGTGAACGGCGGCGGCGGCGTGCTGCTCAACGATGCGCCGACCGTGGCGGGAATCGCCGCGATCGCCGCCGCCCATGCGCGGTTCGGGACGACCGCCATGCTGCCCACGCTCATCAGCGCGACGCCTGACGTGATCGCGGCGGCGCTGGACGCGACGGACGAGGCGATTGCGGCCGGGGTGCCCGGTTGCATCGGCATCCACGTCGAAGGGCCGGTGCTCAACGCGAAGCGGCGCGGCATCCATACCGAAGGCAACTTGCGCCCGCTGGACGATGCCATGGTGGACCTGTTGACGCGCCCCCGCGCCGGCAAGGTACTGTTCACCATCGCGCCGGAATATCTTCACGCCGATCAGGCCCGTGCGCTGACCGGCGCCGGGGTGGTGATCGCGATGGGGCATTCCGACGCCGATTACGAAACCGCGCGTGCCGCCTTCGACATGGGCGTTACCGGGGTCACTCACTTGTTCAATGCCATGTCGGCGCTTCATCACCGCAACCCCGGCATGGTGGGCGCGGCGCTGGAGAACCGCACGGCCTGGTGCGGGCTGATCGCCGACGGCTACCATGTCCATCCCGCCGCGATGCGCGTGGCGCTGGCGAGCCGCCCGCTCGAGCGCTTCATGCTGGTGACGGACGCGATGCCCTGCGTGGGATCGGACCTTGCCAGCTTCGAACTGGACGGCCGCGAGATCACCGTGGCGGAAGGGCGCTGCGTGGGCGCGGACGGCACGCTGGCGGGCGCGTCGCTCGACATGGCGGGCGCCGTGCGCAATGCCGTGGACATGGCGGGACTTTCGGTGGCGCAGGCGGTTGACATGGCCAGCGTGCAGCCGGCGGAATTTCTGGGCCTCGGTGCGGAACGGGGCGTAATCGCCGCCGGATATACCGCCGATTTCGTCCATCTCGATCGCGCCATGGCGCCGCAGGCGACATGGATCGCCGGCGAACGGGCATTCTGATATCGATTTCTGGAGACAAGCCAAAACTATGACTGCCTCCGTTTTTTCCATGACTGCCGAGCGGGCCATGACTCCCGCCGGGCACACCATCGTCGTCACGGCTCCGCTGGAGGGCTGGCTGGCGCCGCTGGCCGAAATTCCCGATCCGGTCTTCGCCGGGGGGATGCTGGGCGACGGCGTGGCCATCGATCCCACCGGCGGCATGCTTCACGCACCTTGCGCGGGAACGGTGGCCTCGCTTGCGGCGACCGGCCATGCCGTGACCCTGCGCCTTGAAGGCGGGGCGGAACTGCTGCTCCATCTCGGTGTCGATACCGTGGCGATGGGCGGGCGCGGTTTCACGCCGCTGGTGGCGCAGGATCAGGTAGTGGCGGCGGGCGATCCGCTGGTGCGGTTCGATCTCGATGCCGTGGTGACCGGCGCGGCCAGCGCGATGACGCCGGTGCTCCTGCTCGCCGGTGAGGAATGGACGCTGGAATCGAAGCGCGATCCCGGCCCGGTCAAGGTGGGCGATGTGGTGATGGCGCTGCGCCGCGTTTCGGGGACCGGCGCTGCCATGGGCGAGGCTGCCGGATCGCCGGACGAGGAACTGGTGCGCGAACTGCCGGTTCCGCTGCGGCACGGCATTCACGCCCGCCCGGCCGCGCGCCTGCGGCAGGTGGCGACGTCGTTCGAGGCGGTGGTCCGCATGGAGATCGCGGGCAAGTCCGCAAGCCTGCGCAGCCCGGTTGGCGTGCTGGCGCTTGGCGTCAGGCTGGGAGACCGCATCTCGCTTCACGCGCGCGGCAGGCAGGCGGGCGAAGTGCTCGACGCGCTGGAGGCCCTGATCGCCAGCGGCATGGGCGAACTGGCCCACGCCGATGAACAGCCCCCCGCACAGCCGGTGCGCGTGGCGGCTCCGGCGGCGCAGCGCCGGGTCACGCAGATCGCGCCCGACGGCACCCTGGCAGGCGTGGTTGCCGCGCCGGGCGTGGCCGTGGGCGAGGCGGTCCGCTATCGCCTAGGCGAGGTGGAGGTTTCCGAAGGTTCCGGCGATCCCGCGACCGAGCGCGGCCTGCTGGATGAAACGCTGGCGGCGCTGCGCGCGAAGATCGCGCAGGAAAGCGAAGGCGCGCCGCCCCATGCCGCGTCGATCCTCGCCGCCCATGCGGTGATGCTGGAGGACGAGGACCTGCTCGCCGCCGCGCATGAGGCCATCGCGAAAGGCGAAAGCGCGGGCGCGGGCTGGCGGCTCGCCATCGGCACGCAAGTCGATCTCCTGCTGCGTTCGGGCGATGCGCGCCTTGCCGAGCGCGTGGATGACATGCGCGATCTGGAACGGCAGGTGCTTTGCGCGCTGATCGGCGGCGATGCCGCCGGCTTCGCGCTGCCGCAGGATGCCGTGCTGATCGCCGAGGATCTGCTGCCCTCCCAGCTCATGGCGCTCGATCCCGAGCGGCTGGCGGCGATCTGCCTCGTCAACGGCGGGCCGACGTCGCATGTCGCGATCCTTGCGGCCGGGCTCGGCGTGCCGATGCTGGTGGCGATGGGCAGCGCGCTGGACGATATTGCCGAGGGCGCGGTTCTGGTGGTCGATGCCGCCGCCGCGCGGCTCGAAACCGGCGCCTCGGCGGAGCGGATCGCCGGGGTTCGCGATCAGCTTGCCCTGCAGGCCGCTCGCCGCGCCGCCGCGCTCGAAGCGCGGGGGCCGTGCCACACCGCGGACGGCACGCGGATCGAGGTCTTCGCCAACCTCGGCTCGCTGGCCGATGCGCGGCAGGCGATGGCGAACGGTGCGGAAGGCTGCGGCCTGCTGCGCAGCGAGTTCCTCTTCGTGGAGCGAGCGCAGGCGCCGGGCGCCGGTGAGCAGTTGGAGACGTACCAGGCCATTGCCGATGCGCTGGAGGGCCGTCCGCTGATCGTGCGCCTGCTCGATATCGGCGGCGACAAGCCCGCGCCGTTCCTGCCGATGCCGGCCGAGGAAAACCCGGCGCTGGGCCTGCGCGGCATTCGCGTCGGCCTTGCCTATCCCGAATTGCTGGAAGCGCAGGTCGAGGCGATCCTCAGCGTGCGTCCTGCCGGGCAATGCCGGATCATGGTGCCGATGGTGGCCAGCCTGTCCGAACTGCGCGCCGTGCGCGGTGTGGTGGACGGCGTGGCGGCGCGCCTTGGCCTTGCCGGGCCCGTGTCGCTGGGCATCATGGTGGAGACTCCCGCCGCCGCCGCAACCGCGGACATCCTTGCGCGGGAGGCCGATTTCCTCTCGGTGGGGACGAACGATCTCACCCAGTATGCGCTGGCGATGGACCGGGGCAATGCGGCGGTGGCTTCGGCCATCGACGGGCTCCACCCGGCGGTGCTGCGCCTGATCGCGCTCACTTGCGAGGGAGGGGCGCGGCATGGCCGCTGGACCGGCGTCTGCGGCTCGCTGGCGTCGGACCCGCTGGCGGTGCCGCTGCTGCTGGGCCTCGGCGTGGGCGAGCTTTCGGCAACGCCCGCGCAAGTGCCCGATATCAAGGCGCTGGTGACCGGGCTCGACATGGAACGCTGCCGCGCGCTGGCCGCGCGTGCGCTGGAATGCGGCTCGGCGGGCGAAGTGCGTGCGCTTGTACGCGAATTTCTGAAGGAGCAGGGGGCATGAGGCGGGTTCTCGAAACGTTGCAGCCGCTGGGCCGTGCGCTCATGCTGCCGATCGCGGTGCTTCCGGTTGCGGGGCTGCTGCTGCGGCTGGGCCAGCCGGACCTGCTCGACATTGCGCTGCTGAGCGCGGCGGGCGATGCGCTGTTTTCGCACCTCGGGCTGCTGTTCTCCATCGGCGTCGCCACCGGCTATGCGCGCGACGGCAACGGCGCGGCCTGCCTTGCCGGCATTGTCTGCTTCCTCGTCGCCACCGAAGGCGCCAAGGTGCTGATGCCGGTGCCGCCGGGCATCGATCCCGCGCTTTCGAAAGAGGCTTTCGCGGCAGCGGTGGCGGCGGCGAAGAGCCAGGCCATCGGGCGGCTCGACGTGCCGATCGGCATCGTCTCCGGCCTGGTCGGCGGGCTGTTCTACAACCGGTTCTCGGCCATGAAGCTGCCCGAATACCTGGCCTTCTTCGGTGGGCGCCGGTTTGTTCCGATCGTTTCGGGCGTGGCCGGACTGGTCATCGCCAGCCTTGTCGGCCTTGGATTCCAGCCCATCGTCACCGGGATCGACGGGGTGAGCCACGGCATCACCGGGCTGGGCGGCTTCGGACTGTTCCTGTTCGGCCTCATCAACCGGCTCCTGCTGGTGACCGGGCTGCACCATGTCTTCAACAACCTGTTCTGGTTCGTCTTCGGCGATTTCGACGGCGCCCACGGCGATATCCGCCGCTTCTTCGCGGGCGATCCCACCGCCGGAAGCTTCATGACCGGCTTCTTCCCGGTCATGATGTTCGGCCTGCCAGCCGCCTGTCTCGCGATGTACCGCGCGGCCCGGCCCGAGCGGCGCAAGGCGGTGGGCGGCATGTTCTTCAGCCTCGCGCTGACCTCGCTGCTGACCGGTGTGACCGAGCCGATCGAGTTCAGCTTCATGTTCCTCGCCCCGGTGCTCTACGCCATCCACGCGGTGCTCACCGGCATTTCGATGTGGCTCACCGATGCGCTGGGCATGCATCTGGGCTTCGGATTTTCGGCAGGACTGTTCGACTATGTGCTGAACTTCGGCAAGGCGACACGCCCGCTGCTGCTGCTGCCGGTGGGCCTCGTCTACTTCGCGGTCTATTACGGTGTCTTCGCTTTCGCGATCCGCAAGCTGGACCTCAAGACCCCCGGCCGCGAGGAAGAGGATGCCGCTGCGCCCGCCGCGAGCGAGGCTTCGGCAGAGCAGACGCGCGGGCACGCCTATCTTGCGGCGCTGGGCGGCAGCGGCAACCTCCTGGAGGTTTCCGCCTGCACCACGCGCCTGCGCCTCATCATCGCCGATCACGGCGCGGTGGACGAGGCGCGGCTGAAGGCGCTGGGTTCACGCGGGATCGTGCGCCCTTCGGACAAGGCGCTGCAGGTGATCCTCGGCCCGGTTGCCGATATCGTCTCGGTCGAGATCCGCGAGGCCATCGCGGCGGGACCTGCCCCGCTGTCGAAGCCGGTGACGGCCCCGGCAGTCACCGAAGCCGCCGCGCAGCTCCAGCTTCCGGCGAACCTTGCACAGGCCCTTGGCGGCGAGGGGAATTTGCGCGGCGCGGCGCGCTATGGCAACCGCCTCAGGGTCGAGCTTGGCGATCCGGAAATGATCGACGATGCGGCGCTGGTCGCTGCTGGAGTACGCGGCGTGGGCGCGACGGAAGGCCCGGCCATCCACTTGCTGTTTGCCGCCGCCGATCTGGACCGGATGGCAGCCTGACACCTGCCCTAACGCGCCCCGTCCCATTCGGCGGGGCGCGTGCGGGCCATATGGTCCGCAATGCGCTGGCGCTGCAGCGGCTCGGCCATATCGGCGCGAACGGTGTAGAAGGCGCTGAGGAAGGCCCGGTCCGCGGCAGTCAGGCCGGGCGGTGCATCGGCATCTCCCTGCGACGTGAACAGCGTCAGGATCGTTGGCGGCCCTTCCGCGCGGATTTCGCCCAGATGCGCGCCGGTGAGACCGCGAATTGCCGCATAGTCCGCCACTTGCCGCAAGTCGCGGTCGGCCATGGCTTCGCGGTCGATCAGAACGACGGAACTGACGATATCGCGGCGCGTGGTTGACGACAGGCGCGTTGACGTCTCCGTCTTCAAGGTCGTCACGCCGGTTGGCGAATAGCTGGGACGGTCACCGTCGCGGCTGCGGATTGCGGCCTTGATCCAGGCCCGGACGGGGCCGGGTTGTTCGAGAATGCGGCGGATATCGGCGCGCGATTGCCCGATCATGGCACCGGATCGCCCGTGGGACAGCCTCTGCACTGCCGCCCGGCTATCCTCCACGAAAACCACCATCAGGTTCGGTGCGCAACCTGCCGCTGCGACGGGCAAGCCTGCCGATGCGGCCACTTCGGCAATCCGGTCGATCACGACCTCGCCCGCCTCCGCAGGCAGTCCGGCGCTGCCGACGCAAAGCGGGTATGTGAACCGGGCCAGCGGCTCGTCGCTTTGGGCCGGGATGGCCATTTGCGCGACGAAGCGGTGGGCGGATTCCCTGGCGTCGGTCGCGGCGCAAGCCGTGGCCGGAACGAGAGCGGCGACTGCCCAAAGGCAGCCGGAAACGATGTTCATGCCAGTTCCCCTTTACGAAAGGGAAGTTACTGCATCCGCTCTCTTTTTCAAGTCGCTCAGGGGGTGACGTAGACGCGCCCCACCAGTCCGCTCGGGTTGCCCTCGGTCGCCGCCACCAGCACGGCCAGCGTGCGAGGCCCCGGGCCTGGAGGGATCGCCGCCGTCAGTGCGGCAGGTGCCGCATCGGTCTTGCGCGCGGCCAGTTTGCCGTCGAGCCAGATTTCGGCGGCTCCCGCTATCCCGGCAAAGTGCAAGGTGCCGCCCTCTGCCGCGATTTTCTTCCACGGCGTGAAGCGGGTGCGATAACTGCGCCATCCGGCGCTTCCCGCAGGTGCGGCCACGCCGGAGCGCACGAAATCCCACGAGTTGTTGTCGCCGTCCACCGGGGCCAGCGCCGGATCGGGCTTCTGCGGGAACAGGGCCGAGCGGCGCCAGTCGGTGATCGGCATTTCCGCCGGGACGACCGGGACTTGCGCGCGCGGTTCGCGCGGGGCACGGGCGAGGCTGAGACGCGCGGAACGCAGGCCGCCTGCGCTTGCTTCCAGCGTGAGCCGCTGGCCGCTGGCATCGCCTTGGACGATGACCTGTGCAAGACCGTTGAACAGGGCGCGCTTGCTGCCCTTTTCGCTGGCATGGTCGTTGGGGTTGCCGTTGCCGAGGCCAATGATGCGCCCGCCGGAAATAGCGAACTCCACCGGCAGGTTGGCGGTGGGAACATGACGTCCGCGTGCATCCACGCAGTCCACGGTGATCGCCTGCACGTCCTCGCCGTCGCTGGCCAGCGCCTGCCGGGCGGGCGTCAGGCGCAGGGCAACCGGCGCGCCCACGGTTTCGTGGACGGCGCGGGCCACGACCTTGCCGCCGCGCAGCGCCAGCGCCTCGATCCGGCCGGGGCGGTAGGGCACCTGGAAGGTGTGGCCCATGATCCGGTCGGCGGCGGGCACACGCTCGATCACTTCGCCGTTCAGCCGCAGTTCGATGGCCTCGGCATTGGTGATCGCGAAGACCTCCAGCGTCTGCCCTTCGCGGCCCGGTCGCTCGTATTCGGGCCAGGTCCAGTGCGGCGCCAGCCAGATCACCGGGGCATCGTCGCGCCAGTGGGCGGAATGGATGCCGAAGGCGGTCTTGGGGAAGCCGCAAAGGTCCATGATGCCGAAGAAGCTGCTGGTCGAAGGCCAGGCATAAGGCGTTGGCTCGCCGTGATAATCGAAGCCGGTCCAGACGAAGCCGCCCGCCACGAAGGGGCGCTCGGCGATCATCTTCCACGTCTCGCGGTGGGTCGCGCCCCAGGAGGCTGCCTCCTTGTCGAACGAGGTGATGACCTGCTGCGCCGGGATGCTCTCGAAGGCGCCGCGCGTTTCGTAGGCGCTGGTGTCCTCCGAACTGGTGATCGGCTTGTCCGGGTGAAGGGCGTGGAACTTGTCGTAGTCGCCCTGGTAATAGTTGAAGCCCATGACGTCGACGACGGTGGAGACGTTCTCGGGATTGTAGAACGAACCGTTCATCGCCGCCGTGACGGGGCGCTGCGTATCCAGCCTGCGCACGGCCTTGCGCATCCGGCGCACCATCTCCACGCCCGCATGGGTGCCCTGCATCGGCTCCTCGTTGAACACCGACCAGAGCACGATCGAGGCATGGTTGCGATCGCGGCGGACCATCCATTCGAGCTGCGCCAGATAGTCCGGCGCGGGGTTGAACAGGCGGTTCTCGCCCATGACCACGAAGCCCAGCCGGTCGCACCAGTCCAGCACTTCCTTGGCGGGGGCATTGTGCGACATGCGGATGGCGTTGCAGCCCATCGCCTTCAGCCGCTGCAACCGCCAGAGCGCCAGCGCGTCGGGGATGGCGGTGCCGACGCCGGTATGGTCCTGGTGGATGCACACGCCCTTGAGCTTGGTCTCCACGCCGTTGAGCACCATGCCCCGCGCGGGATCGAAGCGCACCGTGCGGAAGCCGATGAACTGGCGCCGCGTATCCACGACCTGGCCTTCGTGCAGCAGGTCCACCTCGACGCTGTAGAGCACCGGGCTGTCGGGCGACCAGAGCTTCACCGCGCCGGGCGCGAGCTGGGCGGTGACCTTTGCCTGTTCCAGCGGCGCGACCGCGGCGCTGCCGCGCGTGCGGTGGATTTCGCGGCCTTCGGGATCGAGCAGACGGGCGGCGATCTCGGCCTGTCCGGTGTCTTCGCCGACGTTCGACAGGCTGACTTCCACCGGCACGTGCCAGGTGCCGTCGTCCTGATGGACCGGATCGCAATAGAGCCCGTCCGTCTCGATCGACAGGGCAGGGCGGCTGACCAGCCAGACGTGGCGGTAAAGCCCCGCGCCTTCGTACCACCAGCCCTCTCGCGCGGCGGCATCGACGCGCACGGCGATCCAGTTCACCTCGTCGCCGAAGCGGGCGAAGGGGGTGAGGTCGACGATGACGCTGCTGTAGCCCGACCAGGAGTGGGCCACTTCGCTGCCGTTGATCCAGATCGTGGCATGGGTGGCGATACCGTCGAAGTGGAGTTCGAGGCGGCGGCCTATCTGGCTTTCGTCCAGCCGCAGCAGGCGGCGATACCAGCCGATCCCGCGCGGGCGGTAGCCTTGCGAGACATTGGCGTTTTCGCTCACGTCCTGCGCAATGGCCCAGTCATGCGGGAGGTCTACCGTCTGCCAGTCGGAATCGTCGAAGGCCAGCGCCGCCGCGCCGCGCGCATTGCCGGCCTTGACCGAGAGGTAGGTGGCGTTGTGGTCGGTGGGTTCGGGTACCGGCACCTCGCCCTCGTGGAAGCGCCAGCCGCGTTCGAGCAGGGTGCGCGAGGGGTCTGTTTCGGGCAGGCGGGGCGAGGGGCCGGGAAGCGGGGCCGGCATCGGCAGCCCGTCGGCCATGCCCGGTCCGAAGGCCGGGGCGGGAGCGGCAAGGGTCGAAGGCGAAAAGGCGGGCAGAAGGGTGGCGACGGCGCCCGTGGAGGCGCCGCGCAGCAGCAATTCTCGGCGTTTCATGAACCCTCGATCAGCTCGGCGACAAAGTCGTAGGAGTCGCCGCGATAGTAGGAGCGGGTGAATTCGACGGTGCGGCCGTCGCGCAGGAAGCCGTGACGCTCGATCAGGAGGCCGGCATGGCCGGATTCCACGCCGAGCATCCGCGCGTGCTCGGCCCCGAAAGGCACCGCGCGCAGGCGCTGGAGTGCGCGAACCGGGCGGTTGCCGCTCTTTTCCAGCGCGGCGTAAAGCGAATCCCCGACGACATCGAGGCTGGCGAGGCAGTACCCCGCGATCGTCGAGATTTCGAGCGCGAGCGGCTCGTCGTCGGCATAGCGGATGCGGGTGAAACGCAGGACGGTGCTGCCCGGCGCCAGGCCCAGCGCCATCGATTCCTCTGGGTTGACCGGCCCGGTCATGCGCGAGACCCAGGCGCTGGAGGCCCGCTTGCCGCGCGCTTCCATGTCCTCGCTGAACGAGGTCAGCTTCGAGAAGCTCTTTTCCACGCGGGACGCCACGAAAGTTCCGGCGCCGCGCCGCCGCGTCAGCAGGCCTTCCTCGACCAGACCGGCGATCGCCTTTCGCACGGTGATACGCGAAACGTCATACTCGATCGCAAGATTGCGTTCGGGCGGAATCGCTTCGTTCTGGTCCAGCACGCCTTCGGATATCGCATCGCGGATGAGCTGCTGGAGCTGGATGTACAGCGGCGCAGCATTGTCTTCCCGCAGGCGACCGATCCGGTCGGAAAATGACATTCGATCCCCCTTCGGTCCATTCTCTGCGAATGGCTTTACATTGGTCATGTCGCGCTGACAATCGCAGCAAATGGTCGCAGTTCAAGCCCAATTCGCAGGAATAGAATAAGACCTATTGCGGGAAAGGATATATTTTGGTTACGTTGCCTGCTCTGGTCACAAGAAAACGAGGGGCAGGTATGGGCACGACGGCAAAGGGATATCGGCAGCTGCGGACCGGAGGCGTGGTCACCGCCTCGATCCTTGCGGCACTGGCTTTTTCGGCTCCCGCGCAGGCCGCGCCTCTGGCGCTTACGCCGTGGCCCGCTTCCGTCGAGCAGGGCAGCGGCAAGCTGCTGGTCGCATCCGGTTCGGTCATTGCCGTGCCCGCGGGCGATGCGGACGCGGCGGAAGCGGCGCGGCTCCTTGCAGACCATGTGAAACGCGCGAGCGGTCTTGTGCTCGACGCCGGTTCTTCGGCCGGTTCTGGGGGCGGTTCTGGGGCCGGTTCTGCGGCCGGTTCTTCCGGCGCAGCACCCATCCGCTTCGAGCGCGATGCCGCGATTTCCGGCGCCGAGGCCTACCGGCTGACGGTGACGTCCGGCGGCGCGGTGATCTCGGCATCGGGCAAGTCCGGCTTCATCTACGGCGCGATGACGCTGTTGCAGCTGCTGACGGCCGATGCCGGCTCTGCGGGCAAGAGCGCCTCGGTTCCCGTGCTCACCATCCAGGATTCGCCGCGCTTTTCGTGGCGCGGGGTGATGGTCGATCCCTCGCGGCACTTCCAGCCGATGGAATCGGTCTACGCCATCGTCGACCGCATGGTGGAAGTGAAGCTCAACACCCTGCACTTCCACCTTTCCGACGATCAGGGCTGGCGCTTCGAGGTCAAGCGCTATCCCGAACTCACCCGCATCGGCGCATGGCGCCTGCCGCCGGACACCGGCGGCGCCATCGGCCCCCGGTCGGGCGGGTTCTATACGCAGGAGCAGCTCAAGGCGCTGGTGGCCTATGCGGCGGAGCGCGGCATCACCGTGGTGCCCGAGATCGACCTGCCGGGCCATGCGCAGGCGCTCGTCGCGTCCTACCCCGAAGTGGGCGTGCTGGGCGACCGGCCTGCCGTTTCGCATGACTGGGGGGTCAATCCCTGGCTGTTCAACCCGAATGACGCGGGCATGACTTTCGTGCGCAACGTGCTGGACGAACTGATGGAGGTCTTCCCCTCGCAGTTCATCCATATCGGCGGCGACGAGGCGGTGAAGGACCAGTGGGAGCGTTCGCCCGAAGTCCAGTCGCAGATGCGCAAGCTGGGCATCAAGACCGAGAACGAGATGCAGAGCTGGATGATCGACCGGTTCGGCGAATATCTGGCGCAGCATGGCCGCCGCCTGATCGGCTGGGACGAGATCCTCGAAGGCGGTCTGCCCGCTTCGGCATCGGTGATGAGCTGGCGCGGAGAGCAGGGCGCGGTGGACGCGGCCAACGCCGGGCACGACGTGGTGCTGACGCCAGCGCCCAACCTCTATCTCGACAATCTTGAATCGACCCTGCCGGACGAAGCGCCGGGGCGCATTTCGATCCAGACGATGGAAGCGGTCTATCGCTACGACCCGATGCCCAAGGGCATCGATGCCGCCAAGGCCAAGCATGTGCTGGGCGTGCAGGGCAATGCCTGGAGCGAATATATCGTCACCCCCTGGCAGTTGCAGCACAAGCTGTTCCCGCGCGTGGGGGCGCTGGCCGAGACCGCATGGTCGCCCGTGGTCACCGGAGAGAAGGACTATCCCGGCTTCCTCGCGCGGCTGACGCCGCAGATCCAGCGCTGGAAGCAGGGCGGGTTCGAAGTGTCGGACAGCGCCTTCGGCGTGGCCTTCACGCCCACCCAGACCCGCGCAGCCCAGCTCGATGCGAAGAGCATCGGCGTGGCGCTGGCGAACCAGGCCTCCTACGGCACGATCCGCTACACGCTGGACGGCAAGGCGCCGGCGGCGAAATCGCCCGCTTATGCCAAGGCGCTTGTCGTGAAGCCGGGCACGGTCGTCACCGCCGCCAGCTTCGCGCCGGACGGCACGCAGCTTTCCGCCCCGCGCCGCTACGATACCGCGCGCGAGACGCTGCTGACCTCCACCGCCTCCACGCTGGTTGCCTGCCCGCGCGGGGCGCAGGGCCTGCGCGTGCCGCTCACCGCCGATGCGACGGCGAACGGCCCGGCCTACAACGTCAACATCTTCGACACCTGCCAGGCCGACGACCATGCGCCGCTGGCCCATGCGAAGACGATCACCGTCTCGGTCGCGCGGCTGCCGCGCAACTATGGCCTTGCGCATGAGGCATCGGCGCTGATCGAACACTTCGCGGTGACCACGCACGGGGAACTCGTCATCAGCGCGGGCTGCCGCGCGGCGGAAAAGGCCGCAAATCGCAAGCAGAAGGAACATGCGCCGATGCCCGGCGCAACGGTGCTGGCCACGTTCGCGCTGCCCGATCCCGACGCTTCGCCGCAGCAGTACACGTTCACCGCGAACCTGCCTGACCGGCCGGAGCTCAAGGACGAGGCCGACGTCTGCTT
This sequence comes from Novosphingobium sp. TK71, assembly GCF_055361505.1. Classification (NCBI taxonomy): domain Bacteria; kingdom Pseudomonadati; phylum Pseudomonadota; class Alphaproteobacteria; order Sphingomonadales; family Sphingomonadaceae; genus Novosphingobium; species Novosphingobium sp. TK71. Next base: position 515,848 of record NZ_JBSZKA010000001.1, read on the forward strand.
CCAGTTCACCTCGCCGCTTTCCGATCCGTTCTACGCGGTAGAGAAGGTGGTCTACGGGGAGAAGGCGAAGTGAGGATGGCGGGCAGGCTTGCAGGTCCGTTCGCAAGCGGGGCGCTGGCCCTCTGGCTGGCGGGCGTTTCGGGGGCCGCGCTGGCGGCCCCGCCCACGCAGACCGCGCTTGACGAGGGCTGGCAGGCCCGCATCGCGCCGGGCGATACAGCTGCCGTAACGGCCCATCCCAAGGCCGCGCGCTGGTTCCGCGCGCAAGTGCCGGGCACCGTGCAGCAGGACCTGATCGCCACGCGGCAGGTGCCCGATCCGTTCCTCGGCACCAACGAGGCGGCGATCCAGTGGGCCGGGCTGACCGACTGGGAACTGCGCCGCACGCTGGACGTGAGCGCCGAAGCCATGGGCCGCGAGCATCTCGACCTCGTGTTCGGCGGGCTGGATACTTTCGCAACCGTGTTCATCAACGGCAGGCAGGTGCTCAAGGCCGATAACGGCCACCGGCAGTGGCGCGTCGCCGCCAAGGCATTCCTCAAGCAGGGCCGCAACGAGATCCTCGTGCGCTTCGCCTCGCCGATCCGCACCTTGCAGCCGATGGTCCTGGCCGAGGCGCATCCGCTGCCCGGCGAATACGATTCCGCCTTCGGGGATGAGCCCAAGGGCAAGCAGACTTCCGCCTATATCCGCAAGGCCAAGTACCATTACGGCTGGGACTGGGGCCCGCGCATCGTCAACCAGGGCATTTCCGGGCCGGTGCGCCTGGAAGCCTGGGACGAGGCACGGCTTGGCGCCTTCGAGGTCGTGCAGGAAGCGCTCGGCAAGGACGAGGCGCGGCTGGTGGCGAAGTTCCGCGTTTTCGCGGACAAGCCGGGCAAGGCGCAGTTCGCCGCCCGCGTGACCGGACCGGACGGGCAAGCGCTCGCCCCGGTTTCGCGCGAGGCTTCGTTCGATGCGGGCGAAAGCGTGGTCACCGTGCCGCTGACGGTCGCCGCGCCGAAGCGCTGGTGGCCGGTCGGCTACGGCGATCAGCCGCTCTACAGGGTTTCGGGCGAGATCGCTTCGGGCGCGGGCGCCGGAGCCAAGGCGGCCCGTATTATCGGTCTGCGCGAGGTCGAACTCGTGCGCGGGGGCGGCGCTTTCGGCTTCCGGGTGAACGGCGTGACGGTCTTCGCCAAGGGCGCGAACCTCATTCCCTTCGACATGTTCCCCTCGCGCGTTACCGACGCGAAGATGCAGTCGCTGCTGGAGGATTCCCGCGCGGCCAACATGAACATGATCCGCGTCTGGGGCGGCGGCTACTATCTGCCGGACAGCTTCTACGACATGGCGGACCGCATGGGCCTGATGGTCTGGCAGGACTTCATGTTCGGCGGCGCGGTGCCGCCTGCCGACGTCGGCTACCGCGAGAACGTGCGGATCGAGGCGGACCAGCAGGTCGAGCGGCTCGGCTCGCACCCCTCGATCGTGATCTGGGCGGGCGGCAACGAGGTTATCTCCGGCTGGGAGACCTGGAGCGACCGCAAGGCCTGGAAGAAGGCCGTCGGCGCCGAGGAACACGAGCGCATGGCGACTTCGATGACCGTGCTGTTCGACCGCGTGCTGCGCGGCGCCGTGACGGATCATTCGCCGACCACGCCCTACTGGCCGGGTTCCCCTTCGACCGATTACGAAGGCCCGGTCGATACCGATGCCGCGGGCGACCGCCACTTCTGGGATGTATGGTCGGGCTCAAAGCCGGTTGAGAACTATACGCTGTCCTGCCCGCGCTTCATGTCGGAATATGGCTTCCAGGCGATGCCGGTCATGGCGACGATCCGCGGTTTCGCGGGCGATGCGGCGCAGGCGCCGGACAGCCCGGTGATGAAGGCGCACCAGAAGTTCCTCGCTGGCGAGGGCAACGAGCGCCTGAAGTTCTACCTCGACGCAAGGCTGCGCCCGGCGAAGGATCTGGCGGACTTCGTCTATCTCACGCAAGTCAATCAGGCGCAGGCGATCGACATGGCCGCGCGCCATCACCGCGCCTGCGCGCCGGTGACGCTGGGTTCGCTCTACTGGCAGCTCAACGACGTCTGGCCGTCGATCTCGTGGGCGAGCGTGGACTATGAGGGGCGCTGGAAGCTGCTGCACTACGCCGCGCGGCGCTTCTTCGCCCCGCAGGCGGTGGTGGCCGAGCACAAGCAGGGCGTGACCAGGGTCAGCTTCGCGTCGGACGCCACCAGCCCGGTCGCGGCGGAGTGGCGCCTGACCGGCTACGGGATGGACGGCACGAAGCTGGGCGAAGCGGGCGGGGCGGTGACGCTGGCTCCGACGACCGCCACTTCCGTTCCCGATGTGTCGGACGCTGCGGTCTTCGCGAGTGCTCCGGTAGAGGCGAGCTATGCGGTGGCGGAACTGGTGATCGGCGGCAAGACCGTCTCGCGCCAGATCGTCGAGCGTGCCTTGCCAAAGGCCATGGCCTATCCCGCGCCCGGCCTTGCCGCGACGTGGGACGGCAAGGCGGTGACGATCACCGCCAGGGCGCTGGCCCGCGCGGTCATGCTCGATTTCGGCGCAGTGGATGCGCAGGCTTCGGACAACGGCTTCGACCTGCTGCCGGGTGAGAGCGTGCGGATCGAGATCACCTCGAAGGCCGATGCGGCGGCGCTGCGCAAGGCGCTGGTGCTGCGCACATTGGCGGGAGAAGGGTGATGAAGGCGCTGTTCCCGATCACCCTCGCCATGGTTCTGGCGGCGCCTGCCGCCGCTCAGGACCTGTCGGGCGAGGCCGATCCCGCCGTGCTCGCCGCCATCGCCAAGGCCGATCTGGCCGAGAAGGCGGACCAGCTCCAGAGCACCGCACCTGCCGCCAGGGCCATGGGCCTGCCCGCCTATGACTGGTGGAACGAGGGCCTCCACGGCCTTGCCCGCAACGGCGTGGCCACGGTATTCCCACAGGCGGTCGGCCTTGCCGCGACCTTCGATCCGGCGCTGATGGAGAAAGTCGGCACCGTCGTCTCCACCGAGGCGCGCGCCAGGTTCAATGCCAAGCCCGTGGATGCCGACCGGCGCATCTACGAGGGCCTGACGATCTGGTCGCCCAACATCAACATCTTCCGCGACCCGCGCTGGGGCCGGGGGCAGGAGACTTACGGCGAGGACCCGTTCCTCACCGGCTCGCTGGCGGTCGGCTTCATCAAGGGTCTGCAAGGCCCTGATCCGCTCCATCCGCGCGTGATCGCGACGCCCAAGCACCTCGCCGTCCACTCCGGCCCTGAGGCCGGGCGCGACAGTTTCGACGTGGATGTCAGCCCGCAGGACCGCGAGGCGACTTACCTGCCCGCCTTCCGCAAGGCCGTGACCGAGGCCAAGCCGCTCTCGCTGATGTGCGCCTATAACTCGACGCATGGCGTGCCGGTCTGCGCCGACGATGCGCTGCTGAACGGCACTCTGCGCCGCGACTGGGGCTTCAAGGGCTTCGTCGTGTCGGACTGCGATGCGGTGGCGAACATCTGGATGTTCCACAATTACCGCTACGATGCCGCCGAGGCTTCGGCCGCGGCGATCAAGGCGGGCACTGATTTCGACTGCGGCACGACTTACGCCGCGCTCACCCAGTCGGTGGCGCGCGGCCTGCTCACCGAGGCCGAGGTCGACCGCGCGCTCGCCCGCTCGCTGGAGGCCCGCTACAAGCTGGGCATCGCCTTCGGGGCGAGCAACCCGTGGGGCAAGATCAAGCCGGGCGAGGTCAACACCCCCGCCCACCGCGCTCTCGCGCTGGAAGCCGCGCGCAAGTCGGTGGTCCTGCTCCAGAACGAGAACGGCCGCCTGCCGCTGAAGGCCGGAACCCGCCTCGCCGTGATCGGCACCAATGCCGACGACCTTTCGGTGATCGAGGCCAATTACCACGGCACCGCCGCCGATCCGGTAACGCCGCTGGAAGGCATCCGCCGCCAGTTCGGCGCGGCCAACGTCGCTTATGCGCAAGGCTCGGTGCTGGCCGAGGGTGCGCCCGTGGTCGTGCCGGAAACCGCGCTCGTCGCGGATGGCAAGCCCGGTCTTCGCGCCGAATATCTCGACATGTCGGGCAAGCGCGTGTTCGTGCGGCAGGATCGCCGCGTGGACTTCAACCTCACCCGCACCGCGCCCAAGGGGCTGGACGCCAAGGGCTTCAAGGTGCGCTGGAGCGGATCGCTGGTGCCGCCGGGAGCGGGGACCTATCGCCTCGCGCTCGACATTCCGGCCTGCTGGAAGGACTGCACCCGCCATGACGACGTGCGCCTGAGCATCGGCGGCAAGGAACTGCACAGCGGCGTGCTCGGCAAGCAGCGGGTCGAATTCGACATCGCATCCGATGGCTCGCCGCAGCCGATCGGCCTCGAACTCGACCATTACGGCGAGGACGAGGGCCTGCGCCTCATGTGGCTGCCGCCCGCCGAGGCTCAGCGCGCCGAGGCCGTGAAGGCCGCTTCGCAGGCCGACGCCATCGTTGCCGTGCTGGGCCTTTCGCCCGATCTCGAAGGCGAGGCGCTTCAGGTGCAGGTGCCGGGCTTCGTCGGCGGCGACCGCAGCGATATCGCGCTGCCCGAGCCGCAGGCAGAGCTGCTGGCGGCGCTCCGTGCCACCGGCAAGCCGGTGATCGTCGTGCTGACGAACGGTAGCGCGGTCTCGATCGATCCGGCGATGGCCGATGCAGTGATGACCGCATGGTATCCGGGCGAGGCGGGCGGCACCGCCATTGCCGAGACGCTCGCCGGGACCAACAACCCCTCGGGCCGCCTGCCGGTGACCTTCTACAAGTCCACCAGCGATCTGCCCGCCTTCGTCGACTATTCGATGAAGGAGCGGACCTATCGCTACTTCACCGGCAAGCCGCTCTGGGGCTTCGGCCATGGCCTGAGCTATACGACTTACGGCTACGAAGGCGCCAAGGTCTCCGCACCCGCTCTCGGCCAGCCGGTCACGGTCACGGCCACCTTGCGCAATCTTGGCGCCATGGCGGGCGAGGAAGTGGTGCAGGCCTATGTCGTGCCGCCGGTGATCGAGCCGCGCCCGATCATGACGCAGGGTGTCTTGCAGCGCCAGCTTGCCGCCTTCACGCGCGTTCCGCTCGCGGCGGGCAAGTCGCGCGAAGTTACGCTCACCATCGATCCGCGCAGCCTCTCGGTCGTGGACCGGCGGGGCACGCGCAAGGTCGTGCCGGGGGACTACAAGGTGTGGATCGGCGGCGGACAGCCGGGTGACGGCGCGGGCGCATGGGTTTCCTTCACCCTGACTGGCCAGGCGCAGGAGCTGCCGAAGTGATGAGCGATACCACGAACCTCGACCGCCGCAGCGCGCTGGCAGGCGCGATGGCGGGTGCAGCGGCGCTCGCGCTGCCTGCCTCGGCCCATGCGGCGACGATACCCATGCCGCAAGGCGGCGGCCGTCCGCCGGTGTCCGAGCGGCGCTACGTCAGCCGCGCGGTGGAGGCGGAGATCGACCGCGTATCGCGCAAGATCGCCGATCCCAAGCTGCGCGCGATGTTCGTGGGCTGCTATCCCAACACGCTCGACACCACCGTTTTCATGGCCAGCGTGGACGGCCGCCCGGACGCTTTCGTCATCACCGGCGATATTCCCTGCCTCTGGCTGCGCGACAGCACGGCGCAGGTCCTGCCCTACCTCCATCTGGTGAACAAGGACCCGGCGCTGACCGCGCTGTTCCGGGGGCTGATCGCCCGCCAGTCGCGCTCGATCCTGATCGATCCTTACGCCAATGCCTTCATGCGCGATCCGTCTGCGAAGACCAATCTGTCTTGGGCGCTGAAGGACCAGACCGAGATGAAGCCCGGCGTGGCCGAGCGCAAATGGGAGATCGATTCGCTCTGCTATGCGATGCGGCTCGGCTTCCGCTACTGGCGCCAGACGCGGGACAAGCTGCCCTTTGACGAGACCTGGGCCGAAGCCTCGCGCGCCTGCGTGCGCACCTTGCGCGAACAGCAGCGGAAGGGATCGCCCGGACCCTATCGCTTCCTGCGCACCAGCAACCGGCCGACCGAGACCATGCAACTCGACGGCTGGGGCGCGCCGAGCCGTGCGGTCGGGCTGATCCACTGCGGTTTCCGCCCCTCGGACGATTCCTGCACGTATCCGTTCCTGATCCCGGCCAACCTCTTCGCGGTGACATCGCTGCGCGAGATGGCCACCGTGGCCGAGCAGGCCCGCGGCGACACCGCGCTGGCCGCCGATGCCCGCGCGCTGGCAAGCGAGGTGGAAGCGGCGCTGCGCCAGTGGGGCACGATGCTGCTGCCGGACGGCCGCCGGGTCTGGGCCTACGAAGTGGACGGCTTCGGCAACGCGATGTTCATGGACGATGCCAACGTCCCCTCGCTGCTGGGTCTTGCCTTCCTCGAATGCGTGGACGCCGCCGATCCGCTCTGGAAAGCCACGGCGGAGGCCTGCTGGTCGGACGCGAACCCCTACTTCTTCCGGGGGTCGAGGATCGAGGGCATCGGCGGGCCGCATGTCGGGCTCGGGCAGGTCTGGCCGATGAGCCTGATCGTGCGCGCGCTGTCGAGCAGCGATCCGCTGGTGATCCGCGCGATGCTGCGGATGCTGCGCGATACCGACGCGGGCACCGGCTTCATCCACGAGGCGGTGGACAGCAACGATCCTGCCAAATTCACGCGTGACTGGTTCGCCTGGGCCAACGGGCTCTTCGGGGAACTGCTGGTCAAGCTGGCCGATACCCGGCCCGAACTGCTTTCCGCGCCGCTCTGACACGCGCCTGCCTTTACCAAAGGACTGACGATGGACTTTTCCCGCCGCCGTTTCCTCGCCACTTCCGCCGTCGCGGCGACTGCGCTTGGCACCGACGCCGCGCAGGCCGCGCGCCGCGCCGCCGGTGATGCCGCCGCGCCGCTGCCCTCGGGCGCGGTTCCCTCGGCGCGGCAGTGGAACTGGCACGCGCACGAAATGTACGCTTTCGTGCACTTCGCCATGAACACCTTCACCGACAAGGAATGGGGCTACGGCGACGAGGACCCCAAGTGGTTCAACCCGACAGATTTCAATGCCGACCAGATCGTTGCGGCGGCCAAGGTTGCGGGAATGCGCGGCGTCATCCTGACCGCCAAGCACCATGACGGCTTCTGCCTCTGGCAGACCCAGCTTACCGAGCATTCGATCCGCAACAGCCCCTACAAGGCGGGCAAGGGCGATATCGTTGCGGAAATGTCGGAGGCGTGCCGCAAGGCGGACATGCTGTTCGGGCTCTATCTCTCGCCGTGGGACCGCAACCACGCGGAGTACGGCCGCCCGGCCTATATCGACTATTACCGCAAGCAGTTGACCGAACTCTGTACCCGCTACGGCAAGCTGTTCGAAGTCTGGTTCGACGGCGCCAACGGCGGCGACGGTTACTACGGCGGCGCGCGCGAGGCGCGCAAGATCGATGCGCCGAAGTATTACAACTGGCCCTCGATCGTGAAGCTGGTCCACGAACTCCAACCCAATGCCTGCACGTTCGACCCGCTTGGCGCCGATGTGCGCTGGGTCGGCAATGAGGACGGCGTGGCGGGCGATCCCTGCTGGCCGACGATGCCGAACGTTCCCTATGAGCAGGACGTGGGCAATGCGGGCCTGCGCGGGGGCGAGATCTGGTGGCCGGCGGAAACCGACGTGTCGATCCGGCCCGGCTGGTTCTATCACGCCGACGAGGATTCCAAGGTCAAGAGCCCCGCGCGCCTGATCCGCCTCTATGACGAATCCGTCGGCCGGGGCACCAATCTCAACCTGAACCTGCCGCCTGACCGGCGGGGCCGGATCGCCGATCAGGACGTGAAGATCCTCAAGTCGTTCGGCGATGCGATCCGCGCGACCTTCGCGAAGGATCTGGCGCAGGGCAGCGTCGCCCATGCCAGCGCCTCGCGCGGGGGCCGCTTCGCGCCCGCGCAGGTGCTGGACGGCCAGCGCGAGACCTACTGGTCCGCGCCCGACGCCGTGCTGACCCCGACGCTGACGCTCGACCTCGCGCCGGGCACGCGCTTCGACGTGGTGCGCCTGCGGGAATACCTGCCGCTGGGTATCCGCGTGACCCGCTTCGCGGTGGAAGCGGAGATCGACGGCCAGTGGCAGCGCCTTGCCGAGAAGGAATGCATCGGCGCGCAGCGCATCATCCGCCTGCCGCAGCCGATCGCGCCGCGCCGGGTGCGGCTGGTCGTCCTCGAAGGCAGCGCGGCGCCGGCGATCTCGGAATTCGCGCTGTTCGCCTCGGTGGCGCCTGTCGATGTGCCGGCGATCGTCTCGACCGATCCCAGCGTGCTGGATTCCACCAAGTGGACCATCGTTGCCGCCAGCGCGCCGGGCGCGGAACGGCTGCTGGACAATGATGCGGCGACGATCTGGAAGCAGCCCGCCCCCCAGCCGGGCAAACCCGCGCGCGTGACGGTGGACCTTGGCCGGGCCGAAGCGCTGGGCGGTTTCACGCTGACGCCGTCCCGGCAGGTCATGGCCGATTCCGCGCCGCCCCGGGGCTACGTCGCCGAGACCAGCCTTGACGGCAAGACTTGGAAGCGCAGTGCGGCCGGGGAATTCGGGAACATCGCTTATGCGCTCGCCACCCAGCGCATCGCCTTCGCCGCTCCGGTAAAGGCACGCTATCTGCGCCTGACCTTCGAGGCCACGGCGCTTCCCGCTGGTATGCTCGCCATCGCGGGGCTGGGCGCCTTTACCGGCAGGACCTGAATTCGGCGCAGGCAGGGCTGAAGGGCGGCGCCGAAGCGCCGTTTTCAGGCCTTGCCTGCCTCGATGGCGATGCGGATCGCCTCCATCGTGTTCTTGGCGCCGAGCCTGGCGATCATGTTGGCGCGGTGGATCTCGACCGTCCTCGGGCTGATCGACAGTTCCTTGCCGATGAGGCGGTTCGACTGGCCTTTCGCCACGCCGATCAGTACTTCGTGTTCGCGCTTGGTCAGGCGCGAGATCAGCGAGGCGGCGGCGGATTCGCGCGGGTGATAACGCCCCGGCACATCGGCCGTGCTCGCCGCCCGGGTGAGGATATCGCGCAGTTCCGCCATGTCCTTGGTCGGGATCACGTAATCGGCCGCGCCTTTCGATATCAGTTCCACGATACGCCGCACATTGACGACGAGGCTGTAGATCACGACGGGAATGCGCTGGGCATTGATCGATTTCACGAGGAAATCATCCAGCACGTTGTCGTTGTCGCCAATAAGAGCGATCGTGGGGTGGCGTGCCGAAAGATCGGCGAATTCGCATGAATATTGAATATTAAAAATATCGTCGACCTGCTTGAGGATCGAGGTGACGTATTTCTTGCGTTCGTTGTCATCGTCGATGAGTATGATGTTCAGCGTGTTGTTCATGTCCCTGTTCCGTGAATGATGTTGATGGATTGCCGGTTCTGGTCGATGCGCGATGGCCGGTGGTTCATTCGGCCGCCGGGAGGCCGGGCGCGGCGTCCGGCCGCCGGGGCGCGGTGCGCCTGATCTTCACGTTCTCCACCTGCCGCATGACCTGCGAGGCGGCCCAGCGCGGGGCGATGGCGGCGAGAAGCAGCGTGTTGCGGTAGGACGGCCGCCGTTGGCGGTTGGCGCTGAGGCGCCGGATCTGCACCGAGGCGAGCCGGGCTTCGCGCGCAGACAGGCCGGAATCCTTCCATGCGGCGATCTCCTGATGGACGCGCGCTTCCGAAGCGCGGATCTTGTCGATCGGCGCGATCGAGATGAGCTGTCCGGGGGAGCGCCGGTACCAGTAGCGCACGCTGTTCTCGCGCCAGAAGGTCGCGCCGAGATGGAGCAGTTCGAGGTAGAAGATGATATCCGCGAAATAGAGCGCATCCTTGAAGCGGACGGCGGCGGTCTTTGCACTGCGGCGGTAGCTGAACCCGGTGGGGCCGCCGATCGGGTTCCAGGCGACGGAATGGCGCGGAATGATGCCCTGGGGCAGGTCCGGGATGGTCATGCGGACATGCCTGACGCTTTGCCCGAAGCTCAGCCCGGCGATGGAGATGCAGTCCACCTGCGGATTGCCCTGGTAGACGCCGACCGCGCGGCGCAGGTGATCGGGGTCCCACACGTCATCGGCATCGAGGAAGAACACGAAGTCGCCGGTGGCCCGGTCCAGCGCGGTGTTCCTTGCCCCGCCCGGTCCCTTTTCCCGGGCGTTGTGCAGGAAAAGGGTGGCGACATTGCCGTGCCTGTCGTCGGCCGGCAGCACGGCCTGCCTGTCGTCCACCACGATCAGGTGCTCTATCTCGATGCCGGAATCCTGCCGCGCGACGGACTGCCTGGCTTCCGCTAGGAAATCGTCCAGGGCGAGTGTCGGGGTAACGATGCTAACTTTCATGGGCGCTTCTCCAATAGAAGAGCGAGGACAGCAGATTCTCGCGGATGCAGATGGTGAGGTAGGCGAGCGCAACGCAGGCCTCGATGATCGTCAGGGTTGCCGCGGCGCCGAACAGGCCCATCAGGCGGGTCATCGCGAAATAGGCGGGAATGCCGATCGCGCCGGTGGTGAGGGTTACCTGCCGCACGATGGTGTCGCGCTTGGCCGCCAGTACCGCATTGTTGACGAGCAGGGTGGAAAGGCCGACCAGCGCGGGCAGCGGCGCCATGATGAGGATGCAGCGGGTGATGCCCTCGTAATGGTCGAGCCCGATGGCGGTCAGCAGCGCCGGTCCGCCCAGTGCGATGACCAGCGACATCCCCACAGAAAAGAGCAGGGCCGTGCCGTTCAGGCGCAGCAGCCGGGTGGCCAGCTCCCGCTCGCCCGAGGCATAGCGCACGCTCAGCGGATAGGCGGTCATGAACAGCGGTGCCGAGCCCTGCTGCATCGCCGTCACCAGCCGCTGGCACAGGCCGAACGCGCCGACGATCTCGGGAGACTGGACGATGCCCAGGATCAGCACGCCGGCGCTGGTGTAGGAAAACACGCCGAGCTTCATCACGAAGATGTCCCGCCCTTCGCGCAGGAGCGATGCGGCCAGTTTCGGCCTGAAGCTCAGCGCGAAGTAGCCCTTGCGGTGCAGGAGCAGCAGGCCCGAGAGATGGATCGCCAGGATCGCGCCGCACTGGGACAGGAACAGGCCGTCGATGCTGTGGAAATGGTAGGCCACCAGCGCCACGCCCAGCCCCGCCAGCCGTACCGGCGCGGTCAGCAGCAGGAACTCCCTCTGCAGAGACAGTGCGATGAAGATCCAGGTGGGGATGATCCCGTTCAGCACCATGAACACCAGCACGCACAGCGCCGTGGCCACGCCGATCGAGGGTCCGGCAATGCCGATCGCGACGAAGGCGGCGAGCAGCGCGGCGAAGAAGAACCCGGTCTGGACGAGCATGATCGCGCCGATGACTTCGGCGATCCGTGCGGGGTTCTCCAGCGCCAGCGAGATTTCGCGGGCGCCGGAGTACCGGAAACCGTATTCCAGCCCCACCAGCACGAGCGAGCCCGCGCCGAGGTAGAACACCACTTCGGACCCGATCACCTGGCTGGCCATCGCGGCGGCCAGCCAGGTGATGAACGCGGGATAGCCGATCTGGAAGCCGTGCAGCACGAAAGTGGACGCGAGCCTCATGGCGCGCAGGCCCGGCGACGACGGGCGAAGGAGCCGGGGGCGGTCATGGTGCGGTGCGCTCCGCCAGATGCCGTTCCCAGGCCAGCGCATGGCGCACGATCGTGTCGAGGTCCTCGTGCGCGGGGCGCCAGGGCAGGGCGGCGGTGATCCTGCCGTTGTCCGCCACGAGGGCGTCGGGATCGCCCGCCCTGCGCCCTTCGAGGCGGCGAACTATCGGGCGGTTGGTCACGCGGTCCACCGCATCGAGCACTTCCAGCACCGAGAAGCCGCGCCCGTAGCCGCAATTGAAGGTGTGGCTGGCCGCCGGATCCGCGATCAGCGCGCCGAGCGCGAGGACGTGCGCGTCGGCAAGGTCCGACACATGGATATAGTCGCGCACTCCGGTGCCGTCTGGCGTGTCGAAGTCGGTCCCGTAGACCGACACCGCCTCGCGCTTGCCCAGTGCCGCCTCGACGGCGACCTTGATGAGATGGGTGGCGCCCAGCGTCGATTGCCCGGCCCGGTTTTCAGGGTCCGCCCCGGCGACGTTGAAGTAACGCAGGGCGCAGAAGTTCATCGGATGAGCGGCAGCGACATCGCGCAGCATCTGTTCGGTCATCAGCTTGGACATGCCGTAGGGATTGATCGGCGACTTGCCGGAGTCCTCCACGATCGGCACGATTTCGGGGATTCCGTAGACCGCCGCGGTGGAGGAGAAGATGAAATGGCGCACCCCGCACGTAACGGCGCTTTCGATCAGCGCGCGGCTGCGGACGGTGTTGTTGCGATAGTAGCCCAGCGGATCGCGGACCGATTCCGGCACGACGACCGACCCCGCGAAGTGCATCACCGCGCCGATCCCGTGCTCCCGCATCGCCGCCTCGACCAGCGGCTGGTCGGCGATGTCGCCCTGGACGAAGGGAACGTCCTGCGGGACCGCCCAGCGAAAGCCGGTGGAGAGATTGTCTATCACCACGACCGGCCATCCGGCATCGCGCAGCGCGAGGACCGCGTGGCTGCCTATGTATCCGGCTCCGCCCGTCACCAGTACGGCGGGCTTTTCCGTGATTGAACGCATGATTGGACTGCCTTTGTATGAATGTCGTGTCTTGTGGGGAGTGCCCGGCGGTCAGCCCACCAGGGCAAGGACCTGCGGGGCATGGTCGGGGGTGAGGAAGTAGCCTCGCCGCATCTTGCACTTGATCACGTCCCGGTAGCCGGCCCGCGCCAGCGCGGTCCGCAGGTCGTGAACGAAGACGCGCAGGGCAGATACGCTGTGCTTGCGCAGGCAGACGATGGATGCCAGTTCATGGTCCCCGCGCGGGCATCCCGGTGTCGCGAGCAGCTCGATCAGGAGCATGGCGCTTCCCCGGTAGCGCAGGTCGAGGCGCTGGCGGATCTCGTCCACCTCCAGCGAGCCGAGGCGGCGCGCCTCTCCGGCCGCGCCGTGGTACATCAGGTCCAGCGCCACCGACTTCATCAGCCGCGCCTGCGCAAGGTTCTGGTCGGCCAGTTCGAGCAGCGAATGGGCCAGTGCATGGCGTTTCGAGGCGAGGTCCGGACCGAACTCGCACTCAAATCGCGGCTTTGCCGGGAAGGCGCCGTTTCCCGGCGTGCCGCGGCGTTCGAGGGCCGAGGGGATCATGCTTCCTGTACCGCCGTGCCCAGGTCCCGGACTTCCTGCGACCGTCCGCGCGACATCACCAGGATATCGTCTCCCGAGACGACGACGATCAGGTCCTGCACGCCCAGCAGGGCAACGCGCTGCCCGTCGCTTTGCACCAGGCAATCGCGGGCATCGCGCCAGAATACCGGGCCGCGAGCGTTGTTGCCCTGATCGTCGCGGTCGAGCACTTCGTAGAGCGCGTCCCAGCTTCCCACGTCCGACCAGCCCAGCGCGGCGGGCACCACGGCCACCCGGTCATGATGTTCGAGCACCCCGTGGTCGATCGAGATCGAAGGGCTTGCCGCAAAGGCTGCGGGCAGGGGATGCACGGTCTGGGCCGTGCGGTCGGCGCCGGCCATGGCGTCCCGGACGCTGGCGGCCACGGCGGGCTGGTGCGTGTCGAGAGCGGCCATGATCGCATCGGCGCGGAACAGGAAGATGCCCGCGTTCCAGTGATAGCCGCCTTCCTCCAGCATCGCCCGCGCCCGCGCCGGATCGGGTTTCTCGACGAAGCTGCCGACCTGCCAGACACCGGCTGCGAGCGGTTCGGCGGCGCGGATGTAGCCGTAGCCGGTATGAGGGGAATCCGGCTCGATCCCGAAAGTGCAGAGCCAGCCTTCGCGGGCCAGCGGCGCGGCCTGTTCGATATGCGCCATCAGCGCTTCCGGGCGGCGGATGGCGTGATCGCTGGGCATGATCAGCAGCAGGTCGTCGCCCCGTTCGGCCATCGCGGCGGCCAGGGCGATGGCGGGGGCGGTATTGCGGGCCTGGGGTTCCAGCACGACGCGGAAATCCTGCACGCCGGCATCGTTCATCTGCTGCACCGTCTCGGCCCCGAAGGCCGCGCCGCCGATGACGATGGGCGGCGCGAAGACACTGCGGTCGCGCACGTAGTCCGCCGTCATCTGCAGCATCGTGCGTTCCGAAAGCAGCGGAAGGAACTGCTTGGGCCGGTCGGGGCGGGAAAGCGGCCAGAGCCGGGTGCCAGAGCCACCGGAAAGGATGACGGGTATGATCTTGCGCGCTTCAGTCATGGCAGGGCACTTTCCTTGCTTGCGGCGTCGTCCGGTGCCTGTCTCGCCGCCGCCCGCGTCAACGCGGGCCACAGGACAAGCAGGATCGTCGGCAGAAACATCGTGATGAGAAGGTCATGGAGCGAGGACCGCCAGTCGCTTTCGGCACCGGCGGGGCGCGCCATGTCGAGCGCCTCGTTGAGGCATTCGGCGATGAACACGCCCAGCCATGCCATGCGCAGCGAGGCAGGCCTGACCAGCAGGTGGATGGCGGCGAAAAGCAGGACGCCCGCAAAGGCATGAAGCGCGTCCGGGGCGATCCCGGTGCCGCGTTCCAGCCAGACCTTTGCGGCCGACCAGGCCATGGCGATACCGGCGATCACGGCGCGCTCCTGAAGAACGTGCCCGGTCCGGCGAGGATTTCGATCCGGTCCGCGGTTCCCGGCGGCTTTTGCGAAAGGCGCAGGGCCGAGGTGTACCTGCCCCCTCCGGCGGCGGGCACGAGATCGAGGACATGGGCAGGCTCGGGCGCCATGTAGCGGCGGCACCAGCTGTCGCTTTCCGCAAGCCGGAAATGCCCTTCGAGCGCATCCAGCCAGACTTCGGTGCCGCCTTTGGTCAGGCGGATGAGCGTGTCTCCCCTGGGGGCCAGTTGCCATTCCGCCGGGATCAGGAAGCGCGCGCGGGCTTCTCCTGTTCGTCCCGCCCAACTGTCCGCGATCACCACGCCGCCTTCGGCAAAGGCCGAGACGATGCGCCTGACGGTCCCCGCCGCGGTCGTCAGGCGGCCGCCCACCGCCTCGCCGGGACAGTCGCGCAGGTCGCCCGGCGCGATCGCTTCGGCGGCGGCGAGGCGGCCGACCTTGAAGCAGCCGAGGTACTCGACCGGCTCGGCGCCCTCGAAGCAGGGACCGTTGTGGCTGGCGGCCGACCGTTCGTGAGTCCGGCGCGGGCCGGTCGAGTATTGGGATGTGCCCGGATCGACGAACAGCCGCTCGCCTTCGACGTCGACTTCGACGGCGAGGAAATCGGCATGGCCGTGGCCGGGGTTCCAGCCGGGGCCGATCGGTCCGGCGTCCATCCAGACGTCGATCGCGCCGGCCGTCAGGCGCGCATAGCCCGCGTCGGGAAGGCGGCCCGACAGCGCGCGGGCCGGATCCTCGGGCCCGAGGATGTCCCGTGCGGTGGGGGTCTCGCCCAGCCAGCTGTCATTGAACAGGGCAATGTCCCCGTCGCGGTGGGACAGCATCCGCCAGGCCCGTTCCGCCGCCTTGGCGCGCTCGGCGGCAAGGGCGCGGGTCGCTTCGCTCAGGAAATCGGAGGCTGCGAAGATGTGCAGGGCCATGACGCTGAGGCCCTGGTACATGGCCGAACGTTCGATCTGCATGCCGTCCGCGAGGATCGTCTGCATGACGATCGCGCTGACTTCCCGGTCGAGCCGCCTTGCCTGCGCCGGGCTGTAGCCCCGGCAGGCCATGCCATAGAGGCACAGCGCGGCAAGGTTGCGCTCGGTGTGGTTGTTGCGCAGGTCGTGTTCCACATTGGCGCGAACGAAGGCCGCGTCCCGGTGCAGGAAACGGCTGATGCGCGCGCGCAGCTCGGGATCGGGGCGCCCCTGCGCGGATGCGAGGACGAGGCCGCTCAGCACGGCGAGAATGCGGTGGGATGCGCCGTAGGGAGACCAGATCGTCCGGAACGGGGCAGCAAGATCGAACCCGGCCGCGCTTTCGAAACTGTCCAGCAGCGCGTGAATCGTCGGCCCGTCGGCCTCGCGGCCTCCGGCCAGCAGGCTGTGCAATATTTCGAGCTGGCACAGTTTCATGCGCCAGAGATTATGGTCGTTCTCGCTCTCCAGCCGGTGCCGCCAGTCGATGGCGTCGATGCTGCCGAAATCGACCCTCGTGCCCATCAGTTCGAAAGCGCCGCGCGCGGCATCGTCGCAGGCGGTGCGGTCCGCGCGGTAATAGCGGCCGATGAAGGCTGCCAGCGCGACCGGAACCGTGGCCTGCTTTGCGCCTGCAAGCGCGGGAAAGCGGGATGCGCGGCGCTCCATCGCGCGGCCGTAGGCGCCGGGTGCGAGGGCGGCGAAGCGGTCGCGCGCCTTGCGGCGGATCTGGTGGGCCAGCACCGGCAGGGGAACCCGGCGCAGGGCCGAAAGCAGTTGGCGGGACATCATCGGACTGTCGCTTGCTGGATCGAGGAGTGGGGCGGGCCAAGGCGTCGGCGCGCGGGCTGAGCAGGGGGGGCGGGCGGTACGAGGAAGCCTGCGAGCATCGCCGCAACCAGTTCCACCGGGAGCATGCGGACCGGGTAATCGACCAGCGAATGGAGCAGGAGGACGAGGATCCCGGTCCAGGCCGCGATCCCGAGCCGCCGGGCGGAGCCGGTTTCACGCAGGGCCGAGACCCCTCTGCGCAGCCACCATGCGATCCCGGCCGCGAAAAGCAGGGTTGCCGGCATGCCGCCTTCGAGCATGATTTCGAGCAGGTCGTTATGCGCGTGGTTGACGTAGTGCGTCCCGACATGTTCGAGCGGCTCCACCGTCTGGAACACGCCGGCGAAAGTGCCGTAGCCGGAGCCGAACGGCCAGAAGCGCGCGATCGCGGTCCCGCTGTCCTGCCAGAACGACAGTCGCTCCATGTTGCCGTTGCGGATGCGGTCCATGACGATGCGGACCATCGCGTTGTTCATGGCAAGCGCGTATGCGCCTGCCGCAACCAGCGGCAGCGCGGCCAGCCACCTGAGGCGCCGCGCGGGGATCGAGGCCGCCAGCGGCAGCAGGCTGACCGGCAGCAGGAGCAGGCCCGCACGCGATGTCGTGGCGATCACACCGGCGGCAAGGCTCGCCATGAGCAGCAGGGCCAGGATCGAACCCGAAGCCTTGCGCGCGGCAAATGTGCAGGCCAGCGCCACGGCGACCAGCAGGAAACTGGCCTGGTGGTTGCGGTTGGCGAACAGGCCGGTGGCATAGCCAAGATGCCCTTCGGGATAGAGCGTTCCCCACTGGCCCGCCGAAAGCAGTTGCATCACGCCCAGCAGGAGGCTGGCGAGCGCGCATCCGATGGCGACGGCGCTCAGGGCAAGGCGTTCGCGCAGGTCCATGTGGGCAACCGCCAGCAGCATCGCGCCTGCGGGCAGGAGCGCGGCCAGCGCGCGGCGGGTGGCGGCCGGGTCCAGGCTGAGCGGATGCGCGGCTTGTCCGGCGCCGACATGATCGGCGATGGCGGCGGCGAGTTCGCGTCCCGGCATCGCCCGCCAGACCGGCGCCGGCAGCGGCACCAGCTGGAGAGCCGCAAGCCCGGCCCATGCGGCCAGAAGCGCCAGCGGCACCAGCGCGCCGCGCCCGCGCATCGGCAGCGGGCTGGCCAGAAGCCATGCGGCCACGGCGATGGAGGCCAGTTCGATGGCGATTTCCGCCACGGCATGGCCGCTGCCGCCGCCGCCCGCCAGAACGGCCAGGATCAGGAGCAGCGCCGCGCCCGTAAGGCCGCGATGGCTGCCCGCAAGCAGGTCCGGCGATGTCATGACCGGTCCTCCGGGCCGTCCGGGGACGGGGTGATGAGGACGCGTTCGATGCTGGCGTGGCTCGGCGCCGGATCGTCCGTTCGGCGGGCGGCGAGAGAGAGCACTTGCGCGGTGCAGCCGGACTGCGGCACCGCGAAGGACTGACGCCAGCGCCCTGCCGCCGCGGTGCCGACCATCGCGATCGAGGGGCCGCGGGGCAGGCAGTCCACGGTCCAGTGCAGCGCGCCGCGCCGGAAGGCGGCGCTGGACGGCATGAGCGCGTCGATGCTGTAGCGGCCCGGCGCCAGCACGATATGCTGGCTCAGCAAAGTGCCGAAGGCGGATTGCCCGGCGGTGACGGAAAGCCTGCGCGGAGCCTTGCCGCCGCTGCCCGCCACCATTTCGAGTTCGGCGCCCGGCACGCGCTGCGCGCTCCAGGCGAAGGGGGCGGCACTGCCGGAAGGGGCGGCGGGATCGAGCTGCGCGAACGCGGGATCCAGCACCGGCGTATCGCCGGTTCCCGCATGGGCGATCCACAAGGTTCTGGCGCGGCGGTATTCCCGGCGATCCACCAGAACTTTCACATAGGCGATCAGGTCGTCCCGTCGGCGCGGCGCCGGGCCTTGCAGCCACTGCGCCAGCAGCTGTTCGTGCGCCGTTTCCAGTTCCGGCGGCAGGGTGCCGAGCTGCCGGAAGAAGCCGTCCTGCCAGGACGGCGCGGCGGCGAGACGGTCCTGCAGGGCGTCGCGGCCGCGCGCGTCGGTGGCGGCGCGGTGAAGCACGGGCAGCAGCAGCGGTTCCAGCGCCGGCTTGCGCCGCAGCAGCGCATCGATGCGCCGGATCGCCTGCGTTTCGTCTCCCCGGCGGACTTCGTCGGCGATCAGCATCGTCTGGGTCCGGCTGTCGCGCCAGCCCAGCTCGCCGCCAAGGCGCGCCAGCACCAGCGCTTCCGGCCCCTTGCCCGTGCGCTGGCGAAGCAGCGCCAGTTCCCGCAGCGCGGCCGCGTCATAGGGCCGCTCCGCCAGCCTGCCCGCCAGCGACGTTTCCGTGGCCGCCGCAGAGGCAGGGCACAGCCGGTCGAGGTTGGCCTGGACGACCAGCACGGCCCCGGCAAGCGCCGCGCCCAGTGCCAGCAGCGGCCTGCCCGCGTGAATGAAGGATGCGTGGGCAGGGGTCATCGCCGTCCCAGCCAAGAGCGCGGACGGCGCGCTTCCTCATCGTAGCGATAGTAGGACTCGTAGCCGTAGCCGAGCGTGCGGACATCGACGCGATTGAGAATGACCCCGCGCAGCGTCGCCCGGCTGAGCCGCAGGCGGCGCAGGGCCGAGCGGATCGTCTTGCGGCGCGTCTGGCCCGCATCGATGACGAACAGCGTCGCCTCGACATGGACGGCGATGCTCGGCGCATCGGCGAGGCCCAGCATGGGCGGTCCGTCGATGATGACGATATCGTACATCTCCTCCAGCTGGCCGATCAGCCAGGGAAGGGTGCCGGATGCCAGCAGTTCGGCGGGATTGGGCTCCGCGGCGCCGGCCGAGATGAAATGGAGGTCGGCGATGGCGGTGCGGCGCACCACGTCCTCGATGGCCTTTTCGCGATTGAGGAGGTCCGCCAGCCCCGCGTTGTTCTCGAAAGAGAGCAGCTTGTGCATCGAGGGGCGGCGCATGTCGGCGTCTACCAGGAGCACGCGGCGGCCGATCTGCGCAAAGTCCCGCGCGAGGGCATAGGCGGTGCTGGTCTTGCCTTCGCCCTTGCCGCAACTGGTGATGAAGACGGTGCGCGGCGGCCCGTTTCCGCCTGCAAGCTCGATGGCCGAACGGATCGTGTGGATCGCCTCCGACAAGCTGGAATTGCGCTTTTCCACTTCGTCGCGGAAAGTCACGCCCGCGTCGAGGCGCGGGACCATGCCGAGCCCGGTGACGCCCAGCTTGCGCTCGGCATCGTCCACCGTGCGCAGCATGTCGTCTAGGTTTTCGCGCAAGTAGATCACGCCGATCGCGGCGACGAAGGCGGCCAGCAGCGAAAGGCCGAGATTGACGGGGAGATTGGGCGCCACCGGGCGAACCGGCGTCGAGGCGAGATCGACGATCGAGATGTTGTTGGCCGAAACGCCCGCCGCCGCGCTCACTTCCTTGAAGCGCTGGAGCAGCCCGTCGTAAAGTTCGCGATTGGTCCGCACTTCGCGGCGCAGGATGGTGTAGCGGATCGACCGGTCCTGCTCGCTCAGCGTCGCGTTGCGCAGCCGTTCGACCTCGCCCTGCATCTGCTGTTCCTGAAGCTCGGCGGCGCGGAAGCGGTTGCGGATCGAACTGCGGATATCTTCGGCGAGATGGGCGATGCGCTGGTTGAGCGCGGCGATCTCGCTGCGCAGGCGGATGAGGTCGGGATGGTCGTTCTGGCGGCGCTGGCTTTGTTCGGCGTAGCTTCCCTCCAGTTCCGCGCGGCGTTCCATCATCGTCTGGATCGCCGGATTGGAGAGCACTTCGGGCAGGCTCATCAGCGGGGCGGAACGGGTGGTGGTCCAGAGCTGTTCGGCGTCGATCCGGCGCGAGCGGGCCTGGGACAGGGCATCGTTCGATTCGATCAGGCTCGATGCGACGAGGGACGGCGCGCCGCTGGCGGCGCTTCCCGCCTCGCGGATGGCGTCCGTGTCGATGATGCCGCTGGAGCGGGCATAGCCGACCATGCTGCGTTCGGATTCCTCAAGCCGTTCCTTGGCCTGTTCGAGCTGCTCGCGCAGGAACTGGCGGGCATAGACCGAGGTGTCGAACCGGCGGCTGAGGTTGCTGGAGATCATCGTATTGGCGAAGGCATTGGCGACCTTGGCGGCCATCGCCGGGTCCGGACTGTCGAATGCGATGCGGGCCACGCGCGAACCGTCTGGCAGGGTGATCGACAGGTTGTCGCGCAGCACGGCGATCACCTGCTCGCGGTGCGCCTCCCCGGCGCCGAGCGTGCCCATCGCGCCTGACAGCGGCTTGACGTGCATGGCCTCCAGGAAGCCGTTGCCGCCGAACAGGCCCAGCGTTTCGGCAACCCGGATCGCCAGGGCGCGGCTGCGCAGGATCTCGGTCTGGGTCTGGAGGAAGCGGTCGGCGTCCTGGACGGCCTGCACCGGCTCGATATCGGGTGCGTCCAGCACGCGCGATGCCTGCTGGTCGATCTGGATGCTGGATTCGGCGCGGTAGGTCGGCACGGTCAGCACGGTGACGGTCAGACCCAGCAACAGGCCCGCGCCGCAGATCAGCAGGACCAGCCAGCGATGGCGGACCAGCGCTGCCCTCAGCCCCTCAAGATCGATCTGCGACCCGGCGAAAAGCCAGGAATCCGGCGCGGCGTGATCGCCGTGGGCCGGCAGGGGGGAATGGGAAAGGTTCGGCATCAGCGGGCATATCCGGTCAGGGCAGGGCGGCAGGGGGCGGCGGCGGGATGGCTCATCGGTAGGCCCGGAACACGGCGACGAGCGGCGCCGTCGTCAGGATGTCGCGCCAGGCCGCCTTGAGCGACGAGAAGCCGACGACCACGGTGTCCCCGCCAAGGATTTCGGGATCGGGCAGTTCGCCTCTGCGGATCATGCCCACGTCGAAGACCGCGCCCATGGCCTTGCCGTCGACCGTGCGCAGTATGACGATTTCGCCAAGCGCGGAGATGCGGCTGGTCCCTTCGGCCATCGCGATCGCGCCCAGCAGCGTGGTCCTGCCCTGCACGGGGTAGATACCCGGCTTGGTCACGGAGCCTTCCACCACCACCTTCTGCGACACCGCCGTGGTGAGATTGACGGAAACGTCGGGATTGCGAAGCATGCGCTGGCCGAGCCGGGCGGCGATGTCTGACGCAAGCCCGTCCGTGGTGAAGCCGCTGGCCCTCACTTGTCCGATCAGCGGCAGCGAGATGTTGCCGCCGGTGGTGATCTGGACATCCTTGAGGCTGAGGTCTGGTTCGTTCAGCACGGTGAGGCTGATGACGTCGGAAGGGCCGAGGATGTAGTCGCGCCCGCTTTCGGGGGAAACGGCGGGGATGACCTGGTAGGCCGCCTCGTCACGCGGCAGGTCGGGGCGCGCGCAGCTTGCGAGGAGCGAAGCCAGCACGGCGCAGCCAAGCACGCCGGAAATTCGGTGGGGCCGCGGGAAAAGGGGTGTCACGTTCGCTGTCCTGGATTGAAGGGGTGTCGAGGGGGCGTTCCGTTCGAACCGGGCGGGCATCACACGGGATGGCCTCCGAACCGCTTTCGCAGGGGCGCGAGCCGTCTGGTCGTCAGGCTGTAGGCCAGCGACGAGATCGCGATGGTCGCTGCAAGCGAGAGCACCGCGCGCAAGTGCGGAGAGACGACGAACCGCTCGGCCAGGGAATAGACCGGATAGTGCCAGAGGTAGAGTTCGTAGCTGGTCTTTCCGAGGTAGCGGATGGGCGGCAGTTCGGCGATCCGGCGGACCCAGGCGTTACGCGCCGGGAAGATCGCACCGCAGAAAGCCGCGCCGATGGCGATGCTTTGCGGCGTGTACTTGAAGGCCGTCTCGTAGAACCCGGACCAGTGGGCCAGCGAGAGCAGCATCGCCAGCGCCCCGCCCCAGAGCAGCACGGCGCCATGGCGTTCGATCCATGCCTGCCCGATCCGGCCCCCGTCGAGCAGGAGGGTGAGCAGCACGCCCCAGCCGATCGCGTCGATGCGGGTCAGGGTGAAGTTGTAGTTGATGTCGTCCGCGAACCGGGGCGTGGCAGCCCACACTAGCATCCGCAGCACCAGTGCGCCTGCCAGCACCGCCGAGATCATGCGGATCCGGCCCGCGCTGCCCCGTACCAGCAGGAGCACGGGGGGAAGCAGCAGGTAGAAATGCTCCTCCACCGCAAGGCTCCAGAGCGGTTCGAGCGCGTCGTAACCGGCATTCCAGCCCAGCAGGCGGGAGCCTATCTTGTGCACGTTGCCGAGGTACGAGAACGAGAGCAGGACCTGGCTCCAGGAGAAGCCGGCCGGGTCCGTCAGCGCCAGCAGGGGCACTGCGACGATCCCCATGAGCGCGAGCGGCGGCAGCAGCCTGATGAAGCGCCGGACATAGAACCGGCCAAGCGCGATCTGTCCGTATGTCTTCTCCTCGGCAAGCATGAGCCGGGTAATCAGGAACCCGCTGATGAAGAAGAAGATCGAAACCCCGAAGCCGCCGGGGATATAGGGCACCAGCTGGTAATGGGCGGCGATCACGATCGCCACGGCAACGAGGCGCAGCCCGTCGAGCCCGCTGACGTAGCCGAAGCGGGCATGGGTCTGGTTGGTATGCGCGGTCATGCTGCCATCTCCCGGTGGGCCGGCACGGCGGGCAGGGCGCTGCGGTTGCCGGTACGGAATCCGGGATTGAGCGCGAGCCCGATCAGCAGCCAGAAAGGCGGATAGGCGGCCGGGAAGCTCTGCACCCAGGTCATGAACATCATCGCCAGGGCAAGCGGCACGTAAGGCAGGGCCGAAAGGCTCACGGTCCTGAAGAGCAGGAGCACGAAAGCCAGCCCGGCCAGCCCGTATTCCAGGAACAGCACCGGAAAATAGGCGACCGGCGATCCGGTGAAGCTCAGCGGGACCGAAGCCGCGTAATAGCCGGTCAGGCCGAAGAACCTGCCGAGATCGTACTGCGCGTAGAGCTGCGCGCCGACCTTGAGGAAGGAGCCCGCGCCGTAGCCCATCAGCCGGGAATCGATCATGCCGAGGATGCCCACGGCATTGTGGACGATGCGGTAGGACAAGGTGGTGTTGAGCAGGCCCGAGGGCGAGCGCAGCGACAGGATGACCAGATCGAGCCCGCGCACGCCCGTTTCGGGCGCCATGCCGATGGTCAGCACGAGCGCCGCCGCCACGCCGCCTGCGGCGAGCAGGCGAAAGGCCACGGCGCCCCGGATATCGGCCCGGCTGCCCGCGCCTTCCCGCGTCAGGTAGAACAGCCCGCCAAGCACGATCACGGCGAAGAAGCCCGAACCGGACTGGGACAGCGCGACATTGAACAGGGCAAGGCCGATGGGCCAGGCAGGCACCTTGTATCCGCAGTCCGACAGGACCTTGCGGGTTATCAGCGCCAGCAGCACCATGAAGGCCATGGTGAAGCCGAAGTCGGTGGCCTCGGGGGCGAGCCCGGTCGCCCCGCGCCCGCCGGCCACGCCCTGCGCCGTGGGAACCAGCGGCTTGGTAATCGCCAGGTACAGGCCCTTGCTGACGAACCCCAGCACCGCAAAGCCGCTCCACAGCGGCAGGGTGATCGTGAGCACGCGCCACAGCAGGATCGGCGAGACGTAGGGCGCGGCCACGATGATGGCCCAGCAGATGACGAAGCTTGCCGACCGGCGCAGGTAATAGTCGAGCCCAACGTTGCCCGGGTCATTGACGTAGAGCATGAACCACAGCGCGAAGGCCAGCACCAGCAGCTGGAAGCCGTTGATGCGCAGCGACGATGTCAGCACCCGGTGCAGCACGAAGGCCCAGCACAGCAGCGCGGCCCAGGGCTGGACCTGCGAAGGCGCGGCGATCGGGCCGAACACCAGGTAGGGCAGGCAGCACAGGACGACGGCGCCGGCGAGAAGGCTGGCGCTGATGATGTCGTCCCCGTCTTCGGCGGCGAACGGCGGGGCAACGTAAAGCCTGTCGGTCATGCCGGTACGGCTGCCCGTTCCTCGACCGGATCGGCAGGCAGGCCAAGGCTTTCGAAGATGGCTTTTTCAAGCTTGAGGAAATGGGATTCCCAGGTCCAGTTGCTCTCGACGTAGCGCCGGGCGGCCGCGCCGAGGGCGGCGCCGCGCCGCGGGTCGGAGAGGATCCCGATCACGGCATCGGCGAAGGCGGGCGCTTCGTCCGCCAGCAGCAGCGCGTCGCCCGGGGCCATGGTGCCCTCGTTGGCGATGGAGGTGGCGACGATCGCCTTGGCGCTGGCCATGTATTCGATGAGCTTGTTCTGCATTCCGCCCGCCGCCCGCATCGGATTGATGCAGACGCTGGCAGATCGGATGTTGATGCCCATGTCGCTGACCGTCCCGGTCACGCTGATGCCGTCACGCCCGTCGAGCTCGCGGATCGGCGCGGTGGGATCGCGGCCCTGGATGACGAGGCGGGCATCGGGAACGGCGGCGCGGATACGCGCCCAGCAATGCTCGACGAACCACAGCACCGCCTGCACGTTCGGCTGGTAGAGCATCGATCCCGAGAAGACGACGCGGCCGGGCACGATCTCGTCCGGGCGGGCGGGGCGATAGTGGCTGAGGTCGGTGCCGTGAGCGCCGTAGACCCAGTTGTCGATCTCCGGCTGGCCCTGCGCGGCGCAGACCGCCTTGACCTTTGCCACGTCGGCCGGGCCGATCAGCACGGAACGGGTGAAGCGCTGCCAGACGCGTGCCTCGTACCACTCGCAGCGCGCCGTCTCGATCCGGTAGAGCCAGCGCCGCACCGGGTTGCGTTCGTTTTCGAGGATGCGGCGGGTATTGAGCGACTGCGAAAGCTGCATCGCGAGGAAGGTCGCCGGAAAGGTGGTGGCATTGCGATGGAGGCGTGCGGGCGGCTGCAGCACCGCGTGGGCGCTGCGCATGTAGTAGCAGTAGATCACGTCATAGGCGTTCGAACGCGTGGCGGCGGCGAGTTCGCGTGCCAGCACTTCGTTGCGGAACATCGCGACCTGGGCGGGCTCCCGCCTGAACAGCCCGGCGATCAGCCCTCGCAAGATCCGCACCGGACCGTGCCGGTAGATGCGAAGCTTGCGGCAATTGCGCTCCAGCCACTCGCGCTGGGTTCCCGACAGTTTCCCCTGCATGTCGAGCGTGTAGAGGTCCACATCGTGCCCGCGCGCGGCCAGAAAGCTGATGAGATGCGCGACGGTCAACTGGTCGCCGCGCATCATCGGGAAGGGCAGCCTGCTGTAGACGATCGCAATCCGCAGGGGGCGATCGCTCGGCGGGCAGTCCATGACTTTGGGAAGCGCCTCCATGGTCACGGCAGACGGTTGGTGCTGACATGCTTGCGCGCGTTCACCTTGAGGTCGGCGATGAGGCCGATGGTGTCGATCGCCAGGTCCCATTCCTCGCTCTCGGCCACGTCGCGCGGCACGAACAGGCGGTTGAGCGCGGGCAACTGGCTATAGGCATAGCCCAGGTTCTGCCCGATCAGCTTGGAGGGGATCAGGGTCGGGTCGTAGACCGAAAGCTGATATCCGGATTCCAGCAGCTTGCGGGCAAGATCGACATTGGCGCTTTCGCGCAAGTCGTCGCTGTCCGCCTTGAACGAAAGGCCCGCCATCAGCACCTTGCCGCCTTCCGGCACGTTTTCCCGCACGTACTGGAACAGGAAGTACTTGTGGCTCTCGTTCGACCGCAGGACGGAATCGATCATGACGGTATGCGCGCCGACATCGGCGGCGATATACTGGAGCGCGCGCACGTCCTTGGGTAGGCAGGAGCCGCCGAAGGCGCCGCCCGGGCGCATGTAGTAGGGCGAGATGTTCAGCTTGGTGTCGGAAACGAAGATCTCGTGAACGCTCTGCGCGCTGATGCCGAGCTTTACCGCCGTTCGCCCGATCTCGTTCGCGAAGGCCACTTTCACCGCGTGCCAGGTGTTGTCGACGAACTTGGTGAATTCCGCTTCGCGGAAGCGGGTGACGAAGGTGGGCGCGGCGATGCCGTCGTAAAGCGCCGTCATGTTTTCCGAGGGCGCGCCGTCCACGGTGCCGATCACGATCTTGGGCGGGTGGAAATAGTCCTCGATCGCGGTCGCTTCGCGCAGGAATTCCGGGTTGTAGACCAGTTCGATGGCCTGCGGCAGGCGGTCGCCCAGTTCCGCCTCGAAGATAGGGTGAACCAGCGTTTCCAGGCTGCCCGGCCGGATGGTGGAGCGGTATACCACGGTCAGCGGACGCGGCCGGTTCGTGGTGACCGCGCTGGCGATCTGGCGGCTGACCTCGCCGATATACGACATGTTGTGCGAACCGTCGGGTCCGCTCGGCGTGCCCACGCAGACGATCGCCATGTCGCATTCGTTGACGAGGTCGCCGGCGTTCTGGGTATAGGACAGGAGCCCCAGCTCACGGCCTTCGCGCAGCAGTTCGTGAAGGCCCGGTTCGGCGATCGGGCAGCCGCCGGCGTTGAGCTCCGCGACCTTGGCCTCGTTGACCTCGACGCCGCTGACCATGTGTCCCGATCGTGCCAGGCACGCGGCCGCAGTAAGGCCGACATAGCCCATTCCGAAAACAGCAATATGCATTACGCCAGTTCCTGTATGTATGCGTTCGGTCCGGCCGGGCTTTCACCCGGCGGAGATGCAAGAAGGGAAAGTGTTGGTCAGAAGGCGGACTTGCCGCTCAGCGCCATGACGGTCCGGCAGACGATCCTGATGTCGCCCGAAAGGGACCAGTTGCGGACATATTCGAGATCCGATTCCAGCCGGTTCCTGAGGTCGGTGTCTACGAAAGTGGTCCCGCGGAAACCGCGCACCTGCGCCAGTCCGGTCAGTCCCGGTTTGACGGCGTGGCGGTGCCAGTATGCGGCATCGACTTCCCAGTAGAGCTGGTCCCCGGCCTTCGCGCCGAGCGCGTGGGGCCTTGGTCCGACGATGCTCATGTGGCCGAGAAGCACGTCTATCAGCTGCGGCAGTTCGTCGATGCTGGTGGCGCGGATGAAGCGGCCGACGCGGGTGATCCGGTCGTCGTCGCGACCTCTCGTCAGCTGGCTGCCGTGGAGATCCTGGGTCTCCACCTTCATGCTGCGGAACTTGTGCATCAGGAAGGTGCGGTTGCCGCGTCCGATGCGCGGCTGGCGGAACATCACCGGGCCGGCGCTGTCGATCCTGACGGCAAGGGCGGTGAACAGCAGCAGCGGCAACAGGGCCACCAGCGCCGCGCTGGCAAACAGGATGTCGAACCCGCGCTTGGTGATCCGCTGGTCGAGCGAGAGCGGTTCGGCCGCGACCTTGAGCGTGGTGCGTCCGTCGAACTGGCCGGCTCCCATCGGCGCCAGTTCGCCGACTTCGTCCACCACCACTTCCACCGGAACATTGGCGCCTCGCAGCGCCGCCACCCACAAGGCGCGCTTGTCGGAGGCACAGGCCACGACGACGCGATCGGCGTTGTTCGCCAGCGTGCCGAGACGGGCAAGGGCGGCGGGGTCATTGAGATCGGCGCGCAGCCCGTGGGCCTTCACGTCGACGATGATGCCGTCGGAAATCGCCATGGCCGTGGCCATCGACTGGTCGTCCAGCAGCACGATCGTCCGGGCATGACCCGACCGCGCGCGCCACCAGCGCGACGCGAGCAGGCTGGCCAGCCCGAACCGTGCGACACCGATGGTCAGGGCCGAAGCGCCGACCGCGCAGGCGAGGGTTTCCGAAATGCGGCCGGTCGTCCGCTCGAACAGGGCGGCCAGTACCAGCAGCGTCAGGAACGTCACGAGGATGGCGAGCCAGGCCCGCTGCACGCTGCGCACGGCATTGGAGGCCAGCGCCGGCGAAAAACTGCCGCCGTAGCAGGCGACTGGGAAATAGGTGGCCGCCAGCATGAGCATGACGTGTTCGTGGAGGTTTCCCCAGGCGGCGGGCCAGGACGCCAGCAACAGGGCATGGCCGGCCAGGAATCCGGCGCCGTCGGCCGCCAGCAACTGGCATCCGGTCAGCAGGAAGCGGAGCGGCTTGCCATAAGGCGCGGCGACGGCGTCCCGCAGCGGCAGGTCGCCGCTGTCGGGTGCCTCGATGAAAGGCATTGGACTTTGAACGGAAGTGAGCACACGCCCCCCTATCGCCGGGCGATACCGTCCGGCGCGACTGTGTCTTCAATGGATGTAACCGCCTCCCCCAGAGGCGGCGCGCGGATCAGGACGCCGGGCTGGCGGGCGGATCGTCGGAGTTGCTGATGGCAACCGCGGTCAGGCCGCCTGCGGCAATGATGCCGCCCAGAGCCCATAGCCACGAGCCTTGCAGGAAGCCTCCGCCCGCCGCGGCGGCAGCGCCGCCGCCGCCGGCAGCGGGCAGGCCTTCGGCGCCGGTCTGCGTGGCCATCCTGGTGCTGGCGCGCTTCACGCGCTCGGGCGCCGGAGGCGCTGCTGCCACGAGGCCGAATGCGGCAATGCCCGCGATGAGATAAGTCGGACGAAATCCGGACATGTGAAATTCTCCAATCCGTGGCAGATACATCTCAAGATAATCTGCCGTATGGTGGGAAAAATTATTGCATTTTTATTTTAATAAATGCGTTTTTCGGAGTGTTTTCGTTATCTGAAATGTTGTCGATATAAATGTATCGAGATAAATTCTGATATTTAACGAGTGAATTCATATGGTATTGCGAACGGTGAGGTGCGGCCGGGCAGTTGTTCGCCCCCACGAAACAAGGTGCCGCACCTCTCGGCCTTCGGAGGCGACCCGAAGGAAGTTGGACGCCCGCAGGACGCCGGCCTCTTCACTGGACGAATCTCAGCGAAGGTTCCGGCGCGCACTGCCAGCCCCGTGATGTTTCCGGCGGTTGCGGAAGTCCGTCCGCCACGTAAGGTCTTGGTCGGCAGCCGCAGGGCTGGCCCCAGAGGTAGCCCTGCTGCCAGTTCACCCCCGCCTCCAGCGCGATATTCCGGTGCTGGGAGGTCTCGACCCCTTCCGCGACGACGGTGGCGCTGATCGACTTGGCGAGTTGAGCAAGGGAAACGAAGATCGCGCGGCCGCGCTCCGAAGCGGTGGCCCGGCGCAGGAACAGGCTGTCGATCTTGATGATGTCGGGCGCGAAAGCCAGCAATTGCCTGACCGAGGCGTACCCCGTGCCGAAATCGTCAAGCACGATGCCGCAACCGAGGCGGCGCATCGTATCGACGAACCGCACGGCATCGGAGACTTTCGGGAAAGATGCGGTTTCGGTGATTTCGAGCAGCAAGCGCCGGGCGATGTGACCGTTGCGCCGCAGGGTCGAACGGATGTCGTCCCACCAGGGATCGTCGCTCAGGCTCAGGGCGGACAGGTTCACCGCGATCTGGATGTCCTCCGAGCGTTCCAGTTCGGCGATCACCTGCCGGACCATGAAGAGATCGAGCAGGCGCACGAAGCCCAGCCGCTCCATAGAGAGGATGTAGGTCCCGGGGCGTTCCGGCAGGCCTTTGCTGTCGGATAGCCGGGCGAGCGCCTCGAAGTAACGGGTCACCCCCGAGTCCGCGCAGCGCACTTTCTGCCAGAACGGGCGGAGGCCTCCGCTTCCGGCAGTGCCGTCCCGCATCGACTTGAGCGCCGTGAGGGCGTGGGAGACGATCGCCATGTCGGCCCGGTAACGCTCGGCTTCCTCGCCATACTCGGGAAGGGCGCCGACGAAGGGAAACATCCATTCCGAAACATCGCCCGGGCTGGCATCGTCTTCGCCGGAATCGCTTTCGCCGGAATCGCTTTCGCCGGAATCGCTTTCGGGGGTGAAGATGCTCCAGCAGGCCGAAACCCAGACATGGATCGGCCCCGCCTTGCTGGCGAAGGCCAGCAGCGGGATCGCCTCGCAGACCGTCGCCGCCCAGGCCGTGCCGGTCTCAGGGGTCATCGTGTCGCCGAGCCGGGTGCCGCGCTTGATCCTGACCTCCAGGATATCCGCGCGGCATGTCTCCATGGTGCCATTGTCCTGAACGAGCCGGGCGATATGGTCATGAGCGGTCGCCACCGCCTCGGAAGCGAGTTCCTGGCCATAGGCGGCCACGAGATGCGGATAGTTTCCAATGCGGAACCAGAAGAGCGCCGTGTCAGGGTATCTGGCCAGGCGGGCAACGTGAGCCGCGCCGGCCCTGGTGCCCTCGGTTCTTCGTCTGTCCGCGTTAATAGCCATTGCCAACCCCCACATCAGCAAGACTCCGAGTGGAACTGCCGTGTCTGAGACGGTTTAGCCAAAAGTGTCTCAAACCGCCCGGAGCGGGGTTTTGGTAGCGGCGTTAACGCTATGTCTTTACCGGATAATCCGTCACCGCGAGGGCTTCATCATATGCCATGGACTGTCTATAACCGGCACGGACAACGCAAATATCTTACTAATAATGAGATCGACGCATTCATACGTTCCGCACGTAATCGAAGTGCGGATGTGCGAACGTTTTGCTGGATGCTGGCCTATACTGGCTGCCGAATCTCCGAGGCGCTGTCGTTGACCGTCGACAGTATCGATTTCGAGGCCAAGCACGTCATTATCCAGTGCCTGAAAAAGCGCGGCAAACGAATATTTAGGGCAATTCCTCTTCCGCCCAACTTTCTGAGAGTTTTGTATCAATGGCTCCGATCGCGCTCCAGCGACGATCCCGAGCTGTGGCCATGGTCCCGCATGACGGGTTATCGCCGGATCTGCGAGGTCATGGAAAGTGCGGGAATAACCGGCACTTATGCCAGCCCCAAGGGTCTGAGGCACGGTTTCGGCGTCCGTGCGATCCAGGCCGGAGTGCCGCTTACACTGGTCCAGAGATGGCTTGGACATGCGGACATCAAGACAACAGCAATCTATACCAGCGCAGTCGGACCAGAAGAGCGGGAAATCGCGGCCCGTATGTGGCGGCAAAAGATCACGGAGAAATCGAAATTCTCCGATATGTTGCCCGGTGACGACTTGGTGGAATTCGCCGGAGAACCGGTATCGACCGAGAAGGTGGCAGAGGGTGTGTCAGGCGGGTCAGTTAACAGGCCGTCGTCGAAGGATATGGTAAACCCCGGTAAAGGTGATTTACTTAATCTGCCGGTTAACGGTGATCCGCAGCCTTGGCCGCAGAAAGCATCACAATCCCCTCTAAAAAGAATAACCTATTGCTCTGTGATACACTTTTGGCTAAAGTGTCGCGATCATTTTCGTTGTAATTCAATGACATGCGTTGATCCTGCGAATAATTTGGCCGATCCGGCGAACGACCCTTCGGCAGGCTCCGCACGCCTCTGTGGGCGCTCCGCAAGAGCCTTCTGGCCTCTGGGCGTGGAGAGTGCTCTCCAGTCGCTTTACGACGGTTGTTAATGTTAGTTGTTAAGGGCGCGGCTTCCGATTCCAGCCTTCCCTGTCAGGCGCGGCTGGCCTGGAAGAGGCCATTCCGGCCTGATGCTGCCTGAAGCGGTGTCCAGTCGTTCTGTTTATGCAGACACTTTCCTCAATTCTTTGGCTTCACCTTCTCAGGCCTCAATTCTTCAGGTCTTCAGGCCTTTGATATCCGTCATAAGCCGCATGCCACGGCGATCGGACGGACGGGCCCGCTGAGGCGTGCTCCCCGCCTAGCTGATGACGAGGCAGGGGATACGAGCGCACATTTGCGGGTGCCAATTACAATACATTCATGGCGCGAGCGCTCTTTCGTCCCCGGCGCCCAAATGCCAGCGCTTCCCGCCGGAACGTGGTCCATGCGGGACAGGTCGCCTTCGCGGCGGCGGCATGACCGCCGCAAGGCGGCATTCACGACTATAGCCCGGCGCGAAACCGGCCGGCGGGGTCTTTCGGGGTAAGGGGCGTGCAACTATGCGCCCGCAGGCCATCCTCTTGCGCTCAGCGAATGGTCTTGAGGCGCCGTGCGGGGGCGCCGCTCCTCGATGCCGGGCAGGGCAGAGGGAATGTGGCCGAGCAGAACGCCCGGCGCAGGAATCAGGACCGCGGCCGCAGCCGCGATCCGTCAAATTCTTCCGTTAAGTCCGTTGCGACCGTTCAGGCTGCGCTTTTGCGCTGGAGCCGGAAGCGGTGCAGCAGGCATTCGGTATATCCGTTGGGCTGGGCGGCCGCTTCGAAGATCAGGGCGCGGGCGGTCTGGAATGCCACCGAACGCTCCCGATCCCGTGACATCGGGCTGTAATCCGGGTCAGCCGCGTTCTGGGCGTCGACCTTTTCCGCCATGCGGGCCAGCGCGGCTTCCACATCGTCTTGCGTGCAGACGCCGTGAAGCAGCCAGTTGCCGAGCGCCTGCGCGGAGATACGCAGCGTGGCGCGATCTTCCATCAGCCCGACATCGTTGATGTCCGGAACCTTGGAGCAGCCGATGCCCTGGTCGATCCAGCGCACGACGTAGCCGAGGATGCCTTGCGCGTTGTTGTCGAGTTCCCGTTCGATAGCGGTCCGGTTCCAATCCGTAGGGCGGGCCAGCGGAAGCGTCAGCAAGTCGCCCAGCGATGCCGGGGGTTCGGCTGCGCGTTCGGACTGGCGCGCCGCCACGTCCACCGCATGGTAGTGCGTGGCATGAAGCACTGCCGCCGTGGGCGAAGGCACCCAGGCGGTGGAGGCACCGCTGAGCGGATGGGCGATCTTCTGCTCCAGCATGTCGGCCATGCGATCCGGCGCGGCCCACATGCCCTTGCCGATCTGCGCCCGGCCGGAAAATCCGGTCTGGAGGCCGATCTGCACGTTCCGGTTCTCGTAAGTGACAAGCCAGCGGGCGCTTTTCATGTCGCCCTTGGGCTGCATCGGCCCGGCCTGCATGGACGTGTGGATCTCGTCGCCGGTACGATCGAGGAAGCCGGTGTTGATGAAGACGATCCGGTCCTTCACCGCATGGATGCAGGCTGCCAGGTTGGCCGATGTGCGGCGCTCTTCGTCCATGACGCCGATCTTGATGGTGTGCCGGGCCAGACCCAGCATGTCTTCCACCGCATCGAACAGGTCGTTGGCGAAGGCCGCTTCGTCCGGCCCGTGCATCTTCGGCTTGACGATGTAGATCGAGCCGGCCGGGCTGTTGCGATAGCGGCCCCTGCCGTCAAGGTCGTGCAGCGCGATGAGGCTGGTGACGACGGCATCGAGTATGCCCTCGAAGGCCTCGCTGCCGTCTGGCAGGTGGACGGCGGGCGTGCGCATGAGGTGCCCGACATTGCGGACGAGCAGCAGGCTGCGGCCGCGCAGCGAGAACGGGCTGCCATCGGGCGCGGTGTAGGCGCGGTCCGGCGAAAGGTGTCGTCGCACCGATTTACCGCCCTTCTCGAAGGTCGCTTCGAGATTGCCTTGCATCAGGCCCAGCCAGTTGGCGTAGCCATCGCGCTTGTCCGGCCCGTCCACGGCGGCGACGGAATCCTCGAGGTCGACGATCGTGGTGATCGCGGCTTCAAGCTGGTTATCGGCAATGCCCGCCGGATCGGCGGCGCCGATGGGATGGGCGGGATCGATCACGATCTCGATGTGCAGGCCGTGATGGCGCAGCAGGATGTTGGCCCCCCGGCGCCCGGCGAACGCGGCAGGATCGGCAAGCACGGGATCGCCGCCCGCAAAGTCGGCCCAGGAGCCGTTGGAGAGCGGGGCCGCGCGGTCAAGGAAGGCCCTGGACCAGGCGATCGCCTCAGCGCCCCGTTCAGGATCGTAGCCCGGACCCGTGGCTTTGCCGGGCAGGGCGTCGGTGCCGTAGAGCGCGTCGTAAAGGCTGCCCCAGCGCGCATTGGCGGCGTTGAGCAGGAAGCGGGCATTGAGCACCGGCACGACAAGTTGCGGCCCGGCGATCGCGGCAAGTTCGGGATCGACGTTTTCGGGGGCGATCCTGAAAGGTGCCGGCTCGGCTGCGAGATAGCCGATCTCGCTCAGGAATGCCTGATAGGCGGCAGCATCGAAGGGCTGGTCGCGGTGCGTCCGGTGCCATGCGTCGATGCGGGCCTGAAGTCGGTCGCGGGTCGCCAGGAGGGCGGCGTTGCGCGGGGTGAAGCGCGCGAAGATCCCGGCAAGGTCGTGCCAGAAGGCCTCAGGGGCGATCGCGGTGCCGGGAAGGGCCTGCTCCTCGATGAAGGCCGCGAGCGAGGATTCGACGGAGAGGCCGGCGCGGTCGATCGTCTGGGTGGCCATGCGGCTTATTCCTTCGTTGCAAGCCCGGCGGCGGCGATCCCCGCCAGGGCGCAGGCTTCGTCGTTGTCCGAAAGGTCGCCGGTCACGCCGACGGCTCCGATCACGGTATCGTCCGGGCCGATGACGAGCAGGCCGCCGGCGGCAGGAACGATGCCCTGCGGCGCGATGGCGCCGAGCGAGGCCACGAATGCCGGACGGTCGGCAGCCATGGCCGCAACGGCGCGCGAGGACAGGCCGAGCGCCAGCGCCGTCGCCGCCTTTGCCGTGGCGATCTGCGGGCGCAGGGTCGAGGAGCCGTCCTCGCGTCCAAAGCTGACGAGATGGCCACCGGTATCCAGCACGGCGACCGTCAAGGGCTTGAGCCCCATTTCACGGCCCTTTTCGAGCGCGGCGGAAACGATGGCACGGGCCTGTTCGAGCTTGATGGACATGGACACTCTTCTGCTCGGGACATGGGAAAGAACGGACGGCGCCGTTTGCTGGGCGCCGTCCGAGTGAGGGACCGGTCTGGCGGTGCGTCCGGCTCAGTAACGCTTGCCGCGCTTTTCGAGGATCGCGCGGGTGGTGGTGTGCGTGTTCGTGGGCCTGGGCGTCGGCATCTGCTGGATGCGCCGCACGTTGAGGCCGTGGCCCATCGCTTCGGTCACCAGCTCGCTGTCGCGCATCACGAAGCGTCCGCGCACCAGCGTGTGGATCGGCGCGCCGCGGGTTTCGTAGTCCTGGAACGGGGTGGAAGATCCCTTGGACTTGAGCAGCGCGGAATCGACCTTCACCACCTTGTCGAGATCGACGACGACGATATCGGCGTCCGAACCCGGCAGCAGCGCGCCCTTGCGGGGATAGAGGCCGAACGCCTTGGCAGGCGCCAGCGAGGTCATGCGCACATACTGGTTCAGCGTCATGCGGCCATTGGCGATCTGGGTGAGCATGAGCGGCATCTGCGTCTGCACCCCGGTGAAGCCGCAGTCGGCGCGCCAGATGTCGTCGTTGTGCTTTTCCGCGTGGCTGTGCGGGGCATGGTCGGTGGCGATCATGTCGATCGTGCCGTCGGCAACGCCCTGCCAGAGCTGCTCCTGATGGACTTTCTCGCGCACGGGCGGATTGACGCGGATCAGGGACTTCTTCTCGGTATAGGCGTGTTCGTCCAGCAGCAGGTAGTGCGGGCATGTCTCCGCCGTGATGTCCACGCCGCGGGCCTTGGCCTCGCGCAGGGGGCGCAGTTCGTCGCCCGAGGAGACGTGGAGGACGTGGATGCGTGCGCCGGTCCATTCGGCCAGGATCGCCGCGCGCGACACCGCCTCCACTGCGACTACCGGCGGCCGCGCGTCGAGATGGGCGAGCGGGTCGCAGCAGTCGTTCTCGCGCAGCTTCTTCGAGCGGCGCGCCATGATGGAGGCATTCTCGGCATGGAGCGCGACGCGGTAGCCGTGCTTGGCGACGATCTCGAAACCTTCGAGGATCGCGCCGCTGGGCGGAGAGGGCAGGTTGCCGAAGGTATTGCCCATGAAGCACTTGAACCCGGCCACGCCGCCCTCGATCAGCGCTTCGAGCTGGTCGAGGTTGTCCTCGCCCAGGAGCCCGTAGATGCCGAAATCGACATAGGCCTTCTTCGCCGATTCCAGCTTCATGTTGAGCGCTTCGACATTACCCGTGGGCGGGTTGGTGTTGGGCATCTCGAACACCGTGGTGACGCCGCCCATGGCCGCGCTGGCGGTTCCGGTTTCCCAGGTTTCCTTGTGGGTATAGCCCGGATCGCGGAAATGGACGTGGGCGTCGATGGCGCCGGGGAGGATGTACTTGCCGGTGGCGTCCACCACTTCGGCGGCGTCCGGCATCGCCTCGGGCGCGCCGATCGCCAGGATCGCGCCGTCCTTGATGGCGATCGAGGCTGCGAACATGGCGCTGTCAGTGACGAGGGTTGCGCCGTTGATGACGATATCGGCGGTCATGGGCTCAGCAGTCATGGGGCGTTCCGTATGCAATTCAGGGTTCAGAGCGAGGCCCAGCCACCGTCGACCGGCAGGTCGACGCCGGTGATCTGGCGCGAGACGTCGGAGGCGAGGAACAGGCAGGCCGAAGCCACGTCCTCGGCCGTGCTGATCCGGCGCAGGGCATATTCGGCCGCATGCTCGGCGATCACTTCGTCTTCGGTCAGCCCGCGGGCTTCGGCCATGCCGGGCATGACCTTGGTGCGGAAGCGCGGCCCGTCCACCATGCCGGGGGCGACGATGTTGACGTTGACGTTGTAGGGCCCCGCTTCGATCGCGGTGGACTTGGTGATGCCGCGCAGGCCCCATTTCGAGGCGGAATAGGCCATGCGCCCGGCGCGGCCGTGCATGCCGAAGGTGCCGCCGACATTGACGATCTTGCCATAGCGCCGGGCGACCATGCCGGGCAGCACCGCGCGCATCATCAGGAAGCAGCCGCCCATGTTGAGCTGGATGATCTCGTCGAAGCCTTCGGGTGTGGTTTCCCACGCCGTTGCGCCGACCGGGCCGGTGCCGCCGGCAACGTTGACGAGGACATCGACCGGTCCGAAATGGGATTCCGCTGCAGTGACGGCGGCAGCGCAGGCTGCGGGATCG
Organism: Novosphingobium sp. TK71; assembly: GCF_055361505.1. Lineage (NCBI taxonomy): Bacteria > Pseudomonadati > Pseudomonadota > Alphaproteobacteria > Sphingomonadales > Sphingomonadaceae > Novosphingobium > Novosphingobium sp. TK71. The sequence goes on from NZ_JBSZKA010000001.1 coordinate 552,883, forward strand.
GTAACGTCGCACTTGACGACAAGGGCGGACGAGATTTCGTCGATCGCCATCTTCAATATATCGAGCGCTTCGGTGTCGCGGCCCAGCAGAACAAGTTTGGCGCCTTCTTTAGCGAACGATGTAGAAATGGCCGGACCCATGCCTTTACCCGCGCCGGTAATGACAACAATTCTATCCTTCAATTGCAGGTCCATTGGAACACCCCGAAGACGTGATTTAAATAATACCCCGATGATAACAATAATGTTGACCGGCGGGCGATATTGTGAGTTTTACGAGGAAGCGCTTCTTCCCAAGCCGCTGCCTCGTGACGTTCGTTGCATAAGGGATGTGCCGTTGCCCAAGTGGTGTTAAACCACGGGCAGGGTGTAGCCGAAAATCGAACGGAGTCGCAGATGGCGCTACGCAACCAGAGGATCTGGCAATATATCGATGAAGTCGCGCGGGTCGGGTCCGTGCGCCAGGCGGCCGAACGGCTGAACGTCACCCCCTCGGCTCTGCTGCGACGAATTCAGGACGTCGAGCACGATCTGAACTCGACCATTTTCGAGCGGCACACCTCGGGTGTCAGGCTGACGGCTGCCGGCGAGGTGCTGATCGGCTGGATCAGGATGCAGACATCGGAACTGCGCCGGGTCTACTCCCAGATCGAGGAGCTCGAAGGGCTGCAGCGCGGCGAAGTCCGGATTGCCTGCAGCCAGGCGGTGGCGCGCAGCTTCGTGCTTCGCCACGTCGCCGATTTTCGCGAGAAGCATCCCAACGTCAAGTTCAAGGTCAGCGTTACCGACCACAGCACCGCCGTGCGGGCGCTGATGGAATACGAGATGGACCTGGTGCTGATCTTCCGCCCCCTGCGCTCCTCGGAGCTGCATCCGATCATGTCCATCGGGCAGGGGCTGGTCGCGGTGATGGCGGCGGACCATCCGCTGGCCAAGAACGAAGTGCTGCGGCTCAGGGAATGCGCGCATTACGACGTGGCCATGCCGGACATGGCCTTCGGCGGGCGCGAAATCGTGGAGAGCCGCCTGCTTTCAAGCTCTGCCAAGCTCAATGTCGCGGTGGAGGCAAACAGCTTCGATTTCCTGGCAGAGCTGGTTGCCGGCAGTGATCTGATTACCTTCCAGATCGACATCGGCGCCGATGTGTGGCGCCACGATCCGCGCTTTGCGGTGCGGCGGATCAGCGATATCGACCGGACTTACGGGCCGCTGGTGCTGGGGCAGCTCAAGGGGCGCCCGCTGCCGCTGGTCGCGGCCAAGTTCGCCGAGCAGATCGCGCGCGACCTCAACGATTGCCGTTCGCTGCCGACCATCCCGGGCAGCGAGAACTGGTACGCCGACGAGGACGAGGAAATCGACGAGATCGCTGTCGAGAAATGAACCGGAACAGGTGAACCTGGGGCGGGGGATTTTACCCCCGCCCCAGGTTTCTAGCCGGTGAAGCCGTAGTCCCGGCTAGCGCCCTCGGGCGTTATCATCCCTTCCTCGATATCGCGGCGGACCTTGGCGGGATCGCGTGTCGCGGGCGCGCCGAGCCCGGCGCCGCCCGGGATTTCCAGCACGAGCCGCTCGCCCGCCGGAATCGCCTGAAGCCCCTTGGCGCGCATGGTCTTGCCGCCCGACGTCGTGACTTTGCCCGCCGCTCCGTCATGCCCGCCGTCGCGGCCCCTGGCGGGGCGTTCGACCCGTTCGAACATGGCGAGCACTTCGAAGCCGCTGCCGTCGCGCATGCCCACTTCCACCGTCTGGCCCAGACCGCCGCGGCGTTCGCCGGGGCCGCCGCTGTCGGCGCGCAGTTCCTTGCGCCAGATGACGATGGGGGCCGAACTCTCGGTCACTTCCACCGGCATGGCGCGCACCCCGCTGGGGAAGGCGGTGCCGGACAGGCCGTCCTGCTCGGGCCGCGCGCCGGAACCGCCGGAGTTGAAGAAGATCGCATCGAAGCTCTCGCCCTGCCGCGCATTGCCCTGGGCGGGCAGGTTGCCGCGAAGCTGAACCGACCACAGGCACGAGCTGCCCTCTGCGGGAACGCGGTCGGGGATCGCCTGAGAGAGGCACCCGAACACGAGGTCCGGCAGCATCTGCCCGATGACGTGGCGGGCCGCGACCGGCCATGGCCGCTGGACGTTGAGGATCGAACCTTCCGGCGCGGTGACGACGAAAGGATCGAGCGCGCCGAAGTTGTTGGGCACGTCTGGCGAGATCACGCAGCGCAGGCCGAACACGGTGTAGGCGCGGCAGTAGTTGAGCACGACATTGATGCCGCGCGGTAGGCAGGGATCGGTGCCTTCGTAGTCCATCGACAGGGTATCCCCGGCGATGGTCAGCGTGCCCACCAGCGTCACCGGCTTGTCGTAACCGTCGATCACCAGGGTGCTGGTCCACTGGCCGTCAGGCAGCCTGGCGATCTCGGCGCGGGTTGCCGCCAGCGAGCGCTCGATGATGTAGTCCGCCACTTGCGCAAGGTCGGCCATGGCGAATTCGCCCAGCATGGCGCTGAGCCGCCGCGATGCCGCCTCGTTGCTGGTGATGTAGGACAGGACATCGCCCTTGACCTGCATCGGCATGCGCACGTTCTGGCACAGGATATCGATGAGATCCTGGTTGATCCGGCCCGCGTCCGCCAGCTTCAGCAGGGGGATCTGGAGCCCTTCCTCGTAGATCGAGCGGCCGTCCGGCCCTTGCCCGAGCCCGCCGATGTCGACCTGGTGGCAGCACACGCCGAACAGGCCGACGACCCGCCCGTCATGGAACGCGGGCGAAACCACGGTGACGTCGTGCAGGTGCCCCGCCGTGAGCCATGGGTCGTTGGTGATGAAATGGTCGCCCGGCTTCATCGTGGCGACCGGGAACTTGGCCAGGAAGTGGCGCACGCCCTCTGCCATCGAATTGACGTGGCCGGGTGTGCCGGTAACCGCCTCGGCTATGAGACGGCCTTCGAGGTCGAACAACGCGGCGGACAGATCGCCCGCGTCGCGCACGGTGGTGGAGAAAGCGGTGCGCATCAGCGTCTGCGCCTGTTCCTCGACGATCGAGATCAGGCGCGTCCAGATCACCTGCATGCGCAGTTCGGTGAGGGCGGTGCCGGCGGAAGTCTGGCTCATCGGGAAAGTCCTTGGTCGCGGCGGGTCAGTACGAGATAGCCGCGTTCATCCATGCGCCCGTTGAAGCGGGGGGAGACGACGGTGGTGGTCTCGCGCTCTGCGACGAGGGCGGGGCCGGAGAACCGGTCTCCGGGCCGCATCTCCTCGCGGGCATAGAGTGCGAAGTCGAGCGCTTCGCCGGTGGCCGGGTCGATCACCTTGCGGCTTCCGACGGGCGCGGCATCGCGCGGCGTCGCTTCGGCCGCCGCCGCCTCCGAGGCGAAACCGCCCGCGCCGACAGTGACGCGCCATGTCAGCATCTCGATCGGCAGGTCGAGCACCATGCCGCCGTATTGCGCACGGTATGCCTGTTCGAACGCCTCCCTGAGCACGGCGATATCGCCGGGGCCAAGCGTGCGGGTGGGGAACTCGAAGGGGATTTCGTAGCCCTGTCCCTGATAACGGGCGAGGCAGACGCGCTTTTCCGTCTGCTTCGCACCGGGCGCCCCGGCGCTCACAAGGTTTCGCGCCTCGCCTGCCATCTCATCAAGCAGAGCGTTCAGCCTGTCGATGTCCACCGCGTCCAGCCGCATGGTGAGGCTGCGCGCGACTTCGTAGGAGACCGGCGCGCGCAGGAAGCCCACTGCCGAACCGACCCCTGCGCCGGAGGGAATGATGACGGTGCCGATGCCCAGCTTTTCGGCGAAGCTGACCGCGTGCAGCGGGGCCGCGCCGCCGAAGGCGATGAGGCTGCGTTCGTCCAGGGTCATGCCCTGTTCCACCGCGTGGACGCGGGCCGCGCTTGCCATGGTCTCGTCGACGATCTCGCTGACGCCGACGGCGAGGGTTTCGGCGCGGCCGTCCCAGAGGCCGAGCCCGGCCAGCGCTGCCTGCGCGTTTTCGGGCCTGAGGGTGACCTTGCCGCCCGCGAAGCGCGAAGGGTCGATGCGGCCCAGGGTAATGTCGGCATCGGTCACGGTGGGCCGCTCTCCGCCCCGTCCATAAGCGGCGGGGCCGGGCTCGGAGCCGGCGCTGTGCGGGCCGACGGCGAGGCGTCCGGCACTGTCGACCGAGGCGATCGAACCGCCGCCCGCGCCGATCTCCACCATCTCGACGACGGGGATGCGCAGCGGCAGGCCGCTGCCCTTGCGGAAGCGGTGGACGCGGCCGACCTCGAAGACCTGCGAGGTCTGCGGGGCGCCGTCGTTGATGAGGCATATCTTGGCCGTGGTGCCGCCGACATCGAGGGCGAGCACGCGGTCCGCGCCGCATTCCGCCGCGACCGAGGCCGCGAAGATGGCGCCGCCCGCCGGGCCGCTTTCGACCAGCCTCACCGGGAAGCGCGCGGCGGTATCGACCGTGGTGAGCCCGCCCGAGGACAGCATGAGGTAGAGCGGGCAGGTGAAGCCCATTTCGGTGAGACGGCCTTCGAGGCGGCGCAGATAGGCGTCTACGAGGGGCTGGACATAGGCATTGGCCGTCGTCGTCGAGAACCGCTCGTATTCGCGCATTTCCGGCGAGACCTCGCAGGAGAGCGAGATCGAGACGCCGGGCATTTCCTCGCGCAGGATTTCGGCCGCGCGCTTCTCGTGCGCATCGTTGACGTAGCTGTGGAGGAAGGCGACCGCGACGCTTTCAACGCCCTGATCGCGAAATGCGGCGGCGGCGGTGCGCACGGCGTCCTCGTCCAGCGGGACGAGCACTTCGCCCAGCGCATCGAGCCGCTCCGGCACGCCGAGGCGCAGGCGGCGCGGCACCAGCGGGGCGGGTTTTTCCATGCCGATGTCGTACTGGTCGAACCGGCTTTCCGTGCCGAGCGCCAGCGCGTCGCGGAACCCCTCTGTGGTAAGCATGGCCACGGTCACGCCGCGCCGCTCGATCAGGGCATTGGTGGCCAGCGTGGTGCCATGGACGACCAGCGAGACGTCGGCCGGTTCGATTCCCGCTTCGGCAAGCAGCAGCGTCACCCCGTCGAGCAGTGCCCGTTCGGGGGCATCGTAAGTGGTGAGCAGTTTGGTGGAATGGCGCCGCTCGCCGATTTCGAGCACGACGTCGGTGAAGGTGCCGCCGATGTCGGCGCCGATCTTTGCGGTCATATGGGGCTCAGTTGTAGGCTTCATGAGGATTCTTGGAGAGCTGGCTGTAAAAACGGGCGAGGTGGTCGGCGACGCGGACGGGCGCATAGCGCGGGCCTTCGCCCAGCAGTTCGGGCAGGGGCGCCACGGTCACCGTGCGGTCCGGATTGGCGAAATAGGGGACCGAAAAACGCTCCACGTCGGTGCGGTTGCGCACGCGGTGGTAGTTCGAGATGAAGCGGCCGTTGGACCACCACATCATCATGTCGCCGACATTGATGGTGAAGGCGCCCGGGATCGGCGGTGCCTGTATCCATGCCCCGTCGCGGCGCTTGACCTCGAGCCCGCCAATCGCGCCCTGGGCCAGGATCGTAAACGGACCTTCGTCGGTATGGGAGATCATGTTGGACACGTCGGTGTCCGCGCTGTCCGGGAGCACGGGGTAATAGTTCAGGCTGAGCTGCGAAGGCGGCTGGCTGAACCAGTCGTCGAACCGGCTTTCCTCCAGCCCGAGGCCAAGCGCGAAGGCGCGCAGCAGTTCGCGGCCAAGGGCCAGCATGGCGCCGAGATAGTCCTCTCCGGCCTCGCGGAATGCGGCCATGCCTTCGGGCCAGCGGTTTGCCTGGTCGAAGATACGGGCATGTTCCATGTCGCCCGGATCGGCGGGCCATTCGTGCTGGAGGCGGTACTGCTCGAACATCCGGGTATTGCGCGAAAGGGGCTGGCGTTCCGGCATCGGGATATAGCCGCGATACCATTCGGGCGTGGCATGGGCGCCGGCACGTTCGGCGGCGGGGCGGGCGAAGAAGTCGGCGGCGGCGGCGAAGATCGCGTCGATCACCGCCTGCGGCACACCGTGCCCGGTGAGGTAGAAGAAGCCGATCTCCTCGCAGGCCCGCGCGATCTCGCTTGCCACCGTGCGGCGGGCTTCCGGATCGCCGCTCAGGAACGGCGCGAAGTCGATCACGGGAATTTCTTCGAGCGAGACGGCGGCTGCTGCCGCAATGTCGTCCTCGCTTCTTTCGCTACGGCTCATTATCGAGACTCCTTGATGGCGCGGGCCCCGGAAAACTGCGGAAAATCAGCCGGGAGCGGCAGGCCATGATCCATTCGCCGTGAACTGTTTAGGACAACACCCATGGCCCCGGCGGTGCTTTTTCGGTGCGGACCCGTCGCCTAATGGTCACCTTCCCGAACCGTGATCTTGCGCTACCAAGTCATCAGGGAAGCCCAATCAAGGACGATAAATGCGGATGACGCGCCGATGAGCCTCGAAGGCAAGGTTGCCATGGTGACGGGAGGGACGCGCGGTCTCGGCCTGGGCCTCGCACGGGCGCTTGGCCGCGCGGGCGCCGGCGTGGCGATCGTGGGCCGGGATGCGGCAACCGGAGAGCGGGCGGCGGCATCCCTCGTTGCCGAAGGGCTGAACGTCATCGCCTGCGCTGCGGACGTATCCGACGATGCCTCGATGTGCGAGGCTGCCGCCCGGACCGAACGGACACTGGGCGCGCCCGGCATACTGGTCTGTGCGGCCGGTGTCGGGGCGCCCCGCCGCCCGGTCTGGGAAGCGAGCCCGCAGGACTATCGCGGATGCTTCGACATCAACGTGCTGGGCGTGGTCAATGCCATGGCTGCCGTGATGCCCGGCATGACGGCGCGGGGCGAAGGGCGTGTCGTGGCCGTCGGCGGGACTTACGGGCACAAGGGCGTGGCCGGGTTCTCGCTCTATTCCGCGTCGAAATGGGCGCTGCGCGGGCTGGTGAAGTCCGCCGCGCTCGATGCGGCGCCGCACGGGGTGAGGGTCAACATGATCTCGCCCGGCGGGGTCGAGGGTGAGCGTATCCACCGCCTGTTCCGCGAAACCGCCCAGCGCAACGGCGAGCCCGAGGATGCGCCCCTGAAACGCTTCCTTTCCGGAACGGCGCTGGGCCGCCTCGTTACCGAGGACGATATCGCCGCAGCCCTGTTCCACCTCGTCGGACCGGCGGGGCGCATGATTACCGGGCAGGACATCGTCGTCGATTCCGGCACCGTCATCTAAGGAGACCTCACGAAGTGACCGATATCACCGGGTTCAAGCGCGATACCCAGGCACTCCACGCAGGCCGCGATCCGAAGAACAATTTCGGCGTCGTCAATCCGCCGGTCTACCACTGTTCGACAGTCCTGTTCGATTCCGTGGAGGCCCTGCTCGAAACGCGGCGCGACCGGGCCTCGGGCGCCTTCGAAGGCTTCACTTACGGACGCGAGGGCACGGTGACGACGCGTGCCTTCGAGGATGCGATCACCCTCCTGGAAGGCGGTTACCGCGCGATCACGACGAGCTGCGGCCTTGGCGCGATCTGCGCCTCGCTCACCGCGTTCCTTTCGGCGGGCGACCACTTGCTGATCGTCGACAGCCTCTACGGCCCAGCCCGCGATTTCTGCGAGAGCTTCCTGCGCAAGTTCGGCGTGGACGTGACCTATTACCGGCCGGACGTGGGCGCCGGGATCGCCGAGCTGTTTCAGCCGAACACCCGTGTCGTCTACATGGAGAGCCCCGGTTCGCTGACCTTCGAGATGACGGACGTTCCCGCGATCGCGAAGGAGTGCCGGGCGCGGGGCATCTGGACGATCTTCGACAATACCTGGGGCTCGCCGATCAATTTCCGGCCGCTGGAGCACGGCGTGGACGTCTCGATCAATGCCGCGACGAAGTATATCTCAGGCCACTCCGACCTCATGCTCGGCATTGCCGTCACCACGGAGGATGCCTTCATCCCGGTCAAGAAAACCGCGTCGGCATCGGGATACTGCGCCGGGCCGGACGATATCTACATGGCCATGCGGGGCCTGCGGACCCTGCCGCTGCGCATGAAGCAGCATCATGCCTCGGGGCTGGCCATCGCCGAATGGTTGCAAGGCCGCCCCGAAGTCCACCGCGTCATGCATCCCGCGCTGCCGGGCGATCCCGGCCATGCGATCTGGCAGCGCGATTACGACGGCGCCTCCGGCCTGTTCGGCTTCGTGCTGGAAGCCTGCACGGACAAGCAGTTCGCTGCCTTCATGGACCATATGGACCTGTTCAAGCTCGGCTATTCCTGGGGCGGTTATGAAAGCCTCGTGGTGCCGACTTACCCGAACACCCTGCGTTCGGCGACGGAGTGGTCCGCCCCCGGCCCGGCCGTGCGCATCCATGTCGGCCTCGAAGCGGTGGAAGACCTGATCGCCGATCTCGAACGCGGCCTTGCACGCCTTGTCGCTGCCGCCTGACCCTACGGACACACGATAAATGACCCTGATCGACATTACCGCCGGCCCGTTCCGGTTCGTTGCCCGGCTGGAGGAGGAACTCGCTCCTGTCACCGCCGCCCGTTTCAAGGCGATGTTGCCTTACGACGAAAAGCTGATCCATGTCCGCTGGAGCGGCGAGGGCGTGTGGATTCCGCTGGGCGATGCGCACTACGACCTGCCCTGGGAAAATCCCACGCGCTATCCCGCGCCCGGCCAGTTCATCTTCTATCCCGGTGGCTACAGCGAGTGCGAGATCCTGCTTGCCTATGGCGGCGTGGCTTTCGCCAGCAAGCTCGGGCCGCTGGCGGGCATTCACTTCCTGACCATCGTGGAAGGGCTTGAGCATCTGCCCGAGCTGGGCCGAACGGTGCTCTGGGAAGGCGCGCAGGGCGTCAGCTTCCGGTTGAGGGATTGAAGCCATGGCAGTTCGCGACGAGAAACTGCTGATCGGCGGAGCATGGCTTCCGGCGGAATCCGGTGAAACCTTCGAAACCCGCAATCCGGCGACCGGCGAAGTGCTGGCCCGGATCGCGCGGGGCACGGCGGGTGATGTGGACCGTGCGGTCGATGCCGCGCGGCGCGCCTTCGAGGAAGGGCCATGGCCGCGCTTCTCGCCGGCCGATCGGCAGAAGCTGATCCTGGGCCTGGCCGACCTGCTGGAGCGCGATGCCGAGCAGTTCGCCCGGCTGGATACGCTGGAGATGGGCTCGCCGATCCGCCACACCCGCGGCTCGGTGGCGATGCTGGTAGACCTGCTGCGCTATTTCGCGGGTATCGCGCGGTCTGTCGAAGGCACCACGAACCGGCCGTCCGATCCCGGAACTTTCGCCTGCACGGTGAAGGAACCGGTTGGCGTTTGCGGGGCGATCATCCCTTGGAACGGACCGCTTTGGGCCAGTGTTCTCAAGCTCGGGCCGGTGCTCGCAAGCGGTTGCACGCTGGTGCTGAAGCCTGCCGAGGACGCCAGCCTCGCGCCGCTGCGCCTTGCGGAACTGGCGCTGGAAGCGGGCGTGCCGGAGGGCGTGTTCAACGTCGTCACCGGTTTCGGTGCCGAGGCCGGGGCGGCGCTCGCCGCGCATTCCGGGGTGGACAAGATCGCCTTCACCGGCTCGGAGGCGACGGGCCGCCGCATCGTCCAGGCTTCGGCGGGCAACCTCAAGCGGCTCTCGCTGGAACTGGGGGGCAAGTCTCCCAATATCGTGTTCGCCGATGCCGACCTCGAAGCGGCGGCGAAGACCGCGGTGATCGCGGCCTTCGCCAATTCCGGGCAGGTTTGCAGCGCTGGAACGCGTCTGTTCGTGGAGCGCGCGGTTCACCGCGAATTCGCCGCCGAAGTCGCGCGGATCGCGGGCACGCTGAAGATCGGCGATGGTCTCGATCCCGAAACCGACCTCGGCCCGCTGGTTTCGGCGCGTCAGCTTGAGCGCGTCTGCGGCCATATGGATGATGCGCTGGCGGCGGGCGCGGCGCCGCTCTCGGGCGGGGGCAGGCTGTCGGGCGCAGCCTACGACAAGGGCTTCTTCTTCCCGCCGACCGTTCTCGTCGAGGCCCGCGACGACATGCGCGCGGTGCGGGAGGAAATCTTCGGCCCGATCCTGGCGACGCTTCCTTTCGATAGCGAGGATGAAGTGATCGCCCGCGCCAATGCCACGGAATTCGGGCTCGGCGCCGGGGTCTGGACGAGCCATCTCGGCCGCGCGCACCGCATGGCCCGTGCGCTCAAGGCGGGCTCGGTCTGGGTGAACTGCTACAACCGGATCGACCCTGCGGTGCCGTCGGGCGGGATCAAGGCGAGCGGGCACGGCCGCGAATACGGCCGCCAGCACGTCGAGGAGCATTTCCAGACCAAGTCGATCTGGATCGACACGACTGTCTGAACAAGGAAGGTTTTCGGCGGGGCAGGCGATCCTGTCCCGCCGAAGTCAGATCGCCGAAGTCAGAGCCACTTCGGCACGACCGGCTTCTCGAATGCGGCCAGCGCATCGATCAGCGCTTCGGGATCGGCTTCGAGGACGATGCCCTTGCGATGTTCCGGCGGCAGGAACTTCTCTTCGATCATCTTGTCGATGAAGGCCATGAAGGGTTCGTGGAAGCCGCCGACATTGTAGAGGCCCACCGGCTTGTCGATCTCGCCGAGCTGGTTGAGCGTCCAGGCTTCCATGAATTCCTCAAGCGTGCCGATGCCGCCGGGCAGGGCGATGCAGGCGTCGGCGATCGACAGCATCCGTTCCTTGCGCACCCGCATGGATTCGACCACTTCGTGCAGCGAGAGGCCGGGGTGGAGGTGGCCCTTGTCGAACAGGCGCTGGTTGATGACGCCGTGGACGTGCCCGCCCTCTGCCAGGGCCGCATCGGCAAGAATGCCCATCAGCCCCTTGTGCGTGCCGCCATAGACGATCCCGATCCCCTTGCGGGCCAGTGCGCCTCCAAGCGCGGCGGCGGCATGTTCGTACTTGTCGCCCAGGCCGGTGTTGGAGCCGCAGAAGACGGCGACATGGCGGATTTCTCGCGGGGACTGGCTCATTCTGGGGGCGACTCTCGAAGCGATTAAGGGGTTCAAGGTCTATGTTCTAAAAACTGGCGCGGCAACGAGGTGTGCGGTGCGGTTTCGGCAACGAGCCGGGGTGGTCTCGGCAACACGCGGCGCGCGCGCGTTGAGGCATGACGCGGGAAGTGGCCGAAGGCTGCCGCAGCGAACGGTCCGCGAAAAGGGCCGAAGGGCGCGTAACGCCCGCGCGGCAAGCCGGACAGGGCCTCGGTTCGATGATTGACGGATTAGACGCCCATGACACCTGAACAGAACGATCTCGTCACCCTCAGCGGCCGCGACCGCCCGCTTGGCGCGCTGCTGCGGCGCTACTGGCAGCCGATCGCGCTGCTGGAGGAACTGGAGGGACCGCGCCCGGCCAAGGCGGTGAAAGTGCTGGGGCAGGACATGGTGCTGTTCCGCGACCAGGAGGGGCGGCTGGGCCTGCTCGATCGCGATTGTCCCCATCGCGGCGCCGACCTTGCCTTCGGGCGGCTCGAGGACGGCGGACTGCGCTGCCTGTTCCACGGCTGGCTGTTCGATGTGGACGGCAACTGCATCCAGACGCCGGGCGAACCGGCAGGCTCGAAGCTCTGCACGCGCGTCAGGCAGCGTGCCTATCCGGTGATCGAGCAGGCGGGCATGATCTTCGGCTTCCTGGGTGAAGGCGAGCCCACGGCTTTTCCGGGGCTGGACTGCTTCGCGGCGCCCGGCAGCCATGTCTTTGCCTTCAAGGGCTATCTCGACTGCAACTGGCTTCAGGCGCTCGAGGTGGGGATCGATCCGGCGCACGCCAGCTTTCTTCACCGTTTCTTCGAGGACGAGGAAGCGGATGCCTATGGCAAGCAGTTCCGCGCCCGTTCGGCCGACAGCGACATGACCATGATCCAGGTCCTGCGCGAGTTCGAGAACCCGGACATCACGATTTCACCGACAGACATCGGCTTCCGGCTCACCGCGCTGCGCCCGCTGCCTGAAGGGCAGACCCATGTGCGCATCACCAACCTGTTCTTCCCGCAGGCCTTCGTCATTCCGCTGTCGGAGACGATGACGATCACGCAGTGGCACGTGCCGATCGATGACACGAGCTGCTACTGGTACGCCGCCTTCACCAGCTTCACCGATGCGGTGGACAAGGAGGAGATGCGCCGCCAGCGGCTGACGCTTTACGAACTGCCGGACTACAAGCCGCGCCTCAACCGCGCGAATGATTACGGTTATGACTTGGTGGAGCAGAAGAGCCGGACTTACACGGGCATGGGCGAGGATATCAACGTTCACGACCAGTGGGCCGTGGAGTCCATGGGCCGTATCCAGGATCGCACGCGGGAGCATCTCGGCACGACCGACAAGGGCATCGTCGCGTATCGCACCATGCTGCTCAGGCAGCTCCGCAAGATGGAGAACGGCGAGCGTCCGCTGCTGGACCTGACGGCGGAAGAAGCGCTGGCGGTGGTGGATCCGGGCACGGTTGACGGGGTGGCGCCTGCCGGAGCCGATCTCGAGGCGTATTGGCGCGCTGTCGATGCCCGCCGCCGCGATGCCGCGCCCTGGGCGGCACCCGCGAACGCCGCCGAATAAGCGGGGAGCGCCATGACCGGATTTGTCGAGGCTTATGGCCTGTGGAACGAGGACCAGCGCCGCCTCGCCGCCGAAGTGCTGCGCCGGGTGGAGGCGGACGAGGTATCCACCGTGCGGCTCGTCTTTGCCGACATGCACGGCATCGCGCGCGGAAAGACCCTGCTGGCAGGCTCGCTGGAGGGCGCTTTCGAGGATGGCTGCGCGATCACCTCCACGCTGCTGCTCAAGGACACTGCGCACCGTACCGTAGCGCCGGTCTTCTCGGCCGGGGCGGGGATCGGCAATGCCGATCTCCAGGGCGGCGGCGATGTCGTCATGGTGCCCGATCCGGGGACGTTCCGCCTCCTGCCCTGGGCGCCCGGTACCGGGTGGATGCTTTGCGATCTCTACCACAATGACGGCCGCCCGGTGGTTTCATCCACCAGAAGGCTGGCGCGGGACGCCTCGGCTCGGCTGGCCGGGCGCGGGTTCGAATTCGTCAGCGGGCTGGAGGTGGAATTCTATCTCACCCGTCTGGAAGATGCGGCGCTGAGCCCCGAGGATGCCGGCCAGCCCGCGCGTCCGCCGCGTGTCTCGCTGCTTCACCAGGGTTACAATTACCTGACCGAGCAGCGCTACGACCAGATCGAGCCGATCGTCGATGTTCTGAGGCAGAACTGCCTGGCGCTGGGCCTGCCGCTGCATTCGATGGAAGTGGAATTCGGCCCGAGCCAGTGCGAATTCGTGTTCAAGGTCGGCTCCGGCATCGGCCCGGCCGACGACATGGTGCTGTTCCGTGGCATGGCCAAGCAGGTCGCCCGGCGGCATGGCTATCACGTCAGCTTCATGTGCCGCCCGCAGCTTCCCGAAGCCATGGCGAGCGGGTGGCATCTCCACCAGTCTCTGCGTGACCTGAAGACCGGAGCAAACGCCTTCGCGCCGCAAGACGGTGCGCCGGGGCTATCCGCGGTCGGGCGGCAGTTCCTGGCCGGATTGCTGGCGGGTGCGGCGGCGGCCACGCCGTTTTCGACCCCCACGATCAATGGCTACAAGCGCTACCGCCCGAACTCGCTGGCGCCAGACCGTCTTGCCTGGGCCGAGGACAATCGCGGCGCGCTGCTGCGGGTGCTCGCCAGGGGGCCTGCGAAGCTGCGCCGTATCGAGAACCGCGTGGGTGAGCCCGCAGCCAACCCCTATCTCTATCTCGCCTCCCAGATGGCGACCGGACTGGCGGGTATCGAGGCGGGACTGGAGCCGCCGGAATCGGTGGATTCTCCTTACGCTGCCGAGGCGGAGCGGCTTCCGCGCAGCCTTGAGGCGGCGCTGGACCTGCTGGATGACAGCACATTGCTGCGCGGTGCCTTCGGCAGCGATTTCGTGGATCATTTCCTGATGATCAAGCGCGCGGAAGTCATGCGCTACAACCAGACGGTGACCGACTGGGAGCACCGCGAATACTTCGACCTGTTCTGAATCGGAAAAAGGCGCGCCGTCCCAAATCGAACCGGGACGGCGCGGCCTTTGCACGGCGTTATAGCGTGGCGCCGCCGTCCACGACCAGTTCCTGCCCGGTGACGTTTCGTCCGCCTTCGCCGACGAGATAGAGTACCATGGCAACGATGTCCTCCATCTCGCTGGGGCGGTTGAGCGGAATGCCCATGTCCGCGACATAGGCCTTGAGCGCTTCCTCCTCGCTCAACCCGCGTTGCTGCGCCAGCGCCCGCCAGTTCGCCTTCATGCGCGGCACGGCGATGGGGCCGGGGGCGATGTAGTTCACGGTCACGCCGTCAGGCCCCGCTTCGAGGGCGGCACTGCGGGTCAGCCCGCGCAGGCCCCATTTCGAGGCGGAATAGCTCGATCGTCCGGCCCGGCCGCGCATGCCGTGGTTGCCGCCGATGTTGACGATCCTGCCCGATCCGGCCCGGCGCATGACCGGCAGCAGCCGCGAAAGCACGATGAACGGCGCGCGCAGGTTGGTGGCAACCGTGCTGTCGAATTCCTCAAGGCTGAATTCGCCGATCGGCGGCGATAGCGGCCCGGTATAGCCTGCCGCGTTCACCACGACGTCCACCGTCCCGCCCGACCAGTCGAGGAAGGCGTCCAGCGCCGCATTCAGGGCTTCGCCGTCGCGCACGTCGGCGGTGAGCACGAGTGCCTCGCCGCCGTCCGCGCGGATGATTTCGGCGGCGGCTTCCATTTCGGCGGTCCGCCGCGCGACGAGCGCAACGTCATAGCCCGCCGTGCCGAGCGAGAGTGCGATCTCGCGCCCGGTGCCCGCGCTGGCGCCGGTCACGAAAGCGACGGGGCGTTTGCCGGAGGCTCCCATCACTTGGCGTCCGCGAAGAACTTGCGCCTGGATTCGGCCTGGATCTTGTAGATCGAACTGCCCGCGCGCGAGGGGAAGGGGAGTTTGACGTAATTGTCCTCGAACCGGACTTCGGTGGTGGAAGGCCCGCTGACGATGCGGGATTCGTATTCTTCCCAATCGACCTTGTAGAACAGCGGGAATGCATCGCTGGCGGCATATTCGTAGAACAGGATCCGGCGCGGATCGCCCGAGCGGTTCACGCTCGATCCGTGCAGCGTCATCGGGTGGTGGAAGCTGACGGTGCCCGGAGGGCCTTCGAGCAGCGCGGCCCTGGACATGTCGAACTCCGCCGTGTCGACCGCGCCGCAGAAGAAGCCTTCCTCGTCGTGGTGATCCAGAAGCGGTCCCTTGTGGCTGCCGGGGATGACCTGCATCGCGCCATTGGCCGCGCTGGCGCCGTCGAGTATGATCGAGGCGACGCAAGTGGACATGTTGGTGTGCGGCGCGAAGGCCCAGTCCTGATGCCATTCCAGCGCGGCGCCGCCATTGGCCGACTTCATGTTGATCTTGGTATGGCTGAGCCGGACCAGCTTGCCGATGATCGCGGTGAGGATTTCCAGCACCTGCGGATTTCCTGCCTGCGCGGCGTAATAGGGGTCGATGCGGTTGGGCTTCTTGATGCGCTGGATCGTGCGTTGTCCATCGGCATCGGTGTCGAAATCGAACCAGGCATCGTCGCCTTCCGCCTCTGCGGCGCGGGCGGCGACTTCATCGGTCAGCGCGCGGAGCCTGTCCAGCACGGGCCCCTGCAACAGGCCGGGGACGACCACGTAGCCGTGCTCGTGATAGAAGGAAATGATCTCGTCGAGGTTCATGGCTCAGTCCTTGGGGAGAGGCAGGTCGGTGACGACCATATGCGCCTTGTAATGCGTGATGCAGAGCGGCAGGCGCGCGGCGCGCACCGCGTTCTGCCCGGTGGCGCCGCAGGCCCAGAATACCGGGACTTCGCCCGTATTCAGCCGGGTCAGGCCGTGCCCGCCGTAACTTTGGCCCAGATCGCCGATGCCGAGATCCCCGGGCAGGGCGAGCGATACCGGCGCGCCGTGGAACTGGGGGTAGCGGGCGGAAAGGATCGTTGCGCGCACGGCGTCTTCCGGCGAGAGCGCACGCATGGAGACGATCAGCCTGCCGCCGAACGGGCCGACCGGCACCGTTTCGCGCGCGGTCTCGTACATGGCGGAGACATTGCCTTCGTCCAGATGTCGCAGGCGCACGCCGTGGCTCTGCAGGATCGCCTCGAACGAGAACGAGCACCCCAGAACGAAGGACACAAGATCGTCTGCCCAGGCATGGCGGGCATCGCGCGGCGTCTCGGCCAGTTCGCCGTCCCGGAACACCATGTAACCGCCGGTGTCGCGCGCCAGGTCCATGTCGGCGGCGAGTTCGGGAATCTCGCGCGAGCCCGGCGCGCTGCGGCCCAGGATGGGCAGCGCCTGAGGGTTCGAACGGCAGTAGAGTTCGAAGGCGTCGGCATGGGCTTCGGGCACGGCAACGAGGTTGCCTTGCACATGGCCGCGCGCGACATGGTTGGTGAAGCCGGTGAAGCGCCCTTCGCGGATGGCGCGGCGCACGGCGGCCGGATCGTCGGTATCGAAGTCAGGCCGGGCGATGTCGATCAGGGATGCCTGGGTCATGCCAGCATAGATAGCCAACCAGGGTGTTGCCGAGAGTTGCTTTTTCATGCCTGAGCCGTTGCCGATCCGGCCATGGGCGGAATGAAAGCGCTCGTGCTTCGCTGCGCTTTTGCGGCAATGGAAAGGGCGAAAGCAATCATGGCAGGCATATTGGTAATCGGCGGGGCGAACGGACTGGGCGGAGAAATCGCGGCGGCCTTCGCAGAGGGAGGAGACCGCGTGCTGCTGGTGGACGAGTGTGCGGTTCCGGCGGGGATCGCGCCGGGCGTGGATTTCCTGAGGCTCGACCTTGCCGCCGCCGATACCGGCGCGCGGGCTGCGGCGGAGGCTGCGGGGCTTTTCGCGGGGATAGACAGTGTCGTCATCGCGGCGGCGGCCATGGAAAGCGCTCCGATCGCGCAGTGGACCGTCGCCATGTGGAACCAGGCCGCCGCCATCAACTTGCGGCTGCCGTTCCTGGTGACGCAGGCGGCCCAGCCCTGGCTTGCGCAGTCCGGCAACGCCAGCGTGACGATCGTTTCATCGACCGCGACGATGCGCGGGCAACCCTTCACTCATGCCTATCAGGCGACCAAGGCCGGTGTGGCGGGACTGGTGCGCAGCCTTGCCGCCGAACTCGGGCCGGAGGGGATCAGGGTGAACGCGGTGCTGGCGGGGTGGCTCGATACGCCGCTCACACGGGCCTATTGGGACGGCGTGGAGGATGCAGCGGCGCAGCGCGCGCAAGTGGACGGACGCATTCCGCTGCGCCGCCACGGGACGGCAGGCGAGGCTGCCGCGCTCGTGCGGTTCCTGGCATCCGGCGCGGCGAGTTACCTGACCGGGGCGATGCTTCCGGTGGACGGAGGCGATACCGCGGTGTGATCTGCCGCATGCGGCTGCGCCGCTTTTGCACTTGTTCTCGCACCCACCGTCGGAAGCGCGGCGAGGCAGGCGATCAGCCCGATCACGGCGATGGCGACGTAAGCGCTCCAGTGTGTGAGCGAGAAGTAGATCGTCGGCGTCAGGAACGAGGCGATCGAGACGAACTGGTTTACCAATCCCGCCACGCTGCCGCCCCCGATATCCTTGGTGGAAAGTGCGGGCATCGTCGCCATGCACACGCCGGTCGCGGCGCCGTAAGTGAAGAGCCAGGCCATGAGCCCGGCTATCGCCAGAACCAGCGGGCTGGTCGGCAGGAACAGCGCGGTCTGCGCCAGGATGCCGATGACCACCACGATGGCGAGCAGGCGCCGGGGCGGGAAATCGCGGGTGAGCAGCGCGCCGGTAACGGTTCCGCCCAGCAGGACGGCCGCGATCTTGGCGACGGCGACGATGCTTGCCGATGCGGCAAGCGAAACCCCGTGGACCTTGGCGATGTAGGTCGCCGCGGCAAGGCTGGTGCCGTAGGAGATCATCGCGGGCATCGCCATGGCAAGGCCGAGCATCAGGATTGCGGGATGGCGCAGCCCGGCGAACAGGCTCGTCAGTTTCTCCCGCGCGCTGGCGCCCCTTGCGCGAATCAGCGCGACATGGGGCAGCGCGAACGATCCGGCGGTGCAAAGCGCCATGAAGGCGCCGTGGAGCAGGATCGCCCAGCGCCACGCCTCGCCGGCGGTGAATGGCGCCGCGATCAGCAGGCCGAGCGAGAAGCCGGTCGGCGCGTAAGTGGACCAGAGCGTCATCGCCCTGGTTCGTGCCGTGCCTTCCAGCGCGCCGATCAGCATGGCGGCGCCGCCGTTGAGAATGCCCAGATAACCGATCCCCGCCAGCAGCACGCCGAAGTTGAGCAGCCAGATGTCGTGGGCCAGCCACACTATCGCATCGGCCAGCACGAATACGGGCGATGTCAGCAGCAGGACGAGGCGAGGGCCGAGGCGGTCCACCACGCCGCCGCCGATGGTGGCGACGATCGCTGCCGGAAGCGAGAAGAGTGCTATCGTCAGGCCGATCGCCGAGGCCGGGGCGTGCAGCGATGCCGTGATCCGCAGCGCCAGCGGCGAGAGGATGCCGACGAGAGCCATGCTGCCCAGCCCGATGGCGTAGACGAGGGCTACGGTCGTCCAGTTCCCTCGCGGTCCGGTGCTTGCCATCGACACTGCCATTGCGACCATCTCCTTGTTCGCCTCGGAGGATAGGCCGGGGTCATGATCGGACAAGGCGGGTTCGGAATCTGCACCGAGGCGTATACTTTTCGGTGAAGCGGTCCGCGGCCGATCCGGCGGGGCGTTGCCGCAGATGCAATGGGGCGATGCGGGAACGGCGTCCGCATGGCCGGTGGAAAGGGCGTAGGCTCGCGGCAGCATCAGCTCGCGATCAGAAGGAGCGAACGATCTCGACATGAAGAACAGGCCCCACATGAAGACCCGCCTTTCGCATATGGCCCTGCTGGCGGCGGTTTCGCTGGCGGCGGGCGTTCCGCTGACCGCACAGGCACAGGCAGGATCGGCCGACCTCGGCCATATCGACGGCGACGGCGGCGTGACCGATTTCTACCGCTGGGACGGAACCATCGGCGCGCCGGGCCGGATGCTGCGGCAGGAAGCCCTGCCTGCCGAACGCACCCAGCCCGAGGCCGGCAAGGCGATGCGGGTGCTCTACAGCTCGACAAGCGGTGTAGGGCAAGGGGCCGTCGCGGTTTCCGGCATGCTGTTCCTGCCCAAGGGCAAGCCGCCGAAGGGTGGCTGGCCTATCGTCACCTGGGCGCATGGCACGACTGGTTTTGCCGATGTCTGCGCGCCTTCGTGGACCGGCACTTCGGAGCGCGACAAGGAGTATCTCGAAAAGTGGCTCGCGGCCGGTTTCGCGGTTGTCGCCAGCGATTACGAGGGGCTGGGAACCAAGGGCGTCCACCCGTACCTGATCTGGCGTTCGGAGGGACGCTCGGTGCTCGATGCGGCACGGGCGGCGCTGGGCGCATATCCCGCCGCGCTGTCCAATCGTGTACTGGTCGTCGGCCAGTCTCAGGGATCGGGCGCGGCGCTGGGGGCGACCTATCTGGCGAAGAGCTATGCGCCGCAGCTCCACATGCTGGGCACCGTGGCGACCGGACTGGTCATGACTTTCGATACCCCGCACACGGCCGACTACGTTGCCAAGTCCAATACTCTCACCGATCCGCACTACATGCCTCCCGGTTTCGCCATGCTGCGGATCGCGGGGATCGACCGGGCGCTCCATCCCGATCTGGACCCGGCCGATTTCGTGAAGCCCGCCGGCCGCCCGCTGCTGCGGACATCGCGCAAGGCCTGCCTGCACGATCTCTTCGCGCAGGCCGACAAGGAGGGGCTGACCGGGCAGCAGGTCTTCGTCGAGAATATCGATCCGATAGACGGGACGATGAGCGCCAACTTCGATTTCCCCGATGGCCGAATGCCCGGCCCGATCTTTGCCGGTACGGGCCTTGCGGACGACATGGCGGGGACGCAGGGACAGTACAACGCCGTCAAGGCGATGTGCGCGGCGGGCAGCAACATCCAGTGGCATACTTATCCCGGCGAGGATCACGGCAGCGCGGTGAATGCTTCGGCGCGCGATTCGATCCCCTTCGCGCGGGCCCTGCTGGCGGGAAAGGTGCCGCAATCCAATTGCGCGTCCATCACCCCGCCCGGTCCGGTCCAGAAGAAGGCCGCCACCAGCAGCTGATCCGAACGCCCTTTCCGCAAGAACGAAGGCCCCTGCCATTGGCGGGGGCCTTTTATTTTGGGCGCTGCCGCACAGAGCGGCTGCACGAACGAGAACGGCGGGAGCATCTCTGCCCCCGCCGCCCTGTGCGACCCTTTCGGGATAGCTGGCCTCAGTAGCGGTACTGCAGGGTCATGCCGACCGTGCGGGGACGATAGCTCTGGTTGTAGTAGAGCGACGAGCCGATCGAGTCGTGACCGCGCGAGAGAACGTCGCTCGAATTGAGGAGGTTCTCGACGAAGACCGAAAGGTCCACGCCGCTGAACCGGGCACCGGCGCGGGCCGAGAGATAATTGCGGGCATCCAGTTCGGTCAGGCCGGAATCGTAGCCATAGGCGCCGGAAACCGAGGTCTGGTAGGTATGGCTGGCGAAGGTGAAGTCGCTGCGCAGATAGGCATCGACGCCCTGGCCCACTTCACGCTCGTAAGTGCCGTAGAGGTGGCCGGTCCACGAAGGGCCGCCGATGTGCTGGCCGTCGGCCTTCAGCATCAGGCCGTTGCCGCCGAATACGTCATGATCATAGGTCAGATCGACATAAGCCACGTTGCCGCCCAGCGTCAGCCCCTCGACCGGCTTCACGTCGAGCGAAAGCTCCCCGCCCTTGCCGGTGGCATTGCCCAGGTTGTAGATGAACGAGAACGAACAGGTCGGCAGGCGTACGGACTGCTGGATGTTCTTCCACTTCATCAGGTAGACGCTGGCGCCGAAGTTCACCTTGCCGCCGAAGAGGGAGTTCTTCGTGCCGGCTTCGTAGGACCACAGCGAGTCCGAGGTATAGGCGGTGGGGCTTTCGGTCAGGCCCAGCGTGGCAAGGTCGCCGGTGCACAGGTCGCTCAGGATCCTGGCCTGTGCGCCGCCGGGGCGGAAGCCCTTGGTCGCCGAGGCATAGACCATGTTGTTCGGCGCGATCTTGTACGAGATGCCGAACTTCGGCGTCCAGGCGCCTTCCTTCATGTTGGCGGTGGTGACGGTGCGGACGTTGCCGGTGGTGGTGCCGTCGCCGACGTTCACGAAGTCGAAGGCGACGTGGCTGTAGCGGATGGCGGCGGTGAGGGTCAGGTTCTCCATCGGCTTCACGTCGACGCTGCCGTAACCGGCGATCTGCTCATCCTTGGCATGGACGAGATTCACGTAGCTGAAGCGGCCGTCGTATTGCTGATAGCCGTTGATGAGCGTGCCGGGGATGCGCCCGGAGCCGGTGTAGTTGCTGAAGTCCTGCTTGGTGTGCGCGTAATAGACACCGGCGGTCCAGTCGATCAGCTTGTTGTCGTAGGACTGGAGCCGCGCTTCCTGGACGAAGTTCTTTTGCTTCATCGTCAGGTAGTCGTTGGTGTTGTCGAGATCCTTGTTGGAATAGACCCCGAACGGATTGCCCGTGCGCAGCACCGAGAAATAGGTGGCGTAGTTGAGCGTCTGTTCCTGCTTGCGGGCGAAGTACGAGGTGTTGGAGATCAGCTCGATGTTCGGCGCGATGTTCCAGTCCACCTTGAGCGAGGGGAGGTAGAACGTGTCATTGCTCGGTTCGAGGGAATAGACGCCGGTGTGGTAGTCGTTGTCCTTGGCCAGCCCGTAGCCTTCCCAGTAGTCGTCACGGGCATTGGCCTCGACGTGCTGGTAGTAGAAGCTCGGGGTGATGGTCAGGGTGTCGGTGGGCTTCCAGCCGAGCGATGCGCGGATGACGGTGGAGTTGCCCGAGTTCACGTCCTTCTTGATGACGGTGTCGGTGCCCTGTGCGACCTGGTCGATATAGCCGCCCGAATACTGGTACCAGCCGCTCACGCGGAAGGCGAGGTTGTCTGTGATCGGGGCGCCGAAGGCGAGGCCGGCTTCGTAGCTAGGCGCGCCTTCCTCGGTGAAGGACACTTGCGAGCGGCTGTAGATGCTCAACTTGTCGTAGTTCGGGCCAGGGGTGATGAAGCGCACCGCGCCGCCTTCGGCACTGGCGCCGAACAGCGTGCCCTGCGGTCCGTAGAGCACTTCCACGCGGTCGAGATCGAAGACCTTGGGATAGGGGTTGCCCCCGTAGTAGCCGACGTTGCGAATCTGGATCGGGGTATCGTCGATATAGATCGCGGTGGTGGCCGAACCCACGTCCGAGGCCATGCCGCGGATCGAGATGTTGCTGCCGTTATTGGCGGAAACGCCAGAGGACGGCGCGAAGTTCAGGGCAGGGGTCATTCGCGACAGGTCGTCGATGCTGCGGATGCCCTGCTGGTCCATCAGTCGCTTGTCATAGGTCGCGACCGAGATCGGCACTTCGTTGATGCTCTGCTCACGGCGCAGCGCGGTGACGACGATAGCCCCGGAATCGGAGTCGGAGCCGGTTGCCGAACGCGCGGCCTCGGCAGCTTCCTCAGCCAGCGCGGCCTGTGCCCCGCCAGCCAGCGCGATGGCGGCGCAGGACGCTGCAAGCAGCCTCAGCCGCGACGTGTGACGGGTAGTGAGCCCATTGGGATTGTTGATACGGGACATGACGCGAAACCCCTTTTCTGGTCGGAACTCTCGAATTCCCTTTCGACCCTCTCTCGCGCCACGCTTGGTCGTTTCTGTGCTCACGTGGTCCTCCACTGTCGGTTTGCCGGGTTCCCGAAGATGGTCCCGGCCTTTTGCTTGGCCGGGCTGTCCGGCACGCCGCGCCATGAAGGCAAAAATTTCCGGGCTGGACCATTGCAACTAACGAACCGACCTGTTGCCAAATCCGTGCGTTCGTCTTCCGTGTTGTCGCAAACCGAAGTCCGGACATACATTTTGGCAACGCGCAGGGTATCTCGTCCTGCCTATGGAAGATCCCATGGCTCACATCTGGAACTGCCTTTCGGGAATGCCCACATGACCGGCGAGACGTCGTCCCGCCTGCTTCGTGCCGGACGCGTGATCGCGAGCGCCGACGGCAAGGTCCTGGGGCCAACCGAGATTGAGATCGGCGCGGAAGGCCGCATCGCGGCCATGCGCGCCATCCCGCCGCAGAGCCTGACGCCGGAGGAAGCCGGCGCTCTGATGATGCCAAGCCTTGCGAACGGGCACGACCATGGACGCGGGCTGAGGACGCTGGCGTTCGGCGCGGCTGACCAGTCGCTGGAAACCTGGTTGCCCGATCTTGCGCGGCAGCCGCGTGTCGACCCCTGGCTGAACGCGGCGGTGGCGCTGGGAAGGCTTGCGCAGGGCGGGGTGGGCGCCGTCAATCACTGCCACAACACGCAGGACGGCCGGGCCCTGTTGGAGGAGGCCGAAGCCGTCTCCCGCGCAGCGCGGGACGTGGGCATACGGGTGGCCTTCGGATGGCCGTTCTTCGACCGCAATCCTTGCGTTTACGGCGACCTTGCGCGGCTGGCCGGATTTCTTCCGGACGAACGCCGGCGCGCCGTGCTTGCCGCCGGGGCGGGGATGCGGGACCTGCAAACCAACCTTGCCCTGTTCGAGAAGGCAAAAGCGCTGGAGCACGAACATTTCGTGCTGCAATACCACCCGGTTGCGCCGCAATGGACCCGCCCGGAAACGCTTGCCGCGATTGCCCGCGCTTCCGCCGCGGACGGGCGCCGCATTCACATGCATCTGCTGGAAACCGAACTGCAGCGCGAATGGGCCAAGGCGCATCATCCCGGCGGGTTCCTCGCATGGCTGGACGGGCTGGGGCTCCTGAGCGATCGGCTTACCGTGGCCCATGCGGTCTGGCTCGAACCCGAAGACATCGCGCTCCTTGCCGAACGGGGGGTGACGGTCTCGATCAACATGTCCTCCAACTTGCGGCTGCGGTCGGGGGTGCCCGATCTCGCAGCGCTGCTCGATGCCGGCGTGCGCGTGGCATTCGGGCTGGACGGAATGGCGCTGGACGACGACGAGGACATGCTTCGCGAGCTTCGCCTCGCCTGGCACGTCCACGCGCGGACCTCTTCCTGCGGGCGCGGGCTCGACCCGAGCGCGGTTCTGCATGGAGCTCTGGAGGCGGGGCGCAAGTCGGTGCTGGGCAGCACGGAAGGTGCGGCCATCGCGGTGGGCGCCCCTGCCGATATCCTCGTGCTCGATTTCGCGGCGCTATCCGCGGACAACATCCTGCCCGAACCCGATACGATCTCTCTCGTCATCGGCAGGGCCCAGTCCCGGCATGTTCGATGCCTGCTGGTGGGAGGGCGCCGGATTGTCGAGAACGGGGCCTGTGTCGGTGTCGATCTCCCGGAGCTGGAACGCAGATTGACCGCGTCGGCGCGAGCGTCGCTTGCGGCATCTCCGCCGGACCTTGCGGCCATTGCGGAGATGCAGGGAGCAGTGGCGGCGTTCTACGGCTGCGGATGCCACCGGTCAGGCGGCCAAGACCCGATCTGACCGGGACTATCACGATACCCGGCGGCAGTACCTGCGCGTTCCCCGCCAAACCTTACGGGAACGCGCAGGTGCTGCCGACTATTTGACGACCACGCGGACCCGGCCGAGATTCTGGATGCGGCCGAATGCCGTCTCGCGGTCTCCCTCACGTTGGGAAATGCCGCGCAGGGCCGGGAAGTAAGTGCCCGGTTTGTCGAACTTGTGCGTGATGGTGACGGTGGCCGTCCTGAGGCCGGCTTTCACCGGAGACTGGACCGCGAAAGTGCCGGTTCCTTCGAAATCCCACTCCGCCGCGATGACGGTGCCGGTTCCGGGCGGAACCTCGATCGTGCCCCGGAAGGTCACGGTCTGTCCGGCGGCAATGTCCGCGCGCTCGCCGCCATTCGCCTTTAGAACGATGACCGGCTGGATGCCGCGGCGTGCGGCGGCCGTGGGCGGGACGATGATCTGCCCGTCGTCATAGCGGTAGCTGGTGGAGGCGGGCGGCGCGATGCCCTTTTCGACCCACAGCGCCACGTCGCGCAGGGCCTGGTTGAGCACAGGCACATAACTGACGGTATGGATCGCGTCCTCCTGCGTGTCGCTGTCGCCATGAAGGGCGTGGTCGGTGAACCACAGCCGGAAATGGTCGTCCGCCTTCGCGCCGAAGTGCTTGTCCACCCGCGCGCGGTACCAGTCGGCCGACCAGGGATAGGCTTCCCGGTCCCACAGGGATTCGACCAGGATCATCTTGCCCTCGAAATTGCCCTCGGGGACCGACCCTGCCGTCGCCTTGGTGAACAGCGGCCCGAGCAGCATCGGCCGCTGGGGATAGATCGGTTTGCCGTCGGCCCCGCGGAACTGGTCCCACACCTTGAATTCGGCTTCGGGCACCTGGTGGCGATGATAGGTTTGCGCGGCGAGGAAGTTGCTGTTGTCCACCTGGACTTCGTCGCCCGGTGCCAGCTTTGCGGCCACGGCGGGGTCGACGATACCGAAGACGGCAGTGTCCCCGTCGATGCCGCTCAGCGTCAGCCGCGCCCCTTTCGCGGCGCCCGACAGGACGATGAGGTCGCCGCCAAGGAACTGGACGGCCGGCGGCGGAGAGGACAGGCGAATGGCGACGACATATTGGGCCTCCTTGCCCTGCATCGCGGCATAGCTGTCATCGACGTTGCCGGTGGTCTTGCCGTTGGTCACGCTGGTTTCGAGCTTCTGCCGTTTTGCATCCGCGCCGGTGACAAGGGCGGCGATCGCCGCCTTGTGCTGCAGGCGATAGCCGGTGAAGCTTTCGGGATGATCGAAGCCGTAATAGCCCGGTTTGGTCCAGAAGTCCGTGAAATAGCCCGGATCCGCCATGACGACGCCGCCGTAAAGCGCGGCAAAGCCGTGGATGCCCATGGTCTTCCAACCGAACCAGGACTGAAGCGGAAAGCCCATGCGCGTCACTTCGCGCAAGGCGGCTGCCTGCTCGGCGTTCAGCCCGGCATAGGGATCGCCGCTGCCACCGGGCTCCATGGCATCCACGATCTGCGGGAACTTGCCTTCCAGCAGGCGCATGGCATGCATTCGCACGGTGAAGCTGTTGGGGATCGCCATGCTGGAACCGAGCACATGCGGGACCGCGCCGTCCCAGACGCCGCGCGTGTTCTCCATCGATCCCACGGTGCGATAGGCGCCCCCGCTGCCGCCATAGGCATAGCCGTAAGGCCGTTTGCCGCCGTACATCTGGAGCGCCACGACGCGCGAATACTGGGCCGCCGCCGCATTGGCACGGTAGGCGCCGATGGTGGGGTCCTTTGAACCGAACCCCGCCACAGCCGGTCCGCCGCCGTTGGTTTCCACGAAGTATCCGCCGCTGGAGATCGAGAAGGAGATCTTGTCATTGGCGGGCGAAGTGGGTTGCTGGGCCAGGTTCTCGTTGTCGGGCGCGGGGGTGAAGTGCTGGAAGAACCGCCCCTGATATTGCCCTTTCGGCGGGAAGTAGAAGGAGAAGCGCGTGTCGGTCCCCTTGAAGCCGCCATGGACGTAGCGATGGCGGACCGGTGCGTCCCGCCATTCGTCGATATCGATATAGGGCTGCGCGAAGACCGGATCGGGGATCGGCGCGCTTGCGGGCGTGGTTTCGGTACCGGCGGGCGATCCCTGTGCCATCGTCCCTCCTGCCATTCCCCCTGCGAGCAGGGTCGAGGTCAGGGCAAGCCTGACGAATTTGCCGGTGATGCCGCTATTCTTGCGCGCGCGTTTCATGCCGCAGGTTCCGTATGCTCGTGAGGAAAGGGTGCCGCCGCCGCCCCGGAGAGCGGGCGGCGACGGGGAGACGGCCGATCAGAACTTCTTGCTGATGCCGAACTGGAACACGCGGCCGATGCTGGTGACGGCGTAGCCGTCCAGCGAGTTCAGCGAACCGTTGTAGACCGGCGGGTCCTTGTCGAAGAGGTTGTCCACGTTGAAGGTCAGCGACAGGTCCTTCATCGCGCCGCTGCCCTTGAAATCGTATTGGGCGAACATGTTGATGGTGTCGAAAGCCTTGACCTTAGACTGGTTGAGGTTCGATGCCAGCGGCGCGACGTTCCAGCCGCCGAGGTGGCGCCAGGTGGCCTGTGCGCGCAAGTTGCCGAATGCGGCGCCGAGCGTGGTGGACAGGATGAAGCGGGTCTGCGCCTTCACCGTATCGACGAAGCCCGCACCGGCGACGGCCTGCTCCTTGCGGTTCAGCACGTAGTTGCCGTTGATCTGCGTATAGACCGAGCCGAAGCCGGTCGGCTGGTCGTAGGCGAGCGAGAAGTCCAGGCCGTCGGTATTGACCGCGGCGAGGTTGGTGCGCCTGCCATCCGCAATCGAATAGACCTGTCCGGGAACCACGGTGTAGGGCGAAACCGCCGCGAGCCCGTCCGGCACTTGCGACGCCAGCGCGTTCACCTGCGCGATCGTCGGGTTCATGACGTAGTTGTTGGTGAACAGGCTGTAGAAGGTGGACGGGTTGAACACCGGCGGAATGTCGATCAGGTCCTTGAACCGGATGTTGTAGTAATTGAGCGTGGCGAGGAACCCCGGCAATGAAGGGGGTGCGATGTCGAAGCCGAGCGACCAGGTCGTGGCCTTCTGCGGCTTCAGGTCGTTGCCGCCGCCGCCGAGGAAGATCTGTGCCTGCCCGGGCTGGGGGGCGACATTCGGATTGGCGAACAGGATGAACGGGAAGGCGAAGATCGTGGCCGGGGCGGCGTCGGCGCCGTCCGCAAGGCTGGGTGCCTGGAAGGACTTGCCCCAGGTGCCGCGCAGCTTCAGGCCGTCGAACGGCTCGTAAGTCACGCCGAACTTCGGATTGAAGGTGCCGCCGAAGTCGCTGTAGTGATCGTAGCGGCCCGATGCCGACAGGCTCAGCGAATAGAAGCCTCCTGTGCGGTTTTGCTGACCGAAGACGGGCACCTGTACTTCGCCGAAAAGCGCGGCGATGCGGCGGCTTGCGGTGTTGAAGGGCATATCGTCCACCGCGCTGGCGCTGACGGTGCCGTCGATCCGGGACTGATACTTCTCATAGCTGTATTCACCGCCCGCCGCGATCTTCACGTCCCCGCCGGGCAGATGCGCCAGGCTGCCGTCGACGACAACGCGCGTGTTCAGCATCTCGTTCTTGCCCAGACCATAGTCGAGGAAATTCGAGATCAGCGGCAGGACGGCGGCATTGGCCGGGTTCGACAGGTTGTAGGGATCGAAGTTGCCGGTGAGGACGAGCGTGGAGAGGGTGCCGTCGTCGATCTTCTCGTTGGCGACTTCTGACCGGCCGCGGCCGTAGTTCCCCAGCCAGCGCAGTTGCCAGCCGCTGCCGAGATCGGCGGTGAGGGTGGGGGTGACGCCCCAGGTCTCAAGCCTGGTGCTCTGCCGGGTATGCTCGCCCAGCAGCGAGGAGAAGTCCATCGAAACGGACTGGGCCTGGAAGCTGTTGGCATCGCCGGTGTTGCGATAATAGGGGTTGAACACAGTGCCGGGAACGAATGGATTGATCGGCGCGATGGTGGCCGTTGCGGTAACGGGGCCACCGTCGCCCTTGTTCACGCGGTTCATGTAGAATGCGCGCACGTCGAAGGTGACCGGGCCGCCGTCATCGAACGAAAGGCCGGTGAATACCGAGTGGCGTCGTTCGCTGGGATAGAAGGTGCGGTTGTCGCTGACGTCGCAGCGGTTGCCGGAACCGGCTGTCAGCCCCGGCAGCGCATAGACCGTGGATCCGATAGAGACGTTGCCGGCCCCGCAGGTCAGGTCGAACGGCAGGCCGGAGGTATAGTCCAGCCGGCGAACGTAATCTCGGTCCCGGCCATAGAGCGAATCGTGCCAAGCGTAGTTGTAGCTTGCATAGACGGACAGCGCGTCCCAGGTCTTGCCGACCGTGACGTCGGCATTGACCGACTGATAGTCGTCCGCAACGCCGTAGCGTCCCCTGGCTTCGATGCCGTCGAAACGCTTGCGCGTGATGAAGTTTATGACGCCGCCGACAGCATCCGCCCCGTAGATCGAGGAGCCGCCGTCGAGCACGATCTCCACGCGCTCGATCGCGCCGGGCGCGATGGCGTCGGGATCGGGAACGGTCTGGCGAACGCCCATGCCGGGAAGGCGGTGTCCATCGACCAGCACCAGCGTTGACGAACCGCCGCCGGATGCTCCCGGCAGGTTGCGCAGGTTCGGGCGGTTGATGGTGATCTGGCTCGAACTCACGGCCGACACGATGGGCGCGGCATTGAACGACGCGGTTTGCGGCACGCTGGCAAGCAGCTGCGCGGTGGAATTGGCGCCCACGGCGGTGATCGCCTGGGCATTGAGCGAAACCGTTTCCGAACCTGCCGGCGCGACGCCGCGCAGCAGGGTGCCGGTAACGATGATTTCCTGGATTTCCTTATCGCTCAGCGGCGGCGGGCTTTCCTGATCAGGAACGGCCTGCGCCATCGCGGCGATCGGTGTGAGTGCAATTATCGAGACGCCGAACAGCGCACACTGACGGACGGATCCGCAAGTCCTTTTCATACCCTCTCCCCTGTGCGGCACCTGCGGATTTTTCCGGGTTGCCGGTCTTGTTTTCCGCCGCTTCTGCTGTTGGCTATGAGGCTGTCGCAAGCGCCGGAGCACTAGGATTGGCAGATTCGCGGTCGCTTGTCTCGGGAAAAATTTAGAGGCTAAAATAAATCGGGGCCGCGCGGTGTTGCGGATACCGGGGAATTGGCCGATGGGAAGATCATGCGTCTATCGGATCAGGAATATAATCGCCTTCTGCTGCTCAAGAAGGTGCGGACGAGCGAGCCGGTTGCCCGGATCGATCTTGTCGGGCTGACCGGGCTGACGGGGGGGACGATCACGGCGATCACCGCCGATCTTGTGAAACGCGGCATCGTGATCGAGGAGAAGGTGGCCTCCAGTGCCCCGGGGCGGCCCCGGGTCAACCTGCGGATCAATCCGACCGGCAAGTACGTCATCGGCATCAATGCGACAGGTGACGGGCAGGCCGTGGCCGAGATCGTCAATCTGAGGGGCGAAAGCCTTGGCGTAGCAACGGCTGAATTAAAGCCGGCGACGCGGATCGAGGATCTCGCGCAGCAGTTCGTGGCGGCGCTGGAAGACGCCATTGCCGGCTGGCCGGTGAAGCGGGAGGAGATTTTCCGGATCGGAGTCGGGCTTCCCGGCATCGTCGACAGCCGTACCGGCATCGTCGAGCAGATCATCACGTTCGAGCCCGGCCCGTGCAACTTCGGGGACATCGTCTCGGGCGCGCTCGGGATTCCGACGCTGGTGGACAATAACATCAACCTGCTTGCCCGTGCGGAGCATTGGTACGGTGCAGGTGCCCATGCCGACGATTTCACCCTCATCAATGTCGATCTTGCCATCGGCGCGGCGCTTTACCGAGGCGGGCAGCTAATCAGCGGCGCGCACGGGATCGCTTCGGAATTCGGGCACACCAAGATCATGCCCGACATCGGCCGCCCTTGTTTCTGCGGCGCCAACGGCTGCCTGCAGGCCTATTGCTCGATCCATTCGATCATCGAGCAGTCCTGTGAGCGACTGGGGCGGCAGATGCCGTCACACGAGGTCATGAACCCCTGTTTCGATGGATTGATGGCAGAATATGCCGCTGCCGAGATCGACATCCGGACGGTGCTGGAACAGGCCAGCCACTATCTCGGCATAGCCGTGGCCAATCATATCACCATGCAGGACCCCGAGGCGGTCATCATCATCGGGCCGCCCGTTGCACGGATGGATGAGCTGCGCGGTGCCTTCTTCACGGCTCTCGAACAGAACACCTTCCCCGCTTTGCGCCGGCGGACCAGACTCTACTTCAAGGCGCGGGATCAGGGCGCCTATGCGCGCGGCGCTGCGGCGATGGTGCTGGAGCATGTCTACGCCGCATCGTGAATTTCACGGTTTGGCGGGGAGTAGGTAGATGAGGAGAGCCGGGTCATCCTCCTCATCTACCCAGTCGAGCGCTTGCAGGCTGTTGCTTTCGGGTCGGCCTTAGCCGACGAAACGCCAGCGGATCGTCTCTCCGGCATGGAAGGGAACGAGGGTGATGTCGCCGTCGACGATCGTTTCCGCCACGGCCACGTCCTCGCGCTTCAGCGTTACCGTGCCCTCGTTCAGGGGCAGGCCGTAGAAATTGGGTCCGTGTTCGGAGGCGAACCCTTCCAGCCGGTCAAGCACGCCTTCCTCGTCGAAGACCTGCGCGTAGCTTTCCAGGGCGAACGGCGCATTGAAGATGCCGGCGCATCCGCAAGAGGATTCCTTGCGGCCGATGGCGTGCGGCGCGCTGTCCGTACCGAGGAAGAACTTGGGCGACCCCGAAACCGCCGCCTTGCGAACGGCGAGACGGTGCCGTTCCCGCTTGGCAACGGGCAGGCAATAGGCGTGCGGACGAATGCCGCCATCGAAAATCGCGTTGCGGTTGATGATGAGGTGCTGCGGCGTGATCGTTGCGGCGATCCGGGGGCCGCTTTCAGCCACGAACTCTGCGGCGTCGGCTGTGGTGATATGCTCCAGAACGATCTTGAGCGCCGGGAAATCTCGGACCAGCGGCGCGAGGACGCGTTCGATGAACACAGCTTCGCGATCGAAGATGTCGACATCGCGATCGGTTACTTCGCCGTGGATCAGCAGCGGCATCCCGATCCGCTGCATCGTTTCCAGCAGCCCGGTGAGCTTGCGGATATCGGTGACGCCGTGGGCGGAGTTGGTGGTGGCATGGGCGGGATAGAGCTTGCAGGCAGCGAACACGCCCTGTTCGTAGCCGCGCTCGATTTCCGCCGGATCGG
The DNA here is from genome assembly GCF_055361505.1 of Novosphingobium sp. TK71. Taxonomy (NCBI): domain Bacteria; kingdom Pseudomonadati; phylum Pseudomonadota; class Alphaproteobacteria; order Sphingomonadales; family Sphingomonadaceae; genus Novosphingobium; species Novosphingobium sp. TK71. Next base: position 584,663 of record NZ_JBSZKA010000001.1, read on the forward strand.
CATCGTCCGTCAGGTAGCAGACCATCAGCGGGGTGAAGTCCGTCCCGGCCGGCAGGGCGGCGATTATCCGCTCCCGGTACGCCTGCGCCGAGGCCACGCTGATGACAGGCGGCGTCAGGTTCGGCATGACGATGGCGCGCGCAAACTGGCGCGCGGTATAACCGACGACTGCGTTCAGCATCTCGCCATCGCGGAGATGCACATGCCAGTCGTCGGGGCGGCGGATCGTTATCTGCGATGTCATGAGGCCGCTCTAGCCCACCTCGATGGCTGTCGTCGATGCCGGATTCGGAACATTTCCGCTGCAACGATCGGTGCGTGCTGTCGGTTCGAAAGTTACCCGATGAACATCCCCCCGTTTACTGCGAGCACTTGCCCGGTGACGTAGCCGGCGCCGTCGGATGCGAGGTATTCGCAGGCCGCCGCGATATCTTCCGGGGTTCCGGGGCGTGGAATCGGAATGTGCTGGGCAATCACGTCAAGCGGCGGGAATGTCCCCGCGGCGATTCCCGCTTCTGCCATCGGCGTTGCGACGACCGATGGAGGGATGGTGTTGACGGTGATTCCCTGGCCCGCAAATTCGCGGGCCAGTGCGCGCGTCAATCCGATCACTCCGGCTTTCGCAGCGGAGTAATGCGCACGATCCGCCGCACCGGACTGGGCGGCCTGCGACGAGATCGTGATGATCCGGCCCCATCCTGCCGCGACCATGTCGGGCAGCGCGGCCTGTACCGTATGGAAAACGCCGGTCAGGTTGATGTCGATCATGCGCTGCCAGGTTTCCACGGTTACGTCCTGGAAGCGGATGCCCTCGGATATGCCGGCATTGGCGACCACGATGGCGATGGGGCCCAGTTCCTCGCGCACGGCGGCATAAGCGGTTTCGATGCTATTCCGGTCGGAAACGTCGACCTTGCGGGCAAGGATCGCCGCACCTTCCGAGCGCAGCGCGGCGCTTTCCCGGTCCAGCGCGTCCTGCTGGATGTCCAGCATCGCGACGGGGTGCCCGTTGCGGGCGAACAGGCGCGACACGCCCAATCCGATGCCCGAAGCTCCGCCGGTGACGACGACGACACGATCATGGCTGCTCATTTAGCTCTCTCTCTCCCATCCGTTTCGTTCCGCCGCGCGGTCGCCGCCGAGCTTCCTGGCCCGAGCGCGCTGCGTATGGATCGCTAGTTTATGCGATATCGTGGCGCACAACTTGCGTGATGTCCAGCCCACCGATAGGCATGGAGCGCGCGATTCGGATCGCGTGATAAAATTGGAATGGGAGAAAGAGAGTGCCAGTGCCGGACGTTTCCAACCGCTCGATCAATGAACTGATTTCCCTTGCGGGCAGGAGCGCGGTCGTGACCGGGGCGGCCTGGGGACTGGGAAAGGCAACCGCGAGGCGGCTGGCCGAGGCGGGGGCGGCCGTGCTCATCGCCGACATCGACGAGCAGGCGGCCGCTGCCACAGCCGGGGAACTGTCGGAACGCTATTCGGCCGACGTCTCGTTCGCCTGTCTGGATGCGGCCGATAGCGGTTCGATCGCCGCCGTGGCCGATCTTGCGGAGAGCCGGTTCGGCAAGCTGGATATATGGGTCAACAATGCGGGCATTCCTTCGTTCACGCCTTTGCTCGATCTCGATGACGCGGAATTCGACAATGTGCTGGCGATCAATCTTCGCGGATCGTTCGTGGGCGCGCGGGAAGCCGCGCGCCGGATGATCGCGCGCGGACAGGGCGGGGTGATCGTGAACGTGGCGTCCCTTGCCGGTGTCATTGGTATTTCCGAAGGCCAGGCGGCCTATTGCTCGTCCAAGCATGGCGTCGTCGGCCTCACCCGCCAGTTGTCCATCGAACTCGGCGCGCACGGCATCCGGGTTCTGGGGGTGGCTCCGGGCTTCTCTCTTACGGAAAAGACGATGTTCATCGCCGATTGGGATGAGGCAACGATCAGGAACTGCCCCATTCCGGGTATCGGGGCCAGCCGACTCGGCCGCGTGGGTGTGGCCGACGATATCGCCCGCGCCATCCTGTTCTGCGCGTCAGACCTTGCCGCATTCATGACCGGCAGCACGCTCCTGCTCGACGGCGGCGTCGCCGCCTGAGCATTCGCCGCGATCCGCCGGCCCGGCGGCAACCTTCTGGAGGCTGGCGCCGGGACGGACGGGATCAGAGCAGTTCGACGAGCGCGAGACCTTCCGGCGGGAGGTCCAGGGCGAGGGTTCCGTCACTGTCGAGGCGGCGGCGTTCGATCACGGGTAGAGAGGCCTTGCGCAATTGCGCAACCTGATCGCGCGAAGGATACTGCGGTGAACCCATCGCTCGCCAGGCCGGCATGGGCGAGCCGCGCTCCCAGTCCACATAGCGGACTTCCGCGGTTTTACGGCCGCCGATACCGTCGAAGGCAAGCGTTATGCGCTTTGGCTCGCCCTTGATCCTGCGTTCTGCGGTCATGCCTGGAATGCCGCCGGGTTGATCCACTTCCGCCAGGTTCCACACCAGCACGGAAACACGTCCGTCCTTCCCGCGCGAAGCCAGTGCCGGGCCCTGGGCGGAGAGCCGCTCGGTGCCGAGGCGGTGCAGCAGGCGATAAGTGTTGAACGAAGGCTTGGCGATGCCGTCGATCATCATGCTCCAGCCCATCGAGCCTTCCTTCAGCATGTAGTCGTCCACGCCCAGTTCCTCGTACATGCCGCTGAGCGTCCACTGCGACATCCCTGCACAATGCGCCATGCCCTGAGCGATGACGTGGGCGATCATGGCCGGGCTGTCCGACGACCATTCGGAAAGCCACAAGGGCTTGCCCGCGAGTGGACCCGCGTCGATGGTCCGGCGTGCATTGCCGAGCGCATCGGGGATCACGTCGTTGACGTTGCGCCGGGGCGCGTCCTTGCCGAAGACGTCGTTCTGGTCGTCACCGGCGTAGACGTGGGTGGCGAAGAAATCGACCGGCGCGTTGTTCGCCGCGCACCATTGCGCGAAATCCCCGATCCAAGCCGTTTTCGACGTTGCCGGTCCTCCTACCTGAATGCGCGGATCGACCGACTTGATGGCGACCGCGGCGGCCTTGTACATATCGAAGTAGCGCTGCTTGTCCGCTGTCCAGAAGAACGCGAGATTGGGCTCGTTCCACACCTCGAACGGCCAGGTGCGCACGGTTTCTATGCCGTAACGGTCCACCATCGCGGCGGTGAACGACTTCAGGAAGCCGGCGAATTCCGCGTCGGAAGTCGGCGGGGTGATGTTCCCGCCGTAGAAACCGAATTGGGTTTTGCCGGAGGCCAGTTTCCCCGGCATGAAGCTCAGTTCGACATAAGGGCTGATGCCGATGTCGAGCATGCCGTCGTAGACCCGGTGTACATTCAGCCAGTTCGGCCCGCCGTTGCGGCGCATTTCCAGGATGCTCTTGCCGAATACGCCGAGCTCGTCATTGAAGATGCCGTGGAAGCGGGCGCGTTTGAAGCCCGCTTCGGCCCGGCCGATCCGCATGTCCTGCCGCCATTCCTCGCGCATGGTGATCGCGGCGCGGTCCGATCCTACCGATTCTTCCCACACGTGGGGCAGCGGCCCGGTTACGGCGCGGGTGTCCACTCGAACGGTCTGGACCGCCATATCGGCCGCGCGGACGCCCCTTGCGGAAAGGGCCGCCGCCGCGGCACCGGATGCCAGGAATGTACGTCGATCAAACATGCTTCTCTCCACAATATTGTCGGATGCGCGGAAGGATCAGTGCGCCATTTCTATTTCGAAAATCGAGCTTGAGCCGGCGAGCTGTGACCGTGACGGGTAAGCTGCGGGTTACTTCCGCGAGCAGGGCGCCCGCTTCTTTCAGCAGGTCGGTGGTGATCGCCAGACCGGAGCCAGCGGCTGGGACGCTCGACGGAAGGACGTGCAGAGCCGGGCACGGCAAGCGCGGCTTCCATAGCGATCGAAGCGACAAGTCGCCGGCCGTTTGCCATTGTCATCTCCCATAATGTCGTGCGGCCATTTTTTTGGCCTTCACGTTTTCTGTTTATTGGTCTGACCAGTGATTGTTACCGTGTTTCTGACCCTGACACACGTTTTCTTCCCGGCGATGCTTTTAAAGCTGCATTGCGGTCCATGTTGACGTTGCCGGAATTCTTCAACGGGAAGCCGAGCAGCCGGATTGGACCGATCAATCCCGAGCGGCGCAAGGGCGCGTCTTTCCGGTAGGTGGGCGTCGCGGTCCATGTCACCTTGTCCGCTCCCGGCTGCGCATCGCCGATGAGGCGATTGACCCAGAGGTTGGCGACGCGGACTTGCACGCGGTTCCTGCCCGGTTTCATGAACGCGCCGATGTCGACGCGGTAAGGCGCATGCCAGGCGTGGCCGGCAATGCGGCCATTGATGCTGACTTCCGCGATCTCCCGCGCTTCTCCCAGATCGAGCTGGAGAGGCTGGCCTGCCTTCCAGCCGCGCGGCGTATCTATCTCGCGCGAGTATGTGGCCACGCCGGAAAAGTAGCGGATCGCCGGATCGTCGTTTTCGTCCAGCGGCGCCAGCGCCATGCGCACGCTTGCGGGCGCGCCGCGGCCGGGTTCGAACGCGACATTCCAGAGGCCCGGAACCGTCGCCAGCGGGACGGGATCGCGGGATGGCGCGGATTGCTGGCGTGCCGGGGTTTCCTTGCGAAACACCACGTTCACGGATTCGTCGGCCTGAAAGGTCAGGGGGATGATCGTGATGCCGTCCCGGATAGTGAAGCTGACGGATTCGGATCGGCCGGTCTCCGCATGCCACAACTCGGGTATCCTGCCGGCGATCCTGAACCGGGCTTCGATCGTCTCGGTTCGGTCCTTCTGATTGGAAATGAAGTAGATGTCGGCCTCCTGCGACTGTCGGTGCACGAACGGCAGATGGCTGTCGGCCTGCGCGCCGGTGTAGGAAAAGTCGGGCCTGACGCCGATATCGGTCAGGACGGAAGCGAGATCGTTAGTGTTAAACACGCGGCCTTGCCCGACGGCGGTGTCGGGCCGGCCCGGCCAGAGCTTGCCGAGCAGGCCAGCGTATAGGTCTTTGTCCGTTTCCAGCCCCGGGTCGCCGATCGGCCGCCGGCCCACCACGATCGCGCCTTGTTCTGCCAGGGAAGCGACCCTGCGCAGCACGGCAAGGCTCATCCGGCTGGAAGAACCGCCGAGATAGAGCACGCGGTAACGTGCGCCGCCGATGCTGGCGAGTTCGCCGCGATCGACTTTCAGGGCTTCCACGAGCGCATCGGCATTCACGAAGTCGAACGCATGGCCTGCGGGAATGCCGGTAGCTTGCCCATTTCCGAAAAGGGATGTGAGGGGCGCTTCCTCGCCGTGGAAATAGGCGACATCGGCAACGTTCCTTCCCTGCTGCAGCATCAGCGCGTTGCGTGCGATGTAATCCATCCACGGCCGCGCGAGTTCGCCCCATGCTTCGTTGCGATTGAAATCCTGCCCGAAGATCGAAAGGCGCAGTCCCGGCTTGCGGTCTTCCACCGGCACATGAACCGAGGTGTGGATGACCGGCCGGTTGATGCCGCTTGCGAATTCCAGGTCGATCATGCGCTTGAGATCGGCCGGACCATAGGACCACGGCGAGAGCATGGACGTCAGTGATTCCGCCGCCACGAATGTCCTGCCATAGATATGAGCGACCGATGCCGCGCCCTTCATGTCGGCTAGATAGGTGGGCTTGGGTCCTCCTGCGCGAGGGAAGGCCCACATTGCGGCCATGGGAATATCGGCGAATTTGCGCATGGCCATGTCGTCGCCCAGCATGGGACGGTGGTCCTCCAGAGCTTCGCCGTAGACGATCATGCCGTGTTCGTGGGCTGACCGGGCGATCGTACCGTAATGCTCGCTGGCGAGCAGTTCCGCCAAAGTCCGGCGGAAGTCATGGAGGAAGCGGTCGCTCCGGCTTCGCGATCCGACGATCCTGCCGGTGAGGGCCGGCATCCAGGGAACCGGATCGTATCCGCGCAGGCGCCGGAACCGGTCGATCATGCCGGGCGTCCAGTTCGACGCGCCCACTTCGATGCTGTCGGTCAGGATGGCCCGGATCCCTTTTTCGCCCATCAGATCCTGGCCGGCCGCGTCGCGATAGGTTTCAAGGTAGTGATCCATGTAGCGCTGCACCGCTCCGGCGTCGTACTTGTCCACCTCGAGCCCGGTGGCCTCCAGCGGCGCCGGGTGGTTCATGGTGCCGACGAGCGAATAGCCGAACCGCATGATCCGCCACCGCCCCTTTGGCGGCAGCCAGTCCAGCGTGCCGTCGGGGCGGAGGCGCGCTGTCACGTCGATCACATCGGTCGGGGGCGTTCCCGGTGTGTCGATGAGTCCGTGGTCGAGATCGTAGTAGTCCGGCACGACGTCGAACCCGGCCTTGGCTTCGGCGCGATTGATGCGATCGGTTTCGGAAAGGACGAATTCGGCAATGCGGATGGTCTTCGCCTGCCCGGTGCCGGAAAACCCTGCCGCCAGAGCGGAAAGATCGACGCCTGCGGGTGGCGGCGCGATGTTGGGCAGGCTGCTGACTTCCTCGAACACGGCGCGGAACCGGCTTGCCTTCACGGGCGGGAAGGCCATGGTCGTGGGCACGCGCGAAAGCGGTATTTCGGATACTGCCGTCCACGTCCCACCGGTCGTTTCGGCTTCCAGTCTGGCCTTGAGGTTGGCGCCGACGAATTTGCCGGAACCGCCGGGCACGAAGAGCGTCATGGACCGGACCGTGGTTGGCCGGGCGTAGTCCAGTTCCAGGACCGATGGGCCTTTCGCCGCCTTGGCGAGGTCAACCGCGGATTCGAGATCGCCGTCCGCCAGGGCGGCTCCGTCAATCTTCTGCCCGGGGCCGTCCCTGTAGGATACGGGCGCCGGCACCTCGTTTACGGCGGCTGGAAAAGCCAGCACGGCGACATCGCGGTAGAAGGGCTGCGGAACTTCGGGCGCCTTCTCGTTAATGGTTGAGTTCGTTCCCGACTTTGCCGCGATCGACTGGAAGGGCCCGGTTATAGCAGGCGGCGCGGGGAGCGCCCGCGAGAACGGTTTTCCGCCTTCGATAGTCACCTCGCTCCAGACCAGTTTCTTCATGCCATCGGCGGGCGGCACCCATGGCCCGCCGGTTTCGGACCATCCCGGCGAAGAGGCGATGGCCAGTTCGATGCCGAGCCGGTCAGCTTCCCGAGCGGCGGCCCTGAACGCCGATTTCCAGGCGGGCGTCATGTAGACCAGTCTCTGGTCGACGATCTGCGGGCTCTGCAGATTGACATCGAAGGACTGTGCACCGCCGATACCGGCGCGCTTCATCCAGGCAAGATCCCTGAGGAGTCCGTCCTGCGTGATATTGCCGTTGATCCAGTGCCACCAGACGCGCGGCCGCGCTTCCATGGGAGGATCGTTGAAGGCGGCTTCGAGACCCCGTGCTTCCGCGGGCTGGGCGGGATCTGCTCCATCGGCAAGCGCGGGGGCCGAGCAGATGGCGGCCGAGAGTAACAGAAACTGCTTCAACACTTTGGCATAAAAACGAAAATTCCCTGCTGCCATGTCTCTGCCCGTTCCTGCATCGTTGCGCGAAAAATGCCTGGCCGGAACAGGCCCTTGCGTACTGTCTCCGGCGCCATGTATTTTGTGCGATACAGTATCGCGTATTAATGGATTGAAGCGCTGTCAAGCCAGTGACGCGGTTCGGCCGGCTGATGCCGCCGCATGCCCCCTTCCCATCCTCGTTCGGGCTTGACGCATAAGCGGCGTCAGGTTTATGCGCCACTGTATCGCGTAAAAACGAAATCCGGTTTGAAGCCGGTGGGGCCGCGGTGCAGGAGAGGGCTGGAAAATGACGACGATTATCGTTGTGGGCGCGTCCGGAGAGGAAAGAGCCCTGGAGGCGAGGCCGGGGCAAACCGTCATGGAAATCATCCGGGATGCCGGGTTCGATGAACTGCTGGCGCTGTGCGGGGGCTGTTGCTCCTGCGCGACCTGTCACGTCCATGTCGAACATGTGCAGGGGACGAAGGCCCTCGATCCCATGAGCGATGATGAAAGCGATCTGCTGGATTCGTCGAGCCACCGGAATGAGCGCTCGCGCCTCTCGTGTCAGTTGCAGGTCACCGATGCGCTCGATGGCCTGCGCGTGAGGATCGCCCCCGAAGACTGAAACACCGAAACACTCGCTTGCCGGGCAACGCACCCGCGCAAGGAACAGGAGCAGGATAGATGACTGAACTGGCCGATCGGGACTATTTCACCGACCATGAAATCCTTGTCGATCCCTACGCCTATTTCGAGGCCGTGCGCGGGAAGGGCGGGATCTACAGACCCAAGGGCAAGGATTACCTGATCGTCACGGGGTTCGAGGAGACCCTCGAAATCATGCGCAATTCCGAGGATTTCTCGGCGATCATCGGGCTTCAGGGCGCCTCGGCGCCCTTGCCGTTCACACCCCGGGGCTGCGATATCACCGCCGAGATCGAGGCGCACCGCGAGGCTTTCCACGGCGGCGACCTGCTCGTCAACCTGGACGACAATGCCCATCTTCAGTTGCGGTCGCTGGTCAACCGCCTGTTCACGCCTTCGCGCCTGAAGGCGAACGAGGCATTCATCCAGGCCTTCTCCGACGAACTGGCGCGCGATGCGGTGGCGAACGGCAGTGTCGAACTGGTCCGGGCGATCGCGACCCCGTTCGTCACGCTGGTCATTGCCGATCTTCTGGGTATCCCCGCCGAGGATCGCCAGCGCTTCATCGAGATCATCGAGAACGCGCCGCCCCCCGGAAATCTGGACGGCGAACTCGATCTTGACGCCGAGGACCATCCTTTCGTGATCATGGGCGGCTACTTCGCCCAATACGTTGCCGATCGCCGCGCCAATCCGACCGAGGACATCCTTTCCGAGCTGGCGAACGCCCGTTACCCCGATGGGACGCTTCCGGACGAGATGGCCATCGTCAAACTGGGCATGTTCATGTTCGGGGCGGGGCAGGACACCAGCGCCAAGCTGCTGGGCAATGCGATGCGCTTCATAGTCGATCAGCCCGGCCTTCAGGACCGGCTCCGTGCCGACCCCGCGCTGATCCCGGCCCTGATCGAGGAAGTGCTGCGGCTGGAAGGATCCACCAAGCAGACCGCGCGCTTGGCGCGCAAGGACACGAAGATCGGCGATCTCGAGGTTCCTGCCGGAACGAAGATCATGCTGGCGATCGCGGCGGCCAATCGCGATCCGGCACGTTGGGAAGATCCCCAGGAATTCAGGCTAAATCGCCCGAAGATCAGGGAGCATGTCGCATTCGGGCGGAGCGCGCATACCTGTGCGGGCGCTCCACTGGCGCGTGTCGAGGTCCGGATCATTCTCGAGAAGCTGCTCAGGTACACGTCGGATATCGACCTCGATCCCGCGGTTCATGGGCCGCGCGGTGCGCGAAAGCTCGACTTCGAGCCGAGCTTCATCATTCGCGGGCTGGCGGAACTGCATCTGAAACTGACCCCGGCAGACGGCGTCGATCTCAACGCGGCGCAGCCTTCGATCCTCGGGAAGACCCCTGCGGTCGAGGCGTCGCCGTCACCGGTCGCTCCGGCGGGTTACTCCACGGCCGGGACCAGACTGGCAGTGCTGTTAAAGGACGAGGCAGCCAAGGCGGTGCTCGATGCGCATTTTCCGGGGATCACGGCAGACAAGCGGATCGGCATGGCGAAATCGATGACGCTGCGCGCCATCCAGAAGTTCGCGCCCGGCCAGTTTACCAACGAAGCGCTGGATGCCGTTGACCTGGACCTGGCGGCACTGCCGACCGGCTGATGCACCGTTTCCCTTCGCCTCGCCGGACGCACGGGGCGAAGGGAATGGTCAATCCAATTTATGAAAACAGATTGACCAATGCGATACAGTATCGCACGAAATGCGTAATATAAAAAACAGAAGGGAAGGGGATTCGATGCGTAGGGAACGGGCTCTCACGCTCGCGGGCGCCAGCCTGCTTGCAATGTCCACGCCGGCACTTGCCCGGCAACAGACCGAACCGGCGGCAACGGGCGAGGCGAATGCAGCGCTGTCGCTGACCAATGAGATCATCGTTCAGGCCCGCCGTCGCGACGAGAGCCTGCAGGACGTGCCGCTTGTCGTGAACGCCGTGACGGCCGACACGATAGACAAGCTGAACATTCGCAGTTTCACGGATATCGGTTCAGTCGTCCCTGGCCTTCAACTGACGCCCAATGCCAATGGCATCGGCACGTCGTCATCGATCCGAGGCGTCAATCACGACGTGAATGTCAGTGCCGAAAACGGCACCATCCAGTACTATCGCAACGATGCCCCGGTCCCGTCGAGTTTCGTTTTCCAGACGATGTACGATGTCGGCCAGATCGAGGTCCTGCGGGGGCCGCAAGGTACTCTGCGCGGCCGGTCTACGCCTTCGGGTTCCATCACGGCAACCACCAGGCTGCCGGATCTCGTCGAGCCGGGCGGTTATGTTTCCGGTACATTCGGATCGGGATCGGCGGCCAACATCAACGGTGCCCTGAACATTCCGGTGATAGGCGACGTGCTGGGCGTTCGCGTGGCCGGACTGCACAAGTTCGACCGGCTGAACCGCGTCAGCAGCATCAACAGCGATGTGAAGCCGCGCAGCGAAACCAATGCGATCCGCGCGACCGTCCGCTTCGAGCCGACCCAATGGCTACGCTTCGGCTTTCTCTATGAGGGAATGGAGAACGATGCCTTGCGTTTCGACCAGGTGCGTTCGGTAGCGGCGTTCAATCCCGATTACACCCCTTCGGCCGGCGCACCGGACTACGGCGACATCGGGATAGGCGATTATCTTTCGGTTCAATCCCGGCCCAGCACTGTTTCGCAGAAATTCCGGTTCTACAACTGGAACGCCGAGGCCGACATTCTCGGCCAGCGCCTGGTCTACGTAGGATCGCGCACGGCGCAGCATTACCGCAGCTTCGGGGTGCGCGACCTCGCCAATTTCTTCCCCGACCTTGCGATCGGGCAGGAGGCCGACACGCGCGGCACGACGTCCAGCCACGAGGTTCGCCTGCAGAACGTCGACCGGATCGTGGGCCTGTTCGACTATGTCGTGGGCTATTTCCAATATGCGGTTCCGTCCCGCACGATCCTGAACGAGAGCAGCATCACGCAGTTGCGGCTGGCAGGCCCCGGCATTCCGATTGCGCCGCCCAGCGTGACGGACACGCCGATCTATCTTCCCAAAGGCATGCCGAAGGAGGAATCGTTCTTCGGGAACGTGACGCTTCATCTGGGCGATGCGACCGAACTGTCCGGAGGCCTGCGCCGAATCCACTTCACGGACTTCCGCGATGGCCTGTTTATCGGCTGCACCCCGCAGTTGTACGAGGCCGGATCGTGTACGCGCCAGAATGGCACGCAGTCGGACGTGAAGGAGAACACCACGATCTACAGCGCGAGCATAAAGCACCGCTTCACGCCGGGGCTCATGGTCTATGCGGCAACCGGCAGTTCCTGGCGTCCGCCTGTCGTCGCGATCGGCAATTTCACGCATGCCGATTACACGCCGAACGAAGTCGCCCATGTCGCGCTGCCGCCGGAAAGCTCGAAGTCCTATGAGATCGGCGTGAAATCGGACTGGTTCGATCACAAGCTGACATTCAACCTCACGGCCTATCACCAGAAATACAAGAACTACCCCTACCGTTCGGGCGGGGCAGGCATTGCTTATATCAACATCAATTCGGCCGGTGCGCCCACTATCGGCAACTTCAACTTCGTGAGCGCGGTGCCGGTGAAGGTGAACGGGGTGGAGGCGGAGCTCGCTTTCACTCCAACCTCGCAGTTCAGTGTCGGCGCTACCGTCAATTATGCCCGGAGCACGATAGGCAATGCGCTGCTGGCCTGTACCGACGCGCTGAACAACCAGACGGGTGCCGTCGGTTCGGACGGACTTCCCGACAGCGTGACCCCGACGCTCGCGCAGATGCAGCAGGCTTACGGCGCCGAGCGCGTGGCGGTGTGTCCGGGCGGCGGACAAAGCGCGACATTCCAGCCGCAGTGGACCGGCGTTCTGCGCGCGGAGTACAACCAGCCGGTCGGACATGACATGGACGCCTATGTGCGCGGGCTGCTGAGCTGGCGAGGCAAGTCGAAGACCGATCCCAACAACCGCTTCGACGATGTCGGGGCATATGGCCTGTTCAACCTCTATGGCGGTTTGCGCGCGGCCGATGGAGGCTGGGAAGTCACCGTCTATGCCAAGAACCTGTTCGATACGAACAAGCTGCTGACCCAGGATGACCTGGCCCAGTTCACGGCTGTGACTGACGTCTATCTGGCGCCGCCGACCTTCAGCGTTACGGGCATCGGATCCACCGTCTACAACAGCCGCTACACGGGCGTGACCGTTACCGCGCCGCGCGAATTCGGCGTGACGTTCCGCGTGGCGTTCGGTTCCCGCTGAGGATATCTGCTCCCGGAAGTCCCGCAGGATCAATCGGCCTGCGGGACTTCCGGGAGGTTTGGCGATGCCGCTTCGAAACGGCGTCAGTCGGGAGCCATGATCGAGGTGGAAAGCAGCCGGAACAGGATCCTGGCCACTTCCGGCACACTATAGGTCCCCTCCGGCTGGCCGACCCACCATGCCAGCGTTTCGGCAATCAGGGAGGCTGCGCATATGGTGCCCAGATCCGGCGGCAGCCACGCATTGAGAGGCGTTTCGTTCTGCGCGACGATCCTTGATACGCGCAGCCATTCCTCGCGCATGGCGCTGCCCGCACCGCCGTTGAGGAGGATCGACCAGAGCGAACGGTGCTCATCGACATATGAGCAAAGCGCCCGGAAACCCGCCTCGTAGTCTTCCGCGTCGCGGATGGACAAGGTCAACTGGTTGAGGTGCGCGATCTCGTCCTTGGCGATGGCGTCGAGCAGGCCTTCCTTGGTCTGATGGTGGCGGAAGAATGTGGCGTAGTGAACTTGCGCTTCGGCGCAAATGTCACGGACGGTGATCTGATCGAACGGCTTTCGCTGCAGGAGCGCGAGCATGGCCTCCTGCAAGGCGCGCGCGGATCGCAAGGCGCGGGCATGCTTAGACCTCGATGACGCCAGTGGCTCGATTTTATGCGATACAGTGTCGCTTTTCTTACGATTCGGTTTGTCGGTATCGGCCATCGCCTCGTCTTTGACGCAAAAGCGACTGGCTGCGCAAGCGAACAGCGAAAAGGCGGGCCGGTCGATGGTGCCCGAAACCGCTCATGAGGTATCTTTGGTCAGGCGATAGAAGCAGTAGTCCGTCCCGTCACGGCCATGCTCGACGAGTATCATCGCATCGATGCCGAGCTTCAACGCATCGAACGTTCCCAGGACGACATCCTTCCTGTGCTGGATCGTATGCGGATCATTCGCGCGCGGGTGCCGGAGCAGGCGCCGTGCAAACCGCCGCAGGCCGAGCAGTCTGCCCACGATCAGCCGGCGAAAGCCGTTCGGGCCGTGCAACAGCAACTCACCGACGGGAACCTGATGGCGGATGCCCACGATCAGGTGGCGTTTCGAAACCCGCCGGAGTTCCCGCAGAACTTCCTCAAGCCCGCGCGCGTCCATCCAGTTGAGGAAACGGATGCTCAGGGCGCAGTCGTAAGTGCCGTCCGCATCCGGGATGGCGCGAATGTCGGCAAGCTCGAGCGTGCAGTCCAGTCCGTCCGCATCGTCCAGCTTGACGCGTGCCGCTCTCAGCATGTCCGGCGAAATGTCGCGCCCGACCACCTTGAAGCCGCGTTCGTTATAGAGCTTGAGAAAGCGCCCGGTTCCCACCGGCATGTCGGTGACAGTGGCTCCGCTCCGGACGGCGCGCAAAAGCTCGCGGACGGCGCTATCCTCGCTTACCCATTTGGCTGTGGGTGCCCGGCGGGCATCGTATCCTGTGGCGGTGGCACCGGTGTATGCGCTGCTCAGTGTCTGAAAATCCATCAACCGATCTCCTGCTGAGGAATTCTGTTCCGCAAGAATTGTGCGACCTGTTCGGCGGCGTCGGATAACTGATCCTCGCCGTTCACCTCGAGGACGGGAACGCCGCGCCGCCGCAAATGCTCGGCGGCGAGAGCGAAGGCTTCGGCGGCGTCAACCGTGGCGGTATGAAGCTCGCTATCGTCGAGACCAGCATGGGCGCTGATCCTGCGCCCCCTGTTGCGCAGACGTTCGACTATGACGCCGGGGCGCGCCGCCACGAGCACGACCGCGCCGGGCTTCGGCACGGAGGAAAAGTAGGCCTCCCGCAATGACGGCGGGCTGGCCCAGCCTTTCTGGACGAGCGCATCCTGTTGGAGGATCTGCACGTCGGCGGGCAGGCGGTTCCAGAGATGGAGGTCGCGCAGCTGCTCCAGCATGATCGGCAGTCTGGCGAACCGGGCAAAGGCATCGCCGAAGCCGGTTCGCGCCATCTCGATGCAACACTCCAGGAAGGGGCCGTGGACATGAAGCATCTGGCGGAACGAGTCCTCCGAAGAGATCGCTGCCAGCCGCCGTGCAAAAACATCGCCGACGCGCGGCAACTGGAACGCGGAAAGGTAGGAGATGCGCCGGATGGGGCTGACCTGATCCAGGCTTGCCGTAGCGGCCAGCAGCCTGCCTTCCTGCACTGTGCGATAGATGGCCTGCCGCCCAAGACGCGCGCGTGCGGCATGGTAGATCGCGGACTTTCCCACGCCGGGCGGGCCGACGAATTCGACCTGCCGCTCGGCGCCGGGGAATGCCGGATCGTGTGCAACGGGGGGAATCGCCAATTGGGGGGTGGGCAGGTTCATCGCCTTCACATCCTCAGCGCTGAAGATTTCGCCCGCGGCTGTGCCCGGGCTCCTCGATAACCTGCCTCGCCCCCAAGGAAGATCAACTCAACCAAATTGGTAGAGAATGTGGGTGCGGTCAACCCTGCATGGAATTGAGAAATTCTTATGACAGAAAAGAAAATTATCGGAGGTGATGAGCCGATGAGGAGGCGCCGTTTCGGACTATCTCCATCTTATGGCGCGATTTTTTAATGATGAGGGCGAAGAGTATATATTGAATTTTTCTTAAGTCGATCCGGAGGTGGCCGATGATTTACGATTCGCCCTCCAGCCTGAACTGGCGCAGAGGGCGATGTGCCCGGCAATCGCGCTGGGATCCTTCTCTCAGCCCCGGCGTCATGACCTCGAATGTGCCGGCAGCGAGGCATGGGAAACGCCGTCGCTCGAGACATCGAAAACGGCGTCCCCTGCGCCTGCCGCTTGGTGATCAGTCCGCCAGTTCCGCCGTCACGGGACCCGCCCGTCCGGCGCTTTCGCCTCGGGCCGCGCGCGCGGCGGCGGTGCGGTCCTTGATGGCTTCGAAATCGCTCTCGTACTTCTTGCGCATGGTGCCGCACAGACGGTCCCATATCGTTGTGTAGCCACCGAAATTGCCCGTGAAATAGCGGTGGTGCTGATCGTGGAATGTTGCCGAGATGAACCACTTCGTGGCCCAGGTCCGGTTCCACCAGCGGGGGAGGAACTCGTAGCCGGAGTGGACGTAGAGTCCCATGATGATGTTCGTTGGCAGGATCAGCGCCATTGTCGCGTCATGGACAGTGAAGGCGGCCAGAAACAGCGGGACGAACCCGCCATTGATGATCGATTCCAGCGGGTTGACCGAAAGCGTTGTCAGCAGGTTCGGCGAAGTCGATTTGTGATGGAGCTTGTGGACCCAGCTATAGACCGGTTCCTTGTGCATCCAGCGATGGAGCCAGTAGAAATAGGTGTCGAACAGGAAGAAGTAGAGCACATATTCCAGCGCGATGGTCCACCATGCCGCCGGTGTCGGATCGAACGTGATCCATCCGTGGGTCTTGGCCCAGCCGGTCGCCATGCCGATGATCTTGCCGGATATGGCCAGGGTGACGACGGCAATCAGCGCCTCGTTGCGGAAGATCTTCCACTTGAAGCCTCTGGGTTGGATCTTGCGTGCCTTGAAGAAGCCTGACGCGATGCCGGCGACTATGCCGGTCACCACGAAAGCCGCCAGCCAGAGATTCAGGGCCTGTTCGCCGCTGATGAAGGACTTGAACATCGGTGCCTCAGGAAAGAACGAGGGCAAAGGCGACGATATGCGCCGCCAGAGCAAAGGGAAGGGCATAAGCCGAGCGGCTGGGCATCCGGGTGTTCATGGGTTTCTCCATCTTCGGGTCCGAGGCGGACATGGCCATGTCCGGATGTCAGTTCGCGACTGGCCGGCAAGCAGGATTACGTTACGGAGGGAATTGCCCCATAAATCTCCCGGAAAACCGGCATTTTGCCAGTTCGCGCATCGCGAACTGGCAAAGGCGAACGTGTTTCGGCTTGGATTTCAGGATAAGTCGAAGGCAATTCCACCCTCCGCCAGTCCTTCGCATTTCGCCTTTATGCGCACCCGGCCCGGCTTGCCGCTCCCTCGCAGGATGAGCAGCGCCTGCCCGCGGTAGCACTCCGCGCTTGACGACTGGAAGGAGCCGGTTGCCTGCGGATTGGCACTGCCGAAAGCGGCCAGGGTTGCCGGTCCCTCGATCAGGAGATCGATGCGTCGGCGGTCGTCGGGCAGGACACGGCCCTGCGCGTCGGTGATGTCCACCCGCAAGTAGCTGAGGGCATTTCGGGCGGCTCCGGCTTCGCGGCGTTCCGGCACAACGCGAACGCGCGCGGCAGGGCCCACCGTTTCCAGCACCTTGCGCGCAATCGGCTTGCCGTTGCGATATGCGATCGCTTCCAGCTTTCCGGGGGCATAGGGCACCTCGAACTCGGCCCGCCGCCGGTCGGCCGGACCGAGATTCCGGGAGGCGACCAGCTTTCCGTCCAGTCGCAATTCTACCCTGTCTCCGGCGGCGTGAACCCGCACACCGAGCGGGCGCCCCTCGGCGCCGGGCCAGGTCCAGCTCGCCAGTTCGTCGGACCAGCCCCAGCCGGAGACATATTCGAATGTCCCGTCAGGGCCAGGGCGCTGCACCGCCATTTCGAGATCGCTGATGCCCCACACCACATCGCGCGCCAGAGAGGACGCCTTCTGCTGGCCGATCAGGTCGATGTCGCCGCACCAGGCGTTCACCCAGGGGAAGGAGGGGAGGTAGATCGGATAGTTGCCGTTCTTCAGCCTCGCGTTGGCGCCGATCCCGGCTTCTCCGAGATAATCCATCGCGGTCCACAGGAATTCGCCGAGGAAGTAGGGCGCCTTCTCCTGCAAGGCCTGATAGTCGTAGACATCGCGAGCGAAGGTCTCGGAAGCATAGACCACGCGTTCCGGGTGCACGCCCTCCTCGGCCTCGATATCTTCGAGGCGGTAGTTGTAGCCGGGCACGTCGAGAAACACGGTCGATGCATTGTCGGTCTTGCCGCCTCTGCCCGCGCGCGCGGTTTCGGGTCCGGCGATCAGTTCAGCGCCAAGAACCCCGTTCAGTCCGGCCGTGACCGGTCTTGTCGGATCGAGCCGCCTGACGGCATTGGCCAGTTTCCATTGCCACTCCACCCCTTCTTCCGTTGACCGGAACGGGATTTCGTTGCCGATGCTCCACATGATGACGGACGGGTTGTTCCGGGCCGTGCGGACCATCGCATCGATGACTTCCGACCAGTGTGCCGGGAACTGCTGCGCGAAGTCCTGCGGCTCCTTGGCGACGTGCCAGGCATCGAACGCTTCCTCGATCAGGTACATGCCGAGCCGGTCGCACGCTTCCCTCAGGCTGCGGGACGCGGGGTTGTGCGAGGACCGGATGGCGTTGAAGCCGCGCGCCTTGAGCAGCCGCAGCCGGCGTTCGTCGGCATCGGGAAAGGCACAGGCGCCGAGCAGGCCGTTGTCATGGTGGAGGCAGCCGCCCTTGAGCTTCACTTGTTGGCCGTTGACGGTCATGCCGGTCCGCGCGTCGAAGGCGATGATGCGGATGCCGTAAGGCTGGACGATGCGGTCCAGCACGGAACCGTTCCGGACGAGTTCGGTTTCCAGCGAATAGAGTTCGGGGCTGGCCGCCGACCAGAGGCGAGGGCCGCGAACCTCCAGGGTCTGCCGCATCGCTGCCGCAGCAGGAGCGCTTGCTTCGGCGACGACGCGGCCATCCGGTTCGACGAGCCGGGTGCGGAGGATATCGCCGCTTTCCGGAGCGACGACTTCGCTCGACACATCCACCACCGCACGGCCGTTTTCGAGCTTGCTCGTCCAGGCCGCCACACCCCAGCGGACTAGCCGCGAGGCGGACGGGACAATGTCGAGCTCCACCGAGCGGTAAAGGCCCGAACCTGAGTACCAGCGGCTGTTCCGGCCGAGGTTTCGTACCCGCACGGCCACCACGTTATCGCCGGTGCGGTCCAGGAAGGGCGTGAGGTCAAGCGCGAACGGGGCATATCCCGCCACGCTGCCGCCAACTTGCCTGCCGTTCAGCCAGACGTCCGTTTCCAGATAGGCCCCGTCGAAGACAATCTCGACGCTTGCGCCGGCCGGGTAGGCATCGGCGCGGAAGTGCTTGCGGTACCAGCCTTCGCCGCCGTTGGTGAAGCCGGTTGCGGTCTTGCCGATCGAGCGTTTGTCGAACGGGCCGATCACGGTGCCGGGAAGTTGTCCCGGCAGGTCCTCCACGCTCCAGTCGTGGGGCAGGTCCACCCGGCGCCAGTCGGTATCGTCTAACGCCTTGCTTTGGGCGCCGTCCATCTCACCCAGCCGGAAGCGCCAGTCCTCGTCGAAAGGTTGGCGGCGCTCGCGATGGTTTGCCGGTGCCGGGCTGCGCGCACTTGCCGCAGGGGCTGCGAAGGCCGCGCCGCTTACGGCGGTTGCGGCGGCCATGGCCAGCACGTTGCGCCTGCCGGTGGTAAGGAAGCCGCGTTCCATCACCGCTCCCCCAATGTCTTGAGCTTCACATCTACACGGTCGAGCATGTCGGGTTTGACCACCCCGAACTGCACGAGCGACCGGAACGAGAAGTTGCCGAGGTGCGGCTTTATCATGTCGTTGCCGATGCGCGCCTCGACATTGGGGATTTCCGCCAGGATGATGGCCCAGGCTTCCGGGATCGCCTTCAGATCGGCGATGGCGGTGTCTTTCGTGCCGAGCAAACGCGGGAGCCGGCGCGGCGGCGTGAACTGCTGTGCGGGCGGATAGAGCGGAGCGTCCATGGTCGTTGGTCCTGACCTTTCTTGCGGGATGCACGGTTTGGGAAAGCGGCGCGCGCGGGAGCAGGCGCGCAAGCGCGGCACGCCGACCTTGGCGGCGTGGACAAAGTGGCCGGAAGCCTTCAGCCCATCACTTTTTCGGAGGTAGCTTCGCGAGATCGGCGTCGATCGCCGCCAGTTTGGCGTCGGTGATCTGGTCTGCCGAATACTGCTGGATGGCGCGCAATGTCATGCCGCGCGCCATGGCGATCTGGTCGCTCTTGACGATTTCGGGAAGGTACTTCTCAAGAACGGTCCTGGCTTCGGGATCGTCGAGAAGGGTTCCGATATCGGTGTCTTGTGCCGTGTATCGCGGAGTTGCGGCCTTTGCCGTGGCGATGGTGGCCGCAGCCGGGGCCTGTGCATTCGCGCCAGACGCGGCGGTGGCGGCAAGCAGTGCGATAAACAGCTGAGTGCGCATGATTTCCTATCCTTCTCCACTGCGGCGCCGTTCTTCCGGGGCAGAGCCCTCGCCCGGATCGCGCTCTAAATGTACACGTCGTATATATAAATCACGCAGACATTGCCAAGCATTTTTGCGCTGCCTGATTCCCGGCGGGGGTTTCCGGCAAGGGTCATGCGCAGGATCCGCCTTCCTGCAATTCCGGGGAAATATTTCGCAATATTTTCAATATTCACCGAACCGTCATCGCCACGACCCGGAATCGTCATCTGCGCTTCCTAGGGCGCCCCGAACACAATCGTTTGTATCCGGGGAGCACCTCAATGCGTTTCAACAAGCGTGCGCTGGCATCGTCAGCGTCGACCCTTCTGCTCGCCTGCGCGAGCGTTTCTGCAATGGCCCAATCCGCGCCCCAGGCCGCGCCAACGCCGGCTCCGGCGCCTTCCGACGCTTCTGCCGAGACGGGACCGGACGGCGTGAACGGTGAGGATATCGTCGTTACCGGCAGCTATGCGCGCAGCCTGAGCGCGGCGACCGAAGCGAAGCGCAATGCCGCTTACGGCGTCGACTCGATCAATTCGACCGATATCGGCAAGTTCCCCACCCAGAACGTGGCCGAAGCGCTTCAGCTGGTGACGGGCGTGGCCATCACCCGCCCGCGCGGCGAGGGCATGTATGTCAGCGTTCGCGGCCTTGGCCCGCAGTTCCAGAACACGCTGCTGAACGGCAGCCCGGTGGCGGTAAACGAAGTGATCGAGAACGGCGGCGCGGCCGGTCGCCAGTTCCGCTTCGAGATGCTCCCGGCCGAGTTCACCTCCAGCATCGACGTCGTCAAGACGCCGACCCCCGACATGACCGAGGGCGCGCTGGGCGGCAACATCAACGTCAAGACCTTCGAGCCGTTCGACGTCGGCACCAAGACCACGCTCAACCTGCGCGGCACCTACACCACCCAGACCGACAAGGTTAAGCCGAACGCCACCCTCATCACGAGCTGGGTCAACAAGGACGATACCTTCGGCGTGCTCGTCGGCGGCCAGTACTGGGCCAAGGACGTCCGCAACGACCGCTTCATGAACTTCGGCTGGTACAAGGACCGCTTCGCTTCCGCACTGGGCGAAGGCTATTACCTGCCGACCCGCACCCGCCCCACCGTGGAGACGGAAAAGCGCGAGCGCATCTCCGGCATGCTTTCCATGCAGTGGCGCCCCAATCCGGAGCTGGAAACGACGCTCAACGTCCTCGCCACCCGTCTGGACGTGGCCTATGACGAGTTCGGCCTCGACATCTTCCCGGACGATACCAGCGTGGCCGGGCACCGGCCGACCATCGACCCCGACAGCGTGGTGCTGGACGGCGATACCGTGGTGAAGGCGACGATCAACGACGTGCGCTTCATGGCCTCGCGCGAGTACAGCCTCAACCGTCACGATCTCATCAATGTCGGCCTGCGCCAGACCTGGAACCACGATGCCTGGCACGTTTCGGGCAATGTGAACTGGTCCTTCGCGCACAGCTATCACCCGAGCTACGATGTCGGCACCGTGCGTAGCCGTGCGATGTTCTTCGCGCCGCTGACTTATGACGCGACCGGCGGCTACAAGAACGTGCCCACCTTCAACACCACGGTCGATGCCACCAACCCGGCGAACTACCAGCTCTACCAGTTCAACATCGCGCCCAAGAACAGCAAGGACTGGAACTTCTACACGCGCGCCGACGTGGCGCACGATTTCGAAGGCTTCATCTCGAAGCTGGCCGTTGGCGGCGAATATCAGTTCCGCAAGCGCGACTATTCCCGCCGCGACTTCCTGGTGAATCCGGCAGCGGGCACCCCGCTCTCCAGCCTCGGTTCCGGCGCTTATGAGCAACTGCCCTTCGACAACTATCTCGAAGGTCTCGGCGGCAATATCCCGCGCAGCTTCCTGGTGCCGGTAACGCAGGCCTATCTCGACGCGTTCTTCACTTCGGATGTCGAGAATTCGGCGCTTACCGCTTCGGATCTCGCCGCATCGTTCCGCACCACCGAAAAGATCTGGAGCGCTTACGCCCGTGCGGATTACGCCTTCACGCTGGGTTCGATCCCGATCACCGGCAACATCGGCGCGCGTTACGTGCACACCGATCAGGTGGCGAGCGGCAACTTGCGGTCCGGCAGCGTGACCACGCCGGTCAGCTACCCCAAGACCTTCAACAACGTCCTGCCCAGCTTCAACTTGCGCGCCGAACTGTCCGGCAATCTCGTCGGCCGCCTGAGCGCAAGCCGTGTCCTGACCCGTCCCAACGTGACCGACAGCGCGCCGCGCATCACCGTCTCTACCGATGCTCCCACGGCAAGCGGCGGCAACCCCGATCTCGTGCCGTTCCTGGCCACGCAGTTCGACGGCTCGCTGGAGTGGTACTTCAACAAGTCGGGCTCGCTGACCGGCGCGGTGTTCTACAAGTCGATGGACGACTACATCACCCAGCAGAACGTGCCCATCGAGATCCCGGGGCGCGGCACCGTGCAGCTCAGCACGCAGGTCAACGGCGGCGATGCCAAGGTCTACGGTTTCGAGGCGGCCTATCATCAGGTCTTCACCTTCCTGCCGCAGCCTTTCGACGGGCTCGGCCTGCAGGCTTCCTACACCCGCACTTCCGTTCAGGCGGACTACACGGCGGGCTCTCGCACCATCAAGGACGAGATGATCGGCCTTTCGAAGAACAGCTTCAACGTGGTGGGCTTCTACGAAAAGGGGCCGATCTCGACCCGGCTTTCCTACGTCTGGCGCGACCGTTATCTCTCCGGGACGGGCAGCACCACGCAGGCCCCGACCTACACCGCCGCCTTCGGATCGCTTGACGGTTCGGTGGCCTATCGCCTGACCGACAACGTGACGCTGAGCCTGGAGGCGATCAACATCGCCGGCGCGCGTCAGTACACCTACAACGACAGCCCGCTGCGCTTCGGCGAGATCAACGATTACGGCACGACGATCCTGTTCGGCGCGCGGGCTGAATTCTGATGCGCGGCGCGATTGTTCTGGCCGCCATCGGGCTGGGTCTGGGCGGGGGAGCCATGGCTTCCCCACCGGCCGCCGGTTCCGGCGCGGCTCCCGCCTCCCAAGCGCCTGCAGCCGCCGACCTGCGAATGAACGACATTCAGGTCGTGGGTTCGCACAACAGCTTCAAGGCGCGCATTCCGGCGGAAGTGATGGAAGGCATCCGCCAGCGGGACGCGCGTCTCGCCGGAGCGCTGGATTACTACCACCTGCCGCTTGCGGAGCAGCTCGACGCCGGCGTGCGTCAATTGGAGATCGACATCTTCGCCGACCCCGAAGGCGGGCGATATGCCGATCCCAAGGGAGAGAAGCTGCTGGCGGCAGGCGGCGCCAGCGGGTTCGACCGGGCAGCCATGCTTAAGCCGGGCTTCAAGGTCCTGCACATTCCCGATGTGGACTACCGTGCCACATGCGTCACCCTGATCCGCTGCCTTGGCGAGGTCGATGCATGGTCGCGCGCCCATCCCGGCCATCTGCCGATCATGATCACCATCAATGCCGCCGACACGCCGAATTCGCATGACGTGACGGCTCCGTTGCCGCTCGACGATGCGAAGCTGCTCGATGATCTGGACCGGGAAATCCGCAAGGCGCTTCCCGGCCAGCGGCTCATCGCGCCGGACGAGGTTCGCGGCAAGGCCGGCAGTCTGGCCGAAGCCGTGAAGTCGAAGGGCTGGCCGACCCTGGAGGCTGCGCGCGGGCGGATCTACATCCTGCTCGATGTGCGTCCGGCCGTTTCCGAGGTCTATCGCCGCGGGCATCCCTCGCTGCGGGGCCGGGCCATGTTCGGCTGGTATCCCGATGGCGAGGCGGAAAGCGCGATCCAGATCGTGCAGGACCCGGTGGCCGACGGCGCAAGAATCCGCGAATGGGTGAAATCGGGCGTTATCGTGCGCACCCGCAGCGACGCGAACACCGTGGAGGCGAGGGCGCACGATCTGGCCAAGGCCCACGCCGCCGGGGAAAGCGGGGCGCAGGCCGTCAGCACGGACTATTACCCCGGTGCCCCCGATCCGCTCGGCCTCGGTTTCTCGGTCACTCTGCCCGGCGGCGTCATGGCGCGCTGCAATCCGGTTCGCGTGGCCGCTTCCTGCACCGTGAAGCCCTGACATGGCGACCTGGCGCAACCTGCTGGCGCTGACCGTGCTGGCGGTCGGCACGGTTCCGCTCATCGCCGTGTTTCCGGGCCAGTCGGTGGCTGCGCGCGAACTGGTGCCGGACAAGGCGGTCATGGTGATGCGGCACGGTATCCGTGCGCCTCTGGACGGCGAGGTGCCTGCGGGCACCCGCACGGCGGCGCCGTGGCCGGCATGGAGCGTGGCGGAAAGCGTGGTTACGCCTCATGGCGAACGGGCGCTGGAAATCGTGGCGCGGGCAGACCGGCAGCTTCTGGCAAGGCGCGGCCTGCTGGATAGGGCGGGTTGCCCGAAGCCCGGCAAGGTCGCGATCACGGCCAACACCTCGCCCCGCGCGATCGCCAGCGGCGAGGCCTATGCGCACGGGTTCGCGCAAGGGTGCGGGCTTGAAGTGGCGCACCGCGCGGCGGGAGAGGTGGACCCGATCTTCGAGCCGCTTCGCGCGCGTGCCACCGCGTTCGACGCTTCGGCGGCGGTGGCCGATATAGAGCGTGCCACGGGCGGGATGGCGGCGCTCGTCAAGCGGGACCGGGCGGAACTCGCCTTGCTCGACACGGTGCTGGGCTGCGGGGGCGACTGCCTGCCTCCCGGCGCCCCGGCAGTCGCACCGGGCGGCGATGGCCACGATATTGCGCTGTCAGGCCAGATCCGCAGTGCATCGGGCATCGCGCAAGTGCTGCTGCTCCAGTATCTCGAAGGAATGCCCGCCGATCAGGTAGGCTGGGGGCGGATCGACGAAAAGGGGCTGGAACGGCTCGGCCGCCTCCATGCAGACTTGTTCACCGTCTTCACCCGGCCGCCTTACATGGCCTCCCACCAGGCGAGCGCGCTGGGCCGGCGGATACTGGACAATCTGGAGCGTGGCCCCGATTTCGAGGTCCTGATGGGCCACGACACCAACGTGACCGCGCTGGCGGCTGCGCTGGATGTGGACCTGTCGGCCAGTGGCTATGCCACGAACGACGTGCCGCCCGGCGGGGCCATCCTGATCGAGCGGCTTCATGACCGGCGGACGGGCGAACGGTTCGTGCGCGTGTCCTACCGAACGCAGCCCCCGGCCGCCCTGCGGGCGCTGCGCGGCGATGTATCGTTGACGCCTCTCGTGCTTCCGGCCTGCGGAACGGAGCTTTGCCCCTATGCCGCATTCGTGTCGGCGCTCGGCGGCAGGCTTGCGCCGGGGGCGTCCTGAGCGCTTCGCCGCTTGGTCAGCGCAGCGTATAGCCGCCATCGCAGTAAAGCGTGCTGCCGGTCATGTTCGCGTTGTCCAGCAGGAACAGGGCGGCCTGGGCCTGCTCGTCGACATGGGCCGGGCGCCGTACGAGGCAGAGCTGCCGCCACTGCGCATAAGCGGTTTCGCGCTGGGCGGCGGGCCGTTCGCGCCAGAGTTCGCTGTCGGTGGTGCCGGGGGAGAGGCAATTGACCCGGATCGGCGACAGTTCGATGGCCAGCCCGCGCGCGAGCCCTTCCAGCGCGGAATTGCAGGCCGCATAGGCCGGAGCCCCGATCGGCCGGGCCGAGGCCGCACCGGACATCAGGACCACCGCGGCATCGGTGCGCAGCCGGGGCAGGGCTTCGAACACCGTCCAGTACTGGCCCCAGAACTTTCCTGCGAAAAGTGCCTCGCTCGTATCGTGCATGCCATCCTGGAACGGGCCGGTGCTGTACGTGGCCGCGGGCGTGAACAGCCCGGCCAGCACCGGGGATCCGGCGAAGAAGGCGTTGATCGATGCGCGGTCGGTGGTATCGACAAGGCGGCCGGATGCACGATCGCCCAGCCGCGATAGAGCCGCCGACAGTCGTTCCGCCGATCGGCCGCCGATCAGCACCCGGTCGCCGCGTCCGACCAGCATTTCCGCAACGGCAAAGCCGATCCCCGATGTACCGCCAACTATGGCGTAAGTCCGTTCATTGTTCATGGACAGGACGATATTCAGGCATGTACATCTCGGGAAATGAAGAAATTTCGCCTCATTCACGAATTGAAATCCTGAAATGCCGAGCGGCCCCCGTCAGTCCGGCGACGATATCAGCGTGTTCCTGGCGGTATGCGCGGCGGGTAGCTTCGCGGCGGCTGCCCCCAGGCTGGGGCTCTCCGCATCTGCCGTTGCCAAAGCGGTGGCCAGACTGGAAGCCCGCCTGCAGGTCAGGCTGTTCCATCGCACGACGCGCAGCCTTGCCCTGACGGCGGAGGCTGCAGTCTACCGGGAGGCGTGCGAGGCGGCGCGCGGCCGGATAGACCGGGTGGAAGCGGAACTGGCGGCGCTGGCATCGGAACCGGCGGGCCTGGTACGGATCAGCCTGCCGCCCCTGTTCGGCACGCAGATCGTTGCTCCGGCGCTGTTCGCCCTGCGCGAAACATGGCCGGGCCTCCGCTTCGACATCTCGACTTCCACGGCCTTGGCAGACCTCCCCGGGGAGAGGACCGACCTTGCCGTCCGCATCGGCGAGCTCCCCGACCTGCCGGGCGTGACGGCACGGAGGCTGGGTGTGCAGCGGGTCGTGCTGTGCGGCGCTGCCGACTATATCGCGAAGCGTGGCAAGCCGGTCCATATCGGCGATCTCTCGCAGCATGCCTTGATCGCCGCCGGGCGCAACGGCCGCGCGGTGCCATGGCAATTGCGGTCGGGTGACGGCGACCGTTTGGCGTTCGAGCCACAGGCGGGGCTGTTGCTTGACGGCAGCCTGCTGACGCTCGCTGCCATCCGGGCCGGGCAGGGGCTCGGACTGGTGCCCTGCTGGCTAGTCCGGGAGGAGATCGCGCGGGGCGAACTCGTCTCCGTGCTGGAAACGCATGTGGCCGGACATCTGCCTGTTCATGCGCTATGGATCACGGCGCCCGTCATGCTGCCGCGCCTGCGCGCGTCGATCGATGCTATCGTCAATGCGGCAAGAGGCGCCATCGCCGAGGGATTGCTGGTATGATCCTTGTGTGTACGGGCGCATAAGGGAAGCACCCGGAGCGGCAGGCCGCAAAGTTTTGCTTCCGGGAGTACGACTCTTATTGTCTAGTGATTTGGTTGAGATTAACTAGGCAGATCGGCGAGCGGCGCACACCCGCCGTTTGCGCAAGGATGTGACGGATGATCCTCGAAATACTGAAGATGGGCGATCCGCGCCTGCTAAAGCCCGCGCGTGCGGTGGAGGACATCGCCGCGCCGGAGGTGGGCGCGCTCGTGGCCGACATGTACGAGACCATGCACGCGGCTGGCGGGGTCGGGCTGGCGGCGCCGCAAGTGGGTGTGGACCTTCGCGTCATGATCTTCGGCTTCGAGGCAAGCGCGCGTTATCCCGGCGAAGCCCCGGTCCCGGCCACCACGCTTATCAATCCCAGCCTTGAAGTGCTGACGGAAGAGACGGAAGACGGCTGGGAGGGGTGCCTTTCGGTTCCCGGCATGCGCGGGCTGGTGCCGCGCGCCACGCATATCCGCTATGGCGGAACGCTGGAGGACGGCACCGTGCTGGAACGGGAAGCGCGGGGCTTCCACGCCCGCGTGTTCCAGCACGAATTCGATCATCTGAACGGCGTGCTCTATCCCCGGCGCATACGCGACATGACGAAGTTCGGCTTTATCGATGCCCTGTTTCCCGGCAGTTCGCTGGCCTCTCTGGAGGCCGGTTGATTTCCCCGATGCGGGTGTGCGGGCAGGCAGGTCTGGATAGTCCGGCCCGGTTCCGCTAACCGCCGCTTCCCCCAGCGCTCAGCAATTCACGAGTTTTTCCGGTTCGGAGCCATGATCGATATATTCCAGTTCCATCACCACCCCGCGCGGGCCCTGCGGTATCGCGAAGCGATGCGGCGATCCGGCGGAAAGGTGCGTGCCGCATGATCCGGCTTGAAGGCGTTCACAAGGCATACGGCGGCACCCATGCCGCGCTTGCCGATGTCGATCTGGAGATCGGCCGGGGCGAGGTGTTCGGCATCATCGGCCGGTCCGGCGCGGGCAAGTCCACGCTGGTGAGGCTGCTGAACGGCCTCGAACGGCCAAGCGCCGGACGCGTGCTGGTGGACGGCATCGACGTTGCGGTTCTGGGGCCGCCGCAATTGCGGTCGTTGCGCAGGCGCGTGGGGATGATTTTCCAGAACTTCGGGCTGCTCTCGTCGCGCACGGTGGCTGACAACGTCGCCCTGCCGCTGCGTATCGCAGGCGCCTCCGCCTCGGAGATCGCCGCGAAAGTGCCGGCCTTGCTGGAGCGGGTGGGGCTTGCGGAGCATGGCGACAAGTATCCGGCCCAGCTTTCCGGCGGCCAGAAGCAGCGCGTCGGAATCGCGCGGGCGCTGACCACCGATCCCGATATCCTGCTGTGCGACGAGGCGACCAGCGCCCTCGATCCCGAGACGACACGCAGCATCCTT
This sequence comes from Novosphingobium sp. TK71, assembly GCF_055361505.1. Taxonomy (NCBI): domain Bacteria; kingdom Pseudomonadati; phylum Pseudomonadota; class Alphaproteobacteria; order Sphingomonadales; family Sphingomonadaceae; genus Novosphingobium; species Novosphingobium sp. TK71. The sequence continues at coordinate 612,714 of NZ_JBSZKA010000001.1, forward strand.
GCCCTCATCGCCGACCTCAACCGCGAGCTTGGCCTGACGATCGTGCTCATTACGCATGAGATGGAAGTGGTCCGCCAGGTGTGCGACCGGGTGCTGGTGCTCCATTCGGGCCGCGTGGTCGAAACGGGCAGCGTGGCGGACGTTTTCCTTCATCCGCAGGCGGCGGAGACCCGCGCGCTGATCGACGAGGACGGCGAACACGAGGCACCCATCGGGTTCGACGGTCCGATCGTGCGCCTGACGCTGCACGGACAGTCCGTCCTCGACCCCGTTCTCACAAGGATCGCGCGTGAGACGGGCACGGACTTCATCATTCTCGATGGCCGCATCGGCCGGCTCAAACATGGCAGTTTCGGCAGGCTCACACTGGGCCTTCTCGGCGGCGACACCGCCGCTGCCATCGCCGCGCTGCGCAACCATGGGGACGTCGAATGAACGACCTGTTCGCCAATGTGGACTGGGGCGAAATCGGCCAGGCCTGTCTCGATACGCTGGCCATGCTGGGCGGCTCGCTGGTGCTGACCGTACTGCTCGGCCTGCCGCTGGGCGTGCTGCTGTTCCTGACCGGACCGGGGCAGCCCTGGGCCAGTCGCTGGGGCAACGGGGCGCTGGCGCTTGCCGTCAACCTGCTGCGATCGGTGCCTTTCATCATCCTGCTGATCGTGATGATCCCGCTGACGATCCTGCTGGTGGGCACCTCGCTCGGCGTGGCGGGCGCGATCCCGCCGCTGGTGGTGGGGGCCGCTCCGTTCTTCGCGCGCCTCGTGGAAACGGCGCTGCGGGAAGTCGATCGCAATACGGTGGAGGCGGTGCAGGCGATGGGGGCGACGACGCGCGACCTCGTGTTCCGCGCGCTCCTGCCTGAAGCCCTGCCGGGGATACTGGCGGCTGTCACCGTCACGGCCATCACGCTGATTTCGTTCACCGCGATGGCCGGTGCCGTGGGCGCGGGAGGGCTGGGCGATCTGGCGATCCGCTTCGGTTACCAGCGTTTCCAGACCGACGTGATGTTCGTCACCGTCGTCCTGCTGCTCGTCCTCGTCCAGTTTCTCCAGGCCGCGGGAGACCGTCTCGTCCGCCGCTTTACCCGCAAATAGGATTTCCCATGCAACGACGCCTGCTTATCGCTGCCTTTGCGGCCTTGCTGCTTCCCGGTTGCGGCGCTTCCAAGAAGGTCGATGATCCCAACCTGCTGACGGTCGCGGCCACTGCCGTGCCGCATGCCGAAATCCTCGAATTCGTGAAGCCGGTGCTGGCCAAGCAAGGGCTGCAACTCGACGTTCGCGTGTTCAACGACTACGTCCAGCCCAATGTCCAGGTTTCGGAAGGGCGGATAGACGTCAACTACTTCCAGACCGGGCCCTATCTCGATGAGTTCAACAAGGCGAAGGGCACGCATCTCGTACCGATCGCGGGAATTCACATCGAGCCGTTCGGCGCCTATTCGCGCAAGTGGAAGAAGGTTGCCGACCTGCCCGCAGGCGCGACGGTGGCCATACCCAACGAACCGAGCAACAGCGGGCGCGCGCTTCAGCTTCTGGCGCATGGCGGGCTTATCACCCTGCGCGATCCCAGGAGCATGTCGGCAACGCCACGGGATATCGTCTCCAATCCCCGGAACCTGAAGTTCCGCGAGATCGAGGCGGCCACCCTGCCGCGCGTGCTCGGAGAGGTCGACCTGGCGACGATCAACACCAATTATGCGCTGGACGCCGGGCTCAATCCCATGCGCGATGCCTTGCTGATCGAAGGCAAGGACACGCCCTACGTCAACTTCGTGGTCGGCACGGAAAAGGCGCGCAGCGATCCGCGTGTCGCGAAACTGGTTGCCGCGCTGCGCACGCCGGAGGTCAAGGCCTTCATCGAGAAGAAGTATTCGGGGGCGGTCGTTCCCGCCTTCTGAGCGGGATCGCACAGCGCGCACGACCCGATCACACGGACCTGAGCGCGAATTCGGGTTTTGAGTTCGCGCTCAGATGATGAGGTAGGCGGTAATCGCCAGGCAGGCCACGGCTACCACCAGCCAGATCAGTGGCCAGCCTTCGCCTTTGCGTTCCTTTGTCGAAACGCTGTCGATGGGCGCAGGCGTCCATTCGTCGGTCGCATGGACGCGCTCCTCGGTCTGCTTCAGGGCAGGGTTGAGGGGCTGTCCGACCTTCGCTTGTTCGGTCATCGTCATGCTCCGTGGTTTCCCGCTTGCCCGCCAGTATGAACTTCGCAGGTCGGGGCGGCAATTCGCCATTGCAGGATGGCGTGGAGGCAGGTCCGCCCGGGATCTGGCCCATCGCGCATGGCGGACATGATCGTGGCCCAGTCTTCCTCGGACGCTGCCCGCGAAAAATCGGCCACGGCCATGCGCACGAATTCGGTAGCCGAAATGGCGGACGCGGCGGCGGCGCGGCGGACATCGGTGCAGGTATCGGGATCGGTTTCGGCAAGGTAGCGCTCCATGCTCGCCGCGGATCGCCGCGCCATGCCGAGAAGGTCGCCCAGCATCATGGTCAGTCCTCCACCGCGCCGACAACGATCCCCTCGACCGTGCCGCGTGCCGCCAGCGCGGCGACATAGCGTGTTGCCAGCATGGACCAGCTTCGCGCTTCCAGCATGTCGCCGATCCTGTCGCGCACCGCATCGAACGGAAGCGTGCGTCCGGGCAGGTGCCGGTTGAGGCGCACGACGTGCCAGCCGAAGCGCGAGCGAACCGGCTCGGCAGCGGTTTCACCGTTCTTCAGCGCCTCTATCGCCTGCTGGACCGCCGGGACCAGTTCCCCCCGACGGATCTGCCCGAGCGAGCCGTCCTGCTGGGCCGGCGCGCAGGCCGAGTGCGTCCGTGTGGCCTCTGCGAACGCGGTCTGGTCGTCCCCTACCGCGGCGGCGATGGAGCGTGCGAAGGCTTCGGCGGCATCCCATGCCGCGTCGTCCTGCCGCTCGGGTTCGATCAGGATATGGGCGGCATCGAACAGGTCCGGCGTTCGAAACCGCTGGGGATTGCTTTCATAATAGCGCCGCTGCTCGCCTTCGGTGGCGATTTCAGGGGCGACCTCCTGCTCCAGCACGAGGCGGACCAGCGCCTCGTCGTCGGTTTCAGCGCGTCCGGTTTCATCGGGATGGCTTGCCGGGTGGAGACCGAGGCGCCTGGCCTCCTGGACCAATAGCTCCCGTACGGCCAGTGCGCGGGCGGCCTCGACCCATGCGGTTTGCGGGTCGGGGGCGGGGTGATGCTGGATTTCCTGTGCGATGGCCTCGGGCGTGATCTCGACGCCGGTCATAAGGACGTCCCCGAAGGCCGGTGGCGGCGGTATGGCGGGACCGGAGCAGCCGCAACCGCCGCTCTGGCAGGCACCCGGCATGTCGCCGAACGACGGTGACACGTTCGTCACGTCGATCATGTCGGCTGTTCTTGTCATGACCCCTCCTGTCCGCTTTCGGCCATCTGGCGAAGCACCGTAGGCCCTCCATAGCTGGGAGCGCCTCCCGCGTGTCCGCGCGTCTGCGAGTAGTCTTTCGCGGACCGTTTGCCGCGGGTCCGCACGATCTGGAAACCGGGACGGAAGATGTACCAGATCGGCGCGCTGAAGACGTGGACGAGGCGGGTGAAGGGGGTGATGACGAAAAGCGTGAGGCCAAGAATGATGTGCAGTTTGTAGACCATCGGCACATCGATCAACAAGTGCGCGGCTGACGGGTTGAAGGTCTGGAGCCCCTGCGCCCAGCCCATGAACTTGAGCATTTCCTCGCCTTCGAGATGCTGCGCGGTCCAGAACGTCGTCGAGATGCCGAGCATGAACTGGCACCAGATCAGGACCAGCATGAGGATGTCGCCCCATGATGAGCTTCTGCGGATGCGGGGATCGAACAGGCGCCGGTGAAGCAGCAGCGAGCAGCCGACGAAGCCCGCCACACCGGCCACGCCGCCGACGAGCATGGCGGCGATCTGCTTGAAACTGTGGCTTATGCCCAGCTTGTCTATCACCGTGACCGGCGTGAGCAGCCCCACGAAATGGCCGACCAGAAGGATGAGGACGCCCATGTGGAACAGGTTCGAACCCAGCACCACCTGCCTGCGTCTCAGGAACTGGCTCGATTGCGATCGCCAGCTGAACTGGTCCGCGTCGAAGCGCAGGATGCTGCCCACGACAAGGACGGTCACGGCGAAATAGGGATACCATCCAAAGGCGAGGTGGTTGATGAAGTCATGCATCACGCTTGCTCCTTGCCGACGGGGCGGTTGGAGGCCCTGATCTTGGCGGTGACCCCGGTAGGGTCGCCCATCTCGTGGGCACCGCCGAACGTGACCGGGGCTTCTTCCCACTGATCGTCGAGGCGGGCGGAATCGTCGTCCGGTTCGCTGCGCTGGCGTTCCGCCAGCGCATCCTTGTCCATCCGCTGCCCGCCCAGTTCGACGAGCGCCGCGAAAATGGCGGCGTAGGGAGATTGCCGTTTTTCAAGCCCCTCGCTGAGCGCCGCGAAGACGTGGCGTGGTCTGGCGTCTGCAGAGCCGGGGCGAGCTTCAGCGTATCGGCATCGTCAACTTCGTCACGCGTACAGGCCGCCTTGCGCGGCTTGCCCTCGGCGTTGCGGTGTTCCTGTCGACGTTCGGCATCGACGTGACGGCGGGTCTTGCTGCACTGGGCATCGGCGGCCTTGCCCTCGCCCTTGGCGCGAGAAAGGCGGTGGAGGATCTGGTGGGCAGCATCATGGTGCTGGCCGACAAGCCGGTCAGGATCGGCGATCGCTGCAAGGTCAACGGGCGCATCGGCGACGTGGTCGACGTGGGAATGCGCTCGACGCGGATACGCACGCGGGAGCGTAGGCTTCTTACCATTCCCAAGAGCCAGTTCGCCGATGCAGAGATCGAGAACCTGACGCTGCGGGATCGCTTCTTCGTGGATCAGATATTCGGCGTCGGGTTTGATGTTCAGGTAGCCGGTGTCGAGGCGGTGCTCACCGCCTTGAGATCGGTACTGGAAGAAGACCCCGACTATATTCCAACGGCTTGCCCGGTTCGCTGTCTGGGTTTCAAGGAAGGGCTCTATACCTTCCAGATCCACAGCTACCTGCAAGGCCCGACATATGCCGAAGGCTTCGTTCGGCAGGAGCGGCTGTTGCTCGAACTGCTGCGCCGGCTTGACGCTATAGGCGTTTCCCCGTCACCGCCGCTTCATCGGATCGATCTGTCGGAGAGAAGTCCCGGCGCCTCTCGGGACTTTCCCCATGGCCAACCGGGGGCAAACCCTGATTAGATCGGGCGCAGCCGCGGGATATGATCGGGGACTTGCCGGGCCGCATCCGGCAAGCAGGGCAATGGTCGGGAAGCGTGGGAGCGCCCTCAGGGCGGCATCCCGCCTCCAGGTTTGCTCGCAATCCCAATCGCCGCAGGGCGTATCCGCAGGACGCATCTATGAACCTAGAAGTCGACAACTCGTTGGCCCTCATGAGGTCTTCGTCGCCCCTTTGCAGACCAATGCTGGTCGGGGCGGCGGTAGTTGCCACGTGCCTGTCGGCGCCTGCGGCCGCGCAGACGCTGGACAAGGACTATTGGATCGCGGTGCAGGCCTATTATCCGCGGATCGACACCAACGTCAGCGTGACGGCGAACACCAGTCAGACGGTCGGATCCGACATCGATTTCGAACGCGATCTCGACATGGACAAGAACGAAATCCTGCCAGCGGTATCGGCAGGCGCGCGCTTCGGGCGCATCGTCGTCGGCTTCGATTTCTTCAAGCTGAAGCGGCAGGGCTCGGTCCAACTGGCTCGCGACATCGAGTTCGATGACGTGACATATCCCGCGTCCGCCCAACTCGGCAGCAGCTTCGACAGCGATATCTACCGGGTGACGGTCGGATATTCGTTCGTCAGTCGCAGCAACCTCGAAATCGGGGCTGCGATCGGTCTGCATGCAACCCGTTTCGACGTCGCGCTCGAAGGGGAGGCGACGGTCGGCGGTTCATCCGTGCAGGCCCGTCGGCGCGAGAAGAACGTCCTGGCTCCCATACCCACCATCGGTGCCTATGGGACGTACAGGATTGCGGACAGGTGGACGCTCAATGGCCGGGTCGATTACCTGTCGCTGAAGATTGGCGACTATGACGGCCGCCTCATCAATGCGCAGGCCGGCGTCAATTTCAAGGTGCTGGAAAACATCGATCTCGGCGCCGCCTATCGCTATGTCGATTACAGGGTCGGGATCGAAAAGGACGCGTGGGAAGGACGGGTTCGGTACAAGCTGCACGGTCCTGCCCTGCTCTTGCAGGCTTCGTTCTGAAGAAGGGGTGCCAAGCGGCGTCCAGGCCGCCTAGGCGGCGTGGTGGAACTCCTCGTCCAGCGAGGCGATCCGTTTCAAACGCGCTGCCTGAAGTCGGGAGAATAGCCCTGTCCGGCCGGGTATTCCTATCCCGGCCCCGCCATCGGCCGGATCGATCGAGAGGAAATGATGCGAGGGCGGTGCGTACTTCACGAAAATGCGCCGCACCGTGGAACGCGATTTTCCCGCAATCGCAACGGCCAGGGCGACCGGATCCTTTGTCATCGCGCGCAGCATGAAGGTGCCGAAAGATGCGAAGCGGCGCCTGGAAAGCCGGGCCTCCGCCAACAGCAGGTCTCGCTGGGCCGAAATCCAGCGATCGAGCCAGCGGGGCGGATTGACGGCAGGATGGGCCTCGAGGAACAGGTCGCGCATCATCGCGTCCGAGCCGAGCATCCTTTCGCGGTTGCGCGACATGGTGCCCGGTCCCCGACGATATCCGACAAGATGCTCTGCCACCGATCCCAGCGGGGCGTGAGCGCAGAACATCAACTGCAGCAAATGATCCTCGCAGCCTTCGTATCCCGCATCCCTGAGGCCGGAATCGTAGCCACCTGCCCGGACCCAGGCGTCCTTTCTGAACACCATGCCGCTGCCGTTGCCCACGAGGTTTCGGTAGAGCATGCGGTAAGGGCCGATGTGGCACATGCGGTGAAGCGGGCTCGAGCCGATGATATTCGATCGATCGTCGATGAGGCGGAAGCCGGAAAAGGCACATTCGGCCGGTTCATCGGCCCTCGTCAGGACGGCTACGAGCTTGTGGAGATAGGAGGGGTGCCACAGGTCATCTGCGTCGATCGGTGCGATTAAACTGCCGGAAGCACTCGAAATGCCGAGGTTGCGTGCGGCCGCAACGCCCTTGTTCGGGCTGGAAATGACGCGCACGCGTGCGTCCCTGTTCGCAAAACCTGATGCAATGGCGTTCGTGCCATCCGAAGAACCGTCATCCACGACGATGACTTCGATGCCGGTATACGTTTGGCCTGTTACCGCCGCCAGGGTTTCGGCAAGGGTCGCCTCGGCATTGAACGCCGGGACGATCACCGATACCAGCGGGTTGCCGCCGCCGAAGCCGGCAGCGGGATCGCATCTGGTTTCCGTCATCCCTTGGCTGCCTTTTCTCGGCGATCGCTGCGAATCAGATCCTCGAGCATTGCCTTGAATTCTCCGACCGGGTCGGGGCTGACGAGGCTCCTGGCGGCCTCCGCAGCCTGCCGCCCGATGGATGGCCATGATCCACGCTGCTGCCATGCTCGCTCAAGTGCGGCATCGAGCGCGGCTTCGGTGGCGGACTCTGCAAGGAATCCCGACACGCCGTCCTGCAAGGCCTCCCGGTTGCCGGCAACGTCCGTAACGATGGCGACGCGGCCGCTCAGCATCGCCTCGACAAGCGACAGCGGCAGTCCCTCGCATCGGGACGGCAGGATCAGGCCGTGCGCCGTTTCCCAGATTTTCGCAGGGGTCGCCGAGTAGCCCGGGAACTGTACATTTTCGAGCCCGAGGTACGCGGCCATCCCCTTGAGCCCGTTTGCGTTGTGGCCGGAGCCATAGAACTGCACGGAAATGTCGCGGGTGCGCCATTTGGGCATCGCAAGGACGCGCAGCAGGAGATCCTGGCCCTTTTCGCGGGCATCCAGCCGCGCCAGACATGCCAGCCGGACGCTTTCCTCCGCTCCGGCGCTCGGCCAGGGCAGGGGATTGGACCAGTCGGCATTGTAGGGATTACGTACGAGGATGCCGTTAGGCAGTGCCATTCCCAGTTGTTCTTCGGTGAGCCGGAGGTTGTGTTCGCTGACGAAGAATGCCCGCTGCGCCGCGCCGAATACACCGCGCAGTTCGGCATGCATGCGGTCGTGCGGCCAGTAGAGGTCGGAGGCTTTCTGGCTGACCAGGACGAAGGGAATGCCAAGCTTCCTGCATACTTCACCGGCATACCAGCCGTCGTAGTTGAGCCCTTGCGATACGACGACAAGGTCGGGCTGCAATGCGCGCAGGCCCCGGGCCAGCAGGCGATCCTGCAGATATCGCGAAGCTTTCCAGACCTGGCTTACGAGCTTGCGCAGCCGGGTCGGTGCATGGCGGGGGCCGGCGAGATCGTGAATGCGGCAGCCGGAACCGCGCAGGACTGTCGCTTCGCGGCTATCGGCGATGAATGGCTTGTACACGGACACCCGATGTCCGCCTTTCGCGAACGTCAGCGCGGTCCTGTACCAGAGTTCCTCGCTGCCGCCCCAGACCTGGTTCGAGCTGATGAAGCAAATGTTTCGTGGCTTCGGGATGTGTGACGAGGCGGAAGAGTTCATCATGTGCCATCGCATAGGGGCATGGGAAAGCGGATGCCAGATGCATGACGGCATTCTGCGCCGGGAAAATAGCGAACGCCGACCTATTCGTGAATTTTTCCGGAAGTGTTGAAAAGGCAATACTATTTCTTCAGGTCTCGGGATTTTCTGCTAAGGGGAAATTTCAGCTGTTCGGGGGCGAACTCATGATTTTGATTACCGGGTCGGAAGGCCTCGTTGGGCGCGCGACCATTCGCGCACTTGCAGACCGCGGGATTTCCTGCCGTCAATTCGATATCGCACGCGATCCCGGGCAGGACACCCGTAATGAGCGTTCGCTCGAGGCCGCGGTGGAGGGCGTGGACGGCGTTCTTCATCTCGCAGCCGTTTCGCGGGTCGTTTGGGCGCAGCGTGATCCCAAGCTTGCGCAGGAGGTCAACGTGGCCGCCACGCAGAAGCTGGTCGATACCGTGATCCGGCAGAAGACCCGTCCGTGGATGATCTTTGCCAGCAGCCGCGAGGTCTACGGCGAACAAGGCAGCCTTCCCGTGCACGAAGACGCCGAACTCAGCCCGATGAACATCTATGCCCGTTCCAAGGTCGCGGGAGAACAGATGGTCGCTGCGGCGCGGGAGGCCGGCGTGGTTTCCAATATCGTCCGGCTTTCCAATGTCTACGGATGCACGCGCGACCATGCAGACCGCGTTGTCACGGCTTTCGCCCATACCGCGGCACTGGGCGGAGAGCTTCGCCTTGACGGTCCGGAAAACATGTTCGACTTCACGCATGTCGATGACGTCGCGCGCGGGCTGGTTGCCCTGATCGAGGCGACGCAGACAGGGAAAATCCTGCCACCGATCCACTTGCTGACCGGGCGGGGCACAACCTTGCAGATGCTTGCCGATCTGGCGGGACGCGTGGCACGCAAGCCGGTCAGCGCGCGTAACGCACCCTCGCGCACTTACGATGTCGCCCGGTTCTATGGAGATCCGTCGCGTGCGAAGGAGCTTCTTGGCTGGCAGGCGGAAGTAGACATCGAAACGGGCTTTGCGCGCCTCGCGGACAATTTCTTCGAAGAGGCGGAGGCGAAGACTTCATCGCTCGCGCTTGCGTAACGGGGCAGGGCATCCGGTGCTGGGAAAGTCGGCTCGGGAAATGCGTGCGTTGAGCCTTGGGCAAGTCTCGTAATGAAGGCCTCATTCAACCGGTTGCTGCATGTGCTGCGGCTCAGCGCGGCTCTGTTCCGGGCGTCTCTTCGCGCAAGAGCGCGGCGTTCGCTGCTGGGCCATCTCTGGCTTTTCATTCCGGCGCTCGTGGCTTGCCTCGTTACAGGATTCCTGCGCAATCGGGGCAACCTGAATTTCGACGTGCCGGGCATGCCCTACGTCTTCTTCGTGTTTGCCGGCATGAGCTTCTGGCAGGTATTCGTCGATGCGCTGGGGGCTCCGCTGGCCCAGCATTCGCAGAACCGGTCGATTGTGTCCCGCATCCGGTTCCCACATGAGGCATTGACGTTGGCGGGCCTGTGGAACGTCCTGCTTAGCGCTGCAGTTCGGATCTGCGGGGTACTCATCCTCTGCGCCGTGGTCGGCGTGCATGTCGGGGGCAGTATCGTCTGGCTCCCGTTGGCGGTTTTGGCATTGGCCCTGTTGGGACTGGGGCTGGGGTTGCTGTTGACCCCGCTCGGCCTGCTTTATGACGATATCGGGCGTGCGCTTCCCATGGCGACCACGCTGCTGTTCTTTGTCATGCCGGTTGCCTATCCCTTGGCGGCAACGGGGTGGGAAGCCTTCAACCCCGTGCTGCCGCTGATTAACGCCGCCCGCGCATCGATCGTCGGTGCATCTGTCGCCGACCCTTTGTGGTTGCCGCTCGTCGTCGGTGTGCTGGCGCTTGCCGTGGCTTTTCCGTTTTACCGGATCGCGCAGCCCGAACTGATCGAGCGTATGGGATGAGCGAAATCTACGCCATCGATGTCCGGCACCTGAGCAAGAAATACTGCCCGAACCTGCGGCGATCGCTGGCATATGCCGTGCGGGATACCCTGGCCCGTCTGCTTCCGTGGCTGCGACCATACCCGTCGCTTCGGAAGGGCGAATTCTGGGCGCTCGACGATGTGTCGCTGCAGGTTCGACGCGGCGAAGGCCTTGCGATCATCGGGCACAACGGCGCAGGCAAGAGTACGCTGCTCAAGATCATCTATGGCTTGCTGGAGCCCGACCACGGTTCGGCGCGGACTTCGGGCAAGGTAGTGGGCCTGCTTGACCTTGGAGCGGGGATCGACCCGCTGTTGACGGGCGCGGAGAACATCGTCGTGGTCGCGATGTTGCACGGCCTCGGACGCAAGGCGGCCAGGAACCTGATCCCGTCGGTCCTCGATTTCTCACAGTTGCAGGAGGCCGCCGATACGATCGTGCAGGTCTACAGCGCGGGAATGAAGGCGCGGCTCTCCTATGCCATCGCGGTTATGCTGCGGCCGGAAATCCTGCTGATCGACGAGGTCCTGGCCGTTGGCGATCTTGCGTTCCAGCGCAAGTGCATCAGCCATCTCGAACAGTTCATGGCAGGCGGCGGAACCCTGTTGCTGGTCTCCCATGTGCCCCATCATGTGCAGAAGGCCTGCAGTCGTGCCGTCCTGCTGGACCAGGGGAAGGTGGTGGCGTCGGGACATGTCGGTGACGTGGTCCGCCAGTATCTGGAACGGCGCCCGCTGGACATTCGTGCGGCGGACCAGATAGCGGCGGCGCCGTTCCGTGTTCTCCGCTTGTCTTTGAACCATGCCCGGGGCGGAGCCGCGCGCTGCGGGGAGCCGGCAGAAGTGGTCATGGAACTGGAAGCCGACGAGGATCTGAGCGCATTCTGCGGCTTTTCGATCCACTCGCAGGATGGCTGGACCTGCATCAGTTCCTCCTTCGATCGCGAAGCGCGCATTCTTTCCCCCGGGCGCTCGACGTTGCGCTGCGAAATCGCATCGCTTCCGTTGGTCGCCGGCACGTTCCTGCTGCGACCGATCCTGGCCGATAGCGTGGCGTTGCAAGTCCTTCCTCTCGGCGGACCTGATGGAGGTGGATCGCGCTTCGATGTCGTAGGCGAGGCGGACCTGTTTTCCAATGGCGAGAAGCAGTTGGGCCAATTGGTCCATATGGACGCATGCTGGATGGACCCGGACGCAAACGGGTCCGTGAGGCAACCCGTCGCCAGCGGCGAAGCCGTGCTTCCTTAGTCGCCGCACTGCTGCTGAAGAGAAGGATTTTCATGTCTGATACCGCCGCCATGCGGTCCGCTATACGGTCGGGCCTTGCCTATCTGGAATCTGTCCAGCTTGAGAGCGGCGAACTCCCTTCGTTCAGCGCGCATTCCTGCGACATGATCGAGCGCAGGGTATCCGATCCCTGCGTGTTCGTGACAGCATTTATCGCCAATGTACTGGCCGAGTGCCCGCAGGCAGCCCTCATATTTGAGCGCGCGTGCTCCTTCCTGACGAGGGAGCGCGAAGCGGGAGGGTTCTTCCGGTACTGGAAAAAAGGGCATCACGGGCAATACGTACCGTTGGACGTCGACGATACGGCGCTGGGGGCCGCCGCGCTCGGGAAGCTGGGGCGTCAGTCCGACAATCGAGCCGTCCTGCTTGAGAACCGCGATCCTCACGGCATGTTCTATACCTGGATCGTGCCGTCGAGGGGGCGCCGACACTGGCGACTGATCGGTCGCGACTGGCGGCAGGCGTTTGCCCCGCTGCGAAGCAGGCAACTCTTCGCATCAGGCAGAATCGAGCGGGACGATGTAGATGCGGGAATAAACGCGAGCGTCCTTGTCTGGCTCGGGAGCTTCGAAGGCGACGACCGTGTCATCGACAAGCTGGTTGAAATCCTGCGCGGGGGCAGGGAGCCAAGCTGCGACAGATATTACAACGATCCCTTCCTTATACTTTACATGTTTTCCCGCGCGCTCGTCGGCCGGAGTGAGGAGGCCCGCTCCCTTATCCTGTCCAGGACCTCGGTTTCGCCGGAGGCGCCGGCAATCCATGTTGCGCTGGCAATCCTGGTTCGCTCGATTTGGGGGGCTCCCATCGATGAAGACTGGATCGACCGGCTGTTGCTCGCCCAGCAGCCAGCCGGCGAATGGCCTATCGCACCCCTTTATGTCGCCTCTCGCGAGAGGAGGGGGTATCTCGACTTTGCGCCTGCACCGGAAAAGGTCTGGCGCGTTGGCAGCGAGGCCATGACGACGGCGTTGAGCGTAAGCGCCCTCGATCGCGCCCTGGCGGGCAGAGAAGGGTGAGCGTTCACCTTGTGCATGTCGGATATCCCAAGACGGGTTCCACTTACCTGCAGTCCTGGTTTTCCCGGCATCCCGACATCCTGTTCGAACCCTATCATCTTGGCGGCAGTGCCGGCCCCCTCGGGTTCGCGTGGCAGGCGGTCTGCGGCGAGGCCGGCAAGGCTCGTGTCACGAGTTGCGAAGACCTTTCGGTACCGGCCATCAGGCCTGAAGACTGGCCTCGAATGGCCCAGGCCCAGCGCGCGGTCTGCGATCACCTGCACGCTCTTTTCCCGAGTGCGCATATCCTGATAATTACGCGGGGGTGGCGAGAGGTTATTCGCTCGGCACATTCGCAGCTCGTAGCCATGGGCTGGCACGAACAGCTCGAGACTTTCCTGGCTTCGCCGGCCGCGCAGTCGGTCATTCCGGTTGTCATGGACTATGACAGGCTGGTGTCCTGGTATCGGGAATTGTTCGGCGAGCGCGTGACGGTTCTGCCCTATGAACTCCTGCGCGCCGATCCCGCTGCCTTTCTCGCCGTCGTCGAAGGGATACTTGGCGTGGTTTCGGGGCCGATCTCGGCAGCAGCGGAGAACGTAAGGCTCTCGCAGGCGGAATTGAACGCCTATCCGAGAATTGCGAATGCCATTCGCAAGCTGCCGTCTCGGAAGCTGCGCAAGGCGCTCACGCTGCTTCATGTTCGAATGGCGAACTCGCGCCTGGGGCCGCATGTGGCGCGATTGGTCGACAGGATGGTGCCGGTTTCCGCCATCACCGAATTGCACCTTCCGGATCCTGTGCTGCAGGAAATACTGGCCGGTTCAACAAGGCTGGTCGAAGATCCCTGCTATCGGGACTACGCGGCGCTTTATACCGGCTGACCATCTCTCCCTACCGTAGTGCGACTTCTCTACAGTATTGCCGCAGAAGCCGGATCAGGTCCCCGAAGATGCGCAAGGGTGCTCTCGGAAAAAGCAGCAGGAACGCGGCCCAGGCCATCACGTCCGAAGGGTGGCGCAGAACGCCGCTCAGGAAGATGGCCGCAGGAAGAAAGCCCAGATAGTAGTCCTGAAGAAGCAGGATGTGGTTGCTCAGCGGCGCTATCACGACCGGCACATTGTGCCACAGCAGACGTCTCAGCCAAAGAACGATCCCGTAAACCGCCAGGAAACAGGCAGGAATGACGCCCCCGAGTTTGACCATCATGACCGCAAGCCCGGCAACTTCCGCGGGCATGACGATCCAGGATGCCAGACGTCTCGTGGGCATGGCTCCATGCTTTACGACGAAAGTCTCCACGCCGGTGACCTGATCGGCCGCAAGGTCGCGCAGCTGGTGCCACAGGATGGCGCGCATCCCGTGGGCAAGGCTCCATACTGCAACCGCACCAAGCCAGACAGGATCGATCGCCAGGTCTGCGCTGCGAAAGGCGAGCAACAGGGCAACCAGCGTCGGCAAGGTCGCTTCGCCCAGCGCCACCACGATGATGCCCGCGCTTGCGCGCTTCTTCAGACGGAACGGTGGAACTGAATAAGCCAGGAATGCGAGCCAGGCGCAGGCATAGGCGATGCAAAGCGGAAGGTTGTCACGCCATGCGAAGAGGAACGCCGCGCCGGTGGCGATGCTTGCGACGAGCATTGCTGCAGCGAGCATGCGGACAGGCCCCGTTGCCAATGTGCTTTTGCCTGCGCGCAGGTCTTCCTCGCGGTCGCAGAGGTCGTTTACGATGCTGGCAAAAATTGCGCCGCTCACGAGCGACAGGATCAGCAGGATCGCGTCGCGCCAATGCGGGAGAACAGGCTGGCCAGCGCAGATCAGCGTTGCCGGGAACAGGCTGACGATGACGAGCAGCTTGTAGTCCCACCAGTCGCTCGCGCGGGTTGTTCGCCTTATGGAATCAAACACCTTGGGCATTGGCAATCATCCCCCGCCAGCGGAAGCCGAGGACGACACTCCGCAGCAGTGGAGTTCGATCTAGCGGAACGTAAGGTTATGGAACAGTGCTGTTATATTTGATGGAATGGCGAAAAGATCGCGCCGGATAGACCCGTCCAAATTCGCGATGCGTCGCTGCCTTGCGTTTTGCATCCGGTTGAAACTCAAAGTTGCATCTGCGGGACCGGACGCCCGGTCCTGTCGCTATAATGGGAAGTGGGGGACGCGGGAACGGATTGGCCGTTTGCAGTCTGGACGAAGGTAATCGGCGGCTTTGCGAAATTTCATCGCGCGGAGGATAACACCTGGTTGCGTTTTGTAGAGGAAGGCCCCGTAATGCAATCCATTCCAAATGGCCCGGGTACCCCAGGTAGCAGGTAGGGATCGCACATGTTTCTTGGCCAAAAACTGTCGGGACACCGCGGCGTGGTTGCGATTGTCGGTATCCTCGGTTTGACGATAGGCGGTTCAGCCGCACTGTTCGTGACGTCGCAGTCGATGGACCGGATCGCAGCGGCGCGGCAGGAGCAGCAAGTGCAGAACGCGCTTGCCCGCATCGTTTCGAGCTCGTCGGCCCAGGCATCTGCGATCAGTGCGCGGCTGGAGCCGGCACGGCAGATTGCGGACCTCGGGCCGGATGAAGCGGCGACCTGGCTGGACAACGAACTGGGGCGGCCTACCGTGGCCGCCGATGCGACGAAAGCGGTCGCGATCATGACGCCTTCGGGCGCGATCTATGGTTACACCAAGGCCGGCCGGGCAGAGCCCGAGGATCTGGAGGAAATCCAGAGCGCGACCAATGGCCTGGTGGCCTCTCTTCGTGACGCTTCTCCTTCTGCTCCTCCGGCCTTGGCGGGCACCCGAAAGGACGCGCCGGCGATGGCCGACCTTGGGTCCGTTCGGGGCGTCCCTGCCATTGTCGCCGCATCCCGGCTGCCCGCCTCCGGTGAACCGCTGACGCTGGTTACTGTCACATATCTGGACGAGCCGCTCCTGAACCGCTGGGCCAGCACGTTGATGCTCGATGGCTTCGCGGCCATCGGACCCAGGGCCATGCCTTCCCCCGCGATGCGGAGCGTTGCCCTGACCGCTTCCGACGGCACGGCGTTGGGGCGCATGGTATGGCGTCCGGCAAGACCCGGCGAGGCTATTCGCAGATATGTCATCCCCGCAACGCTGGCGATCGGCGCGGCGGTGCTCATCCTGTTCCTGATGATCGCCTTGCGCGCCAATAGCCTGAGGGAAGAAGCCGTAAACAATTCCAGGCGAGCACGTTTCCTCGAGAGTTTCGATCCCGGAACCGGGCTGGCAAACAGGGCTACGTTCATCAAGCAACTGGAACAGATCGCGGGAGCCCAGCCCTGCCAGCTGGTGCTGCTGGATGCCGACGATTTCAGCGCCATCAACGAGGCACTCGGCCACCGTGCCGGGGATGACGTTATCCGCGAATTCGGCAAGGCGCTGCTTGCCGAATTCCAGGGCTCGCGCTGCCTGGTCGCAAGGCTGGATGGCGATGAATTCGCCGTGCTCATCGTGGGCAATCCCGACGTGCACGATCTCGGCCCCCGTGCAACCGGCATCGCCATCAGCAGGGGAACGCGCGATGGCGGGACGGTATCCGTAACGATCTCCGCCGGGATCGCCGCCGCGCCCGAGCATGGTCATACCGCCAGCGAACTGATGAAGCATGCAGACATCGCCCTTGGTGCTGCAAAGTCCGCAGGGCCGGCCAGCCACGTCGTTTACGATCCCGCGCTTGGCGAGGCCTTCAAGAGCCGCAAGGGCCTTGAGGCGCGCATGAAGAAGGCCATCGAGGACGAAGGGTTCGAGCTGTTCTATCAGCCGATTATCAGCCTGAGCACGATGAAGCCCGCCGGTGTCGAGGCGCTGCTGCGATTGAAGCGCGGGGCCACGGACACGCCCGCCGTCTTCGTGCCGGTGATCGAGAAGCTCGGGCTCATGCCGCAACTGGGGGCGTGGATCATCCAGCAGGCCTTCAAGGACAGTCGCCGTTGGCCCAAGCTGAAGACCTCGATCAACCTCTCGCCGCTTCAGCTCGAGAATACCGCCTTGCTCGATCAGGTGGATTTCAACCGGGCGCGTTTCAATGTCGAGCCGGTTTCCATCGGCTTCGAGATCACCGAAGGCGTCCTGCTCAACAAGTCCGCGACGGTCCATGCGAACCTTCAGGGGCTGCGTGAGCGCGGCTACATCCTGGCGCTTGACGATTTCGGGACCGGTTACTCGTCGCTCAGCTACCTCTCGGAGTTCGAAATTCAAAGGCTCAAGCTGGATCAGAGCTTCATCCGCGGTGGGCGCCTGCTGGAAAACCGGAGCGCCACGCTTGTTCACGGCGTGATCGACATCTGCCACAAGCTGAACATCGACGTTGTGGCGGAAGGCATCGAAGACATCGCTGAAGCGTCGACATTGCGGGCATGGGGATGCGATTTCGCGCAGGGCTACCAGTTCGGCAAACCGGCACCGGCGCGTGTCACGGCGCAGAACCTCGTCACCTTGCAGAACAACGCGCATGAGATCGTCGATTATCGGACTGGCGAGCCGCTTTTCGGGACGCTTTAGAAGCGATCCCCGGTTACTGAAGGACTGGGTTTCTCAAAGCCTCGCAGATTTGCAGCAGCATCTGCGCAGACTGCGGCCGCGGCGAGCATCCGAGCGTCAGGCAGAGCGGATTGTCCGAGGCATCGAGATATCGGAGCCCCGTTTCGGCGAGCGGGTCACGGGAGCGGGCGAAGTCCGTCACGCCGGGCAACTGGATTAAATTCGCCGTGCTGCCGCGTTCGAGGGCGAGGATCAGGCGTGTGCCGTGTTCGGCGTAGGGATCTGCAATGTAGAGTTCGCTGCCGTCTGCGGCATAGTGGATCAGGTATCCCATTGCCGGAAAGACATGTTCCAGATCGAACACGAATTCGCAGCCGCGCTCGGGCATGTCCTTCAGGAACAGGGCGCGGGCATCCCTGCCGCCGTGCCCGCTGATCGCAATGTCCCTGTCTCGCAGCGAGCCGAGGTGATGGAGTAGCGGCGCTGCTTCTGCCATCGCGCTTTCGATGGCTGCGCGCATGGTTTTGCCGTCATTGGGGGCATCCTGGGCGGCGGTTTGCGGGTGTGGGCCGTCGATCACCGGCTGGAAACGCCTGCGCAAGTCGGTTTCGATCAATTGTAGCCAGCGTTCCAGGCCGCTGTTGTCCTGTAGCGGCTGCTCGCCGGGGCCTTGTTGGACGTAGAGTATCTGGAATCGAGCAAGCACTGCCTCGATCGTCCCGGACAACCGCGGCCAGTTGGCGACGGCCCAGATCATCTTGCGGCGGGAGATTTCCATTCCTTGCGACTGCCAGACCGGGAGGTCGGGCCGCTTCGCGGCATCGGCAAGTTCCGAAAGCGGCAGGATGAGATTGGCAGCCTCCAGTCCGCCGCGCAGGCTTTGCGGGATCGAGGCCTGCCGCCCCCGCATGGTTATCGAGCCGAGTTCCATGATCCACTTCTCGCGCAGTGCGCATCCTCCGAAAGGGGCTTCGGGGCGGCCTGCATAGCTGCCGATGTGGAGGAGTTCGTCTTCGAACAGGAATGCGTAGATGCCCGCCCCGCCCAGTCCCATCTCGCGCGCGCCTTCGCGGCTTCTCAGGAGACTGTCGAGCGACGTCGGATTGCCTGGAAACGCTCCCGTGCTTTCGGCCCGGACCAGATCGTAGACGTTGAAAATGCGCGATAGAAACACCGGACGCTCCCTTCCGCCATTCAGGGCGGCTGCATGATTGACCGGATATTCTTTTTCTACCTTCATCGTTGACGGTCGATCCGGGAACTTTCCGGGGTAACGGTCTATTTAATCGTCTATTCAATCAATTAAATGGTTTCTCCCTTGCTAAGGGCGATCAGTTGGGCAAGGCCATTGGTTCTCGTCTTGGCTACGATCGCTGCACGGTGATCCTCCACCGTCCTTGCGGAAATGCCCAGTCGCTCGCCGACCTCCTTGTTGCTGTGTCCGCGCACCAGCAGGTCGAAAACGTCGCGTTCCCGGCGGGAGAGTTCCGCTGTGGCGCTTGCGATCCGGCGCTCGCGGGCGGACCATGCCAGGCCCTCGCAGACGGCCCCGACGAGACGCTCCTCGTCGATCGGCTTTTCGAGATAGTCGAGCCCGCCATGGCGGCGCACCGCGTCGACGGCGTGGGATGTCGTGGGCCAGGCGGTCATGAAGACAAGCGCCACGGCGCCGTCGGCTGCGCGCAGGCGGTCGGCAAAGGCGAAGCCGTCCATTTCCCCCATCTGGATATCGCTGACCACGCAGTCGAACCGCTGGCTGTCCAGGGTCGCGAGCAGTTCGGCGGGGGCTGTGAACGGCGTTGCCGGGAAGCCGTGGCGGGCCAGCAGACGGGCCACCGTATGCGCGAGATCGGTATCGTCGTCGAGCACGGCAACCAGCGGAGCGGGGGATCGGGCGGGAGCTGTCATGTGTCGTTTCCGGCAAGCGGGAGGCGCAGGGTGAAGCACACGTTTTCACTGCGGTCGGTGCGCAGGAGCGATCCGCCGTGCGCTTCGACGATCGTGCGCGCGATGATGAGGCCCACGCCCATGCCGGCATGTTCGGAGGCAGAGGGCATGGGCGGTGCATGGCTCCGGTTGCTGACGTGCAGTGCCAGTTCGTCGGCATCGGCGGCGATGTCTATGCGCACGACGCTGTCCGCAGTCGCGGCGATCCCGTTGCGCACGAGGTTGACGAGCGCCTGTGTCAGTTCGATTTCCTGGATATGGACGATCAGGTCGGGGTCGATCTCGCCGCAGACCAGACGGCATCCTCGCGCGCGCAGTTCGGGGCGAAGCATCTGTTCCACGGTGTTCAGCAGGAGCCGCACGGGCACTTGCGAAGGCTCGTCGGCGCTCTTTCCGCCGAAGCGGCGCAGGCGACGCACGAGATCGGAAAGCGTGCGCGCCTTGCGGTCCACAAGGGCGGCGCTTTCGGCAATGTCCTCGTCGAGCCCGGCGGTGCGTTCGCGCAGATGGCTGGCTTCGATGGCAAGAGTGGAAAGCGGCTGGCTGATCTCGTGGATCACGGCGACTGACATGGCACGCAAGGTCTTGAGGCGTTCGGCCTGGAACAGCAGGCGATTGCGCTTCTCCAGCGTGTCGTGAGCGGCGCGCTGGGCATCGGCGAAGCTGCCGGCCAGCCAGGCGACGACCACGATCGCCACGAGCGCGAGATGCAATTCAAGGCGTTCGATCTGCGACAGGTTCTGGAGGGAGTAGGGCAGCGCCGGAACGAGAATGGCGATGATCGCGAGCCAGGCCGCGACGCGGCCGTGGCAAAGGCCGATCCATGCGCCCGCAAGCAGGGTCGGCATGGGCTGAAGACCGAGCCCGGCCTGCCATAGCAGCCACGTCAGGCCGAGGCCGAGCGCAAGTATGGCGGTGTCCTGCATGAAGGGAACCGCCAAGGGTCTCCATGCGGGCGGTAAAGCGCGCCGGGAGGATTTGCCGGGAGCGCGAAGCAGGCTTGCAACCCAGAGCAGCGGCGGCGCGAGCACGAGCACGCCGAGCAGGTCACCGACTGTCAGGCCGGTGAGGGATAGCACGAGTTCCGCGCCGGTGCCCGTCTTCTGGAATTCCGGCCATAGCACGGCAGTGGCAAGCGTGAGAGACGCCATCGCGGCGGGGCAGATGACGGCCGAGATCCCGAGATTCATCTGTGCCGACTTCAGCGAGCCGGCAGTCAGGCGGCGAACGACATGGATCGTGAGGGCATAAGCGATCGATGGCCGCAACACGCCCCATGCATCGAGCAGGGGGCGCGGGCCGTGCAGGTCAATCGTTCCGGTCGCCAGGTCGACGACAAGCTCGGTCAGGCCTGTCCACGGTGCTATTCCCGCGCCGGCCAGCCATAGCGCGGCGAAGCGCCAGCCGGCGGCAGGATACCAGAGTGAGAAGAACCCGGTGCCGCCCCAGGGCGCGGCGGCGGCGTGAAGCAGCCAGAAACCCGCGCCGTAGACGACCAGCCACCACAGACGCGCCTTTGCGGGTGCGGCAGCAGAAGGCATCGCATCGGCCATGAAATAGCGCTTGGTGTTCAGAGGCATCCCTTGCCATCTGCACCGGCTGCCTGCCCGGCGTAACCCGGAAATTTCCCGGGTGCGCACGCGCCGCGTCAATATCATCGGTCAAAAAAAGAAGAAGGCGGGCGAACCGTGGTCCGCCCGCCTTCCTCGTCTATCCCGATCGGGCGTCAGCTTCAGAAGCGGAAGCCGACACCGCCGCCGATCACGCGCGGATCGTTCACGAAAGCGGTCAGGTTGTTGAAGTCGATCGCGCCGATCACGTTCGATTCGTTCGTGATGTTCCGGGCGAAGACGAAGAGGTCCACGGCGTCGGACGGCGAACGCCAGCCTGCACGCAGACCGCCTTCGAAATTGGTGCCGACGTGGAATTCGGTCGCATCGTAAAGGAACAGATTGAAGTCCTTCTGCGCGACCCAGTCGGTCTGGGCATAGAGCTTGCTGCCGCTCGCCAGCTCGTAAGTGTAGGAAGCGTTGAAGTTGAAGAGCCAGCGCGGGGCCTGCGGGAAGGGATTCCCGTCGATCGAGGCGCGGCGTGTGGTGCCCACGGTCACGATCGGATCGCGCACGGTGCAGGCGGCGCCGCAGAATGCGACCAGGAGGTCCGGATCGTCGATCTTGGTGAAGTTGTAGGAGACGCCGCCGCTGAACTGCAGGCCGCGAACCGGGTTGGCGGTGGCCTCGAACTCGACGCCGCGACCCTTGCCGCGCTTGGCGTTGATGAGCTGGTTGAAGTTGCCCTGTCCGCCGATGGCGGTGAACTGCGGGTCCTTGATGTCGTAGATGTAGCCGGTCAGGTCGACGCGGAAACGGTTGTCCGGCGTTGCAGCCTTGATGCCTGCTTCATAGGACGTGATCGTTTCGGAATCCGCCGTCGTCAGGATGTTCGAGGTGGCGATGCGGCCCTGGATGGAGGGTCCGCGATAACCGTGCGCGATACGGCCGAAGAGGCTGACCTGCGGGCTGAAGCGATAAAGCGCGCTGACGTCCCAGCTCGGCTGGTCATCCTTGACCGAACGCGAATCCGCGAAAGGCGCGCCCAGCGTGCGGGCCGCATCGAGGTCGCGCTTGTCGCGGGTCCAGCGGGCACCGCCGGTCAGCCGCAGACGGTCGGTAACGTCGTAATGGAGCTGGCCGAAGACCGACCAGCTGTCACTCTTCTGGCGAAGTTCGGAGATGACCAGCGGATCGATCCCGCCGATGCCGTCCCAGCTGGCCGAGATAAGCTCGAACTTCTCGTGCCAGTAGAACGCGCCGACCTGCCAGCCGAAGCGGGTATCGCCATTGCTGGCGAGGCGGATTTCGTAGGTCTGCTGGTCGAGGTCGCTCGACAGGGTGCCGGTTTCCGAACGGAACGGTACGGTACCGCTTCCCTCCGTCGTGCCGAGCACGCCGCCGTCGATGTCGCCGCGGCCCGAGCTGCTGCCCTGATAGGCCGAGACGATCGCGGTCAGCGTTGCGCCGCCGAGGTCGTAATCGACATGAAGCGCCTGCGAGGTGGTGTCCTGCGTCTGCGGGTTGTTACGGCCGCCGTCGTAGTAGACGGTGTCGCGGTCGTAACGGTCGTTCAGCTTGTTCGAGCCGGTGGTCAGCACGTTGGCGCGGTTGAGCGTCCCGGTGCCTTCATAGTGGCGGCCCTGGAGGGTCAGCAGCACGGAAAGGCGATCGTCCGGCTTCCACAGGGCGTGGAGGCGGCCGGCAACGTCGTCGAACCCGCCAAGGTCCTTGCCCGGCTTGGTGAACGAGGCGTCGTAAGCGTTGTTCACCCAGTTCTCACGGTGGTTGACGAGGCCGGCGACACGGAACGACAGGGTGCTGGTAGCGGGGATCGTCACGCCGACTTCGCCGCGCACGGTGCCGAGTTCGCCCACAGTGAACTGGGCCTGTCCCTCGGCATGGTCGCCGGGGCGGCGGGTGTCCATCTTGACGACACCGGCGGGCGTGTTGCGGCCGAACAGGGTGCCCTGCGGGCCCTTGAGCACTTCCACGCTGTCAAGGTCGAAGAGCGGGAAGCCCTTGAGGTAAACGTTCTCCAGCACGACGTCGTCCAGCACGACGGAAACCGGCTGCGAAGCGTTGAAGTCGAAATCGACGTTGCCGAGACCGCGAATGTAGAGACGCGGGGCGTAGCGGCCGTTCGAGCTTTCGACATAGAGGCTGGGCGTGCGGCCGGCGAGCGAGAGGATGTCGGCGCCGCCCTCGGAGACTGCGCTGATCTTGTCTCCGCTCAGCACGGAGACCGCGATCGGCACGTCGCGGATGTTTTCCGGACGGCGCTGGGCGGTGACGACGATGTCGGCGGAAGCGTCCAGGGTGTCAGCCGTGGCGGCACTAGGCCGGGCGGCTGCGTCCTGCGCCAGGGCAGGCGCCGCGCCGGCGAGGAGCGCCGGCACGCTGGCCAGCCAATACGTCTTCATCTTCATCTTGCACCCCTTAACGGTAAGCCGGTGCGTATGGATGTTGACGCCGGAAAACCGCGCGTAGTCGGCAGGAATGGCCACGCACCTGACCGCCTTGCCGAGCGCGGGCCTCTAACCCTGCAATGTGACAATTTCGATATTGATGTTTCGCCAGCCCACAGAAAACCATAGGGAGTTGGCCATGTTTATAAAGACAGTGATCACCCTGTGTCGTTTTGGCATCACTCTGCTGGGGGCCGTCGCGGCCATGTCAGGGTCGGTTTCGGCCGCTCCGGCGAAGGCCGCTTTCGACCTTGTTCCGCTTGGCGTTGAAGGCGGTGTCGTGGAGGGGGCCACCACCGCCTGGTTCATTGCGGCAAGCGGAAGTCGCAAGGGGCTGGCCTGCGATGCCGGAACGCTGGTGCCGGGCATCAGGGCGGCCATTGCGAAGGGCGGATTTGCTGCCGGAAGCCGGGCCAGCGATGTGCTTCACGACGGGATCGGGGCCTATCTGATAACCCACCCCCATCTCGATCACGTTGCAGGACTGGTCATGGCCTCGCCGGACGACAGCGCCAAGCCGATCCTCGCTTTGCCGGAGGTCAACGCCGCGCTTTCAGCGCATTATTTCAACTGGAGCTCCTGGCCCAACATGGGCGATCGCGGCCAGCCGCCCATGCTGCGGCGTTATCGCTACGAGGATCTCGTCGCAGGCGGAAAGCCGGTGCCGGTCGGGGACACGGGCCTGAGCGTGACGGCCTATCCGCTTTCGCACGGCGGAAGCCTGTCCACCGCCTTCCTGATCCGCTCCGGCGAGGACGCGCTGCTCTGCATGGGCGATACCGGTCCCGACGCGGTGGAGCATTCGGCGCGGCTCGAAGCCCTGTGGCAGGCGATCGCGCCGCTGGTGAGGGCAGGGCGCCTGCGTGCCATCATCGTCGAGACATCCTATCCCGATCCGAGAAAGGATACCGAACTTTACGGTCACCTGACGCCGAACTGGCTTCGCGCCGAACTCGGGCGGCTTGCGGCTGCTGCTGGCGGCGCCGACAGGCTGAAGGGCCTGCCGGTCGTCATCGGTCACATCAAGCCTTCGATTGACGGGGCCGAGCCCGCCGTTTCAGCCATCATGCGGCAATTGGCCGAAGGCGGCTCGCCCCCCGTGCGCTACATTCTCGCAGAGCAGGGTAAAGCCCTGGAGCTTTGAGGCCGGTCGGAGCCTTGGGGCTCCCGGTGTCAGGACAAGGCCTCGCATGTCGGGGCGGCGGTGGTTTCGGGAGAGGGCCGGGCCGCCGCAAACAGCACTGCGATCAGGCCCGCGGCAGAGGTCGCCGCGCCAGCCAGTGCCACGGCCGGATAGCCAAGGCCGAGGGAGATGACGCCCCCGCCCAGCGCGGCGCCGAGCGCGTTGCCGAGATTGAACGCGCCGATGTTCACCGATGAGGCAAGGTTGGGAGCGTCGGCGGCAGCCTTCATCACCCTCACCTGCAGGGGCGGCACGAGGGCGAAGCTGGCAATGCCCCAGAGGAAGATGAGCACCGCAGTCGGCGCGGCGTGGCTCATCGTCATCGCGAACGCGGCGAGGATTGCGGCAAGCGATCCCAGCGTCACGATCAGCGTCCGGTCGACCGAGCGGTCCGCGAATTTGCCGCCTAGCCAGTTGCCCACGGTCAGACCGAGGCCGTAAGTCACCAGCATCGCTGTCACGAAGCCCAGTGAGGCATGGGTCGCATCGTGCAGGATCGGCGTGATGTACGTGAACACGGTGAACATCGCGCTGGACCCCACGACCGTCAGGGCCAGCGCGCCGAGCACCGGCTTGCGGGTGAGGACCTTGAGTTCGGCAAGCGCGTTTCCTTCGCGCGGGGCG
Source organism: Novosphingobium sp. TK71 (assembly GCF_055361505.1). Taxonomy (NCBI): domain Bacteria; kingdom Pseudomonadati; phylum Pseudomonadota; class Alphaproteobacteria; order Sphingomonadales; family Sphingomonadaceae; genus Novosphingobium; species Novosphingobium sp. TK71. The sequence goes on from NZ_JBSZKA010000001.1 coordinate 637,835, forward strand.
GGCAATGCGGGCAGGGTCAGGCGCAGGGCAGCCATCGTCGCCGCGCCAAGCACGGCGATACCCCAGAAGGATGCCCGCCAGCCGAGATGCTCGCCCGCCCAGGTGGCCAGCGGTACGCCCACCACGTTGGCGATCGTGAGGCCCATAAACATGGCGGCTACCGCGCCGGCCTGGCGCTGGGGCGGCACGAGGCTGGCGGCCACGATCGAGCCGACCCCGAAGAATGCGCCGTGATTGAAGGAGGTGAGCACCCGCGCGCCCAGCAGCATCGCGTAGCTGCCCGACATGGCCGCAAGCAGGTTCCCGAGCGTGAAGATGCCGGCCAGTGCGATCAGCAGGGTACGGCGCGGCATGCGGCCGGTGGTCAGTGTCATCAAGGGGGCGCCGACGACGACGCCCAGCGCATAGGCGCTGACCAGTATGCCCGCGGTCGGGATCGATACGCCGAGGTCTCCGGCGATGACCGGCAAAAGTCCCATCGGCGCAAATTCGGTGACGCCGATGCCGAAGGCACCGACGGAAAGAGCAAGGAGGCCGGGGTTCATCTTCATCGAAAGTCCTCAGACAAGCCGCCTTCGGGCCGAAGTGCCCGCATGAGCGACAGGAATGTCGGAGGCATAAATGGCCGCTTTCGAACTGGCCGGGTAGCGTCGATGAGCGCGAAGAATCTTTGCGTCTGGCGCAAAGGTGAATTAGTCATTGCGGGATGCTAGCGGAGGCTCTGCGCAGCAGGTTCCGCGATGGCCTTGGCGGATTTGACCTGGACGCCGCTCATGAAGAACAGCAGCCATGGCGACCGTTTCACCACGGCCCAGCCTGCGAATGAAACGACGAGCGCGGCCAGCGCGAGCGCGAGATAGCGCAGCGGATAAGGCACCGGCATCGCATCGATCAGCCAGAAAGTCGCGATGATGATCGGCAGGTGCAGAAGGTAGACGACAAAGGACGCATCCACCAGTTCCCGGACTTTTCTGGACTCCGTGTGGAAAAGGGACCGAGCGCCGGCGATGATGGTCTGGGTGAGACAGATGGCCGCGACGGCTTTCAGTACCGGGCGTGTATACTTGGGAAGCTCGGGCGCGCCGACCGCGACGAGTGCTGTGCAGAGGGCGATCAAGGCCACCGCCCAGGAGAAGCGGTTGAATTTTCCGCTCATTTCGGGTGCGCGGTTGAGCAGCGCGCCAAGCGCGAAATAGGGCGCATATTCAAGGGAAAAGCCCAGGGACAAAGGATTCTGCAGAAGGTCGGGAATGAACGGCCCGAGCTTCAGCAGCGCCACTTCATATACCCCCACGCACAGGCCGATGGCGATCATCGTGAGCGTGAAGAACCGCGCGCCCTGACTGTCTGCGCGGTCCAGCCGGTAGGTTCTGGCCGAGGGCACGAGGGCGAGGGCCGCGGAGGCGCAGGAAAAATAGATGAGGACGATGACGAACCAGAGATGTCCGGTCGTCTCGCGCCCCATCGTCAGAAGCTGGCGGGCCCAGAAAGCGAACGCCGTTTCCGCGTCGCTGGAGGTTTGCAGGTCGGCTGCCAGGTTCATGAGCGGTACGATCACGATCAGCCCGGCCGCCAGTGGCGGGAGCAGCCGGACGAGGCGGCTTTGCAGGTAGGCTGCCGGTTGCCGTTTGAGGAGCAGCATCGCGGTGAAGTAACCCGCGATCAGGAAAAATCCCTGCATCCGGAACAAGTGCAGGAATTCCATCAGGTGCGTGAGTGGCAGCGATCTGTCGCGGGAGAGGACGATCCAGGACTGCCCGTCATCGCGAAAGGGATGCGCCGCATGAAAAGGAATGCCGAGCAACATCAGAAAGGCGCGCACGGCGTCCAGATGATGTTCGCGGCTCGGGTGCAGAAGAGCGCCATCGGGCGCTGACGCTATACGGACATTCCCCATGGATGCTTTTTTGCGGCAAACCGCCACGTCAGACAATTACTCTCAAGGCTGATGCCAAATTGCCGATCATGTCCCATTTGGTCAGGGCAATGCCTGAGAGGCGAGGTTTTTACGAGCTAGAGGCTTCGGGCGAGCGAGAGCGAGACGATCGCGCCTTCGCGCTGTGCGCGCTGCTCGCTGCCGCTGAACGAACCGGCGCGGCTGGGCGAATAGAAGCGGCGCAGGCGGGAAAAGTCCTGTCCGTTGATCGCCTTGACCGTAAGTGTCGTCTTGAAGCCTGCGATGGCGGTTGTCTCGACATAGGCTCCCCAGAGCGCGTGATCGCGCCAGCGCAGGACTTCGCCCGTGTAGAAGACATCGCCGTGTACCGCCGCGGTCCAGTTCACGCCCCACGAGGACTTGAACGCGGGAACATCGTGACGGAATTCGGCCGTGATGCTGCGCGGGGAAATGTCGTCCATGACGCGGTTTCTGCCGGTTACCGGGTCTCGTAGCCTCGAGCCGCGCCAGGTGCCGTCAAGAGTTAGGCGCGCGCCCTTGAGCGCGGCGTCGAGCGGGAGCGTGCCCTGCGTGGAAATGCCCCATTGCCGGGCGTTTCCGATCGTTCCCAGCGCTTCCTCTCCCGTTGGCAGGACGAGATAGCCGAGCAGTCCGGTATGCCATTGGTGATAGGCTTCCACGGCGATGGCGCCGCCCTCGCCCCAGCGGTGGTCGATCCGCGCCAGCGCCCGCGTGATGCGCGCGGGGCGCAGGCCCGAGTTGCCGCCGAGCGGACGCCCGTCGGCCTGGTCTACCGATGCGGCGAAGTCGCCGAAGTCGAGCTGGTCTACGGTGCGCCGCATTCCGAACCGCACCTGGGTCTTGCCGGAAGGCGACCAGACGAGTGCGGCAGAGGGCTTGAGATAGGACAGGGTCTGTTCCTGCGCCGCTTCTCCCGTAACCCGGATCTGCGAGATTTCGGCCGCTATTCCCGCTTCAAGATTGAGCTTGCGGGAGAGCTTGACGGTGAGGTTGGCGAACGCTTCGCCGCGCAGTTCGGAAACGCGGGTGGCCGCATTGGCCAGGGGCACCGCGACGAGCCCACCGCCGGTATCCTCTGCGTAGTTGAGCAGGCTGGAAAGGCGGTTGTAAGCCACTTCGGCACCGAATTCCGGGCGTATCGGGTGATCGCCCTCACGCGTGACGGTGCCGCGTCCGACCAGTTCCATCGGTTTCTGGACCTGCGAGGACAGCCCGCGATAGTCCGCTTCCACGTAATCCTCGTCGGTGGTAAAGCGCTCGGCCCGGCCGAGACCGACCAGTTTGGTGGTCCAGCCGGAGCCAATGCGGCGGGTCCAGTCCAGGCCGAGCTCGCCGCTGCGGCCTTTCTCGTCATAGGCGATATCGCGGCGGGAATCCGGCGTTTCGTCGGCGGCGGCGAAGATGTCGATGGCGCGATCGGATGAGTAGCCTTCCTTGTTGAGCCGCAGGTTCACGGTCAGCGTGCCGCCTCCCAGCGCACCCGAAGTGGACAGGGCAAGGCCATATTCCGGGGCCTTCGCGGATATGCTTTCCTTGCGGGTGGAACTGAGGTTTCCTGCGGCATCCCGGTCGAAATAGATGCCCTCGTCGGGGTAGCGCGTCACTTCGCCGGACAGTTCGATGCTGGTCTGCCAGCCCGCGATCCGGCGTGCGTGGCTGGCGCGGACAGAAGGCGACACAAAGCCATCAGAAGTGTGGCTGAACGTCGCCGAGACATTCCCGGAGCCTCCGGCGTCCACACGCAGCACGACATTGGCGACAAGGGTCTGTCCCTGCGCTTCGGCAGCGTCGCTTCCGCGCAGCAGGACGATGCGCTCCACCCGCGAAGCGGCGATCCGGCGCAGCACTTCGGTGATGCCGCCGCCCTTCACCGTGGGGCGCTGCCCGTCGATCAGGACATTGCCCGCGCCGCCGCCGAAACCGCGCACCGAGGTTCCCTCGCTGAGCAGGAACCCGGGGGTCCGTTCGAGCATGTCGAGCGCGGTCTGGGGCTGGAACGGCTTGTAGAAATCGGCCGGGTAGACCGGGTCCGGTCCCGCCGGGACGATGGCGGGCGGGGTTTCCTGTCCTGCCGGTTCGCTGGTGCGGGTTTCGTCGGGCGGAAAGATCGCGGCCGCGACGCCGGCGGCAAGGAAGGAGAGGGCGTTCATCGGGGCGCTTTCATCATGCGGGGAGACACGGCACTTCCGGCCCGTGAACCGGCGCCGGATCGCCGCCTTGGGCGGCGACAGGAAGGCTGCTTGCGGATGACATGATCGAGCCGTTTAGTTAGTTGCGAACGATTTGCAATAAGTATCAACGGGCGGCGCCACAACTCTCTGCCGAGTTCGAAAAAGCCTATCTTTCCAGCTTGGTGGCAAGGATCACGCTGGTGCTGGTCCGCTCTATCCCGTCGAGCAGTCCGATATCGTCGATCAGGTCGTTCAGCTGGCGGCTGTCGTCCGCCTCCAGCATGGCGATGATATCGAATTCGCCGCTGATCGCGTGGACGGCCTGAACGCGAGTGATCTGTTCCAGCGCGCTTTCCACGTCGCGGTGGCAGCGCGGCACCGTCTTTATCATCATGTGCGCGCGGATGCGGCTGGCGGCGAACGCCTCGCCAAGGCGCACCGTGTAGCCGGCCACCACGCCGGCTTCCTCCAGCCTTGCCAGCCGGGAATAGAGCTGGCTGCGGGAGATGTTCAGTTCCTTGGCGAGATGGGCGATCGGTTGCCGCGCGTCCTGCCGCAGCAGCGCCAGCAATCCGTCATCCGTTTCATCGAGCCGGCCACCGGAATGCACGTCATTCTCCCGGTCGTTCGTCCGCGAAGATCGCCGTTGCGGCAGCGGAACCCGCCGCGATGCGGCCACGATACATTCCCAGGTCGTTGATGGCAAACGCGGGCACGCCGTCCGGCCCCATGGCGATCAGGCCGCCGTCGCCGCCGATCGCGCCCACGGACATGATGGTGTCCTGCGCTGCGGCGGCGAGCGGCTGGCCGAGGTAGCCGACCCGGTCGCAGACCTGCCGCGCGGCGCTTTCCCGGATGAAGAATTCGCCCGATCCCGTCGCGGAAACCGCGCATTCGCCGTTCTTGGCGTAAGTGCCCGCACCGATGATCGGCGAATCCCCGACGCGGCCCCAGCGCTTGCCGGTCATGCCGCCGGTGGAGGTGGCGGCGGCGAGGTTTCCGTCCGCGTCGAGCGCCACGGCGCCCACTGTGCCGAACAGGTGCGTGCGGTCCAGCACGGCCTGGTGGTTGCCCTTCCACTTGAGGAACTGCTGCCAGCGCTCCTCCGTGCGGAACCACGACGGATCGACCTGCTCCAACCCCTGCTGCGCGCTGAAAGCGTCGGCTCCGGCACCCATCAGCATCACGTGTGGGCTGTGATCCATCACTGCGCGGGCCGCGTCCACCGGATGGCGGGTGCGCGTGAGGCCGGCCACGGCGCCGGCCTTCTGGGAACTGCCGTCCATGATCGCGGAATCGAGTTCGTTGCGCCCTTCCGAGGTGAAGACGGCGCCGCGCCCGGCGTTGAACAGCGGGTTGTCCTCCAGCACGCGCACGGCCGCAGCCACCGCGTCCAGGGAGGCGCCGCCCTTGTCCAGCACGGCGGCCCCGGCGCGCAGGGCTTCATCCAGTCCGGCCCGGTAGGCCTTTTCCTTTTCGGGCGAGAGCGAGCCGCGTTCGATGATCCCCGCGCCGCCGTGAATGGCGAGCGACCATAGCGGCACTTCCACCGCCTTGCCCCCGCGCACGGCGTAGTTCCGCTGGAACGTGGGGTTCTCCACCGTCCCCGCCGGCAAGTGCACGACAGAGCCCGCGCCGATGCCGGTCACCCGGACGTGATCGGCGGAGAAGGGGCGCGGCGGGATGCCGGTCTCGATCTGCTTGCGAGCATCGGCGCGAAGGCCCGCGCCGTTCACCAGCCATGCGCCGCCGTCCGGCGAGGTGGCGTAGATGCGGCCGGTTCCGTCCGCCTCGACCGCCACCGCCGCGCTTTCGTCCACCCCGAGCCCGAACATCGGCGGGGCCTGCGGCGCGCGTTCCTTCTGGGCCTTGGCAAGGAAGGCGAAGAGCCGTCCGAGGCGGTCGCGCTCCTTGAAATGGGTGTCGGTGACGATCCCTTTCAACGCGGCGATGTGCAGGAAATCGCCCTCTATCGTGTTTGCCGGACCGAAGGGATCCGCCAGACCCTCGCCGCTGGTCAGGCTGCCGCCGTCCATCGCGCCGTAAAGCTTCTCGCCCAGCATGGCGAGGCCCGCGCTGGTTCCGCCCAGCGGCTTTCCGGCGGCGACATGGGCATCGAGCGCTTCGGCCACCGGCGTGCCGCGCCAGAACCGCACATAGTTGGACTGGTCGCCGCCGGCGATGAAGATGCCGTCGGCCTTGCGCAGCGCTTCCAGGACCTTGGGATCGTAGGCGGCCTTGCGGTTCTTGAAGACGAAAGTCTCGGCAGAGCTGATGCCGCCGATCTGACGGTAGAATTCTTCCCCGATCTCCGGTCCGTAGGAGGCGCGCAGGATCACGATATGGCCCTGCCCGGCGTGTGCGAAGAACCACTTCATCGCATCGATGTTTCGGTCTCCGCCGCCCATCAGCAGCAGGCCGCCCGAATGGGTCGCGGCGGCGGGCGCGTTGACGTCTCCGATCGCGAAGTGCCGGTAGCCCGGTCCCGCCGATGCGGGAGATGCCGCGGCCAGTGCCGCCCCGCCCAGGACCAAGGCGAGTGTCATGACAGGGCGATGCTTTGCGCGAAACTTCAAGATGCGAACTCCGGTTTGCCGGCCGCGCGCCTTACCCGGCAGAGCGGTGATTGCCCTGCAAAGCCGTGACACCTGACATGCGACATTTTGCGCACACTAATCTGCAATATGAAGAAACAAAATGTCAAACTGGATTGAGCCTTTCTTCATATTGTGTTTCTTTGATGTGTCGAAAGCGTCAGGCCACGCAAGGGGGCGTGTCCGTCGCCTATCGTGGGGGCTTCATGGATTCTGCTTCGTACCGCCGCCGTCATGTCTGGATATCGGGGTGCGGGATCGCGGCCCTGAGTGTGTCGATGTGTGCGGCGATATGCGCCCCGATGAGCGCGCAGGCGCAGGAAACCCTGCAACCTCCTGAACCGGAGGGGGCGCCCATCGTCGTTACCGGCTCGCGCATTCCGCGCGTCGCCACCGAGGGGCCGGCGCCGGTCACCGTCATCAGTTCCTCCACCATTCTCGAGAACGGCTATGCCAGCGTGCCCGACATCCTGCGCGCCGTCACCCAGAACGGGGGCGAGACGCAGAGCCAGCAGTCCTTCAGCGGCGCCAGCTTCACGCCCGGCGCGCAGCAGGTGGACCTTCGCGGCCTTGGGCCGAACCATACCCTGGTTCTGGTGAACGGCCGCCGCATCGCCGATTTCCCGCTGCCGTTCCAGGGACGCAGCAACTTCACCGATATCTCGAACATCCCGGTGAGCATGATCGACCAGGTGGAGATCCTGAGCGGCAGCGCCTCGGCTATCTACGGATCGGACGCCATGGCGGGCGTCATCAACTTCAAGCTCAAGGACAAGGCCGACGGCACGACGATAGACTATCGCCACGGCCGCACCGAGCAGGGCGGGGGCATGTCCCACCGCCTTTCCGTGACGAGCGGCTGGTCGAACGACCGTTTCCACATCGTGGGCGGGGTGGAGTATCTGCTGCAGCGTCCGATCTGGGCATCGCAGCGCAGGGTCCAGGACAGCACGGCGGACAATCCCACCACCGCCAGCCCGCTCGCCCGCCGCACGTTCCTGCGCTACGATCCCGATGCGGACGAATATGTCGATCCCGGCGCGTCGACGTGCGCGGGGCTGTCCTATCTCAACGGCGGCTCGACCTATTACGCCTCGCGCCCGCGCTACGGCGCCTATGATCCGGACCTTGACGATTACGGCCCCGGATACTTCTGCGGCAGCAATACCTCGATCGGCTACGGCACGATCATATCCCGGCGCGAAGGCTTCAACAGCTTCGCCTCGGCGGGCTTCAAGCTGTCCGACGCGGCGGAGCTGTTCGTCGATGCCCAGTTCGGCATCAGCAAGGTGGCGCTCATGCCGGACGTGCTGGAATGGGGTTTCCAGGACTCCTCGGGCAGCAGCGACACGACCTTCTACAATGCCTACGACAACCGGCTGGATGACTGGTACCGGCAGTTCACGCCCGAGGAATCCGGCGGTTTCCACAATGTCATGACGCGCAATCGCCAGACCACCTTCAGCGTGACGCCGGGCATCAAGGGCGCGCTGTCGGACAAGTGGTCCTACGAGCTTTCGTTCAATCACAGCGAATACCGCGCCAGGGTCGAGTTTCCCGAAGTCATCGCGGCCAAGGCCAATGCGCTGTTCCTGGGCGAGCAGATCGGCACGGACGAGGACAGCGGCTATCCGATCTTCAACGCCGATCCCTCGCGCCTCTACACGCCGCTCACCCAGTCCGAGTACGAGAGCATCACCGCCTATTCGGTCTACCGGCCGAAAAGCTGGACCGACAATCTCCAGGCAACGCTCACCAGCACGAGCCTGTTCGAACTGCCCGCCGGGCCGGTGGGCTTCGCCGCCGTGGCCGAAGGTGGAAAGCAGGGCTACGATCTCAACCCGGACCCGCTGGCGCTGACCGATTACTACTATGGCCTCAAGGACAGCGACGGGCACGGTTCGCGCAGCCACTGGGCGATCGGCGGCGAACTGCGCGTGCCGGTGACGAGCTTCCTCCAGCTGTCCGGCGCGGCGCGCTATGACGGCTATCGCTTCGCCGGCAACACCATCGGCCGGTTCACGTACAACGGCGGGCTGGAAGTCCGCCCGATGCGCACGCTTCTGCTGCGCGCCGCCTACGGCACGGGCTTCCGCGCGCCGGACCTGCACTATGTCTTTACCGGCCCCGGCAATACCCACCCTTCAGCGACCGACTATTACCTCTGCCGGACCGAGGAGCCCGACGAGGAAATCGGCGATTGCTCCTACTCGGACGAAGGCATCGTCGCCAAGCGCAACGGCAACCGCAGCCTGAAGCCGGAAACCAGCAAGTCGCTCAACGCCGGTTTCGTCTGGCAGCCGAGCCCGCGTTTCGACGTCTCGGTGGACTATTTCCGCGTATCGCTGTCGAACCAGGTGCAGGATCTCTCGATCGACCAGCTCCTGCGCGACGAGGCCGATTGCCGCATCGGCGAGACCAATTCGGGCAGCCCGGTCGATATCAATTCGCCGACCTGCCAGGATGCCATCGCCCGCGTGCAGCGCTATGCCAGCGGCGTGAACGAGGGCGAGCTGGATTCCGTCTCGATCAACCCGATCAACATCGCGCATGAGAAGACCAGCGGCATCGACGTGGCGCTCCACGCGAACCTGCCCACCGGTTTCGGGCTGTTTTCGCTGACCGGATCGCACACCCACGTGTTCAAGCACAGCTTCCGGCAATATCCGGGCGACGCTTCGATCGACAAGCTGGCTTACGACAGCGGCTATGACATCCCGCGCGACAAATCGACCGCCAGCGTAAGCTGGAACCTCGAACAGCTTACCTGGACCGTTTCGGGAACGCGGCTGGGCAAGCTGCCCAATTACGACGAAGACGCCTACATCAAGGCGAGCTACCTGTTCAACACCAGCATCCAGTACGATTTCACCGACCATCTGCGCGGGTCGCTGACGGTGAACAACGTACTGGATCGCAACCCCGTGAAGGACCGCAGCTACGCGGCTTATCCCTATTACGACATCAGCTGGTTCGACAGCGTGGGCCGCAGCATCTACCTTGAGATGACTTGGAAGATCGGAGGCAAGGGCTTCTAGGGTCCTGACCCTAGATCGTAAATTCATAAACGGCACGCCGGGCGGGGTTCATTTCCCGCCCGGCGCCACGGTCAGCCGCCCGATCAGGCGCCCGCCTTCGGCATCCCGATCCGATCCCTTCTCGAAAGCGATATCGGTATCGACGAGCGTTTCCTTCATCGAGGGGCGCCCGAAATCGCGGATCATCCGCAGCATCACCCTTCCGTTGCCGTTCGGATTGATGCGGTCCGAGTCGAACCCGTTGATGCGGACGGTGTACTCCCCGGCGGGGGCCTTGCGGATGGCGTATTCCTCGGGACCGTAGCCGTCGGTCATGTCATTGGTGATATGGCCGCCGGAGGAACTGGTCTGGTAGCTATAGAACACCTTCTCGCCGTTGGGCTCGATGACCCAGAGGTCGATGTCGGCATCGTCGTTCGTCCATTCGATGACGATCCGGATATCTGTATCGAGCAGCGCCACGAGGCGCGGATCGAGCTTCCAGTTTCCGCCTGCCGCCTCGATCGCGGGAATGAGGCCGTTGGCTTCCATCAGGGCCACCGTCTCGATCCCGTCGAAGTCGCGGATCGCGGGATCGAGCACGACTTTCGCCAGCAGTGCGAAGGCCCGCTCCAGATCGTCCTTGCCCGAGGGGCCGTGCGCCCGCCCGCGTTCGGCAAGCGCCAGCGCCAGCGCGCGGCGGGGCTGGGGCCGGAAATCGCTTCCTGCCGCAAGCGCCTCGAACAGGGCGACGGCGCGGTCGAGATCGCCGTCCCGTTCCAGCCGGAACGCGACGATCTGCCGGGTTTCGTCATCCACCACCGCGAGTTCCAGCGCTGAAAACAGCAGGTCGCGGGCGGCCCCGGCATCGCCCTTGCGCCGGAACCATTCGGAGGTTTCCAGATAGAAAGCCGGCAGCGTGCCGAAGGTCTCTTCCTGTGCCGCCAGCACCGCTAGCCGGTTCTCCGGCTTCGCAGCGTCAAGCGCGGCGAGGTAGGGGCGCTCGGCAAGGGCGCTTTCAAGGTCGAGGCCGATGGTCCGGCCGGCGAGCGTTTCGCGGGATTGGACATCCACGGCCAGCGGCGCGCCCTGGACCGGGCTTGACCGCCGCTGTCCCGACACGACGATGTTCGCCGCGTCATCGCCGCCCGCCGAAGCGGCCTGCGTGGCAGGCAGGATAACGGAGACCGGCGGAGGCGGAGCTATGTTCATGGCAGGCGGGGCCGGAGGAGGCGGAGGAGGCGCCGCCCCGAGGACCTCGGCCGACCGGCCCTTCACACGGGGGCGCGGCTTGAAGCGACTGTTCCACCACGTCTTGTGCGCGGTCCATTGCTCCACCACGAATGCCAGCCGTTCCTGCCGCTGGTGAGCGGTTTCCTGATCGCGTGTTTTCCGGGCGCTGCGGTAATCGGCCATCCATTGCCGGGAAAAGCCGCCGGATGGGGCAATATCGGCATTCAGGTACTGGTCGGGACTTTCGAGCACGAGGAAGGCCATCGATGGCCCCGCCACATTGAAGGAACGGGCCAGCCGGACCATGCGATCATGCGCGAGCGGATCGTCGCCCAGCCGGTCCACCTCCTGGCTTGCCCAGAGCGCGCCGGCGGCGTTGAGCGGGGCGATCGGCCCGGAAGGGGCTTCGTAGACGCGTTCGGCCGTGCCCTTGCGGAGGCCCGCGATAGACAGATGCACTTTTCCGGTCTCGGGCATCTTGCCGACCGCGAACCAGCGGCCGTCGGCAGCCGGCAGGGTGCGAAACGGAAGCTTTCGCCCGTTATCGTCACGCGCAGCCAGAATGGCGATTCCGGGCTTGCCGAGGGTCTGGACGACGTCCTGCCCGTTTTCCTGCGTGAGGCGCAGGAAGCGGCCGCCCGCAGCTTGCGCCATGCGGGTCAGGCGGGCACCGTTGGCATCCGGCGCCGAGGCGATGATCGAGAGCGGGCAGTCCGGTTCGAACGCGGCCTGATTGTCCAGCGTCGCCACGCCGTCGGAGAACAGCAGGCAGGTATCCGCCGCGGGCAATTCCGGCTTTTCCAGCCCGGCAAAGCTGGTGCCGCCCCGGTAGGTCACGGCGGCTACGGCCTTGTCCAGTTCGTCGGCGCCGTGAACGGTCTGAAGGCGTGGCGCGTCGCTGGCAAAGGTCACGAGGTCGATCGCCTCGGGCGCGGCCTGTTCCACGTAGGCGCGCAGGAGCGCCCTCTCGCGGTCGAGCAGGTCGTCTCGGCGTGACAATGAACGATCCCAGTAGATCCTCAGGCGGCCGCCGTCCTTCGCGCCCGGACGTCGTCCCGGCGCGGCATCGCCGATCTGGAAGAAGTCGCCGCCCTTGCCGTGGTGCGACACCAGCATCCCGGCAACGGGATCGCCGCCGAGGATGACGATGCCGCCCACGACCGGCCGCTTGGTTTCCTCGAGATCGGCGGACCAGCTGCCGGCGGCCTTGCGCAGGAGCGACAGCGGCTTGCCGCCGATCCTGACCTCGGGCGCCGCCCGGAAACCGGAGATCCGCGTGCTGACGTGCAGGGCGGTGCCGTCCTGCAGATCGAGCGGGAGGACGAGCCCCCGCGCCGGGTCGAAGGGCGCGGAAAGACTGATGCGGATGCGCCGGGGCTGGTTGCGGGAAATCGGGAAGATGCGGGCCTGGAAAAGGTTCGCCGCGGTGATCTCCGCCAGACCGGGATCGATGCCCTTTCGGACTTCGTCCTCGTAGACGTTCCGGGCTCTGGGCTGGTCCAGCAGTTCGCCATCGATCATGGCCCCGTCAACGTCCAGCGCATAGCCGGTGACGACCGCGTCGGTGGGTAGTTCCAGCAGGAAACGCGCCTCGTCCGCCGTGCCGGACGCATCGGTGAGATCGGCCTCGATCACGATGTCGGCAAGGCGGCCCTGGACCTGCACATCGACATGGAGCCGCGAGATTTTCAGGCCCTGCGCATCGTGCCTGCCAGAGCCGTCGTCTATCCCGCGCTGGTATGCGGCGAGCTGCGGGTTCGGCCCCGTGTTCGGCCCTGGAGTCGGCGCTGCCAGGGTCGGACCGCCAAGCGTCAGCGTTCCGGCCGCCAACAGGCCCAGAACCAGTTTCGCAATGCGCCTGCAACCCATCCGCCGATATCCCCCCGCAATTGCGCCACTAAAACATGACCTTGGCGGACAGGCAATGTGGCAGTTCAATCCGTGATCAGGCTGGCGGCCGCCACGTCGCGCACGGCGTCTGTCAGCACGCGGAGCGAGCGGGCCTGAATGCGCGTGACGGTCCAGTAGAGCTTGACGTCGAAAGGGCGGCCGGGCGGGAGTTCCTGCAAGGTGCCGGCGGCGATATGCGCTTGGGTGAGGGGAGCGGGATGCATTCCCCAACCCAGCCCCCGGAGCGCGAAATCGACGAACCCTTGCGTGGAGGGCACCCAGTGCGTCGGCGCGGCCAGCTTGACGCCATGAGTCTCGAAGGCCCAGCGCGCCTGCAGCGTGTCGCGGCGCTCGAAGCGGAGCAGCGGGGCCTTGGCCAGTGCACCGGGATCGATGCCGTTCCCGAAGTGGCGCGCGATGAATTCGGGCGAGGCGCAGGCGCGGTAGCGCAGCGATCCCAGTTCGATCGTCCGGCACCCCTGCACCGGCTCGGGGTCCGACGTCACCACGGCGTGGACTTCGCCGGAGCGCAGCCGGTCCGCGGTGTGCGCCTCGTCGTCCAGCGTCAGGTCCAGCAGCATCCCCGTCGCGCGGACGAAGGCGGCGGCGGCTTCGGGGAACCATGTCGCGAGACTGTCCGAATTGACGGCCAGCTTCACGGTCAGCGGGGCGGCGCGGCTGTCTTCCGGCGGGTTGAGATGAGGTTGCAGGTCGGCTTCGAGCAGTTGCACCCGGTCGAAGTGGGCCCGCAGGGTCGCGCCCAGCTCGGTCGGTTCGCAAGGCTGGCCGCGAACGATCAGGACCGCGCCCAGCCGTTCCTCAAGACCGCGCACGCGCTGCGACACGGCAGACGGCGTGATGTTCAGGGCTTCCGCCGCGCGCTCGAACGTCCCTTCGCGGATGACGGCGGAGACGGCGGCGAGGGCGGGGTAGTCCAGCATGATGAAGCAGTGCTTCATCTGCATTAGCAAATCAACCTTTGCTAATGCTGCCCCGGCCTGCACTGGAAGGGACATGAATGTTCTTACCATCCCTTGCGTGTTGACGTTGATCGTCGTGGCTGCGTCCCTGCTGGCCTTGTGGGCCGGACTTGCGAAGGGTGCGCCGCGATGACGGGGGCCGCCTACCCGTTCCTTTCCGGCTTCGCGCTGTCCGCCGCGCTCATCATGGCGATTGGCGCGCAGAACCTGTTCGTGCTGCGGCAGGGGCTTCGGCGTGAGCATGTCGGGCCGGTCGTGCTGTTCTGCGCTTCGGCGGATGCCGTGCTGATCGCGGCGGGGGTGGCCGGGGTCGGCGCGTTCCTGACGGCCGTGCCGGGGCTGGCGACGGTGCTTTCGCTTGGCGGGGCGGCGTTCCTGGCATGGTACGGGATCAAGGCGTTCCAGCGAATGGCTGCGCCCGATGCGATGGCGGTGGCGTCTGGCGGCGGTATCAGCCTGGGCAGGGCGATCGCGGCGACGGCGGGTTTCACCTTCCTCAATCCGCACGTCTACCTCGACACGGTGCTGCTGATGGGCACGGCGGGCGCGGCACAATCAGCGGCGGCGAGGCCGCTTTTCGTTGCAGGCGCCGCGAGCGCGAGCTTCATCTGGTTCGCCGGTCTCGGCTACGGTGCGCGCCTGCTCGTGCCGCTGTTTTCCCGCCCGGCTTCATGGCGCATCCTTGACGCCATCGTCGGCGCGACGATGCTGGTGCTTTCGGCATCGCTGCTCGCGCGGGCCGCGTTCTGATTTCTTTTTTCCCGGAGCCCGCTCATGTACTGTCCCGCCGCCTTTCGTGAAGACCGTGCCGAGGTGCTTCACGCGGCGATCCGCGCCTATCCGCTGGCCACGCTGGTGACGCATGGCGCGGCGGGGCTCACGGCCAACCTGATCCCGTTCACGCTGGTGGCGCCGCCGTCCGGGCCGGTCTTGCTCCGCGCGCACATGGCGCGCACGAACCCGCAGGTGGAGGACCTGCGCGCAGGTGCCGATGCCCTCGTGATCTTCCAGGGGCCGCAGGCCTATGTCACTCCGGCATGGTATCCGGCCAAGCGCGAGCACGGGAAAGTCGTGCCGACGTGGAACTATATCGCCGTGCAGGCGCGGGGCCGCGCATCCGTTACGGACGATGCCGCCTGGCTGCGCGCGCAGATCGACCAGTTGACGGATGAGCAGGAGCGCGGCCGCGCCGTGCCATGGGCGGTGGACGATGCGCCCGCCGGGTTCATCGCCGGTCAGCTCAGAGGAATTTCCGGTATCGAGATCCCGGTCGAGAGGCTTGAGGGCAAGTGGAAGGCGAGCCAGAACCAGCCGCAAGCCGCCCGGAGCGCCGTAGCCGAGGGACTGCGAGAGGGCGAAACCCCGTCTGCGTCCATGGCGGATATCGTTGCGGCTGCGACGTAAAGTTATGATATTGACTCGCAATAGCTAAATTGCATTAATATGAACTTCGTATCAGCGAAGGAATTGGTGATGATCGTTCATGGACTTCTCGCCGCCGCTGCGGCTTTGCCGTTGCTTGCCGCCAATGTGCCGGACGCGGCGATGAACGATGCCTTCGAACAGGCGCTCGCTTCCCCGCCGGTGCAGAGGGATACGCGATCGGCCGGCGATCCGCGGATCGATGCGGCGCTTCAGGCGGAAAACTGCGGCGTGGTTGGCTCCATCGATCAGCAGATCATCACGATGAAGTCGGGTGTCGTCGAGGATTCCGCCGACCTCGGTTCGGCATTCTTCGTGCGATGTGCGGACAGTTCCGCCTTTCTCCTGCGGGAATTGCGGGAGAAGGTCACCGTGAAGGACGGAAAGGTCACCGGGCGGGTAGGTAACCTCGGCGGACTGGGCTTTACGGAAAGCCTCGCCGGGCGACCGGCGGCGTTCCGCTATCAGGATTTCGCGAAGTTGCAGCGGACGATGGCGACCATGGCATGGGTCACCCCCGATGGCGCCCGTTACGCGGTCAGCACTTATGGCGATGCGGATCAGGACAGCGCCCGCGAACGATTGTCCGCGATCGCGACGAAGTTCGTCTCTCGCCTGTAACGGGGGCGTTCAGGCGGCGATGTCGGCGAATGTGGCGCCGAGAAGGGCTGCTGCATCGTCGCCGGAAAGCCTGGCCTGAAGGCCCCGCTGCCCGCCGTTGAGAAAGATCGCGTCCCACAGCAGGGCGGTCTCGTCGATCACTGTCGGCACCCGGCGCATCTGTCCGAACGGGCTGATGCCGCCGATCTTATAGCCGGTCAGTCGTTCGGCATCGGCGGGTTTCATCATTGCGGCGCTCTTGGCGCGCAGGGCGGCGGCGGCTTTCTTCATCGAGACCTCGCCGCTGCTCGGCGCGACGACGCAGGCCGGCTTGCCGTCCGCAAGCAGCATGAGGGTCTTGAACACCTGGGCAGGATCGGCGCCGATCGCCACGGCCGCCGCCTGGCCGATGCTCTCTGCCGAAGGATCGTAGTCATAGGCGTGGAGGCTGAAGGAGACTCCTGCCTGTTCCAGCGCCCTTGTTGCGCGGGTGGATTGCGCCATCGGGAATTCCTGCTCGTGGTTGCCCGCAGCCGCCTAGCGCAGCGCGCAGCGCGGGCCAAGGGGCAGGACCGGCACGAAAAGGCGCCCTGATATCGGCATGTCCCGTAAGATCAGGGAAATTCCCGCTCCAGCGCGATGCGGAAGGGAAAGCGCCTCGCCACTCTCACCGCCCCTTCGCCCAGTCCGGCGTCGGCGAGCACCTGCGTCCATTCGGCCGGGCGAAGCGAACGGGCGATCGAAAGCTGGCCGTCCTCCCGCACGATGCGGTGAACCCCCAGCGTCCGTGCGAGAAGGGGGAAGCCGTAATAGGCGAAAGCATGGCGGTGCAGGTCGCACAAAAGCCAGCCGCGCCGCGCTTCACGCTCCATATGGCGCAGGAAGCGGGTGAGCTGCTCGTCGGTCATATGGTGAGCGACCTGGCTGCTGACGATGAAATCGAAATGCTCGGGCTGGTCGGCATAGTCGCCGGTCCGATAGTCTATCGGGACATCTTGCGCCGCGTCCGAAGGCGTTGCGGCGCGTGCTATGCCTTCGCTCTCCGGGTTGAGGTCCACCCCCACCAGCCGTGCCTCGATCCCGCGCCGCGCCGCCCAGCGGGCCACGGTGCGCAGCAGGTCGCCATAGCCGAAGCCGACGTCGAGCAGGCTGAAGCTGCGCCCAGTTCCCACCGCGCGGGAGAGGAAGGCAAGGGTGGAATGGGCCGTGAAGGTCCAGCGGTTGACCCGCGCCAGATCGCGCAGCACGGCGGCATAGGCGGCGCTGTCGAGATCGACCGCGTCCATCTGTTCTTCCTGGCGGACGCGGACCGGCAGGAAGCTCACTGCACGACGATCTTTCCGTTCATGCCGAAGGCGCTGTGCATGAAATGCGTGCAGCGAAGCTTGTAGCTGCCGGGCTGCGGCGCGACGAGGTGGATTTCAACCGTTTGCCCTGCTGCCAGCGGCACTTGCCCGTCGGATACCTTGGCACGATCCGCCTCGGCGATCCGCGCGGCCGAGAAGAATTCCTTCGCCGCGAAATCGTGCCCGCCGGAAGCGGTATTCACCAGCTTCAGGTCGTAGCTGGCGCCGTGTTCCAGCGTGATGGTGGCGGGATCGAACTGGAAGTTCGACAGGCGCACCGTCAGCACGCGCATTTCGGCAGGTGCCGTTCCGCCGGGTTGCTGCGAGGCGGCGGGCAGGGGAGCCGCCAGAACGGCGGCGGCGATGACAAGACGGCGAGTGTTCATGTCCGGTCTTTCCATTGTCCGTGCAGGGACGCGACTCCGCGCGGGCGGAGCATGGTTCGTTATCGCACCGTTCCGGCCCGCGAAGAAGCGCTATCCGCGTTGCTCGCCGCGCTTGCCAGACCGGCGGAAAGCGCGCAGTCTCCGGTCCTTACGATCCGGGTGGGATGCCATGATGAGAAGCCAATGTCCGCTTACGGCGTGCGTGCTCCAGGCAGGATACCGGCCTATTTCCCGGACGGGCTGAGGCCATGGCGGAGCTTGCGATTTCGCGCCCTGCCGGACCTTCCCGGCTCCGATTCCAGCCGCGATTCCAGCCCTTGGCCCCCGTCCCAATGGAGAACAGCCGATGACTCACGATGCCGATATCATCGCCTTGATCGCCAAGGAGACGGGCCTTCCGCCCGAGCAGCTCCGCCCGGAAGCCACGCTGGCCACGCTGGACATTTCCTCGCTCGATCTTGTCAGCATCCTTTTCGAGCTGGAGGACAGGTTCGGGGTCGAAATCCAGCCGGAGGAACTCTCGCGCGAAACCACGCTGGGGCAGTTGCTGGAACGCATCGGAAGCGCCGCGCCGCGATGACCGGCGCCTCGGGGCACCGCGTGCTCGTGACCGGCATGGGGTGTGTGAGCGGTCTTGGCCGGGGCCTCGCTGTCAACTGGGCGCGTACCCGCAAGGGAGACGGCGCGATCCGCCCGCTGCCGGGCCCGGCGCCGGTGGGCATGGCCGCATGGCTGGAGGGCAGGCCCACGGACGACATCCGCTTTCCGGGCGTGGATGGGCAGCGCCTGCGCCGCCTTGGCCGCCTCGATCCGATCTCCCAGTTCGCGATAGAGGCCGCGCTGGAGGCCGTCCGGGATGCAGGCCTTGCGGATCATCCGTCACTGGCCCGGCGCACGGCGGTCCTGATGGGCTGCGGCAGCGGCGGCAACGAAACGATCGACACCGGTTACGAACGGCTCTTCGGCAAGGACGAGGCCAAGGTCCACCCCCAGACCATCCCTAGCTCGATGATCACGGCTCCCGCCGCGCATGTCTCGATCCTGCTGGGCATCCACGGCCCGGTCTTTACCCTGTCCAGCGCCTGCGCCTCTTCCGCTCACGCGCTGGGGGAAGCCCTGCACATGATCCGCAGCGGCCGTGTCGACGTGGCGATCGCGGGCGGGGCCGAGGCCTGCCTCACGCGTGGTTCGATGGCGGGATGGCAGTCTCTGGGCGTGCTGGCGCCGGACACCTGCCGCCCCTTCTCGCGCGATCGGCGCGGCATGGTGCTGGGCGAGGGCGCGGCCGTGCTCGTGCTGGAAAGCGAGCGCCATGCCCGCGCCAGAGGAGCCCGCGTTCATGGCGAACTGGCGGGATATGGCCTGTCAAGCGATGCGTCGCACATCACTGCGCCGGACACTGCCGGGATCGCGGCCGCTATTCGCGCGGCGCATGAGGATGCATGCATCGGTTTCGACATTCCCGCCATCGTTTCGGCGCATGGCACCGGCACCGCGCTGAACGATGCGGCCGAAGCGCTTGCGCTGCGGGAGGTCTACGGCGCAGACCTGCCCCGCCACCGGGTGATCGCCACGAAGTCCGCGCATGGCCACATGATCGGCGCGACCGGGGCGATGGAGTTCCTGCTGGGGCTGATGGCCCTTGTCGAAGGCACGGCACCCCCGGTGCTGAACCATCTCGGCCCTGACCCGGAGTGCGATCTTCCGCTGGCGCTGGAGCCTCAGTCATTTTCGGCCGAAGTGCTGATTTCGAACAGCTTCGCGTTCGGCGGGCTGAACGCGGTGCTGGTGGGGAGACGGGCATGACCTCGGCTATCGCGCATATCAATCGCATCGGCACCGCCAATCCGCCTTTCGCGGTTCACGATGCTTTCGTGCGCTTCGTCAGCGCAGAGCTGGCCGATGCACGGTCTCGCCGCCTGTTCGAGCGCATGGCCGCCCGCTCCGGCATCGCGCAGCGCTATTCCTTCCTCGAACCGGTGACGCTTGCCGACGGCACGATAACCGATACGGCGGGCTTCTACGGGACGGGGGCGTGGCCATCGACCGGGCAGCGCATGGCGCTTTACGAACGCGACGCGCCCCGTCTGGCCCTAGCCGCGATAGAGGCGCTGGAAATCGACATCGCCGCGGCGGGGATCACGCACCTCATCGTCGCTTCCTGCACCGGCTTCATGGCGCCCGGGCTGGATCAGGCGATCGTTGCCGGCGCCGGACTCGATCCCGGCGTGGAGCGGACGGTGGTGGGTTTCATGGGCTGTTATGCGGCCGTCAATTCCCTGCGGCTGGCGCATCACATCGTCCGTTCGACGCCGGAGGCGCGGGTGCTGGTGGTGACGCTGGAACTCTGTACGATCCATTTCCAGCGGAGCGGCGATCTGGCGAACCTGCTGGCGATGCTATTGTTCGGCGATGGGGCTGCGGCGGCTTTGGTGACGGCGCAGCGGGAAGGGATCGCCCTGCGCGATTTTCGGGCGGTGACGATACCGGGCACGGCCGATGCCATCACATGGTCGATCCGCGATCAGGGGTTCGACATGCACCTTGGCGGAGAAGTGCCGGCCCGCATCGCCGAGGCTCTTGCGGCGGATGCCTCCCGCGGAGACGACCGGGGGCTCCTGCGCGGCGCTTCAGCCGGTGATGTCGCGTTATGGGCGGTCCACGCGGGCGGTCGCACGGTGCTGGATGCCGTGGAGCACGGCCTTGGCCTACCCGCCGAGGCGCTGCTGCCTTCGCGAACGGTGCTGCACGATCACGGCAACATGTCCTCGGCGACATTGATGTTCATCCTTTCGCGGATGCTGTCGGGCTCGGGCGAGGGAGATGGGCTGGCGCTGGCCTTCGGGCCAGGCATGGCGGCGGAGAGCTTCCGCTTCACCCTGGAACGCTGACATGGCCGATGTCCTCGTGGTCGGCGGGGGGCTTGCAGGCGGGGCGGCGGCCTGCCTGTTGGCGCGGCAGGGGCGGGACGTGCTCCTGCTGGAGCGCGAGCATGGGCCGCATCACAAGGTCTGCGGCGAATTCCTCTCGGTGGAGGCCGCCGCGCATCTGCGCCAGCTTGGCGTGGACCCCGCTTCGCTGGGCGGTGTGCCGATCCAGCGGATCAGGCTGGTTTCGGGCACCGTGGAAGCGGAGGCGCCGCTGCCCTTCGGTGCCTGGGGCCTCAGCCGCCATGTGCTGGACGAGGCGCTGCTGAGGGAGGCCATCGCATCCGGCGCGCGCGTGGAGCGAGGCGTCAGGGTACTCCAACTCGGCGGCTGCCTGGCCCGCACGAGCGAGGGGGACCGAGAGGGGGAGAATCTGCTGCTGGCAACCGGCAAGCTGCCCCTGCGCGAAAGAGGCACGGCGTCCACGGGGCGGGCGGAGGATGGTTTCGTGGGGTTCAAGATGCATTACCGCCTTGCCCCTGCCGCGATGCACCGTCTGGCGGGCACGATCATGCTCTTTCTGTTCGGCGGCGGTTATGCGGGACTTCAGATGGTGGAGGGTGGACGGGCCAACTTGTGCCTCGTCGTGCGCCGCAGCCGTCTTGCGCAGTCCGGCGGGGACTGGACGGGCCTGCGCGCCCGGCTGGACGAGATCGCGGCGCTGCGCGAAATGCTGGCCGATGCGGAGCCGCTGTTCGACCGTCCTGTAACGATCGCCAACCTGAACTACGGCATGGCCCCGGCCCGGACCGCGAACAGCCGGGTGCTGCGGCTGGGAGACCAGTGGGCGATGACCGCCTCGCTCACCGGGGACGGCATGGCCATCGCCCTGCGCAGCGCCTTCGTTGCCGCGCAAAGCGTGATGGCGGGCGAGGACGCGCGGCGATACGACTGCAGGCTCGCCGCGGAGGTTCGCGGTCAGGTCCGGCGGGCCATGGCGCTTCAGAACATGCTGGAACATCCGGTCCTGCGGCAGGCCGGGTGTCACGCGGCCCGGTCCTTTCCTGCGCTGCTGACAATGGCCGCGCGCGCAACCCGCCTGCGCGAATGGAGATGACAGCGGGGCGGGAGCGCCGAAGGGGCGCTCGCCTTTGCCGCCGTGACCTACTCCTCGTCAGCCGGTTCCCCGTCTCCGCGCGCGTAATGGCCCACCAGCATTCCGGCGGCCAGGACATGGTCCTTGATCGCCGCCAGGAATTCCGAACGGCCCGGGTTCGTTTCCAGCACGGGCGCGCGGGAAAGCGCGAAGAGCTGGAAGACGTAATCGTGCGTGCCGTGGCCCGGCGGGGGATCGGGCGGCAGCCAGCCCTCGGCCTGATAGCTGTTGCGCCCCACATCGCGCCCGTCCGGCGCACCGTCGTCGTCAGGGCCGATGCCGCCTTCGGGAATCGCCCGTGTGCCTGCGGGAAGGTTCCAGACGATGGCGTGGACAAGAGGCTCGGCCGCAGGAGCGTCGGGGTCTTCGACCAGTAGCGCCAGGCTGGTGGTGGCGGCAGGAACCTCGCCCCATTCCAGCGGCGGGGATATGCCTTCGCCATCGGCCGTGAAGCGTGCGGGAAGGCGCGCGCCGTTCTCGAAAGCGGGGCTGGACAGGTCTATGAAGGCGCCTTCCGGCACCAGCCCGGCGCGGACGATCGCCAGCTTGGAATGTCCCGCGCGGAAGTTGTGAAACAGGGCGCCAAGCCATTGAGGGACATGTTCGAGCATGGGATTCTCCTTCGTCTCGGTGTGCAACGTCCGGACCCGACCTGAGGTTTCGTCACCATCGGCGATGACTTCCGGGTTTCGCAGATCATGACGCCTGCGCCGTCAGCCGCATTGATCGGGCGCAATCGGGGATCGGGCGCAATCGGGCCGCCCGGTATCGCACGCTGCCGTGCGATATCGCCGGGATGCGCTTGCAGGGCTGCGCTGGCGATTGGCATCGATCCCGTTTTGGGTTAGGCGGCACCTGCAAGCCGGATTTCGTCCGGCCTGCAACGATCGCGCGGGTGCCTTTCGGGGCTGAAATGGGAATGCGGTGCGGAGGAAACTCCCATTCCGCAGCTGTCCCTGCAACTGTAAGCGGCGAGCGAGATGCCGGGGCTCCCTCAACGGAGCCGGCCACTGGATGAAGGCGCCCATCGGCGCCGGTTCCGGGAAGGCCGCGTATCGAGCTTTGACCCGTGAGCCAGGAGACCTGCCGGCGCGTCGGTCGCTCTTGCCATGGTCCAGGGAAAGGCCAAGGCTCGGTACTCCGCGTGAGCGACGAACCTGTGCGGCTGGGGCTGCATCGGTGTGCAGGGATGGCGTATGTCGCGCCCGCCTGTCGTTGCGCACGGACCGACTTCGTCGGCAAGCCCCGGTCATCGTCGCCGCGCGCGGTTGAAAGCGTTTATGCGCGTCTCGTCGAAGCGTGCCTTGTTGAAAATCCTGCGGTCCCGCCCGGATCGCCGCACATGAGCGACTTTGCCGTGCGTGGCTGGTGCCCCAGTGCCTGGCGCCCGATGATGGCGGGCGACGGGCTGATCGTGCGCGTGCGGCCGCGCCTTGGGCGCCTGTCACGCGCGCAGGCGCTGGCGCTCTGCGCGCTGGCCCGCGAATACGGCAGCGGGGCGATCGACCTCAGCCGCCGTGCCAATCTCCAGATCCGGGGTGTGACCGAAGCCGGTTGGGCGGCCCTGCTGGAGCAGTTGGTGGCGCTGGAACTGGTGGATGCCCGGCCCGATACCGAAAACCGCCGCAATATCCTTGTAGCGCCGGACTGGACGGCGGGGGATGACACGTTCCGGATCGCCGGGGCGCTGGCCAGTGCGCAGGTTCGCCTGCCGGAACTGCCGGGAAAGATGGGTTTCGCCGTGGACGCCGGAGCCGCGCCGATTCTGGGCGGGAGCCCTGCGGACTTTCGGATCGAACGGGCCGAAGGCGGCGGGCTCATCCTGCGCGCGGATGGCCGGGCGCTGGGGATTCCCGTTGCCGTGGACGAAGCGGTAGGCGCGCTGGTCGAACTGGCGGAATGGTTTGTCGCCTCCGGCGGGATCGCATCCGGCAGGATGGCGCGGCACCGTGCCGAGCTGCCGGGCTGGGCCAGGGGATGGGTCTCTCCCGCATCGCCGCGTCCGGTCATCGGCCCCGGTGCCCATGCCATGGGCCATGCCTGCGGCGCCGCTTTCGGCAGCGTGGAGGCGGCGGCGCTGGCCTCGCTCGTCACACGTTCCGGGGCGGCGGCCTTGCGGATCACCCCGTGGCGGGTGCTTCTTCTGGAAGGCGCGAACCCGCTCCCCGATCCTGTCGGGGATGGCTTTGTCAGCGATCCTGCCGATCCGGCCATGCGCGTGGACGCCTGCCCCGGAGCACCGCTGTGCCCGCAGGCGACCGTGGCGACGCGGCCGCTGGCCTTGCGGCTGGCCGCGCACGTTCCGGGCCGCCTTCACGTCTCCGGCTGCGCCAAGGGCTGTGCGCGTTCCGCCCCTGCAAGCGTCACGCTGACCGGGCGAAACGGCCGCTTCGACCTTTCCATCGATGCCGCTGCCGGAGACCCGCCATGCCGGTCCGGCCTCGATCTCCCACAACTGCTCGCCCATTTCGGAGCCGAATGATGCCTCATCTTTATGAAACCGATGGCGCGGCGATCTACCGCCAGTCTTTCGCGACCATCCGTGCCGAGGCCGATCTCCAGCGTTTCACGCGTGAGGAAGAGCGTATCGCGGTGCGCATGATCCATGCCTCGGGCATGGTCGAACTGGCCGCTCATATACGGTTCTCCGCGGGCTTCGCCGAAGCCGCGATCGCGGCTGCAGCGCGCGGGGCTCCGGTGCTCTGCGATGCGCGCATGGTGACGGAAGGCATCACCAGATCGCGCCTTCCCGCCGGCAATCCGGTGATCTGCACGCTGCACGACCCGGCGGTTCCCGATCTGGCGAAAGCCATGTCCAACACGCGCTCGGCCGCGGCGCTCGAACTGTGGCGGCCGCATCTGCAGGGGGCGCTGGTGGCGATCGGCAATGCGCCGACAGCGCTGTTCCATTTGCTGAACATGCTGGAAGACCCCGCCTGTCCGCGCCCGGCGGCGATCATAGGGTGTCCGGTCGGCTTTGTCGGCGCGGTGGAGTCCAAGGCCGCGCTGTGGGAGGCGATGCCGGTGCCCTGCTGCATCGTCGAGGGGCGGCTGGGCGGCAGCGCCATCACCGTGGCCGCGATCAACGCCATCGGGAGCAGCGCGGAATGAAGCCGGGCACCGTTCACGGCGTGGGTCTTGGCCCCGGCGCGCAGGACCTGCTGAGCGTTCGCGCCGACCGTCTGGTGCGCGAGGCAAGGCATGTCGCCTATTTCCGCAAGTCCGGCCGCCCCGGGCAGGCGCGCAGGATTGTCGAGGGGATGCTGCGCGAAGACGTTGTGGAATTCGCGATGGAGTATCCGGTCACGACGGAAATCCCGCTGTCCGACCCGCGCTACAACGCCTGCCTTTCCGAGTTCTACGAACATTGCGCGGGCCATGTCGCGCGGCTGGCCGGTGCGGGCGAGGATGTCGTGGTCCTGTGCGAGGGCGACCCGTTCTTCTACGGCTCGTTCATGCACCTCTACACCCGCCTGTCGGGCTCGGTGCCGACACGAGTGGTTCCCGGGATCACCGGGATGTCCGGCGCGTGGACTGCCAGCGGCGCGCCGATGACCTGGGGAGACGACGTGCTCACCGTTCTGATGGCCACGCTGCCCGAGGACGATCTGGTAAGGCGCATTCGCGATACCGATGCCCTGGTCGTCATGAAGATCGGTCGCAATCTCGACAAGCTGCGGCGCGCGGTGGCCGCCGCCGGGCGCGAGGGAGAGGCCTGGCTGGTGGAACATGCGGCCATGGCGGAGCAACGCGTTACGCCGCTGTGCGAGGCGCAGGCCGTGACGCCCTATTTCTCGATCCTGCTGATCCACGGGCAGGGCCGCCGGCCATGAGCGGCTGGATCGCGATTGCGGGCATCGGTCCGGGCGATGCCGCGCTGGTGACGCCAGAAGTCTCGCAGGCGCTGGCGGAGGCTACCGACATCGTCGGCTATGCCCCATACGTTTCGCGCGTCCCCGCGCGGGCAGGGCTGACGCTTCACGCCAGCGACAACCGGGTGGAGCTGGAGCGCGCCGCCCATGCCCTGGAGATGGCGGCGAGTGGGCGGCGGGTCGTGGTGGTGTCGTCGGGCGATCCGGGGGTGTTCGCAATGGCCTCCGCCGTGTTCGAGGCGCTGGAGGCGGGGCCTGCCGCGCACCGCGAACTCGATATACGGGTGCTGCCGGGGATTACCGCGATGCTGGCGGCCAGCGCCCGGGCGGGCGCGCCGCTGGGCCACGATTTCTGCGCCATCAACCTCTCCGACAATCTCAAGCCCTGGGCCCTGATCGAGCGGCGGCTGCGCCTTGCGGCAGAGGCGGACTTTGCGATGGCGTTCTACAATCCCCGCTCGAAGGCGCGACCGCACGGGTTTGCGCGCGTCCTTGAAGTCCTGCGCGAGACATGCGGAGCGGACCGGCTGATCCTGTTCGCGCGCGCAGTCTCCACGCCGGAGGAGGAAATGCGTGTCGTCACGCTGGGCGAGGCCCGGCCGGAAATGGCGGACATGCGCACCATGGTGATCCTCGGTTCCAGCCGGACCCGGCTGGTCGAGCGGCCGGGAAGGCCGATCCTCTACACGCCGAGGTCGGCGGCATGACCAAGCCAGCGCAGCACCTCGCCGGGGTGGTGAACCGTCTTGCCCCGGGCGGGCGCTGGGCGGTCGATCATGAGCACGGGCACGCCGAGGCGGCGCGCGGCGATGAGCTTGGCCTCCGCCCCGGTGCCCCCGGCATTCTTGCAGACGATCAGGTCGATGGCATGGTCCCGCAGCAGGCGCGTGTCGGCCTCGGCGGTGAAGGGGCCGCGATCGACCACCAGATGATGGTCGGGAAGCGCGGGCGCCTGTTCCGGGCGGTCCACGAAGCGCAGCAGGTAGTGGTGCTGACCCTGCACCGCGAAAGCGTTCACATGCATCCGGCCGAGTGCCAGCATGACCCTGCGCGGCGGCCCGGCAAGCGCCGAAACGGCGGCCTCGATATCGGCCGCATGCTGCCAGCGGTCGCCTCGGGCGGGTTGCCACGGTGGGCGGGTGAGCCGGATGTGCGGTGTTGCGGTGTTCTGGGCGGCGGCCAGCGCGTGCGCGCTCATGGTCGCGGCGAACGGATGCGTGGCATCTACCAGATGGGTGACCCGGTGTTCCCGCAAATAGCGTTCCAGCCCTTCGATGCCGCCGAAACCGCCGATACGCACCGGCACCGGCTGCGCCTTCGGCCGTTCGACGCGCCCCGCATAGCTCAGTGTCGCGGTGAGCCCGCGCTCCGCCAGGGAGGCGACCAGCGCGCTGGCTTCCGTCGTCCCGCCGAGAACCAGGATATGGGAAATGCCGGAAACTCCTGAACAGCCATGGCTTACCATTGTCGGCATGGGTGAGGACGGGCTTTCCGGTCTCTCCGATGCAAGCCGCGAGGCACTGGCCGGTGCCGAACTGGTGACCGGCGCCGCACGCCACCTCGGGCTCCTGCCCGCCTCTACAGGTGAGCGGATGACGTGGCCAGTGCCCTTCGCCGATGGACTGGAACCGCTGCTGGCCCATCGCGGCAGGCGCGTGGTCATGCTGGTATCGGGCGATCCGTTCTGGTTCGGCGCGGGCAGTGTCGTGACCCGGCATCTGCGACGGGACGAATGGACCGCGCATCCCGCACCTTCGGTCTTTGCGCTGGCCGCCTCGCGGCTTGGCTGGCCGATCGAGGGCACGGCCTGCCTCGGCCTTCACGCGGCGCCGCTTGGCCGCCTGCGCCGCCACATCGCACCGGGGCGAAGGGCGCTGGTTTTGGTTCGTGACGGCGCGGCGGCGGTGGCGGTGGCCCGTTATCTCGCGGAACTGGGCTTCGGAGCTTCGGAGCTTTCCGTGCTCGAAGCGCTGGGCGGCCCGCGCGAGCGCATACGCCATTCGGCCGCGGAAGAGCTTGACTTTGCCGATATCGCGCACCCCGTGGCGCTGGGTATCCGTTTTGCCGGAAACGGCGCGGTTCTGCCCTGCGGCACCGGCCTGCCGGACGACTGGTTCGCGCATGACGGACAGATCAGCAAGCGCCCGGTGCGGGCCCTCACGCTTTCGGCGCTGGCGCCGCGTCAGGGCGAGACCCTGTGGGATATCGGCACCGGCTCGGGGTCCATTGCGATAGAGTGGCTGCTTGCGCACCCGGACATGCAGGCCATCGCCTTCGAGAGCGACCCCGCGCGTGCGGCGCGGGCGCGGGCCAATGCGGCGGCGCTGGGGGCTGATCGGCTGTCCGTGGTGGAAGGCCGCGCGCCTGCCGTGCTGGCCGGGCAGGCCGCGCCCGATGCGGTGTTCATCGGCGGCGGGCTCTGTGCGGAGCTTCTGGAATGTCTCTGGACCGTGCTGAGGCCGGGCGCGCGTCTCGTCGCCAATGCCGTCACGCTGGAATCGGAGGCGTTGCTGGCGCAATGGCACGGGGCGAGGGGAGGCAGCCTCATGCGGATCGAACTGTCCGAAGCGGCGCCGCTGGGCGCGAAGCGCGGCTGGAGGGCAAGCTATCCGATCGTCCAGTGGAGCGTGGTGCTGTGATCGTGGCTGGTTTCGGATTTCGCGCGGGCGCGAACCTCGTCTCTCTGGAGCGCGCGCTGGAAGGGGCCTGCGCAGGCCTGCCGCCGATTGCGGCGCTGGCCGCCCCGTGCGACAAGGCCCCGCAGCTCAAGGCGCTGGCCGACCGTCTCGGCCTGCCGCTGCTGGCCATCGATGCCGAGCGGCTCCGCGCCGCATCCACGATCACCCGCTCCGCCGCAAGCCTTGCCGCGCGGGGAACCGGCAGCGTGGCCGAAGCTGCCGCGCTTGCCGCCTGCGGTCCGGCCGCGAGGCTGCTCGCCCCCCGCCACGTTTCATCTGACCGCATGGCGACTTGCGCCATCGCCGAGGGAGTTCAACCATGACCGTTCATTTCATCGGAGCCGGTCCCGGCGCGCCCGACCTGTTGACGCTGCGCGGGCGAGATCTGATCGCGGCGAGCCCGGTGTGCCTCTATGCCGGTTCGCTCGTGCCTGCCGCCATCCTCGACCATTGCCCGCCGGGCGCGCGCATCGTGAACACCGCTTCGATGGCGCTGGACGAGATCGTGGCCGCGATCCGCGAAGCCCATGACGCGGGGCAGGACGTGGCGCGGCTCCATTCGGGCGACCTGTCGATCTGGTCGGCCATGGGGGAGCAGGTCAGGCGGCTGCGGGCGCTGGGCATTCCGTTCACGGTGACCCCCGGCGTTCCGGCATTCGCGGCGGCGGCGGCGGCGCTGGAGGCCGAATTGACGGTGCCCGCGCTGGCCCAGTCGCTGGTCCTTACCCGCACGCCCGGGCGGGCGAGCGCCATGCCCGAGGCCGAGTGCCTGACACGGTTCGCCGCGACCGGCGCGACGCTGGCGATTCACCTGTCGATCCACAATCTCGGGCAGGTGGTGCGGGATCTGCTCCCCGCTTACGGCGCGGATTGCCCGGTCGCCGTAGTGTGGCGGGCAAGCTGGCCGGACGAGCGTGTCGTGCGTGCCAGCCTCGGTTCGGTGGAAGCCGCGGTGGCGGGCAGCATGGAGCGGACGGCGCTGATCCTCGTGGGCAAGGCGCTGGGGCAGGGCGTGTCCGGCGAGAGCAGCCTCTATGCCGCAGGTTACGACCGCCGGTTCCGCCCGCAAACGGCCGAATCCCGCTTCGCCGGGCTGGAAGAGTGACGGCCGCGTGATCGACCTTCATCTCATCGGGATCGGCACCGGCAATCCCGATCACTTGACCTTGGCGGCGGTGAAGGCACTGAACCAGGCGGACCTGATCCTGTTGCCGCGTAAGGGCGAACGCAAGTCGGACCTGCTGGACCTGCGCCGCGCGATCTGCGGTGCCGTGCTGACGCAGCCCGTGCGCATCGCCGAATTCGATCTGCCGGAACGCTCGCCAATGCCGCCCTACCTTGAGGCGGTGGGAGACTGGCATGGCGCAATCGCCCGCGTCTGGGCCGATCAGATCGGTGCGCATCTGCCGCAGGGCGGCAAGCTGGCGCTGCTGGTCTGGGGAGATCCCTCTCTTTACGACAGCACGCTGCGGATCGCGGGCCTGCTCGCGGAGGGCGGAATGGCCCTGCGCACGCAGGTCGTGCCGGGCATAACCAGCATCCAGGCACTGACGGCGGCGCATTGCATCCCGCTCAACACTCTGGGTTCACCCGTCACGATCACCACCGGACGCCGCCTTCGGGAGGATGGGTGGCCGCAGGGCGCGGAAACGGTCGTGGTCATGCTAGACGGCATGTGCGCTTTTTCCGCGCTGCCGCAGGAGGGCCTGACGATCTGGTGGGGCGCCTATCTCGGCATGGCGCATGAAGCGCTGGTCCACGGTCCGCTGGCCACGGCCGCGCCGCAGATCGTCCGGCACCGGGCCGAACTGCGCGCCAGCCATGGCTGGATCATGGACGTCTACCTGCTGCGCCGGGCCGTCAGTTAAGCGAGCCGGGAGCGGGCGCAACCTTGCCGTTCTGGCTCGTCACCAGGTTCTCCCGGGCCTGATACACCCGGCTGTGCGCGGGAACCCCGTGCGTGAGCCAGACATTGCCGCCGATCTCGGAGCCCTTGCCGATCGTCACCCGGCCCAGGATCGTCGCGCCAGCGTAGATCACTACGTCGTCCTCGATGATCGGATGGCGCGGCGTGGCCTTGACCAGCGCACCCGAAGGATCGGCGGGAAAGTTCTTCGCGCCCAGCGTCACGCCCTGATAGATGCGAACGTTGTCGCCGATGATCGCGGTTTCCCCGATGACCACGCCGGTGCCGTGATCGATGAAGAACCCCTGTCCGATCTGCGCGCCGGGGTGAATGTCGATCCCCGTTCGGCTATGCGAGATTTCCGAGAGGATGCGCGCCACCAGCGGTACGCCCAGCAGGTGCAGGGCGTGGGCAAGGCGGTGATGGATGATCGCCAGCAGCCCGGGATAGCAGATCAGCACTTCGTCGAGGCTGCGCGCCGAAGGGTCGCCGCGATAGGCGGCTTCGATATCTATATCGAGCAGGCGCCGGATCGCGGGGAGCTGGCGGGAAAACCCGGCGACCAGTTCCGAGGCATGGCGATCGATCGCGCCCTTGTCCTGCGTGCCGGAGGAATATGTCAGTTCGAGCCGCAACTGGGCCTGAAGCCGGCTCAGCGCGATCTGCAGGGACTGGGTTACGAAAGTGTCCTCGTTGTGCAGGCGGACGAAATCGGGGCCGAGCCTGAGCGGGAACAGCGCGCCGCACAGTTCGTCGGCCACTTTTGCAAGGCGCACGCGGGAGGGGAAGCTTTCCACCCCATATTCCGAATGCTGGGTATTGGTGGTGCGCCAGTGATGCCGGATCTCCGCGAGTTCGCGGACAATGCTGCCGACATCCCAGAAGTCGTCCTCCCCGGCGTTCGCGCTGATGTGTTCCGGCTCGCTGCTCATGACGTTCATATTCCCGGCCAATTACCGTGCTTCCCTCGAAAGAAACGGCGATGCCCCTGCCGCTTTCCGGTGCGGGGCTGGCGACCCCGTCCGAGGGAATCCCACGGGGCCGATCGGTCCACGCCGCCTCAGCGCAGCACTTCGCCCTCGATCGTGATGCGGTGCATTTCGCGGCGGTGGCCGTGATAGTCGTTGTAGGCGTAATGCCAGGTCGCGCGGTTGTCCCAGAAGGCGATCGAGCCGTCCCGCCAGTGGAAATCCTCCTGGAATTCCGGCTTCACGCAGTGCGCGTAGATTTCCTGAAGCAACTCTTGGGAAGCTTCTTCGGAAAGGCCCTGGATGCGCACCGTGAAACTGGGGTTCACGTAGATCGCGCGCTTGCCGCTGAGCGGATGGGTTATCACCATCGGATGAACCGGATCGTCCAGCACGTCGGCCGCGCCGGAGTTGCCGATGCGGCCGTCCTGTCGGGTATCCTGCGCGGCTTCGTAGACCCCGGCCTTGCTGCCGAAGACATGGCGCGCCGAATGGACGGCGCTGCGGCCTTCGATCCGGGCGCGCAGGGCTTCGGGCAGGCCGTCATAGGCGGCATACATCGAGGCAAAAGCCGTCGCGCCGCCTTGCGCGGGCAGTTCGCGGGCGACAAGGATCGATCCAAGCGCGGGCTCGAAATCGTAGGAATGGTCCGTATGCCAGCCGCCGCCGATATTGTGCTGCTGATCCGGTTCCTTCACGACGAGCGCGATCTCGGGATAGCCCGGGTGCGCGGCGAAGAAGCGGTTGATGTTGATCTCCCCCCAGTTCCGGGCGAAGGCGATGTGCTGTTCCTCGCTGATGGACTGATCGCGGAAGAACACCACCCCATGGTCCGCAAAGGCGGCGCGAATGGCGGCAAGATCACCGGTTGCGAAGGGCCGGGACAAGTCGATGCCCAGGATTTCGGCACCGACGCGCCCGTGCTTGCGGATTTCGAGAGTCATGCCGAAACCTTTTCTTGGCCGGATTTCCGGATGGATCGGTGCAAACCGGTGTCGTGAAAACTCATCCTTCGTATCGCCCCTGAGTTATGGGGAACACGAAGCCTGGCGTTGTCGCCCCGAGCATCGCGCGCTTTAGCTGTTGGTTACGCGGAGCAAGCTGCTTCCCGGTCAAAAGCCGCGGACTGGAAAAATACTGCGGAAGAGCGAGCCAGGTTCCCCTCGCCTTCATTCTCAACCTATTTAATTGACATTAAGGCGTCAAGCGACCGGGGTCACCCGACCGGGCGTTCGGGCGAAAACTATTCTTTGCTTGCGCCAAGCCTGCCTTGGAGCGTCGCAGATAATGCAGCGAGGCAACCCGCAAATCGAATCCAGCAAATCGATTTATCCGCAGGGCGATATCCATAGCATCGATTTGTATACGGACGCGCGGCACGGGACTATCCTGACTGGACGGTCGTTCTCTTCCAGACGGCAGGCGGGTCTACAGAGACTGCCGGGAGGAGAAAAAATACAGGCCGCTCAATAACATCCAGGCGAACCTGGAGTTGGGAAGGAGTTTGACGAGTGGAAGAAGGTTTCGAAGTCGATTCGGGCGACAAGGCCATCATCATCCTGCAGAGCCTGATCTGCTACCTGCGCGAGAAGAACGTGCTCAGCCGGGCGGACATCCAGGAACTGCGCGATCGCGTCGATGCGCGCATCCTTGCGGTTGAAGGTGCCGCCGCGGAAAAGGCGATGCCATGCAATTCGGCCGCTGCCGTGGCCGCCGCGCGCGAAATGGCAAGCCTCGATGAATATTGCGGCAAGCGCTACGGCGGGAAGCACCGCAAGGCGCACTGAAACGGGTCCTGGGCATGGGCCGCACGGGGCGGCCTTGCCTGTCTGAAAACAGGCTGCCGGCCTGTTTCCGAGATTGCCTGTTCGCTATATTGATTGCAGCGCGGCGACGATCATCCGCGCGGAGTGTTCTGCCGTGCGTTCGGCGCTCAACCTCGGCAGCGACATGCTGCGATGACCGAGCCCGAAAAGGCAGCCCAGCATCATCTCGACGGCGCCTTCCAGTTCCTCGCCCGTCAGATTCCGGTTCGCGGCGCACGCGAATTCGCGAAGATAATCCCGAAATTGCTCGCACATGGAACCGATCGTGCGTCCCACTCGTTCGTTGCGGAAGCCTTCGGCAAGGATGTCGAAGGACAAAGCCTCGTGCCCTTCGTCAATGACTTGCAGGAACAGTTCCCGGAAGGTTTCCAGGACAGTCAGTTCGCCCTGATCAAGACGTCGACGCAGATCATCAAGTTCGGTAAGCTTTTCATCGAAATCGGCAATTACGATCGCCTCGATAATCTCTTCCTTGCTTTTGAAGGAGCGATAGATCAGCCCGACCGACATCTCCGCAGCAGCAGCCAGTTCCGACATCGACGTCTGGTGGAAACCGTTCGTTGCGAACAGTTCCCGCGCTGCGTTTCGGATCCGATCCCTGCTGGGTACTTTTTGCTGCACTGCACCCATTTTTCGTTCTCGTACGTATTTTTCGCTTGTATTCTCCATGGCCGATTTCTAGTGGCGATGCAATGTGAATGATCGTTCACTCTCAAATTGCCCCCCAACGATCGCAACGGATGAACCAATGCAAAAGGCGATGATTATCGGGTTTCTGGCGTGCGCCTCGGCGCTTGCGCTGAGTGCATGTGGAGAGCAGCAGCCGTCTGCGCCGCCTCCGCCCGAAGTCGGTGTCGTGACGCTCACGACCGAATCAGCAGCGCTGACGAATGAACTCCCCGGCCGTATTACCGCGCTGGAAACGGCGGATGTCCGGCCCCAGATCACCGGTGTAATCCGGCGCCGGCTGTTCACCGAGGGCAGCAACGTGCAGGCCGGCCAGCTTCTCTACGAGATCGAGGACGCGCCTTACCGTGCGGCCGTGGCGCAGGCGCAGGGCTCGCTGGCTACCGCCAATGCGACGATCCGCTCCACCGCGCTCCAGGCCCAGCGCTACAAGGACCTGATCGCGATCAACGCGGTCAGCCGGCAGCAATACGATGATGCCGCCGCCGCCGCGCAGCAGGCGCGGGCCAATGTTGCGGCGCAGCAAGGTGCGCTCCAGGCCGCGCAGGTGAACCAGAACTTCACGCGCATCCGCGCGCCGATCTCGGGCCGTATCGGCCGTTCGCTGTTCACGCCGGGCGCGCTCGTTTCGGCCGCGCAGGCGGACGCTCTGGCGACGATCCAACGTACCGACAGCGTCTATGTCGACGTGACCCAGTCGGCCGCCCAGATCATCGACCTCAAGCAGGCGATGGCCGCCGGGGGTGTCAGCGAAGCCGACGGCGCCCGCGTCCAGCTCATCCTGCCGAACGGTTCGGTCTACCCGATCGAAGGCCGCCTCCAGTTTGCCGACGTCACTGTGGACCAGAGCTCCGGCTCCGTGATCCTGCGCGCGACCTTCCCGAACCCCAACGGCCTGCTGCTGCCGGGCATGTATGTCCGCGCCAAGCTGGTCGAGGGCCTGCGCAGCAATGTCATCCTCGCACCCCAGCAGGGCGTCACGCGCGATCCGCGCGGCCGGGCTACCGCGATGGTCGTGGGCAAGGACAACAAGGTCGAGCAGCGCCAGATCGAAACCGATCGCGCCGTCGGCGACAAGTGGATCGTCACCAAGGGCCTCAACGTCGGCGACAGGCTGATCGTCGAGGGTCTCGTAAACCTGCGGCCGGGCACGGTCGTCAAGGCGGGCATGCCGCAGCAGATCACGACCGCGGGCGGGGCGAAGTAACCCATGTCCCGGTATTTCATCGACAGACCCATCTTCGCATGGGTCATCGCCATCGTCATGATGCTTGCGGGCGTCCTGGCGATCCGTTCGCTCGCCGTGGCCCAGTTCCCCGAGATCGCAGCCCCCGCCGTCCAGATCTCCACCAGCTATCCCGGTGCGAATGCCGAGACGCTGGAAAGCACGACGACCCAGGTCATCGAGCAACAGCTCAAGGGCATCGACCACCTTCGCTATTTCTCGTCATCGAGCGATGGCGCCGGCAACCTTACCGTGACCCTGACCTTCGAGCAGGGCACCGATCCCGACATCGCGCAGGTCCAGGTCCAGAACAAGCTCACGCAGGCCACGCCGCTGCTGCCGCAGGAAGTGCAGTTGCAGGGCCTTCGCGTGACCAAGTCCACCGCGACCTTCCTGATGGTCATGGCCGTCTATGCCGATGACGGCATTCACGACCAGGAGGACGCGGGCGATTTCGTTGCGAGTTCGCTGCAGGACCCGATCAGCCGCGTCAACGGCGTGGGCGACACGCAGCTTCTGGGCGCGCAATATTCCATGCGCGTCTGGCTTGACCCGTACAAGATGGCCAACCTCGGCGTCACGACTTCGGACGTGACCTCGGCGATCCAGGCGCAGAACGCGCAGGTTTCGGCGGGCCAGATCGGCGGTACGCCTTCGCCCAAGGGGCAGGCGCTCAACGCCACGATCACCGCGCAGTCCCGCCTGCGCACGGCCGAGCAGTTCCGCCAGATCATGCTCCGCAACAACACCGACGGTTCCGTCGTCCACCTGTCCGACGTCGCGCGCGTCGAGATGGGCGCGGAAAACTACAGCTTCGGCGCCAAGCTCAACGGCTATCCGGCTGCCGGTTTCGGCATCAAGCTGGCACCGGGCGCGAATGCGCTCGACACCGTCGAAGCCGTGAAAACCCAGATCGACCAGCTCTCCAAGAACTTCCCGAGCTGGGTGAAGTACAAGTTCCCGGTCGACAATTCGACCTTCGTGAAGCTCTCGGTGGAGCAGGTGATCCACACGCTCGTGGAAGCCGTGGTGCTCGTCTTCATCGTCATGTTCCTGTTCCTCCAGAACTGGCGCGCGACGCTGATCCCGACCATCGCCGTTCCGGTCGTGTTGCTGGGCTCGCTCGCGATCCTGCAACTGGCCGGCTTCACCATCAACACGCTAACCCTGTTCGGCATGGTGCTGGCGATCGGCCTGCTGGTCGATGACGCCATCGTCGTGGTCGAGAACGTCGAACGTCTCATCCAGGACGAGGGGCTGAGCCCCAAGGAAGCGGCCCGCCGCTCGATGGACGAGATCAGCGGCGCGCTGGTCGGCATCGGCCTCGTGCTTTCGGCGGTGTTCCTGCCGATGGCGTTCTTCGGCGGTTCCACCGGCGTCATCTTCCGCCAGTTCTCGATCACCATCGTCTCTTCGATGGTGCTCTCGGTGATCGTGGCGCTCGTCCTTACGCCGGCGCTCTGCGCCACGATCCTCAAGCCCAGCTCACACGGCCACGGCCACGGCGAAGGCAAGCGGACCGGTATCGCGGGCATGTTCAACCGCTTCTTCGACTGGTTCAACCGGACCTTCGATCGCGGCGTCGAGCGCTACGGCAAGGCGGTGGACAAGGTCGAACACCGCTGGGGCCGGACCATGCTGGTCTACGCCGCCATCGTGGTGGGCATGGGCCTTATCTTCCTGCGTCTTCCCGGCGGCTTCCTGCCGGACGAGGACCAGGGCATCCTGATGAACCAGGTGTCGTTGCCCGCCGGTACGACGATGGAGGAGACCGAGCGCACGCTGGCGCGTGTCCGCGATCACTACCTCAAGGACGAAAAAGCCAACGTGGCCGACGTCTTCACGATTTCCGGCTTCGGTTTCGTGGGGCAGGGCCAGAATGTGGGCCTCGCCTTCGTGCGCATGAAGGACTGGTCGGAGCGCAAGGGCGCGGAGAACACCGTGATGGCGGTGGCCCAGCGTGCCAACATGGCGTTCCAGAAGATCACGTCCGGCATGGTGATCGCCTTCGCGCCGCCCGCCGTCCAGGAACTGGGCAACGCGACCGGGTTCGAGTTCCAGCTCGTCGATCGCGGCGGCCTCGGCCACCAGAAGTTGCTGGAGGCGCGCAATCAGTTCCTCGGCATGGCCGCGGGTGACAAGCGCCTGGCGCAAGTCCGTCCCAACGGACTGGAAGATACGCCGCAGATCAAGCTGGACGTCGATCAGGCGGCTGCCGGTGCCCTCGGCATCGCGCAGGCGGACATCAACTCGACCATCAGCACCGCGATGGGCAGCAGCTACGTCAATGACTTCATTGACCGCGACCGTGTGAAGAAGGTGTTCGTGCAGGCCGACCAGCCGTTCCGCACGACGCCGGAATCGATCGGTGCGTTCCATGTGCGTGGCAGTTCGGGCGTGATGGCGCCGATCTCCTCCTTCGCGACCACCGAGTGGATCTACGGTCCGGCCAAGCTGGAACGCTTCAACGGCGTGTCCTCGATGCAGATCATGGGCGCTCCGGCTCCCGGCGTCTCCACCGGCGATGCGATGAAGGTCGTGGAACAGCTTGCCACCAAGCTGCCGGCCGGTGTCGGCCTCGAATGGAGCGGTATCTCCTACGAGGAAAACACCTCGGGCGGTCAGGCTCCGGCGCTTTACGCACTGTCCATGCTGATCGTGTTCCTCTGCCTTGCCGCGCTTTACGAAAGCTGGTCGGTGCCGATCGCGGTCATGCTCGTCGTGCCGCTGGGCGTGCTCGGCGCGGTGATCGCGGCGACGCTCGTGGGGCTCAACAACGACATCTACCTTCAGGTGGGTCTCATCACGACCATCGGCGTCTCGGCCAAGAACGCGATCCTCATCGTCGAATTCGCCGAGGAGAAGATGCGGGACGGCCTCTCACCCGTGGCCGCGGCTCTGGAAGCGGGCAAACTGCGCCTGCGTCCGATCCTGATGACCAGCTTCGCGTTCATCTTCGGCGTGTTGCCGCTGGCGGTTTCGACCGGGGCGGGCGCGGGCGGCCAGAACGCGATCGGCTGGGCTGTCGTGGGCGGCATGCTCTCGGCCACCATCCTGGCCATCTTCTTCGTTCCCGTCTTCTTCACCGTCGTGAAGCGCGTGTTCCGTGAACATCACGGAAAGGACGGGGCACCTGTCGACGGCGAGGCTTCGGCCGCGCCTCAGGAGGCATGAAAATGCGAAACGTGAAAGCGCTTACGGCCACGTCGCTGGCGCTGGCGCTGGCGGCCTGCAACATGGCCCCCAAGTATGTCCGTCCCGACCTGCCGGTTCCGGCGACCAGCCCGCAAGGGTTGGCCGCGCCGGACGGGCAGGGGGCGCAGGCGGTATCGGCCGATACCGCCTGGAAGGACTTCTTCACCGATCCGCGCCTGGCACGGGTCATCCAGACCTCGCTGGACAACAACCGCGATCTGCGGATTGCCGTTGCCAACGTCGAACAGGCCCGTGCCCAGTACCGCGTGCAGCGTACAGATATTCTGCCCACGCTCGCGGGGAGCGGCAGCGCGACCTACCAGGACCAGCCCTTTGCCCAGCAGGCTGCGGGCGGTGCCGGCGGCGTATCCGGGCGGACCGATATCTACACCGCCTCGGTCGGGGTTTCGGCCTGGGAAATCGACCTGTTCGGCCGCGTGCGCAATCTCACCAAGGCGGCGCAGGAAAGCTACTTCGCCTCGGTCGAGAACCGTAACGCCGCGCAGACCGCGCTCATCGCCGAAACGGCAACGGCGTGGCTGACGATGGCGGCCGATCAGGAAAAGCTCCAGATCGCCCGCAATCTCGAAAAGGCGTTCGGCCAGACGTTCAACCTGACCAAGGCGCGCTTCGCGAAGGGGATCGCCTCGGAACTGGAAGTGCGACAGGCGCAGACCAGCTACGATCAGGCCCGTTCCGATATCGCCCAGGCCACGACGCTGGTGGCGCAGGACAGGAACGCTCTGGAAATGCTGGCGGGAACCAGCCTTTCGGCAGACGATTTGCCGACCGCGCTGCCGGAAAGCGACGTCACGCTGGCCAACCTGCCGGCGGACCTGCCCTCCAGCCTGCTGCTGCGCCGTCCCGACATTGCCGCGGCGGAGCATCAGCTTATCGGTGCGAACGCCAATATCGGCGCCGCCCGCGCGGCGTTCTTCCCGAAGATCTCGCTGACCGCCGCATTCGGCACGATGAGCCTGGGCCTGTCGAACCTGTTCAAGTCGGGCAGCGACTACTGGTCGGTGGCACCTTCGGCGAGCCTGCCGATCTTCGACTTCGGCAGGAACCAGGGCAACCTGCGCTATGCCCGCGCGACGTATGACGCCATGGTGGCGACTTACGAGAAGAGCGTGCAGACCGGCTTCAAGGAAGTCGCCGATGCGCTTGCCCGGCGTGCGACGATGACCAACCAGCTCGAAGCCCAGACCTCGCTGCGCGATTCCGCGCGGGTCAGCTATCGCCTCTCGGACGCGCGGTTCCGCGCGGGCGTGGACGATTTCCTGACCACGCTGGATTCGCAGCGCACGCTCTACAGCGCCGAACAGACCCTGGTGACGACGCGGCTGACCCGCGCCAGCAACATGGTCGAGATCTATCGCGCCATCGGCGGCGGCCTCAAGTAGAGCCGGCCGGCTGCCTGAGGAAGCCAGGAGGTTCGGATGACCTGTCCCCCCGGGTCGTCCGTTCCGCAGCGATTGTCCTCGTCACGCCACCGATGTGCCGGACATGTCGCGCGGACCGGGTTGGGATTGCCCAACCCGGACATCCGTCCTGACGAGGATTCCAGAAGGAACCGCCGGTCGACTTTATCGCCAAGGCAGGCGGTCTGCAGCGGTCTCGCCAGAGTGCGGAAACGGGCTGTGGAAAAAGATCGAAAAAGTTTTTCGCAGGGCGATTGTCCCTCTTGTCATGCCGGAAAAGCCGATCTAAAGGGCTGCCTCCCAAGCGGAACACGGCCTTCAAAGCCGGTTACCGCAGGGAAACCGGATCGAACCTCCCAGGTTGATCCGCTGAATTGATTGGGGCCTTAGCTCAGCTGGGAGAGCGCCTGCATGGCATGCAGGAGGTCAGCGGTTCGATCCCGCTAGGCTCCACCATTTCACCAGATACCCTTTATTCCCGAAAATCTGATCGGCCACAAACAGGCCGCGGCATCCTTCATGCAGGGCCATCTTGCGCCTGCGCGTCGGGGCCGTGCTAGAGTAGCTCTCCATGCATCCCAGCGAAGGGCGAACCAGGTTTCCATGAAGTTCAGTCGATCGGACCTTGCCGATTTCGCCTATTTCCTCGCCATCGCGCGCAATCGCAGTTTCCGGCGGGCCAGCCTTGAACTCGGCATCAGCGCCTCGGCCCTGAGCCATGCGCTGAAGGGGCTGGAAGAGCGCCACGGCGTGCGCCTGCTCAACCGCACCAACCGCAGTGTTACGCTGACAGCGGCG
The DNA here is from genome assembly GCF_055361505.1 of Novosphingobium sp. TK71. Lineage (NCBI taxonomy): Bacteria > Pseudomonadati > Pseudomonadota > Alphaproteobacteria > Sphingomonadales > Sphingomonadaceae > Novosphingobium > Novosphingobium sp. TK71. The sequence continues at coordinate 677,991 of NZ_JBSZKA010000001.1, forward strand.
GGAGAGGCGTTCCGCGACGCGATCGCCGAGCATTTCGACGCGATCGACCACGCTGCGGAAGTGCTCAACCGCTTTCGCGATGCGCCGGCCGGACGCATCCGGCTCAACGTGCCGGAGGATGCGGCCGAACTGATCCTCGCCCCGGTGCTGCCCCGCTTCGTCGAACTCTATCCCGATATCGAGATCGACCTCTCTATCGACAACCGCATGATCGATGTGATCGATCAGGGGTACGACGCCGGCATTCGCTATGGCGGCACGGTGCCGGAAGACATGATCGTGCAGCGCATTTCGCCGCCGATGCGCTGGGTCGTTGCTGGTTCGCCCGCCTATTTCGAGCGTTTTGGAACGCCGCAGGTCCCGCAGGATCTCATGAATCACCGCTGCATGAAGATCAGGCTCGGCAACGACCGCATCTATCACTGGGAGTTCGAAAAGGGCGACGAGGCGGTGGCGCTCGCCGTTCCCGGTCCGCTCACCATCGGCAATTCCCGCATCGGCCTGCACATGGCGCTCAGCGGCGCCGCGCTCATCTACGCCGCCGAACCTTCTATTGCGGGTGCCATCGCGGAAGGCAGGCTGGCGATCGCGCTGGACGAATGGGGCTCCATGGGGGAGGCTTTCCATGTCTACTATTCGAGCCGCAGGCAGGTGCCCTCCGGCCTGCGCCTGCTGGTGGACCTCATCCGCGAAATGAGGCCGCTCGGGTTCTAGACTGGGCGGGATCAGGGGTAGGGTTCGCAACCGGTCCCGTCATGGTCGCTGTCCAGGTGGTGCCCGAAGCCGCGCTCACCCCGATAAAGCGGTGCCAGCCCCCTCGCTTCAACTTCGCCGCAAGTCCGGAAAACATAGCCCTCTGGCAGCGTGTCCAGCAGGGCCTGGCGGGCAGCGCTCTCGGTACGCCATCGATCAAAGACATTAAGCGCCAGACCGGCTGTGCCGCCGATGCAGATCGCGACGAGGAAGTATCCGCCCACCGTCTGCCATACGGAACGCGACCGTCGGCGGCGTAGCGCACGGATCGAATAGGGAGCGGGCGATCGAACCATCTGCGGATCGTGGCCGAAAGAAATGGACGATCGGTAAAAAGACCGGCTGGCCCGTTTCATCGGTTCTTTCGCCGGTCAGGGCGCGGCGCTCCGACTGGCTGCAAGGGACGATCACGATGAGTTTCGTTCATCGCTTTGTTCGATTGCCTGCGGGCTGATCCGACGGGGGCGGACGCCTACCTGAAGGGCGCGGCGACGGTCTGCCGCGCATACTCTCTCAGTTTCAAGGACAAATTCCGATGACGAAGGCATTTGGTGCCGTCACCGAACACACTCCGCTCGTGGCGCTCGATATCGAACGCCGTGAGCCGGGGGCACACGATGTCGCAATTGATATCGCCTATTGCGGCGTCTGCCATTCCGACCTGCACCAAGCGCGTGGCGAGTGGGCGGGCACGCTCTACCCTTGCGTGCCGGGGCACGAAATCGTCGGCCGCGTCAGTGCGGTAGGCAGCGAAGTGACCGCCTTCAAGGTTGGCGATACCGTTGGCGTGGGCTGCATGGTCGATAGCTGCCAGCATTGCAGCGCCTGCGACGAAGGCCTTGAGCAATATTGCGACGAAGGCTTCATCGGCACGTACAACGGTGCAACCGCCGATGCCCCCGGCCATACCCAGGGCGGCTATTCGCAGGCCATCGTCGTCAACGACAAGTTCGTCCTCAAGGTCAGCCACCCGGCGGAACAGCTCGCCGCCGTGGCGCCGCTGCTCTGCGCGGGGATCACCACATGGTCGCCGCTGCGCCACTGGAAAGTCGGCCCGGGCCAGAAAGTGGGCGTGGTCGGCATCGGCGGTCTGGGACATATGGGCGTCAAGCTTGCCCATGCGCTCGGCGCGCATGTCGTGGCTTTCACCACTTCGGACAGCAAGCGCGAAGCCGCGCTGGCGCTCGGCGCGGACGAGGTGGTGGTCTCGCGTAATCCCGAGGAGATGAACGCCCATGCGAACAGCTTCGACTTCATCCTCAACACCGTTGCCGCCAGCCACGATCTCGATGCCTTCACCGCGCTGCTCAAGCGCGACGGTACGATGACGCTGGTGGGCGTGCCCGAGCATCCCCACCCGTCACCGAACGTGGGTGCCCTGATCTTCCGCCGCCGGACCATCGCCGGCTCGCTGATCGGCGGCATCGCCGAGACGCAGGAGATGCTCGATTTCTGCGCCGAGAAGGGCATTGTCGCCGATATCGAACTGATCGACATCCACGATATCAACGAAGCCTTCGATCGCATGCAGCGAAGCGACGTGAAGTACCGCTTCGTGATCGACAACGCGACGCTGAACGCCTGATCCTGTATCCGGGCGGGCAGGGCTCCTTGGCTCTGCCCGCCCGGAGCTTCTCAGCTGCTGGACGTTTTCAGAAAGCCCTGCCGTTCGAGGCTGGAAATGGAATCCCGCGCGATAGGGGCGAATTCGCCGTTGGTCAGCCGGATTACGCGGTTTCGTCCGTCCGATTCCACCGAGGCGATGCCCTCGCGGGCAACCCACCAGCTTCGATGGACCTGCTGGCCGGGGCATTCGTCCATTTCCGCGATGGCATCGCGAAGGCGCATCAGGAGGAGTTCGCTCGACCCGGCCCCGTGGACGCGAACGTAGTGGTCCTCGCTTTGAAGCGCCAGGATCGGTCCCGCGAAAGCCTTGCTGAGCCGGCGTTGCAGCCGGGGCATGTCGCTGTCGTCCAGCGGTTCGCCCAGGGCTTCGTCGCGTTCAGGCGCCGCGGCGCGAACGGGGGTATCGTCTGCGAAGCTTGCGATCCGGTCGCGGTGAGGTTGGTGTCCGTCGCTCAACTGGGCGTCGATCCGCTTGGCCCACCAGACCACGACGAGGATCGCGACCGCACTGAGCAGCGCGAGAGGGAGAATTCCCGTAAAGCCGCCCAGTGCATGGAAGAACACGCCCCCGCCCCAGACCCAGACGAGCGTGAGCGGGAAACTGGACAGCAGAACGCCCCAGAACAGCAGCGCATTTCGCGGCAGCGAGGTGGCATTGGCGATGGCGATCAGCAGCCAGATCGTGGGGCGCACCAGCACATAGGCGCCCATGAGGTGCGTGAACCAGTTCCAGGCCCGCGCCGGAAACTCGGCATCGAGATATGTGCCGAATGGGCCGAGAAAGCCCACGATCCCGGCGAGGATGACCATCGCCCAAAGCTCCAGCAGGCCCCGACGCACCCAACTCATGTCATCGCCTCCCGATCCGCGCTGCGCAGGCTGGCAGATGTCCGTAATTTCGCGGCGTTAGGCAAGGGGCTGAGGCGAAGTTGCCGATGAGGTAACGCAGCGGCGGTTGCGACTTGCGCGGCGCGTGTGAAAGTCCGACCGAGACGGCCTGCCGATTGAAACCCGCCTTTTTCCGATGCGCCTGATAGCGGACGCAGGGCCGAGGGCGCTTTAACAACCGCCGCGCGTCCCTGTCGGTCGCTTGACGTGGGGGACACCTGGACGAATTCCGCGAGGGATCGATATCCACGTATCCGGGGCGTTCAGCCGGGCAGTCCATCCATCGTGACAACCTTTTCCAGATCGACATCCCAGTCTGCCCGGCTGGAGCAGCAGATGTGTGCGGTCGGTCGAATTTCGATGGGACCATCGAGGCAGCCGGCGGGAACCTTGAGCAGTGCGCCATCCATCTGGATATCGGGGAGCGCTGACCCGCACTCAACGCAGAAGCTGCGTTGGTGCCGGGTGCCGGGCAGCCGAAAAATTTTCACTTCAGCCTCTCCGGCCACCCAATGGAGCGATGCGTCAGTCGCGAAGAGATTGGCGCCATGGGCCGTGCCGCTTCCCTTCCGGCACCGCGAGCAATGGCAGAGGAAGAAGCTGTCGAAGCTGCCGTTGATGTCGAAGCGAACTGTTCCGCAAAGACAGGAGCCGGAAATGTTGGACTGGTTCGAGGACGCCGAGCACATGAGCATTTAGTTAGTGCGCATGTCGAACCTGGTCCAGCGATATGGTCGCGGTGTTTTCTATCACCGGGTGAAAGCCGGAGCGGGACAATCGCCTATCGGCTCAAACGTGGTCGCGGCCCTTCGAGCTGACGCACCTGCTCGTTGACGACGGCCTGACCGCGCCGGATTCACGCGCTCTAGCTGACCTTGAGGCCGAGTTCGCGCAGAAGCAGGCCTGCCTGATCGGCCGAGATCGTCGCGCCGCGAAAGGGCGCGGCGTCCACGAGGCGCAGGCCGCCGAGGTCGGCGCCGCGCAAGTCGGCGCCGTCGAACCGGGCGCCGTCCAGGCCGGCTTCGCGCAGGCTGCATGCTTCGAAGGTCGCCTGCCGGAAATCGCACTTCCGCAAGTCCGCCGTCGAGAAATCCACGCGCTTCAGAACGGTCCTGCGGAACGAGTGGCCGGGCAGCTTGGCATCGATCAGCAAGGTTTCCTCGAACCGGATCTCCACGCCTTTCGTATCGGAAAAGTCGGCGCCGGTCAGCTTGCATCCGGTGAAGGCGGCCGAATGCAGGGTGGCTTTCCTGAAAGCGCCGTTGTTGAAATCGCTGGCGGTGAAGGCCGCGCCGGTGAGGTCGGCGGCGATGAAGTTCACGAAAGCGCCCCGGCAGGATTTCCAGGCCGTATCTTCCAGCATCGCGCCCCCGAAATCGGCCTTGCGGAAGTTGCAGCGTTCGAATTGCCAGCCCGAAAGGTCGAGGCCGGACAGGTCGGCTTCCTCCAGATCGCATTCGGCCAGCGCGCGCGGCGTGCCGCACAGGTTGCGGATGTCCCCGCGCGTGAGGGTCCGGCCGGTCAGGGCGGCGGCGGAAAACAGATCGTCCATCCCGGCTTGCTAGCCTGCGAAAGGCCGACATGCCAGCGCGGAGGCCAAGGCAGCGATGGTGCGGGCAAATGCATTCGCGCCAAGCAATGAAATGCTTAAAGGACTTGTGCTGGCGGCGCCGGGTCTATTTATATGATTAAAGATATAATGGGAGAGCGCAACCAGATGCAAGTCAAGCAGCAGGAGACCCGCAGTTCTCTGGGGCGGAACCTCACTTACGGCCTGCTCGATCGACTGGGTTCGCAGATCATCGGCGGTGTATATGCCGAAAAGCCTTTTCCAACGGAAGCCGAACTTTCCGTGCAGAACGGCGTCAGCCGCTCGGTCACGCGCGAAGCGGTGAAGATGCTGACGGCCAAGGGGCTGGTCAGTGCCCGGCCCCGGCAAGGCACGGTGATCCAGCCTTCCAGCGAATGGAATTTGTTTGATACCGATGTGCTGCGCTGGATGCTGGAAAAACGGTTTTCGATCGATCTCCTCAAGCAGTTCAGCCAGTTGCGCGTCGCGATCGAGCCTGCCGCCGCCGCGCTGGCGGCCAGGGAGGCGGACGAGGCAGGGCTGGGATCGATCGCTGCCGGCTTCGCCCGGATGCAGGCTGCCGAAGACGGCCGGGACGATGTGCTGGAGGCCGATGTCGCCTTCCACGTCGCGATCCTGAGCGCATCGGGCAATCCGTTCTTCGGGCAGTTCCGCGACGTGGTGTCCACCGCCCTGAAGACCTCGATCCGCTACACCAACCGGATCGTCGGGCGCAGCGCCGATCTTGAGTCTCACGAGCGGGTGAAGAACGCCATCCTGTCTCGCGATCCCGAGGCTGCTCACGATGCGATGAAGCTCATCATCGTCGATGCCCTGGATGCGATCGAGCATAACGAAGGCGAGAGCTGAAGGCCAAAGGGCGGCGGGGAAGGGCGGAAATCGATCTGCCGCAAACGATTGACCGCCGTAACCATATATATCATACAAATGGAAAGAAGACGGGAGGGCCTGAACCGGCAAGGACTGCGATCCGCAAGGATCGTCGGCCCTCCAAGCTACGCAGCTGCCGTGAGAGCCCAGACCGATGATGGACGACCAGACGATTTCCACCGACCGCCGTACTGCCATGGCGCTGGGCCTTGCGGGCCTCGGCACGGCGAGCCTTCCCGGCATTGCCCTGGCCGAAACGACGGCGCAGGGGCGGGCAGAGGCATCTCCGCGCCGTTCGGTGCTGCTGGCGGAAGGGTGGCGCTTCCATCTCGGCCATGCCGCGGACATGGCGAAGGATTTCGATTTCGGCCTGAACCAGCGCACGTATGCCAAGCCCGGCCGCGACGTTTCGCCCGCCACGCTGGCCGATTTCGATGACAGCGGCTGGAGCGCAATCCGCGTTCCTCACGACTGGGCGGTGGACCTGCCCTTTGCCGCGCCCGCCGCGCCTGCGGAGAAGGACAAGGAAGACGCTGTCGCCGCGCACGGCTTCAAGGCGATCGGGCGCGCATTCCCGCAGAACAGCGTCGGCTGGTATCGCTGCCGCCTGCCGGTGGGCGCGGCTGACAAGGGACGCGCGGTCTGGCTCGAATTCGATGGCGTGTTCCGCAATTGCAAGGTCTTCGTGAACGGCTTCGAGGCGGGCGGCAGCGCCAGCGGCTATGCTCCGTTCCGCGTCGATATCGCCGATTTCCTCGATTACGAAGGCGGCGCCAACCAGCTTGCGGTGCGCGTCGATGCCTCGCTGGGCGAGGGCTGGTTCTATGAGGGGGCGGGGATTTACCGTCACGTCACGCTGGTCAGCGCGGCTGCCTGCCACGTTCCCCAGTGGGGCACATGCGTCCGCGCGGAAGTGGACGGCGAAGGGGCCGCTGTCACCATCCTCACCACCCTGGCGAACGACGCCGAAAGCCCGGCGAAAGTGACCGTGCGCCACGCGGTCCATGATGCGGAAGGGCGGCAGGTTGCCATGGCGGCCGATCACCTGGCCGAGCCGGGCGCGCTCGGCAAGGTGGAGTTCGAGCAGACCGCACGCATCCGGGCGCCCCGGCTCTGGTCTCCGGCAAGTCCCTATCTCTACCGGCTCACCACCGAAGTCCTGCGCGATGGCGTGGTGGTGGACAGGACCGAGACCGCGTTCGGCGTGCGCACCGTAACCTTCGACGCAGTTCGCGGGTTCACCATCAACGGGCAGAACGTGAAGCTGCTCGGAGTCTGCAACCATCAGGACCACGCCGGCGTGGGCGCCGCGATCCCCGATGCGCTGCACGAATGGCGCGTTGACCGCACGCTGGAAATGGGCGCCAATTCCTGGCGCAGCGCACACAATCCCTCCGCGCAGGTCCTGCTCGACATCTGCGACCGCAAGGGCATGATGATGATCGCGGAAACGCGGCTCAACACCACCAACCCCGAGGCGATGGACGAGCTGGAGCGGATGATCCTCTCCTCGCGCAATCACCCTTCGATCATCCTCTGGTCGGTCGGCAACGAGGAAGGCCATCAGGGTTCGGAGCGCGGCCGCCGCATCTCGGCCGAACTGGTGGCGCGCTGCAAGGCGCTGGATCCCACCCGCCTCACCACCCAGGCCATGGACCAGGGCTGGGACGGCGGCGCTGCCGAGGCGGTGGATGTCGTCGGCTTCAATTACCGCACCGACAAGATCGCCGCCTGGCACGAACGGCACCCCGACAAGCCGGTGATCGGCACCGAGACGGGCAGCACGGTCTCCACGCGCGGCGCGTACGAGAACTACGAGGCCCGGCACATCGTCAAGGCCTATGACACCGAGCATCCCTGGTGGGCATCGACCGCCGAGGAATGGTGGACGATCGTGGCGAACGCGCCCTACATCGCCGGCGGCTTCATCTGGACCGGGTTCGACTATCGCGGCGAGCCCACGCCCTATCCGGCGTTTCCAAGCGTTGCCAGCTACTTCGGCGCGATGGACAGCTGCGGTTTCGCCAAGGACAACTACTTCTACTACCGCGCGTGGTGGCGGCCGGACCAGCCGCTGGTCCATCTCCTGCCGCACTGGAACTGGGCGGGCCGCGAGGGGCAGCCGATCCCGGTGTGGGCGCACGGCAACTGCGCGGAGATCGAACTGCTGCTCAACGGCAAGTCGCTGGGGCGCAAGCCGATGCCGCGCAACGGCCACCTCGAATGGCAGGTGCCCTATGCGCCCGGCAAGCTGGAGGCGCGCGGGTACAACGGCGGCAAGGTCGTCGCCCGTGACCAGCGGGTGACGGCATCGGCCCCGGCGAAGCTCAAGCTCACTACCGAGCGCGTCCGTCTCGCCGCAGGCGGCGCCGATCTTTCGGTGCTGCGGGTCGAAGTGCTCGACAAGGCCGGAAATCCGGTGCTCACGGCGGACAATGCGCTGCGCTTCAGCGTCAGCGGCCCGGCGCGGATCATCGGGCTGGGCAACGGCAATCCCACCTCGCTGGAGGCCGACAAGGGCGACAGCCGCAAGGCGTTCAACGGCCTTGCACAGGCCATCGTGCAGGGCAGCGGTTCCAGCGGCTCGGCCCGCGTCACCGTGTCCGGCGAGGGGCTTTCGCCCGCCGCCATCGATCTCTTTTTCCACTGACCGGCCGCAGGAGAATACCGGTGAAGAACGTCATTCGCGCCGCGCTTGCGGCCTCCACGCTGCTGGCGGCGACTTCGGCTCATGCCGAGACCAAGCTCTATCTCGGCGCCGACCTGTCCTTTGCCAACGAGATGGAGGACTGCGGCGCCGTGTTCCGCCAGAACGGCAAGCCCGTGGATCCTTTCGTGCTTCTGAAGGCAAAAGGCGGAAACCTGATGCGCGTGCGGATCTGGAACGATCCGCAGTGGACGAAGTATTCGAACTACGAGGACGTGCTCAAGACCATCCGCCGCGCCCATGCCGCCGGGCTGGAGGTGCTGCTGGACTTCCATTACTCCGACGACTGGGCCGATGGCGACAAGCAGATCGTGCCGGCCTCCTGGGCCAAGATGGACACCCAGCAGCAGGTGCGCGCGCTGCACGACTACACGCGCGACGTGCTTTCGAAGCTGAACGCGGCGGGGGAACTGCCCGAGCTGGTGCAGGTCGGCAACGAGACCAACCCCGAAGTCATGGGCGGCACCAAGGACAAGCCGATCGACTGGAAGCGCAATGCCAGCCTGCTCAACGCCGGCGTCGCGGCCGTGCGCGAGGTTTCGAAGGAGACGGGCAAGCCGATCCGGGTCATGCTGCACATCGCCCAGCCCGAAAACGTCCTGCCCTGGTTCGACGATGCGACGGCGGCAGGCGTGCTCGACTATGACATCATCGGCGTGAGCTATTACTCCAAGTGGTCGAAATACAACCTCTCGGGTCTGGCCAAGGTCATCGACACCGCACACAAGCGCTACGGTGCGGATGTCATGGTGGTGGAGACGGCCTATCCCTTCACCGAGGATAGCGCCGATGCCTCTACCAACCTGCTCGGCACGGATTCGCTGATTCCCGGCTATCCGGCAACGCCGAAGGGGCAGTTGAAGTATCTTGAGGACCTGACGCAGACCGTGGTCGATGCGGGCGGGAACGGCGTGGTCTACTGGGCGCCGGACTGGGTTTCCACGCAGTGCAAGACGCGCTGGGGCACCGGATCGAACTGGGAAAACGCCGCCTGGTTCGACCTGCGGAAGCACGAAGTGGTGCCGGGCATCGACTTCCTCTCGAAGACTTACGTGAAGGCCTCGAAGTAACGCAAAACGGGAAGGGCGTCCCCCTGGGGGGCAACCCTTCCCGTCCTTTTGCCTTCCCGTCTCGGTGGCGGGTTGGAAGCTCTTAGAAACGCATGCCCACGCCGACGACTGCCGCGTCACGGCCACCGAAGTTCGCTTCGTATTCGGTGCGCTGGTATTCGGCCGAAATGTAGGTCTTCGGCGTCACCGCATATTCCAGGCCGCCGCCGTAGCGCACGCCCTCAAGCGAATAGTTGCCGCCGGCCACCGGCTCGAAGCGGGTGCTGGTGTAGCCGACCTTGCCGAAGGCCAGGACCTTGGGGGCGACCACATAGCCCGCGCGGAGCGAGGCGGTGATGTCGCGGCTCACGTCGGTCGTGGCGCTGTCGGTGGTGGAGTCGCCGAAGGAGACTTCCGGGCCCACGGTGATGCGCGGCGCGACGGCAACGTCGTAGCCGGCGTTCACGCCGTAGGAGAAGCCTTCATCGCCCTGAATCTTGTCGAAGCCCATGGTGACGCCGGCGCGGGGGCCGGTGAACGCTTCGGTGTCCTGCGCCATGGCGGGAACCGAAAACGAAGCGGCAAGAGCGGCCGAAAGTGCAATGTACTTCATGGTAATCCTCATAATAGTCCTGCGACACAAAGGTCGTCTTATCTCCACGGCAAAGTTATTGTTCTGAGATGAGCGCAGATATTCGCGATCATCGTTCAGGAATTAATATTTCTGAAAAATTTCGTATATATTTCTCAGGAAATATAGCATCTTGAACAATGCCTTGGGACGAGTTCCCTATGTCGTTCCAAGACTGTACTCAAAGTTAATGGGCCGTATGGGCACCATTCACAAATGTGACAGGTTGGATAAGGTGCCGGTGCAAAGCGCGCTTTTCCGGGCTTCCGGCGGGTTGCAGAGGATGCATTTTCCCGCGCCGGCTTGTGCGGGATACCCTGAAAAAATTGTATTTTCTTCCGCGCCGCGCGCGAATCGCTGGCGGCGATGGCGCTGGCGGGCGGCGTTTCGCGCCGCGGGCGCGCACAAAAAAGGGGCGCCGGGAGGAGATGGCGCCCCTTTTCGTGTTTCCTGCCCTCATGGAGGGCCGGAATGACGGCCCCGCTTGCGCACGGGGCCGGTTGGGAGATCAATACTTGAAGGTCACGTCCATCAGGTAGCTGCGGCCGTACTTCTCGTAACGGGCGATCTGGTCGGGATCGTTGTTCCAGTAGAACCGCGCGACCTGGTTGGTCAGGTTGTTGGCCTGGAGGCGCACCGAGAAGTTCTTGGTCACGGCGTAGGACACGCTGGCGCCCAGCGTCGTCTCGGATTCGAGGCGGGTGAGCTGCGAGGCGTCCCAGCCGTAGATCACGGTGAACGGGCTGTGATGCTTGAGCGCCACGCGGGCATCGATGCCATGGTCGGAATACCACAGGTCGATTTCGCCGGTGAACTTGGTGAGGCCCACGCCCGGGAACGGATTGCTGACCGGGGCCAGTTCCTTCACGTTGGAATCCACGAAGCTGGCGTTCGCGTAGAGGCCGAACTTGTCGAGTCCGGGGATGAAGTAGAACGGTGTCTGCAAGGTCGCCTCGACACCGGCGATGTAGCCGCCCTTGCCGTTGCGCGGCGAGGTGATCTGGTAGGTGTCGCCGCCGATCGTTTCCTGCGTCTGCGTGTAGCCGACGTTGCTGCTGACGTCCTTGTAATAGCCTGCCACCGCGACGAGCGCGTCCTTGTGGAAGTACCATTCCAGCGAGAGGTCGCCCTGGGTCGCCATGAACGGCTTGAGGTGCGGGTTGCCGCCCGATCCGGTGTTGGTCGGCGGGTAGTTGCTCAGCGCCATGCTGGCGCGCAGCTCGTCGAGCGGCGGGCGGGACAGGACGCGGGCGGCGCCGGCGCGCAGCTTCAGGCTGTCGGTCAGCTCGAAGTTGAGGTTGAGGCTGGGCAGGACGCGGAAGTACTTGTCGTTCTCGCGCACGGGATCGAACACGGTGACGTTCTGCTGGAGATCGTTGTCCCAGTAGGTCCGGCCCGAGAAGGCGTTCGAATGGGTCGAGACGTTGACGAAGCGGACGCCGAGGTTGCCGGTGAAGCCGTTGCCCGCGAAGTCCGACATCACGTAGCCTTCGAAGTTATCCTCCTTGACCCGCCAGTACTTCGACTTGTCGCGCTCGGGCGTGCCGATTGCGAGGTATTCGGCCGCGAGCGTTTCGTAATTGCCCCAGACCAGGTTGGGCACGTTGAAGGTGCCCACCGAGAATTCGGTCAGGTACGAAGGATCGATCGTCAGGTTGCCGAGCGTCTTCGTGTTCACCGTGGCGGTATAGGCGTCGTAGCTCTTCACGCGGTTGGAGTAGCGAAGCCCCCCGCCGAAGCCGGTGAAGAAGCCGTCGTGGATGTGGCGATAGACGTCCACCTGCGCGGCGCCGAGGTCGTCCTTGAGACGCTGCGGGCCGTCGTACTGGCCCGCGTAGTAGCTCGGGATGACCTGGTTGTTGACGTCACCCGGGTTGGAACTGACGGAGACGCTGGGCACCGAGCCGCGCCCGGTCGAGAAGGTCGTGCTCGCCGGATAGAGTTCGGTGGCGATCGCGCCCCACGAATTGTCGCGGCGCGCGCGCGAGTAGGAGCCGTCGAACTTGGCCGTCCAGTCGCCGTCGTCGTACTTGGCGTTGAAGCCGGTCACGAACAGGTCCTTGTCCTCCTGATAACGGGCAAGGACATTGGTGACGGAGGAATAGTTGTTCAGCGTGGCGCCGGTGATCGTGTTGCCCGACAGCGTGTAGCTGCCGTCCTGGTAGATATCGCCGGGGGCGCCGATCTCGCCGCCCCAGTCGCCCCAGCCGTTCTGGCGGCCGTACCACTGCTGCGACTGGTGCTCGTCGATCTTCACCTTCGAGTAGAGGACATCGAGGTTGATGTCCCAGTTCGCGGTGGGCTGCCACTGGATCGCGCCGGTGGTGGACCAGCGGGTTTCCTTGAGCGCCTTGATCTCGGTCTGCGCGCCCCAGGGTGCGTTGACCGGCTGGCCGTTCAGCGTGGGGGCGTCTTCGCCATTGATGTCGTAAGTGTTGTAGCCCCAGCCCTGGAACGAGTTGTAGCCGTTCTTCTGGCGCTGGAAGGTGCCGCCGACGACGACGGCGAGATTGTCGGTGATCTTGCCGACATACTGCGCGCTGCCGCGCGAACCCCAGCCGGAATAGCCGGGAATGTCCTTGCCGCTGTCATTGTAGAGCGCGCCGGCGCGCGCCGTGAGCGCGGGGCCCTGGTAGTCCAGCGGGCGCACGGTACGGATGTCGATCGTGGCCGCGACGCCGCCCGAGATGATGTCGGCCGACTGCGACTTGTAGACGGTCACGCCCGAGACGATTTCCGAGGGATAGATTTCCCAGCGGACATTGCGATCCGGCTCGGACGAGGCGACTTCGCGGCCGTTGATGAGGCCGAGCACGAGGCGCGGGCCAAGGCCGCGCACGGCCGCCTGGCTGGCGTTGCCGCGATCGCGCGTGGCGGTGACGCCGGGCAGGCGCTGCAGCGAATCGGCGATGGTGACGTCCGGCAGCGCGCCGATGTCCTTGGAACTGATCGTCTCGGTAACGACCGAGGCCGCGCGCTTGGCGTTCAGCGCATCGCGCAGCGAGGCGCGCAGGCCGGTGACGACGATTTCCTCGTCCGTCGTATTGCCTTCGGTCCCGGCCGTCTGGGCGACGGCGGGCGTGGCAACGAGTGCGATGGCGAGAAAGCTGGCACCGCCCATGCGGCGCCGGATTGCGGATTTCATAATTCCCCTCCCAGCTTCGGTTCTTATTTATCGGATAAATAATTTGTCAGACAAATAGAGTCAAGCGTCATTCGCGCATTCGGGCAGGGGGTTTCAACCGAAATCGCCGCCCGTTTATCCGCCTGATGGGCATCCATGCAGCGCGGCTTCGAACACGAGCTGCCGTCTGTACCGTCGATGGCTCTAGAACCGTTCGCGGCAGGCCATCGGGACGATATCTCCCCGATGTGGACCGGCGAGCCAAAGGAGCAGGCAGGCATGGTGATGGACAGGCGCAAGTTCACGCTCGGCGCGGCGGCGTTCGGCATGGGAGCGCTGGCATCGGGCCTGCCCGCCGTCGCCTCCGCCCGCGCGGCGCCGGCGAAGGGCGCTGGCAAGGGCGCCGCGCGTTCGGGAGAGCCGGACGTGCTGGTGCTGGGCGCAGGCATTTCCGGGCTTCAGGCGGCCTGGCTGCTGGAGGAGCAGGGGCTCAAGGTCACCGTGATCGAGGGGCGCAGCCGTGTGGGCGGGCGGATCATGACCCTGCTGGACCAGCCCGGCTATCCCGAAATGGGCTTCAATTCGATGGGCGAAGGCTATGGCCGCGGCCTCGATATCGCCCAGCGTGCGGGTGTGGAGATGCAGGAAGTGGGCGCGCGCTACCGCATCGGTCCGCCCAGCCTGCTCTATATCGGCGACCAGCCGCTCACCCGCGAGGAATGGGCGAAGTTTCCGGGCAACCCCTTCCCCGATGCGTTGAAATCGGTGCTGCCGGCAGAGCTGGTGCCGATGCTGGTCGCCCAGAAGACGCGGCTGGAGGACTGGAATTCGTGGCACGACCCGGTCAATGCGAAGCTCGATATCTCGCTGCACGATTTCCTGCGCCAGCAGGGGCTGTCCGACCCGGCGATCCACCTTTCCTACGATATCGCGCCCTATTACGGCATGAACGCCTATGACGTTTCCGCCCTGCTCAGCGAGTACAACGACGGCTTCGTGAAGGCGCAGATCGCGGCGGGGCCCAAATCCTTCGCGGTGAAGGGCGGCAACCTGCTCATGCCGATGGCGCTGGCGAAGCAGATGAAGGGCGACCTCCTGCTTGGCCGCGAGATCGTGGCGATCACGCAGGACGGCGGCCGCGCAACGGTACACTGCGCCGACGGTGCGACCTTCTCCGCCCCCAGGGTGATCTGCTCGCTGCCGTTCTCCGCCCTGCGCAACGTGCGGATCGAGCCCGGCCTTTCGGGCGTGCAGGCGCAGGCGGTGGCGCAGCTTGGATATCAGCCGATCTCGATGGTCTTCGTCACGGCCGAGGCCCCGTTCTGGGAACAGGACGGCCTCTCGCCCGGCATGTGGACGGACGGCGTGCTCGGCAACGTCATCCCGCAGCGCTACGGCGACGATCCGCAGCAGATCACCGGCTTCATCGTCCAGGCCCGCGCCAACCTTGCGAACTACTGGGACCGGATGGGGGCCGAGGCGGTAAAGGCCATGGTCGTCGCCCGGATCGAGGCCCTGCGTCCGGCGGCGAAAGGCAAGCTGGCCGCGCACTCCTACTTCAGCTGGTCGCAGGAAAAGTTCAACCTCGGAGACTTCTCGTACATCGCGCCCGGGCAGGTCGCCTGGATGGACGAGATCGCCAAGCCCGCGGGCAGCCTGTTCTTCTGCGGCGAGCATACCGCCACGGGCGCGCGCGGCCTCGAAGGCGCTCTGGAATCGTCCGAGCGCGTCGCTCTTGAAGTCCTCGGCATGTGAATGCCATGAAGTGCCGCCCCCACGCCCGCTGACAGGCCAAGCCGCTGTTCGCAAGGCGGAGAGTTGCGGTGCGGGGGTGGGGAAGGGTGCCCGGAATATGGTTCGGGTCCAACAACACGTCGCAAGCGAGAATTGTCCCATGGAATACGATTACGTTCCCCTTCCGCAGCGCCAGCCCCTCAAGTGGCCGAACGGCGCGCGGGTTGCCCTGATCCTGACGTTCAATCTCGAAACCTGGGACCTCACCAAGGATACCGACAAGCCCTATTACGCGGGCGGCCCGGCGATCCTGCCTGACGTGCTGCCGGGCAACACGCCCGATTTCCCGAACTTCACCTGGCGCGAATATGGCCAGCGCGTGGGCATCTGGCGCCTGTTCGACCTGTTCGACGAACTGGGCGTTCCGGCCAGCTGCACCACCAATGCCGTGACCTTCGAACGCCGCAAGGCGATGACCGACGCCGTGCTCGAACGCGGCTGGGAACTGCTGACCCACAACTGGGAACAGGGCGAACTGCTGACCAACTTCGCACACCAGCCGGAAAAGGAGCGCGACATCGTCCTGCGCAGCCTTGAGCAGTTCGAGAAGTACACCGGCCGCAAGTCCAAGGGCTGGCTCTCCTCCAGCCTGCGCGGCACGATGCAGACCGCCGATATCCTCGCCGAGCAGGGCTGCACATTCTACTGCGACATCATGAATGATGATCAGCCGTTCCTGCTGCGCACGCCCAACGGCCCGATTGTTTCGGTGCCATATTCCAATGAAATCAACGATTTCACTTTCATTACTCGAAAGAACTTCACCACCGACCAGTTCCGCGATGCGCTGATCGAGGAACTTGATGTGCTTTATGAAGAAGGCGGCAAGACCGGCCGGATCATGAACGTCGGCCTGCATCCGCACGTCTCCGGCCGTGCCCACCGCGTTCGCGCGCTGCGGGAGTTCATCGAACATGCCAAGTCGCTCCCCGGTGTCTGGTGGGCCACCCGCGAAGAGATCGCCGAATGGTATCTCCAGAACCATGAGAGCCACATTCCCGGTCAGTTGACCGGCGGATCGGCAGCCTGACGATGGCGCGCGCCGAAAGCATCGTCATTGTCGGCGGTGGCATCGCGGGCATGACCGCCGCCGCCGCTCTTGCGCAGGAAGGCTTCAAGGTCACGCTGCTGGAAAGCGCGCGTGAATTCGGCGAGATCGGGGCGGGCGTTACGCTCTCCCCGAACGCCATGAAGGGCCTCGACTTCATCGGCGTCTGCGAGGAAGCGGCGAGCGCGGGCGTGGAGCCCAGCCGCCAGCGCATCCAGCACTGGCAGGACGGCCGCACCATCGTCGCCAAGGACCGTTCGGACCAGCGCGACAAGTACGGCGCGCCTTACGTCACCATCCACCGCGCCGACCTGCACGAAGTCCTGCTGGGCGCGGCGCGGCGGGCGGGCGTCGATCTGCGCACCAGCGCGGGCGTGGTCTCCAGCGAAGGCAATACGGTGACGCTGGTGGACGGTTCGACCGTGACCGGCGACCTGATCGTCGGCGCGGACGGTGTGAAGTCGGTGATCCGCGAACGGTTCGAGACCACGCCGCCGCACTTCACCGGCCATGTCGCCTGGCGCTGCCTGGTGCCGGTGACGCCGGAATTGCAGGAACTTTCGGACTTCCCCGGCATCATCATCGGCCCCGGCGCGATGATCACGCGCTACAACATTCGCGGGTCCACGGCGATGAACCTGGTGTTCTTCTCGCGGCAGGACGGCTGGAACGAAGAGGGCTGGACCACTCCGGTCGATCCCGGGGAGGTCCGCAAGGTCTACGAAGGCTGGTGCACCGATGCGCAGAAGCTGATCGCCGCGGCCTGTGAGCAGCCGATGTACAAGTGGGCAATCAACGCCCGCACCGCGCTGCCGGGCTGGATCATCGACGACAACGTGACCCTGATCGGCGATGCCGCCCATGCCATGACGCCGTTCCTCGGCCACGGCGCGGCCTGCGGGATCGAGGACGGCGTGGTCCTTGCCCGCGCGCTGGCGGCATCGGCCACCATCGGCGAGGGTCTTCGTCGCTACGAGGCGGCGCGCCACGAACGCGCGACTTTCATCCAGGCGGAAAGCAACGCCAACGCAGACCGGATGCAGGGCCAGAACACCGACTTCTTCGGCCTTGAAGGCACCAAGGACGAGGAATCGCTGGGCCTGTTCAACTACGATTGCAGGACAGTACCGGTATGAGCGCGGTTCCCTTTGCCCCCGTTCCCTTTGATGGCCATAAGATCGCGCCTGAAACCGAGGCGTTTCTCGGCCAGACCCACAAGCTGCTGATCGGCGGCGAATGGGTGGAAGGCAGCGGGGAACTGGCCAGCCGCGATCCGGCGACCGGCCTCGAACTGACCCGCGTGCAGACCGGCGGTGCGGCGGAAGTGGACCTTGCGGTTGCCGCCGCGCGGCGCGCCTTCGACGGGCCGTGGTCGCGCAAGACCGTGGCGGAGCGTACCGCGCTGATGCACCGGCTGGCCCGGATCATGGAGCAGAACGCCACGCTGCTCAGCCAGCTCGACATTCTCGACAACGGCATGCCCGGTTTCATCGCCGGGCTCACCACCGCCAACTGCGTCGAGATGATCGACTATTATGCCGGCGCGGTGATGCGGATCGAGGGCACCACCACTGCCCCGCCGCGCCATATCGCGGCCGAGACCGAGGCGCTGACGTATACCCTGCGCGAGCCTGTGGGCGTGGTTGGCCAGATCGTGCCGTGGAACGTGCCGCTCTCCACCGCGATCCTCAAGCTGGCCCCGGCGCTGGCGGCGGGCTGCACGGTCGTGGTCAAGCCTTCGGAAGAGACGCCGCTTTCGGTATTGGCGCTGGGCCAGATGGTGCTCGATGCGGGCTTCCCGGCGGGTGTGGTCAATATCGTCAACGGTCTTGGCGGTGATGCCGGGGCGGCGATCGCGGCGCATCCGGGGATCGACAAGGTCTCGTTCACCGGCTCCACCGCGACCGGGCGCAAGATCGTTTCGGCGGCGCTGGGCAATCTCAAGAAGGTCAGCCTCGAACTGGGCGGCAAGAGCCCGGTCATGATCATGCCGGATGCCGACCTTGCGCTGGCGGTGCCGGGCACGGCGATGGCCACGTTCTTCCTGCAGGGCCAGAACTGCATGGCCGGAACGCGCATCTTCGCCCATGCCGATGTGCATGACGAACTGGTGGCGGGGCTCAAGGCTTTCGCGGAATCGATGACGCTGGGTCACGGGCTGGACCCTGCGACGATGCAGGGGCCGATGATCTCCGACGCCCATTGCGCCAAGGTCATGGGCTATATCGAGGGGGCCGAGGCGGCCGGGGCCAGGCTGGTGACGGGCGGCGGGAAGCTGGACCGTCCCGGCAACTTCGTGCGCCCGACGATCTATACCGAATGCCGCCCGGACATGGCGCTGGTGAAGGAGGAGATCTTCGGCCCGGTGATGGCGGTGATGAAAGTGGAGACCACCGACCTCGACGAGCTGGCGGCACTGGCCAACGACACGCCTTACGGGCTTTCCGGCTCGGTCTGGACGAAGGACCTGTCCACCGCGCACCGGCTGGTGAAGCGTATCCGGTCGGGCCATGTCTCCATCAACTGCCACGGCGCGGTGGGGACGAACATTCCGTTCGGCGGCTACGGCCAGTCCGGCTGGGGCCGGGAGTTCGGCAAGGAAGGGCTGGACGGTTACCTGGAAACCAAGGCGGTAACCGCGCGGCTCTGAACGGGCGCTACATCGGGAAACAGGAAAGGGAGGCCCATCGGGACCTCCCTTTTTTTATCCCGGGCTTCAGGCATTTCCCATCGGAACGGGGTTCGACAGATCGTGGCTGATCGCCGCCGCCGTCGACTTGAGATCGTCTAGATAGAGTTCCAGCGCCTGCGACAGGCGCATGGCGGCCACGAAGAACACCATGGTCATCGCCGCCTCGAAGTGGCCGTTGCGGAAGATCGGCACCGAGACCGACGAGGTCTTGCCCGGCGTGAGGTTGAAGTGGTTGCGGCCCTGCACGGCGTAGCCCTCGGCGCGGATGCGATCGACATCGAGGCTGACTTCGGCGGTGGCGAGGTAATTGAGGTCGATGTCCTGCGAGACGCGCATGAAGCGCAGGATCATCTCGCGCTCGTCATCAGGCGCATAGGCCATCGACACCTTGCCCGAGGCGCTGTCGAGGATCGGCAGGGTGAAGCCGGGGTAATAGTGTTCGAACGTCAGCGAGGAGTTCGAATGGGTGCTGTCGCGCAGCATCATCTCGCGGCCCACGCGGATGGCGATCGACACCGGCCAGCCGAGCCGCTTGGTCAGGCCCACGATGTGCGGCCGGGCAAGACGGACCAGTTCGTCGTCATGCTGGAAGCCGGTTGCCAGTGTCTGCACCATGGCCGTGGCGCGGTAGCGCTTGCGCGAGGGTTCCTGTTCGATCAGGCCTTCATAGAGCAAGGTCTGGACGATGCGGCAGGCGGTGGGATAGGGCACCTCGGATGCCTTGGCGATCTCCATCATGGAGAGCGAGCCGTGGCGGTTGATCGCCTTCAGCGCCGCGATTGACCGCGTGATAGAGCGAATTGGAACCCCTTTTTCCATCGTCAGACCCCGTCCGTTTTTTGTGTTATCGGAAGAGTGACAAGGGAATGACGTTTGCTCGAAATAATCAAGACGATATCCGCCTGTCGGATAGATATGCCGACAGGCGGAACCAAAACGGGTTCATAGTTTTCCGCCAGCGCCCTTTTTCTTGATCGGAACGAAAATTAATTTCGCGCCGGGCCAGCGGGAGGGCCTGATCGCAAAGGCCGGCGCCTCCATGCGGTAACGATTCGCTGCTTACCAGCCGGGCACGATCACCTGGCGGATCGCCTCGCCCGAGGCGAGCTTGTCCATGGCCTCGTTGATCTCCTCCAGCGGGCCGACCGAGGTCAGCAGCTTCTCCACCGGCAGCCGTCCCGCGCGCCAGAGCTTGATGTAGCGCGGAATGTCGCGTGCGGGGATCGAGGAGCCCATGTAGCTGCCCATCAGCGTCTTGGCGTCCGCCACCAGCGACAGTGCGTTGATGGCCAGATCCTCCGACGGGTTGGGCAGGCCCACCGTCACGATCCGGCCGCCGCGCCGGGCAGAGCGATAGGCATGGGCCAGTACGGCGGCCTTGCCGACCGTTTCCACCACCACGTCGCTGCCCATGGCCGCATCGTCCTCTCCGGGGGCGGAAGCGCTTGCCGCGCCCAGTTCCAGCGCCAGCGCGCGTTTGGCAGGGGACGGGTCCACCGCATGGACCGGCTGCGCGCCCGCCGCCAGCGCGCCGAGCAGCGCGGAAAGCCCGACGCCGCCCAGCCCGATCACGGTCACGCTTTCGCCCGGCTGGACTTTGGCCGTGTTCATCACCGCGCCGACCCCGGTGAGCACTGCGCAGCCGAACAGTGCGGCGGTCTCGGGCGGGATATCGGCGTCGATCTTCACCAGCGAGCGCCGGTCCACCACCGCCTGCGTCGCGAAGGCCGAGACGCCGAGATGGTGGTGGACGACGCCGTCCTCGCAGGAGAGGCGGCTGCCGCCGCGCATCAGTTCGCCCTTGCCGTTGGCGGCGGCGCCTTTCGCGCAGAGGTAGCCCTCGCCCGAAAGGCAGGCCGCGCATTGCCCGCAGCTCGGCAGGAACACCAGCACCACGCGGTCCCCCACCGCGAGGTCCGGTTCATCGGGATCGCCCAGCGCCAGCACGGTGCCCGCCGCCTCGTGCCCCAGCGCCATCGGCATCGGCCGGGGCCGGTCGCCGTTGATGACGGAGAGGTCCGAGTGGCAGATCCCCGCCGCGTCGATCCGCACCAGCACTTCGCCGGGCAGCGGATCGGAGAGATCGAGCGGCCGGACCGCCAGCGGCTCGTTCTCGGCATAGGGCCGGGGATGGTCCCCGGAGCGGGAGAGGACGGCGGCGGCGATCCGGCGCTTCATCGGCTTACTTCACCGGAGCCGGAGCAGGCGCCCACTGCTTCTCGAAGTCCCACACTTCGTCGAAGCCGATCAGCGAGCAGAACTCCTTGAAGTTGAAGATGCCCTCGGGCTCGCCGATGCCGTGGTCCTTGAGATCGCGCAGCGACTTCTCGATGGCGGTGCAGGCGACCAGGCTGGTGAGCGAGGGGTAGATCGCATAGCCATAGCCGATCTCCTCCAGCACCGAGGCGAGCGGGATCGGCGTGGAGCCGCCGTTCGCCATGTTGGCCATCAGCGGCTTGTCGAAAGCGGCGCAGGCTTTCGCCATTTCCTCCTCGCTTTCCAGCGCTTCGGGGAAGAGGACGTGGGCGCCCGCCTTGTCGTAGGCTTCGAGGCGGCGCATCACGCTGTCCAGCCCCTCGCTCTGGCGCGCGTCGGTGCGGGCGATGACGAGGAAGTCCTCGCTCTCGCGCGCGGCGATCGCCACCTTGATCTTCTCCACCATGTCTTCCACCGGGATCACCCGGCGGAACGGCGTGTGGCCGCACTTCTTGGGGAATTCCTGATCCTCGAGCTGGATCGCGGTGACGCCGGCGGCCTCGTAGCCCTTCACGGTGTGATGGACGTTGAGCAGGCCGCCATAGCCGGTATCGCCGTCCGCGATGACCGCCGCATTGCTGGTGCGCACCAGCGTTTCCATGCGGTTCTTCATCTCGGTGTAGGTGGCGATCCCGGCGTCGGGCAGGCCCCAGGCCGAGGCGGTAAGCCAGTAGCCGGTGCCATAGACGAGATCGAAGCCGACCTTGTTGGCGATCACCGCGGTGATCATGTCCTGGATGCCGGGAATGACGAAGAACTTGCCGCTCTCCAGCTTCTGGCGGAAAATCGGATTGGCCATGATGGTGCTCTCCTGTGTTCTGTTTATTCGGCGGCTTCTGCGAAAGCAGGAGCGGCCACATGCGTCCACTGCGGCGCGATGGGGGCGGGAAGGCCGGTTTCGGCAAGGCAGTTGGCGCGCAGCGTCTCGATGTCCGGGCCGAAGTTGAACACGCCGATTTCGCCGCGGGCCTTGCGCATTTCGGCGCGCAGGGCCTGCGTCGCGGCTTCGTCCACCGCGCCATCCACCAGCACCACGCCGTAGTCCTTCGCGCCTTCGGCGGTGACGAGGCCCTGCTTCAGTTCCTTGGCCAGCAGCGCGGGATCGCGGTCTAGCGGGTCGCCCCAGCCGCCGCCGCCCCAGGTGATGAACTGCAGCTCGTCACCGGCCTCGACCGGATAGTCCTCCAGCTTGTTGCCGACCACGATCTGCGTGCCGTCCGCCTTGGTGAGGATCTTCTTCGCACGCTTGCCCGGAAGGCCGCCGTTGACGCCCCAGGGCGGAACGAACCAGCGGTCGTCATGGATCGCGATCACGCCGCTCTCAAGGAAGCGGTAGACCATGTTGATGCCGTTGCCGCCGCGATGGAGGCCCGCGCCGCCCGAATCCGCCACTGTCTCGTACTTGACGATCTCCAGCGGGAAATAGCGTTCGAGGAACTCGTTGGGGACGTTGGTGAAGCCGGGGAACAGCGAGTGTCCGTCCGGCCCATCGCCCAGCGGACGGCCGGGGATGCCGCCGAAGCCGATCTGGAACAGCTGGAACCACTTACCGGCCTTGTCGTGCCCGGCATAGAACAGGTGCGGCGAGGACGAGAAACCGGCGGCGTTGAGGAATTCCGGCGTCTTCTGGCCGAGCAACCCGCCCAGGATGTCGAACAGGCGGCCCAGGACGTGCGTGCGGCCCGAAAGCGCGGCCGGGAATTTCGGCTTGAGCAGCGAGCCTTCCGGGATGCGCACGTCGATCAGGTCGTAGTAGCCATCGTTGAACAAGATCTGCGGATCGAAGATCATGATCATGTAGATGCCGAAGAACATGCGCATCATGTTCTCGTTCAGCAGCATGTTGATCGAGGCCTTGGACTGCGGGTCGGTGCCGTCGAAATCGAGCACCACGCGGCCGTTTTCGCGCCACATCGTGCACTTGATCCGGTAGGGACCGTAGCCCATGCCGTCATCGCAGATGTAGTCTTCGAACGTGACCTTCTCCTCGCCGATGGAGGTTTCGATCAGGTGCTTCATCGCGCGGTGGTTGCGTTCGAGCAACATTTCCGTGGCGGAGACGAACACGTCGTCGCCGAAGCGTTCCACCATTTCCACCACGCGGTGCGCGGCGACGCGGCACGAGGCGATCAGCGCGTTGAGATCCGCCTTGCACCAGTCCGGCGTGCGCGACTGGTGCATGACCAGCTTGACCAGATCCTCGTTGTATTCACCCTTCTTCCAGATCTTCACGGGCGGGATGCGCACGCCTTCCTGGAAAATCTCGGTGGCGTGGATCGGCATCGAGCCGGGGACCATGCCGCCGATGTCGCTCTGGTGGCCGAACATCGAGGTATAGGCGATCAGGCGCCCGTCCTTGAACACCGGCAGCAGCACCAGCCAGTCGTTGCAGTGGCTGATCGCGCCGCCAACCGAGTAGGGGTCCGACAGGAAGATCAGGTCGCCGTCTTCCACGGTGCCGTCGAACCCTTCGAGGAAGGGGCCGATGTAGGAACCGAACTGGCCGACGATCATCTTGCCCTGATGGTCGGCGATCAGCGGGAAGGCGTCTCCCTGTTCGCGGATGCCGGGCGACATCGCGGTGCGCACCAGCGTGGCGTCCATCTCGATGCGGGCGTTGCGCAGGGCGTTCTCGATGATGTCGAGGGTTACGGGATCGACGGGAACCGTCTGGAACGGGGCTTCATTGGCCTGAATGATACGTGCGGGCATGGTCTTGGCTCCCCTCAGGCGAGGTTGATGAGGATGTTGCCGGCGTGATCGACGGTACCGACGCAGTCGGCCTCGATCAGCGTGGTGGAGTCCATCTCGGTGACGACGGCGGGTCCGGGGATCACGTCTCCGGCGCGCAGCTTCGCGCGGTCGTAGATGACGGCGGCCTGCATTTCGGTGCCGGTCCACAGTTCGTGGTCGCGGATCTTGGCGCGGATCGGATCGCCGTCTCCCTGCTCCAGCGGCGGCGAGGGCAGTTCGAGGGCAGGGCCCATGGCGACGGCGCGCAGGTTCACCAGTTCATGGGCGCTGTCCATGTTGAAGGTGAAGAGGCGCAGGTGCTCGGCATCGAAGCGGGCGGTGACGCCGGCAAGGCCATTGGCGCGCAGCGTTTCCGGGTCGATCGAAAGCGGCACTTCGAAGGCCTGGCCTTCATAGCGCACGTCGAGTTCGAACTGGCTGGTGATGTCCGCCTCGGCAATGCCTTCGGCGGCGAGTTCGGCGCGGGTCTGCGCGGCCATTTCCTCCAGCAGGGCCAGCACGTCGGCCTCGCTGGTGTCCGCCACGCGCTGCGAGAACGAGCGCGCGGTTTCGGTGCGCATGCGGGTGGTGGCATCCCCGAGCGCGCAGAGCACGCCGGGCGAGACCGGCGAGACGGCGGGCCAGGAACCCATCAGCTTGGACACGGCATTGACGTGGAGCGGCCCGGCGCCGCCGAAGCCCATCACCGCGAAGTCGCGCGGGTCGTAGCCCTGCTGCACCGAGATCATGCGCAGCGCGCCGAACATGTTCTCGTTGACGATGTCGATGATGCCGCGCGCCGCTTCCATCAGGCCGATGCCGAGCGCGTCGGCAATGGTCTGGACGGCCGCCTTGGCGCCTTCGCGGTCGAGCTTGAAGGTGCCGCCGAGGAGGTTCTCGGGCAGGTAGCCGAGCACGACGTTGGCGTCGGTCACGGTGGGCAGCTTGCCGCCCTTGCCGTAAGCGACCGGGCCGGGCACCGCGCCTGCCGATTGCGGGCCGACGCGCAGCGCCTTGGTCAGTTCCGGCACATAGGCGATCGAGCCGCCGCCCGCGCCCACCGTCTTCACGTCCAGCGCCGAGGCGCGGACCGAGAGGTGGCCGACTTCGGTGGTCCGCTGGCGGCGCGCCTCCAGGTTCTCGATCAGCGCCACGTCGGTCGAGGTGCCGCCCACGTCGAGCGTGAGGATGTTCCTGATCCCCGCATTGCGGCCGACCCAGATCGCGCCAGTCACGCCGCCTGCCGGACCCGACATCAGCAGCGAGACGGGGTGTTCCTCCGACTTTTCGGAAGACATCAGCCCGCCGTCGGAGCGCAGCAGCGAGAGCGAACCCGCCATGCCGGCGCCGCGCAGCGATGCGCGCAAGTTGCGCACGTACTTGCCGACGACCGGACGCACCGCCGCATTGGCGACCGTGGTGAGCGTGCGTTCGTATTCCTGCATTTCGGGCAGGACCAGATGGCTGAGCGAGATCGGCACCTCGGGCATGATCTCTGCCGCCAGTTCCGCCACGCGCGCCTCGTGCGTGCCGTTGAGATAGGCGTTGACGAGCGCGACGGTCAGCGCCTCGACGCCGGAAGCCTTGAGCGCTTCGAGCGCGGCGCGGATCTCGCCTTCGTCGATTCCGGCGGTTTCCTGTCCGCGCGCGTTCATGCGGCCGCTGATCTCGAAAGTGTCCTCCAGCGCGGCCAGCGGCTCTGGCTTGGGCCAGACGATCCAGCCGGCCAGGCCGCCCGGCACGAAGGAACGGGCGATCTGCATGACCTGCCGGTAGCCCTGCGTGGTGATGAGGCCGACGCGCGCGCCCTTGCCTTCAAGCACCGCATTGGTGGCCACGGTGGTGCCGTGCAGGAAGAATTCCACGTCGGACGGGGCGATGCCGCCCTTTTCGCAGACCGCGGTGACACCGTTCAGGATGCCTTCGGAACTGTCGTGCGGGGTCGAAGGCGTCTTGTGACGCCAGAACTCGCCGTTGTCCTGGTTGAAAAGAAGCAGATCGGTGAACGTCCCTCCGACGTCCACGCCCAAACGATAGGTCATGCGTTCCCCATCCGGCTTTGCCCTCAGGCAGTGTTCGGTTCCGGATCTCGGGCGCGGATTGCGGCCGACGACTCCGGGTGATGAAATGGTATATTGATATGACAATACGGCAAGGCCGCATTGCAGTCTGCGTACCGCGCCGGGGGTCGGGCGCTGCGGTTTCGGACAGAGTTATCCGCCAAGCGAATTTTTGGGGTGGCGGGGGGCCGCCGCGCCGTTCACCAGATTAGGAAAGGTCGCAACAAAGGAGACAGCCATGCCACTCGACTTCAGCACGCTTCGCCCCGGCACGAAGGAGTTTCTCGCCCGCCGCGCGGGCGGTGAGGGCCTGCTTATCGGCGGGGCATGGGGCACGGCTGCGCAAGGCGCCACCTTCGCTACCCTCGATCCGGCCACCGGCAGCGAGCTGGGACAAATCGCCAAGGCGGGCGCGGCCGATGTCGATGCCGCCGTTTCGGCCGCCCGCGCGGCGCTGGCCGGCTGGGGCGCCACCGTGCCGGTGGAGCGCGCGCGCATCCTGTGGAAGATCGCCGACCTTATAGAAGCGAACATCGACGACCTTGCCGAACTGGAAACGCTCGACCAGGGCAAGCCGCTGTTCGTCGGCCGCTGGGCGGAGATTCCCGGCGCGGTGAACCAGTTCCGCTTCTTCGCCGGGCAGGCCATGGCGATCGAGGGAAGCACCCTCGAAAGCTCGATCAACTACCAGCCGCAGGGCAAGCAGATGCGGACCTGGACCGTGCGCGAGCCGGTGGGCGTGGTGGCGGCCATCGTGCCGTGGAACTCGCCGCTGGTGCTCACCGCGATGAAGCTGGCGCCCGCGCTGGCAGCGGGCTGCACGGTGGTGCTCAAGCCCGCCGAGGATACCTCGCTCACCGCGCTGCGCCTCGCCGAGCTGATGGTCGAGGCGGGCGTTCCGGCGGGCGTCATCAATGTCGTCACCGGGCTTGGCGGAGAGACCGGCGCGGCGCTGGCCGCCCATCCGGGGGTGGACAAGATCGCCTTCACCGGCTCCACCGCCACCGGCCGCGCGGTGCTCGATGCCGCCAAGACCAACTTCAAGCGCGTGACGCTGGAGCTGGGCGGCAAGTCGCCCTCCATCGTCATGCCCGACGCCGATCTTTCGCTGGCGATCCCCGGCGTGGCCAATGCCATCTACTTCAACGGCGGGCAGGTCTGCATCGCCGGATCGCGGCTCTACGTCCACCGCTCGGTCCATGACCAGGTGGTGGAGGGCGTGGCGGAATATGCCAAGGGCCTGAAGCTCGGCCACGGCCTTGCCGCCGATACGCAGATGGGCCCGGTGGTCTCGCTGCGCCATGCCGAGCGGGTCGAAGGCTTCCTGCAGCGCGCGCGGGCCGAGGGGGCGACGATGCTGGCGGGCGGCGAACGCACCGGCGAGGCGGGCACCTTCATCACCCCCACCGTGGTCGTCGACGTGAAGCCCGGCATGGAGATCGTGCGCGAGGAAGTGTTCGGCCCGGTGCTGGTCGCGCAGGCGTTCGACGATGTGGAGGAAGTGATCGCCGCCGCCAACGACAGCGAATATGGCCTTGCCGCCAGCGTCTGGACCGAGGGGCTGTCGAACGCCCACCGCATGTCGAGCGCGATCAAGGCGGGCACGGTGTGGATCAACTGCCATGCCATGTATGACGCCACTCTAGCCATCGGCGGGGTCAAGCAGTCCGGATGGGGCCGGGACAGCGGGCGGCAGGCGCTGGAAAACTACCTTGAATGGAAGACCGTCTGCGCGGTCGTCTGATCGGGGGCATCATCGCGGGTTGAGGGAGGAGGGGCGCATCGCAAGGTGCGCCCCTTTTCGTTGTCCTGCCTGCGCCGCTCCGTGCCGGCTGCCCCCCCGGACCGGCTGCGCGCGGGCGGAGTGTCCGCCAACCGGCGCGCCTCCCCGAACCTCGGATAGTTCCGCGACTTCGCCCGCCCCGCCGGACCGCCCGGTCCATAGCGGGGAACGGAACAGGAAATGGAGTCTGCTCGATATGGCGGCAGTTGAACGGTGTCAGGTGGCGATCGCGGGGGCGGGACCGGTCGGAACGGTTCTGGCGACGCTGCTGGCGCAGGCGGGTATCGACGTTGTGGTGCTGGAAGTGAACGGCGATTGTGCGCAGGATCTGCGCGCCTCCACGTTCCATCCGCCGACGCTGGAAATGCTCGACCAGATCGGGGTCACGCCGATGCTGCTGGAGAAGGGGCTCAAGGCGCCGGTCTATCACTGGCGAGACCGTCACTCGGGCGAAGTGATCGACTTCGACCTTGCCGAGATCGACGACGTGACCCGCTACCCTTTCCGCATCCAGTGCGAACAGTATCACCTGTCGCGCGCGCTTGCCTCGGGGCTTGAGAAGCAGGGCAATGCCGATGTCCGCTTCGGCCAGCGCCTGCTGACCTTCGAGGAGGACGCGGACGGCGTGAACCTCGCGGTCGAGACGATGACCGGCATCGCGCAGATGCGCTGCGATTATCTGATCGGTGCGGACGGCGCGAATTCCATCGTGCGCAAGTGGCTGGGCATCGAATTCGACGGGTTCACTTATCCCGAACGCTTCCTCTGCCTCTCGACCGCGTTCGAACTGGGCGACCACATCCCGAACCTGGCCTGGGTCAACTACGTGTCCGACCCGGACGAATGGCTGGTGCTGCTGCGCGTGCCCACGCTCTGGCGCGTGCTGGTGCCGACCGACGGTTCGCTCAGTGACGAGGAACTGCGCTCGGATGCGATGAAGAACGCGATCTTCGGCAGGCTGGTGGGCGACGGGGAGATGGTGAAGACCGAGCACCGCACGCTCTACCGGGTCCACCAGCGCGTGGCGAAATCCTTCCGCGAGGGCCGCGTGCTGCTGGCGGGCGATGCCGGGCATCTCAACAACCCGCTTGGCGGCTTCGGCATGAATTCGGGCGTGCATGATGCCTTCAACCTGTTCGAGAAGCTGCTGCCGGTGCTCAAGGGGCAGAAGACGGGTTCGGGGGCAGAGGAGAACCTCGCGCTTTACGACCGGCAGCGCCGCGAAGTGACGCACAGCTTCACGCAGATGCAGACCAAGGAAAACATGGCGATGATCCGCGGCGGGCAGGACGAGGCGCACAAGCGCCGCCGCGAAGCCATGCTGGCGATCAAGCAGGACGATACGCGCCGCCGCGCCTACATGCTGCGGCAGGCAATGTACGAGAGCCTCGCCCAGGCGGCCGAGATCCGCTGAACCAGGTCGTAAACCAGACCCCCGGCACCCCATCAACCAGCGGCACCGGCACCGGTCCGCAACAGGAGTATCTGCAATGGGAGACGTTCTCGGTTGGCGAAAGCTGCTGGGTGTCATCGCCCCCTCCACCAACACCGTGGTCCAGCCGGACATGGAGCGCATGCGCCCTGCGGGCGTGACCAACCATTTTTCGCGCATCTATGTCAAGGACCCGCTGGCGCTCTCGAACGAGGATTTCATCGCCGGAACCACGGCGATCGCCGAAAACACGCTGGACGCGGTGCGATCGGTGATGACCTGCAAGCCGGACTACCTCGTGCTCGGCATGTCGGCGATTACGTTCTACGGCGGGGTCGAGGGTAGCCGGAAATGGAAGAGGCAGGTCGAGGAACTGGCGGGCGTCGGCGCGTCTACGGGGGCGGAATCGGTGGCGGCGGCGCTTCATGCCTACGGCGCGAAGACGGTGAGCTTCGTTTCGCCCTATTACCCGGTCGCCAATGCCGAAGTGCGCAATTTTCTGGAGGAATCGGGCTTCACCGTGAAGCGCGACGTGCCGCTGGAATGCCGCTGCTGGACCGACATCGCCAAAGTCGGCCCAGACCGCCTGCGCGAGGTGATCGAAGAGCTGGACGGGGATGACGTTGACGCCATCGTGCAGGTCGGCACCAATCTCTCGATGGTGGACCTTGCGGCCGAATACGAGGCGAAACTGGGCAAGCCGGTGATCGCGATCAACACCGCAACCTACTGGCACGCCCTGCGCGCGCAGGGGATCGCGGACCGGATCGAAGGCATGGGCCGCCTGCTCGCCGAATACTGAGACATGCGCCGCCCCGGACCTGCTCCGGGACGGCGCAAAGGATCGCCGGTCACGAACCCGAAGGCATCGACAGTTCGAAGACCGTCAGGTTCTTGTCCGAGCTGACATGTACCGTGCCGCCGTGCGCCTTGGCGATTTCGGAAACGATGAACAGCCCGAGCCCCAACCCGTTCCCCCGCTCGTTCCCGTTCGCCATGGTGAACGGTTCGAACAATGTGGGGACGAGCTCCGGGGCGATCGGACCACCTTCATTGGCGATCGACAAACTGAACCGCCCTTGCCCGCTGCGCGCGTGCACGGTGATCGGCCGGTTCGGCGTTCCATGGACGAGCGCGTTGCCGACCAGGTTGGAAAGCAATTGCGAAATCCGGGAAATGTCGCAGATGATCGGTTCTTCCAGATCGAGGATCACATCGATCGATGCCTCTGGATGAACAATCTGCAATTCCTCGATCACCTCTCGAACGGGCGCTTCCAGCGAGTCCGTCGTCTGCAGATCGAGGAATACGCCGTCGCCCAGGCGGCCGCGCGCAAAGTCCAGCAGGTCGTCGATCAGCATTTCGATGCGCCGGGTGCTCTGGCCCATTTTCTCGATCACCAGGGCGGCCCGAGGTGAGGGATCCATCCTTGCAAGCAGCCTCATTCCCGAAACCACGGCGGCGAGGGGATTGCGCAGATCGTGGCCGAGGATGGCGATGAAACGTTCCCGGATCAAAGCGGAACGATCCGCATTCGCCAGTTCCTGCTCCTTGCGGTGCAGATCGTCCTGAAGGTCGAGTTGGAGGCCGATCAATCTGGCGAAATTCTCGAATGTGGCTACGATTCCCGGATCGGACAGTTTGGCGGGAAGCGGGTCCAGCGCACAAAGGGTTCCGAAGAAACTGCCGTCGCGGCGGAAGATCGGGATCGAGATATAGCTTTCGAATCCATATAGACGCGGCGTGTGGTGATTGTGGAATATCGGGTCCAGGGCCACGTGATCGATGATCACGCCGGTTCCCGAATCCCGGATCTCGTCGCAGATCGTCGTCTTGAGATCGAGCGAGCCGCCCACTTCCAGGCCGAAGGCAATTTCGTCCCTGACCGCACAGGCCGTCCAGCTGGTGCTGGTAACCCGGGCCACGGCGGCGAAGCGCAGGCCGGTAATGCGGCAGGCTATCTCCAGGATGGAGGGCACCGCGTCGATACGGGCGACCGCTTCCATATCATTTGCGATCAGGTCCGACATCGCGTGCATTTGCTTCCCTAGCCTTGAACCCGATTGGCCTAGCTCAGTATGACTACGCGATCAAATTCAAGTCTGGGCCTTCATCCTTCCGGCTGCAGGGCGCGGGGGCGGCGCCCCGGAAACGGAAAGCTCAGGCCCCTACCGCGCCTTGCGCGACGAGGGCTTCGATCCGCTCCGGCGCATAGCCCAGCGTTTCGAGCACCGCGCGGCTGTTCGCGCCGGGGGCGGGCAGCGTCACCGGCGCGCCGGGGCGCAGGCCGCCCATCTGGAGCGGGATCGTCGGCAGGCGGGTTTCCTCGCCGGTGTCGAGCACGACCGGCTCCAGCCCGCCTTCGGCCAGCTGCGGATCGTCGAACATGTCCTCCGGACGGGCGATGGGGGCGAAAGGCAGGCCGGTGCCTTCCAGCTTCGCCACGATTTCGGCCCGCGTCATCGAGGCGACGAGCTGGCGGACCTGCGGCAGGATACGGTCGCGGGCGAGCACGCGCTGGTTGTTGGTTTGCAGGCTCTGGTCGGCCCAGAGCTCATGCAGTTCGAACAGGGCGCAGAACTTCTGCCACAGCACGTCGGAAACCACGCCGATGAACACGGGCTCGTCGCGGGTTTCGAACACGTCGTAGATCGCCCAGGCCGAGATGCGCGCGGGCATCGGCGCGGCGGCTTTCCCGGTGACGGCGAACTGCGCCATGTGCTGGCCAACGAGGTAGGCGGTGGTCTCGAACAGGCTGGCGACGACCTTCTGGCCGCGCCCGGTGCGATGGCGCTCCTCCAGCGCGGCGAGGATGCCGATCACGCCGAACATGCCGCCGGTCACGTCGATCACGCTGGAGCCCGCGCGCAAGGGACGTCCCGGCGGGCCGGTCATATAGGCAAGGCCGCCCATCATCTGCGCCACTTCGTCCAGCGCGGTGCGCTGTTCGTAGGGGCCGGGCAGGAAGCCTTTTTCCGAGCAGTAGATCAGGCGCGGATTGGCCTGTGCCAGTTCCTCGTAGGACAGGCCGAGCCGGTCGAGCGCGCCGGGGCGGAAATTCTCGATCAGCACGTCGGCGCCCTCGGCAAGGTCGCGGGCGACCTGCAGGCCCTCGGCCGACTTGAGATCGAGGCAGATCGACTGCTTGCCCCGGTTGTACATCGGGAAATAGCCCGAGCCCGAGCCGAGCAGGCGCCGGGTCTGGTCCCCGCCGATGGGCTCGATCCGCACCACTTCGGCGCCCAGCCCGGCGAGGATGTGGCCCACGGCGGGGCCCATGACCATGTGCGTGAATTCGGCGACGCGGATGCCGGCCAAAGGCTGCGGGACCGCTGGCTGCGGGGCGTTCTCGCTCATCGGGCGATCCTTTCGTTGTAGTCGAGCATCGGCCCGGCATCGGGCGTGAAGCCGTAGAGCGGTTCGCCGGGCAGGGCGGCGGCCAGGATCTGGCGCACTTCCAGCAGGCGTTCGAGGTCGATGCCGGTATCGAGCCCCATGGCATTGAGCATGAGCACGAGATCCTCGGTCACGAGATTGCCCGAGGCCCCCGGCGCGGCGGGGCAGCCGCCGAGCCCGCCGAGCGAGGCGTCAAGCGTGGTGATGCCCTCCTCCAGCCCGGCCAGCGCATTGGCGAGGCCCAGCCCGCGCGTGTTGTGGAGGTGGAGCGTGGTCAGCATGTCCGCCCCCACCGCGGCCCTGACCTTGCGCACCAGCCGCCGGACCTGCGCGGGGTCGGCATAGCCGGTGGTGTCGGACAGGCTGAACTCCTGCGCGCCTGCCTCGGCCGCGGCAAGGGCGAGGCGCACGACCGTATCTTCCGCCACGGCGCCTTCGATGGTGCAGCCGAACGCGGTGGCGAGGCCGACGGCGAAGTGAACGCCTGCCGCCCTTGCGATTTCGGATGCGGCCGCGATTTCCGCCAGCATCGCCGGATGGTCCTTGCGCACGTTGCGGATGGAGTGGGTCTCGCTCATCGAAAGGGGGATCGACATGGCGTGGACACCCGCCTCCACCGCCCGCTGCGCCCCTTTGGCATTGGGCACGAGGGCGACGACGTTGAGCCCCTCGATCCCCCGCGCGAAGCGGACCAGTTCGGCGGTGTCGGCCATCTGGGGTAGCAGGCTGGGCGGCACGAAGCTGCCCACCTCGATCTCGCGCACCCCGGCGGCGGCCTCTGCGGCGATCCACGCCTTCTTGGCCTCCAGCGGCATGATCGCCTTGATCGACTGCAACCCGTCACGCGGGCCGACTTCGGAAACGAGTATCTGCGTCATGGTGTTCTTTCGAGAGTGGCCCCGAGGTAGACCCAGGGCCGCGCCTTGCGGTCGGCCGAGGTCCAGTCCTCGATTTCCGGCAACGACTTGAGGGTGAGGTCGATGGCATCGAGCCCTTCGAGCAGCATCTCGCGCGGTTCGGGCTCGATGGCGAAGCGGTGGATGGCGGCGCCGCAGCGCACTTCCTGCGCGGGCAGGTCCACGGTCACCTCCTGCCAGGCCATGGCGGCGATGGCCGCTTCGGGCAGGACCACGGGAAGAAGCCCGTTGCGGATGCAGTTGGCCCGGAAGATCGGTGCGAAGCCTTGCGCGATCACGCAGCGCATGCCGTACTCCGCCAGCGCCCAGACGGCATGTTCGCGGCTTGATCCGCAGCCGAAGTTCGCCCCGCCCAGCAGCACTTGCGCGCCCGCCGCTTCGGGGCGGTTGAGCGGGAACGCCGGGTCCGGCACGCGCGCGGCGGCGTCGATATAGCGCCACGGCGCGAACAGCCCGTCGGCAAGGCCGGTGCGCCCGGTGCTTTTCATCTCGCGGCTGGGGATGATCGCGTCGGTATCGACATTGTCGCGCAGCAGCGCGGCCGCGCGCGAGGTGAGGGTGGTGAACGGGGTCATCGCGCCGGCTTCCGGGTCATGAGTTCGCGGGGATCGGCGATCGCGCCGGCAATCGCGCTGGCAACCACGGTCTCCGGGCTGGCGATATGGGTGCGGATGCCCGGACCCTGCCGCCCCTCGAAGTTGCGGTTGGTGCTGCTGATCGTCCGGCTGCCTTCGGGGAAGCGTTCGCCCCCTGCGAAGAAGCATAGCGAGCAGCCGCTCTCGCGCCATTCGAACCCGGCCTCGGCAAAGATCGCGTCGAGCCCCTCGGCCTCGGCGGCGCGCTTCACGGCGGAGCTTCCGGGCACCACCATGGCCTTGCGGATCGAGGGCGCGACATGGCGCCCCTTCATCAAAGCGGCGGCGCGGCGCAGGTCCGAGAGACGGGCATTGGTGCACGATCCCAGGAACGCCACGTCGATCGGCGTGCCCAGCAGCGGGCTGCCGGCATCGAGGCCGATATAGTCGTGCGCCCGCGCCGGTCCCTGCGGCACCGTGCCGTCCACCGGCACTGCATGTTCCGGGCTGGTGCCCCAGCTCACCATCGGGGCGAGCGCGGCGGCGTCTATCACGATCTCGCGGTCGAACCGGGCGTCCTCGTCGGTTTTCAGGCCGTGCCAGTATGGCTCGCCGAAGTCCTCCGGCGCATAGCGGCGGCCCGCCAGATATTCGAAAGTCTTCGCATCCGGCGCGACGATGCCGGTCATGGCCGCGAACTCGGTGGCCATGTTGCACAAGGTCATGCGCGCCTCGATGTCAAGCGCGCGCACCGCCTCGCCCGCGAACTCCACCACATGTCCCGCGCCGCCGCCCGCGCCGTGCGCGGCGATGAGCGCCAGCACCATGTCCTTGGCGGTGACGCCGGGCGCAAGCGTGCCGGTATAGGTGACGCGCATCGTCCCCGGCCGGTCCAGCCGCAGCACGCCGGTTGCCATGGCATGTTCCGCCTCGCTGGAGCCGATCCCCCATGCCAGCGCCCCCAGCGCGCCCTGCGTGCAGGTGTGGCTGTCGGGCGCGACAAGGGTGACGCCGGGCAGGACGATACCAAGCTCGGGCGAGATGACGTGGGTGATGCCCTGGTCGCGGTCGTTCACGTCGAACAGGGTGATCCCGGCGGCCCGCGCGGCGGCGCGGGTCTCGGTGATGAAGGCGGAGCCGCCCTCCATCAGCGTGCCGTCGCCGCGGCCGGGGCGGGTGTCGACGATATGGTCCATCACCGCGAAAACGCGCGCCGGATCGCGCACGGGGCGCCCCGCCGCCGCCATCGCCTTGAGCGCGGCGGCGCCGGTCCGTTCGTGCAGGAACACGCGGTCTATGGCGATGAGCGCGGCCCCGGTCGCACTGTCCGCGACATGGTGGGCCTGCCAGATCTTTTCGAAGAGAGTCTTGCCTGTCATGTGTCGTCGCACCCGCTTTCGCGCGGTTTCAGTCGTCCTGTCCGGCAAGGTCGACCACGACCTTGCCCATCGATCGGCCCGAGAGCAGCCGCTCCACCGCGCCGAACACGCCCTCGATGCCGAGGTTGGGCTGATCGTCGAACCGCACCTTGATCCGGCCTTGTGCGTAAAGGTCGAAAAGCCGCTCGCGCGCATCGGCCCAGTGGGGCGTGAGCAGCCCGTTCATGAAGCCGCGCACCGATGCGCCCTTGTAGTAGATGGCATGGGCGATGCGCGGGCCGGTGACGATCTCGGGCTTGCCCTCCAGGTCCGAGGCGGCGCCGCCCACCACGAGGCGGCCATGATTGGCGAGATTGGCGAGGAAGGCATCGAAGATCGCGCCGCTCACCGTGTCCACCGCCACGTCGAGGCCGCCGGGATATTCGGCCGCCAGCACGGCGCCCACATCCTCGGACTTGTAGTCGATCACCCGTTCTGCCCCGAGCGAGGCGACGAAATCGCATTTCGCCCGGCCGCCCGCCACGCCGATCACCCGCGCGCCCATGAGAACGGCAAGCTGAACCAGCAGGTGGCCAAGGCCGCCCGCCGCCGCCGAGATGGCCACGGTTTCGCCGCGTTTCAGCTCGCCGATCCGCTCCAGCGCGACAAGCGCGGAAACCCCGGTGGAGGCCAGCGCCAGATATTCGCGCGTGGCGGCGGGCGCCTTCACGAACTGGCTGGCGGGGCCGGTATTGGCCTCGCGGTAGCCGCCGGTGAAGCGCACCGTGACCGCCGCATCGCCCACCGCGAAGTCGCTCACACCTTCGCCCACCGCCTCGACCGCGCCGATGGCCTCCACGCCGGTGAAAGTGGGCAGGGCGATCTTCACATAGTCCACCGCGTTGCGGGCGATCTGGGTGTCGAAGATGCCGTTGACGCCGCAATGCAGGTTGCGCACGCGGATCTCGCCGGGGCCGGGCGCGGCCAGCGGCAGTTCGACGATCTCGCTTCCTTCGCGGAACGAGGGCGCGACGCGTTCGAGGCGGATGGCGCGGTAGATCTCGCTCATTGCGCGATCTTTCCCTGCGGGAAGGCGAGCCCGCCCGGATTGAACAGGCCCTTGGGGTCCATCACGTTCTTCACCGCATCCAGCACATCGAGGAACGCGGGATCGCGCGTCTCGCGGTAAGGATAGGCGCGGCCGATCTGGAAATGGGCGGCGCCGTATTTCTTGCAGATCGCCTTCACCTGCTCGCGCGCTTCGGCGACCAGCGCGGTCGCCTCCGGCGCGGGGCCAAGCTGCTTCAGGCGCTTGAGGTGCTCGGGCTCGACCATGGATTCGTGGACCGGGCGATAGCCTTCGGGCCAGAAGAACACCGGCTCGATGACGATGGCATTGGTGGAGAGCGAGGAGAACAGGAAACCGTTGTGAATGCCCAGCGCATCGAAGCGGGCCTTCATCGCATCGAAGTAGGCGCGGATTTCGCCGAACATGGCAGGCGCGGTGGAAAGCGAGGCCTGTCCGTGAACCGGCACCCAACTTTCGCCTTCGGGGCCGAGGATCGAGTTCGGCGCCGGGAACGGCATGGCGCGGATCACCTTGGCGATCGAGTTCTCGATCTCGGTGCCGCCGAAGCGCCTGGCGATATCGCGGGCACTGGCGATATCGGCGGCCACCGATTCCTTGCAGCGGCCCTCGGCGGTGATGTGAAGCGGGTAGTCGTCCTCCGGGATGAAGTCGCGCCCGCCCATGGCGATCTTGGCGGCGGCCAGCAGGCCCTTGCCCAGCGACTTCTCCTTGGCCACGACTTTGCCCAGC
The DNA here is from genome assembly GCF_055361505.1 of Novosphingobium sp. TK71. Classification (NCBI taxonomy): domain Bacteria; kingdom Pseudomonadati; phylum Pseudomonadota; class Alphaproteobacteria; order Sphingomonadales; family Sphingomonadaceae; genus Novosphingobium; species Novosphingobium sp. TK71. Next base: position 715,093 of record NZ_JBSZKA010000001.1, read on the forward strand.
GTCTTCACGTCGCTGGCGAGCGACATGCGGCGCATGCGGACCTTGGTGAGGCCGGGGTCGAAGCCGCAGGTTTCCGAAGCGATGCCGGCGCGGGTCATTTCCGCCAGCGCCTCGATCATGATCTGGCCGGTGGGGAACGAGAACGAGACCGAATCCTCGAACCGGGGCGTGCGGATCAGGCGGAAGGTCACTTCGGCCTTGAGCCCCAGCGTCCCGGAATCGCCGCAGAACAGCCCGGCGAGATCGGGGCCGAAGTGGCGGTAGTGCGGTGTGTCGCCGTCAGGGCCGCGTGCGCCGGTGCGCAGCGTCCGTCCGTCCGCCAGCACCATGGTCACCGCGATCATGCTCTCGCTGGAGGTGCCGTGGTGCCCGGCGCCGAACATCGCGTTGAGCTGCGAAAGACCGCCGCCGATGGTGGAATAGATGCCCGACATCGGCCCCCAGAAAGGGGTGCGCAGGCCGTGCGGCGCGAGCGCCTCGTTGAGCGCGCGCCAAGTGCAGCCGCACTGCACGGTCACCGTCATGTCCTCGGGGCTGATCTTCAGCACCTTGTCCATGCGGGTGGTGTCGATGGTGACGGTGTCGTCCGTGACCGGGAGATAGCTTTCGGTATAGCTCATGCCCGCGCCGCGCGGCGCCAGCGCCACACCTGCCTCGTTCGCGGCCTTGACCACGGCGGCGAGCTCCGCGGTGGTGGCAGGCGCCACGGCCAGCATGGCGACGTGATCGGCGCGGGTCCACACGTCCTCGCTGAACAGGCGAAGGCGCGCCTCGTCGTCGCTGACGTTCTCCGGCCCGACGATGGCCACCAGCGCGGCGCGCAGGTCGGCGGGGCAGGGGGCGATCCCGGACAGGGTTTCGTTCGTGGCAGGGTTGGCGGACATGGCTTGGTTCCCCGGACGCTGGAAGCCTTGAATTGGCTTTGTCTTAGATCAATTGAACGCGGGTTTCGCGATTGCCCGCCTGTCGGATGAACATGGTCACCTGTCGGACAGTTCGGCCTCTGCGAAAGCGCTCCCCACGCGCGCGGCGCCCATCCCGGCGAGCCGCCCGAAGGTCACTGCCGTGGCAAGGCCCATCGCGGGCAGGTAGCCCCAGTAAGACGGTCCCGAGACCGACCTTGCGGCGCCGCCGCCGGCGAAGAGATTGGGCAGCTGCGTGCCATCGGCGCGCAGGACGCGGGCCTCGCCGTCGATCTGGAGGCCGCCCTGCGTGTGGAAGATCGCGCCCACCACCCTGAGCGCCCGGTACGGGGCGGCAGGCGGCAGGTCGGTTCCCCAGACGCGGCCGAAGGGGTCGGCTCTACCCTCGCTCTGTGCCGTTTGTGTCGCTTTCAGTGTCGCCTCGAGCGCGGCGGCAGGAACGCCCATCGCCTCGGCCAGATCGGCGATGGAATCGGCCTTTTTCAAGGCGTTGAGGGCCTTGAGCTGCTGCATCTCGGGTATATAGTCGGCAGCGGCCTCGATCCTGGCGTCGAACACCACCCAAACGTGATCGCCCTCCTGCCGAAGCACCGGATGGACCATGCCGGCGATGTCGGCGGTCTCGTCGGTAAACCGCTCGCCCGCCATGTTGACGAGCACGCCGCCCTCCACCGGAACGCCCGGCGGCACCGGGATTCCCTGCGGTTCGGTCAGCATGGCGTAGCCCTGGTAGGCCCCCATGTCGCCCAGGGCGGCGCCCAGCTGCTCGCCCACCCGCACTGCCGTTCCCCGGCTGCCTTCGTGGCCGTTGTTCCGGGCATGGGCCATCTCGGGCATGTACCGGGCGACCATGGCGTGATCGGCGGCAAAACCGCCGCAGGCCAGCACCAGCGCGCCGCAGCCCACACGCTCTACCGAGCCATCGCGCCGGGTCAGGGAAACGCCCAGAATTCGGCCGTTTCCATCGGATTCTACCCCGGAAAGCCGGGTGGCCGCCATCACGTCCACCCCGGCGTCATCAAGCCGCCGGTGCAGCAGTTCCACCATGTCCTGCCCCGAATGGCCGCGCCATCCGTGAACCCGGTAAGTGCTGTTGCCATAGGCCGGGCGGAAGCCGGTATCGAGCTGCCACGGCATGTCGAGAGCGCCGACCATCCAGTCCACCGTCGGCCCTGCGTGATCGGCGATGGCGCGGGCCAGCACCGGGTCGGTCTGCCCGCGGGTCTTGGCGATGATATCGGCGTAATAGCGCTCGGCATCATCCTCGATCCCGTGCTCTGCCTGCGACCGGGTGCCCGCCGCGCAGATCAGGCCCTGCGACATTCCGGTGGAGCCCATGGGCCGCTCGTCCTGCTCGACCAGCAGCACTTCGGCACCGGATTCCCGCGCGGAAAGCGCGGCAATGCAGCCGCATGCCCCCCCCCCGACCACCAGGACCGGGACGCTGAATTCGAAGGCCTCGCCGCTCATACCTCGCTCGCGAGTTCGTCGCCCACATCGCCCGAGGCGACATCTTCGGCGAGCATGGCGGCCTCGTTCTCCTGCTGCACGATGCGCAGGATGCGGGCGATATATTCCTGATTCCACATCTGCCGCTCGGCCGAGGCAGCGCGGTCCGGCGTGAAGGCGTCGATCTCGCCTTCCGACAACACGCCCTTTTCGAGCAGCAGGCGTTCCAGCGTGTCCGCGCGCTGGCGGGTAACCGCCAGTTCCTGCGCCACCGCCATGGTGATGGCGAGGACCCGCTCCACTTGCGGTTCGAGGAAATAGGGGCGTTTTCCTGCTGGTTTGGCGCCGGCGTGGTTGAGGGCGTCGGTAAAGCTCATGCCACGGCTCCGATCACGTGCCAGGCCGCCTTGCGGCCGTAATCCTCGGTTTCGTCCTCGGCCGCATCGGGGAACAGTTCGCGGTCGACGACGCCGAACACGCCGCCGTGGATCAGACTGTCGGCGGCGAACCCCGCGGCGACCATTTCGGCATCGAGGTCCATCTCGTGCATCCGGCTCCAGAACGGCTCGTTGTTGTAGAAGGCATCCCAGTCGCGCATGGCCTGCTCGAAAAGCGGCATTTCAGGCGCGTACTGCGGCTGCTCCACGTGAAGGACGACGCCGCCGGGCCGCAGCAGGCGGCGGGTCTCGGCGAAGATATTGCGCAGCGCCCTCGTCGAAAGCTCGTGCAGGAACATCGTCGTCTGGATCCAGTCGAAGCTCTGGTCTTCGAACAGCGAGAGATCCTCGCCGCTGGCCTGCACGAAGCGCACGTTGTCAACGCCGAGCGACTTGGCGCGCGCAAGACCGTAGCGCAGGACCGGCGCGCCGAGATCGGCGATCGTCAGTTCGGCATCGGGAAAGGCCTGGGCCAGCGGCAGGCTGGAATGGCCCACCGTGCCGCCGATTTCGAGGATCCTGCGGGGCTTGAAATCCGGAAGGTTGCGGCGGACCCAGTTGACCACGGCATGCCCGCCGCCGTCCGAATACTTGCCCAGCAAGCCGCTGGTGGTGACGAAACCGGCGTGGTCGTAATTGGCGCCGTTGGTCACGTCGCCGGGGAAGTATTCCGTGTGGTAACTGCCCGGCATGCAGTGATGATCCACGGCCGAGACGTAGCGCGGGATCGCCAGCGCGGGATCGAGGGCCAGTCGCTCGTCGCCATCGGTAAGATCGGCGGCGATCCGGGCGAGCCGTTCGTTCTGGCGCAGCGCGGTCCAGCGCCCGGCCTGCTGCCGCTGCTCCATCGTCATGCGGCGCAGCGCCGACCAGGTCTGGAACGCCGGGTCATCGAGCATGGCCTTGCGCGCTTCGTGGCGATTGGCGAGCGGACGGCCGTTCTGCGCGGCGAAGCCCGGCGCAACGCGGTTTTCAAACGATGCCTTGACCCCCGGCACCACGCGCGCGGCGAGATGGCGGTTCATCTGCGCGAGGAAGTTGATCCGCTCGATCTCGTCATGGCTGGTCTCGGGGAAAACCGCGTGGCGGCCAATCACCCGATAGTCCGGCGGGCCATCGTAGGCCGCGTTAGGGTCGTTGCCGGCCGGGGCTGGGGAATGGGGTTTCTGAGACGTCTTCACGGCCTACCTCATTTGTTATAGAGATATGATATAATGGCCGGGCGCCGGAAGCAAGCACGCTAAGCGGCGATGACCGGCAGGCGACAAGAAAGGGACGAAGAATGCTGATTTTCGCGCTGTTCAACCTGAAGCCGGGGGTCTCGGTCGAAGCCTATGAGAGCTGGGCCCGCGAATCGGACCTCCCCACGGTGAATGCATTGTCCTCGATCGAGAGCTTTCGCGTTTTCCGCACGACCGGCGTGCTCGGCAGCGATGCGCCGCCGCCGTTCGGCTATGTCGAAGTGCTGGACGTGAAGGACATGGAGCAGTTCGGCGCCGAAGTGGCTTCGGCGGCGATGCAGGAAGTGGCCGCTGCATTCCAGGGCATGGTCGAAGTGACATTCCTCACCACCGAGGAAGTGACCATCGGAGAATTGGCCGCATGAGGTTCGCGGGCAAGGTTGCGGTCGTCACCGGGTCGGGCCGCAAGGGCGGTCTTGGCGAGGCCATTGCGCGGCGGCTGTCGGAAGAGGGGGCAAGGGTCGTCATCTCGGACATCGGCGGTTCGCGCGATGCGGCGACGCCGGATGGCATGATCGGCGGAACCGAGGAAATGCGCGAGATTGCTGCCTCGCTGCCCTCCGGCGGCTCGACGTTCGCCTGCGACGTGCGCGAACCGGACCAGGTCGAGGGATTGGCCGATCATGCCATGGAAAAGCACGGTTCGCTCGATATCTGGGTGAACAATGCGGGCATTGGCTACATCATGAAGCCGCTCGCCGAAGTCTCGCCGGAAGACTGGCGCGCGGTGATCGATGTGAACCTGAGCGGGGCGTGGTTCGGCCTTCAGGCGGCGGCGGCGCGCATGGTGCGCCAGGGGCGCGGCGGCCGCATCGTCAACATCGCCAGCCAGGCCGCCAAGTCGGGCTTTCCCCATGCTCAGGCCTATACGGCTTCCAAGCACGGGCTTGTCGGCCTTGTGCGGTCTGCCTCGATCGAGCTTGGACCGGAAGGGATCACCGTCAACAACGTCTGCCCGAACCATGTGACGACCGGCCTTGGCAAGTGGCAGAACGAGCATTTCGCCGAAGTCCAGGGCATCTCGGTGGAGGAATACCTCAAGCGCATGGCTGCGCGTATTCCGATGGGCCGCCCCGGCCTGCCGCAGGATACCGCAAGCGCGGTCGCTTTCCTGTGCTCGGATGAAGCGGCCTATATCACCGGGGAAAGCATGAATGTCTCGGGCGGTGAGGAACCGCACTGAGATGAACGAAAATCCCGCCGAAGTCCTGATCGATCACGCCCTGTCGCTTCGCTGGGAGGCCATTCCCGGCGCGGCGCACGAGCGGGCGTCCGTCTTCCTGCATGACAGTCTTGCCGTGGGGGTGGCCGGACGCAACGCCGCCCATGCCGACGGCGTGCTGGAAATGGTGAAAGGTTGGGGCGAGGGCGGCGCCGCTGGTGTGCTGGGGCGGCCGGGGCTGCGCCTTCCGGCGGCTTCGGCGGCTTTCGTCAATGCCTTCCAGATTCACGGGCAGGAGTACGACTGCGTCCACGAACCGGCGGTGCTGCATCCGATGGCGACCGTGCTGGCAGCCCTGCTGGCCGAGGCCGAGCGCGGCGCGCCGGTGAGCGGGGAACAGTTCCTGACCGCCATTGTCGCCGGCGTGGACGTGGCGGTCACGTTGGGTATCGCCGCGCCGGATGCGCTCCGGTTCTTTCGTCCGGCCACGGCAGGCATCTTCGGCTGCGTCGCTGCCATCGCCAGCCTCAGGGCGATGCCGCGCGTCATGGCGCTCGATGCTTTTGGGCACGCGCTCGCGCTGGCTTCCGGCACCATGCAGGCGCATGTCGAAGGCAAGCCCGCGCTGCCGGTGCAGGTTGCCGGTGCCGCGCGCTCCAGCCTTGTCGCCATCGATCTCGCGCGTGCCGGAATGCCGGGTGTCGCGCACCCGCTGGACGGCCCTTTCGGCTACTTCGCCCTGATGGAGAAGCGCGAGGAACTCGGCGCGGCGCTTGCGCGGCTGCAGCAGGGGCACCGGATCACCGAAGTGAGCTGGAAGCCGTTTCCGACCGGGCGGGCCGGCCATGGCGGTATCGTTGCCGTCCAGAGGCTGATCGAGCGGGGACTGATCGCGGGCGCGCCGGGTGCTGAAGGGCTGGAAAGCCTTGAATATCACGCGCCGCCGCTCATCCACCGCCTCGTCGGAAGGCCCGCCAGGGCGGCGATGGAGCCGGGCTATGCGCGGCTTTGCCTGCCTTTCCTGGCGGCGGTGACACTGCTGCGGGGAACCGTTTCGCTTGGCGATTTCCAGAGGGAGACCCTCGACGATCCGCAAGTCCTTGCGCTCGCCGCCCGGATACGGGTGGTGGCTGACGACAATCCCGATCTTGCCGCCTTCGTTCCCGCAAGAGCGGTGGCGCGAACCCGCGATGGCCGGGAATGGACGGAAGATGTCGCCGCGCAGTTCGGCTCGCCCGAGTGGCCGCTGTCCGGGGCAGAGCATCTCGCCAAGGCGCGCGCCTGCCTTGCCTATGCAGGACTGGAGCATCGGCACGAGGCTCTCGCCCAGGCCATCGCGGACATGCCTGGCTCTGCCGATGCGGTGGCACTTCTGAACGATGCCGGCGTGATGGGCTGAGGGGTGGTTTCTCCGCTGTGCGGAGAGCCGTGCCGCAGGGCGGACAGGTCATGTGCAGGCAAGGCACGATTGTCACTTGCATTATGATATAAAACTATATCAAATAATCGAGCGGATCGGGCAGGGAAGCGAAATGACCTTACTCAAGTGCGCCACTCACGTCGTTGCGGACCTTCCGGCGGCGGTGGATCGGTATCGGGACTGGATGGGCTATCGCCTCGTCGAACAGGGAGCGGTTCCCCCCGATCTCGCTGCCGCCTGGCAGGCACCTGCCAGTGCCGGACGCGGCTATGCGCTGATGCAGCCCGCCTCGGGCGAGGCGGTGTTCCTGCGCTTCGTCGAAGGCGATCCGGTACCCGGCTACGCGCCGATCCGCAGCTATGGCTGGGCCGCCATCGAACTGTGCGTTTCCGATGTGGAAGCGGTGAACCTGCGGATGCTGGAAAGCCCGTTCGAGGTGATCGGTCCGCCCAGGGAACTGGACGGTTTCGCCACCGTGAAGCCGATGCAGGTGCGCGGGGCAGACCAGGAGACCGTCTACCTCACCGAAATCCTTGCTCCGGGGCCGGAAACCGGCCTTCCCCAGCCTCGCTCCCTCGTCGACCGGCCCTTCATCATGGTGCTGGCCTGCCCGGACCTGCGCAAGTCGGCGCAGTGGGTGAAGGACGTGCTCGGATTGCCGGTAATCGATCCGGTGGCGATCCGCTATTCGATGATCACGCTCAGCTTCGGTCTCGACGAGGATGCGAAGACGGAACTGGTGACCGCCAAGGGCGCGGGGCAGGTCTTCCTTGAGCTCGACCAGTATCCCGAAGGTGCGACCGAGCGTCCGCGCCATCCCGGCGCTCTGCCGCCGGGCGTTGCCATCACGACCATGCTTCATCCCGATCTTGCGCGGCTCGAAGGGCACTGGGCCGCGATGCCGGTGGTGCGCGAAGGGCCGCTCTATGATGGCCGCCGCAGCGGGGTGCTGGTGACGCCGGAGGGCGCGCTGCTCGAAGTGATCGAAGGCGGGGAGCTTTGACGATGAATACGCAGATCCGCATCCGGCGCGGTTTCGCCGATCTTGCGCAGGGGCAGGTTCACTACAGGGCGGCCGGCACGAAAGGCGCGCCGCTGCTCATCCTTCACGCCTCGCCGGGCAGTTCGCGCCAGCAAGTGCGCCTGATCGAGGATTTCGCGGGCGAAGCCATGGTCTTCGCGCCCGACACCCCCGGAAACGGCGATTCCGATGCGCTTTGCGCCGAGGAGCCGGAGATTACCGCGCTGGCGGCAGCCATGGTGGACTATCTCGACGCAATGGGGCTGGAGCGGGTGCGTCTCTACGGTTCGCACACCGGCGCCGCCATCGCCGCGGAACTGGCGATACTCGCTCCGGAGCGTGTCAGCCATCTCGTGCTTGACGGGGTGAGCCTGATCGAAGGCGCCGAACTGGAAGAGATTCTCGCCACTTACGCTTTCCCGTTCGAGCCCGACCTCGACGGCGCCTATCTGGCGCGGCTGTTCCAGTTCTGCCGCGATCAGTACCTGTTCTTCCCGTGGTATCGCCGCACCCGCGCCGGGCGGCGGGACGGCGGGCTGGGCAGCGCGGAGGACCTGCACGCCTGGGTCACCGAAGTGATGAAGGCGAGCACGACGTACCATCTCAATTACCGGGCGGCCTTCAAGTGGCCCGCAGACCGGCGCCTGTCGCTGATCCAGTGTCCCTCGCTGGTGACGGCGGCGACCAACGATCCGCTCTACGATGCCAGCGTGCGGCTGGCGCCGTTGCTGCCGAACGGCCGCTTCCTGGAACTGCCGCGCTTCGACGATCCCACATTCCGCGCTGTTCGCCATGACGCGATGGCCGCCTTCTTCGCAGGACATTCCTGAACCATGGATATCGGTCTTTCGCTGCTTACGCTGCTTCACATCCTGATTCCGGTCTACTGGCTGGGCGGCGATCTTGGCGCATTCTACGGTTCGCGCTTCATGGTCGATCCGAAGCGTTCGGTGGCAGAGCGCATGATGGCGCTCAAGATCCTCAACAATATCGACATGGCGCCGCGCACCACGCTGATCCTCGCATTTCCGACCGGTTTCGGGCTTGCTGTCGCCAAGGGATGGCTGGATCTGCCCGCAAGCTGGGCGATCCTCGCAGGGGTGCTGGGCCTGGCATGGCTGGCGCTGGCCTGGACGGTACACCTCAAGCACGGCCCGCAGGGACAGGCGTTCAAGCGCTTCGACATTCTCGTGCGCTACATCGTGCTGGCCGGGCTGGCGGCGGCGGTGATCCTGGGACTTTCGGGCGAGATCGCGCTGCCGCTGTTCATCACGCTCAAGATGCTGGCGCTGGGCGCCTGCATCACGCTCGGTCTTGTCGTGCGGCGCCAGTTGGTGCCGCTGTTTCCCGCCATCGTGCAGATGCGCGAAAGCGGCCCGACGCCCGAGACCGACCGCGTGATCGCCGCCGTCAACGGCCGCGCGCGCATCAGCGTCCTCACCATCTGGGTGCTGGTGCTGATCGCCTGCTTCCTCGGCATTGCAACCCCTCTCTGACTTACGGAGCAACCATGCAGCAGCATCGCACGATCAGCGGAAAGATCCTCTACACCTCGCGCAAACCGGGCCGTGAAGGCCAGGAACGCGGGCGCGAATGGTTCACTTTCACGGACCACACCGACGGCAAGCGCTCCCTGCGCGCACGATGCGAGATCGACGAGCCCGCGCCCACCGTTCACCGCGACGTGGTCTACAGCCTCGACGAGAACGACCGTCCGATGGATTGCTTCGTCCGCCTGACGATCGGCGACAGGTTCATGGGTTCGGGCCTGTTCATCATCGGCGAGGACACGGTGGAATGCGAAAGCTACGGTCCCTCGATCGGCCGTATTTCGCAGAAGATGCCGATCGGCGGCGATTTCGACGGCTTCGGCACGCATCCGATCTCGGGCGATGCCTATATCACCAAGAAGATCGACCGCTCGCTGGGCGTGCACAAGCGCAATTTCCGCTGCTTCCTGCCTTCGCCCGACCATCGCGGCGCGACGCCGCCGCTGATCGCGGAATCGAACATCGATCTCGGCTTCGTCGGAGAGGAGACCGTTACCGTCGCGGCGGGGACGTTCGATTGCTACAAGTACCAGTTCACCGACGATGCAGGCGGCATGATCTCTGTCGATGGTCATGCCCATCCGCCCTACGAGCTGTGGGTGACGGCAGACGATGATGCGATCTTCGTGCAGGGCGGTGTCGGCGGATATATGCAGACATGGTATGAACTTGTCGAACTAAGTCGCTGATAAAAGTTATTCAGGCTGAGCCGGATGGAACCCCGGCTCAGCCCAGTTCGAGCGCGCCGGGGTTCATCAGCCCTTGGGGATCGACCGCGCGCTTGAGCGCTTCGAGCAGCGCGCGCGCTTGCGGGCGCAGGACCGAGGCATAGGGATAAGTGCGCCCGATCTGGTTCGACGCTGCGCCCAGTTGCGCGAACAGGGCGATCAGTTCCTCGCGAACTTCCATGACCAGCGCGCGTGCATCCGGCGCGGCGGGCGGCTCCTCCAGACGGCTCGCCGGGCCCAGCACGTCGCGGTGCAGCGGCAACCAGGCATCGCGCCAGTTCAGGACCGGCTCGTAACTGAAGGCATGGGTGCCCATCACGGTTATGAGGCGCGAGACGGTCACGCCGGCGGCGTCCAGTGCGGACTGGCGGCGGGCCAGCAGCGCTTCCACCGCCGCGGTGAGGCGCTGCGCCTCGCTGTGCGGGACTTTGGCGTTAAGGGCGATCCAGCGGTCTGCCAGGGGGCCGAGGATCATGTCCCTGACCGGCGGGAACAGGTCGGCGCGGCCCGCGCGCGGAATGGAGTCCGGCAGTTCGCGGCCGCCGAAACGGGCGGCGATTGCCCGCGCCGCGTGCCTGTCCGCCGCGATGGCCGCCTCGCTGCGGCCGGCGAGGACGAGGTGGAGCGAATGGCATCCCGCCGCGATGAACGAGCGCCCCGCCAGGGCGAGTTTCGCACCGGCCCTCAAGCCCTTCAGGAGCCCGCGTTCCTGCCCGGCGACCTTGGCCAGCATCCGGGCGTCGCGGAGGAGATCGGTCGGGCCGGAGAGAGCGCTGCGGGTCTTGTCGGCGTCCATCAGGTAGGCATCTTCGGCAAGGTCGGCGCGGGCGACTTCGCAAAGCGCGGCGATGCCGTCGGCCTGTCGCTCGAAACCGAAGGAGAGATAGCCGAAGTGTCCCGGGGCGCGGATCAGGCGCAGGGTAATGCGGGCCTTGATACCCAGCGCGCCTGCGTCATGAACGAAAAGGCCGGTGGTATCGGGGCCGAAGGTGCGCAGGAACGGGCGCGGGGCGCGGGCGACGGCCCTTTGTCCGGTATGGAGGATCGAACCGTCCGCCAGTACCACTTCCATGCCAACGACCGCTTCCGCCGCCGAGACGTGACGCGCGGTGCCGAGGAACAGCGCGCCGTTCGACAGGCCGCCGCCCACCGTGGCCCGGCTGCCGGAAAAGGTCCCGAAAAACGGCAATCGCAGGCCGAGCGGAGCAAGCGCATCGTGGACCTGCTTCCATGTCGCGCCGGCCTCCACGGTGATGGTCATGTCCTCCTCGCTCACCGCGATCACGCGGTCGAGGCGGGACAGGTCGATGGCGGCGAAGCGGCGGTCGGCGGGCGTATAGCCGCGAACATAAGTAAGGCCGCCGCCGCGCGGGGCCATGGCGATCCCGGCCCGCCCGATCAACCCGACCGCTTCCGCAAGCGCCTCCACCGTAGCGGGGCGGACGACAAAGGCGCAGTCCGCGCCTTCGTCCAGCAGGTCCGAGCCATGGAGGCGCAGGCTGGCGGGATCGGTGAGGATGCCGTCCGGGCCGAGCGTCTCGGCCAGTCGGTCCAGCAGCGGGGCGAGGCCGGTCATGCCGTTTCTCCCGCAAGTTCGGCGGCGGCGGCGCGGAAGCTGCGCCGCGCCGCCATGAGGACGAAGAAGGCGCCGAGGCCGCAGCCGAAGAATACGCTTCCCAGCGACCAGGCGATGCCGCTCCTGCCGGTGAACACCGTGTCCGACAGGAAGCCGACGATGAAATTGCCCGCCGTGAGCGCGATCAGGCCCGAAGCGATCGTCTGGAGCGCCATGACCTGCGCACGCAGGGCATTGGGGGTTATCTGCGCGAAGCCGGAATAGACGGCCGAGGTGTTCCAGTTGAGGAACAGGGCGTTCAGCAGATATCCCGCCAGCGCAAGGCTGCCGCTTGGCGCAAGGCAGGCAAGCGTGCCGAATACCGCCATCGAGGCGGCGCAGCCCATCGCGCAGAGGATCGGTGCGTCGGCATGCCCGCGCCGGGCCAGCCAGGCGATGACCCAGCCGCTGTTCACTGCCGCGAAGATCGAGACGGGAAAGCCGTAGAGACCGAGAATCTTCCCGGTTTCGGCGGCGCCCCAGCCATGCACGCGGATGAACAGCGCCGGGAACCAGCCGACGATGGCATAAACGCAGACGAGGTTCAGGACCGATCCCAGCATGAACAGCGCGAATGCGCCAGGACGGCGGGCGAACAGGCGAAGGATCGGGCGCAGGCTGATCGGTTCGGTCGCCCTTGCGCCGCCCTGCCGGGCCGGTTCCCGCGCCGTGAGCCAGAGCAGCAGGGCAAGAACGATGCCCGGCGCTCCGCAAAGCACGAAGACCACCTGCCAGGTCTGCATGCCGCCGAATACGGCGGGCAGGCCCGCGATCAGCCCGTCGGCCCAGTCGAGGAACAGGCCGCCCAGCGCCATGGCTCCGGCCGTGCCGAGCGAACTGCCGGTCACGAACAGGCCATAAGCCTTGGGCCGCACGTCCGGTGCGAAGTAGTCGGCGATCAGCGATGTCGCGACCGGCACCAGCGCCGCTTCACCCACGCCCACCATCATTCGCGCGGCGAAGAGTTCGTGAAAGGTGGTGGCGAGCGAACAGCCGATCGTTGCCAGGCTCCAGAGCGTAAGCCCGCCCAGCAGCAGCGGCACGCGCCGCCAGCGATCGCTCAGCATCCCCAGCGGTAGCCCCAGGACGCTGTAGACGACGCTGAACGCCATGCCTTGCAGAAGGCCGAACTGGGTATCGTCAATCGCCAGCGACTTTTGCAGCGGTTCGATCAGCAGCGCGATCGAAACCCGGTCAAGGATAGCCAGCGCATAGGCCAGCGTCAGGAGCGCGAGGACGTACCAGGCATAGGACCGGCGCGGGAACGCGGCGGCGAGCGGCGCTGCGCTCTCGATGCCGGCGCTCACGATGCGGCCGGGACGGCGGCGCCGAGCACGGCGGTCAGGATGGCCGCGCCTTCCTGCGGCGAGGCGGGCAGGACGAAGGTTTGCCCATCGCGCAGGAGGCCTGCTACTTCCTCCGCCTCGCGCTGGGCCGGATCGTCGCCAAGGGTCACGAAGGTCGGGACCGTGACTTCCCGCCACTTCTCTGCAGAGGCGGCAGTCAGGGCGGCGGCCACGCAGTCGCCATAACGCGGGAGTTGCTTGAGCACGCCGGTCAGCGCGGCGTGCATCTGCGCCGGTTCGGGCAGCGCCGCGGACTTGCGCGCTGCGCCTTGCGTGCCGTCGAACCATGGCCACTGCACCTGACTGTCCCGCAGCATATGCCAGATGCGGTGGAGATGGGTTCCGGCATGGGCATCGAAGGGGATGACCGGGCAGCAGGCCGCGTTGAACGCGGCGTCGATGTCCATGTGGGGCGCGCCGTGGATCACGAGGGCTCCCACCAGATCGGGACGCCGCGCCGCCAGCCTGGCGCCCAGCGGCGCGGCAAGGCCGATGGCGAGCACGTCCACTTTGCCGAGAGCCAGATGCTCGATGACTTGGGCCAGGCTATTGGCCAGAAGGTCGGCATCCGGTTTGGCCAACGGATCGGAATCGCCAAATCCGGGCAGGTCGGGCACGAGTGTCGGGCGCGAACCGGCGAGGGCCTGTGCCCATGCCTGCGCTTCCAGGGTGGTCGGCGCGGAAAGCGCGAGCACCGTTCGGCCGCTGCCCGACAGGTTCCGGCGCCAGTGAAGTTGACCTTGCGGAAGGTCCACATAGCCGGCCTGCGCATCCGGTGCGGCTTCAGGCGGGGGTGGCGATGCCGCTCCCGCTCCCGCTCCCGCTCCCGCAAGCGTTTCCGCCAGCCAGTCCAGCCATTCGTTGCGATCGCTGCCGAGCCTTTCGACCGTCAGCCTGTCGTTCTGATCGACGGGTACCTTGCCGAGAAACCCGTAGAGCACGTCGTCGCTGCGGGCGGCCACCCGGGTCGGCACTTGCACGGTGCGCAGGTCTTCCAGCGGGTTCCAGCGCATCGCGGCGGCATAGGCGTCGGAATAGTGCGGTCCGGCGCTGAACAGGTCGATACCGTAGTCTTCCAGCCATTCCGGCGCGGGGGCATCCATCGCCATGCGGCTCTCGGCCTTGCGCGAGAACCAGGGGAACCAGCGCAGCATGTCGCGGGCATGAACCCATTCCGCCGCGAGGTAGGCCCCGTCGGCATCCGGGCGGAAGGGTCGCATATAGGCGTTGATGAAGGTTTCGGGGGCGGGGGCGTCGGGGATCGAGAGGCCGTCCAGCACCAGCAGCGGCATCTTGCCGCCCCGCGCGGCGAGGGCCAGCGCGATCTTGGCGCTGGTGTGCGTGGCGTAAAGCGGGGCTTCCTCCAGCCCCAGCGCCGCAAGCGCTTCGCGCAGAGCCTCGGCGAAATCGGGGATCGCCGGATCGATCAGGCCGAGCGGCTGCGAATTGCCGTAACCGGGCGTGTCGAGGGCGAAGACGCGAAACCGGCTGGCGAGCATTTTCATCGTGGCGGTGTGCAGGCGGGAGGATCGCGGGGAATCGTGAAGCATGACCACCGCCGGCCCTTCGCCGCAGACCCGGTAGTGAACCAGCCGGCCTGCTTCCGCTCCCTTGCCGATCGCTTTGCCGGCAATCGGGGCAGTCACGTAGCGGCGCCTGATGGTGCTGGCGGTGGTCATGCGGCCCGTCCTTTATGGTATATCAATATGACTATTACTGTGTCAGGATCGCGGCCTTGTCCAGTGTCCGTCCAGAGCGGGGCGGCCCAATCTCCGACAGGTGAAAAATGCGTTCGAATTCGATGGTGACAGCAGCACCGTCTTCTGCGGAGATAGGGCCTTCATCTCCCGAAGCGACGTCCGATCGCAGCCTTCCGGCGCGAGACAGCGGCGCGGGTTGGGTCGTGGTCTTCGCGGCGATGGTGGGACTGGCGATGGGGCTGAGCCCCTTGCCGTTCTATACGGCGGGCATGTTCGCGCCGGAGTTGCAGAAGGCTTTCGGCTGGAGCTTCGCCGCGCTCATGGGCGCGATTACCGTGCAGTCGCTGGTGGTCATGGCGACCGGGCCGATGGCGGGCTTTGCCGTGGACCGTTTCGGTGCGCGGCGGGTGGCGCAAGTCTCGCTGCTGCTGTTCGGCCTGACTTTCATGAGCCTCTCGCTCAGCGACGGCACGCTCTGGATCTATTACGGCCAATGGGTGCTCATGTCGGTGGTCGGCGCCGGAACCCTGACGGCAACGTGGATGCATGCCGTCAACGGCTGGTTCGACCGTCACCGCGGGCTCGCCATCGGCGTGGCCAGCACCGGCACGGGCATCACCGGTTTCCTCGTGAAGCCCTTGGCTGCCTGGCTGATCGGTGACTTCGGCTGGCGCTGGGCGTTCGTGGCGATCGGGGCGCTGCCGATCGTGATCGGCTTCCCGGTGGTTTCCCTGCTGTTTCGCGAAAGGGGCGAGCGGTGCGGTTCGGGCGAGGAAGCATCGCCGGTCATGGAAAGCGGGCTGACCCTGCGCGAGGCGCTGCGTGACAGGCGCTTCTGGATCATGACTTTCGCCTTCCTGCTGATCGCCTTCGCGCTTACCGCGCCTACGCCCAATCTTGAGAATATCCTGCGCACCCGGCACTTTGCGCTGGCGGAGATCGGCGCGATCACGGCCGGATTCGGGCTTTCGGTGATGGCGGGACGGGTGATCGGCGGCTGGCTCCTCGACCGGTTCTGGGCGCCCGGCTGCGCGCTGGTGATCCTCGCCATGCCCGCCACCGGCAGCTTTATGATGGCGCAGCCGCAACTCGACACCACCCATGCCGTGCTTTCGGTGATTGCGCTGGGCCTTGGGGCGGGCTTCGAGTTCGACCTGCTGGCCTATCTCATCGCGCGCTACTTCGGGCGGCGGAACTACGGCACGATCTACGGCTGTTTCTATACCGTGATCGCGCTGGGCGGAGGCCTTGGTCCGGTGGTCTACGGGTGGGCCTTCGACACGATGGGGCGCTACGATCCGGCGCTCATGGCGGGGGTCGGGTGCCTGGTGGCGGGAGGGTTCTCGCTGCTGCTGATGGGCCGCTATCCGGTCTGGCGCGTGGCGGCGGCGACTTGACTAAGCGGGGGCTGGCTCCGAAGAGCAGGGTCGGACCAAGGCGGGCGTCCTTGGCCCGACACCTCCCGGGGGAATGACGTGCTCGATCGCGATGCGGCAGTGCCGCTCTATCACCAGATCTACCTCATGTTGCGCGACGAGATCCTGAGCGGCCAGCGTCCCTTTGGCAGCGCCATGCCCACGGAGGCGGAAGTCTCCGAAATCTACGGCGTCTCGCGCATTACCGCGCGCCGCGTGCTGAACGATCTGGCCGAGCAGAACTATGTCGAGCGCAAGCGCCGCCTTGGCACGCGCGTGGTGTTCAAATCCCCGGCCAAGCCGCTGGAGGCCAACATCGACCAGGCGGTGGATTCGCTGCTGGCGCTGGGGCAGGGCACCACGGTCAACGTGATCTCGGTCGAAAGGCGCGAGGCGACCGCCACCGTGGCAAGCGCGCTGGGGCTGGGCGTAGGGGCCGAGGTGGTCCGGGCGGTGCGCGTGCGCTGTCTTGACGGGGTGCCGATCGGCTATGTCGTCAGCTACGTTCCGGGCGAACTGGGCGCGGTGGTCAACGAGGCGTCGCTGGTGCGCGCCCCGATCCTCAAGCTGCTGGACGAGGCGGGTCACCACGCCGCGCGGGCGGAACAGACCATCGGCGCCATGCTGGCCGACGTGCTTTGCGTGGAGCGGCTTCAGGTGGAGCCGATGTCCGCGATCCTGCGCATCACCCGCACCGTCTATGATCGGCAGGACCGGCCGTTCCTGCGCACTTACGCGCATTATCGTTCGGACAGGTTCAATATCCGCATGGATCTTCAGAACCCCGGCGCGGAATGAGGCCACTGGCTCGCCGTTTCGCGGCGCTGCTCTGGACCTTGCCGCTGCTGGGCCTTGCCGGGCCCGGCGCCGCGCTCGATCCGGCCCGCAGGCTCGATCAGTTCCGGCATACGCGCTGGTCGCTGGGAGACGGCGCTCCGGGCAATATCCGCGCGATGGCCCAGGGGCGCGACGGGGTCCTCTGGCTCGGCACTTCCACGGGGCTTTACCGCTTCGACGGCATTCGCTTCGAACGGGTCAATCCGGTGGACGACGATCCCGGCCGGTCGATACAGGTCACGGCGCTGCTGGCGGCCCGCAACGGGGACATCTGGGTCGGCTATGATTTCGGCGGCATCGCGGTGCTGCGCGGCAGCGGTCCTCATCGCGGCGTGCTGCGAGGGGCGAACCCGCGGCCGCCTTCGGGCGGGGTGGACGGCATCCGGCAGGGCCGCGACGGCGCCGTCTGGATCGCGGTTGACCGCAAGGGCGTGATGAACCTGTCGCGCTACCTCAACGGACGATGGACCTATTTCGGACCGGCGCAGGGCTTTGCCGAGGCGGCGATGGGCTCGATGCTGAGCGCATCGGACGGCAGCTTCTATGTCGCCCAGCCATCGCGCGTGCTCCGCCTTGCTCCGGGGGCCTCGCGCTTCGAGCCGCTGGGGGCCCGCGCCGGTTCGTTCGCTGCGCTTGCCGAGGATTCCCGTCATCGTATCTGGCTGGCCGACGAGGGCGGGCTTCGCAACCTGTCGGGCGGCGGGCCTATCGCCCCGCTGTCTCCCGTCAATACCCCCTACGTTCGCCGGCAGATCGCCTTCGATCGCGGCGATGCCCTGTGGATCGCCGGTCAGGATGATGGTCTCGCCCGGGTCGTTCCCTCCACGGCGGCGGGGAGGCCCGTGTTCGATCGGCTTCCCGACCGGGACGGGCTGACCGCATCACTTGCCCTGTCGGTTCTGGAAGACCGCGAGGGCAATGTCTGGGTCGGCACCGAATCCGGTCTCGACCGGTTTTCCGCCAGCAATGTCGCCCGGCCGCGCAATCACGAGGCGGTGGTGACGGGGTTCGTGGCCGATCCGCGCTCGGGGCATGTGTTCTATGCCGGGCTTTCCGGTGTCTACCGGGCCGGGCGGGACCGCGAGGAGCCGGAACTGATCTTCCGCAAGGCGTCCCTCGGCGTCCTGTGCGGCGATGCGCGGCGCCTGCTGGCCATCGGCCTTGACGGGAATTACCTGCTGACATTGCGGGGCGACGGAACCGTCGCGCAGTCCAAAGCGATAGCAGGTCCGCTTTCGGTATCCTGCACCGTGGACGATACGGGAACGTTCTGGACCGGCATGGACCGGGTCTATCGGCTTTCAGGCACTCGGCTGGAGCCTGCCTCCGGTCCGGCAGGAGACCGGAACGGCACCGTGCTGACCCTGCGCCCCGATGGGCCGGGCACATTGCTCGTCGGCCGCAGCAAGGCCGGATTTCAGCGCATCGCGGGCGGCTCGGCGATCAGCCTCTGGCCGGCAGGCACAAACCGCATCGGTTCGGTCAACCTCGTCGTCGGGAGCGGGGGGAGCTTGCTGTTCGGCGGGCAGAAGGGCATCGCGCGGCTGCGGGGCACGCGTCTCGAGAGCCTTTCCGAGCGGGACTATCCCGTGCTGGCCGGCGTGACCGGCATTGGCCGAACTGGGGACGGTGCGGTCTGGACCATCGGGGCGACGGGGATCGCACGCATTCCGGCCAAGGGGCTGGACCGCGCCTTCCAGAGGCCCGGCGCCGCCCTGCCGTTCGACCTCTTCGGCCATGAGGAAGGGTTCCGGGCAAGATCCAATGTGTTCGGCACCAATGACCTGGCGGCAGATGGCGGCGGGCGGCTCTGGCTGGCGTCCAACCAGGGGCTGGCCTGGATCGATACGGAACGGCTGACGCGCAACGACGTCGTGCCGCCGGTGATGATCCGCTCGCTGATTGCGGGCAAGACCCTGCATGCTCCGTCCGATAGCGTGATCGCACTGCCGGTCGGCACGGACCGCGTAGAGATCGAATTCGCCGCTCTCAGCCTTACCGATGCCGGTGCCAACCGATACCGCTATGTCCTGCGCGGCGCTGACGGCAACTGGGTCGATGCCGGGCACCAGCGCCAGGCGCTTTACACGAACCTTGGTCCGGGGAATTACGAGTTCCGCGTCATCGCCTCGAACAACGACGGCGTCTGGAACCGGCAGGGCGCGAAAATCGCCTTCACCATCGCTCCGGCCTTCTACCAGACGGGCTGGTTCCTCGCTCTCGCATGTCTGGCGATCGGCGCGGCGGTCTGGGCATTCTATCGCTGGCGCCTGCGAACGGTGGCGGCGCAGGCCAGCAGCCGATTGGAGGCCCGCCTCTCCGAGCGGGAGCGGATCGCGCGGGAGCTTCACGATACCCTGCTGCAGGGTTTCCAGGGCCTGATGCTGCGGTTCCAGTCCATCGTTGAACTGCTCCCCAAAGGAGACAAGGCCCGCAGCGCGCTGGAGGATACGCTGGAGCGGGCGGACGACGTGCTGCTCGAAGGGCGCGACCGCGTCCGTTCTCTGCGGGAGGACCGCGAGCCGGTGCCGCTGGCGCCCTTGCTGGCTCCGCTCGCGGCCCGCATCGTACCTTCGGCCCTGCGCTGGACGATCGTGGAGGAAGGCAGCGTCCGGCCGATCCGCGCCTCGGTGGCGGACGAACTGGCCCGCATCGTCGGCGAGGCGCTGGCCAATGCCGTTCGCCATGCGGAGGCTTCATCGGTCGAAATCCGTATCCGGTATGGGGCGGACAAGCTCACCCTCTCCATCGCGGATGACGGTATCGGCCTGCCCGATGCGATCCGGGAAGCGGGGCGCCGCGAAGGTCACTATGGGCTGGTAGGAATGCGCGAACGCGCCGTCCGGCTGGGCGGCACGCTGGAATTCCGCGCCCGGCAGCCGCACGGCACCGAGGTCTTTACGGCAGCGCCTTCGCGCCTGGTATGAGGCCGGCGTTCACCGGGAGCGTGCTGCCGTCATCAGCTTGTCCTTGAACCAGATCATCCCTGCATCGGTGGTGCGGGCGGCATGGTACTGGATCATCTCGCGCATCGCCGGCATGGCCATCGGCGCCGGACGGATTTCCAGCGGCAGCAGCGGCGCGAAGACCTGGGCAAGGCGTTCGTGCATCAGGGCCAGCAGGTTCGTGCCGGGCAGCAACCATGGCACCAGCGAAAACGATGGCGCCGTCACCTCGATCCGGCGGCGGTCTTCCGATGCCAGCAGGTGGCGCTCGGCAAAGGAGGGAACGCCGGTGATCCGCACCGCGACCTGACCGCAGGACAGGAACGCCTCCTCTGTCATTTCCTGCCGGAACACTGGATTGCCCGACCATCCGACAACGACGTGCCGTTCCTCGAACAGGAGTTCGCTGGGGTGGTCGGGGCTCAGGTATTGTTCGGGCGTGAGCTGGAAATCGAGCTTGCCGTCTTCCAGAAGCGCGCTCGATTCCCGATTGGGCAGGACGACGTTGATCTCCACCCCGGGCGCCTCGTGCTTGAGCTGGGGCAGCAGCGGACTGAGGAGCACCGTCGAGATATAGTCCGAAGCCGCGATCTCGAAGCGGCGATCGGACGTGGCGGGATCGAAGGCGGTCGCGCCCGAGATCAGCACGCGAAGATTGCGCACCGCTTCCGATACCATCGGCGCCAGCGCCAGCGCATGGGGCGTGGCCACCATCCGGCGGCCGTGCGGCACCAGCAGTTCATCGTTCAGCGCCAGTCGAAGCCGACCCAGCGCGGCGCTCATCGCGGATTGCGTCAGGTTCAGTCTCTGTGCCGCTCTGGTGACGTTCTGTTCCTCCAGCAGCAGTTCAAAGGCGATCAACAGGTTGAGGTCGAACTTGTCCAGGCGCATCAGGTATCGATTCCATCGTTGGTAATGGACAAAAACAAAAAATTTGATCTGTGGCAAGCGGTCCTGCAATCCCTCCGGCAACGGGCTCGCGATGGGCATGGGAGAAGAATGGCGGCGCATCGTGGCGGATGCGGATGGCGTTCCTGAAAGCAGGTATATGGAAAAACTCGATATTCTCGTGATCGGCGGTGGCATCGGCGGCCTTTCCGCCGCGATTGCGCTCCTTCGCAAGGGGCATCGCGTCACCGTGATCGAGCGCGATCCCGAGTGGTCCGTCTATGGCGTCGGCATCATCCAGCAATCGAACGTGGTCCGCGCGATGGACCAGCTCGGCGTGCTCGAAGCCTTTCTGGATGCGGCCTGCGGGTTCGATGCCGTGGAGATCTACCTTCCCGACGGGACCCGCGTGGCCCGTATTCCCACGCCGAGACTGGTGGAGGGCAGGCCCTCCAATGTCGGTATCGGCCGCCGTGCCCTGCAGAAGGTGCTTGGCGACAGCGCCCGGGCCCTCGGCGCCGAGATCCGCCTCGGCGTGACTGTCGAACTGCTGGATCAGGATGAAACGGGCGTTTTCGTGCGCTTCTCCGATGGCTCCGACGGCCGCTATGATGTGGTGGTCGGCGCTGACGGCGTCTATTCGCAGACCCGCCGCATGGTCCTGCCTCAGGCGGAAAGCCCGGAATTCACCGGTCAGTCGGTCTGGCGCTACAACTTTCCGCGCGCTGAAGGGCTTGATGCGCTTCACGTCTACAACGGACCTACCGGCGTCGGCCTCGTGCCGATGTCGGCCGACACGATGTACATCTATGCGACCACGCCGGAGCCGGACAATCCCCGCTATCCGGTGGATGGCCTGGCCGCGGCGATGCGCGCGAGGTTGTCCGGGGCCGCACCGGCAATCCGCGAACTGGCCGAACATATCACCGATGACGAGGGCGTGGTCTACCGCCCGCTCGAAGGCATGATGGTTCACGGCCCCTGGCATGCAGGCCGGGTGGTGCTGCTGGGCGATGCCATTCACGCCACCACGCCGCATCTGGGGCAGGGCGCCGGCATGGCGATCGAGGATGCGCTGGTTCTGGCCGAGGAACTCTCGGCGCACACCGCTCCCCAGGAGGCGTTCGCGGCCTATCGCGCCCGTCGTTACGAGCGCTGCCGCTACATCGTCGAGGCTTCGCTGGCGATTTGCCACGGCCAGATCGGCAAGGGCCCCCCGGTCGATAACCACAAGGCCACCGCTGAGATGTTCGCGGTTGTCAGCCAACCCATTTGACCATTTCATTCAAGGAATTGCAGCCATGAGCCGAGTGACCGAAATCCGCTATGTCGGATATGGCGTTCAGGATTTCGACGCCGAGCGCGCCTTCTATACCCAGGACTGGGGCCTCGTGGAGGTCGCCGCGCAGGACGATTTCGCCTGGTTCAAGACCCACGGGCATGACGAGCACCATGTCGTGCGCCTCCACAAGTCGGATGCCGACCATGTCGAGGTGATCGCGTTTGCCGCCGATACGCGCGGCGATGTGGATGGTCTGCACGAGAAGGTCGTGGCGGCAGGCTGCAAGGTGATCTTCGCCCCGCGCGAACTCGATGCCCCCGGCGGCGGCTATGCCTTCCGCTTCTTCTCGCCCGACGGCCTCCCCTTCGAGATTTCGGCGGAGGTGGAGAAGCTCGGCAAGCGGGCGATGGAGCGTTGGGAAGGCGTGCCGGTGAAGATCAGCCACATCGTCATGCACTCGCCCGATCATCAGGCGCTGGTGGCCTTCTTCACCGATGTGCTCGGCTTCAAGATCAGCGACTGGCTGGGCGACTTCATGTGCTTCCTGCGCTGCAACGGGGCGCACCACCGCGTCGCCATCCTGCCCGGTCCGCCCTGTCTCAACCATGTCGCCTACGATATGCTCTCGGTCGACGACATGATGCGCGGCGTCCATCGCCTCAAGCAGCGCGGCACGGACCTGCGCTGGGGGCCGGGCCGCCATACGGCGGGCAACAATACCTTCAGCTACTTCACGACGCCCGGCGGCTTCGCGGTCGAGTATACGTCCGAGCTGGAAGAGGTCGATTTCGAAACGCATCAGCACAAGGTCCACATTCCGGGCCCGCAGATCATGGACCAGTGGGGCATCGGTGTCGGGGGCCCGCAGACGATGCCGCATCCCGCACCCGATGCGCGCCTGTTCCAGCCGGCGGAGGCCTGAACCATGGCTCTGTTCGAATACTTTCCGAACTACATCTGGAACCTCTCGGTTTCGATCGCGATGGAATCGGGCGCGCAGCTTGGCGAGATCATCGACATGTGCCAGCCGATCCGCGACGCGGCGGCCAGCGGCGCCGATGCCGGTACGCCGCAGTTCATGAAGGCATGGGCGGCGATGGGCGACAAGCTGCTCGAACTTGCCGCCGAGGACGAGGCTGCGGGGCGCAAGTTCTCCGCCTCGAACAAGCTGGAGCGCGCCTCGCTCTACCTCATCACCGCGGAACGCATGCAGGGCCACGGCCATCCCGGCCGTCAGGAAACTTACGCAAGGGCGCGCGAAGCGTTCGACCGTTCGACCGCGCTGGGCCGGATCAACCGCGAGCGCGTGGAAATCCCGCTGGAAACCGGCACGATGCCTGCGCTGTTCACGCGGGCACCCGGAGAGGGACGCCAACCGGTAGTGGTGTTCTGCAACGGTCTCGATAGCTGCAAGGAACTGCTCTACTGGACCCGCCTGCCGCAGGAACTGGCGCGGCGGGGCATCTCCACGCTCTGCGTCGACCAGCCCGGATCGGGCGAGGCGCTGCGCCTTCAGAACCTGCCAGTCGATCCCAATTCGGAAAGCTGGGCGAGCAAGGCGGTGGACTGGCTGGAGCAGCAGCCGGACGTCGATCCGGCGCGCATCGGCATGACCGGCATCTCTCTCGGCGGCCACTTCGCGCCGCGCGCGGTCGCTTACGAGCCGCGTTTTGCATCCGGCGCGGTCTGGGGGGCCAACCACAACTGGCGCGAAGTCCAGGACAAGCGCATGGCACGCGAGGGCGAGAACCCGGTGCCGCACTACTGGGCGCATGTCCACTGGGCCTTCGGTGCCGAGGATCAGGACGATTTCCTGGCGAAGTCCGATGCGATGAACCTCAACGGCCACATGGACCGCATCAAGGTGCCCTTCCTCGTCACTCACGGCGCGCAGGATCGCCAGATCAGCGTGAACTACGCCAGCGATCTCTACGACCAGCTGGTCAATTCGCCGCGCCGCGAGAAGGTGATCTTCACGCCCCGCGAGGGCGGTGTCGAGCACGTCGGCGCGGACAACATGGCTTATGGCCGCGATCTGATTTCAGACTGGTTCGCCGAGACGCTGGGAGGAAAGACCGCATGACTCGCCGTTTCGTCGATCTCTCGATCTCGCTCTGTAACGATGTCGTCAGTGATCCGCCGTTCCTGAAGCCGGAGATCACCTACCAGACCCATGCCGAAACGGTGGGTGAACTGAACATGTTCTTTCCCGGCGTGACTGCCGAGGATACGCCGGATGGCGCCGGTTTCGCTGCTGCGGAATGGGTCAGGCTGACCACGCACAGCGGCACGCATCTTGACGCGCCTTATCATTTCCATCCGACCATGAACGGCAAGGACGGAGAGCCTGAGCGTTCTCTCACCATCGACGAAGTGCCGCTGGAATGGTGCTTCCAGTCCGGCGTGAAGCTTGATTTCCGGCACTTCCCGGATGGCTATGTGGTTACGGCCAGGGATGTCGAGGACGAACTGGCCCGCATCGGCCATACGTTGAAGCCGCTCGATATCGTCCTCGTCAACACCGCCGCCGGCAAGGCGCTGGGCGAGCCGAACTATGTCAACCGCGGTTGCGGCATGGGCTACGAGGCGACCATGTACCTCACCGAGCGGGGGGTACGGGTGACGGGCACCGATGCCTGGTCATGGGATGCGCCGTTCAGCTACACCGCTGAAAAGGTCAAGGAAACCGGCGATCTGTCCCTGATATGGGAAGGCCACAAGGCAGGCCGCGATATCGGGTATTGCCACCTCGAAAAGCTGCACAACCTCGAAGTGCTGCCCGACCATGGCTTCACCGTCTCGTGCTTCCCGCACAAGATCAAGGGTGCCTCGGCGGGCTGGACCCGCGCCGTCGCGATCTTCGAGGATTGAGCATGCGCCTTGCAACTCTGGAAAACGGCCGCCCGGATGGCGCGCTGGCGGTCGTCTCGGCCGATGGTGCACGCTATCTGGAGGCGGCCGGGCTGAGCCTGCTGTCGGCCATGGAGGACTGGCCGGCGGCCGAGCCCGATCTCCTTCGGCTTGCCGCGGCGCTTGAGGGCGGAGCGGGCGGACGGCTCGATCCCGCCTGCCTGCGCGCGCCGCTGCCGCGTTCGTGGCAATGGCTCGACGGGTCGGCCTTCGGCACGCATGGCGAACTCATGCAGGTCGCTTTCGGTCTGCCTCCGGTCGATAGCGACCGGCCGCTGATGTACCAGGGTGTTTCCGACCGCTTCTACGGCCCGAGCGACGCGGTGCCGTTTGCAGACACTGCCCACGGCATCGATTTCGAGGGCGAGTTCGGCGTGATCGTCGATCACGTTCCCATGGGCACCCGCGCCGAGGATACGTTGAAGCACATCAGGCTGGTGGTCCAGATCAACGACTGGTCGCTGCGGACCCTGGCGCCGGTGGAGATGAAGACCGGCTTCGGCTGGATCCAGGCCAAGCCGCCGTGCTCGATGGCGCCGTTCGCCGTCACCCCCGCCGCGCTCGGCAATGCGTGGCGCGATGGGCGTGTCTGCCTGGATCTGGAGATAGATCTCAATGGGCAGCGGTTTGGCGCGGCGAGCGGTTCGGCCATGGATTTCGGCTTTCATGAACTGATCGCCCATGCCGCGCTGACGCGCGATCTCGTTGCCGGAACGGTGATCGGTTCCGGTACGGTGTCCAATGCGAACTACGCCGAAGTGGGATCGAGCTGCATTTCCGAAGTCCGTGCCATCGAGATCATCCGGGAGGGCAGACCCGTTACGCCGTTCATGGTGCATGGCGACACGATCCGCATGACGGCAACCGGCGTGGACGGCACCGCGCCGTTCGGTTCGATCGATCAGGAAGTCGTCGTTATCTGATTTTCCATAAATTGCGATTGGTTCGCAATAAGTGATCTGCTATCCGTCCCGGCCATGGATCGAGCAGACAGGGAAAACGGAGCATCGTCCGATGGCGAACTGCTGCGCGTCTTCCTGGCGCAGCGTTCCGAACTCGTCCGTTATACCGCGAACATCGTTGGGGACCGGGCCGGGGCGGAAGACATCGTCCAGGAGGCCTGGCTGCGTTTCAATGCCGCGGCGAAGAAGCAGCTTATCGGCGAACCTCGGGGATTCCTGTTCCGCATCGCCCGTAACCTTGCGCTCGATGGCCGGCGCCGCCGCAGCTTCGAGCAGAAGCTGTTCAGCGGCGACGACAGCGGCGTGGCCGAACTGATTGCAAGCGACGAGCCTTCCGCACAGACCCGGCTGGAGGCGATGGATGAGCTTTCGATCATTCGCACGGCCATGGACGCCCTGCCGGAGCGGACGCGGCTGGCGTTCACCATGCACCGGTTCGAGGGCGCGCGCCTGATCGACATCGCGGAGCGGCTCGGCATTTCCAGGAGCCTGGCGCAGGAACTCGTGGTGGATGGTCTGGAGCGCTGCCGCAAGGCCTTGCGGCGGCGGCCATGACGATACCTGCATTTTTATCCGGATTCCCGGCGGCGTCGTTCGTCTCAATCATGTGGAGTCTCGTTGGCGACAGGAAATGCGGCAAGACCCGTGATGAATGACGAAGTGGATATGGGCGCGGTAGAGCGAATGGCATCGACCTGGCTGGTTCGTCTCGATGACGATCCGGAGGACGCCGGATTGCGCGCGGAATTCGAGCAGTGGTTCGATGCCAGCCCTGAGCATCGCCGGGTATGGGCGGAAACGCGGGATCTCGATCTCCTGCTTGAGGCTGCAAGGCCGGTGGATGCCGTAGCGCTGCCTGCCGGGAATGTCGTTCCGCTGAAGCTTCGCCGCAAGGCGCGGGGCAAATGGCGTGTGTTTGTGCCGCTCGCGGCAGCGGCCTGCCTTGGGCTGGTTCTGGCGGCCGACATTCCGGTCTGGATGCAGGCGCAGGATATCGCGCGCACCGGAGAGGTTCACAAGGTGGCCTTGCAGGACGGCAGCACCGCCTG
This sequence comes from Novosphingobium sp. TK71, assembly GCF_055361505.1. Classification (NCBI taxonomy): domain Bacteria; kingdom Pseudomonadati; phylum Pseudomonadota; class Alphaproteobacteria; order Sphingomonadales; family Sphingomonadaceae; genus Novosphingobium; species Novosphingobium sp. TK71. Next base: position 741,973 of record NZ_JBSZKA010000001.1, read on the forward strand.
GCTCGCGCCCGGCGGCGCCATGGCGTTCTCGATGGACGCAGAGGGCCGGCGCCTGAAACTTCTGCGCGGAAAGGGCTATTTCGACGTGGCCCACGATCCTGCCCATCCCTTCCGCGTGGAGGCCGGAGACGGGGAGGTGAAGGTTCTCGGCACCGCGTTCGAGGCAGGGTTCAACGAGCAGGGTATGGCGGTTTCCGTTCGGCGGGGGCTTGTGGAGGTTTCCTATCCCAAGGGCCGGGTGCGAGACCGGCTGCGCCCCGGACAATCGATCGCGGTGCCCTGGGCCGGAAGCCCTTCGCGCGGCCAGGTCCGGCCGGACCGGATCGCGGCGTGGATGAACGGCCGCCTTCTGGTCAACGATCGACCGGTAAGGGACGTGCTCGAAGCGCTGCGTCCCTGGTACGGAGGCTATATCGTCGCGCGAGGGCCGGGGCTCGACACGCGGCGGGTAACGGGCATTTACGATCTGCGCCATCCGGATGCAGCGCTTGAGGCGCTTGCAAGAGCCCACACCATCGCGGTGCGCGACATTACGCCATGGCTGAGGATCGTCACCGTAGAGTGAGCCGGGGGATGGCCGGCAGGCGCTGAGAAGGCTGCTTTTCCATGCAGTTTCCCTTAGGCTTCAATTAATTCACCGCTCACTGCATTTTTTTCCGGAATTTCCTGAGCCTCGCCCGTCGTTAGGATATGCGACTGACTTGCATTAGCATTTTAGTCGCCCGTTTGACGAATGGGGGATTTTGACGGTGATTGCGGGGGTGAAGTTTTGCGGGATGGGGCGGCGCGGTGCCTGGGCGGGAGCGCTTCTGGCGTCGGTATCCGCAGGAGGGCTGGCTTTTCCCGCTGTGGCCGCAGCGCAGGCCAGCACAAGCGGCGAAGCACGGGCGTTCAGCATTCCGGCGCAGTCCCTGGCCGATGCGCTGACGGATTTCGGAGAGCAGTCCGGCCTCCAGGTCAGCGTCAATGCGGATGATGTGCGCGGCCGTTCGACCGGCGGCGTGAGCGGCCGCATGGCTCCGGCGCTGGCGCTGGGGCGCCTGCTGGCGGGCACCGGCCTCGGTTATCGCATCGAAGGCAGCGTGGTCAGCCTCTCGAAATTGCCTGCCGCATCCGACGGAAGCGTCCAGCTCGGCCCGCTGCGGGTCGAAGGCAGCGTGAGCAACGCGGCGGAGACCGGCGCTGAGCGCGATACCCGGCAGCGCGATGCAGTCTACGATCAGGATATCTCTTCGACTTATGCGGGCAAGGAGGAGGTCGAACGCTACAAGGGCGTGAATACCGCCGACGTGCTGAAGGGCATGGTCAATGTCTTCAGCGGCGATGCCCGTAACGGCGGCGCGCTCGACCCCAGCATTCGCGGCATCCAGGGGCCGGGCCGCGTGCCCGTGCTGATCGACGGAACCGAGCAGGCGCTGACGGTCTGGCGCGGATACAACGGCGCCAGCAATCGCAGTTACATCGATCCCAGCCTGATCTCGGGCGTGCAGGTGCTCAAGGGGCCGGTTTCCACCCGCGGGGTCAACGGATCGACCGGCGGTGCCGTGGTCATCAACACGCTCGACGCCAGCGACATCCTCCAGCCCGGGCAGAGCTTCGGCGTGGAGATGCGGCTGGAAGGCGGCAACAACTCCACCGATCCGCGCCTGCCGACGCTGCTGACCGGGCAGGACTATCGCGATATTCCCGGCTTCGTCGGCACCGGCGTGGGCGCTTCGCCGACCTATCCCTATGCGGACCCTTCGTTGCGGGTGAACCTGAAGGGCAGCGACGACAACGAATTCGTCTCGTTCGGCGATCGTGCCGCGCGGCTGGCCGTGGCGGGGCGCGTGGGAGACTTCGAACTGTTCGGTGCTTACGCCTACCGCGAGCGCGGCAACTACTTTTCGGGCAAGACGGGGGCCGGTTATTACCAGCAGGAAGACCTGCCGCTGAACGCCGATACTTATGTGCGAAAGCTGGGCCTCAATTACGAACCCGGCAACGAGGTTCCCAATACCTCGAGCGAGCTGGAATCGTGGCTGCTGAAGGCGACCTGGAAGATCGCCGACGATCAGGCTCTCCAGATCGGTTTTCGCGACAGTCGCTCGAAGTTCGGCGAGATCATGCCATCGCGGATCATGACCGCCGGAGGCGGCTATTTCGGCAATATCCAGTGGCCGCTCAGCAAGGTCCATGCACAGGCCTGGAACGGGGAGTACAAGTGGGACCCGGATAGCCGCCTGATCGATTTCAAGGCCAATCTCTGGGCGACCCATACCGTTGGCGATACCTACAGCGCGGGCGGCTTTCCCAATGCCGCTTCGGAGGCGGACCCGATCATCACCAATACGGCGCTCTCCAACTCGCGGAACAACCGCTATGGCCTGACCGCCAGCAACCAGTTCGAACTGACCTCGACGCTGGACCTGCTGATGGAGGGAAGCTGGCAGCACGAGAAGCTGCGTTCGGACGACGAATATTCGGAGGCGATGGCCAACGGCTGGCGTCAGTTGCCGCGCGCGGGACGGCGCGAGGAATATCGCCTCAGCCTCAAGGGCGAATGGCGGCCCGCGCAATTCCTGAAGTTCAATGCCGGACTGACCTATTCGGGATATTGGGCGAAGGACGATTTCCTGCCCAAGTATCTCGAACTGCAGGGCGGTTCGATCTCGCAGTATGTCACGCCCTCGTGGAAGACCACTTATGAAACGGAGGAATCCGGCGCCGCCGCGTGGGAAGCCTATCGCCGGGCCTATTGGACCGGGCTGAACATGCCGCAATCGGTGATCGACATCATCCTGCCGATCGAGATCGCCAGCTACGCGGCCAATCCCTATACTTTCGTCGTCAGTCACGACGGCCCGGACTGGACCCCGGATGCCTCGGGCAACTTCCACCGCGCGGACAATTTCTGCCTGAACGGTTCGACCGACAGCATCGCCGGCTTCGTGGCGGGCCGCTGTGTGGTCAGCGCCCAGAACGAACTGGTCGCGATAACGCAGGCCAAGCGCAAGTCGGGCAGCGGCTGGGCGCCGACGCTTTCGGCCACCGCTTACATCAGCAGCGCCAGCCGGGCCTATCTGCGCTATGCCGAGGCCTATCGCTTCCCCAGCATGTTCGAGAGCACGATCGGCTTTTCAGCCTCGATCAACCCCTCGCGCGATCTGAAGCCCGAGCGCATCCGTTCGTGGGAAGCGGCCTGGATACAGGACCTGCGCCCGCTGTTCGGCCTGAACGACGGCCAGTACGCCGACCTCAAGCTGACCTGGTATCACAACACCACCCGCGACGTGATCGAGCGCGACATCCACCTGATGTTCAGCAATCTCGGCAAGCAGGTGATCGCCGGCTTCGAGCTTCAGGCGCGGTATGACAACGGGCGCTTCTTCACCGATCTGAGCGCCGGCCATATGACGACCAACAAGGTTTGCGACGAGAGCCAGGCGGCGACCATGGACCCGAGCCGGGGCCGGGTGCCCGACTGCGTGAAGTACGGCTTCATCGCCGGTTTCCTGCTCACACAGGCCACGCCCGAGGATACGGTGAACTGGACGGTGGGCGGCCGTTTCCTCGACCGTCGGCTCGAACTGGGCGGCAGGCTCACCTGGTATGCGGGCTACGACAACCCGCAACTGGCCGAATTCACCAACGAGGCGGACTGCATCGGCGGCTGCGCGCTCAATATCCCGTACACCTGGGGAGAGATCGTGACCCTGGATGCCTTCGCGAAGTTCCGCATCAACGACCGGTTCAGCGCCGAGCTGACCGGCCTCAACCTCAACAACCGCTATTACCTCGACCCGCTGTCGCGTTCGTTGCTGCCCGCACCGGGACGCACCGTGAAGCTCAGCGTGACCGGCCGGTTCTGAGGAGAATTTCAGGACCGCCGCCGGTGCCCTTGATCCTGACAGAGCAGGGCACCGGCGACGATCCTGGATCAACGCGCCCGAACGATCGGGCGCACCAACTGCAGGAGAAGTAGAATGAAGTCTGCCTATCTCAAAGCAATTGCTGCCGCCTTCACCCTTTCGACCGCGCTGGCCGGTACGGCCCAGGCGCAAGTGGTCGGTGCATCGAGCGACACGGCGAAAGTGAAGATCGCCGCCAGCACCGTCAGCGGCGGACCTCACGTGGCCGGACGCGTGGGCATCAACGTGCCGAGCCTGACCAGCGTGCAGTACGTCGATTTCCAGGGCCTTCAGGCCTATGCCGCAGCTGATGCCAACGGCGTGACCTCGGTTGCGCAAGTCACCGGCACCGTCACCGACCACAGCAAGTACGGCCGTTTCGACTTTGCCAAGGTCGGCACGCAGGATGTCTACTTCGGCGAATGGTCGCAGACCGGCAGCGCCACCGCCGGCGATCACACCGTCTACTACGGCGGCACCGGCCAGACGAGCGCAGTGCCCAACAGCGGCGCCGCCAGCTACTCGGTCAAGGGCATCAGCGACTATGCCAACAAGGGCATCCTGACCGGCACCTTCAACGCGACGTTCACGGGCGGCGGCACCGGCATTCTGACCGGCAGCCTCAGCAATGCATCGGGAAGCTACGGCGTCAACATCGGTACGGCGGGCATCAGCGGAGGCGCCTTCTCCGGCACTACCGCCACGGCTACCAGCGGCACCACCACGGTCGCCACGAACGGCGCCGTCAGCGGCAGCTTCTTCGGCACCAATGCCGATGCGCTGGCCGGGATCGTCAACTTTGCGTCGGCCCGCCAGTACAACACCGCGTTCGGCGGCACCAAGAACTGATCCGAGCGTGAAATCGGGATCGGGCGCCGCCGTGCGTCCGGTCCCACCACGCGCGAACGGGATAGACACGATCCTCATGGCCGCCTTTCGCAAGTACCTGCTGCTGCTCTGTGCGGGCATCCCGTTTGGAGCCCCCTCGGCAGTGGCACAGAGCGGGAGCGGGCAGGACACGCGCCTGCGCCTGGACCAGCAGATCGACCGCCAGCAAGCCCAGCGCGAAGCCGAAGCGCGGGAGGACGCCGAAGCACTGGACGAAGTGCCCTCTTCAATGGTGATCGACGGCGAGACCTATGCGGTCGGCAACAATGCCAGCGACATCGGGCAGGCGCTCTACATTTCCGTCTCTCGCAAGCAATGGCGCGACGTGCGCCGTTTTCTGGCGGCCTACCGCAAGCTGGAAGATCGCGATCCGATGCTGGAGCTTTACGCTCTCGGCGCGCTTGCCCGCAGCGAGGGCAAGCTGGCGCAGGCGGAACGCGATTACCGTGCGCTGCTGGACCTCAAGCCCGATTTCCTGCCCGCGCAGCTCGAACTGGCGCGAACGCTGTTCGAGAACCGCAAGGACCGGGAGGCCGCCCGCATCTTCCGCGCCGCGCGGCTTCAGGTGGCCGGAGGCGGGCCGCAGGGCGAAGGAGTGCTGCGCTCGATCGACGCTTTCCTCTCCGCATTGAAGACGCGGCAGGGCTGGCAGGGCAGCCTGGCGCTTGGGCCGGGCTACAGCACCAATCTCAACCAGTCCTCGGCAAGCTATACCTGCCTGCTCGCCGCCGATGACGGCACCTGCCTGATCGATCGCAAGGTGCCGGATGCGATCGCCTCCACCGGGATCAACATCGAGGGAACGCTCAGCCGCCGTATCGCGCTTGGCGGGCATGGCGGGCTGCGGGCAAGGGCGATGCTGTTCGGGGACATCTATCCCGAGCATCACGCCTATTCGCAAACCACCGCGATCATGCGGCTCGGCTACGATTACCAGACGGCGCGAGACGGTGTGGCCATCTCGCCCTCCTTCGATCTGGGGACGTTCGGTTCCTCGATCCTCTACACGGCCTGGGGCGTGAATGCGGAGTGGACGCATACCCTTTCTCCGCGCGCGCTGTTCAAGCTGGAGGGCAACTACCGCCGGTTCGACTATGCCCTGGCCGGCTACGACACGCAGGACGGCGGGCTGGCCGATCTGTTCCTCACCGGCTGGTATACCCTGCCGCACGGCTTGACCCTGCTGGGCGGGCCCGATGCGCTCGACAAATCGGCGGGCGATCCCGTCGATGCCTATCGCCAGCTGGGTGCGCGCCTCGGCGTGGCGAAATCCTTCGGCAGTGCCGCCAGCCTGCTCCTGCTCGGCTCCGCGAGGGAGCGCCGCTACCGGGCCTACAGCGAACTTTTCGAAGCGAAGCGCCGGGACCGGGAGCAGGTCTATACCGCAATCCTGCGCGTGCCGGCGCTCAAGCTGGCGGGGCTCGTGCCCGAGGCGCTGGTCCAGCACAACCGGGTGAAGAGCAATATCGACTGGCTCTATTCCTACCGGCGCACGACCGTCAGCCTCCGGCTTAGCCGCTCCTTCTGAAACCGATCCCCGAAAAAGGAGAATTCGATGACCATGACCACCGATACCGTTCCCCTTCCGCTCTCGAAGCGTCTCAAGGCGGAAACCGAAAGCGTTCACGAGGCGCTGGACAAGCGCATCATGTCTGCCGATCCATTCGCGGACCGTGAGCGCTACGGGCGCTTCGTTGCCGTTCAGTACCTGTTCCACCGCGATATCGATGCGCTTTACGAGCAGCCGGCGCTGGCCGCCTTGCTCCCCGATCTTGCCGACCGCCGCCGACTGCCGCTGATCGCGGTCGATCTCGCCGATCTCGGCCTTGCGGTTCCCGAGGCGAGCGCGGCGCCGGTCTTCGGCGCAGGCGCGGACATTCCCACGGCGCTGGGCTGGCTCTATGTTGCGGAAGGCTCAAACCTGGGGGCGGCGTTCCTGTTCAAGGCGGTGGCGGCACTGGGTCTGGACGAGAATAGCGGGGCGCGCCACCTCGCCGGTCATCCCGAGGGCCGCGCACGGCACTGGCGCAGCTTTACTGCCGCACTGGACGCGGCGGCGCTTTCCCCGGCAGAGCAGGCCCGCGCGCGCGCCGGAGCGGAAGCGGCATTCCTGCGGGTGAGGGGGCTCGTCGAGGATCATCTCGCCCGTGCCTGATCGCACGGCTGGGCAGGCAGGTTACGCTCCGGCCCGCAATCCGGCTGCATTCGGGCTGAGCGTGGCGCTGCATCTGGCTGTTGCCGGGGCCATGCTGGTGGTCTGGCGGGAGGCGCCGAGGATACTGTCCGCCTCCACGCCTGCGCTCACGGTCAATCTCGTACCGCTTGCGGCGCCCGACCCGGTCCGCGATGTCGCGCCCGGGCCGGAGCAGGTCGAGAGGCAGGAGGAACGGGTGGAGGTCCAGGCCGAGGAAGCCCCCGTATTCACGCTGCAGAAGGTTTCCATCCAGCCTCGGGAGGAGCGGCAGGAAGTGGCCGAGCCTGTCGATCCCGGCCCGCCGATACCGGAAACGACCGCACCGAAAAGCATCCAGGCGCCGCCTGCGCCGCGGCTTTCGAACATGGCCGAGCCGGACTGGGAAGCCCGGCTTCTTGCGCATCTTGAACGGTTCCGCCGCTATCCGGCGCGCGCCCGCTCGGCGCGGCAGCAGGGGACCGTTCTGGTGCGCTTCAAGGTTACGCGCGGCGGGCAGGTTCTTGCTGCCGTCATCCAGCGCAGTTCTGGCTTTTCGGGACTGGATCAGGCGGCGCTCGAAACCTTTGGGCGCGCGCAGCCGCTGCCCCGTATTCCCGAAGACCGGCCGGACCCGCTGGAACTGACGGTTCCAGTGGAATTCTACTTGCGCTGAAAAGAGAAGGGCCGGGCGCTCCCCGCGCCCGGCCCTTCCTTCGTAGTTGTATGAAGACCGCGATCAGAACGTGATCTTGGTCTGGATACCGGCCGTGCGCAGTTCCGGCAGGCCCAGCATGAGCGCGGAATAGCGCGCGGTGTAGCTGAACGTCGGGTTGAACACGAAGTTGTCCGATACCGAGATCGGCGTGTGGTTGTTGAACAGGTTGTTGACGAAGGCCTCCACCGTGATCTGGCCGTGAGTGATGCCGGCACGCACATTGAAGAGGTGCAGGTCCGGCGTCTTCGCGAGGTTGGCCTCGTTCGACCATTGACCGGACTTGAAGTTCCAGTCGCCGCGCACGAACCAGCGTCCTTCGTCCCAACCGGCGATCTCGGTACCCAGCGTCACGCCGACGTTGGCCGAATACTTGGAGGTGTTCTTCATCTCCTTGCCGGAGAAATCGTAGATGCCCGTCAGCGCGCTGATGGTGGTGCTGGTGAACTTCTGGATGTCGGTTTCGTTGACCGCACCGGCCGCATCGATGGTGATGAAGTCGGCCGGCCGCCAGGAAACCTCGCCCTCGACACCGTAGAGATCGACGTCGCCCGAGTTGGCCGAGGTGTTGACGAAGCTGAACCCGGTAGCCTGCGTGGAATCGGGCGCGACGATGGTCACCGCGTTGATCTGGTCGCGCCACTGGGCGTAGTAGGCCGCCAGGCTGTAGCGCAGGTTGCCGCCCAGCGCCTTGCCCTTGAGACCCAGTTCGTAGTTGGTGATCTTCTCCGGCTTGATCGAGAGCTGGCCGCCCGCATCGAGCGCGGCCTGCTGCACGGTTGCCGCGTTGGATAGGATCGAGGTGTTGAACTGGGCGGGATTCACGCCCTTCGACCACGAAGCGTAGACCATCATGTCGGGCGAGATCTGCCAGTTGATGATCGCACGCGGCGTGAAGTTCTTGTAGGTGGCGCTGGCCAGCAGCGAACCGCCTTCGTAGAACCCGGCCGGGATGAAGGCGCTGGAGGCAACGGTGAGCCCGGATGCGGTGGCGAAGGCCTGCAACTTGTCGATCTGGTAGCGACCTTCGACACTGGCCGAGATGGTGTCGGTCAGGTCATAGGTCAGGCCGAAGAAGAAGCCGGTCGTCTTGTTGCGGCTGAGACCGCCGGGGAACATCGACGCGGTGAGCAGAGAGCCGGTGCTGCCACCGTTGCCCTGGATCTGGTCGGCGCTGAGGTAGCTGACACCGGCGACGCCGCGGAACGGCCCCTTGGTGTAGGACAGGCGCCCTTCGAGCGAGAAGTCCTCGATCTTGCGCTCGATGAGGTAGGGATAGTCGAAGTAGCCCTTTCCGTAGTTCGCGGGCGGATCGTAGGAGTCGTTGCTGAAGGCGCGGGTATCGTAGCCGTCGAGGTCGATCAGCGTGGTCCAGACCTCGCGGTTGTAACCGGCGAGGGCGGAAGCGGTAAGGTTGTCTGTCAGGTCCACGTCGATGGTGCCGTGGACGTGGCGGGTCTTGCGCAGCAGGCCGTAGCCCGAGACGGTATCGTCAGGCGAGACGACGCGGCCGCGCGTGCTGGCCAGGAACTGGCGCACCTGGTCGGTATTCTCGACGTTGGCGGTGACGGGGTTCGCGATCGTCGGGATCGTGCCGCAGAAATAGGGATTGCTGACGGCGGTACCGATCGGCTGGCCCGTGGTGGGATCGAGCACGCCGCGCGTATCGCCGGTCAGGGTGCAGTTCGACTGGCCCTGAAGCACGACGCTGCCGTTGGGGGCGGTGACGGTATAGGCGCTGAGGCGGGTCTGTGCCGCCGGGCCGTCCTTGTCCTCGCCCATCATGCCGAAGAGCTTGATGGTGACGGAGGAGGAGGGGGTGATCGCCAGCATCGCGGTGCCGACGGTGGAGGACTGGTCGCCCAGCGTGCTGCCGTCGTAGTTCTTCCACGAGCCGCTCTTCGACCACTTCTCGCCAGTCACGCGGAAGGAAATCAGGTCCTCGATGATCGGCCCTTCGACCGAGCCCTGCAGGCGCCAGTTGTCGCGCGTGCCGACCATACCGAGGATCTGGCCGCCCCAGTCGTTGCCGGGCACCTTGTTCACGACGTTGATGGCGCCTGCAAACGTGTTGCGGCCGAAGTAGGCGCTTTGCGGGCCCTTGAGGATTTCGATGCGCTCGGGATTGCTGATCGCGCCGACCTGCGAGGGTGACGAGACAGGCACGCCGTCAATGAAGGTCGAAACCGTGGTCGCCAGCGTCGTCGACGGCGTGAAGCCGCGCAGCACGACCTGCTGGAACGAGCGATCCGCATGGCCCGAGGAGCTGTTGTTGATGTTGATGCCCGGCGTCGAGTTGGCGACATCCACCATCGAGACGATGCCCTTGGCTTCGAGCGTCTCGGACGTGATCGCCGTCACCGTGACCGGCACCTTGAGGATGTCCTCGCCGGTCTTGCGCGCGGTGACGACGATGTCGCCACTGGTGTTTTCGGGAGCTTCGGCCATGGCCGGTGCCGACCATGTCATACCGGCGACGAGCGCCAGGGTTGATAGCGTGGAAGCGAGACGGATGGTGTGAGAATTGCCAGTCATGTTTTCCCTCAATGCTGATCGAAAGGACACGCAAGGGCGCATCGCTTCAAATTGAGTCCCTGCTGCTTGAACACTTTGTTCTTGCAAGGCGTCAGGATCGCGCTTCAGCGCTTGTCTCCGGATGTTCGCCCGATTTGTTCTTCAGATTGTATTCTGGTTGTTTTTACGTGTTCTTGGGGTGTTGTTTGGCGGTCCCGATATTTGTCCGGGTTGTCGCCATGATTGCTTCTTCCCTCTTTTTGTCTTGCGTCCCGATCGAGCGGGCCGCTGCTTTTTTGTCAGTGATAGATTTACTTGAGTCTCGTCAGAATGACGGCGAATCTGGTGCGTATTCGCCTGTCGGATGAGCGTGCGCGGCGCTCGCGGCCGGCCCATGCGCTGCGAACCCGCGCGGGCTGGGCCCGGCGGGTTCGGCATGTGATCGTGCTGGGAATGCGCCTTTTCAGGCGCGCCGATTCAGCGGCTCAGGCCCCCGAGGAAGGCAATCGTCTCCGCCTCGCTCACGACGTCCGCGTATTTTGCGTTCATGTCGAAGAGGTTGGCATCGTGCGGCGCCGCGTGACGGTCGCCGCAGGCCTCGGCAACGACGGCGGTGCGGAAGCCGTGGCTCATCGCATCGACGCAGCTCGCGCGTACGCAGCCGGAGGTCGTGAGGCCGGTGAGGATCACGCTGTCGATCCCTGCCGCCGTCAACGTCGAGGCGAGCGATGTGCCGAAGAAGGCGCTCGGATATTGCTTGGACACGACGAGTTCGTCATCGAACGGTTCCAATCCCGGTCCGAAGGCGCCCATCGGGCTGCCCTTCAGGAAGTTCTTCAGCGGCATGGCTTTTTCGTAGAACCGGCCGCCGTCGAACCCGGTGGGGTGATAGACGACATTGGTCAGCACCACCGGCACGCCCGCCGCCCGGGCGGCCGCGCGCACGCGCAAGGCCGATTCGAGAGCATCGTCGACTTCGGAATAGAGCGCGTTACCCGGTTCGAAATAGGCCTGGCAGAAGTCTATCAGGATCAGCGCCGGACGCGATCCGAAGCCGACGCGGTTGTCATAGGCCTTCCTGTAGTTGGCCAGCAGGTCTTCCTCGCTGCTCATGCGTCCTGTTCCTTGTGATGCAGCCATGGCTGCGTGCGGCGCTGCCGCTGTTCGAAAGAGTCTATCTCGGCGCCGTACTGGTTGACGATCTGGTCGGTCTCGTCCCACCCGTTCAGCATGGCGAGGCGCCGTTCGGGCGGAACTTCGAATGCCCGCGCGGGGCGCCCTTCCACACCGAGTTGCTGCGCATCGAGATCGACCGTGAACCGGGCGCCGCTCTCCGCTGCATCCATCAGCGCGGAAACATCGGCTTCGGGCAGCACGATCGGGACCACGCCGTTGCGCAGGCAGTTCGAATAGAAAATCTCGCCGAAGCTGGAAGAGATCACCGCACGGGTACCGCGGCCGAGCAGGGCCCAGACCGCCTGCTCCCGGCTGGACCCGGAACCGAAGTTCGCCCCTGCGACGATCACCGGCGCATCGCGGAACCTGTCCGAATTGAGCACGAAGCCGGGTACTTCCTTGCCGTCCGCGTCAAATCGGCGGTCATGGAAGGCATATTCGCCGAGCCCGGCCCGCGCGGTGATGAGCAGGAAGCGGGCGGGGAAGATGATGTCGGTGTCGATATTCTCCTCGCGCATAGCGGCGGCGAGGCCGGAGACGGTGACGAAAGGCTGGTTCGGCATCAGGCGAAGTCCCTCACGTCGGCCAGGTGGCCGGAGACGGCGGCGGCGGCGGCCATGGCCGGGCTCATCAGGTGCGTGCGCCCGCCGGGGCCCTGCCGTCCCTCGAAGTTGCGGTTGGACGTGCTGGCACAGCGTTCGCCCGGCGCGAGGCGGTCATCGTTCATGGCCACGCACATCGAACAGCCCGCAAACCGCCACTCGAATCCCGCGTCCCGGAACACGCGGTCCAGCCCTTCGGCCTCGGCCTGCGCGCGGGTCGCGGCGGAGCCCGGCACGACCAGCGCGCGGACGCCTGCGGCGACCTTGCGCCCCGCTGCGATCCGGGCGGCAGCGCGCAAGTCCTCGATGCGGCCATTGGTGCAGGAGCCGATGAAGACGTGATCGATGACCACCTGCGATAGCGGCTGGCCGGCCATGAGGCCCATGTAGGCTAGCGCCTTCTCCGTCTCGCGGCGCTCCGAGGGGTCGGTGATTGCCAGAGGATCGGGAACGAGGGCGCCGATCGGCAGCGTCTGGTTGGGGCTGGTGCCCCAGCTCACCTGCGGCTCTAGCCGGTCCAGGTCGAGCGTGACGACCTTGTCGTAGACCGCGCCGGGATCGCTGGCGAGCGTGCGCCAGTAAGCGGTGGCCGCATCCCACATCTTCCTTTCGGGCGCGAGACGGCGGCCGGCCAGATAGGCGAAAGTCACCTCGTCAGGCGCGACCAACCCCATGCGGCTGCCGGCCTCGATGGTCATGTTGCATAAGGTCATGCGCTCGGACATCGCCATGCCCGCCACTGCCGCCCCCACATATTCGACCGCGTGGCCGACCGCGCCGTGCGCGCCGATTTTCGCGATCAGGGCCAGGGCGATGTCCTTGGCATCGATCAGGGGATGGCGTTCGCCGAGCAGTTCGACCTTCATCGTGCGGGCCCTGGCCTGCGGCAGTGCCTGCGCCGCCATGACCGTGCCTTGCTCGCTTGCGCCGATCCCGAAGGCCAGCGCGCCGAACGCGCCGTGGGTGGTCGTGTGGCTATCCCCGCAGACGATGGTGGTGCCGGGCAGGGTGAAGCCGGTTTCCGGGCCGATGACGTGGACGATGCCTTGTTCCGGCCCATCGAGCTGCGCGTAGGGCACGCCGAACTCGGCGACGTTGTCCTCCAGTTCGGCCACTTGCGCGCGGGCCTGCGGATCGGCGATTTCGCCGCCGCGGCTCCGGGTCGGCACCGCGTGATCGGCTACGCCGAGGTGCGTCTCGGGACGGCGAAGCTTTCGCCCGCTCTCGCGCATGGCGACGAAGGCCTGCGGACTGGAAACTTCGTGGACGATGTGGCGATCGATGTAGAGCAAGCTGGCGCCGCCGGGCATTTCGGCGACGACGTGGCTGTCCCACAGCTTCTCGTAAAGCGTGCGCGGTGCGGTCATGCCCTCTTACTAGGCCGGAACCGGACGGGAAGGAGGGCGGGGCGGCATAGTCTCCGAACAGCGGGCACTCGGCGCCCGCCCCGGCTACCGCGCCGGATCAGGCGTCCCCGCCTCGACATAGGCGGCGATCAGCTGGGCGAAGCGGTCCGGAACTTCCAGCGGCGGATAGTGGCCCACGTCAGGCATGATGACCTTGGAAATCTGGGCATGGGAAAGATAGCGCGTGATCGCGGTGACCGCCGATTCCGGCAGGAGCGGGTCGGCACCGCCCCAGATCAGGAACGTGGGCTTGTCGACCTTGGCCATTTCTATCGAAGCCTGCTTGCCGTCGCCGATGCGGGCGATCAGCGCGATGAGGTTCTTTTCCGGCACGCGGCGGTAGAAATCGTAGTATTCCTTGCGCGTCTGAGTGGAAATGCGGGAGGCATCGCCGGCGAAATAGCTCAGGAACTCGTTCCAGAAATCCTGGTCGCGAAAGCCGGTCTGCCTGGCCCGGGCCTGCGCATCGAGAAAGCTCTTCGGCATGACGAGATGGCTGGTATCGACAGGATCGGAAGGCGTATTCGACAGGATCAGCCGCTCGACCATGTCCGGCCGTCTGGCCGCAAGGTACATGCCCATGGTGCCGCCGCTGGAAACGCCCACGAAAGTGACCTTCTTCACGCCCAACCGGTCCAGCAGGGCGATGGGGACGTCGGTGGGTGAGAGGGTCTTCGCCGCCTCGTCGGTCGCGCCGTCCGACAGGCCGTAGCCGGGCAGGTCGAAGCGGATCACGCGGTATCGGCCCTTGAGCACTTGTGCGATACGGTCCCAGGTCCGCAGGCTGCTTTCCGACCCATGGACCATCAGCAGGACGGGCGCACCGCGCGGGCCTTCGTCCTTGTAGTGGATGGAGAGCCCGCCCACGGTGAAGAACCGGCTCTGCCTGTCCGTGTAGGTCTTGCGAAGCTGCGCGACGGTCAGCCATGGATGGGCCTGCGCCGCGGCATCCGGCGCGGCGGTCTGGGCGAGGGCGGAGGGCGCAACCGACAGCGACAGGGCCAGCCCGGCGGCGAGCACCGCCAGAGCGCGGTCGATGTTTCGCTTTATCGTCATGAGGTTCCTCCGGGGCGGTCTGTTCGCGGGCGCTGTTCTTTCCAGAAGCCGGTTCTGCCGGTGCCGCTGTCGCTGTCGAATGCGCGAGGATGAAATGTCCGCCTGTAGGATAGTCCGTCCTCCACGGATCAAACGGCGGCGGGTATCTCGATCTCCACCCTGAAGCCGCCTTCGGGCAGGTTTCGGGCGGTGATGAGCCCGCCGTGCACGGCGATGGCCCGCGATGCGATGGCCAGCCCCAGTCCGAGGTTCTTCCCGTCCGGCCTGCCGCGCACGAAAGGGTCGAAGATCGTGTCCACCAGTTCCGAAGGAACGCCGGGCCCCTCGTCGTTCACCGAAATCAGGAAGCGGTTCTCCCGCTCCCGGTAGGTGCAGCACACGTCGATATGTCCGAGCGGCGCCGAAAAGCGCAAGGCATTGCGAACGATGTTGTCGATCGCCCGGCGAAGAAGCTCGGAGCTGCCGCGAACGGGCGGAAGTTGCTCCGCCATGGCGGCGGGCGGTTCGAAGGAGATTTCGATGCCGCCGGGCTGCGCTTCATAGCGTGCATCGGCCACCACGCTTTCGGCGATCCCGGCGATATCGAAATACTCGTCGCCCGGATTTTCCTCGTTCTCGACCCTCGCGAGGATCAGCAGTTCGCCGACGAGCCCGTCTAGCCTGTCGACCTCGCGCTCCATCCGTTCCATCGCACTTTCGAACCGCTCGGGGGCCTGGCGTGCGAGCGCGATGGCGAGTTGCAGCCGGGCCAGCGGCGAGCGCAACTCGTGCGAAACATCGTGCATCAGCCGCTCACGGCTTTCGACGAGTTTTTCGAGCCGACGCGCCATGCGGTCGAACTCGCGTGCGAGGTCCGCCACTTCGTCGCGCCGGCTGCCGATCGCCGGCGAGACGCGGGCGGTCAGTTCGCCGCGTGCGAGCCGCTGGAAGCCGCGGCGGAGGTGCTCGATCGGGCGCACCAGATACCAGGCGAGGAACGCGCTGAACAGCAGCCCGGCGATGACGCCGATGAAGAGAAGTTCGGGCGGGACATTCAGCCGCCAGGGCTGCCTGTCCCGGTGGTAGCGGAAGCGCACGACGAAGGGGTTTCCGGCCTGGTCGGTCACTCCGCGCTCCATCGCGGCATTCTCGGGATCGTCCGCGAGAGGCGCCGGGACCGGCTGCCTTGCATCGAAGATGTCGAGACGGCGGCGCTGGTCCTGCGGCAGGTGGCTGGCCATCTCGTCGTACCGCGTCCTGCCGCCTGCCGCGACGGCCTGGGTGGCCGCCTCCAGCACGGCGGGGCCGATCTGCTGCGTCACCAACCATTCGGGAAACTCGCGGTCGTCACGCAGGGCGAACAGCAGCCATACCGCCTGCGTCATCAGCAGGAACGTCACCAGGAAGCCCAGCAGGATCTTCCAGAACAGCCTGCGCCGCATCATCGGACCTGAAGCCGGTAGCCTACCCCGCGGATCGTCTCGATCGAGGCCGCACCCTGCGAGGCGCCCTCCAGCTTGATGCGCAAGTTACTGACGTGGACGTCCACGCTGCGGTCGTAGGACTGGCGCGCGCGGCCCAGCCCCCTCAGCGAGAGTTCGTCCTTGGTCGAAACCGCCTCGGCCGCACGGGCCAGCACGAGCAGGATGTTGAACTCCGATGCGGTCAGTTCCACCGCGCTGCCCAGCCATAGCGCCTTGCGGGCGGCCACCTGCACTTCGAGCCCGCCTGCCTCGACGACCGGGGGCGGCAGCGGCGTCCGGTCGGCCGGGTAGTGCCGGCGCAAGTTGGCACGCAGGCGCGCGACGAGTTCGCGCGGGTAGCAGGGTTTCGCCACATAATCGTCCGCGCCGAGTTCGAGCCCGATCACCTTGTCCACCTCGTCGCCGCGCGCCGAAAGCATGATGACGGGCACCTCGTTGTTCTCGCGCAGCTGGCGCAGCACCTCTATCCCGTTCAGGCGCGGCAGCATGATGTCGAGTACGACCGCGTCATGTTCTCCGGACAGGGCGCGGCGCATGCCGTCCAGACCGTCCGTCACGATCTCGACCCGGAACCCTTCGCTTTCGAGATACTCGCCGAGCATGGCGCCCAGTTCGAGGTCGTCGTCGATCAGCAGGATGCGTTTGGCTTCCTCTTGCACACCCCCTGATGGCGCAGTCCGCCGCGAATGTCAGCCTTTCGCGTTGCGCCTTACGAAAACTTTACGATGCGCTTGCGAACTCTTTACCCACAAATGCACCGCCTCGCGCCATATCCTCATTACTCGGACAAATAGAGGTCCGGGCTAGTTTGAAGGGGCATGGTATCGGCCAGCCCCTCAGGGAGGGTTGATTCATGGCGCTCAAGCCATTCGCGTTCTGCACCGCATCCGTTCTCGCTCTCGGCCTTGCCGGGATGGCCCAGGCGCAGGACGCCGGGTCAGGCCAGGGTGCGGCGGATAATGCCGCCAGCGACGACAGTTCGCAGCCGACAGCGGAAGATATCATCGTCACCGGCGTGCGGGCCTCGATTGTCGGCGCGCTCAACGTGCGCAAGGAGAATATCCAGATCGTCGACTCGGTGGTGGCCGAGGACGTGGGTAAATTGCCGGACAATAACGTTGTAGAAGCACTCCAGCGCGTGACCGGCATCCAGATCACCGACCGTGCCGGCGGCGAGGCGGGCACCGTTACCATTCGCGGGCTTCCCGATGCGGTGACGACGATGAACGGCCGCAACATCTTCACCTCGACCGGGCAGTCCTTCGCGCTGCAGGACATTTCCGCCAACCTCGTGAAGCAGGTGGACGTTTACAAGACGCGCTCGGCCGATCAGCTCGAAACCGGGCTGGCCGGACAGATCGACGTCAAGACCCGCCGTCCGTTCGATTTCGATGGCCTGGCGGTTTCCGGCCTCGTGCGCGGCATCTACAACGAGGTTTCTGACAGCTTCAATCCGAACGTGGCGCTGCTCGTGTCCGACCGCTGGGAGACACCGATCGGCGAGATCGGCCTGCTGGTGAACGGCAGCTACAGCCAGACGAAGTATCGCAACGAGACCGTCACTGCCGGCGCACTGGTGCCCTTCGCCACCGAGAACCCGACGGAAGGCTCCGGCCTCTCCCCGCTGGAACGCATCTTCTCGGGCTGGACGCCCGGCCTCAACGAAGGCCTGCCGACCACGCCCGGTTCGACGATTAACTACAACGGCGTGGAGGTGCCTTACTACCTTTCGCGCGATGCGGTGTTCTCCACCGACCAGTACGGCAAGCGCAAGCGCCCCTCGTTCAACGCGGCGCTCCAGTGGGCCCCCAACAGCAGTTCGGTCTACACCGCCGAGGTGTTCTACACCGGCTATCGCAGCTCGCTCTACAGCGACATGATGTTCAGTTATGTCGATTACTGGAGTAATCCGGGCGCCTTCGAGCTCTACCCCGACACGAACATCATCAAGTCACGCACGACCGACGACGTCTACGGCTTCAACAGCGGCGACTATACGAGGTCGAAGACCGACAGCTACGTCTACGCGCTTAATGGCCAGTGGGATCTGGGCGATCGCGGCAAGATCACCGGCGACCTCGCCTATCAGACCAGCACCGCGAAGACCTCGTTCATCGCCATGCGTACCGATCGCACGGCAGACCAGATTTCGGTGGACTTCAACTCGGGCGGCGGCGTGCCCTCGTACCACTTCGACGACGATTCCCTGCTCACCGATCCTTCTGCCTGGAACGTCGCGCAGCTTTACGACAACGCCAACAAGGACAAGGGCAGTGCCGTCACGGCCTCGCTCGATGGCTACTATACCTGGGACGAAGGGTTCATCCGCCGCATCAAGGCGGGGCTGCGCTACGACGATCGCAAGGCGTCGAGCTACGTGCGCACCGCCGATGCCGCCAGCCTCGGCACCAGTCTGACCACGCTGCCCGAAGCCGCCTATTTCACCAACTCCGGTTTCATGAGCGGCGAGGCCGACGTGCCGCGAAGCTGGGTGACGGTCGATGGCGCGTGGCTTTACAATAACGCCGACTATGTGCGCAGCCTCTATGGCCTGCCGACCTCGGAATCGCTGGTCCTCAACAAGACCTTCGACATCGACGAGATCACCATGTCGGCCTACCTGCTGGCGGATGGGCAGGTCTCTGTCTTCGGGCGTCCGCTGGATATCGAGGGCGGCGTGCGCTATGTGAACGTGGCGACCGACTACAACTTCTTCGACCGCTATAACGATTATGCCCGCAGCCGCGCCAATTCGGGCTCGGCGAAGTTCCTGCCGAGCTTCACCGCGCGTTATGCCATCACCGACCGCCTGCGCCTGCGCTTCAACTATGGCGAGACGCTGCGCCGCCCGAACTTCAGCGACGTGAACCCGACCTATTCGCTCACGGGCGATCTCACCAGCGTCGGTTACGGCAGCGGCACGGCGGGCAATGCAAGCCTGAAGCCCACGCATTCGAAGAACTACGACGTGGCGCTGGAATGGTACTTCGACCGCGACAGCGCGATCACCGTGACCGCTTTCCGGCGTGAGATCGACGGCCTCGTCGTCAGCCTGCCGGTCATGACCTACATCCCCGGCAACGGCATCGTCGCGGGCGCTACGGACTATTTCGTGGTGACGAAGCCGGTGAACGCATCCAACGGCGTGCTGAAGGGCGTCGAAGCGGGGCTGACCTACTTCCCGCACTACCTGCCCGGTCCGCTGGACGGGCTCGGCTTCCAGGGCAGCCTGACGGTGCTCGATTCCAGCCAGACCATCCCGGTGACGGACTCGGCCGGCACGATCACCGGCTATTCGCGGTCGGCGTTCTTCGACGTCTCGAAGCTCTCGTACAATGCCACGCTGGCCTACGACCGGGGGCCGTTCAACGCGCGCCTCTCCTACATCTGGCGCAAGGGCTTCCTGCACAACAACGAGTCCAGCCTCTTCGCGAACCCGATCGGCATCTGGTACAAGTCCGAGGAGAGCCTCGACTTCCAGCTGACCTGGAACGTCACCAAGGCCATCGGCGTGACTTTTGACGCCACCAACCTCACCAAGTCGAAGCAGCAGAGCTACTACAAGTTCGCCGATGCCGGCGGCTCCACCACCGACAATCTCGGCACGACCCTGCTGGCGCGGACGTTCGCGATCGGTGCGCGCTTCACGTTCCAGTAGGACGGACTTGGCCGTTCGTCTTCCTTCCGGCAGCCAGCGACGTACCGCCATTCTGTCGCCGGTGGCCGAGGGTGCCCGTCCTTCGCGATTTTCGCGGAGGACGGGCGTCTTCCCCTTTCCATCTCGCGGGTGCGTCGCGCTTGAAACGGACCTGACCGGATGAACAAGATGACCTTTTCGCTCACGCCCGAGCCTGACGCCCTTGCAGCTGCGGGGCACGGAAGGCTGCATCACGACGTGGCTCGTCGCCTGGCGCTGCGGATCGTTTCGGGCGAATATCCCACGGGCCATCTGTTCACGGCCGAAGTGGAACATGCCGATGCGCTGGGCGTCTCGCGTTCGGTCCTGCGCGAGGCGTTCCGCATGCTCACCGCCAAGGGGCTCGTCTCGAGCCGGCCCAAGGCGGGAACCTGGGTCAACGAGCGCAAGCGCTGGAACCTGATCGATCCCGACGTGCTCGCCTGGCAGCTCCAGTGCGGCGCCAGCGATGCGTTCCTGAGGGACCTGTTCGAACTGCGCAGGGTGGTGGAGCCCCAGGCCGCCGAAATGGCCGCGCTCCGCCGCGAGGAAAACCAGCTTCTGGACATGGCCAATGCGCTCGACACGATGGAGCATCACACGCTCCAAAGCGAAAAAGGCCGCGCCGCCGACTTGCGGTTTCACGCCCTGCTCATGGAAGCCACGCACAACGAGATGCTGCTGGCGCTGTCGAATTCGATCCTCACGGCAATCGCCTCGACCACGGCGGTCAAGCAGCACATCCATGTCCATCCGCGCGACCCGATGCCGGAGCACCGCGAACTCCACCGGCATATCGCCGATCGCAGCCCCGGCCGTGCACGGCGTGCCATGCGCAAACTCATCGACCTGGCGCTGGCCGACATGGAAATGGCGCTCAAGCATTTCTGAAGGCGGGCATTTTCCTGGGATGACCGGCGGCAAGGCGCGATGACGGTCCAGCAACACTTCGCAACCCTTTCCTTGCGATAACTTTACAGTTCGCTTTCGAACTCTTTACCCACAACCGCCTCGTCCCTCGCCATACCGCAGGACATGTCGACCAAGCGCCGTCTCGTGATCGGGGGCATTCTCGTTGCCGCCGCCCTTGCCCTGCTCCTTGTCTGGAAGCTCTTCTCGGGACCGGCCGAACCCGTCGTCGCCACCGCGAAAGTGACGCGCGGCACGATGGAGCAGACCGTCGAGGCGACCGGTACGCTGGAGCCCAAGGAACTGGTCAGCGTGGGCGCGCAGGTTTCCGGGCGGCTCGAACAGCTCAACGTCGCGGTGGGCGACGTCGTGCATCAGGGCGACCTTATCGGCCTGATCGATCCCCGCACGCAGACCAACAGCCTCGAAACCGCCAGGGCCGACTTTTCCAACATGCAGGCCCAGCTTGCCGGAGCGAAAGCCACGCTCGCCAAGGCGCAACTGGCGTTCCGGCGCCAGCAGGCGCTCGGCGCGGGCGAGGCGACCTCCCAGGCCGATTTCGAGGCTGCGCGGGCAGAGCTCCAGTCGGCGCAGGCCAGCTTCGATGCCTTTCAGGCGCAGATCCGCGCGGCCGGGGTCAGCGTCGATACCGCGCAGGTCCAGCTTGGCTACACCAAGATCACCGCGCCCATGGACGGGGTGGTGGTTTCGGTCGTCACCAAGCAGGGGCAGACGGTCAACGCCAACCAGTCGGCTCCCACCATCGTCATCCTCGCCAAGCTGGACGTGATGACGGTGAAGGCCGAAGTTTCCGAGGCCGACGTGATCGACGTGAAGCCGGACCTGCCCGTCTACTTCACGATCCTGGGCGATCCTGACAAGCGCTACGAGGCAAAACTGCGGCTGATCGAACCGGCACCGGAATCGATCGTCAACGAAGTGGATTCCTCGTCGACCACCTCGTCCAGCAGCACCACGGATTCGGCGATCTACTACAACGCCCTGTTCGAGGTTCCAAACGAGGACGGCAGGTTGCGCGCGCTGATGACCGCCAAGGTCAGCATCGTTCTGGCCAAGCGCGCCAATGCCCTGATGATCCCTTCGACCGCGCTCGGCGCCAAGGGCAAGGACGGCACATATTCCGTGCGCGTGAAGGGCGAGGACGGCAAGATCGCCGCCCGCAAGGTGCGCATCGGCATCGACAACAATATCAGCGCCGAAGTGCTCTCGGGCCTGAAGGAGGGCGAATCCGTTGTGGTGGGCGAGGCCAGCACCGCGGCCAAGACCAATCAGGGGCCGATGGGCCCGCCCCCGGTCTGAGCCGCCGGCCCGTTCGATGACCAGCACCCCGCTCATCACCCTGTCGCACGTCCGGCGCGAGTATCCCTCGGGCGACGGTGTCTTCGCGGCGCTCAAGGACATCGACCTGTCGATCGAGGCGGGAGAGATGGTTGCCATCGTCGGCCAGTCCGGCTCGGGCAAGTCTACCCTGATGAACATTCTGGGTTGCCTCGACCGGCCGACTTCGGGGTCCTACCGCATCAACGGGCGGGACACCGGAGACCTCGAACCCGACGAACTGGCCGCGCTGCGCCGGGAGCATTTCGGCTTCATCTTCCAGCGCTACCACCTGCTGACCGACCTGTCGGCCCTCGGCAATGTCGAGGTGCCCGCCGTCTATGCCGGCCGCGCGCGCGGGGAGCGGGCAGGGCGGGCCCGCGAGATACTCGCCCGTCTCGGCCTTGCCGAGCGTACCGGCCATCGGCCGGGGCAGCTTTCGGGCGGCCAGCAGCAGCGTGTCTCTATCGCCCGCGCCCTGATGAACGGCGGCGAGGTGATCTTCGCCGACGAACCGACCGGCGCGCTCGATTCCGCCAGCGGCGTGGAAGTCATGGCCATCCTAGGCGAGCTTCATGCCGAGGGCCACACCGTCATCATCGTCACGCACGATATGAAAGTGGCCGAGCACGCGGACCGGATCATCGAGATCCGCGACGGCGAGATCATCGACGACCGCCGCACCCGCGAAAACGCGGTGCGCCCGGCCGTGCAGAAGGCCGCGCCGGTCGCCAGCGGCTTCCAGCAGGTGGCAGACCGCTTCCGCGAAGCCTTCCGCATGGCGGTGCTGGCGATGTCCGCCCACAAGCTTCGCACGTTCCTGACGATGCTGGGCATCATCATCGGCATTGCCTCGGTGGTTTCGGTAGTGGCGCTGGGCGGCGGCGCGCAGGAGAAAATCCTCTCCGATATCAGCAGCCTGGGCACCAACACGCTGACGATCTATCCGGGCAAGAGCTTCGGCGACATGCGGTCGGCCAGGATCGAGACGCTCAAGGATGCCGATGCCGATGCGCTCGGCCAGTTGCCTTACGTCGACAGCGTCACCCCCAGCGTCTCGACCAGCGTGACCGCCCGCTATCGCAATGTCGCGGCGACCGCGCAGGTCAGCGGCGTCGGTGCCGACTACTTTCGCGTGCGCGGGCTGGAACTGATCTCGGGCGGCCTGTTCGATGCCCAGAGCGTGCGCGAACTGGCGCAGGACGTGGTGATAGACGAGAATTCGCGCGATACCCTGTTCCCCAATGGCGAGGACCCGCTCGGCAAGGTCGTGCTGCTGGGCAAAGTGCCCGCGCGGATCGTCGGCGTGGTCGGCTCCCAGCAGCAGGGCTTCGGCGGCAGCGACAGCCTGACCGCCTATGTGCCCTACACCACGGCGATGAGCCGGATGCTCGGCCAGACCTACCTGTCCAGCATCACCGTGCGCGTGAACGACGATACCTCCACGGCGGCGGCGGAATCGGCGGTGACGCAGCTTCTCGCCAAACGGCACGGGACCACGGACTTCTTCATCAGCAATTCCGACGATATCCGCGAGACCATCACGAACGCCACCAACACGATGACGCTGCTGATCGCCGCCATCGCGGTGATCGCGCTGATCGTCGGCGGGATCGGGGTGATGAACATCATGCTCGTTTCCGTGACCGAGCGTACCGCCGAGATCGGCGTGCGCATGGCCGTGGGCGCGCGCCAGTCGGACATTCTCCAGCAGTTCCTGATCGAGGCGGTGCTGGTCTGCCTGATCGGCGGCGTGATCGGGGTGGGCCTGTCGCTCGCGGTCGGCGTTGCGATCTCCTTTACGCCGATCGACTTTCGCATGGCCTATTCGGTCACTTCGATCGTCGCCGCCTTTGCCTGTTCCACGCTCATCGGCGTGATCTTCGGCTTCCTGCCCGCCCGCCGCGCGGCCCGGCTCGACCCGGTCGATGCCCTTTCGAGAGACTGACCCCGTGCCCCAGCAGACCAAGCCCTTCCGCCCTGTCCTGCTGGCCACGCTGGCGCTCGCGCTCAGCACCGGCGGCTGCGCGGGTGTGACGCGTTCTCGCTATGCCGCCCCGGAACTGCCGATCGCGGATGCATGGGACCAGCCCTCGCAAGGCGCGGCCCGAACGGCGGGGGCCCCGTGGTGGAACGAATTCGGCGATCCGGCGCTGAGCGCGCTTGTCGATCAGGTGCTGGCCGCCAATGCCGATCTGGCGGCGGCAGGCTTGCGGCTGAAGCAGGCCCGCCTTTCCGCCGAACAGGCGCGGCAGGGCCTGTTCCCGAGCGGCACTGCCAGCCTCTCGTCCAGCGGCTCGAAAGCGCTGGACGGCGGGGCGGGTTGGACGAAATCGAGCGCCGCCTCGCTCGGCGTGTCGTGGGAACTGGACCTCTTCGGCCGCCTTGGCGCCACTGCCGATGCCGCGAAGTGGGAAGAACAGGCTAGCGCGCAGGATCTGGCCGAAACGCGGCTCTCGCTGATCGGCACGGCGGCGCAGGCCTGGTGGCAGCTCGGCTATGCCAACGAACAGATCGCCATAGGCGAGGAAAGTCTGGGCTATGTCCGCCGTGCGCTGGACCTCGTGCAGCGCCAGTACGATGCGGGCGCGGTGTCACGCCTCGAACTGCGCGATGCCCAGCAATCGGTTGCGGCGCAGGAAGCCTCGCAGACCCAGCTCGTGCAGGCGCGTGTCTCGGCATTGAAGACGATCGCCGCGCTGATGAACCGCCAATCCTACGAAGGGACCGAGCTTCAGGCACTTCCCCGGCAACCGCTGCCGCAGATCGCCGCAGAGGCGCCGGCCTCGCTGCTGTCTCGCCGTCCCGACCTCGCCGCCGCCGAACTGCGCCTGCGCAAGACGCTGGCCGCCAGCGATGCCACCGTCGCCGGCTATTACCCCAGCTTCAGCCTGACGGGCGGACTGGGCACGGCCAGCTCGGCGCTGCTCGGGTTCTTCAGCGATCCCGCAGCCAGCCTTGGCGCGGTGCTGTCACTTGCCGAACTCAACCCGGAGAAAATCCGCCTCGGCACCGGCATCGCCCGGGCCGACTACGAAATCGCGGTGCAGGATTTCCGCCAGACCTTCTACGATGCCTTGCGCGATACGCAGGTCTCCCTCTCGGCGCGGGAGCAATATCTGAAGCAGGCGGGCTTCGTGGAGGCGAACTACGCTGCCGCGCGTGACGCGGAGAGGCTTTATGAACGGCAGTACCGGGCCGGGGCAATCCCTTTGCGCGACTGGCTGGACGCGCAGGAACGCCTGCGCAGTGCCCGCACCGGCCTGATCCAGAACCGCTATAATCAACTAGTGACACAAGTGCAGGTATATCAGGCACTTGGTGGAGATATTTCACCAGAAAGCTGAGATCTATCCGGCCTTTTTGATCCTGCCGCTCCGGGAAGCCGGAACCCGGCCGCCGTTCGCGATTTTACGCTGCCGATCACGACGTTTCCGATCCGGGGGCCTAATGCACGGTGTGATTTCCGGCCGACGATCCTGCAAGATTGCCCCGGCACGCGCTTGCGCGGAACCGCGCCCGGCGCAAACGCGCTCCTTCCGGCCGGACTTCGCCTGCAGATACAGTCCCACATATCGGCCTACGTGCCTGTTATCCTGACCGGCATCCATCCTCCTACCCGCAAGGGGAACCGATGACATTTGCATTCGCCAAGCCCGACCGCCAGTACCATGAACTCGGCGCGGAATTCACGGGGGACGGAACGCACTTCGCGGTCTTCTCCGAAAATGCCGAGGCGATCGAGCTCTGTCTCTATTCGGACGATGGCGACGAGGAACTGGCGAGGCTGGAAATGCCGAGCCGGGAGGGGGCGATCTTCTCCGGCTACGTTCCGGGGGTGCGGCCCGGCCAACTCTACGGCTACCGCGCGCACGGCCCCTATGCGCCGGAACAGGGCCACCGCTTCAACCCCAACAAGCTTCTTCTCGATCCCTACGCCCGCGAGATCGCCGGCAGCCTGAAATGGGACGACGCGCTCTGGGGCTACGACCTTGCCTCGGGCGACGACATGACTTTCGACACCCGCGATTCCGCGCCGTTCATGGTCAAGGGCGTGGTCCAGGACCCCGAATTCGACTGGGAGGGTGACAATTCCATCCGCCACCCATGGAATGAAACCGTGGTCTACGAAGCCCACGTCCGCGGCCTGACCATGTCCCATCCCGACGTGCCCGAGGAATTGCGGGGCACTTATGCCGGCATGGTCAGCGAGCCCATCCTCGATCATTTGCGCAAGCTGGGCGTATCGGCGATCGAACTGCTGCCCTGCCAGTATTTCCTCGACGACCGGATGTTGCTGGACAAGGGACTCTCCAACTACTGGGGCTACCAGACGCTGGGCTACTTCGCGCCGGAGCCCCGCTATCTCGGGCCCAAGCGGGGCAAGGCGCCGGCGATCCGCCAGTTCAAGGACATGGTGAAGCGTTTTCACCGGGCCGGGATCGAAGTGATCATGGACGTGGTCTACAACCACACGGCCGAGGGTTCCGAGCGCGGTCCGACATTGTGTTTTCGCGGGCTGGACAATGCCAGCTACTACCAGCTCTCCCCGGAAAACCCGCGCTACAGCTTCGACCAGACCGGTACCGGCAACACGCTCAGCGTGGCCCATCCGATGGTCATCCGCATGGTGCTGGATTCGCTGCGCTACTGGGTGCAGGCAATGCACGTCGACGGGTTCCGCTTCGACCTCGCCTCCACCCTCGGCCGCGAGGCCATGGGTTTCGACAGGGAAGGCGGCTTCTTCGACGCGATCAGGCAGGACCCGATCCTCTCCGGCGTGAAACTGATCGCGGAGCCATGGGACGTGGGCAGCGGCGGCTATCAGGTGGGCGGTTTCCCTTATCCGTTCCGCGAATGGAACGACAAGTTCCGCGATACGGCACGCGGCTTCTGGCGGGGCGATCCGGCGCTTGTGGGCGATCTGGCCAACCACCTGATCGGTTCGCCCGAACAGTTCAACCATTCCGATCGGGGGGCGACGTCCTCGGTCAACTTCCTCGCCGCCCATGACGGCTTCACTCTGCTTGACACGGTTTCCTTCAACGATCGCCATAACGAGGCGAACGGCGAGGGCGGGGCTGATGGCCATGACAACAACCTGTCCGACGACATGGGCGCCGAAGGCGCGACCGGGGACGAAGCCATCAACGCCGCCCGCGCGCGCCGCCGCCGCGCCATGCTGGCAACCCTGCTGCTCAGCCAGGGCGTGCCGATGATCCTGGCCGGGGACGAGATCGGCAACAGCCAGCAGGGCAACAACAACGTCTACTGCCAGGACAACGAGACGGCCTGGATCGACTGGCCGGGGCGGGATGACGCCCTGCTGGAGTTCTGTGCGCGGATGATCGGGTTCCGCCGGGACCATCCCGTGCTCTCTCAGGACAACTTCCTCAACGGCGAGCCTGCCGAGGACGGCCGCGTGGAGATCGCGTGGCACCAGCCCGACGGGCGGCAGATGGACGCGGAGCTATGGGGGCAGGCCGAGCTGCGCATCCTGGGCTTCTTCCTGAGCTACTCGGCGCAGGAGGCCTTCGTCGAAGGCGAGCGGCCGCTGTTCATCGTCCTGAACGCGGGCGATGCCGTGGACTTCGTCCTGCCGGCGCATAACGGGGTTTTGAAATGGCACCGCGTGCTGGACACCTCGCGCGATCTCGCTTTCGAGCCTGAGCCGGTCGAAGGAGAGGCGGCGACCATTCCGCCGGCCAGCGTCTGCGTCTTCGCACCGGAATGACGGGGCCGGAGTTGGCGATGCCGCAGGATCTCGACTGGACCTGGGGAGCGCGGCCCCTCGGCGGCGGCAACTGGCGGTTCAGGCTCTGGGCCCCGGATGCGGGAATGGTGGCGGTGGAACTCGCCGATGGGCTTGTGCCGCTGGAGCGCGGGGAGGGCGGTTGGTGGAGCATCGACACCCGGGCCGCATGCGGGGATACATATCGGTTCCGGGTGGACGACGCGGCCTTTCCCGATCCGGCCGCCCGCGCGCAAGAAGGCGATGTTCACGGGGCCTCGGTTCTGGTCGATCCGGCGGCATATGCTTGGCAGGCGGAGTGGCGGGGCATCCCGTGGTCGCAGGCGGTCATCTACGAGCTGCACCTCGGCACGTTCACCGAAGAAGGCACTTTCGCCGCCGCCGCCGGGAAGCTGCGTCATTTGCGCGATCTCGGGGTAACGATAGTGGAAGTGATGCCGGTGGCCCAGTTCGACGGCGAGCGGGGCTGGGGTTACGACGGCGTCCTGCCCTATGCGCCCCACAACGCCTATGGATCGCCCGGCGATTTCAGGCGCTTCGTGGACAAGGCGCACGGTCTTGGCATGGGTGTCCTGCTGGACGTGGTCTACAACCACCTGGGGCCCTCCGGTAACTACCTTGCCGCGTGGGCGCCTTCGTTCTTTCATGCCGACCGCCGCTCGCCCTGGGGACAGGGCATCGCCTATGAGCAGCGCGCGGTCCGCGACTACTTCATCGAGAACGCGCTCTACTGGCTGGACGAATACCGGCTGGACGGCCTGCGCCTCGATGCGGTCCATGAGATCAAGGATCGCTCCGAGGTTCATTTCCTGGACGAACTGGCCGAGCGGATACGCGCGGCACCATGGGGCCGCCCGGTTCATTTGGTCACCGAGGACGAGCGTAATCCCGCGTCCGGCTTCGGGCCCAGCGAGCCCTTCGACGCGACGTGGAACGACGACTGGCACCACGCCTTGCATTGCCTGCTCACCGGCGAGGACGAGGCCTATTATGCCCCATTCGCCGTCGACCCGCTGGCCGATATCGAAACCGCGCTGCGCGACGGTTATGTAGAGCAGGGCCAGCCTCGCAAGGGGGCCTCTCATCCGCGCGGGGAACCTTCCGCCGGGATGGCGCGAACCGCCTTCATCAATTTCCTCGGAAATCACGATCAGGTGGGCAACCGGGCAAGGGGCGAGCGGCTGCACCACCTCGTCCGAGACCGGAACGCGCTTCGCGTGGTTACGGCGATGACGCTGCTTTCGCCTTCCGTGCCGATGATCTTCATGGGCGACGAATTTCTCACAAGTGCCCCGTTCCAGTTCTTTGCCGACTTCACCGGCGATCTCGCCGCAGCGGTACGGACGGGGCGGGCCGAGGAGTTTGCCGGTTTCACGGCGTTCGGCGGGGAGGTTCCGGACCCGATCTCGCCGGACACCTTCCTCGCCTCGAAGATCGGACATGCCGTTGGCGCGGATCAGGTCTCACACGAGGCATTCGTCCGCGACCTCCTGGCGCTGCGCCGGGACCGGATCGTGCCGCTGCTCGCCGCGGGCGCCCATCCTCAAGTGAAAGTGACGCGGGACGGCGGCGCGATCGACGTGACCTGGACGTTCACCGAGGGCCGCCTGCTGATGCGCGCCTCCCTCGGCAGCGGGACGTTTGTGCCGCACGATGATCCGCTCATCGAAGTGGGAGGCGGGGCAAGCCGCTTCGCATTCTCCGCAGCGCTTGGGAACGGATGACTTACATGGTTATCGTATCCAATTATTCATACGATATAACAGCTACATACAGATTACAGCTGCGAAACGGTATGAGCCTTGATGACGCGCGTGAGCTTCTGCCTGAACTGGGTACGCTTGGCGTCAGCCATCTCTATCTCTCGCCGCTTTTCAGGGCAGCGACTGGCTCTACCCATGGTTACGACGTGATCGATCCCAACGAGGTGGACCCGGTGCTGGGCGGGGAGGAAGCCTTCATCCGCCTGAGCGACGCAGCAAGGATTGCCGGGATCGGGATCGTTCTGGATATCGTGCCGAACCACATGGCCTGCGTACCGGAAAACCCGCTGCTGTATGACCTCATGAAGGGCGGCCGCGATAGCGCCTCCAGTGAGATTTTCGATATCGACTGGAACAAGGGGCCGCTGCATTTCCCGGTGCTTGACGGCACGCCGGACGAAGTCCTTGCCGCAGGGCAGATCGCGATGGGGCGATTGGGCGATGATACCGTGCTGGAGGTCTACGGTCAGAGCTATCCGCTCGCCGATACGCCCCTGTCGCGGGAGCTTGCGGAGCGCGGCGCCCTGGATGCGTCAGCGCTTGCCGACCTGCTGGCGGAGCAATGCTGGTCCATCGGAGACTGGCGGCAGTCCGCTCAATCCATAAATCACAGAAGATTTTTTAATATCAGTAGTTTGATCGGTGTTCGTCAGGAAAATATAGGAGTATTCCGGCTTACCCATCGCTGGATTTCGCGGCAAGTCGAAGCCGGCCGAATTCAGGGGCTTCGGGTCGATCATGTCGATGGTCTGGCGCGGCCCGGCGGCTATCTTGCCCATCTGCGCGAGCTTGTGGGACCGGATGTGCCCGTGTGGGTGGAGAAGATCGCCAAGGAAGGCGAGGAGATCCCGGACTGGCCCGTGCAAGGCATGAGCGGGTATGAGTTCATGACCCCGATCACGCAGTTCCTCACGCAGCCGGATGGGCTTGCCGCGATGCGGGCAGCGGCCCGCCATGCCGTGCCTGAAGATTTGGCGGATGAAGTGCGGAACGTCAGGCGGGCCTTGCTGCACGGCACTTTCGTGCCCGAGCACGCGCGCGTCACCGATGCGGCCATGGCGGCACTGGGCTGTGCCGAGGCGATGTGGGGGGCGGTCGAGGATGGGGTCGAGGCGCTTGCGCTCGTCTGGCCGGTCTACCGTTCCTACACGGCCGACGGTCTGCCGCTCTCGCCGGAATTCGCGGGGCTGCGCTCCGCCGGGGGGATGGCGGGGGCATTGCTGGACCTGCTGCAAGCCGCTGCCGGAGATCCGCAGGCCCGGCAGTTCGCAGCCCGGTTCGAGCAGTTGACCGGAGCGCTCACCGCCAAGTCCGAGGAGGATACCGTCTTTTTCCGTGCGGTATCCTACCTGCCGTTCTGCGAGGTGGGCGCCGAACCCGAACTTCAGACCATTTCGAGGAGTGCGTTCGAAGCCTTGATGAACCGGCGCGCGGCGCGGACGCCTTACGGGCTCAACGCGCTTTCGACGCACGATACCAAGCGCTCGGCCGATGCGCGTGCGGCGATCGTCGCGCTCTCGTACTTTCCCGCGCTCGCTAGCCGGTTTTACGCTCATGCGGGCGCACGCGCTTCTGTGTGCGGTTTGGCGCCGCGCTGGGGCATTTATGCGATGCAGACGGCTCTTGCCATGCGGGAGGAACCCGATGCGCAGGCCCGCCTGATGCAGCACATGACGAAGGCAGCACGCGAGGCCAAGGATTTGTCCAGCTATGAGAACCCGGATGAAGGTGCCGAGCGGCAACTCGGCGCGCTCGCTGCCGGGCTGCTGGAGGAACTTGCCGGGGATGGCATCTGGAGCGGGAAGGAGGAAGTGTCGTTCCATGAGGTGCTCGATGCGGTGATCCTGGCTCAGGTCGCGCTCCAGATCACCGCGCCGGGCATCCCGGACATATATCAGGGCACGGAGTGGGTCTCGGCAAACCTCACCGATCCGGACAACCGCCGCGCCGTGGATCGCCGGGCCGAACACGCCGCCGGCTCGCTCCCGGAACGGAAGTTCTCCCTCACCGCCCGTTTGCTGGCTTTACGGAAATCGGCGCCCGAGCTTTTCGCGAGAGGGAGCTATGAACTTCGCGCCGCAAAGCGGGAATGGATCGTCAGGCGGACATGGCAGGGGCAATCCGCCGAAGTGCCGGTTCCGCGCCCTTTGCCTCCGGATTGAGGGCGGGCGCGGAACCGGTGATTCATCGGGCCTCCGGCGCGGGTACGGTTTTCGCCGGAGCAGGATGGTTCTCTACCGAGTGATCGGGGTAGGGCATGATGAGCTTGCCGTCGGGTGAGGCGGTGTAGGTCGTCTGGGTCGGATAGGGGATGGAGATGCCCTCGGCGGCGAAGCGCCGCATGATCGACACCAGCAGCCGGTCGCGCAGCGGATGCGCGACCGACCAGTCCGCACCGGGCACGTCCACCAGCAGGGTGAAGTCCAGCGAACTCGCTCCGAACGCCTCGAACCCGGCGCGAGCAGCCTTGCCGCCTTCGGCTTCGACCAGTTCGGACAGGATGCCCGGTATGCGGGCGAGCGTGTCGGGCGGGGTTTCGTAAGCGACACCGATGGTGAACTGCAGGCGGATATGATCGCGCCGCGTGACGTTGAGAATTTCCTTGTCCAGCAAACTCTTGTTGGAAATTACTCGCAATTCACCTGAATAGGCGCGGATGCGCGTGGACTTCAGGCCGATGGCTTCGATAGTCCCGGTGCTGGTGCCGAAGCTGATTGCATCCCCCTTGCTGAAGGGGCGGTCGAAGATGATGGCCAGCGCCGCGAACAGATCCGCGAAGATGCCCTGCGCAGCAAGGCCGATGGCTATGCCGCCAACGCCGAGACCCGCGACCAGACCCGTCACGTTGACCCCGAGGTTATCGAGCAGCACCACCGCCGCGACGGCGAAGACCACCACGCTGACGAGGAGGCGGATCAGGCCCATCGCATTGATGATCGCCTCGCCCTGGAAATGTTCGGCGGAGGTGCGGTGTTCGATTGCGCCGAGGATCAGTTCGCGCGCCCAGATCGCGCCTTGCAGGACCGCTGCGATCGTGAACAGGAACGTTACCAGACCGTCGAGCGCGGGCGGCGTCTGTGCATAGCCGTCCACCACGCGGATCGCGACCATGACGATGAAGTAGTTCGTGGTCTTGGTCACGGCGCGGCCGATCACGGTCAGCCAGGCACCCCTGCCGCGTTCCGCCCGGCAGAGGCGATTGCCCAATCCGCGAAGAGCATAGAGGCCGGAGGTTATGGCAATGGCGATCAGTCCGGCGACGATGATCTGGAGCCAGTAGGTCTGGAACCACGAGACCGTGGCGCTCGACAGGTTATGGACCTGTGTGGCCACGTCCGGCACGGCGTGTGCGCCGGGGCTGGGGCTCGGGGGGGAAGTGGGGGTGCTCATCCTGCGCTCAATCCATGTTCGTTTCGGCGACCGTGGCTGCCGCCGATATCGCGGCATGCCGACATGCGAACGGCCTTACCGTGCAAGACGGTCAGGGCTCAACGTCTTGCAATGGCTCGGTGGACGAGTTGTTCCTTGCGTTTTTCGGGAGTTCGGTTGCGCCGCAGCGGCGAGCGGCCCGGCCACAGGGCTCGGGCCGCGCCTGCATCAAGGCGTCAGCCGCGGTGGCCGATTTCCTCGACCTGATCGAGATAATCGCCGTAACCCTCTGTTTCCATGTCTTCACGCGGCACGAACCGCAGGGCGGCCGAATTGATGCAATACCGCAATCCGCCCCGATCGCGCGGCCCGTCCTCGAACACGTGGCCGAGGTGGCTGTCGCCGTGTGCGGAGCGCACTTCGGTGCGGATCATGCCATGGCTGATGTCGCGCAGTTCGCTGACGTTGGCCGGTTCGATGGGCTTGGTGAAGCTCGGCCAGCCGCAGCCGGACTCGTACTTGTCCGAGGAGGCGAACAGCGGCTCGCCCGAAACGATGTCCACGTAGATTCCGGCGCGCTTGTTGCCAAGGTATTCGCCTGAGCCGGGGCGCTCGGTCCCGCTGTGCTGGGTGACGTGGAACTGCTCGGGGGTCAGGCGTGCGATCGCCTCGTCGGTTTTCTTGTAGGTCGGCATGGATCGTTCTCCTTGGCGCCCTAGATGGGGAGAACGCGGGCCGGGGTGAAGTCCTTTTTCATTCATTGCTGTCATCGGAGGCCGCAATTGCCGCCGCGTCGCCCGGGGGCCGCCTGTCGGCAGCCCCGCCCGGCGGTGGGGTCAGAAGTGGTAGGCTACGCCGACAAGCGCCTGATGGCGGTCGAAGTCATGGTCGTTGTTGCCGAGATCGGAATAACGATACTCGATGCGGGCCGTTACGTTCTGCAGGATCGCGCGCTCCACGCCGCCGCCCACGCTCCATCCATCGAACGTATCATGACCGGTCGCCGTGCCATCCGAAATGCGGGCGCGCATGTTCTCGTAGCCGCCGCGCACATAGAGCAGCGTTTCCGGGGTCACGAGGTAGCCGGCGCGGGCCGACAGGTCGAAGGAATGGTTCGGGTCGATCACGGCTGCGCCGCTGCGCAGGGCATCGTCGGCGCCGATGTCGAAGCTGCCTTCCGCGCCGATCACGACATGGGGCGTGAGCCTGTAGTTGTAGCCTGCAAAGGCGCCGCCGATGAAGCTGTCGCGGGAATCGCGCACGTTGACTTCGCCGATGTCGGTATCCGCGCCGCGCGCGCGGTCGTGGTTCAGGCCGGCCTGAACGCCGACATAGGGGCCGTCGAACGTTTCGGCGAAGGCGGGGGAAGCCGCCATCACGGAAGCTGCGGCCATGATCCCTGCGATAATCCTGTTCATTGTCTTGTTCCCTGATTCATGTCCGGATCGGACAGGAGCGATATGGCCCTCGAACAACAGGCGGATAATCCGGGATGATCGAGACAGACTGATTCCCTCAGGGAGACAATGCGACCGGCTCATACTTTGGTCAGGGTTGCCCTGCGCCGGGAAAGCGCGCGTTCTGAAACCGGGGTTGCAGGGATCGCACGGCACTTCCGCGGCCTCTGACCGTTCAGAAGGTTTCCCAACAGCCGCGCGCGGCGAACGACGAGGAGTTGCAGATGGCCAGGAACGTAGCGGACCAGTTCATCGCCACGCTGGAGGCAGCGGGCGTGAAGCGGATCTACGGTCTCGTCGGAGACAGTCTGAACGGACTGACCGATGCCATCAGGGCTCGCGGCACCATCGAATGGATCCATGTCCGCCATGAGGAAGTTGCCGCCTTCGCCGCCGGGGCCGAGGCGCATCTCACCGGAAGCATCGCGGTTTGCGCGGGAAGCTGCGGCCCGGGCAACCTCCACCTCATCAACGGACTGTTCGACTGTCATCGCTCGCGCGTGCCGGTGCTGGCCATCGCCGCCCATATTCCCTCGCCGGAAATCGGCTCCGGCTATTTTCAGGAAACCCGTCCGCAGGACCTCTTCCGCGAGTGCAGTCATTACTGCGAACTCGTGTCAGATCCGTCGCAAATGCCGCGCAGCCTTGAAATCGCCATCCGCACCGCGATCGGGGAAAAGGGCGTCTCCGTTGTCGTCATTCCCGGAGACGTGGCCTTGCAACCGGCGACCGCCGCTGCCGAGCCCCCGCCCGGCTCGCTCCTGCCCCGACCGCCCGTGGTGGTCCCGGACGAGCCGGACCTCGCGGCGCTGGCGGCGATGTTCGACGACGAGAGCCGTGTCACGATCCTGTGCGGCTCGGGCTGCGCCGGCGCTCACGCGGAAGTGGTGGCCCTGGCCGAGCGGCTCCAGGCGCCCATCGTCCATGCGCTGCGGGGGAAGGAACATGTCGAATACGACAACCCCTACGACGTGGGCATGACCGGCCTGATCGGATTTTCCTCGGGCTACTACGCGATGATGGATACCGACGTGCTGCTGATGCTGGGCACGGACTTTCCCTATCGCCAGTTCTATCCGGCGGGCAGCGGCGTGCGGACCGTGCAGGTCGATATCCGGCCCGGCCAGCTCGGCCGCCGCACTTCGCTGGACCTCGGGGTGGTGGGCGATGTCGGCGCTACGGTGCGGGCCTTGCTGCCCCGCCTGCGGGCAAGGACGGATGGCAGGCATCTGGAAAAGGCGCTCAAGCATTATCGCCGCGCCCGCGAGGACCTCGATTCGCAGGCGGTAGGCCGTCCCGGCAAGACGCCGATCCATCCGCAGCAGGTCGCCAGGGCGATCAGCGATCTTGCGGCGGACGATGCGGTGTTCACCTTCGATGTCGGGCTGCCTACCGTATGGGCCGCCCGCTACTTGCGGATGAACGGCAGGCGCAGACTGATCGGTTCGCTGTGGCATGGCTCCATGGCCAATGCGATGCCGATGGCCATCGGCGCCCAGAGCGCCTTTCCCGGCCGGCAGGTGATCTCGCTATCGGGCGATGGCGGGCTGGCCATGCTGATGGGAGACCTGCTTACCCTGCGGCAGAACCGGCTCCCGGCGAAGATCGTGGTCTTCAACAACGGCACGCTCGGTTTCGTGGAGGTGGAGCAGAAATCGACCGGCTTTCTGCCGTTCGGAACCGATCTCGACAATCCCGACTTTGCCGCGATGGCCGAGGCGATCGGCATCAAGGGCATTCGTCTCGAAGACCCTGCCGATGTCGAGCAGGGGATCCGCCGTGCGTTCGAGCATGACGGCCCGGTCCTGATCGACGCGGTCGTCGCGCGGACGGAACTGCCCATTCCGCCCAAGATCAATGCCGAGATGGCCAAGGGCTTCACCCTCTACATGGTCAAGGCCGTGATGAGCGGCCGGGGTGACGAGATCGTCGATCTGGCGCGGACCAATCTCTGGCATTGATCCGCTGGCGGGATAAAGGAAGAGCAAAGCTTACGGAAAAAGGGAAAGACCATGCCCACCGACAGGGGCGATGCCCTGCTGATCGCCTGCCCGCACTGTGCGGCGCGCAACCGGGTGCCGTCCGATCGGCTTGCCGCGGGCGGGAAATGCGGGCGCTGCGGCCAGCCGCTTTTCGCCGGCGTGCCGATCACGCTGACTTCGGCCAATTTCGATGCTCATGCCGCGCGCTCGGGCATCCCGCTGCTCGTCGATTTCTGGGCGAGCTGGTGCGGGCCATGCCGGCAGATGGCGCCTGCCTTTGCGGCCTCGGCCCGGCTGCTGGAGCCGCAGGTCCGCCTCGGCAAGCTCGATACCGAGGCGGAAAGCGCGATTGCCGGGCGCTATGGCATACGCTCGATCCCCACGCTCATCCTGTTTTCGCAGGGCCGGGAGATCGGGCGCCAGTCCGGCGCCATGCCGGAGCGGGCTATCGTGGACTGGACGCGGGGGCTGCTTGGCTGAAGGTCTGCCCCCGCCCGCCTCAGTCGAACGCGATGGAGATGCGCGGAATGTCACCTTCGATCGCGCCATGAGGCACGGGATAATCCGTGACGGTGACGCCGAGATCCCGCCCGATGTCCAGCGTCTCGCCGCCGCCCGCCGGGGTCAGGATACTGGTGGG
This sequence comes from Novosphingobium sp. TK71, assembly GCF_055361505.1. Classification (NCBI taxonomy): domain Bacteria; kingdom Pseudomonadati; phylum Pseudomonadota; class Alphaproteobacteria; order Sphingomonadales; family Sphingomonadaceae; genus Novosphingobium; species Novosphingobium sp. TK71. The sequence continues at coordinate 778,739 of NZ_JBSZKA010000001.1, forward strand.
CAATGAGCCGCGCGCCAGTTCCTCGCCGCCGGTGCTCAGTGCGATTTCGGCGGGGCCGCCCGGCTTTGCCACGGCGAAGCGAAGACGCAGGGTCGTGGACCCCTGCGGCAGCGCATGGGCGGCGCGGACCCTGACGATCTCGTCCGGGTCTGTGGAGCGGGCCCAGATGAAAGTCGGCACTCCGCGATCGAGGTAGAGGCTCCAGCCGCCGAAGCGGCTGCCCAGCGCCACGACGGCACCGGAGGCTGAGGTGGTGTCCAGCCTCAAGTCCGCATCCAGCGTGAAGGAACGACCGATCAGCACGGGTTCCGTGGTGGAGGGGATCGACACGTCCTTGCCCCAGAACGTGAACTGCTTGCGCCCGCTGGGGCGCATGGCCGCCACGGCGCGGGCCATGGCGAAGCGGTGATCGAGCGGGAAGACGTTGTTGCGCCGTGCTTCCTGCTGCCACAGCTCCAGCATCCGTTTCAGCCTTTCCGGCTCCTTCGCGGCAAGATCGGTGGACTGCGAGAAATCCTTCGAGAGATTGTAGAGCGACCATTGCATGCGGGGCCGGGGCCCTTCGGGCGGCAGGTTCTCCCAGGCCATCCGGCCATCGTCGCCCGATAGGAACCAGCCGTCGTGATAGAGGCCTACCTTGCCGCCGATTTCGAAATACTGGGTGCGCGGCATGGCCGGATCGCAGGAAGCGAGGCCGGGCAGGAGGCTGCGGCCGTCGAGCGGCTTCTGCGCCGAGCCGAGCACGTTCGCCGGCATCGGCACGTGCGCGGCATCCAGCAGGGTCGGCACCATGTCCACCAGATGGCTGAACTGCCCGCAGATGCTGCCGGGCCGGGCGACGTGTCCCTTCCACGACAGGATCATCCCGTTGCGGATGCCGCCCAGCATGGAGGCATATTGCTTGGTCCAGCGCAGCGGCGTGTTCATTGCCCAGGTCCAGCCCGCCGGGTAGCTTTCGTAAGTATCCGGCCCGCCGAGCCGGTCGAGATTGGCCGTCATCCAGGCTTCGGCCTCATCATGGCGGCCCATGCTGCGCATCTCGTTGATCGTGCCGCGCGGGCCGGCCTCGGCGCTGGCGCCGTTGTCCCCCTCGATGATCGCGACGATGGTGTTGTCCAGCTGGCCCATCCGCTGGAGTTCGTCCAGCACCCGGCCCACCTGCTCGTCCTGGAACACGAGCTGCGCCGCGGCCACTTCCATGGTTCGCGCCGCAAAGGCCTTCTGCGCCGGGGTGAGCGTGTCCCACGCGGGAATTTCCGGCGGGCGGGGCGTCAGCCGGGTTCCTTCGGGAACGATGCCCATCGCGACCTGGCGGCGGAAGGTCTCTTCGCGCACCTTGTCCCAGCCCTGGTCGAACTTGCCCTTGAAGCGCGCGATATAGGCGGGCGGCGCCTGATGCGGCGCATGCGTGGAGCCGGGGGCGAGATAGGCGAGGAACGGCTTGTCCGGCGCTCCGGCCTTCTGGTTGTGAATCCAGCGGATCATGTCGTCCGCCAGCCGCTTGTCCAGCAGTTCGCGCGGGCCATCCTGCGGATCGGCGCGCTGGACGCCGCGATAGAGCATCGGCGAATACTGGTCGCTGTCGCCGCTGACGAAGCCGTAGAAATATTCGAAGCCAAGGCCCGTGGGCCATGCATCGAACGGGCCTGCCTCGCTGCGTTCGTTCGACGGGGTGTTGTGGTGCTTGCCGAACATGGCGGTGCTGTAGCCGTTGAGCCGCAGGATCTGCGCGACGGTGGCGGTTTCGGGCAGGATCTTTCCGCCATAACCGGGGTAGGGGGAGGGAACGTCGCTCAGCCAGCCCACGCCGGCGGCATGGTGGTTGCGCCCGGTCAGCAGCGCCGCGCGCGAGGGGGAGCAGATGCCGGTGGTGTGAAAGCGGTTGTAGCGCTGGCCCTGCGCGGCGACCCGCTCGAAATTGGGTGTCGGCACCGGGCCGCCGAATGCGCTCGACATGGCGAAGCCCACGTCGTCGCTCATCATCACGAACATGTTCGGCGCGCCGACAGGAGCGCTGACGGGTCTTGCCGTGCCCGGCCGCGCGTCAAGGACGTTTTCGGCGAATGTGCCGTCGAACGGCGCGGTCGGTACGGGCAGCACCGCTCGCCCGGTTTCCTCCTGCGCATTCGCCGTCCCGCCCGAAAGCACGGTGGCCGCCAGCAGCCACCCCATCCATCGATTTCCCATTGCCCGCCCTCTTGCCCGCTGTTGTTTCAAGCGGCGTGTTTGGGCTTGGCGCGCCATTACGTCCAATGCATATCAATGCGATATTCCATGCCCCATGGTAATGGAAAGGGAGTGCTGCCTTGGAACATGTCCGTCTTCGCCACATCCTCGCGGTCGCGCGTACGGGCAGCTTTTCGCGCGCGGCCGAGGAAGAACGGATCACCCAGCCCGCCCTCAGCCGCAGCATCGCCGCGTTCGAACAGCGCCACGCGGTGATCCTCTTCGATCGCGGGCGCGGCGGGGCGCGGCCGACCCCGGCGGGCGAACTGGTGATCGAGCAGGCGCGGACCCTGCTCGCCGCCGCAGACGATCTGGAACGCAGCCTGCGGCTCTATGGCACGGGCGATGTCGGCCGCGTCGCCTTCGGGCTCGGCCCGATGCTGGCAAGCCTGCTGCTTCCCGATCTCGGGCAGGCGCTGCTCCGGGCGCGGCCGGGGCTGAGGATCGTGACCGTCACCCGCCCCCCGGAGCAATTGCTGCCCGAACTGCTGGACGACCGGATCGAGATGATCGTCGGCAACAACTGGAAGATGAGCCACGTTCCCGGCACGGAAAAGCGCGATCTGGGCAGGGTGCGGCTGGAGGTGATGGTCCGCGCGGGCCATCCGCTGGCGGGCCGGACTGCGGTGTCCACGCCGGACCTCGACGGCTATCCCACCGCAAGCGCCGTTGAGCTGTCCTCCGGCGGTTTCGGCGGGCGCGGGGGATCGTTCGTCTGCGACAACTTCCACGTCCTGCGCGACTTGGTGCTCAGGACCGATTGTGTCTGGCTGTCCTCGCCCGCCTTCGTGGCGGGGGAGCTTGAGCAAGGCAGCCTTGTCCGGCTGGCGGTAAGCGATCTGGCGCCGATCGACAGCGAAATCTGCATGCTCCTGCGGCGAGGGCGCTCCCGCTCACCCGCCGCGCTGGTGGTGGCGGCAGAGATAGAGGCCATGCTCGGCCGGATCGGCGGGGATACCGCGCTTTCCGCCGCCTAGGCGGGCTCGCGCTTCGTTTCGCCGTCCGGCTCGGACTGGACATGTCCGCTGATCTCGCCGCCCGCCTCGGGCGCGAAGCGCAGGTTCCAGAGCGTTGCCGTCAGCGAAATGGAGGTCACCACCCAGAATGCCGCCGAAAAGTCGCCAAGGGAGGGCGTCTCGTTCCCGCTGGCGAGCATGGCAAGGTGCAGCGCGATCGCCGCGACGCAGATGCCCAGCGAAAGCATGAGCTGCTGGAAGGTCGAATAGAACGCGGTCGCGCTGCTCATGTGGCGCTTGTCCACGCCGTCATAGGCGATGGTGTTGTAGGCGGTGAACTGGAACGACATGAAGAAGCCGGACAGCGCCAGCACGCAGAACATCGTCCACACCGGCCAGCTTGGGCGGAACAGGCCGCAGATCGCATAGCCTGCGGTGGCGATCACGCCGTTCCAGATCAGCGCGCGGCGAAAGCCGAAGCGGCGCAGCAGGCGGGGCGCGAAGCTCTTCATGGCCAGCGAACCTATCGCCGTCGCTACCGTGATCGTGCCGCTGCGCGCGGCGGAAAAGCCGAAGCCGACCTGCATCATCAGGGGTAGCAGGAAGGGCTGGGCGCCCTGCGTGATGCGGGTGATCGAACCGGCGATCACCGAAAGCCGGAAAGTATCGTCCTTGAGCAGGGCGAGATCGAGGATCGAGCCTTCGTGCCGGCGGGCGTGGAGGATATAGAAGAACCCGGCCACGGCTCCGACGGCGATCAGTCCCGCCGCGATGGCGCCTTCGCCGGGACGGCTCACCATTTCGAAGCCGAACAGCAGGCAGCCGAGCGAAATCCCGCTGAGGACGAAGCCAAGGGTGTCGAACCGGCCGGGTTCGTCCTCGCGGATATTGGCGATGTAGCGGCTGGTCAGCCAGAACCCGAGCATGCCCATCGGCAGGTTGATGTAGAAGATCCAGCGCCAGTCGAGATAGGTCACGATGAACCCGCCGAGCGGCGGCCCCACGATCGGCCCGATCAGCGCGGGCACCAGCAGCCAGGACATGGCATTGACCATGTCCTGCTTGGCGACCGAGCGCAGCAGCACGAGCCGCCCCACCGGGATCATCATCGCGCCGCCGATCCCCTGCACGAAGCGGGAGGCGACCATCATCTCCAGCGATCGGGACTGGCCGCAAGCAAGGCTGCCCAGCACGAACAGCACGATCGCGGCACGAAACACCGTTCGCGATCCGAAGCGGTCGGCCAGCGAGCCGGAAGCCGGAATGAATACGGCAAGCGCTAGCAGGTAAGAGGTCAGCGCCACGCTCATCTCTTGCGGGCGAACGCTGAAATCGCGGGCCATGGTGGGAAGGGCGGTGGCGAGCACCGTGGCGTCCACGAATTCCATGAACAGTGCCGACGCGATGATGAGCGCGACGAGCCGGTAGTTCGCTCCGGATTCGGCTGGGCCGAGATCGCGGGTCTTGGCGATGGAGCCGGCGGCCGGGACGATGCCGTCACGCACTTCCGCGTTGACGGAGGCGATACCGCGCCGCCTGGGCCTCAGCATGGGGCCTCGGGGAGATTGGCAAGCTGGATCATGGGCATGTTTCCGGTTGGCGTACTGACAAGGACGTCCCCCCAAATCCAAGGCCGTCCATCTTCTGTGCGGGCGTACCGGTGCCGACCATATAGGTGCAATGCAGCATTTTGAAACCCACCGCCTGACGATAGGCTATTCGTTTGCGCTAACTCTGCCGTCGTACCGGGCGCCCTGCTGAACGGCGGGAAATGCGGCAGGGAATAGGGCGTTGCCATGGCGCCGGTGATCCCATAGTCGCCTTTCGTTGGGGGATTTCGGGTGGGAGAGCATCACCGAAAGAATCTCGATAGCGTCTCAGGATTGGCGAACAAGTCTATGAAATTGCGTGGTGCGATGAAGGAGTTTGCCCGGCATCGGAATCTCGGCGTCGTTGCCGGGGTCATGCTCGCGCTCCTTCCGGACGCGGCGACCGGGAATGCCCCTCCTGCTACGGCAAACAAGGGCGCGGTTCCGCATCGCATCGTATCGCTCAATCTTTGCGCCGACCAGTTGCTGGTGGCTCTGGCTGACCGTGACCAGATCGCCGGACTTACGCGCTATGCTTCCGATCCCGAAATGTCCGCCGTGGCGTCTCAAGCGAAGGGGCTGCCCGTTTTCGGAGGGTCGGCGGAGGAGGTCATGGCGGCGGATCCAGATCTCGTGGTGGGCATGCCGGCAAGACGCAATCCGGCCATCGCGGTGCTGCGGAACCGCCATTTTCGCTCGCTCGATCTCAAGTCGGCGCATGACTATGGCGAGATCGTCGCCTCTATACGCGACGTGGCGCGGGCGGTGGGACATCCGCAGCGCGGAGAGGCACTGATTGCGCGAATGAACGCCGATCTCGCCGGAATTCCCCGCGCGCGCGGCGGCAAGGTTGCGGCCTATTACCAGCGCCGGGGCTATCTCACCGGCACCGGCACGCTGATCGACGACCTGATGATGCGGGTCGGCCTCGTCAATCTGGCAGGAAAGCTAGGAAAACCGTCGCTTTCGCAGATGAGCCTGGAGGAAATGGCGATGGCGCGTCCGGACTACATCGTGATCGACAGCGCCACGCAGAAGGTCTCGGATCAGGGCACCGAGATGATCCATCATCCGATCCTGCGCGACATTCCGCGCGTCGCGATCCCGCAGGCCTGGACGGTCTGCGGCGGTCCCGCCTACGTCAAGGCGGCGCGCAGCCTTGCGCGGCAGGTCAACGCTCGCTGACGTTCGCTCGCCAGTCGAGCCGCGCCTGCCAGCCCCGCCGCTGGAGTTCGGGGACCATGTCCGGTTCCTCGGGGTGGCCCAGGCACAGCAATGCGATGAAACGCCAGCGCGGCGGCACGCCCAGGAGCGCGGTGACGAAATCGGGCTCGACGATGGAGATCCAGCCCAGCCCCAGCCCTTTCGCCCGTGCCGCCAGCCAAAGCGTATGGACGGCGAGCACCACCGAATAGGCCCGCGTCTCCGGCATTGTCGCCGCGCCGAGGCCGCCGCCCTCAGCGGCTCCTTCGTCGCAGAATACCGCAATGATCTCCGGTGCCTCGCGCAGACCGTGGAGCTTGAGCGAGGCATAGGCGGCACGCCGCGCGGGGTCTGCCAGGCCCGATCCGGCGGCGGCCTTTTCGGTATCGGCGTGCTCCGCCAGTGTTTCGCGCAAGTCCGCCGAGCGGACGCGCACGAACCGCCAGGGCTGCGAGTTGCCCACCGACGGGGCAAGCTGCGCCGCCGCCAGCAGTTCGGCCACCACGCTTTCGCCCAGCGGGTCCCTGCGGAAATGGCGGATATCACGCCGCCATGCCAGCAGCTCGCCCAGCTGCTCCCGGAATTCGGAGCCGAAGCGCGGCGGCATCTTCAGAATTCGATGCCGGCCTGCGCCTTCACGCCCGAACGGAACGGATGCTTCACCAGCGTCATCTCGGTCACGAGATCAGCGGCTTCCATCAGCGCTTCGGGGGCGTTGCGGCCGGTGACGAGCACATGCTTCATCTCGCCGCGCGCGGTCAGCACGTCCAGCACTTCGTCCAGCGGCAAATAGTCATAGCGCAGCACGATATTGAGTTCGTCCGCCAGCACCATGTCATAGGCCGGATCGGCGACCATCCGCTTCACTTCCTCCCACGCCTCGCGCGAGAGTTCGATGTCGCGGGCGCGGTCCTGCGTGTTCCAGGTGAAGCCTTCGCCCATCGGCTTGAATTCGACCTGATCGGGGAAGGCATCGAAGACGACCTTCTCGCCGGTGGTCATCGCGCCTTTCACGAACTGGACGACGCCCACTTTCTTGCCGTGGCCGATGGCGCGCACCACCATGCCGAGCGCGGCGGTCGTCTTGCCCTTGCCCTTGCCGGTGTGGACGATCAGCAGGCCCTTTTCGACCGTCTTTCCGGCCATGATCTTGTCATGCGCGGCCTGCTTCTTCTTCATCTTCTCGGCGTGCTGTTCGTCGCTGCGTTGCACCATGGTCATGCTCCTGAGAGGGCCGCGAGCGTCAGGCCCGCGCTGTTCGATCGGGGTTTCCAGAGGCCGCGCTCGAGCGCCTCGGCAAGGCGTGCGGCGGTTTCGCGCAAGGCGGCGGGATTGGCCTGCGCCATGAAATCACGCACCGCCTCGTCCTCGATGAAGGCGGCGTGGACGGCGTCGAAATGATGGTCCTTCACCGCGTGGGTCGTGGCGGCAAAGGCGAAGAGGTAGTCGACCGAGGCGGCGATCTCGAACGCGCCCTTGTAGCCGTGGCGCATGACGCCGGCGATCCACTTGGGATTGGTGACGCGCCCGCGCACGATGCGGCCGATTTCATCCTCCAGCGTGCGGACGACCGGGCGTTCCGGGCGGCTGTGATCGTTGTGGTAGCTGATCGGCGCGCGGCCTTTCAGATGCTCGACAGCGGCGGCGATGCCGCCTTCGAACTGGTAGTAATCGTCGCTGTCGAGCAGGTCGTGCTCGCGATTATCCTGGTTCTGGACCACGGCATCGACCGAGGCGAGGCGATTGGCGAACAACTGGCGCTCGGCATCACCCTCCACGCCGCCGCCATAGGCGTAACTGCCCCAGTCGAGATAGACATCGGCCAGATCGCTACGTTCGTGCCAGATCTTCTCGTCGATCATGGCCTGAAGTCCGGCGCCGTAGGCACCCGGTTTCGATCCGAACACGCGCACACCAGCACGGCGGGTGGCCTGCGTTTCCGCCTCGCCGCTTTCGATGAGCCCCGCGGTTTCGGCGCGGTGGCGCTCGGCGGCGGGATTGTCGCCCAGCGGTTCGTCGAGCGCCATAACCGCGCGCGCGGCGCTGTCGATCAGGTCGATCTGTTCGGGGAAGGCGTCGCGGAAGAAGCCGGAGACGCGCAAGGTCACGTCCACGCGCGGGCGGCCGATTTCGGCCACGGTCATCACCTCGAAGCCGACCACGCGGCCTGAAGCCCAGTCCCAGCGCGGGCGCACGCCCATCAGCGCGAGGGCCTGCGCGATGTCGTCGCCGCCGGTGCGCATGTTGGCGGTGCCCCATGCGGAAAGCGCCATGGCCTTGGGGTATTCGCCCTCGCGCTGGAGGTAGTCTTCCACCAGCAGATCGGCGGACTTGCGGCCGAGTTCCCAGGCAACGGCGGTGGGCACGGCGCGGGTGTCGACCGAATAGAAGTTGCGCCCCGTGGGCAATACGTCAGGCCGCCCGCGCGTTGGCGCGCCGGAGGGGCCGGGCAGAACGAAGCGGCCGTTCAGACCGGCCAGCAGGGCCTCGGCCTCGCGTGGGCCGCACAGGTCAATGCGGGGGGCGAGGTCGGTGCGGATGGCGTGAAGGACGGCGGCGGTTTCGCTGCCGAGGTTGCCGCTGGGCGTATCGACCATTTCGGCTGCCAGCAGTTCGAGCCGCTCGACGGTATCGCCATGCGTGCGCCAAGGCTCGCCCGAAATCGCCGCCAGCGCTTCAGGCCGAGCGCCGTCCCAGCGATCGCCCATGCGGCAATCGAGCGGATCGAAGTCCAAGCCTAAGTCGATAGCCATCGCGCGCAAGAGCGAGGCCTGTCCGGCATGGTCATAGCCGCGCGGGGTGCGCGCGAGCGCGACCAGCAGGTCGCGCCGCAGGCGGCCTTCGGGCGACTGCGTGAAGACATGCAGACCGTCGCGAATCTGCAATTCCTTCAGTTCGCACAAGTAGTTGTCGATGGCTGAAAGCGCGTCGTCATCGTCTCCGCTGGCCCCGGCATCGCGGTCGAGACCGTGGCTGCGCGCCAGATCGAGAATGTCCCGTCGCAAGCGGTCGAGACGGCGCGGGTCCATGCCGGCGGCGAGGTAATATTCGTCCACCAGCGCCTCAAGCTGCTTGAGCGGGCCATAGGTCTCGGCGCGGGTCAGCGGCGGGGTGAGGTGGTCGATCACCACCGCGCCGATCCGGCGTTTGGCCTGCGTGCCTTCGCCGGGGTCGTTGACGATGAAGGGGTAGAGCTGCGGCAGCGGCCCGGCGCAGATCTCCGGGAAGCACTCGCGCGAGAGCGATATGGCCTTGCCGGGCAGCCATTCCAGATTGCCGTGCTTGCCGACATGAACCACCGCCTGCGCGCCGAAGTCCTGCGCCAGCCAGACGTGGAAGGCGAGGTAGGCGTGCGGCGGCGGCAGGGCCGGATCGTGATAGCTGGCCTTGGGATCGATGTTATAGCCGCGCGCGGGCTGCACGGCGACGGCGAGATTGCCGAAACGGTGGACCGGCAGGCGGAATGCGCCGTCCCGCACGAAGGGGTCGGCGGATGGCGCGCCCCAGCGCTCGACCATGGCCTTGCGCGCGTTTTCGGGCACCATTGCGAAGGCGGATTCGTAGGCCGAAAGCGGTAGCGAAACTTCGCCCGCGCGTTCCAGCGATGTCAGATCGTTGGTCACGCCGCCGGTCATCACGCGCATCAGCGCGGCGCCGTCCTTTGGCGCTTCGCCTGTATCATAGCCCGCCTCGGACAGGGCAGCGATGATCGCGGCCGTGCTGGCGGGGGTATCGAGGCCCACGCCATTGCCGATGCGTCCATCGCGGTTGGGGTAGTTCGCCAGCACCAGCGCCACACGGCGCCCGGCGGACGGGGTGCGGCGCAGGCTCGCCCAGTTGGCGGCGAGATCGGCGACGAAGGCCACCCGGTCCGGTGCGACGCGCGGGACGACGATGCCGCACTGGGTCACGTCGTCGAAGCGCTCGGCGGCCTTGAAGGCGACGGCGCGGGTGAAAATGCGGCCGTCCACTTCGGGCAGCGCCACATTCATCGCAAGGTCGCGCGGGCCAAGGCCGCGTGCGGCGCTCTGCCACTCGCTTTCCAGGACACCCGCAAAGGCGACTTGCAGGATCGGGCAGTCCGCCTTTTCGAGAATGCCCGGCTTGCGATCGTCACCTGCGGAGGAGGAGGCGAAGCTGGTGGCATTGACGATCACATCGGGCGCGATCTCGCCCAGCAATCCGCCCAGCCAGTCCACCGCGAAAGGTTCCCGCAAGGCGCGGACGTGAACGGCGGCGACGTTGAAGCCGCGCTCCTGCAGCGCTACGATCATCGCGTCCACGGCGTCCAGCGTGCCCGCGATCATCAGCGCGCGGTAGAACACCAGCAGGGCGAGCGGGCGGCCTTCGGTCCAGCCTGCCTGCACTTCGGCAAGCCCGGCGCGCTCGGTGCCTGCAAGGTAGAGCCCGGCATCTGCCACGGGCACCGGATCGTCCGGTTCGCCTGCGTCATGGCCGATGGTCCGCGCGGCGGTGCGCAGGAACGAGAGGGCATTGGCCATGCCGCCCTGCCGGAGATAGTCGCGCATCCGCTCGCGGACCTCGGCGGGCAAGGTGGAGGCGCGGTCGAGTGCGGGATCGGCCTCGCGCCCATCGGCGATGGCGGCGAAGGCAATGCCGTTCTCCCGCGCGACACGGGCGATCTCGTCGATCCCGTAGCCCCAGTAGCTCTTGCCGCCGAGCAGGATCACGCAGACGAATCGGGCCTTCGCGATCACTTTCTCGACATAGAGGTCTATCGAGTAGGGATGGCGCAGTTGCAGCAGATTGGCGAGGCGAACGCTCGGCCCACCTTCCGGCAAACGCGCCGCCGCGCCCGCGAGGCAGGCGAGTTCGCTGTCCGCCACGGTGAGGATCACCATGTCGCCGGGAGACTGGTCGAGGTCGATCGCCTCCTCGCCGTTGGAGATCGTCCCCGGCGTGGCGGACAGCAGGTGCATCAGGCGTCTGCTGTAGTGGCCACAGGGCCGAGAACCCCGGCAAGCCCTGCTTCGATGGCGGTGCGGTCCAGCCCCTTCTGGCCGATGACGACAAGCTGGGTGCGGCGCAGTTCCTGCGGCAGCCAGGCGCGGTCGTAGAAGTGCTGGATGCGCGGACCGACGGCCTGCACGACAAGGCGGCTCGGCTTGCCGCCGACCGCGACCATGCCTTTCACGCGCAGAATGTCGTACTCTGCGATCAGGCCGTTCAAACGGGCGAGAAGAGCGTCGAGATCGGCCACATCGCCGCCGGAGACGACGAAGCTGTCGAAGTCGTCATGGTCGTGATCCTCGTCCAGCCCGTCGATGTGCGAGGGGCGGGAATCGAGATCGTCCTCGGCCGCGGCAGTGATACCCAGCAGCGCGGCGATGTCGACGGCGCCGTGATCGGCGCGCACGATCTTCACGCCGGGGCGCGTTTCGGCCAGCACCAGCGTTTCGACATGGGCAAGGGCATCGGCATCGACGAGGTCGGTCTTGTTGAGCACGACCATGTCGGCGCAGCCCAGCTGTTCCTCGAACAGTTCTTCCAGCGGGCTTTCGTGGTCCAGCATCGGATCCGCCGCGCGGGCCGCCGCCAGCGCGGCCTCATCGGTGGCGAAACGGCCCGCTGCAACGGCATCGGCGTCGATCAGGGCAACCACGCCGTCAACGGTGGCGCGGGTGCGGATGTCGGGCCACTGGAAGGCCTTCACCAGCGGCTTGGGCAGGGCAAGGCCGCTGGTCTCGATGATGATGTGATCGGGCTTGTTCTCGCGGTCCAGCAGCTTCTGCATGGTCGGCAGGAAATCGTCGGCGACGGTGCAGCAGATGCAGCCGTTGGCCAGTTCGACGATATCGTCTTCCGGGCAGGCTTCGTCGTTGCAGCCCTTCACCAGTTCGCCGTCCACGCCGACATCGCCGAATTCGTTGATGATGAGGGCAAGGCGGCGGCCCTTGGCGTTTTGCAGCAGGTGGCGGATCAGCGTGGTCTTGCCGGCGCCGAGGAAGCCGGTGATGACGGTGGTGGGAACTTTGCTCATGTATCGTCTCCCGCGCGCCAGCGACCTGAAGCGGCGGGGCTTTCCGCCGCGACCTGCGACGATTCCGGCGTGCCGCGTCGGACCGGCGCACGGGCGCCCGACGCGATATGCCGCTGCGGCCCCGGCCGCATGCATCACGTCGCTCAGACGGAAGAGTTACCGTGCCTTGGCCATCCCCTGGACCCGGGCAAGAGCGACATCGACGCAGGCAGGTTTCCTGGCTCGCGGGTCAGGGCGTGATGCACGGCCTTCCCAGGCCTCGCAGGATTTAGCGTCCGGCCCAGTGGCTGCGTCGGGAAGCGATTGTCCCGCCGCGAATGTGCATCGCGCTCACCGCTTACAGTTGCAGGGACAGCCCCGGAATCGAGCAAACTCTTTCGAGCAAAACTCTACCGGGTTCCCGTATTAAGCCCCTTGCGGGGCACCGGCGCGATCTTTGCCCGCGGCGTCCTGAAGGGCGAAACGGGCCCTGCGGCGATTAGCCGGGCAGGCCGCTGCCCGCAAGCCCCCCGGCAAGGCCAAGCGATTGCAGCCGCCACCTGCCGCTGAACGAAAACACGGTATGCGAAAGCGGCGCGATGTCTATCGCGAGCGTGGTGGAAAGCGGCAGGCAGAGCGCATGGGAAAGCGCCGCGCGCACGATCATCGGGTGCGTGATCCCGCAGGCCGGGCCGTCGTGACGGGCGATCTCGTCCATCCAGCGGCCGATCCGCTGCCGGGCGGTTTCCATCGATTCTCCCCCCGGAGCGCCGCCGAGCGGGTCTGCGATCCATGCCGAGAACGCGCCGGGCTCGTCCTCGTGCACTTGCGCAAAGGCGCGGCCGGACCAGCGGCCATGATCGATATCGGCCAGCGCGGGTTCCGTCCGCCCGGTAATCCCCATCGCCCCTGCGGTCTCGGCAGCGGCGAGGGCGGGGCTGGTGAAGGTGCTATCGCGGAAGCGATCGTTCAGCGCGGTGCGCGCCGCATCGCGCAGCCCGCCCTCGTCCAGCGATTCTTCAGGCCCTGCAAAGCCGCCGTGACGGGCCGGGGCCGTGGCGGCGATGCAGATCAGCAGGAGGGTCGTCGCCAAGGCCTGAATTCCATCGAGGTCGTTGACGCCGCCGGTAACCCGGTCCTAAGGGAAGGCGTCGAGGATTGAAGAAGCCGGTGGAATTCCGGCGCGGTCGCGCCACTGTAATCGAACGGGAACTTCCCCGTCGAGAGCCAGACCTTCCGCCTTGGCACAGATTTTCCGGGGACGCGCAATCCCGCCAAGGAGCATGAGCATGGCTGTTTCCGCCGCAATTTTCGATGACACCTTCATTCCGGTCGAAGGCGGCAGCGCCATCCCGATCGAGGACATCGCTCCCTGGGCCGTGCTGGGCACGCTGCTGGCCCTTATCTTCCTCTATTTCGTGAGCACCGAACAGGGCGCTTTCTCCCTGTTCCAGGGCATGTACGTTCACGAATTCGTCCACGACGGCCGGCACCTCCTCGGTTTTCCCTGCCACTGAGGTAACGTCATGACCCGTCAATTGCTTTGGCGCGGAATGCTTGCCGGCATTCTGGGCGCGCTTCTGGCCACGCTTTTCGCACGCGGTTTCGCGGAACCGCAGATCGATCTCGCGATCGGTTACGAGGAAGATCATGCGGCCCACGGCCCTCTGCCCGATTACCCGGCGCCCGATCACCCGGCACCCGATCATGCCGGAATGGCGATGGCATCTGCCCCGCTCGCACACCCGCATCCGGCGGACGAAGAGGAACTCGTCAGCCGCGATACCCAGAAGGGGGCCGGCCTCGTTACTGCGCTCGCGCTTTACGGCGCGGCGGTGGGGGGCATCTTCTCGCTGGTCTTCGCATACGGCTATGGCAGGATGGGCCATCTCGGCCCGCGCAGCTTCGCACTGCTTCTGGCGGCGCTGACTTTCGTGCTGGTGGTGGTGGTTCCCGCGATCAAATATCCGCAGACCCCGCCGGCCGTGGGCAAGCACGAGACGGTGGCGCTGCGCACGGCTGCCTATTTCGGCATGATCGCGCTGTCGCTCGGCGCGGCCGTGGTTGCCGGGCGCCTTCGCGGCAGGCTGGCGCGGCCGGGCAGGGGCTTCGATGCCACCCTGCTGGCTTTCGTCGTCTATCTGGGGATGGTCGGCCTCGGCCAGTTCCTGCTTCCCGCGATCAACGAAGTGCCTGCCGATTTCCCGGCGGTATTGCTCTGGAACTTCCGGCTCGCCTCGATGGGAACGCAGCTCGTGCTGTGGGCCACCATCGGACTGGCTTTCGGACTATGGGCGGAACGCGTGCTCAGGCGCCAGTCGGCCTGAGCACGGCCTGCCTCCCGGAAGGCTTGCTCACTCGCTCCGGTTGCCTGCCCCCGTGGGCGCCGGGCGCAGCGGCGCGCGGCTCAGCTCGTTACCGGCGCGCGTGGTCTTCTTCAGAAGTTTCAGGAAGATATCCTGTTCTTCTGATGTGAGATGAGAGACGATGTCGTCCTGCACCTGGTCCACCCATGGCGTTGCCGCGGCCAGAGCCTCGCCGCCCTGCCGGCTCAGCATCAGCACGCGGGCGCGGCGGTCGGTCGGGCTGACCTCGCGTTCGACCAGCCCTTTCTGCACGAGCCGGTCGATCACGCCGCCGATCGTCACCCGGTCATAGGCGATCATGCCCGCCAGCGTCTGCTGGTCCAGCCCCGGATGATCGCGCAGGGTCAGCATCGCCGCATATTGGACCGAGGTCAGGTCAAGCCCGGCCTCGGTCATGCGCGATGTGAAGCGCGCCACGGAAATCTGCTGAAGGCGGCGGATCAGGTGGCCGGGCATGGTCTCGAGGTCGCTCATGACAGCCACCTAGCTTGATAACGCCCGCCTGCTCAAGCCTCCCGTGTGCTGCCATGGCCGACCTCGGCCGGAAGGTTCAGCCCGCCGGTTCGGGAATGCGGGCGGCGGTCAGGTTGGCGGCGAAGTAGGCGGCCAGTTCCCGCGTGCCGTCAAGCGGAAGCACCTGTGCGATGTACTGGTCCGGGCGGACCACGATCATGCAGCCTTCCTCCCGGTTCACGCCGCGCATGTCGTAGATGTCGCCCGCGCCCGGATCGGCGCAGAACGCCTTTTCGTAATCGCGCAGGCCCAGTTCGCCCTTGCGCGGCCAGAGCAGCCCGGGAAGCTCGTCCATCGACAGCGACCGGTGCGATTGCTGGAATACCGCCCGCAAGTCGAACAGGGCGTCGGCATCGGCGCCCTTCGGCGTGTGGCGAAGCAGAGGCGAGGCTGGGTCGGTTTCCAGCGTGCGGCACAGCCGGGCAAGGCGGGAGCCGG
This sequence comes from Novosphingobium sp. TK71, assembly GCF_055361505.1. Classification (NCBI taxonomy): domain Bacteria; kingdom Pseudomonadati; phylum Pseudomonadota; class Alphaproteobacteria; order Sphingomonadales; family Sphingomonadaceae; genus Novosphingobium; species Novosphingobium sp. TK71. The sequence continues at coordinate 794,010 of NZ_JBSZKA010000001.1, forward strand.
GCTGGAGACCGTCATCGCCCGCGAAGAGGTAGATCCGCCAGCGCCCGTCCGCCTCGGCGGCGTGCCCGAGGTGCATCGGCTTTGCATCGGCAAGGCGCACGACGGGCGCCGAATGGAAGCGCATCCCGACCCTGAAACCTTCCGCAAGGTGCTGGTGCTCGCCGCTTCCGGTCAAGGCGGAGCGGCGATACTGCGTGGCGGTTCCTGCCGTGAAGCGACCCTGCTTCACGAAATAGCGCTGGAATTCGGCGGGATCGACACCGTCCTCGTCCTCGGCGGTTTTCGGCTTCGCACTGAACATCGCGGCGAATTCGCGGTCGAAATCGATCAGCTCCTGCGCGATCGTCTGCCGCTCGGCCGAATAGCTGTGCAGCAGTTCCGGCCCGGCCTGGCCGCGCAGCACGGCAGCAAGCTTCCAGCCGAGGTTGAAGGCGTCCTGCATGGACACGTTCATGCCCTGTCCGGCCTTGGGGCTGTGCGTGTGGCAGGCATCGCCCGCGATGAAGACGCGGGGGAGGCGGCGCTGCTCCGCTCCGGCGGGCACATCGTCGAACTTGTCGCAAAGGCGCTGGCCGATCTCGTAGACGGACCACCACGCCACTTCCTTCACGTCGAGCACGTAAGGATGGAGGATGCGCCGGGCGGCGTCGATGAGCTGTTCGCGCGTGATGTTCCGCGCCGCCACCCGCTCGTCCCGGCCGAGCTTGTCCAGTTCGATGTAGAGACGCACCAGATAGCCGCCTTCGCGCGGGATGATGAGGATGTTGCCCTCGTTCGCGGAATGGATCGCGCTCTTGAGGCGGATATCGGGAAAATCGCTGTAGGCGAGCACATCCATGACGCCCCAGGCCTGGTTGGCGGATTCCCCGATCAGTTCGCGGCCGATCGCCCGGCGGACCTGGCTGCGGGCGCCGTCGCAGCCCACGACATAGCGCGCCCGCACCAGTTCGGTGCCTTCCTCTCCCTCGGCCCCCACGCGCCGCAGCCTTGCGAGGACCGGCTCGGCCGGGTCTTCCGGTATGGTCAGGTCCGCCACTTCCATGGCGTAGTCCGGAACAAGGCGGGTTGGCGCATTGCGCATCGCTTCAAGGTAGAAGTCATGGACGCGGGCCTGATTGAGGATGACGTGGGGGAATTCCGAAAGCCCATCCTCGGTATCGGCAATGCGGCCGTGGCGGGAAATCCGGCGCGCTTCGCTGTCGTCCGGCTTCCAGAACGTGGTTTCGTTGACCCAGTAGGCTTCCCGCGCCACGCGGTCGGCAAAACCAAAGGCGTTGAACATCTCCATCGTGCGGCAGGCGATGCCGTCCGCCTGACCGAGCGCGAGCGGACCGTCCTTGCGCTCGACGATGCGGGTGCGGATCGAGGGGAACCGCGCAAGCTGCGCGGCCAGCGTCAGCCCGGCGGGGCCGCAACCGACGATCAGCACGTCCACATCGTCCGGCGCGCCGGAGGGCCTGTCGCTCCCAAGTGCGAGGGTGGGGGCCGGGGCGAGGTGGGGGACGGGTTCGGAAACGGCCGGGTCGCCGGTGCGGAATCCGTTCAGGTGAAATTGCATCGTCTCATCCTCTCCAACACAGGCAGGCTCCCGGTTCGGACGAACGGGTACCGCCTCAACGAATATAAGTAGTATGCTACCTATATTCCTGAGTCAAATGCGGGCGAGCAGCGGGAGAGCGCGGCGATCAGGGGTGCAGGGTATCTCCGTCGCTTACCGGCACCGTCCCGGGCTTGCGATGGGCGGCGATGCAGGAGATCACGCTGGGCACCAGCAGGGCGAAGGCGGCGGCCTCCATCGGGGTGGGCAGGCGCCGTTCCCAGACGAAGGCATAGACGAGCGCGAACAGCGTTTCGAACAGGATCATCTGCCCGGCGAGCGTCAGCGGAAGCAGGCGGCTCATGCGGTTCCACAGCGCATTGCCGAGGATCGAGGCGAGCACCGCCACGCCCAGCGAAATCGCGCCGAGGCGCAGCCACGCGGCATCGGTATGGTGCGCGGTATCGAGCAGCAGCGCGAAAGGCAGCAGCAGCAGGCTCTGCGCGCCGGTCACGAGGCCGGTCAGCAGGTTCCAGTCATGCGGGGAAACATGGTCGAGCCGCGCCAGCCAGCGGGAATTGCCCACCGCGAAGCCGGTCCACGAAATGAGCGCGCCCACCGCGCAGCCCAGGCCGATCAGTTGCTGCTCCACCGTGCCGGAAGAGGGATCGACAACGGCCTGCCAGCCGATGCAGATCGCGCCGGCCATGCAGAGCAGCAGCGAGGGGACCAGCCGCCGCAGCGGCACGGCGCCATGGTCGCGGCTGCCGATGATGGTTACGGCAACCGGCAGGAACCCCACGACAAGGGCGGTAAGTGCGACGCCGCCGTTCTGGACCGCGCTTGATAGCAGGATGAAATAGAGCGTGTTGCCGGTGAAGGCGAGCCAGCCCAGCGCCAGCCATTCGCGCCGGGTCACATGTGGGCCGAGCTGCCGCCAGCGTGGCAGGAGCAGAAGCAGCGAGAGCGCGCCGTAGAACAGGTAGCGCCCGGCAGTGAGCTGCAGCGGCGTGAAGTCTCCGGCCAGTTCGGGCGCCAGGAACACGAGCCCCCAGAACGCGCCCGCACCGGCGCCGCAGGCAATGCCGGCGATGGTGGCGTTGCCGGTCTTCTGGTTGCTCACTGGATATCGCTCCTGCGTTGGGGAGCGGGAGCCGTTCACCAGGCGGCGCGAAACGTCAATGCCCGCAGTGCCGCTTTTCGGCAATATCCTGTCGTCACTTCGGGCAGATTGACTGGTGCGCGTGCCTGTCCCGCGTGACACTTTGCCCAGCGCCGGGAAGCGGAGGGGGCGCCCCGCGTGTTTTCAGTTGAGCGCGAGTTCGCCCTGCCTGCGATCGCCCGAGATGGGGCCGGAGCGTCCCATCAGGCAGCGCGCCCGGCCGGTCAGGGTGTAGACGACGTGCCGCTGCGCCCCCCGGTTGTGATGGTCCACGCGAAAGCCCTGATAATGGCGCTGGATCAGGCCCGCCTTGACCAGTTCGGTGGTTGCCCGGCTGAGGTTGGTCTTGCCCGAACTGCGCACACGCTCGCGCACTTCGGCCTCGATCGCAGCTTCGGCGGCAGTGGGCTGCTGCGGGAGTTTTCCCGTCCGTTCCAGCTCCGCGCGCACTTTCATCATCAGCGCCTGTCGCTTGGGATCGCGCCCGCCCATCGGTGTCAGCGCGTCGCAGAGCCAGTCTCGCAGCAGGATGGAATGGCCGCGATGGGCGATGAAGGGCCCGGCGCTGCCGTCCGGGCGGGCGATCTCGGCGATCAGGCTGAGCACCATGAAGGCATAGCGGGGCCGGCTGCTGGCATGAGCGACCTGGTCTAGCAGGGCTGCCATGTCGCTGGCGGGGGCGCGGCGGGCGGGATCGGTCGGCGCGAGAAACATAACGGGAATCTATAGAGCACAGATCGCGAATCGTGAGAATCCCTGATCTTTCGCAATTCTGCGCTTTGTCGGCCGTGACACTTTACCTGCGGGCAAAGTGTCGAAAGTTAAACTTTGAAGATGGGCGAAAAATGGGGCGAAGGGGGAGCCGGGTGCGGGATTGCCCTTTCCGCACCCGGTTCCGCTAAGGTCGTAAACTCAGACCGCCTGAAGCCGGGGCTTCAGGCCGCCGGGTGCTTCGCCGATCTGAAAGCGCCTGGCATGTTCGGCAAGGGTGGTCGCGTCGGAGATCAGCGTGCGGGCGGCAGCGGACGTCTGCTCGACCATCGCGGCGTTCTGCTGGGTGGTGCGGTCCATCATGCCCACGGCGACGCTCACTTCGGAAATCGCCGAGGCCTGCGCGTCGTTGTCCCGCGCCATGGTTTCGACGAGGTGGTGAACCCGGTCGACTTCTCCGGCGATCCGTTCCAGCGAGCGGTCCACCCGCGATACCGTCTCCACCGCCCGGTCGATCTCGGAGCGCGTGGCCGAAAGGCCGTTGCGGGCCTTGCGGGCCTCTTCCTCGGCGCGCATGGCCAGCGAACTGACGAGGTCGGCCACGACCGCGAAACCGCGTCCGGCGTTTCCGGCACGCCCCGCCTCGATGGCGGCGTTCATGGCAAGGACGCGGGTCTGGAAGGCGATCTTGTCCACCCCCTCGATCACCTCGTCGATCCCGCGCGCGCTTTCGTGGACCACTTGCATGGCCTGCACCGCATCTTCGGCCACGGCGCGGCCCTGCTGCACGACGGAAAGCGCGCCGCCTGCAATGCCGAGGGTTTCCTGCGCGCCGCCGGCAGTGGCCTTCACCCGTTCCTCCACCCGCACGAGGGTGGCGGCGGTCTCTTCGAGATTGGCGGCGCTGCTTTCGGTGCGGCGTGCAAGATCCTCGGACGCGCGGGCGATCGCGCCGGATTCGCCGTAGATCGCCTCCGACGTCCGCACCACCGAGCCGATCGTGCCGCGCAGGTTCGCGAGGCTGCCGTTGTAGGACTGCTTGAGCGAGAGGAAGCCGCCGGGCAGGTCGTCGATGTCATGGATGAGATCGCCGCCAGCCAGCCGAGACATCGCGCGGTCCAGCGCGGCGATGGCCTGGTTGCGCTCTGCCTCGGCTTCTTCGAAGTAGATCGAGATCGACAGGTCCATGTCCAGCATGGCCGCCTTCATCAGCGCCCGGCTGAGCTTGCCGGGGCGCGAGAGGCCGAGCATCCGCTTCCACGGGCTGGCGCTGCGCTCCACCGCGCGCATGATTTCCTCAAGCACGAGCGCATAGCCGCCGATGTACCAGCGGGGCTCAAGGCCGATCCGGGCATGGACCTTCCCGATGCGGCTGACGGCGGCGTGGTAGCTCTCGTCGAAGCGGCCGGTGGCGATGCCCATCCAGTGCCCGAGCTGGGCGCTCTTGGCGGAATCGATGTGCCGGTCGCTGGTGAACATGCGCGCCATTTGCGGCGTGGCGCGGACCCGTGCGTAGAAATGGTCGAGCGCGGGGGGAATGCACTTGCGAAGCAGGGGCTGCGCCGCCGCGAGAACGCGGCGCTGCGCAGGGTCGAACTCGAGGAATTCCAGCCGTTCCTCGATCGTCTTGACTGTCAATTTGATCTCCCGTGCGGCGGCTGCTCGCCGGCCGTAATGAAATCCTTTGCGTCAATGCTTTATAGGAAAGCCGCGGCCCCGGCCGGGCGCTTGGCCGTCATAATTTTCCGCCTGGGGAAACTTCGCAATTGGGGGGCTGCTTGCGGGGACCGAGCCGTCCACTATAGTGCCGGGATGACGCAAGCTGACGATATCGACCGGCGCCTCGGTGGAGCATGTTTGACCATTCGTGATGCCGTACCGGCGGATATCGAAGGGATCACGGCCATCTACAACGACGCCGTGCTGAACACGACCGCGATCTGGAACGAGACCGCCGTCGACACCGCCAACCGGCTCGCCTGGCTGGCCGGCCGCAGGCAGGCGGGCTATCCCGTGCTGGTGTCGGTCGACGAATCCGGGACGGTGCTGGGCTATGCCTCCTTCGGGGACTGGCGCGCATTCGACGGCTATCGCCACACCGTCGAGCATTCGGTCTACGTCCGCGCGGACCGGCGCGGCGGCGGGATCGGCGAGAGTCTGATGATCGCCCTGATCGAACGGGCGCGGGCCATCGGCAAGCACGCCATGGTCGCGGGGATCGAGGCCCGCAACGAGGGCTCGATCCGCCTTCACGAAAAGCTCGGCTTCGAATCCGTGGGCCTGTTGAAAGAGGTCGGCTGCAAGTTCGGAAACTGGCTGGACCTCGCCTTTCTTCAGCTCACGCTCGACAGCCGCGAAGTGCCCGATCGGCTGCCGTAAGCTCAGGCAGGCACGAAACCGGCAAGGCGCAGCGCGCCGTCCAGCGAATCTCCGAGGGCAGGGCTCAGACGCTCTACCGTGCGCGAACGTAGCCACGGCTGCATCCGCGGGGCGAGACCGCCGACGAGCGTGCAGCGCGTGGCGCCGCGTTCGAAGATGGTCTCGATGAAGCGCTCGATATGGCCTGCCGCGTGTTCGACGATGGAGCGGGCGATGGCGTCGTCGGCCTCGGCATAGTCCATCACCAGCGGCGCAAAGGTGCCGTAATCGCGCGGGCTTGCATGGTCCATCCAGGCGATGGCCCGTGCGGTGTCATGCTCGAACCGTTCGGTCACGGCGGCGCTGAGCGGGGTCTTGCGGGTGCGCCCGTCCAGCGCGCGCAAGGCGTGGCGCATCGCGGAAAGGCCGAGCGCGGCGCCGCTCCCTTCGTCCGAGATCGGGAAGCCGTAGCCGCCGATGGTGAAATCGCGGCCGTCCACCCGCACCTGCGCGGCGCTGCCGGTGCCGATGATGAGGATTGCACCGTCCTGTCCGGCGTGCGCGCCGAGGTTGGCGATCTGCGCGTCCGTGGCATAGTTCACCGAAGCGAAGCCGAAATCGAGTTCGGCCAGCGCATCGCGCACGCCGGGGCGGGTGATCCCGGCGATGCCCATGCCGGCATGAATGGCGGCGCGCTGCCCATCGGTCAGCCCGGCTTCGGCCACGGCCTGATCGACCGTATCCTTGAGCGTTTCGTAAAGCGCTTCCATGCCGATCCGCGCATTGGCGGTGCCGGACCTGCCATGGCCGATCTCCTTGCCCTGCGCGTCGACCAGCCGGGCGCGGCAATTGCTGCCGCCTGCGTCGATGCCGAGGAAATAGGTCATGGGTGTTCTCCGTGAGTCCCCGTCCAGTCGCGGCCACGGGGGGTATGGCCGATGCCGGGGTTGAGCTGGTTGCGCGGGTCGATCTCGCGGTAGAATTCCGCCAGTTCGGGCCGCGCGACATAGAGGTGGCCGACGTTGTGCTCGGCCGGATAACGGGCGCCGCGCGCGTCGAGCAGCGCCCAGAGCGCGTGCTCGAAGCCGAGCGGGTCCGTGCCCTTCTTCACGATGTAGTCCTGGTGGAACACCTGGCAGAAGAAATGGCCGTAATAGAGCGTGTGGATCGTGCGCGCGGCAAGATCGGCGGGAAGCTGCTCCACCCATTCGCGGGTATTACGGGGCAGGGCGACATCGAGCGCGACGATGTCCTCCACCTCGCGGCGATGGACGGCGCGGTAGCGCACCGCCGCCCCCGCCGCGACGAAGCGGTGGAGGAAGGCCTTGGCGCTTTCCTGCGGCGTGCATTCGAAATGATCGCCATCGGCATCGCCGGGGAACAGCGCGGCAAGCAGCGCGCGCGCCGCCTCTACCTGATCGCGCGGCACCTTGAGGATCAGGTGATGCGCGAAGCGGGCGCGGTATTCGCGCATGCGGGGCGGGAGGTGCTCGGGGATGAACCGGCTTGCCCATTGCATCAGCCGGTCGGCAAGGCCGCCGCCGAACAGCCCGTCGAAGCGGGACTTGGCCGCGAACAGCGCGGGCAGGCGATCGGTGCCGAGCCGCTCGATGGCGTAGAACATGTCGCGGCCGTAGCGGTCCGCCACGTCGAAAGCCTCGGCGTGCATGTATTCGCCCGCGATCGGCAGGGTATCGAAGTCGCGCAGCATGGTGCGGCGCAGGTCGGTCAGCCGGTCGGGATCGCGGGTGCCGATGTAGAACGTGGTCGTCTCGTCCTCGCGCGCGAACGTGTCGAGGCGGACGGCGAAGACGATCAGCTTGCCCGCGCTTCCCGCCGCCTCGAACAGGCAGCGCGGATCGGCGTTGAAGCGGGCGGGCACCTCGCTCTCGATATCGCGGACGTGCCGCGCATAGGCATGGTCGTGCGCCCACTTGTCGCCCGCGGGGTCGATATCGGCCTCGGTATACTGTTCGCGGTCGAGGCGGGAGAGCATGGTCTCGGGCTCGTCGCCAAGATCGATGCCGAGGTGGTTGAACAGGCGCAGCGAACCGTCGGCCTGGACCTGCGCATAAAGCGCGAGCTGGGTATAGGCAGGCCCGCGCCGGATCAGCGAGCCGCCCGAATTGTTGCAGACCCCGCCCACGACCGAGGCCCCGAGGCAGGATGAGCCGATCACCGAATGCGGCTCGCGCCCGAAGGGGCGCAGCGCCTGCTCCAGCTTGTAAAGCGTGGTGCCGGGCATGCAAAGCACTTGGGTGCCGCGCTGGATCACCTTGAGCGCGGAGAGCCGCGTGGTGCTGATGATGACGAGACCGCCGGGATAGTCGTCGCCATCGGGGGTGGAACCGCCGGTAAGCCCGGTGTTCGACGCCTGCATGATGATCGACACGTCCGCCGCCACGCAGGCCTGTACCGCGCGCCACAGCTCCACCAGGGTGCCGGGGCGCACCACCGCGATGGCCGGGCCCTCGCCGGTGCGATAGCCCTTGCGGAAGCGCGCCGTAGCGCGGGGAGAGGTGAGCACGTCACGCTTGCCGACCGCGCCGCGAAGGGCGGCCAGAAGCGCCTTGTCCCGTGTGGTGATGCTCGCTGCCATGGTTCTTTCCCCGGTTACTGGGTCTGGACCTCGTCGTCGGTCATCAGGTCGGCGCCGTCGAGCCAGTGCAGGATCTCGCGCGCGGCGGGATGGTCTATGCCTTCGTAGCGCGCGCGAAGACGGCCGCCGCGAACGCCGAGCCGCTCGTAGCCCACGTCCTGGAGGGCCGGAAGGTCCTGCTGCAACATTACGGCGAATTCATCTCCGAGAAGCCGGCGGGCGGCGGCGGCGAAGGCGGCGCCATAGGCATAGTCGCCGCCCTGCGCATAGACCATCGGCAGCGTCAGCGCCGGGATGCAGCCGAGATGGGCCTGGATCGCCGGGTTGATCGCATGGCCGGAAACATGCTCCGCGATACCTGCCGGGCGGCCGGTGAAGGCGCGCAAGTGCAGGAAGCGCGACATGCGCGCGCCGTCGTTGACGGGCCAGTTGTCCCACAGGCAGACCTTGCGGCCCAGTTCGCCCGCCACGCGTTCGAGATGGGCCGGGCCGATTTCCTTCGCGCAGACTTCCTCGCCCGTCCAGTAGACCTGCACGGCCGGATCGAGCAGGCGGCCGAGCTTGCCGAGATAGTCCGCCGGGCGGTCCGCGAAGACGAGGTCCAGCACCGGATCGTCGGAATAGTACGTCGGGCAGGTATAGACCCGCGTGGCCCGGGTGAGCCCGGCGCAGAAGTTGACCACTTCGGCCTGACGCTCCGCAAGTTCCGGCATGTCGCCGCGAAGGTCATCGAACAGCACTGCAAGGTCGTCTATGCCGATGGCGTCAAGCTCGGCGACGCGGCGCGTCAGGTCGGCGCGGGCGGCATCGTCGAAGGGGTGCGTGGAGCCGACCGGCGTGATCGCCATGCCGAAGCGCATCCCGGCGGCCCGGCACTCGGCGGAAAGGCGGGCGAGGGATTCGGCCTGCGCGGCGTCATGCGTCTTTCGCCATTCGCGCCGCAGCGAGCGGTCCGCCTTGGGGCCGTAGTGGTAGAAGCCGTAACCGGCCTCCGCCAGCGTCCTGACCACGTAGCTGCGCTCGGCCTCGTTCCAGATACGGCCGAAGCGCCCTTCGATCAGGCCCAGTTCCGGCTGAAGCACGGGCTTGGCGGCAGGAGCTTGCCGGGTCATTCCCGGTGATCCTCGCGGGCGCCGCCGATCCAGGTCGAGCGGACCAGACGGTCATCGCCCAGGTGGACGAGATCGGCGCGAAGGCCGGGCGCGATGGCGCCGGTTTCATGATCCAGCCGCAGGAAACGGGCGGGATTGCCGCTCGCCATGCGCGATGCGGTCACGATGTCGCAGCCGATCATGTCCATCGCGTTGCGCAGGGCCTGCGCCATGGTGAGCGCTGAGCCTGCCAGCGTGCCGTCCGGCCCGGTGCACATGCCATTGGCGACCTTGATGTCCTGATCCATCAGCGTGAACTGCCCCAGCGTGCCGCCCACCGGCGGCATGGCGTCGGTGACGAGCATCACGCCTTCATCTCCGCGGGCCGAAACCGCCACGCGCATGGCGGCGGGGTGGACGTGGAACCCGTCCACGATCAGGCCGAAGTGGCTGGCGCGGTCCTCCAGCGCGGCGCCGACCATGCCGGGATCGCGGCTGAGGAACTGCGTCATCGCGTTGAACAGGTGCGTGAAGCCGGCCAGCCCTTCGGCCAGCGCCGCGCGGGCCTGGTAGTAATCGGCCAGGCTGTGTCCGGCGCAGACGAGAACGCCCGCCTCGGCAAGCGCGCGCACCGTGCCCTCGGCGGCGAGTTCGGGTGCCAGCGTCACCACCCGGCGACCGGCGGTGGGTGCGGAAAGCCGTGCGATCACTTCGGGATCGACCCGCGTGAAGCGGTTCTGGTCGTGAATGCCCTTCTTGGCGACGTTGAGGTGCGGCCCTTCGATATGGACGCCCAGAACTCCGGGAACGCCTTCCGCCAGCGCGGCTTCGCCCGCTGCGATCGCGGCTTCCACCACTTGCGGGTAATCGCTGATGAGCGTGGGCAGCAGGCCGGTGGTGCCATAGCGGCGATGTGCCTTGGCGATCGCGCGAATGCCCTCGATGCAGGGCATGTCGTTGAACAGCACGTCACCGCCGCCGTTCACCTGGGTATCGATGAAGCCGGGCAGCAGGTAGCCGCCGCCAAGGTCGACGACCGTGCAGTCTTTCGGCAGGGCGCCGGGCGCGGCAAGGCCGTGGATGCGCGCGCCGTCCAGGATCAGCGCCTCGCCTTCCACCACGCGGTCGGCAAGGACGATGCGCGCTCCGATAAGGGCTGTCAGGGTCATAGCGTGCGCGTTACCTTGTTGAGGTGCGGAGGGTTGTCCGGATTGCGACCGCGCGCCAGCGAGAGTTCGTTGGCGAGGCTGTAGAAACTCTGGATCTGCCCGATGGCGCCCAGTACCGGATGAACGTCCGTGCGCGAAGGCAGGACGAGCGCTGCCGGGGCGATGCCCTCGGCAAGCCCGGCGGCGATCACCCGCGCGCCGCGTGCCGCGAAGTCCTCAAGCCGTTCGCGCAGGCCGGTGCGGGCCACGTCGAGCGGGGCGAGCACCAGCACCGGATCGCCTTCGCCCACCAGCGTCATCGGGCCATGGGCCACTTCGGCGCTGCTGAAGGCTTCGGCGTGCAGGCTGGAGGTTTCCTTCAGCTTGAGCGCGGCCTCGCCCGCGATGGGAAGCGTGGGGCCGCGGCCGAGCACCAGCATCTCGCCGGCGTCCCTGAGCAGATCGACCGCCGCGGTCCAGTCCGCATTCGCGGCTTCTTCCAGCACTTCGCCTGTCGTCTCGAGCGCGGCGAGCAGCGCCTCGTCCTGGCTCCACTCGGCCACGAGATGGGTGAGGGCGACGAGCGTGCAGACGAAGCTCTTGGTGGCGGCCACGCTGGTTTCGGGTCCGGCGTGGACGGGAATGACGATCTGCGCCAGTTCGACGAGCGGCGATGCGGCGTCATTGACCACCGCGATCACCACCGCGCCCTTTTCGCGCGCATCCTGCGCCGCCGCCAGCAGGTCGGGGCTGCGGCCGGACTGCGAGATCGCGATCAGCGGCACGCCTTCGAAACGCGGCGAAGTGGCATGATAGAGCGAGCCCACCGAAGGCGCATGGCTCAGCGTAGGAACGCCGGCATGGGTTTCCAGCAGGAACTTGGCGAAAGCGGCTGCCTGATCGGAACTTCCGCGCGCAAGGGTGGCGGCGAAAGGCGGTGCCAGCGCGCGGAGTTGCCGTCCGGCCTCGCGAACGAGATCGGCATTGAGCCGCAGCTGCTCGACGCAGCGCTGGGGAGCCTCATGGGCTTCGCGGGCCATCTGCGTACCTGCCTCAGGTGCCGCTCTGGTCTCTTTAGGTGTCGCTAGAGTCATGTCGAGGACAGATACCAGTTTCGATTTTTGGCACAAGTGGCATTAAAGTGGTTTTATATTTTACCTTCGTCGTGATACCGGTCTTACATCGCAAGTGAATTGTGACGGGAGAATCCGATGCTCAGGATCGAGATTGCCGCCTCCGATGGGCAAGGTGAAGTCAATGAGGACCGCGTCGGCCATCAGGGCGATGCGGCATGGGTGATCGACGGTGCCACTGGCATCGGGCCATCGCTGCTCGGCGCGCCGAGCGACGCTTCCTGGCTGGCGCGCAAGGCCGGCGATCTCCTGGCTGACACGCTGGCGCAAGCGCCGGAAATTCCGACCGTGGAACTGCTCCGCCAGGTCATGGCCGGATGCGCCGAAGCGCTGGCACGCGAACAGATCAGGCCTGCGGACGGCCCGCACGAGCACCCCTCGGCCGCCTTCGCGATGGTGCGGATCATCGGCGGCGAGGCGGAATTCACGACCCTGGCCGACTGCCGAATCGCGGCATGCGAAAGCGGCGGCGGCGCCCGGTTGTTCGGCAGTTCCGCGCTCGATGCGATCGAGGCCCGCACGATCGAGGCGATGAAGGCGATTGTCGCGGAAGAGGGCGATCTCGGTTTCGAGGCGCTCAAGGCCCGGTTGATGCCGGGGCTGCGCGCCAATCGCCGGTTGATGAACCGCGATGGCGGCTACTGGGTGCTCGGCACCCAGCCGGCCGCTGCGGATCATCTCTGGCAAGTGCGGATGCCCGTGCGGCCCGGCCAGAGATTCGCCATCGCCAGTGACGGTTTTCTGCGCCTCGTCGAACTGTTCGGCGCGGCGGCACCGGCCGATCTCCTCGCCATTTCCGGGCAGGAGGACTGGGCGCGCTGGCTTGGGCTGCTGCGCGATCTCGAGGACGAGCCCGATTCGCTGCATCGTTTTGCCCGCGTGAAGCCGCGCGACGATGCCAGCCTTGTTGTCTGTAGCTGGGAGGATGCGCGCTGATGCTGGTCATGGGATACATGAGCGGAACCTCGCTCGACGGTGTCGATGTCGCCCTGATCGAAACCGATGGAGAGCGGATCGATGCTTTCGGGCCGTCGGCGATGATCGCCTTTTCGGCAACCGAACGCGCCGTGCTCGAAAGGGCCACGCATGAGGCGCTGGCGTGGGACGGGCAGGGTGAAGAGCCCCGATCCTTCGCGCTGGCGGCGGATGTGATCGAGGGCGCGCATGTCCGCGCCGGTTTCGACGTGATCGCGCGGGCCGGGCGGCGGCCGGACCTGATCGGATTCCATGGGCAGACCCTGCTCCATCGGCCGGAGCGCAAGCTTTCCGTGCAAATCGGCGACCCGCAGGTGCTGGCCGATGCGCTGGGAATTTCAGTCGTGGCGCAGATGCGGCAGGACGATCTCATGGCGGGCGGGCAGGGGGCTCCGCTGGTCCCGGCCTATCATGCCGCGCTGGCAGATCGGATCGGGCTCGATGGGCCGGTGGCTTTCCTCAACCTTGGCGGCGTGGCCAATCTCACCTGGATCGGAGCCGACGGATCGCTGGTGGCGTTCGACACGGGGCCGGGAAATGGTCTTATCGATCAGGTGGTTCAGGCGCACGGCGCCGGTCGCTACGACGATGGCGGCCGGATCGCGGCGGCAGGCACGGTCAATCGGGATGTGCTGACGGACCTGCTTTCGCACGCGCATTTCCGGGGAGAAGGCCCGAAGTCGCTTGACCGATACGACTTTCCTCTCGAATGGGCCGAGGCCTGTTCGCTCGAGGACGCGGCAGCAACGCTCACGGCCTTCACGGCGGAAGCGGTTGCACTGTCGCTCCGCACCTTGCCGCAGGCGCCGAATGTCTGGGTCGTCTGCGGGGGCGGGAGCCACAATCCCACGCTGATGCAGGCCCTGCGCGATCGGCTTGGAGACTGCCGGACGGCGGACGAAGTTGGCCTTCGGAGCGACTTCGTCGAAGCCGAGGCGATGGCTTTCCTGGCGGCGCGCAGCCTGCGCGGCCTGCCGCTCACCTTCCCCGGCACGACCGGGGTCGCCCGCCCGCTCACCGGGGGCACGATCTGGCGCCCGGAACCGGCCGCGCTCGAATTGGTCTGATATCCTGCCAAATTTTATATCACCACTTGAATACCACACCTTTACATATCCATGACAGGTATGCATGGTGCAAAAACGCTAAAAAGGCACGCCGTCGAGTCTTCGGGTCGCACCAGAAACGACGGGATCTGGGTCCAGGGAAACGAAAATGAGGAAGTCATAAATGGTTAAGTCTCAACGACATACCGTGGCAATCGCAGCTCTCGCCATCGCGCTCTCGCAGGCGCCGGGCACCGCTTTCGCGCAGGCAGCCGATTCGGGCGAAGACGCAAACACCACCGCGGACATCGTCGTCACCGGCACCCGCATTGCGGTAGCCGGCCTGACGTCCAGCAGCCCCGTCGCTTCGACCGGCGAAGAGCAGATCAAGCTGCAGTCGGCGCTCACCGTTGAAGACTTCTCCACCAAGCTTCCGCAGCTTTCCGGCGGCGTTCGCCAGGGTTCGCAGGGCAGCGACGCCTTCGGCGCGCAGGTTCTCGAACTGCGCAACTTCGGCCAGAGCCGCTCGCTCGTCCTGATCGACGGCACCCGCGCAACGCCGTTCAGCTTCCGCAACTCGGCCGACGTCAACGCCATTCCCGCCTCGCTGATCAAGCGCGTTGACGTGCTGACCGGCGGCGCCGCCGCAGTTTACGGCGCAGATGCGGTCGCCGGTGTCGTGAACTTCATCCTGAACGATGATTTCGAGGGCATTCGCGGCACGGCCACCAGCCGCCTGTCCGAACATGGCGGCGCCACTTACGGCGGCTCGATCATGATGGGCACCGGCCTCGGCGATCGCGGCCACATCGTGATCGCGGCGGACTATACCCAGCGCGACCTGATCCGCTCGGGACAGCGGGACTGGGCGGAAACCCCCAACCAGACCATCCCCAGCATCGGCGGCGTCTTCACCGACGTGGCCAGCGGCCGCAAGTTCGGCTTCACCGACAGCGGCGACTTCACGACCAGCCCCTCGGCCACCTCGAACATCTCGGACCGCTACCCGCTGGTATCGCCGCTCAAGCGCATCAACGTCGCGGCGCTGTTCAAGTATGAGATCACGCCCCAGGTCGAAGTCTACGGCCGCGCGATGTATACCAATTCGCGCACCGAAGAGACCGGTACCCCCGGCGCCACGCCGGCCTCGGTGAACCGCACTGTCTCGATCAGCGAGAGCAATCCGTACCTCACCGACGACATCCGCAACCAGCTGACTTTCGTCAACGGAGCGGCGCAGGTGAACGTTTCGCGTTCGCTCGCCGAACTCGGCCTCATTAACTACGAAACCGAGCGGAACACGCTTCAGCTCCAGACGGGTCTGCGCGGCCCGCTGACCAGCGCGGTGAAGTGGAACGTCTACGCCCAGTACGGCCGTTCGACCGAGAACACGCTGATTACCGGCGATGGCCTCGTCACCAGCTCGACCGGCGCCAACAACTTCGCTTCGATCGTCAACAGCGTCAACATCTTCGGCCCGAACCAGACCGAACTCGCCGATGCCCTTGGCAGCTCGATCAACGGGTTCAACCGCAAGCGTGACCAGTTCGTCACGGCGGCAACCCTGAGCGGCACTCTGGAAGAGCTGTTTTCGCTGCCTGCCGGTCCGATCGGCTTCGCCGTCGGCGTCGAATATCGCCGCGAAACCGCCAGCATCGACCAGGATACGGCGCTTTTGACCGGCAATACCTACCGCCAGGGCGTTCAGGCGGCCTACAGCGGCTCGTTCGACGTCAAGGAGCTCTACGGCGAAGTCCTGGTGCCGCTCCTTCGGGACCTGCCGCTGATCCGCAAGCTCGACGTGGGCGGCGCCTACCGTCTGTCGGACTACAACATGTTCGGCACGCACGGCACCTGGAAGGTCGAGGGCAACTGGGAAGTCGATCGCAACCTGCGCCTGCGCGGCACATACCAGCGCGTCCTGCGCACGCCGAACTTCGGTGAGTTCGCAGCCAGCACCTCGTCGCTGCCGTTCAGCAACCTCGTGACGGTCGACCGCCTGAAGCCGCGCTACGGCGGCGATCCGTGCGTGCTGGGCACCGGCGACGCCGCCCAGTGCGCCCGCTTCGGTGCGCCGGCCGTCGGCTCTGCGGATTCCACGTCTGCCAGCTACCTGACCGGCAACTACTATTACGGCGGCAATCCGGACATCAAGCCGGAAACCGGCTACACCACGACGCTTGGCGCCGTGTTCACGCCGACCTTCCTTCCGGGCCTGAACCTGACCGTGGACTGGTACGAGCTTGACCTGCGCGGCGCCGTGGGCGTGATCCAGCCGATCGCGGCGATCACGAGCTGCTACGTCACCAATCCGACCGCCAGCAACCCGCTGTGCTCGCTGGTGACGCGCAACGCGGACGGCACCTTCAAGGACGCCTATGTCAACAACCAGAACCTGGGCCGTCTGCTGCAGCGCGGCTTCGACATCTCGGCGAGCTACACCCTGCATCCGGCATTCCTGCCGGGCGAAGGTGTGCGCCTGAGCTATCAGGGCAACATCGTCACCTCGTACCTGATCCAGGCAAACTCGACGGTTTCGGCGGTCCAGTGCAAGGGCACCTTCGGCGCCACCTGCTCCAGCGACGGCACCACGCTGGTGCAGCCGGACTATCGCCACACGGTCGGCCTCTCCTGGCTGTTCGACAAGGGCGTGGTCCAGTTCGACTGGCAGCGCATCGGCAAGGTCCGTTCCAGCACCGTCGGGTCTACCGAGACGATCTCGGCCCAGAACACCTTCGATCTGTCCGCCTCGTATGAGTTCACCGACGCGATCACCTTCAGCGCTGGCGTCTACAACCTCTTCGACAAGAATCCCCCTTATGTGTCGACGGGCGGTGTCTTCAACACCTTCCCCGACACATACGACATCCTCGGACGCACGATCGGCTTCTCGCTGACCGCGCATATCTGAGGAAAACCCACCCTGCGCGGCGCCCGGTCAACCTCCTCCTCCGGCCGGGCGCCCGCTTTTTTGCAAGGCTCTGATAACGGGAATCCCGTTCAGGGCCGGGTTCGGAGATGAATTCGATGACGCTCCCTTTCTCGATGGCAGACTGGCTGGTGATAGCCGCCTACCTGCTGCTGCTGGTTGCGGGGGGCTGGATCTTCACGCCGCGCAAGACCGAATCCGCGCATGAATACTTTCTCGCGGGCGGCAGCGTTCCGGCCTGGCTCGCGGCGATTTCGGTACTGTCGGCGACCCAGTCGGCAGCGACATTTCTCGGTGGCCCGGATTACGGCTATCACGGCGACCTGACCTATCTCAGCGGCAATATCGGCGGACTGATCGGCGCGATCTTCGTCGCCCATGTCATGATCCCGCGCTTCTACGCCATCAAGGCGACCACGGCCTACGAAATGCTGACATTGCGCTTCAGCGAGAAGGCGACCCGCTGGGCAGGGGGCATGTTCCTCGTCGGCCGTGTATTCGCGGGCGGTGCGCGCGTTTATCTAGCCGCGATCGCCCTGGCCATGGTCATCACCGGCGGCGTCGATGCGCAAGGCATCATGATCGCGGCAGCCGTTCTCGTCGTCGCGAGCGTGCTGTTCACGTTCGTGGGCGGCCTCAAGTCGGTCCTATGGAACGATCTTATCCAGTTCGTCGTCTACCTCGGTTCGGCCATAGCCGTCCTGGTGTTCCTGCGCATGTCGATCCCGGCCACCACCGGCGATATCATCCAGGGCCTCGCCAATACCCCCGAGGGTGTCAACAAGCTCAAGTTCTTCGATTTTTCGCTCGACCTTTCACGCCCGTTCTCGATGCTCGCGATCATCACCGGTCTGTCGCTGCTCTATATCGCCAATGCGGGCATGGATCAGGACACGACCCAGCGCCTGCTTTCGTGCAAGGACGCCAAGACCGGCGCGCGCAGCCTCTACCTTTCGGTTCTGGCCACCATTCCGGTGGTGGGCATGTTCATCGTCATCGGCCTCCTGCTTTATGTCTTCTATGACCGGCCAGACCTGATGGGCGGCGCCACGGCGGCGGCAGGAAACGAGTTCGGCGGCGAGAAGATCAGCATCTTCATGCACTACATCCTGACCCAGCTTCCCGGCGGCCTGCGCGGTCTCGTAACCGTGGGCATCTGCGCTGCCGCAGTGGCGACCACCAATTCGGCGCTCAACGCGATGTCATCGGTGCTGGTGCAGGACTTCTATCGTCCCTGGCGCGAAAAACGCGGCCCGGCGCCGGAACGCCATTTCGTTTCGGCCGGACGCGCCGGCATGGGCGTGATCGGCTTTGCCATGTTCGTGATGGCGGTGGTTTCGTTCTACTGGCAGCGTTACAGCGACATGGGACTGCTGGAGTTCGCGCTGCAAGTCATGGTATTTACATATGCCGGCCTGCTGGGTGTCTATTTTACCGCGCTGTTTACGGGGCGGGGCACCACGGGCTCGGTCATCGCGGCACTGCTTGTCGGCTTTGTCACCATTCTGCTGCTTCAGCCCGGTATCGCGCACGCCATCGGCCTTCCGCCGATCCTCAATGGGCTGTCGTTCCCGTTCCAGCTCTGCATCGGCACGGTCGTGGCCTTCCTCGTCTGCGCCGCTCCTGCAGGTTCGGGCAAGCACATGGCCCCGGCCGAATAATGATCCCCGGCCAGATAAACGTCACCGGACAGGGACAAAGGACAACATGAAAACTGAAGCGCTCGACCCCCGTTACGTCGATCTCGACCTCTGGCCGACCGAACTGGCGGTGGAAGCCATGCTCGAAGGCCAGATGGCGGCCATAGCGGCGATCCAGTCGCAGACCGTCGCCATCGCCCGCGCCGCGGAAGCAGCAGCCGGGCGCCTTGGCGAAACCGGCCGCCTCGTCTTCGTCGGCGCCGGCACCTCTGGCCGCCTTGCGGTGCAGGACGGTACGGAACTCTTCCCGACATATGGCTGGCCCATGAGCCGCATGGTGTTCCTCATGGCCGGGGGCACCAGCGCGCTTACGGAAGCCTATGAAGGAGCCGAGGACGATGTGGAGGCCGGACGCGCCGATATCGGCAATTGCGGGATCGGGCCTTCCGACATCGTGATCGGCGTCGCCGCCAGCGGCCGCACGCCCTATACCGTTGCCGCGATCGAGCAGGCACGGGCAGTGGGCGCGTTGACCATCGGGATTGCCAACAATCCCGGTTCGGTCCTGCTGGAGAAGGCCGAGCACGCCATTCTGGCGGTGACCGGGAGCGAGATCGTCGCCGGTTCGACGCGCATGAAGGCGGGAACGGCGCAGAAAGCGATACTCAACCTGCTCTCCACCGCGATCATGATCCGCCTGGGCCTCGTCTATCAGGGCCGCATGGTCGCCATGCGCATATCGAATGAGAAGCTCTTGCAACGGGGCAGGGGCATGGTTCAGGATATCGCCGGGGTCGATGCCGACGTTGCGGCACGCGCTCTCGAAGCGGCAGACAACGAAATCCGGCTCGGCGTCATTGTCGCGCTCGGTGTTTCGGCCGAAGAAGGGCAGGAACTGCTCGATGCACACAAGGGCAGTCTGCGCGAAGTCATGCAGGTGCTGGAAAAGCGAGATTGACCGAAGATGCGTGACATTGCCTGGACGCGAAGCGAGGAAGGGACGCCGCTCTATCTGCAACTCGCCCGCAGCCTGCGCGAGCATATCAGCAGCGGCGGGATCGATCCGGGCAGCGCACTGCCTTCTGAGCGCGATCTCAGCGAAATGGCCGGCCTTTCGCGCGTTACCGTGCGCAAGGGCATCGAACAGCTGATCGATGAAGGCGTACTGGTCCGCAAGCAGGGGTCCGGCACGTTCGTTGCCCGGCGGATCGAAACGGCGGGCTCGCGGTTGAGCAGTTTCAGCGACGACACCCGCTCACGTGGCGAGAACCCCGGTGTCGTCTGGATCTACAAGTCCTACGCGCAGCCCACCGAGGAAGAGGCTGCGGCTCTCGAAGTCCCCGCCACGGCGCGTGTCGCCCGTCTCGGCCGCGTGCGCCTTGCCGGCGGCGAACCACTGGCGATCGAACATGCCGTGATACCTGCGGAGTTCATGCCGGACCTCGATAGCCTGGGAGATTCCCTCTATCAGGCGTTGGAAGCGCACGGTTTTCGTCCCACATCCGGCACCCAGCGTGTGCGCGCTTCGCTAGCCACACAGACGGAGGCCGGCATCCTGTGTGTTCAGCAGAATTCCGAAGTGCTTCGGATTGAGCGAACCACGCGAATTCCGAATGGGCAGATCGTGGAATTCACGCGCTCGGTCTATCGCGGGGATCGCTACGAGTTCGTCACGGATCTCAAGGAAATCTAGGTCAGGGCCCGTGACACCGCGCACAGCGGTGCATGGTTTAACATAATGTACATTATCGATCTTGGTATGGGTTCTGCGTGAAGGGTCGTGATCGAGCCCTTTAGCCGCCGAATTAGGCTGAGCTCGCTGCCCGGATCGTCACAGGAATCGATTTGTAGGCAGGCGTTCCACTCGCCGGGTCATAATCGTCAAGCGGAACGAGGCAGTTGGCCTCCGGATAATAAGCTGCCAGCGATCCTCGTGCGATGGCGTGCTTCACCACGGTAAATCCCTCCAACGTTCTGCCGCCGGTCGCCGCCACGTCCACGGCATCACCGTGAGCCAACCCCAGCATAGCCAGATCGACCTCGTTGGCGAAGATGATGTCCCGACGCCCGGTTACGCCGCGATAGCGATCGTCAAGGCTGTAGATCGTCGTGTTGTACTGGTCGTGGCTGCGAATGGTCGTAAGCAGCAGCGGCTTGCTTGCCGCATCCTCGACATGAGGATGCGTGATGAACTGCGCCTTCCCGCTTGGGGTATGCCAGACACGCTCGCTCGGTCCGATCGTCAGCCGAAATCCGCCGGGCGTGCGAACACGCACGTTGAAGTCGCGGAAGTCCGGGTAGACGGCTTCGATCCCGTCGCGGATGAGATCGTAATCGGCGACCAGTTCGTCCCAGGGCACCCTGCTCTGCGGCATCGCGGCCCTGGCAAGACCCGCCACGATCGCGGGTTCGGACCGGACCATCGGCCCCGGTGCCTTGAGTTTACCGTGAGAGGCGTGAACCATCGACATGCTGTCCTCCACTGTGACCCACTGCGGTCCCGCGTCCTGCATGTCCAATTCGGTGCGTCCAAGACACGGCAGAACAAGGGTTTCCCTAGCCGTGAGCAGGCAGGTGCGATTGAACTTGGTGAGAATGTTCACCGAGAGGTCAAGATTGCGGACCGCGGCAAAGCAGGCCTCAGGGTCCGGCATCGCGACCGCGAGATTGCCGCCCAGCGCGATCAGCGCTTTGGAATGCCCATCGCGCATCGCCGCCAGGGCTTCCACCGCGTTGTGGCCATGTTTGCGCGGAGACTTGATGCCGAACGTGGCATCAAGCCGTTTCAGCATGTCCTCTGCGGGAATTTCGGTGATGCCGACGGTTCTGTCGCCCTGAACGTTGCTGTGTCCGCGCAGGGGACAGATCCCGGCACCAGCCTTGCCGAAATTGCCGCGGAGCAGCAGCAGATTGGCGATCGCCTGCACGTTCTGGGTGCCATGGCGATGCTGGGTGATCCCCATGCCGTAGCAGACGATGACACGCTCTGCTGCCGCATAGACTTGCGCCATGCTTTCTATGGCGTCCCGCGCCAAACGGGATTCCGCTTCGATCCACGTCCATGAGGTTGCCTCGATATCGGCCCGCAGCGCTTCGACGCCTTCGGTATGTTCCGAGATGAAGGCCTGATCGAGTATTCCCGGCGTGGCCTCTTCCATCGCGAACAGGGCCTTCATCATCCCTTTCAACATGGCCATGTCGCCGCCGATACGCACCTGATGATAGGCCGAGGCCAGCGGCGTGGCGTGCGTAGACAGCATTTCGGTCGGGTGCTGAGGAGACTTGAACCTTTCAAGTCCGCGTTCGCGCATGGGATTGGCGACGATGATCTGCGCGCCGCGCTTGGAGGCAGCCGCCAGCGTCGAGAGCATCCGGGGATGGTTCGTGCCGGGATTGTGACCGATGCAGAATATCGCATCGGCGTGGTCGAAATCCTCCAGCGTCACTGTGCCCTTGCCGATGCCGATGGACTTCGGAAGACCGGTGCTGGTGGCTTCGTGGCACATGTTCGAACAGTCGGGGAAGTTGTTGGTCCCGAACTCACGAGCGAAAAGCTGGTAGAGGAAGGCCGCCTCGTTCGAGGCCCGGCCAGAGCAATAGAACTCCGCCTGATCGGGATGGTCGAGCGCCTGCAAGGCAGCCCCTGCCCGTATGAAGGCCTCATCCCAACCGATCGGGACGAAGTGATCGGTTTCAGGATCATAGCGAAGCGGCTCCGTCAGGCGGCCTGCGTCCTCAAGCTGATGGTCGCTCCACTCCCAAAGCTCGCTGGCGGAATGGAGCGCGAAGAACTCCGGGTCTACGCGTTTGACGGTCGCTTCCCAGGTTACCGCCTTGGCGCCGTTTTCGCAGAACTCGAAGGAGGATGTATGCTTAGGATCGGGCCAGGCGCATCCCGGACAGTCGAACCCGTCAGGCTGGTTCATCTGGAGCAAAGCCCGCGTATCCGGGCTTGCCTTCATCTGTTCGCGAACCGTCCGGGCAACGGCCGCCAGAGCCCCCCAGCCCCCTGCCGGTCCCTTGTAGTCACTGATGCCCTTCAGGGAACCGCGTTCGTTCTGGGTGTCGGTCATCGGCAAGTTTCCCCGGAGCCATTTTTGGACATCGCCTCGGTAATGTCATCTTACTTACGAAACGCATTTTCCAGCGAATTCGACCGAGCGTGGTCATCAACAACCGCATCAGGGCAATGCATAAGCGATGACCTCGTCGCCGATCGGCGTCTCCATGAAGTGATGACCGCCCGGAGCGATCACCAGGTATTGCTTGCCGTTCATCATGTAAGTCATCGGCGTGGCCTGGCCGCCGGCAGGCAGCACGTCCTTCCATAGGACCTTGCCGGTCCTCAGGTCGATTGCGCGGATCAGGTTGTCCGTCGCGGCCGCAATGAAGATCACTCCGCCCGCCGTTACGACAGCGCCGCCGTTGTTCGGCGTCCCGATCGTCAATGGAAGCATCGAAGGGATGCCGAAAGGCCCGTTGGTGCGTGCTTCACCCAGAGGACGATCCCAGATCGTACGCCCGGTCGCCATGTCGATGGCGCGGATACCGCCATAGGGAGGCTGCTTGCAGAGCATGCCGGTGAGCGGCAGGCGCCAGCCGGCATTGACGTCAATCGCGTAAGGCGTGTGGGCTTGCGGATCGCCCGCGCCTTCGGCACCGCCGATCTCGCCTCGTGCCTGATCGCGCGGCGCCCAGCCCTTCCTGTTCGCCTCCGCGCGAGGAACGAGGCGCACGTAATTGGGCATGTCGTTGTAATTGGCGATGATCACACCCCGGCGCGGATCAACCGCAATGCCGCCCCAGTCGGTACCCCCGTTATAGCCGGGATACTCGATCGAGCGGCGATCGCTTTCCGGCGGGGTGAAGAAGCCCTTGTAGCTCGCTTTGCGGAACTGGATACGGCAGATCATCTGGTCGATCGGCGACATGCCCCACATGTCCCGCTCGGTCAGATCCGGCTTGCGCAAGGTATGCCACAGGGACACCCGCTGGACCGGTGCCCGCTGCGCCGGCTCGACCCCACCTCCCGGCGCCTTGATGGTGCCGACAGGTGTTAGCGGCTGGCCGGTGCGCCGGTCCAGCACGTAGATATCGCCCTGCTTCGATGGCAACACCAGCGCCGGCGTTCCCTTGAAGTCCACCAGCGTCGCCTGTGCGCCGAAGTCGTAGTCCCAGACGTCATCCCTTACCGCCTGGAATTTCCACCTGGGCTTGCCGGTTGCCACGTCGAGCGCGACCAGTGAAGTGGCAAAGTCCCTTTCCGGCGGACGACGCAAACTGGAGTAATAGTCGGCCGCCGCGTTGCCCATCGGCAGGTAGACGAGACCGAGTTGCTCGTCGCCGCTTGCGATAGTCCACATGTTCGGCGTGCCTCGGGCCCAGGTCTGTCCTTGCGGGGGGTAACCGTTCCAGTCCGGGTGCATCATGTCCCAGGCCCAGCGCAGCTTGCCGGTGATCGCGTCGAAGCCTCGGATCACACCGGAAGGTGCCCAGCGATCCTGCCCGTCCAACACCTGATGGCCGGTTACGACGACACCGCGAACGATGGTCGGCGGAGAGTTGATGGAAACATACCCCGGAGGAGTGTCGCCCATCCCGATCTTGGTATCCACCTCCCCGTTCGTGCCGAAGCCCGTACAGCGCGCGCCCGTACGCGCATCAAGCGCAAAGAGGCGGGCATCGAGCGTTCCGTAGATGATCCGCCGGGCGCAGGGCTGATCGGCCGGCGCATTCGGAACCGCAAAGTAGCTGACGCCGCGGCAGGCCGCCGTGTAGGGAATGGCATCGTCCGCAACCTTGGGGTCGAACTTCCAACGCTGCCTGCCCGTGGCTGGATCCAGCGCGAGAACCATGTTCTTAGGCGTGCAGACATAGAGCATGTCGCCGACCTTCAGCGGCGTATTCTCGCCGCCGTAAGTCTTGGCGATCTTTGCGGACGACGGTGTATCGCCGGTATGGATGAGCCAGGCTCGCTTGAGTTTGCCGACATTGGCTGCCGTGATCTGGCCCAGCGGAGAGAAGCGGCGAGCCGCCTCGCTGCCGCCATAGGCAGGCCAATCGTCTCCCGCGGAGGCCAGCGAAGGATCGCTCATCTCGAAACGCAGATCTGGCAGAGCCGATTGAGGGCCACGATCGGCCATGCGGGCGAAGATCGTCGCGGTCACCCCGGCCAGGGCTATGCCGGCAACGGCTGCGCCAAGGCCGAATTTCCAGCGTGCCGGATGAACCGAAAGCGTTGGCATGACCAGGAAGCAAGCCACCAGCAGGACAAGCGGTGCGACCACCCGAGGCACCAGCGCCCAGTTGTTTGTGCCAACTTCGCCCAGGGCCCAGATAACCGTCAACACGAAGATTATGCAGTAAAGCCAGCCGCCGAGGATGTTCCTGCGCAGAAGCAGCGCTCCCGAACCGAGCAGGCCGATCCCGGCAAGAATATAGTAGGCCGAGCCGCCCAGCCCTGCGAGCCAGACCCCGCCTATCGTCAGTATCGCTCCGATCGCTGCAATGATGCTGCCCAGGACGATTGGCGCCGGCGATGGCCGGTGCTGCGCATTTCGAGACAGCATCATTCACACTCCGGAAACATTTTACGGCTGCGATCATGGAATGACAGGAGAGGCGTAATGTTCCAGAAAACTTCGTGTAGTCCTGACGCTATCGCTGATTTGCGACGTCAGCGGCGCTGACGCCGGCCAGCCACAGACGCGCTCAGGAAAAGCGGCTGGCAGGAAAAGCGGCTGGAAGTATCGGCTAGAATGGAATCTCGTTCGCTTCGTAGTCGAGCAGTTTGCCGCTATCGGGCACTTTCAGCTCTTCGATGACGTCAAGCAATTGCAGAGCGGCACGCTCTGGGTCGAACAGCCGCCCGGGCGGCACATTGCCCTGGAATGGCCGGGACAGAGCAGTGTCTACGGTGCCGGGATGCAAGGCAACAACGATCGCGCCGGGATTGCGGCGACGTTCCTCGATGGCAAGATTGCGCACCAGCATGTTGAGCGCCGCCTTCGACGCGCGATAGCCATGCCATCCGCCAAGACGATTGTCCCCTATCGAACCGACCCGCGCCGAAAGTGCCGCAAATACCCCTCGTCCGCCTTTCGGCATGAGCGGCAGGAAGTGTTTCGCGATAAGCGCGGGACCGATGGCGTTCACGGCATGGATTTCTGCAAGCCATGCAGGATCGAGATCCGCCAACGCCTTTTCCGGGGCGAGACCCTCCCTGTGCAGCAAGCCAGTCGCTACGATTATCAAGGTCGGCGCTGGCCCCTTGGCAATGTGTCCGGCCGCTTCCGCAATGCTTGCCTCGTCAAGAAGATCGAGGTGCTGCGATCCTCCACGGGACCGAGCGAAGCCGTGAACGACCCTGAAAGCCCCCTCCTCGATCAGCGCAGCTTCGAAAGCGGCACCGATGCCGCCCGATGCCCCGACGACGACGGCGGACGCTTCGCCTCTTCCGGTCATGACCGGATGAAGCGCCAATTGTCGGCGTCACTTTCGTCCGGGGCGAACCGATATCCGTCGCTGTCAAACCCGCGCATCGCATCTGCATCGACGATGTGATGCTCGCACATCCACCGCGCCATCATGCCGCGGGCCTTTTTCGCATTGAAGCTCACGAAACGGGGGCCGTCCGGGCCTGGCTCGCGGAAGTCGACGTGAATGACGCGCAAGCCCTTCAGCTTGTTCTCGACGGCGGCAAAATACTCCTGGCTGGCCAGATTGAGCACTACGCCAGACCCCTCGTCCGCGACCTGCTGGCGCAACAGCGCTGCGATGCGGTCACCCCACCAGTCGGTCAACTTCTTGTGCCGGGGCGCCCAGCGCGTACCCATTTCCAGGCGATAGGGACGGATCGCATCCAATGGCCGGAGAAGCCCGTAAAGGCCGGACAGAATTCGCACATGGTCCTGTGCAAAGTCCACACCCGACTCGTCCAGCGTGTCCACCTCGAACCCCGTGTAGACATCGCCGGCAAAGGCATAAAGCGCCTGTCGCTCGGGCAGTTCGGCAAAGTCGCGGAACCGGTCCGCATTGAGCTTTGCGAGGCGCGGCGAGATCCGCATCAGCTCCGCCAAACGCTTCTGCGAGAGGTTGGCCGCCGATTTGGCGAGATTATGCGCTTCCTCGGTGAAATGCGGCGTCGTGGCGGCAATCGCGGGCAACGTCCGTTCGAAGTCGAGGGTCTTGGCGGGAGAAAGCAGAACGATCATGTCTCACGCGGTAGCTAGGCCCGGATGATGCGTCAAACCTCGACGTTCATTCTTTCCGCGTCGGCCGGAGATCGGCCGAAGGCGCAAGTCTGCGCATCATCCGTTTGCGGGAATGTCCAGTTACATAGGGGCTTGCGGTCCCGTCCAATCTGGCGCAGCGCCGCCGCAAGAGCTTTGAATGGAATTCACGATATGAAATTGGGCATGGGACCGGCCATCTCCGGGTTGGCCATTGCGCTCGCCGCATTCCTGGGTTGCGGACAGGGCTCCCTTGACGCAAGGGCCGAGACCATCGCCTCTCCTCAGGAGCGCGCCCGCATGAAGGAGGCCCTGGCAAACGATCCGGGCGTCCCAATCCTGGCTCCGCAAGGTTACGATGTCACCGTGGTCGTCTTCTCGGACTACCAGTGCCCATACTGCCGCAAGTTTCACGCAGACCTGAACCGGCTCCTCGCCTCAGACCGAAAGCTGCGTGTCGTCTACAGGGACTGGCCAATCTTCGGAGGCCTATCGCGCGAGGCCGCTCGCGTTGCCATGGCAACGCGCTATCAGGGCAAGCACGCTGCCTTCAATGACGCCCTGATGGCTGGCCCGGTCAAGCTCGATGCAACAACCATTCGCCAGGCAGCGGCGCGCGCCGGTGTCGACTGGCCCCGGTTGCAGACCGACCTCAAGCTCCACGGCAATGACATCGATGCGGCCTTACAGAGGACCGGACGGCTGGCGGAGACCCTTGGTCTCTCAGGAACGCCTTCGCTGGTTATAGGCGACTACCTCATTCCCGGCGCCATCGATTTCGCGACTTTGCAAAGGGTCGTGCAGAAATCTCGAAGCGGGAAGCCGTGAAATGCGTAAATCAGAACATCGCGCGCACGCCGAATACCGCTGAAACACCGGAAACATCCTCACCAGCAGCCCGTGCGAGGTCTGCCGTTCCGCCGAGTTTACGCTCCCAGTTGACGCCAACGTAAGGCGCTAGCGAGCGGTTGCGTTCGTAGCGAAGCCGAGCACCCAGTTCGAGACGCTCGAAGCCTGCGCCAACACTCAGGGCGGGCACGTCCTGAAACGCGAAATCTATCTCGGCTTCAGGCTCGACGACCAGTGACTGCGTGATGCGCTGGGTGTAACCCGCCTTGCCGCGTGCATGAATGTCGCCCTTGTTCGAGACGAGCAACTGACCTTGCAACTCGAACCAGTAAGGCGCCAGTCCTTCGATGCCAACCAGCGCGTAGGTTCGCTGCGGATCGGGTCGGAAGTCCTGCCGCGTACCGAGTTGCAGGTTGAACCAAGGGTCCAGCGCGTGGCGCCAGTAGGCGTTAAGCTCAATTCGCTCGGCACGCTGACCGAATGTGCCCTCACCCTCGCTGGCCAGCACGATCCGGTCTATATCACCGCCGTACCACGCCTGCCCTTCCCAGCCGAAACCGTCGCCGCCCTTGCCGGTGCGGAATTCCAGTTGATCAACCTGAAGGGCGAAGGTGTTGAACCTCATCTCCTTCACCATTGCCGCGCGCGAGGCGGCCATGCGGTCAGGCGCGAAGAAGCGGTCGGCGGGAAAATCGGTCGGCACCGGGGGGGGCGGAGCATCGCCCGGCTCATCGGAGACGGTGCTTGCGGGCATGACGTGGGCGGAGTGATCCATGCCTTTCATGTCCGCTTCGCTCATGTTCATGCCGGACATGTCCATCTGCGAATGGTTCATGCTGGCATGGTCCATCCCGGCATGTTCATCGGCCCGTGAGGATGCAGCCTCACTCTCCTGCGCGTGTGCTGCAAGCGGAAAACCGGCCAGCAGGAGCGAGGTAAGGATCGGGAAGAGTCTTGCCATCAGGCTTCTCCCTCCCGGCGCACCGTCACCACGCGCATCATCCCGGCGTGCATGTGCAGAAGCATGTGACAGTGGAACGCCCAGTCACCCTCTGCATCGGCAGTGAGATCGAACGAGACCTTGCCGCCCGGCAGCACGTTGACGGTGTGCTTGCGCGCGCGGTTCCCCGGCTCGCCGCTGACAAGTTCGAAGAAGTGGCCGTGGATGTGGATCGGGTGCGGCATCATCGTGTCGTTGATGAGATTGACGCGCACGCGCTCGCCCAGACGGAACGGTATCGGTGCCGGGTTTTCCGACATCGCCTCGCCGTCCATAGACCACATGTACCGCTCCATCGCAGCAGTCAGGTGCACGTCGATCTGGCGGCTCGGCACGCGCGGATCGGGATTGGGGTCGCGCGAGCGCAGATCGGCGTACGTCAGCACGCGGTGATCGACGCTTTCCAGCCCGGTCGGCCGGTCGGCAAGTCGGTCCGCGGGCATCGGCGAGAGCGTGGCAACTCCCGGCCCCATCTTCACGCCGGCGGCGACCGAAGGATCGCGCATCGACATCGAATGGCCGCTCATCGAACTGATGGCGGGCTTGCTGAGATCGATCTCGCCGCCCTCGCCCATATCCATGCCGCTCATGTCCATGCCCATGTCGCGCATGGTGAGGACCGGACGCTCACGTAGCTTCGGCGTTTCGCCGACGAGACCCGGCCGCTGTGCCAGTGTCGCGCGCACGAGCCCGGAGCGGTCGATGGCCTCGGCGATCACGCCGTAGCTTTCCGCGGTGCCGGGTTCGACGATGAAGTCGTAAGTCTCGGCAATCGCGATCTGCACTTCGTCCGTCTCGACCGGTTGCACAGGATTGCCATCCGCTGCCACCACGGTCAGCGGCAGGCCGGGGATGCGGAAGTTGAAGTTGGTCATCGACGAGGCGTTGATGACGCGCAGGCGTACTTTCTCGCCCGGTGCGAAAAGCCCGGTCCAGTTCTCGGCATTGCCGTGGCCGTTGACGAGGAAGCTGTAGGTCGATCCGGTCACGTCCGAGATATCGGTCGCATCCATGCGCATCTTCCCCCAAGCGAGGCGGTCGGCCAGCGACTGGTCCTTGCCTGCCAGCAGCCCCGCAAGCGTCTGGCGCTGCCGGTTGAAGTAGCCGCCCATCATCTTCAGGCGGCGCATCTGTTCGTGCGGATGGATCGGACTCCAGTCCGATAGAACCAGCACATGCTCACGGTCGCAAGCGATCGTATCGGGGCCGGCGGGGTCGATCACGATCGGGCCGAACAGCCCTTCCGCCTCCTGCATGCCGGAGTGCGAGTGGTACCAGAACGTGCCCGAATGGGTGAGCGGGAACTCGTAGACGAACGTTTCGCCCGGATCGATGCCGGGGAAGCTGACGCCCGGCACACCGTCCATGTGGAAGGGCACCAGCAGCCCGTGCCAATGGATCGAGGTCTGCTCCTTCAGGTGGTTGGTGACGGCGATGCGCACCGTCTCGCCCTCACGCAGGCGCAGCAGCGGCGCGGGCAGTGTGCCGTTCACGGTCACCGCATGACCCGAGCGCCCGCCGGTCGCAAAATGGCTCTCGCCGATCTGAAGCGCGATGGTATCGCCTGACAGCACACCTGGCTGGTTACTCGCATGGACAATGCCCGCCGTCCCGCTTCTTGCCCAAGCCGGGAACAGCCCCGCCATGCCAAGGCTCCCGGCGAATGCACCGCCCAGCGAGAGGAAACGTCTGCGTTCGAGCAGGTGACTATGGTGAGTATCGCGCGGCGTCATGCTCTTCATACGCCGTCTGGGCTGCTACCCCTCGGAGAGATGCGACAATTTTTGCCGAGCGCGATAAATTCGTGTTTCCACCGCCTTGCGGCTGATCCCCAGGATCGATGCGGCTTCATCCTGCGATAGCCCCTCCAGCGCGCAAAGCAGCAGCGGTTCCTTCAGCGCATCGGGCAACGCCGCGATTTCCGCATGGATATGCGCGACCTGTCGGCGCGAGGCCAATCCCTGTTCGGGATCGAGCCCGCCATCGGCAACGCCGGCCGCTTCCTCGATCGGCAGCGCGAAGGAGAAGAAGCGCCGGACCTTGCGGCGACGCGCCCAGTCGTGACACTTGTTGAGCGCTATCCGCAGAATCCACGCCCGAAAAGGCCGTGCCGGATCATAGCGCCTCAGCGCCAGAAAGGCAGCGACGAAGGCCTCCTGCGTTATGTCGAGCGCATCTGCTTCGTTGCCGACATGCGCTCTTGCGAAACGAAATACCGCCTCCCGGTGGAAGCCCATGAGAGCGGAATAGCCTGCCTGTCGCCCGGCGAGCGCGGCCCGGACCGCTTCGGCCTCGCTCAACTCCGATCCGGCCACCCGGATTCAGTCCTGCCGGGAGGTGGTCAGCGCCTGGCCCACGGCCTTGTCGAAGCGTGCTGTCTGGTCCGGTCGCAACACGGCTCGCATGGCGAAGACGTGCTGCAACGTCGCCTTCTGCAGTTCGCCCATCGCCACATGCGATCGATCCACCGCTTTCTCGACGTCGGGGCCATAAGTGTGTTCGTGAGCGATGGCCCGTGCAAGATCGGCGTTCGCGGCTTGCAGTTCCCCTTCCAACTGGCCCCGGCGCTCGGCGAAACCTTGCTCAAGCGCATCGATCCGGCGCTTCTGGCCGGCGTCGAGATCGAGTTCTCCGTGAAGCAATACGTGGATACGGCTCTCTTCCGGGGCATCCCCGCGCAGCTTCTGTCCGAACCACAGCGCACCGAGAGCCACAAGGAACGAGACAAGCGCGACGAGGATATAACGATGGGCGTTCGCCATGATCAGAGCGCCAGCAGATGAGAAGGCGCCGCTGCAGGAATGGCCAGCAAGGGTTCGCTTGGGGAAGTGCCTTGCGCCGTTGCGGAGGTGGGCAGCGCGAGACCTCCCCACAAGCCGACGAAGCCGGCGATGCAGCCCGCCAATACCAGCCCGCGACGTCCCGCCATGCGCTCGCGCCCCGCAGCAAGGCCTGAAAGCACGGCGGCATCAAGCGAACCGAGACCCTCAGGTAAGGCTTCACCGCGAAGCATCGACAGCATTTCGTCCAGTTCGTTCATCGGCCCAGTCCCACCTTCAACCGCTTGCCCAGCAAACGCTCTCCCGCCGCATACGCAACGCAAGCCCGTATCCCTCAAAGCCCTATCAGAAAATTCGGCAAGGCCCTCGGCCGAAATGCAGCAATCAGGTTCCCGGCCGCCCTGGGCTATCGGGAGGATTGGCGATGCCGGGGATTTCGATCTCGGCCACGAGCCCTCCCCCGTCGCGATTGCGCAAGGCAAGGGTTGCACCGAAGGTTCCGACCTGCGCCTGCGCGATGGCCAGCCCGATACCCGTACCGCTGCCCTTGCCTGAAGACAGCCGGCGAAATGGCTGGAAGGCCAGCGTCAGTTCGTCTTCGTCCAGCCCGGGACCGCGATCGGCAACGCGGATCAGGAGATCGTTTCCCGCGTAAAGGCAGCTCAGTTCGGCGCTGCCGCCATATTTCAGGGCATTGTCCACGAGATTGCCAAGTGCGCGTGCCAATGCGTTCGGCTTGACCCTGGCCTGCGCCCCGCAGCCGCGCGCGAAGACCACGCGGTGGCCAAACTCGCCGGCGTCCTCGGCGATGCTGGAGAGGATGGAATCGATATCGAGAACGGCCCAGGGTTCACGCATTTCGCTGCTGCGGGCCAGATCGAGCCCGTTTCGCACGATCTGCTGCGTAATCGCGAGGTCCGCCACGAGCCGGTCGCGCAGGGCTTCGTCCTCGACCTGTTCAAGGCGCAGGCGCAGACGGGTGAGCGGGGTCTGCAGATCGTGCGTTACCGAAGCAAGTATCTGCGTTCGTTCGCGCAGCCCTTCGCGTACGCGTTCCTGGGCGAGATTGAAGGTCTCCAGTGCGGCGCGGACCTCGCTCGGCCCCTTGACCGGGATCGGCTCGAAATCGCCAACCAGCGAGAACGAGCGTGCGGCGCGCTCCATCCGCCTCAGCGGCGTCGTGGCTAGGCTGGCCGCAAGCAGGCCCAGCAGGGCACCGGCCACGATGATGAGTTCGAGATAGGGCGGCCCCACGCTGTGCCGGTCCCAAC
The DNA here is from genome assembly GCF_055361505.1 of Novosphingobium sp. TK71. Taxonomy (NCBI): domain Bacteria; kingdom Pseudomonadati; phylum Pseudomonadota; class Alphaproteobacteria; order Sphingomonadales; family Sphingomonadaceae; genus Novosphingobium; species Novosphingobium sp. TK71. Next base: position 826,470 of record NZ_JBSZKA010000001.1, read on the forward strand.
TCCGGTCGGGCCAGAGATCGACGACGTAGCGATATTCGGCGCCCTTCCCGGACTCGACCCGGACGAACCAGCAGTCAGGCAAGGGATCGGTGTTCATGCCGGCAGCATGGGGAAAACGCGAGAACTGGGCGAAGCACTGATCGTTCAGCAGCGGCATCACGAACGCGGGCCTGCCGAGCCGCTCGCTCAGGCGGCGCGAAAAGGCGGGGTCGAAAGAGGTCATCTTCAGCTCGGCACCGGCACCGTGCGCGCCCAGCACTTGTCCGCGCGAAAGCACCTGCTCGGTTTTCTCCGGCTGCCTGTCATAGCGGTGGGCGATGTCCTCTGCGCTTTTCAGGGCGGCTTCGACCTGCTCCTTGCGGAACATCCGGTGGCGCAGGCTGTCCGAGGCCTGCAGGGCCAAAACGGCCGAAGCGGCCATTCCCAGCGAGAGGACAAGCGTAAGGCGCCCCGCCAGCGAACGCGGATAGTCGCGCAGGCGCTTGAACAAACCTGGCCTGTCGGGCTCCGTCATGGTCATTCGAACTCGACTGGTCCGGGCAGGACATAGCCTTCGCTGCGGACGGTGAGGATCAGTTCGTCTCCGCCCGGCTCGCTGGCGAGCTTGTGGCGCAACCGGCTGATCTGGATATCGATCGAGCGATCGAAGGCGACGGTGGCACTGCGTTCCGGCAGCAATTCCTCGCGCGAAAGCACCTGGTTGGGCGCCTCGATGAAACGGCTGAGCAAGCGGTACTCCGCGGAGGACAGCATCACGAGGCGCTCGTCATTGGTCACCAGTCTGCGCTGGTGCAGATCGAGCCGCCATGGACCAAACCGGGCGAAACGGGCAACGCGCGGCCGGCCGTGATCGAATATCCGCGAGCGGCGCAGGAGATTGCGAACCCGTGCCAGCAGTTCGCGTGGCTCGAACGGCTTGGTCAGATAATCATCGGCGCCCAGTTCCAGCCCCAGAACCCGGTCGATAGGTCCCTCGCGCGCGGTCACCATCATGATCGCGCCCTGATGCCCGGAAGCGCGCAAGTCCCGGCAGATGTCGAGGCCGTCTCCATCCGGCAGGTTGAGATCGAGGATCAGCAGGTCGACCGGATCGCCCTGAAGAATGGCGCGCAGATCCGCGACCGTACCGACCGAATCCACGTGCTGCGGTTCACGCGAAAGCTGCGCGGCGATCAGTTCGCGAATGTCGGGATCGTCCTCGAGGACGATGATGCGCCCCTCCGGCGCATCGCTCTGCGGGATCATGAATGAGGTCATAAACGCGCTGCCCCTCGAAGTCTGCCCCGATGATACACGATGAAACAATAGGCTACGCCCGGCAACCTGACGATACGCGTCGATCCTTGCCCCCGCTTGCTGCGGCGCACAATTGCGAAACCGAGCTGCAACTGTGCACAGGAGCCTTCCGCTTGCGCCCCTCCTTCCAACATCTCGCCATGGTCTCGGCGCTTGCTTTGTCCGCCATGAGCCTCGGCGGCTGCGGCCAGCAGCAGGCCATGCCGCAGCAGGACGTCGAAGTCGGCGTGGTCACGCTGACGGCCGAGCCGGTAACAGTCTCCACCACGCTTTCCGGCCGCACCGCCGCGACGACCGTTGCCGAGGTTCGACCACAGGTGGACGGCGTGATCCAGTCCCGGCTCTTCGAGGAAGGCTCGCTCGTCCATGCCGGCCAGCCTCTGTACCAGATCGACGCGCGCCTTTACCGCGCATCTCTCGATACGTCCCGTGCACAGCTGGAAAGCGCGCAGGCCGATCTTTACAGCGCCGAGGCCAAGGCCCGCCGCTATCGAACCCTGGGCGATAGCGAAGCGGTCAGCGGTCAAGACAAGGACGAGACGATCGCCGCCGCCCGCGCCGCACAGGCTGCGGTGCACCAGTATCAGGCAACCAGTCGCAGCGCCGCGGTGAACCTGGAGTTCACCCGCGTTCTCGCGCCGATCACCGGCCGTATCGGCCGTTCCTCGGTGACGAAGGGCGCGCTTGTTACCGCCAGCCAGACCGACGCCATGGCGACGATCCAGCAACTCGACCCGATCTTCGTCGATATCACCCAGTCCTCCGCCGAACTGCTTCGCCTGCGGAGCGCGCTGGCCAAGGGCAACATGCTTCCGGCCAGTGCGAAAGTGACGCTGACTTTGGAGGATGGCACCGTCTACCCCCAGCAGGGGACCATCGAGTTCAGCGAAGTCAACGTCGATCCCGAGGCAGGCACGGTCACCCTGCGCGCGAAGTTCCCCAATCCCGATGGTCTCCTGCTCCCCGGCATGTTCGTGAACGTGGCCGCGCCGCAAGGCGTTGTGCGCAACGGCATTCTTGCCCCGCAGCAGGGGATTTCGCGCGACGCCAAGGGCGACGGGACGGCGCTCGTCGTCGATGCTGCGGGCAAGGTCGAACAGCGCAAGGTCACGACCGGCCAGGCTATCGGCAACAAGTGGCTGATAACCAGCGGACTGAAGGCAGGCGACCGCCTGATCGTGGAGGGAACCGACAAGGCCCGCACCGGGGCCAGGGTCAAGGCCGTCACCGTAAAGCAGGGCGACTGATCCCATGAACCTCAGTCGCTATTTCATTGACAGGCCGATCTTCGCCTGGGTCATCGCCATCATCGTCATGATGGCCGGCATCGCCGGTATCATGAGCCTTCCCGTCGCCCAGTATCCCGACGTTGCGCCGCCTTCCGTCACTGTCAGCGCCACCTATCCCGGCGCTTCGGCGCAGACGCTGGAAAATTCGGTGACGCAGGTCATCGAGCAGCAGCTTACCGGCATCGACAACCTGCTCTACTTCTCATCCAGCTCGGACAGTTCCGGTTCGGCCTCCGTCACCGCGACGTTCGCCAAGGGCACCGATCCGGACGTTGCGCAAGTGCAGGTCCAGAACAAGGTCCAGCAAGCCAACTCACGCCTGCCGACCCAGGTGCAGCAGCAAGGCCTGACCGTCACCAAGTCGGCCTCGGACATGCTGCTTGTCGTCGGCCTCTACGACCAGAGCGACAAGAGCAGCGACAGCGACGTTGCCGATTATCTGGTCTCCAACTTCCAGGACGATCTTGCCCGCGTGAACGGCGTGGGCGGGGTGCGGGTCTTCGGCGCGCAATATGCGATGAGGATCTGGCTCGATCCCACCAGGATGGCCGCGCGCCAATTGATCCCCTCCGACGTCACGAGCGCGATTTCGGCACAGAACGTTGACTTGTCCGCCGGACAACTCGGCGCCGAACCGCTCGCCAAGGGGCAGATGCTGAACGCGGTCGTCAAGGCCAAGTCGCGCTTGCAGACCCCCGCCCAGTTCCGCCAGATCGTCGTCAAGACGCTGTCGGACGGGTCGATCGTGCGTCTCTCGGATGTCGCCCGGGTCGAACTCGGGCAGGAGAGCTATTCCAGTTCGGCTCGCCTCAACGGGCATCCCGCCTCGGGTATCGCCATCGAACTGGCCTCCGGCGCCGATGCCCTCAAGACCGTCGCCGCCGTAAAGGCGCGGGTGGACGAACTCGCGCATGACCTGCCGGACGGATACAAGCTCGCCTATGCCCGCGACACCAGCGACTTCGTCAAGCTTTCGATCAAGGAAGTGATCGAGACGCTGGTGATCGCCATCATCCTCGTCGTTCTGGTGATGTATGCCTTCCTCCAGAGCTGGCGCGCGACGCTGGTGCCGGCAATTGCCGTGCCGGTTGTCCTGATGGGCACCTTCGGCATCCTCGCGCTGCTGGGCTACTCGATCAATACGCTGACCCTGTTCGCAATGGTGCTCGCCATCGGCTTGCTGGTGGACGACGCCATCGTCGTGGTCGAGAATGTCGAGCGCCTGATGCACGAGGATGGGCTCAGCCCCTATGGCGCCACGGTACGCTCGATGGACGAGATCGGCTCCGCACTTGTGGGCATCGCGCTGGTGCTGTCGGCGGTGCTCTTGCCGATGGCGTTCTTCGGCGGGTCGACCGGGGTGATCTACCGCCAGTTCTCGATCACCATCGTCTCGGCCATGGGGCTTTCGGTACTGACGGCGCTGATCCTCTCGCCCGCGCTCTGCTCGACCCTGCTCGTGGCCAAGGAGCACGCCGATGCCGAGCGCGAACCCGCATCTCGCCTGCGCGGTGCACCCCGGCGGTTGCAACACAGGCTCGACGGATGGTTCGGCAGCTTCAACCGCTGGTTCGACCGCATGACCGGCCGTTATGTCGATACGACGGAGAAACTCATCGCCCGCCGCCGTATCTGGCTCGCAGTCTATGGACTGGTGATCGTGGCACTCGTGATTGTCTTCATGCGCCTGCCGACCGGCTTCCTGCCTACAGAGGACCAGGGCCAGGTCATGGTGGTCTACCAGCTTCCCGCCGGCGCCACTTCCGAACGGACTGACAAGGTTCGCGAACAGATCGAGCAAGCCTTCAGGTCGGAAGGCGCGAACGTGCCCCTGCGCTTCACCATCGGCGGTTTCAGCTTCAATGGAGCCGGCCAGAACGCAGGCATGGGCTTTGCCAGCCTTGCCCCCTTCGATGATCGCAAGGACTCCGAAAAGTCCGCGCAGGCCATCAGCGGCCGCGTCATGGCCAAGCTGGCGAAGATCCGCGATGCGCAAGTCTTCGTGATGACCCCGCCTTCGATCCAGGGCCTCGGCCAGTCGAACGGCTTCACCTTCCAGCTCCTCAATTCGACGAACATGGACCGCGAGAAATTCGTCGCCCTGCGGGACAAGCTGATCGCCGCCGCCAACCAGAGCTCCAAACTCTCGCAGGTCCGCGCTTCCTCTCTGCCGGACACGCCCCAGTTCGACATCAATTACGACGATGCCAAGCTGTCGGTCCTCGGCCTTTCGGTGGCCAATGCAACCGATACGCTCAGCACGGCCTGGGGCGGCACCTACGTCAACGATTTCATCGATCGCGGACGGGTGAAGAAGGTCTACGTACAGGGAGAGGCAAGCGCGCGAATGCTGCCGAGCGATCTCGACAAGTGGTTCGTCCGCTCGACCGCCGCCACCAATGCCGATGGGACCAGCAAGATGGTTCCCTTCTCGGCCTTCACGACGATGAACTGGGAAACCGGCCCGAACAGCCTTTCCCGCTTCAACGGCCGTTCGTCCTATACGATCCAGGGCGATGCCGGGTCTGGATACAGCTCGGGAGACGCGATGAAGGAGATGGTCGCCCTGCAACAGAAGCTCGCGCCCGGCACGAGCTATGCCTGGAGCGACCTGTCCTATCAGCAGAACCAGTCCAGCGGTCAGGCCGTTTACCTTTACGCCCTTTCGATCGCCGTGGTGTTCCTGTGCCTTGCGGCGCTTTACGAAAGCTGGTCGGTGCCGCTGGCGGTTCTGCTGGTGATCCCGCTCGGCGTGATCGGCGCGGTGCTGGCGGTGGCGGTACGCGGGCTGGAAAACGACATCTACTTCCAGGTCGGCCTGCTGACCACCATCGGACTTGCGGCCAAGAACGCGATCCTGATCGTGGAATTTGCCGAGCAGGCGTGGCGAGACGGCCGCGACATGCTCCATGCGGCGCTGGAGGCGGCCCGCGTGCGCCTGCGCCCGATCATGATGACCTCTATCGCCTTCATGGCCGGCGTCATTCCGCTTGCGATCGCCAGTGGAGCAGGCGCCCAGGGGCGTATCGCCATAGGCACGGCGGTGCTTGGCGGCATGTTCACCGCCACCGCGCTGGCGATCTTCTATGTGCCGATGTTCTTCGTCATTGTTGCCGGGCTCTTCCACCGAGGGGGCTCAGGCACGACTGACGGGAGCGCCGGCGCTGCCCGGAACCTGCGGCAAGGGTCACATGCCGAAGTTCCGGGCGCCCCATCAGAGGGCGATGGCTGACGGCATTCGGCTTGGCATCCCGTTTACATCCCCTTTCCCCCACATTCGCCGGCGCGGAACAGTCGCACCCTCCCGCGCCGGTGAAGCCCGGAGCCCCTTCAGGTCGGGGCTCCGGGCGCCTTCATCGAGGAATGATCCGATGCGCCGTACCCTGATCCCGCTCATTCTCGCCGCCGGTTCGCTGGCCGGGTGCAACATGGCGCCCCGCTACGTCCAGCCCGAGGCGGCCGCTCCACTGCAGTGGCCGCAAGGCGCCGCCTATGCCCCGGCAGAAGCGGGCGAGGCCGGCCTTCCCTGGCGGGCCCTGTTCGCCGATCCCCGCCTGCAAACGGTGATCGAGCGGGCGCTGGCGAACAACCGGAACCTTCAGGCCAGTCTTGCCAACGTGGCTTCGGCGCGCGCGCAGTATCATGTCGAACGTTCGTACCAGTTGCCGACACTAGCCGGAACGGCAAGCGCGAGCGCCACGCGGGGCCTCAAGAGCTCGCAGGGCGATAGCCAGAGCTACGATGCGAACATCGGTGCCAGCGCTTTCGAACTGGACCTGTTCGGCCGCCTCAGGAACCAGAGCCGGGAGGCTCTCGAGACTTATCTTTCCACCGAGTCCGGCTATCGCGCGGCGCGCCTCACGCTGGTGGCAAACGCCGCGACCGCCTACATAACACTCGCGTCCGACCGCGACCTGCTGTCGCTCGCCGAGCAGACGCGCGACAGCGGACGCCGTTCGGTGGAATTGACGCAAAGACTGCTCAAATCGGGCCTTGCCGCAGCGGGAGACCTGGCTGCCGCGCAGACGGTGCTGGAACAGGCGACTTCCGACGTCGCTTCGCAGACGACGCTGGTCGCGCAGGACCGCAATGCGCTGGAATTGTTGGTGGGCGGCCCCGTGGAAGACGCCCTGCTGCCCGCGTCGCTGGCGGAACTCGACACGCGCATCGGGCAGGTTCCGGCGGGGCTGTCGTCCGATGTCCTCCTGCGGCGACCCGACGTCGTGGAGGCGGAGCATCAGCTCAAGGCCACATATTCCCAGATCGGCGCGGCCCGCGCCGCGTTCTTCCCGACCATCTCGCTGACGTCCGCTCTTGGCCTTGCCAGCACTGCGCTGGCAGATCTGTTCACCGGCGGCGCGCTCGGCGCCAGCGGCACGGCGAGCGCCAGCCTGCCGATCCTTGGCGGCACGAACAAGGGCAACCTTGAATATGCGAAGGCGCAGCAGGAATACTACCTTGCCGCTTACCGGGCGGCGGTGCAGTCCGCATTCCGGGACGTGGCCGATGCGCTTGCCCGGCGCGGCACCATCACCAGTCAGCGCACCGCGCAGGACCGGCTGGTTACCGCAGCACAGAAGAGCTACGATCTGGCGGATGCCCAATACCGGGCCGGAACGGATACCTACCTGAACGCGCTCGTCGCCCAGCGTTCTCTCTATGCCTATCGCCAGACGCGGATTGCGACAATTCTGGCGGACCTCACCAACCGCGTGACCGTTTACAGCGCGATTGGTGCGGACGATACGCTGGCAGAGGAGAAGGCCTCAGGAAACTGAGGCCTGCGGCGGCCTTATTCGCCGGTGTCGCGGCTTTCCGGAGCAAAGAAATGCTGGATCACTTCGCGGGCCAGCCTGGCCGGCCGCATGGTGGAAGCATCCAGGCAGCACCAGCTCGACTTGACTTCGGCCAGCACTTCCTCGCCGCGACGGATGATGGTTTCGTAGAACGCCCGCGCACCCTGCACTTTTTCGAGCAGGACCGTGGCGATCACGTCATCGTCGATGAAGGTCGGCTTGCGATAGGTGATTTCGTGCTTGAGCGCGACCCAGAGATGCTGCGCGACCGCTTCGGTGGGCGCAAGCGCCCGCCAATGATCGAGCACGGCATCCTGCACCCACTTCAGATAGCTGGCATTGTTGACATGCCCCATGAAGTCGATGTCGACCGGGTCGATGCCAATGGGATAGCTGTGGGGAATCGCGTTGCTCACGTCCCCGAAAGTAACAGTTCAGGCCCCCCACAGATAGCGGAAATGGGGGAAACGCCGAGATTTCCTCGGAATGAGGCAGTAACCTGCGGTTTTAATGTGGAATGATCGAAAGAGGAAAGGCCCGCGGATCGTTGCGATCGGTCCGCGAGCCTCGTTTCATCGTATCAGGCCGCCGCGGTGTAGCGAGCCGGGCTCCGGCCGCAGCCCGTGTCGAAGCGGGCCGCCTGATCGTTGAGCGAAATCGCCTCGGTCGTCAGGTTGCGTGCCGCGGCCGAAGTTTCCTCGACCATGGCGGCGTTCTGCTGGGTCGACTGGTCCATGGTGGAAACCGCGACCGTGATCTGGCTGATCGCCGACGATTGCGCCTGATTGTCTTCGGCCATCTGTCCGAGCAGGGTGTGAACCTCGCCCACCCCGCCCGAGATGGTCTCGAACGCGGCATCGACACGCTGCACCGCGTCAACGGCGGTCACGATGTCCGTCTGCGTCACGGTAAGCTGGTCACGCGCACGCTTGGCCTCTTCCTCGGCCCGCATGGCAAGCGCGGAAACCAGATCGGCGACGACCGCGAAACCGCGCCCGGCATCTCCGGCGCGCCCGGCCTCGACGGCGGCGTTCATGGCGAGGACGCGGGTCTGGAACGCGATCTTGTCTACGCCTTCGATAACCTGGTCGATGCCCTTTGCGCTCAGGCTCACGCGGTCCATCGCCTGAACGGCCTCGCCAGCCACGGTGCGGCCACCGGCAACGGTCGAGAGAGCCTCGTCGGCGCGGCGCACGGTCTGCGATGCCGCGGTTGCGGAAGCCTTCAGGCGGTGGTCGATCTGGACGAGCGCCGCCGAGGTTTCCTCAAGGCTGGCGGCGTTGGACTCGGTCCGCCGGGCAAGGTCTTCCGATGCCTGGGCGATTTCCTCCGACCCGGTGCGAATGCCAACGGCGCTGTTCGTTACGGCACCGATCATGCGGCGCAATTCGCCAAGGGCGGCGTTGAAGTTTTCCTTCAGTGCGGCATATCCCGCCGGGAACGGCGCGGAAATCTCTGCCGTGAGGTCGCCCCGCGTCAGCGCGTCGAGCCCGGCACCGACGGCGCTGGTGACGATACGCTGTTCCTCGGCCGAACGATGGTCGGCTTCCGCCCGATCTTCCGCGGCCTGACGGAACACATCCGCTGCGCGGGCCATCGTGCCGATCTCGTCCTGACGGTCCAGTTCGGGAATGGCGCAGTGATCGCCCTTGGCCAGACGATCGACAGCGCGGCTCAGTCCGGCGATCGGTTTGCCGATGATGCTGCCGGCCGCGTAGAACAGGCTGGCGAGGACCGCCGCCACGATGACGAGGCCACCGATCACGAGTTGCCATGCCATCGAGCGAGCCGGCGCAGAAATGGTCGCCTCCGGCACGTCGAGAACGAGACCCCAGGTGGTATTGAGCCCCTGAAGCGCGATCGGGCGAATGACACGGCGCGTGGGCACGCCGCCGATGTCGAGATCGTTGAGCACGCGGGTCTCGCCGCTGGCAAGAGCGGCTTTCACCTCATCGAGACCGGCACCTTCATAGGGCTTGCCGAGCTGGGAAGGATCTGGATTGGCCACCCATGTTGCCGAGGACGACAGGAGCATCACGCGGCCCGTCCTGAACGGCTTGAGCGCTGAAAGACGCTCGGAGAGGCTGCCCAGCTCCATGTCCACGCCCACCACGCCGATAACCTTGTCCCCGGACCTGACCGGATCGGTGATCGATGTCATCAGGATGGTCTTGCCGTCCACGTCATAGGCATAGGGATCGACGATCGCGCCCTTTCCGCTTTCGAATGCCGCCCGGAAATACGGCTTTTCGTAAGCTCCGGCCTCGTTGTTCGGCATTTGCGCCAGCACGCCGTTGCTCTTCACCCAGTATGGCGTGAAGTTGCCGTCTCCGCTGGAGCCGGGAAGCCCGCTCTTGCCGGCGTCAGGACCATCCCACTGGTTGGGCTGGATCATCGTCCAGCTTCCCAATGCCACTTTCGATTCCAGGAGGTCCGTCTTGAGCACCAGCAGGGCCGCGCCGCGATCGCGCATTCCGGCGGCATGCATCTTGCCCAGAGCCGACGCCATGGAACGCGCCGTCGCCTCGAAAGTGGCGATATCGGTACTGACGCGGTTGCCCTCCGCATCGGCCTGGGCAACGGCGGACTGATCCGACAGTGTCCCCACGACCGAGCCGGTTTCCACGACAACAGCGGTAAAGCCGAGCAAGAGCAGCAAGGCGATCGCCAGTCCGGCCACCGTCATCAGCTTGCCCGCAATGCGCATGCGACTGAACAGGTCTTTCATTTAAAAGCTCCAGAAGAAATCTTCAGAAGGCGGCGCTGACCCAGAACAGCGCGGCGCCGTCGGCCCGGGCTCCCCGGCCGAGATCGGTGTCGATGTAGGATAGTCCCAGCGTGAGCGGCCCGAGGTTCGCATCCGCGCCGAGCGACCAGTCGTAATAGCCGCCGGGCCGAGGACTGATCGCGCCCTTGCTGCGGCCCCCATGGGCACGAAGCGTGAGCGGCGTCCGCGGGATCGGCACCCCCGCTTCTCCGTAAAGATAGAGGTGATCGCCCCCGAGCGCGGCCTGGTCCCAGCTATAGCCGCTGCCCAGAGTGGCCTGCATGGGGCCGAGGTCCTGCGTGAGCTTTGCCGTGGTTTCGAAGTATTCGATCTTCCCGGAACCCTCGCCGCCGGGATAGCTGTAATAGGCCACGGCCACATCGACGCTGGTGTGGGGCGCCAGGCTTCCCGCCCACCCGGTGTAGAGATCCACCTCGGTCGCGCCGTAGCGTTCGCCCATGTCGATGGAAGAGGCCCAGGTGCCGACGTAGATGCCGCTCTCATGAGACAGGTTGATCGTGGCCTGTACCGCCGGGTCTTTTCCCGTCAGCGAGATGCCCCTAAAGCGATAGTCGCTGATGATGGTAGCGCCGCCGGAAACGGTGAAGGCGGGAGTATCGGATTGGGCATGTGCGGCAATCGGCAACGACAACAGGGTCAGGGCGAACCCTGACGAAATGGCAAAACGCATGGAAGTCCTATTCCGGGACAGATGAGGCAGTGCCATTATAGAAGGGGCACGCCCCGCACCGGGCGCTCACGCCGCAGGTTTGGCGGGGAATTCCGCTAATGCATTATGATTACGCGGAAATTATAACTTCATGCCGAAAAAGGGGCTCAACGAGCCGGACCGGCCTTGAGGCTGGCGGAGTCTATATGCCAGCGCAGCTGGGCGGGGCTCGCGCCGTCGACGTCGTTGACACGCCTTATCACATAGCTGCCGCGAAACGTCTGGTGATGCCCATCGGCAAGGGTCGCATCCACCGTGACAGGCACCGGTTGATAGATCGATCCAGCCCCTGCGTCCCCCGGTTCGAGCCTGCCGATGGTAACCCTGGTGGATACCGTTTGCGCAAAACCGGCCCTGAAGGTTTCGCGCGTCTGCCTTGGCGGTCCATCCTCGCCCCATTGCTGCCATGCAGTTTCGTAATCGCGCGCATCGAGCGCCGAATAGTAGCGCCTGACGACATCGGCTGCGGCTTCCATGCTCTTCGGTGCGGGGGTGCAGCCGGCCATCGGCGATCCCTTGCCATCGAACAGAGCGCAGCTTCGGGCAATCTCATCCTCGATCATCGCGCAGCTATTGGACACGTTGCAAGGCGGATGCGTTGCGGGAGAGACGGACCGGCACACCTCGACGCGGCGGGCTGCCGCCGCAGCACCGATCTGCTGCGAACAGGACAGCAGCGCGGAGCCGGAAGCCGCTGGTGCCTGCGTCCTTGATGGTTCCGTTATCGGCGGCGCCTCGGACAGGGTTGCGGTTGGAGGCGCCGAACTTGTCGCCGCCTCCTCGCCATCAGCGCCATCCGGCCCGCCTGGCGATCCGCACGCCGTCACTGCAAGGCCCAGCAGGATCGGGAGAACGGACGCCAGTTGTTTCATTTCCAGAGTTCCTCGTTCCGGCCTTGCCGATGCGCGACGGAAGGATCAACGCACGGGAACCCCGATCGGATGCCGGAGCGAATTCTCAGAACTGCATCTTGACCTGACAGCCGAGCGCGAGGGCATTGGGCGTATTGCGGAAACCGAAGGCGCCCGGCTCGATGATGTACTGGATGTCGGGACGGAGGCTCAGCCAGCGGCGCAGTTGCAGGCCGTAGCTCAGTTCGATCGCGGTCTCCCCGGCGGGCAGCGCGGCATATCCTCCCGGCAGGGGATTGGCTTCGACATGGGCCCGGCGAAGACGCGGATCCACGACGGCATGCGTGAAGCCGAGCGCAATCGAATCCGCATCACGTCCCCGGAACGTGCCCGTCTTGACGAGCCCCGCCGCATACCAACGGGTGATCTGGCCCGAGATCGCGGGATTGGCGGTGAACTGGCCGAAGATCGACAGTCCTCGATTGCCCTGCCCTTCGCGCAGGATCATCTGGTCAGCCAGCAGATAGACGCCGTAACGTCCACGAACCGTGCCGCCGCCGCCCTGACGGGTCACACGCGAAGTGTCGTAGTAGACGCCAAGCTTGTAATGGCCGGGCAGCGAACGGCTGTCCTTTGCCGCGCCGGGATCGTATTCGACTTCCAGCGGCAGAAGTACCCCGGTGGTTCCTCCCGCGAAGGGGTTGAAGGCGTTTTCCTCGTCGTTGAGGCGGGGATTGACCTGGAAGGCGCCGGTCCTGACGATAATGTCCGAACGCAACTTGTAGCGCACCGCCGCGCCCCACCGGGCATTGGGGTAATTGTACCATCCGCTGTCGCCGGAAAGCGAAAGAGGGTGGGCGCAGAACGCGGCGTTCACGAAGTTGCAGCCGATCGGCATGCCGCCCAGATCGTTGCCCATCGCAAAATAGCCCATCCGCAGGTTGAGCTTGCCCTCCAGGAGGTTCTGCTCCCAACTCGCCTCGGTGAGCCGCGCGTAGTATCCGCCTGCCGCTTCCTGAATGGGCAGCCGGTTGCCTACATAGTCCGAGGAAATGCCTACGCCGCGCCGGTCGTTGAACGTGAGGTGCAGCGTCGCACCTTCCCATCCTGCAAGCCGGTCCATGTCGAAGTCCGCGCCCATGCGGACCTGCTGGACATAGGCGGTGCCCCGCTTGAGCCCTCCGTCCACCGCTGAAAAAGTCTCTGAAACATAGTCGCCCCGGAACGTGACGCCGGCCGTCTTGAGCTGCGTGCGCAGTCCGCCCCAGTCACCCGTGAGCGTATCGCGCGCCGCCGGCTGGGGAGCGGGCGCTGCCGCTGCCGGAAGGGTGGTGACTTGCGCGGTCTGCTGCGCTTCGCCGGTTTCCTCGGCACGGGCATCGACCGCCGCAAACGGGGCGGAAACCATAAGGCCGCAGCCGGCCAGACGCGTGAATCTATCCAAACGATGGGCCATGGCCCCCTCCTCCCCCGACGCCTCGGGAAGAGAGGCGCAGGACCAATATGTCTTGAAGAATGGATGGGGGCGGAAGGCTGTGTTCCGCCCCCGAAAGCGTTACGGCAGCTTATAGGCGATCACATAGTCACCGCGATCGGGCGACTGCCGCGCACCGCCGGCGGTGATGACCACGTACTGCTTGCCGGTCTTCGGCGACTTGTAGCTCATCGGGCCGCCCTGGCTGCCCACCGGCAGACGGGCCTTCCAGATTTCCTTGCCGTTCGCCGAATTGAAGGCGCGCAGATAGTAGTCCTGGGTGCCTGCGATGAACACGAGACCGCCCTGCGTCGCCAGCGTGCCGCCCAGCGTGGGCAGACCGATCGGTATCGGCAGGCCCATCTTGATGCCCATCGGGCCGGTATCGCGAACCGTGCCGACCGGAACCTGCCACTTGATCTTGCGGGTCTTCATGTCGATCGCCGTCAGCGTGCCGAAAGGCGGAGCCTGGCAGGGAACGCCCAGCGCGGAAAGGAAGCGATCCTTGACCACGGAATAGGGCGTGCCCTTCAGGGGAACGCTGCCCATGCCGGTATTGACCGCCTCACCCGCGGCGCCCGCCTTGCCCGCCTGCTCCTTCGTCTGCGGGAACATCTGCACCCAAAGGCCGAGACGCATGTCGTTGGCAAAGATCGTGCCAGTGGTCGGGTCTGTCGAAAGTCCGCCCCAGTTCATTCCGCCGAGCGATCCGGGGAAGCTGAGCGACTTGTCCGTGCCCGGCGCGGTGTAGAGCCCTTCGTAACGCATGCCCTTGAAGGCAATGCGGCACATCAGCTGGTCGAACGGCGTTGCGCCCCACATGTCGGCTTCGGTCAGCGGACCGACGCCGATCTGCGGCATGCCGACCGACTTGGGCTGCACGAGCGAATAGGGCTCGTTCGGGATATTGGCAGCCTTCACCCTGACATTCGCGACTTCCGTCAGCGGTTTGCCGGTGGTCCGGTCAAGGACATAGAGCTGGCCTGACTTGGTGCCGAATACCAGCGCGGGCACGGTCTTGCCGTTCTTGGCAAAGTCGATGAAGCTCGGCTGCATCGGCAGGTCGAAGTCCCAGAGGTCGTTGTGAACGGTCTGGAAATGCCACTTTTCCTTGCCCGTCGTCGCGTCGAGCGCGAGCATCGAGGCGCCGTACTCGTGGTCGAGCGCGCTGCGGGTGACGCCGTAGAGATCGACCGAGGCGCTGCCCACCGGCATGATCACCGCGTTCGTCGCCGGGTCATAGGACATCGCCGCCCAGACGTTGGGAGTGGAGCGGGTGTAGGTCTTTCCTGCGGCAGGCATGCCGGTGATCGCGGGGTTGCCCGGATCGAATGCCCAGCGCAGCTTGCCGGTAACGACATCGAACCCGCGCATGACGCCGCCGGGCATGTCCACCTGCACGTTGTCCGCCACGCGGCCGCCGACCACGACGGTCGTCCCCGCCAGCGTGGGCGCCGAGGTGAGCTGGTACTGCGGGTCGGGCGCGTTGCCGAGGCCAGCCTTGAGGTCTACGCGGCCGCCGTTGCCGAAGTCCGGACAGAACTTCCCGGTATCCGCATCGAGAGCGACCAGTTCGGCGTTGATGGTGTTCATCAGGATGCGGCGCTGGCACGGCGCGCCCTCGGCCACGGTGACGGCCGGGACCGGAGTTGAGCCCGGCACGTCAGGCTGCCGAAGCGGGGCCTTCGCATCGAAATAGGCCAGACCGCGGCAACGCATCCAGACAGAGGCCTTGGCGTTGATGATCGTTTTCCACTTCTCCCTGCCGGTATCGGCATCGAGCGCGATCACGTTGTTATGCGGCGTGCAGACGAACACGGTATCGCCGACCTGAAGCGGCGTGTTCTGGTCTTCGGCGCCGTTGCCGTCACTCACCGCGACATCGCCGGTCCGATAGGTCCATGCGACCTTGAGATCCTTTACATTGTCGCGGTTGATCTGATCGAGCGCGACAAAACGGCTACCACCGCTGGTGTTGCCGTATGCTTCCCAGTTCTTCTGCTCGTGCGCGGCATCGACGGGAACGAGTCCGCCCATGTCCCCCGAGAATGCCACGGTCGGATGCGCAACGAACATCGCGGCAAAGCCGGACGCGGAACACAGGGCCAGCACGCCCCCGATCGCCAGGGACGGTCCCCAGGCACGTTTGCCGGCAACGGCACCGCGCAGCAGCGGATAGGACAGCGCGATCACGGTCGCGCCGACGCCCATTGCCAGCAGGCGCGAGATCAGCGGCCAGAACGAAAGGCCCACTTCCCACAAGGCCCAGACTATCGTGCAGAGGAAAGTGGCGCCGAAAACGAGAGCGCCGGCCGGGCGTCGGCGAGCGATGAGGAAGCCGGATACGAGCAGCGCGAGGCCCGCGATCACGAAGTAGAAACTGCCGCCGAGGCTTGCGAGCTTTGCCCCGCCTGCGGTGAAGAAGATCCCTGCTAGCAGCACCACCGCGCCGAGCAGCCAAAGCCATGCTCTTGTCAGCAGACTACCGTCGTTCTTCGTGCCTGGCATCCGGCACCTCCTTCGTTTCCTGCAATTATACTCAAAGAAGCCAACAAGGCCACGCAAATGCATGAAACCGCTCAGGGCATGAACGGCTATGCGATCCATTTGTCAGATGCCGCGCACGGAGCAGTGGAACTCGGCGCGTCTCCTGATTACGCGACCTCTCTACCGGCGTTCGCCGACGGAAGAGATGGATCGCCCAGGACAGGGATGCCCGCGCCTATGCGCGTGCTCCGGAACGGCTGCCAATTTGAAATGTGCAGCAGGGATTACGAACCCGGAATACAGCGCAATCCTGGACCCATCATAATGGCATGGTGATATGCCCTGGCGTTATGGGCCGCGCCCTGCCCGCCTGCAGGCAACAGCCGGTCGTGCCGGCGCCCCGGTCGGCCCCGCCTTTCGGCCGCTCGCCTTGCCGCAGTGCAACAAACTCCATACGACTGGATTGCAGCTACTCCTTCCCATCACATTTCCGGGTCTGCTCGCTCTCCTTCATGAACCTAGATCGCCGTAGCATCCTGTCCGGCATCGCCGGTGGCGCATTCGCTTTCACTGTCCCTCGTGCGGCGCTCGGCGCTGACGATGTCCAGCGCGTGGACGACCTGATCGCGCGGATGACGATAGAGGAAAAGGCCGGGCAGATGACCTGCCTTGCCGACAGTTTCCGGCCCTTCAACCCGCCCAATCCGCAAGCCGGCATCCAGGACGAGAAGCGGCTGGCGCAGGAAGTGCGCAAGGGGCGGGTCGGCTGCCTCTTCAATGGCATCGGTGTTGCCGGAGCCCGCCGGGCGCAAGAGATAGCGGTAAAGGAAAGCCGCCTCGGCATTCCCCTGCTCTTCGCCGGAGACGTGATCCACGGCCTTAAGACGATCTTCCCGGTTCCCCTTGCCGAAGCG
Organism: Novosphingobium sp. TK71; assembly: GCF_055361505.1. Taxonomy (NCBI): domain Bacteria; kingdom Pseudomonadati; phylum Pseudomonadota; class Alphaproteobacteria; order Sphingomonadales; family Sphingomonadaceae; genus Novosphingobium; species Novosphingobium sp. TK71. Next base: position 843,074 of record NZ_JBSZKA010000001.1, read on the forward strand.
GCGAGCTTCGACCCATCGCTTGCCGAACGCACCGCCCGCGCCATGGCCATCGAGGCGACGGCAGCCGGGCTCCATCTGACGTTTGCGCCGATGGCGGACGTGGCCCGGGACCAGCGCTGGGGCCGCGTGGTGGAAGGTTCGGGCGAGGACGTGACGCTGACCGCGCTGCTTTCCGCCGCGCGGGTTCGCGGTTTCCAGGGCCGGGACTTGCGACGCGACGATTCGCTGCTTGCCTGCCCAAAGCATTTCGCAGCCTACGGTGCGGTGGCCGGCGGCCTGGAGTACGGCAGCGTCGATATCAGCGACGAAACCCTGCGCGAAACCCACCTTCCGCCCTTCGATGCCGCCTTTGCTGCCGGCGCACTGACCACGATGGCAGCCTTCAGCGAGATCAACGGCGTTCCCGCCACCGCTGATCGCGCGCTGCTCACCGATCTCCTGCGCGGCGAGATGCAGTTTCGAGGCTTCGTTTTCTCCGATTACACCGCCGACGAGGAACTGATCGCTCACGGCTATGCCGAGGACGAGCGCGATGCCGCCCGCCTCGCGGTGCTTGCCGGTGTCGACATGTCCATGCAGAGCGGGCTCTATGTCCGCTATTTGCCGGAACTGGTGAAAAGCGGAGCCGTGCCGATGGGCACGGTTGACGTCGCCGTGCGCCGCATCCTTTACGTCAAGGCGGCCATGGGGCTCTTCGAGAATCCATGGCGATCGCTTGACGAAAACGCGGAACGGAGCCGGATCGGTACCAGCGCCCACCGCGCGCTGGCCCGTGAAACGGCAGCCCGTTCCATTGTATTGCTCAAGAACAGCGGCATTCTTCCGATCGATGCCCGCAAAACCGGAAAGATCGCGCTGATCGGGCCGTTCGCCGAAGATAAGGACAACGTCTATGGCCCTTGGGCCTTCTACGGCGATCCGGGCCAGGGCGTGGATATCGCCAGCGGCCTGCGCGCCGCGCTGCCCGATCCTTCCGACCTGATCGTCGTTCAGGGCAGCGGCATCGAAGGGCCTGTCGCGGGCGGCATTGCCAAGGCCGTGGAAGCCGCCAAGGCCTGCGATATCGTGCTGCTGGCGATCGGTGAGTCCCAGACGATGTCCGGGGAAGCCCAGTCCCGCACCACTATCGAGATTCCTCCCGCCCAACAGGCGTTGGCCGATGCCGTGGCAGCGGCCGGGAAACCTGTTGTCGTGCTGCTCCGGCATGGGCGGGCGCTGGCCCTTCATGACAGCGTCGCGAATGCGCAGGCGATCCTTGCCACCTGGTTCCTCGGATCGGAAAGCGGCCATGCCATTGCCGATATCGTGTTCGGGAAAGCGGACCCTTCGGGCAAGTTGCCGGTGAGTTTCCCTTGGGAATCCGGTCAGGAACCGTTCTTCTACGATCGCAAGTCGACCGGGCGCCCCGTGGTGGACAGCCGCACCGAATATCGCGCGCGCTACACGACAACCGACAACAGCGCGCGCTTCCCGTTCGGCCACGGCCTGACCTACACGCAGTTTGCGCTCGATCAGTTCAAGCTCTCGGATGAGGTCATGCGCTGGAACGAAACCATCGAGATCAGCGCGCGCCTCACGAACAAGGGCGATCGCCGGGGCAGCGAAGTCGTGCAACTCTATATGCGGGACCGTGTTGCAAGCCGGACCCGTCCGATCCGCGAACTGAAGCGCATGTCCCGGGTTTCGCTCGAACCGGGGGAATCCCGGACCGTCCGCTTCACGCTGTCGCGCAAGGACCTTGAATTCGTGGGTGCCGGAAACCGCAGGATTGCGGAACCCGGCCTGTTCGACCTGTGGATCGGCCAGTCTTCGACGGACGGCCTCCACGGGCAGGTAACGCTCTATGCCGACGTGCCTTCCAAAACATGACCTTGCGGGCTCAGGCGCTCTCAAACATCTACAAGGCATGAGCGCCCCCGTTGCCGTCTACGACTAGCTAACGCCGGCGGGTCCCGTTCATGCCAAATTCACCATGGAATTCATCCGGATAGGGAAAACTCCACATCCCCGCTGGACGCCGCCGCGCTTGTCCCAGTAAGCATACTTGCCCGGGGGCCAGAAAGCCGGGCTCGCAGGGCGCAGGCAGATGATCGGTTCGCAACGATGAAGGCGAATGAGGAAACCCCGGGACCGGGCGGTGAGCGCCGCTTCCGGGCCTTCCTCAGCTATAGTCACGCGGACGAGCATTTCGCGCGCAAGCTGCATCAATGGCTCGAATCCTACCGCATTCCGCCAAGGCTGGTCGGCTCGGCAACACCGATGGGCCATGTGCCGCCGCGCCTCTCGCCCATCTTCCGGGATCGCGCGGAACTTCCGGCGGCATCCAGCCTCGACGAGGAAGTGCGCCAGGCGCTCTCCCAGTCCGACGCGCTGCTCGTGCTGTGCTCTCCGGCAGCGAGGGCTTCGCGCTGGGTCGATGCGGAAATCGCGCTCTTTCGCAGTCTCCACCCCGATCGGCCCATCATCGCGGCTCTCGTCCTGGGCGATCCGGCAGTCAGTTTTCCCTCCGCGCTTCTCGAACCCGATGCGGAAGGCGTGGTGCGGGAGCCGATTGCAGCCGATTTCCGGCCCGACCACGATGGTACCCGCCTTGCCCGCCTGAAGATCGTCGCCGGCCTGACCGGCGTGGCGCTCGACCAGATTATCCAGCGCGATGCCCAGAGACAATTGCGCCGTGTGATCGCCATCACGCTGCTTACGGTTCTGCTTACCCTATCGATGGCCCTCATGCTGATCTTCGCGTTGCGCGCGCGGATGGAAGCCGAGCATCAACGTCAGCAGGCCGAGGGATTGATAGAATTCATGTTGACCGACCTCAGGCAGAGGCTGGAAGGCGTCGGCCGGCTGGACGTGCTCCAGTCCGTTAACAAACGCGCACTAGACTATTACGCCGACCAGTCAGACCTCAAGACCCTGCCGGCCGACTCGCTCGAACGCCGCGCCCGAATTCTGCACGCCATGGGAGAGGACGACCACAAGCGTGGTGACGTAGCCGGAGCGCTGGCGAAGTTCAGCGAAGCGCACCGTGTGACCGGCGCCCTGCTGGCGGCAAGCCCGCAGGATCCGCCACGGCTCTTCGCCCATGCCCAGAGCGAGTTCTGGTTGGGCTATGTCGATTTCATCGACTACCGGTATGAAAAGGCCCTGCCGCGTTTCATCGCCTATCGTGGACTTGCCGAGCAATTGGTCAGGCTCGTTCCCGGCGATCAGTCCTACTGGCGCGAACTGGCCTATGCCCAGGGCAACATCTGCACGATCGCGGTCACCCGGCGCGGCCCGGAAAAGCAGCTTGCGGAATGCAGCGATGCGCTGGCAACGATGGAGCGCGTGGGCAAGATGGTCCCCGGCGATCTCAGCGTCAAGGCGGACATCGCCAATCGCCATGCCTGGATGGCGGATGCCCTGCGCGTGCAGGGCAGGAACGTCGACGCACTGCATGAACGCGCGCAACAGGCGGCTATCGTGCAGCGCCTGCTCAAGGACGATCCGAAGAACGTCAGCTACCTCCAGGACTGGATGCTGGCGCGATATTCAATGTCGCAATTGCTCAATTCGCTGGGCGAGCGGCGCAGAGCCGAGAAAATGCGAGAGGATGCTCGTCGGGATGTCGAGCGATTGATCGAATCGGATCCCGAGAACAACGATTGGCGCCTGTGGAAGGCCAAGCTGACCAAACCCCTTGATAAATAGGAACCCATCATGTCGACCCTGAACTACATGCAATACGGTCTGGCGAACCAGCTCGACCTCGAACTGACGGGCGAAGAGCCGATCGTCTTCAACGTCATCCTCAAGGCCGAAGAAGGACGCATCGTCCTGGAATATGACCAGCCCGCCGCACCGGGCCAAGACTATATCGCGATCACCTGCGACAGCGTCGTCGACATCACCCTGGTCGGCGACCAGCTCTGGTTTTCCAAGGAATTCGACGCCATCACCACCAAGGAACCCCTCTCGTCCTTCTATGGCGGGCTTGAGTACAGCGCCTATGACGAGAAGCTCGACCGGTACAAGGCGGTCCGCTTCAACGCGCGCTTCAATCAAGGTGGAAAGTACGGCACGCGCCACCGCTTCAACATCAACGTGGACCTGCTGCAGGACATAAATGCCTGCGAACCGCGCTGGATCGGACTGACCATCGATCCCGACATCAAGAACCCGCCTCCGCAGGTCTGAATAGCGGATGATCGATTCGTGATCCTTTCGGTACTGGCCCAGATCCGGCAGACGGCACGCGCGGGGGATATCCTCCGCGCGTGGCGCATGTTCGAAAGCGCGGGGCTACTGGCCTCGCAGGCGCCGGATGCCCTCAGCCTCAAGGGCCGGCTGCTCAAGGACCGCGGCCTGCGCAGCTTGGGCGACGAGCGTAGGCAGCTTCTGGACCAGGCGCAGGCCGCCTACATGCAGGCGGCGGGCGAGCGGCGGGCCACGTATCCGCTCATCAACGCGGCGACCATCGCCTTGCTCAACGGCAAGACGCAGGAGGCATCTCTCGTCGCGACAAGAGTGCTGGAACTGCTGGAAAGCGGCGACCATGAACCGGAAACGCGCTACTGGATCGGCGCGACGGCTGCCGAGGGCCATTTGCTGCTTGGCAATACAGAGGCAAGCCGCACCGCGCTCGAACTGGCAATCGCGGCAGCGCCGGAGGCATGGGAGGATCACGCGGTCACGCTGCGTCAGTTCCGGCAGATACTCGAAAGGATCGGGGCGCCTGGCGATCTCTTCGATCATCTCCGCCCGCCGCCGAGCCTCTATTTCAGCGGCATCATCGGCCTGCCGGGAGATGAAAACGAAATCCGCGAGAAAGTCGGCGTCCTGCTCGACGATATCCGGCCGGGCGCGGTTTTCGGCGCGCTTGCGGCAGGATCAGATATTGTCATCGCCGAAATGGCACAGGCAAGGGGCGCTCGGCTCAACATCGTGCTGCCGCTCTCCCTGCCCGCCTTTCGCCATATCTCCGTCGCCCAGTACGGCGGCGATTGGGCCGAGCGGTTCGACCGGCTCATCGAGGCTGCCGATCTGGTGGAAACGCTTGACCGGACGAACTGCCTCTCTGCTCCTGCGATCCTGAACGGATCACGCGTCGCGATGGGGCTGGCGCTGCGACGATCGAGAATGCTCGCAACGCGGGCCATCGCACTCCATGTCGGCCGGGAAACGGACAGGATCGCACAAGCCGAAGCGGAATGGCGGGCCCAGGGGCTGGAAATCCATGACCTCACCCTGGACTACTCCGTCCCGGCGAGCGGAGCCGGGTTCGGCAGAGCGGTCGATCGCACCGTCCTTGCCTCGACACGTCCGTTACCGCCTTGTTCCGACCCGTCGGTAGGGGCACCGGAACTGACGGAAGAAGGATACTCGATCCTTCGGTTCGGCGATCCCGTCATGGCCATGGATCACGCGGCCGCTATATTGCACATGGCTCCCGAGAGCCGGCTTGGGTTCGATTGCCGCCCCTGCGCGCCGGAATCCGGTGTGGAGGAAGATGCCGAACTTGCCATAGTGCTCGCACGGGCGGCGCCCGCGGGAAGCATTTGCGCGCCTTGGCCGCAGATCGCCGTCATAGACCTGCTCGCCCCCGATTACCGTTTCGAGGCCGCCGGAGACATCGTCACCCCATTGGGCGATTTTGCGATAGGCCTGTTCAGGCTGCTTTCGTCGGCCTGAACAGGTGGCCGCGTTCAGCAGACCAGTTCATGGAGCATGCGGGGGGCGTGGATCACCAGTTGGCCTTCATCACGGCTGATGATGCCCCGCCGGATCAGCGCCGCGATCGCGCGCGATGCCGTCTCGCGAGTGGTATTGGCGCTTAGTGCCAGCGTAGTCACGCGTGGCGGAGGCGCGATCCGTTCCCTGCCATCCGCAAGGGCCAGCAATTCGGCATAGACGCGCCCGGCCGCGCTGTATGTCGTGCGGGCAACCATCCGGTCCAGCGCCCGATCGAGTTGCCTTGCCAATAATCGAGCCATTCCGGCGCCAATTTCCGCATCTGCGGCCACAAGCTCGGCGATCTTTGTGGCTTCTGCGCGCAATAGGGTCGATTCTGCGAGAGTGCCGATTTCCGCGCGATGTACGGTCGGAGCCGGATAGGCGCCGAAAAATTCGCCCGGGCCATGCTGGGCGAGTTGCTGACGCTGCCCTTCAAGGCCAAATGTCTCGATCCGAACCGCGCCATCGATCACCAGCCAGCAGTACTGCGAAGGCTCCCCCTGATGCGCGATGATCTCCTTGGCGCCGAGCAACTGCGGAATCAGGACGCGCGAAAGCGACTCGGCCGATGACCGGCCGCATCGAAAAATCGCCCCGATTGCCTCGATTTGCTCTTCAATATCCAACAGTTGCTGCCCCAGGCCGGAACGGCCTCATCCGTCCCACTATCATGGACCTGACCGATTTTAACAGCACCTGAGGAACAGCAAACCAATTCTGATTCGCTGCATGTGCGTGATCCGTGTCACGCGGAATATGGATTCAATCCGTTAGAAAAGCCTTGCGACCCGAAGGCGGCTCCTAACCGAGCAGCCCCATTTCCTGGCCCGAAGGCTTCACGCCTTCGGGCCATTTTTTGTACTTTCGGGGCAGGAGCTGAACTCTCTGCGGCATTTCCGTGACGATGCTGCCGAACTGCAAAATTCCACGCAAGGGCGATCGCAGTCAATTCGACGCCATTTAATGCACCGTTTCGAATCGAAACGCTGTCCAAGAATTCACCGGGCCATTCAACAGCCGCCACCCTCAACCCGAAAAGCGAAGTTCAAGAGCGGTTCGAACAGTCATCCTGCAATACTTCGATGCGGCATCATGTCGGGGTGGCAGCCGAAATGTTGCTCCTCGTAATAATTCATTTCCCATAGCGACTTGCCGATCCGACCCGATTGACAGCTTGCAGCAGCGACCACACTGGCCCGTGCAAATGCGATGCATTCGCATTACTCATCAGGGGGATCAGTCTTGTCGAACACGTCCTATCGCCGCGCGCGCATCCTTTCCGGAGCCAGCCTGACCGCGCTCGCCTGCACCGCGCTTGCCTGCCTTGCAGGCCAAGGCGCCCATGCTGCGGAAGCCGAGGAAAACACCGGCCCGGCGATCGTCGTCACGGCGGCAGGCTATGAGCAGGACATCACCGTAGCCCCGGCCAGCGTCACTGTGCTGGACCGCGAGGAGCTTCAGGAAAAGCGTTTCGGAAGCTTGGCGGAGGCATTGCAGGATGTGCAGGGCGTCGATGTCGGTGGTGAGGCCGGCAAGACCGGGGGCCTCAACATCTCGATCCGCGGGATGCCCAGCGACTATACGCTGATCCTGATCGACGGCCGCCGCCAGAACGCCCCGGGCAACGTCACGCCCAACGGCTTCGGCGAATCCTCGACCAGCTTCATGCCGCCCTTCTCCGCGATCGATCGGATCGAAGTGGTGCGCGGACCCATGTCCACGCTTTATGGCTCGGACGCGATGGGCGGCGTCGTCAACATCATCACCCGCAAGGTCGGGACGCGCTGGGTCGGCACGGCATCGGCCGAAACCACGGTTCAGGGCGACGATCGGTTCGGCAATATCCAGTCGATCAACGGCTTCGTGCAAGGACCCGTCGTCAAGGATCTTCTCGGCCTGACCCTGCGCGGCAGCGTGTTCCACCGCGAGGGCGCGAATATCGAGATACCCGGAGATCCTGCGCTCACGCTTGGCCGCAACCCGGTGGAATCGGATATCTACACTTACGGCGGGCGCCTGAGCTTCACGCCTCATGCCGACCATGATCTCTGGGTGGAGATCGACCGTAACGAGCAGACCTACGACAACAGCAAGGGCCAGCTCGGCACGCTGGGATCGGGCGGCTATTCACCGAGGCAGCAGTTCAACCGCACGAACTACGTGGTCGCTCATAGCTGGCGCACCGGCCTCGGCACACTCGACACCACTCTGACGCGCAACGATACCGAGACGATCGGCCGCCTCATTCCCAACGGCACCCCCGGTGCGACGCCCGGAAGCGCCCGCAATCTCGAAGCCCGCAACGACATCATCGATTCGCGCTTTGCCGGAAAGGCAGGCCCCGTCGCCTTCACGGTCGGCGGACAGTACTGGCGCGCGCAGATGAAGGACGGCGTCGCGCCCGCACCGTTCAAGTTCACCCAGTGGGCAGGCTTTGCCGAAGCGACCCTTACCGTGGTCGACGGGTTCAACCTGACTGGCGGCGCCCGCTACGACGACCATTCCACCTTCGGCAGCAAGTGGTCTCCCCGCGCCTATGCGGTCTGGAACATCAACGATGGCCTGACCGTGAAGGGCGGCGTCAGCCGTGGTTTCAAGACCCCGCGCGTCGAACAGATCGCCAGCGGCATCATCGGTTTCGGCAGCCAGGGCCGCGTACCGCTGATCGGCACGCCCGACCTGATGCCCGAGACCAGCACCAGCTACGAAGCCGGTCTCTACTACGACAGCCACGGCTTCTTCAGCGGCAACGTCACCCTGTTCAACAACGATTTCGACGACAAGATCGCCTCCGGACCCGGCATTCCGAACTGCACGTTCTCTGGCTATACCACCCCTCCAGCGGGCTGCATCGACGTGGGCAACTTCCCCAATGTCGAGCTGTTCGGCCAGTCGATCAATATCGACAAGGCCCGGACCCGCGGTGTCGAAGTGGCCACCCGCTTCGCCTTCACACCGGCGATTTCGCTCTCGGTGAACTACACCTACACCGAAACCGAACAACTCAGCGGCAGCGAAAAGGGGCTCCCGCTGGTGGGCATGCCCAAGCACATGCTGAACGGGAACCTGCGCTGGAAGGTCAGCGAGGAAGCGAGCCTCTGGGCAAGGACCGAGATCCGCTCCGGCCGCTGGCGCGGCAACAATGTCCAGCAGGCAGCGGTGGGCGATTTCCGCAGCTACGAGGTGTTCCACCTTGGCGGGTCGTACCAGATCACCCCCGCCTTCCGTCTGGCGGCCACGGTCTACAACGTGCTGGACACCGACTACGCGGTCTACGTGCCTTATGCGAGCGGCACGAGCACGGTCTACACTCCCGCCTACTCGATCAATCAGGAAGGCCGCCGGCTCTGGCTGTCGGCGACGGTGGATTTCTGAGGCTCAACCCAGACGCGCTCCCTTCCTTTCGCGGGAAGGGAGCGCGTTTGCGCAATCGCCGGAAATAAGACGTGAGCTACTTATTACCTTTCGGAAACAGTTTTAATTAGTCCGACTATTTTATTGTTGTAGAATCCATTCTTCGACGATAACTCCCCGGATATCGGATAAATAATCCGACGTTAGCGCCATCGCTGCGCTGACGTTGCCCCGACAATGGGGAACAGGGGAGAGGGAATCGTGAATAAAGTCAGACTAAGTCTGTCCTGCGCACTCGTCGCGTTCGCTACACCGGCCTGGGGGCAGGCCGTATCGAACGACAAGGACGCCAAGCCTGAAGTCCAGCCCGTTCCGGAAGACGATGCCGCAAAGGAAGCAGTGTCGCCGGAAGACATCATCGTCACCGGGTTCCGTGCCAGCCTGTTCAACGCAGCCCAGATCAAACGCGATTCCGACGCGATCGTCGATGCGGTCGTGGCCGAGGATATCGGCAAGCTGCCGGACAACAACGCGGCGGAATCGCTGGCGCGCGTTTCCGGCATCCAGGTCAGCCGTTCGGGCGACGAGGCCAACCAGGTGCTCGTGCGCGGGCTGCCCGATCTGACGACGACCTTCAACGGCCGCGATATCTTCACCGCGGAATCGCGCGGCGTGGCGCTCTGGGACTTCCCTCCCGGCGCCCTGCGCGCGCTGGAAGTCTATAAGTCCGGCACCGCCGATCTCATCGAGCCGGGCCTGGCAGGCCTCATCAACGTGCGCACATGGCGCCCGTTCGACTTCAAGGGCTTCGAAGTGGCCGGATCGGTTCGCGGCACTTACAACGACCAGTCCAAGAAGTACGACCCCGCCAACGCCAATCTCCAGATCACCGACCGCTGGCAGACCGGCATCGGCGAGATCGGCGCGCTCATCAACTTCGCCTATACCCAACAGCAGTTCCGCAACGCAGCGCGCTGGAACAGCGCCGATGTGCTGGCGCCGGATGCCGGCAATACCGTGGAACCGGAATCGGTCGGCCGCGATTTCGTCTTCCCGGAAGCGGTCGGCGTCTTCTACAACAGCGGCATCCGCAAGCGCCCGTCGATCAATGCGTCGCTCCAGTGGAAGCCCGCGCCCAATCTGGAAATCTACGTGGATGGCCTGTGGCAGGCCTATCGCGGACGTGATGCGAACGACTTCTTCGCGACCTCGCTGCGCTTTGCAGGAGCGCAGCTCAGCAATGTCGTTCTCGATCCCGACGAGCCCAACAAGGTTCTCAGCCTGACCAAGACGGGTGGCTGGCGCCCCGATATCTATCGCTCCACGGTCAATGGCGACACCAATACCTATCAGGGTGCGATCGGCGCGGTCTGGACCACCGGCAAGGCGACGATCTCGACCGACTTCGCCTATACCGACAGCACGTTCAAGCAGACCGAATGGAGCCTGGACTCCGCCCTCACTTCCGCGCCGACGGTGGATGCCGCCTTCGACGTGAAGGGCTCCGCCGCCTTCTCACTTCCCGGCTTCGATGCGACGGATCCCGCCAACTACCAGTTCCGCGGCTTCTTCGACCGTATCTACGTGGGCAAGGGCAACGGCATCCAGTGGCGCGGCGACGTCTCGCTGGAAACCGACATTCCCTTCCTGCCCCTGCTCCAGGTCGGCAGCCGGGTGACGACACGGGATTCGTCGGTGCGTTCGGGTTCGCGCTATGCCTACCTGATGGATCTCGGCATCGGGATGAACGAACTAGGACTGGGCGACATGTCGCTCATCGACAATACCTTCCGGGGCGGCGTGCAGGGCTTCACCCAGTGGCTGGCGCCGAGCCGCTCGGCCGTCCGCAGCAATATCGACGGCCTGCGCGCGATATCGCTTGCCGGATTGCAGCAGCTGGCGCTGATGTATCCGAACGATGCCGGCATCCGCGACAATATCCAGCGGTGGTCAAGCGTTGACGTTCCGCTCGATCCGCTGGCTTCATGGGATGCGAGCGAAAAGACCTATGCCGCCTATGCGCAGGGCAAGTATGCCTTCGACATCGGCGGGGTGGAGATCGGCGGTCTCGTCGGCGTGCGCATCGTCAATACGGATGGCCGCTATTCGGGCACATCGCTGGTGGACGGCGTGCAGACGCCCGAGGAAACGCGCCAGAACTATGTCGACGTGCTGCCCAACTTCAGCACGCGCATCCGCTTCACGGACAAGTTCCAGGTCCGCCTGGCCTATACCAAGACGCGTACACGTCCGACGTTCGGCCAGTTGAACCCGGCCGTGAACATCACCCGCGCGCAGAATACCGGCGGCACGCCGGGCCGCTATGACGCTTATGGCCGCGCCGGCAACCGCGACCTCGCACCGCTGACCTCGCGCAACTATGACGCCACGCTCGAATACTACTTCTCCCCGCGTGCGGCGGCGGGCGTTTCGCTGTTCTATCGCGATCTCGACGGCTTCATCAGCGATTATACGCGCGACGTGCAGGACCCGGTCTACGGGCTGATCCAGGTGGTTCGCCCCGAAAATGCCGGCTCAGGCCGCATCAAGGGCGTCGAAGCCGGGTTCCACAGCTTCTTCGACTTCCTGCCGGGCATGCTTTCCGGCTTCGGGGTGCAGGGCAACGTCACCTATCTTGACGGAAAGAACCAACTGCCCAACGCGCTTGGTCAGGACACCAGGATGGTGGCCATCCCCGGCGTTTCGCACTGGAGCTACAACGCCGTGCTGTTCTATGAACGCGGCAAGCTCTCGACCCGTCTTTCGTACAATTACCGGTCGAAGTTCACCAACTTCTACTCGCCCGACGCCAATGGCAATCTCTACGTGGGCGAAGGAACCAAGGCGATCGCCCGACTGGACTATTCCTTGTCCTACACCGTGATCCCGGCGATCACGATCACGGCGGACGTCAGCAATATCCTGGGCAAGCCGTTCAACAACTACCGCTACTTCAACCAGACCCAGACCTACCCGCGCGACATCCGCTACGAAGGCCGCTACTTCGGCCTCGGGACGCGCTTCCGCTTCTGATCGGAACGAAGGGCGCGGTGTTTCGCCGCGCCCTTCTGTCCATCACGAAGATGCGTTGCGTGCGGTCACGATCCATGCCGCACCGTCGATCATCACCGAGTGCTCGCCCGGACGCCGGGCGAAAGCATCGCGCACTGCTGCTGCGGCGCTTTTTCTCACGTCCGGGGCGGCGTCCGCCAGAGCGCGGGACAGCGGGCCGACCTCGAAGGCCATGTCCACCGCATCGTCGATGGCCCCTTCCCTGCTGGTCCCGAGCCCGAAGGGGATTTCGCGGTCAAACGGCGCGATCGCGATATCCGTGAACCCCGCAAGCGAGAGGATCGATCGGACTCTTTCCCCGTCACCGAACGAAAACGGCCCCGGTGCATCCGGCTCCGGCGGCGGCGAGGCTGGGACGATGCCCTTGATCGCCCCCATCGGCAAGCGCACCCAGTCATTCTCGTCGGCCCCGCGCCAGCAGACGAAGGCTGCCCGTCCTCCCGGTTTCAACGCCAGACGCAGATTGGTGAAGGCCGCGACCGGCTCGGCGAAGAACATGACGCCGAAACGCGAATAGAGCAGGTCGAACCGCCCCGCCCCCAGATCGGCACTGCCCGCATCCTCCAGTTCGAAATCGAGCCCTGTATCTGCCGGGTAAAGCCCACGGGCGCGTTCGATCAGGGCGGCGGAAATGTCGATGCCGGTGACGTGGCCGTCAGGGCCGACACGATCGGCGAGCACGCGGCTCGTCGCGCCCGCTCCGCAGCCGATATCCAGCACCTGTTCGCCCGGCACCGGCACGGCAGCCTCGATCGCGGCGGCTCCGAAATGTTCCAGCATGGCATCGAGACGCGCCTGGTTGGAGACCCAGCGTTCGCCGCTCTTTCCGTTCCATTCGCTCACTCGGTAGACGCTGGCCTGCGGCATGTTCACTCGCTATTTGAGAATTGTTCGCAAATAGCCTATCGAGAGTTTCCGCGATTGGAAAGCGCCAAGCATCGAGCCGGGCCCTGGAGCCGAGCGGTCAGATAGGGAAATGACCCGGCTGCGTCTCGGCGGTGATCCAGCGCAGTTCGGTGAAGCTGTCGATCCCGGCCTTGCCGCCGAAGCGGCCATAACCCGAAGCGCCGACCCCGCCGAACGGCATCTGCGCCTCATCGTGAACGGTCGGTCCGTTGACATGGCAGATGCCCGAACGAATGCGGCGCGCGATGCCGAGACCGCGCGCGGTATCGCGCGTGAACACGGCCGCCGAAAGGCCATATTCGGTATCGTTGGCAAGTTCCACGGCATGGTCTTCGTCCCGCGCCCGGATCACGCCCACCACCGGGCCGAAGCTCTCGTCACGGAACAGCTTCATCTCCGGCGTTACCCCGTCCACGACATGCGCAGGCATGAGAACCTTGTTCGTCGTTTCGCCGCCTACCAGAAGGCGCGCCCCTCGCGCCACGGCATCCTCCACCAGGCTGCGGCAATGCGCGACCGTCTTCTCGTCAACCACGGCACCCAGCGGCGTCGCGCCCTCGCGCGGATCGCCCACTGCCATCCCGGCGACCCTGGCCGCGAACCGTGCCACGAATTCATCGGCCACGGCATCGACCACGATGATCCGCTCGGTCGACATGCAGATCTGGCCCTGGTTCATAAAGGCCCCGAACGCGGCCGCCTTCACCGCCTCGTCGAGATCGGCGTCCTTCAAGACGAGCAGCGGCGCCTTGCCGCCCAGTTCGAGCAGGCAGGGCTTGAGATGGCCCGCAGCGCGGGTCGCGATGATCCGGCCGACTGCGGTGGAGCCGGTGAAGTTGATGCGCTTCACCTCGGGCGCATCGATCAGGGCGCCCACCACCCCTGCGGCATCTGCGGGTGCGTTGGTGACGACGTTCACCACGCCTTCCGGGAACCCCGCCTCGCCCAGCGCCTCCACGATCAGGCCATGCGTCCGGGGACAGGTCTCGCTGGCCTTGAGGATGACCGCATTACCGCAGGCGAGCGGCATGGCGATGGCCCGCACGCCGAGAATGATCGGCGCATTCCACGGAGCGATGCCGAGGATGACGCCCACCGGTTCACGCAGGGCCATTGCAATGCAGCCCGGCTTGTCGGAAGGGATCACCTCGCCGCCGATCTGCGTGGTCATGGCGGCCGCTTCGCGCAGGATACCGGCTGCCAGCGTCAGGTTGAACATTGCCCAACCGGCGGTTGCGCCGATCTCGCCCATCATGGCGGCGACGAAATCGGCCTTGCGCGCCTCCAGCGCATCGGCCGCCTTCATCAGGACCGCGCGACGCGCCGCAGGCCCCGGCGCTGCCCACAACGGCTGCGCTGCCGCGGCACGGGCGGCAATGGCCGGCATTTCGGCAGCGGTCATCGCTGCCGCACTGGAGGCGACCTCGCCGGTCAGGGGGTTGATGCGCTCGAACTGCATGGATGCTCTCCCGGAACTTAGCTATTTTAGATAGCAATGCAGCTCCACCGGCGCAACCATGCCGCAGCGGTCAAACGCGTTCGACAGCCAGCGCCAGTCCCATGCCCACGCCGATGCACAAGGTTGCCAGACCCAGCCTGCCGCCGCCGGCCTCCAGTTGCCGCGCCAGCGTCAGCGCGAGACGCGCGCCCGACATGCCAAGCGGATGGCCGAGAGCGATGGCGCCGCCATCGGCATTCACATGCGGCGCATCGTCAGGCAGGCCAAGCGCGCGCAGCACCGCGAGCGACTGGCTGGCGAAAGCCTCGTTCAGCTCTATCGCGTCGAAATCGGCGATGGAAAGGCCCAGTTGCGCCATCAGCTTGCGGGTCGCCGGAACCGGACCGATGCCCATCACACGCGGCTCCACCCCGGCAGAGGCCATGCCCAAAATGCGCAGGCGCGGCACCAGACCATGGCGCTTCGCCGCAGCCTCCCCGGCAATGACCAGCGCCGCCGCGCCGTCGTTGATGCCGGAAGCATTGCCTGCGGTAACCGTGCCCTCCGGGCCGAACAGCGGCTTCAGCCCGGCCAGCACCTCAGCCGTGGCATCGGCGCGGGGATGCTCGTCAGCAGCGATCTCCACGCTTTCCCCCCGCTTGCGCCCCGGCACCGTGACCGGCACGATTTCCGCCGCAAGGCGATTAGCGGCCTGCGCGGCAGCGGCGCGCTTCTGGCTCCGCAGCGCGAAAGCGTCCTGATCCGCGCGGGAAATCCCGAACTGCTGCGCCACGTTCTCACCGGTGCGGGGCATCGTTTCGGTCCCGTGAAGCGCATCGAGCGCGGGATTGACGAAGCGCCAGCCCATCGTCGTATCCTCGATCTTCTGGTTACGGCCGAACGCGCCTTCGGCCTTGCCCATGACGAACGGTGCGCGGGTCATGCTCTCTACCCCTCCGGCGACAGCCAGTTCCATCTCCCCGGTCCGCACCGCGCGTGCAGCGGCCCCCACCGCCTCGAGACCGGAAGCGCAGAGCCGGTTGACGGTCACTCCGGGGACGGACACCGGCAGGCCCGCCAGCAGCAGGCTCATCCGCGCGACATTGCGATTGTCTTCGCCCGACTGGTTGGCACAGCCGTAGAACACTTCCTCGATTGCGGCCGGATCGAGCCCGGGATTGCGCGCGAGCAAGGCTCGCAGCGGCACCGCGCCCAGGTCGTCCGCACGAACAGCCGCAAGCCCACCGCCGTAGCGCCCGATCGGGGTGCGGACGGCATCGCAGATGAAGGCATGGCTGGTCATGGCGCAGGTTCCTCGGCCCGGGTCGGGGTGATCCGGTCCCGCTCCTCCTAGCAACCCGCCCTTCGCCCCGGCCCCTTACGCGGGAGCGCCGGAAACATTATCACAACCGGGAATTACGCCGTGACCGTCCTCGCGGGGTTTGCCGGTGGCCGGCCCGCGAGGACAGTGCGGCGGCTGTCTGGCCGGGGAACGACACCCGGCGCCGGTCGCAAAGAGGATGCCCATGACCCGTCGCATACATTCGAAAGCGGTAGTCGCCGCGATCTCCCTCGCCGCTTTCGCCGCCGGAACCGCTCATGCGCAGGACGCCGGCACCGCCGAATCGAAACCCGCCTCGCCCGCCACCTTGCGCTACTTCGAGGAAACCACATCCCGGTTGCCGTGGAACGACAGGGAGGATTTCGAACTTGCCAGCCGCGGGTTCATCGCGGGCATTCCCGGCAGAGTGATCGCGAAGGAAGACGGCCGCAGGATCCGCGATCTCTCCGAACTCGACATGTTCAAGGGCCCGCGCCCGGACAGCGTCAATCCCAGCCTCTGGCGCAACGCGCAGCTCCTGTCGCAATCGGGGCTCTTCAAGGTGACGGACCGCGTCTATCAGGTGCGCGGGATCGAACTCGCCAACCTGACCGTGGTGCTGGGGAAGACCGGCTATATCGTCGTCGACACCCTCACCACCGTGGAAAGCGCGAAGGCGGCGATGGACCTCGTGCGCGCAAAGCTCGGCGACCGGCCGGTCGTCGCGGTGATCTACACCCATAGCCATATCGACCATTTCGGCGGCGCTGCGGGTGTCATCGGCGCCGAAGAAGCCGCGCGCCGGAAAGTGCCGATCATCGCGCCCGGCGGGTTTCTCAAGGAAGCGATCTCCGAAAACGTGATCGCAGGCCCGGCCATGAGCCGCCGCGCCACATATGCCTTCGGCCACCTGCTGGGAACCGGCGCCAGAGCCGACGTGAGCGACGGCATCGGCCCGGCCTTCAACCGCCTCGGCATGGCGACCGGCACGGTCCGGATGCTCCCGCCCACGCGCGAAATCCACAAGACCGGCGAAACCGCGACGATCGATGGCGTGCAGCTCGAATTTCAGTACATGCCCAATACCGAGGCCCCTGCGGAGATGGCGATCTATTTCCCCGGCCTGCGCGTGCTGGACATGGCGGAGAACGCCAATTCCTCGCTGCACAACATCCTGACCCTGCGAGGTGCGCAGGTCCGCGACGCAAAGGCCTGGGCGGACGACCTCACCGGATCCATCCGGCTTTACGGCGCGGGTACGGATACGCTCATCACCTCCCATTTCTGGCCGCATTGGGGCAATGCGAAGATCCTGGACTACCTCTCTGCTCACCGGGACATGTACAAGTACCTGCACGACCAGTCGGTAAGAATGATGAACCAGGGCCTGAACGGCACGGAAATCGCGGAGAACCTCAAGCTGCCACCACCGCTTGCCGATCGCTGGTTCAATCAGGGCTATTATGGAACCCTCAGCCACAACGCCAAGGCGGTCTACCAGCGCTACATGGGATGGTACGACGGCAACCCGGCGAACCTGAACCCGCTGCCGCCGCAAGCGGCCGCGCCGAAATATGTCGCGGCGATGGGCGGGCCGGACGCGGTGCTGGCGCAAGGACGCAAGGCCATCGAGGGGGGCGACTATCGCTGGGCATCGGAATTGCTCTCCCGCCTTGTCTTCGCAGAGCCGGACAACCGCGCCGCCAAACTCGCCCTGGCCGACAGCCTGGAACAGCAGGGCTACGAGGCGACAAGCTCGATGTGGCGCAACGCCTTCCTCTCCGGCGCGAAAGAACTGCGCGAAGGCGTGAAACAGGCCGGGTTCGATTCCGTAGCCGGCTCGATCCCCGCACTTTCGCTGGACGAGATACTCAACCTGCTCGCCGTGAGGCTGGTCCCGGAACGCGCCCTCGCGCAGCCGATGACGCTCGATCTCGCGCTGGATGGCGGGAAGGAAGCGCAGCACATCGAAGTGCGCAGCGGCGTGCTGATCCATCAGCCGGTCGGCCCGGGTGTCCCTGCTGCACCCCGGCTCGAAATGACCCGCGCCCAGCTCGTCGCCGCGATCACGAACAAGCCGCCGATCGATCCGCTGGACGAGGATCGGGCCGGACGGCTCAAGGCCTTTCTGGGCCTGTTCGAGGCGCCCAGGGGTACTTTCGGGCTCGTTGCACCCGCACCCCAGGTTGTAAACTAGCATAAGGCCCCATCATATCCGTGAATATGGCCGCCCCCGCGCACTTGGCCTCCTGCCGAAAGGACAGGCAGCCTAAGCCGGGGGGCATGAGCATCACAGTCACCCGCGACGGCCCGGTCGCCATCGTCGCCTTCGATCGCCCACGCGCGAAGAATGCCTTCACCATGGCGATGCGGCGGGATTTCGTCGATGCCTTTGCCGCGCTGGACGCGGATCGTTCCGTCCGCGCCGTCGTCCTTACCGGGAGCGA
This sequence comes from Novosphingobium sp. TK71, assembly GCF_055361505.1. Lineage (NCBI taxonomy): Bacteria > Pseudomonadati > Pseudomonadota > Alphaproteobacteria > Sphingomonadales > Sphingomonadaceae > Novosphingobium > Novosphingobium sp. TK71. Next base: position 861,324 of record NZ_JBSZKA010000001.1, read on the forward strand.
AGGCAACTTCTGCTCCGGCGCGGATATCGGCGAAATGGGAGACACCGGCCCCGAGGACTTCCTGGCCCGGATGCATCTGCTTCATGCCATGGCCCGCGCGGTGGCCCGCTTCCGCGCTCCGGTGATCGCTGCGGTGGACGGCGTTTGCATCGGCGCGGCGTGGGGCTTCGCCCTCGCCGCCGATATCGTGCTCGCCGGTGAAGAAGCACGCTTCGCCGCCACTTTCCGCCGCATCGGCTATGCTCCGGATGCGGGCCTCGCCTGGTATTTCCTGCGCACCGTCAATCCGATGCGCGCACGGGAGATCGTCTATTCCGGACGCGAGGTCCGTGCCGAAGAAGCCCTCGCGCTCGGCCTTGCGATGGAAGTCCTGCCGGGAGATGCCCTGATGGACCGCGCTATGGAACTCGCGCGCGATATCGCCGATGGGCCCGCCACCGCGCTTCATCTCGCCAAGCGCCAGTTCGCCGCAGCTCCCGCGATGAGCTTCGAGACCTTTCTAGACTTCGAAGCCACGATGCAGCCCCTGCTCGGACAGACCGGCGACCACCGCGACGCCGTGACTGCCTTTCGCGAGAAGCGCCCGCCCCGGTTCAACGGCGGCTGAGCCCTTCCTTCCTGCCCCGATCCCCGCTCTTTACCTTCTGGAGTTTCCCATGATCCGCACGGCCCTTTCCGGCACCATTCTCGAGATCACCCTGGACAATCCGCCGGTCAACGCGCTCGGCGCTTCCGTGCGCGCGGGTCTTTCCGAAGCGGTAGCCCGTGCCGCCTCGGACGATGCGGTAACCGCGATAATCCTGACCGGCGCGGGCAGACTGTTCAGCGCCGGGGCCGATATTTCCGAGTTCGGCAAACCACTTGCCGATCCCCAACTGCCCGATGTGCTGGACGCGATTGAGACCTGTCCCAAACCGGTGATCGCCGCGATCAACGGCACCGCGCTGGGCGGCGGTCTCGAACTCGCGCTCGCCTGCCATTACCGCATTGCCCTTGAAGAGGCGAAGCTGGGCCTGCCGGAAGTGACCCTTGGCATCCTGCCGGGCGCCGGCGGCACCCAGCGTCTGCCCCGTCTCGTCGGCCTGGACGAGGCTCTGCGGATGATCGTCTCCGGCTCTCCCATCGCAGCGGCCAAGGCGGCCGGGATCGGGCTCGTCGATCACATGGTTGCGGATTACGCGGAACTGCTTCCGGCCGCCCGCGAACTGGCCGCTTCCGGCTTGCCCGCGCGCCCTACCCGCTTGCGCGAAGTCTCCGGCGAAGCGGGAAGCGCGGATGCGTTCGTGGCGGCCAACCCCCGGCTGTTCAAGGGCCTCCATGCCCCGGCCGCCTGTGTCGAGGCGGTGAAGGCCGCCGCCGCGCTACCATTTGCCGAAGGCATGGCGGTGGAGCGCCGCCTCTTCCTCGATCTCGTCGCCGGTGACCAGTCCCGCGCGCTGCGCCACGCCTTTTTTGCCGAGCGCTCCGCCGGACGGATCGAGGATCTGCCCAAGGACACGCCCCTGCGCGAGATCGGCCGCGTCGGCATCATCGGCGCAGGCACGATGGGCGGCGGCATCGCCATGAACTTCCTGTCGGCGGGAATCCCCGTCACCATGGTCGAGACCAATGGCGAAGCATTGGAGCGCGGCACCGGGGTGATCCGCCGCAATTACGAAGCGAGCGCCGCCAAGGGCCGCCTCACCCCGGAACAGGTCGAGACGGCGATGGACCGACTTTCGCCGACCCTGGATTTCGAGGCTCTGGCCCAGTGCGATCTCGTGATCGAGGCGGTCTACGAGAACATGGACGTGAAGAAAGAGGTCTTCGCACGGCTGGACAAGGTGGCCCGCTCCGGCGCGATCCTCGCATCCAACACGTCCTACCTCGACGTGGACGAAATCGCCGCAAGCACTTCCCGTCCGCAGGACGTGGTCGGCCTGCACTTCTTTTCGCCCGCCAATGTGATGAAGCTGGTGGAAGTGGTGCGCGGCGCGAAAACGGCGCCGGATGTGATCGCCACCGCCATGGCGCTCGGCCGCAGGATCGGGAAAGTGCCGGTGGTTGCGGGGGTCTGCTACGGCTTCATCGGCAATCGCATGCTGATCCCCCGGCAGGACAATGCCCTGGCCCTTATCCTGGAAGGGGCCAGCCCCGATCAGGTGGACAGAGTCCACACCGATTTCGGCATGCCCATGGGACCGTTCCAGATGACCGACCTCGCCGGGGTGGACATCGGCTGGCACCGCGATCCCGCCCGGATCGAAAACCTCAAGGACGCCCTTTGCGCACAGGGACGCTGGGGCCAGAAAACCGGTGCGGGCTTCTATGATTATGACGAACAGCGCAAGCGCACGAACTCTCCGGTCGTCACCGCCCTGATCGAGGAATTTCGCGAGCGCGAGGGCATCGTCCCGCGAGAGATTGCAGACGAGGAAATCGTTGTGCGCACGCTCTACACGATGGTCAATGAGGGGGCAAAAATCCTGGAGGAGAGGATCGCCCAGCGCGCTTCCGATATCGACGTGGTCTGGCTCCATGGCTACGGCTGGCCCCGCTGGACCGGCGGCCCGATGTTCTGGGCCGGTGAGACAGGCCTTGCCAGAATCGTCGAGGCGCTTAACCGCCACGCAGACCGTCTCCCGGCCGATTTCACTGTCTCGCCCCTGCTGCGCGACCTTGCCCGGCGCGGGGAAGGCTTCGCATGAGCGCCCCCTTCAGCTTCACTTACGGCCCGCGCGTGACCTGCGGTGAAGGCAGCGCCAGGCGGGTTGCCGACATGCTGCCCGACGGCCCGGTCCTGTTCGTCACCGATCGCCAGATCGTGTCGCTGGGACTGGCGGAACCGGCGCTGGAAGCGCTGAGAACCTCCGGTCGGCCAGTCGCGGTTTTCGACGCGGTGGAAGCAGACCCCTCCCGGGCCACGCTGGAAGCCGTCGTGGCAGCGGGGCAGGACATCGCGGCAGCCGGTGTCGTCGGTTTCGGCGGTGGCAGCCCGATGGATGTCGCAAAGCTGGCAGCCTATTTGCTCGGCTCGGGCGATGACCTCGACACGATCTGGGGCGTGGGCAATGCACGCGGCACCGGCCTGCCGCTGGTGCTGATCCCGACGACTGCCGGCACCGGTTCCGAAGCCACGCCGGTTTCGATCATAACCCTGCCCGGCGACGAGAAGCGGGGCGTATCCTCACCCGCGCTGGTGGCAGGAAATGCCGTGCTCGACCCCGCGTTGACGCTCGGTCTCCCCAGCGCCGTGACGGCCGCCACCGGCATGGATGCGATGGTCCATGCGATAGAAGCCTATACCTCGCGGCATCTCAAGAACCCGCTGTCAGACATGCTGGCCCGGGAGGCGCTGACCCTGCTCGCAGGCAATCTCCTCATCGCCTGTACCGAGCCCGCCAATATCGCCGCGCGAGAGGCCATGCTGCTCGGCGCGCATCTGGCGGGAGTGGCCTTCGCCAATGCCCCGGTGGCGGGGGTACACGCCCTCGCCTATCCTCTCGGAGGCCGGTTCCACGTTCCCCACGGCCTGTCCAACGTGCTCATGCTGCCCCATGTGCTGGCGTTCAACATGAGTGCCGCATTGCCGCTCTACGCCCAGCTTGGCCCGCTGGTCGATCCGGAGCTGGCAGGACTTGGCGGGCAAGCGCAGGCCCAGGGTCTGCTTGAAGCGCTGCGGAACATGGCCGAAACGGCAGGAATGCCATCCCGTCTGGCCGAAGTGGGCGTTTCCCGCGCCGATCTCAACAGGCTTGCCGCCGACGCCATGTTGCAGGAACGCCTGCTGCGCAACAACCCGCTCCCGATCACGCTTGACGATGCGCGTCAACTCTACGAGGCAGCACTATGAGCCGCGAACCCTTGCGCCCGCGCGAAACCTATCGCCACTTCACACCGATCACCACGCGCTGGCACGACAACGACGTCTACGGCCACGTCAACAATGTGGTCTACTATTCGTGGTTCGACACTGCCGTGAACGCATGGTTGATCGAGGCAGGCCTGCTCGATGTCGAGAACGGCAATCCGATCGGCCTCGTCGTCGAAACCGGCTGCCGCTACGCCGCTTCGGTGCAGTTCCCGCAGAAGCTGGAAGTCGGCATCCGCGTCGCCAGACTGGGTTCGAGCAGTGTCACCTACCACCTCGGCATCTTCGTGGAAGGTTCGGGAGCAGCGGCCGCCGAGGGGCATTTCACGCATGTCTACGTCGATCGCGATAGTCGTAGGCCGGCGCCCTTGCCAGAGGAGTGGCGAATGCTGCTTCAAACGATAACTTGATATTGATTATCAAAAGCAAATTGGTTGCATCCTTTGCAGTGAACTCCTAACTCGGCTCAGGGCCATGTTCCCGGCCCGGCAACGAGGAGTAGGCTGCGGCCATGGATATTCGTCGCGAATCCGACAGCATCGGTGAAATCGAAGTTCCCGCAGCCGCCTACTGGGGTGCGCAAACGCAGCGCAGCATCGAGAATTTCCCCTTCGCATCCAGCGAGCGCATGCCTCTTGCGATCGTGCGCGCCCTTGCGCGCGTCAAACTGGCAGCGGCACGGGTGAACCGCGCCCACGGCCTTGAAGGCGGGCTCGCCGATGCCATCGAGGCCGCCGCTGCGGAGGTGGTGGAGGGCAAGCTCGACGACCAGTTCCCGCTCGTGATCTGGCAAACCGGCAGCGGTACCCAGAGCAACATGAACGTCAACGAGGTCATCGCCGGGCGTGCCAACGAAATCCTCAGCGGCCAGCGCGGCGGCAAGTCCCCGGTTCATCCCAATGACCACGTCAATCGCGGACAGTCCTCCAACGACAGTTTTCCAACCGCGCTTCATGTCGCGGCAGTCGTGTCGATCGAGGACGACCTCGTGCCCGCGCTGGACCGGCTTACCGCGTCGCTCGATGCCAAGGCACAAAGCTGGCAGGACATCGTGAAGATCGGCCGCACGCACTTGCAGGATGCCACCCCGCTCACCCTCGGGCAGGAATTTTCCGGCTATGTGCAGCAGCTTCGCGATGCCTATCAACGCATCCGCGATGCCGAAAAGGGCGTGCTGCGACTGGCGCAGGGCGGTACGGCGGTCGGCACCGGCCTCAATGCCCCGGAGGGCTTCGGGCTGGCTGTCGCCGCCGATCTCGCGGAGCAGACCGGCAAGAACTTCGTCCAGGCGCCCAATACATTCGAGGCGCTCGCCAGCAATGACGCGCTCGTCCAGCTTTCCGGCACACTCTCCACCCTCGCCGTCGCGCTCACCAAGATCGCCAACGATGTGCGTCTGCTGGGTTCAGGCCCGCGTTCCGGCCTCGGCGAACTGGATCTCCCGGCGAACGAGCCCGGCAGTTCGATCATGCCCGGCAAGGTCAATCCGACCCAGTGCGAGATGCTGACGATGGTGGCCGCGCAAGTCATCGGCAACCATCAGGCCGTTACCGTCGGCGGGCTGCAGGGAGCATTCGAGCTTAACGTGTTCAAGCCGATGATTGGCGCGGCGGTGATCCGCTCGATCGATCTGCTCGCCACGGGCATGACCAGCTTTGCCGAACGCTGCGTGGACGGGATAGAGCCCAACCGTGCGCGTATCTCCGAACTGCTCGAACGCTCGCTGATGCTGGTGACCGCGCTTGCGCCCGAGATCGGCTACGACAATGCCGCCAAGATCGCCAAACATGCTCATGCAAAGGGCCAGACCCTGCGCGAGGCGGCGCTGGAGCTCGAACTCGTGGACGATGCGACTTTCGACCGGCTGGTACGGCCCGAAACAATGGTCTGAAGGAACGACCGGTTAAGGCTATCAGCCTTCAGGAAGCGGCGGCGCGCTCAAGGAAAGCGCCGCCACTTCCTGTTTCAGCTGTTGCCCCCGACCTCAGGCTCCTGCGGCAGCATGAGCGAAAATCGGCAGCGAAGCCCCTTCGGATCGAACTCCATCGACGACTGGCCCTTGTCGGCCGCAAAGCTGCGTTCGATCAGACGGGTACCGAACCCGCGGCGGACCGGCGGCGAGACCATCGGGCCGCCGCTTTCAAGCCACTCGATCACCAGCCTTCTGCCGTTTTCCTCATCCAGAATTCGCCAGTTTATCGCGATTTCCCCCGAGACCGACGACAGCGCGCCGTATTTCACGGCATTGGTCGCCAGCTCGTGCATGGCCAGCGCCATCGATACCGAGGCGTGCGGCACGAGCAGCACCGACGGGCCATCGATGCGCACCCGGTCGATGGCCGATCCTACCGCAGCCGCAACCGTGCCGCGCACCGTCACGCTCAGTTCCGCAGGTTGCCAGCTTCGTTCGGTCAACAAATCGTGCGCAACGGCGAGTGCCCGCAGCCGCCCCTCGAAAACCAGTCTCGCGTCGGCAAAGGATTTCGGGTCGCGGAAGGACTGGGTGGCAAGGCTCTGCACGATGGCGAGCGTGTTCTTGACCCGGTGGTTAAGTTCGTCGATCAGCAATTGCTGCCGTTCGACCGCTTCGAACTGCTCTGTAACGTCCTGACCCTGCACGAAAATCTGTACGACCGAACCTCGCTCATCAAGGATCGGCTGATAGATGAAATCGAGATATCGATCCTCGAAACGTCCGGTCCGCTCGCTCTCCAGAGAGACCCGGGAACCGCGTCCGATATAGGGGATCCCGGTACGATAGACCTCGTCGAGCAGGTCGACGAACCCCTGCTCCACAACTTCCGGCAAACCTTCCGCCACCGTCTTGCCGATGATCGGACGGCCCGCCGTCAATTGGCGATAGGCATTGTTGGCGATAGTGAAGACGTGGTCCGGCCCATCGACGATGGCGATGAAGCCCGGTGCCTGATCGTACATCGTCTTCAGACGCTGACTTTCCGCCGCCAGGTCGCGATTACGGGCCTGCACTGCCCTGGCGCGCTCGACGACATGCTTCTCGTCCCGCAATTGCCGCAGCCCGTGAAGTTCGGTCACGTCTACGGTGTGCTGGAGAATATGCGCCACCTGCCCGTTGCTGCCGAACAGGGGGGTGTGGGTTGCACTCCAGTAGCGACGCTCCATTCCGCCATCGGCGCGTGGTATATCGTAACGAACAAAGGCCAGTTCATCGGCACTGGCCGTTTCAAGGACCCTCTCGAAGGAAGCCTTTAGCATCTCATGACTTTCCGACCCCGGCTCGCTCGGGAAAGCCTCGAAAATGCCCAGGCCGGTCAGTTCCTCCCGGCTCCGCATGGTCGCGCGCGAATAGGCATCGTTCAGCCAGGCAATATCGAGATTGCGGTCAACGACGATGTAGGGGTTGGGAGAAAGCGCGAAGAGCGCCTCGAAATCGATGGACAATCAGGGCTCCATGCCTTCACGAAGAGCCCGTGCGCCCCGCGACGACAAGCACTGCGCCGAGCCCGGTTCCAAGTCAATCGGCTGCGATCCGTGTACCGGCGCCGCCTTGCCGCGAGGCAAGGTACATCAACAGCGCGCCGAGCGGTCCGAAGGCCGCCGCCATCGTCGTCAGCGAGAGATTGAGGCCGTGAGCGCCGTAGACGCGATCGGTGAGCAATCCGACCATGACCGAGCCGAATGCCCCGCCGGTGAGATTTACGAGCGCCATGTACAGCCCGGTGTAGAGCCCTCGCAAGGTGGGCGGCACCACCGCAACGATCAGCACGAAGATCGAGGCGACGGATATCGAGCTCACGAACAGGTTCACGTAGGACATCGCCACTGCAAGCTGCACCGTGGGCACGATCGGGCCGACCAGCGTGGTCACGGCCAGCACCGCCATCGACGAGAAGCTGAGGTAGTAGGCCGCCCTGTCGCCGAAGCGGGAGCGCAGCCACTTGTAATAGGGATGAACCGCAAGGCACCCTGCGATGCCGCCCAGCAGGAAGGCGGGACCATATGTGGTCGCCACCAGACCGGGGGTCATTTCGTAGGAACGCATGAGCATCGCCGGGTACCAGTTCAGCAACCCGTAGTTGTTCATCGACCATGACACGATGCCGAGCGCCAGCAGCACGATGAGCTTGCGGTTGGCGCGGGCGAAGGCAAGGGCTTCCCCCTTGGCGGGCGCCGCGCGCTGTCCGCCGCCACGCTCTTCCCTGACGGATGACTGGACCAGCAGCGCCACGAACAGCCCTGGCACGGCCAGAAGCAGGAACACCACGCGCCAGGGCTCCGCGCTGTCGATGAAGGGCAGATCGTATGGCCCGCCTGCGGCAAACCGGGTGAGCAGATGCGCGCCCAGCATCATGGCTATGCCGCCGCCGACGTAGAGCCCGGTGGTGAACAGCCCGATCGGCTTCTGCACCTTGTCCTGCGGAAAACGGCTTGAAATGATGCCGATCGCCGCCGGATTGAGCCCCGCCTCACCCACGCCGACAAACATGCGGGCAATGAACAGGGTGACGAAACCGGTGGCGAGGCCGCTCGCCGCCGTGGCGACAGACCAGACGAGGATGCAGGCGGCCAGGATTGTCACTCGCCGTCCCCGATCGAGCATGCGCCCAATGAAGACACCGCCGAAAACATAAAGCACGGCGAAGGCCATGCCGGTCACCGCCCCCAGTTCCGCATCGGATAGCGAGAGATCGGCCTTGATGTCCTCCACCAGGAAACTGAGGATCACCCGGTCGATATAGCCGAGCACCGAAACCGAGAAGAGAATGGCGACGACGTACCAGTCGTAGGCGCCGGCGGTCCTGGGGCCGGATGCCGCTGGCGACGCCTCTTCGATTTTCATCGTCGCTGTCATTTCCTCGATCTCCCGCATCTTGTCTTTATCGTTTTCGGGCGACCTAGCGGCCCTGGAACACCGGCTGGCGCTTTTCCCGGAAGGCGGCAATCGCCTCCTTCGAATCTTCCGACTTCGAAAGCTTATGGGTGTTGTTCTGCTCGTAGCGATAGCCGTCGCGCAGGGTCATGTTCTCGATCGTGCGCATGGAATCCTTGGCGAGGCGGGTTGCCATCGGGCTCTTCGAAGCGATGGTCCGGGCCATGTCCATGACCCAGGGCATCAGTTCGTCCTGCGGCAGGCAGGCCTCGATCACACCGCGCCGGTAGAGTTCGGCGGCAGGCGCCCGCCAGCCGGTCAACATCATGCGGCGGGCCATCGAATGCGGCAGGATACGCGCGGCATGTTTCCCGCCGCCCATCAAGCCGACGTCGACCTCAGGCAGCCCGAACACCGCATTCTCGGACGCCACGATGATGTCGCAGCTCGCGGCAAGCCCCAGTCCGCCGCCCAGAGCCGGGCCATTGACGGCGGCGATCACCGGCTTGTTGCATTCGATGATCGCATAGCTGGATTCCCGCACCGCGCGGTTCCGCTTCCAGGTCGAACCCGGTGCTGACAGGTCGGGGCGGTTCTTGAGATCGGCCCCGGCGGAAAAGCACTTGCCCGCGCCCGTCAACACCGCGACGCGCACGTCGTCGCGATCGCTGATCTCGTCGAAGGCATCGGCAAGGCCGTGGATCATTTCCATCGACTGGGCATTGACCGGCGCATTGTCCATGGTGACCACGGCGACATGGTCGGCAACTTCAAGTCTGATCATCTTCCAGCATCCTCTGTTCCGCCCGCCATCAGACCTCAGGACGCCACCTTCCGTCGCGCTTCCGAACCTGCGGAGCGGGTTAATTCCATATGCGATTGAAGGCTCACTCGACCTCGGCCGCATCACCGGCGTCGCCGAAGGCGGACCAGCCGCCATCCACCGGCACGATCGCTCCGGTGAGGTAGGACGCACGTGGTCCGGCAAGGAACGCGATAGCCTCGGCGATCTCCGCAGGATCGCCCAGCCGGCCCAGCGGAACCCGGCGGCGAACAGGGCGCAGCGACCGCTTGCCCTCTGCCTCCAGCGCGGAAACGCCGGGCGTCGCGATATAGCCGGGGGCAACGGCATTCACCCGCACGCCGCACGCCGCCCATTCGCAGGCCAGGGAACGCGTCATCGCTTCCACCCCGGCCTTCGCGCCGCAATAGGCATTGCGCCGGGGCAAGCCTCCGCGCGCTGCTATCGAGGACATGTTGACGATTGCGCCGCCACCATTGCGGGCCATCACCCTCGCCGCGGCCCGCGCCAACCGGAAAGGCGCCATGAGGTTCACGGCAAGGCTAAGGTCGAACGCAGCCAGCGTCTGGTCTACCGTGGGCAGGAAATCGTCGGCGATCGCAGCGTTGTTGACCAGTACGTCGATGCGCCCGTGACTTTCGGCAATCCCGGCGATCGCGGACTCCACGGCTTCGCCGTCCGTAATGTCGAGCACATGGCCCACGCGCCCGGACGGCAGCGCGGCAAGAGCGCTCTCGTCACGGTCCAGCACGATGACCCTGGCGCCTTCGGCTTCGAAGCGATCCGCCGTCGCGGCGCCGATGCCCCTCGCGCCCCCTGTAATGACGACCACGCGCTGCGAAGGCGGGTCAGCTTGCGGTGCAGGACCGGTCGCTGCGGCATCGGAACCGCCGTAGACGCCGTAACCGCCATCGGCGACCACGCTTGCGCCGGTGACATAGCGATTTCCCGCCAGCCAGTAGACCGCCTCGCCGATCTCCTCCGGCATGGCCATGCGGCCCAGCGGCACCCGCCGCGCCACCGCCGAGGTATCGACCTTGCCTTCCGCCACCAGAGAGGCGACGATCTCGGTCTCGACATAGCCCGGGAGCACCGCGTTGACGCGCACGCCGCCATGCGCCCACTCGCACGCCAGCGCCCGGGTGAAGCCCAGCAATGCCGACTTCGACATGGCATAGGCAGCGCGCCCGGGGATCGTCAGGAACGCAATCAGCGAAGAGAGATTGATGATGCAACCCTCTCCCTGCCGCAACATGGCCCGGCCCGCTTCACGCGCGGCGAGATAGCTTCCGGTCAGGTTGACCCGCAGGAGGCGCTCGGCGGTTGCCATGTCGATATCAAGCGCGGACCGGCCTTCCGGATCAACGATCCCGGCATTGTTGACCAATACGTCCACCCGGCCATGCCGCGCGAGAACCGCCGAGATTCCCGCAACGATGCTGCTCTCCTCCGCCATATCCATGACCAGGGCGGAATGCGGCGCCCCCAGCGCCCGCGCCGCCTTAGATACGGCGCCTTCGTCCCGGTCCGCCAGCACCACGATATCTCCGCGCGAGGCGAAAAGGCGGGCCGTGGCAAGGCCGATCCCGGCTCCTGCGCCCGTGATGACGATGATCCTCGATGGCAATGGCATCTGCGCGTTCTCCCATGGCTTCCGGTCTCGGGCCGGCTTCGTGGTACGGTCGTGAAATAAGGGCCAAGCATTTGCCGGAGACGCCCTCAATCGCGGGTGCCGTCCACTGCCGCCTATCACCTATGCGATAAGCCGCCCCGCCCTGCGCTGCGCTTTGGCCGCGCCTCCCCCGACTATTAAGCGCCGGAGGAAAGGACGGAGAAGATCATGTCGGAAAGACTTTCAGGACGGGTGGCTCTCGTAACCGGCGCCTCGCGCGGTTTGGGACGGGCTATCGCCGAACTCTACGCTGCGCAGGGAGCTGCGGTTGCCGTGCTCGATCTCAAGGAGCACTGGGCGCAGACGGTGGTGGACGGGATTGTCGCACGCGGCGGACGCGGCATCGCGGTCGGCTGTGACGTATCGGATCGCGAGGCGGTACAAGCCGCCGTCAGCCGCACCGTGAACGAGCTGGGCGGCCTCGACGTGGTGGTGAGCAGCGCGATGTGGAACCGCTATGAACCGATAGCGGATATCGCTCCCGAGACGCTGGCCCGCATGTCCGGCGTCGGGTTCGACGGGATCGTCTGGATGATCCAGGCTGCCGCGCCGCACATGAGCGCGAAGGGCGGCTCCATCATCAACATCGCCTCGGTCTCGGCGCTCAAGGGCATGAAGAACGCATTGCTCTATTGCGGCATCAAGGCGGGCGTCGGCGGATTGACGCGTGCCGCTGCGGTCGAGCTGGGTGCTCAAGGCATCCGGGTGAACGCCATCGCGCCTGCCACCGTGGCGACCGAAGGGGTCAAGTCGATGCTGGATGCAGAAGCGCTGGCCGAACGCGCCGCGCGCATTCCGCTCGGACGATTGGGCGAAGTGGAGGATATCGCCAATACCGCACTGTGGCTGGCATCCGAGGAATCCGCCTTCGTCAACGGACAGATGATTACCGTGGACGGAGGCCTGGCCAACGGCATTCTCTGACGCGAAATGGGGCGGCTTTGGCCGCCCCGCACCGTCAAAGCCAGTCGGCCTCCACCGCGAACAGATCCGACGAAGCCGTGCAAGGCGCGAGCCATGCGGCGATGCGCGGTATCTCGCAATCGAAGAAATACCGGCAGGCCGCCAGCGTACCGCCCTGCAGACGCGGCGAGGCCGCGCGCGCGGCTATCGCAAGATCCAGCCATACCCATCCGACAACGCCGTGCCCGAATGCATGGAGAAACGGCGTCGCCCGTGCCAGGGCCTGCTCCTGCGGCATCGTGCGCAGCACATCGAGCGCCGCCTCGATCGCATGCCATGCCGCCGACAGCGCATCGCCCATCGTCGCCAGTTCAGGCAGTTTGCCGGCAGCCCGGGCGGTTGCGGCGATGCGGGCCTTCAGCACCGCCGCGCCTTCTCGGCCACGCAGCAGTTTCCGGCCAAGCAGGTCAAGCGCCTGGATGCCGGTCGTTCCTTCGTGGATCGGGTTCAGGCGATTGTCGCGATAGAGTTGCTCGACATCGAAATCCCGCGTGTAGCCGTAGCCACCATGGACCTGCATGGCGAGGGCATTGGCCTCCAGCCCGAACTCCGACGAAAAGGTCTTCACGACGGGTGTCAGCAGGGCAAGCAGAGCGGCGCTTTCGGGATCGTGTTCCTCGTCCACCAGGCGGGCGGCAAACAGGCAGAGGGCAAGCGCGCCTTCGGCATAGCTCTTCTGGGCCAGCAACATCCGTCGCACGTCGGCATGCGCGATGATGGGAACCGCGCCTGTTGACCCGCTGCCCTGCACGCGTCCCTGCAAACGCTCCTGCGCATAGCCCAGCGCATGGCCGAAGCCCCGGCACGCGATGGCCGCCGCACCCAGTCCGACAGATATGCGCGCCTCGTTCATCATCATGAACATCTGGCGCAGGCCCTGCCCCTCCTCGCCGACCAGCCAGCCGGCCGCACCTTCCTGTTCGCCGAATGCCAGCAGGCAATTCGGGATCGCCCGATAGCCCATCTTGTGATTGAGCCCCGCCACCGCAATCTCGTTACGCGAACCATCGGGAAGCACGCGCGGGACGATGAACAGCGACAGGCCGCCCGTTCCATCCGGCAAGGAGCCGTCCTCCCGCGCGACCTTCGCAAGCACGAGATGGACGATGTTGTCCGCGGCATCGTGCTCACCGCCGGAAATCCACATCTTCGAGCCCGTCAGGCGGTAGCGGCGGCCGAGGCCGTCTTCGCCGTGGAATTCGGCGCGGGTCCGCACCGCGCCGAGATCGGACCCCGCCTGCGGTTCTGACAGGCACATCGTGCCGAACCATCGGCCCTCGATCTGCGGCCGGGCAAAGGCTTCGACCTGGGCGGGGCTGCCGAACGATGCGATCAGCCGCGCGTTGGCCACCGTCAGCATCGCATAGGACGATGTGGCGATGTTGGCGGCGGCGAACCAGGCAAAGGATGCGCTCGCGGCCAAGAAGGGCAGGCCGTGACCTCCAAGGTGCTCCGGGAAACCGGCGGAGAAGAAGCCGAGCCGGGCATATTCCCCCAAGGCTGCGGCAACCTGCGGGTGAATCTGCACGCCGTCCGGTCCGAACCGGGGTTCTTCGGCGTCTCCTTCCTTGAAGTGCGGCAGGAAGATCTCCCGCGCGACCTCTTCCGAAAGGTCGATCACCGCATCCACCGTTTCGCGACCATGTGCCGCGAAGCGCGGCTGCGCCAGCACTTCGCCGATATCCAGCCAATCATGCAGCAGGAAATCGAGGAACTCGCGGTCCAGCAGACGACTGCTCATCGCGAGAGCAGCACCAGCGCATCAAGCGGCACCACGCCTTCACCCACTGGCATGACCCTGATAGGATTGATATCGACCCCGGCAAGCCGGTCCTGGTTGGCAGCGGCAAATCGCGAAAGCGCCGCCAGCGTTTCCGCCAGAGCGTCGATATCGGATGGCGGCGCGCCGCGAACCCCTTGCAACACCTTGCCGGCATTGGTTTCGGCAATCATCCGCCTCGCCTCATCCGCGGAAAACGGCACGGCACGGAACGAAACATCCTTGAGCACTTCGACGAGGATACCGCCCAGACCGAACATGACGACCGGACCGAGCGTCGGGTCCAGGCTGACACCGGCGATCACTTCCACGCCGCCCGCAATCATCGGCGCCACCAGAACGCCCTCTATCCGCGCTCCCGGCATGGCTGCCCTTGCCCTTTCGATCAACAGGCTGGCAGCCTCTCGAACGGCGGCTTCGTCCTTCACGTTCACCGCCACACCGCCGACTTCGGTCTTGTGCGCGATGTCGGGCGAACAGATCTTGAGCACGACGGGAAAACCGATCGCCCGCGCCGCGATCACGGCGTCTTCCGCATCGCCGGCAAGCCGTTCATCGGGGAATGTCATCCCGGCTGCCGCCAGCACCCGTTTCGCGCCATGTTCGGAGAGCGCGCCTCTGGCTTCTACTGGCGAGGGCAGCGGGGGAACAGGCTCTGCATGGCTGGCCGCCCGGGTAAAACTCCGCCGGAAGTGCACAAGCGCTCCCAGCGCGCGGGTCAGCGCCACGCTGTCCTCAAACACGAGGAAACCACGCTCCTCATAACGGCGTACGACATCCTGCGGGGCTGACATGGTGACGGCCTTGATGATCCCGTCATGCCCCGTTGCCGCTGCATCCAGCGCTTCGGCCAGGCGCGCCGAATAGGACGGCAGAGCCGGCGCGGTGCCAAGAACGGCCACGAAGATATCGTAGCCGCCCTGCTCCATCACCGTGCGGATGTAACGGGTCATCAACGGCAAGTCGGTCATCGCCTGCGCCGTCGCGTCGATGGGATTTACCGGCGAGGCATAGGGCAGCAAGGCCTTCAACTCCGCCTGTGCGGCCTCGGGCATGGGGGTCACGGCAAGGCCCGCCTCATCCGCGTCGTCCGCCATCTGGATACCCAGCCCGCCCGACATCGAAAAGATGCCCAGCTTGTCGCCTTCCGGCACCCCGGCCCGGGCAAGGGCATAGGCAACGTCGATCTGCTCTGCAGTGCTGCGGGCACGGTGGGCGCCGAACTGGCGGCAGATTGCATCGAAGACCGCGTCCGACCCCGCCAGAGCAGCGGTATGGCTGCCGACGGCATGAGCGCCGACTTCCGAACGGCCGACCTTGAGCAGCACCACGCCGATACCGCGCCGACGCGCCACATCCAGCGCCTCGAAGAACAGGGCGCGGTTCCGCACGCCCTCGGCATAGGCCATGACCACTTTCACGCCCTCGCGGTCCACCACCCAGCGCAGGGCTTCCGCCATGTCCACGTCGCACTCGTTCCCGGTGGTGATCCAGTGCCTGATGCCCAGCCCGCGAGACCGCGCAAGCTGCGCGATATGCGAACCATAGGCGCCGCTCTGCGAAACGATGGCAACCGGGCCCGGCTCCAGGAAACCGTCATCGAGCATGACCGAGAAGGTGCCGTAATAACCGATCGAGGAATCGGCCGCGCCAAGGCAGTTCGGACCCAGCAGCCGCAGCCCCCCTGCCCGCGCTATGTCCACTATCCGCGCCTGCTCGGCCCGTCCTTCCTCACCCATTTCGGCAAATCCCGCCGCGAAGACGATCGCCGCCTTCACGCCTGCCGCCACGCAATCTTCCACCGCCTGCCGCGTAGCCGCGGCCGGGACGGCCAGCAGGGCAAGGTCCGGCGCTTCCGGCAAGGCCGAAAGCGAAGCGTAGGCCGGCTCGCCCTGCACCGTTTCGCGCTTGGGATTGACGGGATAGACCGGGCCGGAGAACCCGCTCGCGCGGAGGTACTTGAGCGGCCGCCCGCCGATACGCGCGGCATCGTCGGACGCGCCGACCAGTGCGATCGAACGCGGCGCGAAAAGCGCGTCGAGCCCGCCGCGCGATGCGCCGATGGCTGCCGGTTGTTCAGGCTGGGACAGGGTGGCTTGGCCGCTGGTCGTCACGATCACCTCTTCCGATGGTTCAGGCTTTTTCACGCAAGAGCCGTGGCACGGGGCCGGCACGCCCGATACCGATCGGCCGGCGGGGCCGCATGTTTCATATCCGTGATATGGCTGGGCGATCCGTGCAGACGCGGGACGATATGCATCGCCCCACTTCCCCTGTTTCCCATTTGTGATAGCGACCGCGCGGCGCCGCTGAAATCGATATCAGCCTTGTGATAATCCCCCTCGAAACCCGGCTCCGAATTGAACCGGACGCCATCAGCAGGGATGCCTTGGGCGTCTGAAACGGAGGCGGCACCCGCAACAACGGGCCGCACGAGACAAAAAAGAACATGAAGGCGCGACGCGCCGGGATTTTGGGAGGATCGCTGAGTGAACATCTCCAGGACCATCAAGGCTGGGCTCTTGGCAACGAGCGCCGGGCTCGTGCTGTGCCACGCCTCTGCCGCGCTGGCGCAAGACGCCGCGCCGCAGGCGGACACGGCGCAGGAATCGAACAACGGCGGCCTTGATACCATCGTCGTTACCGCCACCAAGCGGGGCCAGGCATCCAACGTGCAGGACGTCCCCTTCGCGGTCACCGCATTTGGCGCGGCGCAGCTTGAGGAACAGCACTTCCAGACGTTCCAGAGCCTCAGCTACTCGATGCCGAACGTCCAGCTCAGCCAGATCGGCACCACCCCCGGCTACGCCAACTTCTCGATCCGCGGCCTGGGCATCAACAGCTCGATCCCCTCGATCGACCCCACTGTCCGCGTGTTCATCGACGGCGTCTACCTCGGCGTGAGCGCGGGCGTCGTCTTCGGCAACTTCGATATCGAAGGGCTTGAAGTGCTACGCGGCCCGCAGGGGCTGCTGTTCGGTCGCAACGTCACCGGCGGCGCCGTGGTCGTGCGCACCACCGTTCCCAAGGATCACTTCGCCGCCGACTTCAAGGCCTCGGTTTCGTCAGGGCCGGAATACAAGGTCAGCGGGACGATCACCGGCCCGATCGTGCAGGACAAGATCTCGGCCAAGCTCGCCGTCTACTATGACAAGGACGAGGGCTACTTCCACAACGATTTCAACGGCAACGACCACCTCGGCAAGAACCGCACCCTCATCGTGCGTCCGGCCCTGCGCTTCACGCCGATCGACGGGTTCGAAAGCATCTTCCGTTACGAATACGGCAAATATGACGGCGATGGCGCCGTGGCGACCAACCATGGGCTCTACCCGGTCAAGAGCTTCCGCGTGAACCTCGACGAAGAAGGCTTCGCGCACAACTACTGGCACATGGCCTCGAACGAAACGAACATCGATACCGATTTCGGCAACGGCAAGATCACCAACATCATGGCCTACCGCGAGTACAACTCGAACGTGGCCAACGATATCGACGCTTCACCGGTGCACAGTTTCCATTCGGGTAACACCACGCACCAGAAACAGATGAGCGACGAGCTTCGCTATGCCGGAACTTTCGGCAGAGTGGACGTAACGACCGGACTTTATTTCTTCACCCAGCGCATCGCCTACATCGAACAGCGCACGCTTTCGGGCGGCACGCGCACCCTTTCGGGCGGCGGCATCCAGAACCAGGATACCTACGGCGCATTCGGCGCGGTGGACTGGCACTTCACCGACAGCCTGACGCTGAACCTCGGCGCCCGCTATTCCAGCGAGACCAAGTCCGTGAAGGTCGCCAACCTCACCGCGACGGGCTGCGATTACGAAGCGCAGACCTGCGACTTCACCTTCCACGGAAAGAACACCTGGAAGGGCCTGACGCCGCGTGTCGGCCTGCAATGGCAGCCTGATCCCGAAACCCAGGTCTATGCCTTCTGGGCCAAGGGTTTCCGCAGCGGCGGCTACAACTTCCGCAACGTCAACCCGGCCGTCGATCCGGGACCGTTCGATGACGAAGTGCAGAACTCCTACGAAATCGGCATGAAGAAGGATATCGGCGGCATCCTGCGCGTGAACGTTGCCGGTTTCTGGAACAAGATCGACGGCGTCCAGCGCGAAATCCAGACCCCGGTTCTGGGCAGCGGCACGGCGCAGATCATCACCAACTCGGCCAATGCCCGCATCCGCGGCGTGGAAGGCGAAGTGACGCTGCGCCCGGGCGCCGGTTTCACCCTGAGCGGCCAGTTCGGCTATACCGAAGGCAAATACACCAAGATCATCTACGACCTGAACAACGACGGCGTCATCAACGACGTCGACTACGGGCTGAAGCTGCCGCGTCTCGCACCGTGGACTTATGGCGGCACGCTGGCATGGAGCCATGATTTCGACCAGTTCGGCGTCGATGCCCGCGTCAGCGCCAACCACCGCGATGCCGACTGGTACAACGACGCCAACACCGGCCTGCTGCGCGGCGCCACCATGGTCGATGCCAACCTGACCTTGCGCCATGGCGGTTACAGCATCTCCGCCTATGCCACCAATCTGCTGAACGAGGCGACTTACGGCACCGAGGCCCCGTTGCCGTTCTTCGCCGGATCGACCTTCGCCCCGCTCAACAAGGGCCGCGTCTACGGCATCGAACTGGCCGCGAAGTTCTAGGCAATCCGGAACTTCCCAATCCACTTGGAGACTGTCCGGGAGAGCATCTCTCCGCACATCCCGGACAGTGCCTGAGGGGCCGGCGGGCACCAACCCACCTTTTATGCCCGCCGGTCCTCTTTTTGCTGCCCCCCTGACCCGCAAGCGACACTGGCGCGAGTGCGCAGCACTTCTTGCGCCAGACTTCAATATACCATAGGGGGGTATCCTATGGCTCACTTGACCGAAAACAACGACGCGCTCGTCATGCGCGTCCGCCGCCTCATCGGGCAGCTCCAGGCCGTCGAGCGTGCGCTCGTCGGCGGGGAAGACTGCGCGAAGACGCTTCACCTGGCCGCAGCAGTACGCGGCGCGATCAATGGTCTCATCGACGAACTGATCGCCGATCATGTGAAGGCGCACGTCGCAGCCCCGGACCTGACGCAGGACGAACGAGAAGAAGGCGCGGAAGCCCTGATCGCGGCGATCCGCCGCTATGCCAAGTAGAAGGCGCTGCGCCATGGCCACTCACTTCGACCTCGATCGCTTCGCACACGACCACGACTTTCTCGGCGCCTCTCATGACGAGAACGCGCGGCGAACCCTGTGGGTCGTCCTGCTCACTGCCCTGATGATGGTGGGTGAAATCGTCGCCGGCTACCTGACCGGCTCCATGGCCCTGCTGGCGGACGGTTTCCACATGGCCACTCATGCCGGCGCGCTGAGTGTCGCCGCCATTGCCTACCGCTATGCCCGGCGGAATACCCGCAATCCGGCTTTCAGCTTCGGCACCGGCAAGGTCGGCGATCTTGCCGGGTTCGCCTCGGCGCTCGTGCTCGCGCTCATCGCGCTGGGCATCGGCGTGGAATCGTTCCTGCGCCTGTTCCGCCCGATCACGGTGGCATTCGGCGAGGCAACCGTGATCGCGGTCATCGGCCTGGCCGTGAACATCGTCAGCGCCCTGCTGCTATCCGGCCATCATCATCACGATCACCATGGACACCACGAGCATGGGCACCACGGCCATAGTGGTCATGGCCACGGGCACCATGGGCATGGCGACAACAACCTGCGTTCGGCCTATGTCCACGTTCTTGCCGATGCGCTCACTTCGGTTCTGGCGATCGCGGCACTGCTGGCCGGACGCTACCTCGGCTGGATCTGGCTCGACCCGGTCATGGGCATCGTCGGCGGCGTCGTCATCGCGCGCTGGGCCTGGACGCTCATGAAGGAGACCGCCTTCGTCCTGCTGGACCGCACCGACACGCACGTCGCCGAAGAAGTTCGCGAGGTCGTGGAAGGGCCGGGAGATGCCCGCATCACCGACCTCCACGTCTGGCGGATCGGTCCGGAGGCCCACGCGGCAATCATCGGCGTCACCGCCCACGACACCGCCGTGGACACCGCCGAATTGCGCCGACGGCTCACCCCGGTCCACGAACTTCGCCACGTCACCATAGAACGGCATTGACTGCCGCAAGGGTCACGGGCGCAGCACCCATCCTCCGTCGACATGGATGGTCTGCCCCGTGATCCACTGGCCCGCCTGCGAACAGAGCAGCAGCGCGGTGCCGACCAGTTCGTCTGGCTCTCCGCGCGGACGCAGCGCGCAGGTCATCTTGAGGAACTGGATGAAAGGGGAATCGTCCGGCACCAGCATCTTTCCGGCATCGGACATGACATTGCCCGGCGCGATGGCGTTGCAGGTCACGTTATCCTTGCCGAACTGCTTGGCAAGCGTGGTGGTGAGCCCCACCAGCGCCAGCTTCGAGATACCGTAAAGCCCGGTTGCCGGGAATGCCCCGCCCGACGTCTGGTTGACGATACGCCCACCCCCGCGCGCGCGCATGGAAGGCAGGACAGCCCTTGCACAGAGCAGTGCGCCGTTGAGGTTCACGGCAAAGGCCCGGTTCCAGGCATCGAGGCTGATCGTCTCGCAATTGTCGTAGCTGACATCGACCATGAGCGCGGCGTTGTTGATGAGGATATCGATCCCGCCAAAGGCATCGGTCGCTGCAGCAGCCATGGCCAGGGTCGATTCCTCGCTTGCGACATCCACCTGCACGGCCAGCGCCCTGCCGCCCGCCGCGGCGATCTCGTCCGCAACAGCCTGAGCCCCTTCTTGATTGAGATCGGCAACCACCACGGCCGCGCCTGCATCGGCAAGTCCAAGTGCATAGGCCCTGCCGATCGAATTGCCGCGCCCGCCCGCTCCGGTGACGACAGCGACTTTTCCGTCAAGACGGAACTGGTCGAGAGTGAAGCTCATGGATGGGTCTCCGTAAGGTCAGCGCCGATCGCGGCGGAAAGGAAAGGTTCGGCGGCAATGCGAAGCGCCTCGGCGCCCGCCGCTTCGGGAAGCGTGGCCTTGAGCAATTTCACGTCCTTCACCAGCAAGGGCGCGCCGTGGGAGAAGGCCTGCGGTGACGGCAGTCTGGCATAGACCTCGAAACCGAAACTGCGGCCGCTGCTGGCCTTGACCAGTTCGCGTAATGCCGCACCTTCGAGCCCCAGTTCCGCACCTGCCTGCATCGCGGCATGGGCAAGCCCCATGTTCGCGGCCATCAGTGCGTTGTTGACGATCTTGGCCCGCTGGCCTGCGCCTGCTGCGCCGAGGAGGACGATCATCCCGCCGAACGTCTCGAAAACGGGCCGCGCCGCCGCGAAGTCGTCAGCCTGACCGCCGCACATCACCGTCAGCGTGCCGGCTGATGCCCCCGCGCCGCCGCCACTGACAGGAGCGTCCAGGAAGGCGATACCCTTCGCCGCGCACCGCGCCGCAAGCCGCTGGCAGTTCTCAGGCAGGATCGTGGAATGGACCACGATGCGGCTACCCGGCCGCATCGCCGCCAGCAGTTCTTCGACGATGGCGGCCACACCGTCATCGTCGACCACGCAGATGCCGACGTGATCGCAAGCCGCGCCAAGCTCCGCGATGGTCGCCGCCGCCCGCGCTCCTGCGTCCACGAATGGCTGAAGCGCCTCGGGACGCCGCGCCCAGACGGTGAGCGGATAGCCCGCCGCCGCGATGCGCTCGGCCATGGGGCCGCCCTGGCTGCCGAGCCCGATGAAGCCGATGGTTTCCTTCGCGCTCATCCCGCGGTGATCCCGGCGTCGATCGAGATGCAATTGCCATGATAGCCGCGCCCGGCAGGCGAGGCGAGCAACGCCACCATGTCGGCCACATCGTCCACCTCCACCGTCCCGCGCATTCCGGAGAAGCGCTTGAGCAGTTCGATGTCGCAGCCTTCGGGCGGCTTGTAGTTGACGGCGATGTTCGTGATCATCCCGCCCGGCGCCACCGCGTTGATGCGGATGGGCTTGCGCATATACTCCATCGCCATGGCCTTGGTCATGTTCACGAGACCTGCCTTGGTGGCGCAATAGGCCGCGGCATAAGCCTCACCGATGAATGATGCGCAGGACGCCACGTTGACGATCGCGCCGTTCGCTTCCAGCAGATGCGGGATTGCCGCCTGCGAAAGCATGAAGGGTGCCGTCAGGTTGACCGCCATAGTGCGGTGCCAGAGTTCCTCGGCCATCTCGTGCGAATGGGCGAGATAGATGAGCCCCGCCACGTTGCAGAGGGCATCGAGCCGACCGAAGCGTGCCGTTGCCGCCGCAACGGATCCCTTGCAGGCGGCGGGGTCCGAAAGGTCGGCGGCATGGACCAGCACTTGCGCGCCGATATCGGCCAGGGCGCCTTCGGTCTCTGCCAGCCCTTCCGCATTCACGTCCACGATGCAGAGCGCGGCTCCGGCCTGCGCCAGCTTCAGCGCCACCGCACGGCCGAGACCCGATGCGGCGCCGGTAACGAGGGCCACTTTGCCCGTCATGTCGATTGCAATGGTCATGTCGGTTTCCTTCGCCTCACCCGTTCCAGGGCAGGCCCTTCTCGAACTTGGCGGCCATCTCGAAGACCACGCCCTGAACCACCGAGGCTTTCGGCCATCCCGCGTGGACCGCATATTGCAGCACGAATTCATGGAGTTCGGCCGGCGTGCAGTTCCCACTCGCCATGGCGGCATGGAAATGGCTGCCGATCGGCACGACCGCGGCGGAATCCGCAACGCCGACGAGCGTGAGGAAACGGCGCGAACGCTGGTCCAGCCCTGGGCGGCACCACATCTCGCCGAACACGAAGTTGAGGATGCCGTGTTGCAGGTACGGCATTCCGTTGCCCACGCGCGGGCCGTCGAACGTCATGACTTCGCGGAAGGCGGCAAAGCCCTGTTCCATGCGTGTCTGCGGATCCCACGGTTCGCCGCGGATCGGTGCCCAGGGCGCCGGGTCGAGGCCCAATTCCGCCTCCACGCGCGTGATCGCGGCATCGAGATCGCCGCCCTTGTCCCACCCGGCATAGACCGCCACGTGCAGCGCCGCTTCCCGCAATTCGGCCAAGGTCAGGTCGCCAGTCGTCAGAGCGCCCCTTACATAGCCGTCAAGCGCATCGCGCGGGCCATTGCTTCCGGCCGACGAAGCCATCGAGATCAGGAAACGCGCACGCCGATCCAGCCCCGGACGCGACCAGATTTCCGCATATATGAAGTCGCGCCAGCTTTCCTGCAGCAGGCTTGCAGGCTGGGCTGCCGCCCTGCCGGTCACTTCCGACTGGACCGCGATGCCGCGCGAGGTCCGCTCACCCGGATCGAGCAGGCTCACGAGTTCACCTCCGGGGCTGCCATGCTCATCCAGACGTTTTTCGGCTGGAGAAATTCGTGAAGGCCCTCCACCCCGCCGAGCCGCCCATGACCGCTCTTCTTGAAGCCACCGAAGGGACAATTCGGCTGCATCGCCTCCCCGGAGCCGTTGACGTGGATCATGCCGGACTGAAGTTCCCGCGTGACGTGGTGTGCGCGGCGCAGGTTCTGCGTATGGACATAGGCGCCAAGGCCATATTCGGTGCCGTTGGCCAGGGCGATGGCTTCTTCCTCGGTATCGAACGGCGTGGCCACCAGCACCGGGCCGAACACCTCGTTCTGCGCGATTTCACAATCGTTGGCGACGTCGGCGATGACCGTTACCGGCAGGAAGAACCCGTCCGCGAATTCGCCGCCAAGGCGCTCGCCCCCGGCCACCACGCGGCCGCCATCGGCAACGCCGCGATCGATCATGCCCTTGATCCGTTCCAGGGCGCCCCCGCTGATGACCGGGCCGAGCACAGTGGCCGCATCGAAAGGATCGCCGCTTTTCACATGACCGGCCATGGCAGCCAAGATCTGCAGATACTGGTCGTAGACCCCGCGCTGGACGAGCAGGCGCGTTCCGTTCACGCAGCCCTGACCATTGGAGGAAACGGCGCCGGTCAGGCCCTTCTTGGCGGCCAGCATCAGGTCGGCATCGTCGAAAACGATCACCGCCGACTTGCCGCCAAGCTCCAGCCCCACGGGCTTGAGCGATTGCGCTGCCGTGGTCAGCACCTTTTTGGCGGTGGCGCCGGAACCGATGAATTCGATCTTGTCGATACCCGGATGCGCGACCATCGCTTCCCCGACATCCGCCGCACCGGTCACGAGGTTGACGACGCCTTCGGGAAGACCGGCCTCGTGGAGGATCTCGACCAGCTTCATCACGCTGTAGGGAGCAAGGTCGGGCGCCTTCAGAACGATGCAGTTGCCCGCCGCCAATGCGGGCGCCATCACCATCGTTGCGGCGAACAGCGGGCCGTTCCAGGGGACGATGATGCCGACCACGCCATAAGGTTCGTAAGCGACGTGATCGTGCGCGGGCGCGCCCCACATCGGGATCGTTCGCCCGTGGATCTTGTCGCACCAGCCCCCGAAGTAACGGAACTTCTGTGCAGCGTCGTAGCCCATGTAAGGCGCCGTCATCGCGACCGAACCGTTTTCGGATATCAGGCTCGGCGCAAAATCGGCGGAGCAGGCCTCGAACAGTGCGGCGATGCGGAACATGAGATCGCGGCGCTTGTCCACCGGCATCGCCCGCCATGCGGGAAAGGCCTTGCGAGCGGCCGCGACCGCGCGGTCCACGTCATCGGCGTTGGCCATGCGGATTTCCCGCGTGACCTTGCCGGTGGCCGGATAGACATGCGCCAGCATTTCGCCGCCGCCTTGCTCTTCATGCCGCCCACCGATGATCAGCGGATGACGCGGCAGTGCGTCAATGGATGGATTCCTGAAAGCCATGGCATTCGCTCCCTGGCCGGCAGGTGCTCCGGCCCTGTGTTATACCGCATTCGGTCTTGTTGCCGAATATAACGGGCATGTTTTGATTCTATCAAGCCGATCCGCCGCAAGATCGCCCTTGCGAAATCATAATAATATGCTCATTTTTACAGGATGACATCGACAGAGGCTGAACGGGCAACCGGCCGCAAGAGCGGCGAAAAGCGCCAGGTGGTGCGAAATACGGCAGAATGCCTGCGCAACCGGATATTTTCCCTTCCGCCCGGAGAGCAGATCGGCTCGCTCCCGGAGCTTGCCCGGGAGTTCGGCGTGGGCATCGTCACCGTTCAGCAGGCGGCGCGAATTCTCGAGCACGAGGGCCTGCTCGAAGTGAAACGCGGACCCGGCGGGGGCTACTACGGCAGGAGGCCGGGCCGGGCCGACCTTGAAAGAGTGCTCAGCGCCTATGTGAGAAGCGAAAAATCCTCCTGGCGGGAAGTGCTCGACATAACCTCGCTCCTGTTCAACCGCCTCTGCGCGGCATCGGCGCGCTGCAGCGATCAGCCGCTTCGAGACGAACTGCGCAAAGTCAGGCAACATATCGCGCAATGCGCCGATGAAGCCCAGCTCGGGCCGCTTGAATCCGGGTTGCAGGAAACCCTGTTCCGCATGGTCGATCAGCCCTTGTTCGAACTGCTTACCCGCGTGGCGCTTGAAACCTCCCGCAACACCCACCCCGATGGACCGATGCAGGGGATGTTCGGGCTGGACCAGTGGAAGGCGGGACGGTTGAAGATCATCGATGCCATCCTGGAGCAGGACCCGGCGCTTGCGCGGTTCGAGGCGGATCGACAGAACCGGCAGACCCTTGTCGCGCTCTACGGGCTCGACGACATCTGATCTGGTGAGACCATCCGCCCACTTTGCCGCGCGGCCTCCGGCGGCTAGGGCATGGCGATGCAATACCGACTACTTCTCGACGGCCGCCTGAAACAGGGCGCTGCCGCAATGGACGTGCTCAATCCCGCAACCGGCGAGGTGATCGCGGCAAGCGGATGCGCCGATGCGGCGCAGGCGGAGGAAGCCGTCGCCGCCGCGCTGCGCGCCTTTCCCGGCTGGCGCGCACGTTCGCAGGACGAGCGCGCCGCCTGCCTCGAAGCGATGGCACAGGCCCTTGCAGCCCGGAGCGAGGAATTCGCGCGCCTGCTGACGCAGGAACAGGGCAAGACGCTGGCCGAGGCACGCGGCGAGGTCGAAGGGTCCATCGCCGCGCTGCACTACCATGCCGGGCTGCGACTGGAGCCCGTGGTCCTCAAAGAGAACCCTTCCGAGAGAGTGGTGGAGCAGCGCTATCCGCTCGGCGTCGTCGTTGCGATCGTGCCGTGGAACTATCCGCTGCTGCTGCTCATGCTCAAGCTCGCTCCGGCGCTGCTCGCGGGCAATTGCGTTATCGCCAAACCCGCACCCACAACGCCGATTACGACGCTGCGCTTCGGCGAACTCGTCGCCGACCTGCTTCCGCCGGGCACGTTCCAGACGCTGGGCGACCGCGGCGACCTTGGACCGGTGCTGACGGCACATCCCGATGTGGCTCATGTAAGCTTCACCGGTTCCACCGCAACCGGGCGCAAGGTACTTGCCAGCGCCGCGGGCACGCTCAAACGCTTCACGCTCGAACTGGGCGGCAACGACGCGGCGATCGTGCTGGACGATGCGGATATAGCCTCGGTTGCGCCACAGCTTTTTGCCGGTGCCACGGCCAATGCCGGTCAGATCTGTCTCGGCATCAAACGCATCTACGTCCACCGCGACAAGGCCGATGCGCTTTGCGAGGCGCTGGTCGAACTGGCGCGTGCCGCCGTCATCGGCAATGGTCTGTCGGAAGACACCACACTGGGCCCGGTTCAGAACGCGGCCCAACATGCCCGCCTGGGCAGCCTGCTGGAGGAAAGCCGAAGGCTCGGCCAGGTCCTCTGCGGCGGTGTGCTTCCGGACGGCCCGGGCTGGTTCGTTCCTCCCACCGTGGTGCGAGGGCTGCCGGACAATGCAAGGCTCGTGCGCGAGGAACAATTCGGTCCGCTGATCCCGGTCATGGCCTATGACAGCCTCGACGAGGCCATCGGGCGCGCCAACGCCAGCGAATACGGGCTCGGCGCCTCAGTCTGGAGCGGCGACGTGACGCGCGGGATGGCCGTGGCAGAGCGGATCGACAGCGGCCTCGTCTGGGTGAACCGGGTGTTCGACCTGCCCTTCGAAGTCCCCCTTGGCGGCGCGCGGCAATCGGGCATGGGGCGCCATCAGGGACTTGCGGGTGTGGAGGAATTCACGCAGGCCCGCATCGTCAACGCTGCACTCCAGGTCATCGCTGAGAGGTCGTAATGTCGGATATCCTCCTTTTCTCCTACGGAACTCTCCGCCAGCACGAGGTCCAACTGGCGCTGTTCGGCAGGCTGGTGGAAGGCGAACCGGATGCGATACCGGGCTGGCGCCAGCGGATGATCGAGATCACCGACCCCGAAGTCATCGCCAAGAGCGGCACCCGCTGGCATCCCATGGTCGAACGGAGCACCGATCCCCAGGATGCCGTCGAAGGCACCCTGTTCCGCCTGTCCGAGGCCGATATCGCCGCCGCCGATGCCTATGAGGTCGATTACATCCGCAAGGAAGTGCGCCTGAAGTCAGGTACGCTCGCCTATATCTACGGGGACCCGGCGGAATGATCGTCCGCCCCAAGCCGGGACTTCGCGAGGTTGCCTTCGCGGTGCACGGCTCCATCCTGCCCCGCATTCTCGGCCGTTTGTTCTCGATCGCGGCGATCGGCGTGGTCGCAGTGCTGGCCGCAAGGTCGCATCCCGGCCTGTTCGCCCAGATCAGCGCGATCCCCTTCACCCTGATCGGGATCGCGCTTTCCATCTTCATGAGCTTTCGCAACAACGCCTGCTATGATCGCTGGTGGGAAGGAAGAAAGCTCTGGGGCTCGCTGGTCATCGCCTGCCGGTCCTTCGCCCGCCGCATCGCCACGCTGGACGAGGCGGACCGGCAGTTCCTGCTGAAGGGCTGCATCGGCTTCGCCGCCGGTCTCGCCGCCCGCCTGCGCGGCGGCGAGGAAGTGGCTGCGATAGCCGGCCCTTGCGGCCGGGGCACATGGAACGATGCCGTCAACCCCACGGACGCATTGCTGGTCCAGATGGGCCGCCGCTGCCTCGACCTCATGCAGCAGGAGCGGATCGGAGCGATCCACCATTCGCTGATCGAGGAACAGCTTCATCTCATGGCGCAGGTCCAGGCAGGCTGCGAGCGTATCGCGCAGACGCCGGTGCCCTTCAGCTATTCGCTGCTGCTGCACCGCACCGCCTATATCTTCTGCCTGGCCCTGCCTTTCGCTCTGGCCGGATCGCTGGGCTGGTGGACGCTGCTGCCGGTGCTGCTGGTCAGCTACACATTCTTCGGGCTCGACGCATTGGGGGATGAACTGGAAGATCCCTTCGGCCTCGAACCCAACGATCTCCCGCTCGACGCGATGGCCCGCACGATCGAGCGCGAGATGTTAAGTGCGCTGGGCGAAACCGACCTGCCCGCACCGATCGCGGCGCGGGAGCACCGCCTCAGTTGATCCGTCAGCAGGTGAAGAAGCGGTTGAGCCCCAGCGCCTTGAGACCGCGCCGATACGTCATCGAACTCATGTCGGCGGGAATATGCGCCTCCTCCGCCGGATCGAGGGGCAGCCATTCGGGCATCTGCGCCTCGACGATGGCCTTGTCCTCCTCGAAGATGCGCAAGTTGAAATCATAGACGTCCTGCACCGGCAGGTCGGTGTCGAAATTCCGGCCGATCGGCGCGAAGAGGCGCGTCACCCTGGCGGAAACCGGCGAAGCCGCATTCATGATGACAAGCCGGTCCTTGCCGGGGAAATGGATTTCCAGCGTTGCCGTGAACGGCAGATGGCAGCGGAAGTGGCGCAGCCAGTTGAAGCCCGGCACGCCGCGCTGCGACACGCCTATCGGATAGTTCCCCACGCTGCTCCAGTATTCCGCCTCGAACCCGTAATCCGTGCGCCGGGGCGTATAAGTGGGCACTTCGGCATTGTCGGGATCGGCAAAGGTCGCATGGTGGACGAAAGCGAAGTGAGCGACATCGAGGAAGCCTTCGAGCTGACGGCCAGCAAAGCCGTTGATGTCGATCCATGGACAGACGATCTGCTGGAATTCCGGCTCGTCCCAATGGGGCATGTCGGCAATGGCGCCGGGCGGAGGCGCGGTGTCTTCGGTATCGAGGCAGGTCCAGACGAGGCCATAGCGCTCGATGCTCGGATAGGCCTTGAGGCTCAGCCGGGCCGGGATATCCCGCGAGGGATGTGCCGGCACATGGACGCATTTGCCGCCCTTCCCGAATGTCAGCCCGTGATAGGCGCAGACGACGCCGCCCTCCCCCGCGGTGCCCATGCTCAGCGGCACGCCGCGATGAGGGCAGACATCAGGCGCGACGACGACCTCGCCATCGACACGATAGAGCACGAGAGGCTGGTCCAGCAGTTTGGCCCCGAGCGGCTTCTCGTCCACTTCACGGGACAGCGCGACCGGATGCCAGTGGCGGGCGAGGATGGCCCAGTCCTCCGGCTCGAAAGTGCAACCGCGCGGTGGCACCGCCCCGGTTGTCGGTCGTTCGAGAGTGGCGGTGCTGGCGGCGGTGGTCATGGGCAGGTATCCGGTTGCGAAAAGGCGGCTCCACCCATCCCGCGATCAGACCTCTCTATCAAACGCAATGATTCACACGTTGCGTTGCAAAAATAAGGTACCCCGTGATGCGAGCCGCTCTTGACGGCTAACCTGCAAGCCCGCCAAACGAGCGCCCCCGATCCCTTCCTGGAGCCCGTGCATGTCCGCCACCCCTGCGAGCCGCGAAGCGGTGGGACCGCGCTACGACCTTGATACCATTCGCCTTGCACAGGCCCGGTCCTGGCTTGCGCTGGAGAGGATTGCCGCCATCGTCCGGCCCGGAATGCGTGAAAGCGAGGTCCACGAGGCAGGCCGTGCCGTGCTGGCGGAACTGGGCATGGAAATGTCCTGGCACCCCCTGCTGATCCGCTTCGGCGCCAATACACTCAAGATCTTCAGCGACCGTTCGCAGGGCGACGCCGTGCTGGCCGGAGACGATATTTTCTTCATCGACATGGGCCCCGTGTTCGACAGCCACGAAGGCGATGTGGGCGCGACTTTCACGGTGGGCGACGATCCGGAGATGAAAGCCTGCGCCGCCGCCTCGAAACAGTTGTTCGAGCGCGTCCGCACCATCTGGAACGCGGGCGCGGTGACCGGCAGCGCACTTTACGACCGCGCCGCGCAGGAAGCGCTGGCGATGGGATGGGAACTCAATCTCGACATTCGCGGACACCGCGTGAGCGACTATCCGCATTCGGTGCACAAGGGCGGGAACCTCGGAGATTTCGAAGCAGTGCCCGGCAAGGGACTGTGGATCCTGGAAATTCAGATCCGCCATCCAACCCGGCCGTTCGGCGCTTTCTACGAAGACCTGCTGGTCTGACACGCCTTCGAAACGGCAAAGGCCCCGGAAGCAGGACGCTTCCAGGGCCTTCTTTCGTAAAGCGGTGCGATCAGGCGGTCGTTTCGGGAACGCCCGCACGCTCGAAGGCGATGCCGGGATAGTCCTGCGACGCGGCCTCTTCGCAGGCTTCGCGATAGGCCTTGAAACCACCGGTATACATGGTGAGCCCGCGCGATTTTCCCGCGATATTGGTGCCGGTGTACCAGGTCTTCGCCTTGGACACGAGCGTGCCTTCGGCAAGTCCCGCCACGAGGTCCATCCAGCCCTGCTCCGCCTCTCCCGTGGGTTCCATCGCGGTCAGGCCATGGGAGCGCATGTGGCTGATGGCGTCGGCGATCCAGTTCACGTTCTGCTCGTTGATCGTGAAGATGTTGGCAAGCGCCGAAGGTCCGTTGGGGCCGCAGATCATGAAGAGGTTCGGGAAGTCCTTCATCATCAGGCCTAGGTGCGAATGCGCGCCCCCCGACCAGCGTTGATTGACCGTTTCTCCGCCGCGTCCCACCACGTCGAAAGCCATGAGCGCGCCGGTCAGCCCGTCGTAGCCGGTGGCGAGTATCAGCATATCCAGCTCGATCTCGCGGTCGCCCACCTTGATGCCGTTATCGGTGAGGGTGTGGATCGGCTCCCTGAAACAGTCCACCAGCCTGACGTGCGGCAAATTGAAGGCTTCGTAGTAGTGGGTGTCGAGGCAGGCCCGGCGTGCGAAGATCGGATAGCCGCGCGGCTTGAGCATTTCGGCGGTTTCGGGATCATTCACGACCTCGCCGATCTTGCCGCGGACGAATTCGGCCACTTCCTCGTTCGCTTCCTCGTTCTGGAGAAGGTCCGAAAACGTGCCGAGGAAGGTGTGTCCGCCGTTCTTCCAGGCATCCTCCATCAAGGAAATGCGCTGCTCGGGCGGCACGCTGAAATAGGGCCGCGTGGACGAGGGACGCACCCCGCCAAGCGGACTGTTGCGCGCCGACGCGCGCATGGCGGGCAGGTGGCGCTTGATCTGTGCCTGGTACTCCGGCGTGTAGGCGTGATTACGCATCGGCATCGTGAAGCTCGGCGTGCGCTGGAACACCGTGAGTTCCTTCGCCTCCTGCGCCACCACCGGCACGATCTGGATACCGGTGGAGCCGACGCCGACCACGCCCACCCGCTTGCCCTCGTAGCTCACCGGCTCCTTCGGCCAGCGTCCCGAGTAATACAGTTCGCCCTTGAAGCTGCCGTTCGCCACGAATTCGGGCACCTTGGGCACCGAAAGCGGTCCCGTGGCCATGACCGCGTAACTTGCCTCGAAGACCTTGCCGGTATCGGTATGGAACTGCCAGACCTGACGGGCCTCGTCGTAGGCCGCCCGCTCTACCCGCGTCCCGAACAGGTAATCCTTGCGCAGTTCGTGACGGTCGGCCACGAAATTGATGTATTCCAGGATTTCGGGCTGCGCTGCGAACTGTTCCGACCACGACCACTCCGCGTCCACTTCCGGCGAGAAAGTGTAGCAGTAATCCACGGTCATCAGGTCGCACCGGGCGCCCGGATAGCGGTTCCAGTACCAGACCCCGCCGACATTGTCGCCCGCCTCGATGCCGAGCACCGAGAGGCCCATTTCGCGCAGCTTGTAGACCATGTAGAGGCCGCCGATGCCGGCGCCGACGACAACCGCGTCATAGGCGGCATCCACCCGACCAGCGCTGTTTGCTTCAACCATTTTGCCCATCATCTCCCGGAGCATTGACCCGCCGATTATGCGGGAGGGATGGTCGGTAATCCGACCGTTTGGAGCGATGCGGAGCCAAGATCACATCCGTGAACGCGGCCCCGCGAGATGCACGTCTCCCGCGCGTCAGGCGGCGCTTGCGAAGCGCGAAAGGTGATGCTCGGCAGAGCCGTAGGCGCAATCGAGCATCATCAGCCGCTTGAGGTGGTGGCTGATGACGAGTTCGTCCGAGAACCCGACGCCGCCGTGAAGCTGGACCGCCTGCCGCCCGACGTAGAGCCCGCATTGCCCCACGCGCACCTTGGCGGCGCTGACCGCGCGGCGGCGCTCGGCCACCGGCCGGTCGAGGCTGAGCGTTGCCCGGTAGGACATCGAACGCGCCTCTTCGAGGGCGATGGCCATGTCGACCGCCCGGTGCTGAAGCGCCTGGAACGTGCCGATGGCGACGCCGAACTGCTTGCGGGTGCGCAGGTATTCCAGCGTGGCCAGATGCGCCGCCTCCATCGAGCCGACCGCTTCCGCCAGGTTTGCACAGATCGCCCTGTCCACCGCCGCCTCGATGACCGACAAGGCCGATCCGGCGCGGCCAACGGGGATCGCACCGGTCACATTCTCGAAGCGCAGGCGCGCGTGGCGATGCTGGTCGATGGCCCGGAACCGCTCCACGGCAAGGCCGGGCGCGGCGGCGGGAACAAGAAACAGGCCGATGCCTTCCGCATCCCGCACATCTCCCCCCGTTCGCGCGGAAACGACGAACCAGTCGGCGCCTGCCCCATCCTCGACGTGAAGCTTCTCGCCGCTGAGCGTCCAGCCTTGTGGACCTTGCGTGGCGGAAAGACCGACATGGGACAGATCGTACCCACCGCCCGCTTCGAGCAGCCCGGCCGCGGCGCGGGCACTGCCCTGCGCGATCGCCGCCAGTACGTCGGCAGCCGCCGGGTTGCCGCCGATCAGGGCGGGAACCAGCACACTGCTGGCGGCATAGGGGACCGGCACGAGATGGCGGCCAAGGCCCTCCATCAGCGCCATGACGTCAACCGCCGATCCGCCAAGGCCGCCATCGGCCTCCGCGATGGGCAGCATCAGCCAGCCCAGCTCGGCCATCCGCGCCCATGTTCTGGCGGAGATTTCCTCGAAAGCGTCGATATGGCGAAGCCGCTCAGCCGCCGGCCAGAGGTCGCCGCCGAGACGGTCGGCGCTGTCCTGCAGCATGCGCTGCTCGTCGGAATATTCGAAGTTCATGGCAGCCTCACAGACCCAGCGCGCGGCGGGCGATGATGTTGTGCTGGATCTCGCTCGATCCGCCGTAGATCGAGGTGACGCGGGAATAGAGCGCGCCCTGCATCGCATAAGGCATGTCGGGGACCGCATCCCCGTCCAGCGCCCGGAAATGCGCGGCCTCGGGCCCAAGCGCTTCCATCCACAGCGCCATGCCGCGCTGGTAGAGATCGGACCAGCGCAGCTTCACCATCGAGCCGCGCGGGCCGGAATCCTGCCCCGCCGCCAGATCGGCGAGCAGCCGAAGCACCATGGTCTCGAGCGCCATCGCCTCTATCTCGATCTGGGCGAGCTGCGCGGCGAAGGCCGGGGTCTCGACCAGCGGAATGCCGCCCACGCGCCGGGCCGAGGCAGCCTCCCGCACACCGTCCAGCACTTGCGGCAAATGGAGCGCGGTGGCCGAGCAGACCATCCGCTCCCGGTCGAGCAGGACCTTGCCGTATTCCCAGCCCCGGCCTTCCTCACCCACGAGATTGCCGACCGGCACCCGCACTTCGTCAAGGAAGACCTCGTTGGTGGTATATTTCTCGTCCATGGTCTCGATCTTGCGGATCGAGATGCCGGGGGTCTTCATATCCACCAGCAACAGCGAAATGCCCTGCTGGCGCCGGGCTTCCTGCGATGTGCGCGCCAGCACGAACATGTGGCTGGCGACCTGGGCAAAGCTGGTCCACATCTTCTGCCCGTTGAGGATGTAGTGATCCCCGTCGCGCACCGCCGTCGTGCGCAGGGAGGCGAGGTCGGAACCGGCGCCGGGCTCGGAATAGCCCTGGCACCACCAGTCATCGGCGTGGATGATACCCGGCAGGTAGCGGTCCTTCAGCGCCTGCGAGCCATATGTGAAGATGATCGGGCCGATCAGTTCGAGGCCCTGATGGAACTGGATCGGCGCGCCGGCACGGGCGGATTCGCTTTCGAAGATGTAGATCTGCGCAGGGCTCCACCCGGTGCCGCCGTATTCCACGGGCCAGGTCGGCGCGCCCCATCCCCTTGCGGCGAGCGCCTTCTGGTAAGCGATCAGTTCTGCGGGTTCGAGGCGCAGCCCCGATCTTACGCGGGTGAGCCAGGTATCCGGCACATGTTCGGCGAAGAAGGCGCGTACCTCATCGCGAAAGGCCAGTTCGTCTATTGTGAAATCGAGGTCCATGCCCGTTTGACTGCACGGGGACGGGTGCCCGCTTCCAGTGTCAGCCGGGCTCTGCGGGCACTAATTCCAAGTGTGATTGTCTGGAACGAAGCGCGCCTCGCCGATCCCTCGTGCACCGAGCCCGGAAATCGCCAGCATCCGCCCCGCATCCGGGTGATCGGATTTCAGTTTATGCCCGGAATCGGAAATCGTCGTGACATAGAGCGTGGCCATATCCGGGCCGCCGAAGGCCGGGCACGAGGGATAGGGCACCGGCAGGTTGACAAGGCGCAGCAGTTCTCCCTCAGCAGACAGGCAGGCGATCTGCGCGGAGATCACCAGCGCAACCCAGATGCGCCCCTCACTGTCCACCGTGGCGCCGTCCGGCGCGGTGCCGGCAGCTGCAAAATCGAACAGCGCCTTCATCGGCCCGAGCGCGCCGGTTTCCGGATCGTAAGGATAGCGGCGCAGCACGCCCTCCAGCGAATCCGAGACATAGAGCCAGCGCCCGCACGGCGAAAAGCACAGCGAATTGGTCAGCCGGAAGCCATCCAGCAGCTTCTCGGCATCGCCGCCCCGGCCAAGCCGCCATAGCGTGCCCAGCGCGCTTTCCTGCCCGCCATGCTGCATGGTGCCTGACAGGAAGCGCCCCTGCCGGTCCATCTTGCCGTCATTGAAGCGGATCGCCCCCTTGCCGATCGCGGGGCGGACGAGATCGCGCACCCGGCCGTCGAGGTCGATCAGCGAGAAGCCGTCGGCAAAGGCGGCTACGAGGCCATCTTCGGCCAACCCGATGGAGCCGACCTGCCGGTCGAAAGTCCAGTCGCGCACGAGCGTTCCCGATGTATCGACGGCCATGACCCGGCCCTTGCGGATATCGATCCACCAGAGCCATTGGCGTTGCCCGTCCCACACCGGGCTCTCCCCGAGATCGCTGGCGATCGGGGTGAAGAAGGCAATGTCCATCGGCTCTACTCCTGCGAAGCGCGCATCACGGCCGGAATGCCTTCGGAACAGGCATGGAGACCAAGGTGCGCGACAAGCTGGAAAACCTGAGCGATTTCGTCAACGCCCGCCCCCAGTTCCAGCGCCCGGCGCGTCTCGGTCCGCACCGCCTCCTGGCTGAGGTGCGTGGGAGAGGCGGCCAGCGCCATACGGATCAGGGCCCGCTCCCTGGCAGTCAGGCGCGAGGTGCCGTCAGCCGTTTCAAGCAGATCGACCAGCACCCGCGCCCATTCCGGGGAGACGGCCGCCATCGCCGCCAGCCAGCCAGGCCGGTCGCCGTGCAGCGCCTCGTAGCGATCCAGCACCGCGCTGTCCGCCTGCTCTACTGGTAGCGCGCGGCCCATTGCCGCCAGTTCCTCTTCCAGAACAGACATGCCCAGCACCACGCTGTCGAGCCCCTGCATCGTCGCCAGTTGCAGGACCTCGACGAGCTCACCCGGCGTGCAGCCCACCTGCAAGGCCAGACGGACATGAATCTCCAGCCCCGCCAGAAAAAGATGCGTGGTGGAGCCATCGACAGCGACGTAGATCAATTCGCGCATCCGCGCCGAAAGCGGCCCGACGCGCGCCGGGGTCGAGGAATAGGCGAGGTAGGCCTCAAGCCATTCGGGGCTGTGTTCCAGAAGGCCGTCGTTGAATTCGACCCAGTAGCCCCGCGCCTCGATATAGGCGCGCCTGAAGGCCTGCTTTTCTGTTTCGGACCGCAAGGCTCTCTCCCTTTTGCGCAGCCCGCAGAACGTCTGGGGGCAGGCACGGCGATGTCGAACCCGCCGTGCCTGCCCCCACAACTATCACGTCCGTGATCGCCCGCTACTCGGCCGCTTCGGCATAGTGCTGCTCTTCGCGAAAGGCCTTGAACTCGGCGATGCACTCCCGCATCGCCTCGATGATGTCGTACTGAGACTTGGCAATACGTTCGGCGAGCCCGCCCACGCCGATCGCCAGCGGAATGCCGTGGATCTTCTCGCCCAGCGAGATCGAGATCTGCGACACTTCCTTCAGCGGCTTGTGAGCAAGGTAGGCATGGCCGATCTGCCGCGTCCAGCGGATTTCCCGCATCAGTTCGGCGTGATCGAAGCGGCGCCCCTCAGCTAGCTGATAGTAATTGGTGTAACGGCAGATCTTGTCGATCTCGCGGTCCTTCATCTCGCTCATCAGGGCCAGACCGCTGGAGGAATCGACCAGCAACCGCATCGTTCCCACCGGCGGCACCATCTTGAACTCGTGATCGGGCGCCTTAAGCAGGATGTACTGCACGAACAGATCGTTCTGGGTGGAAAGCCCCACGGTCTCGTCAGTGCGGCGCTGGAGTTCGTCCACCAGCCAGCGATAGCTTTCGTCCGAATAGACGAACCCCGGCAGCCAGTTGCCCAGCGCGCCGACACGCATGGTGGGCAGATAGGTGCGGGTCACGCGATTGTAGTTGAGGTAACCCATGACGACCATGGATTTCAGGAGGTTGGTGGCGCTGGACTGCGGATAGCCCAGGATCGTGTAGACCTCGTGCAGACGCATGGGCCTGCGTTCCTCGGCAAAGAGTTCGAGGACCTCAAGGGTCCGTGACGCCGATTTGACCGTTCGCCGGATCATTCTCGCCTCTCCATTTTTATCCGGAGCTTTCGCGCTCCTTTTTTCTCGTGCCGATTGGTAACGCCGTTCCGCCGGGCAAGGGAATGGCCCGCAATCGATATCACATATGTGATTCCACGGGATCGCGGCGAATGCAACTTCGCGGGTCAGGCGCGTTTCGGGCCGCGACTATCCAGCCTGTGATATTCCATCCGCAGCCTGCTCCCTGCGTTGCCGCTCCCGCCCGCCGGCCACATCAAGGCCCTCAATCGCCGGGAGAAACCCGCGCGGAACGTAGAGGAGCCTGCCGCACCATGATGGGGCTGATGCAATGCCTGCCGCTGACCATCGGCAGCGTGATCGACCACGCAGAACGCAACCACAACGACACCGAAGTGGTATCGAGAGGCACAGAAGGCACGCTCGAACGCTCGACCTGGGGCCGCGTTGCCCAGCGGTCGCGCCGCGTCGCCGCCGCCCTGGAATCGCTCGGCGCGAAGCCCGGTGATCGCATCGCCAGCCTCGCCTGGAACCGGCTTCCCCATCTCGAACTCTATTACGGCGTTCCCGGCGGCGGCTATGTCCTCCACACGCTCAACCCCCGCCTGTTCGAGGAGCAGATCCGTTTCGTGCTGGCCGATGGCGGCGCGCGCATCCTGTTCGTCGATCCCGATCTTCTTCCCTTGGCGGAGGGCGTTCTTGCCATTCACGATGCGCCGGTGACCGTGGTGGTCCTGTGCGAGCGGAAGGACCTGCCGGAATCGCCGCTGGCCGATATCGTCGCCTACGAGGACCTCCTTGCCGCTGCCGAACCGCTGGCAGCCTGGCCGGACATCGACGAGCGTTCCGCCGCCGGGCTCTGCTACACTTCGGGCACGACCGGCAATCCCAAGGGCGTGCTCTACAGCCACCGTTCCACCGTGCTTCACGCCATGTCGCTCTGCTCGGCGGATTCGATGGCGCTGTCGGCGCGGGACCATGCGCTGCTGCTGCCGCCGATGTTCCACGTCAATTCATGGGGCGTGCCCTATGCCTCCGCCATGTGCGGGGCCAAGCTGGTGCTGCCCGGCAGCGCGCTGGACGGGGCTTCGCTCCACGCGCTGATCCGGGATGAGGAAATCACGTTTTCTCTCGGTGTTCCAACGGTATGGTTCACTATCCTCGACAGGATCGAGGCAACGACCACGGCCGAGGAACGCGCCGCGCTCAAGCTGGACCGCGTGTTCATGGGCGGCGCCGCCACCCCGCGCGCGCTCGTCCAGCGGTTCCGGGACCTTCTGGGCGTGGAGACGATGCAGGCCTGGGGCATGACCGAAACGAGCCCGGTCGTCGCGGTGTGCCGCACGGCAGCCCGCCACCGCGACCTTTCGCCAGAGGCGCATCTGGACTTGCGCGCCAAGGCCGGGCGTTGCCTGTTCGGCAGCGAGATCGGCATCGGCGCGGAGGATGGCAGCGTCACCGGGCCCGGCGGCGAAAACGTCGGCCCGCTGCTGGTACGCGGGCATTGGGTGGCCAGCGGCTACTTCGGCAAGGAGCCCGGCTCCGCGCTTGATGCCGGGGGCTGGTTCGACAGCGGCGACATCGCCCGGATCGACGGTGACGGCTTCATCCAGATCACCGACCGCGCGAAGGATGTCATCAAGTCCGGTGGGGAGTGGATCTCCTCGATCGAGCTCGAGAACGTCGCCGTCGCCCATCCCGCCGTGCGCGAAGCCGCGGTCATCGGCGTCCCGCATCCGCGCTGGCAGGAACGGCCGCTGCTGTTGCTCTGCCTCCATGAAGGGGCGAGCGTTAGCTGCGCGGAAATGCTGACGCACCTGGCCGATCACGTCGCGCGCTGGTGGCTGCCGGACGACGTCGTCTGCGTGGACGAACTGCCGCACACCGGCTCGGGCAAAGTCATGAAGGCCGAACTTCGCCATCAATTCCGCAGCCATCTGGAACAGGCAGGCTGACATGAAGAAGATCTACGCGGTATCCGCCGCCCGCACCGCCATCGGCGCCTTCGGCGGCACGCTCAAGGACAGGACGCCCGGCGACCTTGCCGCCCACGTCGGCCGCGCGGCGATCGATCGCGCCGGGATCGCGCCCGAAGCGGTGGGCAACGTGGTGTTCGGCCACGTCATCACCACGCATCCGCGCGACCATTTCGTTGCCCGCATTGCCGGGATCGGCGCCGGCGTGCCGGAGGAAGTGCCCGCGCTGACCGTCAACCGGCTTTGCGGCTCGGGGCTTCAGGCCCTGATAAGCGCCGCGCAGTCCATCATGCTCGGAGACTGCGAACTGGCCCTTGCCGGCGGAACCGAGGTCATGAGCCGCTCGGCGCATTACCTTCCGGACTTGCGCTGGGGCCGCAAGATGGGCGACGCCCGCGTGATCGACGGCCTCAACGGCGCGCTGACCGACCCGTTCCACGACATTCTCATGGGCGTTACCGCGGAAAACGTCGCACGCCGCTACCGCGTGACGCGTGAGATGCAGGATGCACTGGCACTTCTCAGCCAGCAGCGGGCGGCGCGGGCGATCGCCGAAGGGCGGTTCCGCGAACAGATCGTCCCCGTCGATATCGCCGCCCGCAAGGGCAACGTGCGCTTCGATACCGACGAATACGTTCGCCGCGATGCGCAGCCGGAGGATTTCTCGAAGCTCCGTCCCGTCTTCGCGGAAACGGAAGGCACCGTCACCGCCGGGAATGCCTCGGGCATCAACGACGGCGCCGCCGCACTGGTGCTGGCAAGCGAACAAGCGCTCAGCGATCATGGGCTCACCCCGCTGGCCCGTCTCGTTTCCTACGGCCATGCCGGGGTTTCGCCGGAATACATGGGCATCGGCCCGGTTCCGGCGACCCGCAATGCCCTTGCCCGCGCGGGCCTGACCGTCGCCGATCTCGACGTGATCGAAGCCAACGAGGCATTCGCCGCGCAGGCCTGCGCGGTGACGCAGAAACTGGGGCTCGATCCCGAACGGGTGAACCCCAACGGCAGCGGCATCGCGCTGGGCCATCCGGTGGGCGCCACCGGCGCCATCATAACCGCCAAGCTGCTCTACGAACTGCGCCGCAGCGGCGGCCGCTACGGTCTTACCACCATGTGCATCGGCGGAGGACAGGGCATTGCGGCGATCTGGGAGCGTATCTGAGATATCCTTCCCAAACCGATGAAATAACACGGCATTGCAGGCATGGAACGTTCCCATGCCCGCAATGCCGCATGGGAAGGCGGCCTCAGACGCGGCCGGTGCGGCAGCTTTCGTAAAGGAACCACGCGCGGCGCTCGGTCTCGTCGATCCAGACCTCGATCAGGCTGGCGCTGGCGATATCGCCATATTCATCGCAAAGCGCGTGAACGGCGCGCATCTCGGCCACGAGCTGCTTGTTGTCGCCATGGAGTTCCGCCAGCATGTCCAGCGGATCGACATAGTCGGCATTGTTGTCGAGCAGGCGCTGGTGGCCGGAAATGTCGGAGATCGAACGGATCGTGGTGCCGCCCAGCTTGCGCGCGCGCTCGGCAATGGGGTCCGTCATCGCGAAGATCTGGTCGCCCTGCTCGTCGAGCAGAAGGTGATAATCGCGGAAATTGGGGCCGCTCATGTGCCAGTGGAAGTTCTTGGTCTTGAGATAGAGCGCAAAGACATCCGCCAGCAGTGCCTTGAGCCCGCCGGAGATATCGCGCGTCGCATCGGCGCCAAGGTCGGTGGGCGTACCCAGGCGGCGCTGGGCGGGTGTGACGAGGGTGTGCGTGTCGGACATGGGAGAGGCTCCTTCTGACGTGGCGGCGTCGGATGCCGCCATCCGGTCAGCCAGATAGGCCCTGCGCGCCGCCTGACCCAGCCACACCTAGGTATGGCCCGATGCCGGTATGGTACTGGCGGTATGGTCCGGTATCAGGCCAGCACCGCCTCGATCGCCGCCAGCAGCGCATCGGGGTCTATCGGCTTGGTGAGAAAGGCCGCCGCACCGCCAGCCTCTGCCTGCGCGCGCGCGGCGGGGGTGGGATAGGCGGTCATCAGGATCACCGGCTGCGTCCAGCCCTGCCGGGCCAGCTCGGACTGGAGTTCGAGCCCGGTCATCTCCGGCATGTGCAGGTCGGTGACCACGCAGGCGATCCGGGCGCGCAGGCCGCTTGCCAGCAGGCCAGCCGCGCGGTCGAAACCCAGGCCGACCATTCCCGCCGAACGCATCAGGCTGTCGAGGCTGCCCCGAACCCCGCTGTCGTCGTCGACGATGGCCACGATCGGGGGGGAGGCGGATGGATCGGGAAACGGGGCGACCAATGTTATCTCCGGCGTCTTCGGGCGGGGCCTTTCCCTCGCCCTGCTGGCCCCCCCTAGCCCAGTTGGCCCGGGGCGAGCACGCCCGCCATCATACTCAGGTGTTATAGCGATGGATGGATTCGTCCCGCACGCCCAGCATCTCGGCCATGCGCACCAGATCGGCGAGCGACTGCGCCGCCATCTTGCGCATCACGTTTCCGCGATGGATCTTCACCGTGATCTCGGACAGGTCGAGCCGG
The DNA here is from genome assembly GCF_055361505.1 of Novosphingobium sp. TK71. Taxonomy (NCBI): domain Bacteria; kingdom Pseudomonadati; phylum Pseudomonadota; class Alphaproteobacteria; order Sphingomonadales; family Sphingomonadaceae; genus Novosphingobium; species Novosphingobium sp. TK71. The sequence goes on from NZ_JBSZKA010000001.1 coordinate 902,767, forward strand.
GCGGCAACCTGCTTGTTCATCAGCCCGGTCACCACCAGCGCCATGACTTCGCGTTCGCGCGGCGTCAGGCTCTCGTAGGTTCCCCGCAGGAGCGTGCGGCCCTCCAGTTCGGCGCGGCGTGCGCGGTCGGAATCCAGCGCCGCCCGGACTGCCTCCAGCAATTGCCCATCCTCGAAAGGCTTGGGCAGGAAATCTATCGCGCCAGCCCGCATGGCCCGGACGGTCATCGGGATGTCGCCGTGCCCGGTGATGAGGATCACCGGGATCGCCAGCCCCTCCGCCGCGAGCCGCTCCTGGAAATCGAGCCCGCTTTCGCCCGGCAGGCGGATGTCGAGCACGAGACAGCTCGCCACCTCGGGGCGGCGGGCTGCAAGGAACTGTGCCGTGGAGGCGAACAGCGCGACCTCGAACCCGCTTGCCCGCAGCAGGCTGCCGATGCTGCCGCGCACTTCGGCATCGTCGTCCAGCACGCAGACCAGCGCGGCAGTTTCGCTTCCGTTACCCGTCATGCCGGCACGATCTCCATTTCCATCCTCGCGGGAAGGCGCAAGCGGAACGTCGCGCCGCATTGCGCATTGTTGGCGGCGGTCAGCGTGCCGCCATGCTGTTCGGCGATGGAACGGCAGATCGCCAGCCCCATGCCCATGCCTTCACCCTTGGTGGTGAAGAACGGCCGGAACAGAGCTTCCGGATCGCCCTCGATCCCGGTGCCGCAATCGGCGATCTCGACCGTCACGCCGCCCTGCCCGTCCGGCGAGGCGCGAACCGCCAGCGCGCGCCGTTCGGGCGCAAGCGGCGCCATCGCCTGTTCCGCGTTGAGCATGAGGTTCATCAGCACCTGCTGCAACTGCACCCGGTCCCCCAGCAGCTCGGGCAGGCCCGGCGCTAGCACGATGTCGAGCGCGACGCCCTTGGCCTGGAAATCGCGCCGCAGCAGGGCCGCCGTCTCCTCCACGAGCAGAGGAAGCGCGATGCCTTCGCGCTTGGGATCGGCCTTGCGGGCGAGTTCGCGGATGCGGGCGATGACATCGGCGGCGCGGGTGCCGTTGCTCGTGATATGGTCGAGACAGTCGGATACTTCGGCGGCTGAGGGCGCCTCGCGCTCCAGCCAGCGCTTGCCAGAGCGGGCATATGTGATGATCGCCGAAAGCGGCTGGTTGACTTCATGCGCGATAGAGGCGGCAAGCTGGCCCAGCGTCGTCACCCGCGACATGTGTGTCAGCTCCGCCTGAGACTGGGCGAGCCGCGCCTGGGCGCGGTTGCGCTCGGTCACGTCGAGCGCCATGACCAGCACGCGCTTCCATCCGCCGTGATCGGGCGGCAGCGATACTTGCAGCAGCACGTCGATCACCTCGCCCGCGCGGGTGACGAAGCGGGTCTCCTCCTCGATCGATTCCGCGCCGTCCAGCAAGCCCGAATAGATGCGCGACAGGGACTCGAAAGCCGCCGCGGTCGCGAATTCGCCGATGGTGCCGCCGATCAGCTCGGCCCGGTCCGCCAGCCCGAACAGCCGCGCCGCGGCATGATTGGCGTTGCGCACGCGCGCGGAACCGAAGGCCATGTCGACCATGCCGTCTTCGATATCAGAGCCTTGCAGCGCGCCGAACAGGCGATAGGCGCCCGACCAGTCTGATTCCCATATCGGAAAGCCCGCCGCCGAGAAGATCGTGCGATAGCGGGCATCGGATCGTTCCCGCTCCGCCCCTTCGGCAAGCTGGCGCAGGAACAGGACGGTAGTGACCAGAAGCGCCACGAGGCTCACCGCAAGCCGCATCGCGGGCGAACCCATCGGCGCGCTCCAGTGCGAGACGCAGTAACCCGCGAATGCGAGCACCGCGCAGAACACCGCCGCGAACAGCACCAGTTCACGCGACTGGGTGCGGCCCACCAGCACCACCACCGTGGTATAGAGCACCGCGACCGCACCCTGGAACGGGCTCAGCACGTCAAGCGCAAAGATCCCCAGCGCCAGAAGAGCGGCCGATAACGCATAGATCTTGCTGACCAAACTTCTTGCCTCGGCATCGCCGTGCATCGCCGCCTCCTGCCAGGAACCGTACCGGGGCCTGACGGGGAACGTGCCGGGGAGTTTTCCGGGGCGCAACCACAACCTTCGGTTAGGTCCGCTCATGCCAGCGGGACGGCAAGGACCACGCGGGTACCGGGGCGGGCATCCTCCCAGACCAGCGCCGCGCCGATCCGCGCAGCCAGCATCGCGATCAGCCGGGCACCGAAACCGGCGGAAGGCAGCGCGCCGCCATGCCCCGCGCCGTCGTCCTCCACCGTCAGCCTCAGGGCATGGGGTCCTGCGAGGCTCAGGCCGATCCGCACCTCGCCGGGCGCTTGCGCGGCATAGGCGTACTTGCAGGCATTGAGCACGCATTCCGATGCGATGAGCCCCATCGCCGCCGCGAGCCGGGCGGGCACCAGAACAGCATCCGAACGGACCCGCAACCGCCGCCCGGCCGCCGCGTCGCAGCACCCCGCCTCGATCTGCCGCGCCAGCGTGCGGAGATAGCCGCCGATATCGACCACGGCCGAAGCCGCCCCAGCCCCAGCCCCTGCCCCTGCCCCTGCCTCTGCCGTCCGCGTAAGCTGGCGGTGGACCCCGGCGATCGCGCCGATCCGCCCCAGCATCCGGTCCAGTACAAGCCCGGCTGCAGGATCGGAAACCTCGCGCTTTTCCGCAGCGATCATCGCCATGAGAAGCTGGAGATTGTTGGCGATGCGGTGATCGCTTTCCTCGGCTGCCAGTGCGGCTTCCGGCCAGGCTTCCCCGCTTCCGGGCAGCGGCGCGGCATGGCGGGCAGGACCTTCCCGGTTCGGCGTGCGTTCAGCCATCGGCATCGGGTTTTCCTCCTGGGCTGGCCGCTCCGGCCGGTTGGGATGAGGACTTTTCGCCGCACGGCCCGCGTCTGGCCATCATACGCAGGTTTGGGGGCTTAGGCGGTTTGGGGCTTGGGTTCGGGCCCTTAAACCTGCGTATGATGGCGCGGGATGCCGCCCGGCCCGATAACCATCGGTACACGGCGGCGCAGCCCGTCCGACCATGTCCAGATTTCGCCTTGGAGACCGGCATGAGCACGATCGAAACCCGCGAATACCAGATGTTCCCCGTGCTCGCCCCCGCCGAGATCGCGCTTGCCCGCCGCTTCGCCAGCGGCCCGGAGCGGCGTTTCGAGCCGGGCGAGACCGTATATGCCATCGGCGACCGCGAAGCGCCGACCTGGCTCGTGGTCAAGGGTCAGATCGAGGTGCTGCGCCGCGACGGGCTCAATCTCGACGGTTCCGGGCGCGAGGTCCACCTTACCACGCACGGCCCCGGCCAGTTCACCGGAGAGATCAACCAGCTAGCGGGTCGTCCCTCGATCGCGGGCGGCCGGGCGGGCCCCGAAGGCTGCACCGCCCTGCCCATCGATGCCGCGCACTTGCGGGCACTGATGATCGGCTCGGCCGAACTGGGCGAGAAGGTCATGCGGGCGCTTATCCTGCGCCGTGTCGGCCTGATCGAGGAGGGCGGAGCGGGAACCATCCTGATCGGCGTGCCGGGCAGCCCGGACGTGGTGCGCCTGCAGGAATTCCTGCGCCGCAGCGGTTATCCTTTCCTCGTGCTCGACGTGAGCGCCGATGCCGAAGGCAAGGCCATGGTGGAGCGGCTGGGCGTGGCGCCCGCCGAATACCCGCTCGTCGTCTGTCCGACCGGGCCGCTGCTGCGGCGCCCCCGGAACGAGGAGCTGGCCGCCTGCCTGGGGCTCACCTCCCATATCGATCCCGAGACCGTCCATGACGTGGCCATCGTCGGCGCGGGGCCGGCCGGGCTGGCGGCGGCGGTCTATGCCGCGTCCGAGGGGCTGTCGGTGGTGGTGCTCGATGCGCGTTCGATGGGCGGGCAGGCAGGCGCCTCCGCCCGGATAGAGAATTACCTCGGCTTTCCCACCGGCATCTCCGGGCAGGCGCTGGCCGGGCGCGCCTTCAACCAAGCGCTCAAGTTCGGTGCCAAGATCGCCATCCCCGTCGCGGTGGAGAAGCTGGAACGCCGGGACGGACACTTGCAGCTCGCCCTTGCCGGGGCGCGAAAGGTGCAGGCGCGAACCGTGGTCATAGCTTCCGGCGCGAAATACCGCCGCCCCGCCATCGCCGGGCTGGAGCGTTACGAGGGTTCGGGCGTGTTCTACTGGGTTTCGCCGATCGAGGCGCGGCTCTGCGCCGGAGAGGAGGTCGCCCTGGTGGGCGGGGGCAATTCGGCCGGGCAGGCGGTGGTGTTCCTGGCCCCGCAGGTCAGGCGGCTTCACCTGATCGTCCGGCGGGAACTGGCCGAGACGATGTCCCGCTATCTGGTGGACCGCATTGCCGAACTGCCCAATGTCGAGGTCCATGTCGCCGCCGAAGTGGTGACGCTGGAGGGCGACGAGACGGGCCTGATGTCCGGCGTCGAAATAAGGCACAATGCCGACGGTTCGCTGCACCACCGGGCGCTGCGCCACCTGTTCCTGTTCATCGGCGCCGATCCCAATTCCGACTGGCTGCCCGGCGAGGTCGAAACCGACGGCAAGGGCTTCGTGCTGACCGGCCGGGGAGACCGGGGGGCGCAACCGCTCGAAACGGGAATGCCCGGCGTATTCGCCATCGGCGACGTGCGCGCCGGCTCCACCAAGCGCGTGGCTGCCGCGGTGGGTGAAGGCGCAGCGGTCGTGGCTCAGATCCATGCCACGTTCAGCCAGGAACTTGCTGAAAAGACGGAGAAAGCATCATGACCGGCTGTTCGCATAGCATGACGATCAACACCGTGACGCCAAGCGCGAAAGGCTGCGAGGAATGTCTGCGGATCGGCAGTCCCTGGGTTCACTTGCGGCTGTGCCGAAGCTGCGGACACGTCGGCTGCTGCGACGATTCTCCGCACCGCCATGCCCGCGCCCATTTCCACGAAACGCATCACCCGATCATCGAGGGCTACGATCCACCCGAAGGCTGGGGCTGGTGCTATGTCGACGATATCGAAATCGACCTGCCCGACCAGACACCGCAATGGGGCCCGATACCGCGCTTCTATTAGAAACGCGGTATCGGAACGGTGCTTATCCTCCCCCGAAGCGCCGTTCCGCCTCAGCCGGGCAGTGGAGGCGATATCCCTCCCCCGACCCTCGCAGCCGCTGCCCGGCGCTTCTTCGTCATATCCGGCGTCTCGCCCGATCAGGCGACCTTGAACTGCGAGGCATGGGCGGTCAGCCGGTCCACCTCGTCGGTCAGGCTGCGGGCTGCGGCGGAGGCCTGCTCCACCATGGCCGCGTTCTGCTGCGTGGCGATATTCATGGCGCCGATGGCGGCGGTAATCTCGCTGACCGACGTGGCGGAAGCGCGGTTGCCGGCCGCCATCCCGCCCAGGAGCTGATGGACCTGGCCGACATCGCCCGCGATATTCTCGAAGGCGCCGTCCACCCGTTCCACCGCGCCCACGGCGGTAACGATCTCCGCCTGGGTAACGGTAAGTTGCTCGCGCGCGCTGCGGGCCTCTTCCTCGGAACGCATGGCCAGCGCCGAGACGAGATCGGCCACGACCGCGAAACCGCGCCCTGCCTCCCCGGCACGGCCCGCCTCGACGGCGGCATTCATGGCAAGGACGCGGGTCTGGAAGGCGATCTTGTCGAGCCCTTCGATGACGCTGTCGATGTTGGTGGCGCTTTCGGCCACGCGGCGCATCGCGCCCACCGCTTCGGCGGCAACGTCACGGCCACCGCCGACCGTGGCGATCGCCTCGTCCGCGCGGGCAACGGTCTGGCTTGCGGCATTGGCGCCCGCCTTGAGCCGATTGTCGATTTCGGCCAGCGCGGCAGAACTCTGTTCGAGGCTGGCTGCGCTGGCCTCGGTCCGGCGGGCGAGATCCTCGGAAGCCTGCGCGATCTCGAACGAGCCGCCCCGGATCGCCGCCGTGCTGGCGCTGGCCGCGCCGATCAGGCCGCGCAGTTCCGAAAGCGCGGCATTGTAGTTGCGGCGCAGCTCCTCGTAGCCGTCGGGGAAGGCGCGGGCGATTTCCGCGGTGAGATCGCCCGAGGAAAGCTCCGCAAGGCTCGAAGCCAGCGTCTGGACGACCTGGCGCTGCTGCGCGTCCGCCGCTTCCTTGGCAATCGCCGCATCGCGGAACACCACGAGGGCGCGGGCGATCCCGCCGATCTCGTCAGGCCGGTCCGTTCCGGTGATTTCGATGTCGAGCTGGCCTTCCGCCAGATGTCCCATCGCCGCTTCCGCCGTTTCGAGCGGCGCGAAGAGCTTGCGCGCACCGCGCATGTAGCCGGCGGCCGCCAGCGCGGTCACCAGGACGGCAACCAGCAGGATATTCCAGCCCAGGCTGTTCACATGGGCATAGAATTCGTCGGCGGACACGCCCACGAACAGGATGCCGATCACTTTGCCGGACCGGTCCTTGATCGGATCGTAGGCCGCGAAATAGCGCTTGCCGAGGATTTCGGTCTCACCGCGATAGGGCTTGCCGGCGTCCAGCACCTCGTCGTGCACCGGACCTGCGGCCAGACGGCTGCCAAGCGCGCGGCCGCCCTGCTCGTTCAGGACATTGGTGGCGACGCGCGTGTCGCCCATGAAGATCGTGGCGGTGCCGCCGACCAGTTCCTTCATGCGGTCCACCGCGGCGTTGTTGTCGTTAAGCACGACCTCGCCGGCGTAGAGCCGGCCTTCGCGCAGGCTGTTGTCCAGCCCGTTCTGGCGGAGCACGGACCAGGCCACGCGCATGTTGGTATCCAGCCGTTCGGTGCCTTGCTCGCGCGCGCTGCTCACGAGCAGGAACCGGGTGCCGAGGAAGATCGCGGCCGACAGCAGGACAAGCGCGGCGACGGCCATCAGGGTAACCTTGGCCGAAAGATGTTGTCTGTTCAGGAATTCACGAAAACGTGTCATGACGAATTCTCTGCTGGGGGGAAGAAGAGAGCGGACATCGCATTCGAATGGAGCTGATCTTCCACGCGAAACCGCGATTGCAATCGTTATAGGACGGCTGTCCGGCTTCAGGACTCCAGCCCGCCATTTTCCGCCGAAAATGCGTTTGAACCGGCCCCGGCATCAATTCGGAAACATGAATCTTTTGTAACCTGGCCTCCACGCGGGCTCCATGCCCGCCGGGTTAGAAAGGCCGTGCGGTCCGGGAACCGTTTGTGACATTCGCACCCTCGTCATTGCCTCTGGTTCCCGGCCCGCACCCCCAAATACCAAATACTCCGGGCGGCGCCCCCCGCGCCGCCCGGATCTTTGCGAGAAACGCAGTGGCAGCACCCGTCTTCTTCGATCCCACCGGCAACCGGCGCGTCCGGGTTCGCCGCATGGGTCTTTTCCTGTTGCTCGTGGCTCTCGCGGCCTGCGCGATCTTCGCGACGACCGTTGCCAGCGTTCCCGCCCCGCCGCCGCTGCCGATCGCCTACGAGCACGCCTCGCCGCTGCCGTTCCGCGCGCAGATCGGGCACCTGACCCGCCGCGCCCGCAAGTTCCTGTTCGGAAAGGCCACCGTGCCGGCGCCCACGCCGGGCGCTAAGCCGATCACCGTCGGCTTCTACACGCCGTGGAGCGACGACAGCGCCACCTCGCTCGAGCGCCATATCGACCGGCTGGACTGGGTCGCCCCGGCCACGCTCTCGGTCGACGGGACCGGCGCGCTCAAGATCGAGGACGACGCCCGCCTCGCGCATATCCTCGCCACCGCGCTGCACCGCCCGCTGGTGGTTCCCGTGCTGCAGAACACCCTCGACGGCGAGTGGCAGGGCGATGCCGCCGCCGCCCAGCTCGCCTCGCCCAGCCGCCGCCATGCACTGGAAGCGCAGGTTTCCGCCTATCTCGACAAGACCGGCTACGCCGGCGTCATGGTCGACTTCGAGACCATGCCCGCCGCCAGCCTGCCGAACCTGCGCCTGTTCCTTGGCGAACTGCGGGCGCAGCTGGCGCCCCGGCACCGCATCGTCTCCGTCACCATGCCGATCGACAATCCCGAATGGTCGCCCCGCGCCTTCGCGCAAGTTGCCGACCGGCTGGTGCTGATGGCCTATGACGAACACTGGCAAGGCGGCACCCCCGGCCCGATCGCCTCCAACCCGTGGTTCGCGCAGAAAGTCGCCCATGCACTGGCCGGGCTGCAGCGCGGCAAGGCGATCATCGCGCTGGGCGAGTACGCCTATAACTGGCACGACGGCAAGGCGGACAGCATGACCGTCGAGGAAGCGTGGCTCGACGCGCACGACAGCACCACCGCGCCCCAGTTCGACGCGATGAGCGGCAATGCCGGCTATTCCTACGACGATGCCCAAAGCGACGGGGATCACCGCCACGACGTCTGGATGCTCGACGCCGCCGCGACGTGGAGCCAGATGAAGATCCTCTCGCGCCTCGGCGTGGGCGACATCGCGCTCTGGCGGCTCGGCTCGGAGGACCCAGGGTTCTGGAACACCGTGAAGGCGTGGCGCACGCACAGCCTGCCCAACCTCGCTCACCTCGTGCAGGCCGCCAATGTCGATGTGGAAGGCCAGGGCGAGATCCTCGACGTGACCGCCACCCCGCAGGACGGCAGCCGTGCCGTCACCTTCGACAAGACCACCGGGATGGTCTCCTCGGAGCGCTATGTCCGGCTTCCCACGCCCTATGTCGTCCACCGCACCGGCGCGCTGCCCAGGAAGCTCGCGCTGACGTTCGACGATGGCCCGGACCCGACCTGGACCCCGCGCATCCTCTCGATCCTGGAACAGTACCACGTTCCCGGCACCTTCTTCATGGTGGGCGAGAACGCGCTGACCAATCGCGACCTCGTCAAGCGCATCGCCGACGATGGCGACGAGATCGGCAATCACAGCTACACGCACCCCAACATGGCCGAGGAAGCCGCCACCGGGATCGGCCTCGAACTCAACGCCACGCAGCGCCTGATCGAGGCCACCACCGGCCATTCGATCCGCCTGTTCCGCGCGCCCTATTTCGGGGATGCCGAGCCGACCACGGCAGACGAACTCGTCCCCGCCGCCATCGCGCGCCAGCACGGCTATACCGTCGTCGGCCTGCACGTCGATCCGGACGACTGGAAGCGCCCCGGCGTCCAGCACATCATCGACAGCACCATCCAGCAGGTGGAATCGGCCTCGCCCGACCGCTCGGAGAACGTGATCCTGCTGCACGACGGCGGCGGCGACCGTTCGCAGACCGTGGCGGCGCTTCCCGTCATCATCGAGCGCCTGAAGCAGGACGGCTACACGTTCGTCCCCGTCTCGACGCTCGCCGGTCTCTCGCACGACGCGGTGATGCCCAAGGTGGACGGCGTGGACCTCTTCGCCGTGCGCGCCGACGTGGCCCTGTTCGGGGCGCTGGCGGCCATTCTCGTGGCGCTGAACTGGACCTTCTTCTTCGCGATCTCGCTCGGCGTGCTGCGTTCCGTCGGCCTCGCCTCGCTGGCCAGCCTGCTGCGCCGCCCGCAGCCGATAGACGCGCCGGAAGACACCTGCGCGCCGCTCGTCACCGTGATCATCCCCGCCTACAACGAGGAGCGCGTGATCGAATCCTCGATCCGGCGCGTGCTCGAAAGCGACTACCGGCAGCTCCAGATCATCGTCGCCGACGACGGATCGAAGGACCGCACCAGCGCCATCGTTGCCGAAGCCTTTGCCGGCGATGCCCATGTCGAACTGCTCACCCTCGTCAACGGCGGCAAGGCGGCCGCGCTCAACCGCGCGCTCAGGGATGCGCGCGGCAGCGTGATCGTGGCGCTCGACGCCGATACCCAGTTCGAACGCGAGACGATCTCGCGCCTCGTGCGCTGGTTCGCCGATCCCGCCATCGGCGCGGTGGCGGGCAATGCCAAGGTCGGCAACCGCGTCAATCTCGTCACCCGCTGGCAGGGCGTGGAATACGTCACCGCGCAGAACCTCGAAAGGCGCGCGCTGACCCGGCTCGATGCGATCATGGTCGTGCCGGGCGCTGTCGGCGCGTGGCGGCGCGAGGCGCTGGACGATGTCGGCGGCTATCCGGAAGACACCCTGGCCGAGGACCAGGACCTCACCATCGCTATCCAGCGCAAGGGCTGGAAGATCGCCTACGACGAGGACGCCGTGGCATGGACCGAAGCGCCGGAAAGCTTCAAGGCCCTGTCAAGACAGCGTTTCCGCTGGTCTTTCGGGACGCTCCAGTGCCTGTGGAAGCATCGCGGCACGCTCAGGAAGGGCCGTCCCTCCGGCCTCGCCTTCATCGGCATGCCGCAGGCCTGGCTGTTCCAGATCGTCTTCGCGGTGATCTCGCCGGCGATCGACCTCGCCCTGCTGATCTCGATCGCCGGCACCGCCCTTCGCGTTTCCCAGCACGGCTGGGCCCAGACCCAGACCGACGTGCTGCGCATGGGCGCCTACTGGCTGGCCTTCACGCTGGTGGACCTCGCCTGCGGCTGGATCGCCTATCGCCTCGACACCCGCCGCGAACGGTTCCGCCCGCTGCTGCTGCTGGCCCAGCGCTTCGTCTATCGCCAGCTCATGTACAGCGTGGTGATCCGCGCGGTGGGTGCGGCATTCGCGGGCAAGGGCATCGGCTGGGGCAAGCTGGAACGGACCGGCCGCGTCAACGCCAGCCCTGCGGCAACCACCGCTTCGCCTGCGGTGGCAGCGCAGCCGGAACTGGAAGCGGTGCCGTAAATCCCTGCCTGACGCCGCGTTGGGAAACAGGCCCGTCAGCCGGCGGAAGGATCGGTGGGTTACCGGCTGTCCGCCGTCACTCCCTGGCCCCCAGCAACAGCCGCACTTCAAGCCCGCCCCCCGGCGCATCGGCCAGTTCGACGCGGCCGTCGTGCAGTTTCGCCACCGCTTCCACCAGCGCAAGGCCGAGGCCCGATCCCGCCACGGAGCGGGTGGGATCGAGGCGGCCGAAGCGCTGGAGCGCGGCCTCGCGCTGAGCTTCGGGAATGCCCGGCCCATCGTCGCGAACGCCGAGCACCACCTGCCCCTCGGACTTGCCCGCGAACAGCGTGATCGCGCTGCCGCCGCCGGCGTACTTCACCGCATTGTCGATGAGATTGCCCAGCGCCTGCCCCATCAGTTCGCGGTGGAGCAGCACCGAAAGGCCCTCCGGCGCCTCGGCGGCGAGCGTGAAACCCTCCTCCTCGGCATAAGGTTCGTAAAGCGCGGCGAGGTCTTCCAGGAAGCCGCCAAGTGCCGCTTCCTCGAACCGTTCGCGGCCTATCCCTGCTTCCGCGCGGCCGATCTGAAGCGCGGTGGCAAGGATGCGCGTCAGCGTATCGGCCTCGGCCAGCGCGCGGTTCATCGCCGCCTCTGCCGCGGGATCGCTTGCCTCCAGCGCGGCCTGTTCCAGCGCCGAGCGCAGCCGGGTGACGGGTGAGCGCAAGTCGTGCGCCAGCCCTTCCGCCACCACGCGCAGTTCGCCCACCAGCGTCTCGATCCGCGCCAGCATCGCGTTGATCTCTCCCGCCAGTTCGTCGAAAGCATCGCCCGAACCGTCGAGCGCGACCCGCGCGTCGAAAGCGCCGCTGCCCACCCGGTGCGCGGTCTGCGCCATGTCGTGGACGCGCTGGCCCACCAGCCGCGAGGTCAGCACCGCCACCAGCATCGCCAGCGGCAGGGCAAGGAACAACGCCGCCACCAGCGCCTGCTCGAAACTGTGCTGGAGCTTGAGGTCGCGCCCGATCTCGATCCCGGCCAGCAGGGTGGCCCCATCCGGCAGCCGCGTCTCGGACAAGGCCATGTGCTGGGGCTGGGTGCTGTCGCTGCGGTAGAGCACCGTCTCGAACAGGCCGCCCGCAGCGGGATCGGGCGGCGGGAGCGCCGAGAGGTTTCCGGCAAGGCTGCGGCCCTGCGCATCGGCAAGGAGAAGCACCGGCGCGCGGCGTCCTTCGCTGCCCAGCCTCCGTTCGATATTGGCTGCCAGCGCCGTGACGCCGCCGTCCTGGTAAGTGTCCAGCAGGTCGTCGCGCAGTTCCTCGACCAGCGCCTGCTGTTCGTCGCGCACGCTCTGCTGCCCCGCGATCCACACGAACGACAGCACGCCCCCGGTCGCAACGAGCTGGAAGAGGACCACCGGAACGAACAGCCGGAAGGTGGTGGAGCGCAGGAACGGCCGCAGGCGCTTGCCCAGCCGCGCCCTCAAGCGGCGGTACCCAGCCGGTAGCCCGCCCCGCGCACGGTGTGCAGCAGCGGCGCGGCCCCCGCCTCGTCGAGCTTGCGGCGCAGGCGGCTGACATGGACGTCGATGACATTGGTGCCGGGATCGAAATGATAATCCCACACCGCCTCCAGCAGCATGGTGCGCGTGACCACTTCGTCGACATGGCGCAGGAAATATTCGAGCAGGCGGAATTCGCGTGGCTGCAGGTCCACCGCGCGGCTGCCGCGCTTCACTTTGCGCGCCAGCAGGTCCATCTCGAGGTCGCCGCAGGCCAGCCGCGTCTCCACCGCCGCCTGCCCGGCGCCCCGCTTGACCAGCAGCCGCACCCGGGCGAGCAGCTCGGCGAAGGCGAAGGGCTTGGTGAGATAATCGTCGGCCCCCGATGTCAGCCCGGCCACCCTGTCCTCGGTCGATCCCAGCGCCGAAAGCACGATCACCGGCGTTTCTATGCCGCCCGCGCGCAAGGCGCCAAGCACGGACATGCCGTCCATCTGTGGGATCATCCGGTCCAGCACGATGGCATCGTAAGTGCCGTCGCTCGCAAGGAACAGCGCATCGCGCCCGTTGCCCGCCCGGTCCACCACGAAGCCTTCCTCCGCCATACCCTTGGCGATGTACGTGGCCGTGGCATCGTCATCCTCGACGACCAGCAGCTTGTGACCCATGTTCTCGTCCGGCCCCTTCACGCCTCGTGGATCACGTCCTGACCGTCACGGAGCCTTGCGGCCCTGCTCGCCGGCGAGGTCGATCATCCGAACCGCGCCCTGACGCACCACTTTGAGATGCATAGGGCGTGGACCCTGCGCAGACAACTCTTCCGCCAGCGCCTGAAGGGATTCGGTATGCTGGCCGTCCGCGCTCTCGATCCAGTCACCCACGGTGAGCCCTGCGCGCTCGGCGTTGCCGCGTGCGCGAACGCTGGTGACGACGAGGCCCGGCTGCGGGCCGGGAACCGGGTCCGCGGTGAAATCCAGCACCCGCCGCCAGGCCTCGCCCGGCTGCGCCACCGGACCGTGCGGCATGGTGTGCCCGAGCAGGCCGAAATGCCGCTGCGCCCAGATATCCCCCCAGGTAAGCGCGCCCGTCACCGCGAGCAGCGCGCCCAGCATCGGCAGCAGGTTTATGATCCGGCTCCTGTTCCCGCTCGTCTCGGTCATGCGCAATGGTCCTGCGAGCAGGCGTTCGGCCGGGGAGAAGGGGGCGAAATGGGCATGCCTTGGAACGGTCCTCGATGCCAGTTCGCGACTGGCCGCAGTCTGCACCCTTGCCCGGCACTATCGCAGCAGCGCTGCGCGAAGTCACATTAAGGAAAGTCCATGTTTGCTCCACCCTGCGGCAAGGTCTGCAGGCGCAGACCGGCACCATGACCAGGGTAGCAACACGCAGGCGCCGGCGCTGGATCGGGCCGCTCATCACGGGAATCGTCGTTTTCGCGGTGCTTCTCGGCGCCGTGTTCGGATGGCTCGGCGCCTGGAACGCGAGCCCCTTCACCGATCTGCCCGGTAAGACAGGGGCAGGGTCAGGCGCGCGCGCGCAGGGCTATGCCGCCGTCGTCCTGTCGGGCGACATGGGCCCGCGTACCGGGCTCGGCGGTGAAATCGCCGAGCGCCTCGCAAGCCATGGCGTCGCTACCGTCGCCGTCAATTCGCTCAACTACTTCAAGGTGCGCCGCACGCCAGAGCAGGTCACGGCCCTGCTGTCGGACGCGATCCGGCGGGCCATGGCGCTGGGCCATGTCGGCCGCGTGGTCGTGCTGGGCCAGTCGTTCGGGTCGGACATGGTCCATGTCGGCCTCGAACACCTCTCGCCCGACATGCGCCGCCATGTCGCGCTGGTCGTGCTGACGGTGCCCACGCAAACGGTGTTCCTGCGCGTCTCGCCGCTGGAATGGCTCGACCGTACCCCGCCCGATGCCCCCGCCATCGCCAGCGCCCGCAAGCTCGACTGGCTGCCGGTGGTGTGCATCCATGGCCAGGATGAGGCCGACAGCCTCTGCCCCCTGCTTCACCTGCCGCGGCTGACGCAGATCGTCCTGCCCGGCGACCATTATCTCAACAAGGATGCCGACCGGCTGTTCGGGGTGATTCATCAGGCGATCGCCCGCCTCGTGCCTTCCGGTCCGGAGACTGCCCGATGATCCGAGTTCCCTTTCCCCTGCGCTTCCTCCTCCCGGTACTGGGCATCGCCCTCGCCGCGACCGCCCCGGCCCAGCCGTCGAACGCGCCCAGCCCTTATGGACGCTGGCTCAATCCGCACGGCGACGTGGAGGTTTCGGTGGCGCCCTGCGGGGCCATGCTTTGCGGCACCGTCACCTGGGTCGGCGGGCAGGCGCTGGCGGATGCCGCCGATGCGGGCGTGCCCCATCTGGTCGGCACCCAGCTCCTGCGCGACTATCATCCCGAAGGCAGCGGCGCCTGGCAGGGCGAGGTCTATGTGCCCGACATGGGCGAAAGCTTCTTCTCCCGCATTCACCAGAGCGATCCCGCGCACCTGAAGATCAGCGGCTGCATCCTGCACGGCCTGCTCTGCAAGTCGCAGACATGGACGCGCCGGCCGTGAACGCGCACCTCAAGTCGCTGGCAGCGCGGCTGGCGGTTCCCGCCCAGCTCGCCGTCGCCGCGCTGGTGCTCGGCCTTGCTGCGCTCTGCCTGCACCGGCTGGCCACATCGCTGGACATTCACGCCGTGCTGCGGACCGCGCGGGCGATCCCCGGCTGGCGGCTGGCGGCGGCGTTCGCGCTCACGGCCGGCAGCTACCTGCTGCTCACGGCCTACGATGTCATGGCCCTGCGCACGATCGGCCGCCCCCTGCCCTACCGCACGGCCGCGCTCGCCTCCTTCACCAGCTACACGCTGAGCCACAATCTCGGCTTCGGCATCCTTACCGGCGCAGCCGCGCGCCTGCGCATCTACGGTGCGAAAGGCCTCGGCACCGGCGAAGTCGCCCGCGTGACCGCCATCGCCGGGGTGACCTTCTGGACCGGCGTCTTCGCCTCGGCCTCGCTGGCGCTGCTGGTCCACCGCCGTCCGCTTGCCGTCGCCGGGCACGTCGTCTCGATGGGCGCGCAGCACGCGGCAGGCGCGGGCCTGCTGGCGCTGCTGGTGGGCGCCACGCTGATGGCGCGGCGCTGGCACCTGCCCCGCCCTGCCGCCATTGCCCGCATGACGCTGGTCGCCCTGGCCGACATCGCCGCCGCCTGCGGCACGCTCTACGTCTTGCTTCCGCACCTCGCCATCGCGCTCTATCCGCCGCTGCTGCTAGCCTATGTCCTGGCCATCGTCGTCGCGCTGGTGAGCCACGTTCCCGGCGGCCTCGGCGTGTTCGAGGCAACCGTAGTCGCGCTCTGCCCGCAAATCCCGCCCGGAGAACTGCTCGCAGCGCTGCTGGTCTACCGCATCGTCTATTACCTGCTGCCGCTGGCGCTCGCCCTCGTGCTGCTGGTCCGGCACGAACATGCGCGCTGGCGCCGTCCGGCAGCCCTTGCCGCGCGCGCGGCGGAGACCATGATCGTCGGCCTCGCGCCGCGCGTGATTGCGCTGCTGGTGTTCTTCGGCGGAGCGATCCTGCTGCTGTCCGGCACGACCCCGGCGCTGCCCGAACGCATGGCGGCGATCCGGGGCGTGGTGCCGCTGCCTTTCGTCGAAGCCTCCCAGATCGCCGCCAGCCTCGTGGGAACCACGCTGCTGCTGCTCGCCCCCGCGCTCTACCGACGGCTCGACGCGGCTTTCCTGCTGACCCGCGCCCTGCTGCTGGCCGGGGCCTGCTTTTCGCTGGCGAAAGGCCTCGACTATGAAGAGGCGCTCACCCTGCTGGCGGTAGCGGGCGTTCTGCAACTGGCGCGCAAGGGTTTCTGGCGGCGGACCGCGCTCACCACCGACGTGATGAGCGTGAACTGGATCATGGCTATGGTCGCCACGATCGCGCTGATGATCGTGATCGGCTACTTCACCCAGACCTTCCCCGCCTATCGCAGCAGCCTCTGGTGGAAGTTCGCATGGTCGGGCGATGCCTCGCGCTACATGCGCACGAGTTTCGCGGTGGCGGTGCTGACCGGCGCTTTCGTGCTGCTGGCGTTCCTGCGCCCGTCCCGCCACGCGGTCCAGCCCGGAGACGCCCCGGTCGACGTGGCGCAGGCGCTGACCCATGCGGTGCGCAGCGAGGCGATGCTGGCGCTGACCGGGGACAAGCTGTTCCTTGCCGGACCCGACAGCCGCAGCATGCTGATGTATCAGGTGCAGGGCCATTCCTGGATCGTCATGGGAGACCCGGTGGGCGATCCGTCCGACTGGCCCGAACTGCTCTGGCGCCTGCGTGAGCGCGCCGACGCCAACCAGGGCCGCGTCCTGCTCTATCAGGTGACCCCCGCCGTGCTGCCGATCGCCATCGACATGGGCCTGCAACTGATGAAGTACGGCGAGGAGGCCCGTGTGCCGCTGGCCGAATTCGGGCTGGACGGCCCCGCCGCCCGCCCGCTGCGCCACGCCATGCGCCGCGCCGAGCGCGAAGGCGCGGAATTCGCCATCGTCCCGGCCGCCCGCACCGGCGCGATCATGGGCGAACTGCGCGCCGTTTCCGACGCCTGGCTGCACGCCAAGGGCCAGCGCGAGAAAGCCTTCAGCGTCGGCCGTTTCGAGGCGGACTACATCGCCCGCTGCGACATCGCCGTGGTCCGCTGCGAGGGGCGGATCGTCGCTTTCGCCAATCTCTGGAAGACGGCGGGCCGCGAGGAGCTTTCGGTGGATCTCATGCGGCACTGCGCCGAAGTGCCTTACGGCTGCATGGACTTTTTGTTCACCCGGCTCATGCTCTGGGGGCGGCAGGAAGGCTATCAGTGGTTCAATCTCGGCCTTGCCCCGCTCTCCGGTATCGAGGCACGGCGGCTCGCCCCGACATGGGCGCGCGCTGCGGGGATGCTGTTCCGCCACGGGGAAGCCTTCTACGGGTTCGAGGGCCTGCGTAACTACAAGGAAAAGTTCTGCCCGGTGTGGGAGCCGCGCTTCATCGCCTGCAACGGCGGCATGGCGACCGGCCGCGCGCTGCTCGATCTCCAGTCCCTGATCGCCGATGGCAAGGGCAGCGCGGCGCGTCAGCAGGCGCGGCTCCGCCTTCGCGATGCGGAAAGGCTTCAATTGGCCTGAGCGAAGCGCTCCCTGCGGTTCAGGCTGAACTCGATCGGCACGGACACGTCGAGTTCGTCGGGCCGGTCGCGCGGGATTTCCGGCAGGGGCTCCGCGCGCCGCACCATGCGAAGCGCTTCGGCATCGAGCGCGGCAAAGCCCGAGCGGCCCACCACTTGCGCGGAAAGCACTTCGCCTTTCCGGTTCATCCGGAAGCGGAGCTGCACCACGCCCTGCTGCCGGCGGCTGAGCGCATCGGCAGGATAGCGGCGCATCTCCTCGATCCGGGCGAGCAGCAGGCCCTCGAAAGTGGTGTCGCCCTTGCGCGGCTGCGGGGGAGGCGGCACGTCCACCGCATCGACAGCCATCCGCACCGGCTCGAACGTCAGCGCGGCGGGCGCGAATTCCACCGGCGGCGCCAGCACGAGCCGGGGCAAGGGCGCCGCCATGGCCGGGGCGACCGGCAATGTGCGGGCCGGAACCGGGGGCTCCCGGCTTTCCTTGGGCCGCGAGGGATGAAGAATGCGCACCGGCGCGGCCGGCAGGGCCTTGAGCCGCACGACCGTGACAGGCGGCGAAGGCGGCTGAACCGGGGCCGGGCCAAGGCGCCACTGCATGAACAGCACCGCCCCCAGCAGAACATGGAACCCGGCTGCCATCGCGGCGGCCATGCACTTCCTGGTAACCGAGACCTGATCTGCGACGCGAGCCATGCCGCGCCTTATACGCTAATGCGAATTATTCGAAACACTTGCCGGTTCGGGAAGAAATCTCCGGCGTTCAGGACGCCGCATCGGTGAGATAGGCGCCGGGCTTGATGTCCCGCATGGCCAATGTCGTGTTGAAGTGCCGCACGCCGGGGAGTCTTCGCAGCCGGTGGCGCAGGAATTGGTCCAGTTCCGGCACCCCGCCGGTCATGACGTGCAGCAGATAGTCGAAATCGCCCACCGTCGCGTGGCATGCCAGGATCGCGGGCTGATCGAGCACGGCGCGTTCGAATGCCTCGTGATGGTCGAACTCGATGGAAACATGGACGAAGGCGCTGGTGGAAAGCCCGATCGCGGCCGGATCGATCGTGGCCCGATACCCGGTGATGACACCCGCCTTCTCCATCGCCTGCACGCGTTTCCAGCTTGGCGTCTTCGACAGTCCCGCCGTTTCGCCCAGGCTGGCGAAACTGAGCCGGGCATCACGCTCAAGCGCTTCGAGCAGGCGGGTGTCGAGGGCATCGAGGACCAGCGGCTTTCGCATCGGAACGTTCGTTCTCCAAAACCTGCTATATGTTACCATACGTTCCGGTGACTACCGGAAATGCCACGATATTTGGGCCAATGTCCCGGAACCGCAGTGCTAAACGTCCTCTCACACAAAGGATTGGGAGGCAATATGGAACGCCGCAAGGTCTACGAACTGCTCGAAGCGCCCGCGACGCTGGACTACGAGCTCTATCTCGACACCGAACGCCTGCTGTCCTGCCAGAAGCCCTTCGACGAGCTGTGCAACCGGGACGAACTCCAGTTCCAGATCGTCCATCAGGTCGAGGAGCTCTGGATGAAACTCATGGCCTATACCATCGTTGAGGTGGACGAGTATCTTCGCGCCGGGCACGCTCTGCGCGTCACCACCCTGCTCGCCCGCTGTCATCGGCTCCTGCGGATGATGATCGACCAGCTCGACGTCCTGGAAACCATGTCGCCCAAGGAGTACCAGCAGATCCGGCTTCAGCTTGGCAATGGAAGCGGCCAGGAATCGCCCGGTTTCCGCGTGCTCCTGCGCATCATTCCCGATCTTTGGCAAAGCTTCGAGGCGACCTATCTCACCGCCGCCGGCCGCACCGTGCGCGACGTCTACGACCATGGCTACGCGCATGACGAAGCCTATGTCGTTGCCGAGGCGCTGATCGAGCTGGACGAACTGTTCGGCAAATTCCGCTGGCATCACCTGTTCCTCATCCACCGCTCCATCGGCATGGGCTCCGCTTCGCTGAAGGGCCGCTCGGTCGACCTGCTCCAGGCGGGCGCGAAGCACCGCTTCTTCCCCGCGCTGTGGGACGTCCGGGTCGAGATGACGGACGAATGGGGCCACGATTATGGACGCGTGCGCGAAAGCATCGCCGAAGCCGGAGCCCACTGACCCTCATGCGCGACCTGTTCCACCTTCCCTCCGGCGGCCCCTATCTGCTCAGCCACTCGGTAGGCTGCCTGCCCCGCCGCGCCCGCGCCGCGCTGGAGACAGGCTACCTCGAACCCTGGCAGCAGACGGGCGGCGCCGCCTGGGGGCCATGGCTGGAGACGATCGAGGGCTTTCGCGCCGCACTGGCCGCGCTGATCGGTGCCGACACCGCCGAGGTCGCCCCGCAGCAGAGCGTATCGGCCGCGCTGTTCTCCTTCCTTTCGGGCCTCCGGGCGGTCGGCGGGCGGAACCGCATCCTGATGTCGGAACAGGCCTTCCCCACGGTCGGCTTCGTCGCTGCGGGGCTGGAACGACTGGGTTTCGAGACCGCGTTCATCCCCGCCGCACGCTCGCCGGGCGACGCGGCGAACTGGGAGAGCCACATCGACGGCAGCGTCGCCGCCGTCGTCGCCATGCATGTCCACTCCAACACCGGGGTGGTTTCGCCGCTCGCCGAAATTGCGGCGCTGGCACGCCATCATGGCGCGATCTCGGTCGTCGATGCCGCACAGTCTGCCGGAATCCTGCCGATCACGCCTCGCGAATGGGGGGTCGACGCGGTGATCGGGTCGAGCGTGAAATGGCTCTGCGGCGGACCGGGCGCAGCATGGCTCTGGCTCCGCCGCGAACTGGCAAGCGTGATCGAGCCGCTGGATCTCGGCTGGTTCGGCCACGAAGACCCCTACGCCTTCGATATCCGGCATTTTCGCCATGCCGCCGATGCCCGCCGCTTCCAGGGCGGCAGCCCGTCCATCGCGCCATTCGCCCTCGCCCGCGCCGGGATCGAGACGATCCTGGAGATCGGGCAGGACGAGATCCTGCGCGGCAATCGCGCCTGCATCGCCGCCTTTGCGGAAGCCGTGGGCCGCCCGGTCGACATGACGGATCGCGGCGGCACGCTGTGCCTCGCGTTCGATGATCCGGCCGCGATCGCCTCGGCGCTGAGCGCGCAGGGCTTTCATTTCGACATGCGCGGCAAGTGCCTGCGCACCTCGTTCCACGCCTGGAACAGCCCGGAAGAAGCCGCCCTGCTCGGCCGGACGATCGCAGACACGAGGCTGGCGTTCCGCGCCGCGGCCTGACCGCCGCCGCATGTCCTTGGGGATCGGAAGGCCCGCCCGGCTTTTCGTGACCCGGCAGGAATGCTAGTCGGTGCCTCCTGAAAGCGCGATCCCGCCGGATGCGGGACATATCCGGGAAAGACAGACAAGACGATGACCGAAGCAATCCAGCCCGCGCCCGCCGCGCTGCCAAAGACCCTGTCCTGGCCGCACCTGCTGGCGCTCGGCGTCGGTTCCATCGTCGGCACCGGCATCCTGACGCTGATCGGCGTCGGCGCCGACCGTGCCGGTCCGGCGGTGCTGGTTTCCTTCGCCATCGCCGGTGCCATCTGCGCCTGCGCCGCGCTCGCCTATGCCGAGCTTTCGACGATGATGCCCACCGCCGGCAGCGCCTACAGCTACAGCCACAAGGTGCTGGGCAGCACGATAGGCTGGATCGTCGGCTGGAGCCTGATCCTCGAATATTCGCTGGTGGTATCGACCGTCGCGGTCGGCTGGTCGGGCTATGCCTCGCCGCTGCTCCACGCAGTGGGCTTCCCGAAGGCACTGACCGAGGGCCCGGAACTGGGCGGTCTCGTCAATGTCCCCGCGGTGTTCATCATCGCCGTCGTCGCGGGCCTGCTCGCCTTCGGCACGCGGGAAAGCGCGCGGATCAACACGGTGCTTGTCGTCATCAAGATCCTGACGCTCAGCCTCTTCGTCGCCGTGGCCCTGCCCGCCTTCGACGCCGCCAACCTTTCCCCCTTCATGCCTTACGGCTTCGGCAAGTCGATGAGCCCCGACGGGATCGAACGCGGCGTCATGGCCGCCGCCGCGATCATCTTCTTCGCCTTCTACGGTTTCGATGCGATCTCGACCGCGGCCGAGGAAACCCGCAATCCCAGCCGGGACCTCGTGATCGGCATCATCGGCTCGCTGGCGATCTGCACGCTCGTCTACGTGCTGGTTGCCGCCGCCGCGATCGGCGCGATGCCCTTTACCCGCTTCGCCGACAGCCCCGAGCCGCTCGCCCTGATCCTGCGCCAGATGGGCCGCGAGCCGGTCGCCCGCGTCGTCGCCATCGCGGCCGTGATCGCCTTGCCCACCGTGCTGCTCGGCTTCCTCTACGGCCAGAGCCGCATCTTCCTCGCCATGGCCCGCGACGGCTTCCTGCCCGCCTCGCTCGCAAAGCTCTCCTCGCGCGGAACCCCGGTGCGGGTCACGACGATGACGGCGGTGATCGTGGCCATCCTGGCCGGCATCCTGCCGATCTCGGAAATCGCCGCGCTCGCCAATGCCGGCACCCTCATCGCCTTTGCAGCAGTGGGCACCTGCCTGATCGTGCTGCGAAAGCGCGAACCCGGCGCGCACCGCCCCTTCCGCGTGCCCGCCGGCATTCTCGTCGGCGTGCTGACGATCGGCGGCTGCCTCTATCTCTTCGCGAGCCTGCCGAACAAGACGCTGCTGGCCTGCCTCGGCTGGAACGTCCTGGGTGCCGCGCTCTTCCTGCTCCATGGTCGCCGCCGCGCCGCCTGACGCGCGCGCCCCGACCGGACCGGTGAACTCCCGTTCATCGGCTTGCAACCCTGTAATCCGCCCATTACCGATGGCCGGATGATCGCCTTTACCCGAACGGCCGCTGCGGTCGGCGCGCTGCTTGCGCTTTCCCTTGCCGCCCCGCGCACCGTCCAGCCTGCAATGGCTGCCGAACCGGTCGTCCCCGTGCTTTACGGCGGCGCCACGGTGATCGACGGCACGGGCGCAGGCGCCCGCGCCAATCAGGACATCCTCGTCCGGGGAGACCGCATCCTCGCGATCGGCCCGCACGGTTCACTCCCGGCGGAAGAGGTCGCAGGGGCGCGCA
The DNA here is from genome assembly GCF_055361505.1 of Novosphingobium sp. TK71. Lineage (NCBI taxonomy): Bacteria > Pseudomonadati > Pseudomonadota > Alphaproteobacteria > Sphingomonadales > Sphingomonadaceae > Novosphingobium > Novosphingobium sp. TK71. The sequence continues at coordinate 925,101 of NZ_JBSZKA010000001.1, forward strand.
AGGTCGATCTTTCCGGGCGCTGGGTCATTCCCGGCCTGATCGACACGCACGTGCACATGGCGACCCCGCCGAACCCGAAGCGCGCGCAAGGCCAGCTCCGCCGCCTGCTCTATGGCGGCGTGACCTCGGTGCGGGACATGGCGGACGACCTGCGCTCGGTCAGCGAACTCGCGCGCGCGGCCCTCGTCGGCGAAATACCGGCGCCGGACATCTATTCCGCCGCCGTCATGGCCGGGCCGCCGTTCTTCGGCGATCCCCGTGTCGGCGCGGTCAGCATGGGATACACGCCCGGCACCGCGCCCTGGGCGCAATCGATCGACGCCAGGACCCCGATCCCCACCGCGATCACCCTGGCGCGCGGCACCGGCGCCACCGCGATCAAGATCTACGCCGACCTTCCCGCCGATCGCATCGCCGCGCTCACCGCCGAGGCACACAGGCAGGGCATGAAGGTCTGGGCGCACAGCGCCGTCTTCCCGACACGCCCGGCCGACGTCATCGCCGCCGGGCCCGACGTGGTCAGCCACGCGTGCTACCTCGCCTATCAGCTCGAACCGGTCATGCTCGCCTCCTACGAGGACCATACGCCCGTTCACGAAAACCTGCTGGCGAAGAAGGGCGACGATCCCGTGATCGCCGGGCTCTACCGCGACATGCTGGCGCGTGGCACCCTGCTCGACGCGACCGGGAGCCTGTTCGTGCGCTATGACCGGCTGCGCAGGGAACACCCGGAAACCCGCGCGCTGCGCTGCACCGGCGCAGCCACCGCGCGCCTCGTGCGGCAGGCATGGAAAGCGGGCGTGCCGGTATCGACCGGAACCGATTTCGAGGCCGATACCGCCAGCCCATGGCCCGCGCTTTACGACGAGCTGGACTTCATGGCCCGCGATGTCGGGATGCCGCCGCTGGCCGTGATCCATGCAGCAACGCTCATAGGGGCCAGGGCCGCCGGGCAGGAGAGGGACACCGGATCGATCGAGGCGGGCAAGCTTGCCAACTTCGTGGTGCTCGGCGCCGATCCGCTGAAGGATATCGCCAACATTCGCAGCATCGAAAGCACGGTGAAACGCGGCACGGCCTATGCCCGCGCCGATTACAAGCCCGTGACGACCGAGGAAATGGGAACGGACGATGATTGACCGGCGTGCACTGATCGCCCGCGGCGCGATGACCATGGCCGCCGCGACTTTCGCGCCGCGCACGGCCATGGCTGCGGCGGCATCCGCAAAGGGCCGGATCGACGACTGGATCGTCATCAATGCGCTGGGCGGCCTCGCCGATCCCAACAGCGAAAGCGGCGCCGATGTGGAGCAGTTCACGCCGCGCGTGTTGGCCGAAGCGGCGGCCTCGGGGCTGACGGCGGTGAACGTCACGCTGGGATATGTCTCCGGGCCTGCCGAGCCTTTCGAGTTCAGCGTGCGCGAAATCGCGCAAACCGATGCCGCGATCCGCGCCAACAGCGGCAGGCTGGCAAAGATCCTGACCGCCGCCGACATCCGCAAGGCCAAGGCGGACGGCAAGGTCGGCGTGATCTACGGCTTCCAGAACGGCGCGATGATGGGCAGCGATGCGAGCCGCGTCGATATCTTTGCGGGCCTTGGGGTGCGCGTTTTCCAGCTTACCTACAATCCGGCGAACCAGCTTGGCGACGGTTCGATGGCACCGGAAAACCGGGGCCTGACGCCGTTCGGCCGTGAGGTGGTGGAGCGGCTCAACGCGGCGAAAGTGATGGTCGATCTCTCGCACAGCGGCGAGCGGACCTGCCTTGAGGCGGCGCGCCTGTCCCGCGGGCCGATATCGATCAACCACACCGGCTGCCGCGCCGTAACCGACCTGCCCCGCAACAAGACGGACGCCGAACTGCGGCTTGTGGCGGAAAAGGGCGGGTTCGTGGGCATCTACTTCATGCCCTTCCTCAACGCTTCGGGCCATGCCACGGCGCAGGACGTGGTGCGCCACATCGATCATGCCGTGAACCTGTGCGGCGAGGATCATGTCGGCATCGGCACGGATGGCACCGTCACCCAGATCGACGACCTCCAGCACTACCAGAGCGTCCTTGCAAAGGAGATCGCCGAACGCCGGGCCGCCGGGATCAGCGCCGCGGGCGAACGGCCGGACACCTACCCCTTCGTCACCGACCTGCGCGGCCCCGACCAGTTCCGCGAACTGGCCCGCCTGCTCGCCGCGAAGGGTTATTCGAGCACGCGGATCGAGAAGATCATGGGTCTGAACTTCCTGCGCCACGCGCAGACCGTCTGGGGCGGCTGAGCCCGCCCCGTCAGCCGTGCGTGATCGCGCCCGCTTCCCAGAGCGGGGCGCCACGGGTTTCGCGCAAGGAGGGGATCGTGCGGCCATCCCGGTCGGTCACGCCGTATTCGGCGGCGAGTTCGGCGTTGATGAATGTCCCGCCGGAGCGCACGTGCAGGTTCGGGTCCATGGCCAGCGCCGCGATCACCCGCCCCGGGAACTCCGGCGAAGAACCGGCCGCGCTGTTGAGCTGGCTGGCCATGCCGGGCACCGACTTGAGGTTCTCCAGCGCGCGCTCGGTATACGTGAAGCCCTGCCAGAGCGAGAGCGCCGTTACGCCTGATTCGCGCAGTTCGTGGCCCATGTCGCGCATCATCCGGTCCGTCGCGGTCTTGGTCGTGCCGAAGACCACGTCGTAAGTGTACGTCACCCCGACATAGCCGGAAAGCGCCGCGATCAGGCCCGATCCCTGCGGCACCATGATCCGCGCGGCGTGCCAGGCCGCGATGTAGGCGGCGCGCAGCCCGGTATCCCAGACTTCCCATTCCGCCAGCGGCTTTTCCCAGAAACCGTCGCGCCGGGTCATCGCCTCGGGAATGGCCATGGCGTTGTTGACGAGCAGATCGAGCCGGCCCTCCTCACGCTCGATCCTTTCGAAAACGGCCGCGATCTGCGCCTCATCCGCAAGGTCCATCTGCACGGCAATGCCCTTGCCGCCGCGCGCATCCACTTCGGCCACCGTTTCCGCCAGCGTTCCCGGCAAGGCGCTCTGCCCCGCCTCCACCGTTCGGCCGGTGACGTAAACCGTGGCGCCATGTTCGGCCAGGGCACAGGCGATGCCCTTGCCGATGCCGCGACTGGCACCCGTGACGAGCGCGACCCGGCCGACCAGCCCGTCGGAAATCCGTGCCATCAGCCCTGCTCCCTGGCCGGATTGCGCGGCGCGCGGCGATTGACCAGCGGCCGCTGATAGGAGGGGTCTTCCGCGTTCCGGCTCGATACGCCGTTCAGCGCGATATCGGGTACGTCGGCGAAGGGAATGGGCATCGGCTGCGGCACGAAGCCCCATTCGATCACATTGGTCCGCAGCGCGATTTTCCACTGCCCGGCCCGCCTTTCGAGCCGGTCGATATAGCGCCCGCCGGCCACCCAGAGGCTTTCATCGCGGTTGCGGCCGGTGAACTGGTAGTAGGTTTCGGTATGGGCCGTATCGCCGTCGAGGTCGATCGTGGTCTGGAGCAGGGCGTGATGGGTCAGGATCTGCCCCGCCTCATGCATCGGGATCGCCCAGTCCCAGCAATCCGCCGCACTGCCGACGAACGGCCCCGCCGCCGTTTCCGCATCCTCGTGGAAGGCCGACAGATAGATGTCCCGATCGAAACGATCCATCCCGCGCGAAAACCGCGCGAGGCACTCCATGATATCCTGCTTGTCGAGCAGTTCGCCGAGACGGCTTTCACGGTCACTTGCCACGATAATCGACCTCCGAAATCGGCTTCCAGACCGGAGAGCCCCGGCTTGCACGGGCCGAGGCGATCACGCTGCCGTCCACGTCCGCAATCCCGTATTCCTGCGCCAGTTCGGCTGTGACGAATTCCCCGCCCGATCGTTTCATGATCTGCGGATCGGCTGCCAGCGCAGCCACGACGCGGCCGGGGTGTTCCACCGAACTGCCCTGCATCGAGGTGATCGAGGTGGTCATCCGGTCGCCCATCCTGGCGAGGTTGTCCCGCGCCTTCTCGGTGAGCGTCAGCCCCTGCCAAAGGGTGAGCGAGGCGACGCCGTGCGGCTCCAGCTCGATCGCCATGTCGCGCGCCATGCGGTCTACCGCGGATTTCGAGGTACCGAAGATCACGCCGTAAGTATACGTTACTGCAGCAAAGCCGGAGATCGCCACGATCAAGCCCGAGCCCTGCGGCGCCATGATCCGCGCCGCATGCCACGCCGCAACATAGTTGGAACGCACGCCGACATCCCACATCTCGAGATTGGAAAGCGGCTTTTCCCAGAAACCCTTGGGCTCCAGCAGATCGTCGGACAGCGTGAAGGCATTGTTGACTAGAATGTCGAGCCGGCCCTGCTCCCGCTCGATCTGTTCGAACAGGGCCGCCACTGCCGCATCGTTTCCATGGTCGCAGGCGACCGCCACGCCGCTACCGCCGCTGGCGCGCCCGCGTTCGTCACATTCGGCCGCAGTGCCGCCGACGGTGCCGGGGAGGTAATAGTCCCCCTCGCGCACGGTGCGTCCGGTGACGTAGACCGTCGCGCCCTGCTCGGCCAGCACCAGCGCGATGCCCTTGCCGATACCCCGGCTGGCGCCCGTGACCAGCGCGACCTTTCCGGACAGCGGCGCGCTCATCCGCGATCTCCCGCGAACCATGCCTCGCTGTAATCGCCCTTGGCCCGGCCCGGGAAATGTTCGGCGGTAAAGGGATAGCCCATGACGCCCCTGGACCAGTCCGCCGCGGCGCCCCAGTCCTGCTCCCAGTCGTAGAGCATCACCCGCCCGGCGATGCGCCATACTCCTCCGCGCTTCTCGAAACTGTCAAGATAGCGGCCGCCGATGCAAGTGTCGCGGTCGCCATTGCCCATGTCGACGCGGTGATAGGAAAAGACGTGCGTTTCCGCCTTCGCACGGTCTCCGTCCAGTTCGATGAACGATTGGCCGATCAGGTGCTGGGTGTCCTTGATCGCATCCGCGCCCGGAACGACCCATGCCAGATAGGTTTCGAAATCGCCGCTGTGGACGCCGTAGTCGAAACGGGCCTCGGGCCACCAGCAGCCCCGGATAAGCTCCGCGCTGCGCCGATCCTCGCCCCGCCCCAGCCGCGCGACACAATCCCGGATGGCTTCGCGATCGACGAATGCCGCCAGTTCAGGGCTCATGCTTCCTCTCCGTTATCGGTTCTTTCAAGCCCGTATCGCATCGCCATGGCCGTTCGACTTGACATATCCGGACAGAACCCCGGCATCGCCCCGGCGTCTCGCCGGGGCGATGCCGGACCTCAGCGGAACTTCGCTCCGAACTGTACCCCGTAAGTCACCGGCGCATTCCATACCGAGCCGGTGCCAAGCGTATTGAACAGCACCTGCGTGCGATAGCGGCGGCCCGTCACGTTATCGCCGTAGACCGCCACGGTGTAGCGGTCGGAGGGATCGGTCCATTCCGCGCGCAGGGCGAGCACTTCGTAGCCCTTCTGCTTGAACTGCTGTTCGGGGTCGAAGTAGAAGCTCGAGGTGTAGTAGAGGTTGCCCGACAGCATGAGCCTGCCGCCGCCGAGATCGAGACCGTAGCTGGCGCCGATATTGCCGGTGAATTCGGGCGCGCGCTGCATCTTGTAGCCGGAGGCATCGGTCGTCGTCTGGGTAAGCGCGCCGGGGCCTATACCGCCCAACGCCGTGGGAATGCAGGCGATCGGGTTCGTCAGATCCGCAACGGTCGGGTCGCAGTAACTGTAGTACGGAGCGTTCGGGAACGACTTGTAGCGCGCATGGGTCCAGGCAGCGCCGCCCAGCAGGCTGAAATCGTTCGTCACCTTGTAGCGGAGCTGGGCTTCCAGTCCGTAGATTTCCGAGGATGCGGCATTGCGGATCTGCGCCGCGCCGCTCTGGAAGCTGGAAACCTGGAGGTTCTTGTAGTCGTAGTAGAACCCGGCAAGGTCGGCCTGGAGGCGGCGGTCGTCGTACTTGAAGCCCACTTCGAAGGCGTTGATCTTCTCCGGCTTCACCGGCTGCTGCGAATAGCCGCCCACGTTGAGGATGCCGGCCTTGTAGCCGCGCGTGAACGAGGCATAGACGCTCGATTCCTCGCTCGGCTTGTAGCGCACGACCACGCGCGGCGTGAAGCTGTCGTTCTTGAGCGTGTTGACCGGGATGCGCACGCCCGCTCCCCCGGAATAGGGCACGACTTCGCCGTTGGGGCCGATATAGGACGTGGTGGTCGCGTTGGTGACGAAGTAGCCGTCATCGACGATATCGTGGCTGTAGCGACCGCCGAGCGTGAAGAAGAGGCTGTCGCTGACCGCATAAGTGGCATCGAGGAAGGCGGCGTAGGACTTCGTATTGGTGTTCGAACCGCCGAACTGGCCGTAAGGCGAACCGCCGAAGCTTGCCCCGATGTCCCAGGTATCGCGGATCTGGAAGTAATTGAGCCCCGCAGTCCACTGGAGCGGCGACCCCGGCTTGGAATTGAACAGGAATTCCTGGCTCCAGGTCTCGTCATTGACGCCGACGTAGATGTTGAAGAACGGCAGCCCGGTGGCGTCGAGATCGCCGTAATAGGGCGACAGGTCCTTGCGATACTGGGTGTAGGAGGTGAAGTCCGCCACGCCGAGGTCGGCCTTTATCGTGGCCTGGAGCGCGTCTGAATTGGTGCGGAAGCTGACCGGCGTGTTCAGCAGGACATCGCCCGGCTTGGTCGCATAAGTGGAGCTGGGCGCGTAGAGATAGACCAGCGGCAGGCCCTTCGAGCTCGAAGTCCCGTAGAACGCCTGCCCGGCGGAGGAAATCTTGTCGAAGAAGCCCGCGCCGCCCGACTTGTCGACATAGGCATTGACCAGCTGGGTCGTGGGATCGTCGGTCTCCGCATGGATCCAGCGCAGCAGCAGCGAGACGTCGTCGGTGATATCGGCCTTCAGACCGACCCGGATCGACCAGTTTTCATACCTGCCGATGTTGTCGTCATCGTTGGACAGATCGGTGAAGTAGCCGTCTCCGCGCCGGTAGAGACCCTCCACGTCGAGCGCCACGCGGTCGCTGATGCCGAAGGTGGCATAGGCCTGCGCCTTCACGGCGTTGAAGCGGCCATAGCTGACCTTGGCCTGGGCGCTGGTTTCGGTGCTGGGTTCGGCCGTGGAGACGATGATCGCGCCGCCGGTGGTGTTGCGTCCGAACAGGGTGCCCTGCGGCCCCTTCAGCACTTCGATGCCGCGCACGTTCAGCAGATCGAAGTCCGACATGTAGGTATTGGCCTGGAAGAAGCCGTCGACATAGATGCCGACATTGGGGCCGCCGCCGGAGGTGGTGATGGCGGTGCCGACGCCGCGAATGGTCGGCTGGACGGCGGGGCCCTGACTGTCGAAGCGCAGGCCCGGCGTCACCCTTGCGGTATCGGAAAGCTGGTTGACGTTGGCGGTGGCAAGCTGCTCCTGCCCGAGCGAGGTCACGCTGATCGGCACATCGCGCGATTGTTCGGCGCGGCGCTGCGCGGTGACGATGATCTCGGTGCCGGTGGGCGTTTCGGCGGCGGGCTGCTGCTGGGCCAGAGCCATGCCGGGCACACCTGCAGCGGCGGCCGCAAGCGCGAGCATGGAAACCGATCGCGCGGAAATCGAGCGCACCATTCAAAAACCTCCCCTGTATGCGCTGCCGTCCGTATGTTCGCGGCTTCGCGCATCTGAACCGAGGAAGAAGCCCCGGCCCCCGGCGAACCGCCGCAAGAACGGACCTGAGCCGACCTCTTCCTCAACCTGATGGTAATGCCCTCTGCCGGGCGCTGTAGCTTGACGAATTCGGACAAACTGGAATGCGCACCGCCGGTTTCGCCATGGCGATAACGGCTCGGCGGTGCGGATTGCCGGGGCATGTTGCTTTCATGTCGCGCATCCGCCTTGACCGATCCCGACGAAGTTGCGCGAAGTCCAGCTGATCCTCACGCCCGACTAAATCGATCCGATTATGCAAAAACATTTTCTTTTTGCGACGGGACGTGCTTTTTTGACAGTCAAAGCCAAGAGGCACTGAAGGGATGGGGATGATGAAGGGAATGAAGATTTCCGCGCGCGCGGTTCTGGCAACTGCCTGTGCGATGCCGCTTCTTGTCCTGGCCAATTCGGTCTTCGCGCAGGGCGCCGGGCCGGTCGATCTGGAAGTGATTCCCGCCGCGCCCACCTGGTCCAGCGATGTCGCGCCCGGATCGTCCTGGACGCTGAGCTTCTGGGCCGCCCTTTCCAAGAATTCGCACGGACAGCTCGTCGCCCTGGCCGACCCGGCAGGAACCCCGATCGTGTCGATCGCGCTCGACGGCGCAAGGCCCGTGCTCTCGGCCGGGGAAGACAGCGCCTCCGGCCCGGTGCTGCGCGATGCGGCAGGCTGGCACCATTTCGCGCTGGTCGCCACCGACAAGGGCGAGCGGCTCTATATTGACGGCCGGCCGGCAGCGGCGCTGGCCCGCCCTCTCGCATCACCGCCCGCCAGACTGCTGGTAGCGCCATCCGCCAACCCTTCGGGCAGCGTGACGGGCCGCATCGCCGGGTTGAAGCTGGAGGCGGGCGCAGCCACCGAGCCGGACTTGCGCAAGGCCGCCGCGCAGGCGCCCGATCCCGCGCTGATCCAGTTTACCGAGACCAGCGCCCGCTGGCCGCTTCAGGTGCGCCAGATGCAGGGCCAGCTCACGCCCCAGCCTCCCGCCACCCTGCCCCGCAGCGCTACCGCGCCGGACAAGCCGGTCGCCAAGCCGGTGCCGCAAGTACCCGCCCTTGCGCCGCAGGGCGATGCGCGGTGGACCTTGCAGAAGTGGACGCTGGCCGAGGCGCCGGCCGTTTCCGGCGATGCCGCCGCCATCTCCCGCCCCGGCTTCACGACCGGGAAGTGGTACGCGGCCACCGTTCCCGGCACCGTGCTCACCACCCTTGTCGACCGGGGCGTCTATCCCGACCCCGCGCACGGGCTGAACAACCTCGTCATTCCCGAAAAGCTGGCGCGGCAGGACTACTGGTATCGCACCGAGTTCGATCTTCCCGCAGAAGCTTCCGGCAAACGGCTGGAATTGCTGCTGAACGGGGTGAACTTCAGTTCGCAGGTCTGGGTGAACGGCACCGAGGTCGGCACCACCAGAGGGGCCTTCGTGCGCGGCCGCTTCGATGTCTCGCCCTACCTGAAGCCCGGCCGCAACGCCGTGGCCATCCGCGTTTCGCCGCCGCCGCATCCGGGCCGCGCCCATGAGGAATCGCTGACGGCAGGCGTTGGCGAGAACGGCGGGGCGATGATGCTCGACGGGCCGACCTTCGGCGCCTCCGAAGGCTGGGACTGGATCCCCACCATCCGCGACCGCCAGACCGGGCTCTGGCAGGACGTGCAGCTCCTCGCCTCGGGCGATGTGCGGATCGGCGATCCGCAAGTCGTCACCACCCTGCCCAATCCCAACAATTCCGTGGCCAATGTCGAGATCACGGTTCCGGTCTCCAACCTGTCGGACCAGCCCCGCACCGCAACCGTGCGCGCCGCTTTCGACGACGTGACCGTGGAGCGATCGATCACCGTTCCGGCGCGCCAGTCCACCTCGGTGCGCTTCTCGCCCGAGACCGACGCCGTGCTGGCGGTGCGCAATCCCCGGCTCTGGTGGCCCAACGGATACGGCGACCCGGCGCTGCACACGCTTCACCTGACCGCCTCGGTCGATGGCGGCAAGTCCGATGCGAAGGATCTGCGCTTCGGCATGCGGCAGGTCACTTACGAACTCTCGCTGGTGGACGGCGAAGGCAATCTCGACCGGGTCGCCGTCGACTTCGAGAAGGCGCGGGCGCTCAGCCAGCAGATCGTGGACGAACGGCACGAGGCGATCCGGCAGGTGCGCGGCGGCTGGGCCTATTCCTTCGCGCCCGGCGCCGAGAACTCCCCCGCCGTCACCCCGATCCGGGGTGACGAGGGCCTTTCGCCGTTCCTGGTCCTGCGCGTCAACGGCGTGCGGATCGCCGCGCGCGGCGGCTCGATCGGCATGGACGACTTCATGAAGCGCGTGGACCGCGAGCGGCTGGAGCCCTTCTTCAAGCTGCACAAGGACGCCCACGTCAACGTCATCCGCAACTGGGTGGGCCAGAATACCCAGGCCAGCTTCTTCGATCTCGCCGATGAATACGGCCTCATGGTCATGAGCGATTTCTGGGAATCGACGCAGGACTACAATATCGAGGCCGAGGACGCGGACCTGTTCCTCGGCAATGCCAGGGACGTGGTCCAGCGGTTCCGCAACCATCCCTCGATCGTGCTGTGGTTCGGCCGCAACGAAGGCGTGCCGCAACCGATCCTCAACGAAGGGCTGGACACGCTGCTCCGCAAGGAGGACGGCACGCGCCTTTACATGACCTCGTCCAATCGCATCAGCCTGCACGATTCCGGCCCCTACAACTGGCGCGCGCCGGAGAAGTACTTCACCGAATACTCGAAGGGCTTCGCGGTCGAGGTGGGCACGCCGTCCTTCCCGACACTGGAATCGTGGGAGCGCGCGATCCCGGCGAGCGAGCGCTGGCCGATCAGCGATACCTGGGCCTATCACGACTGGCACCAGACCGGGAACGGCGCGGTCAAGACCTTCACCGATGCCATGGACCGCGAATTCGGCAAGCCGACCAGCCTGCCCGATTTCGAGCGCAAGGCGCAGATGCTGGAATACGAAAGCTACCGTGCGATCTTCGAGGGCATGAACGCCGGCCTCTGGACCGAGAATTCGGGCCGCATGCTCTGGATGACCCAGCCCGCCTGGCCGAGTTCGGCGTGGCAGATCCTGTCCTCCGACTATGACACCCACGGCGCGTTCTACGGGATGAAGAAGGCCTCCGAGCCGGTTCACGTCCAGATGAACCTGCCGGACCACAAGGTGATCGTGGTCAACAACCGCATGGCCGCGCTTTCCGGCGTGACCGTGCGGGCCAGGGTGCAGGCGCTCGACGGCCGCCAGCTTGCGGCGCAGGAGACGAAACTCGATCTCACCGCCGGCAAGGTTAGCGAGGCCTTCACGCTCGACCTTGCGCCGCTCATGGCCTCGGGTCCGGTTCTGGTGCGACTGGAGGCGGTCGACACATCGGGAACCCGGCTTTCCGACAACTTCTACTGGCAGGCGGCGAACGACGAGGCGCTTCAGGCGCTCAGCGCCATGGCGCAGGTGCCCCTCACCGCAAGCGCAAGGGCGGCGCAGGACGGCGACGAGACGAGGATCGAGGTCACCTTGACCAACCCCGGCACGACAGCCGCGATCCAGACCAAGCTGACCCTGTTCGATGCCAAGGGAAAACAGGTGCTTCCGGCCTATTTCTCGGACAACTACGTCTCGCTTCTGCCGGGAGAGACCCGTAACGTGACGATCACCGCGCCCACCCCTGCCGCCGGTAATTCACCTTCGGTCAAGCTGCGCGGCTGGAACGTCGAACCCCGGACCATCGCCACAGGAAAATGACCTTGCGCCTGAAAATTCTGCCTGCTTTCGCCCTTCCCTCCCTTGCCCTGTCCTCCCTGGCTCTTTCCGCGCCGGTTCTTGCCCAGACGGCTCCGACCGCGCCCGCTGCGCCCAATGCGGCGCAGGCGGCGGACCTGCGCCTGCGGACGGACTGGGCCTGGACGACGCGCTACCGGGACGCCAATCTGGCGGATGCGGCCACTGCGGCCCGCCCCCGCATCGTGTTGATGGGCGATTCCATCACGCAGGGCTGGTACGATCTTGACCGGCCGTTCTTCACGCCGGGCCGGATCGGACGCGGCATCGGCGGGCAGACGACCTCGCAGATGCTGCTGCGCTTCCGGCAGGACGTGATCGATCTCAAGCCGCAGGTCGTGCAGATCATGGCCGGAACCAACGACATCGCCGGTAATACCGGGCCGATGACCGACGAGCAGATCCAGGGCAACTTCCGCTCGATGGTGGAACTGGCGCAGGCGCACGGCATCCGCGTAGTGATCGCCTCGATCCCCCCGGCCGACCTGTTCCCCTGGCGCCCCGGCCTCGACACCGGATCGCGCATCCAGCGCATCAATGCCTGGCTCAAGAGCTATGCCGCAAAGAGCGGCGCGGTCTATGCCGATTACTGGACGGCGATGAAGGGCACCGGCCTCGGCGCGCGTGAGGGGCTCACCTCCGACCATGTCCACCCGACGCCCGCCGGATACGAAGTGATGAACAAGGTTGCCGAGGCAGCATTCAAGCAGGCCCTCGCCCTGCCCGCGACAAGGCCGCTGGCCGCCGCCCGCGTGCCATGATCGGCGCTCTGGCGGCGCTCGTCCTGACCGCGGCGGGGACGAGCGCCGCCGCGCCCGTGGTGGAAACCGATGCCGGCGCGATCCGGGGCGAGACCGCCGAAGACGGGCGCAGCCTGTTTCGAAGCATTCCCTTTGCCGCGCCGCCCATCGGCGACTTGCGCTGGCAGCCGCCGCAACCCGTCACGCCGTGGCAGGGCCTGCGCGAAGCCACGCGCTCCGCCCCGGCCTGCATGCAGGTGGATTACGGCTGGAACCATGAAGCGGCGGCGAACCAGTCGGAGGATTGCCTCTATCTGGAAGTCGGCACGCCGTCCCTGCGGCCGGAGCAGCCGCTGCCGGTCATGGTCTGGATCCACGGCGGCGGCAATCGCGGCGGCGGCGGTGCGGGCACGATCTCCTCGCCGATCGTCAGGCGCGGCATCGTGCTGGTCAGCGTGCAGTACAGGCTCTCCGCGCTCGGCTTCCTGTCCCACCCGGCGCTCGGCGCACATTCTGGCAATTACGGGTTGATGGACCAGCAGGCCGCCCTGCGCTGGGTCCAAGCCAATATTGCCCGCTTCGGCGGCGATCCGGCGAATGTGACGATCTTCGGCGAATCCGCAGGGGCTCAGGACGTCGGGCTGCAAATGCTCTCGCCCGGCGCCCGGGGGCTGTTCGCCAAGGCCATCGCCGAAAGCGGAACTCCCGGCTTCGGCCTGCCGCCCCGGAGCCTGACCGAAAACGAAACACTCGGCGAGCATATCGCCGTGGCCGCCGGGGCCCCGCCCCATGCCTCGGCACGGCAGCTTCGCGCCGTCCCGGCAGCGGCGCTCATCGCCGCCAGCGAGGCGGCGGACGTTCCCGCGCTGGATGATGACAGCTTCATCTGGCTTCAGGCCGTGGTCGACGGAGTGGTGTTGACGGAAACCCCGGCGGCATCGCTGGCACGCGGGACTGGCAACGACATTCCGCTGGTATTGGGCAACAACTTCCACGAACTCGGCCTTCACGGCACGCCGCAGCGGGCCATCGCGCAGGGGTTCGGAACGAATGCGCCCAGCGCGCTGAAGGCATATGGCCTGACGCGCGGCGGCACGCCGCCCGCCGATCTCGAATTACGGCTGGCGAACGACCTGACATTCCGCTGCCCCGCCCTGCATGTGGCTGCAGCGAGGACGCTCGGCGGCGGCCAGACCTGGCACTACCAGTTCAGCATCGACGGGCCGGGAGAGGCCCCGGTCACCCACGGTTCGGAAATCCGCTACGTCCTCGGCGCCGCAGGGAGCGCGGAAGGCGCGCTCGCCCCGCTCGCCGCTTACTGGACCGCGTTTGCAGCCACGGGCGATCCCAATGCCGCCGGGCTGCCCGCATGGCCCCGTTTCGGTGCGGACGCCGCCACGCTGGAATTCACCGCGAACGGCGCACGGCTGGTGCACCGCCTTTCCGCCGAGGTCTGCGCGCTGCGCAGCGCACCCTGATCGGGGTCAGGCGGCAGGAACCGCCTCGTCCACGTCCCAGAGCAGCGCCGCGCCGCGCACGCCCGAACTGTCGCCCCAGCGCGCCCGCACGACTTCGCCGGTCCACGCGCCGGAGAAAGTCCGCGCCCGCACGGCCTGCGCCAATCCCTCGTAGATCGGCTCGACATTCGACATGCCGCCCCCCAGCACGATGGCGTCTGGATCAAGCAGGTTGGCAACCACCGCGAGGCCGCGCGCCAGACGGTCGCGGTAGCGCTCCAGCGCCTCGCGTCCGTGCGCGTCCCCGGCCTCGGCGGCGGCAACGATGGCCGGCGCATCGAGATCGCGTCCGGTCGCGGCTTCGAACGAGCGGCGGAAGCCCGTTCCCGAAACCCAGGATTCGAAGCATCCGCGCAGCCCGCACCAGCAAGGCGGCGCGGGAAGCTCATCGGGCTGCGGATCGGGAAGCGGCATGTGCCCGAGTTCCCCGGTCAGTCCATGCGCGCCGCCCACGACGTGATGGTCCAGCACGAAGCCGCCGCCGCAGCCGGTGCCGATGATGAGCCCGAAGACCGACGCCTTGCCCGCCGCCGCACCGTCGATGGCTTCCGACAGGGCGAAGCAGTTGGCGTCATTGGCAAGCCGGACCTGCCGGCCCAGCGCCGCTTCGAGATCGCGCTGGAACGGGCGTCCGTTGAGATAGGCAGAATTGGCATTGCGCATGAGGCCGGTGCCGCGCGCCGCCGACCCCGGCGTGCCGATCCCGATCGTGCCGCGCATCCCAAGCTCGCCTTCGACCGCCGCCACAAGTTCGCAGAGCGTCGCCAGCGCGCCGTCATAGGAGCCGGGCGTCGGCGTCCGGCGGCGGTGCAGCACCGAGCCGTCGGCAGCCAGCGCCGCAGCCTCGATCTTGGTGCCGCCGAAATCGATTCCAATCCGCATGGTCATGCGGCCGCTCGCCGCATCGGCGCGAAACCCGCCATAGCCCTCTCCGGTAAAACTGCGCCTTCGCCAGGCAAATCCATACACGCCCGCGACGCTTCAAGTGTTCAAGCGCACTTTGGCACGTTCACCGAATAAGACAATTTCTTTTTTTTAGATCGGGTCCGAGCGACCGGCCTGCATGAGGATGGCATCGGAGGGCAGGAGCTGGTCAAGGAACGGCAGGATCGCCGCGCCGATGGCCGGTGCTTCCGCCGCCATCTGCGCCGGATGGACCGGCACGCGATTGGGCATGGAAACCTGCGCGAGGGCGGCGTCGAGCCGGGCGCTCAACCGTTCGATCAGCGGCACCGGAAGCCGGCCGCCGATCACGATGGCGTCGGGATCGAGCAGGCACGACACTGCCACCAGCGGCCCGGTCAGCGCGCGGGTGGCGTCGGCGATCCACTGGTCCATCGTGGTCGCCATCACCGGATCCAGGGCGAGCAGGTCCTCCAGCGCATCGAGCCTGCGCCCGGCCTGCAACAGCCGCTCCTCGATTGCCGAAAGCGAAACGGTGTCCTGCACCACGGCCCCCGGCTCGGCCGCGCCGACATCCGGCATGAGCCCGATTTCGCCGCTCCGCATCCGCGCGCCGCGATAATAGCTGCCGTCGATCACCGGCCCGCCGCCAAGACCCGCGCTGATCAGCAGGTAGAAGAAGCTCGGCCTTTCCTGCCCGATCACGCCTTGCGCCTCGCCAAGAGCGGCCGCTGCTGCGTCATTGTCGACATGGACGGGCCAGGGCAGGATTTCCTTGAGGAGGCCGGGGAAATCGACTTCCGACCAGCTGCCGTATCCTTCCGGCTTGTGCGGCAAGGCGATCCCGCCGAGATCGTCGGGCCGGGCAAGACCGATCCCCAGCACCCGTTCCCGGTCGACTCCGCCCGCCGCCAGCAGGCCGTCGATTTCCTCGGCAACGATAGCCAGCACGTCGGACGGCAGCGCGAAGCGGACTTCGCGGGTGACGCGGCTGCGCACTTCGCCGGCAAGGTCGAGCGCGACGAGAGTGATGTGATCGCGGTCCACGTTGAGGCCGATGGCGAAGGCCCCGTCCGGGTTGATCGCAAGGCGCAGGGCCGGCTGCCCCCGGCCGCCATGCTTGCGGCCGAGGTGGGCGATCAGGCCCATCTCGTCGAGCCGGGAGGTGATGTTGGCGATGGTGGGCGCGGTCAGGCCGGTTTGCCGGGCCAGTTCGATACGCGTGGTTTCGCCGCTGAGCCGGATGGCCTGGAGCACGATGCGCTGGTTGTAATCGCTCGCCCGCGCCAGGTTGGTGCCGGACAGCGAGATGGCGAGCCGCTTGCCACGGGCTTCCGCCGAATCAGGTGATGCGACGATGCGATCCTCTCTTTTCATGGCTCAGACGATTACATCCGGATTGCTCGCCGAACTAACAAAAAAGAAAAAATTTAAGTTGACGCTCTTCCCTATTGGGCAGATGTGTATCGCAACGCGAGTCACCAAGAATACTCGCACCCGGAGAGGATAAGCGGCAGTACGACCGCGGGTCGACGCCCCTCTCCGAAAAGAATGAGGCACGCATCGCGCGTGAGTGGAGAGGAGTTGAGGGGAATGAAGCAGCATAGTTGCGTGCGTCGTGGCGTCCTGTTGGCGGCCACGTCTATCGTTGCACTGGGTTCGTCGCATGGCGCCTGGGCCGAGGAAATCGCGCCGGTCCTGACCGGAACCGCCACGCGCCTTGCCGTGGCGGAACAGGCCGATGGCGGCGGTACCGCCGCTCCGACGGCCGATCCCAGCGCCGAGGAAATCATCGTCACCGGCATCCGCGCCTCCCAGGAACGCGCCGTCAACATCAAGCGCAATGCGACTTCGGTGGTCGATTCCATTTCTGCCGAGGACATCGGCAAGCTGCCCGACGTCACCATCTCGGACTCCCTCCAGCGCATTCCGGGCGTGCAGATCCTGCGCAGCGCGGGCGAAGGTTCGACCATCAATATCCGCGGCCTGCCGCAAGTTACCACGCTGCTCAACGGCGAAGCCTATCTCGGCGCGCAGTCGATCACCACGATCCAGCCGAACTTCAACGATATCCCCTCGCAGCTCTTCGCAGGCGCCGACGTCATCAAGTCGGCCACCGCGGATTCGCTGAACGCCGGCATCACCGGCACCGTCAACTTGCGCACCCGCCGTCCCTTCGACCTGAAGGAAGGCGTGACCGTCGCCGTCGCGGCGGAAGGGGCCTACGGCGACAAGACCAAGCACAAGTTCGACCCGAACTTCAACGGCCTGCTTTCCTGGCACAACGACCGCTTCGGCTTTATGGTCTCCGCCGCCTATTCCGACGTGCGCCTGTCGAATTCGCACAACGGCATCCAGGAAGGCTACGGCGCCGCCCTGCATAACGAAGGCACGCTGGACGCTACCTCCACCAACGGCTTCTCGCCCGCCAACCGCCCGCGCGGCACGGCGGTAGCCGGCGGCGTGGACGTCAACGGCAACGGCAATTCCAACGATGCCTTCATCGTTCCGCAGGGCTTCACCGGCTGGAACAAGATCAACCAGCGCCAGCGCCTCGGCATCAACGGCTCGGCGCAGTGGATGATCAACGACGCCCTCACCCTGACCGGCGACGCTTTCTTCACCCGCCAGAACGAGCATGACCGCACTGCCGGTTTCCAGATGCAGAACGTGAACTGGCAGGCGGCGGAATTCGTCCCCGGCCAGTCACGCGATACGGGCGCAACTTATGTCGGCGGTGACGGGCGCACCTACAACATCAATACCACCCAGGTTTACAACTACGATCTCGGCAACTTCGATTCCTACGCCCAGACCGATCGCTACAAGTCGCAGTCGCAGAACTACAACGTCGAGCTGAAATTCGACAATGGCGGTCCGTTCAAGGGAAGTCTGCGCGGCATCTATGGCAAGGCGCACCAGTACTACGACCAGAGCTACCTCCAGTTCAGCATGTCGGACGGCCGGCAGTGGCAGCCGGGCGGCATCGGCCACTATCCCGACGGCGACCGCGTGTTCAACGAGAACGGCTACACCGTCAACACGATTGCCGGGCTGAACTCGCTTCCCGCCGTAGTGGACTTCACCGGCAACAAGCCGGTCTTCACCCTGCCCTCCCAGCTCCTGAGCGAACTGGGCGACATCAGCAACTATGCGCTCAAGACGATGTCGTCGGAAGGCAACTATCGCCGCAAGGGCGACCTCAAGGTCCTGCGTGCGGATGGCTCCTACGAAGCCTCGCCGGACCTCACGGTGAGCTTCGGCGGCCGCTATTCCGAACGCTCCATCAATGACTACGAGTTCGACCGCGCTGCGCCGCTCTATGCCGGCATGGCGAGCGATCCGAACGGCTGCCTCGTGAAGTGGAAGGCGTTCGACGTTCCCATGAGCGACAGCTCGTGCAGCGCCGGCGACGCTTCCGGCTTCTACACCGCCGGTCTCACCCGCCTCGCCAACGATCCGACCCTCGGCGGCCGGGTCAAGCTGTTCAACCCCGGCGTTGCGGGCGTGCCTGCCATGTACGTGCTCGATCCAAAGGCGATGGATAACGCCCTGGCCTTCCAGAACGAGTTCTACCCCGGCAACGTCGAGGTCATGAACCCGGGCGCATCGTTCAAGGTCGGCGTCAAGCAGATCTCGGGCTATGTCCAGACGGACTTCCATGGCGACCTGTTCGGCGTGCCCTTCTCGGGCAACGGGGGCGTGAAGGTCATCAACACCAAGCTCGACATCACCCAGTACATCACCGGAGGCCCACAGCCTTACGGGCTCGCCAACGAACTGGGCGGTTCGGTCAACACCAAGCGTGATTTCACCGACATCCTGCCCGCGTTCAACGTGGCCTTCGACCTGGCGCAGAACCTGAAGTTCCGCTTCGCCTTCTCGAAGACGATGACCCTGCTCGACCTCAACCAGTGGGGCGGCGGCCTGAACCCGACTTACGCGATCGACACCAGCATTCCCGGAACCCCTGTCTTCCGCGTCACGGGCGGCAGCCAGAACGGCAACCCGAACCTCGATCCCTGGCGCGCCACCAATGTCGAGGCATCGCTGGAATACTACCTCGGCCGGGGAAGCCTGCTGAGCCTGGGCGCTTTCCACATCGCGGTGGACAGCTTCATCCAGAGCGGCAACGAGATCCGGACCGACCTGCCCGACAACGACGGCGTGGTGCGCAACCGCACGGTCTCGATCAGCACCCCGGTGCAGGGTTCGGGCGGCTCGCTGAAGGGGGTCGAGGCCGGTGCGAAACTCTCGTTCACCGATCTCGGCTTCATGCCGGGCTTCCTGGAAAACTTCGGCATCGACACGAACTTCACCTTCTCGCCCTCCAGCACCGGCGACAAGGATCTGGCGGGGCGCAAGATTCCCTTCCAGGACAACTCGAAGATCCAGACCAACGCGGCCGTGTTCTACCAGGACTCGCACTTCCAGGCCCGCGTGGCGTGGAACTTCCGTTCCAAGCGCGCGGTACAGTCCAACTTCGGCGGCATTGCCGGTCTGGAACTCTACCAGGCGCCCACCAACTACGTCGACGCCTCGATCAGCTACGACGTGACGCCGAACATCACGATCTACGGGCAGGGTTCCAACCTCACGGGCGAGTACGAGAAGTACTACCTCACCTGGAAGGACCAGAAGGCCTACAACAATATCTTCGAACGCCGCTTCACCATGGGTGCGCGCGTCAAGTTCTGACCTCCCCCCTTTCTCCCCCGCCCACCTCCTCCGGGCGGGGGGGATCCTTTTTCCATCGCGACCGGCTAGGTTCACGACCTGGACAGGTCTTCGGGGGGCCAGACAATGGCGAAGAATGCGATCCGTTCCATCCTGATCGTCGGCGGCGGCACCGCCGGCTGGATGACTGCAAACCTGCTGGCAACGCGCCTGCGCCGCCTGCCGATCGAGATTACCCTCGTCGAAAGCCCCGACATCCGCACCGTCGGCGTGGGCGAGGCGACGGTTCCCGCCATTCGGGATTACTTCAAGGCCATCGGCGTTACCGAGTTCGAAGTGATGCGGGCCACGCAGGGCACCGTGAAGCTCGGCATCGAATTCCAGGACTGGGCACGGCCCGGGGAACGCTTTTTCCATCCCTTCGGCCGCTACGGCGTGGACGCCTTCGCGGTGCCGTTCCACCAGTTCTGGCTCAAGCGCCGCATGGCGGGAGACGAGACCCCCCTCTCGGCCTATTGCCTGGCGACCGAGGCGGCATCGCGCGGTCTCGTGCTGCTGCCGCCCGACCAGCCCGCCAACGACCTCGGCGTGTTCGACTGGGCGATCCATTTCGACGCGGGCCTCTTCGCGCGGTTTCTTTCCCGGCGCGCCCGTGACGATCTGGGCGTGCGCCATGTCGAAGGCACCATCTCCGGCGTGAACCGCGATGGAGAGACCGGACGCATCGCCTCCGTCACGCTCGAAGGAGGGGCCGAACTGGCGGCCGATCTCTTCGTGGACTGTTCGGGCTTCCGCAGCCTCCTGCTGGGACAGGCGCTGGACGTGCCTTACGAGGACTGGACGCACCTGCTCCCCTGCGACCGCGCGGTGGCCGTGCCCTGCACGCATGGCGAGGACCTGGCCCCCTTCACCCGGAGCACCGCGCTTTCCGCCGGGTGGCAGTGGCGCATCCCGCTCCAGCACCGTGTCGGCAACGGCTACGTCTATTCGAGCCGCCACATCTCCGACGACGAGGCCACCGCCACGCTGCTCTCGCGGCTCGAAGGCGAGACGCTGGCCGAACCGAACATGCTGCGCTTCAGGACCGGGCACCGGCAGCGCCTTTGGGAGAAGAACTGCGTGGCGGTGGGCCTGGCCGCGGGCTTCCTCGAACCGCTGGAATCGACCTCGATCACCCTCATCCAGAGCGCCGTCGAACGCCTGCTCGACCACTTCCCCGACCGTGACTTCGATCCCTCGCTGGCGGATGAATTCAACCGCATCACCCGGCTGGAATATGCGCGGATCAGGGACTTCCTGCTGCTCCACTACTGGGCGAACCGCCGCGAGGGCGAAGCGATGTGGGACGAATGCCGCGCGCTGGAACTGCCCGAGACGCTGGCCGCGCGCATCCGTGCCTTCACCGGCGGCGGCAAGCTGCCGCGTTTCGAGTGGGACTCCTTCCAGTCGCCGAGCTGGCTTTCGATGTACGCCGGTTTCGACATCTGGCCGCCTCGCCACGATCCGCTGGCGGACCAGTTGACGGTGGAGGAACTGGGCGCCTCGTTCGCCAAGATGCGTGAGGCCATCGGGCGCGCCGCAGCGCTGGCAGTGCCGCACGCCCGCTTCATCGCCGAAAACTGCGCCGCCCCTGCCGCGCCTCACGACCATGGGCGCGTGCCCGCCCATTCAGCCTAGGAACGCCCGATGCGCCGTACGCTCGCCACTCTGCTTGCCCTTTCCGGAAGCGTACTGCCGATGGCGAGCGCTCTTGCCGAGGACACCGGCCCCGCCGCCGCCGCGCATGCCGAACTCTGGCCCAAGGCGCAGAGCGTCGGCCTTGTCGATCCGGAAACGGAGGCGAAGATCACCCGGCTGATGGCGCAGATGTCGGTGCGGGAGAAGGTCGGGCAGATGATCCAGCCCAGCATCGCCGCGATGAAGCCGGAGGAACTGCGCGAATATCCGGTGGGCTCGATCCTCGGCGGCGGCAACGATCCGCCGCTTTCGGGCAACGACCGGGGCCCGGCCAGCGACTGGATCGCCACCGCCGAAGCCTTCCGCCAGATCTCGATCGAGAAGCGCCCCGGCCACGTGCCGATCCCGGTGATCTTCGGCATGGACTCCGTCCACGGCAACTCGAACGTGTTCGGCGCCACGATCTTCCCGCACAACATCGGCCTTGGCGCGATGCGCGATCCGGCGCTGATGGAGAAGATCGGTCAGGTGACGGCCGCCGAAAGTGCCGCCTCCGGCTTCGACTGGGCCTTCGGCCCCACCGTCACCGTGCCGCAGGATGACCGCTGGGGCCGCGCCTACGAAGGCTATTCGGAACGGCCCGAGATCACCCGCGAATACTCCGCCGCCATGGTGCGCGGGCTGCAGGGGGCGCCCGGCAAGAGCCGCATCCAGAACGGCAATGTCGCCGCATCGATCAAGCACTTCCTGGCTGACGGCGGCACGCACGGCGGCATCGATCAGGGCGACGCGCAAGTCCCCGAGAAAGACCTGATCGAGATCCACTCGCCGGGTTACGTCAGCGGCATCGATGCCGGGGCGATGACGGTCATGGCCAGCTTCTCCTCGTGGAACGGGGTGAAGAACCACGGCAACAAATCGCTGCTGACCGATGTCCTCAAGGGCCGCCTCGGCTTCGAAGGCTTCACCGTGGGCGACTGGAACGCGCATGGCCAGATCCCCGGCTGCACCAACGGCAATTGCGCGGCAACCTTCAACGCCGGTCTCGACATGGCGATGGTGCCCAGCGACTGGAAGGACCTGTTCAACAACACGCTGAAGCAGGTCGAGGACGGCACGATCCCGATGGCGCGGGTGGACGATGCGGTGCGCCGCATCCTGCGCGTGAAGTTCAAGCTGGGTCTGTTCGATCCCGCCCGCCCCTACGAACACCGGACCGAGCTCGGCACGCCGGAGCACCGCGCGGTAGCGCGTCAGGCGGCGGCGGAATCGCTGGTGCTGCTCAAGAACAACGGCGCGCTGCTGCCGATCAGGCCGGGCCAGAAGGTGCTCGTCACCGGCACCCATGCCGACGATATCGGCATGCAGACCGGCGGCTGGACGATGTCGTGGCAGGGCACCGGCAACACCAATGCCGACTTCCCCGGCGCCACCTCGATCTGGGGCGGCCTGAAGACCGCGATCGAGGCGGCGGGCGGCACCGCCACGCTGAGTGCCGAAGGCAAGGTCACGGGGCCCAAGCCTGACGTTGCCGTCGTCGTCTTCGGCGAGACGCCTTATGCCGAAATGGTCGGCGATATCTCCACGCTGGAATTCCAGCCGGGTGACAAGCAGGCGCTGGCACAGTTGAAGGCGCTGAAGGCGCAGGGGATTCCGGTCGTCTCGGTGTTCATCTCGGGCCGCGCGCTCTGGGTGAACCCGGAGATCAACCAGTCCGACGCTTTCGTTGCCGCCTTCCTGCCGGGTTCCGAGGGCGAGGGCCTGGCCGACGTGCTGGTCGCCAGGAAGGACGGCACGCCGAACAAGGACTTCCGCGGCAAGCTCAGCTATTCCTGGCCGAAGAACGCCGGCCAGTTCCTCAACAACGTGGGCCAGCCGGGCTACGATCCGCAGTTCGCCTATGGCTACGGCCTGACCTACAAGGACAAGGGCGCGGTTCCGCAGCTGAGCGAAGTGGCCGGGCTCGATGCCTCGCTTTCCAACGTCTCGGTCTACTACCTGCCGGGCAAGGTGCTGGCGCCGTGGAAGCTCGCAACAGGCGGCGCGGTCGCGGTGAGGAATGTCGACGGCGGCGGCACGCAGGAAGGCGCGCGCCAGCTCACCTTCACCGGCCCCGGCGAAGTGCGCATCGAAGGGCCGACGGTCGATCTGAACCGCCAGAGCAACGCGATGCTCAGCTTGCGCATCGATTACCGCATCGATGCCAAGGGAACCGTCGCGCAGAAGCTGGGCTTGGGCGAGACGCTCCTCGACGGCGCACAGGTCTTCACCGCCGCGCCGGGCCAGTGGGCCAGCGTCAAGGTTTCGCTCTCCTGCTTCGCCAAGGCCGGGGCGGACATGACGAAGATTTCACGTCCCTTCGTGCTGCAAGGCAATGCGGGCCAGACGATCGCCATTTCCACCGTCAAGCTCGATGCCGATCCCACCGGCGCGATCTGCCCGAACTGAGCTTTAAAGAGAGAATGCTCCCCATGTCGCGACTTGCGAAATTCGCCGCACTCGCCCTGAGCCTTGCCCCTGTGGCCCTCACCAATCCGGCGCTGGCGGAGGAAGTGGACCAGAACCGCCTGCCGCCCTCGCAGGACCCGGCACGCGTTGCGAACGGCCTTGCGCAGACGCCGCCGATGGGCTGGAACAGCTGGAACAAGTTCGCCTGCAACATCTCGGAAAAGACCATCCGCGACACGGCGGACGCACTGGTCGCCACCGGGATGAAGGATGCGGGCTACAATTACCTCGTGATCGACGATTGCTGGCATGGCGAGCGCGATGCCAAGGGCTTCATCACCGCCAATGCCAAGGCCTTCCCCTCGGGCATCAAGGCCACGGCCGACTACGTCCATTCGAAGGGCCTCAAGTTCGGCATCTATTCGGACGCCGGCACCAAGACCTGCGGTGGCCGCCCCGGAAGTCAGGGGCATGAGTATCAGGACGCGATCACTTATGCCTCATGGGGCGTCGATTACCTGAAGTACGACTGGTGCAGCACCGGCAGCCGCAATGCGGAAGAAGCCTATGCGCTGATGTCGGACGCGCTGCGCTCCACGGGGCGCGACGTGCTGCTCTCGCTCTGCGAATGGGGCACCAACCGCCCATGGCTCTGGGCCTCGAAGATCGGCAACATGTGGCGCACCACCGCCGATATCACTGACAAATGGTCGGGCAAGCACGGCTATGCGCTGGGCATGCTCGATATCGTCGATCTCAACGAGCCGCTCTGGGCTTATGCCGCGCCGGGACACTGGAACGACCCGGACATGCTGGAAGTCGGCAACGGCGGCATGACCACCACCGAATACCGCAGCCATTTCTCGCTCTGGTCGATGATGGCCTCGCCGCTGATCGCGGGCAACGACGTGGCGAACATGAGCGCGGACACCAGGGCGATCCTGCTCAACAAGGACGTGATCGCGGTCGATCAGGACAAGCTGGGCCGTCAGGGCCGCCGCGTGGCGAAGGACGGAAACGGCGAAGTCTGGGTCCGCACGCTGGCGGACGGCAAGCGCGCCGCGCTGCTGTTCAACCGGGGCGAGACGCCGGTGAAGCTGACGGTGAACTGGGCGCAGCTGGACTATCCTGCCGGCCAGTCGCTCAGGCTGCGTGACCTTTGGGCGCACCGCGATCTGGGCGCGATGAAGGGCAGCTTCTCGGCGCAGGTCCAGCCGCATGACGTGGTGATGGTCACGCTCACGCCGGAAAGCTGATCACTCCGCCAGAAGCGGAGGGTCGATGGCATCGGCCGCCGAATTGGCGCGGGCCGATGCCTTCACCCGGTCTATCAGGGTGATGAGGCGGGCGGCATCGTCGCCGGTCGGGCAGCGATGCGGCTCTCCGCGCAGGGCCTGCACGAATTCGCGGAGCTGATCGGTGAAGTAGTGATCGAGCCGGCGCCCGCCCATCGCGCGCGGATTGGCCAGCACGCCCTCCGGCGGAGTGACCAGCACTTCGCCGTTCCAGCGCAATATCTCGCCGTGCTCGATCTCCAGCACGCCGTGCTCGAAGTGCAGCACCTTGCGGTCCAGCACCGAGGGCTGGTTATACGAGATGTGGACGCTGGCCATGCGGCGGCCGGGATAGGCCAGCAGGATCATCGCCTCGTCCTCGCCCTGCCAGCCGGACTGGTGGCGCGCAGCTTCGGCATGGACGCGAACGGGATCGTCCTCCCCCATGACCAGTTGCACGAAATCCAGCGCATGAGGCGCGAAAAGCGAAAGGATCAGCCCCTCCTCCGGGCTGCGCTCGGCCCACCACGGGGCCTGCGGACCGTCCCATTTCACGCAGGTCGAAACCTCCAGCGCACGCAGGCGGCCGCACTGCGCCGACCTTTCCGCGCTGGCGCCCGAGAGGATGTCCGCCATGCAGCGCACCGCGGCGTTGTGCCGGAAGGTATGCCCCGCCGCCAGCACCAGCCCCCGCGCCTGCGCCTCGCGCGCCAGCATCGCGGCATCGGCCCCGGTCTCTGCCACCGGCTTCTCCACCAGCACATGCCGCCCTGCCCGCAGCGCCGCCAGCGACTGTTCGGCATGAAGCGCGTTGGGCGTGGCGATCAGCACCGCCTCCACCTCCGCCAGCGCCAGCGCTTCCTCCAGCGAGGTCAGCGCCCGGGCACCGAACGGCGCAGCGGCGGCCTGCGCCGCGGCCCGATCGGCATCGACCGCCGCGACCAGCCTGACATGGCCGGGCAGCGATGCGGCGGCGGCGAAATGCGCGCCGGAGATGCGGCCGCAGCCGATGATGGCGAGACCGGTCGGCGGTCTTGTCTGGTCGGTCATCGTCGCGGGGCTCCGGTCGGGAGAAGGAAATCCGCACCGAAGGACGGGTCGACAGGCCGACCCACCCTTCGGTGCCGTTCAGGCAGCTTTAGGTGCCGCTCGGTCTACTCCGGCTTGTGCAGCAGCGCCTGCGGCGCGGCGGGCGGCTTGGGCGGCGTCCAACCCGCCGGAACCGGGGCAGGCTTCTGTTCGCGGGCATAGTTCTCAAGGCTGGAAAGCGACGGGCCATAGTCCTCCGTCGGCGCGTGAAGCCACTTCTCGCCATAACCGCGCGCCGCCGCCACGAGATCCGCCGGAAGGCCCTTTTCGCCGTCCTCGATCGTCTGGAAATGGGTGAAGTAGTTCACATGGCCTTCGGCCTGCCCCATCAGCATCCACGGCAACCACGGCGTGATCCGGCTCCAGGCGCCGATATGCGGGATATGCGTAAGGCGCGGATTCTCAACGTCCTCGCGCTTCACCGTATAGATGAAGTGCTCCGAAACGCGGTTCATGGGGCCGGCGGATTCGCGCACCCACTTCGCCGGGTCCAGTGCGTTGGGATACTGCATGTCGATGTCGGTACGCAGGATCAGCGTGCCGTTGGGACCTTCCTCCCAATCCTGAAGGAAGGGCTTGCGCGGCGGCTTGTCCTTGTTGAGACCGCCGTAGGACGGGGGTTCGGGCGCCCACTGGCTGATCGTGAAGTTGAACGGATCGTTGGCGATCGGCACGACCTTCACGGTCTCGCCGGTGT
The DNA here is from genome assembly GCF_055361505.1 of Novosphingobium sp. TK71. Lineage (NCBI taxonomy): Bacteria > Pseudomonadati > Pseudomonadota > Alphaproteobacteria > Sphingomonadales > Sphingomonadaceae > Novosphingobium > Novosphingobium sp. TK71. The sequence goes on from NZ_JBSZKA010000001.1 coordinate 951,578, forward strand.
AGGGATTCTGCCAGTTTTCCAGTATCTTCCCGGTTTCGAGATCCCGATAGAACACGATCTCGCGCAGCATCCGGCGATAGGAACCGTCCTCCAGCCGCTTGGTCCGCACGAAGCTGAAGCCCTCCACGCCGAACAGCGGACGAACCGGCTCGTTCGGCCGCACGCCATAGGCCTTGCCCTTCAGCCAGCCGCACTTTTCCTTGGCAGGATCGATATCGGCATCGATACGGACGTAGACGTCGCGGTTCCACTCCGGGTCCTTGAAATCGATCTTCGTCTTGAAGGCAGGCGTTGCCTTGCTGGGCCCGGTGGCGGCCTGCGCCAGCGACGGTGCTGCCGCAAGTCCTGCTGCAACTCCTGCGAATCCGAGGCTTTCGCGGCGGGAGAACTTCATTTCGTCCATTCGATGATCCCCTGTTGGGTCCGGCATCCGTTCGAACCGGTTGATCGGTTTTTTGCGCTTTCGAAAGCGCGCGGCATCGCGATAGGGTGCGGTGATCGCCAAGCGGATAGCCGGCGGCGGCGGGGCTGCCCCGAACCGCGCATCGCCGCAGAACCGTAACCGCGCACAGGATCAAGCGGAGTCGCAGCAGAATGCTCAACACCTTCCAGCAATCGCCCCACGCAGCCCTGCCGAAAGCGAATGCCGACGAGGCCTCGCGCCAGGAATTCGCCAAGAGCTTCAAGGGCTTCATCCAGTCCGGCCTGTTGCCCGGCCTCGGCCCGGTCTATCAGACCCGCGTCTCCCAGTCGTTCGAGAAACAGCACGGCCGCGCCCCGGTGGACCGCCGCGACATCCGTACCGGCATGGTGGGCGATCTCTACTTCCAGCACTATGCCGCCGCGAACCGGATCGCGCAGGAACTGCTGTGGGAATCGGTGAACGGCTCGGTGGACCGCCAGCTTCCCGAACTTCTGGAAAAGGCGAAGGAACTGTCCGCCTCCACCCCGGCAAAGCTGCAGATTCCCGAAGATTTCGTCCCGCCGCGCTATGTCACCGCGCTCGACATCCACTGCATGCCCGGCGGCTATTGCTCGGAAGTCTGCGCACAGGACATTTCGGTGGGCGCGCTCTACGACCGGGGCGTCTACCTCTATGCGATGGGCTATACCGGCCCCGACAATGACGACATGGGCCGCTCGGTGGTGAACTACCTCAAGCGCAACCGGCCTGATTTCAAGCCCCGCCGCATCCTCGACATGGGCTGCACGGTCGGCCACTCGACCCTGCCCTACAAGGAACTGTTCCCCGAAGCCGAAGTCTGGGGCATCGATGTGGGCGCGCCGGTGGTGCGCTATGCCCATGCCCGCGCCGCCGCGATGGGACAGGAGGTCAACTTCGCGCAGATGAGCGCCGAGCAGACCACTTTCCCCGACGGTCACTTCGACCTCGTCGTCAGCCATATCCTCCTGCATGAAACCAGCGGCAAGGCCATGCCCAGGATCTTCGAGGAAGCACACCGCGTGCTCGCGCCCGGCGGGTTGATGATCCACGCAGACCTTCCTCCCTTCGATCTCATGGACCCGTTCACCCAGTTCATCCTCGATAACGAGACCTGGTACAATAACGAGCCGTTCTGGGGCGCCATGCGCGACATGGACCAGATCGCGCTGGCCGAAAAGGCGGGGTTCGACCGCGCAGACGTGCGTTTCGATACCGCGCCGATGGCCGTGATGGAATTCGCCGCCGCCGCCGAGGGTTACAGCCAGGAAGCCTCCGAGCATGTTGCCGAGCGTGACTTCACCGCCGGCGAATTCGCGCCCGGCGGTGGCTGGGAAGTTCTCATTGCCCGCAAGCCCGAAGAAAAGGCCCTCGCTGCGTGAACGACATGACCATGACTGAAGAAACCACCGGCGAACGCCCGCACGTCATCCGCCACGCCAGGGGCAAGCGCCCGCAGTTCTACGACACGCCCGGCCTCGATGCCGCCATGTCGATGATAATGGTGCTGGCCAACGAGATGTGCGTCCTGCGCGACCGGCTGGATTCCGCCGAGCGCGTCGCCAAAGCCTCGGGGCTCGACCTCGCCGCCGGGATCGAGACGCTCCAGTTCGACCAGGACGCCCTGGAAGAGCGCGAGCAGCGCCGCCAGGATTTCCTCCAGCGGCTGTTCTATCTCCAGCTCAAGGATGCCGACGAAGCGGCCAAGGCCCAGACCGAAGCCGCCTACAACCAGACCATTGCCGATATAGCGCAGCAGTAGAGCTGCTGCCGGGACAAGTAAAAAGCCGCCGATGCCGGACGCATCGGCGGCTTTTTCGTACCTCCCGTCTGCCTCAATCCGCCAGTCGCCGCAGTTCCGGGCCGATCTCGGTGCCGATACGGTGCGTGTCCGCCAGCCAGTCGAACCCGGTGACGAGGAAATTGTCGATCCCCGCCTCGCGGTAGCGCATCAGGGCCTGCACCAGGGTTCCGGGCGATCCGACAAGGCACATGACCTGGAGGCGGCCTTGCGTCGCCTTGGTGAGCCCGGTCCACAGGCATGGGTCCAATGCGGCATCGTCCGCCTCCACCGCGCGCTCCGCCGCATCCTGTGCCGCCCGGCCAAGATCGCGTCCCAGTGCCCCGAACGCGGCCTGCCGCGCCTCGACACCGCGCAGGAGGTCGCGGGCGCGATCCCATGCCGCCTCGTCGCTGTCCGCCACCACAAGGCGCATCGACATCGAGAAACGCGGATCGCGGCCATAGACCCCCGCCTCCCGCCTCACTTTGCCGACCAGTTCGGCCACTTGCGCCGCGCTGCCCGGCCCCAGCGCGTAGACGTCCGCCAGTTCGGCGCCGTAGCGCAGGCCCAGTTCAGAAGTTCCCGCCCAGAACACCGGCACGCTGCCGTTCACCGGACGCACTTCGCTGCCGGCCTGCTCGAACTGGTACCAGTCTCCCTCATGGTCGAAGGGGTGCTCTCCGGCCCACATCCGGCGCATGACCTGCACATATTCGCGGCTGCGGTTATAGCGCTCCTGCTTGGAGTGGTAATCGCCGTCACAGCGGGTTTCGATGTCGGAAAAGGCAGTGATGATGTGGACGCCCGCTCTGCCGCCGGAAAATTGATCGAGCGTCGCGAAGGCGCGCGCGGCCATGGTCGGGGCGATGAAACCGGGACGATGCGCAACCATCAGCTTGAGGCGGCTGGTCGCCGCCGCCACCCATGTCGCGGTAACGAGGCTGTCGGCAGACTTCGCGTTCTGGCCGATCAGTACCCGGTCGTAGCCCGCCTGCTCATAGGCGCGCGCGCATTCGGCGACGAAGGCGGGATCGTAAACGGCAGGTTCGACGCTCGCCTCGGAACCCCGGTAGGGCGAGACGAGGCCGACGAGCTCGATGGGTTTGCGTGACATGGCATGATTTCCCGGAATGGAGCCTGAGGATCAGGCCTTCGCGTCCTGCCCGTTCTCCAGCGCCTGAAGCTGCGCGGGATCGAGCCGGTAGAAACACAAGGCGACGATGGCACAGAGCATGGCCGCCGCGGGGATCGCGGATTCGCAGAGCATGATCGCCAGGATCGCCCGCTCGCCCTGCACGGCCGCCTGTCCGCTGGCCGAAGGAACGTAGCCCATCGCGCCCAGGAACACCCCCATCGCCGCCAGCGCCGCGGCAGAGGAAAGCTTGTCGAACAGCGTGGTGAAGCCCGCAAAAGCGCCCTCGCGGCGCTCTCCGCTCTGCACATAGTCATAGCGCACGGCGTCGGACAGCAAGGCATAGGCGCACAGGATCATGCCCCCGCCCGCAAAGCCGCTTGCCAGACCGCGCAGAGAAACCAGCACCATGCTCTCGCCCGGCGCGGCGGCAAGCCAGCTCAGTTGCACCAGTCCGAACAGCGCCAGCGAGGCCATATAGCAGGCCTTCTTGCCAACCCGGCCCGAAAGCCAGACCCACACCGTCATGCCCAGCACCATCATCACGGTCGCCATCATGAAGTAAGTGCCCAGCACCTCGTCGCCCAGCCCGAGAACGACACGCGTGAAATAGGCAAGCGCAGCCGATCCGATCGCGGTGCCGAACAGCAGGAAGACATGGGCGATGGCCAGAATCCGGAAAGGTCGGTTGTCCCACGCTAGCCGGACCTGCCGGCCCAGCGCGACCAGCGGATTGCGGCGCACGATGGCGGTGGAGGCGCGCGGCTGCGTGCGCGGAGCGTCGCGCAGCAGGCGCACCGCCAGCACGGTGGCCAGCAGGACCACGAGGCCCACGACCATCGCCAGCAGAAGATGCCCGCCGCGCGTCGGCCCGGTCAGGCCGAGCAGCCAGGCGGGAAGCGTCGATCCGATCAGGGTGCCGATGGCATTGCCGTAAGTGCGCCAGGCCATGAGCCGGGTACGTTCGTGCGGATCGGAGGAGCTTTCCACCACCATCGCGAAGCCCGGGATCGTCAGCAGGGTATATCCGGTGGCGTGGATCGCCAGAGCCAGCGTGACGAAGACTTGCGCCAGCACGATAGAGCCCATGTCCGGCGCCCCGAACAGCAGCGCGAGGCCCAGCGGCATGGCGATGCCACCCGCGAAGAGGAACGGCAGGCGGCGCCCCCAGGGCGTCACCGCGCGGTCGCTCCAGGCCCCGACCGCCGGATCGAGGAAACCGTCGTAGATCTTGACCAGCGCGAAGATCAGGCCCGCCGCCCCTGCCGAGATGGCAAGGCTGTCGGTCATGAAGCGCAGACCCAGCACGGTGACGACATTCTGCCCCGCGGCATGTGCCAGCGGGATCATGAGCGAACCGAACCGGATGCGCCATGTCCTGGAACCGGATGGCTTGGAACCGGCAGGCGGAGCGATGGTCTGCGGTATATCGATGGCGCGCGGAATCGTTCCCGCGCCGGTTAGTTCGCTGGTCAAGCCTGCTGCCCTCCTGCCGTGCATCCCAGTCGATGCCGTCCCTTGCGAAGGTGCCTGCGGGCAGCCGCCCGCCGCGCCGTTTCTGAGCATTCTCCGCAGAGCGGAGAACCGCGCGGGATCACCCTTCGACGAGCATCACGCTGACCTCGGCGATGCCGTCGCGCAGCTTCTTCACCTCGGCGTATTCGGCCGATTCCCAGAAGGCCATCGCGGTTCCGGCATCAGGCCACTCCATGACGACCGCACCGCCGCCTTCATGGCCTGCGCCTTCGAGCACCCGGCCCTTCCGCCCGCGCAGCACGTAGCGCGCGCCCCATTCCTCCGCGAGCCGGGCCACTGCCGGGGAATAGCCCGACATGAAGGCCTCCCGGTCGTGGACTTTCGTGGTGATGACGAACCAGGCAGGCATGTTCTGTCTCCGAAATGGGAACCGGACCGGTCGGTCCGGTTCCACGCGGGTCAGCGGATCAGCGCCGCATCCTCCAGGCTCTGGAACATCGCCTGGCGCATGAGGTAGGCACGGCGGCGTTCGTCGTCCTGCTTGATCGCCAGGAACTCGCGCCGGCGCGCATCGTGCGCCGATCCGCAGCCGCCGCTGATGAAGGCCATGTTCTGCTTGGTCTGGGCCTGGGTGAAGCTATGCGTCACTTCGCGGCGCTGGCGGTCGTAAAGCGCGAGGCTGGGCTCCATCGCCGCCTGTCCCTTGAGCACGGGCAGCAGCTTCTCGAACAGGTTGAAGGCATCGTGGATGCCCGAATTCATGCCGAAGCCGCCGAGCGGATTGTTGAGATGGGCAGCATCGCCCACCAGCATGACGCGGCCCTCGCGGAACGACTGGGCCACGCGCTGGTGGACCCGATAGAGCGTGCGGTGATGCGTGACGACCGAGGCGCCGTCCCCCATGAGACGATCGAAGATCGCCGTCTTGTTGGCTTCGGAAGTCAGTTCCGCCTCGTCCACCGCGCCGTTCACCGGCACCAGCACGCGCCAGACGGACGGCACCTTCAGCAGCACCAGCCATTCCTGCGGATCGGAAACGTAGTTCACCAGCGAAAGGTTGGGCAGGAACTGGCCAAGGTCGGTTTCGGTCGAAAGGGTCAGGAACCGCTCGGGATAAGTGAACCCGTCGAATTCGGTGCCAAGCCATTTGCGCACGATGGAATTCGCACCGTCCGCGCCGATCAGGAAGTCGGCGCGGACGCGCTCGATCCCCATCATCGTCTCCACGGCAAGGTCCACGCCGTTCTCGTCCTGCACGAACGAAAGCAGGCGATTGCCGAAGCGGACATCGGCATTGGCGTGATTGTCCAGCCCCGATGCCAGCGCACGGGAAAGGTGATACTGCTCGCACTGGATGCGGAAGGGATAGCGGGTGACGTCGTGCAGCTCGCTGAGATCGAACTCGATCACTTCGCCCGAAGCGCGGTCGCGCCACTGATAGACGGGGGCCTTGAGGCCGGTTTCCAGCAGCATCGGCGTGATGCCGATATCGTCCAGCATTTCGAGCGTCGGCGGGTGGAAGGTCGAGGCGCGCAGATCCTGCGCACAGTCCTGTCCGGCTTCGAGCAGGATCACCGAGATACCCTGCTGCGCCAACAACGTCGCCATGACCGTGCCGACAGGGCCGGCACCGGCAATCGCTACCTGGCAACGATCTTTCACTGACATTTGCGATGAAACTCCATTCAACGGGACCGACAGGCCTAAAAGCTGCCGTCCGGGCTTGCGGCGCCGACCGTGACTCTATCCGAGGCGCGGTGAGCGGGATCGGGGCTACGATGTTTGGGGCGGTGTTCGGGCGGCCCCGTTCAGACCTTCGCGGCCGGAACGGGAGCCGGTGTGACCTTGTCCAGCCAGCGTTTGAGGTCGCGGGTGAACTTCTCCGGGTTCTCCCACATCGGGAAGTGGCCGAGGTCGGGATATTCGATCAGTTCGACCGGCGCATGCGTGAAACGGGCGACCGAGGCCTTGGCCCCTTGCGAGATCACGTCGTCATAGCTGCACCATTGCAGCAGCACCGGCACGCGCACCGTTTCCGCCACTGCTCCGACGTCCGAGGTCTTGAACGCCTTGACGTTGGCCTGAATGTACTGCGCCTGGCGGCCCAGCGCGCCCGGCAGGTTGTTCATGTCGTAAATCTGGTCAACCATACGATCGGTCGGCACGAAGCCGGGAGGCGTGGTGTCCTCCAGCATCAGCTTCCAGAACCAGTGCGAGCGCCAGTCCGGCAGCACCGCCTTGTGGAACGAGAGCATCCACGCCAGCCGCGGATCGACCTTGCGGGTCTGGCTCGGCCGTTCGAGCGGCAGCATCGAAAACGCCATGGCCGTGGCGTGGCCCGGATAGGCGCGGTTGTATTCGAGCGCGACGTTCGATCCATTGGACGTGGCGACGACCGCGAACCTGTCATGGCCAAGCTGTTTCATCAGCCCGTCCATGAGCTGCGCGGAACGCGGCGTGGAATAGACGCCCGAAGGATCGGGGCCGGTCAGCCCATAGGGCGACCAGTCGAAGCGGACCACGCGGTAGCGGTCCTTGAGCCGCTCGGCGACGCCGTCCCATTCATGAAGGTTGACGATCGAGCCGTGAAGCAGGACCACGACCGGCGCGCCCGCCGGGCCTTCCTCGCGCACGTGCATCCGCACACCGTCCACGGTGACGAAGCGCGAGGGGCCGTCGGCCCAGCGCTTTTCGAGTTCCGCCCGGTCGCTCGCGCCCGCTCCTGCCCGCAGGGCCAGTACGCTTCCACCGCCGACCAGCACCAACGCGCCAAGCGCGCCCAGAAGGATATGGCGCTTATTCATGCCGCCACCGCCTCACGCGCGGGCAGGCCCAGCGTCTCGCGCAGGGTGCTGCCGGGATATTCGGTGCGCAGGCGTCCGCGCTGCTGGAGCAGCGGCACCACCTGTTCGACGAAGTCCTCAAGCCCGCCCGGCATGTAGCTGGGCTGGAGGGTGAAACCATCGCAGGCACCGGCATCGCGCCAGGCGATCATCATGTCCGCCATCTGTTCGGGCGTGCCGAGGAACACGTTATGGCCGCGCGGATGGCGCATGAAATTGGCCGCGAAAGCGCCGAGCGGCGTACCCTTCTCCTGCGCGGGGGTGATGGCGCGGGCGATGTCGGCCTTGGGCAGGATCGTCCGGTCGAGGATCGTGTCCACCGGGATCGCACCGGCAGGGTCGAAGGCGGTCAGGTCGCAGCCCAGCGATTCCGAGAGATATTCGATGGCCAGCGCATCGTCGGCAAGATCTAGAATGGCGAGATGGTTGGCGCGCGCCTCCTCCTCGGTGCCGCCGAGCACGCAGGACAGGCCCGGCATGATCCGCACGCCGTCGGGATCGCGGCCCACGGCGGCGATGCGGGTGCGCAAGTCGCTGCGAAAATCCACGCCCGCCTCGATATTGGCGGCCGGACAGAAGATCGCCTCGGCCGTGCGCGCCGCGAAATCGCGCCCGTCGGGTGACTGGCCCGCCTGGACGAGGACCGGGCGGCCCTGCGGCAGCAGCGGCCCTTCGCGGTCCATCGCCGCCCAGAGTTCGCAGGCCTTGGCGACGACTTCCTTGGCGTGGCGATAGCGTTCGTCCTTCGGCGGCAGGTCGTCCTCGCCGAAGTTGGGGGCGGTGTCGGGGTGCGCGGTGGTCACGATGTTCCAGCCCGCGCGGCCGCCGGAAATACGCTCCATCGTACCGAAGCGCTCGGCGAGCATTTCCGGGGTGTTGTATGTCGTCGAAACCGTTGCGACGAGGCCGACGTGCTTCGTCACTGCCGCCATCGCGGTGAGCAGGCTGACGGGATCGAGCGTCGGCATCGCCATGCGCTCCGGCGTGCGACCACCCGCCCCGCGCGACTGAAGCTGGTCGCCGAAGACGATCGCGTCGAACATGCCCTGTTCGGCGAGTTTCGCGACGCGGGCGTAATAGTCCATCGAGAACACACCCGCCGGGTTCGCGCGCTCATGCATCCATCCACTCGGGAAGAAGCCGATGCCCTGAAGGAAGGCCCAGAGGTGAATTTGCTTGTCCATCATGCGTTCTCCGGGATCACGGCGCCGCCGGGCTGGTTTGATGCGGTGGAAGGGATCGGCAGGCCGAGCCGCGCGCGCAGGTCGCCGCTCTCGGAGGGCCGCGCCGAAACGAGAGCGCCGAAGCGCGCCCCGATCAGGGGAAGCTGCGACAGGGCGTCGGTCAGGGTGAAGTGCAGGCCGTCGATTTCACCGGCCTCGAAACGGGCCACCGGTTCGGCAGGATCGGCATCGGGCGCAACCTTGAGCAGCCGCTTGCTTGCCGGCGGCACGGGCTGTCCATCGGCAAACAGCGCGATATCGGCATCAGCCACGGCGAGAGGGTCATCCCCGTCCACCACCAGCAGCGGATGGCCGAGCGGCGGGCGCATGGCGTTGACGGGACCGGCCACCTTGAAGAAGGCGCCTTCGTAGTTCGAGGCGCTGACTTTCGACGCATCGAGATAGCGTCCGCTTGCCTTGTCGAGGATCAGCGTATCGCTGCCCCAGCCATCCCACAGCGCGCGGGCGGCGCCCACCATGTCCTCGCCCATGCCTTGCGGCGCGCCTTCGGATACCACTGACCAGCCGGTGCGGCCCGCGCTCAGGAAATCGATGGCCGAAAGCGCCCGGGCAACGTGGAAGGGGTGCGCGTTCGACGCGGGAACCGTGGCGACGAGGCCGAGCCCCGAGGTCAGCGGCGCCGCCCATGCCAGCAGCACTTGCGCATCGAAGGGAAGCGCGCCGGAGCGGCCCATGACCAGCAGGTCGAGACCGGCCGCTTCGGCAGCGCGCAGGATCGGCGCGGCGCTTTCGGGAACGGCGAAGGCGGCCTCGGCGATCGAGGCGGAAAGGATGAAAGGTCTGGTCATACGATGATCACCGGTTCGTGAAGGGGATGGATGGGTTCGCAGCCGGTCTCGGTAATGCGCACGAGGTCTTCGCAATGGGCCGAGCCGCCGATGCCGGTATCCAGCGTCGGGCAGTCGACCGAGAGGATCATGCCCGGCTCCAGCACGATGTCCGGCTTGCGCCAGAAACCGCCGTGGACCTCGCCCGGCTCGTCGGTATGGGCCAGGCCGACGCTGTGCGGGCCGAAGCCGATCACAGCCTCGTATCCGGCCTTGCGGATGGCCGCTTCGCCCAGCATCGCGATCTCGGAATAGCGCAGGCCCGGGCGCAGCTTCTCACGCACCGCCTGCCAGCCGAAGGCGGCCGCCTGTGCCGCGCGGGCAGCGGCGCGGGTGGGCTCGCCGACGAAAACGGTGCGGGCGAAATCGCCGTGGTAACCAAGGTACTGGCTCACCCCGTCGAGCATCAGCGTCTGCCCATCCGCGACCTCGATACGCGACAGGTCCGAGGAGACGCGGTCGACATTGAGGAACACCGCCGTATTGCCGCGCGCGGCGGTTTCCATGCGGAACAGCGCCTGCAATTCGGCATGGCTGGCGCCGGCACGGATCGCGCGGCCCACGGCATTGAGGGCATCGACGTTGGACTTCGCCGCGCGCGCCATCAGGGCGTGCTCCAGCGGCGATTTCACTAGGCGGATCTCGCGCAGTATATTGTCGGCCTGCACCAGTTCGCCGGGATGCTCGCGCCGCAGGGCGACTTCGGCGATGACCCCGTGGTCGTAGCCGATCCGTCCCTGCCACAGGCCAAGACCGCGCATGGCCGCGGCGATGGCAGCCCCTGCATCCCCGCGCGCCGTCATGGCCCCGGCCTCACGCGCGGAAATCGCCTCGCGGTGAGCCTCGGCGGCGGTCGGAGGGCTGCTGGATCGGCGCGGCAGGACGGGCGTGTCCGGCACTTGCGCCGGGGTGTCGTCGCCCTCATCTCCGAGCGTGTCGTAGAGCCAGACGGCCACGTCGTTGCGGCTGCGTCCGTCGGCCCAGCTATAGTGATGGAGGAAGCGGCTGGTGACGAGGCCCCACTGTCCGGGCCGCTCCCGCGCGATCAGTGCGAAAGTCCCCGGAGGCTGCCCGGGCCGGGTCCGCCCGATCTGCGGCCAGTGCCCCAGCGCGTGGAACACGTTCACGGGATCGCCCAGCACCAGGCCCGCCAGATCGTGCCGTTCCATCACGGCGATCGCACGGGCCAGATTGATCGGCCCCTCGCGCTCTAGCGCCGCCAGAAGCGCGCCGTCGTCAGGAAGGAAGGATGTGTCCATGACGGCGATTATGAACCCCGCCGCCGGGCAATCCGGGGTGGGGGGATAAAACTATTCGCCTGCCGATCAAGTTTGCATGGAGGGGCGGCGGGTGACCGGCCTGCGATAGCCTCGGCCCCCATGAACGAACCCGAGATTCCCGATACCCTTCAGATCGAGCGCGCCTTCGTCCGGCTGGATGAGGGGCAGGTTCACTTGCGCCGCCTGCCCGCGGCCGATGCCGCGCACCGGCCCTTGCTCCTGCTTCACGCCTCGCCCGCGTCCTCATGGTTCATGCAGGACCTGATGACGGCCCTTCGCGCGGCGGGATACCTGGGCGAGATCGTCGCGCCCGATACGCTCGGCAACGGCGATTCCGCCGCCCCCGGACCTGCCGAGCCCGACATCGCCTATTTCGCGGATTCCGTGGACCGCCTGTGCAACGCACTGGGCTTCGGAGCGGTCGATGCCTACGGCACGCACACCGGCGCCCGCATCGCCTGCGAGCTTGCCGCCGGCCATCCCGCCCGCGTGCACCGCCTCGTGCTGGACGGCATCACCGAATACGAGGACGATCTGCGCGAAGCGGTGATCGCCAATTACGCCCCCGTGGTCGAGCCGGACGAATATGGCCGCCACCTGGTCTGGGCGTTCAACTTCTGCCGCGACCAGGCGCTGTTCTTCCCCCATTTCATGAAGGATGCGGAACATCGGCTTTCCGTGCCGATGCCGCCGCCGCAAGTGCTGCACCGGATCACGCTGGACGTGCTCAAGGCGCTCGACACTTATCCCAAGCCCTACATCGCCGCGTTCCGCTACCGCGCGTTCGAGCGCATGGCCCGGATCGCAGCGCCCACGCTGCTGCTCAAGCCCGAGACCGAACTGGCCCTGCTCAATGCCTCGGTGAAGACCGCGCTTGGCCTGCTGGCCGACGGGCATGAGGCGGCAACCGGCGGATCACCCGAAGCCAAGGCCGCCGCCATGGCCAAATTCCTCAAGAGGCAGCTACCATGAAGATGTCGGTTTCGAAGGATAGCCGGGCCGATGTCCGGTTAAGTGTCAGGACCTGCCTCGGCTTCGGGATCGGCACGGTGGGCGTGTCGATCATGCTCAACACCGTGACCACCTACTTCCCCGCGCTGATGTCCACCGTGCTGGGCCAGTCGCCCGAGATCGCCGGTTACCTGCTGATGATCTCCAAGCTGGCCGACGCGGTGATCGACGTCGCCATCGGCAGCCTGTCCGACCGCGCCCGCACCCGCTGGGGCCGGCGCAAGCCGTTCCTCCTGGGAGGAGCGCTGCTTTCGGCGGTCTCGTTCGTGATGCTGTTCGCACCGCCGGTCCTGTCCGAAGGGGCACTGCTGCTCTGGATGATCGCGGGGCTGGTGATCTATTCCACCGCCTATTCGCTGTTCAACGTGCCCTACATGGCCCTGCCCGCCGAACTGACCGACGGCTTCCACGAACGCACGCGCCTGATCTCGTTCCGCACGGTGTTCGTCTCGATCGGCCAGCTTCTGGCGATGGCGGGCACCGCGTGGCTGATCCAGAGCGGCGGCGCGGGCCGTTCCGGCTTCGCCACCATGGGCGTGGTCATGGCGCTCATCATCGGCGGATCGATGACGGCGACGGCGCTCGCCGTTCCGGTGAAGCACGGTACCGCGCCGGGTTCCGGCAAGCACCTGCCCGGTCCGGCGCAGCTTCGCGCGATCGCCCGCAACCGGCCCTTCATGATGCTGCTGGGCGCCAAGGTGTTCCAGTTCCTCTCCTTCGCCTCGGTCGCCTCGACGATGCTGCTGTTCATGCTCAACGTCGTGGGCGTGGGCTACAGCGGCCAGATCGCCTTTGCCGTGACCCAGAACGTCGTCACCGCGCTGGTCATGCCGCTGTGGGTCTGGACCGGAAAGCGCTTCGGCAAGCGCCGCACGTATCTGGCGGGCGTCGTGCTGTTCTGCATGACCACGCTGAGCTGGCTCCTGGCCGACCATTCGATCACCACGACCGGTATCGTCCTGCGCGGTATCGGCGGCGGCCTCGGCTCGGGCGCGATCATCCTGATGTCGATCTCGATGCTGGGCGACACCCAGGCCTATGACCGCCTGCTGACCGGCGAGGCGCGCGAGGGCCTGCTCTCCAGCGCCATAGCCGTGATCGAGAAAGTCAGCTTCGCGCTCGGCGTGGCGGTGCTGGGCGTGTTCCTTCACGCGCTGGGCTACGTGCCGACCACCGGCGGCGCCATCGTCGCCCAGCCCGCCAGCGCGATGCTGGCGCTGAAGCTCGGATTCTCGGTGATCCCGGCGGTCATGTTCGCGATCAACGGCCTGTTCCTCTGGGCATACGACCTTGACGAGGACAAGCTCGCCGCCGCGCGCCTGGAGACTTCCGAAGGCCTTGGGAACGCAGTGGCATGACCCGATCCCCGAACAGCGGAGATTCCTCTTTGGCCGCGCAAGGTGCGCAAAGCAGCGAGCATTCTGCCTTCATGACCGACACACCCTCGATCCGCCGTGCCTATACTACCTGCCGCCACGGCCAGATGCATTATCGCACTGCCGGGGCCGCACAGGCCGGACGCACGCCCATCGTGCTGCTGCACCAGAACCCCTCGTCTTCCTACGAGTACGAGGCCCTGATCCGCGAACTGGCGACCGACCGGCTCGTGATCTCCTTCGACACGCCGGGCTACGGCATGTCCGACGCGCCGCCCGCGCCGCCGGGGATGGCGGGCTATGCCGCCGCCTTCTCGGACGCGCTCGATGCGCTGGAGGCCGACGGCGTGCTCACCGGCAAGGTCGATCTCTACGGCTTCCACACCGGCACGCTGCTGTCCTGCGAACTGGCCATCGCCCGCCCGGACAAGGTCCGCGCATTGGGGCTGACCGGCATTCCGATGTTCGATCCGGCCACCCTTGCCGCCAAGCTCGAAGAAGCGCGCAATTTCCCGGAGCCGGACGAAAGCGGCGAAGTGATCCTCGGCCTGCTCGGCAGGCTCTGGGGCTATATCGTCACCAACCGCGATCCCGCACAGCCGCTCGACAAGGCGGTGTTGAACTTCGCCGACAAATCGCGCGTGCTGCACCGTTTCACCTGGGCCTACAGCGGCGTCTGGTCGTGGGATTTCTCGCGCCTCGGCCTCGTAACCCAGCCTGCCGTGCTCGTGCAGACGGCGGAAGACCTTCTCGAAGTGTCCCTCCAGGCCGCCGCGCGCATGCCGGACTGCCGGACGGTCCAGCTTCTCGATCTCGACAAAGACATTTTCGATCTTGCCCCGGAGCGTATTGCCCATGAACTGCGTGACTTCCTTGACCGCCTCTGACCTTCCGGTGGCCGAGGTTTCGCACTCGGTCCTCCACCCCGAGTTCATCGCCGCCGAAGTGGCGCGCCGCTATCCCGTCAAGGGCGAGCTGACCTGTTTCCTGCTCTACCGGGGCATGAACGATGTCTATCTCGTGCAGGACGAGGAAGCGAAATACGCCCTGCGCGTCTGGCGCAAGACCTACCGCGACGTTGACGACGTGGCCTACGAACTCGATTTCCTCGACTATCTGCGCGAACAGGGCTTCCCCGCCTCGGTCGGCGTGCCGCAGCATGACGGCAAGCTCTACTTCAAGGTGCTTTCCCCCGAGGGCGAACGCGCCATCGCGCTTTACGACTGGGCGCCGGGCGTGAAGTTCGGAGACCGCCTGTCCGAGGAAACCGCCTTCCGCATCGGCGCCGCCATGGCCCGGATGCACCTGCTCGGCAATGCCTGGGCGGGCGCCGACCACCGGTTCTCGACCGAGACGGCCAAGGACTACAACATCTGCATGCCGGCGCTGATAGACTTCGTCTACGACCGGCCGGACGACTTGCGCGACTATCCGGTGATCGCCGCCAACCTCGACAAGCGGCTCGACGAACTGGCCGCCTCGGGCAAGGTGCCGCTGGGCGTGTGCCACCGCGATTTCCACCCCAGCAACGTCCACGTCGCCGAAGACGGCGGCATCACCCTGCTGGACTTCGACGCCGCGGGCGAGGACTTCCTCATGCAGGACGTGCAGAACTTCGTCTGGGGCAACCTGTTCTACGGCTTCGACCCGAAGATCGGCGAGGCTTTCGAGGACGGCTACCAGTCGGTTCGGCCCTTCACCCGGGAAGAGACCGAGAATACCGAGCTGTTCCTGATGGCCAAGGCCCTGCGCCTGATCGCAGGCATGGCCCATAGCTCGACGGCGGTAGGACGCGGCACCCTGCGCTTCCGCAATCTCGACTGGCTGGGGGACTATGTGAAGACCCGCGCCCGCGCCTGCGGCCTGCTCTGACCATGAACGGCCCGATCGCGCTCGACAGGGCGGAGGCTGCGGCGATGCCATCGTCCGGCTCCCGCCCGGTGGCGGAAGGCTCGTGGCCGGGCGGAAAATCCGCCTGGGTCATGGTTTTCATGCTGTTCCTGGCAGGGGTGCTCTCGGTCATCGACCGGGCGGCGCTCAACATCCTGGTCGATCCGGTGCGCGCCGATATCGGCATCGGGGACGAGCAGATCGGGCTGTTGCAGGGCCTCGCCTTCGGGCTGTTCTATGCTTTCATGGGCCTGCCGATGGGTCTGCTGGCCGATCGCATCTCCCGCCGCAACCTGATTGTCGCGGGAATCGCGCTGTGGAGCATGGCGACGATCGGCAGCGGGATGGCCCAGACGTTCGGCTCGCTGTTCACCGCCCGCCTGCTGGTGGGTCTGGGAGAGGCGGCGCTGGGGCCGGCCGCGATCTCGCTGATCGCGGACCTTTTCTCCCCCGAGCGACGCGGGCGGCCGATCTCGTTCTACATGATGGGACAGGGCCTCGCGAACGGCGTGGCCATCTCGCTTACCGGCCTCTTGGTGACGGCCGCCGGTGCGGGCGCTTTCCTCGGCCTGCCGCTGATCGGCCACCTCGTGCCCTGGCGGATCGTCTTCGTGGTGTTCGGCGCCGGCGGGCTGCTGGTGGCGCTGGCCCTGCTTGCCTTCACGCGCGAGCCCGTCCGGCAAGTGCAGGCCGCCGCCGGAGCCGTGCCGCGCCTGCCCGGTGCGGCGGAAGCCGCCTATTTCTGGCGCAACCGCCGCGTCCTGCTGCCGCTCTATTTCGGTTTCGCGACCTGCTTCACGGTCGCCTACGGCGGTTCCGCCTGGGCGCCGACGATGCTGCTGCGTGGCTACGGCGCCGATGCCGCGTTCCTCGGCAAGTGGCTGGGGCCGCTCTCGATCCTGTTCTCCGCCATCGGCCCGCTGATCGGCGGAACGATGCTGGACCGCTCGATGCGCTCGGGCCGGACGATGGCGCGCTTCGCGATCCTCGCGGTCGCGCCGTTGTTCGCCCTGCCCTCCGTCCTGGCGGTGCTGGCGGGAGAACTTCACCTGGCGACAGTGCTGGTGGCCTCTTCGAACGCCGTGTTCTCGGTGATCGGCACGGTCATGTTCGCCACTTTGCAGTCCCTCGTCCCGCCCCGGATGCGCGGCTGCGCGATTTCGCTCACGCTCGTGCTCAACACCATCATCGGCGCCAGCCTCGGCCCGCTGATGGTCGCCAGCGTGACCGAGCGCGTGCTGCACGACCCGGCGCAAGTGGGCTGGTCGATTGCCGTGGTCTGCACGCCGTTCCTGTTGCTGGGCGCCGCGCTCTATGCCGGAGCCGGGCGCGCTATGCGCCGCGCCGCCGCGCGCGG
Source organism: Novosphingobium sp. TK71 (assembly GCF_055361505.1). Classification (NCBI taxonomy): domain Bacteria; kingdom Pseudomonadati; phylum Pseudomonadota; class Alphaproteobacteria; order Sphingomonadales; family Sphingomonadaceae; genus Novosphingobium; species Novosphingobium sp. TK71. Next base: position 968,239 of record NZ_JBSZKA010000001.1, read on the forward strand.
CGACAGCGAATGCGCGCAGCTTCTTTCAAGCGGCGCCAACTGATCGAGACACACAATCCATGTCCGGGCGCAATCGCCCGGCCATGACAGCCTACCCAGGGGGGGAAACAGCGATGACGGTCGGTCGAATTCTCAAGACGGCGGGGGGCGCGGTCCTTGCCGTTGTCGTCCTGCTGGCGCTCGTGCTGCTGACGATGCGGCTGGGCTGGTGGAACCCGTCCTATGAAAGCGTAAAGGCGGCGCAGGCCACGGCGCCCTCGACGTTCGAACGCATCGGCACTGCCAATCTCCACATCCGCGACGAAGGTCCGCGCGACGGCCCGGTCGTGGTGATGCTCCACAGCTCGATGACGAACCTGCGCGAATGGGACGGCTGGACCGACGCGCTCAAGGACAAGTACCGGGTGATCCGGTTCGACTGGCCGCCCTACGGCCTCTCGACGGACAGCGCCCCCTCCACCGGGATGCCCGGCGTGGTGGCGCTGCTGGAAAAGCTGATGGAGAAGAAGGGCGTCACGCGCTTCGCCCTTGTCGGCACGTCCAGCGGAGCCACCGTCTCGACGCTCTACGCTGCGAAGTATCCGCAGAAGGTCACGGCGCTGGCGCTCTCGGCCCTGCCGCTGAAAGCGCCGCCGCCCAGCGATTTCAGCCGCCTGATGTGGGCGATGGTCTGGACCCACGAGACGCTGGTGCCCAACTACTACCCGCGCTTCTACTATCGCCGCGCGCTTTCCGAACTCTACGGCAAGCCCGAACGCCTCACGGACGCGACGGTGGACTGGTACTACCAGACCAACACCCTGCCCGGCGGCTTCGCCCGCGTGAAGGACTACTACGAAACCAACAAGAAGGCGGTCTGGGCCAAGGGCGCGGGCGACGACGCCGCGCGGGTCAAGGCGCCGATCCTGTTGCAATGGGGTGATGCCGATCCGGTGCTGCCGAAGTACCTCGCCGCCGATGCGGTGAAGGAATTCTCGGGCACGAAAGTGGACGTGATCCACTATCCCGATCTCGGCCATTACCCGATGCTCGAACTGCCCGGGGAAACCGCAAGGGACCTGCGCGCCTGGCTCGACCGGACGGTGACGAAGTGAGCGTGCCAGATCGAACCGGGCCCGATCTGGCCGGCACATGGGCCCTCCATGGCGCCACGCTCGGCCCCGATGGCGATACGCTTTACGAATGGGACGGCAGGATGACGCTCGTTCCCGGCGGAGATGCCTTCGCCGTCGCCATCGAGACCACCGGCTTCAAGACCTCCCGCTCGGTGAGCTTCGCCGAGAAGCTCACGCCCCTGCCCTCGGGCGAGTGGCACCTGCGCTATGGCTACGAGGCTGACCCCGAGCATTTCGCCACCGAAAGCCATACCTTCTTCGGCCTTTCACAGCTCACCTTCGCGCCGGACCTTGCAAGCGCGCGGGGCACTTCGTGCAACTACAACGGCCGGTACGTCGTCATGGAACTGCAGGCCACGCGGGAGGAACGGACATGAGGCCGCCCCTGATCCGGCTTGCGCGTATCTGCAGGCTCTCGCTGGCCGCCCTGGCTCTGTCTCCCGCCGCCGCGCAGACCGAGCCGGCCCCGCTCGGCGATGCCGCCCTGCGCAGCCGCTATGCGCTGCCCGGCTCGCAATTCGCCGAGATCGACGGGGAAAGCGTCCATTACGTCGTGGAGGGCAAGGGCCCGGCGATCCTGCTGGTCCACGGCTCCTACGCCAGCCTGCGCCAGTGGGACGATTGGGCCGCCAGGCTCTCGCGCCATTACCGGGTGATCCGCTACGACCAGTCTCCCGCCGGACTCTCGGGCCCCAGCCCTGCCGGAGACTATACCATCGAGCACCGCATCCGCGTGATCGACGGATTGATGGACCGGCTGAAGGCAGACCGCTTCGTCATGGTCGCGACATCCAGCGGCGGGCTGCCCGCCGCCGCCTACGCTGCCGCCCGGCCAAAGCGGGTGCGGGCGCTGGTGCTGAACAACATCGCGGCGGGGCCGGTGAAGTTCGACCTCGACGGCCTGCCCCCCGCGCTCAAGGCCGCGCTGGCCGAGGACCGGACCCACCTCGGCTGGCACGCGCCGGAATACTGGCGGCAGATCCTTCTCGCCAATGTCGTCGACCCCGCGCGCATCACCCCCGCGCTGGTGGCCCAGTGGACCGAACTCAACAGCCGCCCCTTGCGCGATCCCGCCATCGGCAAGGCGGTGGCGGCGTCCACGTCCTTCGCGCGAACGCCGGACGACTTGCGCCGGATCACCGCGCCCACGCTGCTGCTCTGGTCCGCCGACGACCACGAAACCACGCTGGAGCGGGATGGAAAACAGGCGCTCGCGCTGCTCGGCAGCACCGACAAGTCTCTCGAAGTCATCGACCGCTGCGGCCACATGATGCCGTTCGACTGCCCGGATCGGGCTCTCGAACGCATGATGCCTTTCCTCCGCCGCACTGCCAGGTGACAGGAAAAGGCCGCGCCCCCGTGAAAGGGCGCGGCCTTCGATCCCTCAGGCAAACGGCGCCCGGTCAGGCCGGCACGGGTTCCGCCTCCGCCAGTTCGGCATCGCGCTCGGCCACTTTCGCGCGCAGCAGCGGGATAAGGTCGCGTCCGATGGCGATCACGTCTTCCACCGGATCGAAACCGCGCAGGATGAACGCCGAAACCCCGGCATCGTAATAGTCCATCAGCGCATCGGCGAGCTGGGCCGGGGTACCGACAAGGGTGCCCGAATTGCTCTGCCCGCCGCGAAGCTGGTTGATGCCGTTCCAGAAGCACTTCTCCAGCCTGTCGCCGCGGGCGGCGAGTTCGGCGGTGCGCTTGAACCCGTCGGCCTTCACGGCGGCGGTGTTCGGCGCCAGCTTGCCCATGTTGGCGGCCACCGCCTCGCGGATCTCGTCGGCGCGGGCCCATGCCGCTTCCTCGCTATCGGCGATGACGATGCGGATCGACATCAGGAAGCGCGGGGAGCGACCATGCGGCGCGGCGGCCTCGCGCACCTTGGCGACCACTTCGGTCATCCCTGCCACCGTATCGGAGAGGGTGGCGAAAGTATCGCAATACTCGCCCGCCACTTCGAGCGCTGCCGGGCTCATCCCGCCGAAATAGACCGGAACCGTGCCCTGCGTGGGCTTGATCGCGGCAAAACCGCCGTTGAAACGGAACCACTTGTCCTCATGATCGACGGGCTTTGGGCTGGTCCATATCCGGCGCAGCACCGAGATATATTCCTTTGCGCGGTCGTAGCGCTCCACCTTGGTCCGGTAATCGCCGTCGGCCTGCGTTTCCTCGTCGCTGGCGGCGGTGATGATGTGGACGCCGACGCGGCCCGGCATCAACCGGTCAAGCGTGGCCAGCATCCGCGCGGCCATGGTCGGCGGGATGAAGCCCGGCCGGTGCGCCAGCATCACGCCGAGCCGCGTCGTGTTCGCGGCGACATATCCGGCGATGGTGAAGTTGTCCGGCATGATCGCGGCATTGGCGACCAGCACCTTGTCATAGCCCCATGCGTCATGGAGGCGCGCCATCCGCGCGATGCCTTCGGGATCGAACGTCTCGAAGGGAACGGGATGCGTTTCGCTCGAAATGTTGTGGTTGAGCAGACCGTTTATCTCGACCGGCATGAGGCTCGAAGCCCTCCTGGATAGTGCTGAAGGCCGAAGTCTATGCCCGGCTGTATCGGCGCAAAGCCGCCACTTTTCGGTATCCGACAGGTGGAACGGGGCTGCCGTCCCACCTGCCAGGAAAGGTCACTTGGTAGCCGAGCAGGCGTACCAGCTGCCGATCATCGCCCGGCCTTCGGGGTGGCCTTCGGTGAAGAAGTCCGCCCGGTCGGGCTTGAGGAAGAACGTGCCCTTGCGGTAGCCGACCATGACTTCTTCAGGGTCGAAACCGGCATCCACCGCGACCTTCATCCAGTCGGTACGCGCCAGCGAGGTCATGAACGGTTCGTTATTGTAGTGGCTTTCGAAATCGCAGCGCATCTGGTCCCAGAGCGAGAGATGCTCATGGCGCGGCGGCACATCCACGTGGCACATGATCCCGCCTTTGCGCAGCAGGCGGTGGCTCTCCTTGAAGATGCCGCGCATGCCCTTGGCCGAAGTCTCGTGGAGCACGGCGGAAGAGCAGACCAGATCGAAGCTCTCGTCCTCGAAGTCGGTATGCTCGGCGTCCTGCTGGCTGAAGTGGATCGCCGCGCCCATCGCCTCGGCGCGGGCATGGCCGTAGCGCAGCATCGGCGCGCCCACGTCGAGCGCGAAGACTTCCGCATCGGGGAAAGCCTGCGCGATCGCCACGGTCGAATGGCCGACCGAGCAGCCGAGATCGAGGATCCGCCGGGGCTTGAAGTCCGGGTAGAAGTCCTGGACATGGCTGGCGAGCGTGTGCCCGCGTCCGTCGTTCTTCCAGCCGCCGTTGAGATTGCGTAGGTACGTGGAAGCGAAACGGTCGTAGAGCGCGCCGGCGCGGAAATCGCCCGCGGCGGTGTCGACCGTGTAGCTGCCCGGCATGCGGTGATGATCGAAGGACGAGATGTAGCGCGGAATGGCAAGGTCCGGATTCAGGCGGAGGCTGCCCTTGGGCTCCGCCACTTGCGCCTCGACCTTGGCCGAAAGCTCGTCAAACTGGCGGTCGATCGCACCGTCGAGCGAAAGCCAGATGCGGTCCTGGTAGAACAGCGAGAGCGTCAGCCAGTACTGGTGCAGCGGATGGGCTTCCAGCGCCCCGCGAACCTGGGTGCTGGAGGTCGGCTTGCTGCCGGTCTTCTTCTCGATCTCCGGGACGATAACCTCGTCCAGCAGGCGACGGTCGAGCGGGTCCATGTTCTGGCTGGTCCAGGCGCGCATGGCGAGGAAGTGGTCCTCCATCGCCTGCTCGTCATGGTTGGACTGCGGCATGACCGCATGACCGAAATGTTCCTGGCGGTACTGTTCCATGTCTTGGGGCTCCCGTTCCGGATTAATCGCGGGTCACGGCGTCAAGGACGCCTTCATAATCGTGCTGGTCGGCCAGTGCCTCGGGCATCAGCTTGTCGCGGGCGGTGCCCAGCACGCGCTCGTAAATCCCTTGCCGGTAGGCGCCGCGATAGGCGCGCGCCTCGGCGTCCGGGGCGAATGTGTCGATATCAGCGGGGCCGTGCAAGCCCGCGGCCTTGAGCAGGCGCTCGTTCGCGTCGAGCCGGTCCTTCAGCACGACGACCTCGCCCATCAGCGCCAGCACGAGCCCCGCGAGGGCGTCCACCGTCCCGCTTTCGAAAACCACCGGCTGGCTGCCCTTCGACCGCGCCTTGCGGTCAAGGTTCATGCGCTCTGCCATCACGTCACTCCATCAGTTCGAAACGGAACAGGTTGCCGGTGCGGGCAACGATGTCCTTCTTGTCGAGATCGGGGCCGTGCGCCTCTTCGGTCACGGCATCCTTGGCCTTCAGATCATAGCCGGTCTGGCTGGAGAGGATCACGACGAGGTCGGTCCCGTCCTCCACCGCGAAGGGAAACTCGTGCCATGTGCCAAGGTGCATGGCGAAGCCCGCCGTCCCGTCGAAACGGAAGGCGCGCACTTGCGAAAGGTCGGGAAGCTCGCCCTCGCTCGGCGGCGCCATGACCGCCACGAAAGGCTTGCCGCCAAGCGGCAGGAATGCCTGGGTATGCTGGAAATGGCGCTCCATGTAGCGCACCTCGCCGGGGCGGCGATCCATCTGGGCCAGCGTGAGTTCCACCGGATGTTCGCAGAGGAAACGGGCGGGGTAGCTCATCTTCACCGCGCCCTTGTAGAAATCGACCGAAACCGGCTTTACCGGCGCATCGCGGCCGATCACCGCACCGAACGGCGCCAGCGCCTCGGGCGTGGCGGGTTCGACCGCAAGCTCGATCACGGTGCATTCAGGCGTTGAACTGCCGTTTTGCGTGGTCATGGATGCCCTCTGCCGCCTTTGTCCGCCCGATCATGCGCCCCGGAAAGGAGATTCGAGCAGGGATCGAACTGTTTGATCGCTGGCCGGATAGCCGCAGGGTGGATAGGCTGGCGCCGGGCGGTCGCGGGGGCTGGCGGGAATGGTCAAGCCTAGCGGCCGATATGGAAAATTCGGGTATTCTGATGAGCAGCGCGATTGTCGAGGAACAAGTGGTTTCTGCCCTGGTGAAGGCACTGGGAGCCGATGCCGTGATCCATGAGGGCGAGGCGCTCGCCTACTTCTCGAACGACGTCTATCGCGGCGGGGCCGCGCCCAAGGCGGTTGTCCGCCCGGCCGATGTGAAAGCGCTTCAGGAGGCCGTGCGCATCTGTGCGGCGGCCGGGGTCGCCATGGTCCCGCGCGGCGGCGGTGCATCCTATACCGACGCCTATCTCCTGCCCGAGGGCGGTCACGTCCTGATCGACACCGGCGCGCTCGACACGATCGAGATCGACGAACGCAATGCCGTCGTCACGGTCGGCGCGGGGGTCACGTGGATGGCGCTCAAGGCCGCGCTTGACGCCAAGGGCCTGCGCACGCCGTTCTGGGGACCGTTTTCCGGCATCGCCGCCACCGTAGGCGGCAGCATGAGCCAGAACACCCTGAGCCACGGCAGCACCGCGCACGGCATCTCGGCACAGTCGGTCCTGTCGATGGACGTGGTGCTGGCGAGCGGGGAAATGCTCTCGACCAGCGCCAGTTCGGCCATGCGCTTCTATGGGCCGGACCTCACCGGCCTGTTCACGGGCGACTGCGGGATCTTCGGCATCAAGGCACGCATTCGCCTGCCGCTGCTGCCGGTCCTGCCGCATTTCGAATGCCTGAGCTTCGCGTTCGAAAGCTTCACGGACTATCACGCCGCCTCGCGCGAGGCGGCCATGGCGCGGCTGGACGATTCCCACTTCGGCCTCGACCTTGCCCTGTCGCAAGGGCAGATCGGCCGCCAGGAAGGCATGGGCGCGCGCCTGAAGATCGCCGCCGAGGTGATGCGCAAGGCGCCGGACAAGATGAAGGGCCTTGCCCAGCTCGTCCGCATGGCGCTGGCGGGCGAGAACCCGATGCGCGCGGGCGCCTACATGTGCCACTTCATCATCGAGGGGTTCGATGCCGACGAGGCGGCGCACAAGGCCAGGATCCTGCGCCGGATGCTGGCCCGGCACGGCCGCGAGATCGCCAACTCGATCCCGACTTTCGTCCACTCGGTGCCCTTCGCGCCGCTGTTCAACGTGCTCGGCCCCGGCGGCGAGCGCTGGGTGCCGATCCACGGCGTGCTCGCCCATGACCAGGCCGTGCCGTTCGACGCCGCGTTCAAGGAACTGATCGCCGGGCGCAAGGCGGAAATGGACCGTCTCGGCGTCTGGACCGGCACGATGTTCTCCCCGGTCGGCGCCACCGGCTTCCTTTACGAAGTGGCGCTTTACTGGCCGGACGACCGCACCGCCTATCACCGCACGGTATTGGGCGCGGAATACCTGTCCCAGCAGCCGCAGTTCCCCGCCAACGCGGAATCGCGCGCCTATGCGGACGATCTCAAGCAGGCGATCGTCGCGCTGATGCAGGAATACGGCGCCGGGCACTTCCAGCTCGGCCGGGCCTATCCCTACCGCCAGCGGCTGTCTCCCCAGGCGCTTTCCCTACTGGGCGCGGTAAAGCGGGAACTCGATCCGAAGGGACTGATGAACCCCGGCGCGCTCGGGCTCTGAAACCGCCGAAACCCACGAAAAACGCCCCGGAAACGAATTCCGGGGCGTTTTTAAGGAGAATGGCGAAGCGCTCAGCGCTTCATGAGGCGCGCCGGCAGGGCTTCCGTCACCAGCCTGTCGAGACGGCGGCGCGCCCTTGCGCTTCCCCCGCCGAAGCCTTCGAGGAACAGCGCGGCACGCTCGACCGCCAGCTTCAGGGCCGCCAGTTGCGGCGGTCCCGGCTGCGAAAAATCACAGATAGCGCCGCCGAAGTAGTGGTTGGCCCCTTCGAGCACGAGGCCATAGCGATCGCCCCCCGCCGCAGCGGCAGTGAACGGCGCGAGGTGGCCCTTCCAGCCATCGGCGGCCATCCCCGGCATCAGGTCAAGCGTACCCGTCTGGACCAGCGCGGGCACCGACAGCGCGCCGTAGCCCGCCTCGGTCACGAGGACAGGGATCGGCGGCGGAGGCGAGAAGGCGATCACCGCCCTTGCAAGGCGCGGCACCAGCGGCGCCTGCAGCCCTTCCGGCAGGACCGGCTGCGCACCGCCCAGCATCGTCGCGACGAGGCCGCCATAGGAATGGCCCGCCGCCACGAACGGCGCATCGCCGATATGGGAAACGAGCGCGCGCATATCCTCGATACGCGCCTTCCAGCTTGCAAGTCCCTGGTACTGCGCGGTTTGCGGGTGCTCGCGCGAATCCACGTGAAGCGGTGCGAGCACCCGCCACCCTGCTGCGACCCAGGGCCCTATGATCGGATCGTAGTATGCAGGGGCCGATCCCGCCCCGTGCGAGAACAGGATCACCCCGCGCGGGCTGCCCTGCGGCCGCCATTCGGTGATGGAAACCGCGCGGCCTTCCGGCGTCTTCAGTTCGATGACCGCAGGCTGCGGCATCGGCTTTGGCGGGGAGGCCGCCAGCACGCGTCCGGCCACGGCCAGTCCCGCCGCCGCGACGGAACCGGCCAGCAGCGACCGGCGCGATACCGCAAGGCCCGTCTCCACGATCCGCGTCACGTTCAGGGCGCCGGCTTCTTGAGGTAGGCGATCACGGCCTTGCGGTCTTCCGGCTTGGGAAGCCCGGCGAAGACCATCGAGGTGCCGGGAACCACGCTGGCCGGACGGGTCAGCCACTTGTCGAGCGTGGCATCGTTCCAGGTCACGCCGGACTTGGTCATGGCTGCCGAATAGCGGAAGCCCTTCACCGTGCCGGACTTCTTGCCGACCACGCCCGAGAGATTCGGTCCCACCTTGTTCGCACCTCCGGCATTCACCGTGTGGCAGGCCATGCAGCGCATGAAGATGCGCTTGCCTGCCGCGGCGTCAGTCGCCGGCGGCGCGGCCGAAACGCTTGCCGGAATCGCCGCCATGGCAGCGAAGGCGGCCGCGGCCAGTGCCGGAAGGATGATCTGTCTGGTCATGTCTAACTGCCTACCCTTTGGAATGCGTCATTGTCGCTCCGGCCGGGATGCCCGGACGCCTTCTCTGCTTGGAAGGCTGCCCATCGGGTCCGCCGGGGCCCGTTCTTTCCAGTCATCCTCCAACCTAGGTCGTAAACGCGAACTCTGCCCGATACGCAGCGCCGACTATCCGCCTTGCGGACAGGCCGTTCAGCGATGCGCCTTGAGCCAGGCCGAGGCGCGCAGGGCCGCATTGGCGCGGATTTCCGCATAGAACAGCGCGAAATCGTAATAGTGAAGGCTTCCGCCCGGCATCGGCCTCACATCGAGCCCCGGCGCCGGATAGGTCACGGCAAGCCCCTGCTCGCACCGCACGGCCACCGCGCCGGGTCGCAGCGGCTTCATCGCGCCGAAACCGGGCTCGCCCGGAACCGCGCCGCGTGCCTGCACCGAAAGCGCAGCGGGGCGGGACCGGTCGAAAGTCACCGGGTTGATGCAGAGCGGGCGCTTGCCGGGAACGTCGCCATATCTGTCGACGAAGGCCTTTTCGTAAGCGGCGACGATGGGCGCAAGGTTGGCGCCAGCCTCAACCGCATTCCATTGCAGCGCACATCCGGTCTGCGCGGGCCTGTCGCAAACGGGGACGTGCCTGTACCGCAGGCCGAACTCGCCTTCCGAAAGATTGATGCCCACGATGTAGGCCGCCACCATGCGCTGCTGCAGCGGCGTGCCGTCGATCCGCCGTTCCAGCAGGTCGGCGATGTGCTTGGCGCCCTGACTGTGTCCGGCGATGATGAAGGGCCGACCATCGCCGACATGGGCGAGGAACCAGTCGAACGCGCGCTCCACGTCGGAATAGGCAAGCGCAAAGGCGGCATCCCGGTGCGCGGGGTCCATCAGCGCCTTGTAGCTGGCCGCCCGGTATCGCGGCGCCCAGATCCGGCAGCAGGCCCCGAACGCGCTGGCTTGCCGGGCCACTGCGCTCTCGTCCGTCCAGGTGCTGGCGGCGGCGTCGGCAGGGTCCTGGTTCCACGCGGTCTGGCTGCGGAAGGTGGTGGGATGGACATAGAACACATCCACCCCCGGAGCCTGCGCGACCGGCGCGGCGCCCTCAGGCGAGGCCGCCGCCGGGCCGGGACCGGCAGGGCCGGCGGCCCAGTTCCCGGCGACAGCGTAATCGGGTGCGGGCGGCGCGAGTGCGGCGATGTCATCCTGCGGTGCGGCGATGTCATCCTGCGGTGCGGCGCGGACCGGACCGGACCAGCACAGCAGCACCGCCATGAGGCCTGCTGCGGATCTTGCCGCCGACCGTGCCCTCAGCCGGGCAGACCGGCCGCGCTCACGCATCGGCGGGCAGCCGGTAGCGCGAGAACACCAGAAGGCTGACAAGCTGGGTTCCGGCCGGGATCAGGCTGTAGAGCAGGACGATGCCGGTGATCGCATGGGGCGTCTGCGTCACCGCTCCGCCGGTAGAGGATACGAAGCCGAACGCACTCATCACAAGGCCCGCGACGACCGGGCCGAGCGCAAAGGAGAGTTTCTCCATGGCCGAGAACAGTCCGGCGAAGACGCCTTCGTTGGCAATGCCCTTGCGGCGGCGTTCGTAATCGATCGTATCGGTGAGCATCGAGAGCGAGAGCATGACGAACGCCGAGTTCACTACGCCGATCACCGCGCCGCGCACCAGCACCAGAACGTGCTGCGTGCCCAGCGCGCCCACGCCGGGAATGTTCACCAGCACGTCGGTGGCCGGGTGGACGAAGAACCAGGTTACCGTCACCATCGCCCATGCGGCGGAGGCGATGACGTAAGTGCGCTCCTTGCCCCAGCGGCGCGAAAACGCGAGCCAGAGCGGCTGCGCGAGAATGCCCGCGATCGCCATGACGAGGATGAACAGCGGCACGATCCAGATCGCCTGAATCGCATAGAGATAGATGAAGCCGATCACGGTATAGCCCGAAGCCTGCCCGATGTTCTGGATCAGGCAGGTTGCCAGCAGCACCAGATAGGGCCGGTTGCCCTTGATCGCGCCAAGCTGGCTCAAGAGGCTGCCCGGCGCGGCATCGTCGCGGATCATCGGCACGCGGGCCAGGCCCAGCGCGGTCACCAGCATCGTGCCGAGGCACACTGCGCCCAGCACCAGTGCCATCACGGTCCAGCCATGCGCGCCGCCGCCCAGCGCATAGATCAGCGGCTGCGCCACGCCCACGCCCACCAGCACGCCCAGCGTCGAGAAGACCATGCGCCAGACCATGATGCGCGTGCGTTCGTGCGGATCGTGCGACAGCGCCGCCGCAATCGCGAGATAGGGCACGGAGAACATCGAGAAGGCGGTGGAGGCGAGGAAAAACAGGAAGCAGGTGATCGCCGCCGAAAGCAGCGGGCTGGAACTCTCGGTCAGCGTGAACAGCGCCACGAAGCCGAGGCTGGTGAGAACCGCTCCCGCGACGAGGAAGGGCGCGCGCCCGTGCTTTCCGCGCAGCCGGTCGGACCAGGCGCCGACCAGCGGATCGCAGACGATCAGCCAGAGCTTGGGGATGAGCACGACCAGCCCCGCCAGCCAGGCCTCTACCCCGAGCATGGTGGTGAGGAACAGCGGCAGCAGCACCGCCGGTGTATCGCGGAAGATCTGCGCCCCGAGCTGGCCGGTGCCGTAGCGCAGGAGGACGGAGGTGCCGACCCTGTCGTCATGCCCCGCCGGTGGCTGCGGGAGGATTGTCTGCTCGATCATGGTGGCCATGCGCTTCCCGAATCTTGTTTTGTTGCACTGCAACATGCGACGGAGCGCCCGCTCCGTCCATGGGATATTCATGCCATTGACCTTTGCCGCATCGCGGCAATTGCGCGGTTTATCCACCAGACGGACGTGGCGGTCCGCTGCGTGGACACCCTTCGGCAGCGATCCATGGTGGCCGCGAAGCCCCGAGACCCGAATTTCGGGGCGATCCTCCCTCTCCTGGAGACCTTCCGCAATGATTTCCCGCCTGCTCGCCTGCACAGCCGTTTCACTGGTTATCGCCGCGCCCGCGCCCGCAGCCGAACGCGACAGCCGCGCCATCGACCTTGCGGCCGCACAGAAGCGCGCGGGCGAAACGGTTTCCCGCATGTCCGCGCAGGAAAAGGTGGTCATCACTCACGGCATCATGCCCCTGCCCGGCGGCGGCCCGAAAGTGGAGATCCCGGCCGAAGCGATCATCGGCGCGGGCTACATTCCCGGCGTTGCCCGGCTTGGCATTCCGCACTTGCGGGAAACCGATGCCAGCCTCGGCGTGAGCTGGGTGATGGGCGCGCGCAAGGACTGGTCCACCGCCCTGCCATCGGCCGTGGCGCAGGCGGCAAGCTGGAACCCCGCACTGGTCGAGCGCGGCGGCGCGATGATCGGCTCGGAAGCGCGGGCCAAGGGCTTCAACGTGCTGCTGGCAGGCGGCGTGAACCTGGCCCGCGATCCGCGCAACGGGCGGACTTTCGAATACTTCTCGGAAGACCCGCTGCTGTCCGGCGTGCTGGCGGGCGCGGCGATCCGGGGCGTGCAATCCAACCATATCATCTCCACCATCAAGCACTTCGCGCTCAACGGGCAGGAAACCGGCCGCAAGTACGTGGACGTGAAGATCGCGCCCGCCGCCGCCCATGAAAGCGACCTGCTGGCCTTCCAGATCGGCATCGAGCAGGGCCAGCCGGGCTCGGTCATGTGCGCCTACAACCGCGTTCACGGGGCGCAGGCCTGCTCCAGCGACTGGCTGCTCAACAAGGTGCTCAAGCAGGAATGGGGCTACAAGGGCTTCGTCATGTCGGACTGGGGGGCCGTGCCCTCGATCGACGCGGCGATGAACGGGCTTGACCAGCAATCGGGCGACCAGCTCGATCCGGGCGTGTTCTTCGGCGCGAAGCTGGCCGAAAAGGCCGCGTCCGATCCGGCATGGGCCGCCCGGCTCGATGACATGAACACCCGCATCCTGACCGCCGTCTATGCCGCCGGGCTGGACAGCCATCCCGCAGAACCCGGCGGCACGATAGACTGGCCCGCCCATGCCGCTATTGCCGAGGAGGTCGCCAAGCAGGGCATCGTCCTGCTGAAAAACGAAGGCCATGTGCTGCCGCTGGCCAGGACCGCGAAGTCCATCGCGGTCATCGGCGGCTATGCCGACGGCGGCGTACTTTCGGGCGCCGGGTCGAGCCAGGTCATGGGCGAAGGCGGGCCTGCGGTGAAGCTGCCTGTGGCAGGGTCGGGCGTATGGGCAGGGTTCATCTCGGAATCCTACCACCGTTCCAGCCCGATGGCGGCGATCAAGGCGCAGGCGCCGGGCGCCGCCGTGCTCTACCGCCAGGGTCAGTACATCAAGGACGCGGCCGAACTGGCCGCGCGTTCGGAAGTGGCCATCGTCTTCGCCACCCAGTGGATGACCGAAGGGCTGGACGTGCCGGACCTGTCGCTGCCGCGCGGACAGGATGCGCTGATCGAGGCAGTTGCCGCCGCCAATCCGAATACCATCGTCGTGCTCGAAACCGGAGGCCCGGTGAAGATGCCCTGGCTGGGCAAGGTCAGGGGCGTGATCGAGGCGTGGTATCCCGGCGCGCGCGGCGGCGAGGCAATCGCTTCGGTGCTGTTCGGCGAAACCAACCCCTCGGGCCGCCTGCCGATCACTTTCCCGGCCGACGAGAGCCAGCTTCCCCGCCCCCGCCTGGACGGGAGCGACTGGGTGGAGCCGGACTTCGGCGGCAATCCGAAGGGAGGCAAGGACAAGCTGCCCGCAGACTACGACATCGAAGGTTCGGACCTCGGCTATCGCTGGTTCGCCCGCACAGCGGTCCGGCCGCTGTTCCCCTTCGGCCACGGGCTCAGCTACACCGCGTTCGCGCAAGGCAAGCCGGTGATCAAGGGTTCCGCCGCGCGCGTCACCGTGACCAACACCGGCGCGCGGGCAGGTGCGGACGTGGTACAGCTCTACCTGACCGACCGGGCAGGAGAGACGAAACGCCGTCTCGTCGGCTTCGGCCGCGTGGAACTGGCGCCGGGCGCCTCGGGCGAAGTGGCGATGACGATCGACCCGCGCCTGCTGGCGGACTGGAAGGATGGAAGCTGGACGATCCCGGCGGGCCGTTACGCTTTCGCGGTGGGCACCGATGCCGAGCATCTGGGCGCGCCGGTGACCGTGACGATGAAAGCGCGCCGCTGGAAGGACTGAAGCCAGAAGGCAGGCCCGGGCGCGCAAAAGGCGCGCCCGGGCCTGCCTTCAGCGGAACAGGCGCGGCGCGAAATCGGCGAGATAGCGCCGCCAGTTCACCCATTCGTGGCCGCCGCCGGTTTCGTGATAGACGTGCGCGATGTGGTAGCGATCGAACAGCGCGCGCGTGGGCGCGACCGTCTCGTGAAGGAAATCCTCCCTGCCCATCGCGAAGTAGACGAGCTTCAGTTCCTTCGCGCTGCGCTTCAGTTCGGCATCGTATTTCGCGGCATACGTCTCCACGCCGTTGAAGGCGTTGCCCTTGCTCAGCCCCATCGAGAATATGCCGATCCAGCGGAACTGGTCCGGGTGCGTTAGCCCGTTTCGCAGGGTATGCGATCCGCCCATAGACAGCCCCGCCATGGCCCGTGCCTCTGGCCGGGCGTCGCTGCGGTAAGCGGCATCGACATAGGGGATCAGGTCGCCGATCAGGTCGGCGCCGAAATCGGGGTTGTCGAGCGTCATCACCCCTTCGCGCAGCGGGGTGTGGCCGTCCGGCATGACGACGATCATCGGCACGACTTTTCCGGCGGCGATCAGGTTGTCCAGGATGGCATTGGCCCGGCCCACGCTGGTCCAGCTGTCGTCACTGTCTCCCGCGCCGTGCACGAGATAGAGCACCGGATACTTGCGGCCGTCCTTCATATAGCCGGGCGGCGTATAGACATGGGCGCGGCGGGCGATGCCGAGCGATTTCGACCAGTATTCGATCGTCGATACCGCGCCATGCGCGACTTGCGGGTTCCACGTCTGGAAATCGCCTTCGGGGCCGCGCACCTCGAATGTCGAATTGATGCCCTTGAGCTCCTCGGAGAAGGTCTTGCCCAGCGGATCCACGGTCTTCACCCCGTCCACGCGGAAGGCGAAGCGGTAAGTGTCCGCTGGCACCGGCCGGGTGGTGGTGACGGTCCAGAGACCGGTCGCGTCCTTCGCCATGGCAAGGCCCTGCGGCGTACCGGCGGGGAAGCCCATGGGAATGACCGTGGCGATATCCGTGCTGGTCAGCAGCACTTCCGATGCATTCGGCGCGCAGAGGCGGAAGGTCACGCGCCGGTCGGGAAGCTGCTCCACCGACTTGTAGGGCGCGGGGCCGGAATAGAACGGGGGCATCACGCAAGTGGAGGGATCGAGCTTGGGCGACTGCATCTGCGCCGTCGCCGGCAGCGCCGCCGCGATGGCGGATACGGCCGCCAGCAGCGCGGCGGAGGAGACTATCTTGCGGCGAACCATGCAAAAAACCTTTCGCGAACGCAGCGAGCGCTGCTGCCGCGAAAGGTCGCTTCTGCCGGTGCCGGAACGAACGGCGCCATCGCGTCTATCCGACTGGCGGACCCGCCCGCTCCGCACACCCCGCCATCACCGTGGGTGGCGGTTCACTTGCGCGCTTCGCCCTGCTTTCCCAGCCGCGCCGCCACGCACTGGTCGGCGGGCATGCCATCGGGGCAACTCTCGGCCTTGGGCACGAGCGCGCTGTCCTTCGGCAGACGGACGGTGAGGATGCGCACGGGCTCGGTGCCGATCATGCGC
Organism: Novosphingobium sp. TK71; assembly: GCF_055361505.1. NCBI lineage: Bacteria > Pseudomonadati > Pseudomonadota > Alphaproteobacteria > Sphingomonadales > Sphingomonadaceae > Novosphingobium > Novosphingobium sp. TK71. The sequence goes on from NZ_JBSZKA010000001.1 coordinate 984,012, forward strand.
GAGGTATGGCCGCGTCCGGTCACGTCGTCCGCCAGGACGATGTCGCCCTTGGAAAGGATGTGCTTCGAACCGTCACCCAGCCCCACTTCGAGCTGGCCTGACAGGACGATCAGGAAACGCGGGGTGGAAACGCCGTGAAAATCGATGAAACCGCCGGGCAGCGTATCGCCGATCTCGACATCGGTGGCGCGCAGGCGCGACTGCACCGAACGCCCGTCGCCCCCGCCGGTCAGCGGCAGGTCGATGATCTCGAGATGGGATTCGCCGTCCTCCCCGCCGTACATGTGCATCATGCGCATGGCCTTGCCGGTGGGAGAAAGCGGGGTGACGGGCGCCGGATCGGCCAGCGCGGGCGCCGCAAGGGCCAGCACGGCGGCGAACGGAACGAGCAGTTTCATGCGCCTTGTTCTCCTTCAGGCACTGACGCGGGAACCGGCGGCGGCGAGGTCGGCGCCGGACTTCTCGTCATGGCGGGCGGCCAGTTCGCGCAGGCGCGGGATCAGTTCGCGCCCGTGGACCGCGATATCGCCCAGCAGGTCGAATCCGCGCAGCAGGAAGCCGCCGATGCCCATGGCATAATAGTCCATCAAGGCATCCGCCACCTGCTCGGCCGTGCCCACCAGCGCGGGCGGCAGCATCGGCGTCGAGAAATCGATCGAGGCGCGGGTGATCCCGGTCCAGAGGCGCTTGTCGATCAGTTCGCTGCCACCGGCGAGCGCCTCCAGTTCCTCACGCCCGGATCCGCCGCGCGTCGTGGCCAGCCTGGGGTCGAGCCGCATGGCGGTGCCGGTCGCCTCGCCCTTTCCGGCATCGGCTTCGGAGATTTTCGCCTGCTGCATCGCGGCAGTGTCGCGAAGCTGCTCGATCACCGCGCGCGCGGCCTGCCATGCCTGTTCCTCGGTCTCGCCAAGGATGACCCGCGCCGATGTCTGGAGCCGCAGGGGACGGCCGGTTGCCGCCCAGGCCGCCTTGACCTGCGCCGCCGCCTCTTCCATCTGCGCCAGCGGCTTGAGACCGCCGATCGCGTAGACATCCGCCACTTGCGCGCCCACTTCCAGCGCCAGCGGAGAAGCTCCGCCCCAGTAGACCGGGATGGCGCCGCCCTCCGGCCGGATTTCCGCCAGCGCCCGGTCGAACCGGTACCAGTCGCCCGCATGGCTCACCGGCTCGCGCGCGCCCCAGACCCGGCGCATGATCTCAACATATTCGCCGCTGCGCCGGTAGCGTTCGTCCTTGGTGTGGTAATCCCCGTCGCAGGCCAGTTCCAGGTCGTTGGCGCCGGTGATGACATGGACCCCGGCACGCCCGCCGCTCAGCCGGTCAAGCGTGGCGAACATGCGCGCGGCCATGGTCGGCGCGATGAAGCCGGGCCGATGCGCCACCATGAAGGATAGCCGCCGGGTGATCGCGGCCGCGTAACTGGCGATGGCGAAAGGGTCCGGCGCGTAGGAGTTCTGGAGGATCAGCACGCGGTCGAAGCCGTTTTCGTCAAACGCGCGGGCCAGCGTGCCGATCGTCTCCACATCGAAGCTCGGCCCGCCCGGTGGCGACACTTCCGAGGCATTGCGGTGGAGCAGGACTCCCAGGATTTCAAGCGACATGACGGCCCTCCCCAAGGCCGGGCCACGATGCGTGCCGGCTTCAATTCTGACCCCGAAAAACTGGCAGGTGACCGAGAGGCGAATAATCCAAGAAATCTATTACCCTGCGAGAGAAGCTTGATCGAACCTCCCCGGGCAACGGCAACCAGGAGGCCCCCCGCCGATGAACATCGTCAAGCTCGAACGCATGATCGCCGTCTACGAGGCAGGCAGTTTCCGCAAGGCAGCGCGCCGTTTCGGCATGTCGCAGCCCGCGCTCACCTGGAGCATCCGGCAATTGGAGGAAAGCCTCGGCCTCTCGCTGTTCGTGCGCGGTCCCTCCGGCATCCGCCCGACGGAAGCCTGCGAGACGCTGATCGTGCGCGCGCGCCTGATCGTCAGCGAACATGCCCGCCTGCTCGCCGAAGTGGAGCGCAAGAACCGCCAGCAGGTGATCGTGATCGGCGTCCACCCGGTGCTGCTCAACAGCCAGTTCGCCCACACCATCGCCGCTTTTCGCGAACGCGAGCCCGCCGTTACCCTGCGCGTGGTGGAAGCCTATAGCGCCGACCTCATCGCCCGCCTGCAACGCGGCGAACTGGACCTGGCCTTCTCCGCCGCCCCGCCCGAGGACGAGGACGCCGACGAAATCGCTTTCGAGCCGCTGCTGCGCCAGTATTACTCGATCTTCGCCCGCCCCGATCACGCGATCTTCGAACAGATCGAAAGCGGCGGCCCGATCACCGAACATGCCTGGGCGCAGGCAGACGCCCCCAATGTCGGCGCGCGGCAGGTGACCGCCAGCAGTGGCGATCGCAACAATACCAACATGGTGCTGGAACTGCTCGCACGCTTCGGGATGACCGAGAACATGGTGGCGATCCGCTCCGCCTCGATGCACCTGATCCGCCGGATGGTCATGGACGGCGGCCTGCTGGGCATGGTGCCGGAAAGCCAGTTCGCCACCGAACTGCAGGGCGGCACCGTGCGCCAGGTGCCCGGCTCCAACATCGAGGGGCCGCCGCTCGGCCTGTTGTGGATCGACGGCTGCTACGAGACGCTGGCGGTGCGGCGGCTGAAGTCGCTGCTGCGCACGATGCAGGTTCCCGACCATCCCAAGGCGCTGCCCGCCCCGAAGATCGCGGCATGATGGCCGCCGCTGCCCGGGTGATAGAGGCGCTCTATCACAGGTCAAAATTAGTTCTCTGTTCCGCCTCGCCAAGCCCAAGCAACATGCCGCCACTGGCTGCGCTGGGTTCCAGTCGCTCACCGTGGCCCCTTTTTTCCTCACAGCGAGTCCGGCGATGAACAAGCATCCCCTCAACCCCGTCACGCCCGAGCACATCGAGACCTATCGCCGCGACGGCGTGGTCTGCCTGCGCCAGATGTTCGACGCGGAATGGATCGAGCGTCTCCAGCAGGCCGCGCTCGAAGTATCCGCCGATCCCGCCGCACACGGCCTTACCGGCCCCTCGCACGGCGCCATGGTCTCGGTTTCGCACCTCTGGCACAAGCCGGGCATATTCCGCGACTTCGCCTTCAACTCACCCGCGGGCGAGATCGTCGGCCGCGTGATCGAGGCGGACAACGTGCAGATGTTCCACGATCACCTGTTCCGCAAGCCGCCGCAATCGCCCGCGATCATGCAGTGGCATGCCGATCACCTCTGGCCCTTCACCGGCACCATGATCCCCAACCTGTGGGTCGCGCTGTCGCCGGTGAACGAGGAGAACGGCCGGATCGAATTCGTCGCGGGCTATCACCGCTTCTGCATCGACACCGGCTCGCGCTTCGGCCCCGCCGGAGACGGCACCTTCCGCTTCCCCGACTTCGAAGCAGAGCGCGACAATCCGGATTTCCCGTTCCGCTTCGTCACCTGGGATCTCCAGCCGGGTGACGCCGTGCTGTTCCATGTCGATATCCCGCACTATTCCAAGGGCAACGATTCCGACACGCTCGCCCGCACCGGCCTTGCCATGCGGATGATCGGCGACGACTGCTACTGGTGCCCGCGCGAAGGGCTGATGCCGGTCCACGGCATGGACCTGATGAGCCAGCCCGACGGCGTTCACCCCGAACCCGGCGAACTGCTACCGCTGATCTGGCACCGCCCCGACGACGAACCGCGCGCCTTCGCCCCGCGCCCCGCGCAAGCGGCGCGGGCAGCATGACCTTCGATCCCGGCAAGCGGGAATTCCTTGGCGGCGCGGCGCTTCTCGCGATGCTGGGAATTTCCGGCCCGGCGGTGGCGGGCAGCGCTCCCGGCATCCGGGTAGAGCCGATCCAGGGCCCGAACCTGCCGATGGAATTTCCCGGCAGCGGCGGCACGGTTCCCTGGCTGAAGCGGGTCTTTCACCTCTATTCCGGACCAGACGGGCTGACCCGGGCCGAACAACTCGAAGTGGTCGAGCCGCGCGGCCAGGCCATCGCCACTCTGCTGCGCCGCACCGCCGCGCGCGTCACCCTGGGCGGATCGCAACCCGGCGCCGGTTTCGGCTTCCACGTCGCCAGCCAGCCGACCCTGCTGATCCCGATCTTCGGGTCGATGATGATTGGCCTTCATGACGGCACCGAATACGAACTGCGCCACGGCGACCTCGCCTATGCGGAGGACTGCACCGGCAAGGGCCACATCTCGAAAGCCGGGCCGGAAGGCTCGTTCATGGTCGCGGTGCAGCTTCCCGGCGAAGGCTGCCCCCTGTCCGGCAGTTCCGACATGACGAAGGTCTGGTCCGACCAAGCCCGCTGAGCCCATAGCCCCCCTCGCTGCAAGGAACACGCGTGAAGAAGACTGCATATCTCGGCTGGGCGATCGGCTCCTTCACGTCCTCGGCGCTGGTCAGCGCCGTGGGCCTGCTGCACTTGCGGTTCATGACGGATTCGCTCGGCCTTGCCATCGGGCTGGCCGGAATGCTGACCGTCCTTGCCAAGATATACGATGCCGCCTGCGACCCGCTGATGGGCCACATCGGCGACCGCACGCACACCCGTTTCGGCAAGTACCGCCCCTATCTGCTGGGCGGCGGGCTGATGGCCGGGCTTTCCATGGTCATGCTGTTCAACGTGCCTGGGGCGCTTTCGGGCACCGGCCTATGGGTCTGGGTGGGGATGACGCTGCTGTTCTTCTCCACCGCCTATACCTTGTTCCGCATTCCCTATCTGGCGCTGGGGCGGGCGATCACGTCGAACTTTCAGGAACGCTCGAAGCTGATGACCTTCAGCGTCTACGGCTCCTCACTCGGCAACATGGCCGCGACCGCCGCCGCTCCGTTCCTGCTTTCGCGCATCGGCAGCGACCGTGCCGGGCACGGCATGGTGGCGATCGTGCTGGGCGTGCTCATCGCCCTTGGCGGGGCGGCTTCCTTCGCACTGCTGCGCGAAGGCGAAGCGGCGGAAAGCGGGCCATCCGGCGATGGCTCCCTGCGCGAGGCGGTGGGTGCCCTGCGCCGCAACCGGCCGTTCCTCTGCCTGATCGGCTTCAAGCTCGTGCTGTTCTCGGGCCTTACCGTCCACATGGCGGCGATCCCCTTCTACACGCGCCACGTGCTGGGCGTGGCCGACAGCACGCTGGGCTCGATCTTCCTCGTGCAGACGCTGGCGATGATGGGCTCGCAGTACCTCTGGGTAAGGCTTGCCGCGCGCCACGGCCGCCGCAACGCGCTGCTGGGCGCCAGTGCGCTCTGCGCGCTCGCCTATTTCAGCTGGCTCTTCGTTCCCGCCGCCCGGCCCGAACCCTTCGTCCATCTCTGCGCGCTGGTTTCCGGCATCGCCACCGGCGGCATCTTCCTCGGTCTCTACACCGTGCTGACCGACACGATGGACTATTCGCGCCAGGTACAGGGAGACAGCCGCGCCGGGATGCTCGCAGGCGTCTTCGTCATGGTGGAGAAGGGCACGGCCGCCTTCGGAACCTTCGTGTTCAGCATGACCATGGCCTGGGTCGGGTTCGTGTCCTCCACCGGCAACGGCGCGGAAGCGCAGCCTCCCAGCGTGCGGCTCGGGATCATCGTGGCGCTCTCCGTCGTGCCCTCGCTCGCCGCGGTGGCCGCGGGCCTCATCATGCTGCGCTACCGGCTTCCGGGCCAGGCCGCGCCAGAACACGCTGTGCAGGCTTCTGAAACAGCCGAAGGAAATGCCCTGAACGCCACTGCCGCCTGACCGGAAAAAGCCAGTTCCAACCCCTGCAGGGCGGGCGCTTCCAGCGTCTCGCCCTGCAGCCATCTTCGCGATATTTTCTTTATCCGTCCATCGGATAGGGGAAATACTTCAGAAAAATACTCACCCGACTGCGACAGCATGTCCCCTCAAGAACAAATAACATGAGGGAAAGCGTCCATGACCGGTAAGTTGAAAAGAACAGCATTGACGACCAGCCTGATCGCCACCGCCGCCATGCTGGCGACGGCCCCGGCGCAGGCCCAGCAGGCCGGCGACGCGGAAGGCGGCAATACCATCGTCGTCACCGCCAAGAACCGCAAGGAAAGCCTTCAGGACGTGCCGCTGGCGATCACCGCGCTGAGTGACCAGGATCTCGCCGGTGCCCAGATCCGCGACGCGCGAGACCTCCAGAAGATCACGCCGAACCTCAGCCTTTTCGCCGGCTCGGGCCGCAACGATCCCTCGGCCTACTCGCTGCGCGGCCTGGCCCCCAATACTTCGGACGAACGCTACCAGGGCATCTCGATCTTCATCGACGGCGTGGCCCTGTCAGGGCAACTCGCCTCGCTCGATCTGGAGAACCTCCAGCGCGTGGAGATCATCAAGGGCCCGCAAAGCGCCACCTTCGGCCGCGCCACCTACAGCGGCGCGATCAACTACGTCACCGCCGATCCCTCGGGCGATGCCGTGACCGGCTTCGTCAAGGCGCGCGGCAGCCTCACCAACAAGGCGCCGGACGCCAGCTACTACTTCGGCGGCACCGTTACCGCGCCGATAGTGAAGGATGCGCTGTGGTTCTCTGTTTCCGGCTCGCTGATGCAGAACGGCGCCTTCGCGAAGTCGGTTGACGACGGCACCGCGATCGGGCGCGAACGCACGCAGGTCGTCTCGGGCACGCTGTTCTTCAAGCCGGACGAAAGCTTCTCGATCAAGCTGCGCGGCATGTACCAGCACGACCGCGATTCCCCGCCCGCACAAGTGGTGCAGCACCCGCGCGAATGGCTGGCAGCCGGCGTCGCGGTGGCGCCTTTCGCGCGCGGCAACGGCGCGTTCTTCCCCGCCTACCTGCCGGACGGCGACCTCGACACCATCGGCACGCAGGGCGCCACCGGCTACGGACGCGACCGCTACTTCGCCAGCGCCGTCGTCACCAAGACCTTCGGCGATTATGAACTGAGCTACCGCGGCGGCTATTTCCGGGAATCGCGCTGGGCCAATGTCGCCACCGTTCCCCGCGCGGTGCAGCCCGGACAGGACCCGGTGTTCGGCGACCTGATAACCGATGGCACGGTAACCGTGCGCAGTTCGGTGCTGGGCACCTTCCCCTCGACCGAGACTTTCGAGAACACCAGCCACCAGCTCATGCTGCTCTCCCCCGGAAGCAAACCGTTCCGCTGGCGGGCGGGGCTCTATTATTTCTGGGAGAACGATCTCTCCGCCTTCTCCGGCTACGGCACCACCGCCAATCCCAAGGGCGTGACGCGCAACGACCACCTCACCAACATGGCGGTGCTGGGCGGGTTCGACTGGGACGTCACCGACGCGCTGACGCTGAGCGGCGAAGGGCGCTACGCCCGCGAGAAGGTGTCCTCCCCCGCCTGCCCCACTTGCGTGTTCTACCCGACCTCTGTCGATTACAACAACGTCTCTGAGGACTTCAGCCCGCGTATCACCCTGAGCTACAAGGTGACGGGTGAGAGCATGATCTATGCACTGTTTTCCAAGGGTGTGAAAAGCGCACGGTACAGCTTCGTCAATGTCGCCGGAAACTATGTCGGGCTCGCCGCGGACCCGGAGAAGCTGTTCAACTACGAAATCGGCAGCAAGAACACCTTCTTCGGCGGCCGCCTGACCCTCAACCTCGCCGCGTTCTATGACGAAGTGAAGGACCAGCAGCTCGTCTCCACGCAGGAGCGCACGGTCAACGGCAACATCGTCAACATCGCCACGGTGGGCAACGTCGGCGCCTCGAAAATCCTTGGTTTCGAAGGCGAGGCGAACCTCCGGATAACCCCGTGCCTGACGCTGCGCGGCTCGGTCGGCTATGCCCACCAGGAGTTCACGACCAAGACCCCGCTCATCATCAGCACCAGCTCGACTTACGGGTTCCCCGCCAGCGCGGACAATTCGATCGTGCTCGACGGGCTCACCCAGGCCAATGTGCCGGACTGGAACGGCTTCATCGGCGGCGAATACAAGTTGCCGGAAATGGGCGGTTTTTCGCCCAGCTTCCGTCTGGACGGCGCCTATCGCGGCAGCTGGTACGCCAATCTCGCCAACACCGTGAAGGGCCGCTCGGCCTGGACCGTGGACGCGCGGATCAACTTCGCCAGCGATGCCATCGACTTCTCGCTCTTCGGCCGCAACATCCTCAACAACCAGCGCCCGACCGGCTCAGGCCTCGCCGGCGCCACCGCGACCTGCATCTTCGTGGAACGCGACACCGCCACTTATGGCTCCAACCAGCAGTGCCTCTACGCCTCGGTCCCCCGTCCGGCCGAATGGGGTATGGAAGCCACCCTGCGCTTCTGATCCCTCTGGCAAGCAAAAGGCCCGGCAGGCACAACGCCTGCCGGGCCTTTTCCCGTTCGTCACGCGCGAAAATCAGGCCCGCGCGCCGATCTCCACGGCAACGCGTTCACCGCTTTCCATCGCCGATTCCATGCCGAAATCGAGCCGCCGCGTATGCTCGCCCGCAAAGTGCATGACCTGCCAGGGATCGGTCATCGTCCGGGCAAAGCCGTTGACCTGGCCCGGTGCCAGGCTGAACCCGCAGCCGAGCTGGTTGGGATCGCGCATCCAGTCCTTGTAGGTGGCCAGCCGCAGAAGTCCTTTCGCAGCGGGGCGGAGGCGGACGATCTCGTTCTGGATGAAGGCTTCCGCCTCGGCATGTTCCATTTTCGCGATGGCCTGCGCGACAAGGCCGACCATGACCACCATCGCCCGGTGCCGGCCCTCGCCGGTATGATTGTCGATCGCCCAGAACATCCCGATCGGACCATCGGTGGAGAACGAGGGCGGCAGTCCGTCTTCCTTCCAGAACGGCTTCTCGGCCGTCAGGTACATGCGGGCGGTGTTGGCATAGGGCATCGCCGAAATCGCCTGCCTTTGCAGGGGATTGTCCCTGCCCGCGACGATTTCGACACGGCGCAGCACCGAGAAGGGAACGGCGGAAATCACGAACCTTGCCGAAACCGCGCTGCCGTCCGCACAAGTCACGGTGGCGCCGCTGTCCGTCATCTCGATCCGCGCCACCTTGCGTCCGAGGCGGATGGCGTCACCCAGCTTCGCCGCCATGGCCAGCGGCAGCTGCTGGCAGCCGCCGACGATGTTGTTGGTGGAGGCGAGGCCGTCGATCATGTTGTGGTCGTTGGCCTCGCCGAAAGGATGGTCCCGCGCGTGCTGGACCGGCGACTGGCCCGTCCGGCGATCGACGCCTCCGCGCGTCTCCTCCTGCCACATGCGCAGCATCGAGGTTTCGTCGATGCCGATACCGGGCGCCGAGAACGCCGCGAGTTCGATCGCCGCCTCGCTGTAGCCGTTGCGCTTCATCAGTTCGCGCAGGGAGATGTCGTACCCGGAAAAGCGCGGGTCCAGCCAGTCGTCCACTTCCTTGAGCGGGTTGAATTTCGCGGTGACGGCCTGCCCCATCAGGATCGGGTTGATCTTGCGCTCATCGCCGACGGTGCGGTTGAGCGGGTTCGATTCCCACGTCTTCGGGTCGATCCAGGTGTCCTTGATATGACCGCCGAACGAAAGCAGGTCGCGGTCTTCCGAAACGAGCTTGAGCCCGTAGCGCTGGCAGGCGTCCAGCACGCGGGCATAGCTGCGGCCGATCTGGCTGGCGCCGACGTCGATGGGGCCGTCCACGGTCTGAACGGTCTGCACGCGCCCGCCAACCCGGTCGGACGCTTCGAGGATGAGCACGCGCATCCCGAGATCGCGCAGGAGCTCGGCCGAATGCAGGCCGGAAAGGCCCGCGCCGATGATGACGACATCGGCCTTCTCCGCGGCGAAAGCCATGCGCGGCAGCGCGAAGGTGGCGGCGCCAAGCGCGCCCGCGCCCAGAATCTTGCGGCGAGTGAACATGAGAACTGTCTCCAGTCTGAAAAGGAAGCTTGGAACGGCCGTTCCCGGACGGGCCAGCCATCCGGGAACGGCCGCCTGTCATCAGAAGCCCAGCTTGAGCTGCACGCCTGCGGTGCGCAGGTCGGGCAGGCCGACGAGCACGGCGTTGTAGCGCGCCAGCGAATAGCCGGGCGCAATCGCCCAGTTATCGTCGATGCTGGTATAGGCCTTGTTGTTGAAGACGTTGTTCACGAACAGCTCTATCGAGGCCTTCCCGCGCGAAAGGCCGGTGCGCAGGTTCACCAGGTGGCGGTCCTGCGTCTTGATGAGGTTCGCCTGGTCGGACCAGACGCCCGACTTGAAGCTGTAATCCGCCCGCGCGAACCAGCCGGCATCGTCGATCCCGCGCAAGTCCCCGCCGAGTTGCACGCCCAGGTTCGCAGACCACTTGGAAGTACGCGCCATTTCCTTGCCGCTGAAGTCGGTGATCCCGGAATAGGCGGTTACGGAAGGATTGACGAAGCTGTTGATGTCCGTGCCCGTATAGGCGCCCGCCGCATCGATGGTGACGAGATCGCCCAGCCGCAGGTGCGTTTCCGCCTCAAGCCCGTAGAGATCGGTGGAGCCGGAGTTGGCAACGCCGGTGAACAGGGTGCCGTCATCCAGCAGGAACGAATAGGACGTGATCTGCTTGCGCCACTTCGCGTAATATCCGGCCGCCGTATACGTCAGCCGGCCGTTCAGCGCCTTGCCCTTTACCCCCAGTTCGTAGTTGGTCAGCTTCTCCGGCTGCACCGTAAGCGGTACGCCCTGTTGTGCCGCCAGTTCCCGATCTCCCGAATCCGTCGTCGAGGCCAGCAGGAAGGCGTTGAACTGCGACGGGTTCACCCCGCGCGAATAGGAGGCGTAGACCATAAGGTCCGGGTCGATCTGGAAGTTGGCGATCACGCGCGGCGTGAAGTTGCGGAACTTGTCCGAAGCCAGCTTGCTACCCGCCGCATAAGTGCCCGCCGGGACATAGATGGAATCGGCGATGGTCAGGTTGCTGTTGGCGTAGGTTGCGATCCGGTCGATCTGGTAGCGGCCTTCCGCGCTTACCGAGAAGCGATCGGTGATGTCGTAAGTGAGGCCCGCGAAGATGCCCAGGGTCTTGCTCTCGTTGCGCCCGGTGGTGCCGGGGCGGCCGCCGTAGATCGGCGTGCCGCTGCCCACCCGGTTCCACGCTTCGAGATAGCTGGCCCCGGCCACGCCGTGGACGGCGCCGAAATCGTAGTTCACCCGGCCCTCCGCCGAGTAATCGTGCATCTCCCGCTCGATCAGGTAGGGGAAGTCGTAATAGGCGGTGTTCCAGTAACTCGTGCCGGTGAAGGCCGAACTGTCGAACCCGTCTAGGTCGACCAGGGTGCTCCATTTCTCCTCGTTGTGCCCGGCCAGCAGCGAGAGCGAGAAATTGTCGTCGATCTCGTAGTCGGCGGTAAGGTGCGCGTGGATGGAATTGCGCAGCAGACCATAGTGATCGACCGTCTCGTCGCTTGAAAGCAGGCGCCCGGCAGGATTGTCGAGCCAGTTCTTGAGCTGGCTGGTGAAGCTGGTGTTGGCGCTCACCCGATTGACGAGGCCCGGCGCGGTGCCGCAGATGAAGGCATAGCCGCCCGGCGTCGTGCAATTGCTCTGGCTGCTCTGGATCACGGTGCCGCCCGGCGTCTTGATATCCGTGGCCACGAGCCGCGTCTGCGCCGAGGGTCCGTCCTCGTCACGCGTCCACATGCCGAACGCCTTGACGGTGAGCCGGTCGCTCGGCTTGGCGACGAGCAGGAGGCTGGCGCTGCGCGTCGATTCATCGCCCAGCGTGCCGCCGTCATAGCTGTTCTTCCACGATCCGCCCTTGTCGAACGCATCGCCGGTTATCCGGAACGTCAGCATGTCGCCGATGATCGGGCCTTCGACCGAGCCGCGCAGGCGCCAGTTGTCACGCGTGCCGATCATGCCGGTCAGTTGGCCGTGCCACTCGCCGCCCGGTTCCTTGTTCACGAAGTTGATCGCCCCGGCAAAAGTATTGCGGCCGAAATAGGCGCTCTGCGGCCCCTTGAGGATCTCGATCCGCTCGGGATCGCTGATCGAGGTGAACGGCGAAGGCGAGGCGACCGGAACGCCGTCGATGAACATCGAGGTCGTCGTCGCATTGGTCGTCACCGGCGTGAAGCCGCGCAGCGAGATCTGCTGGAAGGAACGGTCGGCATGGCCGGAAGAGCTGTTGTTGATGTTGATGCCCGGCGTCGAACTCGCCAGCGACTGCATCGAGACGATGCCCTTGGCCTCCAGCGTTTCCGAAGTCATCGCGGTCACCGTGACCGGCGTCTTCAGCAGGCTCTCCTCCCGTTTGCGGGCGGTGACGACGATATCGCCCGGCGCCATTTCAGTCGCCTGCGCCGGTGCGGACTGTCCCTGTGCGAAAGCCGGAGCGGCCCAGCATGCGAGCGCCGTTGAAAGCGCGGTGGTGAAACGTAGAATGTGACTGTTTCTGATCATGGTAGCCCCTCGATGTTGTCCGGACCGCGCGCTTTCACGGCGCGTACCCGGAGAAGTTCCCTGTCGAACATCGACATGCGGGAAGGGCTGACCCGAACAGGTCAGAAGTTTCGTTCCAGACGAGCTTCCATCGAAAAATGAACAGAACCGCTGGGAGGCAACCCTCCTTGGCATGTCCCAGTCTTTAAAGGTCGGAATACTTGCGCATCCGGTTGCGGGGTGAACCGCGTCGCAAGCTGCTTCGTCATGACGATCGAGCGCTTGTCCATGCCCATGAGATTTACTTTCCCGCCGCCGGATCGGCGCTGAATCTGGGCCCTGTTCGCCTGTCGGATGAGGGAGCGGAAAAAATCTGTCCCGCCATGAACCCGTGCGCGGATCGTCATGGACCTTGGCGATCAATCGCGACATTCAGGTTCCGCACCGCTTCATGTCCGACCATCGGTGATCCGCGTGGATCACGATCGCCGCAGGGCGTGCCTGCTGCATCTCCTCCCCGTCGGGACGTGCAGGAAGACATGGCAGGCAGGGGAAACCCCCGCCCGCAGCCCGGGAAGACAGGTGCCGCACCAAGCCGACGCAGAGCGGTCCGGTGACGAAAAAGCAAGGTTCAGGTTCAAATCGGAGTTTTTCAAATGAAGAAGTCTGTCATGCGGGTGCTGCTGGTCGCAACGGCACTCACCGCGCTTCCTGCCGTCGCCATGGCCCAGGAAACACCGCAAGCAGGGTCGGAACAGGACGCCCCGCAACAGGGCTTCGGAGACATCGTGGTCAGCGCCCAGCGCATCGACCAGCGGCTCCAGGACGTTCCGGTCTCGGTAACCGCCATCACCGCCGAGGAGATCGAGACCCGCCAGGTGCTCTCCCCCACCGATATCGGTCGCCTCGCTCCCAACGTGAACCTGAGTTCGGTGACCGGCGGCAGCGCCGGCCTCACCGCCTATATCCGCGGCGGCGGCGTGACGGACGGCGGCTACATCATGTCGGAGCCGGAAGTCGCGCTTTACGTGAACGACGTCTACAACGCCCGCATGCAGGCCGCCCTGCTGGACTTTGCCGAGATCGAGCGGATCGAGGTGCTGCGCGGCCCGCAAGGCGTGCTCTACGGCCGTAACGCGGCGGCGGGCGCGATCAACATCATCACCAAGCAGCCTGCCGACACGCTGACCGGCAACGTGCAGGTCGGCTACGGCACGTGGAACGAACGCCGCGTGAAGGGCTACCTTTCGGTTCCGCTCAGCAAGGACGGCAAGTGGGCCTTCTCGCTCAACGGCATCGTCCGCGCGCGAGACGGCGGCCGCCAGTACAATGCCACGCTGGACCGGAAGGTCGGCAAGGAAGACTTCCAGGGCGGCCAGTTCGATCTCGCCTACAAGGGCGACGCCGTTAAGGGGCGGCTCAACCTGTTCTATGTCCATCTCAACAGCGACGGCCAGTGGGCCAGCAACACCGTCACTGGCGACGACGGCAAGATCGTGCCGCTCTCCGGCTCCTACCGCACCGTGCTCTCGCCCTTCCCGTCCTATACCACCGTCACGCAGAAGGGCGGATCGCTGCGCCTTTCCGCCGATTATCCGGGCGGCACCATTACTTCGATCACCGCCTATTCGCGCCTGAAGGACCGCTGGGGCGAAGACTTCTCCGGCGGCGTCTACCCCTCGATGATCGAAAGCACCGGCGATACGCCGATCTCGCTGTTCGAACGCGAAAGCCGCTCGAAGTCATGGCAGGCCAGCCAGGAGACCCAGTTCGCCGGGTCGCTGGCGGACGATCTGGTGAACTATGTCGTCGGGCTCTACTACTTCCACGAGCAGGGCGATCAGGACATGAACTCCACGATCTTCTTCGCCCCCTCTACCACCCGGTTCCATGCCGAGACGAATGCCTGGGCGGGCTACGGCCAGTTCACCTTCAACGTGACCGACAAGCTCGCACTGGTAGCGGGCGGCCGATACACGCTGGAAGACAAGAGCCTGGACGCCACGCTGGCCGGCACGCCCGCGATCAGCCGGGACCACTACGAGAAGTTCACGCCCAAGCTCGGCGTCAACTTTAAGCCCTCGCGCGACATGCTGCTCTATGCCTCCTACACTGTCGGCTTCAAGTCGGGCGGCTACAACGGCCTCGCCTCCACCGCCGCGCAACTGGCCACCGCCTATCGCCCGGAGACCACGAAAGCCTGGGAGGCAGGCGTGAAGGCCGATATCGGCCGGACCGTTCGCGGCTCCATCGCCGGCTTCGTCAACAAGATCACGGACCGCCAGGAAACCGTGAACCTCAATGACGGCGGCTTCCTTGTCGAAAACTACAACGTCAGGATTTCCGGAATCGAGGCAGAGCTGGCCTGGCGCCCGCTCACCGGGCTCCAGATCTGGGGCAACGGCTCGATCAACCGGGGCAAATACCTCTCCACCGACTCTGCCGTCGGTTCGCTGATCGGCAAGAACCCGCCCTCGTTGCCCAAGTGCCAGGGCACCATCGGCGTGGACTACTCGCTGCCGGTCGGTCCAGGCACAGCCAAGCTCGGCGCCGACGCCGCCTTCCGCGACCAGTACTTCTCGACGCCGGACAATCTGGAGGTCGGCCACGTCAAGGCGACACAGCTGTTCAACGCCTATGCCGGATACGACGTGGGCCCATGGAACTTCCAGATCGCCGGCAAGAACCTGTTCAACCAGACCTACTGGACGACCGGCTTCGGCTTTTCGGTGATCAACCCGCGCATCATGGCCAATCCGCGCACGGTGCTGGGCACGGTGAAGTACAGCTTCTAGCAACGTCCCGGCGGGCTCCCCTCGGCCGGGAGCCCGCCTCCCGCGATCGGCGGCCGCAGGCGTCATGGAGTGCAAAGGAAATGAACAGCGCGCGGTTTTCCGGCCTCAACGTCGTCGTCACCGGGGGACGCGGCGGCATCGGCGCTGCCATCGTCTCGGCCTTTGCCGCCGAAGGAGCCCGCGTGGTGAGCGCGGATCTCGCCTGCGAGGATGAGGATGGCGGCACCGGCAAGGCCCTTGTCCTCGAACGCCGCCTGGACGTCACCAGCGAAGCGTCCTGGTCCGGCCTGCTCGATTTCGTGGATACCCACCTCGGCGGACTGGATGTCCTGGTGAACAACGCCGGGTTCTATCTGCCCGACATCGCTTTCGAGGACATGCCGCTGGACCTGTGGCAGCGCCATTTCGCCATCAATTCCGACGGCACTTTCCTTGGCTGCAAACATGCGATCCGGCATATGAAGGGGCGTGGCGGCGGCTCCGTGGTCAACCTGGGGTCGGGCATGTCGATCACCGCCAACCCGAACGGCGCGGCCTACTGCGCCTCAAAGGCCGCTGCGCTCATGACCACCAGGGCGGCGGCGCGGGCGGCAGGCCGCCACGGTATCAGGGTCAACGCCGTGCTGCCCGGCGCCGTCCCCACCCCGATGCTCATGGGCAACATGCACGGCGGCGAGACCGAGAGCGAGTTCCTCGCCCGCATGGAGAGTTTCAGCCCGCTCGGCCTGCTTGCCACGCCCGAGGATATCGCCCGCGCCGTGCTGTTCCTCGCAGATCCCGCCAACCGCGCCATTTCCGGCATCCATGTCCCGGTGGACGGCGGGAACATCCCCGGCGCCTGACTTAAGCAAACCTACGATAACCTGCCACAACCTCATCAAGACAATCGATTTCTGTTGCATCGTCGCCCCGATTGACCAAAGGCGAAACATTGCGGATCTACGGAGTTTCCCCTTGGTCGGATCATTGTCCAATCGCATCGTGATGCTGTGCAGCATCCTGTGCCTGATGTTGGCCGTCCTGGCGGGGCTCCTGCTCGACGGTTCTTCGCAGATGCACGGCAGCCTCACATGGGTGACGCATTCCTCGCAGGTTCTCAAGACCGCTAATCGTGCTCTCAGCCATCTCCAGCAGGCCGAGTCCGGCCAGCGCGGGTTCGTGCTCACGCATAATCCCGAATTCGGCCAGACCGTCGCCACGGAAATCGCGGCCTCCAAGCGGGACGCGGCGGCGCTTGTCACCCTCACCGCTGACAACCCGTCGCAGAACGAACGCGCCCGCCAGATCCGCTCGCTGATCGAGGAACGCTCAGCAAACCTGGAAAAGTCCGCCGAACTTACCCGCAACGGCGATTTCGCCGCCGCACAGGCCCTGGCCGCCACCGGGCGCGGGCGCTACATCATGCTGCTGGTGGACGCCCGAGTCGGCGACCTGCTCAGCGAGGAGCGCGCCCTTTCGATCTCGCGGATGGGCGCGGTGGAGCACAGGCTCAACTACATCCGCTGGCTGGTACTCATCGGCACGCCGCTTGCCATCGTCATCATCGCCCTGATGGGCACCGCACTGATCCGCCGCATCCGCCGCCCGGTCGACGCCATGATGACCGTGATGGGTCAACTTGGCGCGGGCGATCGCAGTGCCCGCATCGACGCGACCATGGATTCGAGCGAATTCGAACGCCTCGCCAGCGGCTACAACGCCATGGCCGAGGAGCTCGAGGCCGCCGTCGCCGATCAGGTGGACAGCGAGGAAAGGCTGCGCGTCGCCAATCTCGAACTGAGCGGAAACGCCGATGTCCTGCGCGAACGCGGCGAGGTCATCGAACTGCTGGGCGGCATGGCGCACCGGATGCAGGCCGCCCGCACGGACGAGGAACTGGCCTCGATCATCCGCGTCTTCGTGCCGCGCGTCCTGCCCGAAATCCCCGGCGCGCTCTACGCTCACAACAATTCGCGCAACCTGCTGGTGCCGATCGCGGCGTGGGCGGGGCTCGAAGTCGAGACCGCCGGGTTCGCACCGGACCAGTGCTGGGCGCTGCGGCGCGGCCAGAGCCATTTCGTGGTCGAACCCGGCTCCGATATCGTCTGCGCCCATGTCGGGGCCGAAACCGACCACTATCACTGCGAGCCGCTGCTGGCCGGCGGCGAAGTCATCGGCGTGCTTTATCTCAAGGGCGTGGTCGGGGCCGAGAACCGCTTCCGCCTGACCGTGCTGACCGAGAACATCGCCTCGGCCCTCGTCAACCACAGGCTGCAGCGCGGCCTGCGCGAACAGACGATCCGCGACCCGCTCACCAGCCTGTTCAACCGCCGCTACATGGAAGAGACGCTCGCGCTGGAAATCGCCCGCGCCTCGCGCACCGGCAGCCCGCTCAGCCTCGTCATGTGCGATGTTGACCACTTCAAGCGCTTCAACGACGAATTCGGCCACGAGGCAGGCGATGCCGTGCTCCAGGCCGTTGCGGCCGAGATGCGCAGCCGCTTCCGCGACGGCGACGTGGTCTGCCGCTTCGGCGGCGAGGAATTCACGATCATCGCGCCCGGCACTTCGGCTGCCGTACTGGCGGGCCGCGTAGAAATCGTGCGCCAGGCGATCAGCGAACTGATGGTCAACCAGGGCGGCCGCACGCTCGGCTCCACCACCATGTCCTTCGGCATCGCCACCTGGGAAGAGAACATGGAGCGTGACGGCTCCACTCTCATCAAGTCCGCCGACGCCGCGCTCTACCGCGCCAAGCGCGACGGGCGGAACCGGGTCGTGCTGGATGCCCGTGCGGAAGCACTGGCGGCCTGATCCTGTCCCGAACGCAGGGTTGCGGCGCTAGACGCTGACCTTTGCCGCAACCCGCCCGCCGTCGCCGAATACGCGCAGGTAACGTTCGATCTCGGCGGGCCTGCCGGTCGCCTTGGCCGGATTGTCCGACAGCTTCACGGCGGGCCGGCCGTTGGCCGAAACCACCTTGCAGACCAGCGAGATCGGATCGAGCCCATCGGTTTCGAAAGGCGCGCAGCCCCGGAAGTCGTTCGTGAGGTTGGTACCCCAGCCGAAGCTCATCCGCACCCGGCCGTGGAAATGGCAATAGGTCGCCTCGATGCTGTCGACATCCATGCCGTCGGAAAAGATCAGCAGCTTGGTCCGGGGATCCCGGCCCTTTTCACGCCACCAGCGGATGATCTGCTCACCGCCCTCGATCGGCGGCGCGCTGTCGGGGCGGAAGCCGGTCCAGTCGGCCACCCAGTCAGGCGCGCGTTCGAGGAACGACGTCGTACCGAAGGCATCCGGCAGCGCCACCAGCAGGTTGCCGGCATAATGATCGCTCCAGTCCTTGAGCACGCGATAGGGGGCCTGCCGCAGCTCCTCGTCGCCGTCTGCCAGCGCGGCAAGCACCATCGGCAATTCGTGCGCATTGGTGCCGATCGCCTCAAGGTCCGCATCCATCGCCAGCAGGACGTTGGATGACCCGATGAAGCGCTTGCCCAGCCCTTCCTTCAACGCTTCCACGCACCAGCGCTGCCAGAGGAAGCCGTGCCGCCGCCGCGTGCCGAAATCCGAAAGCACGAGGTCGGGAAGCTGGGCGAGCCGCTCGACCTTCTCCCACAGCTTCGCCTTGGCGCGCGCATAGAGCACGTCGAGCTCAAAGCGGCCGCGATCCTTCATCGCCGTGCGCGAACGCAGCTCGTTCACGATGGCGAGCGCGGGAATTTCCCACATCATGGTATGCGTCCACGGTCCTTCGAACCGCAGTTCGTACTGGCCGTCCATTTTGCGAAGCTCATACTCCGGCAAGCGGAAATCCGCGAGCCAGGCGATGAAATCCGGGCTGAACATCTGCGCCTTGCCGTAGAAGCTGTTGCCCGCCAGCCAGATCAGCTCCTTCTTGCCGAACCGCAGCGAACGCGCATGGTCGAGCTGGGCGCGCAGTTCGGCCTCGTCGATCACATCGGCCAGACGGACCGACTTCGTGCGATTGATGAGCTCGAACGTCGCCTGCACATCCGGGTAGAGATGCCGGACCATCTGAAGCATCAGCAGCTTGTAGAAGTCCGTATCCAGCAGGCTGCGCACGATCGGGTCGAGGCGCCAGTTGTGATTGTATGTACGCGTTGCGATATCGGTGTAGACCATGACAAACTCTTAGGACGATATCCCGCAATGACAAACCCTGGGGCACTCAACCTTACGGCAACTCCGGTTTCATATTCCGGCAGCCGCCGGTTCGTCATCGTCGTGGACATGCAGGGGGACTTCGTACATGCCGACGGCGCGCTGCCCGTCCCCGGCGCGCAAGCCATCGTGGCGCCGATGCAGGATTGGCTCAACGCGCTCGATCCCGCGCTGACCGCCGGTGTCCTGCTTACTTTCGACACGCATCAGCCTGAAATCTATTCCGGATCTCCGGAAAGCGAGGAGTTCCCCATTCATTGCATGAAGGGAACGGCGGGCTGGGAAAGCGTGCTCGATGCAAGCACCATCGATTCCCTCATTCCGATCTATACGCTGGAAAAGGGCATGTTCGATATGTGGGCCGAACCCGGACTGGCGATGGAACCTGCACGCGGCGCGCAAGGTGAGCCGACAGGCCGCGACAGTTTCTTCTCCGATCTGGCCGGGTCGGGCGTGGAAACCGTGACCGTAGTGGGCGTGGCGGCAGACTACTGCGTGCGCTGGGCCATGGAAGGCCTGCTCGCTCGCGGCTTCAGGGTCGATCTACCCGCATCCCTGACGCGCGGCATCGTCAAGGATGCCGGGGAAGTCATCGCCGAACTGGGCGAAGAACACCGCCTGGCTGCGCTGGCTCCGTAAGCCCTGCCCCCGCCGGGCGGGTCAGGTCTGGAGGACGAAGGGAATCTCGACCAGCCCGCGCACCATGACCGCGGCACCATCGCGCCGCGTGGGCGACCACTTCCAGCGCCTCACCGCGGACAGCGCGGCCTTGTCGAGACGCTCGAACCCGCTGCTTTTCGACACCGAGATATCCGCGACCGAACCGTCCGCGCCAAGGATGACCATGAGCACGACCGTGCCCTGCTCTCGCTTGCGGCGCGATTCCACCGGATAGCGCGGCGGATCCGCAGCGATCATCTTGGAAGAAAGGTCCCCTGCGTTCTCGATCCGAGGCGCCGGGGCCACAGCCACTGTCTGCGTCTGGGGCGCTGGCGGGCCCGGAATCGCCACCTGCACGACCGGCGGCTCCGGCGAGGTGGAGATCGTGGCGGGCGCCGAGGTCAGCACGATCGGCGGCGGCGGCGCCACGACCGGGGAGACCGGCTGCACCACCTGCTTCACGGGTTGCGGCTGGGATTTGGGCGGCGGCGGAGGCGGCGGCGTGGGCTGTTCTAGATCGGCGACCACCAGCCGCTTGCGTGCTTCCTGATGGCCGTTGACGATATTGAGTGCCAGCATCGAGGCGATCATCCCGCCGACGATCGCGGTGGCGCCCAGCATCGCGCCGATGTTCGGGCGGCGTTGTTCGCCATAACGCGAAACCGCCCAGGCTCCGGGAAGAGCGACGACCTCGCCCTGGGGCTGGGCCCTCGGACGCTCCGGCAGGACGACGTCGTCCGTCTGCTGAATTGTGGCGTATTTCGTCAAGTTACCGAACCCCCGCCAAAAGCCATTTTGGCCTGGCTAATGCGAGTCATTCGCATAGCTGAACCTTGATTTGCAGTCGAGACACAATCCGCACCGCATGGGCGGTTCCCGCCACAACCGCGCGTAAGGCCGGACGATTCGCAGCCTTGCCTTCCACGATGCATTGCCACTCGATTGCCATGTATTTCGCTATTGCGAATGAAACGCGATAAAGCAATATCCGCAATTGCAAGATGCGAAGCATTCCTTGCAACTTTCGTCAGACAATCACTTAAAGATTTGTATTAGAAGGATTTTTTCTGATTCCATCGTCAGGCGGAAAAATTGCGACTGCGAAGTAATTGCAATAATCGCCGGAAATGTCGCTCCCGATCGCACCCAACCTGCTGCTGATCCTCGCGCTCCTGCTCAAGACTAAAAGCGTGAGCGGGACGGCACTCGCCCTGGGCGTAAGCCAGCCCAGCGTAAGCCGAGCGCTCTCGCAGCTTCGAACCGCACTGAAGGACCCGCTGCTGGTCCGCTCCGGCGCCGGCATGGCAAGGACGCGCCGGGGTGAGGAACTTGTCGGCAAACTGGCGGACTGGGTGACGACGACGTCCTCCCTGCTCATGGAGGACAGCTTCGCGCCCGCCGAAGTGGAACGGCGCTTTCGCATCGCCTCAACCGATTTCGGGGTGATGTCGGTGCTTCTGCCTGCCATCGCGATGCTTCGAGAACTCGCGCCCGCTATCTCGATCGACATCGTGCCGCTCAGCCATGCCACGCATCGCTCGCTGGCGGAGGGCGATATCGACTTCGCGATTTCCGGGCTCGACCATGACCCGGCGCAGCTTCATCGAATGCTGCTCTTCAGGGACAGCTTCCGCTGCGTCACGCGACGCGATCATCCCCTGGCCGTAAGTGATGGCACGCCGATCACGGTGGAAACCTTTCTGGAGCACCCCCATCTCGGCCTCACTGTAAGCGAGGCGGAACTGGACCGGGTGACAATGACGCTCGGGCCGCTCGCCGCCACGCGCAAGGTCGCCGCCAGCCTGCCTTACTTCGGCCTCGCGCCGGACATGCTGGCGGCCGGCGATCTCGTGATGGTGCTGCCCGCACGGGCGGCAAACCATTTCAGCCAGACTCACGAACTGGCTTCGCGCCCAGCGCCGGAGCAACTGGGAGAACTGGAATACTGGCTGCTCTGGCACGAGCGCAGCCACCGCGACCGAGCAGCCGAATGGCTGCGGGACCGGCTTCAGGAGATCTGCTCCGCAAGCCTGACCGGCAAACCTGAATAGTCGATATCCGATCTTGATTGTTGGCCTTGGCCGGCTTCCGTCCCATTGTGCTAATGCAATCTATTCGCATTAGCACAATGGGGGTTTCCGTGTTCAAAAAATCCGGGCTGCGCGCGAGCGCGGCCACCCTGGCGCTTGTCGTGGCACCTGCCGTGTCGATCAGCGCCGTCCCGGCGCGCGCCGACGAGGTAGACGGCACGACCAACGGCTCGACGATCGTCGTCACCGCGACCAGCCGCGAGCAGGAAGTGAAGGATGCGCCCGCCTCGATCAGCGTCCTCACCCGCGCGGATCTGGAACGCCTGCCCTATCGCGAAATAACCGATGCGCTGATGGAAATTCCGGGCGTCACCGTAACCCCGGGCGAAGGCAACAGCCGCGACATCTCGATCCGCGGCATGTCTCCGCAGTACACGCTGATCCTGGTCGACGGGAAACGCCTCAGTTCGCGCGAATCCCGCACGAACGGGGGCAGCATCTCCGAAGGCGGCATGTTGCCCCCGCTGGAGGCCATCGAACGCATCGAAGTGGTGCGCGGCCCGATGTCATCGCTCTACGGCTCGGACGCGATGGGCGGCGTCGTCAACGTCATCACCCGCCGCATCGCCGACAGCTGGCGCGGCAGCGTCCGAGTGAACGGCACGATGCAACTCGGCAGCGATTATGGCAATTTCGCGGACGGCAGCTTCTATCTTTCCGGTCCGGTCACCAAGGGCATCGGCCTCCAGGTGCAGGGCTCGATCAACCGCCGCACCGAGGACAACGTGATCGGTGGCACCCCCGACCGCAAGGACGAGAGCCTCTCGGGCAAGCTGGGCTTCTCGGCCGGGCCGGACCACGACCTCCTGATCGAGGGCGGGTACTACCGCCAGAAGACCGTATCGACCGCAGGAAAGACCGTGGAAGTGACCGCCACCGTGCCTGAAGGCACCGTGGATTCGCAGACCCAGGAACGCTACGTCGCCGCGCTCAGCCACCAGGGACGCTGGGGCTTCGCCAGTTCCGAAAGCTACGTCCAGTACGAGGACGCCAGGAACATCGAGAGCGACAAGCGGATCAAGAACACGGTCGCACAGTCGA
This sequence comes from Novosphingobium sp. TK71, assembly GCF_055361505.1. Classification (NCBI taxonomy): domain Bacteria; kingdom Pseudomonadati; phylum Pseudomonadota; class Alphaproteobacteria; order Sphingomonadales; family Sphingomonadaceae; genus Novosphingobium; species Novosphingobium sp. TK71. The sequence goes on from NZ_JBSZKA010000001.1 coordinate 1,007,076, forward strand.
TCTGGTCGGTGCCGCTGCCGTCGAACATGCTCAGTCTCGGCGGGTTCTTCCGCAACGAGGACCTGAGCGACACCACCGGCAACTTGCTCTCCGGCTCCACCCGCGCAGGTGCCTCGCGTACCAACTGGGCGCTGTTCGCCGAGAACGAGCTCACCATCCTCGACAACCTGCGCCTCACCGGCGGCATCCGCCTCGACAAGGACGAGCAGTACGGCTCGCACTGGACGCCGCGCATCTACGCGGTGTGGAATGCGGCCAGCAACTTCACGCTGAAAGGCGGCTATTCACAGGGTTTCCGCGCGCCCAACCTGCGCCAGACATTGCCGGACTGGGGACAGAGCAGCCGCGGCGGCACGATCTATGGCAACCCTGACCTCGAAGCCGAGACCTCGCGCACCGTAGAGGCGGTGGCGATGTACGAAGGCAAGGGCTTCGAAGCCAGCCTCACCGTCTACGACACCCGCTTCAACGACAAGATCACCCGCGTGACCTGCGAAGTGGCCGGCGCGTGGTGCATCGACGAGCCGCTGAGCTCGATCGGCCGCCCGCCAACGACGTACGTGAATGTCGACAAGGCGAAAGTGCGCGGCATCGAGGCCACCATCGATATCGCCCTCACCGGCACGCTGCGCCTGAACGCCACCGGCACGCTGACGGATTCGGAACAGCTGACCGGCGCCAACATCGGCTCCGCGCTGAACGACACGCCCAAGCAGCAGGCCAGCGGTTCGCTCAACTGGCGGCCCGACGACCACCTGACCGTTTATGCACGCGCCGTGTTCCGCGGCGAGGAAGCCGTGACGGAAGCCCAGATCAGCGGCAACAACATCGTCGCCTCGTCCTATACAACCGTGGACGTCGGCGGTTCGTACAAGGTCTCGCCGGCCTTCACTTTCCATGCCGGCGTACAGAACCTGCTCGACAAGCGGATCGACTACGACAACTACGGCTATGTCATCGATCCGGCCCGCATCTGGATGGGCGCCACCGCCCGCTTCTGACGACCACGAACTGGCGCTTCGGGGCATCATTCCCGGAGCGCCTTTCGGCTTTTAAATCGAGGACATACCATGCTTTTCCGCTCCCTGCTTCTCGCCGGTTTCGCGGCCGCCGCATTTGCCGCCCCCGCTCATGCACACCGTGCCTGGCTGCTGCCGTCAACCGCCTCCCTGTCCGGCACCGGGCAAGTCGTCTCGGTGGACGCCGCCGTATCGAACGACCTGTTCCACCCCGATCACGTCGCACTGAACACCGACCAGATCACGGTCAATGCTCCCGACGGCAGCGACGGCCTGGTTGAGAACGCCGCCAAGGGCCGCCACCGTTCGACCTTCGACGTGAAGATCGACAAGCCCGGAACCTGGAGGATCGGCACCCAGCGCACGGCCTATGCCGGAAGTTTCAAGCTGAACGGCGAGGAATGGCGCGTCGGCGGCCGTCCGCCGCGTCCGGTTGCGCCGGGCGCTGCTCCCGCCCCGGTGCGCCGCGTCGCGGGTCTGGCGGATATTCCCGCCGGGGCAACCGACATCAAGCTGGCCGAAGTCATCGCGGCCAATGCGATATTCGTAACCGCCGATGCCCCCACCAAGACCGTCTTCGTCACCGGCAAGGGGCTGGAGTTCGATCCCGTCACTCATCCCTCCGCGCTCGTTTCGGACGAGGAAGCCCGGTTCCGGTTCCTGGTCGACGGCAGGCCCGCCGCAGGCGTGAAAGTCAACGTGGTTCCCGGCGCCAAGAAGTTCCGCGAAGCCGAAATGGCGCAGGAACTCGTGACCGACGCGCAAGGCGTGCTCACGGTGAAGTGGCCGGTCGCCGGGGTTTACTGGCTCAACGCCGCTACCGCCGATGCCAGGCCCGACGAACGCCGGGCCAGCGAACGGCGCATGAGCTTCACCACCACGCTGGAAGTGCTTGCCCCCTGATCGTGCCGGAGTTGCCGGACCTCGTTCGGCAACTCCGCGTCGGGGCGGCCGGGTTTCCACCGGGCGCCGCGAGATGAACCGATCGACGATCCCAGCATCCCGTCCTTAGGCGGGCTCGGTATGCCCGCCCACCCAGAGCGGTATCCGTCCGTGCGGACGGGGGTGACACTTGGCACTTTCAATGTGCGAACACAGAACACGCATTGGATGCTATGTTGCGCCGGCCCGTCGCCCGGGCCATCAGCAAGGAGGATGAGATGACCGCACCTCGCGAAAGCAAGACAGCCATCGGTGGACACAAGCTTCACCCGGACACTCTGATGCTGAACTATGGCTACGATCCGTCTCTCTCGGAAGGGGCGGTCAAGCCTCCGGTTTTCCTGACATCGACGTTCGTTTTCCCGACAGCCGAGGAAGGCCGGGACTTCTTCGATTATGTTGCCGGCCGGAAGGAGCCGCCTGCAGGTCAGGGGCGCGGGCTGGTCTATTCCCGCTTCAACCACCCCAACAGCGAAATCGTCGAGGACCGGCTGGCGGTCTATGAAGGCGCCGAAGCAGGCGTCGTGTTCTCCTCCGGCATGGGCGCGATCACGACCACTGTATTGGCGTTTGCCCGGCCCGGTGACGTGATCCTCCATTCGCAGCCGCTTTACGGCGGAACAGAGACGCTTTTGGCGAAGACTTTCGCCAATCTGGGCATCAAGGCGCTCGGCTTTGCAGATGGACTGGACGAAGCCGCCGTGATGGCAGCCGCAAGTGAGGCGGCAGCACTGGGACGGATTTCGATGGTGCTGATCGAGACCCCGGCCAACCCGACCAACAGTCTCGTCGACATATCGCTGCTCGAACGCGTTTGTGCCAGAATGGGCGACCTGCAGGGGCACCGCCCGCTACTGGTATGCGACAATACTCTTCTTGGCCCGGTGTTCCAGCATCCCCTGGCACATGGCGCCGACATTTCGCTCTATTCCCTGACCAAGTATGTGGGCGGGCATTCCGACCTCGTGGCAGGCGCTGCGCTCGGCTCGGCGGCACTCATGCGCGAAGTTCGCCTCCTGCGCAGCGCAATCGGGACCCAGTTGGACCCTCACAGCTGCTGGATGCTGAGCCGGTCGCTGGAAACACTGGGTCTTCGCATGGAGCGCGCGAATGCCAACGCCGCCGTGGCCGCCACATTCCTGAAGGATCATCCGAAGGTTATCGGCGTGGCCTACCCCCCATTCTATCCCGCAGGTTCCCGGCAGGCCGAAGTCTTCGCCGCCCAGTGCAGCGGCGCGGGCTCTACCTTTGCCTTCGATATTGCCGGAGGCCAGCCCGCCGCGTTCCGGTTCCTGAACGCATTGCAGATCTTCAAACTGGCGGTCAGCCTCGGAGGCACGGAATCGCTGGCGAGCCACCCGGCGACCACGACCCATTCGGGCGTCCCTCTGGAAGTGCGCGATCGTATCGGCGTACTGGAAACGACTGTGCGGCTTTCCATTGGCATCGAACATGCCGAGGATATTGTCGCCGATCTCGCGCAGGCGCTCGACCTCGCCTGACCTTGCGCCGCGGCAGACCGACCTTTCGAAAGCGCAAGGTCGGTCTGCCGCCAAGCAGCGTCGCGCTGCCATTCTCCATCCACCGGTGCTGGATATCGGGCGCGCCAACGGCCGCACCGGAAGATGTTTCTTTGAGAATGCCTGTTTAGGGTTTCGTAAAAACGCCGGATCAATAAGTAAATCGAAGCGTCGCGCCATAAGTGCGCGGCGCCGCCCGCGCCGTGGTGGCACCGAGCCCGGTCGATATCTTTTGCTGGAAATACTTTGTGTCCGAGATGTTCTTCATCCAGAACTCCAGCCCCCATTTCTCCGTCGGACGGTATTCGATCGAGCCGTTAAGCAGCATGTATTCGTCCTGCTTCAGGACCCCGTCCGTCTCGAAAGGAAAGCCGCTGTTGTAGCTGCCCATCATGTTTACGCGCAGTTGCTGCACCTCACCCAGCGGGATGGTCGCGCTGGCGCCGAGACTGGCGGAAAAGTCCGGCGCCGTCGGGGTCTGGAACCCTGAAGCATCGCCGAAGCAGGTCTTGAACCCGCCGGCCTGCGGCCCGGTGGTCATCCCCGGCGCGCGGGTTCCGGTGGCGTCGCAGATAGCCGGGTTGGGGTAGATGAACGGAGCGCCTGCCAGCGTGTCGGTCGGGCCGAAGTAGTGGAAGCGGGAATCGAGCCAGGTAAAGCCCCCGAAGATGCGCAGACCGTCGGTCGGCGCGGCCTCGAAATCCACGTCGAGACCATCCACCTTGACCGAAGCCGCATTCAGCAGGGCCGCCGTTCCGATCGTGCCCACCGCCGCCGAGCGCACCTGATAGTTGGTGATGTCATAGTGGAATACCGAGGCATTCAGGCGCAACGCACGGTCGAACAGTTCCGACTTCACGCCGATTTCGTAGGCGTTGATATACTGCGGCTGGACGGGCGGAAGCTGCGGGTTCTGCAACGAATAGGTGCCTGCCTTGAAGCCGCGGTTATAGGAGGCATAGACGCTCACGTCGTCGGAAAGCTCCTGCCGGATCGCGGCGCGCCAGGTGAATTTGCCATAGCTTATCTTGTCGTCGGTCGGGATGAGAACACCCACGACATCGTTGGCGAGCGGGGCATAGCCACCGCCGAGGCGGCGCTGGTCCTTTGTATAACGGACGCCGCCGGTCAGCTTGGTCGTGGATGTCAGCGCATAGGTCACTTCGCCGAACGCCGCGTAGGAATCGGTATCGAGCGTGGCATCGATGTACTGGCCGCTGGTGAGCCCGCCCAGCGCCAATCCGGTGAACCTGGCCCGGTTGAAAACCTCTGAACGCAGGTAGAACGCCCCGATTTGCCAGCTGAGCGGTTCCGTGTCGCTCGATGCCAGCCGCAATTCCTGCTGATAGGCGCGCGAGCCCGATGTGAACGCGATCCGCATGTAGGGAACCTGCGTGGCATCAACGTCGAAGTCCGATCTGTTCTTGCTGTCGCGCAAGGAACTGATGCTGGTCAACGTCGCGAAGCCGAGATCCGCCTCGCCCGTCAGGCTAACTCCCCAGTTGGTCAGCTGGGTGAGCGAATAATCGTTCGATGCCGTGTCCATGCTGCCGATCGAACGGATGCCCCCGACTACGAGATAGTCCTCATCCACGCTCCAGCCGACCGCGGTATTGTCATCCGTATCGTAGTAATCGCCTGACAGCACGAATTTCACATCGTCGCTGGCGCGAAGCACGATCTTGGATCGGGCGCCCCAGTACCGCATCTTCTTGATATCGCGGTCCAGCGTGACGTTTCGGCCCCAACCGTCGCGCTGGTCGTAGCCGGTCAGGGCGATGTCCGCGCTGATCCGGTCCGTGATCGGCCCGCCCAGATAGGCCTGCCCCTGTATCGTGTCGTAGTTCGCATAGCCCACCTGCCCGGACGCTTCGAGATGGTCCCCCGGCTCCCGGGTGATGACATGGATGAGCCCGCCGAATGCATTGCGGCCGAACAGCGTACCCTGCGGCCCCTTCAGCACCTCTATACGCTCTATGTTATTGAATTGCATGACGGTGCTGGACAAGTCCGGCATATAGACCCCATCGACGTAGAAGGCATTCGAGCCTTCGTCCCCGATCGAGGCATTGGTGGTGCCCACCCCCCGCACGAAGAACAGGCCGCTGGCACCCGAACGGGAGAACTGCACCGCCGGAACGGCCTGGGTCAGCGTATTGGTCTCGGAAATGCCGGAGGACTGAAGCGCTTCCGATCCGACTGCGGTGATCGCGATCGGCACTTCCTGGAGGTTCTCCGCCCGGCGCTGCGCGGTCACGATGATTTCCTGAAGGCCGTGCGCCTCATCCTGCGCCCTTGCCGGCCGCACCTCGCACAAGGCCATGACGGCGATGGCAGCGCAGCCCCAATACGCAGGTAAAGAGCTGGAAAACCGACGATTTCCTGACATTGCACACCCTCCAGATTCGTGCAGGGGCGCCGGTCCCGGCGCTCCTCCCATTGCGAAGCCATGCTTCGCCTGTCCTGCCGAGGCGCTCGATTGTATTTGAAATTGCCGCCCCGGATCGCTCCCAAGGGTGATCGGCACGAATAGGAGGGTCAATCGATCAGGAACCGCCAAGGCCGCAAATTTCCGCCACAAGCATAAGAAATTGGCGGATTTTACATCAAGGGAACATAGTTCTCCTGCACGTTCCGTCCTCATGGCGGGCCGTTTTTGCCTCGAACCTCGATCATTGCCGCCCGGGAGTTCACGCCGGGGAGATCGGCGGAACGAAAGCCCCCGCCGGATGCTGCAGCGCGAAACAAATTCTTGCAGCCGGTCCCTCGATTAGGCAAGATAGGGCCACGAATTCGGATTCTGCCCGCAATGACGCAGGCGTGATCCAGCGGTCCTTCGGAACCGCATATAGAGGCAACGACGCCATCGACTGGCCCTGCAAGGGGCCCGGTCGGTGGCGTTTTTTCGTTTTGGGGACCATGTGAGCAACAGGACGGTCAAGAGCGTATGTCCCTACTGCGGCGTCGGCTGCGGTATCGTCATGGAAGTGGCGGACAACCGGATCGTCAAGGTCTCCGGCGACAAGAGCCATCCCACCAATTTCGGCCGGCTCTGCACCAAGGGCAACACCTGCCACGAACCGGTGGCGGCGGCGGGCCGTGCCGTCACGGCCTATGCCCGGATCGCCGGGGGCAATGACCAGGGCGCTATCCCCATGGAAGAGGCGATCGGCCGCACTGCACGGGGCCTGCGCGCGATCATCGATCGCGACGGGCCGGATGCCGTCTCGCTCTATGTATCGGGCCAGATGTCGCTGGAGGCGCAATATCTGGCCAACAAGCTCTGCAAGGGCTTCATCGGCACGAACAACATAGAGAGCAATTCGCGCCTTTGCATGGCGAGCGCGGCGAGCGGCTACAAACTGTCGATCGGGGCAGACGGCCCGCCCGGCTCCTATCAGGATTTCGACAAGGCGGACCTGTTCTTCGTGATCGGCGCCAACATGGCCGATTGCCACCCCATCCTGTTCCTGCGGATGATGGACCGGGTGAAGGCCGGGGCACGGCTGATCGTCGTCGATCCGCGCAGCAACGGCACGGCGGACAAGGCCGACCTGTTCCTCCAGATCCGCCCCGGCACCGATCTCGCGCTGCTGAACGGCCTGCTCCACCTGCTGGCGCAGGAGGGCCGGATCGACGAGGATTTCATCGCCGCCCACACCGAGGGCTGGGACCCGATGCCCGAGTTCCTGGCGGATTACACCCCCGCCCGCGTGGCCGAACTGACCGGCATTCCCGAGGCCGACATCAGGCAGGCCGCCCGATGGATCGGCGATGCGGGCGAGTGGATGTCATGCTGGACCATGGGGCTGAACCAGAGCACGCACGGCACCTGGAACACGAATGCGATCTGCAACCTGCACCTCGCCACGGGGGCGATCTGCCGACCGGGAAGCGGCCCCTTCTCGCTTACCGGCCAGCCCAACGCGATGGGCGGCCGCGAAATGGGCTACATGGGTCCGGGCCTGCCGGGCCAGCGCGCGACGCCCAGCGATGAGGACCGCCGTTTCGTGGAGGACGCCTGGGGCATTGCGCCTGGCAGCCTTCGCGTGGATGCCGGGGCGGGGACGATATCGCTGTTCGAGGAGATGGCCGCAGGACGGATCAAGGCCTGCTGGATCATCTGCACCAACCCGGTGGCCAGCGTGGCGAACCGCAAGACCGTGATTGCAGGGCTGGAAGCCGCCGAACTGGTGATCGCGCAGGACGTCTACATTGATACCGAAACCAACCGCTACGCCGACCTGATCCTGCCCGGCGCCCTGTGGGCCGAGGCGGAAGGCGTCATGATAAATTCCGAACGCAACCTCACGTTGATGCAGAAAGCCGTCGATCCGCCGGGAGAGGCGATGGCGGACTGGCAGATCATCGCCCGCGTCGCCTGCGAAATGGGTTATGGTCATGCGTTCACTTATGCGTCGGCCGCGGAAGTCTTCGAGGAAATCCGCGGATTCTGGAACCCGCGCACCGGATATGACATCCGCGGCGCCAGCCATGACCGGCTCCGCGAGGCTCCGCTGCAATGGCCCTGCCCGCCGGGTGACGATCATGGCCGGAACCCCATCCGATACCTCAACGACGGCGTGAGCCAGACGGGCCGGATTAACGAGGACGGCAGCCGTCCGGCGATCTCCTTTCCCACCGAAAGCGGAAAGGCGCACTTCCTGCCCCGGCCGCACCTGTCCCCCGCCGAGATGCCGGATGCCGATTATCCGCTCGTGCTCAATACCGGCCGCCTCCAGCACCAGTGGCACACGCTGACGAAGACGGCGAAAGTGGGGAAGCTCAACAAGCTCAATCCGGGACCGTTCGTGGAAATCCACCCCGAGGACGCCGCGGCGCTAGGCATCGGCGAGGGTGACAGGGTGGAAGTCCGCTCGCGGCGGGGCCGGGCTGTCCTCCCCGCGATGCTTACAGAGCGGGTCCGTCCCGGCAACTGTTTCGCCCCGTTCCACTGGAACGACGTGTTCGGCGAGGATCTGGCCGTCAATGCGCTCACCAGCGACGCGGTCGATCCGCTTTCGCTGCAACCCGAATTCAAGTTCTCCGCCATTGCCCTCGCCCGGCTGTCAGGGCCGGTGGAAGACGATCCCATCACAGCCGCGCCGGAAGACATGACACCGCCATTCGCAGACCCCCTGCCCGGCCCGGCCGGACTGCTCCCGTTCCAGACGGCCGCGATCGACGCATTCCTGCAGGTCATGGGCCTGAGCCCCGGCACGCCGCCGGCGCTATCCGGAAGCGAGGAACGCTACCTTTCGGGCTTCATGACCGGCCTGCGTTCGGGCAACCTGCCTGAAGACGCCGGTGTGCCCGTGCTGCCCGGCGGATCACCGGTCGATGAAGACAAGCGGACCTACATGAACGGCCTCCTGGCCGGCCTCTTCTCCCGCTCGCCTGCAATTCCGGGCGGCGATCGGAGAGAGGCGGTATCCCTGCCCGCCGCCGCGCCGTCCAGGGAAAGCCTGGCCGAAGTGCTGGTGCTCTGGGCGTCGCAGACGGGAACGGCGGAAAGTTTCGCCGAACAATGCGCCAGCCGGCTTGCCGAACAGTCCTGCAAAGTGAGGCTTGCGCCGCTGGGCAGCGTGAAACCTGCGGACCTGGCCGCGGCAGGCCGGGCGCTGTTCATCGCCAGTACCTTCGGCGACGGCGATGCCCCCGACGACGCGGGCGCATTCTGGTCCGCGCTGGCATCGGAAGCGCCTTCAGGGATCGAAGCCCTGCGCTATTCGGTGCTGGCCTTTGGCGATTCCAGCTACGACCAGTTCTGCGGTTTCGGGCGAAAACTCGACGCCCGGCTGGAGGAACTTGGCGCCAACCGCCTCGCGCCCCGCGCCGATTGCGAACCCGACTTCGAAGTGGAAGCCGCGCGATGGCTGGATGCGGTATCGGCGGCCCTGCTCCCCGGCACGATGGATGTGCCCGCCGAAGCGGCAATGGAAGGTGCCGCCGCCGTGCTCACCGCCGCTCCGGTATCCCCCGCACTGCGCTCCGCCCAGGCCCCGGCGCAAGTCTCCTACACCCGCAAGGCCCCGCTCAGGACGGCGCTGGTTCGAAACACCCTGCTCAGCGGGCTGGGCGCACAGAAGGAAGTGCGCCAGTTCGGTTTCGATCTCGCCGGGCACGATTTCGCCTACCGCGCCGGCGATGCGCTGGGGGTATGGCCGATCAACTGCCCGGCGCTCGTGGCGGAGATCGTGGACCTGCTTGCGCTCGATCCCGATGCTCCCGTAACTATCAAGGGCCTTGGCGAAGTGCCGCTCCACGAAGCGCTGCTCCGCCACTGGGACATTGCCAAACCCACGCGCAACATTCTCGAACTCATTGCCGAGCGCATGCCGCAAGCCGCGTTCGTCCCGCTGCTCGATCCGGACCGCAAGCCGGAGTATGACCGGCTCCTGCGCGAAAACCAGATCGCCGATATCCTGCACGAAACCGGCGCCCAGCTCGACACGGCAGACCTGATGCAGGTCATGCGGCCATTGCAACCGCGCTTCTACTCGATCGCCTCCAGCCCGCTTGCGCAGGCGAACGAGGTGCAACTTACCGTCTCGGTCCTGCGCTACAGCAACCGGGGGCGGCGACGCTCGGGCGTCTGCTCGGCCTTCATGGCGGACCGCGCAGCCGAGTACGAGGCGGAGCGCGGAACCGGCCTGTTCCTGCAACCATCCTCGCATTTCCGGCCGCCCGCCGATCCGGCCCGCGCCGCGATCATGGTAGGCCCGGGCACCGGCATCGCACCTTTCCGGGGCTTCCTCCATGACCGCGAGGCGAGCGGCGCGGCGGGAAGCAACTGGCTGTTCTTCGGCGAGCAGCACGAGGCCACCGACTTCTACTACCGCGAAGAGATCGACCAGTGGCGCCGTTCAGGCCACCTCGACCGGCTCAGCCTCGCCTTTTCCCGCGATCAGGCGGAGAAGGTCTATGTGCAAAACCGCATGATCGAGGAAGGCGCAGAACTGTGGCGCTGGATCGACGGGGGCGCGCATTTCTACGTCTGCGGCGATGCCAGCCGCATGGCCAGGGACGTGGACAAGGCGCTCAGACAGGTGATCGCGGTACACGGAGGCATGACGGCCGAGGCGGCCGACGATTACGTCGCCCAGATGCGGGAGGACAAGCGCTACGCCCGCGATGTCTATTAAGTGGCGTAAGAATTGTTCATAACATCCCCGCCCACGCGCCATTTTGTTGAACTTGCGCGGCGCAATCGATAGCCGGTTCGTTCCTCCTCTCACTGGGTGCCCCGCAACAGGACCGCAGGGCCGGGAACCGTCGGATTGCGTTTTCGCGTCGCTCATTCCGTTTGCACTCTGGCCGCAATCCTGTGGCCCGCAACCGGCGTTCTGGCGCAATCCGCCGAAGTGAATGTTCCCTCCCAGCCACTCTCCCGCGCCATCGCGCAACTGGGGCAGCAGGCCGGCGTGGAGATCCTGCTCAACACGCCCGGTCAGGAGCGCCGCCTTTCCAGAACCGTGAAAGGGCACCTTTCAGCGCGGGAAGCGCTACAGCGCATGATCCGCGGCATGGATCTGGAAACGAGGCAGGTCTCGCCGGGCGTCTACCTGGTGCTGGCTTCGCCCCGTGCCGAACGCCGCAAGGCCGAACGCCGCCCACCCACACCCGATCCCTCGCCCGATATCCTGGTCTCGGCACGGCGCAGGCCGGAACGGGAAATCGAAGTGCCGCTACAGGTGGTCCAGCGGGACGCCGAAACGCTCGACCGGGCCTCCATCCGAACTCTGGCCGATCTCGCCCGCATCACGCCCGGTTTCGTCGCGACGGGACAGACGTCTAGCGCCACGCCGCTCCTCGTCATGCGCGGCCAGCGCCGCTCGATCAGCGATGAGAACCGCCTGCCGCTGGTCGTCTATCAGGACGAGGTGCCGCTTCCCAACCAGGCCGCCGTCGCACCGCTTTACGACATGGCCTCGATCGAGGTGCTGCGCGGGCCGCAAGGCACCCTGTTCGGCCGCAACACCACCAGTGGCGCGGTGCAGCTCCATTCGGTCCTGCCGGGAAGCGGGGTGCCCGGCTATCTCGAAGCGGAGACTGGCACATATGGCCTGAGCCGGCTCGAAGGCGCCCTCGAACTGCCGCGGGAGGGGCCGTGGTCCTTGCGCGTATCCGGCCAGCGGATGCGGCGAAACGGCTATACGCACATGGCCTCGGGCGGACGGGCAGACACGGCCCACAGCGATGCCATGCGCGCGATGGTCCGCTTCGAACCCGAAAGTCCACTGCGATCGACCCTCAGCTTCGACATGCTGGACGCCGAAGAGATGGGCGCAGCGCTGATTCTTGCCGGGGTCTATGAAACCGGGAGCGCCCGCAATCCTGAAAACGTGCCCTATTTCGACTGCGGAAGCGGCGCATGCGACATCGACAGCTACTTCTCGATCCAGAAATCGCTCGGCCGGCGCACCTCGCAATCCGGAATCGCGCCGATCTATCGGCGGCGGTTCCGGGGGCTCGGCAACATCACCGAGTACGGTGACGAAGACCTGATGGTCCGCAATATTGTCGGCTGGCGATCCACCCGTGTTTTCTATGCGCTCGACGGGGACGGCACCCCGCTGGAAATCAACGATTCCACCACCCGTTCCGCCCATCATCAGTGGACGGAAGAATTCCAGCTTCAGGGCCGGCTGGGAAAGGTCCGCTACATCGCGGGCCTGTTCTATCTGGACAGCGCACCGTCCAGCGCGGTGCTGCAGGACGTCTCCCGGTTCGTCCGCCCGGACAATCCGCCCTTTCACGTCGCCAACTACCAGACCTTCCGCAGCGCCGCCGTTTTCGGGCAGGCGACTGTCCCGATCGGCGATGAACTGACCGCTGACCTCGGCCTGCGCTATACCGCCGAGCAGGTCAGCGGCTGCACGTTGCGCTCGCTGACGGCCCGGCCCGCGACCCGCGAGGCCTGCCTCGATGACGGCGGTTCCGCCGCGAAAGCCGCCTCGCAGCGACTGACATGGACTTTCGCCCTGACCCGCAAGCTCGGCGATCACAGTTTCTATCTCACCAGCAGACGGGCGTTCCGGTCCGGTGGATACAATACACCGCGCCTTGCCGGCACGCTGGCCCCCTACCAGACCTTCAAGCCGGAAACCCTGACCGATCTTGAAATTGGCGCCAAGGGGCGCTGGTCGGCCGGAAATCTTGGAGGATATTATTCGGCGGCGGCCTATGCCGGGCTTTACACCAATGTCCAGCGCGCGCTTTTCCCCGATCTCGACTTCGACGGCGATGGCGATATCACGACGGACCCGATCACGCTTTACATCAACAGCGCAAAAGCCCGCGTTGCCGGTTTCGATGGCGAATTTTCGGCCAACCTGGACACGCGCACCCATGTAACGCTCAGCGCCTCCTGGATCCACGCACGCTATACGGAAGTGGTCGCTCCGGCAGCCCTGATCTCGCTGCTGGGAACAGACCCGCTCAACAACCGCTTCACGTATACGCCCAGCTTCAGCGGAACTATGTCGCTTTCTCGCGAGGTGCCCCTGCCTCATCGGCTGGGCGAATTGAGCCTCGCTGCGGATTACAGCTACGTCAGCGCCGTCCGCTTCACCGAGCGGCCGAGCGAGACTTTCGGAACCCAGCCGGCTTACGGCCTGCTTGGCGCATCGATCACATGGCAGCGGATCGGCGGGATGCCGTGGGACCTGGAGATATGGGGCCGCAACCTGACCGACCGTTTCTACGCCAGCGGCGGCGGCACGCTCAATCCGGCTTATGCCGCCGCGACCATCATTCCCGGTCCGCCCAGGACCATGGGCCTGCGGCTGCGCTACACTTTCGAATAGCGCAGCCGCAGGCCCGTCGCTCAGGGCTGGACGAGTTCGGCCCGGGTCGCGCTTTCATTCTCGACGCGGGCAATGCCGGCCAGTTCCAGGCTCTGGAGGAAACCGCGCGTTACCCCGATGCGGAACGTGCCGCTGATCGGATGACGGGCCAGTGCCGGGCTGGCGACGATGATTTCCTGCGGACTGTAGCGGTTGATCTCCGCCACGGCATCCTTCAGTGGAACCTGGTCGAAACTGACAACACCCTTGCGCCAGGCAAGCTGCCGGTCGACATCGATGCTGCCGGTGCGGAACCTGCCGGAACTCCAGACAAGCTCCTGCCCGGGGGCAAGGATCGCCGATTGCGCAGGCTGTCCAGCGCTCGCGGGCATATCGACACGGACCTTTCCGTGCGCAAGCGTAACGCCGATGGTACCGCCGAAGTCCCGAACCGCAAAAGCGGTGCCCAGCGCAGTGACCTTCACCCCGCCCGCCTCGACCACGAACGGCTTGCGCGGGTTCTTCGCCACCTCGAAGAAGGCTTCGCCATTCCTGATGGAGGTGCTGCGCCGCGTATCGGTTTCGTTGACCGCAAGGGTGGAAGAGGTATTCGCCGTGATCGTCGACCCGTCCGTCATGCGGAAGGTCAACTGCTGGCCGATGCCGGTTGAAATGATCCGGCTGTCCGCCCCCGCAATCGCCGTGGCCGTCGCCGCAACTTCGGCGCTTTGTTGCCGCTGGTAGACGACACCGGCGGTCAGCACCGCGACAGCTGCAACCGCGGCCGCCAGCGGACGCTGCCACCGGCCACGTGAGCGGCGGTTGGCCAGCGCGCGTTCGCGGATCGCCAGGATGCGCGCATCCGTTCGCATCGCGGCGGTCTCTTCCCATGCGCGCTCGACGCGCGCCCAGGCCACGCGATTGCCCTCGTCACGGGCGTGCCAGCGCTCGAAATCATCGTAATCCTGCGCGGTCGCCCGAGGCGAACGGAACAGGCTGAAATAGGCGGCCGCCGTCGCTTCGGGGGAATCGATCTGTTCCAGAGCGCGGGCATCGAAGGGCCGGGGATCGATGGACTTGCTCATGGCAGATCCCTCGCAGCCAGGAAGCGAACGGCCTTCATCAGGTGCCGCCCGACTGCACTGTTAGAAAGGCCGAGATGCTCTCCGATCGCATCGTAGGACATCTCCTCGAAGCGGTGGAGGACGAAGACGTCGCGCGTCAGTCCGGGCATTTCCTCAAGCGCATTGACCAGCCGGTCCACGTCCTCGCGCCCACGCAAGACACGCTCGGGCGTCAGTTCCTCTACCGGGTGGAACGTCTCGGTCAGTTCGAAATGCGCGCTACGGTGGCGGACCTGATCGCGGCGCGCGCGGTCGGTCAGCACACTGGCCGCGACCTGGAACAGGTAACCCTCGACATTGGCGATCGGATCGGTCTGCCCGCGCACGTGCATGCGCACCAGCACGTCCTGCACGAGATCGTCCACATCGCCGGGCACCGCCCGCTTGGCGATGTACCGCCGCAAGGCCGGGACGTGCGCCGAGAGATCCGGCGCCTCCACGCGTTCGTTCGGCGATGTCCTGCGCAGCGAGAAAATGACGTCGATCCTTCGATCCGGAAACCGCCTCTCCTTAGCCGCGCAGCCGGCGAAACGTCACCCGGAATATTTTTTCATCGAAAGCGAATGATCCGCGCTGGACTGCGTCTTGCGACTATCGGCCTGCGATCAGGGACAGGCCGGATAGATAAGGAAATAGAACAATATGTCCTGTCGTAGCCTTTCCGCATTGCTGCTTGCCTCTTCGTTCCTGGCCATTTCGGCCCCGGTCGCCCAGGCCCAGGAAACCGCCTCGCGCGTATCCGACGAGCCCGGCGGCGAAATCTTCGTCACCGCCCGCCGCCGCGAGGAAAGCGCCCAGACCGTTCCCGTCTCGGTGACCGCCTTCAACGAGGAAATGCTGCGCGAAAAGGCGATCGTCAGCACGCAGGACCTCACTTACACGACGCCGGGTCTCAACGTCGCTCCGCAGACCTCGCGCGATACGCCCAGCATCGTCATCCGCGGCCAGCGCCGCGCGACGGCAGGCGCGGCCGCGCCTTCGGTCGTCACCTACTTCGCCGACGTGCCGCTGCCCAATGAAGGCTCCATCGTGCCGACGTTCGACGTCGGCTCGATCCAGGTCCTCAAGGGCCCGCAGGGCACTCTGTTCGGCCGCAACACCACCGGCGGCGCACTGCTGCTCTATCCTACCGCGCCGGATTACGACTTCGGCGGCTACGGGCAGGTCACGCTCGGCTCCTACAACGAGCGGACCTTCGAAGGCGCGGTCAATGTGCCGATCATGGACGAACACGTCGCCCTGCGTCTGGCCGGACAGGTCGCGCGCCGCGACGGCTACACCAAGAACCACGGCATCGGCGGCAACCTTGACGACCGCAACAACAACGCCTTCCGTGCCTCGCTGCTGGTGGAACCGGTCGAGGGCCTCAAGAACGTGACGGTGTTCGACTGGTACCGCGCGCGGGAGAACGGCACCGGCCTCGTGCTCAACGGCGTTTACCCTAACCCCGCCGTCTCCGGTGGCGGCACCGCGCGCACGGCGGCCAACGCGCCTTACTTCGACTGCGGCGTCGCCGGCTGCGACATCGACATCGCCCTGTCCGAGCAACAGGCCGCCGGCGTGCGCGACGTGTCGACCAGCATCGATCCTTATTCGAACCGCACGTTCTGGGGCCTTGCCAATACCACCACGCTCGATGTCGGCACGGTCACCTTCAAGAACATCTTCGGCTACCGCAGCAGCAAGGTAGACGGTGCTCGCGACATGGACGGCACTTACCTTGCCCTCTACGACGGCGTGTCCAACACCAATGTCCAGCAGTACTCGAACGAGTTCCAGGCCATGGGCAAGCTGTTCGCAGACAAGCTCGACTGGATCGTCGGTGCATTCTACCTGAAGAGCGACCCGAACGGCGTGAACGGCAGCGTCACCTATTCTGCCGTGATCCCGGGCAAGACCTTCACCTATAACGAGAACTACAACACCTCGACCAGCAAGGCGCTGTTCGGCCAGATCGGCTATGCCTTCGGCGGATTTGCGGAAGGCCTGCGCTTCAACGGCGGGTTCCGCTACACCTGGGACAAGTCCTCGGGCTGCTCGGTGGCGGCGCTGGATACGGCGGCACGTATCGGGCCGGACGCCTGCGAGGATCGCGGCGGCAAGACCGGCTCCGAAAGCTCCAAGGCGCCGACCTGGACACTGGGCTTCGACTACAAGGTCAACGACGACCTGTTCCTCTACGTCACCAACCGCCGGGGCTACCGTTCGGCTGGTTACAACCAGAGCGGGCTGTCCTCCTACTTCGACGGTTTCGAGACCTTCAAGCCCGAGAAGGTCACCGACTATGAAGCCGGCATCAAGTCGAGCTGGCAGCTCGGCGACGTGAAGGGCCGCTTCAACATCGCCGCCTACACCAGCAAGTACAACAACATCCAGCGCTCGATCTTCCCCGGCGCGGATTTCGACGGCGACGGCAACTCCGCCAACGACCCCAGCAGCCTGATCATCAACGCCGCCAAGGCGACGATCCAGGGCACCGAGTTCGACTTCTCGGTCACGCCGGTTCACGGCTTCACCCTCTCGGGCTTCGGCGCCTATACCGACGCCAAGTACGACGAGTACGATGCCCCGGCCGCCTTCATCCCGCTGCTGGGCAACAATCCGGTCAACAACAAGTTCTCCTACACCCCCAAGTGGACCGTGGGCGGCGGCGCGCGTTACGCGCATGACCTGGGCGAGTTCGCGGAACTGGTGTTCAACGCCAACTGGTTCCACAGCACCAAGGTCTGGTACGTCGAGCGCCCGCTGGATACCAACGGCATCCAGAAGGCCTACGACACCGTCAACCTGAAGCTTGACCTCAACGACATCGAGGGCCGGGGCATCGATATCGGCTTCTTCATCCGCAACCTGTTCGACGTGACTTACGCGGCGGCCGGCGGCGTGGTGACCCCCTCGATCACTTCGACCACGCTGGTCTACAACGAACCGCGCGTGTTCGGCGCCCAGCTTCGCGTCTCGTTCGGGAAGCGCTGATTTACTGCCTGTCCCGCGCGGTTCGCCGATCCGCGCGGGACAATTTCGATACGACCTTCAATGAGGATGTGCTCATGAAATCCCTCGTTCGTACCGCCCTGTTCCTGCTCGCCGCCAGCGCCAGCGTTCCCGCTCTGGCCGGGCCGCTTGCCGATGCCGACCGCACCACGATCCTGGCCGACGTCGATCGCGGCTCTGCCGCCATGTCACGCAATGCGCTTCAGATCTGGTCCTGGGCCGAAGTCGGCTTCCAGGAAACCAAAAGTTCCGGGCTGCTTCAGAAGGAGCTGAAGACCGCCGGCTTCCAGGTCACGCCCGGCGCCGCCGGAATGCCCACCGCCTTCGTCGCCAGCTTCAGGACCGGTGACGGACCCGTCATCGGCATCCTTGCCGAATTCGATGCCCTGCCCGGCCTCGCCCAGGCTGCCGAGCCGGAGCGCCATGCGCTTGACGGCATTGCCGGCCATGCCTGCGGCCACAACCTGTTCGGCGCCGCCTCCATCGCCGCTGCCATCGCCACCAAGAACTGGATGGTCGCCCACGGCATCAAGGGCGAACTGCGTGTCTATGGCGCGCCTGCCGAAGAGGGCGGTTCGGGCAAGGTCTTCCTCGTCCGTTCGGGCCTGACCAAGGACGTCTCCGCCATGCTGCACTGGCATGCGGGTGACGGCTACAGCGCCATGCAGGGCCATGCCCTTGCCAATGTCAGCGCCAAGTTCCGCTTCCACGGGATCGCCTCGCACGCGGCCGCCGCGCCCGAACGCGGCCGCTCCGCGCTGGATGCGGTCGAGGCGATGGACAACATGGTCAACATGATGCGCGAGCACGTCCCGCAGGAAACCCGCATTCATTACGTCATCACCGATGGCGGCAAGGCACCCAACGTCGTGCCCGACACGGCCGAAGTCTACTACTACGTCCGCCACCCCGACCAGCAGCAGGTGGCCGAGATCATGGAGCGCGTGAAGAAGGCCGCAGAAGGCGCCGCGCTCGGCACCGGCACAACGTTGGAGTACAACCAGATCGGCGGCACTTTCGACCTGCTGCCGAACGACACGCTCGGCCATGTGATGTACGAGAACCTCAAGCAGGTGCCGCTGCCCGCCTACACGGCGCAGGAACAGGCCTTCATCGACAAGATCAGCGCCACCCTGCCCAAGGGCGGCCGCAAGAGCACACCGGGCGTCGCCCCCTATAGCAGCGGCGAGATCATGTCGGCCTCCACCGACGTCGGCGACGTCAGCTACACGACCCCCACCGCCGGGCTGTCCGCGGGCACCTGGGCGCCGGGCACCCCGCCGCACAGCTGGCAGGCTGTTGCGGCCAGCGGCAACAGCGTCGGCACCAAGGGCGCCGAAGTGGCCGCCAAGGCGCTTGCCCTCACCGCCGCGCAACTGTTCCAGAGCCCCGATACGCTGGCCGCCGCCAAGGCCGAACTCGACGAGCGCCGCGGTCCGAACTTTGTCTACCGCTCGCTGCTCGGCGACAAGGCCCCTTCGCTGGATTACCGCAAGGGGTCTGCCACCAAGGATTGACCGGACCCATCCTGACCCCGGTTCCGCCCATCCCGGCGGAACCGGGTCCTTTTTTGGGCCCCGCCCCTCTTCCAAAGAGTACTGCCTATGTCACGTCGCCTGACGACCCTGATCGTCGCCGGGATGGTATCCGGCGTCTGCGCCGGATTTGCCGCCAACCAGATCGTCGGCGGATCGGCCGAAACCGCCGGGCAAGTGGCGGGCTACTTCCACCTCCTTGCCGACATTTTCCTGCACCTCATAAAGATGATCATCGCGCCGCTGGTGTTTTCCACGCTGGTCGCGGGGGTTGCGCATATGGGAGACAGCGGCGCATTGGGCCGGATCGGCGGGCGAGCCATGGCCTGGTTCGTGATCGCAAGCCTGATCTCGCTGACGCTGGGCCTGGTATTCGTGAACCTCTTCACCCCCGGCGAGGGGCTGGACCTCGTGCGCTCTGCCACGAACGTCGACGCGCCCGTCAATGGCAGTGCCCTGAATTTGCGTGACTTCGTGCTGCACGTGTTCCCGACATCGATGGTCGGCGCGATGGCAGACAATTCGGTGCTCCAGATCGTGGTCTTCTCGCTCTTCATCGGCGTGGGCCTCACGGCGCTGGGCGATGTCGGCAAGCCGGTGGTGGTGCTGATAGAGACCATGGCCCAACTCATGCTGAAAGTGACCGGCTACGTCATGCGGGTCGCGCCGCTGGCCGTGTTCGGCGCGCTGGCGGCGGCCGTGACGACCGAGGGGCTCGGCGTGCTCAGGACCTTCGGCACGCTGGTGGGCGAATTCTACCTTGCGCTCATGGCGCTCTGGGTTCTCCTGCTGGCCGCGGGCGCGCTATTCCTCGGCAAGCGCATCTTCTCGCTGATCCGCCATGTGCGCGAACCGGTGCTGCTCGCCTTTTCGACCGCCTCTTCCGAGGCGGCCTATCCCAAGATGCTGGAACAACTGGACCGTTTCGGCGTGCCCCGGCGCATCTACAGCTTCATCCTGCCACTGGGCTACAGCTTCAACCTAGACGGCTCGATGATGTACGCCACTTTCGCGACGATGTTCATCGCGCAAGCTTACGGCATAGACCTGCCGCTCATGACGCAGATCACGATCCTGCTGGTGCTGATGGTGACGAGCAAGGGCATCGCGGCGGTCCCCCGCGCCTCGCTGGTGGTGGTCGCCGCCACGCTGGCGCAGTTCGACTTGCCGGTCGAAGGCGTGGCCTTCATCCTTGCTGTCGATCACTTCATGGACATGGGCCGCACCGCCACCAACGTCCTGGGCAACGCCATCGCCACCTCGGTCATCACCCAATGGGAAGGTCTGCTGGCGCCCGAGAGCGAGGGCGAGCGTCCTGTTCCCGCCGTGGCCGAAGCGGACATTGCGAAGATCGCCCTGCCGTAACCTGCCTCGCAAACCGCCGGAGCCGCGTTCACACCTCGACCCACGGGCAGAATCGCCTATCAGGGGAACATCATGAGTTCCCAACCATCCTCCGTTGCCAGCCAGCGCATCGCCGATATCCTCGCAGAGCGTATCCTCTCGGGCGATCTGCGGCCGGGAACCCGGATCAAGCAGGACGAACTGGCGGCGGAGCTGGAAACCAGCCGCATCCCGGTGCGCGATGCCCTGCGGATGCTGGAAGCACGCGGCCTCGTCACCATGCGCCCCAACACCGGGGCCCGGGTGACGAGCCTGACGATGCGCGATCTCGAAGTCTCGTTCGAGATACGCGCCAGGGTGGAGCCGCTGCTGCTGGCGGAAAGCGTGCCCAACCTGACAGAACAGGACCTGGCCGACCTCAAGGAGGTGATGGAGCGGATCGAGCAGGTTTCCGACCTTGACGAGACGATCGCGCTGGGCCGCGAGTTTCACTGGATCACCTATCGCCGCCACGATACGCCGCTGCTCGCGCAGATCGTCGAGCGCGTCTGGGATACAACGCAGAGCTATCGCCGGGCCTACATGAAGCTGTCGCTCGGCAGCGGCAATCGCACGCACGACGTGGAACACCGGCTGCTCTATGACGCGATAAGCCGCCGCGAAGTGGAAACCGCACAGGCCGTCCTCGTCATGCATATCGGCCGCACGCGGATCGGGCTGGAGCGCTATGCCCACCTGTTGAGCCAGTCCGACGCAAAGACCAAGCCCCCCCGCGCCTGACGCCAATCGGATTGGCGCGGGACGCATTTTTCGCGCGCGCGAAGGGGATAGAAACTCCTCAGATGCTAGCCGAACAGATCGGACGTCCCGGCACCGGCATCTCCACCCGGTAAACGGTGCCGGTGCTCGATTCCGTGAAGTAGAGCCATTTGTTGCCCGGTCCGCCATATGCCGCATTGGTGGTATAGCGCCCCTCCGGCACATCGATCCGCAGCATCGGCTCGCCCCGGTTGCTGAACAGCCAGACCGCGCCGAAACCGACATGGCAGACGACGAGATTGTCATCCTCGTCGATCGTCAGTCCGTCCGGCCCGGAGCCGCCGGACATCTGGATATAGGTCCCCACCTTGCTGATCACCGCACCGTCGTTGACCAGTGGGCACCGCCATACGGCATTGGCGCGGGTAACCGCCAGGAACAGCGCCGTCTCGGCCTTGTTCAGCACGAGCCCGTTGGGACTGGGAATCCGGTCCAGCAGCAATTCGGGCTGCCCCGTCCCGGCGCGCACGCGGAACAACCGGCCATTGGGGTTCTGCCAGCCCGACTGGCCCTGGTCGGTGAAGTAGATATCGCCATTGCGCGCGATCGTCAGGTCGTTGCAGCCAAGGAAAGGTTCGAGCAGGTAGCGGTCGAACCATGTTTCCGCCTTTCCGCTCTGCAAGTCGCAAACGACCATGCCCTTGTGATGGTCCGCCACCAGCAGCCGTCCATCGGCGAGGAACTTCATGCCGTTCGGCTGCCCATCGTATTCGAAACCCAGTTCGCAGGTTCCGTCGGGCGCGATCCGGAACAGCCGTCCCCAGGGAATATCGGTAACCCACAGGTTCCCCTGCGCATCGAACACCGGTCCTTCGAGAAACACCGGCGCTGCCGCACCGTGAAGCTGGACCCTGGCCCATTCGGTCGTCTCGCCGTGCCGGCGGAATTTCTCGGGAATACGGCAGAAGGGTTCCGCCATGACGGCGGGCGGGGCAGCGAACATCGCATTCTCCTCTCAGCCGATCGCCCGGACGAAAAACGGACAGATCGGATACATCTCTTTGCGGAAAGACCTAATAGGAGTTGACCGCGCGGGAAAGAGCTTTCACGAGACACTCAAGCCACAAACGTATACATAATCGTCGTGGAGAGGAGATTCAGCCGTGAGTTCCCGCGAACTCGTATGCATTATCGATCCTATCCACCCTATCGGCGTGGAAAGGCTGAGCGCCCGCCATGACATTATCGCTCCGGCGAACTGGCGCGAGGACGCAAGGCTTCGCGAAACCAGCGTGATCGTCATCCGCACCAGCCCGTTGGGGCCGGAGATTTTCGGTGCGATGCCCCGCCTCAAGGCCATCGTGAAACACGGTGCGGGCGTAGACAACATCGCCATTCCGGCAGCCAGCGCGCAGGGCGTGATGGTGGCCAACACGCCGGGCGGCAACAACTCCACCGCCGTGGCCGAAGGCGCGGTCTCGATGATGCTCTCGTTGCTGCGCCAGTCCCGCGAGATGGACGCACTGGTGCGCGGCAATCGCTGGGACGAGCGCTGGCAAATCCGCCTCGGAGACCTGACCGGCGCGAAAGTCGGACTGATCGGCTTCGGCCGCATCGCCCGCTGCGTCGCACGCATATGCAGCGCCGGTTTCGGAGCCGAAGTTGCGGCGTTCGATCCGATGGTGCCGGATGAGGACATGCGCGCCGCCGGGGTCGAACCCCTGCCCCTCGAACGGATTCTCCAGCGCGACATCGTCTCGATCCACACTCCGCTCAGCGAAGGCACGCGCAACCTGATCGACACTGTCGAACTCGGCCTGATGGCACCGCATGCGATCCTGGTGAACTGCTCGCGCGGGGGCATCGTCAATGAGGCCGCGCTCGCCGAGGCGCTCAGATCCGGCCAGATCGCGGGAGCCGGGATCGACGTTTTCGAAGCCGAACCGCCGTCCCCGGACAACCCCTTGTTCGGCCTGACCAACTGCATGCTCTCACCGCATGTCGCCGGCGTCACCGAGGCGGGCATGAAGGACATGGCGCTCCACGTCGCCAGCGTCGTCGACTGCGTAAGCCGCGGAGAACGACCCGCGACCCTCCTCAATCCGGAGATTTCCGAATGACCGCTCCGCTCAAGTCCGTGATCTACAAGCGTATCCCCCGGCCCGATCCCGAGCTTGTAGCCCGCGCAGCCCGGTTCGGCGTGGCCGATCTCCACGAAGGCCTTGGCGAGATCGCCGGCCGCATGTGCCTGATGAGCCCGGCGATGGCCCCCATCTCCCCCGGCCAGAAGCTCTGCGGCCCCGCCGTCACGGCGTGGAATTTTCCCGGCGACAATCTTGCCATTCACGCAGCTCTCTACGTGGCGGAAGCCGGCGACGTGCTGGTGCTGACGAATGGCGGCGGCCATCAAGGGGCGCTTTGGGGTGACGTGGCCTGCACTTACGCTCGCCGCAAAGGCCTTGCCGGCACTGTCGTCCATGGCGCCATGCGGGACGTCGATGCCATTCGCGAGCTCGACTACCCGGTCTGGTCCACGGCCGTTTCCGTCGAGCACCCGAAGAAACGCGGCCCGGTTGCGGTCAACGTGCCGTTGGTGGCGGACGGCGTACTGGTCGAACCGGGCGACGTCGTGGTCGGCGATTCCGATGGAGTGCTCGTCATCCCGCGCGCCCACCTTCTGCAAACGGTTGAAAGCGCTGAGAAACGCGCGGCTGCCGAAGTCGAGTTCCGCCGCCGCATCGGCGAGGGCGAAGTGTTGTTCGAGGTGCTCGGCATGGACAAGGTCATCGCCGATCTCGGCATCGAAATTCACGACTGCACCTGGGGAGGGGACCTCTAGGAGGTCCGGCAGGGGCGGCCGGGGCCGGCTTGCGCCGGTTCCGGCCGCATCCCCCGCCTACGGGATGCAGGCGCGAAAACTTGTATACATTAAAAAAGGTCCAGACATGCCTTTCGGCCCGCCGGACCTGCACTTCAGATTGCGAGAGAGGGAACCGGCGCCATGACGAGCAAGCAGATTCATCTGGTCAGCTTCCAGATCCATTCGCCGATCAATCATACCGTGCTGAGCTGGGCCGCGCCCGGCGATACCCGGCTCTCCGCGATGAGCGACCTCAAGGCCTGGCAAAGCCTCGTTCGCACGCTTGAGCGCGGGAAGTTCGACGGGCTGTTCTTCGCCGACACGCCCGGCGTGTTCGACCGCTATAGAGACAGCCACGAGGACGCGGTGAAGTACGGCGTGTGCTGGCCCAGCCACGATCCTGTCGTACTGCTTTCCGCCCTTGCCGCCGCCACCGAGCATCTCGGTCTGGCAACCACGATGTCGACAAGTTCCTATCGCCCCTGGTCGATCGTGCGCCAGCTCTCGACGCTGGACTACCTGTCCGGCGGACGTGTCGGCTGGAATATCGTCACCGGCCACTTGCGCGGCGAACATCGCGCGCTGGGCCTCGAACAGCTCGAACATGACCGCCGATACGATGCTGCCGACGAATATATGGAGATCTGCTACCGGCTCTGGGATTCCATCGGCGAAGGCGCGATCCTGGCCGACCGCGAACGCGGCATCTATGCCGATCCCGACAAGGTGAATTTCGTCGACTTCAACGGTGAATTCCACAAGTGCCACACGGTCGGCCCGGTCCTGCCTTCGCCGCAGCGTCGCCCGGTGCTGTTCCAGGCCGGAACCTCCGGGCGGGGGCTGCGCTTCGGCATCGAGCACGGCGACGTGGTGTTCGCGATCCAGCCGAATCTGCCGGGAATGCAGCGCTACATGCGGCAACTCGAAGAAGCCGCTTCCGGTCTTGGCCGCAAAACCCCGGGCGTGCTGTTTGGCGTGCAGCCGATCCTCGGCGGCACCGAGGAGGAAGCCCAGCGCCATCTCGACGACCTGATCGAACGCTTGCCACTCGACGGTTGCCTTGCCCGCCTTTCCGGCACGATGGGCGTGGACTTCTCCGGCATCGAACTGGACCAGCCGATGCAGGAACAGGCGACCCAGGCTTCGCAGGGGCTGATGAAGGCCTTTACCTCGGTTCTGGGCGACAGGCCCTTCACCTTGCGCGAAGTGGCGATCAAGTGGGGCCTCGCCGTCGGCATGCCGCAGCTCGTGGGCACGCCCGATCAAGTCGCGGACAAACTGGAGAACATCTGGCGTGAGACCGGCTGCCACGGCTTCAACCTCACGCCTACGGTCATGGCTTCCTCAGTGGAAGGTTTTGTCGACGAGGTGGTGCCGATCCTGCAGAGGCGCGGGATCTATCGCACGGAATACGAAGGCACGACGTTCGCCAGAAATCTCGGGCTGAACTGATGGCCGCCATCGCCGAACGCGCGCACAATATACCCCAGCTTCGCGACCTCGCCCGCCGCCGCCTGCCACGCGCGATATGGGAGTTCGTGGAGCGGGGAACCGAAGACGATCTCCTGATCGGGCGGAACCCCGATGCCCTGCGCGCCGTGCAACTCCTGCCGCGCACCCTGCGCGACGTCTCCGCGCGTTCCGCAGAAATTACGCTGTTCGGGCGCCGCCAGCCGCTCCCACTGGTGATCGCGCCCACTGGGGTAGCGGATCTCATGTGGCACCGCGGCGAACGCGCCATCGCGAAAGCCGCGGCAACAGCGGGCATTCCCTTCACGCAGACCACCAGTTCCACCACCAGCTTCGCCGAGATCGCCAAAGTGGCCTCGTGCGGGCACTGGATGCAGATGTACCTCTGGGAAAGGCGCGACCTGTCATGGCAGGTCGTCGATGCCGCACGGGAAAACGGCGCGGAAGTCCTGGTGCTGACAGTGGATACGCCGCTCTGGCCGCTGCGCGAATTCAACCGCAGGGCCGGCATGTCGAACCCGGTGCGCCCGAACGCCCGCCTCGTCGGCGATTTCCTGCGCCGACCGCGCTGGCTCGCCTCGGTCATGGGCCGCTACATGCTGGAGGGCGGCTTGCCGCAGTTCGCCAATTATCCGGCGGAAGTCGGCGGACGGATCACCGGCAAGGTCTCACGCGTCGCCAATTCCGCCTCGGTCGACTGGAAGGACGTGGCCGAACTGCGCCGCCGCTGGCCGGGGAAGCTCGTGCTCAAGGGCCTGCTCCATCCCGACGATGCGCGGATGGCAGTGGATCACGGCGTGGACGGTATCGCCGTATCCAACCATGGCGGGCGCAATTTCAATTCCTCGCCGCCCGCTATCACCGCACTCGGCGATATCGTCGATGCCGTGGCAGGGCGCGCAGCAGTCCTGTTCGACAGTGGCATCCGGCGCGGCGCAGACGTGCTGAAAGCCATGGCGATCGGCGCGGACGCGGTGATGGTAGGCCGTGCGACGCTCTATGGCTGCGCCGCCGCTGGCGAGGCAGGAGCCCGACATGCGCTGGCGTTGCTCGCGAACGAGATAGACGTGGGCATGGCCATGCTGGGCGTGAACCGGCTGAACCAGCTTGACCGCAGCTTCCTGATGCCCGGAACCGCCGGGTTGCTGCGCTGAAACGAAAACCCCCGGCGGCATTTCTGCCAACCGGGGGCCCGCACCGTCATGAGCCGATCATCGGCCCCGTCGGTGCGCGGGGGGTATTGTCAGGTTCAATTGCCGCTAGCGCTCGCGCCAAGGTTGACCGAGGCGCCGGAGGCCGAGCCCGAGGCTCCTGCCGAACCCGAGGCGGCAGCATTGTGTCCGGCTGCACCGGCATTGGCGGAACCATTGCCCGATCCCTGGGCCTGCGCACTCTGAACTGCCGAGGCAGTTTCGCCGGCACGGTCACGCGCGCCGGATGCGGCGGAAGAAAGCTGTTGTCCGGCTGCGCTTCGGGCATTGCCGAGCGTCGATGCCGCATCACCCGGCAGCGTTCCCGCTGACAGCGCGCCATCGGCCGCGCCACTGCCGGAAAGCATGGCGCCCGAGGCGGTGCGGCTTGCTGTTCCGCTCGCGGTGCCGCTTCCCGTGGCGCCGAGCGATCCCGCCGAACCGGCCAGATTGCCTGCCGCGCCCGATGCCGTATCGCGGACCGCCGAAGTGTCCGGCGCGGAGATCGATGGCGCGTTCACCGACTTGCGGGCTCGTCCCTCGCCGCTGCCCCTGGCCGAAGACGTGACCGAACGCGTGGTTCGCGACACACCGATGTCGCCCGCGCCGCTACCCGCGCCGCCGATCGAACTCCCGACTGAACCAATGCTGCCGCCGAGCGAACCACCCAGCGAGCCGCCCAGTCCGCCGCCGCCCAGCAATTGGGCATTGGCAGTGCCGCTAACGGCTACGATGGCGAAAACGGTGATGGCCGTACCGAAAGAGAGCTTCTTCATGATGTCGTTCCTTCCTCTTGTCGTACCTGCCGCCAGGGCATCTCGCCTTGCCGGGGTGTCTGTGAGAGGAACGGATGGCCATTGCGCTTTCATCCGTGAGGAGGGCGTTTTTTTTATAAAAAAAACGCGCGGCCTCTTATGTACCCGAACGGCAGATCATGCAGAGCACGCCCCGTCCAGTCTGGCGCGATGCGCCGAATGCCTCGGAATTCGCGGCTTCAAGAGCCGAAGCGGCACTCCTGCCCTGCGCCATGCGAGCCGCGATGCGGGACGCCGCTAGAGGAGCGGCGAAGGACGTGCCCCGCAAACCGATGCGTCCCTTGCCAGGAACGATTGCCGACATGTCCGCGCCGGGAGCAGCATAATCCAGGTGGGATGCCCGTCCGGCCTCGATCAGCACCCGGCCCCGACCGTCCACTCCGGTCACCGCGACAACACCGGGATAGGACGCCGGGTAGGCAGGAGGCGCAGCGGCGCCGTCATTGCCCACGGCGGCGACCACCGCCATCCCTTTCGCGCGGGCAGCCGCCACCGCCCGCGCCAGCAACGGATTGGCAGGCCCGACCAGACTGATCGACACGACTGGCACCCCCTGCCCCGCCATCCAGCCAAGCGCGCGCGCGATAGCAAGGGCATTGCCGCCAGCCGGGTCCGAACCGTAGACATCGGCACCATAGATCCGCGCCGATCCTGCACTCTTGAGCAGCGAGGCGATCGCAGAAGCATGCTCACTGCCTTTGGGGGCGCCGCTGGCGAAACCGCGCTGAGCGACAAGCCGATCCGAGCCCGCAATCGCACCATCGATAACGCCGACCGTTCCCCCTCGTGGCAGCGCCGGCGTAGCAGGCTTCGCATTGGTCCCACCGGCGCCCACGCCTGACGGGAAATGAATCTGGTCAGCCGTGATCTCGCGGCCTGGCAGCGCCCGGCGCAAGATCTTGAGCCCGCGGGCGAGCGATTGCCCGGCGGGGACGGAAAGCCGCGCATAAGCGATGCCGAGATCCTCGATCACACCTTGCTCGATCGGCAGGAATCCCCGGTCCCGCGCGAGGGCAAGGCTGGCAGGGTCGGGATCGAGCAACAGTACCTCTCCGGCGCGGGCCGGTTCATGGCGATCATCCCAGTCCACCGCTCCCCGGCTTGCCATGACCAAGCCTTCCAGACGCGCGATACGCGCCTGCGCAAGTTGGCGCGCGCTGCGCTCGATTGTCGAGGTTGGCGCCAGTGCTCGATCCGTCAATTCCTGCGCGGCATCGCCAACCCGCCCCAAAGTGCCGAGCGGATCAATCCCGCCGGGAAGCGAAAGCTGTGCCTGCGCCGGCCCCGTCAGGGCCAGGAGCAGCGAGGCCAGCAATGCGTATGGTGTCTTCCCGCGCGGTATCATCAGTGGTCCGATAGCAAAAATAAATGGCGTCAGGGGATGAAACGGTGGCATCGGGACGTTTCATCCCGGGACATGGCAATTCGATGAGCAACAACGGCTTCTGCAACGAACTGACGGCACTGCTGCCACGCTTGCGGCGGTTCGCACGCGGGCTTGCGCAGAATGCCGCCGATGCCGACGACCTTTGCCAGTCGACCGTCGAGCGTGCGCTCAGGGCCCGCCAGCAGTGGCAGGAAGGGACGCGTCTTGACGCGTGGGTTTACAGGATCATGCGGAACCAGTGGATCGACGAGACCAGAGCAAGAGCGCGCCGGGCACAGACTTTCGCTCACGAGGACGAAGGCGCGAACATCGGCATGGCCGGGGACCGCGACGCGGAGAACCGCGTCGAGCTGAGCAATGTTGACCGCGCGCTGGCGCGGCTGCCGGAAGAACAGCGCGAGGCCGTCGTGCTGGTGCTGGTCGAAGGCTTCGCTTACCGCGAGGCCGCCGAGATGATCGGCATTCCGCAGGGAACACTGACCTCCCGGCTAGGTCGCGGCCGGGAAGCACTGATGAAGGAATTGGGAGAAGTGGCATGAGCGTGACGGCGGAAGAACTGATGGCGCTCGTCGACGGCGAGCTTTCGCCCGAAGATGCTGCGCGCGTCGAAGCCGCCATTGCGGCGGACCCGGAACTGGCCCGGCGGCTCGATGCCGAGCGCGGCCTTCGCGAAACCCTGCGCGGACATTTCGCACCGGTGGCCAGGGAACCCGTGCCCGATGCGCTCACCGACATGATCGCCCGCGCCGCCGCCGAGGAGGCGGAAGAGCAGATGACCGACAGCAACCACGCCGCACCGGCGCAGGTGCTGGACTTCGCGAGCGCACGCAGCCGCCGCGAGGAAGCCGAAAAGGCGCGCCGCAAGGCCGAAAGAAGATCACGCGCTCCGATCTTCGCGGATCGGCGCATGGCCTTCGCCATCGCCGCTTCACTGGTGCTCGGGCTGATGCTGGGCACCCGGCTTCACAGCGAAGGGCCGATCACGTCGAATGGCGACAGGCTGGTGGCCTCGGGTACGCTGGCAAAGGGGCTCGACCGCACGCTGGCATCGGCGGGAGGAGATGGCGACTTGCGTATCCTCACCAGCTTCCGGCGCAGCGACGGCGGCTATTGCCGCGTGTTCGAAGCCCGCGCGGCAACGGGCATCGCCTGCAAGGATGACCGCGACTGGGTTCTCGAGCGGACGATGAAGCCGGGCGACAGGGCAGCTGGTACTTACCGGCAGGCCGGGTCCGCCGGTGCCGCTTTGCTGGCGGCCGCGCAGGAGATGGCCGCGGGCGAGCCACTTGACGCCGCACAGGAAAGTGCCGCTCGCGAGAGAAACTGGCGCTGAACGAACAGCCACCAAATGAGCGCGCCCGGCTTCCCAAGGAAACCGGGCGCGCCTGTATCATCGGTGGAACCTCAGGCTGAGGAAGAAGGTGCGTCCGATCACATCGTAGACACCGGACTGTTCGCTCAGTTCGAAGTTCGCGCCGCCCGCCTCGGCACCGGGGATGCGCGGCGGCTTGCGGTCGAAGGCGTTGTTGAGCCCGCCTGACAGTTCGATATTGTCAGTGAGCGCGAAGAAGGCCGAGAAATCGTTGTAGAATACGTTCGGCGTCCAGATCTTGCTGTACTTCTCCTTGGTGATCGTGGTGCTGGCCTTCATCGGCGAGACGTGGCGCAGGCTCCAGGTGAAGCCCAAGCCGTCACGCGAATAGGTCGTGCGCACAACACCCTTCCACTTCGGAGAACCGAAGATTCCGGCATATTCGGTGATCGAATTGGGATCGGACGGATCGAGCGTGTAGCGACGATTGAGCAGGCGCGTGTAGTTGGCGTCGATCGAAAGCTTGCCCTCGTCGTCCGGCAGGCCGAGCCGTGCCAGCGGAACCGAATAGTTCAGGCCGAAATCGATACCCCGCGTCAGATACTGCGCAAGGTTCAGCTTCTGCGTCATCACCGCTTCGAGATTGCCGTTGGCGTCGCGCTTGATGAGGGGGCAGAAGATATTGTCGAGCGTCGGCTGATCCACGCACTTGTCGATCAGGGTCTGCGCACCGAACGCATCGATCGCATTGCGCAGGTCGATGTTGTAGTAATCGACCGTCAGCGACAGGCCCGGCAAGAAGCGCGGCTGCATCACCGCGCCGACCGTCAGCGTCTTGGCGGTTTCCGGCTTCAGGTCGAGATTGCCGCTCGAGATGATGTCACGGTAGAGCCAGTAGCTGGCGGTATCCGCAGGGCTGATCGCCGCGCAGTTCGCCGCCGTGTACTGCGTGCGGGTGGCCCGGTTGGCGAGGTTGTAGGTGTTGCACGGGTCCGTGATCCAGAGACCCGAAATGCTGTCCGCTGTGTAAAGCTCGCCTATGTTCGGCGCGCGCACCGCCTGACCGTAAGTCGCGCGGAAGCGGATGTCACGGATCGGCGCCCATTCGCCGCCGATCTTCCAGGTCGTGGTCGAACCGGCGGTGCTGTAGTCCGAAAGGCGCACCGCGCCGTCCAGCGAAAGCGTCTCGAAGAACGGCGTCTTCGCCAGCAGCGGGACGTGGACTTCGCCGTAGACTTCCTTGACCGAATACTTTCCTACCAGCGTTCCGGCGGTCGTGCCGATGGTGGGATCGTAAAGCGGGCTGTCCGGATTGTACTCGGGGATCGCACCGATATCGTTGCGCTCCTTGCGGTACTCTCCGCCCAGCACAACCTGCACCGCGCCGCCGGGAAGGTCGAACAGGCCGCCGCTAACGTAGCCGGACAGAACCTGCTGCGTCAGCGTCGATTTCGACCAGTGCGAGGTATAGGTGATGTAGTCGATCATCTCCGGCGTGAGCTTCACCAGGGGATTGATCGCCACGCAGCCGTTGCCGGGATCGTCGAGCGTGCTGCGGCAGATCGCCTTGCCGTCCGGCCCCGTCGTGCTGTCGAGGCCCAGATACCAGCGATCGTATGCAGTCGAATTGACGTCGCGCACGCGTTCGGTGGTCTTGCCGTAGGAGTAATAGGTCGAATAGTTCCACGGCTTGGAGAAGAGCGTGAAATCACCCTCGGCACCGGTCACGGCCTGGAACAGCGTGCGGTCATACTCGGTGCGCGGAGCGGCCAGTTCCATGAAACGCCGCGCGAACTGCACGCCGCCTGCCGGCACCGCACCGCCGTTGGCGACGCGCATCTCGTCCGTGATGTAGGGGCTGTCCGCCGGAACGACGTCGGTGCCGAAGGCGGTCATCTGGAGATAGCCGGCCTTGGACGTATTGTGCGCGAAAGTGGCGTTGGCGAAGAGCTTCAGCGCATCGCTGACCTCGAAGCTCGCCGATGCGCGGGTGTTGATACGCTGCGAGGGAACCGAGAGGAACCAGCCGTCATAGCGGCCATTATATTCGCCGCCATCGGTCAGCAAAGTGCCCAGCGGTTCGGTCGACGTGCCCAGATTGACGGGAACGGCGTTGACGAAACCACCCGGACCGAGGATCGGATCGCGCAGCGTGCCATTGCCGCTGACCGCGTAAAGCCTGCCGCCCAGCACCACTTGCGCGGCATCGGCGGTGTTGATGTTGCGAACGTGATCCTGGATGTAATAGGGGCTGGAACTGCTGGTGCGGGCGTAGATCGGATAACCGTCCGCCGTCCATGGCCGGTCCGCACCGCTGACGGTTCCGGGCGTGTTCTCGAAGAACCCGTAAAGCGTCACGTTGCCGCGATGGTCGGCAAAGTTGGCGCCGGCCAGCAGGTCGAACCCGTAGGTATCCATGTCGCCGCGCGTGGACGCACTGTAGCGCGTGTTCGCCTCGACCCCTTCGAAGTCCTTCTTGAGGATGAAGTTGGCCACGCCCGCAACCGCATCCGCGCCGTACAGCGCCGAGGCGCCGCCGGTGATCACCTCCACACGCTGGACAAGGCTGGAGGGAATATTGCTGAGATCGACCGCCGAAGTGCCCGGAATCGCCGCCACCTGACGGCGACCGTCGACCAGTACCAGCGTGCGCTGCGTGCCCAGGCCGCGCAGGTCGAGCGCATTGACGCCAGCGTTGCCCGCAAGGTTGCTGGTCTGGTTGGTCTGGGTGACGGCCAGTGCCGGAAGCTGGTTGACGACATCGGCGATGTTCTGCGTGCCGGTCGCCTTGATCTGGTCTGCATCGACGATCGAAAGCGGCGAAGGACTGTCGGCTGCGGCGCGGCGGATGCGGGAACCGGTAACGACGATATCGGCCGCCTTGTTCTCGCCCGCCGTGTCCTGGGCGGTCTCGGGCAGCGTCTGGGCGAAGGCCGCGGTTGAAAGGGCGCCAGCGGAAAGCCCCAGGCAACTCAGCATCAGCACGCACCGGAAACGCGCCACGGCGGACCCCGCGGCGAGGGCATTATATCTCATTGATTTTTGCTCCCTGTTGACCGCATGAATCCCCACATACGGTACACCGTATACGATATTATCATTTCTGCGTTGTCAAGTTGGGCGCAGCGCATTCAATCGGTTGCAATGCGGAGACCCTGACCGGTTGCGCTTTTCCTATATTGGTATACGATATATTTATCCGGTTTTCCGTTGCCGGAACAGCTTACCGTCAGGGGAAATGCCAAGTGCGTACCATCATCCATTCGAGCGCGATCGGAAGCCTGATGGCGAGCCTGCTGGTTTCCGCAGCCGCCCATGCGCAGGCTCCAACCCCGGAATGGGAGCAGCCGGATGTCATCCGGCAAGGCGCCGAACCGATGCATGCGACTTTCGACGGGTTCGAGACGCGCGCCGCCGCCTTGTCGCGAGAAACCGCAAAGTCACGCTACCATCTCTCGCTCGACGGTAACTGGAAGTTCCAACTCTCCAGGACACCGGAAACCCGCCCTACCGATTTCTTCGCCGAGGATTTCGACGCAAGCGGCTGGGGAACCATGAAAGTCCCCGGCATCCTCCAGGCCGAGGGTCATGGACGGCCGGTGTTCGTGGGCAGCGGCTATCCCTTTCCGCGCAACCAGCCCTGGATCGACCACAGCCTCAACGAAGTGGCGTCCTACCGCCGCAACTTCACCGTTCCCGCCACCTGGTCTGGCCGACGCCTGCTGCTGACCGTCGGCGCGGCGGGCGCGGCCTATTACATCTGGGTCAATGGCCAGCGCGTAGGCTATTCGGAAGACTCCAAGCTGCCCGCCGAGTTCGACGTGACGCGCTATGCTCATGCCGGCAACAACACCGTCGCCATCGAACTCTACCGCTTTGCCGATGGCAGCTATCTGGAAGACCAGGACTTCTGGCGCGTCAACGGGATTGAGCGCAGCGTCACGCTCTACGCCGCACCGGCTACGCATATTCGCGACCTGACCGTCGATGCGGGGCTGGAGAACGGGTATCGTGACGGCAAGCTGGCCGTGAAGGTCGACCTGGCCGGACAGGCCGCCGCGATGCGGATCCGCGCGACGCTGCTTGACGGCAGGCGCGAAGTGCTGGTGCGCGAAGGCCCGGCAGACGGAAGCGCCGTTTCCCTCTCAGCGACCATTCCCGCCGTGCGAAGCTGGTCGGCCGAAGATCCGCAGCTTTACACCTTGCTGGTCGAGCTGCTGGGCGCCGATGGCAAGCTGATCGAGGCGACCAGCCGCCGCATCGGCTTCCGCACGGTGGAGATCGCGGGCGGTGAAGTGCGCGTGAACGGCAAGCGCATCATGATCCGCGGCGTCAACCGCCACGAGCACGATCCCAAGACCTTCCGCATCGTTTCCGAGGAAACGATGCGCCGCGACATCGAACTGATGAAGGCGGCCAACGTCAACGCGGTGCGCACCTCGCACTATCCCAACGATCCGCGCTGGTATGACCTTGCCGACGAATACGGCCTCTATGTCATGGACGAAGCGAACATAGAGAGCCACGGCTACCTCAGCCTTTCGCAGGAACACGGGAACGACCCGAAGTATCTGCTTGGCAACGACCCGAAATGGCTCGCGGCCCATCTCGACCGGGTGGAGCGCATGGTCGAGCGCGATCGCAACCATCCCTCGATCATCTTCTGGTCGCTCGGCAACGAAACCGGCATCGGCAGCAACTTCGAAGCCGCCGCCAAGTGGGTGAAGGCGAACGATCCCACCCGCCTCGTGAGCTTCCTTGGCTGGAGCATGAGCAACTGGCGCCATCCGACGAACAGCTACGTCGACATCTTTGCGCCAATGTATGACGATGTCCCCAAGATGGTCGATTACGCCAAGGATCCGGCGTTCACCCAACCGCTGATCCTGTGCGAATATGCGCATTCGATGGGCAACAGCCTCGGCGATCTCGAAGGCTACTGGCGAACCATGCGCAGCTATCCCAAGCTGCAGGGCGGCTTCATCTGGGACTGGGTGGACCAGACCATGCTTCTAAAGGACAAGGATGGTCGTCCGTTCTGGGGACAGGGCCTCGACTACGATCCCGACCCGAAAGCCCCCGGCGTACATGGTGACGACAGCCCGGTGGGCGACGGCGTGATCCAGTCGGACCGGACGCCGGACCCGGAATACTACGAACTGGCCAAGGTGCAGTCACCGATTGCCTTCACGCATGACGCTGGCGGATACCGCGTAGTCAACCGCCACGACCACATCGACCTCTCGCGCTTCACGCTGGACTGGACGATGATGGAAAACGGCAAGGATGTCGCCAGCGGCACTCTGGCCACACCGCAGGTCGCGGCCGGCAGTTCAGCGGCGCTCACCGTTCCGGTTCCGGCTGCGAGAAATGCCTCCGCAGAGCGCATCCTGGTCCTGCGCGCCCGTGCCAGGGCTGGCGCCGTACCCTCGCAGCCGGCCGGGCATGTCGTCGGCTGGGAGCAGTTCGAGCTATCCGGCCCGGTCGCAGCGCCCGCCACCGCGGGCACGGTCGCTCCCGGCGAGACCGCCTCTGCGCTGCGCTTCGAAACGGGCGGTGCCGTGCTGGAGATCGACAAGGCAACCGGCCTCGTCACCCGCTACGAACGCGGCGGCAAGCTGCTGCTGACCGGCGGCGCGCCGAACTTCTGGCGCTCGCCGACCGATAACGACGTGGGCGCGGGCGTGCCCAAGAGCCACGCTATGTGGCAGTACTTTTCCGAGCATCGCCGTCTCGAGACGATCACGCGTGAAGGCAATGCCGTGATCGTCCGCCATGACATGGGCGTCGGCTCGGTGAAGACCGAAACGCGCTGGACGATGGCAAGCGACGGATCGGTGGGCGTCACAATCCATTTCGAGCCGCTGCGAGACACCCTGCCCGATCCGCTCCGCGTCGGTCTCGCCTTCGAGACCCCGGCCGAACTCGATCACGTCCGCTGGTTCGGGCGCGGTCCGCAGGAAACATACGCCGACCGCAAGACCGGCGGCATGATCGCCCAGTGGCAGGGTTTGCTGGCGGATCAGTTCCACGACTACGCCCGTCCCCAGGAATCGGGCAACAAGACCGACGTTCGCTGGATCGAACTGACGGGAACGAAGACCGGCAACAAGGTCGGGCTGCGCATCACTGGCGCGCAGCCGCTTTCGGTCAATGCCCTCGCGTTCCCCTATGCCGATCTCGCGATGAAGCCGCCTGGTCAGGCGCACAGCTCGGACATCCGCCCGCATGGCAGCGGAACGCTGCTGATCGATGCCGCGCAGGCGGGCGTAGGCGGCGACACCGGCTGGAACCTCGATGGCCGCGCGCACATGCCCTACCGCATCGAACTGAAGCCGCTCACCTATTCCTTCACGATCGGCGGAGCAGACTGACAACGACCTTCGCCCTGCCAGCCCCCTCGGAGGCGGGCGGGGCGAATGCCGTCCCCACGGGACGCAATATCAAATCTTTTCAGCGCGATATTGAGATTTATTTTAAATCACACGCCCTCATCATAACAAATAGAACCATTCAGGTTCTAAAATTTCCCGGAAACGCCCCCTTGTGAGCTGCCCGGAACGTCCAGCTCCCGGACCCCGGCACCTATAATGCCTGATGATACTTCGCCGGCATCGGATCTCTTCAGGTCCGGGCGGCGAACTCAGGGGTGGGGGGTATCTTATGTACTGGTTCAAGGCCGACGCGCCTATTCGTCTCAAATTATTCATCGCTTTCGGCAGCTTTGTTGCCCTGACGGCGCTTGCCGGATTTTCCGGCATGCTCATGCCAGCTTCGGTGGCCCGGTGGATGGCCGCCGGCACCGTCGTGCTCGCCATGGTGCTGGCATTCCTTTACCGCGAAGCCATCGCCGGACCTTATGTTACCACGGTCGTGAGGATGGAGGGCCTGGCTGCTGGCGATCTGGACACGCCGATCCAGTTCACCGACTTTCGCGACTGCGTGGGCCGGATGACCACGGCGATGTTCCAGTTCCGCGCCACTGCGCAGGCTCAGATCGAGTCCGACAAGGAGGCGCAGAACAATTCCCTGATCGTGCAAGGCATGGCCGAGAATTTCCGCCGCATGTCGCAGGGCGATCTTACCGCGGACATTACCGAGGCTTATCCCGCCGACTATGCCGTCCTCAAGGAAAGCTTCAACGAGGCTCTCGCCAGCCTGCGGTCATTGCTGGGAGCGGTGAAGGCCAGCACCCAGAACAGCCTTACCGGCTCGCGCGAGATCGCACAGGCATCGGAAGATCTTGCCCGCCGAACGGAGGGCAATGCAGCAAGTCTCGAACAGACGGCAGCGGCGATCCAGCAGATCGACACACGGCTGAAAGCCACGGCCCAGGCCGCTTCACTCTCCGTGGCCACATCGGGGCAGGCGATGGGTGCGGTCAACGAAGGACGCGCACGCACCGATGCCGCCGTCGGGGCGATGAACCGTGTCAGCGACAGCGCGAAAGGCATCGACGGCGTGATCGAAGGGCTAGACAAGATCGCCTTCCAGACCCGAGTCCTGGCCATGAATGCCGCCGTGGAGGCAGGCCGCGCGGGCGATGCCGGTCGCGGTTTCGCGGTCGTGGCCGATCTGGTTTCCGCCCTGGCCATGCGGGCGGAGGAGGAAGCCAAGCGTGCCCGCGACCAACTCGGGGTCACCCAGTCGGATATCGAGGTCGCCGTGGAAGCGGTGCGCAAGGTCGACGCGGCGTTCGAAGTGATCTCTACCTCCGGCGAGGAAGTTGCCCGCCTTGCCGGCCAGATCGCAGCCGATAACGATGCGCAGGCGGCGGCCATCGGGGAGATCAACACGGCGGTTGGCGTCATGGACCATTCGACGCAGCAGAATGCCGCTATGGTCGAACAGACATCCGCCGCGGCGAGGAACCTGACCAACGAAATCGCTTCGCTGGCAAACGAAGCGGACCACTTTCGCATTGGCCCTGCAAGCCCAGGCTTCCGTCCGACACTGGTTCGCAGCGGCACCTGAAACAAACCAAATTTCGCGGAATTTCCGGCCCGTTCGCCTTCAAAAGGCGAGCGGGCCTTCCGCTTTGCGGCCTCGCTTCGGCTCCATGACAAATTTACGTCGCATACTTCCTATATTGCGTGTACTACGTTCCCGCCAAAGGTCGACGCAAGAGACCTTGGCTCGAAACGAGCAGGATTGGGAAGGGAGAGGCGGATGGCTGCAGATGCCACGGCGCAGAAACTGCGCCGAAGGACATTGGCGTGGATTGTCGGGATCGCAATGGCTGGTCTCATGTTCGATGGCTATGACCTCGTCGTATACGGGACCGTGGTCTCCACGTTCCTTCGTGACCCGGCGCAGATCGGTCCAGTCGATCCGGCGCTGGCAGGCGCCCTCGGCAGCTATGCGCTGCTTGGCGTACTCGTGGGCGCGCTTATTGCCGGGAGCATCGGCGACCGTATCGGCCGACGGCGAATGATGATCGCAGCCTATGCGTGGTTTTCGCTGGGAATGCTGTTCACCGCCCTCGCCCATTCCGCCGCCATGTTCGGAATCCTGCGTTTTACCACCGGGCTCGGGGTCGGCGCACTGTTGGCGACGACGGCCGCCATGGTTTCGGAATATGCTCCGCCGGGACGGCGCAATCTCTACAATGCCGTGACTTACGCGGGCGTGCCGCTGGGCAGCCTCGCAGCGGCGGGTATCGCGATACTGCTGGCCGAGCATATAGGATGGCGCGGCATGTTCGCGATCGGAGCTCTGCCGCTGATAACGCTGCTGCCGCTTGCGATCTTGAGGATGCCGGAATCGGTCATGTGGCTCGTCTCGCGCGGCCGGACCGAGGAAGCACGCGCAATCGCGGCACGAACCGGCGTGGCGCTGCCCGATCAGGAACCGGCGCCCCGCCGTTCCGAAACGGAGGCGGCGGGTTATCGCGGCCTCTTCGGCGAATTCCTCGTCCCCGCCGTTCTCATCGGTCTCGTCAGTGCGACCGGGCTGCTGCTGGTCTATTCGCTGAACACCTGGCTGCCCGAGCTGATGATGCGCTCCGGCTTCGACGCCAGGGGATCGCTGTCATTCCTGCTGGTGCTCAACGGCGGCGCCGTGCTCGGTCCGATGTTCGCTGCCCGCTTTGCGGACCGGATGGGGCCGCGCCCGGTCGTGGCGGCAAGCTTCATCGTGGGCGCGCTGGCCATTCTCGCATTGACCCTTGCCCTGCCGCTTTGGCTACTGCTGTGCGTCGTCGCGCTCGTGGGCGTGGGCACAAGCGGAACGCAGACGCTGATCTACGGGCTGGCCGCCAATTACTTCCCCACGCGCATGCGCGGCGCCGGGGTGGCGTGGTGCGCGGGCTTCGGTCGGCTCGGCGGCGTTGGAGGGCCGCTGATCGGCGGTTTCCTGATCGGAGCGGGCCTTTCGATCACGAAGATCTTCATGGTCCTGGGTGCTCTTGCCCTGCTCGGAGCGGTTCTGGCGATCTGCGTTCCGCGCCGAGCCTGATCTGTCAGGGCGCGAAGACGGCTTGGGGAATATGCGTGATCCGGCAGGCCAGGTCGGCCTCGCCGGACGCCACTATATAATGCTCCCCATGCGCGGCGATGCCCGTGGTGAATACCACGTCCCGCAGATACATCTGGTGTTCTAGCGGAAGCGTCAGGTCCGGGTCCGCTTCAAGCAACGGCGCATGGCCGGTCTGCAGGACGCGGCTGGGATCGTCTCGGTCCAGGATCGACCAGTACGTGCGATAGATACCTACGATTTCCTTGGGCTCCACCCCGTGCCAGAGCGTCAACCAACCCTGGTCCGTGAGGACCGGCGGCGCCCCTCCCCCCATTCTCGCGGTGGCGACGGTAGCGGAATGGGGACGAATTCCAGGCCTGCCACAGGGCTTCCAAAACCGCGCGTCAGGCGAGAGCGCAAGGTTTATCGAAGGCCCCGAACGCCACTCGCTGCCCGGCGGATAGGCGAAATAGAGATCGCCGAGCGGGCGTGTCTGCGCCCAGTAATGACCGCCGATGAGGCCCTCGAAGATCAGCATGTCCTTGTTCTGGTGATCGAGCACGATGTCCTCGAACTGCCAGTCCAGACCGTTTTTCGAACTGTAGAGCGTGGTCGAATGCCGCTCGGGACTGACCGAGCAGGTGGTCATCAGCCAGTCTTCCCCCACCTTGCTGATCCGCGCATCCTCGATCCCGTAGCATTGCAGGCCGCGCTGCGGCGCGATCGCGCGGTCGTAGTGGACGGCGACCACGTTCAGCCCTTCGGCGTCGAGTTCGACGGGCAGTAACCACGAAAGCGAAGTCAGCGCCATGATGCGCCAACCTCCGCCCCGCAGCATGAACTTGCGCGGGTCGGTGGTATCGGCATGCTCCAGCGGCCAGGCATCTAGCACGTAGCGCCCATGATCGCCTTCCTCGCCCTCCCATCGGATGGCGTGGACATGGCCGTCCCGGATCGGTTCGCGCAAGGCTTCGGCCACGCGCACCATCATCAGCAGATTGCCGCCGGGAAGGCGCGTCAGGCCGGGGTTGAAAGCGCCAAGAACGTAAGTCTCGGCATCGAGATGGCCGGCCAGTGGCGAGCGGGAAAGGTCCACGTCATCGGGAACGAACACGAGACGGTCCACCGGAAAACCGCTCATGAACACATCCCTACCGTAAAGGAAGCGCTCCCCGGAATGGCGGTGACTGGATCGACCATGGCATTCTCCTGACGGAATCGTCAGGAAAACGCGCGTGGCCGCATTGGGTTTCGCCGATCAGCTCGCCGCGGCGAGGCGGCGGCCGGTCACAAGCGTCTGAACGACGAACAGGACCATGAGGATCACGCCGACGCTGCCGACGAACAGGTCAAAGCCGGAAACCGCGCCGAACAGGCCCTTGCCCGAACCCAACGTCATCATCATCAGGGTGAGGCCGATCAGCATGAAGCGCAGTTCGGTAGGCCCGGCCTGGAGATAGGAGAGCTTGAATTCGCCCAGCACGCGGGCGGCAAGATAGGCATGGATGGAAAGCAGGAGATATCCCACCAGTGCCACCATTGCGACGTCCATCGTCACATACGGGCTGGTGCCGATGCCCCAGACGATCAGCGCCGTCGTCAGCCCGTCACAGCTGTGATCGATGAAATAGCCATAGGACGGGCGCTCGATGCGGCGGAACCGGGCAAGGCTGCCGTCCATGGAATCGCCGAACCACTGCACGACATAACCCGCCATCGCCAGCCACAGCCACTGCGCCGAAAGGTTGCTTGCGGCATAGCCACCGAAGGTCATGAAGGCACCGACGAGACCGGTCGCGGTCAGCACGTCCGGCGTGACCCATCGCGGCATCCGGGCGCAGAGCCATTGCAGGAGCTGTCGTTCCCGCCTTGCCAGGATGTTTTCCTGAATCCGCGTGGGGGGCAGAGGCTGCGTTTCGGATTTGCCGGTCATGAGATGTCGTCCGTG
Organism: Novosphingobium sp. TK71; assembly: GCF_055361505.1. Taxonomy (NCBI): domain Bacteria; kingdom Pseudomonadati; phylum Pseudomonadota; class Alphaproteobacteria; order Sphingomonadales; family Sphingomonadaceae; genus Novosphingobium; species Novosphingobium sp. TK71. The sequence continues at coordinate 1,048,539 of NZ_JBSZKA010000001.1, forward strand.
AAGCTTGAATTCAAAATGTCATAAAACGGAAACCCCGATGAAGGCCGGACGCTCCCGCGCGAATGCCGGGCCGGATCAGCCCGTGGCCACGTCATTGCCCCCGATGACGTCACCTGACCTGTCTTTTCACGGCACTCCCATGCAGCGGGAAGCCGCATCGACCCGCGAAAAGCCTTCGTCTGTTCGGGATACCTGATAGTCCATCGAAGCTCTCCTGCCTGCGGGAGCTCGTTGGTCTCTCAGTCGCCGACGTGCAAATACCTGTCGGCGATCGGGGGCCTATAGCCGACGATCGCCGGTCTGGCCAGCCGCGCCGCCCCGCAAGGGCAAATGGGAGGTAGTCGCCGATACCTTATGAATGATGCGGCAAGTGCATCGGGATAGTTGCGCGGCGCTGCCCATAATAGCCGCTTTCGGGGGAGGCGCCCTCCTGTACGCTGGCTTCGGCATGATGGGGAGTCGAGGCAATGGAGAACCCGCAAGACCTGATTGAGCAAGCCGAAACGAACGATCGACGCTCGTTCCTCGCGGCTTGCGGAAAGTATTCCCTGCTCGTTCCGCCCGCGATGACAATGCTCCTTTCGACATCGCTGAGCTCGCCCGCGATAGCCAAGTCCGGCGGTGGTGGAGGTGGCGGCGGTGGCGGAAGCGGCGGCAGCACCGGTGACGGCGGCCATACCGGCGATGGCGGCGGCAGCAAGGATGGCGCCAGCACCGGCGATGGCGGTGCCGGCGGCACCAAGGACGGCGGCGCTTCCCCGCCCAAGGATACGCCTGCTGCCGGGTCGGCGACAGGCGACGGCGGCGGAACGAAGGTCCCCGAGACGAAATCGGAAGGCTCGGCGCCCAAGGTTGCCGAAGGGGGCTCGCGCGATGGACCCGAGCGCAAGAAAGGCGACAAGCGCTGATCGAATCACACCACGCGGAGTAATCCGCGTGGTCGGGGGCCGGAGGGAGCGATGCACCGCAACGCGGATCGGGATTCCCCGGCAGCGAAGTCCGATGCCGAAAGCCTGAAACTGTATCTGGCTCCGGGCGCCGTGCCGCTCGTGGTTGACCAGCGCCCGGTGCTCTTCCTCGAAGCCTCCCAGCAACTCCACGCGCTAGACGGCTCGGCAGCCCACATCGTGGCGTGGCTTGCCGATGGAATATCGCTTTCGGCGCTGCGCCGCCAGCTTGCGGGAGCCTTATCGGATGAGGCGATCGACGCCCTGTTGACTGGCTGGTCCGAACAAGGGGTGATCGCCGCCGAGCCGGGCCTGTCCTTCCCTGCCCCTGTTCCTCCTTATGCCATCCAAAGGTACCTGCCACGGGGAGACGATCTGGTGGAAATCCGTTTTCCCGACGATCCCTGGGGCCAGACCTTCGCCGCCCCTTACGCGCATCTGGCAGCCGGCTTGACGCCATCGCTCATAGCGCAGGATAGGGTTGCGCTTTGCCGCATAGGGACGCTCTCCTTCATCTCTGCATCGCCGCGCGGGATGCTGGTCCCAAGCGCGAATACCGGCCCGGGCCTTCGCGCGGCGCTGGTATCCAGGGCGCTTGAAGGCGATACCTTCATCGCCCTCCATGCCGCCTGCCTCCTTTCCGGAGACAAGGCGATATTGCTGACCGGAGCCCCCGGCGCTGGGAAATCCACGCTGGCGGTCACCGCAGCAGCGACCTGCCCGGCGCTTTCCGTCGCGTCCGACGATATCGTCCTGTTCGATCCCCGGACCGGCCTGATCGCGCCCTTGCCGCTGCCGGTCACCATCAAACGCGGAAGCTGGGAGAGACTGGCGGATATCGCGCCCGGCCTCGCCGCAAGCGAACCCGTGCTGCGCGGAGACGGCCAATGGCTGCGCTATCTTCCGCTTCCGGGACCGGTCGATACCCGGTGGCGCAAGGTCAGCGCGATCGTCGATCTCCATCGGGGGAGCGCCTCCGGTAATGAGCTGGCTACCAATTCGGTCACTGCCTGCCTCGGCAAGCTGCTCGCGGAAGGCTTCGCCCAAAGCGGCCGCTGTTCCGCGAAAGCCATGGCCGCCCTTGCCGCCATGGTGGAGCACGCCAGCACGCTGCGCCTGCATTATACGGAAGCCGAGCAAGGGGCGCGGCAGCTAGAGACACTCGTTGGACGATGATCGCAATGCCCTCGGCCCGCTGTGCCAATGCCTTCGCGGCGAGGCCTTCAGGGAACCGCGCGGCGTCGCACCGGATTGGGATGGCATCCTCAGCCTCGCCAATCGCACCCTCGTCACCCCGGCGCTGGCTCAAGCGCTGGCCGACGACACCGATGTCCCGGCCGAAGTCAGACATTTTCTTGAGGAAGTACGTGCGCGAACCGCGATACGCAACCGCCGGATGCATGAACAGCTCCGGGAAGCGGTTGCCGCGCTCAACCAGGCCGCGATCGAGCCGATCCTGCTCAAGGGCGCCGCCCTGCTTGCCCGCAACGGCGAGGATTGCGCGCACCGCCTGCTGACCGATCTCGACCTCATGGTTCCCTACGAGGCAGGCCCGGAAGCCGTCGCCGCGCTGGCGATCGTCGGCTATCGGCGCTACCCCTCCAGCGCCGGGGAGTGGCAGGGGGTCAACCTGTTCCGCCCCCAGGACCCCGGCGGCATAGACCTGCACTTTCGCCTGAAACTGGCAGGACCGGGCCACGACCATGCCGCCCTGTCGCGATCATGCCTGCCCTATGTGGTCGGGTCCGGCGTGGCTGCCTTGCCCTCCCCCACCCTGCTGGCAGCTCTGTTCATTCTCCACGACCAGTTGCAGGAGCACGATTACTGGCGCGGCCTGATCGACCTGCGACACCTTCTGGACATAGCCCGCATTGCCGAAAGTGGCGGAATTTCTGACCCTTCGGCCCTCGAAGCCCTGTTCCCGTCGGCGCAGGCCAGGCGCGCGCTCCACACCCAGCTAAGGACACTGTCACAGTGGCTCGGGGTGACGATCGGGCATGAAAGGCGCGATTGGCGGGTATCGATGCAGGCCCGCCGCCGGAACCTGCAGTTACACAGGCCGCGATTGGCTCCGATCCTGACGCTGCTGGCGATGCTCGTCGATCCTCCGCATTCCGGGAAGCACGATCGACCGGCCGGGCAAGGCATCGCCGCCTCGGCGCGAAACCTGCGTCGGATCGTTTTCGTCACCAACCCCGCCAAAGTCTAGGTCGTAGTGACCTGCTCGCACCTCCCACTTGGACCCATGAAACTTTCATTTTTGGCCGATTGATGAGGTGCAGGCGCGGCGCGACAGTACCAGCATGAAATTTCCATCCGGCTCCGACCAGGACCTGCTCAGGCTTATCGGCGAATATCCGCTCGCCTGGCTGGTCTCGGCGCGCGATGGGCATTTCCAGGCGGTGCCCTTGCCGCTTCTGGCCGAAACCAACGGCTCCGGCGAACTGGTGTCGCTTCTGGGCCATTGTTCCCGCACCAATCCTCAGGTGGAGCATTTGCGCGCCGACCCGCGCGCGCTGGTCCTGTTCTCAGGGCCGCAAGGCTACCTCTCGCCATCGCTGGTCAGGAACCCGACCTGGGTGCCGACATGGAACTATGCCGTCGCCGCCATCGAGGTGGATGTGACTTTCGTGGAGGAAGAGACGCGCGCCTCGGTCGTGCAGCTCTCCGATGCGATGGAGGCGGAGCTGGCCGATCCGTGGACCATAGAGCGAGCCGGCCCCCGGGTGGAGCCGATGCTGAAGCGCATCATCGCCTTCCGCGCGACAGTCCGCGCCGTGCAAGCCAGCTTCAAGCTTGGTCAGGACGAGACGATGGAAGCGCTTACCGATCTCATTTCCGGCACCGGCGATGCATCGCTGGCCGACTGGATGACCCGTTTCAACGCCGAACGCCTGTCGCAAGGCGGAGCCGCGACGGAATGAAGCCGCACCCGTCCTCCCGGTAACGCGGGGGTGCGGAAAAAGACGGCAATGGAGGAGTATCCCGGGCGCGAGACCGGGGAACGGCAGGGAAGCCGGACAAGCATGTCCAGCGGATATCAACGATGGAGAACCGGCTCCGGCCGGGATCGCCACGACAAACATGAGGGTTGAAACGATGGGTTCACGTAACACGATCAAGGGAGCGATCCTTTCCTCGACGGTGCTGGCGCTCGGCCTGGCCGCACCTGCCCATGCACAGCAGGCTTCCGAAACCGGGATGGGCAAGGACGACATCATCGTCACCGCCACCAAGCGCGAACTGAAGCTCAGCGACGTGCCGATGCCGATCAGCGCCGTCAGCGGCGATCAGCTCAAGGCGATGAACGCCAATTCGCTGGCCGACTACATCACCCGCCTGCCCGGCGTCGTCTTCAACGATTATCAGCCCGGCATTTCCGAAGTCGTGATCCGCGGCATCGCGGCTACCACCTATCACGAACAGGGCCAGACCACGGTCGGCTACTACCTCAACGAAGTGCCGCTGGTGGAGCCCGGCTTCCCGATCGGCATCCCCGACATAGACACCTTCGACCTTCAGCGCGTGGAGGTTCTGCGCGGCCCGCAAGGCACGCTGTTCGGCACCTCGACACTGGGCGGCGCGGTCAATTACGTTGCCGCCGTCGCCGATCCGGGCAAGTTCGATGCTGCCGCCGAAGGCCTGCTGGGCAGCACCAGGAATGCTTCCGGCCAGCTCAACTACGCGGCCAAGGCAATGATCAACCTGCCGCTGGTCAAGGACCAGCTCGCGGTGCGGGTGATGGCGCTTCAGCGCGTGGATGCGGGCTATCTCGACAATCCGGGCATCGGCGTGAACGGCTCGAACGACTACCGCACGCGCGGCCTGCGCGGCTCGCTCGTCGCCACCCCCAACGACACCACCAAGCTGACGTTCCTGACGACCTATCAGGACACCAGGCTGGACGACCAGACCTACCTCGATCTCGATAATCCCTATGTCCGCGACACGCCGCGCGCCGAACCCCAGAAGACCGATTTCTGGATGAACAGCCTGCGGCTCGATCAGGAACTGCCCTTCGCGAACCTGACGGTGCTCGGCTCCATCACCGAGAAGCACAACACCACGCTGTTCTCCTATCCCTATGCCTACGTCACCGGCGTGACCACGGGGGATGACGCCGCCTATTCGCTGGGCAAGGCCGATGCCAATATCAAGAGCTTCGAAACCCGCCTCGCCTCGAAGGACGACGGCCCGTTCCAGTGGCTGATCGGCTTCAGCTACATGAAGGCGAAGAAGCACAGCGCAGACCGCATCTACCAGGGCGGCGCCGCCGACTTCATCGATGCGAACCCCGATCTCTACGGCGGCTATTCGGGTGATCTGATCGCCCCGAACGATGCCATCTACGGCTATCTCTCCGACACCAGCAACGAGAACTGGGGCGTGTTCGGCGAAGCTTCCTGGGAATTCGTGGCTACCGTGACCCTGACGCTGGGCGGCCGCTACTACAACACCCGCAACTCTGCCGAGATCACCAATGCGCCGGGCTCGCTGGCCCCCGGCAGCTACACCATCGCGCCCGCCAGCTTCGGCGTGAAGCAGAAGGAAGACGGCTTCACGCCGAAGGTCTCGCTATCATGGAAGCCCGGCGAGACGATGCTGGCCTATGCCACTTATTCGCAGGGCTACCGCGAAGGCGGCCCCAACCCCAATGCGGCGATCCTGACGGGCATTCCCACCAGCTACAAGAGCGACACCGTCGACAACTACGAAGCGGGCGTGAAGACCGCGCTCTTCGGCAATCGCCTGACGATCGACATGGCCGCTTTCCACATCGAGTGGAACGACATCCAGGCCCGCCTTTTCACCGACGCACCCTATTACTATTCCTACGTCACCAATGCCGGCGGCGCGAAGATCGACGGCGTCGAGTTCTCCGGCGCGCTTCAGGTCAACAGCATCCTCAGCTTCAGCTCGAACGTGACCTATCAGGACGCGCGTCTCAGCAAGTTCCTGCCCGATACTTTCGCCGTCGGCGGCGGCTATGACAAGGGCACCACGCTGCCGGGATCGTCGAAATGGTCGGTGGCCAACAACCTGCGCTTCGAACTGGCGGACGTGACCGGGGCGCCCAGCCTGGAGATCGCGCACCGCTACCTTTCGAAGGCGCCGGTCGCCTTCGGAAACGACGCAAGGCGCGGCGGCTTCAACGTGTTCGACCTTCGTGCCTCGATGGGTCTTGGCGAGAACATCCGCGTGATGGCCTTCGCCAACAACGTCTTCGACAAGTTCGGCATTCTCAACGCACCGTTCACGTCCCAGGCGGTGCCAGCAGGATCGATCATCCGTCCGCGCACGATCGGCGTGAAGCTGGACTGGAGCCTCTGACGCCCTGACACGCCGGCCATCGAAGGCATGCCAGCCCCGGCGGCCCCGGTCAGATGACGAAGTCCTGTTCGGTGCTCTTGCGGATAGTCAGGAGCCCGATCAGGGTCAGCACGGCCGCGCCGGAGATATAAGCGCCCACGAACAGCACCCCGCCCCGGTCCGCCAGTGTCTGCGCGATCATCGGGGCAAAGCCGCCGCCCAGAATCCCGCCGACATTGAAGGCGATCGACGCCCCCGTATAGCGCACGCGGGCACTGAACAGCTGCGGAAGCAGAGAGGCCAGCGGGCCGTAGACCAGCCCCATCGTGAACAGGCCAAGGCAAAGGAACACCGCGATCGCCGCCAGCGATCCCGCTCCGAACATCGGGCCCATCGCCAGTCCCACGATAACCGCAACGACACTGCCGAAAATCAGCACGCCGCGCGAACTCCAACGGTCCGCCGCATAGCCTGCCACCACGATGCCGACCGCCATGAACAGGATGGCGAAAAGCTGCACGCCGAGGAACGCCTGCCGGTCATAGCCAAGCGTGGTCGTGCCATATCCCAGGGCGAAGGCGGTGGTCAGGTAATAGATCGCAAAGCAGGCGACGACGGCGAAAGTCCCCGCCAGGGTCTGGCGCAGATGCGTCCTGAACAATTCAACGAGCGGGATCGACCGGGCAGGCTTGTGTTCGAGAACGGCCGCGAAGGACGGCGTTTCCGAAAGGCGGAAGCGGATCCACAGGCCCAGTCCCACCAGCACCGCGCTCAATACGAAAGGAATGCGCCAGCCCCAGGTCGCGAAATCGCTATCGCTCAGCGTCATGGTCAGCACGAGGAACAGGCCGTTCGCGGCAATGAAGCCGACCGGCGCACCCAGCTGCGGGAACATCCCGAAGCGCGCGCGATAACCCGGCGGCGCATTCTCCACCGCGAGCAGCGCCGCGCCGCCCCACTCTCCGCCAAGCCCGAGCCCTTGCGCGAAGCGCAGCACGCAGAGCATCAGCGGCGCCAGCCAGCCGGCGCTCTCGTAAGTCGGCAGGAAGCCGATCAGCACGGTCGCCCCGCCCATCAGCAGCAGCGACGCCACCAGGGTGGACTTGCGCCCGACACGGTCGCCGAAATGGCCGAACAGCGTTGCCCCTACCGGACGCGCGATGAAGGCGATGCCGAAGCTGGCGTACGCCGCAAGCTGCTGCACCGAGGCGGAATGGGCCGGGAAGAACAGCGGCCCGAACACCAGTGCGGCAGCCGTGGCGTAAATATAGAAATCGTAGAATTCGACGGCCGTGCCGACGAGGCTGGCAACCAGCACCCGCGCATTGCTGCGGTAGACGTTCTGCTGCGGCACATCGCCGGGAATCGTCTTCGTCGCCATCACTTAGCCCTCATCATCGCTTCGGGCCGCCTTACTGGATTTGGCCGGACGGTCCATCCCCGATCGCGAAGGGCACCGCGTTATCGCCCTCCTGCCATGGCGACAACCGCACCATGATCGAAGCGAAGAGCGCCGAACCGAGATGGCCTTCCAGCCAAGCCTTGAGATGCGGCAGGGGCAGGCCGCCGAACCATGCCGGATCGGTCGCGGCGAACTGTCGCACGAAAGGCATGATCGCGGCATCGGCGAGCCCTCGCGCGCTTCCGCAAAGCTGCCCTTCCGGGGCGATCCGCGCATCCAGTTCGCGAAGGAACGTCAGGCCGCCTTCCCGGTGGACCAGCGGATCGGCGCCATGACGATCGGGGTACTTGTAGCGATCGAGGTCGTGCTTGAAGGGACCGTCGTTCGCCGCGATCAGCGCGGGATCGTCACGCCCGAGCCAGCCCTCGGGATCGTGCCGCGCCAGCGCCCAGCGCATGATATCGATGCTCTGGTCGACCACCGCGCCCTCATGCAGGACCAGGACTGGAACCGTCCCCTTGGGCGAAGCCTCCAGCATCGCCGCCGGTTTGGCCGACAACTTGATCTCGCGAATGTCGCAGCCGGCACCCGCGATCATCAAAGCCAGCCTTGCCCGCATGGCGTAGGGACAGCGCCGGAAGCTGTAGAGGACGGGGCGCGCGTTCGCGATCACTGCGGTCGGTCTGCCGCGGCGTCCTCTTTGCCCGCGCGAACGGCGCCGACATGGGCCTGACCGCGCGCCGCCGCCAGTTCCTCCTGCCGGTGTCGCTCGCGGTAAGAGGCCCGCTGTTCGTCCGAGCGTTCGTCATGGCAAGCCGGACAACTGACGCCGGGCTCGTATCGGTCCGACCGGCTCTCGGCCGCGCTGACCGGGCGGCGGCAGGCATGGCACAACAGATGCGTGCCCTCGACCAACCCATGCCCGATCGTCACCCGCTGATCGAACACGAAGCATTCGCCCTGCCACATGCTTTCCTGCGGGGAGACCGTCTCCAGATACTTGAGAATGCCGCCCTTGAGATGGAATACATCCTCCACGCCTTCCTGCTTGAGGAACGCGGTGGACTTCTCGCAGCGGATTCCGCCGGTGCAGAACATCGCCACTTTCGGCGGCTTGCCCTCGCCCAGCAGGCGCTCGCGCTCGGCCCGGAACCATTCGGGAAACTCGCGGAAAGTGCGCGTGCCGGGATCGATCGCCCCCTCGAAAGTGCCCACGGCGACTTCATAGTCGTTGCGCGTGTCGATCACGATCGTATCGGGATCGGAAATGAGCGCGTTCCAGTCCTGCGGTTCGACGTAAGTGCCCACGATCGCCAGCGGATCGATGTCCGGCTCGCCCATGGTCACGATCTCGCGCTTGATGCGCACCTTCATGCGGTGGAACGGCATCGTCTCGGCGCTGGAGAGCTTCACGTCCAGTTCCGAACAGCCCGGCAAGGCGCGGATATGCTCAAGCAGGCGTGCAATCGCCTCGTGCGTACCGGCGACCGTGCCGTTGATGCCCTCATGCGCCACCAGCAGGGTGCCCTTGATCCCCTGCTCCTCGCAAAGCCGCAAAAGCGGCGTGCGCACGCTGTCGCAATCCGCGAAAGGCGTGAATTGATAGAGCGCGGCCACGCTTAGCGGCAACGGCTTCACCGCTCCGCCCGAGGCTTCCGTTTCGACACGACCAGTATGCATGGCGCGCCCATAGCGCGGAATCGCGGCATTGGGAACGGCGCGATTCCAGAGAGGCGCGGCCGAAAGGGGATCAGGCCGCCCTGAGCCTGCCCCCGCTCAGGAGCCGCGCCGGTCCGGGCACTGTCCGCGCAAGCAAGGTGCCCACTACAACCACCGCGCCCAGAACGATCAGCGGCTGCGCAACCAGGTACACCGGATAGAGCGGCGCACCCAATTTTCCGAACAGGGCCCCGAGCACCGGCCCGCCCAGCCAGATCAGGATCAGGTGCGAACAGAACAGCAGGAAAACATAAGGCTCCATCTTCAGAAGCGCGTCCTTGGCGACACTTCCGGCCAGTGCCCACGACAACCGCCAATAGGCCGCCGCAGCAGCGACACGCACCGCAAGGTCCAGCGCCGAAGTGCCGAGATCGACCGGCCGTCCGTCAAGCCGCAGCGAAAGATAGAGCTGCACCGGCATCAGGAGCGCAAACGGCAAGACGCTCCACGCAAGGGGGGCCTTCGCCACACGCTCCGCCATGCCGCCGCGCTGTGCAAGAATGCCGAGGATGAAGAAGAACGGAATGGCCGCGCGCATGAAGACCGGCGGCCCGAAGCCGAAAATCTGGCAGAATGCCGCGCCCATCGCCAGAACCGCCAGTGCGCGGCTCGGCATCCTCACCAACAGCGGCGCCAGGACCATGCACAGGAAAAGATCGCGCAGGAAAGGCATCTGGACGTTGATGTCGGGATTGCGCGTGACGATGAAGATTTCCTCCACCACCCAGCGCACGGAATCCGGCGTCGGCGCCGGAAGGTGCCACAACCATGCGGAGCCGGAAACCAGCAGCACCGCAAGCGCATTCCACAGGACCATGGGCACGAGGATCGTCCTGGCCTTGCGCCGCAGGTGGATGCGCCACTGCAGCGTGGTGCGCGATCCGGCCACCAGCCAGCCTGAAATCAACCCGAGCAGCGGCACGGCGCTGTGCCCGAAGATTTCCATCAGCACCCAGCGGAGATCTTCCTGCACGCTACCCCGTGCGAGTTCCAGATCATATCCGCTGAGGCCGGTCCAGGCATGGACGTAGACCACGCCGAGAATACAGATCACGCGCGCGATCGAGATCGCCTGAGACCGGCGAGCCCCATCGTTCAGATTGTCCGGCAGACGATTGTCCCGCTCTTCGCAGGCATTCCAGAGGTTTGCTTGTCGCACAGCGTTCCTTTTGGCGGCCACATCCGGTCTGTGACCATCAAAACCGCCAAGGGCCACCGGGGCTGCGGCGCGACGCGACCGGTCGCCCCTCCGATCCGACGAAACGGATATTCATGCCGGAGTCCCAGGGCCGCCGCGGTGGAGCGCGGCGGCCCTGGGATTTCTCAACCTTCCATCTGCTCCAGTTCGCGGCCCTTGGTCTCATTGACCATGGCCCGGACGAAGAAGAACGAAACGGCGGCGAAGAAGGCATAGCCGGTATAAGTTACCGCGAGGCCGGGGCTCACGGCCAGTGCCGGGAAGCTTACCGAAACCGCCGCATTGGCGATCCACTGCGCGAAGCCCGCAACCGCAAGGCCGGAACCACGGATCTGGTTGGGGAACATCTCGCCAAGCATGACCCACATGATCGGGCCCCAGCTCATATTGAAGAAGATCACGTAGAGGTTGGCGGCGACGAGCGCGATCACCCCGTTGTGGCCGGGGAGCGAAACCGCGCCGTCGGCGCCGGTCACGGCGGTGGAGAAAGCGTAGGCGACGGTCGCGAGCGTGGCCGCCATGCCCGCCGAGCCGATCAGCAACAGCGGCTTGCGGCCGATGCGGTCGACCATGGCAATGGTTGCAAGGCAGGCGCCGATCGAGAGCACGCCCGAGAGGATATTGGTCTGGAGCGCGTAGTCTTCCGAGAAGCCCACCGCTTCCCACAAGGTGGCGCCGTAGTAGAACACCACGTTGATGCCGACGAGCTGCTGGAACACGGCCAGGCCGATACCAGCCCACACGATCGGGCGAACCCGGCCGCTGGCACGGTCGATCAGGTCGGAAAGCTTGGGCTTGTGATGGTCCGCAGCAAGGCTGGCCCGGATTTCAGAGACCTTGCGGTCTGCCTCGGCAGTGCCGAACAGGCGGGTAAGCACGGCGTGAGCGCGCTGTTCGTGACCCTTGACGACGAGGTAGCGCGGGCTTTCCGGGATGATCAGCAGGGCGAAGAAGTAGATCGCGGCCGGGATGGACTGCAACCAGAACATCCAACGCCAGGCCGGCAGGTCAAGCCAAAGCGACTCGGTGGAGCCACCGGCAAACCGGGCCAGCACGAAATTGGCGACGAAGGCGCCGGTAAGGCCGGTGATGATCATGACCTGCTGCACGCTGGACAGGCGGCCACGGATCGCCGCAGGCGTCACTTCCGAGATGTAGACCGGCGAAATCACGCTGGCCGCACCGACGCCGAGGCCGCCGATGATGCGCGCGATGATGAAGATCACCGAGGAACCGGCCGCGCCTGCCATGAGCGCGCTGAAGAAGAAGAGCACCGCCGCCAGCATCATCACGCCGCGCCGGCCGATGATGTCGGCCATGCGGCCCGCCGCGAACGCACCGATTGACGAGCCGACCAGGATCGCCCCGACATTGAAGCCGATGCCCAGCTTGCCAAGGTCGAAGGCGGCTTCGAGCCCCTTTTGGGTGCCGTTGATAACGCCGGAATCGTAGCCGAACATGAACCCGCCGATCGTGGCAACGGCCACGATGGCGATAATGAACGCCATGTTGATCCGGGCTTCGCCCCCGGTCTGCGCCGCAGTCATTCCTCTATTCCCCTTGATCGATATCATTCGATATTCTGTGTGTCTGGATGCGACCCCAGGTCGTGAACCTAGCTGTTGGCCAGATGAACCGGCAATCCGGAAACCCCGGCATCGAACATAAACAGATTGCCGGCAAGCGGCTGTGCCTCCAGTTCGGAAGCGGACAAGCCCTTGCGTGCGGTGGTGGCGAAGGCAGTGCAGAGGTCGGGGCCACCGAAGGCGATCTTGGTGACGTTTGCCACCGGGAATCTGACCGTAGCCATCAACTTGCCCGCCGGATCATAGCGCCTGACGGCCCAGCCGCCGAAAAGGCCGGTCCAGAGGCAGCCTTCGGCATCGATCACGCAGCCATCCGGCCATCCGGCGCCGTCCTCTATAGTGACGAACAGTTCCGGTTTCCCAAGCGCGCCGTCCTCGTCCACCGCAACGCGCCAGATGGTCTTGCCCAGCGTATCGGTATGCCAGAGCGTCCGCCCGTCGGTGCTGATCGCCGGGCCATTGGTGATGACCACCTCCGGCAGTCCCGCATGCGCGCAGTGCCCCTTGTCGAGCCGGTAGAGCGCGCCAGACGCCTCGGTCTCGCTGTCGTCCATGGAGCCCAGCCAGATGCGCCCGGAAGGGTCCGTGGCAGCGTCGTTCAGCCGGTTGCCCGGACGGGTCGGCTCGGGATTGTGCAGCAGCGCGAAGTCGCCGGTTTCCGGGCTGAAACGGTGCAGGCCGGTCTTGACCCCGACGATCATGTCGCCGCGTGCGGTCGGCAGTGCCCAGCCGATCTGGTCGGGCGCGTGCCACATGTCGAGCATGCCGCTGGCCGGGTCGTGGCGGTAGAGGCGATGCTCCTTGATGTCCACGAACCACAGGCGATCGCCTGTCCAGACCGGACCTTCGCCCAGCGTGGCGCCGACGTTGAGAATGGATTCAGGCGTCATGTCACCTCCAACCTGCATCGACGAAGTAGTCGTGCCCGGTGCACATGGCGCCGTCGTCTGAGGCGAGGAAGAGGCAGAGGGCGGCGACGTCGGCGGGCTGGATGCGGGCCTTGAGGCACTGCGCGGCCATGATCTCGGCCTCGCCCTCGGGGGTGTACCACTGCTTCTGGCGCGGGGTGTCGACATTGCCCGGCACGATCGTGTTGACGCGGATGTTGTCGGCGCCAAGGTCGCGCGCCATGGCCCGGGTCATGCCTTCCACCGCCGCCTTGGCGGTCTGGTAGAGCACGAGATCGGGCAGGCCGAGGTGCCAGCTGATCGAACCGAAGTTCAGGATCACGCCCCCGCCCTGCGCCTTCATGCCCGGCACCACCGCCTGCGCCGCGAAGAACTGGTGGCGCAGGTTCGTCGCCATGCGCTCGTCCCAGTAGGCCGGCGTCACTTCGTCGATGCCGTGCCGGTCATCGCTCGCGGCATTGTTGAGCAGCACGTCGACACCGCCGATCGCCTCGGCCAGCTCGGCCAGGACCGCGGCCGTCGCATCGAGATCGCGCAGATCGCAGGCCCGGAAATGCGTGCCCGGCAGCGCCGCCGACAGCGCCTCTCCGGCAGGGGCATTGATGTCGAGGAAGCCGACATGGGCGCCCTGCCCGGCAAACGCCTCGACAAGGCCCGCACCGATGCCGGTGCCGCCGCCGGTGATGAGCACCCGCTTGCCCTTGAGGCTGGGATAGATGGCCGAATGGTTCGTCATGGATGTGATCTTCATGCCTTGAGCAGTCCGCGCGACAGCAGGTTGGCGTAAAACGCCCCGATTCCGGTGCTCCACGGCGCCGCATCGCGCGAGGTGACGACGCGGTTGGTGAGCTGGCCCAGCCGGTCGCTCTCGATCGTCACCACGTCGCCCACCTTGTGCGTGAAGCCGCGGCCTTCCTCGTCGCGGTCCTGCACCGGCGCGAACAGCGTGCCCAGGAACAGCACGAAGCCGTCGGGATACTGGTGCTCGCTCAGCGTCTGGCGCACGAGGTCGAGCGGATCGCGGCTGATCTCGGCCATGTTGCTCTTGCCGCTCAGCACGAAGCCGTCCTCGCCGGTGATCGAGAGCCGCACTTCGGCATCGCGCACATGGTCGATGGTGAAGCTCTCGTCGAACAGGCGCACCAGCGGGCCGAGCGAGCAGGAGGCGTTGTTGTCCTTGGCCTTGCCCAGCAGCAGCGCCGAGCGCCCCTCGAAATCGCGCAGGTTCACGTCGTTGCCGAGCGTCGCGCCCACGGCCTTGCCGTCGCTGCCCACCAGCAGGGCGATCTCGGGCTCGGGGTTGTTCCAGCTCGAATCCGAGCGCACGCCGATCTCGGCGCCCACGCCCATGGTGGAAAGCACCGGCGACTTGGTGAACACTTCCGCGTCCGGTCCGATGGCGACTTCGAGATACTGCGACCACAGCCCGTCCTCGATCAGCGCGGCCTTGAGCTGGGCGGCGCTGTCGGAACCGGGCACCACCGCGCGGATCTGCCCGCCGATACGTGCTTCCAGCCGCTCGCGAATGGCGGCCGCCGCGCTCCAGTCACCCCGCGCGCGTTCCTCGATCACCCGCTCGATCGCGGAAGTGGCGAAAGTCACGCCGCAGGCCTTGACGCACTGGAGATCGACCGGGCTGAGCAGGTTCACCGCCGCCGCATCGAAGGCGCCCAGCCGCACCCCGCCCGCGCCCGAGAAATCGCCCGCCTCGACCAGCGCCGAAACCGTGGGCACCACGCCCGACATGTCGATCAGTTCGCCGCGCAGCACCAGGATCGGGCTAGGCCCCTCCCCAAAGTCCGCGCGGCCCACGAACGTTCCCTGCGCCCAGTCAGACGGCATCAGCGGCATGATATCACGGGATTCGACATATCCCTCCCTACTCCCGATTACTTTATTTGATAGCGCTAACAAATGGAAAACGGGTTCCTTGTCAAGTGCCATTGCGAAGTGTTGCCACGGGCAGGCGAACAGGAAAGCCGGGCTTCACATCGCGAACATAATCGTGCAGCGAAGGCCGTGCCGGTTCCCGGCGGGAAAGAACGTGTCGTTACAGGCAGAACGCACGGCAGGAGAGAATGGCATGACGCGGCACCTCACATGGCTTCTGACCGGGCTTGCCGGCGTCATTGCCCTGGCCGTCGTCGCGCTGTCCCGCGGCGAAACCGTGAATGCGCTGTGGATCGTGGTGGCCGCCGTATGCTGCTTCCTCGTCGCCTATCGCTACTATTCCCTGTTCATTGCCCGCCACGTCATGAAACTTGACCCTGCCCGGCCAACGCCCGCGATCCGCCGGGCCGACGGGCTTGACTATGTGGCAACCGACCGAACCGTGCTGTTCGGCCATCACTTCGCGGCCATCGCCGGCGCCGGGCCGCTGGTGGGCCCGGTACTGGCGGCGCAGATGGGCTATCTTCCCGGAACGCTCTGGATCATCGGCGGCGTCGTGCTGGCAGGGGCGGTTCAGGACTTCATGGTCCTGTTCATATCGATGCGACGCGACGGACGCTCGCTCGGCGAACTGATCCGCATGGAAATGGGCCAGTGGGCGGGGAGCATCGCCCTGTTCGGCGCTTTCATGATCATGGTCATCATCCTGGCCGTGCTCGCGCTCATCGTCGTCAAGGCGCTGGCGGAAAGCCCCTGGGGCATGTTCACGGTCGCGGCAACGGTACCCCTCGCCATACTGATGGGCGCCTATACCCGGTGGATTCGCCCCGGGCGGATCGGTGAAGTCTCGGTCCTCGGCCTGCTGGGTCTGCTGGCTGCGATCGTCTACGGGCAGGCGGTGGCCCAGTCTCCGGTGTGGGGACCGCTGTTCACGTTCACGCCGGTACAGCTTTGCTGGATACTGATAAGCTACGGCGCGGTGGCATCGGTGCTGCCGGTATGGTTGCTCCTCGCGCCGCGAGACTATCTTTCGACCTTCCTCAAGATCGGCGCCATCGCTGCGCTTGCAATCGGCATCGTCATCATGGCGCCGCCGCTCAGGATGCCCGCCCTCACCGCTTTCGCGGCCGGTGGCGGCCCGGTCTTCTCGGGCGGGCTGTTTCCCTTCCTGTTCATCACCATCGCCTGCGGGGCCGTGTCCGGGTTCCACGCGCTGATCGCCAGCGGTACCACGCCCAAGCTTATCGCCAGCGAGGCGGACGCCCCGCTGATCGGCTACGGCGCGATGCTGATGGAAGCCTTCGTGGCGATCATGGCGCTCGTCGGGGCCTCGATCCTCGATCCGGGCATCTACTTCACCATGAACAGCCCCGCCGCGCTGATCGGAACGGACGCGGCAAGCGCCGCCCATGCCGTGACCGCGATGGGCTTCCCCATCTCGCCCGACACCATCTCACGGACTGCCAGCGAGGTCGGCGAACACACCATCATATCCCGCGCAGGCGGTGCGCCGACGCTTGCCGTGGCAATGGCCGAAATCTTCTCGCACGTCGTGGGGGGCCCCGCGATGAAAGCCTTCTGGTATCACTTTGCGATCCTGTTCGAGGCGCTGTTCATCCTCACCGCCGTGGACGCCGGAACGCGCGCGGGGCGCTTCATGCTGCAGGACCTGATGGCGCTTGCCATACCCGGCCTCAACGACCGCAAAAGCCACGTTCCCGGCCTCGTCGCCACCGGCCTGTGCGTGGCGGCCTGGGGATTTTTCCTCTACCAGGGGGTGACGGACCCGCTGGGCGGCGTGAACACGCTCTGGCCGGTCTTCGGCATCTCGAACCAGATGCTCGCGGCGATCGCGCTCATGCTGGCGACGGCTGTGCTGTTCCGCATGAAACGTGACCGGTTTGCCTGGGTCACGCTGCTGCCGATGGCATGGTTGCTGGTCTGCACGCTTTCGGCCGGATGGCTCAAGCTGTTCTCGTCCGATCCCGCCGTGGGTTTCCTGGCCCATGCCTCCAAATTCTCCGAAGCGCTGGAAAACGGCACCGTGCTGGCTCCTGCGAAGACCGTGGAGCAGATGCAGCGCATCGTCTTCAACGACCGGGTGGACGCCGCTCTGGTCGCGGTGTTCCTCGCGGTCGTGATGTCGCTGATGGTCTTCACCTTGCGCACCTGCATCGCCGCGCGCCGGAGCGCAGTGCCGACAGTGAGCGAGATCCCGTCGGAGCCCGTAGCAGCATGAAAGCGCTGGCAGACACCCTGCGCCGCACCGCGCGACTCATGGTAGGCGTGCCGGATTACGAGGATTATTGCCGCCATATGCAGGCGCATCACCCCGAGCTTCCGGTCATGGACCACACGACGTTCTTCCGAAACCGGCAGGAAGCCCGTTACGGCGGAAAGAACGGCGGACGCTGCTGCTGAAGGCAGCGGCGACTGTTTCAAAACGAAAACTCGCCTGCCGCCGGAGCGGCCCCCGAGTCGTGCCCGCACGCCTGCTGTTGCCAACAAGTGACAGGGGATGGGAAACGATTGCGATGCCGACAGGAAACCTTCGAGGAATATTGCGATCAATTCGCAGTATCACTAGTGGCGCGATCGCGACGTATTCTCGAAAGGCATAACCAATGTTCCGAACGACGGCCCGCAGCCGGCTTCTCGTGGGAGTGGCCACTGGCATGATGGCGATCTCCAGTCTCCCCTCGCTGGCCCATGCCGCGGATGCCGACGATACGATCGTGGTAAAGGGCGACCGCTCTTCGACGGTCGCCTCTTCCGGGACCAAGAGCGATACGCCCATCGCCGAGACGCCCCAGTCGATCTCGGTGATCGATGCCGCGACGATCGCCGAACTCGGCATCCAGAACCTCAACCAGAGCCTTCGTTACGTGGCAGGCGTGACCCCGGAAACACGCGGGTCTTCGGCCGAGGTCTATGACCAGTTCAAGCTGCGCGGCTTCGATGCGCCGACCTACCTCGATGGCCTCAAGCTGTTCGGCAGCGCCAGCGGCTATGCGGTCCCGCAGGTGGACATGTCCCGTCTCGACCGCATCGAAGTGGTCAAGGGCCCGGCATCCGCGCTCTACGGCTCCTCAAGCCCGGGCGGTTTCGTGGCCGAGCAGAGCAAGCTGCCGATCGATCGTGACTTCTACGGCGCGGTTTCCGGCACTTACGGCAATTACAACAGCTATCGCCTCGACGGCGATGTCGGCGGCAAGGCCGGCGAAGACGTGCTCTGGCGCGTCTACGGTAGCGTCAACGGCGCCGACGCCCAGCAGCGCTACGGCAAGCGCCGCCGCCAGACGGTTTCCGGCGCGGTGACGCTCGGCGCGAACAGCGCGACCAGCCTCACGCTGCTGGCAGCCTATTCGCACGATCCGTTCAATGGCAACTACAGCGTGTTCCCTGCCGTGGGCACCTTGTTCGATGGCCCCGAAGGCCAGATCTCGACCAAGTTCTACGGCGGCGAGCCGGGCGACTTCTTCAAGCGCGAGCAGGCCGCAGGAACCTATATCCTGCGCCATGACTTCGGTGGAGACTGGGCATTCCGCTCCTCTGGCCGCTACCAGTACGTCAAGAGCAGCCTGGGCATCGTCTACACATCCGGCACCCCGGTGGCGGCTGGCAGCACGGTTTACAACCGCGCGTCCTATGCGACCAAGGAACACCTCAACAGCTGGACGATAGACAACCAGCTGACCGGCCATTTCGAAACAGGTCCGCTCAAGCACAGCGTGCTCTTGGGGGTCGACCGTCAGGTCGCACATTCGAACGAGCTCTTTGCCTTCGGTTCGGCAACTCCGATCGACGTGTACAACCCCGTCTACGGCACGATGGACACGCCGCAGACCGCCTATGACGTGCCGGGCGGCGATGTCGGCTATACCGCGACGCGACAGCGCCAGCAGGGCATCTATGCGCAGGATCGCATCTCGCTCGGCGATCTCGACGTCACGCTGAGCGGCCGCCAGGACTGGGCGCGCCTCGAACAAGGCGGCTCCGTCCAGCACAACAAAAAGTTCACCTGGCGCGCTGCCGCTCTCTACAAAACGGAATTCGGCGTTGCGCCTTACGTAACCTACTCGACCTCGTTCGAGCCGCAATCCGCGGTGCTGGAAACGGGCGGACTTGCCAAGCCCTCGCTCGGCAAGCAGATCGAGGCTGGCGCCAAGTACCAGGTTCCCGGCACCGCCATCCTACTGACCGGCGCCTGGTTCCAGATCAACCAGACCAACGTGGTGGTCTACAACCCGCTGACGTACGCCGCCTTCCAGTCCGGCGAAGTGCGTTCGCGCGGCGTCGAGGTGGAGGCCAGCGGTTCGCTGCCCTATGACTTCGACTTCCGCGTCGCCTTCAGCACGCAGAGCGTCAAGACGCTCAAGGACGTGGACGCCGACAAGATCGGCAAGGGTCTCGCCACGGTCGGCAAGGGCGGCATTTCGGCCAACCTCGCCTGGGCTCCCAAGTCCGGCTCGCTCGAAGGCTTCTCGATCGGCGGCGCGGTGCGGCATGTCGATCACGTCTATGCCGGCAGCGACGATGACAACGTCTCGATCTACACCCCCGCCTATACGGTGTTCGACGGCCTGATCCGCTACAATCTGGCCAAGGTCAGCCCCAGGCTCGCCGGTCTGACGCTGGGCCTCAACGCCACCAACATCTTCGACAAGAAGTACCTGACGAGCTGCTTCTCCGACTATAGCTGGTGCTGGTACGGCAACCGTCGCACGGTCCAGGGCACGATCGCCTATACCTGGTAAGCTTCGCGAAGCCCCGATCCGGGTACCGGGTCGGGGCTGACGGGCCAAATGAGCCCGCATCGATGCGTTCGGGGAACAATAACGAGAGATTGCAGTTAATTATCCGTGGGGTTGTTGCAGGCAGCAGTTATGGAGCAGCCAGCCATGACCAATGTGGACCGCACTTCGGGCAATGCCCGCAGACTCGATGTCATGTTTATCCTTGGCGCTACGGCGGCCTTGTGGTCGATCCTTATCGGCATCATTCTGCTGATCATATGATGCCGCAGACAGGCAGAACCGCCGCGCCGCACAGACTGGGCCGATCGGAAACGCGATATTTTTTCGAGCCTCGTCAATATCGAGTCGAAAATATCCGGACCCGCGTCTATCCTCGCTTCCGTGGGTAGCAGGAAACTTGGTCGGACGATCCCGCTGGCGGCGGGGATCGGCATTCTTTACTTTGCCATGGCCGCGGCGGCCTTGCATCTTACCAAAGGCGTGGACGGGATCGCCACAGTGTGGCCGTCCAGCGGGGTCGGCGTTGCAGGGCTTTTGCTGGCCGCACCGGGCGAGAGACGCTGGATCGTGCTTGCGATCGCCATGGCCAGCTTTGCGGCCAATTTCACGCCTCAGGGAAATTCCGTGCTCGCCGCCGGCTTCACTTTCGCCAACGTGATCGAAGCGATCATCGCGTTCAAGATCATGAACGGGATCGAGAAACAGGACGGCTCGCTGTTCCGCATCGCCGCCGTTATGCGTTTTTGCTGCGCCGCCCTCATTGCGGCCACCGTCAGCGCGACGATAGCCAGTCTGCTCATCGGCGACGGTTTCGGCCACATGTTCATTTCCTGGCTGATGACCGTCAGCCTCGGCATCATGATCGTGGTGCCGCTCATCATGAATTTCATGCGGGGGGACGGCCAGCCGCGATCCGGCATGAGCATTCGCGATGCCACGCGCACGGCCACGGTGCTCCTGCTCGTCGGCGTCACTTCTGCGGTGGTCTTTGCGCAGTCCACTTATCCGCTGCTGTTCCTGCCGCTGCTGAGTGTCCTCATGGCGACATACTTCATCGGTCCGACCGGAGCGACCTGCAGCACGCTGATGATCGCGGCGATCGGTTCGGTGGCTATCTGGCAGGAACATGGCCCGATCAGCCTGATGCACGCCAGCCATCCGGCTGAAGTGCTGTTCTTTCAGTTCTACCTGTTCACGCTGCTCGCTTCCGCCCTGCCGCTGGCCGCGCTCGTCAATACGCGGGACCGCAGCTTCAGCGAGGTGGAACGCGGCAAGCGCTGGCTGGAAATGTCCGAAAGCATCGCCAAAGTGGGGCATTGGCGACTGGAACTGCTGGAACGCCGGCTGTTCTGGTCAAGCGAGGTCTATCGCATTCACGGCCTCCCTCCGGAGCGTCCGCCTTCGCTCGACAATGCGATAGAGTTCTATCACCCCGAAGACCGCGTGCTCGTCGATAACGCGCTCACGCGCTCACTGGACACTCTGCAGCCGGTCGATTTCGAGGCGCGCATCGTCCGTGCCGATGGCGCCATCCGCTACGTCTACAGTTGCAGCGAAGTGGAACTGCGGGATGACGGCAAGCCCGTCGCCATCTTCGGTATCTTCCAGGACGTGACCAATCGCGTGCTTGCGGCGATGGAGCTGACCCATGCCCGTACCCGCGCCGAAGCCATGGCCGATCAGGCCATGCAGCTTGCCGAAACCGATCCGCTCACGGGCATTGCCAACCGGCGAAAGGCGATGATCGTACTGGACGCCGCAGTGGATCAGGCCGCAGCGCACGGCACGCCGCTCGCCGTCGCCTCGCTGGACATAGATCGCTTCAAGCAGATCAACGACCGTCTCGGCCATGCCGTTGGCGATCAGGTGCTTCGCCGTGTGGCGCAGACGTGCGCCGTTACCTTGCGCGGGTCGGATTTCGTCGGCCGGGTCGGGGGAGAGGAATTCGTCGTCATCCTTCCCGCGACAAGCACGGAAATGGCATTCGCCGTGGCCGAACGCGTCCGCCGGAGTGTGGAGCAGCTGGACTGGGCGCCGCTCGATCTCCAGCGGGTAACGGTGAGTATCGGCCTTACGAACCATGTCGCGGGCATGGACCGCGAGGGCCTGCTCGCGGAAGCCGACAGGGCGCTTTATCAGGCCAAGAACGAAGGCCGCAACCGCCTCAGGCAAGTGGGCTAACGCGCCGCCAGCACCGCGATCATGCGCTCGGTCAGTCCGGCCACGGGCCCCTGATCCTCGCGCGCATAAAGCGAGACTACCATCGGCGCGACGCCGCCGAACCTTTCATCCTGCCGCAGCCGGCTGCCGCGCGTTACCGCAAGCGGCAGCAGCGACACTCCCAGCCCGGCGGAAACGGCGGCAAGCACGCTTTGCAGGCTGCTGCCGGAAAAGGCGACATACCAGCGGCGGCCCTCCGCCTCGAGCTGCTCGAACATCGCCTCCCGGTAGAGGCCGCCCGCCGGGAAAGCCACGAGGGGTAAAGGGCCGGCATCTTCGCCCGCATCATCGATGGCGCGGAACCAGCCCAGCGGCTCCGGGAAGCTGCCACGGCAATCCGCCGATGCCCGGGCCTCCTTGACGATGACGACATCGAACTCACCCTGACGGTAGCGCGCGGCAAGATCGCGGCTAAGACCGGTGGTGACATCGATCCGCGTGCGACTGCTGTGTCCCGCGAAACTGGAGAAGGCTTCGGTCATCGCAGGCGAAGCCAGATCTTCCGGCAGCCCGATCGAGATCGCGGCCGTTCCTGCCGGATCGCGCAGCAGGGTCTGCGCTTCCCCGTCGAGCTGGAGAATGCGGCGGGCATGGCCGATCAGCCTTTCTCCCATCACGGTCAGGCGCACTGGCCGGGAATGCCTGTCGATCAGGGGATGGCCGGCCGCATCCTCCAGGCGTCCAAGTTGCTGGCTGATCGTGGACTGCGTCATCCCCAGCCGTTCGGCCGCCTGCGTGAAGTGCCCGGCATCGGCAATGGCGACAAAACTGCGAAGAAGGCGTGGGTCGAGCAAGCGTCATTCCTGAAATGGATGATATTCATTCCAACATCTAATTTGTGAATATCACTCCCCGTTCGTAGATTGCAATGCATCACAAAGGAGTTGTTCGATGAAGTGTCTTGCCCCGCTGCTCGCTGCGCTGATGGCCACCACCTCCCCGGCGATAGCAGCGGTCAGCCAGGGGGACGTCATCATCCGGCACGTCACCGTGATCGATGTCGAGCACGCCGCTGCGGAGAAGGAGCAGGCAGTCGTCCTGCGCGGGCAAGAAATCGTTGCCGTGGGCAAGGACAGGGAAATCGCACGCCAGTGGCAGGCGCAGAACGTGGTGGAGGGGAAAGACCGCTTCCTCATCCCCGGGCTCTGGGACATGCACGTCCACTTCGGCGGAGGGCCCGAACTGGTCGAGGAGAACAAGGCTCTCCTGCCCCTCTATGTCGCCAACGGGATCACCACGATACGCGACTGTTCGGGCGATCTGCCCGATCAGGTCCTGGCCTGGCGCGGTGAAATCGCGAGCGGCGACCTGTTCGGTCCGCGCCTGCTGACTTCCGGCGCCAAGATCGAAGGCATCGCTCCGATCTGGAAAGGCACCATCGAAGTCGGCAGCAAGGCCGATGTCGACGCCGCGCTTACCCGGTTGCAACAGCGCGACAAGGTCGATTTCGTCAAGATCACGGACAGCACGCTCGATCCGCAGCTGTTCCTTTACGCCGTCTCGCAGGCAAAGGCGCGAGGGCTGCGTTCCTCGGGGCACATACCCATAGCGCTGACGGTCGGCCAGGCGGTGGATGCGGGCATCAGTTCGATCGAGCATCTCGACTATGCATACAAGGCCGGCGTCAAGGACGAAGCCCGCATCGCTGCGGATTTCGCCGCGGGCCGGATTGACCGTGCCGAAGCGAACCGCATGCTGGACAGCGGGTTCGATACCGCCACCGCCATGGCCGCCTATCGCGACTTCGCCGCAAAGGGCGTGTTCGTCACGCCCACCCTCAACGGAAGCCGCGTGATCGCCTGGCTCGACAGCGACGATCACGCAGACGATCCCTACCTCGCCTACATCGGCCCGAAGCTGCGCAAGACCTACGAATGGCGCGTCCAGCGCGCGGCGCAGGCCGATGCTGCGGGTATCGCCGCGCGGCACGAGCATTTCAACCGCATGGCCGCCATTCTCCCGCTGCTGGAAAAGGCAGGTGTGACGATCATTGCCGGAACGGATGCCGGATTTCTCAACTCCTTCAATTATCCCGGACAGGGCCTGCATGATGAACTCGGGCTGTTCGTGACCGAAGGCCTGACCCCGGCTCAGGCGCTTTCGGCGGCGACGCGGGCCGGCCCCGCCTGGTTCGGCCAGCTCGATCGCTACGGCGCCGTAAAGCCGAGAATGGCCGCCGACCTCGTCCTGCTCGATCGCGATCCGCTCAAGGACATTGCCGCGACGCGCGCGATCCATGCCGTGGTGATGAATGGCAAAGTCTATGACCGGGCCGCTCTTGACGGCATGCTGGTGCAGACGAAAACCAAGGTTGCAGCATGGAACGCGCAGGCCGCGCAATGATGGACCGCCTTTTCACCAATGCCCTGCTGCCTGACGGCAGCGCCGCTGACCTTGCGGTTTCGGGCGGACGGTTCATCGAGATCGGCCCTCGCCCGCCGGGCGAACATGCCGCCGAAACCATCGACCTTGAAGGGCGCCTTGTGGTGCCGGGCTTCGTCGATGGCCATATCCACCTCGACAAGAGCTTCTTCGGTGAGACATGGCAGCCCCACCGCCCAGCCGCCAGCCTGCGGGAGCGGCTCGCGGTGGAGAAGGCCATGCTTGCCGATGTCCGGCCGGTGACGGTGCGGGCCGATGTGCTGATCGGCCAGGCCGCCAGCCTCGGCACCGTGGCGATGCGCAGCCATGTGGACGTGGATGCCACCACCGGCCTATCTCATCTCCACGCGGTGATGGCCGCGCGGGAGAAATGGCGCGGCCGCATGGATATCGAACTGGTGGCCTTTCCGCAGGCGGGCATCCTCACCTGCCCCGGCACCGCCGAAGTGCTCGACGCCGCGATCCGGGAGGGGGCCGAAGTGATCGGCGGGATCGACCCGCTCGGCATGGACGGCGATTCCGAAGGGCATCTAGGCGTGGTCTTCGGCATCGCCGAGCGGCGCGGAGCCAGGATCGACATCCATCTCCACGAAGCGGGTGAAGGCGGCATCCGGCAGATCCTGCGCATCGCCGAACGGACGCGAGCATTGGGCATGGCCGGCCGGGTCGTGATCAGCCACGCCTATGCGCTGGGCGATGTTCCGGACGAAGTGGTCGACAGTACCGCCCGCGCCCTTGCCGATGCCGGCGTTGCGATCATGACCAATGCGCCGGGAGACCGGGCGTTTCCGCCGATCCTGCGCCTGCGCGCGGCAGGGGTGCGCGTTTTTGCCGGAAACGACAATATTCGCGATGCCTGGTGGCCTTACGGAAATGGCGACATGCTGCAGCGGGCGATGCTGATCGGCTACCGTTCGGGCTTCCACACGGACGCACATCTGGAAATCGCGCTGGCCATGGCCACGACGGAAGCCGCCGCCGCTATCGGCCGCGAGGGCCATGGGCTGCTTCCCGGCGCGCGGGCCGATTTCGTCGCGATCCGGGCGCCCAATGCCGCGGCCGCCGTGGCCGCTCCGCCAACGGAACGCCTCGTGGTCCGCAACGGCATCTCCTTAGACCCTGCCGCCGCGATCTGACCCCGCACGCCAGAAGGCCCGCCCGGTCTTTCGACCGGACGGGCCTTCCTGATGACTGCGACCCCAGGGACAGGAGGAGTCGCCGTCCCTCCTGAATCAGAAGTTGGCGGTGAAGCCGACGAAGATCGTGCGGCCCAGCGCGTCGTAGACACCCGGATAGGTATTGCCGTTGCCGAAGCTCTGGAGCAGGCCTGCGGCGAGAACCGGCGGATCCTTGTCGAACAGGTTGTTCACGCCCGCACGCAGGGTGAACTGCTTGTCGATCACCTGGGTCAGCGACAGATCGAAGTAATTATAGGCATCGATCTTGCGGTTCACCACGCTGGGCGTGCCGGTCAGGAACGGATTGTCCGACAGGCTCGACAGCTTCGTGCCGCCGATATAGCGCCAGGACAGCGAGGCCGTGAAATCGCCCGGAGCCATCCAGGTCATGCGCGCAACGTGGCGCCATTCCGGATTGGGCTGGCCGCAGGTGTAGCCGAACATGCCCTTGCAGTCGTAAGTGCCCGCGCCCGGAAGCGGCTCTGCGATCTGGTTGATCAGGTAGGTGCCGACCATGCTCAGGTTCATGCGTCCGGCATTGCCGACGTTGAACGTGTAATCGGCGTTCACGTCGATGCCGGAGGTCTTGAGCGAGCCGGTATTGAGCGTGGTCGAGACGATGTAGCCGCTGTTCTGTCCGAAGATCACGCCCGAGGTCGGGTTACGGCGGAAGAGGCTGCAGTAGTAGGGATCGCCGGTCTGGATGCACTGGCTGATGATCAGCGAAGGTGCGATCTGGCCGATGTAGTCCTTCACCTTGATCGTGTAATAGTCGACCGAGAGCGAGAAATTGCGCAGCGCCTTGGGCGTCAGCACGAAGCCGGCCGTCCAGGTGTCCGCCGTTTCCGGCTTGAGGTCGCGGTTGCCGCCGCCCAGAGACGAGCACTGGTCGGCCGGGCATTCGGCGATGAAGCCGTATTGCGAAGGCGTTACGCCGCTGAGTTGGCAGGCTTCCAACGTAGCCGAAGGCGTATCACCGGCGCAAGGATCTGTACCGCTGACATTCCCGACGGACTGCGAAGCGAACAGTTCGGTGATGTTCGGTGCGCGGATCGCGCGGTTGTAGCTGCCGCGCAGGCGAACGTCGTCAACCGGCTGCCAGCTCAGTTCGCCCTTGTAGGTGACGACGTTGAAGCTGGACTTGAAGCCCGTCGAATTCTGCTTGTTGTCATAGGCCGAGTAGCGGATGCCGCCATTGATCGTCAGCGAGCGGAAGAACGGCTTGTCCTCGATCAGCGGGACTTCGATTTCGCCGTAGGCTTCCTTCACGTTGATGATGCCGTCGGAATTGGTCGCACCGCCCTGCTGCGCCATTTCGTCGGCGTAGAAGTTCAGCGTCTCGCGGCGCTGTTCGGCACCCAGAGCGATACCGACGCCGCGATTGGCCCAGGGCACGGTGATACCCTGCTCGCCAAGATCGCCGCTCAGCGTGGCGGAGAATACCCGCTGCGAATTGCGCGAAGACGTGTTGCTGGTCGAGAACAGCGTCTCGGCCTGATCGGCAGTGACGCCATAGGCCTGGAACACGTTGATCGGGACGCAGTTCGGGTTGGTGCCGGTGATGACCGACCGGCAGGTGGGAACGCCGTTGACGTTCACGACGTTCAGCGCGTCTGCCGCCTTGTTCTGGTCAACATCGTTGAGATAGCTCTCACGATACTTCACCAGCGAATAGAGGTAGCTGACATCGTAGCTGAAACCGCCGCCGATATCGCCGCGAACACCCGCGCTGTAACGATAATCGTTGTACGTCAGGTCGTCCCGGCGGGGTGAGGTGGTCATGCGATAGGCCACGAATGCCGGAGCCGTCGTGTTGGTTCCGGCAGCGCTGCCGCAGATCACCTGAAGCTGGCTGTCGCTCGCCAGCGGGTTGTTGCAGGAAATGTCGAACGTGCGACCGGCCCAGATGCCCGAGGGCGCAACCTGCGAGAACGTATGGTCCCGCATGTACATGAAGCTGCCGTAGACCTCGACCGCCTTGCTCACTTCGAAGTGCGCGAAGCCGCCCGCCGTGATGCGTTCGTCAGAGCGCTGGAAGTAGTTGTCCGGCGCGTAGTTGTAGGCGTAGGCGCTGCCGTCTCCGTAAGGCAGGAAGGTCTGCGAACCGTCCGGATTATTGACCTGCGCCTTGTTGAGATAGGGATTGCCCTGGGCCTGCGGCGTGATCGTGCCATAAGGCGTATTGCTGGAGCCGCCGCAATAGAGCCCGGTGCCGGCCTGATCGATCTGTTCGAGCGCGCAGGACGAAATGTCGCGGCTGGACTGGCGGACCGGGCTGAAGCTGCGATAGCCGCCGTAGACGGTAATGTTGCCCCGACCGTCGGCAAAGTTCTTGCCGGCCGAGATCGTGATGTCCTGCTTGCCGCCGTCGATCACCGACTTCGGCGCGAGATCGTAGCTACGACCGCTAACGATGTCGCGAACCGCACCGTTGTTGTTGGTGTGCTGCGCGAAGCCGGCCTGCGCGTCGATGCGCACGCCGTCGAGGTCCTTCTTGAGCACGAAGTTGACGACGCCGGAAAGTGCGTCCGAACCGTAGACCGCCGAGGCGCCGCCCGACAGCACGTCGACCCGATCGACCAGGCTGCTCGGCACGAAGTTGAGATTGACGGCCTGCTGCGGCAGCATGCGCTGGCCGTCGATCAGGACGAGCACGCGCTGCGAACCGAGGTTGCGCAAGTTGATCTTCGACGTACCGTCGGAGCCGTTCGAGACGTTCTCGTTAGCGTCGGCGGTGAACTGCGGCAGGCGGTTCAGCACCTGCTCGACGGTCGTGGCGCCCTGGTAACGGAACTCGTCGGAACCGACGACGGTCTGCGGGCTGTTGCTTTCGAGGTCCGGACGCTTGATGCGCGTGCCGGTCACGACGATGTCAGCGGCGGCGCCTTCGCCGGCCGGTGCTTCCTGTGCGTGCGCGGTGCCGGCGACGATCGCGGCCAGCGCGGCAGCGCAATAAAATTTCGTTTGACGACCCCTCATGGGTTTGACTCCCTTTTGAATGACGCCATTTTTGCGTCACATTTCCGGGGATGTCAAATACCGTATACTAAATATTATATCTCACCTGAGATCGTGTCCTATCGGCCACGGTCGCCCCAACAGGCTCGGATCGCCGATACGGGTGGTCAACACGCCGCATGAGGGGCTAGATTTCCTCGGCGTTCTGCCCGGCCGGGCAGAAGCGAAGCCGAAAAACCGCGCCGTTAGGGCTATTCGCCCAGACATCCAGTTCGCCGCCGACCTTGGCCATCAGTTCATCGGCAATCGCCAGACCGAGCCCGGAACTGCGGGTCAGGTCTCGCCGGGCCGAAGCGAAGCGATCGAACAGGCGGCGATCGTCCGCAGGCAGGCCCGAACCGGTATCCGCCACGAGAATTTCCGGTGCCGGGCCCACGGTCACGGCAACATGCGTACCGGGCGGCGTATGCTTCATCGCGTTTTCCAGCAGGGAATCGAGCGCCCGCCCCGCCAAGTGCTGCGAGGCGAAAGCCCATACCGAACCTTCGCCGAGAATCTCTATCTCCTGATTCTTCGCGATCAGGAGGGGCGCTATCGCCGCTACCCGGTCTTCCGCCACCGCACGCAGATCGACCGCATCGGCCGGATCGCACGCCATGGCATCCACTTCGGCAACGAGCAGCAGACGCTCGACGATTTCCTCCACCACATCGATCTGGCGGAGCATCCTCGGCAGTCCTCCCGAGGTGATCTCCTGTTCCACCAGCAGCCGAAGTATGGCGAGCGGCGTGCGCAATTCGTGCGCGGCATCCGCCGCGAAGTTCCGCTCTATGCGATAGGCGTCTTCCACCCGGTCAAGCGCCGCATTGAAAGCGCGCAGAAGCGGCAGCACCTCGGCAGGCATGCCATCGATATCCACGCGCTGCTGCAATTGATAGGGAGAGACCCGCTCGACCTCGCGGGAGGCCCGTTTGACGGGCAGCAGCGACTGCCGCACGATATAGGCCTCCAGCGCCAGCAGCCCGACCAGGAACAGCGCGAGAAGACCGGCCCCGGCCAGGAGGACCTGGGTTCGCAGATCATCGAAGATGACATCAGGATGATCGAGATTCTGGACGATGACGAGCCAGGTTCCAGATTCGCCCGCAAGCGGAACGCTCATCCCCGAATAGATCTTGGAACCGCGCACCCGCTTGAAATAGGCCACTCCGGCGCGCGTCGGCACGATCAGCGAAGGATTGGACCGCAAGTTCTCGATGGCGACCTGACGGTCGTGATCGATGATCCAGAAGCTGAAACTGCTGCCGCCGCCCCGAAGCGCCGATGCCGCTTCGTCGGAAATGCTCCAGCCCCTTTCGCTGCGATGGAGCCCGGTCTGCATCTTGTCGGCATATTCGTCGAGGATCTGGCGTTGCAGCCGATCGCTGGTGCTGTTGAACAGCATCATCGCGCCGAAGGCGACCAATCCTGCGGTCACCAGCGTGGCCGCGGCATGGAGGAGCAGGATGCGCCGCAGGATCGAGTGAGTATGCATCAGTGCTCCGGCGAAGCCCGCAACAGATAACCGAGGCCCCGCACCGTGACGATTTCGGCGCCGGCGTCCAGCGATTGAAGCCGCTTGCGCAAACGGTGCACGCTGACTTCCGCGGCGTTCGAGGAAAATTCATCGCCGAGCCCGAAGAACGCGGATTCGATCTGGGTCTTGCGCACCACCTTGTCGCGGTGCCGCATCAGGAGATCCAGCAACTGGATCTCGCGCGGGGCCAGGACGATGGCGTGTTCATCGACGCTCACGGTCTGGGACGAGACATCGTAGCGCAAGCGGCCGCACGCGATTTCCACGCCGTTCTCCCCCGTGGCGCGCCGCAGCAGCGCCGCCACGCGAGCGACCAGTTCCTCCGCCGCGAAGGGCTTCGGAAGATAGTCGTCAGCGCCCGCATTCAGTCCGGCAACCCGGTCCGCTATCGATGAACGCGCCGTCAGGACCAGCACCGGCAGGAAATGCCCCGCCGCGCGCAGGCTCCTCAGCAAGGCGATCCCGTCCTGGTCCGGCAACCCGAGATCGAGCAGCAGGGCCGCGTGATGGCCCGCCTCGACGAGCAGGCGCGCGTCTTCCGCGGTGGAAACGATGTCGTTGACGAAGCCCGCCTCGCGCAGGCGGGTGCCGATCAGTTCGGCCAGATCAGGATTATCCTCGACGATCAGCAGTCGCATGAACGGCTCCAGTAAGGTCGCGGTAAGTTGGACCATGCTGCGGGCAGCCGGACATTGCCATGGTTATCTGTCATGTCGTCCATATCGCGGCGACGAGGCCATGGCGCAACAGGAGTGTCTGATCGATGCGCCCGGCCCTTATTGTTCTCGCGGCGATTTCCTTTCTGCAGACGGCACCGGCAATGGCTCAGAACTATCCCGAGATAGCGGAGCCGATGGTGTTCGACATGGTCCGCCCGCTCGGTGCACGCGCGGGCGAGCTTGAAGTCAACACACTGGCCCAGACCCGCCTGTCCGGCCCCGACCGCGCGGTCGAATGGGCGCCGGAAATCGAACTTGCGGTGGCCGACGGGCTGGCGGTCGAACTGGAACTGCCGTTCGAGGATGGCCATATCACAGATTACAAGCTCGGCCTGCAGGGCACATTCGGCTCGCTCGATGGCGGAAAGGGCGTGCACGGCGTCCAGTACCTGGGTCTCTACAATCGGGAAAGCGGCCGCTGGGAAAGCAGCCTGCTTTATCTCGTCGGCTACCGCTTCAACGCACGCTGGAGCATGATGGCCATGGCCGGCGCGGGCGACGTCACTTTTGCCAAAGGTGGCCGAAGCAGGGCGCTGCTCAACCATTCCACGTTCTACGACGCATCGCCCGCCACGACCCTGGGTATCGAATTCAACCTCCAGAGCGGCGCCGGGCGCCAATTGCTCATCATGCCGCAGCTTCATCAGGACATCGCGCCTCGCCTTTCGATGCAGGCGGGGATAGGCGCGGCGCACCAGCGCGAACTGGGGTGGAGGCCCCAGGCGGGCTTGCGCGTGATCCGGGAACTCTGAGGCAAATAGTCCGCCCTTGTAAGGTTGCCGTAAGCAAAAGTCGCGCAGGGCCCGAACAAACCTCGGCAACGGCAGCCGAAACATCGAAAAATATCAGGAAGTGATGCCGCATATCGATCCAGCGCCGCGATCACATCGATCCGGCCAGTCCCGCCAGCGGCCCCGTGTCGCTCTTTTCTCGGGCAACTACAACTACGTTCGCGATGGCGCGAACCAGGCGCTCAATCGTCTCGTCGGCTATCTCGAACGGCGTGGTTGCTCGGTCATGGTCTATTCGCCCACTTCGCCGACGCCCGCCTTCGCGCCCGAAGGAACGCTTGTCCCGGTGCCGTCGATCCGGATACCGGGGCGCGAAGACTATCGCCTTGGCCTGGGCCTGCCACGGCGCATCCGCGCGCACCTTTCCGCCTTCGCACCGGACATCATACATGTGTCGGCGCCGGACTGGACCGGGACTGCCGCCCAGAATTTCGCCCGTGACGCGGGCATTCCAGTGGTATCCAGCCTGCACACACGCTTTGAAAAGTATGCCGCTTTCTACGGCGCGAAGCTGCTGCGGCCCGCGATGGAACGCCACCTTTCCCGCTTCTATCGCCGCAGCGACCGCATCCTCGTCCCCACGCCGGCCATCGCCGCCGAGTTCGGCGAGGCCGGTCTCGGCGAACGGACGCGCATCTGGGGGCGGGGCGTCGATCGCAGCCAGTTCACCCCTCACGCCCGCGACATGGCCTGGCGGCGCAAGCGCGGGATCGCGGACGGCGAGGTCGCCATTCTCCACTTCGGCCGTCTCGTTCGCGAGAAGGGGCTCGCCGAATATGTCGCACTGTGCGAGCGGCTGATACGCGAAGGCCTGCCGATCCGGCCGCTCGTGGTCGGCGGCGGCCCGGAGCGATCATGGATGGAGCAGAAGCTGCCGCAAGCCCGGTTCGCCGGCCACCTCATGGGTCCGGAACTCGGACGGGCAGTGGCCAGCGCCGATATCTTCCTCAATCCCAGCACGACCGAAGCCTTCGGCAACGTGACGCTGGAAGCCATGGCATCGGGCGTGCCCACCGTCTGCATCGACGTGCCCAGCGGGCGCAACCTGCTTCAGGGAGGCTCGGGCATCCTCTTCCCCCAGGGCGACATGGAGGCGGCATTGCACGGGCTGCGCGAATTGACCCGCAACGCCAGGGCCCGGGCTGCCATGGGCGCCCATGCCCGCAATGCCAGCGCCACTTACGACTGGGACGGCGCATCGTATCAGGTGCTCGAATGCTACATGGACGTGCTGGGCCGCAGTTTGGAGCCGTGGGACGGACGCGGCGATGCCGCGTTCCCCTTCGCGGCATGACCTCCCCCGGAATGCCCGCTTTCGGCATCAGCCGGCCCAGCCCCCTCTCACGCGTGATCCGGCACGGCACATGGAAGGCCTGATCGATCAGGCCAGCCAGTTCGTCTCCGCCCACGGCATGTGGGCAGGCCCTGTCGTGGGCATTGTGTGCTTCGGCGAATCCCTTGCGATCGTGGGTCTGTTCGTCCCGGCAACCGCCGTCATGCTGGCGATCGGCGGCCTGATCGGCGCCGACGCGCTGGACGCATGGCCGATCTTCATCTGGGCCGTGGCCGGATCGATCCTGGGGGACTGGGTTTCCTACGGCCTGGGCAACAGGATGGGGCCCCGCATCTATCGGCGCTGGCCGCTCAACCGGCATCGCCCCGCCGTGGCCCGCACCCGGCTGTTCTTCCGCAAGTTCGGTTTCGCCGCCGTCTTCATGGGCCGTTTTCTCGGCCCGATCCGCGCGACGGTTCCCCTTGTGGCCGGCGTTCTGGCCATGCCCGGCCGCCCGTTCCAGATCGCCAACATCGCTTCGGCCACCTTGTGGGTGCCGCTGATGTTCGCGCCGGGCTACCTTGCGGCAGGCACTTTCGGATCGCAGTGGTCTATCGATGAAGGGCATCTCATGCTCGGCGCCCTCCTGCTGGCGGGATGCGCGCTGACCGCGACGTTCCTGGGTTCGCGGCTGCTGGGCCGCGCCAGGAAGAGAGGCCGCGCCCGCGCCTCCGCCCGGCTCGAGGGCGGAAACGCCCCCTGCCGCTGTCCGCAGGACGGATAGCAACGCCTCCCCTTCGGGCAATCCGCACGATCATGGCGCAACCTCCCGGCCGGTAAGCTGAAAAGGAGGTTTCATGACGACACTCATCAACACGCCCGGCGTGCGCGAGGCGATGCCGCTGCTGGCATCCAACGAAGGCGTCTGGGAAGGCTGGTATCGCTATTACGACGCCAAGACCGGCGAATTGACCGACCAGCACCGCTCGCGCCTGATCTGCCGCCTGTTCGAGAAGGACGGCGTGGATCACTACCACCAGACGAACCATTATTTCTGGGATGACGGCCGCGTGGAAGTCCGCGATTTCCCGGCAGTCTACAAGGATGGCCGGATCTGGTGGGACAACGATCTCATCAAGGGCTGGGCAGCGGCCATGCAGCCGGACGACTTCAACCGTTCGACCTGCCTCAACTGGACCCGCCACAACGAGCCCGGCATCTATCTCTACGAGATGATCCAGAACAACGACGAGCGCACCCATCGCGCCCGCACCTGGCAGTGGTTCCGCGAAGGCAAATGCTACCAGCGCACCCTGATCGACGAGGTCTTCGTGACCCGCGACTGGCAGAACTGGTCCAACGACGGCGCGCCCGACATCTGATGGGCGACCGCGCCCCTGCCGGCTCCCGACCGGCAGGGGCGTTCACGTCATGCGCCGACGAGCGTGACGGAGATTTCCGCCAGTCCCTCGCGCAGTTTCTTGGCGGCGGTGTATTCGGGCGAGTTCCAGAATGCGAGCGCGGCGTCGCGATCGGGCCATTCCGAAACCACCACCGAGCCACCGTCCCGGCCCTCGCCCTCAAGCACGGTGCCGCCGGGCGCGCGCACGACGTAAGTTCCTCCATAATTGACCAGCGCCTCGGCAGCGGCCTGGGCATATCCGCAGGACATGAATGCCTCGCGGTCCTTGAGGTGGGCGGTAACGACGAGCCAGGCGGCCATTATATCTACTCCTGCTGGATTGTTCGCGAACAGTCCTTCGATCCCGCGCCCTCCGGCCAGCCCGCACCGCGCGCTATCCGCTGTGCGGATGCAATGGCACCCGTGCTGGGAATGCAGCGGCAGACGCGGTTCCCTCCAGACCGAAGAACTTCATGGAGGCAGACTTGCAGGCAGACAGGATCGAACAGGCCGCTTTCCCCGATCCGGCCGGAGCATCCGCCGACGGCGAATTCGCGCGGGGCTGGACGATCCTGCTGGCATCGCTGATCGGGATCGGCAGCGGTCTCGTATCGCTGCCTTTCTACACCTTCGGAATTTTCGCCCCTCACCTCGCGCAGGAATTCGGATGGTCGATGGGCCAGATCATGGGCGGATTGACGATCACCACGCTGGCCCTGCTGGTGGCCGCCCCCATCGCCGGGCTGCTGTGCGAGCGCTTTGGCGCCAGGACGGTTTCGGCCGCCTCTCTTGCGCTGTTCGGCCTGTCCTACATCTCGCTCGCCACGCTGGGGGGCTCGCTCACGCAGTACTATGTCACCTGGGGCGTCGCCGCGGCCGTCGGCGCGGGCAGCCTGCCGATCACGTTCACCCGCACCGTGAACCGCTGGTTCGACCGTCATCGCGGGCTGGCACTGGGCATCGCCATGATGGGCACGGGCCTGTTCGGCATCGCCTGCAAGCCCGTACTCGCCTGGGTGATCGGCGACTACGGCTGGCGGACCGGCTACGCCGTACTAGGCGCGCTTCCGCTACTGGTCGCCACGCCGATCACGCTGCTGCTGTTCCGTGATCCTTCCCCCGCCGACCTGCAGGACACCGGAAACACTGACCCGATCACGCCGATTTCAGGATATTCCCGGGGCGAGGCGCTGCGCCAGTGGCGGTTCTGGCTGATCGCGCTGCTGCTGGTCCCGCTGTCGTTCGCGCTGGCCGGAACCCCACCAAACCTGGAATCCATCCTGAGCGACAAGGGCCTCGACGCCGCAACGATCGTGAGGCTGACCCCGCTGATCGGCCTTGCATCGATCACCGGACGGCTGGTGGGCGGCTTCCTGCTCGACCGTTTCTGGGCGCCCGCCGTCGCCTTCGTGATCCTGAGCGTGCCTGTGGCTTCCTGCCTCATCCTTTCGGGAGGGCATGTCGCCCCTGCCACCGCCGGCTTCGCCATTTTCCTGATCGGCTTTGCTCTGGGCGTGGAGTTCGATGTCGTGGCCTATCTGACGGCACGATATTTCGGGATGAGATCCTACGCCGCGATCTACGGCCTGTTCTACGTCTGCTTCACGGTCGGCGCCGGTTTCGCGCCGCTCGTGTTCGGGATGATTCGCGATGCCGCGCACGATTTCACTCCCGCCTTGTTCGCTTGCGCCATCATCCTCCCGATCAGCGCCGCCGGCTTCCTGTTTCTCGGCCGATATCCGCGGTTTAGCTGAATCCGGAAATACTGCGTCAATTATTTGACATATTGATATATCATTATAACAATATCATTCGGCGAATGGTCGCCATTCCATGAGGGAATCGCCATGACCGATTACCGACTGCTCCTTTCCACGATACTCATGCCGCTCAGCCTCGCCTCCGTTCAGGCCGAGGCTCAGGCGCAGGAAGCACCCGCAGAAACCGGCGCGAAGACCGGCGGGCTCGAAGAAATCGTCGTTACCACGCAGCGCCGCCAGGAAAAGCTGCAGGACGTGCCGGTAACGGTCACCGCCTTCAACGAAGCCATGCTGGAACGGCTCAATGTCCAGGATGCCATCTCCACATCTAAGTTCGTGCCGGGCATGGTTTCGCAGCACAATGCGGGCCTCGCCTCGGCGAATGCCTATTACTTGCGCGGCCTGGGCAACAGCCAGTCCACCCCGACCTTCGACGCGCCGGTCACCACTTATGTCGACGACGTCTATGTCGCCCGCCAGAACGCCAACAACTACGCCTTCTTCGATACCGAGCGCGTGGAAGTCATGCGCGGTCCTCAGGGAACGCTGTTCGGCCGCAACACCACCGGCGGCGCCATCAACGTCATCATGCGCAAGCCTGCCGACACCGCCGGCATGAAGATGGAAATGAGCGCGGGCTCCTATGAACGGTACACCGTCAAGGCAACCGCCGACCTGCCCCTGACCGACGGGATCCTGACCAAGCTGTCGGGCTATGTCGTGCAGGACCGGGGGTACCTGAAGAACATCACTACGGGCGACTGGTTCAACGGCGAGAGCAGCTACGGCCTGCGCGGCGATGTCCGGCTTTTGCCGACCGACCGGCTCACCATCGATCTTGCCGCCGAATATACCCGCAACTCCGGCACCTATGCGGGCCTGCGCAGCGTCGCCGGAGAAAACCCCTACGTGCCCGCCGCCACCACCCGCCCGGTCTTCTACGAAACCGCCTCGGGGCTGCCGACCACGCACTGCAACGGCAACAACGCGCAGAACCTGCTCTCCACCGGAGCGGGCAACTGCAACCTGTCCGAGAACGTCGCGCTCAGCGCCAACGTCAATTACGACCTTGAAGGCAGTTCGCTGACCTGGATCTTCGGTTACCGCCACCTCGATCAGGGCTACATCAACGAATATAGCGCCAACGCGGTGAACAAGTACGCGGGCTACATTATCACCGACAACGGCACGCACGAGCAGTGGTCGAGCGAGCTGAAGTACAATGCCGATCTCTTCGGCGACCGCGTTCACCTCGTCACCGGCCTGTTCTACCTCAATGAGAAATCGGACGATCGCCAGACCAGCTTTTCCGGCGGGACCACTGCGTTCAATCTCGTTCAGGACCAGCACCTCCTGCCCAAGACCGAAACCGGCGCGGTCTATGCGCAGGCAGACTTCGACCTGACCCGGCAGCTGACCCTGACCGCAGGCGGGCGCTACACGATCGAGACCAAGCAAGTCGGCTATCTCGCCTCGGACGAATTCCCGGGCTTTGGATACGACAGAGCCGCAGTGGCCGCTTACGGCATTCCGCTGAAGCGGACATTCCGCAAGTTCACCCCGCGCGTGGCGCTAAACTACAAGATCAACCCGGACGTCATGGTCTTCGCTTCCGCCACCAACGGGTTCAAGTCCGGCGGCTGGAACGGCGGTTCGGCCGCGCCGTACAATGCGGTGATGTTCGATCCTGAGAAGACGTGGTCGTTCGAAGGCGGGGTGAAGTCCGAACTGTTCGGCCGCAAATTGCGCTTCAACGCCACCGGCTATTACGCCAAGACCAGGGACCTCCAGGTTACTGCCGCCGTCACCAGCCCGATCACCGGCGTGATATCGCAGCTTCCCTTCAATGCCGGCACTTTCGAAGCCTACGGTATCGAGATCGAAAGCACTGCGAAGTTCGGCAATTTCAGCCTCTTCGCCAATCCTTCGCTGATGCACGGCGAATATACCTACATCGTGCCGACATCGACCACGCTCACCACCGCCTACAAGCCCGTGCGCGTGCCGACCTTCCAGTTCAGCGGCGGCGCGGCCTATGACCAGCCGGTGGAAGCACTGGACGGCTCGCTGGGTGCTTCCGTGACTTGGCGCCATAACTCGCCCTACTGGGTGGCGGTGCTGAACACCACGACCACGCAGACCGAGGACTACGTGGACGCCGCCGTCAGCTACACGACCATGGACGAGAAGATGAAGATCGCCTTCGAGGTCTCCAACCTGACCGACCAGAAAACGGTTACCGCGAACTTCCTCTCGCTCTTCCCGGGCGATCCGCGCCGCTACACGGTGCGCGTGAAGTTCCAGATCTGACCCCAGGCCGCGCGGTGTCCGCAGGTCGGACAGCCCTGTTCTCCCAGCGGACACCGCGCGGCTGGCGCGCTCCTATCGCGGGGCGCCCTTTTCCTGAACGAGGTATATTCCATGAGCATCGTCGGCACCCGGATGGTCAGCGACGGCAAGACCGCGCGGCAGATATTCGAAGAAGTCATGGCGAACCCCGCCCGCACGAAGTTCGGCTTCGGAGAGAAGCTGGCGATCGTGAATGTCGATTTCCAGAACGCCTACACCCGGATCGACGAATTCAAGACCGCCTATGAGACCGATCCGCGACAGATCGAATATACCAACACGATCTCCGCGCTTGCCCGCGCCAAGGGCATGC
This sequence comes from Novosphingobium sp. TK71, assembly GCF_055361505.1. NCBI lineage: Bacteria > Pseudomonadati > Pseudomonadota > Alphaproteobacteria > Sphingomonadales > Sphingomonadaceae > Novosphingobium > Novosphingobium sp. TK71. The sequence continues at coordinate 1,087,177 of NZ_JBSZKA010000001.1, forward strand.
CCGTGATCTGGACCCACGTCGCCTATGCCGAGGACGCCAGCGACGCCGGCGTCTGGGGCACGCGCACGGATACGCCGGATTCGCTCCAGAACATCAGGTACGAAAGCCGGCGCCATGCGTTCGACGAGCGCTGCGAGATCGATCCGGCCGACATGATCTATACCAAGCGCATGCCCTCGGCGTTCTTCGAGACACCGCTGCAAAGCCTGCTCGTCTGGCACAAGGTCGATACGGTGGTGATCACCGGCGGCTCCACTTCAGGCTGCATCCGCGCCACGGCGGTGGACAGTCTCAGCAGGGGCTATCGCACCATCGTTCCCGTGGAGACCTGTGCCGACAAGCACGAGAGCTATCACTTCGCCAATCTCACCGACCTCCAGCTCAAATATGCGGATGTGGAGCCGGTGCAGACGGTGATCGACTGGCTGGAGGCGCGCTGATGCAGGAGGGACAGGCCGATCCCGGCCTTTACGACTTCAAGCCCTATCGCGATCGCGCGCCATTCTCATGGCCCGGCGAAAAGAAGGTCGCCGTCTGGGTTTCGCCCAATCTCGAATATTACGAGATAGACCCTCCGGCGAACCCGCACCGCAAGTCATGGGCGAAACCGCATCCCGACGTCGTGGGCTACGCACACCGCGACCATGCCAACCGCGTCGGGCATTGGCGCATGGCCGAAGTCATGAGCAAGCACGGCTTCCCGGGCTCCGTCAGCCTTTCGGTAGCGCTGTGCCAGCATCATCCCGAAGTGGTGGCGGACGCGAACGCGCGCGGCTGGGAGTTCTTCAGCCACGGCATCTACAACACCCGCTACTCCTACGGCATGGACGAAGCGCAAGAGCGCGCGATCATCGAGGATTCGATCCGCACCGTGCGCGAGGCCACCGGCCAGACGATCCGCGGCTGGCTCGCCCCGGCGCTCACCCATACGCCGCGCACGCTGGATCTGATCGCCGAATACGGGCTCGACTATACCTGCGATCTCTATCACGACGACCAGCCCCAGCCCGTCAACACCGCTAGCGGCGACCTTATCTCGATGCCCTACAGCCTCGAAGTCAACGACCACTACGGCTTCTTCATCTACAACATGAGCCCGCGCGAATATGCGCAAACGCTGATCCGGCAATATGAGCGCCTTGCCGACGAACCGTCCGGCACGGTCATGTGCATCCCGCTCCATTCCTACCTGATCGGCCAGCCCCACCGCATTGGCGCCTTCGAGGAAGTCCTGCGCCACATCGCCGCGGACGGCCGCGCCTGGATCACCCGCTCCGGCGACATCGCCGACGCGTGGAGAGCCGCTCATGCCCGGGAGTCCATCGCATGACCCTCGACCCCAGCTATATCGAATATCCGAAGCGCCGCCTCGGCTACGACCACGATCTCTATGCTTTCAGCACCCTACCCAGCCGCAAGCCGCTTGCCTGGCCGCACGGGAAAAGCGTGGCGGCCTGGATCGTCGTCAGCCTCGAATGGTTCCCGATCACGCCGGGCGACACGCCGTTCCGGGCGCCCGGACACATGCAGACCGCCTATCCGGACTATCGCCACTACACCGCGCGCGAATATGGCACGCGGGTGGGGTTCTACCGCCTGCTCGACGCTTTCGCCAAGGCGGGCGTGAAAGCCTCGATCGCGGCCAACAGCGCGATTGCGCAGCGCTATCCCTCGATCATCCGGGACGTGGTGGATGCCGGGCACGAGATCATTGCCCATTCCACCGACATGAACGGCACCATCGCCTCCTCCCTGCCGGTGGACGCCGAGCGCGCGCTCATCCATGACAGCATCGCCGCGCTGTCAGACGTGGCGGGTGCGGCTCCGCGCGGCTGGCATTCGATCGCGCGCTCGCAAAGCTTCGCCACGCCCGATCTGCTGATGGAAGCCGGGATCGAATACTGCTGCGACTGGGCCAACGACGAAGTGCCGTGGACTTTCGCCAATGGTCTGGTGAACCTGCCGCTCAACCACGAACTCTCGGACCGGCAGATCCTCAACGTCCAGCAGCAATCGGTGGACAGCTACGCCACGCAAATCCTCGACGCGCACGACTGGTTGAGCGCGGAGGCGCAAACGCAGGGCGCCCGGCTGCTGCCGCTCCACCTCACCCCCTACATCATCGGCCTGCCTTACCGCATGGACGCTTTCGAGCGCCTGCTGGCGGACCTCGCCGCGCGCCCTCAGACATGGTTCGCGCGCGGATCCGACATTCTCGACAGCTTCAGGAGCCAGATGTGAAAGCCTATCAACTCGGCGCGCAGGACGGTCTGTCCTCGCTTACCCCGGTTACCCGCCCCGATCCCGTGGCCGGGCCCGGCGAAGCGGTACTCAAGGTCCGCTACGTCTCGCTCAACAATCGCGACCTCCAGATTCTCGAAGGCCGATACGGCGCAAGGAAGCCGGAAGAACGGGTGCCCTTCTCCGAAGGCATCGGCGAAGTCGTCGCGCTGGGCGAAGGCGCCAGCGGGATCGCCGTGGGCGACCGCGCGGTGCTTTCGCACTTCATCGCCTGGCAGGACGGTCCGTTCGACATGCGCTACTTCGGATCGGACGTGGGCATCACCCAGGACGGCTGGATGGCGGAATACCTCAAGGTGCCCGCCTCGGCGCTGGTCCGCGTGCCTGACAGCCTGGCCGACGAACAGGCCGCTGCTCTTGCCGCCGCAACGTTGACGGCGTGGCATGCCGTGGTCGAAGTCGGCCAGGTCAAGGCGGGCGATATCGTGCTTGCACTGGGCACCGGCGGCGTCGCCATGGCCGCATTGCAGATCGCCAAGGCCAGCGGCGCCTTCGTCGCCATCACATCGTCAAGCGACGACAAGCTCGATCAGGCCCGCAAGGCCGGGGCAGACTTCACGGTGAACTACACCACGCATCCGGACTGGGCTGCCGAACTGATGAAGCAGACCGGCGGGCGCGGGGCCGATATCGTCGCTGAAACCGGCGGTCAACATACCCTACCCCAGTCGATCAATGCCTGTGCGGTCAATGCCCGGATCGTCCTTGTGGGTGTGGGTGCGGCAGACGGACCGCTGCCGAATTACGGCGCGATCATCGGCAAGAACCTCACCATCAAGGGCATTGCCGCCGGTAGCCGCGGCATGCTGGTGCGCCTGCTTCGCGCCATGGAGGCCAATGCCTTTGCCCCGGTGGTGGACCGGGTGTTCGGCTTCGACGAAGCACAGGCTGCCTGCGAATACCTCAAATCCGGCAATCACCTCGGCAAGGTGCTGATCCGCGTGACCTGACGCGGGCCTCTATCGTGCGGCAATCATGCCCGGCCACATCGATGGATGCGGCCGGGCATTTGCATTTTCCCGAGGCAATCCACGAAATTTTCCGGGCTTGTGAGCGCTGTTGTATCCCTGTGAAACTTTTCCGTTCCCGCGATTGAAATAAGGGAGAGACATCTGGCAGATAACGCTCCTGCGAATCATTAGCAGCAGGATGATATAAATGATTTCCCCTACCCGGCGGGCACTCGTCCATGCCTTGAGACTGAATTCGGCCCTCGGCGCTGTGGCCGTGATCTGTACGGCGGGCCAGGCCTTCGCCGCCGATACGGCCGATACGGCGGCTGACCAGCCGGTCCAGCTCGGCTCGGTCCGCGTCGAGGACACCGCCATTATCGACCCCACGCCGATCAATGACCGCAGCGCCGCCGGCAAGCCCGAGGTTCTGACGACGACGACATCGGCGGAAACGCTGCGCCTGCGCATGGCCGACAATATCGCCGACTATGCCCGCCGCATCGACGCTGGCGTCAATTTCAACTCCAGCAATCTCAGCATCAATATCCGCGGGCTCGACGCGAACCGGGTGCTGACGACGGTGGACGGCATTCGCCTGCCCTGGCTCAACGACGGTGCGCGCGGTGTCGAAGGCGGCGTCGCCGCGTTCGACTTCAACTCGCTGAGCGCCATCGACGTGGTCAAGAGCGGCGATTCCAGCTTCTTCGGACAGGGCGCCCTCGGCGGCGTCTTCGCGGTGCGAACGCTCGATCCCGAAGACCTGCTCTCGGGCGGCAAGAAGCAGGGCGCTTTGGGCAAGGCGACTTACGACAGCGCCAGCGACAGTGTCTACCTCAACCAGGCCGCCGCTTTCCGAACCGGCGACACGATGGTCCTGATCCAGGGCGGCTACCAGAACGGCGCCGAAACCGAGAACCGGGGCAATGTCTACGGCAGCGGCAGCACCCGCAGCGCGAAAAACCCCGCCGCCTACGATCAGGAAAACCTGCTGGTCAAAATCCACCAGTATCTCGGAAACGGCCACCGCCTTGGCCTGAGCGGCGAAATCTTCAAGCGCAGCTATGACGAGAACACGCTCAGCAGCGTGAACTCGACCTACTCCGCCTATTCCACGCTCGAACAGAACAAGCGCAAGCGCATCGCCGGAACCTACGACTATCAGTCGGAAGGCGATGGGTTCATCCGCGAAGCCCACCTGATAGGGTACTGGCAGCGCCTCAACCTGCGCACTTACACGCAGGCCACCCGCCTGACCTCCCCGGCCGGCGCATACGACCGCGACAGCGACCTTCAGGACGAATCCTATGGCCTGAACGGCTCGGTCATCGCCGCCGCCACGACAGGCGCCGTCCAGCACGCCATCAGCCTCGGCGGCGAGGTTTACGCCACCAGCACCACCCAGTATGCCGCAGGCGTCGACAACTGCACGGCGGCCATCTACGCCTGCTCGTTCCTCCATGTGAACCAGTCGGACATGCCGGATGTGGACGGCATCGACCTTGGCCTGTTCGTGCAGGACCGCATGACCTTCGGCGCCTTCCACCTGACGCCCGGTCTCCGGTTCGACTGGTATCGCCGCAGCCCTCAGGAAACCGCGAGCTATACGGAAAACGCCGCTTACGAAGGGCTGCCCGCCCGATCCAGCGATTCCCGGTTCTCGCCGAAAATCCTTGCCGAATTCGACATTGCGTCCCGGCTGACGGCCTATGCCCAGTGGTCGCAGGCGTTCCGCGCGCCATCAGCCACTGAGCTATACCTGACTTACGGCGGCACCGGCAGCTACGTCAGCATCGGCAATCCCGACCTCAAGCCGGAAACCAGCAACAGCTACGAAGTCGGCCTGAAGTTCGGCGATTCCGAACGCGGCGCGAAGATCAGCGTCTACGACAATTACTACCACAATTTCATCGACACGATCACCACCACCGCATCGGAAGCCGGCCTCAGCGGAAGCTATCCATTCGGGGTGTTCAAGTATGTGAACCGCGCGCACGTGCGGATCTACGGCGCCGAAGCCAGCGCGCAGTGGGCACTGTCCCCGCAGTGGCACGTCTGGGGCTCGATCGCCTATTCGCACGGCAAGGACACGGATGAGGATACCTACCTCAACTCCATTCCGCCCCTGCGCGGCATCGTCGGGCTGGGTTACCGGCAGGTGCGCTTCGGTGCGGACCTGTCGGCAACGGTCGCCGCTGCGCGCAACAAGGTGGAAAACCCCTCCTCGACGCTCAACAAGACGCCGAGCTACGGCATCGTCGATTTCACGGGCTGGCTGAAGCCGGGACTGTTCGAGGGCCTGCGCCTGCAAGGCGGTGTGTACAACATCCTCGACAAGACCTATTACAACGCGCTGGATATCCCGGACAGTTCCACCGTGCCGCAATTATACTACAGCCAGCCCGGCCGGACGTACAAGCTCTCGATGATCCTGTCATTCTGACGGGCGGGCGATTTTCGCCCGGTTCCCGCCAAGCGCCTTTCCTGAAGAGACATTCCCCGACCATGGACACGACACTCCAAGCTCCGCCCGAAACAAGCCGCGCCAAGCGCCTGAAAGCCGCCACCGGCGAAGTCCACGACCGTCTCGACAAGCGGATCATGGCCGGCGAACCGTTCGCCAGCGTGGAGAACTATGCCCGCTTCCTGGCGGTGCAGTACCAGTTCCACCGCGACATCGACGCGCTCTACGCCAGCCCGGCGCTGGACGCCCTGCTGCCGGATCTGGAAGGACGCAGACGCCTGCAACGCATCGCCCAGGATATCGCGGACCTGGAGGTCGCTCTTCCCGCTTCCCATGAAGAGGCGCAGTTTGCCGATGGAACTTTCGACCTGCCCACTGCGCTGGGATGGCTCTATGTCGCGGAAGGCTCCAACCTCGGAGCGGCATTCCTCTTCAAGATGGCACGTGCGCTTGGCCTGGATGAAAACCACGGCGCCCGCCACCTCGCCGGACATCCGGACGGCCGGGCACAGCACTGGCGCGAATTCACCGGCGCGCTGGACGGCCTGGACCTTGACCGGGAGGAAGAGGTTCGCCTGATGGAAGGCGCCAAAGCCGCCTTCCGCCGTGTTCACGCCCTCGTCGAGCAAGCTTACGGTTGAGGCGAACGGCGCCGTTACGAGCGGTTCGGCTTCGGACCCTCGTAACGGCGCTGTTTCCCGGTCAGCGCCGGATGAGCGACAGCAGTTTCGCCCCAGGACTGTCCCACGCCGGCAAGATTCCGCCGATATCCGCCGCAGAAAGCCTGTCCAGCATGGAAAGCGCGCGGGAGAACGTCTCCACCTGCTGATAGGCGAAATCGGCGTCGAGCCGTTCCAGGCCGCCGCCCGGCAGTATCTGGCACAGGTAGTCGGGGCCGGGCACCAGCGAAATGGACGGTATCCCGCACTGGTAAAGGGTAGAACCCTCGCCAAGGAAGAGGTGACCCAGCCTCGGCGCCACGGTGAGGCTGCGCAGCTTTGTACGGCCTGACGTGGCCGCGCGGTAGACCTGCTCCATCACGGGGTTCGTGGTGTAGACGATTTCCCGTTCGAGCTTTCCGGTCGCCTCCGGCCGGGACGGTTCGCCGCGATCCTTCCACTCCATGCAGCCCAGATGTTCCAGCGTCAGCCCCGCAACGGCACGCGCATGTCCCGGGCCGCCATCCCACAGTTCGGGATGGGCCTTCAACCAGGCGGAAGTCGCCTGCCCGTGGCCTTCAACGATCTGCGGAATCTGGAAATGGCCGGTGGCAAAGACAAGGACGATCGATCGCTGGCGATCCTGCCGCCCCGCATGGGCCTGTGCCAGCGCGAGAAGGCCGGCAGGTCCGTTCTCCTCACAGGCGTTGGGGCCGTCGGTGTGCGTGTTGACGATGATCGTCTCATGCGGGTTGCGCCCCGGCAGGACCGTGTGCAGCGTGTCCGTTTCAGCGTCTTCCAGTTCCGCTTCCAGAACGAGGGTCGCGGAACTCCCCGCTCTCGCTGCTGCCTTCAGCCGCGCGCGCTGGCCCGCGCCGACCCACAGGGCCGGACAGTCCGCATAGGGCGTGGTGAACGGCAGCACCTGATCGCTTGCCAGTTCCTCCGAAAGCCCCTCGAACAGGCAGATCACCCCGCGCACGCCGGCTTCGCGCGCTCTTGGCAGAAACGTGTTGGTCAAGGGGCCGAGAACCGGAACGACTTCGCCGTTGGCCAGATCGGCGCTGCCCTCGGGCAGGCTCGCCTTGCGCTCGAACAGCATGAGCGTGGTGAGCGTGGTCAGGTCCAGCCGGCCGACAGGCACGACCGCGATCTTGCCTCTTGCCGCCGAAAAGTCCTTTGGCGCCTTGTCGAACCACACGAGATCCCCGGTCACGCCGCCGGTTTCGGTCATGCCCGAATAGGGATAGGGCGCGGCCACGGGAATACGGCTGCCGTCCGCCAGCGTGAGGCTGGCATGGCCCGGCGTCCAGCGGCGAATGCGGTGGGTCTGCCGGTGCACCTCCAGCCCGAGGCTTGCCAGTTCATCGGCGATGTAATCGATGCAGAGGGCATGGGCCGGGCTCGCGGTCAGCCGGGGGCCGAAGGCGTTGAGGCTTTCGATCCAGTTCCACAGCTTGTCCCGCGGCGGCAGCCGCGGCGTGCTTTCCAATGGTGCCAACGGCGTTTCACGGCGCGGACGCACCAGCGCCAGACCGCCCAGCACCGCTGCCCCCATCGCACTGCCCCAAAGTATCGCCCGGCGTCGCATCGATCACCTCTATCCCTTTACCGCGCCCGCTCGTCCAGCAGGGCACGAAGCGCTTTCTTGTCGATCTTGCCCACGCTCGTACGCGGCAGGCTGTCGACCTCGATCACTTTCTCGGGCACGGCATAGCGGCTCAACCTGCCCGATGCGACATGCCCCTGAAGCACATCGCAGACAGCGCCCGGATCGAAACCACCCGCCGCAACCACGAAGGCAACCGGACGCTCGCCCCACTTCGCGTCGGGCACGCCGATCACCGCCGCTTCGGCAATGCTCCCCTCCGCTTCGAGCAGATTTTCCAGTTCGACCGTGGAAACCCATTCCCCGCCGCTCTTGATCACGTCCTTGAGCCGGTCGACGATGCGCAGCGCGCCGTCGGGATCGCGCGCCGCGACATCTCCGGTATGAAGCCAGCCTCCGGCCCACAAGGCATCGGACGCGGCCTGCGTGGCGTGGCCCTGCGTCAGCCACGGCGCCCGCAGCACCAGCTCTCCTCCGTTTCCGTCCTCGATCCTTGCCTGAACGAACGGGATGGGGAATCCGGCCCGGCTGAGCGCTCCGGTATCCTCGCCATCCTCGCCGCGCGCCAGCGATATGACCGGCCCCGTCTCGGACATGCCATAACCGACCACCGTGGTGATCCCGGCACGCCGGGCCTCCCGTGCCAGCGCCTCCGGAAGAGCGGCCCCGCCGATCACCACTGTCCACGGCGCCAGCGATGAGCTCTCCGCCCCATTCGCATCGAGCAACATGCGCAGGATCGTCGGCACGCAGTGAGACAGGGTCACGCCTTCCCGCCGCTTCAGCGCGAGCAGCCGCGCCGGATCGTAGCGGCCCGGATAGACCTGCTTCGAACCCAGCATCGTCGCCACATAAGGCATGCCCCAGGCGTGAACGTGGAACATCGGCGTCATCGGCATATAGACGTCGGAACGCCGCATGCCCTGGCCATCGGGTTGGTTGGCCAGGGCTGCTGACAGCGCCAGCGTATGCAGAACCAGTTGCCGGTGCGTGAAGAAGACCTGCTTGGGATCGCCGGTGGTGCCGGTCGTGTGAAACGTGGTGGCGACCGCGTTCTCATCGAAATCCGCAAAGACGAAATCCGGTGAGGAGTCTGCCAGCAGCACCTCGTAATCGTCGCAAGCCGTGCCTGCCATGACGATCGCCTCCCTGATCGTAGGCTGTCCGCGCAGCAGTTCGGCACAGACCGGCGCAAAGTCGGCGTTGTAAAGCAGGAGCGACGCTCCCGACTGCTCCAGCGTGAAGGCGATCTGGGCGGGCGAGAGGCGGACGTTGACCGTCTGCAGCACCGCTCCCATCATCGGGATCGCGAAGTAGCATTCGAGATAGCGGTGGCTGTCCCAGTCCATCACCGCCACGGTGTCACCCGGCCTGACGCCCTTTCCGGCAAGCAGCGATGCCAGCCGCGCCACCCGCTGGGTGAAAACGGGATATGTCAGCCGCAAGTCTCCGCTGACGATCTCGGCCGAACTCTGACCGGCGACATTGGCAAGCAGGTGGCGGATCAGCAGCGGGCAGGAATAGGCCTCGGCCGCCGGGGTGTTCAATATCCGGGGAGCATTCAAGAGAGGGTCTCCAGAGGAGGGAAGTCAGGCAGGGTTCGGGCAGGCGGCGCGGCGTGCAGTGTCCGGCCCCGAGACGGGATCGGCCCCGAGGCTGGCGTCACCGCCCTTCAATTCCGCAAGCGAGAAGCGATCGGTGGCCTTGATCGTTTCCGCTATCATCGCCGTCTGCCGGGCCGCGAGATCGGCATCCAGCTTGTCCATATGGCCGTTGGGGGCGATGCCGAGCAGATAGTTCGGCCCGGAAATGCACGCGACGTGCGGAATGCCGCTGTTGTGAAACACGCGCCCGGTGGTGTATCCCGGCCCCTGTTCCACGGCATGTCTCAGCAGGTCGTGCCGCCTGATCCCGGCAACGATCTGCTCGGTCAGCGGCCCCGCTGTGGCCGGCCAGTTCATGTACTCGTTGTGGCCGGTGGCCGCGTAGCCCTTGCCGGGAACGTCGGCCCATTCGCTGGCGCCAAGGTGCTCGATCGTGAACGCTGCCGCCGCGCGCTTCATCAGATCCGGGTGGGCAAGCGCCCAGCCGGGCGCTTCGGGCATGTCGCCGCTCATGTGCCCGGGCCATCCTGCGAAGACGAGCGTCCGGCGCAGCCTTTGCGCCTCCGGCAGGCTGGCGAAATGACGCGCGAGTTGCAGCACGGCCATGCAGCCGTTTTCCTCGATGAAGTTCTGGCCATCGGTGTGCGTGTCCACGATCACCACTTCCTCGCTCTTTCCGGGGAGGATCGCGGTGATCTGCGGCACGAGCCCTTCCACCCATTCCGCATCGAGCGTGAGGTGCGCGCTGCGCCCCGCCCTGGCCGCGGCACGCAAGGCTTCCCCCTGGTCCTGGCCGACGAACAACGCGGGCACTTTTGCCTTGTAGGGAGAGGCATGGGGCGAGAAATTGCCCGCTATCATCGCCGATGAAGCATCAAGGATGATCGCCACGCCCGCCGCGCCGCGTGCTGCAAGATCGTCCATCTGGAACGAGGGCATCGTCCAGAGCCGGTGATAACTCGTATCCAGCACGTCCGCCGCACTTTCCCCGCGCAAGTGGATGAAATGCGGGTGGACTATGCTGCTCAGCGCCATGCGCGGAAGATGCGCCTCGAAGACCAGCACGCTGCCTTTCGCAAATTCGGGCAGGCTCACGGGACCATCGGGCCCGAGTTCACCGGCATGGACGAGCGGCCCCGTCACCCCCTCCGGCCCGGTCGGCTGCGACCGGACGAAGTAGGCGACATTCGCGACTGCACGCCGCGCCGTGCCTTCGATCAGGTCGAGGCCCCAGCGCTTCGGCTCCCATCGGCGATAGGCATAAGCCTCGCATGGCCCGGGTTGCAGGCCGGCCGCGGTGAGTTCCCGGCCCAGCCAGTCCACGAACCGCAAGTGATTGGCATTACCCGGCAGGCGCGGGCCGAAATCCACCATCTGCTGGTAGTCTCGCCTGATCCGCTCGGCATCGGGGAGCGGCACCATCGCACGATTTTTCGTGGCGAATCCCCGTGCGGCGGGGTTGAGGCCTGCCGCCGCAATGGCTCCGGCCACCAGCGCCGCGCGGCGTGACAAAGGCGGGAAACTCGGCATCGTCTATACTCCGCGATCAGAATGCGAGGTTGATGCCGGCGGTGAACTGACGGCCGATAACGTCGTAAAGCTGGGGGTTCGTCGGGATGAACGTCACCAGCGTACCATTCGGCGCCAGTGGCGGATCGCGATCGAACAGGTTGTTGATCGTCGCGTAGAAACGGAAGTTTTCGCCCACCCGGTAGGAGGCGGTAACGTCGGTATAGAAGACCGATTTCACGGTGTTGTCCTCGATCGTCACAGGTTCGTGCCGCGTCACGTCGTACCGGCCTGCCGCAATGAACCGCTCCTGCACGAAAAGATCGAAGGCGCCGCGCGTCCAGTTTAGGTTCCCCGTGGCGGTCCAGCGCGGGTTGGCGGTAAGGCCCACCTCCCCGGCACGGTCGGTCGAGGTGCCGTTGCTGATGTCCTGCCGCTGTTTCTGGAGATAGCTGGCGACAACGCGGAACTGCGTCGCCCCGCCCAGCATCCCGCCGCCGGGGCGGTAGCTCATCTCGAAGTCGATTCCCGCGCTTTTCAGGCGGTTGAGATTGAGCGTCGGGGATTCGATGCGCGTGATCGCTCCGGCATCGTTGCGGGTGATATTGGCGCAGAGCGCCGTCGCTCCCGCCAGGCACTGATCGAGCGTGATCTGCGGCGTCAGCGAGGAAATCACGCCGTCGAGATCGATCGAATAGTAATCCGCCGAAAACGTCAGTCCCGGCGCGAAAGCGGGGGTAAGCACGAGGCCGGCGGTGTAGGTCCTGGCGCGCTCGGGCTTGAGCTGGGCATTGCCCCGCGTGACCTGGATGATCGGCACGGTGACGCCGTTCTCGATCACCGAGCCGGTGTTCTGAACGGTGCCCGCGAACAGTTCGGGCACGTTGGGCGCCCGGATATCGCGCGAAACCGTGCCCCGCAGGCGGACGCCCGAAACCGGCTCCCAGACAAGGCCGGCCTTCCACGTCGTCACCCCGCCGCTGGTGCTGTAATCGGTGTAGCGAACCGCCGCATTGAGATCGAGCGCGTGGAGGAACGGCAGGTCGCGCGCCAGCGGCACGGCGGCTTCGGCAAAGAGCTCCCACAAGTGATAGCCGCCCGAAACCGGGAAGACGTTGGTAAGCAGATAGCCGCCCGGCTGGTTGAGGTAAGCCGCTGGAAAACCGCGAATTCCGGTAGCATCATTGACGCTCGGCCCGATGTCGTCGGAAACCTGGTCGAGCTCGATCCGCCGGTACTGCCCGCCCGCCGCCAGCGAGACTTCTCCCGCCCAGGTCGAGAACGGCCGCGCCCGTACCGAGATGTCGGCCACGTCCTGCGTGAAATCCGTCCGGTAGGCGGCGGTGCCTTCCACATAGTCGATCGCCTCCTGCGAAGGCGCGCCCTGACCGAAGAGGTTGAGCGGTACACAACCGGGGTAGAGACCGGGGTTGGTCAGGCTGACGCGGCAGACGATCTGGCCGCTGGCGGGATCGCGCACGGCATCAGCGGCGGCGTAGAGCCTTTCGAGCACCACGTTGTTGTCGGTCCGGATTTTCGTCCGGTTCTTGCTGTGGCCATAGTACCCTTCGACCAGCAGGTCCGAGGGCCCGGTGAAACGGAAGCCCGCCTTGAAATCCATCGTCCGCGCCTTGGCGGTGGCGTTGGCCGGGTCTCCGAAATCGAAGTTCAGGCGGCCCATCGCGAAGGCAGGAGTGTTGGTTGCGGTCAGCACCTGCTGCACGGACGGATCGAGGAAAGCATTGCCGCTGTAGATCGTGAAGCCGTTGAAGCCGCCGAGGTTGAACTGCTGCACCTGGTTGTAGTGGTTGCGCGCCAGGGCAAGGCTGCCTTCGCCGAACAGCGTCAGCGTCGGGGTCACGTCGAATTCGCCGTGCGCGAAGTAGCTTTGCGTGCGGATCGCGGCGGACAGGTTGCTGAACACTTGCGCGCCGTCGCCGCCCACCTGGATGAGGCCGGATTGCAAGGTGCCGCGAGAGAACGGCACGAGCGTGCCGTCCGGCGCGAACTGCTGCATCGCCAGCGGTCCGCTGAGGATCAACCCGCCGGGCGCCGCGGTCGAGGCGCGCAGGTCGTCGCGGAAGATGAGCTGGCCGGGGACCGCCGGATTGCTGAGGAAGCCGGTGGCCCGCCGCCCCCAGCTCCGCTCGGCGACGCTCTGCAGGCCGCCGGCATCGTAATAGGACGCGCTGGCGACGATCCGCCCGCGCCCTTCGGCGAAGCTGTGCCCGGCGGTGAGGCTGGCCTTGTAGGTGGGCACGTCGCCCCGCCCGGAAATGCCCGATTGCAATGTGGCCTTGAGACCGGTGAAGCGCGTGTCGAGCACGAAGTTCACCACGCCCGCCACCGCATCGGACCCGTAGGCCGCCGAAGCACCCCCGGTGACGACATCGACCCGCTTTATGAGCGGTTCGGGCAGGAGATTGATATCGGTGGAGCCATCCCGCGCGGAAGGCGCGGCGCGGCGGCCGTCCACCAGCACGAGCGTGCGCTGCGTGCCCAGATTGCGCAAGTTCAGGTAGCTGCCGGTTCCGGGGCCGGTAGCGGCGGTGAAGCCGCCGGTCGGCCGCGTGGAGCCGCGGAAGGCGGGAAGCTGGTTCAGCCCTTCCGCGATCAGGCCCGGCTGCGCCTTGGTGAGCGCATCGGACGAGATCACCGTCACCGGCGTCGGCGCCTGCGACCCGTCGCGGATGGCGCGCGATCCGGTGACGACGATGGCGGCGCCCTCCTGCGGTTCAGCCGGAGCCGCCGCGCGATCAGCCGCTTGCGCTATTTCCGCACCCGCTCCTTCCTGAGCCGAGACCGGCGCCGCGATCAATGCGGGCACACATGTCGATGCGAGCAGAATCCCTCGAAACATTCGCCGCCCTTTCAGTCGTGGGTCTGCGGCGCTTTTCGCACCGTCTGCCCATCCATCTCCTGACGGCGAAAGTCTCGCGTTGGACGGCGCGAGTCAATATATTTCTTTTCTCAAAAAGAAAGATGTTTGCAGGAACGTCAGCGCTCCGTTTCGCAAGCCTGCGCCGATGCGCAAAGCGCGCGGATTCCGCCGGCAACGAAAGCGGGAAGCCGGTCGGCGATACCGGCGAAATCCGAGGACCGGACTTCGCCTTTCGAAATCCGGTCGATGCGCCCGGTCTGCCCGAGCGAGAACGTGAAGGCGCCGGTGAGGAAGTGATACCCCCAATAGAGCGTCTCGATCGGGGCCTGCGGCATCAGGCGCTGCATGTCGGCGATGAGCACCTGGGAAACCTCGTCGAACACCTCGGACATCAGCGAGTGCATCGCGCCCTTCGAACTGTTCACATAGGCGACGATCGCCGCGTAATTGCGATGCCCCTCGTCCCGCTGGGCCATGTCGAAACCGGGGCGGACAAAGGCGTCGATCAGGCCCTCCAGCGTTCCCTTGTCGCCGTATTCCCGGCGATAGGCTTCCAGCGCTTCGTAGCGGGCGGCATTGATGAGCGGGCCGCGCCGCCGGAAGACCGCCGCGAAAAGCTGCTCCTTGTCGCCGAAATAATAGCGCATCAGCGCGGTATCGACGCCTGCCATGGCCGCCACGCTCGCCAGCGTGGTGCCGTTGTATCCCTTGGACGCAAATTCCGCCTCGGCATGGTCGAGGATCAGCGTCATGGATTCCTCGCGCCGCTCGGCATTGGGACGGCGCGACGCAGGTTTCTTCTTCTCGTTCTGTTTTTTCGTCACTTACCGATCCCGGGCATGCTGCTCCGGCCGAAAGCACGACCGGGCTTGCTTCCCCAGATATCAATTTTGTCCGGCAAGTCGAAGCCGTAGACCGGCCCCTCCCACGATTTCCCTGTCGCAATCGCCGGCGCGAAGGCTTTCGCGATCGGTTACGACCTAGGTCGTAAACCTAGCGCCCGACGCTGGACAGGCGCACGAGATCGGAGCTTTCGCGGCTCGATGCATTGTCGGGATATTCGACAAGTCCGTCCGGCCGCAGGATCGTGAGGTCCGAATCCTCGACCGCGCCGTTGAGCGTTACCGGCCAGGTCACCGACATCGGCACCATCTGGCCCGGAATCCGGAAAGTATCGATCCGCCATGCCAGAATCTGGCTGGTCTCCGACATTTTCGCCGGATCGCCATCTCCATGAACGATGAAGAACCCGATCGGAGCGGGCACGCATGTCGTGGAGATCAGCTCGTAATCCATCCGGTTCTCCATGACCATGCCCCCATCGCGCCCGTCCGGAACGGACATTTGCGGCGCTCATGCCGATCTACCGCAATTCGGCTTACGGCAAACTTACAAGGTAGCAAGGCACGTTCATGCCCGCGAACCGCCACATTTGCGCGAAGTTCGGCCCATCGATTGCACGGCGCGTCCCGGCGGCGCAACCAAATGGCCTGCCCGCGCGCTTTGCCGCATCATGGACGCGCCTCTCCACAGCGACGATCGGGAAGCCCCGCCCGGCAATCCACACCGGGCGCGCGCCTTGCGCATCCTGCGCAATGTCGTGCTCGTGCTGGTCGGCGCGATCTTCGCGGTGTGGCTGGTGCTGTTCGTAACCAAGGGCCGTTTCCTCAAGCCCTCGTTCGAGCGGATCGCCACATCGATGACCGAACGCAAAGTCAGCGTGAGCGGAGACTTCCAGCTCTACTTCGCGCCGCTGCGGATCAAGTTCGTGGCCGAAGGGCTGGACGTTGCCAACCCGCAATGGGCCAAACGGCCCAGCTTCTTCGCCGCCCGCCGCATGGAGGCGCGGATCGCGCCGCTTTCGCTCCTGTTCGGCCGCCGGCACTTTCACAGCCTTGACCTGACGCAGGGCGAGGCCGATCTCGAATGGGATGCCGCACACCGGCACAATACCTGGACTTTCGGCAGTTCCGGCACCGGCAAGCCGCTTGAATTCCCGCGCATCGACCGCGCTGCCGTTTCCGGCACCCGCATCCGCTACAGCGACCCGCAGATGCCGCTCACGGCCGACCTCCTGGTCGATCCCGTGGTTTCCACCGACGCGCGGATCGGCAAGGCCGTGGCGGTTCGCGGCACCGGCACATTGCGCAGCACCCCGTTCCAGGTCGAGGCGCGCCTGCTCACCCCCGATGCCACGGTCAATCGCGGCCGCAACGCGCTGGAGGCGCACATCCGGGCGGCGAACAACGTTATCGACGTATCGGGCACCCTGCCCTCGATCGCCGATGTCGAACGCGTCCCCCTTCGCGTGCGCGCGCAGGGCCGCGATCTCTCCGAACTGCTGGGCATCATCGACGTCGCGATCCCGCAGACCCGGCGCTACGCCCTGAAAGCGCAGATGGTGAAGGACGGCGAGACTTACCGCTTCACCGGCATGACCGGCACGTTCGGCCAGTCGGACCTGTCCGGCCGCTTCACGGTGACCAACGCCAAGCGCCTGCGGCTTGACGCCACCCTCGCCACGCGGCGGCTGGACATCGTCGATGCCGCTCCGTTCATCGGCTACAATCCCGATATTGTCGCCTCGAAAGGCGCGGTCGCGGCGGCGGCGGCAACGGGCGCGGGCGCGCAGCGCGTCCTGCCCGACGCCGCCCTGCCGGTGGAGGCGATGCAGCGCTTCGATGCCGGGCTGGACTGGAAAGTCGGCGTGGTCCGCTCGCGCAATGTGCCGGTGCAGGACATCTCGCTGCGGCTCGCGCTCGAACAGGGCCGGCTCAAGCTTTCGCCGCTGACATTCTCGATGGCGCGGGGCGACGTGTCCGCCGATCTCGTTTTCAACACCCGCCAGCGCCCTTCCGCCGTCAGTTACGATATCCGCCTCTCGCCCACGCCGATGGGCCGCCTGCTGTCGGGCTACGGCGTGGCGGAGGCGGGAACTTCCGGCACCATCCGCGGGCGGATCAAGCTGGAGGGGCGCGGCGATACCATCCACGATTCCCTTGCCACCGCATCCGGGCGGCTGGCTTTCGTCATGCCGCAAGGCACGTTCTGGACCCGCAACGTGCAGCTGGCGGAACTGGACCTCGGCACGTTCGCGTCGAAGATGTTCGAGGGCAAGCTCAAGAAGCCGGTCGAGATCAACTGCGGACTGGTGGCCTTCACCGTTCGCGGCGGACTGGCGGCGGCCGACCCGATCCTGATCGACACCAGCAAGAACGTCATCACCGGGCGCGGTGGCTTCAGCTTCGATACCGAGGCGGTAGACCTTGCGATCCGTGCCGACGGGAAGAAGTTCAGCCTGTTCTCCGGCCAGTCGCCCGTCGGGATTCATGGCCACTTCGCGAAGCCCTCGCTCGACATCGTCAGCAAGCAGCTGGTCGGCCGGGCCGGGGTGGGGCTCGGCCTTGCGGTGGTTGCCACGCCGGTTGCCGGGCTGCTCGCCTTCGTGGACGTGGGCGACGCCAAGTCCGCCGCCTGCGGCCCGGTCCTCGCCGGGGCGACAGCCGCCGCGCAGCGCACCTCCAGGGGCAAGCCGCGCGACGATCTGGGCAAGGCGGACAGCCGGAAAAAGTGATGGAGACCTTTCGAACGAAAGCGATTTTTGCGCGGCGCCCCCCTTGCGCCTCGTCCCGGCCGAGGCACGGCTCGCCCATTAACGCCCCACATTTGCGGTAGGCGTGCCTATGGGGGCGGTCCATCGCTTGATGCCCTGACGGGTATCGCACCCTTTCACGGCCGCCCTGCGGCCGCTCCCACCGGCTGATCGTGGCGCGCCCTTGCGTGCCTGCGCCGGTTCCATCGGAGACGTACATGACCAAACCCCATGCGCATCATGCGCATTTCGGCTGGTTCAAATCCAGCCGCGACCTCGTCGTAGACGATGTCACGCTGGTGGACCGTTCGCAGCTCAATCGCGCGGTTGCCGCCGCCGCGCTCGGCAATGCCATGGAATGGTTCGATTTCGGCGTTTACGGCTATATCGCGGTCACCCTGGGTCATGTCTTCTTCCCCACCGGCAATCCCGCCGTCCAGCTTATCGCCACGCTGGCGACGTTCGCCGCCGCCTTCCTGGTGCGGCCGCTCGGCGGGCTGGTGTTCGGCCCGCTCGGCGATCGGTACGGCCGCCACCGGATCCTCGCGTTGACGATGGTGATGATGGCCGTGGGCACCTTCGCCATCGGCCTGATCCCTTCCTATGCCAAGATCGGCATGGCCGCGCCGCTGCTGCTGCTGCTGGCACGGCTGGTCCAGGGTTTCTCGACCGGCGGGGAATACGGCGGCGCCGCGACGTTCATCGCCGAATACTCCACCGACCGGAACCGCGGGCTCATGGGAAGCTGGCTGGAGTTCGGCACGCTGGGCGGCTACATCGCCGGGGCCGGCACGGTAACCGCGCTGCAATTCGCGCTGAGCGATGCCGACATGCTGGCCTGGGGCTGGCGCATCCCGTTCCTGATCGCCGGCCCGCTTGGCCTGCTTGGCCTCTACATGCGCCTGAAGCTGGAGGAAACGCCCGCCTTCCGCATCTATTCGGAGCAGGCCGACAAGCGCGAAAGCGAGCGCCCCGGACTGCGCGCCCTGTTCAGGGGCCACTGGCGCCAGCTTCTGAAGTGCGCCGGGCTGGTGCTGGTGTTCAACGTCACCGATTACATGCTGCTCACTTACATGCCCAATTACCTGAGCGTGACGATGGGCTATGCGGAGAGCAAGGGGCTGCTGCTGATCATCATCGTCATGCTGGTGATGATGCCGCTCAACGTGCTCGGCGGCCTGTTCAGCGACCGGCTGGGGCGGCGGCCGATGATCATCGGGGCCTGCGCGGCGCTGTTCCTGCTGGCGATCCCTTCGATGCTGCTGATCGGCACCGGCAACGACTGGCTGATCTTCCTCGGCCTGATGACGCTGGGCGTGGCGCTGGTCTGCTTCACCAGTTCGATGCCCTCCACCCTGCCGGCGCTGTTCTACACCCCGGTGCGCTACAGCGCGCTGTCGATCGCGTTCAACCTCTCGGTCTCGCTGTTCGGAGGGACGACGCCGCTGGTCACGGCATGGCTGGTCGAACGGACCGGCGATCCCCTCATACCCGCCTATTACCTGATGGCGGCCGCCACCATCGGCATCGCCACGATGCTGCTGGTCCGGGAAACCGCCGGGATGCCGCTGCGCGGATCACCCCCCGCGGTGGAGACCAGGGCCGAGGCGATCGCCCTCGTGCGGAGCGACCAGCCGGTCACGGTGGACAGCAGCATGCCCCGAGCGCCCGAACCCGCTGCCGCCCCGGTCGGCGCGCTTCCCGCCTGACGCCGCGCTGACAGATGAAGCGACGGCGGCGGATATGCGCCGCCGTCGCTCACGCGGCTACTTGCGCCTGGCCGGACGCAGGGCCGGCGCGGGATTGTCGAAAATCCAGTTGAGATAGGCCGCGATGCGGATGCCCGCCCGTTCGAGCCGGTCGTCCACCTCCTTGCGGTGCTGGTAGGCATAGTCCCACGAAAGCGCGGGGTCTGCCGGGTAGATCGTCTTGCGCAGGGCGATGCTCTCTCGCACCCAGACGGCCGGGTCGCGCTCGCTCCATTGCACGACCTGCTCGGGCGTGATCGCGCGGGACAGCCAGCCCGCATATTCCGAATAGGACAGCGAGCGCTGTTCGATCAGCCCCGAATCCCACACCGAATGCAGGTTTGTGGCATTGCCGAACCACGTCACCTTCACGGTGTTGCCGCCGCGATCGTCTCCGCCACCGGCATGGAGCGGCTGGTGCAAATCGCCGATGATGTGGACGATGAAACGCAGCGCCGTGCGCCGGTCTTCCTGCGAGGCCTGCGGATCGCGCAAGGTCGCCGTGAAACGCGCAAGCGCGGTCAGCGCGTCGCCTTCGGGCGGGGCGTCGGACGGCTTGTAGGCGTCGCCCTCGCGCACGGTGACGTAGTGCCACGGGCTGGCCGCCTTCTTCCAGAATTCGGCCGGATCGGACTTCATGTCGTCGGGCCAGGTCGCGGCTTCGGCCAGATCCTCGGTCCCAAGCAGGATCCTGACATTGGCGCGGGCCATGCCGCTCAGGTTCTCCTGCGCGATGGCGCCGGTGATGCGATGGCCGATCGGCCCCCAGGCCTGGGCCGGCGAAGCCATTGCGGCAGCGGAAACGATTGCAAAGGTGAGATAACGCATCGGGCGTCCATACAACAACGCTATCGCCCTGCCACGCCCGGATTTTCAAATGTGGACATTGCACGGGACGCACGCCATGGCGCGCGCCATCGATTGTCCGGTTCATCGAGCCTTAAGCACGATTCGGGCTGATCGCCGCTCTCGTATCCCGCCCGCCGTTCATCCCTTCGGACAAGACGCAATGCCTTCGACGCAGCCATCCTGGTCCGTGCCAGCTCCTTCCGGCACGGCTTTCGGCGATCCCGGCCCTGCAGGCCCGGTTCCCGCCTGCGCCGCCGGCATGGTGACGGCCCCGTCAGCCACCGCGCCGCGCCCGGCACAGGCGTTCATCGTGCGCGGCCCCGCGATCAGGCGGCATTTCCTCGCGGGACTGCTGCTCAGCCTTGTCGTCCTGTCCGTGCTGATGCATTTCGCCCGGCTTCACATCGATCCGCTGCGCGCCAGCAACCTGCCGTACTACGCGGCGGGACTGGTGGCCGCCGCGCTGCGTTTCGCGCTGCCCCGGACAAGCTGGCGCCATGCGGAGGCAGTGGCCCGGTTCAGCGAATACGCAGCGCTCTTCACGCTCATCTCGCTCATGGGCGCTACCGCCAGCTACCCGGTCGCCGCGCTGACCCACGGCTATGCCGACGTGGCCCTGCAGCGAATGGACATGGCCATGGGGTTCGACTGGCTCGCATGGTACCGGCTGGTCGCGGCCCACCCCGCGCTCCAGTTCCTGGGAACGGTGGCCTATCGCAGCATCTACGTAACGCCCGTGCTCCTGCTCTGGACCGCCGCCCGCAGCGGTCGTCAGGACGAGGCCTACCGGTTCATCGCCGGGTTCTGGCTGGCGGCGATCGTCACGCTGGTGGTGTTCAGCCTCATGCCCGCAGTCGGCCCGTTCTCGCACCTCTGGCACGGGCCGATCGCCTACATGCCCGAAAGCGAGCTGTGGCAATCGGGCCTGATCCCGGCCCTGCGCGCCCATGCCGTGCATGTGGTGGACCTCGGCCAGTTGCGCGGCATCGTGTCCGCGCCCAGCTTCCACACGGCCGCCGCCGTCCTCTATATCGTGGCAGGCTGGCGCAACGCATCGCTGCGCTGGCCGATCGTGGCGCTCAATGCGGCCATGCTGCTCTCCACCCCGGTGGAGGGAACCCATTACCTGATCGACATGATCCTCGGCGCGGTGGTGGCCTCGCTCTCGCTCGCCCTGATCCGCCTTTACGAGCGCATCGCCGCAAGCTGAAAACGGCGGCGGCCTTACTCCGGCGCCTTTTCCGACTGGGCAGCAGCAAGCAGCCGGGCGCCTGGACCTTCGGATGCGAGCTGATCGCCCGGATTGCGCAGCGGGCAATCCTCCAGCGAGAGGCATCCGCAACCGATGCAACTGTCCAGCTGGTTGCGAAGCTGGATCAGGCTGGTGATGCGCTCGTCCAGCATCGCGCGCCAGTCGCGGTTCAGGACGTCCCACTGCGCCGCAGTGATCGGCATGGCGGGAAAGCGGTCCAGATGTTCCTTGATGAGCGAAAGCGGCAGGCCCGCGCGCTGGGCGATCCTGATGATCGCCACGCGCCGCAATATCCGGCGTTCGTAGCGCCGCTGGTTCCCCTCGGTTCGCCAGCCTTCGATCAGGCCCTTCTTCTCGTAGAAGTGGATCGTCGACACCGGCACGCCGCTGCGCTGCGCCACTTCGCCCACGGTCAGCGATCGGCTATTTTCCGCCACCCTCAATTCCTCAATCATGGTTCAGGATTTCCACGCGCGTATAGCCGTTAAAACCGCGCGAACATAATCGCTAAACACCGGCATCCTGATCGGAAAATACGATATTGACCTTAACTATAGTTGAGGTTGTAAGAGGCGTGTCGGCTTGCTCCGCGCAAGCTTCCCCCCATGGGAAATCCCCAAGAGGAGCCGACATGATCCTGTTTTACGAGCCCTTGAACCCGGCGATCCGTCCGCCGCTCGGCAAGTCTGCCGCGCACCGGATGGGGACCGGGCGGCAAGCGCCGCCCTGCACCGCCGCGCTTCCCCAGGCGGATGGCGGCACCTCCGGCCATGGCATGGCGGGGTGACGGCCATGGAGGAAACTTCGTCAGGCGAAACGCGCGCCCGGCCGGTTCGTACCATAGCGGTCACCGGCGTCGCCCTCGCCGCTCTTCTCGGCGGCCTTTTCCTCTGGCGCGGGCTGCGCAGCGGCGCCGAGGAGCAATGGCCGCAGCAGGCCGTCCCTGTCGCCGCGGTGATCGCCACGCCGCGCGAAGTGCCTCAGGCGATCGAGGCCATCGGCGCCTT
Organism: Novosphingobium sp. TK71; assembly: GCF_055361505.1. Lineage (NCBI taxonomy): Bacteria > Pseudomonadati > Pseudomonadota > Alphaproteobacteria > Sphingomonadales > Sphingomonadaceae > Novosphingobium > Novosphingobium sp. TK71. Next base: position 1,109,602 of record NZ_JBSZKA010000001.1, read on the forward strand.
GACGGCGGTGCGCGAAGTCACGCTTTCACCGGAAGTGGCGGGACGCGTTTCCGCGATCCAGTTCGAAGCCGGGCGGCAGGTCTCCGCCGGAGAACTGCTCGTGCAACTCTACGACGGGCCGGAACGCGCCGACAGGCAAGCGGCGGCGGCCCGGGCGCAGTTCTCGCAGCTTCAGTTCGCCCGCTCGAACGGACTGGCGCCCACCGGCGCGGAACCGCGCGAACTGCTCGAACAGCGCCGCGCCGAACGCGACCAGGGCCTGGCATCGGTCAGGCAGATCGACGCTAGGCTGGTGCAGAAGCAGGTGCGGGCGCCTTTCGCGGGGCAGCTCGGCATCCGCCGCGTCAATCTTGGCCAGTATCTCAACCCCGGTGATCCCGTCGTCACGCTGACGGCGCTCGATGCGCTCTACGTCGAATTTGCGGTTCCGCAGCAGGAGCTGGCGCGGCTCAAGCCCGGTGCCGGCGTCGCCGTCTCCACCGACGCCTTCCCCGGACGCACCTTCTCCGCACGCGTCAATGCCGTGGAGCCGCAGATCGGCAAGGACACCCGCAACGTCACGGTGCAGGCCCGGCTCGCCAATCCCGATCGCGCGCTGCGACCCGGCATGTACGTCACCGCCGCAATCGCCCTGCCCCCGCGCAAGGACGCGCTGGTGGTGCCCGCCACCGCGATCCAGACATCCGCACAGGGCGACAGCGTGATCGCGGTGCGCGGCAGGGATGCCCGCAAGGGCGGCACGGCGGAGATCGTGCCGGTGCAGGTCGGCGCGCGGATCGGCAACGCAGTGGTCGTGACAGACGGCATCCGCGCGGGAGACGTCATCGTTTCCGAAGGCCAGCTTCGCGTCCAGCCCGGCGCGCAGGTCAGGGTCACCAGGCTTTCCGCGCAGGAGGCCCGCTGACATGCGCTTCACCGATCTGTTCATCCGCCGCCCGATCCTGGCGATCGTGGTCAGCCTGCTGATCCTGCTCGTCGGCCTGAGCGCGGTCTTCGCCCTCCAGATCCGCCAGTATCCGCGCATGGAAAGCGCCACGATCACCATCGACACCGGCCTTCCCGGCGCGACGCAGGACGTCATGCAAGGCTTCGTGACCACGCCGATCGCCCAGTCCATCGCGACTGCTGGCGGCATCGAGTACCTCACCTCCACTTCCACGCAGGGGCGGAGCCATATCGCCGCCAAGCTCGTGCTCAACGCCGATGCCGACCGCGCCATGACCGAGGTTCTCGCCAAGGTGCAGCAGGTCAAGTACCGGCTGCCGGAAGGCGTCACCGATCCGGCCATCGCCAAGATCACCGATGGCGCCTCGGCCATCCAGTACGTCGCCTTCACCAGCGAGCGGCTTTCCGCCTCGCAGATCGCGGACTTCGTGAACCGCGTGGCGCGCCCGCTCATCACTTCGGTGCCGGGCGTCGCCTCGGCCGAGATCAGCGGCGGCGCGCCGCCCGCGATGCGCATCTGGGTCGATCCCGTCAAACTCGGCGGACGCGGCCTTACCGCCGGCGATATCGGCGCGGCCCTGCGCGCCAACAACGTCCAGGCCGCCCCCGGACAGCTCAAGGGCGCGAGCACCGCGATCAACATCACCGCGGGCACGGACCTGCGGGATGTGGAATCCTTCCGCCAGATGGTCGTCAAGGGCGGCTCTTCCGGCGGGCTGGTGCGGCTTGGCGATGTCGCCACGGTCGAACTCGGCGCCCAGAACTACGACGCGCAGGCACTTTCGGCGGGGCACAAGTCCGTAACCGTGGCGATCGCTCCCACGCCGGACGGCAATCCGCTGGAAATCGTGGCCGGCGTGAAGGCCCTGCTGCCGCAGATGCAGCGCGTCGCCCCGCCGGGTCTCGAAGTCCGCAGCCAGTTCGATACCGCGCACTTCGTGGAAGCCTCGATCGACGAAGTGGAACATACGCTGATCGAGGCGGTGGCCATCGTCATCGTCGTGATCTTCCTGTTCCTCGGCACGTTCCGCGCGGTCATCATTCCTGTCGTCACCATCCCGCTTTCGCTGCTGGGCACGGCGGCGCTGATGCTGGCCTTCGGCTTTTCGCTCAACCTTTTGACCCTGCTGGCGATGGTGCTGGCGATCGGCCTGGTGGTGGATGACGCCATCGTCGTGGTGGAGAACATCCACCGCCATATCGAGGACGGCGCCAGCCCGATCGAGGCCGCGCTGCTAGGCGCGCGGGAGATCGTCGGCCCGGTAATCGCGATGACCATCACGCTGGCGGCGGTCTATGCCCCCATCGGCCTGATGGGCGGGATGACCGGCGCGCTGTTCCGCGAATTCGCCTTCACGCTGGCAGGTTCGGTGATCGTCTCGGGCGTGATCGCGCTCACTCTGTCGCCGATGATGAGCAGCCGCCTGCTTCACGCCAAGATGGGCGAGAGCAGGCTGGAAAAGGCGCTGGAGCGCGCCATGCACGGCCTTACCGCACGGTACGACCGCCTGCTGGGCCGCACTCTTGCCGCACGGGGGGCCGTGCTTCTGGCGGGCCTTGCCATACTGGGCGCCAGCGTGGTGTTCTTCACCGGCGCGGCCCGCGAACTCGCCCCGCAGGAGGACATGGGCTACGTCTTCGTCCAGACCAAGGCCCCGCAATACGCCAATGTCGATTACACCGCGCGGTTCAGCGCCGAAGTCGAGGCGCTGTTCCACAAGGTGCCCGAATATGCGGACAGCTGGTTCGACATGGGCGGCGCGAACGGCGCCAACATGGGCTTCGGCGGCATCATCCTGAAGGAATGGGCGGACCGTACCCGCAGCGCCGATCAGGTTCAGGCCGAGATCGCCGGGTCGGCCGCCGCCGTCACCGGGGTCTACACCGCGGCATTCCAGGACAGCCCGCTCCCGGCGGGCAGCGGCGGCCTGCCGGTGCAGATGGTGATCCGCTCGTCTGACGAGTTTCCCGAAATCCATCGCACGCTGGAAGCGCTCAAGGGCGCGGCATGGGGCAGCGGGCTGTTCGCCTTCGTCGATGCCGACCTCGCGTTCGACAGCCAGGAAGCCCACGTCGCCATAGACCGCGCCAAGGCGGGCGAACTGGGCGTCTCGATGGCGGAGATCGCCGATACGCTGGCGCTGATGGTGGGCGAAAACTACGTCAACCGGTTCAACTGGCATGACCGGTCCTACGACGTCATCACCCAGGTCCCGCAGGACCGGCGCCTGACGCCGGACAGTCTCGGCGGCTTCTACGTGAAGACCGGGTCCGGCAGTCTCGTGCCGCTTTCCACCGTGGCCAGCATCACCATCAATCCCCAGCCCAACAAGTTGCCGCAGTTCAACCAGATGAACTCCGCGACGATCTCGGCCGTGCTGATGCCCGGCGTCACGATGGGGCAGGCGGTGGACTTCCTGAAGGCCCAGCCGCTGCCGCCGGGCATGACCGTCGACTGGCTGTCCAACAGCCGCCAGTACGTGCACGAGGGCAACCAGCTCACCGTCTCGTTCGCCTTCGCGCTGGTGGTGATCTTCCTCGTGCTGGCCGCCCAGTTCGAAAGCTTCCGCGATCCGCTGGTCATCCTCGTCACCGTGCCGCTCGCGGTCTCGGGCGCGCTGGTGCCGCTCTACCTCGGGTTCACCACGCTCAACATCTACACGCAGATCGGCCTCGTCACCCTGATCGGGCTGATTTCCAAGCACGGAATTCTCATGGTCTCCTTCGCCAACGAAATGCAGCACGCCCACGGCTGGAACCGCGCCGAAGCGATCCGCCATGCCGCCGCCGTGCGCATGCGCCCGATCCTGATGACGACGGCGGCGATGGTCGCGGGCCTCGTTCCCCTGCTCTTCGCGGGCGGTGCGGGCGCCGCCAGCCGCTTTGCCATCGGCATCGTGGTGGTCATGGGGATGCTGATCGGCACGCTGTTCACGCTCTTCGTCCTGCCCACGATATATACGCTGCTTGCCGGGGATCATCGCCCGAAAGCCCGCGCAGAGGCCGACAGCGCGCCTGGCGAAGGAGGGCTGGCCCATGCGTAAGCGCCCGATCGCAGCCGCGCTCTGCACGCTGCTCGCCGCAGCCTGCGCGGCGGGGCCGGACTACCGCCGCCCTGCCGCCCCCGCCTCGGCCGGAGAAGCCTTCGTGACCCGCGCAGAGGGGATCGATCCGGCGTCTCCCCTGCCCGACGACTGGTGGCGGCTCTACAACGATCCCGTGCTGGACGATCTCGTCGCCCGCGCCTTTGCCGCCAACACGGATCTTCGCGCGGCATCCGCCAACCTCGCCAAGGCACGCGCGGTCCTGTCCGCAGCGCGCGCCGGGCGCCTGCCTTCGACCGCGCTTTCGGCGGGCGGCGGCTACGGCGATTCCGTGCAGTTCGGCGGCGGACAGGGCGGATCGGCCCAACTGGCAGGCGCTCAGTGGTCCGGAAACGCTTCCGCATCGCTGTCATGGGAAGCCGACCTGTTCGGCCGCGTGAGCCGCACAGTCGAGGCCGCGCAGGCAGATACGCAAGCGGTCGAGGCCGCGCGCGACGGCGTGCGCGTGCTGGTGGCGGCGGAAACCACCCGCGCCTATCTCGGCGCCTGCGCCAATGCCCATGCGCTGGAGGTCGCCCGCGAATCCGCCGCGGCATCGGCCCGCAGCCGCGATCTGGTTTCCGCGCAGGAGAAGGCAGGCTCAGCCGCCCGCTTCGATGTCGAGCGCGCCGCAGCCGCCGCGGCCGGTTCCCGCGCCGCGATCCCGGCGCTGGAAGCGCAGCGGCAGGTCGCGCTGTTCGAACTGGCGGCGCTGCTGGGGGAGACACCGCGTTCCATCCCCGCTGCGGCGCAGGCCTGCTCCCGCCCGCCCGATCTCGCCGGCGCACCGCCCCTGCCGATAGGAGACGGCGCCGCACTGCTGAGGCGCCGGCCGGACCTGCGCGAGGCCGAACGACGGCTGGCGGCGGACACCGCGCGGATCGGGGTGGCGACGGCCGATCTCTATCCCCGGATCAGCCTTGGCGGTTTTGGCGGCTTCCTGCGCAGCGAAACGGTGAAGGGCAGTGATTCCCTGTCCTTCTCGCTCGGCCCGCTGGTTTCGTGGAGCTTCCCCAACATGGCGACCGCACGCACACGGTTGCGGCAGGCCGAAGCGCAGGGCGACGTGGCACTGGCGACGTTCGACGGCCGCGTGCTCACGGCGCTGAAGGAAGTCGAACAGGCGCTTGCCCGCGTGGCACAGGGCCAGCGCCGTCTCGACGATCTTGCCGAAGCCGAAGCCAGCGCCCAGCGGGCGTGGGCCCTTGCCGACCTGCGCTACCGCGCGGGTTCGATCTCGCTGCTCGACCTGCTGGTGGCGCAATCGGCGATGCTGGAAGCACGCTCCGTCCATGCAGCCGCACTCACGCAGCTTTCGTCGGATCGGGTAGACCTGTTCAAGGCCCTTGGCGGCGGATGGCGTCAGGAAAGCACGGCGGAAAGCGCGAAACGCTGAGGTTCGCCCGCCCGCACCGACATTCGCGGCGCGCGCCATCCGGCGCGTCGATCCTCGCGAATGGGAAAAAGTGCAGCCGCAGGAATGCGCGCTGCGAATAGAGGCCGCTGGCGATGGCGGCGGCGCGGGCCGAAATCGACCATCCGCGCGGCAGGCCCCCTAACGGGCAACCTGCATCAGGAGTCCAAGGGTGTGCGTGCGCTACACGCGCGCGCCCCTGGCACTCAGGCAGCCAGCGGCAGTTCGCGGGCAACAGTCTCGGGCTCGGCAGCGACGGGCGCTTCGGCAGCAGCAGCAGCGGTTTCCGCAAGAGCGGGCATGTGACGTTCGGCCATCACGACATCGCGGCGATAGGCGAAATAGAGGGACATCAGAGAGAACATCGGGATACCTCGTGAAGCAGCGTTCTGCTGCATTGCAACATGTCTGCTATGTGATCCCCGATGGCTCTCGCTGCAAATGCAAGCACCTCGCCTTCGGTTGCAAATCGCGCAACCTACCGATTTGGCCTTCCCCGAGCCGTAAAGTGTGCCCCTGCACGTCCAACGCAAGACGCGGCCTTCCGCTACGAAATGCCTTAAAACGGCCGATTCCTGCGGATTGAATGTCGATACAGGCGGATACCGCTGCCGGTTCGACTGCCATCCCCTTGGCAATCACGACGGCGAATTCGCCCCGATCAGGGCTGAGGCGCACGCTTGCGGTGACAACAACTCAGCCCTCCATTGCATCGCAACGGACGCGACATGCCGTGAGACTCGCGAAACTGCGCAAGGCAATTCACCCGAACTTCTTTCTATTGCGCGAAACGCAAGATTCAGCGCGTAAAGCGGCATCGACTTGCGCGGCGCGGCCTGCGCCTCAGCAAACGGATCGATCCCCCCGACAGGCAGGCGACAGCGCGGCCCACCACCTCTTCGGGGGAGACCCGGCCCAGATCGACCGATGGCTGCGAGGCCGCACCATCGCCCGACAGCGCATATGTGCCGTCACCCGCCCGCCTGCCGAGCCGCTTGACCAGCATCGGCTCTCCGCACCGGTGCACACAGACGACGTCGCCCTCACCCGGCGAAAACCAGCGCCCGCGCCGCCGCAGGAGGATGTAGTCACCCTCGCGCAAGGTCGGAAGCATGCTGCGCCCCCTGACCCGGACCAGCATCCAGCCAAGCCACCAGCCCGCGCTCACAGCACCGGGTAGACCACCTCGATCGACGGCGGATAGGGACAGGGACGGCGCACCGTCTCGATGTCCTTGGTCGCCCAGAATATCTCGGCAAAGAGCGCGCCGCCGAGATCTCCCAGCATCTTTCCGACAAAGGCATGAAGCCTCGCCTCGTCGAGCGGTTCCGTCATGGCACCCTCCAGCGACTCTTTCAGTTGCTGCTGGCGCCGGAGACTAGCACATCGGGCGCGTCACGCGGCGCGCCGGAGGTGTGACTATTATGGATGAACCCGATGCGAAGCGAAGGCGGGAAAGCGGCTGCTTCAATCTTCGGCCTGCACGGCGGCCAGGCTTTCCCGCACACGGGCTAGCGCCATTTCCACCGGCTCCCGTTCGCCCATCAGCGCGAAACTGCCGTTGATATCGAACACGCAGTGGCCATGGACCGTCGCCACCAGCGACCGCGCCAGCCGGGGCGCCTTTGCCCGCAGGTCCGCAGGGAGGACTTTCTCCACTTCCTCCACCACGAGATCGGTCAGCCTGCCCCGGATCAGGTCATGCTCTTCGGGAAGGCCCATGTCAGGCGGCAGGTGATGGTCGTAGATCGCCGTCCAGGCATTGCGATTGGCCCGGGCAAAACCGAAATAACCTTCCACCAGGCAGCGCACGCGATCCTCGCCCGAAGCGGCCAGCGCTTCGCGCATGTAGTCCGTCCACAATACGAAAGTGCGCGTGTTGATGGCGATGATGAGCTGGTCGTAATTGCCCATCACGTTGTAGAGCGTGCCGATCGAGTAGCCGATCCGCTTCGCCACCTCGCGCGCGGAAAACCGCGAAAAACCGACGTCGGCCATGTGCTTGTGGCCTTCGACGATGAGCATCTGCTCCAGCTCCTGGCGGCTGTGGTCGGATCGTCTTCCCATGGCCGGCGATTCTAATCGCCTCTTAAAAAATGTACAGCGTACAATTTTATATTGAACATCGCTTAATTTAAAGATAGCGCTTGCCGAACCTAGAGCGCGACCTTCCAAGATCGAGAGGACCGGCGATGACCAGCCCCGAAAGTTCCGAAGCACTGCCGTCCGGCGAACCTGCCGCCGATTGGCCCTTGCGATCCTGGGGCCTGGCCCTGCTGGGCGGGCTGGCCGGTCTCGCGGTCCACTGGATCGTCCGGCCGGACCGTGCGTCCGGCAATCTTGACGCCATGCAGCTGCGCATGGCGATGGCCACCTTCATCGGCATCGGCACGCTGATCTTCGGGTTTCTGGTCGAACGCACGCGCATTCACTGGAGCGTGGCAAGCGCGGCGATCGGTGCGGCGGTAGTGGCGCTGACGATCTACTGGAACGGTCCTTTCGGTGCGGCCCGGGGCGAGGAGCCGTGGCGGATCGTCTGCGCGGTGCTGGCCGTCGTCATCGCCGCCCCGCTGTTCCAGGCCTGGCGGGATGCGCGGACCGCTGCGGAAAGCGCGGATGAAGGGCGGCCTTTCGCCATTCCCTATCCCGAGGCTCATGGCCATGCCTGGACCAATGTCGTCCTGTGGTGCGCGGCCTGGGTCTTCGTCGGGGTGAGCTGGGCCATGGTGCTGCTGCTCGGGCAGCTGTTCCGCCTCATCGGCATCAACCTCCTTAACGATCTGATCGAAAAGAACTGGGCGATCCTGCTGCTTACCGGCGCCGCACTGGGGGCCGGCATCGGGCTGCTGCGCGATCGCGACGGCATCCTGCGGCTGCTCCAGCGGGTGGTGACGACGATCCTCTCGGTGCTCGCCCCGGTGCTGGCGATCGGACTGCTGGTTTTCCTTGCGGCGATCCCGTTCACTGGCCTTGCGCCGTTGTGGGATGCAACCCGTTCGACCAGCCCGATCCTGCTCGGCTGCGTGATCGGCGCCCTCTCGCTTGCCAATGCCGTGATCGGCGACGAAACCGCGCATGAGCCGCGCAGCCCGGTCCTGCGCGGCAGCGTCGCGGCGCTGAGCGTCGCCATGCTGCCGCTGGGCGTGATCGCCGCGATTTCTACCGGCCTGCGCATCCAGCAATACGGCCTGACACCGGACCGGCTCTGGGCCGTGGTCTTCACCGGCATCGCCTGCGCTTACGGACTGGCCTACCTCGTCGTGCTGCTGCGCTGGAGGGTGGCGGCCGCGCCGCACCTGCGCTTGGCGAACCTGCGCCTCGCAGGCGGGCTGTGCCTTCTGGCGCTTGTCCTGTCGACACCGCTGATCAACTTCGGCGCCCTTTCCGCGCAGGATCAGGTCGCCCGCCTGAACAGCGGCCGGACTTCGCCGGACAAGTTCGACTGGCGGGCCCTGCGGTTCGACTTCGGCCGCGCGGGCGAAGCGGCCACGCGGCGGCTTGCCGCTGGCGGCTCTACGCCGGACATCCGGGCGGCCGCGAAAAAGGCGCTCGATGCGCAAAGCCGCTGGGCCATCGATCCTGTCTCGATAGAACAGGACAATCCGGTGATAGACCCGAAGCGGCTGCTCGTCCTGCCGCGCGGCACGCAGCTCCCCAAAGCGCTGCAGGAGCATCTGCTGGAATACAACGCCTGCTCGCTCGGCGATGCCTGCACCGTCCTGTACCAGCCGGGGAGCAAGGAGGCCGTGATCGTCACCGGCACGCAAAGCAGCCTGTGGAAGCAGGAGGGCGGCAGGTGGAGCACCAGTCCGGCCCGCCCGCTTATCACCGGCAAGGAAGCGCACGACCGCATCGAAGCCGCGCTGAAAGCCGGACGCGTGGAAGTCCGCGAGGTAAAGCGCCGCCAGGTCTTCGTTGACGGCCAGCCGCTGGGAGACGCGCTCGATTAGGTTGCAAGCACCCGCCCTGCCTGAACCCCGTTCAGGCAGGGACAGCTGCGAAAGGGCGCCGCCCTGCCAGGTGAAGCAGGGCGAGGTAGAGCAGGCTCGCGAAGACCGTGGCGTCAAGCGCGGGCACCGTGCTGATCGAGAAGTCATGATGCAACGCGATCGCGGCCAGACCGCTGGTGATCGCCCACGTCGCCACCGCCGGCCAGTGGATGCCCTGGAGGTTCTCGATCGAACGCGCGGAATCGGCGCCCCTGAACCTCGTCAACCCGTCGATCACATAGATCGCCGCGAACGGCGGGATCGTCACGCCGAGCAGGACGAGGAAGGGAATGAACCCCTCGATGATCCCGGCGAGCGCGAGGCCGGTGCCGATCACCGTGCCCAGCAGGATGAAGGCCCAGCGCGGCACGCGCGGGAAGGTCGCGGAAAGCGAGAGACTGGCGGAATAGAGGTTGAGCGAATTCAGCGTCCATGTCGGCATGACGAGCAGCAGCAGCGCCCAGGCACCGAAGCCGAAGCCGGTTATCATGCGCATGATGTCGGTCTCGCCCGTCGCCAGGGCGGCGATGCCCGCGCCCGCCATCAGCAGCGGCGCGGTGATCGGGTAGGACAGCGCCATGCTCATCACCGCGCCGCGCGGGGTCCGGGTGTAGCGCGAAAGGTCCGGCAGGGTGGTGATCGTCAGCATGTCAGCCCCGATCAGCGCCGAAAGCGCTATGCCGAAAGTCATGTGGAATTCGCTCTGCGCGGGCGCGGCAAGCACGATCCCGTGGCGGCGGGCAGCTGCCACGCAGACGGCGACGATCATCGCCGCCAGAAGCGGCACGCCGATCATCGCCAACCGGTCCAGCGCCCGGAAACCGACCAGGGTGGTCAGCGCCATCAGCACCGCGCCGCAGATCACCACGACCGGGAAATCGGGCGCGAACCCGAAGCCCTCGCCCGCGGCGGCGATGGCGTCCCCCAGAAACGAGACGTTCACGCCGAACCAGCAGAAATGCACCGCCGCGATGATGACGTTCACCAGTCCTGCCCCGCCCCGTCCGAACGAACGGCGGATCAGCAGATACGTGTTGAGCCGCGAACGGACCGCCACCAGCGAGGTGAGACAGCCGCCGAGGCACAGGCAGGCGCCGGCAAGGAAAGCCGCCAGCACCGCAGGCCACAGGCCCAGCGCCAGCGAGGTCTGCGCGCCGTTCAGGAACGTCGGCAGCGAGATCGAGAAGCTGGCGATGATCAGCGCCACCCGCCAGCCGCCCACGGTCAGTCGCTCCGGCAGCGGGGCATTGGCGTACTGGTCGCCCGGTTCGTGATGGGCGTCCGGGCCGCCTGCAGGCCCGCTCACGGTTTCAGCCAAGCGTCGATCTCCTCGATGGGTACATAGTCTTCGGCAAAACCGAACGCGCGCGGGCCGACGAAGTCCAGCGCCCGCTGTTCGCGCAGGGCGGCCGGCGCCGCCGCGCCCACCACCTTGACGCGCTGGCCGTATTTCAGTCGCTCGGTGGTGATGCTGTCGGCGGTTTCCCGGTCCATCACCGTCAGGATATCGGGCACCATCGCCACCACCCGCCCGTCGCGGCGGGCGATGAGGTTCTCGTTCTGGAAGTCCAGCTCCATGCGGCTCGTGCCGTCGAAACTCTCGAACGAGACCTGGCCTACCGAGAAACCGCCTCGCGTCTCGCGCTCGATATCCACGATCTTGCCGTCGAACAGTACGCCCGCCTGGGGATAGAGCCCGGTGGCAGCCAGTGCAGCGAACATCGCGGCGAAGGGATCCTGCCCGCTCTCGCGCGCCTCGCGGATCGCGGCGCCGGCGGCCCGTGCCGCGCTGATCGTGCCGTGGATGGCATGGTCCTTCGCCTGCCGCCCGGTCAGCGGATATTCGACGAGGTGCGCGATCCCCCCCACCGCCACCGAAAGCGCGCGGGCGAGCCGTTCGTGCATGAGATTGTCGTCCGTCTCGATCAGGCTGAGCGCGCCGCAGGCCGAAGTCAGGATCGAGGGGCAGGCGGACAGGCCGCGAATGTTGAAGATCGCCATCTGCGATTCCGGGAAAGCGCGGCCCATGCCGTCGCAGTCAAGCACGGGAACGCCGAACTGCGCGGCGGCGAACAGGGGTGCCAGGCCGTTGCTGCCGCCGATCTCGATGGGGATCACCGCGTCGATCCGGCGCCCGACGATCTGCTCCAGCCGCTTCAGCCCGTCCACCGCCTCACGGCCGTTCGGCAGTTTCTCGACCGAGACGGTCGGCGCGCCGATCCAGCCGCAGGGCACCACGAGGGCATCGTCGGCCAGCGCATCGAGGCCGATCACCTCGAAGGGGCCGCGCCGCTCGAATTCCGCTTCGGCAAGGAGCTGCGCGTAGTAGGGATCGCCGCCGCCGCCCGATCCGAGGAAGGCGGCGCCGCGTGCAAGGTCGCCGAGGGCTTGACGGTCAAGCTTCATGAGGAACTCCGATGGCTGCCGCTTCGCCGCCCGCAGGAGCCTCGAAGGCAAGGTCCGCAACTGCGCGAACCCTTATCTGCACGGCGCGGCCAGGCAAGTAGCTGAGATAGGTTTCCTCGACATCGGCAAGGGTCAGGCTCGCCGGATCGCCGCCCGCCGCCAGCACTTGCTCCCGTGCGAGCGCGGCGACCTGCTCGATCGCCTCCTCGCGGGCCAGGGCATCGTAACTGACGACCCGCTCGACCTGCGCGCCGACCTGCGCGATGGCCGCGCCCACTGCATTGGCCACCACGGCATGAGGCGGGCGGATCACTTGCGCGGCACCGCCGAGGCTGTCGGGAATGAGGAAATTTCCGCCGCCCACGGCAAGGATCGTCACCTTGTCACGGCCGGTCTTCATGCGGTCCAGCCCCTCCTCGAGGATGGCGCGGATGCGTCCGTCAACCGCCGCCACGACCGCGTCGGACATGGCCGGAAGCAGTGCGGGATCGCCGAAATCGGCCTGCCCGGTGCGCAGCGCGATGTCGCTGGCCGTCAGGGTCTGGCCGCCGAACAACATCCCCTCCTGCGCGAGCCGGTAGCCCACCGAATCCGGGCCGACACGCAGCGCCGCCCCGGCCGGTTCCCCGGCTTCGTAAAGCGCGGGATCGAGGTGAATGCGCGTGCCGCCGCCGAGACCGATGGCGAGAATGTCCGGCATGCGGAAATTGGTCCGTGCGCCGCCGATATCCACCGAAATCGAGGATTCGCGCGGATAGCCGGAAGCCAGAACTCCGATGTCGGTCGTGGTGCCGCCCACGTCCATGACGATCGCATCGGCCACGCCGCTGAGGAACGCGGCGCCGCGCATCGAATTCGTCGGCCCGGAGCCCATAGTCATCACCGGATAGGCTTCCGCCTGCGCGGCGGAAACCAGCGTACCGTCGTTCTGCGAGATGAACAGCGGCGCCTCGATCCCGAGAGCCGCCACGGCGCGGCCGAACGAGCGGACAACCCGCGTGGCCAGACTGGTGAGCGCCGCATTGAGGATCGCGGAATTCTCGCGCTCGATGAAACCGATCCGGCCGATCTCGCTCGAAAGGGTGATGGCGGCCTCCGGCCAGACCTCGCGTAGAAGCGCAGCGGCGCGCTGTTCCATCGCCGCATTGATCGGCGAGAAGGCGCAGCTCACGGCGATCGCGGCGATGCCGCGCGCCTTCAGGTCCAGCGCGGCATCCCGCAGCCGCACTTCGTCAAGCGGCGCCATTTCCCGCCCGTCCACCTCGTAGCCGCCGGGAAGCAGGTGATAGTGACGGCCGATGCAGGCGGCGAGGTCTTCCGGCCAGCCGGTCAAGGGCGGCAGCGCCTCTCCCGACGGGCTGGCGAGCCGCAGCACGCCGACACGGTCCAGTTCACGCCGCTCCACCAAGGCATTCACGAAGTGCGTGGTGCCGATCATCACGGACGAGACATGGGCCGCGCTCGTGCCGGAATCCTCCAGCACCGCGCGGATCGCGGCGGTAACGCCGCCCTCCACATCGGCCGAGGTCGGCTGCTTGGTCCAGGCGAGCACGCGCCCGCCGTCCATCAGTACCGCGTCGGTGTTCGTACCCCCGACATCGACGCCAATCCGCACACGAACCTCCTTGCAGCACCACGGGAAAGCAATGCCAACGGGGTAGGAGGCTGGCCGGGTCGGCGGCAACGCGCAAGACGGGTGCGGTTCGTGGCAAAACGGGTAATCGGGCACCCCGGCGCGGGTAGCGACCGCAGGCGGCAAGCATCGCCCCTTGAGCATCCCCGCTGCGTGACATAGGCTTCCACGAAGGGAGAGCACGCCTGAAAACAGTATAATCGGGTTTCGCGACAGGACGATGACGCGTGCATGAGTTGATCCGCACAAAGGTAGCCCCTCCAATCTGGCTGGGGAGCCAGATCCGCAGGGACATCCTGCTCGAACGGCTGGACGGCGCCCTGTCCCGGCGGCTGACGGTGATCCATGCTCCGGCCGGATACGGCAAGACCAGCCTGCTTTCGCAGTGGCGCAGCCGCCATGAACATGGCGCCATCGTCACCGCATGGCTTACCCTGGAACGGGAGGATTCGGACCTCCAGCGCCTGCCGCGCTACATCCTGCTCGCGCTGGACGAAGCGGCGGGGCAATCCGCCGGGGAGGACGGCGAAAACACGGCGGCCGACCTGCCGCCCCGCTCCGCCCTTTCCGCGATCGTCAACCGTATCGCGCGCGAACCTCGCCCGGTCGTCCTCATCTTCGACGATTTCCATCGCGCGGAGGGCAGCGAGGTCAATGCCTTCCTCCAGTCCCTGATCCGGCTCGCGCCCGGCAACTGCCACTTCGTCATCGCCTCGCGCGATTATCCCTGGCTGGGCCAGTCGATGCTCGCCGCCGAGGAACAGCTGATCGAACTGACCAGCGACGATCTAAAGTTCAACCGGTCCGAAGCCGAAGCCCTGCTGGACCGCGCGGACGTGCCGCCACTGCCGGACGACGTGCTGCAACGCCTCGTGGAACGTTCCGAAGGCTGGCCGATCGCGCTGCAACTCACCTCCCTCTCGCTCAAGCGCGGGATCGATCACATCAAGTTGATGGAGCGCTTCAGCGGCTCCAGTTCCGATCTTGCCCGCTACCTGTCGGAGCAGGTGCTCACATCGCTGCCGCCGGAAACGCAGGATCTGGTGATCCGCACCGCCCTGCTCGACCGGCTGACGGGAGAGGCGGTGAATGCACTGTGCGACCGGACCGACGGCTGGCTCGTGCTCGAACGGCTGGAGCAACAGGGCGTCTTCCTTGCCCCCGCCAGCGAGGCTCGCGAATCCTATCGCTACCACCAGCTTTTCGCCGAATATCTGCGCGACCGGCTGGCGCGGCAGGATCTTGCCCGGTTTCGGCTGCTGCATGGGCGCGCCGCGCGCCATTTCGCCGATTCCGGCGCGATTTCCGCGGCGGTCGAGCATGCCCTGCTTGCCGAGGACCGCGAACTGGTCGGCACGATCCTGGAAGAGAGCGGCGGCTGGCGCCTGATCCCGCAGGGCCATCAGGCCATGATCGAAACGGCACTCGGGCGGATATCCCCTCACCAGATCTCGGCCAGCGCAAGGCTGGGGCTCGCGGCGATCTACCTCCAGATCAAGCACGGCGAACTGGCCGCCGCACGAGAAGCCTATGACAGGCTAGCCGCCGAGGCCATGGACGGCGAAGTGCCGGCGGACCTGCGCACCGAACTGCGCGTGGTGGGTGACACTCTGGCCGATTACGAAAACCTGCCGGTCACGCTGGATGACCTGCTGGCGCGCGAGGCCCTGCTGCGCACCCTCCCCGCCGACGATCATCTCGTGCTTGCCAACTTCACCGAGACCCTCGCCGCCAAGTACCTCGAAGGTGGCTGGCTGGAGCGTGCGCTGGAACCGGTGCTCAACGCGCGCGGGCATTATCAGGCGCTGGGATCGCCTTATAGCGAGGTCTTCACTCACTTCCTCGAAGCGCGTATCCGCCATGCCCAGGGGCGCATCAACGATGCCGCCGCAATCATCGCCTCGGCCCGCACGCTGATCGAGGCCCATTTCGGCCCCCGTTCCGACCTTGCCGCCAATTGCGCGGCCTTCGAGGCGGAGATCCTCTACGAGCAGAACCGGATCGAGGATGCGGGCGCGCTGCTGGCCTGGGCGCTGCCGCACATGGAGCAGTCCGACGGCTGGGTGGACGTCTATGCCGCCGCCTACCTCACCGCCGCGCGCTGCGCGGCCGCACGCCATGCGCCGGAGGAGGCCTTCGCGATCCTGGAACGCGCGCAGGCCGTCGCCGCGGCCCGCCGGTTCCGGCAGCTCGCCCTGCTTGCCGCCCTGTGCAGGCTCGAAATCACGATCGCGGCGCAGGGCCCGCTCGAAACGGCAATAGACGCCGCCGGCGCCATCGGGCTGGACGGACTGGCGGACCAGATGGCGCTGGAATCGCCGCATTACCGCCCGGTCGCCACCGCCGCCGCGAAGTGCCGCGCGGCACTCAGGCTGGCGGCGGGCGATCATGCAGGCGCGCTTGCGGATATCGCAGTGCTCCGGCGCTGGGCGGAACGACACGGCGCCGGCCGCGCCTTGGTCGATATCCTCATCCTTCAGTCCCACGCCTTGCGCGAAGCGGGAGAAGAAAGCGATTCCCGCGCCGCTTTCGACGAGGCCGTGGGCAATGCCATGTTCCAGTCGCTGGTGCGTCCGTTCGTGGACTGGCGCGGCTTCGTGCAGGGCGCGCTGGATCATGCGGGCGGCGGAGCAGGCGAAGGAAACCGCTATCGCGCGCAGTTCCTTGGCGGACTGGCGCGTGCCTTGTCATGTCAGGCGCAGCCCCCGGACGACGGCGTGCTCAACGAAGCCGAAGCGGAAATCCTCCTTCATCTCAGCCATGGCTACTCCAACAAGGAGATCGCCCGGCTGATCGGCATGTCGCCCGATACGGTGAAGTATCGATTGAAGTCGATCTTCCGCAAGATCGGCGTCGACAAGCGCCGCGACGCGGTGCGCGTCTCGCATGAGCGGGGCCTGCTTCCGGGCGGGAGCGCTCCCGCCGAAGAGGCGGATTTACTGCCTCCAACCGGTGCCTGACCCTCTCCAGGCCGCGACCTTACCCGTCGAAACACACCGATTACCCTGATTATGACGTGGTTCCCGGGCCGCCCTGTTGTTGAATGCGGGCTCAGCAGGAGGATCCTCCCGGAGGCCAGAACAACAGCCACGGGATCTGGTTCCACGTCTTTGAACAAGGGGAATAACATGGGCATCCCGTACAGCTCGCGAGGTCGCGTCCGCATGGCGCGCCTTCGCCTCACCGTCATGTCCGCCTGCTGCGGCGTCGCGCTCCTGCCGTCCGCGGTGCTGGCCCAGCAGGCCGAGGCCGATCCGAAGTCCGACATCATCGTCACCACCGGCCGCTCTAACACCGGCACCAAGACCGACACCGACATCATGCAGCTGCCGCAGTCGGTCAGCGTCATCACCACCGAGGAATTCACCGACCGCGCGTCCGTGAACTTCCAGGACGTGTTCCGCTACAGCGCCGGTGTCTCCACCGAGACGCAGGGCGTGGATACCCGCGGCGACTTCTTCGCGGCGCGCGGTTTCGCCACCGTCCAGTATCTCGACGGCGTGAACCGGATGCCCAGCTTCGTCTACGGCGGCCGCCTCGACATCTTCACGCTGGAACGCGCCGAAGTGCTGCGCGGACCGTCCTCGGTACTTTACGGCGCGGGCGGTGCCGGCGGCCTGTTCAACGGCGTTTCGAAGCGTCCGCAGGAAACCTTCGGCGGCGAGGCCGACGTGATCGTCGGCACTGATTCGATGAAGCAGTTCAATCTCGACGTCACTGGCCCGATCACCGATGGCATATCCGCCCGCTTCGTGGGCGTGGCGCGCGATGCGGAGCTTCAGCAGCCCGGCCAGCGCAACGACCGCCTGCTGGCGATGCCCGCCGTGACCTTCAAGCCGGGCCCGGATACCGAGATCACGCTGATCGGCCTCTACCAGAAGGACCGCCTCGGCAGCCAGACCTACCTGCCGATCAGCAAGACCATCGGCGCGGACAACGACAGCGAGAAGATCTCGTCCGACACGTTCCTCGGCGAACCGGGCTTCAACCACACCGATACCGACTACAAGGCCGGCACGCTGCTGCTCACCCAGCGCTTCGGCCCGAACGTGACCTTCAGCAGCAGCACCCGCTACTTCGACACCGATGTCGGCTATGCGGAAGTCTATGGGCTCGCCAGCTACTACGACGCGGAACGCACCCAGGTCGCCCGCGCATGGTACAAGCGGCTTGAGCATGACAAGGGCATCGGCACCGACAACCGGCTGCTGGTGAAGGTCAACACCGGCCCGATCGAGCACCAGTTGCTGGTCGGCATCGACTATACCCGCTTCAAGCAGTCCAGCGACGAAGGCTGGGCTTACGACCTTCCGCCGTTCGACATCTACGACCCCGTCTACGGCCAGGAAATCGACGCCTCGCTGTTCTACTTCACGCGCACCACCAACACCCAGCTCGGCGTCTATTTCCAGGACCAGATGCGCGCCTGGGACCGCGTCTCGCTCGTGCTGGGCGGACGGCATGACCGGGCCACGTCGAAACTCAACGGCGAGAAGCTGCCGACCAACAGCGCCTGGACCTTCCGCGCGGGCCTCGTCGCGGACCTCACCGACACGATCTCGCCCTATGTCAGCTATTCGGAATCGTTCCTGCCGGTGTTCGGCCGCAACGTGGAAGGCGTGAACTTCGTTCCGCGCACCGGCCGCCAGTACGAGGCCGGCGTCAAGTGGCAGCCCTTCCGGGGGGCGCTGCTCACCGCTTCGGTGTTCGATATCACGGAGAAGAACGGCGTCACCAGCGACCCGGACAACATCCAGAACCAGATCCAGACGGGCAAGGTCGGTTCGAAGGGCATCGAACTGGAAGGCACGCTGCGCATGCCCGGCGACGTGCAGGTCTCGGCCGCCTACACCTATCTCGACGCCAAGGTGCTTGAAGACACCACCGGCCGGGAAGGTTTCCAGGTCGCCAACCTGCCGAAACATGCCGCCTCGATCTGGGCTTCGAAGAACTTCGCCCTCACGCAGGACATCGGCGCCCGCATCGGCGGCGGCGTGCGCTATACCGGCGAGAAAGTGGACAGCTTCGAGAACTTCACGACGCCGTCCTACACGCTGGTCGATGCCATGTTCGAGGTCACTTACGGCAAGTGGTCGCTTGGCCTGAACGCCAGCAACATCTTCGACGTTCAGACCCACACCTTGTGCAACTACGATCCCAGCGCGACCGAGGGCTACTGCTACCTCGGCAAGGACCGCACCGTAATGGCGACGCTGCGCCGCTCGTTCTGACAATCCACCCTGCCTGCGGGAGCCGGCCCTCACCGGCTCCCGCTTTTCCGCCTGACGGCGTACCGAATTCAAGGACTTCCCGCGCATGATCCGCTCCGAGCACGCCCCCTTCCGCATCGCCATGCGCCGCGCGATTGCAACGCTTTCGCTGGCGGCAGCCTCGACGACCGCGCTCACCGCGCTGGCGCCCGCGCCGGCCATGGCGATGGCCGAGGGCATGGCCGATCTCATCCTCACGAACGGACGCATCTACACGGTGGACGAAGCGCATCCCTGGGCCGAAGCCGTGGCCGTCCGGGACGGGCGGATCATCGCCGTGGGCACCGCGAAGGAAGTGGCGGCCCAGAAGAATGCGCAGACCCGCGTGGTGGACCTCAAGGGACGCCTGCTGCTGCCCTCCTTCGGCGATGCGCACAACCATCCCGTGTTCGGCGGCATGAGCCATGCCCGCTGTTCGCTTCACGCGGGCAAGTCGATCGACGACTATCGCCGCATCATCGCCCGGTGCATCGCCGAAAATCCCGAAACCGGCCCGAACGGCGGGGTCATCTTCGGGGTCGGCTGGGAAGACGGCCTGTTCCCGCCGAACGGCGTTCCCACCAAGGACATCCTCGATGCGCTGTCCACCACCCGCCCGCTGATCTTCCGCTCGGTCGGCGGGCACAGCCTCTGGGTGAATTCCAGAGCGCTCCAGCTTGCCGGTATCACCAAAGCCACGCCCGATCCGGTGAACGGCAAGATCGACCGCGACCCGAAGACCGGCGAACCGATTGGCGGCCTCCAGGAAGCCGCGCAGGCGCTGGTTGACGGGATCATGCCGGAAACCACCGCACAGGATCTCCAGGATGCCATCGCCTACACCGTGCGCCACTTCAACTCGCTCGGGATCACGAGCTGGCACGATGCCGGGATCGAGTGGGAGGACGACGGCTCCAGCGCGGTGATCGACGCCTACAAGGCCGTTGCCGACAAGGGCGCACTGACCGTCGATGTCGCCATCGACCTCAAGTGGAAGAACGACAAGGGGCTGGAGCAGCTTCCCGGCCTGCTGCGCGCTTCCGAGCGCGCCCGCACGCTCGGCATCACTGCGCGCAGCGTGAAGTTCTACATCGACGGCGTGATCCCCCAGCAAACCGCCTACATGCTCAAGCCCTATGAAGGCACGCAGGAAGTGGGCAAGCCGCAGATCCAGCCATCCGTGCTGGCCGCCGCCACGACCGCGCTCGACGAAGCGGGCATCCAGTCGCACTACCACACCATCGGCGATGCCGCCGTGCGCGAGGCGCTCGACGCCGTTGCCACCGCCCGCAAGTTCGACGGCACCGCCGATACCCGACCGATGATCTCGCACATGAACGTGATCGACCCGGCCGACCAGCCGCGCTTCGCACGCCTCGGCGTAACCGCGATCTTCCAGCCGCTCTGGACCTGCAACGAACCTTACATGGATCTTACCAAGGAGCGCATCGGCCCGGTCCGCTCGCAGTACATCTATCCGGTGGGCAGCATCGAGAAGTTCGGCGGCCGCGTGGCTTACGGCGCGGACTGGTCGGTTGCCTCAGCCGATCCGCTGCTGGGCATCGAAGTCGCCCTCACCCGCATCGCCCCCGGCGAGGATCGCGCGCCGCTGGGCGCCTCCGAAGCCGTGACCCTCGCGCAGGCAGTGCGATCCTATACGCTGGACGTTGCCTATGTGAACCACCTCGACCAGGAAACCGGCTCCATCGTGCCCGGCAAGAGCGCCGATTTCGTGGTCCTGGACAAGGATATCTTCCGCCTTCCGGCCCGCCAGATCGGCACGGCCAAAGTCATGGTCACGCTGTTCAAGGGCGCGCCGGTGCACGGCGATCTCGCGGCTCTGGCCAACTGACATGGGACTGTTCGATCCGCGCGGCCCTGAAGACGTGGCCCGGCTCGTGGCGGAGGAAGTGCTCGGCCTGGTGACGACGCACGACGACCTCGGCTATCTGGCGACGCCGCTGCCCCTGCTTGCGGAAATCGGCGAAGACGGCGCGGTGACCGGCTTCGTCGGCCACTTCGCCCGCGCGAACCCGCATTGCGAGCGGGTTCGCCAGACACCGCGCGCACTCGTGACCTTCCTGGGGCCGCACGGCTACATCTCCCCCTCGATGGTTTCCGCGCCTGGTTGGGGGCCGACCTGGAACTACCGTTTCGCGCAGTTCGAAGTGGATATCCGGCTTGAGGAGGAACGCGCGCCGGAAGCGATCCGCGAACTGGTCTTCGCCATGGAAGGCACCGCCTGGGACGTGTCCCGCATGGGCAGCAGGTTCGGCGAACTCGCACGCCATGTCGTTGCGTTCCGGGCAAGCGTGGTATCCAGCCATGCGCGCTTCAAACTGGGGCAGGACGAAACCCCGCAGACATTCGGCGAAATCGTGGACGCGCTCGGCTCCTCCGCGCTCGCCCGTGCCATGCGCGATCAGGTTTCAACCGCCCAGAACGCCTGAAATCCGGGCGGGCGGGCCTGCCTCCCGGCAGGCTTGATCGTCCCGCCCGTTTTCACAAAGCGAAAGTTCGCATTCGCCGGTTCCATGCCGAAGTGTCAGGGTGGCATTCTCGATCATGCAGGGAACCAGAAAATGGCCGCCAAGGGGAACAGCCACATTCGCGAGATTTCGGCGAAGTGGGACGAAGTGCTGCTGGTTTGCCGCAAGTGCAGCAGGAAATTCCCCGGCGGTTTCGGCAAGAAGGGCGAACAGCGGCTTGAAAAAGCGCTCAAGTCCGAACTGAAGACGAAGGGCCGCTACAAGGTGGTGCCGGTCTCCTGCCTGGATATCTGTCCGAAGCACGCAATCTGCCTGGTCAGGGCGAGCGAACCAGGAACCGTCCATCTGATCAAATCTGGCGCCACGATGGAGGACGTGATCGAGACGCTGCTTCCTGCGCCTGCGGAGCAATAGCGACTCGAAAAAAATCCGCGTTTCCAGCGATCTGACAACGCCCGGCGCCGCCGAAGGCACACTGCAAAGATAACGAAAAGGCACCGCCTCTCGCGCCCTGCGATACCAGAACCGCCCCTGAAACCAGGCGGTTTCCTGTAGCGAACGTGAAATGCAATCGTTGCTATTGCAAATGACTCGCAGTTTTAATAGTTGGCGGCCAACAAGGGTCGAACAGGGAAACCTTCGAATGTCAGATTTTGCCGTGGGCCGCCGTGCCTGCTCGCTCACGCTCGCCTGGACGCTCGCGCTTGCTGCCTCGCTGCCGCAAGCCGCCCATGCCGATGAAGCCGAGGCCGCGCCGGATCAGGTCAAGTCGTCCGAAATCACCGTGCTGGGACAGCGCAGCGAGGACTACAAGGTCGAGCAGCTCACCACCGCAACCCGCACCGGCACCGACATCATGGACGTGCCGCAATCGATCCAGTTCGTGCCGCGCGATGTGATCGACGACCAGCAGGTCCTCGATCTCACCAGCGCGCTGCGCAATGTCAGCGGCATCCAGGCCGGGACCAATGCCGGCAACCGTTCGGAAAGCTTCACGATCCGCGGGTTCCGTTCATCCTATTACGCCGTCGACTCGATCATGCTGAGCCCCGCGATCGAGACCAACGACAGCTACCGCGACATGGCCAACATCGAGCGCATCGAAGTGCTCAAGGGGCCCGCCTCCGTGCTTTACGGTCGCGGCGATCCGGGCGGCCTCATCAATATCGTGACCAAGCAGCCGCGCTTCGAGCGGGGCATGAACTTCTCGGTCCAGGCCGGCAGCAACGACTTCGCGCGCGGCCAGCTCGATGTGACCGGCCCGGTCGATGCCGCCAAGACGCTTGCCGTGCGCTTCATAGCCGCCGCCCAGACAGGCGACACCTTCCGTGACATCTTCCAGCCCTACCGCCGCCAGTTCCTGTCCGGATCGGTGCTGTGGGAGCCGGACGACAAGACCCGCGTGATCGCCAGCCTCACGTACGCGCACCAGCATAACCAGACGGACCGCGGCATCGTCGCCACCCCGGACGCCGACGGCGATCTGGTGGTCAATCTCCCGCGTACGCGGTTCCTCGGCGAACGCTGGGCGACCACGGAATCCGAACGCTACGAGTTCAACTACCGCATAGAGCGCGAACTGACCGACTGGCTGACGATCCGCCAGATCGGCCACTACGACGAAGGCAAGCTCGACCTGTTCGGCATCAACTACGGCAACAGCGTGGCCGTGAACGCCACCACCGGCGCCCGCACGATCACGCGCACCGCCGTCGAGCAGCACGAGAACAACCACAACTACGACGCGCAGGCCGACATGGTCGCGCGCTTCAGCACCGGCGGCATCGGCCACACTGTCGTCGTCGGCGGCGAATATGTGAAGTCCTACCGCTTCCGCACGTTCGCCCGCGCCACGCTGGCGGCCATCGACATCGACAACCCGGTCTACGGCGCCGAGCCCGGCACTTTCGTCCCCGCGGCCGACCGCAAGGTGCAGGCCAAGTCCTATTCGGCCTACTTCCAGGACCAGATCGACATCGGCGATCACTTCAACCTGCTGGCAGGCGTGCGCTACGACCATGCGAAGCAGTCCGACTTCGGCACCACGCAATATGCGTCGAACGACAAGGCCTGGTCGCCGCGCGTCGGCGTGGTCTACAAGCCGATCGAGAACGTATCGCTGTTCGCCGATTTCACCCGCTCGTTCCAGTCCAAGCCCGAACCGACGATCGACGGCAAGCCGATCGATCCCGAGAAGGGCAAGCAGTACGAAGCCGGGATCAAGGCCGAACTGTTCGGCGGCAGGCTCGGCACCACCCTGGCGGTCTACGAACTCACCCGCGAGAACGTGACGCAGCAGGACCCCAACAACGTCGGCTACAACATCAACGCCGGCGTCCAGCGCTCTCGCGGTGTGGAACTGGACATGTCGGGATCGATCAGCCCCAGCGTGAAGGTGATCGCCAACGGTGCCTATACCGACGCGACGGTGCGGGAATCGACCGACTATGCCAAGGGCAACCAGCTGATCGGCGTGCCCAAGTGGAGCGGCAGCGTGTGGCTGACCTGGGAGCCGGTCGACGGCCCGCTGCGTGACTTCGGCGTGGGCGGCGGCGTGTTTGCGGCCAGCAACCGGCAGGGCAACCTCGAAAACACCTTCTCGATCGGCGGCTATACGCGGCTCGACAGCAGCCTGTGGTACAAGCTGGCCGACAAGGTGCGCCTGACGCTCAACGTCAAGAACATCACCAACGACTACTACATGGAATCTTCGGTTTCGCGCTCGCAGGTCGTGCCGGGTGAAGGCCGCAGCTTCCTCGTCGGACTGAGCGGGAGCTTCTGACGATGCGGGGGGCGTTTGCCGCTGCCCTGCTGCTCGCAGGCGCCGTCCTTCCTGCATCCGTCCAGGCGGCGGATGCGGGACGCATCCTGTTCCTGATGCGCGCGGACCCTCCGGGCGGCTCGGCCGATCCGCAAGTGAAGGCGCATCTGGAGCAGCTCGGCTACCGGGTGACCGCGAGCGAAGGCTTGCCCGCTATGCCCGATCCCTGCGGGTTCGATCTCGTGGTGATGTCGTCCACGGTGCGGTCCAACCAGTTCACCGCCGATCGCACCGTCATCACGCGGCTGCGCGACATGGGCGTACCGCTGGTGACCTGGGAGAACGACCTGCTCGATGACTTGTGGATGACCGGGCTGCGCCGCGATACCGATTTCGGCGAGCTGGGAACCGGGCACTACATCTGGCTGGTCCGCGCGCCGCATCCTCTGGCGGCAGGCGTTCCTGCCGGGCTGGGAACCTGGACCGAGGCCCGCACGCCCGCCGGCTGGGGCAAGCCCGGCCTCGGCGCCGACATCATCATGACCTGGCCGGGCGAACCGGACAAGGCGACGCTGTTCGGCTACGAGGCGGGGGTAACGATGGACCACGATCACCTCGCTCCGGCGCGGCGCGTGTTCATCGGCATGGAGAACAACAGCTTCACCCGGATGACCGATACCGGCCGCAAGTTGTTCGACGCCGCGATCGCATGGGCGGCATCGGGACGCAAAAGCTGCGGAGCCAAGAAATGAAGGCCGGGCGATATGCAGCCTTGCTGGCGGCGGCCCTCGTTCCCCTTGCCGCTTTCGCGCAGGAAGGGGCGATCCCCGAACCCAAACCTCTCGTTGCGCGGTATCGCGCCGAGGACGGGCGACTGACGATCGGCGGCGGGCCGGAGGCCGAACAGGTGGCAGGCGCGGCGGCAGGCAAGCTGACGGCCCGGATATCCGGCCCTGACGGCGCAGTGCCGCTGCTCACGCAGGGCACGGTCATGCTGGCGATCCTGCCGCGCACATTGACAGCCATGGAAAGCGCCGCGGTACGGCGTTTCTCCGGCGGAGTGCCGTTCACGCTGCCGCTGATGCAGGGGCTTTACGCCCATCTTCGCCGCGACGCGGCGGGCACGGTCGACGCACGCGCCCTGCCGATCGCGGCGTCCCTGCTCGCGCCCGGCGGCCAGACGGCACTGACCCGCTCTCTGCCCGCCTACAAGCCGCTCTCTCCTGAAAAGCTGGACGAGGCCCTGCAAGCTCTTTCCGCCCTTCCCGGCGCGACTTACGCAGAGGCCGGTTCTGGATATAGGGCCAAGGACGGCACCCTCGCGATCGTCGGCAGTGACACGCTTACCGAACTGCTACCGGACATCCTGCAGGCCTATGCCCGCCGCGCGCCGGACGTTCGGTTCACGACCGACTTGCGCGGCTCCTCTACGGCGATGCCCGCGCTTTCGGCGGGAACATCGCTGATCGCGCCGATGGGGCGGGAGGCATGGCAGAACGATATCGATGCATTCCGGCAGGTAAAAGGCTACGCCCCCACCCGCATCCGCATCGCTTACGCCAGCCATGGCCCCCGGCCCGACGGCAAGACCCCGCCCGCGATCTACGTCAATGCGAGCAATCCTGTTTCCGGTCTGACCATGGAGCAGGTCCGCCGCATCTTCGCGGCGGGTGCCGATGGCGGGGACATCGCGGACTGGGGACAGTTGCAAGGCGCCCCGCATTCGGACCGGTCCGCACCGATCCACGTCTACGGCGCCCGCGATGACGGCGGCTTCGGCACCGCTATGCGCCTCTCGAAGCTGGACGGCCTGCCCTTCAGCGCCCGCTATCGCAGCATGGCGAGCGGCAAGGCGATCCTCGCCGCCGTTGCCGCAGACCCGCTTGCCATCGGCTATGCAACGTGGATGGATGCGGGAGATGCGCCTGCGGGCGTGCGCGTGCTTCCCTTGTCGAAATGGCAGGGCAGCCCTTACGTTCTTCCAGCAGCCGATGGCCACCGGGGCGAATGGCCGATCTCCTACTTCTTCAACGTCTACGTCGACGCCCGGCCCGAACCGGGGTCAGGCAGCCGCACAGCGCCCGAAGCCAAGGCGCTGCTGCGCTTTCTGCTTTCGGACCAGGGCCAGTCCATCATCGCCCGCCACAGCAGGGAGGAAAACGGCTATCTCCCGCTGGACTCTGCCGACCTTGCGGAAGAACGCGCCAAAGTCGAAGCTCTCTGACGAAAGAGCCGGCAGCCGCTCAGGGCCTGCGTCCCGTGTCGTTGCCACGCTCGTTATCCGGCACGGCATCGTCGACCATCGCTCCTGCATCGTCTGCGGTCGGCTCGCCGGTCGGCAGCGGCGCGAAAGTCGCCGTGGGCTGCGAGGTCGGGGTTTCGGTATGATCGGGCACCACCGTCGTATCCGGCGAGGGGCTGCAAGCGGCGAGCGCGAGCACGGCCGTTCCCATCAATGCGGCTATCCAGGTCCTTGTCATGGCATCTCCCCTTCAAACGACTCGATCATGGTCGATTCCTATCTGATGCAAGACTGTCTGAAAGCGGGGTTCCTGTCTAATCGGGTCCAGCAGCGGATCGGTATTGGCAAGCACGAGGCCCGCGTCTCCGATAGCGAGGCCGCGTTCCAGCGCCGCGAGCGCATCGTCCTTGCGGCCCCATTGCGCGAAGACCAGCGCCTGCTGGTAAAGGCAATTATCCCCGTATTCCCGTTCCATTTCCGCCAGATGGCGTTGTCCGGCGGCTTCGCCTGATAGGCGCGCGTCGGCAATCGCCAGCCCGCGAATGCGGGACAACGGGCTGGTTTCCGCTTCGAAATAGCCGCGTGCCGCCCCATAATCGCCCTGCACCAGGGCAATGTCGCCAAGGATGCGATGGACGTTGTTGACCTTGGGATTGAGCGAGAGCGCACCGCGAACGGCCTGCTGCGCGGCGTCGTAAGCGCGCGCACAGAACTCGGCGATAGCCTCGGTCCGCAGCACCGAGGCATTGAGCGGGTCCAGCCGCAGCGCCCGGGCCACGGCCTTGCGGGCATCGGCAAAGGACCCGGTGAAAGCGGCATAAAGCGCGAAACTGCCCAGGATGGCGGCATTGCCATAGCCCAGCTCGAAGCTCTTCTCATAAGGCTGCCGCGCCCCCGCAAGATCGAGCCGCCCGTTGGAGAGCACGAAGCCCAGTGCGGAATGGCCCTCCGCCAGTCCGGGCGCCAGTTCGATCGCCTTGCGGGCCGCCGCGATAGCCTTGTCGAAGTACCCGGCCAGTTCCTTGCCGCTTGCATAGCTGCTGCCGATCACCGTCAGCGCGCGGGACCGCGCCGCTTGCGCTGCGGCATAGCCCGGATCGAGGGATAACGCCCGGTCGAACGCCGCCAGCGCCCCCCAGTCGGAGGGTTCGTCCGCCGCCAGATTGTAAAGCGCCATGCCGTGCAGATAGCTGTCGAACGCGGCGACGCTGGACGTGCCCCCGATCCTCTGCTTGCCGCTCGCCCCGTCTCCGCTGCCGCCGAGCGAGACGATCAGGGAATCGACGACATTGGCCGCAATCTCGTTCTGCACGTCGAGCACGTTGGCCAGCTTGCGATCGAAAGTCTCCGACCAGGACTGGAATCCCGTCGCCCCGTTGACCAGCCGCGCGGTCACCCGCAGGCTTTCCCCGGCCCGGCGCACGCTCCCCTCCAGCACGAAAGCCACGCCCAGCGCACGCGCGATCTGGGCAATTGTTCGGGCGCCGGTGCGAAAGGCGTCAGACGATGTCAACGCGGCAACGGAAAGCCGCGGATTGAGGCTGAGCGCGGCGCGCAGTTCTTCCGAGAGGCCGTCGGAGAAATAGGTCTGCTCGGGATCGTCGCTGAGGTTTTCGAACGGCAGGACGGCAATGCTGTTGCCATCCGCCTTAGGCGACAGCACGCCAAGCCGCCATGCCGCAAGCCCGCCGCCCAGCACCGCGATGCAGGCCCCGCCCGCGATCAATGCCCGCCGCCGTGACAGCTTCGTCCCGCCCTCTCGCGCGGCCGGAACGGGCCGCTCGACGCTGAGAGAGTTTCCGGGGTCCGCCGCAACCGCCTCGATCGCGCGCAGCAGCTCCCGGAATGCCGGGGATGCCGTCCGCTTTCCCCAATTGCCGAGATCGATGTACTGCACCTGCCGAAAGCCCAGCGGCGGTTCGGCGCCGTCCAGCGTGACAGAGACCATGCAGCCACGATCCCGGCCGCGCGTGGCTTCATCGCGAACCCAATGGGACTGGATGGAGCGGGCCGTCCACACCACCACGACCACGTCGGCACTTTCCAGCGCGCTTTCGGTGGTGTGGGCAAAGCGTTGCCCGCCCGCCAGCAAACCGTCCCACCACACGATCAGGCCGCGCTTTTCCAGTGCGGCGATGATCGGCAACACGCGATCGCGATCATCGCGCGAGTAGCTGAGGAATATCGTCCGGCCAACTATTTCATCGGGCGAGGAATTTTCCATGCTTTCCCCGAATTTAAGCAGAACGCCGCCCTTATCGTCTTAGACGTTAGGATAGCTTGACTGTTAACATGAACACGCGGAACTTTGCACTACCGTCACCGGCGGCAATTCGGGATATGTTTCCATGCAATCCGGGGGATGCCGCCAGATGGTTCAAGTTCCGCCGCTGCCTGCCCTTCGCCTGACCCTGGGCGTTACCGGCCACCGGGAAGACAACCCCTCCTTCGCCGCCCACCGCCACGCCGTTGCCGCCGTGCTTGCCGAGATTTGCGATACGATCCAGTCCGGCCTCGCGGGTGAAGCGTTGGCGCTGGGGCCGATCGAACCGGTGCGCCTCTACGGCCTGCTGGCTGACGGAACCGACCAGATGGTCGCCGCGATGGCACTGGCGCTCGGCTGGGAAGTGATCGCCCCATTGCCGTTCGGCCGGGCGCTTTACCGGGCCGTGGCCAGCCACACAGCCACCGGGGCTGACGCGCGCGCCTTGCTTGAAGGGCGTCCTCCCGCCGATCCGCAAGTGCTGGAACGCGCGCTCGCGCTGGATCGAATTTTCGAGACGGTCCGGCTGTTCGAACTGGCCGAACGTGACAGCGAAGTGTCGAACGCTCTTCTCGCCATGCTGGACGATCCCGGCTGTGCCACCAAGACCCAGACCTTCTCCGCCTGCTGTTCGGAGCGGGTGGCGCTGGCGGGGCGGGTGATGATCGAACAGGCGGACATCGTGATCGCGGTGTGGGACGGCGCGACCCGGAGCCTTGTAGGCGGTACCGGGCATACCATCGCAAGGACGCTCCAACAGAACGGCGCCGTGATCTGCATCGATCCCGCCGCGCCTTCGGACTGGCGGATCATGCAGTCTCCCGAAGCGCTCGTCACGCGTCCTCCGGCGGAAGGCCGCGACGCCGTGCTGCGCCGGCTCATCCGATCCGCCTTGCGCCCGGAAAGCGATGCCCAGCTTCCGGCAGGCGCCGCCAGCCTCGGGGACGAGGCCTGGCCCTCCCGCAGTCACCCGCTTTCAGGCGGATACCGCCGGATCGAGGCGATGTTTTCCGGCGACGGCAGGCCGTTCCGCCCGCTGGCCCTGCGCTATGAACCGCCCGAGGCCTTCGCCAGCGGCAGCGGCGCGCCGCTCCTGGCCGACATACGTGCCCTTCCAGGACTGGACGGCGACTTTGCCGGCAACGTGGAGCGATCCCTGCTACGCCGCTTCGCCTGGGCGGACGGGATATCGACGCACCTGTCCGATGCCTATCGCGGCGGCATGGTGGCGAACTTCGTGCTTTCCTCGCTCGCGATCGCCGCCGGCATCGCCTATCAGCCTCTCGGCGCGCAGAAGTGGTTCTTCGCCGGGATCGAATTCCTGCTGCTGATCGCCATCATCCTGATTACCTGGCAGGGCGTGCGGCGGCGCTGGCACAGCCGCTGGTTCACCACCCGCCGGGTCGCCGAATACCTGCGCCACGCCCCGATCCTGCTCGCCCTTGGCGTAGCGCGCCCGCCGGGCCGCTGGCCCCAGGGGATCTACACCAGTTGGCCGGAATACTATGCACGTGCCGCCTTGCGCGGGGTCGGCCTGCCCGCCGCACCGATAACGCACGAATACCTGCGCACCGCGATGACGCGCCTGCTCAGCCCCCACGTCGCCGAGCAGCGGGACTATCACATCGGCAAGGCACGGAGGTTGCGGCATGTCCATCACAGCCTCGACCGTATTTCCGAGACGCTGTTCATTCTCGCAGTGGTTTCCGTATCAATCTACCTGCTGATCGAAATCGCCGCGGCCACGGGCCTGCTTGCCGAGGGGTTCCCGCACGCCGCCTCGAAGGTCTTCACTTTCCTCGGCGTATGCTTCCCCACCTTCGGCGCGGCCATCGCGGGTATCCGCTACTTCGGCGATTTCGAGCGCTTTTCCGCAATCTCCCGGATCACCGCCGAACGCCTCGACGGGCTGGACCGCCGTATCGAAATTCTCGCCGCCGACGATGAGGCGCGGATCGACTATGCCGTGGTGGCGCAGCTTGCGCATGACATGGATTCCATCGTCGTGTCCGAGATCGAAAGCTGGCAGGCGGTCTTCGCCGGAAAGCAGATCACGGTTCCGGTATGAAGCGACCGCGCCAGATCCCGGTCGCCGTCCTCGCCCTGTCTGCGCTGGTTCTTTCCGGCTGCAACGCCGAGCCGCGAAAGCCGCCTGCCGACCGCGCGGCAAGCAGCGAGAGCAAGGCCGCTTCCCCCGCCCCGCCAGCTTCTGCCGCGCCGCCCCCCGCACCGATGCCTGCGGAGCTTACCCCCGGGGATCGCGCGCTGCTTCTGGAAGCCATCGCGGGCTCCGAACTGTTCGCCAGGGTCCTGCGCAACAAGGAGCGCACCGGAAAAGTCGTGGCGCCTGGAAAGGAGCGCGATCTGGCCAAGGCCGAACGCGACCTTGCCACCATTCGCGAACGGCTGGCAGCACTTTCCGGCGATGGCATGCCGACCTTCGCGCTGATCCACACCTTGCGCGGCGGCGCGGCGATGAACGCCTGGCTCATCGGCCCCGACGGGGGCGTGGCGCACGGGTTCTACGATCGGGACTACACCGGACTGTCGCTGATGGTTGACGGACTGGGCGTGCGCCGTCTCGCCGCCACGCGCGGCAACCGGCCCAAAGGCACGCCGCCCCCGCCGCCCGATGTCGAACGCGGCAACCTGATCCGGGATCGCTCCCCCGAGGCCGTGCAACTGCGCGGAGAAACGCTGGAGCGCACCCGCGAAATGCTGCTGCCCGGCGCGGTGGGCGATGCGCTGGGAACGCGGAGCGGCCGGCTTCTCGTGATCCCGGCGATGGACACGGGAACCGCCCCCTATGCCGCGCTGCCGCTTCGCAATGGCACGGCAGTGTCGCACTGGTCTTTCGTGATCCTTCCCGATGTCGACACGCTGACAGGCGCCGATCCCACGTTCGACTATCGCGCGCTCGACATCGGCAAGGCCATTGTCGTGGGCAACCCGGACTTGTCGAGCGACAGGAAGTTCGATTGGGCGCCGCTTCCCGGCGCACAGCGAGAGGCTGTCATGGTCTCCAGGGAACTGGACGATCCCGCCACGGTGCTGATGACGGGAACACAGGCCACGCGCGGCAACCTGACACGGGCCATCGCAGCACGGCCGGACGCCGGACTGGTCTATCTGGCGACACACGCGGTGTCCGACCCCAGGAACCCTCTTACCCGCGGGTTCATCGCCATGTCGGGCAAGGAGGGGCACTATTATGCCGGAGATATCCGGCAGGCCCGTTTCCCGGACTGGAAGCGGCACCACCCGCTGGTCGTCATCAGCGCCTGCCAGACCGCGCTGGGCCGCATGTTCGACGGCGGCGGCTTCGGCGTTGCCCGCAGCTGGACTACAGCAGGCGCGGGACAGGTCGTGGCCAGCCTCTGGAATGTGAGCGATCAGGCCACCGCAATCCTGATGACCCGGTTCGTCGAGCGGCTGAAGGCCGGGGACGTACCGGAAATCGCCATGCAGAAGGCCCAGTTCGCCACGATGAATGCCCGAAACGCAAAAGGCGAAAGACCCTATGCCAACGATCCGAAGATGTGGGCCAGCTTCATGATCTTCGGAAAGCCCTCGGCACCGCTGCGGTAGAGGCCGCCTTCACGATCTGGGCCACATTTCGCCTCTCCGGCCGGGGATGACATTCTGGCGCTAGCCGGGGTCGCCTGTAGCGGTGGGCCTCAGGTCGATGCCTTTACGTCTCAGGCATTCGGATATCTTCGCGAAATCTCCGAGTGCCGCCTCGCACTGGCGGGCGGTCTGCTCGAAGTCCGGCCCTTTCCACAGCGTGGCCCCTGCCGAGGGCGAATTGTCGAAGGTACGCTTGTTGTTGGCATAGAAGTAGGTCGCGCCTCCCGTGCCTTCCGGCAGCGCGGCGTCGTTGAGGAATATCCAGGCCGTTCCGCTCATGGTGGGAACGAAGGAACCCATCCAGCGGATTGCGGGCGGTTTGCGCTGGCCCTTGTCGCTCTCGTCTGCTTCCTTGATGACCGGCGCTACAGGCGTCAGCCGCTGGATCATGATCGTGCGGCGATAGCCACTGGGCGACAGGTCAGGTTTCGAGTCTCGAATCTCGACCAGCGGCTCAAGCCAGCGCGCGAGGACCACGCGCCGCAGCGGCGCCCCGCCCGCCATCACGACATTCGCAGGAAACGGAAAATCGAAAGTGTTGCGCCCTGCCGCAGCCACAGGGTGAGTCTTGTCCCGCCACGGATCGCCCCGTTCGGGCCAGGTCAGGATGACATAATAGCGCTGCCCTTTGATGACGGTGCCGTGCGCCGCCACTGCCGCCTTGCTTTGTATCGCGGGCGATGCTTGCCCCCGCCCGGCTGCAAGCGGCGCGAACGGCAGGCAGGGGTTTTTGGGATCGAGTGCCAGCGGAGCGGATCGCGTTTTGAGTACGGCTTTTGGGGTATCGTTTTCGGCGGATTCCTTGCAGAAGGCCACGCCGCGTTCCAGCCCGATCAGGCTCGTCTGCGTCCAGAGTACGAGAACGAGCCAAGGTACGCACAGGAGGATCGAAACACCGAACAGGAACGGCAGGACCCGCCATTTCCAGAACTGCATCACCGCCTGATAGCCGAGGCTGTTGCGAAGCGCGCGCAGGGCCGTGGGCTCGAACCGTTCGAGTGTCTGCCCGGCCAGCGCGTCCCACCAGGCAATGCGGACACGGTCCCTGAGGTCGGCCTCCAGCGCCCGCATCGCATTGGCTATCAGCCCGATGAGCCCCAGGATCACAAGGCTCAAGGCCCAGTTGGCGGTCCAGGGATCGTACCATGCCAGGAGCCAGGAAGGCACGAACTTGCGCCCCAGCACGAAAATGTCGCTCAGCACCCATCGCGAATCCATTCCCGGCGTGAAGCCCGACCCGTCCCCCCAGAACGGAGCGAGCGCCAGGAACGCGGTCAGCAGGACAACGGCGAAATAGCAGGTCCGCCGCAGCCAGACATTGTCCCAGGCATTTTCCTGGATTTCGCCTCGCCCCTTTGCCCGGTCCCGCTCCTGCAAAGTGCGGCTCGCGGCGGCCAGCGCGGACTTGTCCGCAGGGGCATAGGGGGGCTCGACCTCGAACTTGCGAGGCAGCACGATCGGCGCATAGTTGTCGTTGCCGAGACAGATCCGCTCGATCACGCTGCGATGGACATGGCACGCCGTCAACAGGCCCTGCGGGCGATGGCGCTTTTCCCCGATGATCGGATCGCGCAGGACCCGCGTCTGGTTCATGCCAACGGTATCGGCAATGCTGCGATGAAGCATGGCTGCGATCTTGCGCGGCTGGTAGCGATAGTATCCGGCAAGCCCGCTTCGGGAATCGTGCATCGGCCCCAGCGGGTTCGCAAAGGCGCGGATGCGGGCTTCCTCGCTCTGGATCAGCGCCAGCCGGTCAGGCCCGAGGGCGTTGATCTCGTCGATCATCCACTTGAGCGACACATAGGCGAGGCTGTCATCGGGATAACCTCCTCCCACGTCCGAATGCATGCCGGCGAACCATACCTGCTTCAACCGCGAACCGGCCCGCAGACGCTCCGCCGCATTCCAGTCCCTGCACTCCTTATTGATGCCGGCATGCGCCCGCTGATCGGCGATTTCATCCCAGAGCAGCGGCCAGAAGCTGTCCCGCTCATCATCGAGCGCCAGCGCATGCCGTGCCACCTTGACCCGGCGATGCAACTCGTAATCGGTCATGGTGAGCGGCCAGACGTACTGATCGATACCGCGCGTGATCTCCACGATGGGCCCGCCATAGGCGGCCACGGTATCCCATACGCCCACGAACTCGATGTCCGGGAAACTCTCCGCCTCACGGTTGAAAGCCTGCCCCCGCAACCGGCGCCAGCCTTGTATGATCCTGTCCCTGAACCAGCGGACGGTCTGGAAAAGCCAGGGGAACAGGTCCGGCGCATTCTCGCCCAGGAAGCGCCGCACCGCATCGGCGCAATTGCGCTTCAGTTCGCGCTCGTCCTCATAAGGAACGATGCCCTGCGTGCAGATGAGCGCCACGAGAAGCCGGATCGTGAACGCGCCCCGGCTGAACCCAAAGGCATAGATCGTGTCGCCCTTGTCCGTTCCGGGATACTGGCCATTGTAGTTGCGGCAGACATATTCGTAGAGCCGCAGAAGATTGCGCTTCAGCCCGAAGCCGAAAATGCCGCCCAGAACCGCCAGGAAACGAAAACTCGAAGTACCTACGCCATTGTCGTAATAGGCAATCTGATCGGGGCCGCCGGGCCTCGATCCCAGATCGAGCGCATCATAGAGGCGATAGACGTTGGTGCGGAACAACGCGCGGCTGCTGTTGCCCGTGCCGTCCGAGAACACGACGATCCGCTTGGGCTCGGCAAGCGGCGCAGCCGCATCGGCACGCCGTTCCGGCGCGATTTCTTCTCCGGTAGGTGCGCTGGACACATTCCTGCCCCCCGATCGCTGTCATGAAATGACAATCTGCAAAGCCCCCGCTTCGCACACGACAATGAGTGACATTTCCAACGCGGGCAGACAACAGTAAACGCGCGATCGAATGGGAACTATACTTAAGATCCCATCCGTATGATTAACAATTCTTACTGAATAATTTGCACACAAAGGGAAACGTCAGGTCCAACCCCCGCCCGTACCTGCGATCAATGCCCGGCCGGAATGACCTCGATGCCCAGCCGGCCGCCGCGTGCGGCGATATCCAGCAGAAGGTCGACATTCGGATGTGCACCGGGACGCTCGCGTGCATCCGCGGTATGTTCGGCGAACACCACAAGGCCATGCTCGGCAGCAGCCGCATCCAGATGGTCGAACCGCTGCTTCAGGTAGTTGTAGACGGCGAGCGAACCCTGCTTGCCCGGCTGGTTCGATATGGAGGCCACCACGTTCCCCGCATCATCGACGAGGTCGATGCGTTCCAGGCCGTCTATCGGCGGCAATAGCTGAAGATTGTCCTTGAAGGTCGCGCCCGGTTCGATTGCCGCCAGCATGTCTCTTGTTCCTGATTCACTGCACTCGCGGCGCTCTTACACCTTCTTCGAATGACCGCAATCGGTCCCGGAAGCACCACCTAGAACCACCAAGTAGTGCCGCGGCGCATGAGGGCCGCGGCACGCCCTGTCCTCAGAAGGTGTACCGCGCGCCGATCTTGACGGTGCGCGGCTCTATCACCCTGCTCAAGCGCCCGTCGACGGGACCTGCCGCATCGTAAGCCGGAATGTAGGATTGGTAATAATAGGCAATGTCCTTGTCGCGACTGTCGAGGATGTTGAGCACTTCACCATATATCTCGATCCGGCCTCCCTTCCAGGCGGCACGGGCATTGACTACGGTGCTGCCGCTGTCCCGCACGCTGTTGTCCTCGACCAGAGGGTAAGGGCCGAGATGGCGAATGCGGATGCTCGTCTCCCACGGGTCCAGCACGATGGACGCCCCCGCCGACGCTGCATTCTCGAAGGCGTTGGGAATGCGGTCGCCATTGTCGTATCGCGAACGGCTGGCGGTATAGTTGCCATCAAGCGCAAGCCAGGGCAGCGGCCGCCAGAAAGCGACAAGTTCGTAGCCATGACGCTTGCTGGCGCCGGTCGGCTCGACCGCGTTGGAATCACCGACGAAACGCAGTTCGCTTCCAACGTCGAGCCACCAGTAGGTTCCTGTCAGCGAGAAACCGTCCGTCTGGAAACGGGCGCCCAGCTCCTTGCCGGTGCCGCGTACCAGAACAGGCACCGGCGTTTCGGCATTCACCGCCCCTCGCACATCGTTGGAGTGGAATCCGCGCCCCCAGTTGGCATAGAGTTCGAACTGCCGGGTAACTTCATAGGCCGCGGAGAACTTGGGCGAAACGATCGAATCGTGCCCGCTTCCCTCACCAAGCTCTTCCGCCGCTGCGTTTCTGGCGCGCACGGAATAGTGATAGTAGTCGCCCCGCAGACCGCCCGTCAGGCGCAGGCCCGCCAACGGCTGCCAGGTTGCCTCACCATGGATCGCACCGGAAAGTTCCTCGACGTGATAACGGCCCAGCGAGTACAGGAATTCGCGACTTTCCGTGCGATTCACGCCAACGCTGCCGATATGGTCGAAGCGGTTCTCGGTGCCGACGGAGAGTTCCAGTTCCGGCGCCGGATTCCAGTGCTTGCGTGCCGTGAGGCCGGTAACCCAGCGCTTGTCGAACTGGTCGATCTGGGCGCTGGTCCCGTCGGGATCGACATAAGTCGGGTTTGAATACATGTTCCAGTCGTAATACTGGGCGTAGACGTTGGCGCTCCAACTCGCCTGCGTGATCCCCACATTGCCGACGAACCGCGTGGTCCTGCCGCGCGCCGTCGGGTCGGGCGAACAGAACACGTCGGCGCATATGTCGGAACCGACGATCCGCTCGGGAATCTGCTCGGTTGGACGCCATGTCGCGTGGTAGGCATGAAGCGAAGCCTGGAGCGCACCTTCGCCCAGCGGCATGCTGTACTTCGCAAAGCCCGCATAATGGCGCAGGTGCTCCTCCTGCTGCCACGGCCCGTCATAGCGCTTCGCCTGCCCCACCACCGTAAGATCGCCGGAACCAAGCCCTTTGATCGTGCCGCCCGCTGCAAGACGGCCGGTGCTGTACGAGCCCCCCTCAAGCGAAACCCACGGGCGGTCGAAGCCGGCGATCGTCGTCATGTAGGCCGTGCCCGCCAAGGCGAAATCGCCGCCGTCCGCGCGATAAGGCCCTTTGCGGAAGTCTTCACGCGCAACGATCTCCGGGATCAAACCGTTGAGATCGAGATACCCCTGCCCATGACCATGGGTCCGCAGGTTCATCTGCACGCCGTCGATATAGGTCGTGAAATCGCTACCATGATCGAGGTTGAACCCGCGCAGGAAATACTGGTTCGCCTTGCCGCTGCCCGAATGCTGGGCGGCGACCATGCCGGGAATAGCCTCGAGAAGTTCGGCCACGCGCAGCAGCGGACGGACCAGCAGGTCGGAGCCTGCCACGCTGCCTTCGCTGGCGGCATGGGCTTCGCCGATCTTGGTCTCTCCCCGGCCGAAAACCAGGATTTCGCTGTTGCCGCCATCCGAAGCCGACCCGTCCGAAGCCACTTCGCCGGCAAGAGCCGGAACGGAGGCAAGCGCGACGATCCCGCCCATGGCGAGGCGGGCGAATGCCGCCTTTGTGTTGATTTGCATTACAATTCCCCCGGCGCCTGCGACTGGGAGTGGAAGCGTGCCGTCCAAGACGGTCGGCACGCGCCATCGGCCGGACGCCCGAGGCGACCGCGACACGAACCGATGCGGCTTCCACCGCTCGTTCGTCGCTCAGACGGAAAAATTACCGGGCCTCGGCCATCCCCTGGACCAAAGCGAGAGCGACCAGACGCCGGCAGGTCTCCTGGCTTGCGGGTCATCGCTTGATGCACGGCCTTCCCAGGCCTCGCAGGATTTAGCGTCCGGCCCAGTGGCTGCGGCCAGGCTCCTTGGCCTGCCGCGATATGCATCGCGCTCACCGCTTACAGTTGCAGGGACAGCCTCGGATTCGAAGGCCGAAGCCCTCTCACCGCGTTCCCTATTAAGCCTCTTTCGAGGCACCGGCGCGATCTTGCCCGCCGCCTTCGAAAGAAGGAAACGGTTGCAGTCCGCTAACCCACGCAAGAAATGTGTTCAAGAGTGTATGGCAGGTGAGGTATTGTTACGGCGATGCTTTCGCCCGCTGCGCCGGGAAAGCGGGCCGGGAAAGCGGGCCGGGTAACCGTCACCCCGGCAAAGTCGCGGTCTGGCGAAGGGCTTCGCCAAGCGCGAGCGCGGCCGACGTGGCGAGATTCAGCGAGCGCACCTCCGGCCGCAGCGGTATGCGCACGCGCGCATCACAGACATCCGCCACTGAGGGGGGCACCCCTGCGCTCTCCTTTCCGAAGAGCAGGACATCGTCTACCCTGAATCCGAATTCATAAGCCGAATGGCTGCTCTTGGTCGTGAACAGCACCAGTCTGCTCGGCCCGATATCGGCCCTGAAGGCATCGAAGCTGGCGTGTCGTGTAATCGTGACATGGTCGATATAGTCCATGGCAGCCCGCCTTACGCGCCGATCGTCCCATACGAAGCCCATCGGCTCGATAATATCCACGCTCGCGCCCAGGCACGCGCCAAGCCTCAGCACGGCGCCGACGTTTCCGGCAATCTCGGGTTCGAATAGAGCAATACGCATCCGGACCGATTGGCGGCAAGACAGCGGCCATGCAAGCCCTTCGGCAGTTCCCGGATAACGAGGCGGGGCGGCGCCCTTTCCGGCCTGTGCCGCAAGTGGCGGATATTGCGGGAATAAAGCCGTTGTGCAACCTAGGGCATCCGAAACCTTGAAGGACCGAGGGATGCCCACGATACAGGACAAGCGACACGACTTCCTCTGGCTCGTCCAGCTCTGGATGCAGCGCGAACGGGATATCGCCGGATGGACGGCAACCTGCGGCGATGCGGTTGCCGCCAGCTATCGTATCCCCGCATCGATGACCGCGCGCGACGCCGCGCACGATTTCCTGTCCTTCAACAGCGCTTCGTTCCGTGGCGGCGTGGAGAACGAATGTCCCGCCTGGATGAACGCGCTGGAAGATCCTTCCTACGGCTGAGCCCCGCATGACGGGCCGAAACGGCGCGCCGCCTCCTCAGCCGAACGTGAAGGCGAAGGCCTGCACGCCCGGATCGAGGAACTCGATGGTGAAGGTCCGGTCGGTCACGGTGCCCTGCTGGCGAACCAGTTGATAGAGCCGCTGCGTGGTCACGGTGCCTTGCCCGGCCGCGTCCGCGTCCATGCCGTGATCGCCGCCCGGAGCCTTGCCGTCCACGGTGACGCGGAAGCGGACCGGGCGTCCTTGCGGCCCCGGCCCCAGCACGAGATGAAGATCGCGGGCATGGAAGCGGAAAGCGATACGCCCGCCCGCCGCATCCAGCGAGACGAACTCCGGCCCGGCGGTCCACGATCCCGCAATTCCCCAGTCATTGCGGCCGGGCAACTGCCCCAGCACATAGCTGTGGGGCCGGTCCGGCACATAACCGCCCGCCGAAGCGAAACGTTCGCCTCGTGAATAGCCCAGATAGGTTTCGGGCGAGCGATTGGTGGCCTTCTGCGGCGCCTCGCCCACGCCGGAGCCCTTGACCGCCACGACCTCCAGGCTGGGCGGGGCATTGCCGTTCTCGGCCAGCAGGCGCTGGATGACCCTTTCGGATTCCGCGTAATCCCCCTCGCCGAAATGATGATAGCGGATCCGTCCCTTGCCATCGATGAAGTAATGCGCGGGCCAATAGAGGTTCTGGAAGGCGCGCCAGATCGCGCGATCGTTATCGAGCGCCACTGGATAGGAAATGCCGAGATCGCGTATCGCGCGGCTCACGTTCGCCGGGTTCTTCTCGAAGGCGAATTCGGGCGCGTGAACGCCGATGACGACGAGCCCCTGATCCTTGTACTTTTCCGCCCATGCACGGACATAGGGAAGCGAGCGCAGGCAGTTGATGCAGCTGTAGGTCCAGAAATCGACGAGGACCACTTTCCCACGCAGCGCCTCGGCGGTGAGCGGCGGCGAATTCATCCATTCGCTCGCCCCTGCCAAAGACGGAAACGCGCCTTCGTCTCCCAGTTCGGCCCGGCCGGCGCGCATGGCCGAAGCGGCAGGCGTACCGGGGCGGAACTTGGCGAGCAGCCTCTCTTCGACTTGCGCCGTGCCCGAAAGCGAAAGGCGGGTGAGAAGGCCGGTATCCAGCCCCAGCGCGATCGCGGCCACCCCGGCGAGCACCGCCACGCCCAGCACGCGGCGAACACCGTTACCAAGGCCGATGGATCGCTTCATCGCCGCAAACACCTTCCCGCCCACCAG
The DNA here is from genome assembly GCF_055361505.1 of Novosphingobium sp. TK71. Classification (NCBI taxonomy): domain Bacteria; kingdom Pseudomonadati; phylum Pseudomonadota; class Alphaproteobacteria; order Sphingomonadales; family Sphingomonadaceae; genus Novosphingobium; species Novosphingobium sp. TK71. The sequence goes on from NZ_JBSZKA010000001.1 coordinate 1,149,889, forward strand.
CAGCGCCAGCGCCAGCGAAGTTGCCGCGCCCAGCGCATAGGCGAGCAGCAACAGGGAGGTATGCGTACTGGCGCCGTTCAGCGCCGCTCCTGTCAGGACAAGTCCGAGCACCGGTCCCGCGCAAGGCGCCCAGAGCAGCCCGGTGGCAACCCCGAGCAGGAGCGACGCGGAGAACGTGGCGGAGGAGCCGCCCACGTCTCCTTCCGCCGAACGGGACAGCCGCGCGCCCATCGCCACCAGCGGCCGGGTCGCGCGATCGGCCAGCGACGGGAAAAGCAGCAGCAGGCCGAACAGCGCAAGCACCGCCAGAGCCACGATCCGCCCCAGGCCGTTGGCCTGAACCGCCCAGCCCCCGCCCACGGCCGCCAGTGTGGCAACGCCCGCGAATGTCACCGCCATGCCGATCAGCATGGGCAATCCGCTGCGCAGGAACGGCTGATCGGCCCGCGCGAAGACGAAGGGCAGAACCGGCAGGATGCAGGGGCTGATGATGGTCAGCACACCGCCCAGATAGGAAAGGACAAAGAGGATCATCGGCTGTTTCCTCCAACATGAAGCCTGCCGATCAGGCGCATCGGCGCATGAACCTGCGCTGTCCGCGATCGCATCGGAAACTATATTTTCGCGCCTGCATCTTTCCGACTTTCCGGAACGTATCTTCCGGTACTCGAACTTTGCCGGGAGGACGAAATGAAGGCTTTTCCTTGCAGGCGACCGCTCCTCGTATTCCTTGCCTGCGGCCTCGCCGTCGCGGCGCCCGTTCTGGAGAGCCGCTCCACTGCGGCCCCGCAGCGCGCAGCCGTGCAGGTTCCCGCCCCTCTCCACGACAGTCCCAACCCTGCAGGAAGCGAAACCGCCGTTATTGCCGGTGGATGCTTCTGGGGAATCCAGGGTGTGTATCAGCACGTCAAGGGCGTGCGCAGCGCCGTTTCGGGATATTCGGGCGGCGACCGCACGAACGCAAGCTACGCCGCCGTCGCAAGCGGGCGGACCGGACATGCCGAAGCGGTGCGGATCACTTTCGATCCGGCACAGGTCAGCTACGGAAAGCTGCTGCAGATCTTCTTCACCGTGGCCGCCGACCCGACCACGCGCGATTTCCAGGGGCCGGACCACGGCACGCAGTATCGAACCGCCATTTTCCCGCAGTCCCCCCGGCAGCAGGAGATCGCCCGGCGTTATATCGACCAGCTTGCGGCCGCCGGCGTCTGGAAGCGGCCGATCGTCACGCGCATCGAACCGTTCAAGGGCTTCTACCCCGCCGAAGCCTATCATCAGGATTTCCTGACGCTCCACCCCGATTCCGCCTATATCCGCGCGAACGACCAGCCCAAGATCGCCGCGCTCAAAAGGGCCTTCCCCGCGCTCTATCGCAGCACGCCCGTCCTTGTCCGGCCGTGAGCCGGCAGGCGGCGAGCGACAATCGTTGATCTCCTCGCGGCGAACGGGCAGGATCGCCGCATCGGAGAAGCTGGCAGTGCGAAACGGGAGCAGCGCTAAACCAACGGAGGAGCGGGCAAGGCTCGTCGCCGCGCTCCATCTTGCCGCGGCCAGCGAACCCTCCGGCCTGCGCGCCGTCTACGAAATGACCGCGCCGAAACTATTCGGCATCTGCCTGCGTATCTGCGGCGACCGGGGGGCCGCGGAGGATGTCTTGCAGGATGTCTATGTAAAGGTCTGGCGCCGTGCAGGCGCATTCGATGCGGAGCGCGCCAGCCCGATAAGCTGGCTCGCGGCGATCGCACACAACAGCGCGATCGACTGGCGCCGGTCTCAGCATCGGCATGTCGCGGTGTCGGAAGAAATTCTGGCGGCCATCCCTGACGAAGCGCCCCTGGCGGATGCCGTGTTTGCCGATGAGCAGGAAAATCGGCGGTTGCTCGGCTGCCTGGAAGGGCTCGACAGCCACCAGTCCAACGCGATCCGGCGCGCCTTTCTCGATGGCCTGACCTACCAGCAGCTCGCCGACCAGTTGCAAACGCCGCTCGGGACGATCAAGAGCTGGATCAGGCGCGGAATGCAGAGACTGAAGGACTGCCTAAGCGATGGCTGACCCCGCCGATCCCTTCGGCCGCAGTGATGTGGCGGCGGAACTGGCTCTCGGCCTGCTCGAAGGCGAGGACCGCGCCGCCGCACAGCGCCTGCGCCTGTCCGATCCGGTCTTCGCGGGCGAAGTGGATGCATGGGCCGCGCGCCTGTCACCCCTGCTGGCGGCGATCCCTGCGGCAGAACCTCCAGCACACCTCTGGGACAAGGTTGCCGCCCGCATCGATTCCGGCGCGCCCCGGAACCCGGAACCGGCGCTCATCCGCCGTCTGCGTGCCTGGCGCGCGGGCGCGATTTTCGCCGCTTCCATCGCCGCCTGCCTGGCCCTGTTCATCCTCGTCCGTCCGGCCGAAGATCGCACGAAGATGCCCATGTCGGTTTCGCAACTGGCGGGGGCCGAAGGCTCCGCCACCATGGCGGTCGCTTACGATCCCAAAGCCGGAATGCTCCACCTCAGCCCCCATTCGCTGGGCGGCAACGGCAAGAGCCCGGAACTATGGGTCATCCCGGAGGACGGCGTGCCGCGTTCGCTGGGGGTCATGCAATCGGCGGTCCTGGCGATATCGCCCGACATGCGCCCGATGCTGACGGACGGGGCGACGCTGGCGATCACGCTGGAAGACAGCGCCGGCGCGCCGCACAAGGCACCCAGCACCGCGCCGATCCTCACCGGAAAAATCACCACTATCTGAAGGCCACTGCGTCCATCGCCGCTTCGGCTCCGTATCTCCCGCGCATTCCAGAAGAATGGAGTGCGGGAAGAAGGATGCCTCAGATGAAAGTGCGATCCAGAACACTAGCAGCGTTGCTCGCCACCGCCGTTCTCATGACCGGCGCGGCGGCCGTCGAAGCGAAGGACCCCATGGTCGGCGGGGCCGCGATGTATGCGAACAAGGACATCATCGACAATGCCGTCAATTCCAGGGACCACACCACCCTTGTCGCCGCGGTAAAGGCGGCCGGGCTTGTCGACACGCTCAAGAGCGCGGGGCCGTTCACGGTGTTCGCCCCGACCAACGCCGCGTTTTCCAAACTTCCGGCGGGCACGGTGGATATGCTCCTGAAGCCCGAGAACAAGGCCATGCTTACTGGCATACTGACCTATCACGTGGTGCCGGGACGGATGAGCGCCGCCGATATCGCCGCGAATGCCAAGGCTCACGGCGGAAAGGCCATGCTTACCACCGTGCAAGGCGAAATGCTGACCGCGTGGAAGGACAAGGCAGGCTCATGGTGGCTGACCGATGCCAAGGGCGGCAAGGCCAGGATCACCATCGCGGACGTCATGCAGTCCAACGGCGTGATCCATGTCGTCGACACGGTGCTGATGCCGTGAGATGATGAACCGGCTCATCCACGGGATTCCGGCGGAAGCCGACTTCCCGTGGACGGCCTCCGCAATCCTTCAGGATGACGGCCGATGAACACCCAGGATCAAGGCCCCAAGGATCAAGGGCCCAGCCGCCGCGCATTCCTTGCCGGTTGCGGCTTCATCGCCGCGGCCCTCTGCTCGGCCCCATGCCTCGGCGCGGCGGCAGAGCCGTGGCTCTCGCTGTCGGACGCCCAATGGCGGGCCCGCCTGCCACCGCCGGCCTTCGCCGTCCTGCGCCGGGGCACCACGGAACGTGCCTATTCGAGCCCGCTCCTCGGCGAACACCGCAAGGGCCGGTTCCTCTGCGCCGGCTGCGCCCTGCCGCTGTTTTCATCGCAAACCAAGTTCGACAGCGGCACGGGCTGGCCCAGCTTCCAGGATCATCTTCCCGGCGCGATCACCTTGCGGCAGGACCGCAGCCTGGGAATGATCCGCAAGGAAGTTCGCTGCGCGCGTTGCGCGGGGCACCTCGGCCATGTCTTCGACGACGGACCGCCGCCGACGGGTCTGCGCTATTGCATGAACGGCGCCGCGCTGCGCTTCAGCGCGGGCTGACGGTCGCCCTTAAAACGATACTGCGACCTATTTGCAACAACATAGCATAATCCGGCCGATAAATTGCTGTTCGTCCAACCGAACATTGCCAGTATATTGCATGTGAGAAGCATTCTCATTAGTGGCGCCCCCAACTGATGCCGGGTTCTCCGGACATCGCCATGAGGGGACCCCAGAATGTCCGTCAGAGCCAAGATCCGCGCGTGTTGTTCCCTTTCATCCGTGCTCGCGATCAGCCTGTTCACGGCTGCCAATGCCCATGCCGCAGCCGCCACCGAAGAAACCGCCCCTGACGCAGCGGTTACCGAAGGGCCCGACCCTGACGCGATCGTCGTTACCGGCGCCACCGAAACGACGGGCCTCAGCCTCTCCTCGCGCGAGACGCCGCAGTCGGTCACGGTCATCGACAGCGAGCGGATGCAGGAACAGGGGCTCTACGATATCTCCGAAGTGCTGGAGCAGATCGTAGGCATCCAGACGAACCGATCCAGCGCGCTGGGTACGGACGGCACGAACTACACCGCGCGCGGTTTCGAGGTGAAGAACTACCTGGTGGACGGCGTTGCGCGCCCGAGCAACCTCTACGGCTTCACCGAAGACACCGCCGACATGATCGCCTACGAGCGGATCGAGGTCATCCGCGGTTCCGCCGGCATGATGACCGGCACCGGCCAGCCTTCCGCCGCGATCAACATGATCCGCAAGCGCCCAGGTGAAACCACCCGCGCCAGCGTCTCGGCAACGCTCGGCTCATGGGACATGTACCGGCTCGAAGGCGATCTCGGCGGCGCGGTGACATCCGATGGACACGTCCGCGCCCGCGTTGCCGGGGCATGGCAGGACAACCAGACCTTCATCGATCGCGAACACGCCAAGCGGCAGGCGCTCTACGGCGTGGTCGAAGCGGACCTCGGCCCTAACACGCTGCTGACCGCGGGGGTCGAATACCAGAACTTCCGCAACGAGGGCGCTTCGCGCGGAGGCGTCCCGCTCTACTTCACGGACGGCACCCGGACGCACTTCTCGCGCTCCACCAACGGCGGCGCCAACTGGTCCGATTTCAGCCGCAAGAGCGTGAACCTGTTCGCCTCGGTGGCGCACGATTTCAGCCCGAACTGGCACCTGCAGGTCGATGCCGAGCACAAGTCCGGTTCCTACGACGAGACGATCGGATACTTCTTCGGCACCGCGATCGACAAGAACACCGGCCTTGGCGGCACGCTTTATTCCACCCGTTGGGCATCCGACCTCACGCTCGATGCGATATATGCCAACCTTCGCGGCACCTTCGAGGCATTCGGCCAGGAACAGCATGTCGCGCTGTCGCTCAGCCACGCCCAGTTCGATGACGACCAGACCCCCTACCCCGGCTGGTGGTATGGCGGCGACTACATGAAATCGGTCAACGCCTTCGAATTCTTCGAGAACGGCGAGACCACCAAGCCCGACCTGACGCCCACCGGCGACCTTGCCGGCAATCGCATCCGGACCAGCGCCGCTGCCGGTGTCGCCCGCCTCAAGCCGATCGCCCCGCTCTCCGTGATCGCGGGCGGCCGACTTACCTGGTGGAAGGGCGACAGCTATGCCGAGGACACGTCCGGCATCCGCACCTGGACGCGGGAAACGGATGAAAAGGCCGTCTTCACGCCTTATGCGGGGCTCGTGCTGGACTTCAGCAAGACCATTTCGGCATATGTAAGCTATGCGAGCGTCTTCGAGCCGCAGACCCAGCGCACCGTCGACGGCGACGTGATCGCCCCGCTCGAAGGCAATACTTACGAAGCGGGCCTCAAGGCGGATTTCCTCGACGGCAAGCTGAGTGCCAGCGCGGCGGTCTTCCGCATGAAGCAGGACAACTATGCCATGGCCGATGGCCCCGGCATCTTTGCACCCGACGGCAGCGCTGCCTATCACGCGGTGTCGGGCATGAAGTCGACCGGCTTCGAACTGGAAGTGAACGGCGAGATACTGCCCGGCTGGCTGGTGGCGGGCGGCTTCGCCAATGCGAAGGCGAAGGACCGCGACGGCGTGCGCCAGTTGCCGCAAATCGCCAGGGACAGCTTCAAGATGTTCACCTCCTACCGTCTTCCAGGAAACCTGGAAGGACTGACCCTGGGCGGTAACTTGCGCTGGCAGGGCAAGACCACGGCGGAAGGCGAAGGGCCCAACGGCGAAGTCTACACGCAAGGCAGCCTTGCGGTCGTCGACCTGCTGGCTAGCTATCGCTTCTCGCAGCGCCTGTCGCTTGCGGTCCACCTCGATAACGTCTTCGACAAGACGTATTATTCGGGCCTGTTCCTCGGCAGCGCCCGCTACGGCATGCCGCGCAACGTCACGGTGACCCTGCGCGGCAAGCTGTAACCCGTAACCTGCAAGCGGGCGCGCGACTGTCCCGAAAGGAACAGGGACGCGCCCGCAAGAAGGCCTAACCGCGTTTCCTCAAAAGCGCATCGTCAACGATCCGGTGACGGAACGCGGTGCGCCCGGGTAGATCCACAAGGCGCTGTAGCTGCTCTGCGCGTAAGTCTGGTCGAGAATGTTGTCCACCTCGATCCGTGCCGTAAGCTGCCGCGTAATCCGGTAAGCAAGGCTTGCCTTGGCCTTGAGGTAGCCGTCCAGCCTCAAGTCGCCACCATCGAGCGCCGCCGCGCGCGGGCCGACATAAGTGCCGCCCGCGCTCAGATCGAGGTCGCGTCCGGCCAGAGGCAGCTTCGCGAAAAGCTGCACGGTTCCGGAATGACGCGGAACGTTGAGCACGTCGCTGCCGGGAAACGCCGGATCGCGCGCCTCGGCATCGGTGTAGGCGTAGTTGCCGATCAGCCGGATGCGGGACGTAAGATCGATCTCGCCATCGAACTCCACCCCTCGCGAACGGATGCGGCCCACCGTGGCGAGATAGTTTGCATCGGCAGGATCGGCCGCCAGGATATTGCGCTTCGACACACTGAACCAGCTTACACCGGCGCGGAAGGCGGTAAACACCAGCTTTGCGCCGATCTCATAGCCCTTCCCCGTTTCCGGCGCGAAGGCGTTGCCGTCCCTGCCCACGCTGGAGTTGGGCCGGAAGCCCTCACCCCAGTTGGCGTGAAACGCAATGCGACGATCGGGCCGGAAACGCACACCTCCGCGAAACTCCAGCGGCTTGCGCTTCATCCTGCTGGACTGCCCGGTCAGCCGGTTGTCGATGCTCTGCGAAAGACGCTCGTAACGCATGCCCGCCACGAAACTGAGACTGTCGGTCGCCTCCCACATGTCCTGTGCATAGATGGCGCTGGCCTGCCGGTGCTCCAGTGTCGAAGTGAAAGGCGTCAGCAATCCTGCCGCGCCGCCATAGACGGGGTTCCAGACATCGATCGGATAGGAATTGTCGGCAGTGGGGCGGAAGCGGGCCTGCCAGGTGTCGAAGTCGAGATCGTACCACGTCACCCCCAGACTGGGCCGATGCGTGCCGAATGCCTCGAACACACCGCGAAGCTCCGCCCGCGCGGACCGGTCTTCAAGATTCCAGTCACGCAAACGGCGCTGGCGGCGCACCGTACCATCGGCAAGCAGCGTCGAGGCTTCCGAGGAGAAGCCGTGGATGCGCGCATCGCGGTAGGCACCCCCGCCGACCAGCGACCAGCCCTGCCCCAGATCCTGCTCGACGGTGAGTTGATGCCGCCAGTTGGTCGATGAGACACGTCCGTCGCCAGGCTCGCCGAGAAAACGGTCACGCGGCACTGCCTCGGTATCCGTGCCGATAGCCGGGATGCCCCGGTCAAAGGGGGAGCGGAAGGCGATGTACTCGCCCTGGTAGGTCAGGGTCGTGCCCGGCGCGAGGCGCCAACCGATCGAGGGCGCGAAGAGACGGCGGCGCAAATCCACATGGTCTCGGAAACCGTCGCTGTTCTCGATCGCGCCGACCAGCCGGATGGCAAGGTTTGCGGCAAGCAGCGATTCCACGTCGCCCTCCAGCCGCCAGGTGGCGAAGGAGCCCGCGCTCGCGGTCATCGTGCCGCCCTGCTCGAATTGCGGCTTCTTGGTCACCACGTTGACCGCGCCGGCCGGGTCCACCGAACCGAACACCGCCCCCACCGGGCCTTTCAGCACCTCGATCCGCTCGACATTCGCGGGATCGCGCGGCGGGCCAAAGCCGCGATTGGCAAGAAAGCCGTCCACGAAATACTCCGCGCCCGTATCGGGCGTGCCTAGAAATCCGCGGATCGCGTAATTGTCCCGCAGCCCGCCGAGATTGTTCTGCTGGGAAATGCCGCTCACCAGTTCCAGCGCATCGGCGAGGCGGCGGACGCCGTAATCGTCAAGGATCGTCCGGTCGAGGGCAATGCTCGCCTGCGACATGCGCTCGGTCACGAGGTCTGAACCGTTTACCCGGTCGATCCGGCTACGACCAAGCACCACGATCTCGTCCACCGAGGCGTGGTCGTGATCGCGATCCTCTTCCCGGGCACGCGTCTCTTCGTGATCGGTTTCGGCGGCAAGGACCGGGAGAGGCGCCGTGGCAGCACCAAGCATGAGAGCGGCACCAAGCACGTTGGAAACCGGACGATCGGGCATTTGCGGGGTCCGCATGGTCTAAGCGCTTTCTGACAAAGTGTTGCCCGCGGCCGATTTTCGGCGGGAGCAATTGCGTAATGATATATTGTCACATAAAGCCGGTGCCGAGCTACGCAAGATCAAAAAGGCCGAAATCGCCGTGCACAAATCGTCTACCCCATCGCGACGCCTGCGATGCCCGTCTCGCTCCCTGAGAGGGGCGGCAACGGGCGTGATCGGCCTGCTCCTTGCCATCGGCCCTGCAGCCGCGCAGGAGCGCCCTGCGCTCCCGCCGGTGTTGCCCTGGTCGGGGAAAAGCGAAAGGTCGATCGCCCGGATGGACGATCCCTGGATCACCCCCGCCGAATGGGCCGGCTTCCGGAAAACGCCCAGTCACGAGGAAACGCGGGCCTGGCTGGAGAAGCTGGTCGCCGCCTCGCCGCTGCTGGCGCTGGAGAACTTCGGCAAGAGCGCCGAAGGCCGGGATCTCTATCACGTCCGCGCCAGCAGCGGCAGCAACAGGCCGGTCGTGCTGATACAGGCAGGCATCCACGCTGGCGAGATCGACGGCAAGGACGCCGGTCTCATGCTACTGCGCGACATTGCGCTGCGCGGCAAGGCAGACCTGCTCGACAAGGTCGATCTTGTTTTCGTTCCGATATACAATGCCGACGGCCACGAGCGCGCCAGCCCGCGAAACTTCCCGCACCTGCGCGGCCCCGACAATCCGGGCACGGTCGCCACGGCGCAAGGTCTCAATCTCAATCGCGACTATGCCAAGGCCGATGCACCGGAAACGCAGGCGATGCTGTCTCTCTTGCGCCGGCTGGACCCGGTTCTCTACATTGACATGCACGTCTCGGAAGGCTTCGACCACGCCTATGACGTGACGTACACTTCGGCAGGCTGGGGGCGGCATTTCCAGTCGCAGGCGATAACCGAATGGCTGAACGGCCCGTTTCGCAGCGGCGTGGATGCCTTCCTGCGCGGGATGGGACACAACCCCCATTTCTATCCGAGCGCCAATGACGACCGCGATCTCGACAATGGCCTGCGCATCGCCGCCGAAGGACCGCGCTATTCGACCGGCTATGGCGACTTAGCGCGCATACCGACGGTCCTTGTCGAAATGCACAACCTCAAGCCCTACCGCCAGCGGGTGCTGGGCGCCTATGCGATGATGGAAGCCGCACTGCGCCAGACCGCCCGGGACCTGCCGCACTTGCAGGGAGCCATTTCCCGCGACCGTGCCGAGCGTCCCGAAACGCTCGCCCTGCGCTGGCAGCGGGATGACAGTCCGCTGGAATGGATCACGTTTTCCGGTGTGGCGCACGAGACCTATCGCTCCCCGGCCACGGGCGAGATGGAACTGCGCTACCTCGCCAGGCCCCGCCAACTGCGAATACCGGTGTTCGGGCAGAAGCCCGTGCTGACCGTCACCCTGCCCGAAGCCTGGTGGGTTCCTGCGGGCGCCACCGAAGTGATCCGGCGGCTAGACCTGCACGGCATCGCCTATGAACGCATCGAGGCTCCGCGCACCCTGGATCTCGACATGGTGCGGCTGATCCACGCCCGGCCCGGCCCGGTGAGCGAAGGACGCATGACGGTAGGCGGCGAGATGATTCACGAGACCCGCCGGGAAACGATGCCTTCAGGCTCCCTGCGCATTCCGCGGGATCAGCCGCGCGGGCTGCTTGCCGCCGAATTGCTGGAACCCGAAGCAGTGGATTCGTTCCTCGCCTGGGGCTTCTTTCCCGGCATGATCCAGATGCCGGATACACCTGACCGCCTTGCCAGCCTGTCCGTGGCGGAAGAACTGCTCCGAGCCGACCCCCAGGTTCGCGCCCAATTCGAGAGCAGGCTGGCGCAGGACGCGCAATTCGCGAACGATGCCGATGCGCGCCTTGCCTGGCTTGTTGCCCATACGCCGTTCGGCGACGACCGCGCAGGGCTCTATCCCATCGGACGCGAATTGTAGGCAGAGCGCCGTACCGTATCCGGGCGGCTGTCAGAGCATGCGATCCGCATCCTCCGGAAGGGGCAACCAGCACGTCTCCCGGCGGCCGAAGATCCGATAGCGGTTGCGCGCGATCAGGCGATAGGCGCGGTCCCGCACGAAACGAGGGACGAAGCGGGCCGCGCCGGCGATGCGCCACGGCCATCCCAATCCCGCGTAAATGGAAATGACGGCATCGCTGTCCCGAAGCACCTTCTTACCGTCGATCACCAGGATCGTGTCAGGGTCGAGAGGATCGACGCCGTGCTGCCGGAACAGCGCGGCCCCGATCTCGCCCTGCATCGGCGCCAGAAGGTACCGCCGCGCCCGGTCGTGCTTCAGGACGAACTGCGCATTGGCGGAGCAAAGTACGCAGTTCCCGTCGAACAGGATGATCGGGTGACCTTCAGGCATCGCGCCGTTCCATGCTGCCCGTGTAGCGAATGACACGGCCCAGCCAAGGAAGACTGACCGGCACGTCGAATATGTAGCGCCCCCGCTCCTCCCGCTCGCTGGCGTGGCAGCGAGGCCGCAGCCAGGAAGGCAGGGCCAGGCCGAGAAACCGGAATTCCTCAAGGTCCAGCAGCAACCGTCCGTCCTTCACCGACAGCCGGAAAACATTTGTGGCCGGGCCCATCCGCTCCACCACGCGCCCGCCTTTGACGGAGAGCTCACTTCGATAGCTGCGGCCAGCGAATGTCCGCAGCCAGTTCTCATGGCCCTTGCTTCTCTCGAAGACCACCGTAACCGGCACGCCCCGGCCCCGCGCAGGCAGATTCATCACTCGGCACAGCAGCCAAGCCGCGGGATTACGGCTGACCGTGATGTCGGCAAGCCCCTCCCAACGCTGTCTGTCGAAAGCGTCATGCGCCTCCTGCAGCAGCGGCGGCAGTGCATCCATCTCTTTTCCGAGCAACTGGCGAAACAACGGCGGGCTCACAACACGATCTCCGGTTTGGCTACCATCAGCCAGAAGATGACGATCACCCCGGCGAATGCCGGCCAGCCGAGCGCGAACCACCAGCGCGAGAGACGCAAGTAGCACGCCGGCAGCGCTTCGCCATCAGGGGTCTCGTCGGCGATCCGGCGCATCGCGATCTGGATGAAGACCACCGGTACCCAGCAGGCCCCCACAACGACATAGAGCGCCATGGCCAGCACCAGCCAGCCGCTCGTCAGCGGAAAGCCCGCGATCCGCGCCAGCCACACGCCCGTCACCGGTTGGACGATAACGGCGGGTGTCGTGAACAGCCAGTCTGCCAGAACCACATTGCGGTTCACCGCCCGACGCGCGGCCAGCGGTCCGCTCCGGTTCACCATCCAGCCGTGGAACGCGGTGCCGAGGCCGGTTCCGAACAGCAGCGTGGAACTGAGAATATGGATCAGCTTGAGAAGCAGGTAATCATCCACGGCGCGTCTCCAGAACATGCACGACCAGCGAAAGGCCGAGCACGGCAAGGTTCTTGACGAGCGGCCCGAACGGGTCCGCCCAGAGTTCGGGGGCGATCGTGGTGAGGATCGCGGTATAGACGCCCATCAGCGCCACGCCCGCAAGCGCGGCGCCGTGCCGCCGGGCCGCAATGGCCAGTCCCACCGCAATGTCGGCCAGCGATCCGGCCCAGAGCACGGCGAAAGCAGCCGCGCCGCCCAATCCCAGCTTTGCGAGCCAGGCATCGATCGCGAAGCCCGGCGCCGCTCCGATCGAGACCAGTCCCCCTGCGAGCCAGACCAGCGCCAGCAACCACCGCGCCACCGGGATCACCGGCGCCAGCCGGGCTGCCGCCACGTCGGCCGCCGTCGCCGGATGCAATGCAAGCATCTGCTCGACGGGGCTGGGCCTGCCCTCCGTCGCTTCAAGAAGGTGCGCCATCGGCGCGGTATTCCCCGCCTCCAGCATTGCCAGGCTCTCCGGTGTCGCCGGACCGATCCCGAGGCGAGCGGCCAGCGCCAGCAGATTGCGGGGGACAGCAAGCTGCGGCGCCCTGCCCCGGCCCAGCCAGCGCCGGATGACGGCGGTCAGTTCATCGGTGGTCATCGGCTCAGGCCCAACGGCATCGAGGCGATGATGCAGCGGGGCAGGCGCACGAAGCAGACGCAGCAGGATATCGACGAGATCGTCGACATGGATCGGCTGCACCTGCCATTGCCCGGTTCCGAGACGCGGAACGATGGGCAAGGCGGCGAGCGCCGCGAACAACGCCATGCTCGCGCCCCCCTGCCGAGCACCAGCGACGGCCGCACGACCGCCCAGCCCATCACTGTCCCATCCGCTCCGAGCCGCGCGAGATAATCGTCCGCCGCGCGCTTGCTGCGATGGTAAGGCGTGACGCCGGTGTGGTCAGCCCCCAGCGCCGAAACCTGGATCACCCTGCCGACCCCTGCCGCGAGAGCCGCGTCGAACAGCGCTGTGGCACCGTGTTCGTGCACGCCGGCATAGTCGGCTCCCCGTCCGATGATCCCGGCGCAGTTCACGATCGCGTCGACCCCGCGCAGCCTTTCGGCCCATTGCGCGCGATCGTCGCGGGCGAGATCGCAGGCGATGGTTTCCACACCGGCAAGCCTGCGCGACAGGCTCGCCGGTTCGCGCCCGGCAGCGACGACCTGCAGTCCTTCGACTACCAGCCGTCCTACCAGATGCCGCCCGATGAAGCCTCCGGCTCCGACGACGAGTACCCGCATCCCTTCCTCCTCAGGCGTCATGGAAAGCGTGGCGGGGGGTGCGGCTCCATACCGCGAAGCCCATGCCGACGAGCGCCAGAAGCACACCCATGAGAGCGCTCGTCATGGTCCCCTGCACAAGCTCGGTCGGATCGGTTGCGACGCCTCTCAGCGAAACGAACAGCAGCGGCGTGGCCACCATCATCACCACCGACCAGACTGCCCAGAACCGCGAGCGCTGCTCCGTCCCGCACAGTTCGGCCAGCAGGATCGAGAGCGGTCGCCACAGCACTACCGCAGCAAGCGTCGCGATCAGCGCAGTCAGCGCATAAGTCAGCAAAAGGGCGGCAATCGGTATCAACATGGCAGTTTCCTTCGGAATCGCCGCTCCGGCTTGGCGCGGCGTCGGCAACCCATTCGCAAGTGGCATGCCAATTGCTCGATCATTCCGTGAATGCCCGGAATCCGAGCTTTTTCGAGGTCCCGGCCCGCGCAGATGTTAACGACGTGAACGGAAAACGATGATAGAGCCGTCAACGATGGATACAGCGATCGGCATCACTGCCTACGTCGGCGCGCTCACGCTGACAGCGATTGCCAGCTTGCTGCTGGGAGGCTTCGTGCTGATGCGCGCCCGAAAGCTGCCGGGATCGTCACTGCTCGCCGCCTTCCTTGCCGGAGTGGGCATCTGGAGCATCGCGCAAGTGGCGCCGGCCGTCATCGGCCTGCGGGCCGGGCCGTTCACCGTCCCCCTCATCGCCCTCTCGCCCCTGCCCGCCGCTGCCTTCGTCCACCTTGTCTTTGCATTCGCGCTATGCGGATCGTTGCGCCCTGTCGCGCTGGCAAGCTATGCCCTGGCAAGCTTCGCCGCCTTGGTCGGGCTCCTCTTCGGGGTCGGCGAGGTCATACCCTGGCACGGGTTTGCGGGCTTCTTCGTCCCTTCGCCGGTGGGATGGGGTGTGCTGGGCGTGGCGGCCATCCTGTCGGTCGCGGGACATCTGCGGCTCCTCCGGGTCTGGCGGCGGCAGGCCGGGCTGCAGGGACAACAGGCGGGCGCCGTATTCGTCTCCAGCCTGCTTGGCCTCGCGGCTCTCTCCGGCTTTGCCTTTCCCGCGTTCGGGATCGATGCCTACCCATGGCCGGTACTGCTCCTGCCCCTCTATTCGGTTGCGCTCGTCTACGGCATCGTGCGCCACAACTTCATGCTGGCCGATGTCTGGGCACGCCGCGCCCTGGTCTGGCTGCTGCTCATCGCGGGGGCCGGAGGGGCAAGCGTATTCATCGCCGCATTGCCGCTGGCCCTTGCGGATCGTCCGGTGGGTTTCCTCGCGACCTGGACCGCACTGGCCGCCACGCTCATGCTGGGACTGGCGATCCTCACCCCGCTCAAGCGCATGGCCGATCGCTTCGTCTTTCCCGGCGCGCGGATCGAAGAAGCGGACATCGCGGGATGGCGCGACCTTCTGGCACAGGCTTCCGACGAGACAGAACTGACGGCCATGGCCAATGAGCTGCTGCAACGACACCTTGCGCTTCCTGCAGGGGGGCCCGACCTTCGGATAGACGGGGATTCCGTCTCCCTGCGCGGTTGGGAAGATGCCCCCGCAGCCACCCGCCACGCTGCCGAGCGCTTCACCGAGATTGCCGCCGAAAGCGCAAGGCGCCTGTCCTCCGCACGCCGCCTCGTCGATGCGGAACGCGAAGCGCGCCTTGCCGAACTGGGCGCTCTTGCGGCAACGGTGGCGCACGATCTGCGAAACCCGCTGGGCATCGTCCAGATGGCCGCCACAGCCGCACCGCCCGGCGTCCGCGCCGAAATCGGCGAGCAGGTGGCGCGGATGAACGCGCTCGTCACCGATATTCTCGACTATGCCCGCGCCTGGACGATCGCCCCCCGGCCGCTGCGTCTGAGTGAACTGCTCACCTCGTTCGGGGTGGATACCCAGGTGCCGCCGGACCTGGAAGTGATGGCGGACCGGATGGCCCTGGTCAGGGCACTGACGAACCTGATCGACAATGCCCGCGCCATGGGGACACAGGTATCGGTGATCGCCGAGGATGGTCGCGCCGTCACCATCGACGTCTGCGATGATGGCCCGGGCATCGCGCCCGAAATCGCGGCAAACCTGTTCCGCCCCTTCGTGTCTCGCCGTCCGGGAGGGACGGGCCTTGGCCTCGCCATCGTCCTGCGGATCATGGAGGCACACGGCGGCACCGTGACACTCGCCGACCGCCCCGGCTGGTCAACCTGCTTTCGCCTGACTTTCGAGAGAGCCCTATGATCCTGCTGGCCGATGACGAACCCGCATTCCAGCGCCTGACCGCCGGATGGCTGCGCTCGCTGGGACACGAGGTGACCACCGCAGGTGACGGCGACACGGCGCGGTCCGCCTTCGAGGCCCATGGCGCCGACGTGGTCCTGCTGGACCTCGCAATGCCGCCTCACCACGATCCCGAAGCCGGTCTCGCCCTGATCCGCCAATTCGCGCCCTCTCCGGTCGTGGTGATGACAGGCCACGCGGACCAGCCCCTCGCGCTCAAGGCGATCGAGGCGGGCGCATGGGATTTCCTCGCCAAGCCGGTCGACCCGGACATGCTCAAGGTCGTCGTCGAACGCGCGCTGGAACGCGCGCGTCTGGCCCGGGAACTCGCCGCGGCCCAGGCCCGCGAACATGCCGCCGAAGACATGGGCCTTATCGGCCAATCGCAGGCCATGGTGTCCTTGCGCGACCTGATCCGCCGCGTGGCCCCCACCACCTTGCCGGTCATGGTGCTGGGGCCGAGCGGCACCGGCAAGGAACTCGTGGCGCGGGCGATACACACTGCCTCGCCGCGCGCGGCGCGCACGCTGGTCCCGGTCCATTGCGGCGCGGTTCCGGCGGACCTGCTCGAAAGCGAATTGTTCGGCCACCTCAAGGGCAGCTTCACCGGGGCCCACGCCGACCGACCCGGGCTTGTCGAAACCGCGTCGCACGGAACCCTGTTCCTTGACGAAATCGGTGAGATGCCAGCAGCGATGCAGGTCAAGCTGCTGCGCTTTCTCGCCGATGGCAGCTACCAGCCGGTCGGCGCACGGGACGTTCGTCATGCGGACGTCCGGATAATTGCCGCCACGCACCGCGACCTTGCCGCCGCCGTGGCCGAAGGCAGCTTCCGCGAGGATCTCTACTACCGGTTGAAAGGCGTCGTCCTCAAGGTGCCGGCCCTTGAGGACCGAGCCGGAGACGTGGCGCTGCTGGCCAGGGTGTTCCTGCGGCGCGTCGATGGTGCTCCCGCCCATTTTGCGCCCGGCGCGCTGGAATGGCTGGAAGGCCATGGCTGGCCCGGAAACGTGCGCGAACTGCGTTCGGTAGTCGAATGCGCCGCCGCGCTGGCCCCGCAGAGCCCCGGCGGCAGGGTCATCGGCATCGCCGACCTCGCCTTCGCAATGGGAGAGGATGCCGCAACGGCCGTCGCCGAAAGCCCGCCGCCTTCCTCCCGCCAGTCGTTGCAGGAGGAAGTGATGGAACTGGAACGGCGGCGCATCACCGAAGCGCTGGAACGCACGGGCCACAATCACACGCATACCGCGCGTGAACTGGGCCTCTCCCGGGTAGGCCTGCTCAAGAAGATGGACCGGATGGCGCTGCGCTAGGCGGCGAATTTTCGACGCGCCTAGGGCCGGCAACACTGTTGCGAACCGGTCGCAAATGCCCTAGCGGCTATCTCTCTGTAATGCTTGAACGGGTGGCGAGTCTTGGCGGATCGGGCGCTGAAACGCCTGTATCTGACGCATAAGCGCTCGGTGCAGGATTATCTTACACGGAAGCTGCGAGACCCGGTTCTGGCCGCAGACCTCACACAGGATGCCTTCGTACGGATCGCGGAGAGCGGACGGCTGGATACGATCGGCAACGCCCGGTCCTATCTCTATCGCACCGCGCACAACCTCGCGATAGACCACGTCCGCAAGCCGGAACGGCGCTACACCGAACACGCGGATGACGAGCGTATTGCTAATGTCCCCGAAGATATCCCCGCGGTGGATGACACCGTCGCGGCTCGGCAGACGCTGGAACGCCTGCATGACGTAGTAGGCGAGTTACCGGAACGAACCCGGCATGTGTTCGTGCTGAACAAGATCGAGGGCCTCAGCTATGCCGAGACGGCAGACCGCCTCGGCATTTCGGAGAGTTCCGTGCAAAAGCACCTGCGTATGGCGCTGGCCCATGCGATCAAGCGCCTGAAGCTCCAATAGACATGGCGATGCAGCGAAATTTACTCCCGATGGACGCGCCGACCGTCCTCCATGGTGATCGCACGAGGCGATCTTCCGTCAGGGGCGGGCGATCATGAACAGCGAAACACCTGCCGACGGGCAGCGGATCGACGATATCGCGGTGGAATGGATCATCCGGGTCGGCGGCGAACCTCTCGGCGAGCATGAAAAGCAGGCGCTCGATGCCTGGCTCCAGGCAGATCGTCGCCATGCGGCGGCCTTTGCCCACGCCAGATCGACCTGGGCCAGTCTCGGCGCCCTTGCCGAACATCCCGGCCGCCTGCTGGAAGACTTGCCCCCCGCAGCTCACGCGGTGGCTCCCAGCTTGCGGAACCGCGCCTTGCACCGGATCGTGAGCGCGGGTGCCATCGCCGCCTGCGCGGCCCTCCTCATCGGCACGGGCTCGCTGTGGTACGGCGATCCGCTGACCATGTTGCGGGCGGACTATCGCACCGGAACCGGAGAAACCCGGATGGTGACGCTGGCGGACGGATCGCGCGTGCAACTCGGCCCGGACAGCGCCATAGCCGCGCGGTTCAGCGGAACGGAACGCCGCGTCGATCTTCTGGCGGGGGTCGCAGCCTTTGCAGCCGTTCCGAAAGCACGGGCGGGGAATCGTCCCTTCATCGTGTCGGCCGCCAACGGCGAGGCACGCGCCCTAGGCACCCGCTTCATCGTGGACCGCGTTCCCGGATCGGTGAGCGTGACCGTGGCGGAGCACCAGGTCCGCATTTCGGCGAGCGGCGGATCGACGGCCCGCGCGGCCGTCCTGTCGCCCGGACAGCAGGTCGAATATGGCGCAGGCGGTCTCAGAGTAACGAGGCGGATCGACGTGGATCAGGCCCTGAGTTGGCAGCGCGGACGCCTGATCGTCAATGCGGCGCCACTGGGAGATGCGGTCGCCCGGTTCAACCGTTACCGTCACGGCCGCATAGTGGTGGCGCGGTCCGCGCTGGCAACGCGCAAGGTCAGCGGCGTCTTCGATACCAACGACATCGAGGGCGCAGTGGCGACGATCGCAGGCGAGCTCAAACTCCGGACCATGCGGGTTGGTCCGCTCCTGACGCTTCTCTACTAAGGTTCTCTTTTTTCCGCTCCTGACGAATTTCTCGAATATTTTTACCGGACCTGCCCCACTCCCCCGTCCTTACCCTTGAGAGACGCTAATGCATGTCATTCGCGCAATTCAATCTGGCAAGGGAATGATCGAATGGGGGTTGGTTACATGGGGACCGCAAACGACGGGTACCGGGCCGCGAGTCTTGCAACGGCAAGCGTTCTGGCGCTGCTTGCCGGGGGCTTCGCGCTTCCCGTGGCAGCGGGTGCGCAGGCCCCGGTCGCTGCGCGGCAGGGACAGGTCGCGTTCGACATTCCGGCGCAGGACCTGAACAGAGCGCTGCTCACGCTTACCGACAAGGCCGGGCTCCAGATTTTCTACGACCTGGAAAAGGTCTCCGGAAAGCAGAGCACGGCCGTTCGCGGCAATTTCGCGCCGGCAGAGGCGCTCTCCCGGCTGCTGTCGGGAACCGGCCTGACGTTCCGCTTCCTCAACGGCAACCGGGTCCAGATCGAACCCGCGCCGAAATCGGGCGACGGCGCGGTGCAACTCGGTCCGGTCCGTGTCGAAGGCGCTGGAGACGCCGCAACCGGACTTGCCGCCAGTTCCGCATCGGACATGCTCTCGTCGGAAGGGTCGCGCTCCTATACGGCCCGCGGAGCCGTCACGTCCTCCAAACTGCCGCTGACGCTTCGGGAAACGCCGCAATCGGTCACGGTCATCACCCGCCAGCAGATCGAAGACCGCAACTTCATGACGATCGACGACGCGGTCGAGGCGGCAACCGGGATGTCCGCCACCACGGCCAACCTCGGTTCGAACACCTTCAACGCGCGCGGTTTCTCGGTCGGCGCAACCCAGATCGACGGTATCCCCGGCGCGGGCGGAACGACGGGCGGATACACGCCCAATTCCGCGATGTTCGACCGGATCGAAATCGTGCGAGGCGCGGCGGGGCTGGTCACGGGCACGGGCAACCCCGGCGGCGTCGTCAACCTCGTGCGCAAGCGTCCGCTGGAAGAACAGCGATACGGGCTCGTCCTTCACGCCGGCAGCTGGAACCAGTTTCGCGCCGAAGCGGACATCAGTGTCCCGGTAACCGACTGGCTTCGCGTGCGCGGGGTCGCGGCTTACGAGGACCGCAAGTTCTTCGTGGACCTGCAACACGCCAAGCGTCCGCTGTTCTACGGCATCGCCGAAGTCGATGCGACCTCGACCACGCTTGTGACCCTGGGCGCAAGCTATGAGGAGAACCGGACCGACAGCTTCTTCAACAGCGGCCTGCCGCTCTATTCCGACGGTACCGACCCCCATCTGCCGCGCTCCTCACGCGGGCTCGCTCCCGGATGGAACTTCTTCGATGTCGAGGCGAGCAACATCTTCGGCAGCGTGGAACAGCAACTCGGCGGCGCATGGAAAGCCAGGGTTTCGGCGAACAAGCAGCACTGGATGCAGGTCTACGTCTCGCCGAACATCAATGCCGCAATCGATCCGGTCACCGGAATCGGTCCGCGCCTGACCAGCAGCATCTCGAAGATCTACAACCCGCGCGACCGCCTGGGCTTCGACGGTCAGGTCAGCGGCGATGTCCGGCTGTTCGGCCGATCGCACGAGGTCATGCTGGGCGCGTCCTATGCCAGCGAGACTGTCAAGAAGCCGAAGACGGCGGTGGGAACCGTCGTCCCGGTGGTGCAATCCATCTTCGATGCCGATCCCTGGGCGACGCCGGAACCGGACTTCCCCGAACCCACGCCCACCGGTCGGTACAGCAAGACCGAAGAGACTGGCATCTACGGCGTGGCCCGGCTGAACATCGCCGATCCGCTGAAGATCATCCTCGGCGGGCGACTGAGCACCTACAAGACCGATACGCGCGCCAACCTGACCTCGGCCCATGCGCTGACCAAGGAGAGCAACGTCTTCACCCCTTATGGCGGGATCATTCTCGACGTAAGCCGCAACTGGTCGGTCTATGCCAGTTACGCCGATATCTTCCGGGTCCAGAACACCCTCTACACCGCGGATGGCACGACGCTGGAGCCCGCTGTGGGCGCGAATTACGAGTTCGGCGTCAAGGGCGAGTTCTACGGCGGCAAGCTGAACACCTCTTTCGCGCTATTCCGCATCGTCGAGAGCAACCGCTCGCAGCAGGACCCGGACAACCCGGCACCCTGCGCCGGTTCGCCGACGGGGGATGCCTGTTATGTCGCCGATGGCAAAGTGCGCGGACAGGGCTTCGAAACCGAGATTTCGGGCGAAGTCGTTCCCGGCCTCCAGGTCATCGCAGGCTACACCTATACCGACACGAAATACCTGCGCGATCGCACTGGAACCGGCGCGCCAAGCGCAAACGAGGGGCTCGCGTTCAACACCACCACCCCGAAACACCTGCTTCGGGTCTGGTCGACCTATACCCTGCCGGGCAAGCTGGACCGGCTGACCGTGGGCGGCGGCATCAACGCGCAGAGCCGCATCTACCGCCTGTCCGGCATCTACACGATCGAGCAGAAGGCCTACGCCCTCGTCAGTGCGCGGGTCGCGTTCGACGTCAACGAGCACGTGAAGCTCGCCGTCAATGCCAACAACGTGTTCGACAAGCGCTATTACCAGCGCATCGGCACGCTGGCCTCCGACAACCGCTATGGCGAACCCCGCTCGGTCCTGTTCAACGCCCGGTTCACCTACTGATGCCGGAACGCCGGTCATGCACCCCGGAGGCGGGACGATGAAGGAAGGCTTTCGCCAGTCGATGGCCTGGCTGCATACCTGGACCGGCCTGCTGGTCGGCTGGGTGCTGTTCTTCGTGTTCATGACCGGCACGACCGGCTACTTCGACGATGAGATCACCCGGTGGATGCAGCCGGAGCGACCGCTGGCCACGGTTTCCGCTTACGTGCCACAGGCCCAGGGCGTAGCGAGAGCCCAGGCATTTCTCGCAAGCAAGGCACCCGGCGCGCAGCGCTGGTCGATCGGCCTGCCGGGCGGACGCGGGGAAACGGCGTGGACCCTGTCCTGGCCCAAGGCCGGCGGCGAACGGCACAAGACGCGCCCGCAGCGAAGCACGCGCGGGGAACACGGCGAAAGAGGCGGCAGGAACCAGCGCCTGGTGTTCGACCCCCAGGCGGGAAGCGCGGTGCCGGTGTTGTCCGGCGCCATGGGCCGCGAGACCGGCGGCGGCGTCGGGCTCTATCGCCTCCACTACCAGCTTCATTACGTGTCCCACGCCAGCGCCATCCTGATCGTGGGGGCCTGCACGATGATGATGTTGCTCGCAGTGCTGAGCGGGGTCATTACCCACAAGAAGATCTTCAAGGATTTCTTTACCTTCCGCCCACGGAAGGGTCAGCGCAGCTGGCTGGACATCCACAATGTCATCAGCGTTACCGCGCTGCCGTTCTTCCTGATGATCACGTATACGGGCCTCATGTTCTTCATGTACGCCTACATGCCGGCGGCCATGAACCTTGCCTATGGTTCCGACCGGCAGTGGGAGAACGACGGCTACACCAATCCGCTCAACCCGCGCGCCAATGGGCAGTTTCAGCCGGGCGCTGGCGGCGAACGGCGCGGACCGTCCATCCCCGCCAGCGGGATTCCCGCGCCGCTCGCCGATCTGTCCGATCTGGTCATGAAGGCGGAGGCGCGATGGGGCCGGGACCGGATCGAAAACATGACCGTCACCCACCCGGGAGACCGCAATGCGCGCGTGGAGATCACGCGTGCCGCAAGCGGCCTCACCACCGGCCGCGACGACCGTCTGACGTTCGACGGCATCACCGGCGCGCTGCTTCGCGGGCCACCGGAGCGCGCACGGAGGACATGGCAGGTTCAGGACAGCATGATCGCCCTGCACGAAGGCCTGTTTGCCGGACCTGTCATGCGCTGGCTCTACTTCCTGTCCGGGCTGCTCGGCTGCGGCATGGTCGGCACCGGACTGGTGCTCTGGACGGTCAAGCGGCGGCAGAAACAGATCAGGGCCGGACGGACGGATTTCGGATTTCGCCTCGTCGAATGCCTCAACATCGCGGCGATCCTTGGCCTGCCGCTTGGCATTGCCGCCTATTTCTGGGCCAATCGCCTGCTGCCTGCCGCCATGCCCGAACGCGTGGCATGGGAGTTCCACAGCCTGTTCCTCGCGATCGGCGCGATGCTGTTCTGGGGCTCTGTCCGAAAATCCGGCAAGGCGTGGGCCGAAGGCCTGTGGACCTGCGCGGCCGCATACCTCCTGCTTCCGGTGCTGAACGCCCTCACCACCGAGCGTCATCTCGGCGTCACGCTGCCCTCCGGTGACTGGGCGCTGGCCGGCGTCGACCTGACCATGCTGGCCATCGGCATCGTGCTGGCAGCGGCGGCGCGCCGCGTAAGCCACCGCCTGCCGGTAGCCCGCGTCGCTCGCCCCCCCGTCGAAGGCAAGGCCGCCCGACCGGAGGCAGCGTGAATGGACTGCATGAAAATGAGCGAGCGAGTGAAAGAAGTCGCATCGAGAGCCTCGACCCGGCACCGCCTGTCCGTCGCAAGCCGCGTAGCGGCAGCCGTCCCCGGCGCATACACCCTGACGGCGATCATGGTGATGCTGGCCGCCCAGATGCTGCTACGCGCGGGTATCGGCCCGGCGGAAGCTGTGCTGGCCGCCACCATTCCCGCCTTTCTCGTCTATGCGGCGATGGTCTGTGCGGTTTTCCACGCCAGAAGCGCCGCGCGGGCCTGGGCATGGCTGGCAGGCGCTGCAGCCCCCATCGGCGCACTGTTGTGGATCATGACCGGGCCGGTGCTGCGATGATGCCCGTTGCAAGCCTGCTTCTCTGCCTTGCGGCCTTCGCGGTACTGGCAATGTCCCTGGCGCGCCACCACCGGGACGTGCTCGGCACGACGCCTGCCCCACGGCGCGAACGCAGCCTGAAAGGGCTTGGTTGGGCGCTGCTCTCCTTGTCACCCGTGCCCTTGACGATAAGCACGGGGATATCGATCGGCATCGCCTTCTGGTTCGGCACGACCACGCTCGCGGCCCTGCTGATTGCCATCATACTCGCCTATCGCCCGCGCCTCCTCGTGCCCGTCGGTGTTTCGTCGGTCCCGCTGGCCCTTGCCGCTTTCTGCCTTTCCCGGGGACTGTGATGCCAACGATCCGAAATCCACATGAAAGCTGGCAGGGTGGCAGCCGGACCAAGGGCCTGCTGATGACCATCATGGTCTACGTCGTCCTGCTCGGCCTGTTCTTCGCCCAGTGGCACGCACGCATCCGGCCCGTGCCGCCGGTCAGCCTGAGCGCATTCAACGTGGCTCCCCCGGCCTCGCCGCCGGAACAGCCGCGCGAAGTGCCGCCCGGCCCCGAACAGGTCGAGGCGAAGGAAAAGCCCGCGATCGACGCGGTTCCCAATCTGCCGCCGCCCGAAATCCAGATCCCGGCGCCTCGCCCGCTGCCTGCCGAGAAGCCTGCCGATGTTTCGGATCCCGCGCCCCCTGTCGAAAGGACCACCGCCCCAGAAGTGCGCCCCGCGCCGCCGGCCCAGCAGGCGAGCAACGATAAAGCCACCTGGGAAGGCCTGATTCTGGCAGCGTTGAACAAGGTCAAACGCTATCCGCGAGAAGCACAGTTCCGCCGCCAGCAGGGCGTTCCCTATATTCGCTTCGCGATCGACCGGAACGGCAAGGTGCTGTCATCCGCCCTCGAACGATCATCTGGCATGAGATCGCTCGACGAGGAAGCCGTGTCGCTCCCGAAGCGCGCCCAGCCCCTGCCCAAACCTCCCGAGGAAAGGAAAGGTGCCATCATCGAATTGGTTGTCCCGGTGGAGTTCTTCCTGGCCCGATAAGCATCGCGACCGGATATAGTTGACTCAGTCAACATTATGGCGATACCTGCGTTCATGGACAACACAATCGAAACCGTTCGCACCTTCAATCGCTTTTTCACCCGCCACGTCGGCGCCATCGACGAGCGCTTCCTGGGCACGGAGACGAACCTTCCCGAAGCCCGCCTGCTGTTCGAGATCGCCCGCCGCGAACCCGTTCTGGCAAACCAGCTTCAGGACGCGCTCCGCCTCGATCGCGGGTATCTGAGCAGGATGCTCGGCCGGTTCGAGGAACGGGACTGGATCGCGCGACACCGCACGGAAGCCGATGCGCGCGCTCGCCCGATAAGCCTGACCGCTTCCGGCCGCGCCGCGTTCGACCTGATCGACGAAAAGCAGCGCTCGGCGATCGGGGAGGATCTGGAGCGGCTGAGCACGATGGAACAGGGCGATCTCGCCGTGGCGCTCTCCCATGCCCGGCTGCTGCTGGACGACAAGGCAGCGGACACGTTCACGATACGGCCGTTCCGCACCGGGGAAGTGAGCCAGATCGCGGCGCGGCAGTCGGTTCTCTATGCGCAGAGCCACGGCTGGAAGCATCAGTTCGAAAGCCTGGTCGTTGACACCGCCGCGGCTTTCCTGCGCAATTTCAAGCCGGGGCGCGAGCA
The DNA here is from genome assembly GCF_055361505.1 of Novosphingobium sp. TK71. Classification (NCBI taxonomy): domain Bacteria; kingdom Pseudomonadati; phylum Pseudomonadota; class Alphaproteobacteria; order Sphingomonadales; family Sphingomonadaceae; genus Novosphingobium; species Novosphingobium sp. TK71. Next base: position 1,174,824 of record NZ_JBSZKA010000001.1, read on the forward strand.
ATGCTGGGTCGCTGATATTGACGGAGTCATGGCCGGAGCCGTCTTCCTGACCGATGAAGGCAACGGCATTGCGCGGTTGCGCCTGCTCCATGTCGAACCGTTCGCGCGGCGACGCGGCATCGGCGATGCGCTGGTGCGCGGATGCATCGGGTTCGCGCGGGAGAAGGGCTATTCGCGGATCAACCTCTGGACCCAGACCAGCCTGGAATCCGCTCGGCGCATATACGCCCGGCTTGGATTCACCTGCATCTCCACCGAGGTGCATCATGAATTCGGCGAACCCGTGCAGGGGGAGGCCTGGATGCTGGAGCTAGCCAATCCTGCGAATCCCGAGCACATAATTTCCAAATGAGTTGAATTTCTCTAATTAGAGAATATTATCCACCCACCATGTCGAGTCTCGTTCCGTGCGCAGGACGCGCGAAGCGAGGCTCGGTACAACTGGAAGGGGATGACGCAAGCCAAGCCGCGCGCCCGCTTCAAGGGGGTGTTACTTGATGATCCGCTTCCCACACCATTCCGCGCTTACCGGCCTTGCCCTGCTGCTGGCCACGCCGGCTTTCGCGGCTGCGCCGCCGATTACGGGACCGGCAGACCTCGGCACGGCAGTCTCGGCACAAGTCGCCTGCGCAGGGATTTTTGTGTCCGGCCGCGCCGAAGCCGATGTCCTGCGCGACGATGTTCGCGCGCTCGCACCCTTCACGCAGGGCATCTCGCTGGCGGTCGACCGCGAGGCAAGAACGGTAACGGCAAGCACCAGCGGCGGCGCGCCGCGCACGGCCTTCTATCGCCCGGCGGCAGGCTGCACCTTGCTGACCGGGGACCTTTCGCCCGCCGCGCTCGATGCCCAGACGGCCGGGCTGGGTCCGGCATGGACCGGCACTGAAGGACCATGGCCGCAGCCCAAGGCCGCGCCCGCGAAGATGGTCGGCGGCGCGCTGGAAAGCGCCGTTGCCGCCGCGTTCGACGGCGTGAACACCGGCGGCTATCCCGACACCCGGGCCGTCGTCGTGATCCAGCACGGCCGCATCCTCGCCGAGCGCTATGCACCGGGGTTCGACCGCAACACCCGCTTCCTCGGATGGTCGGCCACGAAAAGCGTCATGGGCACGCTGGTCGGCATACTGGTCGATGACGGCAAGCTCCGCCTCGACGCGCCGGCCCCCATCGCGGAATGGCAGAAGCCCGGCGATCCCCGCGCCGCCATCACCTTGCGCCAGTTGCTCAACATGACCAGCGGCCTGGCCTTCGAAGAGCCCTATCGGCCCGGCAGCGATTCCATTCGCATGTTGTTCCAGGCCGGAAACATGGCATCCGTCGCCCTCGCCCGCCCCGCCGAACATGCTCCGGGATCGAACTGGAGCTATTCCTCCGGCACCAGCAACATCCTCTCCGAAATCGTCTTCCGCGCCACCGGCGGCACGCTGGAAGGCATGACGCGCTTCGCCCGCGAGCGTCTGTTCGATCGGGCCGGAATGACCAGCTTCCTGATCGAACCGGACGAAAGCGGCGTGATGGTCGGCAGTTCCTATGGCTATGCTACCGCACGCGATTGGGCCCGGTTCGGCCTGCTTTACCTGAACGACGGAAAGGCGAACGGCAAGCAACTGCTATCCCGCGACTGGGTCCGGTTCGCCAGCACGCCTTCGGATGGCGCGCGCCAATTCTACGCCGGGCAGTTCTGGCTCAACCGCAGCGACGAAAACGGCCCGAAAAGCACCTATTTCAGGAACCTTCCCGGCGATGCCTTCATGGCAATGGGCCACAACAGCCAGATGGTCATGGTGATCCCCTCACGCGATACCGTGATCGTCCGGCTGGGCTGGACGCCGGAAGGGCAGTCCTTCGATTACGACAAGTACCTGGCTCCGATCGTGGCGGCGTTGCCCGCCTCCGGATTGGCCGTGTCCGCGCGATGACCTGACGCCGCCCGCGTTCCGCGCGGGCAAGTTCGCCCCGATCCAGCCCCGCCACTCCCTGCGCCGTGCCCGGACCGTCCGGGCGCGAACGGTTTGTCGCGCCTGCATGGCCCGGCGGAACCGCGTGGTTTTCTAAATCATGGAGACTGTCTGATGCATCCCCTCAAGCTCGGCGTTTCGGTTGAAACGCTCCGCCTCGCCGAACCCTTCCGCATCTCCGGCCGCGAGATCGACAGCGCCGACGTAATCGTCATCACTCTCGACGACGGCCGACATCAAGGCCGGGGCGAGGCCACCGGCGTCTACTATATGGGGGACGAGATTCCGCAAATGCTGGCCGCACTGGAACAGGCGCGCTCAGCCATCGAGGCGCATCCCGGACGCGAAGCGCTGCGCTCGATCCTGCCAGCAGGCGGCGCGCGCAATGCCGTGGATGCTGCGTTGTGGGATCTGGAAGCACAACGATCGGGCATGCCTGCATGGCAGCTGGCCGGGCTGGCCAGGCCCGCTCCGTTGCAGACGACCTTCACCATAGGCGCCGACGAACCGGCGGAAATGGCCGTGCGCGCAAAGGCCTATACCCATGCGCGTGCCATCAAGGTCAAGCTCACCGGGGAGCTGCCGCTCGATATCGCCCGGATCAGGGCGATCCGGGAGGTACGGCCTGACGTCTGGCTCGGTGTCGATGCAAACCAGGGATTTTCCATCGGGGACATGGACGCGCTGGTTGCGGCAATGGTGGAGGCGCGGGTCTCCCTGATCGAACAGCCTCTCGCCCGCGGGCGAGAGGCCGACCTCGACGGCTATCGTTCACCGATCCCGATCGCGGCGGACGAAAGCGCGCTGACCCTCGCGGATGTGCCGGGGCTGAAAGGCAGGTTCGACGTGATCAACATCAAGCTGGACAAGTGCGGAGGCCTGACAGAGGGCCTGCTGATGGCCGCCGCCGCGCGCGAGGCGGGGCTTGGCGTCATGGTCGGCTGCATGGTCTGTACCAGCCTCGGAACCGCACCGGGTTTCCTGCTGGGGCAACTCTGCGACCTGGTCGATCTCGATGGCCCCCTGTTCCTGAAGCAGGACCGCCAGCCCGGCGCCATTTACGAAGACGGCACGATCCGATGCGACGAGGCCGTCTGGGGCGGCGTGCGATGACGCCGCCCTTCTGGAGCCATCAATTTCTCTGAAATGACATTTATGTCTCATTTAGGATTGCAATGTCCTTTATGAGGTGTTCATATCCATGCAGTGAATCGAAGGGTTCGGTCGCGCACATCAAACAATGGCGGACACGCGCATACCGGCTCGCCGGATGCACCCTTCGACACGTCCAAAAAGGGGGTTTGAGCATGAGGTCCGGAAAATTGATCTGGCTTGCCGGCACCGCGTTGGCGGGACTGGCAGGTGCATCGCCGTCGTGGGCGGAAGAAGCGCGACAGGACGGCCAGTCGGATATCATCGTCACGGGTTCGCGCATCCAGCGCCAGGGCTTCGATGCTCCCACACCCACGACCGTGCTCAGCGCCGAGGAACTGCGGCAGGGCGACCGGCCCAGCCTGGCGCAGGCACTCAACGACATTCCGCAATTCCGCCCGACCCAGACCCCGGAAACGACCACCGCCAACGCCACGTCCGCCGCCTCTCCCGCCGACTTGCGCGGGCTGGGGCCGGTCCGCACGCTCACACTGCTGGACGGCCACCGCTTCACCGGCAGCGCGGACCTCAACAGCGTGCCGCAGAACCTCGTCAAGCGCGTCGATGTCGTTACCGGAGGCGCTTCGGCCGCATGGGGTTCGGGCGCTGTCGCCGGGGTCGTCAACCTCATCCTCGACGACGACCTGACCGGCGTGAAGATGGGCATGAACCAGGGCATATCCTCGCGCGGGGACGGTTACCGCTATGGCGGCGACATTGCCTGGGGGACGAAATTCGCGGGCGGGCGCGGGCACGTCATGGTCGGCGGTGAATATCTCGAGAGCAAGGGCGCGTTCGACCGCGCCTCGCGGCCCAACCTCAACGCCGGGCTGTTCCAGCGCGCCGATGGTCAGCTCGTGCTTGCAAACGACGTCAACCTGACTGTGCTCAACCGCGGCGGTTCGATCCTGGGCCTCACCGCGGCGCCCTACAACCTGGTGTTCAATCCTGACGGTTCGATCGGACCACTTCCGCTCGGCAGCGAGACTTACGGCCAGCAGACGACAGGCGGCGGCGGGCAGAGCCTCTACGACTACATGGCCGTCAGCGCGCCCTACAAGCGAACGAACCTTTTCGCTCGCGCCAACTACGATCTGACCGACGACCTGACGGTCTGGATCAACGGCAGCTACAACCGGATGGCGGCGAACTACGCCTTCTTCCCGGAAACCTCGGTTTCGGTGGTGATGCCGGACAACGCCTTCCTCACCGACACCGCCTGGGCGCAACTCTCCGCCGCGGGCGTATCCACGCCCTTCGTGCTCGGCCGCATCCTTGATGACGTCGGCAAGGACCGCATGCTGACTTTCGGCTATGCCCGCCGCAACCTGGAAGGCGCGATAGGTCTCGATGGAAAGTTCGGCAACGGCTGGCGCTACCGGGCCTATTACGACCACGGCGAACTGCGCAGCACGCAGACGCTTTCCAACCAGCGCATTACCGCGAACTTCGCCAAGGCCATCGATGCGGTTCTGGTGAACGGCACCGCGACCTGCCGGGTCAATGCCGATGCTGCGACCGCCAACGACGATGCAGCCTGCGTGCCGATCGATATCCTCGGCAACGGCAAGATCACCGAGGCCGGCGTCGCCTATGCCTTCGGTGCCGCTTCGCAGATCACCACGACGAAACTGGATACGGCGGGCGTCAGCCTGGGCGGACAGCCGTTCTCGACCTGGGCTGGCCCGGTGGATATCGCGCTGGGGGCGGATTTCCGCTGGGAGAAATTCGTCACGAATTCAACCGATGCCCTGTCTCTGGCTGGCGCATTCTCGACACTGAACTATGCCGCGACGAACGGCAGGTTCGATGTGCGGGAGTTCTTCGGCGAGATCAACGTGCCGCTGCTCGACCTGGCCGAAACCGCCCGGCTCGAAGTCAACGGCGCGGCACGCTATTCCGACTACAGCACCAGCGGCGGAATCTGGAGCTGGAAGACCGGCGGCACGTTGCGGCTGATGAACGACCTGCTGCTGCGCGCGGTCTATTCGCGCGATATCCGCTCGCCCAGCATCAGCGAGTACTACCTGAACCGGGCAACAAACATCAGTTCCGCGCTCGATCCCTACAACGGCAACGCGGTGGCGCAGAACGTCGTCAGCTATACCGGCGGCGATCCCAACCTTCAGCCCGAAGTCGCGCATACGCTGACCCTGGGCGGTTCCTATTCCCCCCGCTTCGCACCGGGACTGCGGCTTTCGCTGGATTATTATCACATCAAGATCGACGATGTGATCGTGACCCTCCAGACGCAGGACGTGCTCAATCTCTGCGCCGCGCAGCATCCTGACGATGCCCTGTGCGGCGGGCTGATCACCCGCAACGCCAATGGCAGCCTGGCATCGGTACAGCGCAGCTTCCGCAATCTCGCGCAATACAGGACCAAGGGCCTCGACATGGAGGCCGCCTATCAGGTGCCGCTGGGCGATGGCCGCGTGACCCTGCGCGCGCTCGCGACCCATGTCATGGAACTGCTGATCGACGACGGCGTCTCCGTGACCGATCGCGCCGGCATCGTCGGAGGCGATACCGCGTTCTCGACACCGAAGTGGCGCGTGACCACATCGGCAGGCTATGACGACGACCGTTTCGGCGCCGACCTTCGCCTGCGCTATGTCAGCGGCGGTCGATATACCAATGTCACCGGCCCGAACGGCGAACTGCCTCTGGGCAACCGGATCGCCAGCCGCGCCTACGTCGATCTCGGGTTGCGCTTCAAGGTCGGAACCTTCACGCTTTTCGGCAACATAAACAACCTGTTCGACCGCGATCCGCCGAGAACGCAATACAGCAATCCCAACTATGACGTGATCGGCCGCTATTTCTCCGGCGGAGTGCGGCTGAACTTCTGAAACGGGGCGCGAGCCAACGAAGCGACAACCAAGGGGCGCAAGATCGTGCGAATGATGAAGTATCTGGCCGCCGGCGCACTCGCGCTTGCAGGCGGCGTGACCATGGCCGAAACCGCGCGGGTCGCGCCGCCGGTCGAAACGGCGCCCGTCGGCGGCTCGCGCATCGATGGCGGGCACGTCCTCACGCGAGCGGACGCTGACGCCTGGCTCGACGGTTTCATGCCCTACGCACTCGCACGGGGAGATCTGGCAGGCGCGGTCGTCGTCGTCGTGAAAGACGGCGCCGTGCTGACCCAGCGTGGCTTCGGTTTTGCCGACATCGCCTCGCGCAGGCCGGTGGATCCGGCAAGAACCCTGTTCAGGCCCGGCTCGGTGTCAAAGCTCTACACCTGGACCGCCGTGATGCAGCAGGTCGAAGCCGGACGGCTGGATCTCGACGCGGACATCAACCGCTATCTCGACTTCAGGATTCCGCCCTTCGAAGGGAAGCCGATCACCCTGCGCAACCTGATGACCCACACTTCGGGCTTCGAAGAGGCAGGGCGCGGCCAGATCCTCGCGGACGATGCGATCCTGCCGCTCGAAACCGTCATCAAGCGCTGGACGCCGCACCGGGTCTATGCTCCCGGATCGACGCCTGCCTACTCGAACTACGGCGCGGCGCTGGCCGGGTACATCGTGCAGCGCGTGTCGGGAATGCCGTTCGAAGACTATATCGAGCAGAACATCTTCCGGCGCCTCGGCATGAAGTACGCCACGTTCCGCGAACCGCTGCCTGCCGCGCTCAAGCCCTTCATGGCGACAGGCTACGACCTGGCATCGGGCGATCCCAAGCGGTTCGAGACCGTATCGATGACACCGCCCGGCGCCGCCTCCATCAGCGGCGGCGAGATGGCGAAGTTCATGATCGCACACCTCGATCAGGGCGGCCCCCTGCTCCGGCCCGCAACGGCGAAACTGATGCATTCGCCCGCCAACGAACCCCTGCCCGGCATCAACCGCATGATGCTCGGCTTCTACGAACAGAAGATCAACGGCCGCAGCGCCATCGCCCATGCCGGCGACCTGCAATGGTTCCATTCGAACCTTGTGCTGTTTCCCACAGAGCGTGTCGGCATCTTCGTTTCCCTGAACGCCATGGGCAAGGACGCGGCGGCCGGGGTTGTCCGCAATGCCGTGGTCAGGCAATTCGCCGATCGCTACTTCCCGGCACCGCCCGCGCCGGCGCCCAGAGATCTCCCGACCTCCCGACAGGACGCGGCACTTGTTGCAGGCACTTATGCGACGACCCGCACCCCGGTGGACAACTGGGCCGCGATGATCGGCTTCGCAACCCAGATCAGGGTCGGCACGGACAGGGACGGCAAGCTCTCGATCCCGGCGTTCAAGTCCATCGGCGGCGCGCCCCGCCACTGGATCGAAGTGGCCCCCTTCGTCTGGCAGGCCGCCGAAGACGGCGAACGCTTTGCCGCGCGGGTGGAAAACGGCAAGGTCACGCGCGTATTCTACGAACCGGTCGCGCCGTTCATGGTCTGGGACCCGGTTCCCTGGTATCGCGACAGCGCATGGCTTCTGCCGCTTTCCGGCGCCGCGCTGGCGATCATCCTGCTCACCGCCCTCGCCTGGCCGATCGGCGCCATCGCCCGCAAGCGCCATGGCGCAAAGCAGACGCTGGCAGGCCGCGACCTCATCGCCTGCCGGGCCGTCGCAATCGGTGCGTGGCTGGTTCCGCTTCTGCTCGGAAGCTGGGGCTTCGTGATCGCCCGCGTAACCAAACTCGTCACCCCCGGTGCACTGATCCTGTTCAACCAGATCGTCGGCGCGCCGCTGTTCCTCGGTTTCGCTGCCCTCACCGCCTGGAACCTGCTCCTCGTCTGGAAAGGGAAGCGGGGCTGGTTCCCGAAAACGTGGAGCGTGCTGCTCCTCCTTTCCGCGCTGGCCATTCTCTGGCTGGCCGTGGCGATCCACCTGATAAGCTTCGGCGCCGACTGGTAAGGTCATGCACGGAAAACCTGCACCCACGGCGGCGACGCGCAACTGGTTCGGCCAGCCGCCGGGGCTGACCGTCCTGTTCCTCACCAACATGTGGGAGCAGTTCTCCTACTTCGGCATGCGCGCACTGCTGGTCTACTACATGACCCGGCAACTGATGCTGAGCCAGGGGCAGGCCTCGTTCGTCTACGGCGCCTATACGGCCTGCGCCTATTTCACGCCCATCGTGGGCGGGATGATCGCGGACCGCTGGCTGGGCAAGCGCCGCGCAGTCACGCTGGGTGCCACGATCATGGCGACCGGGCATTTCATGATGGCGTTCGAACCGCTGTTCTACGTGGCGCTGGCAACGATCGCGCTGGGCAACGGCCTGTTCCTGCCCAGCCTGCCCAGCCAGATCAACGACCTCTATGCACCCGGCGATCCCCGGCGCGGCTGGGCTTACAACGTCTATTACCTCGGCATCAATATCGGCGGCTTTCTGGCGCCATTGATCTGCGGCACTCTGGGCGAGATCTACGGCTGGCACTACGGCTTCGGCGCGGCCGGGATCGGTATGTTCGTGGGCCTGCTCATCTACCTCGCAGGCCAGCGCCACCTGCCGCCCGAGCGGTCACCGCAAGCCGGAACAGGCGAAAACGCGAACGAGAACGAAACCGGGCCGGCCGACTATCGCCGCACATGGTTGGTCCTGGCCGCCGTGGGCCTTTGCGTGACCGTATTTCGCGGCGCCTACGAACAGGTAGGCAATACCGTTGCGCTCTGGGCCGACAGCGGGATCGACCGTCGCCTCGGCAGCCTGACCATTCCGATGACATGGTTCCAGTCGCTCAATCCCCTGCTGGTCATGATGCTGACGCCGCCGTTGCTCTCGATGTGGCGGCGGCGGGCAGAGCACGGCCGAGACACAGCGCCAGCACGGCGCATGATGCAGGGCGCGTTGATCGTCGCCATGGCCTATGCCCTGCTCGCGGCCGTTGCCTGGCAGGCGGGCAGCGGGAAGGCGGACTGGCTTTGGCTGGTGCTGTTCTTCGCGCTGTTCACGGCGGGCGAACTGTTCATCCTGCCGACCGGCCTCGGCCTGTTCGCGCGCCTCGCCCCGCCGCGCCTCGGGGCGACCACCGTGGCGGCTTGGTACCTCGCGATCTTCGCCGGCAGCCTTGGCGCAGGTCTGGTGGGAACGCTGTGGAGCCGCATGGGCCATGGCACCTACTTTGCCCTGCTCGCCGTGATCGCCGTGATCGCCGCAGTGCTGCTTCGCCTGCTCGACCCGGCCGTTCGCCGCGTCGCAGAGGAACACCGCACGGGAGGCCGGACGGATGCATGAGTGATGTCCCGAATAGACCCAGGACATCGACAGGCGCCCCCTCGTCATCCCCCGGCCTGTCTCCTGTTCCCCAGCGATACGGCCGGTACCATCGAGGCTTGCAACCACCAACTCGGCGCATAAACTGAGGGCGCTGGAATATGCCTATGTTTCAAGGCCAATCGACGCAACTTAGGCCTTTTTTGTAAGTGCCGAAGCAACGCCCCGAATAGCGCCGCTCATGAGTTTACGGCCCAAGCCGGCGGCTCATTCCTTGCGCGAGGCCCGCTTTTTCTGCGCCGTTTCCTCGCCGGAAGCCGTTTTGCGCTGCGCCTCGTGGATCAGGCTGGACAAGTCCTCCTCGGCGCTGGACATGACACTGACGATCGTCGTCTCCTTGTGCCCCGGCGCGCAGACATAGGCGTGGCCCATGCCGGAATCGATGTAGATCGATTCTCCCGCCTTCAGTTCCAGCGGCTCGTAGAACTCGGTGTGGACAGTGATCGCACCATCGACGACGAAGATGAACTCCTCGCCCGAATGCCGCAGCAATTGGCCGAATTCGCCAAGAGACTGCGCATGGATGCGGGAGATCACCGGGACCATCCGTTTCTGGCGCAGTTCGGTGCAGAGGTAGTAGTATTCGTAGTTGGGCGTATCGACCCGCACGGCCCGGTCCAGCGTTCCCACGCTGCGACGCCCCATGATCGTTGCCGGCGCGCCTTCTCCCTCAGCGAAGAGGTCGGCGATGCTGATGTTCAGCCGCTCGCCCAATTGCTGGAGCTTGTCGTAAGTAAGCGAGAGGCGGTCGTGCTCCACCTTGGACAGGGTGGAAACGGGAATGCCGCAAAGCTCGCTCATTTCCTTGAGAGTCCAGCCATTCCGCGTGCGCAAGTCGGCGATTACCGCGCCCAAGCTTCTACGACCGCCTGCCATCCAAATCGCTCCCGCTCAAAAGCCCATCTAGGCGCATTTTGTCCTAATTGGAAATTACCCCTTATCATCCGCCAGCAGTATTAGACAACGGAGAGGTTGCCGACCGGACATACATATCCGGGGGGCGCACCTATCCAGTCTTGCACGCGGCATTGACCGCAAAGGCCATTTCCGCGCAACGTCCTGCTCTTTTCCAAAGGGGGGGATGGGTTGGACCGCTGGCAGGCCATGAAGATCTTCGTCAGGGTGGCGGAAGCAGAAAGCTTTGCGGAGGCCGCCCGGCAGTTGCGCATCAGCCCACCCGCGGTCACGCGGGCGATATCCAGCCTGGAAGACCAGATCGGGGTCAGGCTGCTCACGCGGACGACACGCTCGGTAAAGATGACCGAGGCAGGACGGCGATACTTCGAAGACTGCCGCCGCATCCTTGCCGACATTGCCGATGCCGAAGCCTCCGCCGCCGGTTCGCACGGCAATCCCACGGGCGCGCTCATCGTCACCGGGCCGGTCATGTTCGGGCGGATGCACGTGCTGCCCATCCTGCTCGAATATCTCGACCGCTTTCCAAGCGTGACCGGGCAGACCCTGTTCGTGGACCGCCCGGTGAACATCGTGGAGGAAGGCATCGATGTCGCGATCAGGATCGGCAACCTTCCGGACTCGGGCCTGAGCGCCACGCGGGTCGGTTGGGTCCGCCGGACGATCTGCGGAGCCCCGTCCTATTTCGAAAGGCATGGCGTCCCCCGCTCCCCGGCCGATCTTGCGCATCACCGGGTCATCATGCCGACCGGTGCCTGGGTATCCCCCGAATGGCACTTCGGTGCGGATAGCCGCACCAGCGTCACCGTCCACCCGCGCCTGCTCTGCAACACTAACGAAGCCGCCATTTCGGCGGCAGAACAGGGATGGGGAATTACCCGCGTGCTGTCCTACCAGGTCGCTCCGGCACTGGCGGCAGGCCGTTTGCAACCGGTACTCGAAGACCATCTGGAAAGCCCGATCCCCGTTCACGTCGTTCATGCCGCAGGGCGACACGCCACCGCCAAAGTGCGGGCCTTCGTCGATCTCGCAGTCGAGAGACTGCGCAGCAACAGCCTCCTTCTCTGATCCGATTGTTCCGAATCATGAAATAATGACTTCCAAATCCAGCGAATTAACGCGGGTTATCGCAGCAATTACATCTTTCACCAGAGGCTGACGCAGATCGCGCAGCGGCACTGAACAAGGTGGAAGACATGACCAAGCGACTGATCCTTTCCCTGATGCTGGCGACTGCCGGTATCGCCGCGCCGGCAAGCGCGATGGCTGCCCCCACGCGGGATATCGCGGCGACGAGCATCGCGCCGGCAACCGTCCACTACCGCTCGGCGACCATCGACGGGGTGAAGATGGCCTACCGGGAAGCCGGTCCAGCCGATGGACCGGTCGTGCTGTTGCTGCACGGTTTCCCCACCAGCTCGCACATGTTCCGCAACCTCATCCCGCTGCTCGCCGATCGCTACCATGTGATCGCGCCTGACTATCCCGGCTTCGGACAGAGCGATGCGCCCGATCACGAGCAGTTCACCTACAGCTTCGGCCATTACGCCGAGATGGTGGATGCGCTGATGGGGCAGCTCGGTGCGCAGCGCTATGCCATGTACGTCATGGATTATGGCGCGCCGGTCGGCTACCGGCTGGCGATCAAGCATCCCGAGCGGGTCAGCGGGCTGATCATCCAGAACGGCAATGCCTATGACGAAGGGCTCGGCGCCTTCTGGGACCCGATCAAGGCCTATTGGAAGAGCGGATCGGCCAAGGACCGCGCAGCGCAGGCCTGGCTGGTGACGCAGAAAGCGACCATATTCCAGTACACCGACGGCGTCAGCGACCTGTCGCGCATCAGCCCGGACAACTGGGTGCACGACCAGGCCCTGCTCGACCGCCCGGGCAACAAGGATATCCAGCTCGACCTGTTCTACGACTATCGCACCAATGTGCCGCTCTATCCGCAGTTCCAGCAGTTCTTCCGCGAGCGCAAGCCGCCGACGCTGATCGTCTGGGGCAAGAACGACACGATCTTCCCCGAGCCGGGCGCCCATCCCTACTTGCGCGATCTGCCCGAGGCGGAACTCCACCTTTTCGACACCGGGCATTTCGCCCTTGAGGACAAGCTGGACGAGATGGCCCCGCTCATCCGCAACTTCCTCAACCGCAAGGTTGCGCCCCGCTGACCGCCCTCACATCGGAGACACATCATGTCTTACGGATTTCTGGATATAGCCATGACGCCCAGCGTCCGCGCGGCCCAGGCGGAAATGGGTGCCGACCGGCAGTGGGCCCACTTCGAAGGCGACCGCGAATTCGACCGCTTCACCAGGAACGAGGCCGCCTTCATCGCCGCGCGCGACAGCTTCTACATGGGATCGGTGTCGGAGGACGGCTGGCCCTATGTCCAGCATCGCGGCGGCCCCGCCGGGTTCCTCAAGATGGTGGATGAACGGACGCTGGCATTCGCCGACTATCGCGGCAACCGCCAGTATATCAGCACGGGCAATTTCGCGGCGAACGACCGGGCCTGCCTGATCCTGATGGACTACCCCAGGCGCATGAGACTCAAGATCTACGCGCACGTCGAAAAGCTGTCGCTTGACGCGGATGCGGCGCTGACCGATCTCGTGCTGGACCCCGGCTACAAGGCGCGGCCGGAACGGATTTTCCGGCTGCGGCTGGAAGCGTTCGACTGGAATTGCCCGCAGCACATCACCCCGCGCTTTACCGAACAGGAAATCGAACAGGCGCTGAGGCCGCTGCATGAGCGCATGGCCGAGCTGGAAGCGGAGAATGCCGCCCTGCGCGGCAGGCTGGAAGAGCAAGGAGAAGCATGATGGACGATACCCTCGCACAACGCCGCCCGCCGCTGCCGCCTTTCACGCTCGAAACCGCGACAGAAAAGGTACGCCTTGCCGAAGACGGTTGGAACAGCCGTGACCCCGGGAAGGTCGCGCTGGCTTATACGCCCGACAGCGTGTGGCGCAATCGCGCCGAATTCTTGAACGGCCGCGCAGCCATTGTCGCGTTCCTGGCCCGCAAGTGGCAGCGTGAGCTCGACTATCGGCTCATCAAGGAACTATGGGCCTTTCGCGATAATCGCATCGCCGTGCGCTTCGCCTATGAATGGCATGACGACAGCGGCAACTGGTTCCGGTCCTACGGCAACGAGAATTGGGAGTTCGACGAAGGCGGGCTGATGCAAAAGCGCTTCGCCTGCATCAACGACGCTCCGATCTCCGAAGCCGACCGCCGGTTCCGCTGGCCGCTCGGCAGGCGGCCGGATGAACACATGAGCCTTAGCGAACTCGGCATGTGACTGGCTTTCCTAGCGGCAAGTCACATTGCCGCGGTCCAGCTCCCGGCCCAGCAATGCACCGCCGCCCGCAGCGGCCAGCGATTCAAGCGTCCGGCCGCCGGCCAGCTTCGCAAGGATCGCGCCGCCCACGGCGCCCACGACCAGTCCCGTAGTGCCATCACTGCGGCGGCAGTAGGCGCGGCCGTCACGCCCCCTGAACACGGTATCGCGGCGCGAGAGGCGGCGTTCGCCGGTCTTCCCCGGGGCATAGGCCCTGGACGGCTCCCAGTCGCGGCGATCGCCGTGCCAACCGCGATCAAGGTTCTCCGTGCGGCCGTGCCGGGCATCATCCTGCGGGTTCCAGCCCTGCGCCTGCGCGCCGGGCGCTGCGAAACCCAGTCCGAGCATGGCGGCGCACGAAAGGATCTTGAATCGGTTCATCGCATAATCCTGAAAATCGAAGCGCCGGGGTGAAGGTGCACGAGCGGGCCGCGCGAGCACGGCCCTCTCCGTTGCGAACCGTCCAGACCTTCCGGGCGGACCTTGGTCCGCTGCGACCCGGAAGGCTCGGGGGTGGAGCGGGGAGCAAGGCCTCGGACTATCGCTGACGTGCTCATGCACCTTCACCCCAAAGACACCGCCGGAGAGCTTCATCCTCACGGAAAAATCCATACCCCCCGACTTTTTCCGCGAGCCGGGGAGCGGACGGGGTTCAATTCCGGCCGAAACGATAGGTCAGAGAGAAGAAGCCGGACGGCTGGGTTCGATGCGCCACCAGCGGGCTGTGCTTCGCGTCACCCAGCAGCGTGACGAGCCCGCCCGAAGCGCTGGCGGCAATGCGATCGGTCAATCGATAGATCACGGTGACCGTCGCGGCGGCATCCTTGAAACCGCTGCCGGCGCGATAGGCCTCGACCCCGGAAGCCTGGGACTCACGCTCGGTGATGCCGAAATAGCGGTCGTTGTGCTTGCGATCGCCCCAGGTGGTGACGACTGCCGGGATCACCGCCACTCGCCGGGACAGGTTCACGGGATAGGCCAGGCTGGCATCGGCAACGACGCCGCGGGTGCCGCCCACAAAGCCCTGGGTTCCGCCCAGCGTGGCGACGAAACCGCCTGCCCTGACCCTGGCGAAGATCCTCGCCCCCGCGCCGTAATCCACCCCGCGCACGCCCTCCGGCACATCGCGCCGCCGATAGCCGGGCATCATCGCGATGCTGGCCCCGATGCTGACGTCCCGCGTTTCGATCGCCGTGGCGCCGATCCCGTCCCTGAGGTTCGCGAAGAAGCGGCCGGAGGCGATGTCGAGAGCCGGCAGCGGCAGCACGCGGTACTTGTCGGCCCCCTGATAGACCGGCACCACGGCAGCGCCCATCCCGACGATGATGTGATCGGCGCTGTAGGGCGGCGGGCTTTCGTTATCCTGCGCCAGCACGGGCACGGCCGACAGGGCCGCGGAAAGGCCGGCGGCCAGGCCGAGTGAACGGATTTCCAGAATCATCAGAGACTTCCATCATGAACTTGCGACAAACGTGTTCGGGCGCGCCGTTTCGGCGGTCCCCTGACTTAGATGCCGCGCCCTTGGCATTCCTCACCGGAAAGTTCCTTCCCCGGCGAGGGCATGGCCCCTGCACGCATTACGGGATGATTGGAAAACGGTTGTGGGGCAATCTGCGCGGCGCTAGGCTCGTCGCCATTGAGCCTCCGGGAACGACCCACGACATCATGGAAAACAACGGTCTGATCGAGGCCTTTCTGGCCTTGCGGGCCGCCCTGATGCGTCATCTCGCGATCCAGGGGGCCACGCCCGACGAGGCGGAGGATATCCTTCAGGACATAAGCCTCAAGATATCCGACCGGCAACCTGACGGCGTGGAACAGCCCAGGGCCTACCTCTACAGGATGGTCCAGAACCACTTCACCCTGCATCGGCGCAGCGCCGGCCGCAGGGCGCGCCGGGACGAGGCGTGGGTCGGCGCGAATACCGGCGATCCGCCCGAGATCGACGAGACGCCCTCGGTCGAGACCAGGATGATCGCCCGCGAACAACTGGCCATGCTCCAGGCAACGCTGGACCGCCTGCCCGAACGCACGCGGACGATCTTCCGCCGCTTTCGCATAGATGGCGTCCCCCAACGCCATATCGCGGCCGAAACCGGGATCAGCGTCAGCGCCGTCGAGAAGCATCTGGCGCGCGCCTATGAAGCCATCGCCGCAAAAAGACGCCGCATGGATGAGGCGGCGGCAGGGTCACGGCATCTCAGGAACGAGGAGACCCTTCGTGGAAAGTGAGATGGACGAAACGGTTCGGCAAAAGGCGATCGCATGGTTCGTCCGTCTGAAGGATGGCGGCGACGACGATTGGTTCGCGTTCGAAGCCTGGCTTGCCGAAGACCCGGCCCATGTCGCCGCGTTTCACCGGATCGAGGATATCGATCTGGACCTCGATCCGGTGATAGGCGACGTCGATTTCCGGGAAGCGGCGAACGACGATGAGCCGCCCGTTGCCTCTCCCTCGCGCCGCCGGTGGCTGGTGGGCGGCGCCATCGCCGCAGCCCTGGCACTCGCCCTGGCCATGGCGCCGCGGCTGACCTCGGACCGGTACGACGTCTATTCCCGGCCTGGCGAAATCCGGGTCGTCACGCTGGATGCGGGCACGCGCGTCACGCTCAATGGCGACAGCCGGATGACGTTCGACAGGAAGGATGCCCGCTTTGCGGCCCTGGCTTCGGGGGAAGCCCTTTTCGAGGTTCGCCACGATCCTGCCCGTCCGTTCCGGCTGGAAGTGGGCGGCAAGATCGTCGAGGACGCGGGGACGGTGTTCAACGTCGCCTACGAAAAAGATGCGATCCGGGTGGCGGTGGCGGAAGGCAAGGTCGTCTACGATCCCGGTTCGGCGCAGACGGCTCTCGGCGCCGGGGAAGCCCTCGAAGCGACTGGGGGACAAGGGAAAATCACCGTATCCCCCGCCGACAGCGCCGTGATCGGTACCTGGCGAAAGGGGCAACTGACCTATTCCGGCGCCCCGCTCTCGCTCATCGCCGGCGATCTTTCCCGTGCGCTGGGGGTGAAGATCCGGGCCGATGCCTCGGTCGCGTCGCGCCCCTATTTCGGCACCATCGCCGTGCGGCGCGGCGATCCTTCGCAGCTCGGCGATCTCATGACGGCGCTCGATGTCGTCGCCGTGCCCGAAGGAAACGGCAAGGTAATGAAACCCAGGGGCGATGATCGACGCTAGAAGCCGCCGCATTCACCTTGCGGCGGCCCTCCTTGCCGCAGCCGCCCCGGCCCCGGGCAAGGCCGAGACTTTCCGGGTTCCGGCAGGACCATTGGAAGATGTGATGGCCGCGCTGGGGCAGCAGGCCGGGGCGACGGTGATCCTCGCCGATCGCGACCTTGCCCGCGTCCGCTCGCCGGGTGTGGACGCCAGCCTGCCCCTGCCTGCCGCGCTCAGGCGGGCCCTGCGGGGAACCGGCGGCGAGGCCGTGTTCATCGCCCCCCGGACCGTGCGGATAACGAAAGGCAGGATGCCCGAAGCGGCCAAGCCGCCCGCCTCACCGGTCGCACCCGAACCTGCCGGAAACGACAACCCGGAGCCGCCGCAAGACATCCTCGTCACCGCCAGCAAACAGGGCATGTCGCTTGGCACCTACCCCGGATCGGTGAAGGTCGTACGGATAGACGGCGGCTGGTTCTCCTCACAGGCGGCCGACGGCAGTTCCGCGATCACCCGGATGACCCCGCTGCTCGGTTCGACCAACCTCGGCAACGGGCGAAACAAGCTGTTCATTCGCGGAATCGCCGACAGCAGCTTCAGCGGCCCGACCCAGGCGACGACGGGCGAATACCTTGGCGACGTGCGGCTGACCTACAATGGCCCCGACCCCGACCTCAACCTCTACGACATGCAGAAGTTCGAGGTGCTCGTCGGCCCGCAGGGCACGCTCTACGGGCCAAGCGCGCTGGGCGGCATCCTCCGCCTCGTTCCGAACGCCCCCGACATGGCCGACCTTTACGGCAGCGCGAGCATGGGGATAGGCGCCACCCGGCACGGCGCGGCCAGCACCGATGCGGCAGGGATGATCAATGTCCCGCTGAACGACTATGCGGCGGTGCGCTGGGTGGTATTCGCGGGGCGCGCCGGCGGCTATATCGATGCGCCGGCACAGGGCCGGAACAATATCAACGACACCGCCAGCTACGGGCAACGGCTCACCGCACGCTTCGAGAACGTCGGGGCATGGACCATCGAGGTCGGCAACGTGTTCCAGAACTTCAAAAGCGGCGACGGGCAATACGTGCTCCGGCAGGACCCGCCGTTCACCCGCTCGGGATCGGTGCCCCAGCCGTTCCGGAACAATTACCGCCTGCTGTTCGTCACCGCACGCCGCCCGGTCGGCAATGCCGAACTGACCACGGTGACTTCGCTGGCGCGGCAGGACCTCTCGACCGTTTTCGATGCGACGGGCTATGTCGGCGCGCCTGCGGTGACACGGCTGGGCGAGGAGCAGCAGGTAACGCTGATCTCCCACGAGACACGCCTTGCCGGGGGCGGTTCCCGTTCTCCCTGGATCGCGGGCCTGGCGATGACGCGGAGCGCGAACCGCCGGTCACTGGCCATCGGCGGCGCGGATAGCTGGGACCGGAGCGCCGGGCTGCAGGACGACCAGTTCGAAGGCGCGATCTTCGCACAAGCCTCGTATCCCCTGCTGCCTTCGCTCACTGCAACCGCGGGCTCGCGGCTGACGATCGCACGCAGCAGCCGCAAGGGGATCAACGTCGAGCCTGAGGCCGGGGAAATAGGCGGCAGCACCGGCACGACGCAAAGGTTCTCGGGCACCCTGGGGCTGGTGTGGGAGGCCGGTCCGGCACTTTCGATATTCGCCGATTATCGCCACGGATATCGCCCCGGGGGCTTCGGCTTCACATTGCAGAGCAACGGCACCGACGATGCCGTGCTGACGAAGAGGTATCTTCCCGACGATCTCAGGATGTTCGAACTCGGGTTCCGGTGGGGCCAATACGACGGCAGCCCCTTGCGTCTGGAAGCCACCCTGTTTTCCGTTGACTGGCACAACATCCAGGCGGATCTCGTGGGGCCATATGCGATCCCCTACACGACGAACATCGGCAGGGGCCTGGTGCACGGGCTCGATGTCGAACTGGCGGTTCGGCCGGTTTCCTCGATCACCCTGAGCGCCTCCGCCTTCCTGAACCGAAGCCGCCTGCGCGAACCGGCCGGCGGGTTCGCCACAAACGGTATCGACGCGCAGGCCTCGCTCCCCAATGTGCCCAGCAGGGGCGGCCGTATCTCGGCCTCATGGGAAACGACCTGGGCATCGCGGACCGGGCTGAGGCTGGAAGCGGCGTTCCGCTATGTCGGCCCCTCGCGGCTTGGCGTCGGCTCCTACCTCGACATTCCCCAGGGCGATTATCTGGCCGGCGACCTTGCCGCACGCCTTGACCACGACAGGCTGGGCCTGTCGCTGACGATCGCCAATGTCACGGATTCGCACGGCAACACCTTCAGTTATGGCAACCCGTTCGGCGTCGGGCAACGAGACCAGATCACGCCGCTGCGCCCCCGCACGATCAGGATCGGAATGACCCGCGCATTCTAGGCTTACGACCTCGGCGGCGTGGACGAGTTCCGCTTCGCCCGATTAGCGTGATGGTGTTCGGCCGTAACCATGCTAGAGGCCTCGAAATGCTTCACAACAACAGGCTTGCCGGTTCGGTCATCGTTGACGGGCTTCAATATGACTGGGAACTCCGACGCGAGCCGCAGTGGAGCGATTTCGACGGCTGGAGGGGCATGACCGTGTCCCTGCTACAGAAGAACACCCAGCGCGGCGCACTGCTGGAATTCCCGCCGCCGAAGCGCCTTCTCAAAGGCCTGCAACGGGGTCGTCTCCAAATCAGCGACGCGATCGTCACACGGGGAATCCGCGCTGCCCTGATGGCCGGATGGGAGCCGGAATCCCGAGGAAAACCGATGGTCTTCGTGGTCGACGCCGACGGGAACTAGGGTAGCTTTTTTACGCGGCGCCCGTTAATCCGGTTCATGGAACAGGCCCTTCTCGTCATCGACATACAGCCAAGCTTCAACCCGCCCCAATGGCTGGTCGAAGGCGCAGCGCAACTCGCGCGCACCATGCGCTCCGTGGCGACGGTCGAGCGGCATGACGAAACCGTCACGCCGTTCTGGAAACAGTTGGGATGGAAACCGGCGCCCGATGATCAATCGCTGGTCGAGACCGACAGGGTGTTCGTAAAGCATGGCTATTCGCCGCCGCCGGAACTGATCCGCCATCTGAAAGACGAAGGGGTCGAGCGCGTTCTGGTGTGCGGCATCCAGGCGGATACCTGCTGCCTTGCCGCGGGCTTCATGCTGTTCGACGCGGGCCTGAATCCCACGATGCTGAAGTGGCTGACGGTCGGCTCCTCGCTGGACCGGTCCGCCGCGCTGGGAGCCCGGCTTTGGCGGCACCACTTCGGCCAAGGCTCGGTACTGGAATCGCCACAGGAACTCGAAGCGCTGATGCGCGGCTAGCGCCGCGCGGCCCGCCATTGCCGGATGGTCATGCCGTTTCCGGAGGGGCCGGCGATTCCTGAATGGCAATATGGGCCATCGCGGGGTCGGCGTGGAGCCGTGCCCCAGATCACGTCCCGGGCGCCGGCGCGCTTCTCTATCTCATTGATATAATAGAATTTTTCCTGAGCGGTGCAGCAGGTTTTTCATCCCCCTGGGCAGCGATCACTGATATCGCAGGGTCTTCTCGAAACCCTCGTTGGCCTTGGTCATCCTGGCCAGCTTTCGCAGCTGCCCGCGAACATGCCGCTCGAACCGGGCATCGTCGTAGATGCCAGTGACCCGGTACTCGTCCTGAGCGATCAGTTCCTTCAGACGCAGCGCAAACGCGGCCTGCTCGTTCGTGCAATCCGCCCCCTTCAGGGCACGGCAGACCCATTCCTCGGCAGCAGCCTTGTCATAGTCGTCCTGCGCCTCGTAGCCGCGCCTGTCCGCCGCAGCCTGATCCAGCTTCGAAGCCTCGAACCGGCGCTCCAGCCATTTGCGGACCTGTTCGCCATCCCATGCCTTCGACGGACTGTTCATCATATTCTCCAAACCTCGCCCGCCATAGCGCAAACCGATGGCACAAGCGAAGCCCGCAAGCCGCAAATCCGCATGAACTGCGCGGCCGGGGTCAGTTCCCCGGAACCGGCCCAGCATCGCTGCCCGACAGCAGCACGCCATTGAACAGGAACTTGAAGGTTGCGAAAGGCTGGCCTCGCTGGGTCACTTCCGGGCCCATCAGGAAAACCCGCCCCTTGCCGAGCCCGGCCTCGACGATGCCCGCCCCGCCGTTGAGCAGCTTCTGGCCCCAGGCCCAGCCGGAAACGAGCGGGTCGTCCTTGTCGAACCAGCTCACCTTGCGCACGGCGGGCCCGTCGGCGCGGAACACCGGGTTGTTGTTATAGAAGAGGTTGACCGTGGGCGCGACACCGAAGGCCAGAGGATCGCCGCTGTCGACTTGCGCGCTCAGGATCGATCCCGGGACGTAGAACGTATTGGCGGAAACCCTCTTCGGCTTGCCGTCGCTCCCGCGCGGGGCAAGCAGGTTCGTGACGGGAACGCCGATCTGCTCGCCCATGCGCGTGGCATTGCCTACCGCGATGACGGTGCCGCCCGCCCTTGCGAAAGTGGCGACTTGCGGGAAGGTCTTCTCCGGCGTGATCGTGCCGAGCATCTTGCGATAGGCTGCCGGGATGGTTTCGGCATCGGGCTGCGGGCGCACGGGGCCTTCCTCCCGGCCGAGCACGTCGCTCTGGAAGACGAGCACATCGTATTTCGCTTTCAGCCCACCCTTGTCGAGCGCCTGTGGGTAGACCAGCTCGTAAGGGAATTCGTACTGCTCGAAAATCCAGCGCGTCCAGCCCGAGGCCATCGAGCCGCCGTATATATCGACGAGCCCGATCTTCACCGGCCTGATCGCAACCGCCTCTCCCCCTGGCCTGGCCGCGACGGCATGGGCATCGAGCCCGAGCGGGGCGACAGCGGCGGAGACGATGGCCTTCGCGCCGGCCGATGCGGGAATCCACAAGGCACCCGGGGCGAGCGTCTGCCCGTCCACGCTCAGGCCCTCCTTCATCCAGAACACCGGCAACCCTGCCTTCAGCAGGCGATTGGTGAGCGTGAAGCTGTTGTTCACCCCGTGATCGACGATCCAGCCCGCCCCGCCCGAACCCAGCACCCGGCCCGGTGGCGGTGCGGCGATCTCTTCCGGCACGAGCGGGAACGCGGGCGGCGGCGCATCGAGCACGCGGTCGAACGCGACGTTCATCTGCAGGGCCAGGGTATAGCCGGTGATGTCATAGGGCTTGATCGGCGGGCCGCCGGCATAGGCGAAGTCCTGCGGATGGTCCTGCGGCTCGAACATGTCCAGCACATGCGGACGGAACGCCTGATCGCTGCGCACGACATAGCTGCCCGCAGGATAGCTCCTGCCCTCGAAGGTGAAGGCGGACGGCGCCTGCTGCACCTCGATCCCGGTCTTGATGAGCGCATTGAGGAAACGCACCGTCGTCGGCATGTCCTGCTGCCGGTCCGCCGGTATGATGTAGGCGCGCGGCGCGCGTTTGTCGGGGGCGTTGAGCACGGTCTTGTAAAGGCTGGCGGGCACGACCTTCTCATTGCCCCAGCCGTAGCTGCCGATCTCGTCCGCCCCCGGCGGCGGCATCGTCCTGGCTGCTTCCCGTACTGCATCCAGCCGCCGGGGGGTGACGACCCAACTGTCCGTGCTGCCCTTGGCGATCTGGTTCCGGCCCATGACATAGCGGTTGTACTGGATCGTCTCCCGATAGCGCGAGGCATAGTCGAGTATCGCCCGGTCCATCTCCTTCACGTAGTCCAGCGATTGCTGGAAGTGCCAGTCCTGCGGGGCGATCGGCAGAACCTCGTCCTGCCTTGGCAACTGGTTTTCGGGAACCAGCGGGATCTTCATCGGGGTGGGATTGCCGATGATCTCGGTCAGGATGCCGATCTGGTTGTGGAAGTAGCCGATGGTGCGGATGCCGCCGTTGAACCAAGTCGAATAGGACGCGGCGGAACGCATCGCCGAGCCGCCCATGCCCTTCGCCACCAACCGCGCATGCATCATCTGGCCGACCACGTCGGTCTGGTTGATGACGAGCGGTTCGTTGTTGAAGTTGTAGGGATCGCGGAACGGCGGAATGAACACCACCGCGCCCAGCGGGCCTGTCTGGTGCTGGTTGTAGAGGATCTGCGGGAACCACTCGCGATAGCCGGCGCGGTTCATGTTGGTCGTCTCGGGCTGGGTCGAGGCGAAGCTGTCGCGGTTGTTATCGTGGCCGATATACTTCTGGTAAAGCACCGGGATCGAGTCCGTCGTCAGCTTGTGCGGATCGGCCATGTACCAGTCGGCGACGAGCTCCAGCCCGTCGGGGTTGGCGAAGACGAACAGCATGATATCGTCGCCCAGCAGTCGCAGCGTCTCGGGATCGTTGCGCGTCAGCATCTCGTGGATGATCTGGACATGGCTCTGCGCGTTGACGATCTCGCTGGCGTGGAGCCCGGCGTCCATCCACACCATCGCCTTGCCCTCTGCGGCAAGCGTCTTCGCCGCTTCGTCGTCAAGGCCCTTGGCCAGCGCCAGCTGCTGCGCGATGCGGCGGTACTTGTCGAGATTGCGGATGTTGTCCGGCGCGGAGACGACCGCCATGTACTGCTCGCGCCCCTCGGCAGTCTTGCCAATGGATACAAGCTTGATGCGATCGCTTTCCCGGGCGACCTGCATGAGCCAGGCGGAAATCCTGGTGTAGTCGGCCAGGAAGTAGTCGGCGCCCACCGTTCCGCCCACGACTTTCTCGGGCGCGGTGACGGCAGCACTCGTCGGCGGCGCATCCTGAGCCAGAACCGGCCCCGAAAGCACGAGCGGGAGCGAAAGACACGTGGCGGCAAGCAACAGGTTGCGACGGGACATGGCGTTACTCCGGATCGGTGAGCAGGCAAGGGGCGGCGGCGCTTCGAGAAGCGCGGCCCGAGCGGGTTTCGAAATCTGCGCGAATGAGGGAAAAAGCCGGGGCGGGCCTCTGGAAAAGGCCCGCCCCGTCAGGATGGGTCAGCGTGCTTCGGCGAGGGCCAGGACCGTTGCCAGACCGACCGCCATGTTCTTCAGGTCCTCGGGCGGGTTCATCTTCATGCCCTCCTCCAGCGAGTGGGCGCGGAAAGTCTCGAACCCGGAACCGAGCGTCACCGCCTCGATCCCCATGCTCATCGGGATGTTGCTGTCCGTTGACCCGGCGCCGTATCGCGGCTCCACCCCCGAACCCCGGGCGACGGCAGCGGCGATCTTCACGATCCGGGCGTCCTGCGCGGTGGTACCGACCGGGCGGTCCCCGATCAGCTTGGCGTCATAGGATATCTTGCCCTTCGCAACCGAGCGCGCGGCATTCTCCGCATCCACTGCAGGCTGCAACAAGGCCAGGAACTGCTTTTCCTCCGCATCCAGTTCAGGTTTTCCGTTGGATCGCATGTCGATGGTCATGGCGGTGGCGAAGGGGATCGAGTTGACCGAAGTGCCGCCCTCCAGGATGCCGACGTTGTAGACGGTCTTGGGCTCCACCGGCGCCTTGATCTTGCCGAACGCGACCATGGCATTGGCCATCGCGAAGGCTGGGCTGACGATCCCGAAGTCCCCCATCGAATGCCCGCCGGGACCGTTGAACGTCACCTTGTAGCGGCGCGACCCGGTGCCGGCATTGGTGATACGGCCGGGCTCCCCCGGCTCGAACGAGATGAAGTACTTGATCCTGTCCTTGTACTTGCCCTTCTGGAACAGATAGCGCGATCCGCGCAGGTCGCCGGGCCCTTCCTCGCCCACGTTGCCCATGAACAGGATGTCGGCCCTGGTGGCGTAGTCGGCGTGCTTCATCGCGCGAATGAAGGCGAGCAGGACCGGCAGGCTGGAGGTATCGTCGCCGATACCGGGTGCGTAAAGACCATTGCCCTCGCGCCGCACTTTCACGTTCGTGCCGCCGGGGAACACGGTATCGAGATGCGCGGTGACGACGATCAGCGGACCGCCACCCGTCCCCTTGCGCAGACCCATGACATTCCCGACCTCGTCACGCTCCACGTCGGCCAGGCCCTCGGCCTTGAGCATCGCCATGTAGGCGGCGCCGCGCGCGTCCTCCTTGAACGGCGGCGCTTCGATCTCGGTCAGGGTAATGATGTCCTGGATGATCCTGTCGTAGTCGGCCTCGAGCGAGGCCCTGGCCTTGGCGAATTTCGCCCCGCCGAGCAGCGTGGCGGCAGCCTTGTCCTCCGCGGTGGCCGCGTGAGCCCCCGGTGTGGCCAGCGCGAGCGCGGCAGTTGCCGCCAGCAATGTGATACGCATCCCAAGTCCCCTGGATTAGAAGTTGCTGTATATCGTCGCGCCCATCGTGCGCGGTGCGGTGGTCGCCCAGTAGTCGGGCACGCCCGACGCGCTGGAGATCGTGTTCACGCCGATCTTGTCGAACAGGTTGCGCACATAGAGGAACATGCCCAGCCGGTCGTTCTGCACGCCGACGCGCAGGTTCACCATCGAATATTTCCCGAACTCCCGGTAGAGCGCATTGGTAGGCCGGATCTGCGAGGTCATCTTGCCGGTATAGGTCCAGTCGGCGCGCAGCAGCCCCGTGAAGTCGTTGAAGGCCGGGAAGCTGTATTCGGCGCCGGCGCTGGCCGTGGTGCGCGGGATCAGCGGCAGGATATCGCCCTTCCGGCCCGCGGCCGTCACCTCGGCGCTGATCTGGTCGGCGGTCAGGCGCGGCTTGAGATAATGGAACGCGGCATTGAGGTAGAGGCCGGCGAACGGCGTTGCGCTCGCTTCCACCTCGACGCCTTCGATGCGTGCCGAACCGACGTTGCCGATATAGGAGAAGTTCCCGTAAGTCGCCTGGACCGAGGTTTGCAGGTTGTTCCAGTCGATCCGGTAACCGTCGATATTGAAGGTCAGCCTGCGACCGAACCACTGGGTCTTGAAGCCCGCCTCGTAGTTCCACAGGGAATCCGCCGCGTAAGTCTGCGCCGATTCCGGGATACCCGGCGTCAGGTTCGCGCCGCCGGGGCGGAACCCCTGCGAAGCGGTAGCGTAGAACATGATGTCCGGCGTGATCTTCAGGTCGACGTTGAACTTCTTGATAAGGCCATTGGCGTCGGCAGTAACTTCCCGATAGGCGCTGGGCGCCTGGCCGTTGAAGTAGTTGTAGCCCAGGTTCTCGCCGCCGACGGTCTTCTTGTAGTCGTAATATCGCAGGCCCGCCGTCACCGTCAGCGGCTCGAAGATCCGGTAGCTGATTTCGCCATAGACGGCGGACTGCTTCACTTCGTCCGTCACATAGCGCGAGCCGAGATCGACGACCGGCTGCTGCGGCTCGCCCGTGGCGGGGATGCCCGCGAACACCAGCGTGTCGACGCGGTCGTTGCGGTCCTCCCGGAACAGGCCGACGGTATAGCTGAACGGCCCCTTCCCGCTGGAGCTGAGCCGCAGCTCATTCACGAAGTTGCGCACGAAACGCGGCTGGTAATTGCCGATCGGCTGCTGTGCGGCCGCCCAGTTCTGGTAGTCCTGCCGTAGCTGCGCCGATGTCAGCCCGCCGGCATCGGCCGCGCATGTGCCGGAGCTGGTCGTCGCCCCGGCGCTCGTGCCTTGCAGCAGCGAGCCGGCGTATGTGTTCTGGAACAGGCCGCAGTAGCGGTTGGAAGCGGCGATGCTGGCATAGTTGTCCGAATTGTCGTTGGTCTGCCGCACATCCCAGCGATAGAACGAATTGTTCAGCGCCAGGGTGCCCACAGGCGTTTCCCACTTCGTTTCCAGCGCATAGAGCTGCAACTTGTCGTAAGCCGGCGAAGCCACCTTCTGCGCCGAGATGAACGCGCCCTCCGAGGGTGCCCACTGCGAAGTCCCGCCGAACTTCTGGGTCTGCAGGATCGTCATGAAGTTCATGCTCAGGTTGCCGGTGGGCTGGAAGCCCAACTGGAAACGCCCGCCTTCGAGCACCGAGCGGTTGAGATCCTTGCGGCCGATCGTCGGATCGTCGACATAGCCCGGATTCTGCTGGCGATAGAGCACCAGCCGTGCGGCCAGCACGTCGTTCACGATAGGTACGTTGACCGCGCCTTTCAGCGAATAGCCGAACTCGCCGTGCTCTACCGCTTCGGCTCCCATCTCGGCAGCGCCCTCGTACTTGGCGAGATCGGGCTTCTTGAAGATCACCCGCAGCGTCCCGCCCATCGAACCCGACCCGTACAGCGTTCCCTGCGGCCCGCGCAGCACCTCCACCCGCTCCACGTCGAAGAGGTTGAGGTTGGGCGTTACGCCCGAAGGATCGGAACTGGTGCCCGACGGTCCGGTCAGCGGCGTCTCGCCATAGTAGAGGCCGACCGTGCTTTCGCCGGCAGTCTGGATGCCGCGGATCGAGATGCGCGTGCGGCCGGATTCGCCGGCGATGAGGTTGAGACCGGGAACCTGCCGCACAATGTCGGCAATGCCGGTGGCGCCGAGGTTCTGAAGCGACTTTTCCGATAGCGCGGTGATGGCGATCGGAGTGTCCTGCACGCGCGAGGCGCGGCGCAGGGCGGTGACGACGATATCGCCCACCCCTTCGGGCGCAGCCTGCTGGGGCGCCGCGGCATCCGCCCCCTGCGCCTTGGCGACACCCGGCAGCGCCAAGGCGGAAACAGATAGGAAAAATGCAGCGCGACCGTAGTGAGTGGCCATGATTGCCCCCTGTTGCAGCCGATCCATGCCCGCCCGCGCCGTCGCCGGTAATGGGCGATCTTCTGCGCGGAACGGACTGGATCCGGTTCGTTGTCGAGGTTTCCCCTCCCGACACAGGGAAGCTGACGGCACCCACCTGTCACGAAGCTGTCATTGCATGCTGCGCTGCAAAAAGAATCTTGCCCATCGCGACAGGTTGATGACAGGTTCGGTTCACAGAGTGCCGAATCAAACGGAAGAAAGTTGCGCCGGATCAGGGCCGGCGCCCATGACAACAAGACGGCCAACCGGAAGAGGATGCTGCAACTCGTACGAGGGAGTGAGTTGTTGCGTATATTGATCGTGGAAGACGACGAGCGTCTGGCGCGTGGGATGGATGCCTCGATGAGTGCGGCGGGATTTGTCGTCGACGTTGTCGGCAGCGGCGAGGAAGCGCTCGATGTGCTGGCCGCCGAAACCTACAACGCGACCATCCTCGACCTCGGCCTGCCGGACCTGGACGGGCTGGAGGTGCTCCAGTCGCTGCGGCGAAGCGGCAATGCCACGCCGGTCCTCATCCTCACCGCGCGCGACGCCGTGAGCGACCGCATCGCCGGGCTGGACCGGGGCGCGGACGATTATCTGTCCAAGCCGTTCCATCCGCGCGAACTGGAATCGCGCCTTCGCGCGCTGATCCGGCGCAGCCAGGGCACGGCGGACCCGGTGCTGCGCGTCGGCGGCCTCAGCCTCGACCGTTCGACCCGCGTGGTCGAACTCAGGAGCGCCGTGGTGGACCTGCGGCGGCGCGAACTGGCCGTCCTGGAAACCCTGATGGGCCGCCCCGGCAAGGTCGTCACCAAGCAGCGGCTCAATTCCGAGGTATTCAACTTCGCCGATGCGGTCGCGCCCAACGCACTGGAAGTCTACGTGGGCCGTCTGCGCCGCAAGCTCATGCCGGACGGCCCGACCATTCGCACGATCCGCGGCCTCGGCTACATGTTGGAGGCCTGATGGCCTCTCTGCGATCCCGTCTCACCGCAGCGGTCATGGTGCCGCTGCTGGCTCTGGCGGTGACCTTCGGCGGCATAACCTGCTGGATGATCCAGCGTTCCGGGGCGATGACCTCCGATCGCATCCTCGTCGGTTCGGTACGCGTCCTCAGCCGGGCCACTGATGCAGACGATACCTTGCGCGATCGGTTGCTGCCGCTTGCGGTCCATCTGCTGCAACGCCGCTCCGCCCCCGTCACTCACTACAGCATCTGGGACGGCGACCGGCTGCTTGCCGGGGAACGCGACCTGGCGCCCCCGCCTCAGTACGATACCCGCACCGGCAGCACGACCAGACGCCTGCCCGCCGCCAGCTTCCCGCGCACGTACCGCAATACCCCGCTCACCGGCGGCTATGTCGACCCGCGCGATGCCGGCGGCGTGATCCAGCCCGCCTACCTTCGTGACGGCCGCCTGCGCGACAAGCCCGTGCGCATCGCCACCGAAATCCGCCGCCTCCACCGCAACGGTCGCGCGGTGGTGGTTCAGGTGGCCGACTTCGTGGACGATCGCTGGGCCTACCAGCAGACCTACTTCCTGCGCGTGCTGGGCGCGGGCGTGCTGATCGCGATGACGGCGGTGCTGCTGTTCTACTGGGCGATCACATGGGGGCTCAGGCCCTTCGCCTCCCTTGCCGGGCAGATCGAGACCGCGCGCCGCGAACCACCGCCGCAGTTCCGGCTCAGGCTGGAGGAGAACGCCCCGCGCGAAGCCCGTTTGCTGGCGAATTCGTTCAACGCCCTCCTTGCCCGCACCGAGCGCGCCGTGGATTCGCTGCGCCAGTTCACTGCCAATGCCTCGCACCAGATGCGCACCCCGCTCGCGGTGGTCCGCATCCATCTCGACGTGCTGGAACGCTACGGCCCCGGTTCGCCGCGCGGGGCGACCGCGCTTCAGGATATCGGCAATGCCGTGCTTTCGCTGGAGCGCCTGCTGATGCAGCTCATCGCGCTTGCCCGCACCGAGGAACAGGGCATTGCCGAGGACGCGAGCTTCGATCTTGCCGCCGTCGCCGCCGATCTCGTCGCGGCCCGGGCCGCGCAGCCGGGAGCAGCCAGTCTCGACATCGGCTTCGAGGGGGCTGATGACGGCCCTCTCCGCGCAGCCGGCCATCCCGTGCTCGCGGCCGAGATGATCGGCAACCTGCTGGACAACGCCGTGCGCTACAACCGCCCCGACGGCACCGTTACCGTGCGCGTGCTGCGCCGCGCGGGGCGCGCCCGCGTCGAGGTGGAGGACGATGGCCCCGGCATTGCCCGGCAGGACCGGGAGCGCGTGTTCGAACGCTTCTATCGCGCGCCGACAGAGAACGGGGCGACCGGCAGCGGCCTTGGCCTTTCCATCGTGCGCGCCCTTGCGGAGCGCATGGGCGCGCATGTCCAGCTTGAACCGGGAGCGGGCGGACGCGGCGTACTGGCGAGCATAGACTTCGCGCGCGCGCCGGCATCCGCAGCCACCGAAATCGAACAGGAAGCGCAACACTTCGCCCTCGCGACAGCTTGCTGACAGGGTTTTCGCTCCAGCATCAGCGCCATGAGCCAAGCGCTTCCGGGCGCGGCAACAGGATCACCGATGTCCGCAAAACCTCCTTCGATCAACCCGATGATCGAGACAGCCAACCCGTCCCTCCCGCCCTCCGGCATCCGGCCGCGCAACCGGTTCAAACCGCATCTGCAGGTGTGGCTGCTGGGCGGCTTACTCCTCGGCATGGGCGGCGGCACGCTGGCCGGGCTGTTCGCCGGAGATTCGCCCGCCACGGCGCTGCTGATGCACTGGTTCGTCAAGCCGGTGGAGCAGGCGTTCCTTTTCGCGCTGTTCCTGCTGATCGTGCCGCTGCTCATATCCGCGATCGTCAGCGGCATAGCGCGAATCCGCAACATGGCGGGAATGCGGCAACTCCTGGTGTCGACGCTGGCGCACATGCTGGCCGCGTCCGTCGCCGCCGCGCTCATCGGGCTGGCCATGGCCAACCTCTTTCGCCCGGGCGACGTGGTGCCCGCCGAGATCGGCCAGCAACTTCTGGCGGCAAGCCATGCCCCCGCTTCACCGGGCATGATCGACACGCTGTTCTCCTACGCCGCGGTCGAGCGGCCCATAAAGATCGTCATCATCGCATCGGTACTGGCCGGCATGGTCCTGACCTTCCTGCGCACGCGGCGGACCGGCCACGTTCTGGCGACCAGCGAGCGGGTGTTCGATGCCGGTATGCACGTGCTCGCCCATGTGGCGCGGCTCGCGCCCGTTGCGGTCGCCTGCTTCATGTTCGACCTGACGCTCGTGTTCGGCTGGCACTTGCTGCTGTACCTCAGCGCCTATGTTGCGGTGGTGGTGGCGGCACTCCTGCTGCAGATCGCGCTGACATTCTTCGCCGTGGTCTGGATGCGCGGCGAAGTGACGCCGCTGGCGTTCCTGCGCGGCGTGCAGGAGCCAGCCGTCATCGCCTTCTGCACATCCTCCTCCAACGCCACCCTGCCGAGCGCACTGCGGGCAGCCGAACTTGACTTGCGCCTGCCGCCGCGCGTCGCCCGGCTGGTGCTGGGCACCGGAACCATCGCGAACCAGGGCGGCACCGCGATCTACACGGCCGTGACGGTCCTTTTCATCGCCCAGTTCTTCGGCATGGACCTTTCGCTCGGACGGCAGGGCCTTGTACTGGTGGTCGCCGCCCTGGCGGGCATGGGCACGATCGGCGTCCCTGCCGGCTCGCTGCCGACCGTCGCCGCCGTCCTCGCGCTCACCGGCCTCCCGGCAGAAGGCATCGGCCTTGTCATCGGAGTGGACCGGCTGCTCGACATGTTCCGCACGATGGTCAACGTGGTGGGAGACATCGCCATCGCCACCGCTGTGTCGCACGACCGGCGCAAGCGCAGCCTGCCGAAGATGTAGCGGACTGGCGCGTTCTTGTGTTGACGGAATGGATTTCCAAGCCCCTTATCTTGCGGCTCTTCCCCGGAACCAAAGCATCCCATCGCACTCGAAAGGAATTTCGTAATGGCTCGCTTCACTGGAAAGAAGGCGCTCGTCATCGGCGGCAGCCGCGGCATCGGCGCCTCGATCGTCCAACGCCTGGCCGGGGAAGGCGCATCGGTGACCTTCACTTACGCCGGATCGCGGGACGCGGCCGAGGCACTGGCCGCGGAAACCGGCTCCACCGCCGTACGATCCGACGCTTCCAACCGCGATGCGCTGATCGCCACTGTCAGCGAGGCGGGCGCGATCGACATCCTCGTCGTCAGCGCCGGTCTTCTGGTCACCGGCGATCCGCTCGAACTCGATCCCGACGCCATCGACCGCATGATCGACGTGAATGTGCGTGCGCCCTACTTCGCCTCGGTCGAGGCGGCACGCTCCATGCCCGAAGGCGGGCGCATCATCGTGATCGGTTCGACCAACGGAGACCGCATGCCGTTTGCCGGAGGCGCGGCCTATGCGCTCACCAAGTCGGCGATCCAGGGCATGGCGCGCGGTCTTGCCCGCGATTTCGGCCCGCGCGGCATTACCGTCAACGTCGTCCAGCCCGGCCCGGTCGATACCGAGATGAACCCTGCCGACGGCGGCATGGCAGAGGCTCTCCACGGCTTCATGGCGCTGCCCCGCCACGGCAAGCCGGACGAAATCGCGAACCTCGTCGCATGGCTGGCGAGCGAGGAAGCCGGTTTCGTCACCGCCGGGCTCTACACAATCGACGGCGGCTTCGCGGCCTGACCCAAGAGGCGCGGCGCTTTCAGGTGCCGCGCCTGCCGCGATTTGCCGCCTTATTGCGTGAAAAATTCCACCGGAACCGTAAGCCTCTGCGGATCGGGTCTGTCCGCGGGTATCGCAGGCAAGGGCTGAGCCCGGCGGATCGTGGCAAGGGCTGCGCCGTCCAGCAAAGCCGAACCGGACGATCGGCCGATTCTCGCCGAAAGCACGCGCCCCTCGCGGTTCATGGTGAACTGGACATAGGCGATCCCCTGCTCTCCGCGAGATCGCGCCGTCGCCGGATAGCGGCGATATCTTTCCATATGGGAGAGCAGCAGGGCTTCCCACGTCACCTTCGCGTCATTTGCCGCCCGTTCGGCAGGCGGTGCGGGAAGCGATCGCGGGGCGGTGGTTTCCGGAACGGCCTCCGCCACCGAGGCGGGTTCGGCCGGGGGCCGGGCCGGCGATGAGGGGACCGACGGATCGCTTTCCGGCTCCAGCGGCGGCGGGGCCTCACTGCTTTCCGGTTGTGCCTGCGCTTTCTGTTCCACCTGCCTCGGACCTTCCGGCACTTGCATGTCCGGCTCGGGCGGAGCGGTGGGAGGCTGGAATTCGAGCAGCAGGGGCCGGGAGGATTCCGCCGCCGCGGGAACGATCCGCCAGGTCACGAAACCGAGCGCCAGCGCGGCAAGGATCAGGAAAGTCGTGCTGCCAAGCCCCATGCACCGGGTCAGCCGGTCCGGCGGCAAGTCCGCGTAGCGCGTTCGCCCCGGCGTGGAGTAAGATTCCTCCGCCGGCGCGCAGGCTCTTGCCCCGCGCGGCTCCCGGTGGCCGCAGTCGTCCCGTATCTCAGGCGAAGCTGGCATCGGCAAGGGCCTGCACCCGGGCGAAGGCGGCATTGGCTCCGGCAATGGTGCGCGCCTCTTCCGCTTCGGAGAGTTCAACGGCATTCAGCGCGGCCGTGAAGGCGCGCCAATGTGCGGCGGGGCCCTCCGGCGCGGGCGCAAGATGGCGTGCCCCGTGCGTATCCGACATCCCCAGCCTTGCCGCCTCCTTGCGCAGCAGCGCCGCCCCCATGTTCGAACCCTCGGCAACATAGAGCCAGCCCAGCGCGGTGGGCACGTCCGGCTCTGCATCCGGAAGGAAGACCGGCGGCGCCTCTGCCCGGGGGAGCGGAACCTTCAGGTCATGCAGGTCCGCCGCGATCAGCGCCAGCCGCCGCCGCCCGTCCAGCCCCGGCAGCAGCACTCGCAGCCGGGGGACATCGTAAAGCGCATCGATATCGCGGTGGAAGCCATACTGCATCGTCGCGAAGCGAATGTAACCGTCGAGGCTGGCGAAAGAGGCCGCTTCCATGATCGAACGATCCAGCCGGTCATGCGTGGCATGGGTTGCGCCTTTGAGCCGGGCGGCGCGGGTATCTTCAAGGGTTCTGGTGATCATGGGCATGTCCTTCGATCAGAAGCGGTAGCTGACGCCGAGGCGGATATTGTGAAGGTCCGCGTCCGAGCGCACCTTGCGGCCGTTGGCGATATTCGAGCTGCCCGGGCCGTTGACATATTCCCAGGATACGGTCCCGTCGTCGTGCCAGGTGACGTCGAAGTCGCTATAGGCGATGCTCACGCCTTCGCGGGCCTTTGCGAAGCTGAAGGTCTTCCGCTCGAAGCGGGCGTAACTGTATTCCGCGCGGACCGACCAATGATCGCCGATCGCCCGCTCCACCCCGCCGCCCAGCACGAACCCTTGCCGGTTCTTGCGATCCTCTTCGGCGAAGAGATGCTCCAGCGCGCTGCCGATGCCGCGATTCTGCGCGTCGACGGAACGATACTGGTTGCGGGTCTGCGTTTCGCGCAGCCAGCCGATGCCGCCGGTGCCGTAGATCAGCGTGCGGCCGAGCGAATAGCCCAGCTTGCCGCGCAGGGTGATCATCCGATCCCAGTTGTAGCGCGTGTCCGATTCGAGCTGGTGGTTGTTGCGCAACCACTGGGTCGCGGTGCTTTCCTCCGAAACCGGCACGCCCGACCAACTGCCGAGGTTACCCGCCGAAATGTCGGCCTCCACGCCCAGCACGAGGTTGCCGGGCAACTGGTAGTTGTAACCGGCGTGAAGCCCGCCCAGCACGTTGCGCATCTTCTGGTCGATGCGGCTGCCGTTCTCGATGTCGGCGGCATTGCCCATGCTGTCGGTCACGCTGCCGCCGGTCTTGCCGAGGCCGTAGCCGAAGTCGGCGCCGATATAGGGCCCGGTCCAGTCGGCAGCATCCTCGTTGGCCCATCCGCTGAACCAGTTCGCCGGCCACAGCGCCGTTTTCGAGCCGAGCTTCCCGGTAAAGCCGATACGGAAGGTCCGTCCCGGCGCCGGGATATAGCCCAGGCTCATGGCCTCGGTGTAATAGCGGTCGGTGACGTTATCGAGGCTCCAGTCGAGCGAGAGCGCGTCCGTCACCTTGAACTGCCCGGTCAGGTCCAGCAGCACATAGGGGTTCCACGCGATCGCCGAGATCAGCGGCATGTAGCCGCTCTGCGGGACTTGCGCGCCGACCGCGCGCTTGCCCGTGTAAGTCAGGCGCCCGCCCAGCATGGCGCGCTCGGCCAGGAACTTCTGACTGACCGCGAGATTGGCCGACCACCGGGGCGGGATGTAGTTTGTGGCATAGTCCGAGGCGAGCGAGCTTTCCACGCAGCCCGTGGCCGCGTCCTTGCAAAAGGCGATATGATCGTAATAGGTCGCTCCCGCATCCACCGAGAGGCCGCCGGTACGGTAGCTCAGGCTGCCTTCCACGCCCCGGAACTGCGCGCGGTCGATGTTGAACATCTGCATCGCGAAGAACGCCGAAATGTATCGCCGGGCGATATAGCCGTCGATGTCGTTGTCGAACCATGCCAGCTTGACGCCCAGTTCGTCACCGTCCGCAAGAACGCCCTTGCGCGAGTAGTTCATGCCCGCTTCCCAGTTATGGGCCTCTTCCTTGTGCAGGTCGGGGTTGGCGATCATGAAGAAACCGGTGGTCGCCTCCATCAGCGAGGGCAGACGCGCGGCCTGCTTGTAGCTGGCGAAGAGCTGCAGCCCGTCCACCGGCATGAGCGTGGCACCCAGCGAGAAACTCACCGCGTCCTCGCTGCGATCGAAGATATCGGTGTGGTAAGTGGTGCCAGACTGTTCGTCCTGCAACTTGTACTTCTGGTAGCGCAGGCCCGCATCGAGGCGCAGCCAGGTCATGGGCTCCAGCGCAGCCTGCCCGAACACGCTCGTTTCCCGCCGCGTCCCTTCGCGCCCGGGTGCGAGCGAACCGTTGTTATTCCAGCCATCCACCGGGCCGGTCCGCTCCCGCAGGAACGAGGCGCCATAGTCGGCGGAGAGCAGGCCCAGCGGCGTCAACACGCGTGAACCGTTGCCGATGTCCACGCCAAGCACGTTCACGAAGCGGCGCGTCTGGTCGGTCTGGAGCAACGAGGCCGCGCTTTCGCGAAGGTTCGATATCCAGCCATTCAGCTTCAGGTCCACCAGGTCGGTCGCCGGGTTCCAGCGATAGCGCGCGGTCACGCGGTCGAGGCCGGTGTGCGAGAGCGGATAGGTCTGCAGGACCGTGCCGGAGGCGGAGCCCGTGGAACCGGGATAATTCTCGCCGAAGTCGCTCCAGTAGCCGCCGTAGCCCAGTTCGAGCACATGGTCTGCGGCCGGGCGCAAGGTGGCCTTGAGCAGCACCGATTCCGCATCGGTAGAGGTGTTGAGCACTTCCTCGCCGCCAACGAAAGGCGTCGAGCCGTAGCGGTCGTAGAACTGCACTGCACGCTCGCAGAGCGAGGCGAGGCTGCCGGAAGCTGCCCCTGCGGCGCAGAACGCAGAAGGCGTGCCGGTCGCCTCGGGCGCATGCTTGCCGTTGGCGCCGGCATGGTAGTTACCGGTGCGCCGGAACGAATAGCCCGCCACCAGGTCCACGAAATCGCCCTTGCGCGCGAAGACCAGACTGCCGGCGCCGCCCGTGGGCGAGAAGAAACCTGGCCGGTTGCGTTCCCGCGTGGCCGCCAGCGTATCGCCGTTGTAGGACGAGGGCGCCAGCAGCGAGCGGGTCATGTTCGAGCCGGGCTCGGTGCTGTTGTTCGACAGCGAGGCCTTGATGCGAAGGCCCACGGTCTCGCCTTCGGGAACGATGTCGTCGGCGGAAAGAGTCGTCATGCTGACCGACCCACCGATGCCGCCGGCAATCGGATTGCCCATTGAGGGGCCCTTCTCGATAGCGACGTGGCTGATGAAATCGGGGTCCACGAAACTGCGATTGCTGGTGCCCTGATATCCGCGATAGACCGTGGTGCCGTTGATCGCGCCGTCCACTGTCACCGGCACACGGCCCTGCCCCTGAAGGCCGCGGATGTTCACGTCCAGTCCGCCGCTGGTGCGCGCCTCTCCGGAGATCACGCCGGTCGCGCCGCGCAGCATGTCGGCCGGCGACTGGCCGGGATAGGCCTCCAGCGTCTCGCGGGTGATGACGCTGACCGAGCCGGGCGTGGAATAGACGGTGCCTGCAGTGCCATCCCATCCGGCCACCCTGCCATTGCCGCCGCTAGCACCGTCGCCGTTTCCCCCACCAGCCGATCCCGAGGTGCCCTCGACACGCAGCGTGCCGAGCTGGACCACACCGGCCTCCGCCTGAAGCGCCCGCTCGACCGTGAAGGTGTTGGCGCTCGTCCGC
Source organism: Novosphingobium sp. TK71 (assembly GCF_055361505.1). Taxonomy (NCBI): domain Bacteria; kingdom Pseudomonadati; phylum Pseudomonadota; class Alphaproteobacteria; order Sphingomonadales; family Sphingomonadaceae; genus Novosphingobium; species Novosphingobium sp. TK71. The sequence goes on from NZ_JBSZKA010000001.1 coordinate 1,211,534, forward strand.
CGTGCGGTCAGGCCGCTGCCGGCGAGCAGGCGCGAAAGCGCGGCGGCCGGGTTGTGGCGGCCCTTGATGCCCCCGCTCGTGCGGCCTGCCACGAGCGCGCTGTCGTAGACCAGTTCGACCCCGCTCTGCTCCGCGAAATCGTTCAGCGCATCGGCGAGGCTGCCCGCCGCAACGTCATAGCTGCGGGCGGACTGCGCCGCCGCAGGCGTGCTCGCGGCAAAGACGCCAGAGAGACCGGCCGAAGCCAGCAGCACGGCCTGGACCAGTGTCCGCATTTCGCCCTTGCGCGCACGGCGCGCTTTAAAATTGTCCATCGTCATTGCCCCGTTCATTCACCCAGCAATCGCTATTGCGACGCATATTCACAAATGAAGACGAAGGCGGCGCACGATAGGAAACCTCGAACGTTCAAAAAAATTCGCGGCCTGCAGGATTAGTCGTGCAGGATGGTCACCATCCCGCCGATGCGGGTGCTGCGGATGCCCAGCGACCGGCCAATCGCATCGATCGAACGATCGGGATCGTCGAGCCGGAACACCCCGTTGACCCGCCGCTGCGAGAGGCCGTCCCCCAGCACGAGGATGTAGCCGCTGCGATAGCGGCCGATCTCGCGCACGACATCTGCTAGCGGGCGGTTCACCACGCGGATCACGCCGCGAGTCCAGCCGTCGGTATCGTGGACCGACTGGCCCGCGAGGGGCGAGATCCGGTCCCGGCCATATCCCGCCTCCTCGCCCTCGCGGACGAGACGCGAGACGGCGTTCAGGTCGATGCGCACGCTGTGCTCTGTCACGGCCACGCGGGTCTCATCGCCGTCCAGCCTGACGAGGAAGCGCGTACCCAGCGCCGTGACGGTACCCCCGCCTGCTTCGACCACGAAGGGGCGCGCCGGATCCGGCGCCACCGTGAAGGCCGCCTCGCCGCGAAGCAGACGGATGTGGCGGCCATCGCCGAAGTCCACGGCGACGGCACTGTCGGTATTGAGCAGGGCAATCGAACCATCGGGCAGCGCAAGGCTGCGCCGCTCCCCGGTGTTCGTGATGGCATCGGCACGCAGGCGTAGTGCGATGTCCGCCGATTGCGTGGCGATCAGCAGCAGGACGCTGGCGGCAACGAGCCCCCGCGCCCATCCCGATGCCTTGTGCACCGGCGCGGAAACGCCGTGCTGCGTCCCGGCCGGGCGCCAGCGTGCGAAGCGTCCGCTCCGCCGCGCCGTGCCGCGCACCGGGACCGGCGGCATCGTCGTTTCGTCGATCGCCCGCCATGTCCGCTCCACGGCGGCGAAGGCGCGGGCATGGCGCGGGTCCTCGGCCAGCCACTGCGCCAGACGCGCCTCGTCGGCTGCGGACATGACACCCGCGACATGGTCACCGAAAAGGCGGGCGGCTTCCTGCCGCATTTCCGGCGTGATCGTCGTTTCAGGCACGTTCGTCATCATCCGGTTCCAGAGCATCCTGCCCGCGGCGCATCCCTACACCGTCCGACGTCTGCGGCAGCACTTCCGAAACCCGCCCCTTCCAGTTTTCATCGTCCAGCCGCTCGCAGCAATGGGCCATGCCCTGCGCGATGTAGCGCCCGACCATCTGGCGGCTGATCCCCAGCCTTGCCGCAATGTCCGTGATCGACACACCCTCTATCCGGTTCATCCTGATGATCTGCTGGCAGCGCGGCGAAAGTTCGGCCAGCGCCGCGGTCAGCCGAGCCAGCGCCTCGCGGTCGAGCATGGCGGTTTCCGCAGAGGGCACGGGCGCCGCGATGTCTCCGGGCAGTTCATCGCCGCTGGTGATGTGTCTGCTGCGCCGCTTGTCCGAGCGCACCATGTCGATCGCGACATTGCGGGCCATGCGGTAAAGGAACGCCTTCTTGTTGGCGATCGGCGGATGATCGTGGACGGCGTGGATCTTCAGCCAGAGCGCCTGCGCCACATCTTCTGCGCCCTCGTGTCCGACCAGTCCCTGCAAATGGCGCAGCAACGACGGACGTTCGCGCAGCAGCAGCCGGAAAAGGGACAGGGCGTTGGTCGTCACCCGCGCGCCCTAGCTTTATTGCGATCAATTCGCAACTACACACAAAGCGGTCGCCCTGCCTTTCCGTCACCAGAATTATTTTCCGCGGCCGGAAGGAATATCGCGCGCCGTGTCTCTTACGTGGCAGAACGGGAATCCAATCTCGGCAAATTCGATATTCGGTTGGGGAGGGCGTTACGCCAGGGGAGGCTGAAAAGGAGTTCGCGCGCAGGCGCCGCATCGCGGTCTGGGTCGCGCGCGAAATCGTGCCCCACGAGGCGCGGGTCCGGCGCTGGCTGGCCCGTTCGCGCCTCTCGCCAGAGGATGTCGACGAGGTGATGCAGGAAGCCTATTGCCGCATAGCCATGCTCCCCTCGGTCGATCACATCGACCGGCCGCTGTCCTACATGTTCGCCATCACCCGCAATCTCATGCTGCGCCGGATGAAGCGCCAGCAGGTGGTCGTTCTGGAAGCCTTCAGCGATGTCGAAAGCTGGTATGACGATGAAGCCCCCTCTCCCGAGGATCAGGCGTCCAGCCGCATGAACTACGCCCGCGTGCTGCAGATCATCGCCCGCCTGCCCGAGCGTTGCCGCCGCGTGGTGGAACTGCGCAAGATCGAGGGCTGGTCGCAGAAGGAAATCGCCGCGCATCTCGGGATGACCGAGAAGGCCGTGGAAAAGCAGGTCTGGTCGGGCGTTCGCGCGATCCGCGCCGCCTGGGACGCGGCAGAGGCGGAGAACGAGCAACGCCTCACGGGTGCGGAGCGCCGGGAGGCCCGCCCATGGTGAGCACGCACGATCCCCGATCCCGCGAGCGGGAGGCGGCGCGCGATGCCGCTGCCGCCTTCGTGGCGCGCATGGACGGCGATGCGTGGAGCGAAGCGGACGAGGCGCAGCTTCAGGCCTGGCTGGCCGAAGACCCGCTTCGCCAGGGACTGCTGCTGCAGGTACAGGCCCAGTGGTATGCCCTCACGCCCGCCGCCGTGCCGGAAGAAGAATCTGCTCCGCCCGCACAGGACGGCGAGGAAGCCGCGCCTGCCCGCCCTGCGCTGCTGGCGCGGCGCGGGCTGCTGGCGGGCATCGCCGCCTCGGCCGCGGTTGCCGTGACCGGCGTGCGCTGGAGCAGCGCGCCTGCCGTCTACGAAACGAAGCTCGGCGAAATCCGCCGCCTGCCGCTGGCCGATGGTTCGGTCATGACGATGAATTCGGGCAGCGAGCTGGTCGTCGACATGGCCGGGCGCAGCCGGGACATCGAACTTGCGCAAGGGGAGGCCTGGTTCGAGGTCGCCAAGGACGCCAAACGGCCCTTCGTGGTGGCCGCGGGCGACGTGCGCGTGCGCGCGGTCGGCACTGCCTTTTCGGTACGGCGGCGCGAAACCGGTGTGGAAGTGCTCGTCACCGAGGGCATGGTCGAAACCTGGAGCGCGGCCCCGGCGGGCGGGCCCGATCTGCACATGCGCCTTGAAGCGGGCGACCGCGCCACGCTCAGCGCCCATGCCGTGATCGACTATGAGGCCGGAATTCCCACCTCCGTCGACCGTTCGCTGGCCTGGCGCAGCGGCATGATCGATCTTGACGGGCGCACGCTTTACGAAGCCGCGAACGAATTCAACCGTTACAACGCCCGCCAGATCTTGATCGCCGACCCGCGCATCGCCCGCGAACAGTTCGACGGCCTGTTCCGCATCAACGACCCGGAAGGCTTCGCCGAAGCCGTGAAGGCCAGCCTTGGGATAACGCTGGATACCAGCAATCCCGACCTCATCAGAATTTCTCTCAATTCTTCGGATTAAAAACAAATTCAGGGGAAGGATTTTTCGGAGGAATGACTCTCTGACAATACGGGTTCGAAGAAACCCGCAATATATATTTGGGGTGGATAATAATGCACAAAAACAAAGTGCGTAATGCGCTGTTCGCGACTACGGCCATCGTCTGCACAATCGCATCCCCGGCGCAGGCCGCGGCGCAGACCAGAGAGTTCGTCATTGAAGCCCAGCCTGCCGAAACCGCCATTACCCAGCTCGGCCGGCAGGGAGACATCCAGATCATCGCCGCCCGCCGGCTGACCCACGAAATCCGCACCAATGCCGTGCGCGGCGAGATGACCGTAGACCAGGCGCTGGCGCGGCTGCTCGCGGGAACGGGGCTTTCGGCACGGCGCACTGGCCCGGCGTCCTACGCCATCGTTGCCGGCAGCCGAATGCCCGCCGGCAATCCCGCCCGCATGACCGTGGCGACCGTTCCAGTGGCTCTTGCACCCGCGCTTTCGGCCGAGCCGCCTGTCGCGCTCTCCGCCAGCATGGATGCCGCCCCCGCCGCCGAAGCCATGCCGACCGCCGAGGAAATCATCGTCACCGGCTTTCGCGGCAGCCTCCAGCGGGCCCAGGACGTCAAGCGCCAGGCGATCAACGTGACCGAGAGCATCATGGCCGAGGACATGGCCAAGATGCCCGACCTCAACCTCTCGGAATCGATCCAGCGCCTGCCGGGCGTGACCATCTCGCGCGAGGGCGGCGAAGGGCGCAACATCACCCTGCGCGGCTTCTCGCCGGACTTCACGCGCACCACGCTCAACGGCATGGAAGTGCCCGCCAGCAGCGACGGGCTCGATTCCGGCGGCTTCACGATCAACGCAGGCCGCGCGTTCGACTTCCACGTCTTCGCCTCCGAACTGTTCAACCGCATCGACGTGCAGAAGACCCAGCGCGCCTCGATCGAGGAAGGCGGCATCGCCGGCACGGTCGATCTCTATTCGGCAAAGCCGTTCGATTCCCCCGGCTTCCACGTCGTCGCCTCGGGCCAGGCCGGCTACAACACGGTCTCGCGGAAGGTCGATCCCCGCGCCACGGTCATGATCTCCGACACGTTCGCGGACGACACCATCGGCGTGCTGCTTTCTGCGGCCTATTCCAAGCGCACCGTCTATCAGGAGGGCTTTTCCAGCGTCCGCTGGACCTCGCCCTTCGTTAACGGCGATAGCTGGGCCGATACCGATCCCGAAGTCTCGGGCACGCCCGAAAACTGCGGCGCGGCGGATTCGCTCGACTGCCTCTGGGCCCCGCGCCTGCCTCGCGCCGACTTCTTCGGCAACGACCAGAAGCGGCTCGGCCTTGGCGGCTCGATCCAGGCCCGCCCGCTCGACGGGCTGAAGCTCACGTTCGACGCGCTCTATTCGCAGCTCGACAACGATCGCTACAGCTACAACTCGATGGAATGGCTGCTCACGCACGGGCCTGCGGGCAACTATGTCGGGCAGACCCCGCTTTCGTTCACGATTGCCCCCGATGGCAAGCAACTGGTCGCCGCGGCGTTCGATGACGTCACCTCATGGTACGAGAGCCGCCACCAGACCTCGACCTCGAAGTTCACCCAGTTCGTCTTCTCGGGCGAATACGAGGCGAGCGACAACCTCACCTTCGACGGCATGATCGGCAAGGCCCGCGACAGTGCCGACCGCAGCGAACTGCGCTTCTACGCGCGTTCGATCCCGCACTACTATTCCTATGACTATACCGGCAGCCGCGACGTGGCGGTGGTGGACTATGGCGACTACGACCCCAACGATCCGGAAAACTACATCAACGCGCTGACCGCGGCCAACCGGCTGAACAAGGTGGTGAAGGACAATTTCACGACCAAGGCTAACGCGAAATTCCAGCAGGGCCGCTTCACCGCGCTGGCCGGCGTCGCCTACAGCCGCCGCATGGTGCGCTATTCCGAAGCGCAGGGCGCGCTGCCGAGCTTCGAGCCCCAGGCCTACATGACCGATTTCCCGATCGGCCACTTCGGCGACGGCGTGGTCTCGGGCGGGCTGCCCACCTTCGCCGTGGTCGATTTCGACGCCATCGCCGGCTCGGGCCTGTTCAACGACGGCTACACCGCCAATGTCGCGGCGGGCTGGAAGGTCGTGGAGAAGACCACGGGCGGTTATGGCGAGGTGATGGGCGATTTCGACATCGGTTCGATGACCCTGCGCCTCGATGCCGGGCTTCGCTATGTCCGCACCGACGTGGAATCCAGCGCGGTCATCGCCGGTTCGCCAGTGGAGGTGAAGCGCCATTACGACAACCTGCTGCCCTCGTTCAACGCCGCGCTCAACCTGACGCCCGAGCTCGTCGCCCGCTTCGCCTATGCCCGCTCGATGACCCGGCCCGGCCTTGCCTCACTCAACATCGCCAGCCCGGTGTTCGAATATACCACGCGCACGGTGAGCAACCTCGGCAGCCCCGACCTCAAGCCCTACCTGTCGGACGACTTCGACCTCGGCCTCGAATGGTACTTCAGCAAGAGCGGCCTGTTCGCGGTGGGGCTGTTCCAGAAGAACATCATCCGCTCGCTCAAGACCTCGGTGATCGAACAGATGGTGCCGCAGGAATACTGGGCAGCGATCTATGCCGACCCGCGCTACGATCCTTCCTACAACGCCGATCCCGCCCAGGTGCCCTACACTTTCTACACGGCGGTCAATTCCTCCGATGGGGACAAGGTGAAGGGCGTGGAAGTGACGCTGAACCTGCCCTTCACGTTCCTGCCGGGCGTCTTCTCCAACTTCGGCATCGCGTCAAACTACACCCATGTCACGGCGCACGATTCCACCGGGCTTTCGCCCAATTCCTATAACTTCACCGGCTATTTCGACACCGGCAAGCTGGGCCTGCGCGTCTCGGTCAACAAGCGCGACGACTATCTGCTGAGCGAACCGGGCGGCAACGGCCATGTGCAGGAGCGCAAGTACGGCCCGACGCAAGTCGATCTCTCGGCCTACTACAACCTGACCGAGCGGCTCAGCCTCAACGTGCAGGGTATCAACATCACCAACGAGCGCGAGCGGATCTACGGCACCGGAGACGGCACGCAGTATCTCACCCGCGAATTCTCCCGCACCGGCGCGCAGTGGTTCGTGGGCGCCAGATACCAGTTCTGACGCTGCAAAAGTTGCTCCCTGGGCCGCCGTCCTCCCCCGGACGGCGGCCCCCTTTTTCCAAATTCGAGAAGCTGAAGGATGCGCGATGCCCAAGCTGTTCCGATCCGGCCTGACGTTCGCGATGGCGCTGATCGCCCTGCCGGGCTCGGCGCGCGAGGTGGACGAGAGCTATACCGTGGACCAGCGTTTCGCACAGTATCGCGACATCTACCCCGGCATCGCATGGCCCGCCGTGACATGGCGCGAAGGGCAATCGGTGCTGTTCGATCGCCCTTACAAGACCCTGGCAGCGCGGACGCTCCATCTTGACATCTTCGGGCCGGCGACAGCCAACGGACAGGGAATCGTGCTGGTCCATGGCGGCGCATGGCGTTCTGGCGCGAAGACGCATTTCTACGCGCTTGCCAACCTGCTCGCGCAGCGGGGCTATACCGTGTTCCTGCCCGAGTTCCGCCTCTCGGTCGAAGCGCCCTACCCCGCCGGGATGGAGGACGTGGCGGACGCACTGGCATGGGCAAAGAGCCATGCCGGCGAATTCGGCATCAGCGCCGATCGCATCGCACTGGGCGGTGCCTCTTCGGGCGGACAGATGGCCGCGCTGCTTGCCTATGCGGGGCCGGGCGGCCTTTACGGAGAGACGCGCAAGACAAGGCCCAACGCCCTCATCGACCTCGACGGCGTGCTCGACATGGCCGACCCCGAAGCCCTGCGCTTCGAGAATGCGGCAGGCCCCGATTCCCCCTTCGCCCGCTGGCTGGGCGGCAGCTTCGAGGCGATGCCGCAGCGCTGGCGCGAGGCCAGCGCCGCCAGCCATGTGGGGCCGCAATCGCCGCCCACCCTGATCGTCGGCAGCGGCATTGCCCGCTTCACGGTGGGCAAGGACCGGGTGATCGCCGCGCTTGACCGGAACCACGTGGCGCACCGCGAATTCGCCTTCGCCGGCGCTCCGCACGACTTCTGGCTGTTCGATCCCTGGCTCTCCCGCACCGCCGGGGAGATCGACACCTTCCTCCGCCGTCTCGCCCCTGCCGGGAGCCCGAAATGACACGCCTCCGCTTTCTCGCGCTGCCGCTCCTCGCGGCGATCGCATATCCCGCAGCGGCTGAGGCCCCCGCCACCGAACTGGCGGTGCGCCGCGATTGCACGGGAAGCGCCGCGCCCTGCTACACCTCCATCGGCATGGCGCTCGGTGCCGCAGCGCGCGATACGAGCGGGCGCTGGATCACGATCCGCGTCAGCGCGGGCGACTATGCGGAAAAGCCCGTCATCGCCCGCGACCGCATCCGCCTCGTGGGCAGCGGGCGCGAGAACACCCGCATCCATTTTGGCGCCGTCGCGCAGACCGCCAAGGCCTATCACCGCAACGGCTGGGGCACGCCGGGATCGGCCACGCTCACCATCAATGCGCGGGAGATCGCCGTCCGCGACCTCACCATCGAGAACACTTACGACTACCTCGCCAACGACCGCCTGCCTGATGGCGCCGAGAGCAAGATCGGAAACCCGCAAGCCGCCGCCCTGCTGCTCGACATCGCGAGCGACCGCGTGCGCCTCGACCGGGTGGCTCTGCTCGGCTATCAGGACACGCTGTTCGCCAATGGCGGCCGCGCGCTGATCCGCAAGAGCCTGATCGCCGGCAATGTCGATTTCATCTTCGGCAACGGACAATTGCTGATCGAGGATAGCGAAATCCGCACCCGCACGCGTGCAGCGCCCTATACCCCCGGCGAATTCCAGTCCTTCGTCGCCGCGCCATCGACGCCGCTGTCGCAGGCCCACGGCATCGTCTTCCACCGCTGCCGCCTGACGCGCGAGGCGGGCGTGCCCGACCATGCCGTGGCGCTGGCCCGCCCGTGGCACCCCACCACCCGCTTCGCCGACGGCCGCTATGCCGATCCGCAAGCGGTCGGGCAGGCGCTGTTCGTCGATTGCTTCATGGATCGCCACATCCATCCCGACCACTGGACCGAAATGAACGGCACCGCCCGCGACGGCACGATGACGCAAGTGTTCCGGGCGCAGGATTCGCGTTTCGCCGAGCTGTCCTCCAGCGGCCCCGGCGCACCGGCCCGCGACATCGGCATGCGCTGGAAAAGCCCCATGGGGATCGCGGCGATCCGCCGGGAGATCATGGCCGGAATGCCGCAGGACTGACCGGAAGCCGCCGCTGCGGCCCTTATGCCGGTCGGCCCGGGGACCGGCCAAGGCAGTGGACGAGCAACAGGCAGGCAGAGCCGATAGCGGGAAGGCCGATAGAGGCCGCCAGCACCGGGTTCCCTGCGCCCGCACCCGCTGCCGCGCCCTCGCACGCGGAAAGGACGGCCGCCAGCAGCATGGTGCCGATGCCGGAGGCGACTTTGAGCGTGGCGAGAAACAGCCCCACCGGCAGCGCTTCTCCTCCGGCGCCCGAAAACCGGCCGGACTGCACATGGGAGGCCAGAAGCGCCCAGACCGCCATGCTCATGCCCGCCAGGCTCGCGCCAAGCAGGAACAGGCACGCCGTGGCGGCGGGCTGCCGGAAAGCGAGGGCGAACCCGGCCATGGCCGCGATGAAGCCGAGATGTGCCAGCGCGAGGATGTCCCGCGATGAGCGCCACCGCGCGGCGCTCATCCAGAGCGGAAGCGAGACGCCGTGGCCAAGCGTGATCGCGAACAAGGCCCATCCCGGCCATGCGGGCTCGCTCATGGTGGCGCGCCCCAGGAACGGCAATGCGCGCATGAAGAACGGCACCAGCGCGCCCTGAACGGCGACGATGCCCAGTATCTGCCGATAGCCGCTGTCTGCAAGCAAGCTGCGTACCATCCGTACCGCGCCGCCTCGTGAAGGTTCGCGCCCGGTCGCGGGGAGATGCCGCGTCACCCCGCGGGCGATGAGCAGAGTTGAAAGATAGATCGTTCCCCCCGCCACGCCGAACGCAACGAAAGCGCGGCGCTGGTCCGAAGGATCGTGGATCGCCAGCACTTGCGCCAATGCCAGCCCGGTGCATCCCGCGCCGAGGGCACTGAATATCAGGCGCAGCGCCGAAATTCCGGAACTGTCCCGTTCGCTCGCCGCCATGCGGACCATCAGCGTGTTGTGGCCGACATCGCAAAGCGTATAGCCGATCCTGCTGCCGATCACGGCGGCCACCACGATGGCCGTTCGCGAAAACGCCGTGCCGCCCAGCACCGGCGCGGCGAAAATCAGCGCGAAGCAGGCGCCGCAAAGCGGTGCCCCGATGCCGATCAGCCGTGCCAGTCCGTCCTGCCTCCCGGTCCGGTCGGTACGGTAGGCTATGGCGAGATCGGCCAGCCCGTCCCACACCATGAGCAAGGTCAGCAACACACCGGCATGAGTGACGGGAACCCCGCCATGCAGCACCAGGAAATAGAGCAGCACGCTTTCGAAGCTGCTCCAGACAAGGCTCTTGCCCATGTTGCCGCTGCTGTAACCAAGCCTCATCGCCGTGGCCGCGCCGGGCCGCGCTGGCGGCGGGATGGAGGATTCGAACGCGGTGGCCATGCAGGTTGCCCTAGCCGCGATTGGCTTCGCTTTTTTGACGCCGTGGAAACAGTGACCCAGCCGCATGAGCGGTGTCCGCGTGCTCAGCTCGGCAGGTCGGACAATATCCGCGCGCGCGCCATCGTGAGCTGGGCGATCACATCGCTGAGCAGGTAGGCGTCACGCCGCCGGGTCCAGGGCTGGGCGGAGCGACGGTCGTAATCCACCGGAAGCGGCACCTCGCGGGCGGCGGCGGCCGCCATGCCGTTGGCGCGAGAGACCAGGATGCAGCGCTTCACATGATCGCGGTGCCCGACGACGGCGACCTTGCCCAGTGCCTGCGCCGTGCCGGCATGAGCGATCACGCCGCGCGCGACCCCATCGGTGCTGAGGTAGGTCTTGCGGCCATCCTCGCCCTTGGCCGGGTAGATCGGCACGACATCCTTCATGCCGTGCCTGTCGGCGAGGACTTGCGCGATTTCCCATTGCGCGTAGACCCGCACCTTGCGCAACCGCCGAATGGCCTTCACGGCATCGGCCAGCATCGCATTGATCGGCCCCGGTTCAGGCGCTTCCTCGCCGTCGGTAAGGCCGGTATCGGGATTCACCTTCCCCGTCGCCGAACGATAGCCGAAACTGTAGGCCACGACGCTGTCCGCCTCGCGAACCGGAAACATCGGATAGCCCCAGCGGAAACCGGCATCGGCGACATGAGCGGCAAGCTCATGGGCCAGGGCCTCGTCGCCCAGCTCGCCCTTCAGCGTCCGCGCCATGAGCCGTTCGAGCGCGGACAGGTCGTCGCCCGAAACACCGGCTTCGCCAAGCGCCTGCGCGAAAGCGGACGGAGCGGCCAGCAAGGTCGTCGGAGCACCGACAAGAAGCGCCCTGCGCGTGGTCATAATGTTCTCCAATGAATGCAAATATTCAGGGGCGGGGACAACCGGTCACGACCGGATTGCATCGCCAGCCGCGCGCCGACGGGGCAAGGTGATAGCCATTGCCGTAAATGTTGGGCGCCGTGAGATAATCGGTCGACACGATCTGCGCGCCACTGGCCAGTGCCGCATCCCGGCGGCCGGCGTCGTCGCGGCGGGCATCGCCGGTGTCGATATCGGCACGGGTGCGGACGAGATAGCCCTTGCGCACGGCATCTCGGATTTCGGCGCCATGCGTCAGCGCGTTATCGTAAAGCATGAACGCGGCATGGGCCATGCCCGGCTTGCCCTGCACGAAGGCCATTCGTCCTTCCAGCGAGGGCCGGCCATCGAGATAGGGCCTGAACGCCGCTAGGTTCATCGCGGGCACCAGGAACAGGAAGACGAACTTGCCCCGCGCCTCGCCCAGCGTTGGCCAGCGCCCGGCGAGCACGGCGTCTTCCAGCCGCGGCATCGCGCCGCGCACGTCGTCGGGCGCGATCACCCGTTCCCGGCCTAGAACCTCGCGGATCGCCGCGTCCACTTCCTCGAACTGCGCCTTGTCGAACGGCGGTACCCGGGTGGCGCCCGGAATGACGCGGTCCAGTCCGGAAAGCTTGGGTTCAAGCAGGACGAAGACAGGGCTGTGGTTCGGTTCCGCGTCCGACCACTGGCGCAGCAGCGTCAGGCAGGACCGGAAGGTGGGGCACTGGCTGCGGAAGTCGAGGTCCGCCAGATGCAGCACTTTCAGGCCGGGCCGGGCCAGTTCGTCACGGTAGATCGGCGAAAGATCGGTCACGCCCCGGGCCCGCAGTTCGCGATAGGGCAGCGGATCGGCATAGGCCCCGCCCTGCGGATCGGGCTGGAGATCGATCTCCACGCTGCGCACGCCGCTGCGAAGCTGGGCCTGAAGCGGCATCTGCACATAGTCGAGCGCCTGCGCCATCCCGCCGAGGCCGCCGGGATGCTCGTCCTCCATGGCGGCGCGCTGCTCGGCGCTCATGCCGCCGGTCATCGCCTGCATGAGCGCACTGAGGCGCGGGGCCATTACCGCCATCGCGCGCGGGTCGGCCGGAAGCGCATAGCTGTTGTGCGTGCCCACCAGCTGCAGCGCGTTGATCGGCAGCCTTTCCCCTTCGGCGGCCAGTGCGTTTACCGGCGGCGTGCCGAGCGGGGCGGCTTCGTCCGCGCTGACCATGGCCGCGCTGGCCCAGAGCGCGGCCATGGCGGCGATCGCCATGGCCGGTTTCATCCGTTTCATGCGTGCTCCCTCGGGTTCGCGCGGGTCAGAAGCTGACGTTGACGAAGCCGCCGACCGTGCGGCGCGCATTGGGCGACGTGTAGTGCAACAGGCCCAGCACGCCGTACTGCTGCCAGCCGGTGGAGAAGTACTTGTCGAACAGGTTGCGGGCGTAGACGCCGATCTCCACCGGGCGATCGGGCAGCTTCACGCTCACCCGGCCGTTGACCAGTCCGTAGCCCGGCACATGCGAATAGGCAGGCTGGCCCACCACGGTCCAGTATTCGCTGCGATAGGCATAGTCGGCATGGGCGCGCAGGCCGAGGCCGGAGCCGAACTCGTGATCGTAGTCGACCGCTGCCGTACCGGACCACTCGGGCGAATTCGTCAGGCGCGAGCCGGTGTAGTTGGTGGTCGCATTGTAGACGTAGTCCGTGAACTTGGCATCGGTGTAAGTCACCGCGCCGGACAATTGCAGGCCGCGCATCGGCTGGACCACAAGGTTCCCTTCCACGCCCTGCGTACGCAGGCCGCCGGCATTGCCGATGACCGTGGCGTTGATCGTGCCGCCCGATCCATCGGGTATCTGCGTCAGGATCGTGGCCTGGAAGTCCTTGAAGTCCGAACGGAACACGTCGAGGTTGAAGCGCAGGCGGCGTCCGAACCATTCGGACTTGATGCCGGCTTCCCATGCCTTGACCGTCTCGTCCTCGTAAGGCGCGTACTTGTTGCCGACGAAGGCGATCCCGGCCGGCTTGTAGCCGGTGGAATATGTCGCGTAGACCATGACATTGTCGGCAAGCTGATAGGTCGGCGCGATGCGGAAGGAGAAGTTGTCTCCCTTCACGCGGCCGAAATCATAAGCCGGAGCCGCGCTGGAAGCCACGAAGTTCGGCGTGTACCCGGCAATCGCCTGCGGGTTTATATAGACGTAATCGATGCTCTGCGAATTATTGTCGTGCGTGTAACGGCCGCCCAGGGTCAGGCTGAGGCGCGGGGTGAAATTGAACTTGAGCTGGCCGAACGCGGCAACGGTTTCGTTCACGGAATCGAACAGAGAGGCGTTCCCATCCTTGCCGATCGCCCCCGTCAGCGCGATCAGCGTGGGCAGCGGCGTGCCGGCGGCATCGTAGAGCGGCTGCCCGCCGGTCGACCACTGAAGCTGTGTCTGGCGAGCATGAAGCCGGTTGTAGAACGCGCCGACCAGATATTCCACGAAGCCGCCGGTCGGCGAGGCAAGGTGGATTTCCTGGCTGAACTTGTCGGTATCGAGCTGGCCGAGATTGAACGGGATGTAGGCGTAGCGATCGTAGGGCGTGAGGCTGGCGGGCGTCCAGTTGTCATAGCGGGTCGCGCGGTAGGCGGTGATGGAGGTCAGCTCGTGGTCACCCAGCTTCGCATTGGCACGCAGCGAGGTGCCGTATTCCTCGGTGATGATCTGGCCGAACGAGGAATCCGCGGTATCGGCGCTCTTCGGTCCGGGAACGACGCCCAATTCCTTGAGGATCGCGGTCACTTCCGCCGACTGGCCGGAAACCGGCGTGCGCACGCTGCTGTCCCAGTGGTAGGCATAGTCGCCCGAAAGCGTCAGGTTGAAGCTGTCCGACGGTTCCAGATAGAGCCGCGCCCGGCCACCGTACTCGTGCTGCGATCCCACCTTGCGGTTCAGCGTCACGTTGCGGCCGAACCCGTCGAAGGCCTGGTCGAACCCCGAGACGCGCAGCGCGGCGATGGGGCCGAGCGGCACGTTCACGGTGGCGTTCAGGATGCGCTCGTCATGCTCGCCAAAGCTGGCGCTGCCGCGCAGCGACCATTCGCCGATCTTCGGCTTTGTGGTGGTCACCGCAATCACGCCCGAGGTGGCGTTCTTGCCGAACAGCGTACCCTGCGGCCCCATCAGCACGTCCACCCGGTCGATATCGACCAGCCCGGTAAGGCCGTTGGCACGCTGGCCGTCCATGACCACGTCGTCCACGACCACGCTGACCGACTTGGCGTTCGAGAAGTCGAAAGAGGTGCTGCCGACGCCGCGGATCTGGAACGCGGCGCCCTGGGTCGGGTCGAACTGCACGCCCGGCATCGTGTACTGCAGATCGGTGACCGAAGTGTAGCCAGTCTTGGCCAGCGTCTCGCCGTCGATGGACTGGATCGCCAGCGGCACCTTCTGGCTGCTTTCCGCGCGGCGCTCGGCCGTGACGGTGATTTCGGGCAGCGCGTCATCGCTGACGGGGGCTTCGGCGGCCTGCGCCGTCATCGCCCAGCACGGCGCGATCGCACCTGCCAGAATGGTCGAGAGAAGGTGGATACTGCGATTGCGCTTGAAGGCAGACATAGGGGCTCCGTCCTGTTGACCACGGGTCTTCAGGACGCGCCTCTAAGCGCGCTTCATGACTCTTTCAGGACAATCGTATTGGTTATTTCACTGCATTTTTCGTTCAATTAAAACACTCGTACTGCTGCCAGTGAAAGCTTGAACGAGATCCGGCGCGGCCTGCCATTCCGCCTCGGTCGCCAGGCTGCGCAGGCCGTTTCCGATGGAAGCCATGACGATCGCCTGGATGCGCGCCCGGTCGCTGTCCGTGCGAATTCCGAGCCATTGCGCATATTGGCCATGGACATTTTCCGCCCGCCTGCGCCGCATGTCGATCGCGAAAGGCCGGAATGCCGGATCGCCCAGCGCCGCCAGCGCGCATTCGTGCGTAAGACGGATGATGTCGCTGCTGCCCAGCTTCGCACCGCTGGCATGGATGCGGCTGCGCAGGCGGCGATAGACGGCCTCCACCCCTGCGAACAGGATATCGCGGTGCGTCGGAAAGTGGTGAGCGGCGCTGGAGGTCGCCACGCCCGCCGCCTGCGCCACGGTGCGGTGGGACAAGGCACCCACCCCCTGCTCCACGATGATATCGGCAATATTCTCCGCAATGGCACCCTTGGCGCCCTGCGGCGGCACCGCGGTTTCGTCATAAGCGGCCGAGGCCGGCACCGCGAGCCGTTCCACCAGCGCCATGTGCCACCGCGAACCGGCGGGATCGCCGGACGCCCCGCTGCCGCGCAGCATCGCACGCACGGTCGAATGGCGCAGCAGCCGGTAATCGGTCTCATCGGCCAGAAGAATGGAGAAGACCTGTTCGTCCAGACAGTAGCTGGCGATGAAATGGGCCAGTCGCCCGCCCAGCGGGGTGGGGGGCAGCACGTCTCGCCAGAGCCCCTCCCCCTCATCCAGCAGCGCGTCGATCGCGCGAAGCGATTGCGGCTCGCGGCTGGCCAGCAAGGCCAGTTCGCACGTGACGATCGCGGACGTGCGCCGGGAATGCGCGCCCTGGTCCAGCCATTCGCAGATGAGATCGGCCAGGCTCCCGGCGCCGAAAGGGTCGTGATCCCCCACCCGCTCACGCCATTCACGGCGCGCTTCGGCCATGAGTTCGACTTCGCGATCGAGAACGGCGGCGATCAGCGCCGCGCGGTCACCGATACGATAGCTGATCGAGCCGACCGAAGTCTGCGCTTCCTCTGCGACGGTGCGCAGGCTCATGCCCGAGATGCCCCTGGCCGCAATCACCGTCCGGGCAGCATCGAGGAGGCCTGTGATATCGCTTCGAGATTTCATTCCGGCACTTCATATCGTCGTCCCCGGCCCAGTCCAGACGACGCTTCCGGTTTTCCGAAGGAGCCGGGGAGATCAGTGCGCGCTTGCCCCGGCGGCACCGATCCCGGTCTCGGAACGGACACGCTGCGCAAGATAGCCTGCACGATCCACTGCCGCGCGGCCGCTCCTGTCAAGCCGGGAAACGATCCAGATCGTGAAGAACGCCAGTGGCATCGAAAACAGCGTCGGCGAAGTGAAGGGGAACACCGGGTCGGCATGGCCAAGCACCGAGACCCAGACCGCGGGTGACAGGATCGTCAGGACAAGCGCCAGCGCAAGGCCGATCGACCCGCCCCACACGATCCCGCGCGTGGTGCAGCCTTTCCACAGCACGGACAGCAGCAGCACCGGAAAATTGCCCGAGGCGGCCAGCGCGAAAGCCAGGCTGACCATGAACGCGACGTTCTGGTTCTCGAACAGGATGCCCAGCAGAATCGCGACGAGCGCGAGGACCACCACCGTTCGCCGCGATACGCGCAGTTCATCCTCGGAACTCGCCTCTCCCTTGCGCAGCACCGACGCATAGAGATCATGGCTGACGGCCGACGCACCGGCAAGGGTCAGCCCGGCAACGACCGCAAGGATCGTGGCGAAGGCGACCGCGCAGACGAAGCCGAGGAACAGGTTGCCACCAACCGCATCAGCCAGGTGAAGCGCGGCCATGTTACCGCCGCCTCGCAAGGCGCCCGTCGCCGGATCGAGGAAGGCCGGCTCGGTCGCGACCATCACGATCGCGCCGAAGCCGATGATGAAAGTCAGGATGTAGAAATAGCCGATCCAGCCGGTGGCCCAGAGTACGGACTTGCGCGCGGCCCGGGCGTCGGGAACGGTGAAGAAGCGCATCAGGATATGCGGCAGGCCCGCTGTCCCGAACATGAGCGCCATGCCGAAGGAAATCGCGGAAACCGGGTCCTTGATGAAATTGCCCGGCCCCATGATCGACCGCCCCTTGGCCGCCGCCGTCGCCGGGTCGGCGCCGGCATCGAGTGCCAGCGCCGTCTTCACTTCTACCGCGCGCGCGAAGAGGGCATCGGGCGAGAAGCCGAAGCTGGCAAGCACGGCGAAAGCCATGAGCGTGGCGCAGCCCAGGAGCAGTACCGCCTTGATGATCTGGACCCATGTGGTCGCGATCATGCCCCCGAACAGGACATAGAACGTCATCAGCACGCCCACGATCACCACGGCATAGGAATAGGGCAGCCCGAACAGCAGCTTGATCAACTGCCCCGCGCCGACCATCTGGGCGATGAGGTAGAACAGCACGACGGCGAGCGTGCTGGAAGCGGCAAAGAGACGGACCGGGGTCTGGGCGAAACGGAAGGATGCCACGTCCGCGAACGTGTAGCGGCCGAGATTGCGCAGGCGTTCCGCCAGCAGGAAGAGAATGATCGGCCAGCCCACCAGAAAGCCCGTCGAGTAGATCAGCCCATCGTAGCCGTCGGCGAAAATCTGGGCGGAGATCCCCAGGAACGATGCCGCCGACATGTAATCGCCGGCAATCGCCAATCCGTTCTGGAATCCCGTGATACCGCCTCCCGCCGTGTAGAAATCCGCCGTCGTACGGGTCTTTCGTGCCGCCCAGCGGGTAATCCCGAGAGTTGCCAGCACGAACACCCCGAACATGAGGATCGCAGGCCAGTTCGTCGGCTGCTGCTGCGTCTGCCCGGTCAGGGCGTCGGCGAATGCCGGCACGGGAACAGCCATGCCAAGCACAGCCAGAACCGATCCGGAGCGCACTGCGGCAAGGCGGCCGCTCACTTCGCGGCATCCTTGCGAATGGCTTCGAGCAGCGGATCGAAATCGCGATTTGCGCGGAAGACGTAAAAGCCGGTGAGCGCGATCCCTACGAGGATCACCCCGAGACCCACCGGAATTCCCCAAGTCGTGGTCGCCTGGCCGATCGGTTCCGCCAGCAGGTCCTTGCGAAAGGCTATCACGAGAATGAAGCCGAAGAAGACCGCCAGCATTATTCCCGCCAATTGCCAGCCAAGGCGGGACCGGCTTGCCACCAACTTGCGGTAACGCGGATCGGAGGCAATCGCGGACGACGACGTGGTCGTATCGGCTTCGTTCTGCACGTCCTCTACCCTTCCCATCTTCTCGTTGGCGCCAACTATGACCTCGCCAAACTGCAAGGCAATGTTATTGTTGGAAGCAGGCCGTTTTCTTGGCCGATCCTTGCGCGGGCCGGCGCACTGCCTATGTTCCGCCGACTGGCGGCAAATTCGGCCGCGGCCAAACAAGCGGAGAAGGTCATGGGCTTCACGGGACGCGAACTGCGATCCACGATCGATGACGGCAAGCTGACACTGTCGCTGGAACAGGTGCGGATCGACGATCCCGCAGACGACGAGATCGTCGTCCGCGTGGAAGCCGCGCCGATCAACCCGAGCGACCTGGGACTGCTGCTCGGCCCTGCCGATATCGCGACACTCGAACGGCGCGATGGCGGAGGCGGAAGCCTGACTTTCGATATTCCGCCGGCCCGTCTGGCCGGTGTCGCGGCGCGGCTTGGCCAGTCGATGCCCGTGGGCAACGAAGGCGCCGGAACCGTCGTCGCAGCCGGACGGAACGCCGCCGCGCTGGAAGGCAGGCGGGTCGGGATGATCGGCGGAGGGATGTATGCCGACTATCGCCGTATCAAGGCGAGCGAGGTGATCCCGCTGCCCGAAGGCGCGACGGCGGCAAGCGGCGCTTCGATGTTCGTCAACCCGCTCACCGCGCTCGGCTTCGTCGAAACTGCGCGGCGCGAGGGGCACAAGGCGATCATCCATACCGCCGCCGCATCGAACCTCGGGCAGATGCTGCAGAAGGTATGCCTGCGGGACGGCATACCGCTGGTCAACATCGTCCGCTCCACGCAGCAGGCCGACATTCTGAACGAGATCGGCGCCGCGCACGTGATCAACAGCAAGGACGACGACTTCGCCGCCCGGCTTGCGGAAGCCGTGGAGCAAACCGGCGCAACCCTAGCCTTCGACGCCATCGGCGGCGGGACGCTGGGCAGCGACATCATGCAGGCCATGGAACAGGCGCAGGTCCGCGCGATGCCCGAATACAACCGCTACGGCTCACCCGTGTTCAAACAGCTCTACATCTACGGCGCACTGGACACTTCGCCGACGATCCTCAATCGGCTGGCTTTCGGCTTCCAGTGGGGCGTGTCGGGCTGGCTGCTGTTCCCGTTCCTCCAGAAAGCCGGCCCCGAAGTCGTAGCCCGCCTGCGCCGCCGCGTGATCGACGAACTGACAACGACATTCGCCAGCAAATACACCCGCGTGATCGGATTGGCGGAAGCCCTGGAGCCGGACGTCCTGCAAGCATACGAGCGCAAGGCCACAGGCGAGAAGTTCCTGATCGACCCTTCCGGAGGTTAGCCCGCGATAGCAGATTCTGGCGCAGCGAGGCGGGTCCCCTTAGCGCCCATTGCGGCCTCAGGACCCATTGATTGGCAGGCCGCTCATGCTCAGTCTCCTTGCGGAGCCTGAATCACATCGACCTCCGTCAATCAATGGGTCCTGAGCCTAATCTCTCCCATTGAATAACCGCGCACTATCTTGCGCTGTTTCCTCGGGATTGCGGCATCGCACCTCATATCAAAAATCAATAGATATGATGATTTTTCATTCACATAATTGATTATCGGCTATCGCACAAATCCGGGAGAACCTGCGACAGGCACAAGTTTGATGGAGGTTACCGCCCGTCCAAAGAACGGCAACCCTCCGATCCGCGCCTTCTTCGCGCCCTCACATCCCGGTCAGAAATCCATCCAGTCATCGTCCTGCCCGGTTGCCAATGCGGCCACCTTGGGGCTTCGAACTGAGATGGAAGGGATCGCCGCCCCTGCGCCGCGCGGCGTAGCGGCAGGAAACGAGCGCGGGGAATGGGACACGCCACCATTTCCGGTGCGGAACATTGCAGCGCGGTCCGAAAGAGCGGTGACTTCGCTGTTGAGAGTGCGCGCCGCTGCCGAAGTCTGCTCCACCATCGCCGCGTTCTGCTGCGTCGCCTGGTCCATCGTGCCGATCGCTGCGCTGATCTGCGTGATCGTCGATGACTGCACCTGATTGTCAGCCGCGATGTCGCTCAGCAGTGTATGCACCTCGGTCACGTCGCCCGAGATGTTCTGAAGCGCGCCGTCCACGCGCTGCACCGCTCCGACAGCAGTACCGATATCGGTCTGCGTCGCCGTCAATTGCTCCCGGGCTCGCTTGGCTTCCTCTTCCGAGCGCATGGCGAGCGCGGAGACGAGATCGGCCACCACCGCGAAACCGCGCCCTGCGTCGCCTGCGCGGCCTGCCTCTACGGCAGCGTTCATGGCAAGAACCCGGGTCTGGAAGGCGATCTTATCGAGCCCCTCGATCACCGAATCGATACCCTTGGCGCTCTCGCTGACGCGGCCCATGGCCTGCACGGCCTCATCGGCGATCGAGCGGCCGGTCTGAACCACACCCATAGCCCCATCGGCCCGCTGTACAGTGCGACCGGCGGCTTCGGCAGTGGCGCGCAGGCGCTGATCCATCTGGGTGATGGCCGCCGAAGTCTCTTCAAGGCTGGCCGCGTTGCTTTCGGTACGACGAGCCAGGTCCTCGGATGCCTGGGCGATTTCGCTGGAGCCGGTGCGGATCGTAACGGCGCTTTCAGCGACCGCACCGATGAGATCGCGCAGCGCTCCCACAGCCGAATTGAAGTTGTTCTTGAGTTCGCCATAGGCCGGCGGAAAATCGGCGTTGATCGACCGCGTCAGGTCGCCTTCGCTGATGGCCTGAAGGCTGGCTCGCAGCGTCGAGGTGACGACTTCCTGCTCCTTGGCGTGGCGCGCATCGATCTCGGCACGGGCTTCGGAGGCGACACGGAACTGCTCGACGGCTTGCGCTATCTCGCCGATTTCATCACGACGCTCACGATAGGGCACCGCCTGGTGGCCGCCTTCGGCAAGCGAGGTGGTGACCTCGGTGATCCGGCTCATCGGCGCGGCGACGGTGCGCACGAGCACGCGCCAGATGAGCAGAATTCCCGCGATTCCGATGATAGCGAGGCCAGCCGAGAGCCAGGTCGTCAGTTCGGCAGTGGCTTGCCCCTGCTCGGCTCGGCGGCTCGAAAGCTCGCGAACCTTGTCCACCAGAGCATCCGTGCGCGTCGTCACATCGCGCGAGGCAGCGCGACCATCGGTGTTCATCAATGCCAGCGCGCCCTCGAGATCGCCCGCGCTTCGCAGGTTCAGGGTGCGCTCGTTCACTGCATAGAGGCTATCGATCCCGCTCTTGAGCCGGGTAAGGTCGCCTGCCAGACTGACATCGGCTACCTGGCTGTATTCTTCCACCGCCTTGTCGAGATCGGCCCGCGCGGTGTCATAGCGCTGCTTGAGATCGCGCGCTTCGCCGGCGTCTTTCGCGATGTAGCTGGCATAGACCAGCGAGCGAAGCGCCTGCGCATTGCTGATGACCGCTTCCAGCGCCGACATGCTGGCGATGCCGTGATCGACGTGGCTTTGGGCGATAGAGTTCATGGTCCTTGTCGAAACAAGGCCATTGATACCCACTACGCTCAGAAGCGCGATGAGCAGGCTGAAGGCTGCCAGCAGCTTTTTAGAAAGCCGCCAATTGTTCAGAAAATCGAGCAAGGTAAATTCCTCGGGCCGGGGGGAGAACGAGCGCTTCACCGAACGCCTATATATCCCGCCGTTATAGACACTTGGACTTGCCCGTTCGGCCGCCCCTCCTTCACCGTACGCGGGAATCATCGGAATTCAGGATCCGCGGCATTTTCTCCTGCCGGGAAAACCGCGGAAATCCGCCCATTCACCGGCGGCAATTGGAAATCCTGCATAGCCATTCAATATGGGTTCGCATCACAGGCATCCCCCGCCGTGCCCTGCCGCATGGCAAGGCCTGACCATCGATCCGATCGATCAAAGTCCGCCGAGCGGCCCCTTGCCCGTCCTTTTCTCATTCTCAAGACAGAATCCGGGCGGCTGCGATTCCCTTCGCCCCGCAAGCGCAAGCTGGCACCATGGCCCGCCACACCAAGATTTTCACCGCGATGCGAAGCGACGGAGTGTTGCAGGTATCGTATTTCCTGCCCCGCCGAGCCCGATTCAGCCGGATTTTTCAAGGATTCCCGGTAAACTGCCGCGCCGATCTCGGAAAACCTCACTGTACGAGGCTCTCGGATGGTCTGATAGGAAATTCGGTGCTATGGGGCAGCGATGCAGCGAGACAAGTCCAAAAAAGGCGCGCCAATCATGATGCACGCGCCGTGATGACCGTTAAAGGAATCAAGACATCGATCGCCTCGCTCCACAATACGCACCTGCAATTGCAGGAAATATTTTCGAACCCAAAGGCAGAATTGCCCGGGATTTTGGCAAATGCAGCATTTACGTGCCAAAATATTTCGAAATAGATATACATCATTAAATTTTTATCTGACAATCAGCCACAGGGTATCATAGCCCTGTCAGAACACTTCGTATTGTAAGCTGATTGTTATTACGCCCGGCGCGCCGCGTTCAAGCGCATGGGCCATTTTTTCACCGAGCGCAACGAAGGTACGTTTTAGTCATGTCTTTTGACAGAGGAAATCGCGGTAACGGCCGTGACAGGTTCGGTAGTGGCAACGACCGTTTCGGCGGCGGCAATGACCGTTTCGGCGGCGGTAACGACCGCTTCGGCGGCGGTAACGACCGCTTCGGCGGCGGCAACGACCGTTTCGGTGGCGGGCAGCGCGGCGGCTTTGGCGGTGCGCGTAGCGGCGGTTTCGGCGGCGGCGGCCCTCGCGGCGGCGCTCCTGCTCAAGTCATCGGCGAGGGCAGCGGCGTGGTCAAGTTCTTCAACGCGGATAAGGGCTTCGGCTTCATCCAGCGCGAAGATGGCGGCGACGATGCCTTCGTTCACATCAGCGCCGTTCAGGACGCCGGCCTCACGACGCTTGCCGAAGGTCAGCAGCTTGAGTTCCAGCTGGTCGACCGTGGCGGCAAGGTCTCCGCAACGAATCTCTCGATCGTCGGCGAAGTCATCACCGCCACTCGGCGGGAATCCGCGCCGGCACAGCGCCAGTCCACGGGCGAACGCGCCAGCGGCACGGTCAAGTTCTTCAATGCGTCCAAGGGCTTTGGCTTCGTCAATCGCGATGACGGCCAGCCCGATGCCTTCGTGCACATCAGTGCCGTAGAGCGCTCGGGCCTGTCCGGCCTGCATGAAGGCGATCAGATCGAGTTCGAAATCGAGATCGATCGCCGCGGCAAGTCCTCGGCGGTCAATCTGGTCCTTCGCTGAGGTCCGCGGGCCTTGGCCGGTTTCCACCGGCCAAGGCCATGCTCTGGCGGCTGATCGGAATCACGAACTACAGCCTTCTTTATGCCCCGAGACATGAAAACGCATGGGCGTCATTGCCTGCGGCCTGCTTGATACCCATGATAGAGACGGGAAAGCTGTCGGCGTTCAAAATGGCCCTTGCCGGTTTGCCGTGTGACAGATCGCTGGCGCTTTGCCGCTGTGTCAGGCAATGCACTTTCAGACCGACGTCTTTGTCCTGGCGGAGCAACGCCGCCGAAGGCGCACAATGGATAAAAAGCGAACAAGAATGAGCAACGAAGATTATGGCGCGGAGAACGACGCACCGCTGATCGATTCCGGCCGGGGCTCGGTCGAGCGATTGATCGCGCGGGCCAAGCGCCTCGGTGTCATATCCGTCAGCGAATTGAACGCTGCGCTGCCGCAGGACCAGATGTCTTCCGAACAGATCGAGGACATCATGGCCGCGATCTCGGAAATGGGCGTCAAAATCGTCGAAAATGAAGACGATGACGATGCGGCCGATGCCGAGCCGGAACTGGACGCGGACGAGGATCGCGACGGAGACAGCGGTTTCGCCGAAAGCGGCGAAGGCACCCGACGCCGCGCGGCCGACAGCAAGAGTGCGGAAGCCCTCGGCCGGAGCGACGATCCGGTTCGCCTGTACCTGCGCGAAATGGGCGCGGCGGAGATGCTCAGCCGAGAGGGCGAAGCCGCCATCTCCAAGCGAATCGAAGCCGGTCGCGACATGATGATCCTGGGCCTGTGCGAGAGCCCGATCACCTTCCACGCCATCATCCAGTGGTCGGAAGCGCTCAACAACGGCGAGATGCAGCTTCGCGAGATCCTCGATCTCGACGCGATGCTCTCGAAGGAGCCCGCGCCCGAAAGCCTGACGGAAGACGGCGACGACGACGGCGAGATCAGCGAAAAGACCGCCGGTCCCTCCTTCAAGGACGAGGACGACGTCGAGGAGGAAACCTCCGAGGTCGACGAGGACGGCAATCCGATCCCCAAGCGGCAGGCTGAGGAAGAGGAAGAAGACAACACCCTCAGCCTCGCGCAGATGGAAGCGGCCCTCAAGCCCGAAGCGCTTGAGAAGTTCATCCTCATCACCGAGCTGTTCCAGGCCTTCGAACGCCTCCAGTCCGAGCGCCTCGACGCGCTGGCGCTGGGCATCGATTTCCCGGCCGCCAAGGAAGACCAGTACCAGCAGCTTCGCGAAGACCTCACCGCGCAGGTCGAATCGGTGAAGTTCCACGCGTCGAAGATCGAATATCTCGTCGACAACCTCTACGCCTTCAACCGCCGCCTCACCACGCTGGGCGGCCAGATGCTGCGCCTTGCCGAGCGTCACAAGGTCAAGCGCGCAGACTTCCTCGAAACCTACATGGGCCGAGAGCTGGACGACACCTGGCTCGCCGACATGGCGAAGAAGGACAAGAAGTGGGCCGCCTTCGCCGAGGCCGAGGCCGATCCTGTCGAACGCATCCGCTCGGAAGTCTCGGACATCGCCGCCACCACCGGCATGGCGCTTCCCGAGTTCCGCCGCATCGTCAACATGGTCCAGAAGGGCGAGCGCGAGGCGCGCATCGCCAAGAAGGAAATGGTCGAGGCGAACCTGCGCCTGGTGATCTCGATCGCCAAAAAGTACACCAACCGCGGCCTGCAGTTCCTGGACCTCATCCAGGAAGGCAACATCGGCCTGATGAAGGCGGTCGACAAGTTCGAGTACCGCCGCGGCTACAAGTTCTCGACATATGCCACCTGGTGGATCAGGCAGGCGATCACGCGCTCGATCGCGGATCAAGCCCGCACGATCCGCATCCCGGTGCACATGATCGAGACGATCAACAAGCTGGTCCGCACCAGCCGCCAGTTCCTTCACGAGCAGGGCCGCGAACCCACGCCGGAAGAAATGGCCGAGCGCCTGTCCATGCCGCTCGAAAAGGTGAAGCGGGTTCTGAAGATCGCCAAGGAGCCGATCTCGCTCGAAACGCCGATCGGCGACGAGGAAGATTCGCATCTCGGCGATTTCATTCAGGACGCGAACGCGGTTATCCCGGTGGACGCTGCGATCCAGGCGAACCTCAAGGAAATGATCACCCGCACGCTTTCCTCGCTCACCCCGCGTGAAGAACGCGTGCTGCGCATGCGCTTCGGCATCGGCATGAACACCGACCATACGCTTGAGGAAGTCGGCCAGCAGTTCTCGGTTACCCGCGAACGTATCCGCCAGATCGAAGCCAAGGCCCTGCGCAAGCTCAAGCACCCGAGCCGGTCCCGCATCATGCGCGCCTTCCTGGATTAAGCCAGACAAGGGGGGCCGCAGGCATCCAGTCTGCCGCCCCCTCCTGGGCATTCCCCTTTCAGCGAACCGGGCCGCCCGGGCAGGCTTTCACAGCAACAGTCAAGCGCAGTCGAGCGGGAATTCCAGAGAACTCCCCCTTCCCCGGCCGGTCAGATTTTCGGGCCGATGACTCCTGCCTGCCTTCCGCTCTCGCCGATTTCCAGCATTCTGCGATCGTTGGCCGGGCATTCCCAGTTTGCGCCGTCGTTGACATCGCCAGCGCCTTTGTACCGCGCCATTGCCGGATACTTGCAGAGCGGCATGGTCCGTCCCGGTGCCTTCGAGAAATCCTTCACGCCAAATCCGTTGACCGGATAGAGCGTCGCCATCAGCGCGTCGGGAGCCCGGCCGTTTTCAACCCACTTCTCCATTGCTCCGATGGCATCGAACGTGTTCGGGCCAATGCCGCCCATACTGCAGTGCGGCGTTCCGGGCAGCCCGAACAGACGTACGCTCTGCTGCACCTTCGCATAACCGCCATGGCGCGATGCAAGCTGGTTGTAGAGGTTCGTCGAAGCGTAAGGGGTGAGTACGTTGTCGGAAAGATTGTGCCAGATCAGCAGACGCGTCCTGGACTTGAGCAGATTGTCGAACCCCTCCGGCCGGTGCCCAATGCCCGAAAAGGCCTTGCGCCGCAGGAGCGCAACTTCCGAACCGGGCACGACGATGTGGAAGTTCGAGACCTGACCGGTCCCTCCACTGGCGAAGCTGACGACCGAACGCGTATGGAAATTGCGATCGTTGTCATGGACGAAGACCTTGAGCATGGCATCGGCAAGGGGCCAATATCCATTGTTCGCGACATCGCCATTGTCCGAGCCCGGAAAAGGTTCCGCGGCCGAAAGGTCTGCAGGACGCTTGGGCGTAATGAACGACGTTCCCTGCAATTCACTGACGGCAAGGCCCGGCTGCACGACCGCGCCGCGTTCATCGGTGACTGCACTGATGAGCGTGCTCACAGTCTCGACCTGTTCTTTGGTAAAGCAGGTGCCCGATGCTTGCCCCGGTTTGCAGATCGGCAGATCGCGTTCCGGTCGGAAATTACAGGCGGCCGGATTCTGGATCAGCCCATCCTGAACGCCGTCGAGCTTGTCGCATTGCGCCATGACGATGGGCTGGATCAGGGAAACGAGAGCAGGCGTCACTTGCGCCGCCGGTGATCGCAAGGACGCGATCGGGACACCGGCGAACTGGAACGCCCCACCTGACGTGTTGTAGGGCGATCCCGCTATGATGCCGTCGAATGCTTCAGGAAACAGGCTTGCGGCGACAAGCGCATCGCGTCCGCCGCCGGAACAGCCGTTGAAATAGGAATAGGCGATCGATTGCGGCCGATTGCGCAGCGCCCCGTAGAACGCCTTAGTGAAATCCTTCCCCATTTTCGAGAGCACTTTGTCTGCCCGGTAGTAGAAGTCCTCTATCGCGTCTTCATCCACTTCGCCCGACGGCTTCACCGCCCAGGTTCCGCCGGCCATTCCGGTGTGCCCCTCGTCAGTCGCGAAGATCGCGTATCCCTTTGTGATCGCGTCCATCGGTTTGCCCTGGCTCGTAATGACGATCGTCGGCATGGCCGGATCGCTTACGAAGAACTGGCCGCAGTGCCCCGAACAGCCGACCTGCATGTACTTCCCGTTCCAGTTGGCCGGAAAAGTCGCCATGAAATTCGCGGTCTTGCCGGTTGCAGGGTTGGTCACGAAGCTGCCGACTGCCTGACAGAATGCAGGCGTCGTGGCGGTCGAAGCGTAGAACCTTGCGCCTCCAGGCACCGTTGCGCCATTGGGAATGGCCTTTACCGTAACACCCTGGCCCAGCACGGATGCGACGTTTTGCAGTGCTGCGGCGCTGCAGGCGGCAGCCAAAGTCTCGTCATTGATCGAAGAGGGCTCCGGCCCTGAGGCAGCAACCGGCAGCGGGGCGTCGCTTGTACTGCAACCCGACAAGGCAATCGCCAGTACGCTGCAGGCCACATACCGTGCGCGCGTGAAATCGCGATATCCGATCATTTCGTTCTCCCTCCCGATCCGCCGCCCTTGCAGGCAGCTTCGGCATTATTTTTACCGACTAATCGGTAGATAATTTAGACCGAGGGGAGTTACAACGAATTTATTGCCGGGCCAGAAATAGTCCGCGGCCTCGGACAATGCGGTTTCCAACGCCAAATTCGGGATCGGCACGTGCCGGAGAGAAACCGCTTGTTCGTTTCTCAAAGGAAGGAGGTTCTGGCCTGAATACCAAGCGCCGCGATACCGCAGCGCCAGGCGTTGCAGTATCGCGGTAAATTCGCGTGGTTCCGCGGGCCGCGCCCTCAGACCGCGTTGGCGCGGATGATTTGCCGGTAGACGGCGGCGCTTGGCTTGAGCTTACGCGCGTAGGTCTCGCGGTCGACGGCGGCCAGCCCGAACTGGGGCTTATAACCTTGAAGCCACTCGAAGTTATCGATCAGCGACCAGTGCATGTAGCCCATAACGGGTACGCCCGCATCCATCGCATCGTGAAGCTGGGACAGGACCTGCGGAATGTACCAGGCGCGCCTGCGATCATCGGGTGTTTCGAGGCCGTTTTCCGTTACGAAGATCGGCTTTCCGGTCTGCTGGTGAACATATTCGACCGTATTGCGCAGCGCCTGCGGCTGCTTGATCATCTCTTCGAGATGCGCGCGATCAACGTAAGGCATGTCCGGGAGATCGGGAAGCTTGGCACCCTCGCCCGGAATCCGAACCTGCCGATAGGTCTGCACCCCCACGAAGTCTCCAGAGCGCTTGGCAACCTCCAGCCAGTCTCCATAAGCGGCCTTGCGCAGTTCCTGGTGCTTCGCGCCTTCGTTCGCGGGCTGGAAATCGACGAGGTTCAGCGTGACGCCGGTCGGAAGATCGCCCCGCGCCGCCTTGATCGCCTGCACCGATTTTTCATGGGCGGCCATGAGTTGCGGCGTCATGCCCTTGATATCGGGATGGTTCATCGTGACGAAGCGCGCGCTACCCGTCACGCGCGCAGCCTCCCGGTGCGCGGCCTCCTGCGCCTCGTCCAGCTTTCCGAAGTAGGCCTGTGACTGGGGCATGGTCCGATAGGTGAGGCCGACCTGCGGCTCGTTGATCGTGCAGGCAACGCCGATGATCGACGCAAGCTGACGCGCGGCCCGGTCACAATAATTGGCGAACAGGTCCGGCGAATCCGGATTGAGCCAGCCTCCTGCCTCAGCGAACCAACGAGGCGCCGCGACATGATAGAAGGTCATGACGGGCTCGATCCCCGCTTCGCGCAGAGCTTCTGCAAAGCGGCGATAATAGTCGATCTCGGCTTGAGAAAACTGACCTCTCGTCGGCTCGATGCGGGACCATTCGATGGAAAAGCGATAGGAATTGAGCCCGATCGCCTTCATCACCGCAA
This sequence comes from Novosphingobium sp. TK71, assembly GCF_055361505.1. NCBI lineage: Bacteria > Pseudomonadati > Pseudomonadota > Alphaproteobacteria > Sphingomonadales > Sphingomonadaceae > Novosphingobium > Novosphingobium sp. TK71. The sequence continues at coordinate 1,240,785 of NZ_JBSZKA010000001.1, forward strand.
TGTCTTCCCGCCAACGGTGATAGCTGTCGTCGGCATCGCCGGAAAACTCCGCGAACGTCTGCGGCTTGACGTGCTCCATCAGCCACAGATCCGCGTTCACGTTATTGCCTTCGATCTGGTAACCCGCGGTCGAAGCGCCCCAGCGAAAGCCTTTGGGAAACCGGCGCGAAGCCGGTGCGGCCAGTGCGGCGGATGCGCCGATGCCGGCAGCGCCCGCGACCATTGCAGCAGTCGCAGCCATTGCCTTGCGGCGGTCGAAACGAACCTGTCGATCCTCCATAATCTCTCTCCCATTCGATCTATGTTCTTTGTCGCGACCCTGCTTTGCGCGGTATCGCCGTATGCCTGTGGGCGACCCATCGGCATATGATTTGGCGCGGAAGCGGAAAATTGCTGCCGCGCCGAAGTCTTCAGTTCGTGCGAATGTACCTTGCGCGCTTCGCCTCGGTTGCGCGCCGCGCTTCCTCCACGGCCATTTCCTCCGTCGCGAACAACAGGCTGTCTAGCACCGATGCCAGATGGCCGCGCATGGCCGCCCTTGCCGCCGCCGCATCGCCCGCCTCGATCGCGGCAAGTACTGCCGTATGCTCGTCCACCACGGGCTTCACATTGGCCGTTCTGGCCTTGTCGTGCAGGAGGGCGCTTTCGGGCGAAGCCTCGCGAAGATCCCACAAACGCTCGACAAGATCGATCATCGCGCGATTGCGCGTCGCCCTTGCGATTGCCAGATGGAAAGCCCGGTCCGCGCGTTCCTTGCCGAGCGGATCGCAATTCTCGCTGGCAATCTGGTCAACGAGCGATGAAATTTCCCGCAGATCCTCGGCAGTCGCCTGGGTTGCCGCAAGAGCCGCCACTTCCCCTTCGACCATGAGACGCGCCTCGGTCAGTTCGAACGCGGTCATATCGAAACCGGGCACATCGTTATGGCCGGGCAGGCGCACGACATAGGCGCCGGATCCAATCCGCGTCTCCACGAAGCCCTGCACTTCGAGCGCGATGATCGCCTCGCGCACGATCGGCCGGCTGACGCCGTAGATGGTACACATGTCCCTTTCCGCGGGCAGGCGCGACCCCACGACGTAACGGCCCGCCACCAGTTCCTCCATCAGCTTGCGGGCAAGCTCCTGATATAGCCGCCCTCCGGAGGCATTTTCACGTTCAGACATATTGCTCTCTTTTGGCCTGACCAATATACGAGAAGTTGTACAGAACGACACCGCGCCGTCAAGGCGGGCGGAACAGGGAGCCGGAACGCCAGATGTTTATCCATAGCGCCAGGGTCATCGTGACCTGCCCGGGCCGCAACTTCGTGACTCTCAAGATCGAGACAGATCAGGGCGTCTACGGAATCGGCGACGCTACGCTCAACGGGCGCGAGAAGGCCGTCGTATCCTATCTGGAGGATCACGTTATCCCCTGCCTGATCGGCATGGATCCGCGCCGCATCGAGGACATCTGGCAATATCTCTATCGCGGAGCCTATTGGCGGCGCGGCCCCGTAACGATGCGCGCGATCGCCGCGGTCGACATGGCGCTGTGGGATATCAAGGGCAAGATGGCCGGGATGCCGGTCTACGATCTTCTGGGCGGGCGCAGCCGCGATCGCGTCATGGTCTACGGCCATGCCAATGGCGGCGATATCGCCGAAACGGTCGATGCCGTGGGCCAGTACATCGACATGGGGTACAAGGCCATCCGCGCCCAGACCGGAATTCCCGGCATCAAGGACGCCTATGGCGTGGGCCGGGGCAAGCTGTTCTACGAGCCTGCCGACGCCGCGCTTCCTTCGGTAACGGGCTGGGATACGCGCAAGGCGCTCAACCACGTGCCCCGCCTTTTCGAAAAGCTGCGAGAGACTTACGGCTTCGGCCACCACCTGCTGCATGACGGCCATCACCGCTACACGCCGCAGGAGGCCGCCAACCTCGGCAAGATGCTGGAACCGTTCCAGCTGTTCTGGCTGGAGGACTGCACGCCTTCCGAAAATCAGGAGGCCTTCCGCCTCGTGCGCCAGCACACCACCACGCCGCTGGCGGTGGGCGAGATATTCAACACGATCTGGGATGCCAAGGACCTGATCCAGAACCAGCTCATCGACTATATCCGCTGCACGGTCGTCGGCGCGGGCGGCCTCACGCACTTGCGCCGCATCGCCGATCTGGCCGCCCTCTACCAGATCCGCACCGGCTGCCACGGCGCGACGGACCTTTCCCCGGTGACGATGGGCTGCGCCCTGCATTTCGACACCTGGGTCCCCAATTTCGGCATCCAGGAATACATGCGCCACAGCGAGGAAACCGATGCGGTGTTCCCGCACGATTACCGCTTCGAAGATGGCCATCTCATCTGCGGCGAAACGCCCGGACACGGCGTCGACATCGACGAGGAGCTGGCGGCAAAGTATCCCTACAAGCCAGCCTATCTTCCCGTCGCCCGCCTCGAAGACGGCACGATGTGGAACTGGTGATCGAAGGGCGCCCCCCTGGGGCGCCCTTTTCACATCATTTGTCGAGCGTGATCGCGGCGACGACCGCCTTGCCGCCCTTGCCGGCGAAGTCGAGCTTCAGCACGCCGCCCCTGACATCTACAGCAAAGGTGATCGCCTTTGCCTTCAGCGCGCCGCCGGCCGATGCGGCAATGTTGAAGGCCGGCACTGCGAGAGCGCCGTTCGCCGATATTGCCATCATCGCGCTGCCCGGTGCCGCCGGGCTCGGCTGGAAGGTGAGCACCGTCACCTTCCAGCGGCCGTCCGGAGCCGGTATCGCATAGGAGAACGCCTCGCCTTCGCGCCAGAACTCGAAGAGCTCCGGAGACCCGGCTTCGACCCGGCGCGGATTGGCCGCCTTGCGGCCGAAGCCCTCCATGTTGAGGATCATGGGCGCGCCGCCGGTCACGAAATTGTCCGAGCCGAACCGGCGCCCCGCCACGACCCGCCCCGCCAGATCGCCGGCATCGATCGCAATGCCGGAAAGGGCCGGATTCGGACCGGTCCACACGGTGGCATCGCTCACCTTCGTGCCGCCGACCTCGGCATCGACCACCGCGCGGTTTTCCCCGGGAGCAAGCCTGACATCCGGCCAGATGCATATGCGGTCGGGGCAGTCGGTCTCGCCAATCATCTGGCCATTGACGGTAAGCCGGGCCTTCGCGGCGTTGGAATAGGCCCTGACCTCCATGACCGCATAGGCCCTGTCGACATAGCGCTTGCCCGTCAGATGGATCATCGGCTCCGGATTCCACTGCGCCTTGTAGTAGTAGAAGGCGTCCTTCCGGGTCTTGCGATCGAAGCTCACCAACCCCTTCGTGTTGAGGTCGATCGCATCGCCCTCCTGCCGCAAGTCGCTGGGGAAATCGAACATGTTCCACGCCCAGCTGGCGAACACATAATCCCGCTCGCGAATGACCGGCCAGTTCTCTTCATGAACGAAGGATTCGAATTCTTCCGGCTGGGGGCGTCCCGCCATGTTCACGAAGCCGGCACGCACATTGTCGCTGTGCTGGGTGAGCGATCCTCCGCCGCCGTATTCCGAAACCGAAATCGGCAAGGTGGGATGATCCGCATGGAGCTTGTCCAGCGCTTCGCCGAACTGCCTGCGCGCATCGGTCGGGTTGGGCATGTACCAGCCGTAGTAACGGTTGTAGCCGATAAGATCGGCGGCCCCGGCCAGCCCTTCGCCGGCCGTCTTGAACATCGTCAGCCCTTCGCAGCAATCGGCAAAAGTGGTCGGGCGTGACGGGTCTTCCTGCTTGGCGATCTGGTTGAGGTGCCTGAGCAGCGCAAGCGGCTGTGGCGGCTCTCCCTGGACGCCGAAACCCTTGGCGGAATCGACCTCGTTGCCCACCGACCACATCATGATCGAGGGATGGTTGTAGTTCTGCCGGATCTGCTCGCGAAGCTGCTGCTCCGCATTCGCCCATAGCCGGTCGCTGCCCTTCCCGCCCGACAGCGAAGGCGTCGTGACATAGGGCAGCTCCGCCCAGACCACCATGCCGGAGCGATCTGCCTCGTCCGACCATGCATCGGCGTGCTGATAGTGGGCCTGCCTCACGGTATTGGCCCCCAGTTCCTCGATCATGCGCATGTCGCGGGCATGGTCTTCATCCGAAAGCGCCCATCCCTTGCCCATGACGTCCTGATGGCGGGAAACCCCCTGCAGCTTCACATGCTTGCCATTCAGGAAGAAGCCGGCATTGGCATCGAACGAGAACGATCGCACGCCCAGCGGCACGGTGACAGTCTGCCTTGCCGCCCCCGGCTCCCTCGTCTCGACCGCAATGGAGTACATGTAGGGGTCGGCCCGGCCGTTCCACAGGTGCGGGCGGGGAAGCGACAGGCTCACCTGCCGGGAATCCTGCCCCGGCGCCAGGCTCAACGTCTGCGACTGTGTTGCCACCGTTCGCCCCCCGGCATCGCGAAGGGTTGTGGTCATCACCATTTTTCGGGGTGATGCGCCCTGATTGCGCAGGCGAACCAGCACGTCCACGCTTGCGCTTTCCGGCGTGACCGAAGTGGCCTTCGCGTAAACGCCGGGCCCGCCGAAATCGAGCAGATCGACACCGGCATCCGGCGCCGTCAGCAGGGTCACGCCCCGGTAGATTCCGCCATTGACGAAGAAATCGCCCGAAAGCGGTATGACCTGCCCGCTTTCGTTGTCCGCGGTAGGCTTCGAATTGTCCGCCCGCACGACGACCAGATTGTCCAGGCCCGGCTTCCAGACGGCTGTAACATCGATCCTGAAGCGCGCGAACGCTCCTTCGTGCCGCCCCACATGCGTGCCGTTCACCCATATGTCGGCAATCTTGCCCACGCCCGCGAAGTCAAGGAACTGTCGCTCGCGCGCGGCTGCCCGGGGCGCCTTGACGTGGAGTCGATACCAGCCCGCCCCCTGGTAGTTGTTGGCGGACGAGGATCGCTCCTTCACATACTCCCCAAGCCGGTTCCAGGTGTGCGGAACGGAAACCGTCTGCCAGGCCGCATCGTCGAAACCTTGCCGGCTGGCCTCCTCCGGCTGATCGCCGGCCTGGAACCGCCAGCCTTGCGATAGATCGAGCACGGACCTGCCCTGCGCCGCGGGCTGCTGGGCGCTTGCCGCCTGGGCGACGGAAGGAGCGAAAGCAGAACAGCAGCAGCCAAGCAGTGCCGCAAACAGGGCGCGCTTGCCCTTCGCATATCTTGTCACCGGAGCATCCCCATTGCAACTTTTTGGACTGACCATCATGGACCAATCGGTCCAACTCTGTCAGTCCAAATGAGGTTGGTCAATGGCAAGCGGAAATGCCAATGGCGCGCAGGCGGCGTTCCGGCACGCCCGCACCCTGTATCCACTTCGAAATCAGCGGGAAGAATTGCCCCTTGCGCCTGCCGGCGTTTCGCTTCCCAGCAAATCCGCCCGATCCGCGTAACGCAGCAACGCCTTGTGAGTGCGCCTCACCTGAATGGCCCAGATTCGCTGCGCCAAGTCCACTTCCCGGTGAGAAATGGCATCGAAGAGCAATTCGCGCTCCACCCGCATCGCCCGCAGACGTTCCTCATCCGCGACGGACATGCGCGCAAAGGCGGCGCGGTAACTATAAGTGGTATCCCATAGCCATTCTATGATGTGAGACAGCAGCGGCGCCCGATGCCCGCTGAAACAGAGCACATGGAATTCGCGAGTAAGCGCGAGATATTCCTCATACCCCAAATCATCGGCAAGGCGATCTTTGAGCTGGCGAAGCGCGTCGATCGCCTCCTCGCCAAGATGGGGAATGCTTTCGGCCAGCAGCATCGGTTCGAGAACCTCGCGGATGCGATAGGAAACATCCATGTCCTCCACGGTCCGGCTGACCACCTTCGCGCTCGCATTGGCGCGCAGCGAAACCATGCCCCGCTTTTCGAGTATCCTCAACGCATCGCGCACCGGGATCCGGCTCGTTCCCAACTCCACCGCAAGCTCGTCCTGCTTGATCGGCTCGCCGGCGGCAAGACGCCCCGTCATGATCCGCTCAGCGATGATCCTGGCAACTCGGTCGCCCGCCAGATCGGATTCATCGCCCATTCCATTGCCCTTCAAGATCGCTAGCCCCGCATCGTAGACTTCCTGCATTTCCGGGGCAAGGCGCCTCCCGATTTGCAAACACCATGGAACCATGCGACAGGTATTGTATACAATCTGAAAACTGGGAGAATGACTTTGTCGCTTGAAGGCAAGACAGCCGTCGTCACCGGCGGAGCACGCGGACTGGGCCGCGCCATCGCTCTTCGGCTCGCGGCCGACGGTGCTTCAGTAGCCGTCTGGGACCTGAACGAGGCCGGAGCCCGCGATACCGCTCAATTGATCGCCGAACGCGGCGGGCAGGCCATAGGTCTGGCGGCGGACAGTTCCCTCGCGGGCCAGATCAGCGATGCGGCGGTCAGAAGCCGCGAAGCGCTAGGCCCGATTTCGATACTGGTGAACAATGCCGCGCTCTCTCCATTCGCGAAGTTCGAGGAACTCGACGAGGAGACATGGGACAAGCTGATGGCCATCAATCTCAAGGGCCCGTTCCTCTGCGTCAAGGAAATCGTCCCTGACATGCTGGCACTCGGCTGGGGGCGGATCATCAATATCGCATCGTCGTCGGCACAGGCAGGGACGCCCAATCAGGCGCACTACGCTGCGTCAAAGGGTGGGGTTCTGGGTTTCACGAAGGCGCTCGCCATGGAATTCGCGCAGCGCGGCATCACCGTCAATGCCGTTCCGCCGGGGTTCGTGAACACCGAAGGGCTGCAGGAATCTCCCGTCGATGTAGCGGCATATGCACCGATGACACCGATGGGACGCGCGGGACGGCCCGAAAACATCGCAGCCGCAGTGGCATTTCTGGCATCGGAAGACGCGGACTACATCACGGGCCATACGCTGAGCGTGAATGGCGGCCGCTATCTCAACTGATGAAAGCTTGAGGATCGCATGAAAGAAAAAGGGGCAGCCTTCGCCGCCCCTTTTTTATACCGGGTTCCGGAAAGGCCCTACTTTGCGGCAGGAACCTTGGCCAGATCCGCATCGATCTGCTTCAGCTTCTCGTCAGTCAGCGCATCACCGGCATAGGACTGGAGCTGCTGCAGCGTCATGGAGCGCGCCATATCGATCTGCGGATTGCTGATCATCTCGTGAATATACTTGTCGAGGACGGCCTTGGTCTGCGGGTTGTCCAGCAACGTGCCGAGATCGGTATTGATTGAATAGACCGGCGCCGCAGGCGCTTCGGCAGCAATCGCGGGCGACACCGCCACGGGCACGGCAAGCGCGGCGGCACCTGCAAGCATCAGGTTGCGAAACATTCCCATTTCAGTTCCTTTCAGGTTGATCTCTCCGAGCCGGCACATTGCCACCGGCACTCCATCCCTTGTCCCTGCCTCATGTACCCTGATCCGGACCGCATCCCGCCTTGCACCGGGAGCGACTCCTCCAGAGCCTTCGGCAGCCAGACTGATATACCAACCGTTCGGTTCCTCAACGCAAATCACCATGGCCGGACAGTGTTGCGAGAATCGCCGGACTGGAAAGCGATAACCAAGGACAGCCGATTGTGGATTCGCGCAGCTTTGCGGCAACCCCGACCCGTCGATATCGGCACAGCGATGGACTTTCGGCCGCGTCATGCATCAGGCTTCCTGCAAAATCCGCTTCATTGCCGCCATCGCTTCCCTGGCCTGCACGGAGGCCGTTTGCCCTGCCCGCACACGCGCAAGACTGGGGCACTCGATCCCGATCGTCACATCCGATGGCGCAGCGCGCAGGATCTCCAGCAACGGGAATTCTCCTTCGCCGGGATAAAGACGATGCCCGATCGCCTCGCTCGCGGCAATTTCCGGCGGCACCTGCAAAGGCCCGTCGCAGAGCTGGACGTAACGGATCATTCCTTCGGGAAGCGCCGCAATATCGGCCACCGATCCCCCGGACCTGATCAGATGGAACGGATCGAGGACGACACCGGCATCCGCGCCGGACACGGCGATGAGTTCGGCGGCCTGCTGCAGCGAGCTGGTCTTCCCTCCCGCAACCGGTTCCAGATTGGCGCCGATGCCGTATTCCGCCGCGATCTCTGCAAATTTGCCGAGCAGTTCGGCGGATTGCCCGCGGTCGGGATTGGAGTAGTTGAGCACAAGGGCCGTTTTCCCACCAAGCCGGGCGCCGCGCTCAAGCGCGGGCCTATAGGCTTCGAGCGCTTCAAAGGAATGAAGATCGAAAACCTCCAGCGTCTCTATCGCGATGCCCGTGTCCCGGATGCGGCGCGCACAATCCGCTTCCTTTTCCGCCGTGCAGGCAGACGATGGATAGAGCGCCGGCGGCTGAACCCACAGGCTGATCGTACCGAAGCCCGCCTCTGCGGCCGCTTTGATCAGTTCCATCGGTTCGGTGTCGGTAAGCGTAAGACTGTCCAGCGAGAATTTCGGCATCACTCTCTCCCTTGTGCCGCCCATTCAGGGCGCGCTGTGCGGTCAAGCTAGCTCCCGAACGTACCGAGCCGCGACATCTCCCCGGCGAACTTCGATTCGCGGCGAGCACCACAACACCTTACCGACCAGTTGGTTTTCATGGCAAGGTCAGCCGTCACTGCCCCGTCGATCCCAAACCCGATATTGTATTCAATGCTATTCCAGCACCCATTGAACACGCCAATTTACCTTTGGGCGCCCACGATATACGCGATGATCGTATACAGGATGAATCGGCCTGCCTATTCGCCGCCGCAATTTTTGCTGGTAGGCAGGCCCCTCCGGCAGACAGGGATCGCGCGGTCACCCGCGATTCCGCGCGAAGTCAGAACCATCGGGAATTGGGAGAATGCAAATGGCCGTAAACAGCACCGTCGCATTGGTCACGGGCGCCAGCCGCGGCGCGGGCAGAGGGATTGCGCGGGCTCTCGGCGCTCATGGCTGCACCGTCTACGTCACCGGCCGCACGCTCAATCCCGGAGACGCGGAAGTGCCCGGAACCATCCATGCAACCGCTCTTGAAGTGACCGAAGCCGGCGGAAACGGCATCGCGGTTCAGTGCGACCATGGCGACGATCAACAGGTCAAGGCTCTGATTGACAGGATCATCGAAGAGCAAGGGCGCCTGGACATACTCATCAACAATGCCTGCTATCAAAGCCATGCGATTTCGGCGCCGGGCCAATTCTGGGAAAAGCCCCTCGAGATTGCCGAGATGATGAATGTGGGCCTGCGCAGCGGCTTTGTCGCAAGCTGGTACGCCGCACCGCACATGGTGAAGCAGGACAAGGGCCTTGTGCTGTTCACCTCCTCACCCGGCGCAAACCACTACTGCTTCGGCCCCTGCTATGGCGCGCAAAAGGCTGGCGTGGACAAGATGGCGCATGACATGGGCATCGATTTTGCCGATTCCGGATCGCATGTTGCCGCAGCTTCGATCTGGATGGGCCCACTGACGACCGAACGGCTTCTCGAGATGATGGAGGCTGCGCCGGAAAAGTTCGGCCACCTTGAAGGCAAACTCGAATCCACCGAATATACGGGCCATGTCGCCTGGGCGATGTTCAACGATCCGCGCATGATGGAGCGCTGGAACGGAAAGGTCGTCATCGGCGCCGAAGTCGGCCGGGAGTATGAGATAAAGGATCGCGGTGGCAACTACCCGCTTTCGGTCCGCAGGACGACCGACACGCCAACCCCGGAATTCGCGGCCTACAAAGTGAAGTAAGCACGGCGTTCCCCGGCGCCTCTCTCGGCAGATGAGCTGGCGCCGATAAACTGCTCCTCTCCACCGGCGGGCTAATCAGCAGCCCGCAGGACAGCACCGCGACATGCGGCCAATCGCCTGCACGTTATTCGCCTCGCATTGTCCGGCTAAAATGTGCCGCTTTCCGGCTCATTCCCTTACGCGCGGATCAATCTCCGGCCTGGCGCGTGCAGCAGTGGCACGATTTCGGTTGCGCTATCGACCAACTGGTTGGTAGTTTTGTTTTCAGTCGAGAGACCGGGGATCTTTACGTCAGGATTCTCGCGTGACGAAAATCATGCGCACAACGCAGGCGGGCCAGCGTCCGCGGCGAGGTGAGCAGCCCGAAAACGATAAAGTCCTGGAGAGAATTGTGACCGAGGAACTGGCCCTGAAGGACCGCGACTACCTTACGGACCCTACGCTCCTGAAGGACCCCTACGAATATTTCAGGGCCCTGCGTGCGCAAGGCCCGGTCTACCAGCCCAAGACCCGGGATCTGCTGATCGTTACCGGATTTTACGAGACGCTCGAAGTCCTGAACAATCCCCGGGACTTCTCCTCCTCCATCGCCCCCGGCGGCCCGGCGCTCCCCCTCCCCTTCACACCCGAGGGCGACGACATCACCGCGCAGATCGAGGCGCATCGCGACCAGATCGTTGCCGGCGATCTTCTGGTCGCGCTTGACGACGTCCATCATGCCAATGCACGCGCCGTGCTCAACCGCCTGTTCGTTCCCTCCCGCCTCAAGGCGAACGAGGAATACATTCAGCATCTTGCCGACCGGATCGTCCGCGATGTGGTTCGCACGGGCCGATGCGAACTGATCAAGGAGATCTCGGTTCCGTTCGTCACCCTCGTGATCGCGGATTTGCTCGGTGTTCCGTCCGAGGACCGCGAAGTGTTCAGCAATATCCTCGATCAGGGTCCGCCTCCGGGCAGCATCGCGGCGGAAGGGGCGACGACGGATGTCGGTCCGCTGGAATTCATGGCCGGTTACTTCGTCCGCTACCTCATGGAGCGCAGGGCCGCTCCAAACGGTGACGTTCTCAGCGACCTGGCGACGGCCACCTATCCCGACGGATCGCTTCCGGACATCATCGATCTCGTCAAGATGAGCACTTTCCTGTTCGGAGCCGGTGCGGACACGAGCGCCAAGCTGCTCGGCAATGCCATGCTCTATCTGGCCCGCATGCCGGATTTGCAGCAGCAACTGCGCGAGGATCGCAGCCTGATTCCGGCCTTCATCGAGGAAATCCTTCGCCTGGAGGGCTCAAGCAAGGTGACATTCCGTCTGGCGCGCAGACCGACGAAGATCGGCGAGATGGAAATTGCGCCGGGAACCAAGGTGATGCTCGCACTGGCGGCCGCCAATCGGGATCCCGCCCGCTGGGACAATCCCGATCAGTTCGAGCTGAACCGCCCAAAACTGCGCGAGCAGGTCGCATTCGGTCGTGGTGGCCACGTCTGCTCGGGGGCCCCGCTCGCGAGAGTGGAAATCCGCATCATCATCGAGCGGTTTCTGGAACATACCAGCCACATCGCCCTTGACGAAGCCCGGCACGGTTCCGCGTCCGCACCCGATCTCAGCTACGAACCGAGCTTCATCATCCGCGGGCTGGAAGAGCTCCATCTGAAATTCACGCCGGCCGCGGCCTGATCCCCCATCCTTTTTGCGAGGAAATTACATGACCAGGAAAACAGTCATCGTCACCGGCGCAGCCGGTGGCATCGGGCTCGGTATTGCCCAGCGCTTTGCCCGCGACGGCCATCCGACCGCGATGCTCGACATGAACGCAGAGCTGCTTGAGGCCGAAGCGGAAGCTTTACGGGCAGAGGGACATCAGGTCCTCACCCATGCGCTCGACATTACCGATCGCGAAGCCATCGATGCCGCCTATGCCCGGGTCCGGGCAGAATTCGGCCCGATCGGCATTGTCATCGCCAACGCCGGCATTTCCGAATTCGTACCCTTCACCGACCTCAGCCAGGCCTTGTGGGATCGCATGCTGGCGGTCAATCTGACCGGCGTATTCCACACGGTGCAGGCCGCCCTGCCGGACATGATCGACCAGTCCTGGGGCAGGATCGTCACGATTTCATCGCAGGCCGCACAGTCCGGCGGGCCGCAGCAGGTCCACTATTCGGCATCGAAGGGCGGCGTCATCGGCATGACCAAGGCACTCGCGCGCGAATTCGCGCCGCACGGCATCACGGTGAACACCATCCCGCCCTCGCTCGTCGAGACGCCGACCATGCACCGCCACGCGGAGAGCAGCGGCTTTCCGCTGGAGGCCATCGTCCAGATGATCCCGATCTCCCGCCCCGGCACGCCCGCAGACATCGCTGGAGCATGCGCCTACCTCGCATCCGAGGATGCGAGCTATGTCACCGGCCAGGTTCTCGGCGTGAACGGCGGCATGTACATGTAGTGCGCCCCTTGGCCTGAACGCCTGTGCGCCGGTCCCTCGTCAGGCTCACCAGGTCGCAGCTTCCACCTTGACCTTGCCATCCAGTACCGCGATCGGATCCGCGGCAATCTGCGGATAGTACCGCTTCAGCATGGCATGCCAATCGTCGGGCAGGTCGGCAAAGCGGCTGACCTTGCCCCCGTTCGCGAACAGCGCCAGCGATCCGGGCCGGTCGTCCATCTTCAGCCATGCCGGCCAGCTGCGAACATCGTTCGACTGGACGCGGGCGTTGACGGTCGTGGTTCGGGGGTCGAGCACGATTTCGCGCGGACCGGCGATCGTGCTGACTTCATTGAGGAAGGATACCGAGCCGTCCGGCGCGGTGACGCGCGCGTGCGAGCGGTCGCGAAGGGCCAGTTCGGTACGGCCGAGCGGGAAGAAGCTGACCGGCATATGTTCATGCTCGTATTTCGGCTGGCCGGGCACTTCCGGGATGACGAACTCGTTGTCGGCCGACACTTTCAGGTGAGTGGGAACAGGCCCGCGCCCGCCGACCGTCACCGTCTCCCCGGTGACCGGGTTGCGCAAGGTTTTCAACCGCTCGCCTGTCTGTACATCGACGCGGAAACTGATCTCCAGATCGATGAGCTCGAAGCTGCCGTCGGCATTTTGCGTCACGCGCTGGATGGCCCCGAGGTTCAGGGCGTACATGGGAACGAGGTCGCCGCCCGTCGATGCCATGTATGGCCCCTTGATCCAGGAAAACAGCAATCCGTCATCCGTGCGGTAGCGCAGCTTGCGATAGATCAGCCGGGCATCGGCAGGGTCGGCAGGATCAAGCTGACGCGCCGCCGCTCGTGCCGTTACCGATGGCAGCGCGGTAGACGCGGCCATCCCCAGCCCCAGTTTCAAGGCGTCTCGCCGCCCCGGCCGGGCAATATCGAACATGCTGGACATCACACACCCCGCGTCATGGAAGCTCTATTCTTGCCCATGACCGAAGAACCGGCACAGCTCTTGCGCGATTATCCGCCGTTCGGGGAATTTGCAGCGAAGCGCCGCCGCTCTACTCATATGCCGTCCTGTCCAGCCTGCCGGTTGCGCGCAACAAGGCGGCCTCGGCCACCAGCACGTCGGACCGGGCCAGGGCGACAGCAAGCTGTGCGGCGCGGAAGCTCTGATCCGCAACGAGAATGTCGATCGTAGAACGCAGGCCGAAGCCATATTCCGCGCGGACGCCCTTGAGCGCGAGATCGGCGGCGGAGAGCCCTTCGCCATTGGCGCGAAGCCTGCCCTGTGCCGCCTTCAACATGGCCCAGGCCGTGTCCGCGCCGCGCACGGCTTCGCGCTCAGCCGCATCGGCCTGAAACCGCTCTGCCCGATTGTTTGCCTCGGCCTGCCGCACGCGCGAGGAGACGAGACCGCCCGTGAGCAAGGGCACCCGCAGTGTCATCCCGACAGAGGCGGCGCCTTCGAAATCGCGCAGGTTCCCGCCGGCCAGCCTTCCGCCGCGCCCGTAAGCCCCGCCAAGATCGACGGAAGGCGCGCCTTCCGCCCGCGCCCGATCAATTCGCGCGGTCGAAGCCCCCACCGCAAGGCGCTGCTGGAGCAGCAGGGGATTGGCCGCTTCCGCCGCCCGGCGCGCATCGTCGTTGCTGGCGGGCAGCGCGGCTGGCGATGGGACATCGGCCGTCAGCACGCCCGCGTCACGTCCCACGGCCGCGCGATAGGTCGCCGCCGCCGTGGCAAGCGCGCCTTCGGCATCGGCAAGGTTGGCGACGACGGTGGAACGCTGTGCTTCGAGCTGCGCGACGTCGGTGCGCGTCGCCTGCCCGAGATCGTAGCGAGCGCGGGTTTCGGCGACCTGGGTATCCAGCCGCTCGATGCCGACGCGGGCCACTTCCACCGCCTGCTGGTTGTAAAGCAGCGCGGCATAAGCAGCGACGACGCCTTGCAGGATCGCCGCTGCAGTGTCGCGCAGTCCTTCCTCCCCGGCGGCGACATCCCCGTTCGCCGCGCGCACCGCCGAAGAAACCCGGCCACCGGTCCAGACCGGCAGGGCCAGGTTCGCGGTCAGCGATCCTGCCCTGCCATAGCCCTGCCGGTCGTAGCCGGCATCGCCATCGACCGACACCGTGGGCCGGGCGAGCGCCCGCTCCTGTTCAGGCGTTTCGGCAAGGGCTTCCTGCCGGGCGCGGGCGGCGGCAAGCTGCGGGTTGGTCTCGTAAGCGGCGGCTATCGCCTCGCCGAGGGTTTCGGCCGAAGCCGGAGAGGCGAGCAGCAAGGCGGACACGGCCCACGCCGATCCTCTTTGCATGGCCCTATTCATGGCGCAGCGCCCATGCCGGAGCCGCACGGCTAGCCCGCAGCGATTGGCCCATTACCGTCAGGATCGCGATCACCGTTGCCAGCAGGCTGCCACCGATGAAGAAGAGCGGCGAAAGCGCGATGCGGTCGTCGAAGCCGGCCAGCCATGTCCGCATCGCCACGAAGGCAAGCGGCCATGCCAGCAGGTTGGCCAGCAGCACGGGGCGCAGGAACTGGCCGACCAGCAGCCTGGCGATATCGCCGGAGGATGCCCCAAGGGTCTTGCGGATGCCGATTTCCTTGATCCGCATCTGGGTGTTGTAGGACGCCAGCCCCCATAGCCCGACGCAGCCGATCAGCACGGCAAGGCCCGCGCCAATGGCGAAGAGCCGCGTCGCGCGGTCGTCCGCCTCATAGAACTTGCCAAGCTGAGTGTCGGCGGTTTCCGCCTCGAACGGCACTTGCGGCACGGTGCGTTGCCAGATCGCGCGCACGGCATCCATCGTCACGCGCGGATCGCCGGCGAAGCGGATCGAGGCGACTGTCGTGTAGGCCTTTTCCGGCTCGCTGTAATAGACGTAGTAGCTGGCGCTGTTGGGTTCGCGCGGCGAGAAGAAGCGCATGTCCTCGACCACGCCGATGATCGTGCGTGGGCGATTGCCACCGACAGTCCTGCCAATGGCATCCTCTGGCGAGCGGAAGCCGAGCGTCGATACCGCGCGGCGGTTGATGACGATGTTGCGTTGCTGCCCGTCGGTGCGGGAAAGCGCATCGTCGTCGCGGTGGCTCTCGTCGAACACGCGGCCGGCAAGGATTCGGGTGCCGTGAACCTTGAAGAAATCGGGCCCGACGATCATCCAGCGCAGCGAAGGCCCGTCTCCGGCGCGCCCCGGCAGGGGCACGTTATCGGCGTTGTTCTCGCCGCTGCCGCCCACCGCATTGTTGCCGAGCGCGGCGGCACGAACCGAAGGCAGTTCGCGGATCGCCGCCACGACCGCGCGCGTTTGTGCGGTGGCGACAAGGCTGTCGCGGGTGGAGAGCACCACCATCAACCCCTCTCGCTGGAAGCCGAGATCGGATTGCCGGACATGGCGGGTCTGCGCGACCAGCACGCCGGTGCCGACCATGAAGGCGATGGCAAGGCCGAACTGGAGCACGACCAGCCCCTCCCGAACGCGGGTTCCCACGCGGCCGCCGCCGGGCGAACGGGCAGAAGCCAGCACACTCGCAGCCGGGTATCCGGAAAGCAGCAGCGCCGGATAGAAGCCCGCCAGCAGGCCGACGACGAGCGTCAGCACCACCAGCGCGGGAACGACCAGCGCATAGGGGATCGACAGCGTCAGGCCGCCGGCGGCATTGACCAGCGGCAGGCTCAGTTCGGCCAGAATGAGCCCCAGCAGGGCCGCGACGCCGACCGTCAGCATGGCTTCGGACAGGAACTGCCGCACCAGCGCAAGCCGGTCCGCGCCGAGCACCTTGCGCATGGCGACTTCACGGGCACGCATATTGGCGCGTGCCGTTGCCAGATTGACGTAGTTCACGGTGGCCACCAGCAGCGTCAGAAGTCCTACGATCGCAAGTGTGACGACGGTGATCTTCTGGCTGGCGCTGGCCTGCCCTTCCGGTTCCAGATGCATGCGGGCAAGCGGCAGCAGCGAGATTTGCTGCGTCTTCCAGGCATCCTTGCCCAGATCGGCAAGGCCCCGCCGGTTCACGAAAGGCGGCAGCTTCTGTTCGAAAGCGCGCGCGGCCTCCGGCGTGTCGAACCGCAGGAACGTCTGGAGCGAGGAACTGCCCCAATGAAACCACTGCGGCACAGGCGGCGTGGTGGGCATCGGCACCAGCAGCGACAGCTTGAAATCGGTATTCCTGGGCAGATCACGGAAAACCCCGGCGACGCGGTAATTGATGGTCTTGTCCATCGCTATCGTCAGGGTCTGGCCGATCGGATCGCTTGTCCCGAAATACCGGCGGGCCAGGGTTTCGCTGATCAGCACGCTGGTGGGCTGGCGCAGCGCCGCGCCGCTGCCGCGCACCATCGGCAGGTCGAACACGTCGAAAAACGCGGGATCGACTTGCGCGACATCGACCGACGCGGCAACGCCGCCACGAATGACGACGCCGCCGTTCCTGCCGCCCCGGATGCGGGTGCCGACAAGGCCGGGAAAGTCCTCGCGCATCTGTTCGAGCAGGCCGCTCATCGTATAGGGATAGGCACCGTTGAACGGGCTTTCCGGCAGGTTCCACACGGTCTGCACCACATAGATGCCCTCATGCCGGGGCAGCCACTTCTCGTAGCTGGTTTCGAACCGGGCGTAGAGCCCCAGGACGAGGAACACCGCGATCCCCACCGCCAGCCCGCCGACATTGAGCGCGGCATAGAGCTTGTGGCGGGTGAGCGAGCGGTAGAGCGAAAGCAAGGCGAAGCGGTTCATCCCCGGCCCCTCAGATCGAGCGCATGGCCGAGGCGACGATGCGCCCGTCGAGCATGTCGATGCGGCGTCTGGCCATGTCGGCATGGCTGGGCGAGTGCGTGACCATGACGATGGTCGCGCCTTCGTCGTTCAGCGCCTGGAGGATGTTCATCACCTGCTCGCCATTGGCGGTATCGAGGTTGCCGGTCGGTTCGTCCGCAAGGATCAGCCGGGGATCGCCAACGATGGCGCGGGCGATCGCCGCGCGCTGCTGCTGGCCGCCCGAAAGCTGGTGCGGAAAGTGACGCGCGCGGTGCGCGATGCCGACCTTGTCCATCGCCGCCGAAACCCGCGCGCGGCGATCCCCGCCGTTGCTGCGGTAGGCAAGGCCGAGGGCCACGTTCTCCTCGATGGTCAGTTCATCGATCAAATTGAAGCTCTGAAACACGAAGCCGAGCGTGGAGCCGCGAAACTTCGCCAGGTCCTTCTCGCCCATCGCCGCCAGATCCCGATCGCCGAACAGGTAGCGCCCGCCCGTGGGCCGGTCGACCGTGCCGAGCGTGTTGAGCAGGGTGGACTTGCCGCAGCCCGATGGCCCCATGATGGCAAGGAATTCCCCGGCGGCCACCTCAAGGTCGATATCGCGAAGGGCCGTCGTTTCCACTTCGTCGGAAACGTAGCGGCGCTGGATCTTTTCCAGTCGGATCATGAGAATGGCTCCCTGTTAGCGGATATTGAGGATGTCGCCGGTGACCGACGAGGTGTTGGAGGTGACGATGCGCTCGCCCGGCTGGAGGCCGGAGAGGATCTCCACCTGTTCGGGATTGCGGCGGCCGGTCTTCACGGCGCGGCGGCGGGCATGGGCGCCATCGGCGTCGAGCACGAAGACCGAGGAACCGCCGCCCGCTTCCAACCAGCCGCCGACAGGGGCGACCAGCGCAGGCGCGGTGCTGCCAAGCGTGATGCGGATATCGAGCGTCTGCCCGCGATTGAGCCCGGCGGGCGGCGCGCCCGCAAAATCCAGTTCGGTGCGGAAACGCCCATCCTTCACGGCGGGCAGGACTTTCGAAACAGTCAGGCGGGCGCCATCGGCAATGGCCGTCTGCCCCACGGCGACGCGGCGCAGGTAATATTCGTCGACATCGGCGGTCAGCTTCCACGAACCTTCGCTGTCGACCTGCCCGGCCGGATCGCCCGGTTTGAGCGCCTGTCCGGGCTGGATCGTGAAATTGGTGAGGCGGCCGCCCATCGGCGCGCGGATCGTCAGCGCATCGAGGCTGGCGCGCACGGCCGCAAGATTGCTTTCGAGACGGCTGCGGGTGTCACCAAGCCGCGCGCCTTGCGTGGCGGTGATGCCCGCCTCGCGCGCGCTCCCCGATTGCAACTGGGCCAGCCGCTTCTGCTGGTAGGCGGCCTCTTCGGCATAGCTGCGCACACCGGCATCGGAGAGATAGCCCTGATCGTAAAGCTGCTGGCGGATAGCCAGTTCGCGGCGGGCCTTGATGAGATCGTAATTGGCCTGCGCCACCTGCCCGGCGCGGTCGATGCGGTTGCGCTCGATGCCGAGGTTCTCCCCCGCAACGCCGCCAAGCTGGCTCGCGATCTGCGCCTCGCGGGTCAGCACGTCGAGCCGCAGTTCGGGATTGGCGAGCGAGGCCAGCGGCTGGCCTTCGGAAACCATGGCGCCGTCCTGCACCAGCAGCTTCTCGACCTGCCCGCCCGAAAGCACGCCGACCAGCGTGGTGACTTTCGGCGCAACCGCCGCGCGCACCGGCAGATAGTCGGCGAAAGGCGCGCGGCTTACTATGCCGGTCTCGATCTGGGCAGCGGCGATGTCGGTCGATCCGCTGGCCGGCAGCAGCCGCCAGAGCAGCACGGCGGCCACCGCGACGCCGGCAATCGCCACAACGGCGGGCCGCCGCCATAGCGGCGCGCGGCGGCGCTCGACTTTGCGATCCATCTCCGCGCCGGGGGAAACGGTTGCATGTACGGGCTGTTCGGTCATCATGGGAACAGTGTCACCCATGTCCGCCGGAAAGCCTAAACCTCGATGAATGCTGGAGTTTTTGAAGATGCCGGTCCCAGTGACCGTCCGGCCGCGGACACACTGTCCGCAAATGGACAGTCAGGCGCCTTGTCAAGCGACGGTACGATTCTCCTGATCGACGACAACCCTGCCGTGGCGGGGGCCATGGAAATCGCATTTCGCCTGGCCGGGCGGCGGCTCGATACGGCCAGCGGCCCGGAAGAGGCATTGTCGCGCCTTGCCAGCCGGCGGTTCGATGCCATCCTGCTCGACATGAATTTCACGCCCGGCCAGTCCAACGGGGAGGAAGGACTGGCCTTGCTCTCGCGGATCATGGCCGACGATCCGGCGGCCTGCGTCGTCGTCATCACGGCGCACAGCGGCATCCGGATCGCGGTGGCGGCCATGCAGGCCGGAGCGCGGGACTTTGCGATGAAGCCATGGCGAAACAGCGAACTGGTGGCCAAAGTGGAGGCCGCTATCGCGCGGGACGCCCCTGCCGCCCCGGTTCCGACCGCCATGCCGCCCGAAGCGGAGCCTGTCCGGCTGCTCGGCGAAAGCGCGGCGATGCAGGCCCTGCGCGAACTGGTTCGCCGCGTGGCCCCCACCCCAGCCGGGGTGACGGTGACCGGGGCATCCGGCAGCGGGCGCACGCTCACGGCGCTGGCCGTCCATGCGGCGTCCGGGCGGGGCGAGGAGGAGCCCCCCAGGATCGACCTGCGCGACGACGGCGCATGGGTTCGCCTTCAGGACAGCACCGGCACGGTAATCCTGCGTCACCCCGACAAGCTGGGCGAAGTGGCGCAGGCTCGCCTGTTGGATCGTCTGCCGTCAGCCGTGCGCTGCATCGCGATCGCCGACGATCTCGCCACCCTGTCACCGGCGCTGCGGCGCCGCATCGCCACCGTCGAAATCGCGGTGCCGCCACTCGTCCGGCGGGAAGGCGACGGCATCCTGCTGGCGCGGCACTTTGCGCGCAGGGCCGCGGAGCGCTTTGGCCGTCCCCCGCCCCGGCTGACGGCGGCGGCCGAAGAGGCAGTCCGCTCGACCGTGTGGGACGATGAAGTGCGCGGACTGGCGCTGGCCATCGAACGCGCGGTGCTGCTGGCGGAGGACGGAACGGTCGATGCGGCGGCACTGGCATTGCCGATGGCGCCGGTTGCCACCGGTTCCCCGGATGCCAGCTTCGACCTTACCGACGCCGAGAAAGCGATGATCGAGGCGGCTTTGCGCGAACATCGGCACAATGTGACTCATGCCGCCGCCGCGCTGGGCCTCAGCCGGGGCGCGCTCTATCGTCGGATGGCGCGCTATGGGCTTTAGGCTGGGCGCCATCCCTTCCGGGATCGGGCTCGCCCTGAGCGGTGCGGTGGCGACCGAGGCCTGGCATCGGGGCATGTGGGGCACGCTGACCGGCGCCAGCCTGCTCGCGGTCTGGATCGTCCTGATCCGCGCCTGGCGCTCGGGAACGGAACGGGTGCCCGCTGCACAAGCCGTTCTGCCCGCGCCGCCGGAAATCGGCTCGCATCGTCTGCTGCTCGATGCCGCGCCCACCCCGATGCTCGCGATACAGGGGAACAATGCACATGCCCTCAACCGTGCGGCGCGCAAGCTCTTCGCGACGGACGACAGGGTTCTGCCCGTGCCGCCCGCGCTGGCCGATGGCCAGGCCAGCCATTTCCGCCATCAGGGACGCAGCTGGCGGATAGACAGGGTTCTGCTGGCAGCCGAAAGCCGCACCGTGGTCACGCTGATCGACATCGAGCAGGAAGAACGCGCGGCGGAAGCGCGGGCGACCGCCGAAATGATACAGGTGCTCGGCCACGAACTGCTGAACGGCCTGGCGCCGATCGTCTCGCTGGCGGACAGCGGCCTGGCCGCGATTGACAGCCCCGCGCCCGACACGCCGCTGCTTCGCGAGATCCTCGGCACATTGACCCGGCAGGCGGAAGGCCTTCAACGTTTCGTCGAAGCCTACCGCATTCTGGCGCGCCTGCCTGCTCCGCAACTCCGCTCCATCCCGGTTGAGCAGCTCATCGAAGACCTTACGCGCCTTTGCGCCGGGCGCTGGCCGCAGGTCGCGATTTCTGTGGACGTCAAGGAAGGCCCTTCCCGGCTGATGGACCGCGACCAGATCAGCCAGGCCCTGTGGGCGCTGATCCAGAACGCAGCGGAGGCCGCAACCGCCGATCGCGGCGCGGACGCCCGGATCGAACTGGTCGTGCGCCGTCAGGATCAGGGGCTGGCCTTCGAAGTCCGCGACAACGGCAACGGAATCCCGCCCGAACACGAGGCGCTGGTGTTCCGGGCATTCCACACGACCAAGCCCGAAGGCACCGGAATCGGCCTCAGCCTCGCTCGCCAGATCGCGCATGCCCATGGCGGGACACTCTCGACCTGGCGTAGCGATCAAACGATATTCTGCCTGATCTTGCCGGACTAGAACCGCCCTCGCAGCGCACATCGGCCCGGCGCCGGATTCCGGCCGGGCGATAGCCCGGTCCGAGCTTGGTCCCCTCCATTTCCCTGAAGTGGATGTTCCGCTGGACCGGCCACCTGCTTCATCCCCCCGCCGGGCCACAGAGCCTTGTCAGATCGCTCACCATGACGAGGGCGACCGTGAATCAGGGATTTAAAATGACGGAACAGCTTCTTCGCGCGCGCCGCCGGCCTTTCCTGGCCGGCACCGCGCTTCTTGCCCTGTGCACAGCGGCCACGCCGGCCCTTGCCCAGACGGGCGCGCAAACTTCTTCGGCCGATGCGGACAAGACCGGCGACATCGTCGTCACCGGATCGCGCATCGACCGCCCCGGATACGAATCGCCCACCCCGCTGCTCCACATGACCCAGGCCGACCTCGACGTGGTCAGCCGTACCAACGTCGGCGCCGCGCTGGCCGATCTCCCGCAGTTCAAGGCCTCGCAGTCGCCCCAGACCTCGGGCACCAATGCGCAGGCCGGCCGCTTCCCGATCAACATCCGCGGCCTCGGCGAGACACGCTCGCTCGTTCTCGTCGACGGACGCCGGCTGGTCAGCGACAACGATCTGAACACCGTGCCTTCGATCATGGTCAAGAGCGTGGACATCGTTACCGGCGGCGCTTCGGCGGCCTGGGGTTCCGATGCCGTCGCCGGCGTCGTGAACATGATCATCGACAGCGATTACGAAGGCGTGCGCCTCGGCGCCGAGGGCGGTTTGTCCTCACGCGGGGATGCGGGCCAGGTGAAGTTCGAGGGCAAGTACGGCACCGCCTTCGCGGGGGGCCGTGG
This sequence comes from Novosphingobium sp. TK71, assembly GCF_055361505.1. NCBI lineage: Bacteria > Pseudomonadati > Pseudomonadota > Alphaproteobacteria > Sphingomonadales > Sphingomonadaceae > Novosphingobium > Novosphingobium sp. TK71. The sequence continues at coordinate 1,262,919 of NZ_JBSZKA010000001.1, forward strand.
CCACCTGGTGATCGGCGGCGAATACCTCGACAACAAGGGCATCCTCAAGAAGACCGACCGCAAGAACACCGGCCGTTTCGCCACCATCAGCAACACGCTGACCCCCGATGTCGGCCTGGCCACCCGCCTGATCGGCGGCTACATCACCTCGGGCGTGCTCAAGGGCTATGGCTTCAACCCTGACGGCAGCCTGCGCACGCCCGATATCGGCACCGTGGTCGGCACCAACATGGTCGGCGGCGAAGGCCCGTCCGACGACGAACGCAGCCCGCTCATCACGCCGCAGCAGCGCTACACCCTGATGGCCAAGACATCGTTCGAGCTGACCGACACGCTCAAGCTCAGCGCGGACCTGCGCTATTCGCGCTACTACAACAGCTACACCTGGTTCGGCGACCACACCGGCAGCGTTACCATCAAGTCCGACAACGCCTTCCTGAACGACGACATCAGGCAGATGCTGGCGGATGCCGATCAGGGCAGCTTCACCATGGCCCGCTACAACGCGGACCTGTCGTACAGCACCATCAACCTCGACCGCCGCAGCATCCAGGGCACGCTCGCGCTCGACGGCAGCTTCGGTGACGGGCGGTGGCGCTACGGGGCCTATTACAGCCACGGCCAGTACCGCAACAAGATCAACACCCCGGGCTTCCTGATCACCCAGAACTTCAACAATGCGGTGGACGCGGTGATCGACCCGGCCACCGGCGAGGCGGTCTGCCGTTCCGGCGCGGCGGGCTGCGTGCCGATCGACCTGTTCGGCGAAGGCGCGCCCTCGCAGGAAGCGATCGACTACGTGACCGGCACGCCGCGCCTGAACAGCCTCAACAAGATCGACACTTACGGCGTCTCGCTGCGCGGCGAGCCGTTCGACCTTCCCGCCGGGCCGGTCTCGATCGCGATCGGCGCCGAAGGGCGCAACCTGTCCACCGTGTCGAAGGTCGGCGAACTCGATGCCGCCAAGGCCTTCACCTCGTTCTGGTTCAACTCGCTGCGCGGCAAGTACGACGTCAAGGAAGCCTTCGCCGAAGTGGTGGTGCCGGTGATCCGCGATGTGCCCGTACTGCGCAAGCTGGAACTGAATGGCGCCGTGCGCGCATCGGACTACAGCACCAGCGGCACGGTATGGTCGTGGAAACTGGGCGCCACCAACGAATTCCTGCCCGGCGTGATCGGCCGCGTCACCCGCTCGCGAGACATCCGCGCACCCAACGTCAGCGAACTCTACACGAACCAGACGGTCAGCAACGTCAACATCGTCGATCCGCGCTACACCGATGACGGCAGCCGCAGCGTGGTCGTCTATGGCGGCGGCAACCCTTCGCTGAAGCCCGAAAAGTCGGACACCTGGACGGCCGGCATCACCACCGCCCCGCTGCACGGCCTGACTGCCTCGATCGACTATTTCAACATCGCGATCAGGGACGTCATCACCAGCATCAGCGCGCAAGTGCTGATCGATCGCTGCGATGGCGGCAATACCAGCCTGTGCGACTATATCACCCGCGACAGCACCGACCGCATCACCAGCGTCGCGTCGTCCTCGGTCAACCTGTCCGAGTTCAAGAGCGACGGCGTGGACGCCGAAGTGGCCTACACGCTGCCGGTCAACAACGATGCCAACGGCCGCTTCAACTTCCGGCTGGTGGGCACCTGGGTGAACCACTTCACCACCGACGATGGCGTGACCAAGGTCGAATACGTGAAATCGCAAGGCTATGCCTTCGTCAACGGCGTGCCGCGCATCCGCGCCAATGCCTCGGTCGGCTATGCCAGCGACGGCTTCAGCGGCATGGTGCGCGCACGCTACATCTCGGCCGGCTACTGGAACCGCACCAGCACCGCGCTGACCAACAACCGCATCCCCGCCTATGCCTATGTCGACCTGCAACTGAGCCAGAAGGTTCCCTTCGGCGACGGCGGCAAGCATTTCGAGATCTACGGCAACGTGTCGAACCTGTTCGACAAGGACCCGCCGCTCTACTCGACCTTCTCGCCGTATTACGACGTGATCGGACGATACATGACGGTCGGCGCGCGTCTGGAGTTCTGAAGAACGCCCGGCGGCAAAAAGGAAAGGCGGCGGGTTTCACACCCGCCGCCTTTTTTTTTGGCCTGTAGCATCACCCGAAAGTCAGGGATTGAAGCGGCGCATCCACTCCACCAGCACCGGGTCAGGGTGCGAGGCAATTATATGCGAGAGAACCTCGGGCCGTTCGTCCTGCCCCAGCTTGAAAATGCCCGTGCACGAACGGATTTCCGCGCGAAAGCCGATGATCGCATCTGCCAGTCGGGAATAGCGCCCGCCCAGTTCCTCCTTGCTCCACGGCTCCGGGCGGCAGCGTTCCATCTCGTCTATCAGGATCTCCAGCGCAGGCCCGGTCAGTGCATCGTCGAAGCGCAGGTCCGCCGTTATCTTCAGTTGCACATAGTTCCAGGTGGGCGCCCAGTCGCGAAGGCCCGCGTGCTCGGGCGAAACGTAGCCCTGCGGCCCGGTGAACAGCAAATGGGCGGCAGAACGCGCGCGCAAGGCGCGGTGGAGCGGATTGTGCCGGGCCATGTGCCCGATCAGTGCAGTCAGGTGCCCCTGTTCATCATATTCGCCCACGAGCGGCAGCAGCGATGCCTGAACCTCATTCCCGCCGGCCCATGACTGCACCCAGGCGAGCGGGTACCCTTCGATCAGGAAACGGACGTCCTGCGGGCCATAGGCCGCGAATGATTCATTCAAAGCGCTGCTCCTCGTGCACGCGGCGATAGATACCGCGCCGATCCGTGCAGTGGGTCAGGCACTGGTCCACCTCAAGGTCCAGTATCGTCAAAAAGCGGGGTCCAGAATGGCGGATGGTCCCAGGCCCCGCCGGGGCCTTCCGCCCCGGCAAAAGGCTCAGTACTCGAACGAGGCGGCGTTGCCCTGTGCTTCCTCGAAGGCGGCCGCCGTCTTCATGGCCAGCGCGACCTCGCTTCCGGACATGCCGGCGAACCACGGCGCGGCCTTCGGCTTGCGGCGCGGCCATTGTTCGTCCAGCGTGGCGGCGTCGTAGAGACGGCCGTTCTGCATCACCAGCTCCAGCGAACGCGTGTTGCGAATGTCGGCCAGCGGGTCCTTGTCCAGCACCAACAGGTCGGCCAGCTTGCCCGGCTCGATCGAACCGAGATCGAGCGCCCGCCCGATCACCTGGGCCGAGCCGATCGTCGCCGCCTGAAGGATCTGCGCAGGACTGGCCCCGCCCGATGCCATCGCCTCCAGTTCCCAGTGATAGCTCAGCCCCTGCACAATGCCATGAGCGCCGACGCCCAGCAGACCGCCCGCGCTGCCGATGTCGCTCGCCTGCCGGGCGAACAGGGCGAACCCCTGCCCGTCCGCACGGTTCCACTGCGCGGAATCCCGTTTTGCCGCGAACGCGAACTCGGGCACGAAGCGGGCAAGCTTGCTGTCGAAGTCGTCCTGATGCCCGGCCACCATCGCGCCCAGCGGCCCCGGCGCACCGTAGAGCACCAGCATCGTGGGCACCGTGGCGATCCGCGAACGCACCAGCATCTGGATCATGTCGTCATGGATCGGCGCGATCGGCAGGCTGTGCTCGTTGCCGGCATAACCGTCGAGCATCTGCGTCAGATCAAGGCGATAGTCGCTCGCGCCTTCCGTCGTCGGCATCAGGCCCAGCGCCTGCGCCCCTTCGATCAGATGCCGCCGCTCGGCCCGGTCGCCGACCATGTACTCCTTGATGTTCGGCGTGCGGTAATAATCCGAATAGCGCCGCAGCGTGGCGATGGCCTCTTCGCGATCGCCCATCGGGCTGGTGCGGAACACGCCCTCTCCGGTCGAGAAGGCGCGCTGCCCGATCATGAGCCCGGCGTCGATCATGTCCGCATAGCCGAACACGTCGGGGTCGAAGGTCTGCACGTCGAGACCGGTGGTCACGCCGTAGGCGAGGTTGGCGGCGAAATCCCAGTGCCCGATGTCGAGGATACGGCGGCGTGTCTCGAACCAGTGGGCGTGAGCGTCGATGAAGCCGGGCACGATGAACTTGCCCGTCACATCGCGCACCTCGGTGCCGTTAGGTACCTTCAAGGTGCCTTTAGGTCCTATGCCGGCGATGCGATTATCGACGATAAGCAGGTCGGCATCGTCGATGACCTCCGCCCCCTTCATCGTGGCGACCCGCGCGCCGCGCAGCAGCAGCCTGCCCCTCGGAACGTCGCGCGGCAGTTGCACGTCCATCAGCGCACTGCGCGCCCGCGCCTCGACGGCAGCCGGTTTCCCGCTTTCGGCGGCGCCCAGATCCAGTTGACGCACCGTCGAGCCCACCGACCATACCAGCGAGCGCATGTCCGGCGCCCAGTCCATATAGTCCGCCCCGATCGCCGTAATCCGCCGCGCACCGGACGCCGGATCGCTCACCGTGACGGTCGGCGCCTCGCCCTGCTTCGCCTCCGGCACCGGAACGAGGTACAGCTGCGAGGCATAACGGACCAGCGCGGTTCGGCCGTCCGCGCTGAGCTGCGCGTTCTTCAGCGGCGCGGGCGCGTCGAAATACTGGCTGTCGGGCCGCGCGACCAGCTTGACCAGATGGCGGGCCGCGTCCTCAGCCGATGCTGCGCCGTCAACCGGGTGCGAGGAAATCCAGCCATCGGCATAGTAGCGCACCCGCCCCGGATCAGCATCGCGCCGCAAGTCCATCGCCGCCCCGACACTGCCGAGCGAGGTCATCACGCCCCCGTCGGCCGGCACGCGCACCAGCGAAGAAGGCATCGGCCCAAGGCTCTCGGCGGAGCGGTAGAGCCGGTCGTGCTGGCTGGCGCTGAAGGCCACCACGTCCCGGTCGCCCGCCAGAAACAGCGGTTCCGAGTAATAGGCCGCCTGCGACGTGATGCGGCGCGGCGCGGTCCTGCCATCCGCCGCCGCGACCCAGACATGGCCTGCCTCCTTCGCGGTCCAGGTAACGTAAGTGACAAAACGGCCATCGTCCGACCAGCTCGGCTGCCATGCGGAACCGGGCACCTCAAGGCGCCGGGGCTTGGCGCCCTTGCGGTTCTCGGCAATGTAGAGACGGCCCAGGGCGCCGAACACCACGCGCTTGCCGTCCGGCGAAAGACGCGGCGTCTGGATCACGCGGACATGGACGGGGCCCTGATCGATGCGGTGCTGGCGCCGCAGGTCCGGCCCCATCTCGTGCCGGACGTGCGCCTCGAAGGGGATGTCCGCCAGCGACCCGCTCGCGATGTCGAGCCGCTTCAGACCGCCGCCCTGCCCCAGGTATATGCTGCGATCGTCGGCGGAAAACACCATGCGGGGCAGCAGGTCCACATAGTATCCGCCGGACTGGCCGTCCGGGTCCAGCGGACCATGAACCACGCGGTCCGAGCCGTCCTCAAGGTCTCGCAGGTGCAGGACGGTCTGCTGGCCCTCATGCGTGGCATAGGCCAGCAAACGGCCGTCATGCGACAGTGCCGGGCGCATGGCACCGCCGGGCGTGGTCATGAAAGCCTGCTGCTGGCGGGTCGCCAGATCGAAACGCACGATCGTCCAGTGCGGCAGCGCCCCGCTGGTCCATGTGGTTCCCGCCTTGGTGGCGTAGTACAGGCTCCTGCCGTCGGGCGAGGCGACCACGCCCATCGCATTGCGCCGCTCCGGGTGAGGATCATCGCCGTTCGGCTGCGCCTTGACCAGCACTTCGCGAGCGCCGCTCGCCACATCGAACGACAGCAGCTCGAACGCCAGCACACCCCAGATCATGCGCGACACGTAAAGCGTCCTTCCATCTGGCGACCATGCCGGCGAGCCGTAGTGCGGCGCCCCGCTCTCGTCTTTCGACACGCGGCGAGCGTTGCTGCCGTCGGCATCCACGATCCACAGGTTGTCACGCCCGTCACGATCGCTGACGAAGGCGATATGGCGGCCGTCCGGCGAAAACACCGGCTGGGTGTCAAAGGCGGCGCCGGTCATCATCGGCCGGGCCTTCCCCCCTTGCACGGGGAGGGCATAGATATCGCCGAGCAAGTCGAACAGGATGGTGTTGCCATCCGGCGCGACATCAAGCGCGGGCCAGGTGACTTGCCGGGTATCGTATTCGATCACCCGCCCGGTCAACGGCGGTAACGTATCCGCCCAAGCCGCCGGGCTTGCAAGCAGCGCCGCGGCCGTCACGATCGCCGAATTCGCCAACCACCTGTTCACCGCATCACCTTTCACGTCATAAATCGGGGCACATTCCATTGCGGTCCGGGCACCGCCCGCAAAACATCCAGTTTGCATCCAGCGAGGGGACCATTGCCGGCGTGCCGGATCGGCCGGTCAGACCGTGCTGAGGAGCAGGCTGGTCTCGCTGTTGAGCACCCCGTCGATCATGCGCACCTGCCGCAGCACGCGATCGAAATCCGAGAGGCTCGCCGCACGGATGTCGGCGACCAGATCCCAGCTACCGTTGGTTGTGTGCAGGGTGCGAATCTCGACGATCCCCCGCAGCTTGCGGATGACCTCGGTCGTCGATTTTCCCGTGATTTCGATCAGCATCACCGCACGGACCGACAAGTCGTCGTAATCGTCCCGGACGCGGATGGTGAAACCCAGCAACGTCCCGGTATCGACCATCCGGTCCAGACGGCTCTGCACGGTGCCGCGCGCCACACCCAGGGCATCCGCCATCCTGGACAGGGACGCGCGCCCGTCAGCCCGCAGATAACTGATTATGCGCCGATCGAGATCATCGGGGATGAATTTTGCAGACACCACGCAGCAGCACTTTCATTCATGCAATTTGCCTAATTGGACTATAAAAATTCTCCAAAATTGGGCGAATTGCAAGGCAACCTTGCCATTTATACCAACAGCGTGCCGCCTTACGATCCGTCCGGTTCACTTCCCAAAGGACAGATTCATGGCCCCGCCTCCTTCCCCCCTCGCCTTCATTCCCTTCGTCAGCGTCGAGAACATGATGCGCCTGGTGCATCATTTAGGGATCGAGACCATGCTGCGTGAACTCGCCGACGCGATCGAGGCGGACTATCTGCGCTGGCCCATGTTCGAAAAAACCGCCCGGCTGGCCTCCCATTCGGACGAAGGCGTGATCGAACTGATGCCGACTTCGGATGGAGAGGCTTTCGCCTTCAAGTACGTGAACGGTCACCCGAGCAACATCGCCAGGGGCCTGCAGACGGTTGCCGCGTTCGGCCTGCTGGCGCGCGTCGACACCGGCTACCCATTGCTCCTGGCCGAGATGACCCTGCTGACGGCCCTGCGCACCGCCGCAACTTCGGCGATGGTCGCGCGCAAGCTCGCCCCGGCGGACTCGCGCGTCATGGCAATGATCGGCAACGGCGCGCAGGCGGAATTCCAGGCGCTGGCGATGAAGGCCATCGTCGGCATCGAGGAAGTGCGCCTCTTCGATATCGACCCCGCCGCCACCCGCAAGGTCGCGCTCAATCTGGAAGGGTCCGGTCTCGGCGTAGTCTCCTGCGAAACCTCGCAGGAGGCGATCGAGGGCGCGCAGATCGTGACGACCTGCACCGCCGACAAGGCCTATGCCACGATCCTTTCCGACAACATGGTCGGCGCCGGCATCCACATCAACGCCATCGGCGGAGACTGCCCCGGCAAGACCGAACTGCACAAGGACATCCTGTCGCGCGCCTCGACTTTCGTCGAATTCGAGCCCCAGACCCGCATCGAAGGCGAGATCCAGCAGATGGAAGCGGCCTATCCCGTGACCGAGTTCTGGAAGGTCCTGAACGGCGAGGCGCCGGGACGTGCCGATGCCCGGCAGATCACCCTGTTCGACAGCGTCGGTTTCGCGGTGGAGGACTTTTCGGCGCTGCGCTATGTACTGGGCAAGCTGGAAGGCACGCAATTCTTCCAGCAGTTGGACATCCTTGCCGATCCCGACGATCCCCGTGACCTGTTCGGCATGCTTCAGCGCGCCGCCGCCTGACGGGGAAAGCACGCGCCTGGACCCGCACTTCAATGTGATATTGGACCTTTACGGCTCCAATATCACGGCGAAGAAGCGGCCGCGTTCGATACTGGAGAATGAGAATGGGCGATACGATCCTCGAACGCGTGACCATGGACCGCAGGACGGTTCTGGCAGCGACCCCCGTGGTGCTTGCCGCCGGCACCGCGCCCGCTCTCGCCGGAGCGCGGCCGAACGGCTCGGGTCCGGGCGATATCGTCACGATGACCGCAACCGACCTTTCCGCCGCGATCCATCGGCGCGATCTCTCCAGCCGTGAAGTGATGGCCGCGCATCTGGCCCATATCGACAAGCTGAACCCGCGTTTCAATGCCATCGTCTCGCGCGTGGATGGCGATGTGCTGCTGCGACAGGCGGCAGCGATGGACGAGGATGCCGCCGCCGGCCGCTTCCACGGTCCTCTCCACGGGTTTCCCCATGCCGTGAAGGACACCGCCCCGGTCAAGGGCGTACGCACGACGCAAGGATCGCCGCTCCTGCGCGGCAATATCCCGACCGCCGACAGCCTGGTGGTGGCGCGGATGCGCCAGGCCGGCGCCGTGTTCATCGGCAAGACCAACGTTCCCGAATTCGCCTTGGGCTCGCACAGTTTCAACCCCGTGTTCGGGACCACCCACAATGCCTATGCCTACGGCCGTGCGGCCGGTGGCAGCACCGGCGGCGGCGCGGTCGCGCTGGCACTGCGGATGGTGCCTGTGACCGATGGCAGCGACTTCGGCGGCTCGCTGCGGAACCCGCCCGGCTGGAACAATGTCTTCGGCCTGCGCCCCTCGTTCGGCCGCGTCCCCTCAGTCCCCAACACCGACTTTTTCTGGCAGAACTTCGCGACATCGGGGCCGCTTGGCCGCACGGTGGCGGATCTCTCCATGCTGCTTTCGGTCCAGGCGGGTGGCGACAGGAGCTCACCGTTCTCGCTTGGCGACGATCCCGCCATGTTCGCGCGGCCGCTTGACCGGGACTGGAAGGGCGGCAGGATCGGCTGGCTGGGCGATCTCGACGGCGCCTTGCCGATGGAAGCGGGCATCCTCGACACATGCGCCAGGGCGCTCAAGGCCTTCGAGGCGATCGGCATGAAGGTAGAGGCGGCCAGGCTTGCCGAACCGGCGGCAGATATGTGGCGCACGGCGAAGATACTACGTCAGTGGTCGGTCGGTGCCGATCTCCAGGCGTTCTACGACGATCCGGCCAAGCGCGCACAGATGAAGCCCGAGGCGATCTGGGAAGTAGAGGGCGGCATGAAGCTGACAGGCCCGCAACTGGCCGAGGCATCTGCCGGGCGAACCCGCATCTATCAGGCCTTCGACGCCGCCTTCGAACATTTCGACTTCCTTGTCCTGCCCACCGCGCAAGTCTTCCCTTTCGACGTCAAGGAGCGCTGGCCCACGCAGATCGCGGGGAAGCCAATGGACAGCTACCACCGCTGGATGGAAGTCACCCTGCCCGCGACGATGGCCGGATTGCCTGCACTCGCCGTTCCCGCGGGCTTCGGCGGCGCACTGAAGCTTCCCATCGGCCTCCAGATCATCGGGAAGCGACACGACGACCTGGGCGTTCTTCAGGTGGGTCACGCTTACGAGAAGGCATCCCCCTGGATCGCCTCCACGCCGCCGCCGGCACTGCACGGCAGAGGCTGATAATCCCGGGCCATCATCGAAGTCGTGGACACGTTCGCTGCCAGCGGTGGCAGCAAGCTCAGCGGCGCTGGTGACACGCGGCGCTGATGACTTCCGAGCACCTGCATGATGAGCGGGCGAATGCGGCTTCGAACGCCCTCTCCCGCTCATCATGTTTACGGATGCTTATCTCGCGGATCGCGCAGGTTTGCGGAAACGCGTGCGAAAATCGGTGAGGTCGATCGTGAAATCGTCCGCCTTCATATATTCCTCATCTGTCAACTTGGGCTTTTCCTCGGCCTTGTACCACTTGGCATAGTCAGACGCGTCCACGCTATTGACCTTGTAATGCGTCGAATAGGTTCGCACTTTCACCTGCGGCACCTTCAGGGCGAGGTCGAAAGTCATCAGGCGCAACCAGCCGTCGCCGATTCCCATGCCTGGCTCCAGCTTTGCTCCGGCATCCTTGGCAGTCTGCGCACGGTCCTGATAGTCTGCCAGCACCTGGTAGACCGGATGGCCGAATTTATTGAAGTCCGTGCGGAAGGCCTGCGCGTGTTCGTGTCCGCAGAGCACCATGAATATCTGATCATGCTGACTGAGGAGCTTGTCCCAGATCATCTGGGGGCTGTTATCCTCCGGATCGGCGGCTGCGTTGTCGATGATCGGATTGGCCAGACGTTCGCCGGCGGTGTTCAGGAAGTCATGCATCGAAACGATGGTCGGCAGGCCGGGATATCTGGCGATCACATCCGCCGCCCACTTCAGCGAGGCATTGGGTGCATCGAACTGCAGGCCGATGTGCAGGAAGCGATAGCCGCCGGCCGTGAAAATCTGCGCGCTGTCGGCACCGTCGTCATGGCTGGCGACATACCACGACTGGTCCTTGAAGTACTGCGACTGGTTCGAGAAGACCTTCTTCCAGTTCGACAGGCCACCCGAATGCAGCATGCCTACATCCGCCGCGCTGCGGACCTGCGCGGCCGGCGGATGGTTCCAATCCGTCCACATCGCATCATAGTCGTGATTGCCGGGCACGACCGAGAACGGCACTTTGCCTGCAATCATGTCCCAGCCCTGGCGGACTGTCGGCATTTCGACAGTGTGGACCTTCTCGGTCGGCGCGAAGTGGGCATCCATCATAGGGTTGGGGGCGCGCTTGAAGCCACGGGCCGCGTGGGCCGGATCGATCATGAGCGACTGGTGCTGCCAGTTGTCGCCCAGACCGTCCACGAAAGCGATATCGCCGCCGGCGCTCTTCAGGTTGGCGGCGACAAAGGCCATCTGGTCGAGGAACATCTTGCTGGCGTCGAATGCAAAGCCCTCACCGGTCTGGTGGGTGTAGTCGACATAGTTCTGCGTATCGGGGATTACCGCGATGGTGAAGCTGTCGTCGGCCTTGTCTGCGGCTGTCGCAGGCGCGCAAGCAAGCGCCACACCGGTAAGGCAAGTGCAAAGGGCGAGCAGGCGGGAAAGCGTTTTCATGATTCCATGGCTCCGAGAGATGTCAGGAAAGGTCAGAACGAGAAGCGCAGCGTCGCGCCGTAAGTCGCCGGATCGCCGAAGAAGGCAACGTAAGTGCCCGGCAGGACCGAGCCGTAGTTGAAGTAATTGGTGGCGTACTTCTTATCCGTGACGTTGCGGCCCCAGACCGAAAGATCCCAGTTGTCGTCGATGCGCACGCCCGCACGCAGGTTCAGCAGCCCGTAACCGCCAGTGCGGGTGAGCGCGGAATCGTCCAGCGAACCGAAGTATCTGGAACGATAGGAGAATTCGGCGCTGGCATAGCCGATGAGGCGGGAGGCGATTTCATGCTCGTAGGAGCCGTTGATACCGGCCGTCCACTTCGGAGCACCCGCAATCGCGCGGCCCGAGAGGTCGCAGGTAGCCTGTCCGGTCGTTTCGACAGGGCATGGGCCTTCGGTGTACTCGCGGTACTTGGCGTCATTGTAGGCGACGAAGCCATGGAGCGTGAATCCCCGTATCGGGCGCAACGTCGCTTCGGCTTCCACACCCTGCGTGCGGGCACTGCCGGCGTTCGTCAGAAGCTGCACGACCTGATCGTTCACCTCCATCAGGACGTTGGCCTGATAATTGCGGATATCGGTGCGGAACACATCAAGGTTGACGGTTAGCGCATGGTTGAGGAAGTCGCCCTTGATGCCGGCTTCATAACTGGTCGCCGTTTCCGGCTTCACTTTAAGCGCGTCGGCGCCAAGCCCTGAAGGCGGCAGCGTGGTGTTGAGACCGCCCGCCTTCTGCCCGCGCGAAACCAGCGCATAGACCATCACTTCAGGGTTGAAGCGGTAGTCGGTGCTGAACAGGAACGAAGGCGCCGTATTGGAAATGCGCGCATGGATCGGTCCTGCCGCCTGCGAGGCGAGCGCAGCGACAGGATCGCCGGTCGCGGTGCTGACCGGCACCGGGCGGGTCACGTCTTCCTGCTTGGTTTCGTAAGTGACACGCAGGCCGCCAGTCACGTTCCAGTTCGGCGTCACATGCCAGTTGACCTGACCGAAGCCGGCGATGCTGTTGGTTTCCGGCGCGGCATGCGTATCCCAGCGCGTGCCGTTATAGGCCAGCAGGGTCGCCAGCGCCGCCGAGTAAGGAGCATAGGCCTTGATCGTCGCGGTGGGCAGGCCCGCCAGCCACGCCGCCGCATCCTCGCCATAGGAGACGTACTGCGTCGTATCGACCTTCTGATAGAAGTAATAGATACCCGCCACCGCATCGACGTTGCCCATGCGCGGGAAGGCCAGACGGACTTCCTGCGTAAACTGGTCGTTCTTGATGTGATAACCGCCGTACATGACATCGGCGCTGCTGCCTTCGGTGTCCGAGGCGCTGTCGTATTGCCAATAGCGATAGGCGGTGAGCGAAGTCAGCGTGAAGCCACTGCCGAAGTTCCAGTTGATTTCGGCGGAGCCCGCTCCCTGACGGGTGCCAGTGCTGTACGGGCCGGCGGCAGCGGTGGTAAGACCATCCGGATCAATCGCGAGCGTGGCGCCGGTGGCGTCCAGCTTGGTCTGGATAGCGGATGGGGTAAGACCCCAGCTCGGGATCACAGTGACCGCCCCCGAACTTTGCTGCTCGCGCGCATATTCACCGATCAGCCGGATGCTGAGATCGGCGGAAGGTTTGTAGAGAAGCTGCAAACGCGCACCGCGCCGCCCAAGATCGCTGACCTTGTCGCCGTTGGTGATGTTCTTGACGATACCGTTGCGCGTGGTGTCATAGCCGGTCAGGCGGAAAGCGAGATTGTCGCTGATCGGGCCGGTGACGGTGCCCTGGTACTGCTGGTAGTTGAAGCGCCCGTTCGTCACTGCCCCTCGGCCACCCCAATCGAACTGCGGCAGTTCGGTGGTGATGTTGACAGCGCCTGCGGTCGTATTCTTGCCGAACAGCGTCCCCTGGGGACCGCGCAGCACTTCGACTTGCGCAATGTCGATCAAGTCGCTCGCCGCCATGCCCGGACGGCCCAGGTAGATGCCGTCGATGAAGACACCCGCGCTGTTCTCCAGCCCGTCGCTGCCCGGATTGTTGCCGATGCCGCGGATCGAGATGCTGGTCTGGTGACCGTTGGTGACGACGACATTGGTGCTGGGGACGAGCTGGTTGAGGTCCTCCAACCGGATATGGTCATTGCGGCGCAGGTCCTCCGCGCCAATGGCGGTAATGGCGAGCGGAACGTCCCCGATCTTTTCCTTCACCTTGCGGGCGGTGACGACGATGGCGTCGCCGGACCCATCTTCCGCCGGGAGGGACTGTGCAGGAACCTCCCCGGCATGGGCCTGCCCGGCGCTGAGCGCCAGAACGCTTGAGAACAAGGCGAATTTTCCGATCACGACCCGAATCCCTTATTTACAATTCCGAAATACGATACGGCCGTGTATCGTTATTATGTGACAGATTTGTGAGACTGAATTTGGTAGAAGGGCTGTCGATGAAGGACGAAACGGAAGCGCCGACACGCGGTCGAGGAAGGCCGCGCGATGAAGAAAAGGACGTGGCCATTGCCGAGGCTACCTGGCGGATTCTCGCCGAAAAAGGGTATGAAGGGCTGACCTTTGAAGGCGTGGCGGAACTGGCTGGTTGCAGCCGTTCCACGCTCTATCGGCGCTTTGCCCACAAGGCCGAACTGGTCGAGGCGATACTTGGTCAGACATCGCGCCGGATCGAACCGAAGATCGACGAAACGATGAGCCCGCGCGAAATCCTGCTGGCCCACGCCCGCGCGCTATGCGTTTACATGGCCGGTCCGCGCGGCCCAGCGATGCTGATGATGTCGGTGAGTGCCGAACACCATGCCGACCTCTCCGCCGCCATCGCTCGCCACGGTACAAACGAGCAGGCATTCTACCTGCGCGAGCTGGAACGTGCCCGCCCCGGCACCAGCGAACAGGTGCGCGACTTCGCTTTCAATACGCTGATCGGAAACATCATCTTCCATGTCGCCGTGCTGCGCACCACACTGACCGAACGGCAGATCGTCAGGCTGGTTGACGGCGCGTTGGCACTGCTGGAAATGGAACCGGGCTGATCGATGCCCCCGCCGATAAACGCTGTTCCATCGAACATGGCATACAGCCTAGGGGCACGACCTGCCATCCCTGCCCAAGGAACCGTGTTCGAGACTTGCGAACCGCGTGACGGAAAACCCCACAGGCAGGGTCGTCGTGCAGTTCGCAGTTCCAGATCTTGATCCACCGGCATCGGACCCCACAGCTTATCCGCCGCGCAACCCCCGCAATAGCGTCTGGCGGGCATGCGCCACGCGCGGATTGCGTAGAGCCGTAGGCAGCCAGACCAGCGAGTAGGGATTGGTCAATGGCGTAGAAGTCGGCGCGATCTTCACCAGACGCCCTTCGGCGATATATTCACGGCACATATAGTCGGGCAGAACCGACCAGCCCACGTTGGCCTGCAACATCTGACGTAGCACTCGCAAATCCGGGCTCGTCAAACCCGGCGATGTATCGACATGTCCAAGGCGCTGATGCCGCAGCCACGTGTCGATCAGTGGACGGTCCAGATTATAGGCCACCATAACCTCTCTCCTGAGCCCCGCTTCCAGCGATGATGCCGCCTTTATGCGGGCGGCAACCTGCGGTGCGGCTACGGCATGAACCGGCTCGTCACGGATGATTTCACTGTGCAGACGAGCGTCGACGATGGGATAGGCCGAAACACCCAGATCGAAATGCCCCTCCAACAACATCTGCTGCACCAGATCACGATGCGCCGGTTGCAGCCGCACCCGCATCCCAGCCGCAATCAACGAGGGCAGATGCTGCACGATCTCTTCCGCGATAAAATCGGCATGACCGATGATGCGGATCACCCCGGCCAGATCGGAAGAGCGTGCCCGCGCCTTGCCCATCGCCTCTTCCGCCCGGTCGAGCAGGTCGCCCAGGTCCTGCGCGAGTTCGTCAGCGGCCATGGTAGGCTCCACCCCGCGCGACCGGCGCTCGAACAGGGAGCGGCCGAATGCCACTTCCAATCCGGCGATGTGCTGCGAAACGTTGGATTGGGTGAGAGCCAGGCTGCGCGCCGCGCCGGAAATAGAGCGCAAACGGTAGACTTCGACAAAGGTGCGCAGGCGAACAAGGGACATGGGTAAAGTTCCATCAGATTTCTGATGGCTGCTTGCACTAGCCTTGTGAGTCAATGCCTGCAACTCCGTCTAGAAGGGCGGCAACGGAAACGACCCGGCGCTTCGAAGGAGCCCCCATGCTGACCAAGACACTCTACACCACCGCCGCGACCTCCTCGGGGGGCCGGGATGGCCGCGCCCGCAATGCGGATGGCTCTCTGAATGTCTGGCTCGACATGCCGGTCGAACTGGGCGGGCGCGGCCATGGCAACAACCCCGAACAGCTCTTCGCTGCCGGCTACTCCGCCTGCTTCCTCTCCGCGATGAAGAGCATCGCCGGATCACTCGACATGAAGGTGCCCGCAGAAACCACGGTGACCGCCACTGTCGGCATCGGCCCGCTGGCGACGCAGGGCTTTGGCCTGTCGATCGCGCTGACCGCAGACCTGCCTGGCGTGGAGCGCGCCGCCGCCCAGCGGCTCATCGAGGCTGCCCATGAGGTCTGCCCCTATTCCAACGCCGTGCGCGGCAACATCGACATCGCCCTGACGCTGGCCTGAAATCTGCGAGACACACCATGACCGACCATTTCAACGATCTGAGCAACATCCTGCGGGCCATGAAGAAAGCGCATCTCGCCGCCGGCCCCGCCAGCCCCACCCTGCGCCGCGATCGCCTGCAACGCGCCGCGCGCCTCATCACCGACCACCGCGCCGCTCTGGTCAGCGCCATCAGCGCCGATTTTGGCAACCGCGCCGCCTACCACACGCTGGCCGCCGATATCGCGACCACCGCGGCCGGGCTGCACCACAGCGCCGCCCATGTTGACCAGTGGATGGAACGCGAAAGCGCACAGGTCACCGACCCTGCCGTGGCCGCATGGATCGAACCGCAACCGCTGGGGGTGGTGGGCATTGTCAGCCCATGGAACTTCCCGATCAATCTGGCCTTTGCTCCGCTGGCCGGCGTGTTCGCCGCCGGCAATACGGCTCTGATCAAGCCCTCCGAGTTCACGCCGCACACCTCGGACCTGATTGCGCGTCTGGTTGGCGATGCGTTCGACGCCGATGAGTTAGGCGTGGTGATCGGCGGACCTGATGTGGCGCAGGCCTTCACATCGCTGCCCTTCGACCATCTGGTGTTCACGGGCAGCACGTCGGTCGGTCGCCATGTGATGCGCGCCGCGGCGGAAAATCTGGTGCCGGTGACGCTGGAACTGGGTGGGAAATGCCCGGTGGTGGTGGACGATGGTTTCGACATCGCTACGGCGGCAGAGCGCACCCTGACGGTCAAAACCTTCAATGCCGGGCAGATCTGCCTCTCGCCTGATTATGTGATGATGCCACAGGATGCCGTGGAGGGGTTCGTGGCATCGGCCAAGGCATTCATGACGCGCGCCTTCCCGGCCATTCAGGCCAATGACGAGTACACCTCGATCATCGCCCCGCGTCATTTCGACCGGCTCCTCGACCTTATCGCCGATGCGCAAGCCAAGGGCGCGACCATCGTGCCGCTCAACGCCGTCGGAGAGCCCGTGCATGACGCCGCCACGCGCAAGATAGCCCCCGTGCTGATCCTGAACGCGACCGAAGACATGCGCGTGATGCAGGAGGAGATCTTCGGCCCGCTGCTGCCGGTCGTCGCCGTGGACGTGGACCAGGCCATCGCCCGCATCAACGCCCATGACCGACCGCTGGCCGCCTACCTGTTCAGCGACCGCGAGCCCGTGCAGGAACGCTTCGCCGCCTCGGTCACCTCTGGCGCCCTGGTCATCAACGACATCATGTCGCATGCATCCATCGAAAGCCTGCCCTTTGGCGGCGTGGGAGCCTCAGGCATCGGCGCTTACCACGGGGTGCATGGCTTCCGCCGGTTCAGCCATTTCCGCCCCACCGTGCGGCAGTCTGCCGAAGGGCTGAGCGGACTGCGGTTGCGCGCTCCTTACGCCGACAAAAAGGCTGCGCTGGAAACTATACTGAGCCCGAAGAACTGAAACACATCCCATTCATTCCTTCCGCATCCGGTGCGATGAAGCGCCGGGCGGACAAGAGAGGTGAACACACATGAAAATCCTTATGGTTCTGACCAGCCATGACGCGCTGGGCGATACGGGCAAGAAGACCGGCTTCTGGCTGGAGGAATTCGCTGCCCCCTATTACACCTTCCTCGACGCCGGGGCCGATATCACCGTCGCCTCGCCCGCTGGCGGCCAGCCCCCGCTCGATCCCAAGAGCGATCTGCCCGATTTCCAGACGCCGTTGACCACGCGCTTCAAGGCCGACCCGGCAGCGCAGGCGGTTCTGGCGTCCACCGTGAAGCTGGAAACGGTGAAGGAAGAGGATTTCGACACGGTGTTCTACCCCGGCGGCCATGGGCCCCTGTGGGATCTGGCCGAGAGCGAACTCTCGATCGCCCTGATCCAGAGCTTCGCCAAGGCCGGCAAGCCACTCGGTCTGGTGTGTCATGCGCCGGGCGTCTTGAAGAATGTTAAGGCCGCCAACGGCGAACCCTTCGTGAAGGGCCGCACCGTTACAGGCTTCACCAATGGCGAGGAAGAAGCCGTGGAACTGACCGATGTGGTGCCCTTTCTCATCGAGGACACCTTCATCGCGCAGGGCGCCGATTACCGCAAAGGCCCTGACTGGGCGCCCTTCGTGGTGCAGGACGGCACGCTGGTCACCGGCCAGAACCCGGCCAGCAGCGAGGATGTGGCCAAGGCCCTGATCGCCATGGTCGCCTGACCCGCGCCTGACGCCGCCCACGCAAGTGGCGGCGTCAGGCCCATCTCTCTATGCGATAGAATTCTTCGGCCACAGCAATGTCTCGTGACTGGAGATTCCAGCTGGCGATCAGGAAAAACGCTTCGCGCCGGCGACGCAGAGGATGACGATGACGGTCGACGCGATCATCGTCCATGCAACCGGCTCTCCGAGAACAACACCCGCAAGGAGCAGCCCGAAGAAGGGCTGTAGGAGTTGAAGCTGGCCAACGCCGGCAATGCCGCCGATGGCAAGACCGCGATACCAGAACACGAAACCCAGCATCATCGAGAAGACCGAGACATAAGCAAAGCCGGACCAGGCACGCCAGCCAATGTCGCCCCAACTAATTGGCATGGTAGCGAAAGCTATGATGGCCATGACCGGCAACGAGAGGAGCAAAGCCCAGCTTATGACCTGCCATCCCCCAAGGCGCCGTGAAAGTGACGCACCTTCGGCATAGCCCAGCCCGCACAGCACGATCGATGCTAACATCAGCATGTCTCCGGTCAGCGAACCGCCTGCGCTGTAGTACAGGGCGAAACCGGCCACCGAAGCAGCTCCGATCGTCGAGAAAAACCAGAAGGCGGTTTTTGGGCGTTCGCCACCGCGCAGCACGCCGAAGATGGCCGTGGACAGTGGAAGCAGCCCCACGAAAACCACCGAATGCGCAGCCGTGATGTGCTGGAGGGCAAGACCGGTCAGAAGCGGAAAGCCGAGCACCACGCCGATCGAGACGATGGCGAGGGGCAGCAGGTCGGAGCGCGCAGGCCGCTCCTGCCGGAGTGCCATGAGGAAGACAGCGCCGAGCAGCGCCGCGATGACGGCACGTCCCGATGTCACGAACAGGGGGGTGAAATCCGCGACGGCGAGACGCGTCGCCGGCAGAGACCCGCTGAAGATGATGACGCCCAGGATGCCGCTGCCCCAACCGGCTGTAGTCCGTTCCATGATTCCTCGCTTTCGCGATCGGACTATCCGGAAAGGTCTGGCCAAGGCAGGGACAATTCCATACAAAACTCGGTAACTGTATGTCCAAAAACTACCGTACAATCAAAAGGGCATGATAATGGTCCGGCTGCGTCGCGGAACCCGAACCGAAGCACTCATGGATGCAATCCGTGCGAAGATCGCAAGCCGCGCGATCGGCCCCGGGGATCGGCTGCCCTCTGTCCGCGGGTTTGCCGAGACGATGTCCGCGTCTCCATCCACCGTGGTCGAGGCCTATGACCGATTGGCGGCCGAGGGGGTTATCACCGCGCGTCGAGGCTCAGGCTTTTACGTGACGGGAGGCAGTATCCCACCGATGTCGGTCAGCGAGATGGGGCCACGCCGCGACCGGGCCGTTGACCCATTCTGGATTTCCCGCCAATCGCTCGACGCCGATACTTCCATGGTCAAGCCGGGCTGCGGATGGCTGCCAACGGACTGGATGCCCAATGCAGCACTCCGCAAGGCGTTGCGATCGCTGGCACGCGGCGAGGATGCGAAGCTGACCGAATATGGCAGCGCGCGTGGTTCCCCGGCGCTGCGCCGTCTGCTTCTCGGTCGTTTCGCCGAAGAGGGAATAGAAGCGAGCGCTGACCAGGTTCTGCTGACCGGATCCGGCACGCAGGCCATTGATCTGATCTGCCGCTTTCTGCTGCATCCCGGCGACACAGTGCTGGTCGACGACCCCGGCTATTTCAATTTCCAGGCGCTGCTCCGCGCTCACCGTGTGAAGCTGGTCGGCATTCCATACACGCCCACCGGTCCCGACATAGCGGCATTCGAGGCGGCGCTGATTGCACATACGCCAAGGCTCTATATTACCAACTCCGCGCTCCACAATCCAACCGGGGCCAGTATCTCCCACCAGTCGGCGCACCGACTGCTGAGCGCTGCCGAAGCCCATAACCTCACGATCGTGGAAGACGATATCTTCGCCGATTTCGAACCATCGCCGTCGCCGCGTCTTGCCGTTCTGGACGGGCTCGACCGGGTCATCCGCATAGGAAGCTTCTCCAAGACCCTCTCCGCATCCGTGCGCTGCGGCTATATCGCTGCGCGTCGCGACTGGATCGAGGGGTTGATTGATCTTCAGGTTGCGACGAGCTTCGGCGGGCCCAGTCCGGTGGCAACAGAGTTGATCGCCGATGTGCTGGCGGGTGGAAGCTACCGAAAGCATATGGCCGAACTCCGACAGCGATTGGCACAGGCGCGGGACCGCACCGCTGCACGTTTGGCGAAGCTGGGAATCGTGCCATGGCTCATGCCGCGAGGTGGCTTCTATCTATGGTGCCGGCTGCCTGGAGACCTTGATTCTGCGGATATCGCCCGGCACTGTCTGGAGGCTGGCGTAGTGCTGGCCCCGGGCAACGTATTCAGCGTATCGCAGTCTGCGGCGCCGTTCATGCGTTTCAACGTGGCGCAGTCTGACGACCAACGGGTAGAGGACGCCCTCATTCAGGCATTGGATCAATCCGGCCGACAAGGGTGAAACTGCGGCATACGTCATTCGCAAGCTGAAATTGCCGGGACCGTTCCGAGAGATACAGGGACTGGTTCGAGACCTTCCGGTATTCCAGAATACTTGCCATCCACGCTGACGGGACGCTGGCGCCCGCGCGCGTGGATGCCTCCGAGATTGCAAGGTAATTTTCTGACTTTGCTCGGCAGAGCGCTTCATCGGTCGTGTGTCAGGCCTCCGATGTGGCTTGCTAACGCCAAGGGCCGTTATGCAGTTCGAACGATCCGGGCCACATCGGTTCAGCGAGCTTGGTTTGCTCTGGCACTGTGACTGGTTAGCCGTATCGTGAACATTGAAGTCCTTGCCGCATAGTATCAGTCGATCTCCTTGTCGGGACCGAGGCCCCGAGCGCTATGGCAGTTACGCCATCACGCCAAACGGTAGTCTTCCTCGCGGGTCATCATCGCCCAGATTGTCCGCGCCATTTTGTTTGCCAGTGCTACGGCGAACACCATCCTGGGCCGGCGAGCCATCATGCGGCCCAGCCAGTTGTCGGGGAGAATGCCTTTGCGCGCGATCCATCGTATCCTGCTCATCGCACCGACGACGAGAAGTTTTCGAATGTCGCTTTGACCCATTTTGCTCATGGACCCGAGGCGGGATTTTCCGCCCGTTGATCGCTGCTTCGGCACGAGGCCGAGCCATGCCGCAAAGTTCCTGCCGCTGGCGAACGTCCGCAGATCTGGTGCAAACGCCATGATCGCACCGGCGGTCACCGGGCCAACGCCCGGCACCGTGCAAAGGCGGCGAAGCTCGGCGCTGACCGCCATGGCTTCCCGTAGTCTGCGTGAAAGCTCGTCGATCTTCGCGGACAGGGTGTCGATATGCTCGAGGTAGAGGCCTGCGATCTCCCGGATACTGGAAGGCACGTCGACATCCTCGTCGTCCATGGCTGCGCGGATTTCCTTCAGATGAGGAATCCCTTGGGGGAACACCAGGCCGAACTCGGCCAAGTGTCCTCGTAGCGCGTTGATAGTCTGCGTTCGCTGGCTCACAAAACATTGATGGGTGCGATAGGCCACAGCCCTCGCCTGATGTTCCGCGCTTTTGACCGCAACGAAATGCAGGTTCGGGCGTACAGCGGCTTCGGCAATGGCCGCCGCGTCTGCAGCGTCGTTCTTCTGCCGCTTCACGAAAGGCTTCACGTAGATTGGCGGGATCAGCCGAACCTCATGACCTTCTGGGTGTCAGATACGAAGTCGAGGCTCCAGCGCTGGTTTGGCCCTGTGGCATCGTCATGGATGCTCGCGTGCCTAAGGCCCTCTTGCGGCCACCGCGCCGGCGCACCTGTAGGCGTTCCTCTCGATACAGCCGCCGAAACTTCTTGTGGTTCATTGTCCATCCTTCTCGGCACAGCAGCCAGTGCAAGCGGCTATAGCCAAACCGGCGAGGCAGCCCGGCCAACTCGCGGATGCGTGCCCGTGCCGCAGCATCGTCCGGTCGGCGGCTGTCGTAGCGCACGCTCGTTCGATCTACGCCCAGAGTCTCGCAAGCCCTGCGCCGGCTCACCTCGGAAACCTCCTGGAGATGACCCACCGCCTGACGCTTCGCTCCAGGCGTCAGAACTTTTTCAGGCTGATCTCCTTGAGCATGGCGTTATCCTGCATCGCATCAGACAGAAGACGCTTCAGCCGAGCGTTCTCCTCTTCCAGCGAACGCAGCCGCCGGGCTTCGGAGACATCCAGGCCGCCATTCCGGCCTCCTGCTCCTTCAACACCGCGATGATCTGTTCCTCGCTGAACCTGCTCCGCTTCATAGCCATCCGACTCCAAGGGCAGGACTCTACTCAAATCTGGAGGAAATCCACGGGCTCAGACCAGCTGGAGCTTTGCGCGCCATCGAGTTGACGCCACCCCATTTTTCAACGCTGCCCAGTGTCTGATCCGAGCAAATGAGGTGATGCTTGGGCGCTATGCCGAGATGACGAAATCATGCTTGCCAGATGGGGCTAATGGCGGCTTGATCCGGCGATGACCAATCGCCCTACAAAGTCGGTGCGCCCTGTCGATCAGGTTGCAGCCGGGAAGGCCTATTTTGCCGATCTGGGGCTTGATGTGAGCCACTTCGGCGCGATCTGGCACTTGTTCAAGGTGGGCCAGCTCATGGGGATCGACCTCAACCAGATAAGCGGGCAACATGGCCTGAGCATTGCCGACTTCCACCTGCTCAGCGCCCTGATGATGAACGATCCAGTGCCGATGCGGGCAACCGATCTCGCCAGCGCTCTCAACGTCACGAACGCTGCGCTGTCGGGTCGGGTCGCCAGGCTGGCGGAGCGGGGGCTGCTGACTTGCACGGAAGCGGCCGCCGATCGTCGCACGAAGATGTTGCTGCATACCAGCGAAGGGGCCGAGAAGGTGCGCTGCATCGGCAGCGACCTCGAGCATGCCGGACGGTTCGTGCATCACTATCGGCAGTTGCCGCAGGGCGATCGCGACGCACTGGAGCGGATCATCGCACAGTTGCACACGATGATGGACCGTGATTTTCTGCCGGTCACGCGGGGGGATAGTTAAGGGGTTGAACAATCCGGGATTGATACCGGCCGAGGGCATCGGCCAGGAAGCGGCCATCTTGCCGCAACACTGGATCACGCCCCATGGCCTGCAATGCCGACGTTCTTTTCCGCCCCCTGCGCATCGGGTCGATGACCCTGAAAAACCGCATTGTCATGGCGCCGATGACGCGCGGTTTCGCCATCGATGGAGCTGTCGGCGCTGCGCATGCCAACTATTATCGCAAGCGCGCTGAAGGCGGCGTGGGGCTAGTCGTGACCGAAGGCGTCGTGGTGGACCGGCCGGCCTCTCGGAACGAGCCCAATGTGCCCAGGTTCTACGGCGACGATCTGGAAGGATGGGGTGATGTCGTCGGCGCGGTCCATGGTGCCGGCGGTGCGATAGCGCCGCAGATCTGGCACACTGGCGCGGTCCGGAGCAGCAGTATGGATTGGGAACCTGACTTCACGGTGGAAAGCCCTTCGGGCCTTATCGCACCGGATCAGGCACGCGGCGACACCATGAGCGAGGAAGCCATTGCCGATACCGTCACCGCCTTTGCCCGGGCGGCAGCGGATGCCAAGCGTCTCGGCTTCGATTGCGTGGAAGTCCATGGCGCCCATGGTTACCTGGTCGACCAGTTCTTCTGGGCAGGTACCAATCTGCGCGATGACCGCTATGGCGGCCCCACACTGAAGGAGCGGTCGCGCTTCGCGGCTGAGATCATTGCCACGATCCGCGCCGAGGTCGGGCCCGATTACCCGCTGATCCTGCGCGTCAGCCAGTGGAAGCAGCAGGACTACAGCGCACGCCTGACACAGACCCTCGAAGCGATGGCGGACTGGCTCGTACCGCTGGTCGAAGCCGGTGTGGATGTGCTGCACTGTTCGCAGCGCCGGTTCTGGGAGCCCGAGTTTCCGGAAGCGGACGGCGCGCAGGGCCTCAACTTCGCAGGATGGGCGAAGAAGCTGACCGGTGCACTGACGATAAGCGTCGGATCGGTTGGGCTGGACGGCGATTTCCTTCAGGTATTCAAGGGCCAGCATTCTGAGCCTGCAAGCATCGACAGTCTGGTCGAACGCATGGAGCGTGACGAGTTCGACATGATCGCGATCGGCCGCGCGCTGATCACCAATCCCGACTGGGCCCACAAGGCACAGACCGGCCGGTTTGACGAAATGGTTCCCTTTTCAACGGATGCCCTCGCGCAATTCGTCTGACGCGCAGGCGGGTGATCGAGCTGCCGTTAGACCGCAATCGGAGAGAGATGATGAAATTCGAAACCGCAGACCTGACCCCGCGCATCGGCACGGAGATCAAGGCCAGCAAGCAGGATCTGCTCCAAGGGGGCCTGGGCGAGGATATACGGGAACTGCTGGAACAGCGCGGGGTTCTGCTGTTTCGCGAACTGAACCTGACCGATGACGAGCAACTCGCTTTCGCCCGGACCCTCGGCGAGGTGATCGACCAGGGCATGAAGGGCATCTACAAGATTTCGCTCGATCCCGCGCTGAATGACACCGCCGATTACCTCCATGCCACTGTCCACTGGCATGTCGACGGTGCTCAGGACATGGTGCCAACACGGGCTTCGCTGCTGACCGCGCGCGTATTGTCCAGAATCGGCGGCCAGACCGAATTCGCCAACACTTACGCCGCCTATGACGATCTCCCGGCAGATCGAAAGGCAGAGGCGGACAGCCTGCGCGTGGTCCACTCGCAGGAATACATCCAGCGCGCGATGCATCCCGATCCGAGCGAGGCGCAACTGGCTCGCTGGCGCGAGCACCCTGAACAGGTTCATCCGATGGTCTGGACGCATCGATCGGGGCGCAAGTCCTTGCTGCTGGGCCTCACCGCTGGCCGCATCGACGGGATGAGCGAGGAGGAAGGCCGCAGGATCATCGATGACATGCAGGCATGGGCCACCCAGCCGCAATTCGTCTATCGCCACGAATGGACATCGGGTGACCTGATCATTTGGGACAATACCGGCGTGATGCACCGCGTCGAGGCCTATCCGGCCGACAGTGGCCGCCTGCTCAGCCGGACGACCCTTGTCGGTGAAGAACCCATCGCCTGAACACGGGAGACCCTACCGATGCCTGCCTATATCATTGTCTATCGCGAAAGCCCTGTGCAGGACGAGACTGCGATCGCGGAATACTCCCGGCGCAATCGGGAGAGCGCGGCAGCCTTCCAGCAGCAATTCGGAATCCGTCCTCTGGTGGTCTACGGCACCTCTCAGGCACTGGAAGGCGACAATCCCGACGGCGTCGTCATGCTGCAGTTCCCCTCAATCGAAAAGGCAAGGGCCTGGTACGCAAGCCCTGCCTACCAGGAGGCGCTAGCCTTCCGGAAAAATGCAGCCGAGTGGCGCGTCGTCATCGTCGAAGGCCTTCCGGAATGATGAGCGCCAGCGCACTTCAGAACGGCCAGCGGATATCGAACTTGCCGGAAGAGCAGTGGACGCCGGAAGTCGAGGCGCTATTTCCGCTCATGCTTCCGCCCGGTTCGACCACCACGGGTTCGGACTTCAACTCGATCCTGCTCTTGGCGCACCGGGGCTCGCTGATCCCTGGCTCCGCTTCAACGCCAAGGTCGCGGAAGGCTTCGTACTTTGTGCGTGGTATAGGGAAATCGCGATCTCGCGCGTCGCGTGGCGGCGGGCCTCCGATTACGAATGGATCCATCACACGCTTTCGGCAGCGCGCGCCGGCTTGACCAAGGCGAATCTCGATGCGCTGCAGAACGACGATGCCGATGACCAATGGTCCGGCCTGGAAATCCTGCTGATACGCGCCACCGACGAGATCTACGCGGAGGGTGGCATAGCGCCACAGACGCTCGCCCAACTCGTGGAGCATTTCACAACGCAGCAGGTCATCGAACTGGTCTTCGTCATCGGGGCCTACATTGCGCTCGCCGCCATTCTCAACACGGCTGGCGCCGAAATCGAGCCTCGGATCATGCAGCAAGCAAAGGCTGCCGGCTTCCCACGGCTCGTGCTTATCTGAGGCGTCACCTCGGGAACCGGGCAATGACGCAAGGCGAACAGCGCCATGGCCGCGCAGGCATCTGCTCGCTGGAACGGCGCTCTGGCCCTGATAAACCAAGACGGCAGCAACGCGCCCAAGTCGGTCATACCGCAAGACAGGGCCATCTCCTGAAACCAGTCGTAGCCAGACTTTCGGAAAGCGGGAAAAATACAGTGTCAGTTGAGACTCGCGCAGGGGGCGCATCCAACGCTAGTACGCAACGCCCAACGACGGCGGTCAGACAGCGATTGTCCAAGACGAAACTGACCCTGCTCCTCTCTGAGCTTCCGCGATCCAGCAAAGCAACATCAATCCGTTCTGACTGACATAAGAACTGCCGGGAGGCATGACTTCAATGCCAGCCCGCGCCGGCGCGGGTGCGGCGGTGGATCGGGAGCGTCGATACGGTCATGCAATGGTCCCCGTCAGGTTATGAGGAACTCAACTGGCACGACCAGTTCTATAGCTTCGCCCTTCACATCCTCTGGCGGCTTGGGCAGCGGCTGCGCCCGCTTCGGAAGCGCCAAAGCCTCGTTGTCCAGCGAGCGGACACCTGACGAGCGCTCCAACCTGACCGACAGTACCTTGCCCTGCCGGTCCATGGCGAAGCGGATGTACGGAACGCCCTGCTGCCGTGCGAAATGGGCGTCTCGCGGATAGCGCTTCACCTTGTCGAGGGCGCCGAGGACGAGGCCCTGCCATGTCGGCCTGCCGCTCGAAACTTGCGGGGCGGGCGGCACGGGCTTGCTGGCTGGCGCCG
The DNA here is from genome assembly GCF_055361505.1 of Novosphingobium sp. TK71. Taxonomy (NCBI): domain Bacteria; kingdom Pseudomonadati; phylum Pseudomonadota; class Alphaproteobacteria; order Sphingomonadales; family Sphingomonadaceae; genus Novosphingobium; species Novosphingobium sp. TK71. Next base: position 1,289,662 of record NZ_JBSZKA010000001.1, read on the forward strand.
TAGTATCCTTCACCGGAGGGCCGGGATCGGGCGGCACGAGTTTGGCAGGCGGCGTTGCTGCCACGACATTGGCGGTCGGAATGACGATCTTCGGCGCTTCGATCTCGGGTACTTGAGGCTTCGGGACGGGCTTGTCCTTCTTCACCTGCTCCGGCCCTGGCGGCACTTCGCGAACGGGTTCGGGCGGAGCAGCCGGGCGTGCGACATTGAACGCCGTCAGCGTCGCAGGCGGCGGCATGGCCGTATAAGTCTGCCAGGTCAGGAACAGCCCAGCAAGAATGGCCAGGCCGATCGCGCTTGTCCCGCCCAATCCGACCAGACGCGTGGTCAGCGAATCCGTTTGGTCCGCGTAGCGAAAGGTTCTTGAATCGCTCGCAAATCGCCAGCCGACAGTGTCATCTCGCGCAGGGTCACACTCCTCGGGTAGCGCAGGGCTGTCCGAGGAGGGTGACAGTATAATCGGCTTGTTGGATGGCACTTAGAAACGTCCGCGCACCGTTGCCATCACGCTGCGCGGATCGCCGTAGAACAATCCGCCGAAGTTGTTCGAGGTCGGGATCGACTGGTAGTAGGTCTTGTCCAGCAGATTGTTGACGTTGAGACCCAGTTCGACCGCTTCACTGACATCATAGCGCGCGTGCAGTCCAACCAGCGCGTAACCGCCCTGCTTGATCGTATAGCTTGCGGTCTGGGTATACATCTTGCTCTGGACATAAAGGTCGCCGCCCAGCCGCATGCGGTTGAAGCTGCCCGGCAGGCGGTAGTCGGTCGAGAACTTGAACAGCTTGCGCGGAATGCGGGTGTTGTAGTCCGTCCCCTTGTTGACGCCTGCGACATATTCGGGATCGCTATAGGTGAAGCCAAGCGTCGCGTTCCAGTCCGGCAGCGGAGAGCCGGAAACCTCGACTTCAAAGCCGCGGTTGCGTACGCGCCCGCCTTCGACGTAGCAGGTGGACGTACCGGTGACGCCGCACGTCTTGTCCGCCGTCGTGGCCTCGGGCATGTTGAGCAGGCTGGATTGGAACACCGCCAACGATGCATTCAGGCGCCCGTCGAAGTATTCGCCCTTTACCCCGGCTTCGTAGTTCTGTCCCTGGATCGGATCAAGCAGCGTATTGCCCGCGCTGTAGTAGCTCTGCGTCTTGTAGACTTCCGTGTAGCTGACGTAGAGCGAATGGTGGTTGTCGAGATCGTAGACAACCCCGGCGTAGGGCAGGAACCGGGCTTTCGAGCTGTATTCGTCGTTCACGTAAGGGCTCAGGACGGTGTAGCTCGACCAGCTCAGGCGTGCGCCGAGAATGGCATGAAGCCCATCGGCCAGAGCCAGACGGGTCGAACCGTAAAGGCCGCCTTCCTTGCGGTTGTAATTGTAATAAGTGCTGGCGGTGTTGAGCACCGGGGCTGTGATCGACGCATAGTCATAGTCGGTGATGTCGACGGTCGGCGTATTGGATGCGGTGTGGATCGTGAAATCGAACTTGTCGCGCCGCAGGCTGCCGCCAAGGACTAGCTGATGCTCGCCGCCCAGCAGCCGGTAATGGCCGGTGGCATAGACGTCGAGCCCCACCTGCCGGTCCCGGTAATCCACGTCGGAGACCACCAGCCGGTAGATGTCGCCAGAGGAACGTGCCGGATAGGACGAGCGAAAGTCCGCGTCCGACCAGATCGCGCTGGGGGCGACCACGATCTTCCAGTCGCTGCCGATCTGCTGTTGCAGTTCGCCGAAGGCCGAATAGTTGCGGCGCTTGAGATAGGCCCACTTGCCCGCCAGCGAGGCCGAACGCGGCAGATCGTAGAACGCACCGCTGACGTCGGTGTTGAGCCCGCCCCAGTCGTAGCCGTGGTTGTAATCGCGCTGCGCGGTGCCGCCGACGCGCAGCAACGTGCCGGGGGTAAGATCGGCTTCCGCCGTCAGGTACAGCAGGCGATTGTCCCTGCTGGCGCCGTCACGGTAACTGCCCGCGTTGTTGTAGAAAGCCACGGCGCGCGCGCACGTCGCCGCCCTTGGTGATCGGCCCGGAAACGTCCACCTGCCCGCGATAGTTGGACCATGATCCAATGCCTGCCTCGACACCCAGTTGAAAGTCGCGCGTCGCCCGCTTGCGCACGAGATTGATCGCTGCGGAAGGATTGCCGGTGCCTTGCAACAGCCCGTTGGCACCGCGCACCACCTCGACCCGGTCGTAGATCGCCATGTTCGCGGTGGACATCACGTCCATCGAGTAGTTCTCGGAAATGTTGCTCGGAATTCCGTCGAACTGGATATCGGTGATCTCCGATCCGCGCGCGTAATAGGTCGAGCGGTCGGTCCCGAGCTTGGTATAGGTAATCCCCGTCGTGGTGCGGGCAATATCGTCGAGCGACTGAACGTTCTGGTCGTCCATCTTCTGGCGCGTGACGACCGAGACCGACTGGGGCGTCTCCCGCGGGGAGAGAGCCAGCTTGGTGGCGGTCGAGGTGCTGCGTACGGTGTAGGAACGGGTTCCCTCGCTCACGGCAGGATCGCTGGTCCGTCCAGCCAGGCTGCCGCCGTTTCCGCCATCACTGCCCTGAACCTGCACCGGCCCAAGCTGGATGGTGCCATCCGCGGTTCGAGGTGCAGCCTCCAGCGTGAAGGCGCGCGGCCCGGTCTGGCGGAAGGTCACCCCGCTACCGGCAAGAATGCGCGAAAGGCCTTCCGCCGGGGCAAAGCTGCCCTTGAGACCGGGACTTGAAACGCCCGCTGTCAATTCGGCGCGATAGGCCAGTTCGACACCGGCCTGCCGGGCATAGCTGTTGAGAACATCGGCCAGCGCGCCGGCGGGAATATCGTAGCTCCGGGCTTCTTGCGCCAGCGCCGGAGCGGCGATCCCGGCCGAAAGCCCCATCGTCGTACCGGCAAGGAGTACGGCGGCCATCAGCCTGCCGCTCGCGCGCTGCCCGCCGCGCGCCTTTGTCGAAATCTTCACTCTGGATAATCCCCGAACGTCGTTGAACTCGAGGCGTTATTGCTAATGCGAACGCCTTGCATCTATGACGATCATGGTTTGCGAAACGAGAGCTCAGGTTGAAAATTTTTTCGCCTGACCGGAAAATCAGCTGAAAATCAAGATCATGCGGTCAGTGAGCTGGGCCGAACGCAGCCCCAGAGAGCTGCGGAGTTGAGCGATGGCCGCAACCGGATCGTCGATGTGGAACACCCCGCTGACGCGCAAGTCACGCGCCGCACCGACTACCCCCAGATAGCCTCGATGGTAGCGCCCGATCTCGGCGACGACCTCGCTGAGCGGCGCATCCTTGAACACCAGCGCTCCTTCGGTCCACGCCATGGCATCGTCCGGGTTGACCGTGAATGCAGGGCCGATCCCTGCTGCGGGCCCATAGGAAAGGCTCTTGCCTTCGTGCAGGACGGCAGAGGTGCCGTCCTCGGCCGGATAGCGAATGCGCACCTTGTGTTCGGTGACGGTTACACGCGTTTCGGCGCCGTCGCGCCGGACGAGGAAACGGGTGCCGAGCGCCGTCGTCGATCCCGCGCCCGCCTGCACGCGGAACGGGCGCGATGGATCGGGTGCCACGGTGAATGCAGCCTCGCCGGTCAGTAGCCGGACCACGCGGCGGTTGCCTGCAAATTCGAAAGCCACTGCGCTGTGTGTCCCCAACTGCATCGTGGAACCATCGGCAAGTCGCATCGTGCGCCTCTCGCCGGTTCCGGTCATCGCGTCAGCCTGGAGCATCGTCATCCAGCCCTGCGCCGACCAGACCAACGCAAAAATGAGGCTTGCGGCGATCGCGGAAATTGCCCAGCGCCGCCGCACGCGTGCCCCTGGCCGAGCGAGCCTTCGGGTCTTGCGAACGGGCTCTTGCGGCAGGGATGCGCGCAGCGCCGGAGTCTCGGGCACGGCGCCCATCTGCATCCAGAGGTCCTGCATCCGCGCATAGGCGCGCGCGTGTTCTGGATCTCGGGCCAGCCAGGCATCGCGCTCGGCTCGCTTTTTGGCAGGCAGTTCGCCGTCGAAATCGGCGGAAACCCAATAGGCCGCTTCATCGGCAAGCGAATTCGGCAAAGGCGCCTCGGTATCACGCGGCATACAGTCATTTCCCATGCGAAATTGCCGCCAATCTGCATTCCGCTTTCATCCCATGACGTTCGGCGCAAGCAAAACGATAGGGTGTCATCGCAGGATCGCTCATGCTTCGGCCGCGTCCGACAAAGCCCGATGGCACAGCACCAGGGCATGACGGATATGCTTGCGCACCATGTCCTGGCTGATCGACAACCGCTCCGCTGCTTCCGAGACGCTCAATTCGTCGATCTTGACCAGCACGAAGACCTGTCGGCAGCGGAGCGGCATCGTATCGACTACCGCAGCAATCTGGCGAACTTTTTCCTGATCGAGCAGGCGCGTTTCAGCATTGGGATCCGGCGAAGCGACGCCGTGACCATCGGCTTCCTCGACAAACAGGGCTGCCTGTCGCCGCGCGGCGCGTAGATGATCCAGCGCCAGGTTCGAGGCGAGGCGGAACAGGAAGGAGCGCTTGTTGATGATCGGCGGATCGTCTTTCACGCTCTGCACGCGCAAATATAGGTTCTGCGCGACATCCTCTGCTGCCGCGACGCTGCCCACCATCCTCGCCAGCCAGCGCACCAGGGCGGCGCGCTCGGTGGTCAGCAGACGGGATAGCAAGGCGGAGTTGCTCGACATGGCGAAATGCGCCCTATCGATGTTGCGAATGAATCGCAACTGCGTGGGTACAGCGACACTTTTGACAGCGCCAAGAGCATAACATTCAGCAATGTGACCACGCTCAAGCACTAATTTGATAGCGTTATACTCTGAGCGAAGCTTTATCGCACATTCTGCCCTGCCTTTTAGCGACCGGCAGCTATCTCACTTTCACTTCTCCAAACGCGACAGTACTCTGTCGGCCAAAAAAAGTCATTCGAATGCTCTCTGCAACATTTCTAGCGCCGTTCAGATATTATCGGGACGCTGGTACAAATGCATCCAAGGTCCAGTTTGAAGAGCTATATCAGGGATACTTAGGTCTCGCCGCGCACCATAAAATCTACTCCCAATCGGTCGCAAGACAATGCCTGAACTTCGGAATGCAGGTAATCTACACGCCCCGCAATCCAAGCCAGCTCGTCTTCAGAGATCCGATATTGGCGATCGTATCGCGACTTCACGTAGGAGTCGTGCAGCCGCTTGAAGCAGCGTTTTTCCGACTTCGTTTCGCTAGGCCACGCCCTCGCCAACGCAGGCACGATGTCCTCGCTTCGGTCACGAAGCCAGGTAACGTTTTGCGATCGCGGACTGTCTCCCGTCAGCATATACAGTACGGTGTGGTACAGGACCTCCGTCACCTGATAAAATTGGAAGACCGCCCGATTGAGCCACTTGCGGGCGAGCGAAATCTGGGCAAACTCCAGGAATTCGCTCGCGCTGGAGAACCAGTAATCGAAATCCGCGCGACGCTCCTGAAGCACGGCAGCGTGGTCCGGCACCATTGGCAATGACAGGGGATGGCCTGGTAGTTCGTAGAGTACTGTGCCGTCAGCCACCGCCCCACACACAAACGATTTACCGTGCGACAGATCGCGGTGGACCGACTTGATACCGCGGATCGACAGGCTGACCGGTACGGCAAGTTGCCGCGTGATGGCATGTTCACGCATGAGTCGATCTTCTGCATGCAATGGAAAGTCGGATTTTTGCGCAAGCCGGTCATCGCTAACCACCACAAGGATCGAGTACTTTGGCGTACGCCCGCCCGGTAACTCCCGCGTTCCAGTACCGCGTGCATAGGCGCCGAACAGGATGACTTTCAAAATGCGTCCCTGTCGTTTCCATTCCTGCGTGGATAGGACCAGCGAGTTCGCGAGTTCGAAAAAGAGAAATTCTAGTACGAGCTGGAGATCGGGTCGAATTTCCTGTGGGAGATTATCGAGATCAGTCAGCATGTTTCACCAATCGCTATGCGCATCCGCCCGCCATGAGACCATAGCGACGACCTGGACGAAAGGGAGTTAACACTCGTCAATTCGTGCCGAACCGCGCTCTCATCTTTTTCGAGACCGAGAGCGCGTAATCTCGGCCCCTCCAATCGGTCGGGCTGTGATACGCGCCGATTGCCCTCCAATAGTCGCGATTTGCGCTGAGCTCTGCCAGAAATATCCAGCGCGCGATTTGGACATTGAAGCAAGCATCCTGGATGAGCCAGGCCCTGACTGTCTCTGGAGGCTTGTGGATGAGAGCAGAGAGCTTTGGGATCCACCAGGTGTTGATCTGCATCGGCCCAAGGTCATGCGTCCCGTTGGTGTTTGGAACCTCGGCGCCAATCCAGCCAGCTTCCTGATCCCGCAGCCCCCACAAAGTGCGCTCCAGCCATTCTCGCCCAGAGGCAGCCTCGCGAATGCACCGGCCGATCAGGGCTTTCTGCTCCAGGTTCCGAGTGGGACGCGCACCCGCTCCATTTGGAACCAGTGCCGCGACAAGGACGGCAACGCCCAAGCTTAGCATAACGGGTTTACCGATCACGGCCGTCTCCATTGTGAGGTGCCGCACTTTCGCTCGGGCCGGTTGATCGGACCTGTATTTCGGGTGCAACATCGCCCGAACGACCATGGGTGAAGATCGACTGGATCCATGCATCGAGAATTGCCGCTGCGGAACGCCCCCGCTCGGTGAGACTTGCGGCAAGCCCCTCGCGCCCTCCCCACCCGGCTGAACTCCGTTGTGCAGCAAGCCGAAGTTTGCGCTGGTACCGCTCGTTCGCTTGTTCCTCCCTCATGCGCGCCCATCGCTCCGAATGGCGCGGTGACCTGCCCCTCAGGCTGTCGCGCTCGACGCGGCCCAGCCCCTCCAGGGCGGAGGTCTTTTCGCCCGACCTCACGGTCAGGAATTCGGCAAGCTTGTCCCGATCCTGGGTCCATAGCTTTACCCCGAAGCGGGCCCGGGTGATCGCGGTGTAGTAGTTCTTGCCGTTTACCAGCGGCGAACCAAGTGGCGCCAGCACATAGACCCTGTCGTACGTCTTCGACTGAGCCGCGTAGATCGTCTCCGCGTACCCGTGGTCCCAGGTCTTGTGATGATCCAGATCGATTGATTGCCGCCGGCCATCGCGGTCCCATCGAATGGTTGCGCGGCTGCCTTCGAGCGCCTCGACCGTTCCCCGCTCGGCATTCTTGATGTCGAGATCGTGGTTCACCAGGCGCCACTGGATGCGATCGCCACGCGTCAGTTCCCGGTCCTCCACATTGAAGACGTTGACCCGCTGCGGGCGCCCCAGTCGCGGATTCCAGCGGACCGTCCGACCGTGTTCATCGGCAAGCTCGAGCACCTGCCGCTCGGCATCATCCGTAACCATGCGCACGACACGGTATTCACCCTCGCGCACGATCCCGGACCGGTGATCTCCGCGCGAAAAGGTCAAGACCTGCCCACGGCTGTAGAACCTAGCATAGCGCTTCTCGGCATCGGATAGTCCCGCCGGCGTCAGCACCGAGAGACTTGCATCCTCGGCACCAATCGCTTCCTCGGTTCGGAGCGCCTCGCGCACTTTCGTGTTCACGATGAGCCGCGTAGCGTTGTCCAGCACCAGGATGTTGGTTGTGGTTCGGGTTTCGGGTTTGAGCCTCGTCCATTCCCGAACCAGGCTTTGCGCGAGTTCCTCGGGTTTCTCCTGCGTCAGGACCTTGTCGAGATTGGCAAGCGAACCGGCATAGTCTCCGCTACGAGCGAGCGCGACCGCAGCTTTCATCGCCCTGGTTTCCTGACGGACGGACACCATGAGGTCGACCCGCGACAAGCCCAACTGCTGCATCAGCCAGAAAGGTTTCCCCTGCTCGATGGCACCTGTCTGACGGTTGTCGCCAAGCATGATGAGCCGCGCACCCGAGAGCCGGCTCAGCTCCAACAGCCGTATGGCTTGCCGGTTGCCAAGCTGCCCGGCCTCATCGAGGATCAGCACCGAGTTCTCGTCCAGGCCCCGCCCTCCCCGCGCGAGAAGACTGGCGACGGTACGGCTCTCGATGCCGGCCCGCCCACCAAGTTCGGCAGCGGCGGACGAGGTAGGGGCCAGGGCGATCATGGTGAAACGCTCGTCGCTGGCACGGCGGAGAGCTCCCACGAGTGTCGATTTACCGGCGCCGGCGACGCCATGGACACCGACGAGGCGATCCGGGCTTGTTCCCAGATGCCGAAGGCCTCCCTGCTGCGCCGCGGTAAGTCCGTGTTCGGCGCTCGCTTCGACCAGCCGGGCGTCCACCGCAAGCGGGGCGGCATCGTTCAAGGCCAGAGCCAGGTGGTCGGACAAGGCCAGTTCAAGGCGGGCGGTCCTGCGCGTAGTGCGCCCGCGGGTGAGTACCAGATCTCCTGTGGGCTGCTGCGCCTTCAGCAGCTTACGCCGCCCCTCGTGCTCCTCTGCAAGAGGCCGGATATCGGAAAGGCGAACTTCCCCCAGGTGCGAAGCGAGCCCCGCCCGCAAGAGCTGTCCGAGGTTATTGACCGCTTCCCTGCCTTCGGAATGGCGCAGACCGAACAACATGGCGCGCGCCGAGACAGCATGGGATGGCTCAAGCATCCGTGGGCCACGCTCTTCGGCTGTCTCCCTCGCCCCTTCGAGCGCCTCCCGGTGCGGCCCGAGGCGAGCCTTCCATTGGCCTCGAAGATCCTCGAGGGTTGCGCGCGCCTTGGGGCCCCGGGTTTCGTAGAACGATTTGCGCCGTGCAGCCTGGCCTTCGAGCCCATGCTCCTTCGCATGGGCGTCGATCTGTTCGGCGCGCTGCGACATCTCGCTCACCAGATCCTGGGGGAATCCGCGGATCTCGAAGAGACCCCGCCTGGGATCGAAATCGACTTCATAGCCAAGCTCTCGGATCCGGTGAGCGAGCTCATTACGATAGACCTGCCCGGCAACCATCTGCTCGGCGTACATGGCCCGGGTTTCGAGGCTCACGAACTGCTCCCCTTCCCCTCGGTTGGTTACGTTCATGATGACCACGTGAGTATGGAGATGAGGGTCAAGCTCGCGCGAGGCATGCTCCGTAAAGCGGGCGTAGACGAGGCGCCCCGTGGTCTCGTGGACCACTTCGCCGTCGCAACGGCGGCGCAGGGTCGCGTGTTCCTCGAGATAACCCAGAGCTTCGGTTACCGCCGTCTCGTGAGCGGCAACGATCCTCTCGTCCCCCATTACAAGCGCCATGATCGAAACCGACTTCGGCGCATTGACCGCAAAGTCCCAGCCGGGATGATGCTCGATGGTCCCGTCGCCTTTTCGAAGCCCCAGTTGCTGATCGCCGATCTTGCCTGCCAGCAGATCGCGCATCACGGCAGGGTCCACTTTGCCGCAGAGACCAAGCTCATCGGCGATCAGCCCGCCCCACTGCGAATGCTCACCCTCCCCTTTCGTGTAGTAATCCCCGACGGCGTAATAACGCGCGAGGTTCTTCGGCGTACCCTTGAGGCGGCGGGGATGGATCATGCCGGCCTCGACGCATCACGCGCGCCGGTGCGGCGACCGTGCTGATGAAGACGGAAGTCTGCCGGCTTGCCGAGAAGCATGAGGGGCTGCGTCGCGCTCGCCGACGGTGCCGCCTCGACTTCCCGCCTGTCACCTTGGAGGCTCTCCTCGGAACGTGTCACTGCGACCGCATCGAGAGGCAGCATCAGTGAGGAAGCGGCATCGGCGGTCGGAGTCTGACGACGTTTCGCTGAGCCACGCTTCGGAGGGGATGCCACTTCAGCAGCGACAAGGTCGGGAGCCGAAGGCTCCTCATGAACCGCCAGCCGAACCGGCGGATCGAGCTTCTCCTCGAAGGCAAAGGCGACGGACGGAACGTTGTGGAAGCTGTCCTCGAAGCGCACCACCGGAAGATCGCGCCCAAAGCGCAGATAACCCACCAGGTTGGGCAGGTTCGTCACTTCGGTATGCATGACCAATGGGCGGGTTACCTGCATGCGCGACAGGTTCACGCCGTCACGCATATCGTTGACGCCGTAGGACATGCCCTCGTTCGCCTCGACCTGTTCCACCTGTCCAAGGTTCTCGCTGACATGCTTGGCGGTCAGCGTGTCGTTTGCCCTCAGCGCGACCCACGTCGAACAGTATCCGGTAATCGCAGCAGCATCCTGTATCCCGTAGGTAGCCTCCAGCTGCGGGTAGCTCTGGTACCCCAGCACCCCGCAGCCTCCGTACTTCCGCGCGCGCGCCAGGAAGTCAGAAAGCGACGGCAGCTTGTGAAGCGACGGCAGCTCGTCGATGACGCAGTAGAGCCGACGATTACGGTCTGGGGTAAGGCTCATGATCGCGCTGATCGCAATGTCGAGCCAGACCGTGATCAGAGGGCGCAGCGAGGGCAGCTGATCCGCCTTCACGCTGATGAAGAGCCAGCTGTCGTCCTTCTCGTTTGCCACCCAATCGCGGATCGAGAGGCCATCGGCGGTATCGTCGAGGTAGGAGAAACTGCGCAACACCGAGGCCAGCTCGGCCTGGATGCCCGCCGAGGTTCGCTCTCCTTCCATGGAAATGAAGGCCGCGGCATCGGTGCCAGCGGCGAAGGCTGCAAGATCCTTCAGCTTTGAGCGCAGGAGAGTGTCGAGAAGGATCGAAACGAGCGTCCGTTCCTGGCGCGCGAGCTTGCGCATGACCGCAACCAGAGAGCCGCGCGCGGCCTTGGCCCAGAACGGATCACCCGACTTATCAGGGATCGTGGACTCGGCGATCTGGTCGTAGTGGTAGTCCCGCGGGACATCGACCCAAGGCGACCAGCGATCCGAACGAAGGTCTAGCGGGTTCAGCAGGACATCGATCCCAGGCCGATAGAACTTCTCCACGAAGGTCCCAGCAGTGTCGTAGACAATCGCGCGGCGCCCCGCGGAACGGATCCCTGCCAGCATCTTGACGATGATGTTGGTCTTTCCTGTCCCGGGCGCCCCACAGATCAGGATATGCTCCGGCTCGAAGGCATCGGGCACTCGTACTCCGCCGATTTCGAAGCTGCCACGCGCCTGCGCCCAGAGCGCCCGGCGCACTTGCCTGATGGTGCCGAAGCGGGCCCCTCGCAGGAACTGGTTGGACCCTAGTCCCCTCCCCATCCGGGTGAAGTAGAACCATGCCCAGAGCAGCGTGCCGAGGGCAAAGACGCCGGAGATGGCAGCCCCATGGAGGAGATACCCTTCGAACGCCCGCAAGGTGTCCTTGGCGACCTCGGCGTCCATAAGCCGCGCTGGTGTCGTCCAGTAGGGCTCACCGCTTTCGGTGTGGAACAGAATAGGCGTGGCATTACCCGGAACCGTGTCTCCCATCACGAGAGCCTGGCCGACCTTGGCAAGGACGAAGCGCTCGTACGCGCTGGAGCGCTCGAGCGCATACCAGACGATCCCGCCGATCCAGACCACCAGCCCGGCAAGGCAGGTCTGATAAAAGACCTGCGTGGTCATTCGGACATTGTGGACAGTGGCCTGCCCACCACGGGTCCAGGACCCGAGCGTGTCGTGGCGGAAGATGCTCACGTGCGGTCCTGCTCGGGATCGAGCAGCCCCCTGTCACGCAAGAGACGGCGCGCATCGCCCAGCCCTTCCTCGAGGAGGCTTGGTGCGCGGGCACCGACGGACTTCGCCAGGATCGCCAGCGTCTGGATTGCGGTTGCGTGAATTTCGTCGAAACGAGCGTGGTAGCCGGTGGGATCGTTGCCCTCAAAGCGCTCGAGGACATCGCGAACGTAGCCCGATGGAGTAGTGCCGAGAGTGGCCGCCTGATCGAGCAAGCGCTCGAACAGGTCGTCGGAGAGACGGATGGTAATCCTTGCCATGCGCAGGTCCATGCTGCGCCGGCACGTGGTGAAGCCTCACCTTGGTAGCAGAAAACCACGGATTTCTCAAGGTTTTGACGTGTCCGACACGTGCGACGATCGGTGCCAAGCCAGATCAATCACTTGGACCGCATCGGCTACCGCCGTGTCCGACACACCCGACATTCTGTGACCCACCGTCAGACCATAGGCGACGGTGCAAACCCCCGGAAACTTGAGCGATTCGCGCCGCAGCACCCGTGCGTACGGTGCATTACAAACGCCCCTGTGGCGTGCGTCGCTTCTACGCAGCGGCCTGCCCGCTGCGCTGCCACGTGCCGGAAGGCGCGGGGCTCCCCGGGAGGGGATCACTTGTTCTTCGCGGGCGGCAAGCCCGCAGCAAATCCCTCTTGCACGGCGTGCTCCGACGCGAGATGCTCACAGCGGCGGGCAGGCCTCCTCATTCGAGGAGATTACCAATGCCCAAGATGTCGACGCGCGAACGCCTCACCAAGATCGAAAGCGACCAGAAGAAGCTCGCCGAAGAGGCCGAGAATGTGCGCCGCACGCTCCGGCAAAGCTATGGTCTGATCTGCGCTGACCTTCCCGTCGAGCACTTGTCGGAGCGTGAGTTCAGGGATGTCGTGACGCATGCCATCAGGCTGGGCGGTCCGTCTGCGATCGCCGCGCTCAAATCGCAGACCTCTGTCACCGCCAAACTGCAAACTGCGCCGGAACGGCGTCCCGGCGACGAGCACGTCGGAGCCGCGCGCAGGAGGCCGCCGCCGGACCAGGGCGCCGCATCGCCGGGCGACGGACCCGTCTTCTGACGGGTCCCTGAGCCCGGCGATCTTCTCCCTCGCCGCACAAAAAAGGGCAGCCGGCAAAGGCCATGCCCTTGCCGGCTGCCCTGCATTCGAGGTCAGGCGTGATGCCGCGTCCGAACTGGGTCGCAGGCGATGAAGTGTGCGGGCACGCCGCCGCTACGCACCAGCCTTGCCAGATGCGACTGGAGCCCCGAGCCTTCGCAGACCACCGCTTCAACGGGCTTCAAGCGCATCATCGCCTCATTGCGCGCAAAGCCTGCGCGCTTGCCGTGCCGCCGGTCCAGCGTGAACGCCACCAGCTTGACGCCGGAGCGCGCCGCCCATGCCGCGGCTATCGCATCGCAGCCCTTGACCTGCGCGCTGGTGGCCAGAACCATCCCCGGAATGCGCGCCTTGATGCTATCGAGTTCGCGCCAGATCCGGGCGTGGTCCTCCCAGACCTGTCCTCCCGAAAAGAGGACGATCGGTCCACTCGGCGCGTTCACCTCGATGCGCTTTGCGCGCCGGGCGGCGAGGAAGTCGGCAGCGGCTATGACCGACGCCGTACGCTTGCCCGAGGTAAGCGTGGCGCGCGGGGAAGACCACGGATGGCCGGTTTCGGCGCGGAACATCTGCGCGGCGTGGTCCCGCATGCAGGCAAGCGCTTCGCAGGCTTCATCGAGCCCGTTGCAGAGCGCTTGCCCGTCCTCGATCCCCCCTGTCGCGATCTCGCTTCCGTCGTTTTCACGCACCTGCTCCCCGAGCTTGCGCGCCGCATGATCCGCCTCGCGCCCCAGCCCTTCGGCCACCTTGTGAAAACTGTGCACGACGCCCCAAGCGATGCGCTCGGCAAGGGGCTCGAGGCGTGTGTCGCGCAGCACGTCGAAGAGCGTCGTCACCATCATCTCGACGGCCAGTTGCACCTCGCGGGCCTCGGGCATGTCTGCCGTCACCGCGTCCTCGGCCACCGTGAGCCGCACCTCGTATGCCGTCTCAGCAAACGCGGCGGCGAAGGCGTCTGCGGGCTCGCGCCGTTCCTCGGCGAGCAGATCGGCAATCTCGGCAAAGCTGCGGGAAATCCGGTAAGCATCAGTCATCGTGACCTCCTTTTCTTGAAGAGGTCTTTTCATCGGCACGGGCTCCGAGCTGCGGGGTCAAGGATCGCGGGGCGCAGCCCCGTGACCGCGCCAGCGGCGATGGGGGCAACGATTTTGCGAAGCAAAATGGTGGGGCCCCGTCGTCCTTGAGGCCGCAGCGGCCCCGTGCCAGTCTTGGACGACCAGAGAGAGATGGGAGAGCTGGCCCGAAGGGGGTTCAATGCCCCCTGAGGGCCATTTCGGCAGGGCGCGAGTCCCGGACTAGGACAACAATAGGCAGTGCGCCCGCTTCCATTCGGAAACGGGCGCACTAGGTCTCGCGAACGATGCCAGCAGATCAGGCCCCAGGCGGGATATAGGCCTCGAAAGGATTGCCCTCGTGCAGGTGCCCGAAGGGCGTGAAGACGAAACCCTTCTCGTCATGACCTACCGCGCAGATGACATAGCGACGTTCGCCGGTCTGCGCGCAGGTGCATTCAAGGAGTGCGAGATGACCGTCTTGGGCGGCGCGGCGCATGGTTTCGAAATTGCGGCGAAATGTGCGTGGGATTGCCATAGTCGTTACCCTTCAAGCCGCCGCGCGCGGCGATGCGCCGCGCATCACCGGCCGTGCCAGAGGGATCGCCAACTCTGGCTTGCGGAAAGCATGAATCGGGATACCGGCCTCCCTCAGCAGTTGATAGAGGTTGGCTTGAAGCCCTGAACCTTCGCAGAGGACGGCCTCGACGGGTTTCAGGTCTACGAGCTTGCGATTGCGGGTAAAGGCGACCTTGCGACCCGATCCGTAGAGCCCATAAGTGACCAGCGGCACCCCGGTTTCCGGGCGGGATGCCCATGCCGCGGCGATGGCATCGGCACCCTTACGCTGACCCGTCGTTACCAGCGTCATGGTGGGCACGCGGGCATGGATCTGGTCGAGCCGGTCCCAGATCGGCCGCCAATCCGCCCACTGCGCAGGGCCGGAGAAAACCACGATCGGTCCCTGCGGCAAGTGGCGTTCACGCGCGGCAAGCGCACGCTGGCGCAGAAAATCCTGCGCAGCGATTTGACTTGCCGAGGACGCCCGCGAGACCCTGCTGCCGCGCGCGGGGGACCACGGCCAACCCGACAGGGCCCGGTACATCTCGGCGGCATAATCCCGCATGCATTCGAGCGCTTCGCGCTGTTCGGCGGTAGATCGACACAGGAGTTGCTTGTCCTCAAGTCTGCAGGTGAAGACCTCGCTCATGTCGGGAGAACGGGCCATTTCGCCGATCTCGTCGGCCAGTGCGTCCTCGCGCCGTTCAAGTTTCCCGGCAACGAAGTGGAACGAGTTGACGAAGCCCCACGCGAGTTCGGCTGCCAGCGGTTCGAGCCGGGTATCAGTGAAGAGATCGAAGATCGTAGCGACAATCCCCGCGCAGTCGGCCTGCGCTGCGAGCGGATCCGGCATCTCGTGCTCGGCGGCGGCCTCTCCCGGTTCGGAAATCGAGAGCGGCATGGGATCGCCGAAAGCGGCCCTGAATTCGGGCGTGGCTGTCATTTCAGCATAGAGTGTCTTCAGGTCTGCAAAACGGTCAATGGTCGAGGTACGGGACATGATGCGTCTCCCGCATGCGAGTGGAAAAAGCCGGGGGGTGCGCGCTGCGCGCCCCCCGGTGACGGTGTCGGCCTTCAGAAGGCGATCTCGTCATCGAGATCGTCCCCGAGTCCGCCCGGCAGCTCGTTCGTGAGCGAACCGGCCCCATCAGCGGTGCTATCGCCGAAACCGTTCCCGGTTCCGGCGCTCATGCGGTCCGCACCACCGGCTTCATAGTCACTCCGTCCACTGCGCGTTGCGGGACCGAAGTCGTCGCGGCGCTGCGGCCGCCGCCAGGCGACCCGCAGCCCTTCCTCCTCGCTGCCGAACAGCGCGATCGGCAGTGGCTCGGGAAGGCTGGGATCGTCGATCGAGCCCTGGAGGAATGCCTCGCCAGTGGTGTTGCGAGCGACAGCTTCCCACAGCGCACCGATCTGGACCCAGCGATTGCCGACATTGAGCGCGACGATCTCGAAGACCGGGGCGCGATCGTTGCCGCTCTCGACGGGACGCAAACCAAGGTGGGGCAGATCGATGGTGCGGGTGGCAATCGAGCCCATCAGACGGCCGTTGCGCAGCTGGAATTCACCAATGTTCATCTCAATTCTCCTTTGACGTACGCCGCTTCGAGCAATCCGAAACGACACCCTCAAAGGTCCCTCTCTTCTCCCGGCCCGTTCCCCTGCGGAACACTCTCCATCCATGTGCAGAGCGCCCCATTCGCACCCCGCCTGTGTTCATGCCTGCGACGGCTCCCTTTCGTTCGCGAGGTCGTTCAGAGACCGCGTTCAGCCGCCAGCCTATCGTTCGGCGATAAGCCGCTCGATTCTTCCCTGTAAGCATCATCGACAATCCAGCCCCCGCTGTTGGTGACATGAAAGGCGAGCAGTTCCGGCCCGCCGGACGTTTCTCGCCAAACCGGCCCGCCACTGTTCGACTTGAATGTCGCGATGTCGTAGAAGGCGAGGCCGGGTTCGAACCGCGTTACTCTGCCTTGCGCCGAGAGCAACTCCCACCCGCTGGGAAAGCCCGCGAAGCGAACCTTTTCGCCGACTTGACCAGGAAGGGTTGCGAGACGGAAGGGCTGCTGCACTTCGATTGTCTTGTTCAGACGTATAACCCCGAAATCGCGCGAGAAAGGCTTACCCGAGTATCCCGATGCATCGATCGTCTGCCAGGGTTCGATTACTTCGTCGATGCCTGCGGTTCTTGCCTGAGCGTTACCACAACGGACTTCGATGTCTCGAACGCGCGATTGGTCCTGATAGACATCATGCCCTGCCGTAAGCAGATATCGACCGCGGTACAGCACCGCGGATCCCGTGAAACAGGGTTTGAGGATCAATGCGGCCTTTCGGCTGATCCACAAGTGGCACAGGCTAGGGTCAGGACCCATTAATCACGCCTGCGAGGCACCGGAATGGCGAACATATCGGGCCAAAGCGGCTGCCGGGCGGGCTGGTTGCCCATCCAAAGCCGCTTTGGTTCGAGATGGAAGCCATTCCGGTGTCGCGGAGGGATTTGATCAAAATGGCCCAGTGCAGCTTCAGAAATGGCAGCCATGAAGCATTATGCCGGACTGGACCTGTCGATGGAAACCACGCAGATCTGCATCGTTGACGAAAATGGCCAGAGGCTGGTCTCGGAGAAGGTAGAGAGTTCCCCCGAGGCGATCGCCATGATGCTGGAGCGATATGGTCCTATCGAGCGAGCGGTTATCGAAACAGGACGCATGTCTCCGGCGATTTGCCTTGGACTGCGTGAACTGGGCGTCGCGGTCGTGTGTATCGATGCCCGCCAAGCGCACCAGAGCCTAAAGGCAATGAAGGCGAACAAGACCGATCCGCATGATGCCGCTCGCCCAGTTGGCACGTACCGGATTCTACAAGGAGGTGCACGTCAAATCCCCAGCAGCGCATGGTGTGCGCAGCGTCATCACCGCGCGGAGCCATCTGGTGGAAGCCCGCGTCCGGCTCGACAACATGATCCGTAGCCTTTGCGCCACGTTTGGCTATCGCCCGGGCGCCGGGTAAGGAAAGGCATTCCTCGAACGGATCATGCAGGCCGCCCACATTCCTGGTCTGGGAGACGCCATCGCCTCCTTGTTGTCGGTGCGTGCCGAGTTGATGGAGCAGATCAAGGAAATGGATCGGCGGTTGCGCGTTATCGCCAGTCAGTCACAAGCGTGTGAAATCCTCATGACCATTCCAGGCGTCGGAGTGCAGACATCGGCTGCCTTTGCAGCTGCGGTCGACGAGGCGGGCCGCTTCCGACAATCGCGCGATGCCGGCGCCTACTTCGGCCTGGTGCCCAGACGCCATCAATCGGGCGAACTCGACTGGACGGGCCGGATCACCAAACAAGGCGACGGGACCGTGCGCAAGTTGTTGTACGAAGCTGCCAACTCAATCCTGACCCGAAGCCGGGAAACCATCGCACTCAAGACGTGGGCCACGAAGATCGCCAAGCGGCGCGGCCTGAAGAAGGCCCGTGTCGCCCTAGCTCGGCGCCTCGCGGTCATCACGCACGCCATGTTGCGCGATGGCACTTTGTTCCAGGCGTGAGATGCAATAAAAGCGGTTTGCCAGCGGTGAAGCGTCAAAGCTGATCCGAGGACGGTGTCCCGAGAGGGAACGCAGGGACGAACGATCTGCGAAGGTAGTCAGATGGGCTGCAAAGCTCGCATCGAGTCAATGCAACGTTCGCCTCTGTGAGACCCGATACAGCACGACCAGGCCTCGCCTCGGCCAGTGCGGACAGATCCATGAAACCCTCAAGGGATCACACCGCCTAGCTTCTGCAATTACAGATCCTGACCCTAGCTAGGCATGCCTCGAAATGACTTTCGAAGCCGAGAGATGGGATGCAGCCTGCAGCGCAGAGCGACGCTTTCAGCCACGCTCCAAGCGTCGCTCTTCTATTTGACGAACCTCCGAATGGAACAGTTCGATGCGTCCCGCGACGTGATAGAGAACTTCGGTCGCTTGGTGATACTGAAATACTGCGCGATTGAGCCACCCTCGCCCAAGAGCGATCCGCGCAAGCTCGAGAAACTCGCACGCGCTGGCGTACCAGTATTCGGAGTGCTCTTGCCGAACAACTGCCCGATCCCCGGTTCTGGGATATTCCAATGGGTGCCCCGGAAGCTCGTATAGCATGATCCCTTCCAGCAGCGCGTCGCACAGGAAGGATCTGTTGCCCTTGAGATCGGCGTGGACCGCCTTGATCCTCTGCACCGTGAGGCTGACCGGAGCCGCGAGGCGCCCCAGGAGATCATACTCTCGCTGCATGCGCTCGGCGGCGACCGCCCAGTAAGCGGGCTGGTTTGCAAATCGGTCGTCGCTGACGACGACAAGAATCGAGTATTTCGGGCTGCGACCGCCGGGGAGCGGCACCGATCCCTCTACACGGGCATGTGCGCCGAACAATAAGACCTTCAGGATACGGCCATTGCGCTTCCAGTGTTGAGTGGCGAGCGCAATGGCGTCGTCGAATTCGGAAAAGAGAATGGCGAGAACTCGTTCGAGATCTTCACGCGCGCTCGCTGAAACATTTTTCTTCCCATCAGTATTGTCACTGAGATTTGCACACGCCCGGATCGCTAGCAATCACATCGCTCCCCCGAAAGATAGAAGAATACTCCTTCAAGACGCTCTACATGCCGCATCACAGCTGCTTTTCCAAAGCCGCACGTGAGAGGCAATGCATCTGCGACCCCCGCAGAGGCTCTGGTTGAGCAACATCCGGATGATAGCCAAATTCATCCTGACGTTGAGGTAGCTGGCCCGGAGGGATGTCAGCGGCGAGCAACGATACCTTTTCCTGATCGGTCGCCGTCACCAATCGCGTACCGGTAGCGCAAGTCACGGATGCAGATCGCGCTGCGCCGGCGGCCGCGAAAGTACGCTGGTGCAACGTCGATGCGAAGTGTCGGAAACAAGAAAATCCTCGATTATCCGATGTGATATGTTTGCGGTCGACCAACAACCGGCGAAGGTGCCGAGCAGATATCGGAACGGGTATTGGGACAGAAAACGATCGAAGAGCGCCAGAGCCAGGAACGAGCGCACCTGACCGCAAACTATTGGGTAGCGACATTGCTTCGTCGCGAACTATGCAGACAACCTGTCACGCCGCGCCACCCCCGTTCTGTCCAATAGCGCCGTTGGAACCACATATCGACATTGTGCTTTACTCGTTTGCCAATTGGTACAAGAACAGCTCCACTCAAAAGCGCCCAGAAGAGGGGATCCCCATGTCTGATACTGAGCAGTCCGAGCTCGCCCGCCTGACCGTCGAATTGCTCAGCGCATTCGTCGCCAACAACACAATCTCGAGCGAGGCTCTGCCAGGTCTGATCGAAGCCACCCGTTCGGCACTTGCAGGGGAATCGGGCGAAGCACCGATGCCGGCTCCGGAATTCAAGCCGGCGGTGACGATCGAGGAAAGCCTTGCTTCGCGTGACCACATCGTAAGCTTGATCGACGGAAAGCCTTACCGGGCGTTGAAGCGTCATCTTACCAACAATGGCCTGACGCCGGAACAATACCGTGAGCGCTACAATCTTCCAGCGAGTTACCCGATGGTTTCTCCCAGCTATTCCGAACAGCGTCGTGCTTTTGCGAAGGCTGCCGGACTGGGTGGAAGCGCTGGTAAGCCAGTATCGAGCGCCGCGCCGACTGCCAACGTCGCAAAGCCGGCCGCGAAGGCTGAAACCTCGCCGGCGAAAGCAACCCGCAAGACGAGTACAAAATCGGCCACCAAGTCAGCGTCCAAGCCTGTTGTCACCAAGACGGCACCGGCTTCAGCAGCAAGCGCGCCTGAACCGGTAACACCGGCAGCGAAGAACGAAAAGGCTGCTGCGGTCAAGGCTGCTGCGGTCAAGGCTGCAGCTGGAAAGGCCGCTTCCAAGGCGAAGGCAACGCTGGCTATGAAGAAGCCGGTTGCCGCATCGGCGGAGCCTGCGGCAAAGACCGGCGGGAACACTTCAACCAAGACGCCCGCCGCTCCTGAAAGCAAGTCGGAGGCAAAACTCGCATCGCGGCCACGATCGTCTGCCAAGGCCTCAGCCAAGTCCGCCGGAAATTCGGCTCGCAAGATGGCGCGCCCGCCGGCAAGTGCTCCGGCGACGATCCCGGCTGGCGTATCGGGCGTGCCCGCTGTTGCCCAATCCGCTCCAAAATCCGCAGCCAAGAAAGCGGCAGCCGGGAAGCCCAAGACCGCAAAGCCTGCGACCGCCAAAGTCACGAAAGCGAAGACCAGCCCCCCCGTAGCAACCGAGGCAACTGCTGGCGATCTGCGTGCCAAGAGCGTGCCCGCAAAAGCCAAGGCGGCGGGCGCCAAGAAGACCAAGCTGACGCCGAAATACGGCTCGGTCACCGTACCGCAAGCCGCCACCCCTGAGGCTACGGCTCGCGTCCCCGAAACTCAGGGCACGGTGTCCGCGCCGAGTGACGCGCCGGCATAAGTGCAATCTCCTGGGCGGCGCACGATCGTCTGCCTGGATTAAAAAGAGCGGCCATCTTCCTGGGATGGCCGCTCTTTTTTTAGCGATCCAGATTGCCGGAGTAGATGGCAATGTTGGTCAATGGATCTCGGCTAGAAGGATCTCGCCGTCTCGGGGCCACTGACTTGTCACCATCACGGGGTGAAGCGGATTTTCGGTTCTGACGATGTACTGCGCCGCGCCGGTCTGCGCCCGCAGGCGCAACGCAACAACATAGGCATTCTGAAACGACGCCAGCCTGGCGCGTATTGCAGAGGATCGCATGAAGTGAGCTCCTCACAAGCGGGCCCCAACACGAGAAAGCGGCCAGAACGGTCGGTCCCGCAGCTGTACCCGCTATCAGGGGTAATCAGCAAGGTGCCAACGACCCCGGGCAGTGATCGCAGTCGTCCTACGGTACTGGAACGGACAACGGCCGGCGATGATCACCGGCCACGCCCCTCCTGACCCCCAGAATGTGCCCACGCAGTGCATCACAATCGCTACAGGTCGTCTCCGATGGCTCGTGCGCACAAAATCTGATCCGCACCCGACAAGACCCTCTCGTCGTAATAGGGGCTCTGCTCGACCCGCAGCAGGGCCAGGGAGACGGCGGCGTCTGGATCGACGATGGTCATTGCGAATTCTTCAGCCGCGTAACAGGGGCTGCCGCTGTAAAAGTCGATCCGCACGCGCATCAGTTCCGTCCAGGCAACCTGATCGGTCATTTTCGGTACTCCCGGATAGGACGTACGGGGGGATTGCGGCCATCAAGGCCGCAATCCCCCAGCCATCAACTCGCGCGCTCAAGAAGCCTGCGAGCCTTGCCTTCCAATTCAAGCCGGTCGTCCTGATGAACCTTGCTACGGGCCGTGGCAGTAATGCCCTGGACAAAGTCATAGAGCGAGCTTGGGGGATGACCTTCCTCGTCGAGGACAGTCGCTATGATGCGGCCCGTGTCCCCCTTCGAAAAACCGCGACCGCGCAGAAAGGAGATGCGGTCCTCATCGTTTCTGGCAACGATACGCTCGCGCGCGGTGCGTATGCCCTCGATGAAACTGCGAGGCGAAGAGCCCGCGAAGCGTGAAAGCGCAGGGGCTGCATGTTCAGCGAAGCGATTGGCAGCAAACTTCGAGTGCCGGATATTGATTTCCTCGAAGTTCTCTACCCCCCACAGGTTGCGGTTCATGCAAACGGCGCGCAGGAAGAAGGTGGCGATACCGAGGGTTTTCGAACCGACCTCGGAATTCCAGCAATAGAAGCCTTTGAAAAAGAGGTCCGGCTCGCCGCTCGGCAGCTTGCCCGCCTCGATCGGATTGGTGTCATCGACGAGGAACAGGAAGACGTCGCGATCGGATGCATAGAGCGTGGTCGTATCGCTCGTGACATCGACATGGGGGTTGTAGGTCATCGTCGACCAGTCGAGCACACCCGGTACCTTCCAGCGCGTATCACCGGTGCCGTTGCCAGCGATTCTCATCACTGCCGCCACGAGCTCATGGTCCCAGATACGGCCGTAATCGGGACCGGTCACGGCCCGCAGTTCCGTCCGGCCATCGCGGGTTTCCAGCATTTTCACATGCTCACCGCGGTGCGAGAGCAGGCCGTGCTGCAGGTTGATCCCGGCGAGCGTCGCCGGAAGCCCTCTGAGGTAGGCACTGGGAGCGCCGACGAGGCTGCAAAGCTGCCCGAACGACCAGTTGGTCGGCGCAACGGGCTCTGCGCAGCCCGGGGTTAGCAAAGTCAGGCGATCGGCATCGCCGGGTTCTGCGCGGACTTCGATAGCGCGGCTCTCGACTATCCGGGTGGTTGCAGCCTCAGCCCGTGCGAGCATCATTGCGTGAAGGTCGCCGAGCGAAAGGAAGCGTTCGTCGGCCGGGCGGGCAAACCATTCCGAGGACACGCGCGAAACATTCTCGCCCCGGCTGACGTCGACGCGGTACGGTGCCAGAGGCTGCACTTGCGGGAGGCTGGATGAATTGGTCATGTTCGTGATCTCCGTACGAGGTTCCAGGCCGCGGACTGCCAATCATCCGCGCCCCTTTCCCTCCCCCCTTCCCTTTGCGCGACTGGAGAGCGGCAATGGCGGTTAGGGGGCGGTCGCCCCCGTGGAGGAATTGATACGGCTCGACACGTCATCGCCCTTGCCGGCTGCGCCAGGCCATGTTGACAAAAGGGATTGCCACCCCGGTCGAGTTCTTGTTCAAGCCTACCTTTTGGAAGGACAGGCATGGATCGCGGCGACCTGAGCGACGCAGAATGGGAATTGATCGGGCCGCTGCTTCCGCCCGAGCGTGGCAGGCATGCCCGTCCCTGCCGGAGATAATCGGCGCTATTTCAACGGAATGCTTCATGTCCTGCGGGTTGGCTGCCCTTGGCGGGACATGCATGAGCGATACGGGAAGTGGGACTCGGTCTACGTCCGCTTCCGCCGTTGGGCCGAGCAGGGCGTCTGGGATGCCATGCTGCAAACACTGGTCGACCTTGGCCTGACCGACGACTGGCAACACATGATCGACAGCACCACGATCCGGGGGCACGTATCGGCCGCTGGCGCTAAAGGGGGACGTGTAAGGAGGCTCTTGGTCGATCACGCGGCGGTTTTACGTGCAAGATCCACGCCCGCTGCGACAATCAAGGACTTCCTCTCGGCTTCCACCTGACCGGCGGCGAAGCGTCCGATTACAGCAGTGTCGATGACCTTATGGCCATGCCGGTGCCGAAACCCAGGGCCTTGCTTGCGGACAAAGGCGATGACGGCGACCGCTTTCGCGAGAACCTGCCGCTGAGCAATATCCTGCCCGTCATCCCGCCGCGCTCGAACCGCAAGGCACCGGAGCATCCCGACTATCGCCGCTACGCGATCGCAACCGGATCGAGCGCATGTTCGGCTTCCTCAAGCATCAGCGACACATCGCCACGCGCTTCGAAAAAACCCCGCTTTCCTATATCAGCTTCCTCAACCTTGCTGCCACCAGGCTATGGCTCAAGCATTCTATCAACGCGACCTAGCCGTGCCGCTCACATCACCAAGACCGCGCCAACGTGACAGGCAATTTCAATTTTACAATGAAATTAGCCGCGTCCTCGCCCCGCACCTTGGAAATCGGGGCGGTGGCGATCACTGCCGCGCCTTTTTCCGCAACCTGTTAATAAAATTCTGGCCGAACATGCTTCAAACTGGAGGCAATTGATGGTCAATATCTGGATATAGCCGCAAAACCCGATCAATACTGGTTTATTCTCAGTGATATAAGTATGTTTGCTTATTGCGAGATTCTCAGCCTCAGCGAAGTCTTCCCTGACTTTTTGAAATCGTTCAGGGTGTTTGGCGATGCAGGAGCCGAGACGCGATACGGAAGTATTGTTAGACGAAAGCACTCATCATAGTATCGCGGCTCAAGTTTCTGCCCTGGCCGGAGCAATGGCCCTTCAAGCCTGCGGTGGCGACGATTCCGGGCCGTCGCCGGCGGCAACGCCGACGCCTGAGGTTCCCGCCCTTCCCATCGGTCTTCCACAGCAACGGGCAAGTCGGTTCCTCAATCAGGCGACGAACGGCGCAACCAGAACCGAGATCGACGCTGTGGTAAACGGCGGGATCGATGTTTGGCTCGATGATCAGTTCCTTATTGCCCGAGGGCAAAGCCACTGGGACTGGTTGGTATCGCAAGGATATAATGGATCGCAATACAAGAGCAACACATCTGCATGGGACTATAGCGTCTGGAGGCAAATAATTTCATATCCAGATCAGCTCAGGCAAAAGGTTTCCTTGAGCCTGATGGATATATTTGTCGTAAGCTTGGTCGATATACCTGGAAACTGGAAGCCATTCTCTATCGCAAGCTACATGGACACACTTCTCGAAAATGCATTTGGTAATTTTCGTTCGCTACTAAGTGCCATCACGATTTCCCCCGCGATGGGCGAGTTCTTGACCTACATCGGAAGCAAGAAACAGAGTTCATCAGGGAAAATCCCGGACGAGAACTATGCCCGAGAACTGATGCAGCTGTTCACGATAGGACTCTATGAGCTGAACCTAGATGGTTCATATCGCCTTGATAGCGATGGCAACCCGGTCGAGACCTATACGCAAGACGATGTTTCGCAACTCGCGCGCGTTTTCACCGGGTTCTCCTATGCGTCAAGCGACCGGAGCAGTCCTGAGTACCGGCGGATGCATCTCATTATTTCTCCTGGCAGCAATGAAACGGGAAGCGCGACATTCCTGGGCTTCAGAGTGAACGGCGGAGGCATGGCTGCGGTGGAGGCCGCGCTGGACGTCATATTCCAGCATTCCAATGTGGGCCCCTTTTTTGCAAAAGGTCTGATCCAGCGTCTTGTTACGAGCAATCCTACGCCAGGATTCATAAGTAGAGTAGCGACTGTATTCAACAATAACGGAAATGGTGTGCGAGGCGACATGAAGGCTGTCGTCAGGGCGATACTGAAAGACAACGAAGCACGCAGTGACAGCCTTGTCACGAATGATCTGGCCGGCATGCTCAAGCCGCCCGTGCAGCGACTGGCAAACTGGGCGCGGGCCTTTCGGGTCAATTCAGTTTCGGGTGCGTGGAAAGTTGCAAGCACCGCAGATGCCAGAACAGCGATCGGACAATCGCCGGGCCGCAGCCCGTCGGTCTTCAATTTCTTCCAGCCCGACTATTCACCTTCACATACCGAGCTTGAAGCGCATGGTCTGGTCTCGCCGGAGTTTCAGATAGCCGACGATCTGTCGATCATTGGTTACGTCAATTTCATGAGCAAGGCCGTAAACACGGGACTGGTGAAGAACGATGTGGTGGCGGACTACTCCGACCTCACTCCTCTCGCGCCCGATGCCAAGGCGTTGGTGGCTGAAGTGAACTTGCGATTGGCCGCAGGTCAACTCCCGCTCTCGACATGCCTGACCATAGAGCAGGCGGTGAGCACCATTTCCATCAACAAGACGAGTGGCCCGCTGGACAGGGCGAAGGTTGCCGTTCTTCTTGTCATCTCGTCATCCGACTACTTGACGCAAAGGTAAGATGGCAATGTTTATCCATACCGACCAATCTCGCCGTGCGTTCCTTCATCGGATGAGCCAGGCGGCTCTGGCTGGAAGTGCATCCGCGCTCACAGGCAGCCTTAGCTTGATCGGAGAGGCCGCAGCCGCAACCGCTTCGGACTACAAGGCCCTGGTCTGCGTCTTTCTTGTTGGAGGGAACGATCACGCAAACACGCTTCCTCCCTATGATGCTCCGAATTATGCGCTCTATCGTACGCCTCGAGACGAAATCGCGATCGAACGTGAGCTTCTTGCAGCGACAGTGCTTCAGCCCGACAATGACCTCGGCGGGCGACAGTTCGCACTGAATCCGGCGTTGATGCCCTTGCTGCCTGTTTTCAATCAAGGCAGTTTGGCCGTTCTGTTGAATGTGGGCACGCTAATTCGGCCACTGGTGAAATCGCAGTACAATCTCTGGTCAAAGAACGTTCCGCCCAGACTATTCAGTCACCGCGATCAGCAGGAATTTTTCAGGACCTGCAACGTCAATGACCCAACTACAGGATGGGCTGGGCGAATTGGCGACCTTTTGCAATCAAGCAACAGCAACAAGGCAATGACGTGCATAAGTACAAATGGCCGAACGGTTTTTCTGTTCGGGAGCCAAACCGTACCCTACTCTATTGGAACCGCCGGCGCAAATGAGCTGCTTGCAGGGGATGAAGCCCTCTACAAGTCCGAGGCGCTCTACGGTTCCCTTGTGAGGGTGATGACCGAGGCAGGCGGCGGGATGTTTTCGCGGGATCATGCCTCAGCGGCTTCGCGTGCCATCAATCTGAGCGCGCGCTTCAACTCAGCTCTGGACGGCATGCCTGCTTCGAGTTTTCCGCTGTTTCCCGCCGAAAACGACTTGGCATCCCGACTTCAGGCCGTCGCCCGGACAATCGCGGTCTCTTCTGAACTTGGTACGAACAGGCAGGTCTTCTACGTAACAATGGGTGGGTTCGATACTCACAATGGAATTCCCGACAAGCATCCAGTCCTGCTGGCAGCCCTCGCCAACGCGCTTAAGGCATTTTTCGACACGACAGTGCAATTGGGCGTGTCCGACAAGGTTACCACCTTCACGGCTTCCGACTTCGGGCGAACGCTGTCGTCTAATGGCGATGGGTCGGATCATGGTTGGGGCGGCACCCATTTCATCATGGGCGGGGCCGTCAAGGGACGCAGAACCTACGGAACACCGCCAGCTATCGGGATTGGCACGAACGACGATGTCGGAGGAGGTCGTTTGCTGCCGACAACCTCTGTCGATCAGTATGCTGCAACGCTGGCAAGCTGGTTCGGAGTGGCCGCTAACGATTTGCCGCTCGTTCTGCCTAATCTGGTCAACTTCGATCCATCTACTTGGAATATCGGATTTGTATAAGTCCATCGCTCTGTGCGATGAACTGTTTCCACCGGGGTATTCGAATGAGCGGGAGAAAGCAGTGCGTTCCGGCTTGAATAGGTGTCTAAATCTGTCGATCCTTGCGTTCGGTCTTGCACCGGCAATCGCCCATGCACAGGCGGGCACGCGCGCCGATCCGGCCGGTTCCGGCCCGATCGTGGCCGCGCTCGGCTGGCTTCAGGGGACGCTGCTTGGCAATGTCGCCACGGCGGTTGCGGTCATGGCGGTTGCCGCGGTCGGCTTCATGATGCTGACAGGCCGCATGAACTGGCGGTTCGGTGCCACGGTCATCATCGGCTGCTTCGTGCTGTTCGGCGCGGGCGCGATCGTGACCGGCATCCAATCGGCCGCGGGCTGAGGACGGCTGATGAGCCTCGCCCGCTATCCGGTGCACCGCGCGCTTACCCGCCCGCAGATGTTCGGGGGCGTGACGTACAGCTTCTTCATCATCAGCGCTGCGGTGACGACGGAGATATTCCTCATCACCAAGAGCTTCTGGGCGGTGCCGGCGGCGATCGCGATCCATGGCGCGGGATACCTCGCCTGTCTTCGCGAGCCCCGGGTGTTCGACCTGTGGATCGCCAAGGTCAGCAAATGCCCGCGCGTGCCGAACTGGCAGCGCTGGGGCTGCAACAGTTACGCGCCCTGATCCTGGCCCGGGTACGGGTCTGGATGCGGGGAAGCGGGGGAAATGACGATGGCCGGAAACAGGAAATCGGTTCTCAAGGGTTGGGGAGCCAGGGAAACGCTGGTCGGAGACCGGCTGCCTTACCAGGCGCTGGTGGACGAGAATGTCGTGCTGCTGCGCGACGGCTCGGTCATGCTCTCGCTGATGGTGCCGGGGCTCGCGTTCGAGACTGCCGACAGCGATGAGCTCAACGCGCACGTCGCCACGCGCGAAGTGCTGCTGCGTTCCTCGCTGGATGCCCGCTTCGTGCTTTACCACCACGTGATCCGCCGCCGTGTGCAGATCGCGATGGGCGGCCAGTTCGAGGACCCGCTCGCCGCGCATATCGACGCGCGCTGGCGGGCCCGCACCGGATCCGGTGCGCTCTTCGTCAACGACCAGTTCATCACCCTGGTCCGCCGCCCCGCACGCGGCAAGGCGGGTTGGCCGGACAAGCTCTCGCGCATGCTGAGGAACAAGGGGTCCGCGCCGGTCGAGGCCGATCTCGCCGACGTGCGGGCCTTGCGCGCGGCCGCCTCGGCCATGGTCGCCTCGCTGGGTGCCTATGGCGCGCGGCTGCTGGGCGACTACGAAGGGCAGGCCGGTGCGTGCTCCGAAGTGCTCGAACTGCTTTCCGCGCTTTACAACGGCGAGATGCGCCCCGTGCGCCGCCCGGCCGAGGGCACCGACATCGGCCACATGCTGCCCTACCGGCGCATCAATTTCGGCATGGATGCGCTGGAGCTGCGCGGCGCGGCCAGCGCCTCGTTCGCCTCGGTCGTCAGCCTCAAGGATTATCCCGACAGCACTGCGCCCGGGCTCACCGATGCGCTGCTGCGCCTGCCTTGCGAACTGGTCTTGACCGAGAGCTACGCGCCTTCGGACCGCCAGATCGCCCGCGAGCGCATCGACCTTGCCATCCGCCGTCTGCGCTCGGCGGACGAGGAAGCCATGGCCGAGCGCCGCGAGATGTCGGCCGCGCGCGATGCGCTGGGAACCGGCGCGGTCGGTTTCGGCGACCATCACCTTTCGGTGCTCGTGCGTGCGGATACGCTGGACGCGCTTGACGAGGCGACCGCGCTTTGCGCCGCCTCGCTCGCCGATGCCGGCGCGGTGGCGGTGCGCGAGGACGTCAACATGGAGCCCGCATTCTGGGGCCAGCTTCCCGGCAACGAGGCATTCATCGTGCGCCGCGCGCTGATCTCCAGCGCCAACATGGCCTGTTTCGGCTCGCTTCACGGCTTTGCTATGGGGCAGGCGAGCGGCAATCACTGGGGCGATGCGGTGACATTGCTCTCCACCACCAGTTCGACGCCGTTCTTCTTCAATTTCCATCAGGGCGATCTCGGCAACTTCACCGTCATCGGTCCGTCGGGTTCCGGCAAGACGGTGGTCATGAACTTCCTGGCCGCGCAGGCGCAGAAGTTCGGGCCCCGCACGGTGCTGTTCGACAAGGATCGCGGCGCCGAGGTGTTCCTGCGGGGCATCGGCGGCATGTACAGCCGCGTTGCCGCCGGCCATCCGACCGGGTTCAACCCGCTCTCGCTGCCCGACACCGCCGCTAACCGCGCCTTCCTGCGCGACTGGCTGGGCGTGCTGCTCGAAGCGCGCGGCCCCGAGGAACTGGCGACGATCGCGGGCGCGGTGGACGCGGCCTATCACAACGATCCCTCGCTGCGCCGGCTCTCGCACTTCCGCGAACTGCTGGCCGGTGCGCGGCGCCCGCAGCCGGGCGATCTCGCATCGCGCCTAGATGCATGGATAAGCCATGGGCCAAACGGGGGAGGCGAGCACGGCTGGCTGTTCGACAACCAGCATGACCGTCTCGACCTTTCCGCCCGCGTGCTCGGTTTCGACATGACGGCGCTGCTGGAAAGCCCGCGCCTGCGCACGCCGGTCATGATGTACCTGTTCCACCGCATCGACGAGCGTCTCGACGGCGAGCCGACGATGATCCTCATCGACGAGGGCTGGAAGGCGCTTGACGACGAAGTCTTCGCCGCCCGCATCCGCGACTGGCTGAAAACGCTGCGCAAGCGTAACGCGCTGGTGGGCTTCGCCACCCAGTCGGCGCGCGATGCGCTGGACAGCAGGATCGCCACCGCGCTGGTCGAGCAGACCGCGACGATGGTGTTCATGCCCAACGCCCGCGCCCGGCATGAGGATTACTGCGAGGGCTTCGGCCTGTCGCAGCACGAGTTGGACGTCATCAAGACGCTGCCCGCGCAGTCCCGCTGCTTCCTGGTCCGCCAGTCCGATGCCTCGGCGGTGGTCAGGCTCGACCTGTCAGGGATGCCCGAAGTGCTCACCGTGCTTTCCGGCCGCGAGAGCACGGTGCGCAAGCTCGACCAGCTTCGCGAGCGTTATGGCGACGATCCGGCGGCATGGTATCCGCGCCTGACCGGTTTCCCGTGGCCCGGCGAACCCGAAGAGGTCGAGGACGAGGACGCCTGGATCGAGGCGGCGGAGTAACCCGGCCATGAGCACCGCCTGCGAACAGCTCACCGAAGTCGCATCCGCCGGGGTCGCCCCGGCGCTGCGCGCGGTCGATTGCGTGGCCAACGAGATGGCCTCGGCAGCGTTCGGCCGCCTGTTCGGCGCCGAGGGGGCGATGGCCCCGGTGCTGAATTTCGCGACCAACTGGATTGCCTATCAAGGCGTGGTCTGGAAGCATGCGGTAGGAGGACACCGTTGCCTTCAGACAGCCTGAAGACAAAGCCGACGGAAAAAAACTTACAACGTCCTTACAAATCTTTCACAACCACCCCAGTAATAAGCTGCTATCGAGGTTTTCGAAGGATGGAGTGCAAAGGAAGACCGCATTCAGATGGTCGAATTGCCCGACTGTGCCTCATTGTCATCGATACCGGCACTATGCCGGAGGTGATCGATTGCCATGGAAACGTGGGATGCTGCGATGCTTTGGTGCGCGGCATCGAGATTAGCCAGCGCAGCCTCTAGCTCCGTGACCAATTCTCTGACTTTCTCGATCGTAATGGGTGCAGCCATTGCCCTACCTCTCACATGGGGGATAGGGACTAGCACGTATAAACTGCGCTTTCGAGCGGATATGCGTTAGGAAGCGACCCGAAGCTTCAGATATTTTTTTATTAGCGAGCAAAGAATTCCAGGCATTCGGCAACCGCCGCATCGCCCGTGTCAGTCAGTTCGATGAAAAACCGGCGACCGTCCCGTTCGTCGCATTTGCGCTCAATCAGGGCCCGCTCTTCCAGCAAAGCCAGCCAACGAAGTGCAGTTGTTGCAGGAACGCCCGACGCTATACCAGCAGACGTGACGCTGACTTTGCGCCTCAGATGTCGATTGACGAAAAGATCCAGCAGGATGTCCCACGCAGGTTCGCCGAACAGCGCTTGATCCAGAACCGACCCGCGCTGCCTGCGCATCCGATAAAGAGACTGCGCCAGATCGACGAGTGCCTCTTTCGAGCGTGCCGGCGCGGTCGGACGGAAATCCCCTTCCAGCACCGAATCAATGCCGCAAATCAATTCACTTAGAGTAATACGTATCTCATTAAGATCAGGAGATTTTCCTGAAGTCATTCGTCCAAACAATTGCGTCATTTCACACCCCTCAACATGAGAGGGGGAAGCTGAATGAATTTCCGAGCCGCAACAACCAAAGAACAGCAAAAACAGTCCCGGAATTTCATAAATTTAATCAATTAGGCTTTCATTCTCCAAAATTCTCCTCGAACCTAACAAAAATCAGTCATGTCAATTTGTTAACAACCAAATAATCTAAATATGGATAACTCTCTTGTTAAATCACGAGGAGGACTGCGTGAAAAAAGAGAACGATGGATCGCTGCAGACCCGCCGCTTGAATCTTGGGGTCATCCTAGGCGGGAACGGTATACTTTGGCTTGTTTTGGCAGGCTTCATCATGGGCGTATTGTGGTGAATCTCGCAAAACGTCTGTCAGCTACTCAGCCGTCAGGCACTCTACCTAACGGCGCTCACCCAAAGTTTCGGGAGAAACTTGCAGGTCACGTCACAATCTCTAAGCTGTCAACATATCCCTAGGCTCAGGACCCTGTGCCGATACCCTTCCGCAGTCGACGATTGGCGGCGCTGGATAGACGATACACTCAAGGCGGCATTCCAACTCTGCGGCGCTTGCTGCGCGCTGCCGCATGTGGATCGCACGCACAGGCGATCGTTGACGGTATGGGACCGGTTCTCCGCGATTCAGGCGAATTTTGACAGGCCCTCTTGATACCATTCCAGGTGGACTACGGCTGATGGGTGACGAGGGGACTTCGGTTTCAACACGGTTCGATTTAGGACCTATCTGAATGCATCAATCGAGGATGGCAATTGACGCTGCGCGCCTGCTAGCGCAATTCCTTAGGACCCAGAATAAGGGTGGAGGGGACGCAACATGAGTATAATCGTGCAAGCAGCACGAGCTTTGGCAAAGTCCGAAAGTGGATTTGACGATTGGGACGGACTTGGCGCCGACCTGCAAGAGGAACTTCAAGAAAACGTCCGCGCTGTGATCGAGGCAATCCGGGAACCTTCGGCCGAAATGGACAGGGCCGGTGAGGCGATTTTACGCGCTTGCAGGAGCTCCGGCGGAGATAGCGAAGCACGTGAAGCGTGGGGCGTGATGATTGAGACGATGTTAACCGAAATGATCCCGCCAACGCCTTGATCATGAAAGACAATAAGTTGTAGATTTGTCCGTCGCAGAGTGGTCCCCGAAATATCGAGTAGATAGCGAGAGAGGTAGGTTTTTGACCGGAGCTTCGTGATTCTCACTGCGATGGACGAATTTTTCTCGAATGCGCAGAAGTCCGGACACTATCCAGCCATTGGACGCTCGGGCTGTCGGACTGGTTGGTAATAGAAAACTGATGGGGTCGTCTAATCGCCACTCCTATTGCAAGCAGATTTTGAGCTGACCGTATGCCGGGTTCAGGGTCGTCTTCGCGGTCGGCATGGGCCGCCGCACGGTGGGTCTTCGGTGGACGGAACCTTCCTATGTGGACGGCGCACTCGGCAGAAGCCGGTGCATCCCATCAAGCGGAATGGTTCAGCCCACGTCCCGGCAGGGACGGATCCGTTAGCCGACTGCTCGCCGGCGAAGTTGCTAGGCTGGCGCGCCAGCGGTCTTGTCGAATAGCTCCCCTGACTTGAGCATGGCATGCATCACTACCGAGAGCTTCCGCGCCACCGCAACTGCAGCGCGCTTGAAGCCGACGCGTTCTCGGAGCTTGAGGCCCCATTCTCGTAAGGTACTTTCAGCCGAGCTGCGGGTAAGGATGACGCAGGCCGCTTCGTATAGGAGGTTTCGCACCTGGTGATCGCCGCGCCGGGAGATGTGCCCATTGTAGTCCACCTGGCCTGATTGGTATCGTCGTGTGGTCAGGCCGAGCCAGGCGCCGACGGATCGCGAGGTTCGGAAGTTGGCTGGATCTTCCACGGCCGTCGCAAAGGCGGTCGCAGTGACGACGCCAACGCCTGGGATAGACATCAGCAACTGGCAGGCCTCGCTCTGACGCGCATCGCCAATCAGGCGCCGCGTAAGTTCGGCGGCGCGCATACGCACGCTGCGCCAAGCTTCGAGCAGCGGTAAGATGATACCCGCCAGGTCCGAACTCTCGCTCAACTTGGTGCATACGTTTGCGTCGAATGTACTGCCCTTGCCTGCAGGTACGACGAGGCCGAACGTCTTCATCAGGCCGCGGATTTGGTTTGAGATCTCGGTCTTGATCCTGACCAATTTCGTTCGAGCTGCCACCAGCGCTCGGGTCAGCATGCTGTCGCAGCCCTTTACCCGAACCTCTCGATAGAAGCCGACTTCGGCCAGATGCGCTAAGCCGTCTGCGTCGTTGGCATCGGTCTTATTGGCTGCCATGTCCAACGCCGCTTTGGCGTGACGCGCATCGACGCAAATAGCTGGTAACCCCTCAGCCTGGAGAGCGTGGAAAAACCAGACCGACAAAGGACCAGTCTCGAAGATAACTCGCTCTGGTTCTTGGGCATGCTTGCGGACCATTCGGGCAATGGACTCTGGATCTGAGGCGCACTTGCCTCGCCAGACCCGCTTGCCGTCGCGCCGAACCGAGATCGCAGTATCTTTCATCGATACGTCGAGGCCGATATATTCTCCCATGGCTGTTCTCCATCAGATGCTTGGGCCCGGCATCGCGTCGTGAGCCCGTACTTCCATCTTATCGGGGAACAGCCACCCCTTTCCATGTCTAGCTGACCAGGGCCGACTCGCTTCCCGCGATCACCCCATGTGGACGCCCCCCGACAGCCTTTATGGCAAAGTGGAGGTGTTGAAGCACCACTGAGGAGGCGTCCGTGTCACAGGTTACCACAATCGGTCTGGATATCGCCAAGAACGTTTTCCATGCGCATGGTGCTGACGAGCGGGGTGCGATGGTTTTCAGTCGGAGGCTGACGAGAGGCAAACTGCTCGAATTCTTCGCCGGTCAGCCAGCCTGT
This sequence comes from Novosphingobium sp. TK71, assembly GCF_055361505.1. Lineage (NCBI taxonomy): Bacteria > Pseudomonadati > Pseudomonadota > Alphaproteobacteria > Sphingomonadales > Sphingomonadaceae > Novosphingobium > Novosphingobium sp. TK71. Next base: position 1,323,961 of record NZ_JBSZKA010000001.1, read on the forward strand.
GTGGTGGCGCTCGAAGCGTGCGGTGGCGCCCATCATTGGGCGCTTCAGCTGCAGACAATGGGGCACGATGTGCGGCTGATCCCGCCATCTTACGTGAAGCCATTCGTGAAGCGGAACAAGAACGATGCGATTGATGCTGAAGCGATTGCCGAGGCTGCGCAGCGCCCAGGCATGCGCTTCGTGGCGGTGAAGAGCGAAGAGCAACAGGCCGCAGGGCTCGTGTTCCGCACACGTGACCTAGCGGTGCGGCAGCGCACTCAGCTGATCAACGCCATCCGCGGGCACCTGGCGGAGTATGGTTGGGTAGCACCGCGCGGCACAGCGCATATGACAATGCTCGCCGACCTGCTCGAGGATGAGGAAATGACTTCAAGTCTGCCTGCAGCGGCACGGTCCATGTTCAAGCTGATGGTCGACATGCTGGCCGATCTCGACAAGCAGGTTGCCGTGCTGGACCGTGAGATCGCACGGTGTGCTAAGGAAGATGAAGCAGCCAGGCGGCTAATGACCATTCCGGGGATCGGTCCTATCGCGGTGACCGCCATCATCGCACTGGCCCCGCCGGTCGAGACGTTCCGTAAGGGCCGCGACTTCGCGGCTTGGCTTGGCCTCGCCCCCCGTCAGCACTCGACCGGCGGCAAACAGCGGCTTGGCAGCATATCGAAGATGGGCGAGCGGACGATCAGACGACTACTGATCATCGGCGGCAGCTCAATGGTACGCCAGGCATGCCGGTTTGGCGCGCATGGTCTGGGCGCTGCTCACCAGAAAGGAAGATTACAGAGCTCCGACAGCTGTCGCGGCGTAAGCCAAGACTGCGGTCAGAGGCGTCGGGGACGTAGGCGGTCGAAGGAGGGTATGGCACAACAGTCAGCGAGACCGGGCTGGAAGAACCAGGGAATGGCAGAGCGCTAGCCAAGCGCGTAAAACTGTAATGGATCCAGTCCGCGAACTCCCATACTGGCCCGCAGCTTATGGCGCTGCTCATCGAGGCCGGACAGATGACAGCATCCGACTACGTGCCAACATACCCCGATTTACTGCTTGCATCCGAAGGGGCGTCCACAGTTGCTGTTTCGACGGGTCGCTGCCCTATCACGAGCGGATCGGGTTAGGCACACACAAAAAGTTATCGATATATCTCGGTACGGTTGACGCTGGTGGGATTGCAGCCCTTCCCTGCTGCAAAGGCGATAAGTTGCTGATGCATGTACGTTGCTTCTGCGGTACCTTCAGGCCCTCGCGCCGCCAGATACGCTCGACGCGCTTGCGGTTCACCGCCCACCCCGCATCGCGCAGCAGCGCCGTCACCCGGCGATAGCCGTAGCGACCATATTGCCGGGCCAAGGCCACGATATCGGCGGTGAGCGCTTCCTCGTCGTCCGCCCCACGCGGTATCTTGCGCTGCGTCGATCTATGCTGGCAAGCACCCGACATATCCTGCGTTCGGACACTGCCATGATGCTGCGCACATGATCGATGCACTGCCGTCGGCGCGCAGGGCTCAGAAGTTTCCCCGAGCTGCCTCCTGCAAGATCAACTTGTCCAGCGTCAGATCTGACACCGCCCGCCGCAACCGAGCGTTTTCCTTCTCAAGCTCTTTCATGCGCCGAGCCTGGTCCATCTTCAGGCCGCCATACTCCTTGCGCCAGCGGTAGTGGCTCTGCTCGGTGACGCTGATCCGGCGACACGCATCCGCCACCGTTCCGCCCTGCGCCAGCACGATCTCCGCTTCACGCAGCTTTCCGATGATCTCTTCCGGCTTGTGCTTCCTCGCCATTCCATTCCTCCCTCGTGGCCAAATCTAAAACAGAATTTGGGCCACTCAGAAGGGGGCAGATCAGTCAAGCTCCTCATGGATAAGGTTGTGAGCACATTTCTCACGAAAGGCTCTCACCACAAGTATCGGAAGGGAAGCCAGACAGTGATCGTTCCGCACCCCAAGAAAGACATTCCCGGCGGGACCTCCCGGAACATAGCGAAGACGGTGGGCTGGCTCTGCCCAGCCCCACCACTCCGGGCTTGAAAGGAATGACCGTGAAATACTTCTACGCAATCATGGAGCAGGACGGCCACAGCGCTTATAGCGTGACGTTCCCGGACCTTCCCGGCTGCTTCTCGGCCGCGGACACCGCCGAAAAGGTTCTGCCGAACGCCTGCGAGGCGCTGGACCTCTGGTTCGACGATCAGGATGAGGTTGAGCCGAGCCGTCTTGACCAGATCAAGGCGGCAGCGGCCGAAGCGCTGGCGGCCGGCGCGACGATCATCGCCGTTCCCCGCATCGTGAACGACCACCGCGTCGCACGCGTGAATCTTTCGCTCGAGCGCGGCATTCTGGACGCGATCGACAAGGCGGCCGCCGAGCGCCGCCTGACGCGCAGCGCATTCGTCGCTCAAGCCGCGCGGAACGAAATCCAGGGCGCTCACCGCTGATCGCACAAATTGGCCGTATTTCCCGGATCATGCCTCCGAATCGGAGCGGTTCGACGTCGTGAACGTGCCTTTTCGGTTTGGCGCTTACCGCAGGGCTCTGATCCGAATTCAGGAGCCTAACCCTTACCTCACCTGAGTGAGCAGTGCTCCACCTTTGCGGAAAGAAAGGGCCACAGCCCCCTCGGCGTCAACTGGGCCGAGATTGATCGGCAAATCCCGATAAGTGCCGCGTCCGAACCGCTCGCGATTGGGCAGCGACTTGTCGTAATAGCAGTTAACTATTCTCAGCCAGTCCGAAAGCCTGAGTGTCCAATGTTCTGGATCATGCCCGGACTTTTTTACGTTCGCGAGCAGTTCTTCCATCGCAGTGAGAATCACGACAGTCTTGTCCAAAACAGCCTCTCTCATTGGCTAATAAGTACCCAATCGATATACTGTTATGAGTGATTGTTCAAACCATAGATTTCAATTTCTTGAGCTCGAGAAGTGCCATTTTCATACAAAATCACAGGATACAGAGGTTCCGCAATAGAATGGAGTTGAAGCAGATTCCTCGCCCGCGCCTATTAAATCGCAGTCATGCGAACGTGACGTCAAAGGAGTGTATTTGAAGCAGCGCTCGAAACGGGAAGCGCTGGTTGCGCGCCAGCTTTCTTGACCCGCGGCTCTGCCGTCCGATCCAAAATCAGCGGCGAGCTATCAACGCGGCAGAGCTCGAATGCCTCCTCCGGCGTGCCTTCTGTCCTGCACCGCCAATCTTTGCTTGCCAGGATCGTAGGCATCCGCTCATACGCGTCGGCCATCTGCTCGCACCCGTCGACCATGACCATGGAATAGGCATCACCTGACCTGCCCCCCCGGCGGTCCCTCGCTCCTCCCAGCCTAGGAAGATTACGGCGAAAAACTCTAAATTCAAGCGATCCAGTTTTCCGGGCTCAGATCAGCCCTGCGCCACGTTCAGTTGGCCCCGCTGCTAGCACTACTTTGGCAGAATTTGGTTAGATGGTTTAAACAGCGCCCCTCCGCAATGAGGGCAATGTCTTGGCGGTGAGCGCGACAAGCGGTCAAGGATGGCTTGGCGAACTGCTGGCAAACTGGGCTGAGGTGGCGGCCCGGAGACTCTTTTTTTTCCGGCCCGCCTGAGCGAGCCTTTGTGTTTGTAGAAACGCGTATGCCATCATTGTCATGAGCGCGTGTCGATGCAGCCCCGTCCATGACCTTCCCTCGAAGTGATCGAGGCCAAGTTCTTCCTTGAGTTGCTGATGAGCCTGTTCGCAAACCCAGCGGGCCTTGATCGCGCCTGCTAGCTCGCGGATCGAGGTTCCTGCGGGCAGATTGGAGAGGTAGTATTTGCGCTCGCCGTTCGAGCGATGCTCGCCCACCAGCCAAACCTCTTCGCCGGGCATATGCTGGGCTCCTGCAGAGCCAATCCGCTGGGGCGCGCCATCGGCGATGCGCACGCGCATGGCGGCAAAGCGGGCGCTCAGCATCCCCTTCGTTCCCCGCCTCCAACTGACCTGTCGCCATTTCGCATCCTCGAGCATGGCATGGGCCGCTCGGGATTTGACATCAGGCACGTGCCGGACACGTGGCCGGCCCCGTGTCGCTACCGGGAAAATCAATTGCACATCGGCTGGATAGACCTTCTGGTGCCGGGGAATACCGACCGCCCAGCATAGATCCCGGGCGGTGAGTGCCTGTCGGAACGACGCCGAGAGCCCATAGCCGGCATCGGCCAAGACGCAGCCGAAGCGAACGCCGGCAGCGATTGCGCGGTCGATTTCCTCCACTGCGATCTCGGGCTTTGTGCGGTAGCTCTGCAAAGGCTCAGGCACGCCAGCTTTGGTCATCCGCGCCGCATCGTCGGTCCAGCTTTCCGGCAGGAACAGGCGCAGGCTCAGCATGATGGGTACTTCGCCTGATGCGAGCGTTACCGAAACCATCGTCTGACAATTCGCATTCTTGCCGAGCACCGTTGCATATTGCGGGGCGACACCGACCGAAGCTTTGCCCTTCTTGGGCAAGGCCGTATCGTCGATGATCAGCCAGGCCTTGTTGCCGCCGACCAATTGATCTGCCTGGCTCCACAAGATCGCTTCCAGCGGGGCGCTGTCCCACAGGCCGGCACCGATGAAATGATGCAGCCGGTCATAAGGGATGGCATCAGTTCGAGCTGCCATGGGCTGAATGCTCTTGCGATCGCCAGGCCCAATCAAGCCGGCAATATAGGCCGGGCACATCCGCCGCCGCGTCTTGTTCGCCAGACTTCCCAGATATGGCTCAAGCCAACGCTCCAGATCTGCTTGCCAGTCCTCGTCCATCGCCAGCCTCCATAAAAGCTGGCTCCTCATGAATCACGCATTCAACGCCAAGGGAATCCTAAAAATCAACGTTCTGCCAAAGTAGTGCTAGGCGGCGTGGACAAATTTGAGCCAGTATCTGGTCGTGGCGATATGAACCATTCCGAGGAAGCTGTTGGCAAGCTGGTCGTATCGGGGAGCGATCGCACGGTTAATCTTGAGATGGCTCGATCCGGTTGCGATCGCGGTAGCGGCGATAGTCGGGATGCTCCGGTGCCTTGCGGTTCGAGCGCGGCGGGATGACGGGCAGGATATTGCTCAGCGGCAGGTTCTCGCGAAAGCGGTCGCCGTCATCGCCTTTGTCCGCAAGCAAGGCCCTGGGTTTCGGCACCGGCATGGCCATAAGGTCATCGACACTGCTGTAATCGGACGCTTCGCCGCCGGTCAGGTGGAAGCCGAGAGGAAGTCCTTGATTGTCGCAGCGGGCGTGGATCTTGCACGTAAAACCGCCGCGTGATCGACCAAGAGCCTCCTTACACGTCCCCCTTTAGCGCCAGCGGCCGATACGTGCCCCCGGATCGTGGTGCTGTCGATCATGTGTTGCCAGTCGTCGGTCAGGCCAAGGTCGACCAGTGTTTGCAGCATGGCATCCCAGACGCCCTGCTCGGCCCAACGGCGGAAGCGGACGTAGACCGAGTCCCACTTCCCGTATCGCTCATGCATGTCCCGCCAAGGGCAGCCAACCCGCAGGACATGAAGCATTCCGTTGAAATAGCGCCGATTATCTCCGGCAGGGACGGGCATGCCTGCCACGCTCGGGCGGAAGCAGCGGCCCGATCAATTCCCATTCTGCGTCGCTCAGGTCGCCGCGATCCATGCCTGTCCTTCCAAAAGGTAGGCTTGAACAAGAACTCGACCGGGGTGGCAATCCCTTTTGTCAACATGGCCTGGTCCTTGCGGAAAGACATACTGCGTATCGACGCGATCTCATATCCGTTTGGGTGTTTGCGACGGCGCCGCACCAATCAGGCTGCGCAGCGATGCCCAGGCGTGGTTCTCGCCGGCGCGGCGACCTTCGTTGTAACCTTCGTCGTAGAGCCGGCATGCGATGGCCGCCATCACAGGCTCCGTATCTGCCGGAATGAGGTCGAGCAGTTCACCATCGCCGCGGCGTAGTTCGAGCGTATCTGGATGTTTGTCGGGATCGGGCAAAGTTACCCGTGCCAATGACCCGAGTTCGGCCAGATCCGCATTGTAGGTTGCCACGAACAGCATGGCAATATCGGTTGGAAGGGGCATGGGATTTCTCCAGGGTCGCAATCAAGGCACCTGCCTCAGCGTACCCCCAATCCTCCCCCTTTCCTCCTGACGCGCAGGCCTGGTCGGCGTCGCCCCACGTCGTTCCCACCGGGACACGACAGAAGCTCGAGCGATTGTCGGGGCTTACGGATTTTTGCTCGGCTCTTCGCCGGACACCGAGATCGAAATCCGCTTTTATGGTGCCAGGGATGCGAGCGATCACAACTGTCTCTACCGCCACGATCGGAAGCGCAAACACGGTCTCAGGACGCAATAAGCGGGCGGTACCCGGAGTTTTGCCGGTTCTCGTCATGGAATACCACCCAGTCGAACTCGTCGAGACTGACCCCGCATTCCATCAGCAGACGCGCTGCCACAGACGGGTTCCTTGCTACAGTCTCGGAAAAATCTTCCAGTTCACCGGGATATCTCAACGCACTGTCCCAATGGTCTTCATTCGAGCGCATGGGATCGCGCTCGATCAGCAGAGCGGATGGATCAAGTTCCAGCATTGCTGCCAGGAGCCGTTCGCAGTGCCCAACATCGAGGGTCTCTCTCGGCCCATGCTGGCCATGGTAGCCTACCGAGAGATTGGTGCATTCCGGAATGATGCCGGCATATTCGTTTGTGTCGGTAAAGATGCCCGTGTTGTCAGGCCTGTATCGAAAGTTTCGGTTGAGGCTATTGAGCGCTGAAGCCAGGCTCGACGCAAAGGCCTCGGAGCAAGTCCTGCCGAAGCTCTGGTGGGTAATGACATCATCCATCCCTGCGCGATCGAATGCGATTGCGGCATCCAGTCCTCCAAGGAATTCGGGATTGCAACGCCTGATCCAACCCGAACCGAGGCAGCCCAATTCCTCACCTCGATGGAAAACATAAAGTCCGGGGCGACGCGCGTCGATCATGGCGAGCATGATCCATATTCCGGCGCCGTCGTCGGCGCCCAGCGACATACCCGGTTTGCCTCGTGCCAAGCGGGCTATACCGTGTTCGTCGATGGTAACTTCCTGCGGCCCGCCGTGTGCCGCCACGGTATCGACATGACAACTCCACATGACGCGGGGCTTCTCGCCGATTGAAAGGAACCTGTTCCCGAAACCATCTGCGGCCATGCCGGGCACTGTATCGAGGAATTCGCGGCAAAAGGCGCGCTCGACACTGCTGTCGTGCGGCCGCGCCCAGGAAAGGATTTCGAGCAGGCCCTGCCTGCCCATCAAAGCATGGGTCATGGATCAGGCTCCCGTCTGTGGGGAATTTGCGGCGGCGGCAGGCGCCTGCCCGGCAATCTCCAGTGGGATCGGCGCGGGAAATCCGGCGCGACAGCCCGCAAGGTCTGATAATCGGGCCGCCGCGAGTGTCGCGGCTACTTCCACGCTTGCCACATCGCGGCCCTGCCCGCCCATGACACGGACAAACCCGTGATAGGCGAGAACGTGGGCGTTCAGGGCATCCGCATCGTCATCGTCGAGTGGCTCGGGCAGATAATCGCAGGACAGCCATTCCCCGTGATATTCGGTAAGGTCTTCGCCATGGAAGATCTCACCGGATGCATCGCACTTGCGGCAGCATGAGGCAGTCCACCATTCCCCGCGATCGTCGATGTAGACGGCTTCGAAATTTTCGGCCTCCTTCTCGAGAATGCTGCAGGATGTGCCATCGCCGAATACCGTGATGAAGGCTTCCTGGTCACTGTACGTGCGCTCGTTGTGAGCGCAAAACTGGGTGCAATTGTGGAAGCAGTCGTAGCACCATTCCTCGCATGAGCCGTCACCGAACCAGACTTCCTCATACGGTCTTGCCGAGTTGTCGCATCGCGGACAGTACCACGGCACTCGACTGATGCCGGTGGTATTCCCGGAAGGAATTGCGCCTCGCCCGATGACAAGGAACTCGCCGTCATCGCCAAGGCCGTCTTCGGTATCGATATATGGGACGACAAAGTATTCGTCATCCTCGATACGCTGGATCCTGGCACCGTCCAACGCCCCTTCTGAATAGCCGTTCGCTTCCAGAAGCAGCTTGAGGCGGGAGACGTCCCCATAGATCGTGGTGTAGATCTTCCGGGCCGGCCAGACCACGCTCCGGGCCCGCGCATCGTCACGCGGCCCGATGTAGGCAATTGCGGTGTCCGGTCCGGCATAGACCCGAACTGGATGGCAGCAGCCCTCGAAGTCCTCCTCGGGGTGAGCCATGCAACTGGCAGGACCGCCTACATAGACGTCCTCGATCTCGTCTGCATCCTGGGTGATCTTCAGCGCATGCTCTGCAAGCAGAACGGAAAGGCGCGCGCACCATGTTTCGATCGCGTTGTTGTCGAGCGTGCCAGAAAAATAGCGATGGAGGTAGCGTCCCGGCGACATCACCAGTTGGCGATCGAGCCGTCCCTTCGCTGCATTCTCGGTGAAGGCGATCTTGCCTGGTTGCTCGGTAGAGAGATGGCAGAAATGTTCTTCGTGACTGGCCTGATACCATGGCTCGTCGTGCCAGGGCGTTTCGGAATAAGTGCCGTCGGTGAAACGCAGCTTTTCGCGGGTCTGCCAGTCGATCTCTCCTACTTCGGGGCTCTCGATGGCGATACGCAGCGAAGCACCCGGATACCGGCCGAGCAGGCGCTTGCGCACTGCCTCGGCTTCTTCGAAGGAAGGCCAGAAAGATTGCTGGTCATCGACGGGGGCGAAGCAGAACTCGGTGGTGATCGCCCGCCACTCGGCTTCTGAGGGCGAAAAGAGGATCTGGAATTGTGCCATGGACGTGACTCCACACGGCAGCAGGACAAGGGCCCCGCGACCGGAAAGTTGGATGGTATCGGGAAGGGGTCAGCGAGAGCCGGGCGCCTGCGGTGGCGGAAGTGCCGGCAGGGCCCCGAGCAAACCAGTCATCACGAGAGCGTGCAGCCCTGCAGGCCCACCAGCGCGCGTTCGCGACCTGGTAGCAAAAGTGGTTGGCCGTGCTTCACTGAATTAGACTGGCCGGGCGCGCACGCAACGGGCGCATCCCGGCCTGGCTCATGCAGCTTGTGACAGGCCCTCGTCTCCGCCTTGATCGACGGCGCCGATTTGCCCGGTGTCGTGATCGCAGACATCGACGGGCGAAGCCGAAATGCCTGCGAACTTCATCGGAGCGGGAAGCCACGACATCGCCCGCTCCTTGATTTCGGCCTCGGTTACGGTTTCGCCGGCAAAGATGCGTTCCGCCGAAACCGCGAGATCGAACTTGCGCGCCGCCGCATGGCGAGCACGCAGTTCCGGCCCACCGATTGCCTCGAAGAGATCGAGGATCTTCGGTTTCGTGAGACGATCGAAGAAGTTGCGGGCGGTCGGACGCCACCAGGTGGAAACATCGATTTCAAGCGCGCGTCCAAGATGATCGAGGAAATCGCTGCCGGCCTGACCGTAAGGCACCGAATGCAACGAGCGTGCGACGGCCCAACCGAGCCAGGCGCTTCGCAGTCCGTCTTCAAGCGCGCAGAAGGCGTCAAAGCGACCCGCCATATCGGTGTGTTCGCACCAGCTGCGGTCGAGCGCATCTTCGCGATCGGCCCATTTTTGTGCCGCCGCAGTTTCGCTGACGAAACCTTGGACGCGCGGAGCCGCAGCGTCAGCACGCAGTTCGCTGGGCATCGCATTCCAACCGCGGCAGGTCGCCCGGTCCGCCGCGATGAAGGTGGCAAGATCGAGTGCGAAGCGCGGGTCGTTTGCGACGTGGACCGCAATCAGCTCGGTCTTCATGGTCGCCAATTCATCGAGCAGACGCATGCTGTAGCTTTCTTCGGGCTCAGCAGCCTCGCCGCCTCCTTCCACCGGCGTCGCGCCGCAGATATCGGCTGCTTGCCCCTCGCCGCAGCCGTCATCGTCGTCCCCGCTATCCTCGTCGATCTCGGGTTCCACCGCGAAACACTCATGGTGGAGGTGTGGTTTGCCTTCAGCATCAATCAGCAGATAGGCGATCGCACCGGCCTTCTGGTCGGGTGTCAGCTGGAGCGAGGCATCGACCAGCGCTTCCATTTCCTCGTTTAGGGCATCCAGCTCGTCGGATTGCTCATCGCTATACTCACCGGCTTCGCTCGCTTCGGTCTCGATTTCCTCGATCCGGGCCACGATTTCATCGTGCCTGGCCTGCGCCTCGGGCACGAAGGGCGTGGAAACTGGTTCGACGCGGGCCATCCGGAAGGTCTCGGAATAGGGAATGGAGCAAGACGTTACGGTTCGGACCTGTGCGAAGCCCTCCCGCTCACGCAGAACACTTGCGGCCGCTGTCATGGCTTCCGCAGCAAGACGTTCGACCATTTCGCCATCGCACCAGATCTCGGTGGCGGAGTCGCTGAACAGATCGGTTTCGACGCGGCCGCCTGCGGCGAGGTAGGCATCGCGGCCGACAAGCAGTGCTTTGGGATCGCCGCCTTTGTAGGATCCGCTCGCCAATTGCCGCCTGATTTCGTTGACGGTGTGCCCATAGTAGCTGGCCTGCATCTGCTCGAAAACCTGGGCTTGCCGATCCGCATCGCCCGTTGCCGCATAGGCCTTTGCCACATCGAGCGTGATCTCGCCGCTGCGCAGGGCTTCGAAGATGGGCTCTGCCAGATTGGCGAGGCGAAGGCGGCCAAGTACGAACCGTTCGGTCTTACCGAACCGCTTCGCCAGCTCTGCGGGCGACTTCTTCTCGCGCTCGATCATGCCCTGGAACGCCCGGCATTCGTCGGCCGGATTCATGGGCAGATTGTAGTAGTTCTCGGCAAAACTCATTTCGATGGCATCGCGCGCGGTCTTGACCACAAGAACCGGCACCATGAAATCCTCGCCGAGCTTTCCATTCGCAATGTTGCGATGGACGCATTCGAGACGGCGGCCGCCACCGACGATTTCGTATTGGCCCTTTTTCCTGGGTACCGACACGCCGATCAGATTCTGCAGGATAATACCGGTTTCGCCGATGTTCGCCTCAAGCTCGGCGTCGGCGATATCGTCGCTGGAAGACCGAACGTTGTACCTGGAAACTGCGCAGTCGAGCGCGCGGACATAGAAAATGTTAGCCTTGTCCATGGGGGACTCCTCGTTGTGGACCGGCCGAGACCCAGCCTGTCATCCTCCTCACCTCCCCCCTCTTCCCTCCCTGCAGCCCTTGTGCTCGAGGACATCGTTCCAATCGTTCAGGCCATCGCCGGGCCATTCGACGACAACTTCGAGACCGGTACGCGCGTAGACCGATTGGGCTCTGGTCGCGGCGAGATGCCCGGCCCGGTCGTTGTCCGCCAGCAAGACCAGCTTGCGGACACTTGAAGGGATATCGATCGCATGGAGCCGGCTGCTACCGAGAGTCGCCCACACGGGGATGCCCAGAAGCGCGGTTGCCGACATTGCCGTTTCGATGCCTTCGGCAAGACCCAGTTCCGGTCCTGCGGGCGAGAGGCGAACGGCGCCGTCGTCCATACGCCCCAGGCTTACTTTCGGCACCTCGAGATCGCGGGAAAGGCGAAAACCATCGGGCTCGACAAAGATGCGCTGCACTGCGCAGATCCCGTCGTGACGCGAGACTGCGGCAATGATCGCAGGGCGAAATCGAACCATTGGTCCTTTCCCGATCGGGCACCGGGGATGGAAACGGAGCGCGGGCGCAGAGACCTTGATCCCCCGGGAATTCAGATAGATTTCGCCAATCGTGCCGGTAAGCGAGCGGGATTCGCGCCAGAGCCGGCGAACGCATTCCAGACGGACAATTTCGCGAGACACCCGACAGTCATCGGCTTGCCAATCGTTCAGCCGCGGTATCACCCAACGCTGCGAACGCAGAGCCGCAAGGACCGCCGCCGTCTCGCATCCCGCAAAACACTTGAACAGCAGCGATCTGGTCCCGACGCGGATGGAAAGACTGGCAACCTTGTCGTCATGGGCGGGACACCGGCAGACACCGCGATCATCGCGCCAGGTTCCGCCGAGCGCCGAGACGATCCGGGCTCCGACAGCTGCGAGGTGTGCGGAAGGTGCCAATGGACGAACTCCTGCAGAATGCACCGCTCTTCCTGCGGCGCATCCCCCTTCCCCCTCCTCTTCCGGGGCTTCACTCTACCAAAGCGTTTTGTGACGATTTTACGACAACATGTTACAAGAATTTATGCTGCAGCGCGGCATTCTCGGGGCTCGCGCAGACGTCAGGGAGCACTTGATGGCAGGCCAGTCTCTTGTTGCGGTAGGCCCGGATGTACCGGGTCAACCAAGCTTTGCGGTTACCAATCTCGTTTTCGGTTGGCAGCCATATCGAATCCACCGTGTCCGGTTCGGGTCGATCGCAGAAGGAAAATCTCGCCCCCCCTTGGGTGGGCGCTCCGCTTCCCAAAGTTCGACGCTGGCTGCAGCGCATCGCCGCGGTGTTTCGCAAATTGGCGTCCAGATAGCCGGCAGGAGGAAACTGCGATGAAGGGTGTCCCGGTGGATCGGCTCGATCCCGCCAATCGACGGCGGATGATAATGGAGATGGGGCGGCGTGGGCATCAAATCGTCATTTCCGAGCTTGGGGTGGATCTGTTTCGCCAGCCTGCACTCGAGATGCTCTGTGAACTATACGGCCTGCCGGCGGGCCATACGCTTTCGCTAACCGGCCTCAGTTCCGTCTCCAGCACGTCGGAACGCAATTCGCAGCGGATCGTGCATCGCATGGAAGAGCGAGGGCTGGTGGAAACCGGACGCGACATCCGGGACGGCAGGAGAACGGTTGTCAAACTCACCGATACAGGCAGGCAATCGATCGACAAACTGTTCGATGAATGGGCATCGAGCGCCGAGTTCGGAGCGATGCTACAAGAAGAGCTGTCAATTATGCGAACATTGTCGAAGGACCCGTTGGCGGACACAAATGTCGAGACTTGAAATAAACCCGGTTAGGAGGCAATCTAGCAGGCGCAGCTCGACGTTGAAAGGCGGGTAACCGGCTGCAGGAAAAGCCTTCCACGCATGAACAGGCGCCTGACCGGAAAGGTCGGGCGCAGGCAATGGAACCAAATGCCCGCCACCGGTGGTGGCTCTGTCGTGCGAGTATCGTTTTGTCTGTCGTCTGAGCGCGCGGTGCGCCTCGGCAATTGTATGGCGTCGTAACAGCGATGCTGCCTGTAAAAGAGGAAGAGCGCCGGGGCGCGTCGGACACGCTGTTCGAAAATCGGAAAGAATTCGACAGCTTCTATCATCGGGAGGCACCCAAATTGCTTCAATTCCTGAAGCGCAGAATCTGGATCGAGGAGGAGCGTGCCGATCTCGTGCAGGAGGCGTTTACGCGGCTCGTTGCTGCCCGTTCTGCAGCGGCGCGTGAAAATCCCGGGTCTTACGTCCAGGGAATTCTGCGCCATCTTCTGGCCGACCGAGCGCGGTCCTGGTCGCGGGCCAAGGCAGCAAGATTGGACGAAGTGGAGATCGTCCAGGCTCCCGAGCAACCGGATGCGGCGCTCGAGGTTGCACAGTTGCAAATGCAGTATCGCGCGGCTGTCGAGATGCTCCCTCCCAGGACCAGAGAGGTTTTCCTGTTGCACCGGGTCGAGGACCTGCCTTATCGCCTGATCGCTGAACGGATGGGGATAAGCATCAGGACGGTGGAATGGCATATGGTACAAGCTGTCGTCCGGATCGGAAGGAGCCTGTCGAGCCATGACTGACCTTCCTCATGCCCCTGAAGCTCGGCTTCCCGACACCTTGCTTGACGAAGGTGCCATTTGGTTTGCCCGGATGCGCGGACCCGATGCCGATGAATTCCGGAACGAATTCGAGCAATGGTGCGCGGGAAGCACGCTCCATCTGGCCGCATACGAGAAGGCCGGCGAAATATTTGCCGCGGGTCGTTTCCTCGCCGCTGAACGCAGTGCTCAGCGCGTTGTTGCAAACGACAATCGTCGTTCGGCTCGACACGGAACGATGAGATGGCTTGCGGCTGCCGCTGTCGTCGGGCTGGGTGTTGCGATGGTGGCAATGGTGCTTCAGCAGAGGTCGATGGGCGTCAATGGCAGCGTCAGTGGACTGGAGGGTACGCTGCGCGCGGAGGCCAGCGACAACCGGCGTTTCGTGGGTGTTCGCGAGCACGCTGAGCCCTTTCGGCTTTCCGACGGCTCTTTGGTGACCCTGAGGCCGGGAAGTGTACTCGCCCTCTCGTTTAGCGCCGACCGCCGGGAATTGCGCCTGGAGAAAGGCGAAGCGCGGTTCGAGGTCGCCCATGAAGTACGCCCGTTCGTTGTGGAAGCTGGCGGCGGCAGCGTCACTGCACGTGGCACGGTTTTCGATGTTCGGATTGCCGGGAACCGTGAGGTGTTCGTCGAACTCGTACGCGGTGCCATCGATGTCGAGCGACCAAGGCAGGTGGATGGCAGCAGGGTTCCTCTCTCGCGCCTGGCAGCCGGTGAGAGCCTTAAATTTGTTACCGCAGAACATCCGCCCTCTCCTGGATCATCGGCGGATCAACTCGTCCTTGCGCCTGGCCCGACAGACTATGCGAGCCCTCGAGAGTTCGATCGAACTCCGCTTGCCTCCGTGCTGGCCGAGACGCGCGCCGCATCCGGAGTAACGATCGTCATCGCTGATCCCGGTCTTGAGCAGATGCGCGTCAGCGGACGGTTTCGCGTGAACGATGGACACCAGGTTGCCGAGCGGCTCGCTGCCCTGTTCGACCTGAAAATCGACGAGACATCTCCGAGCGAGGTGACCCTACGCCCTGCGAATTGAAAATTTATCCGTCCTACCCCGTAGTTCACTGGATCGAAGCGATGCCTCCTGAAAATCCAGTCAAGATGGCTGGATCCCTACAGGGGGGATCGAAGTGAATACGATGGGACGGCGGGCAAAGATCAACTTCCTTGGCGCAACGGCGCTTGCATCCATGTTTTTGTGCTCGCCGGCGGCAGCTCAGGCCGCCGAAAAGCAGCATTACAATCTCGAAGCCGGCGCGCTTGGCGACGCACTCCAAGCCGTCAGCCGTCTTTCGGGTCGCGAAATCATCTTCAGTTCGGAGTCAGTCATCGGCCGGAACGCCCCTCGCCTCGAGGGAACGTACAGCGCGGACGAGGCGGTGCGTCGACTGCTTTCCGGTTCCGGACTGAAGGTACAATTCCGACCCAATGTAATCCTTATCGGGGGGCGACAAGAGGGCACGGCCGGGGAGCCCCAATCCCCGGCATTGAACACGGACATCCTTGTCACGGCCTCTCGGATCAAGGGCGCCCCCAGCCCTTCGCCGATGATCGTCACTTCGCGCGAGCAGATCCAAGAGGCAGGTGTCACGGATCTGGGTTCCTTTGCCCGTACGCTCCCGCAGAATTTCGGCGGCGGCCAAAATCCCGGGGTCGTCGGCAATCCCGGTCAGTCGGAGAACACCAACGGCTCCTCCACCATGAATCTCCGCGGATTGGGGCCCGACGCTACGCTCACCCTGATAAACGGGCACCGGATCGCCTATGATGCTGTCTCGCAAGGAGTGGACATAGCGGCCATCCCGCTGATTGCCGTCGATCGTATCGATGTCGTGACCGACGGTGCATCCGCCCTGTACGGTTCGGACGCCGTAGGCGGCGTGGCCAATGTCATCTTGCGCCGTGATTACGAAGGTCTGCTTACATCGGCCAGGTTCGGCGCTGCGACGGACGGCGGCGACGTCGAAGAACAACTCAGCGCTGTTACGGGAAAACGATGGGGTTCAGGCGGTGTAATGATAGCCGCAGATTTCCTCCATAGTTCCGAGATCCGGGCGAGCCAGCGGAGCTATACCCAGAAAATGGATGGGACCGCGACTCTTCTACCGGCACAGCGGCAGTTTAGTGCTGTTCTATCGGGACATCAGCAGATCGCGTCCGCTCTCGAGCTCGAGATCGATGCTCAATTCAACGCCCGGAAATCGCAAGCATGCAATCCCTTCCTGGCAACGGCGGGCTGTCTGACGAGCGGTAACGCAATCGATCGGCGCGTACGCTCATTTTCCATAAGCCCTTCGCTCCGTCTCAAGCTCTCGGATGCCTGGGAAGCCCGGTTGACCGCCACGCACGGTGAAAGCCGGACCAAGGTGTACACGCGGGCGTTCAGCGCGGGTAATCTTTCGGCTCAGTATTATCCCGATTACGCCAACGACCTCGATGCGGTCGATCTTGGATTTGAGGGTCCTGTCTTCAAAGCTCCCGGCGGCGAAGCCCGCGTTGCGATCGGAGGCGGATTTCGCAAGGTCACGCTTACGGTCGACTCCCGGCAAGTCTCCGGAGGCGTGACTTCTCAGACCTATCTGTTCGAGCAGAAGCGCGACACTTTCTTCGGTTATGGCGAATTCCTGCTGCCGCTGGTTGGTCCATCCAATGCATTTGCAGGCATGCAACGTCTCTCGATAACCGGCGCCGCGCGATATGAGCACAATCAGGGCTTCGGAGATTTAGCAACGCCCAAGGTGGGTGTGACCTATTCGCCGATCGAAGATGTCACATTGAGTGCAACCTGGGGCCGATCCTTCAAGGCGCCCACGCTCTATCAGGTCGGTCAACCGCTTCAGGGCTATCTGGTGCCAGGATCGCTGTTTACTCCCAGCGGGCCGGGGGGTGCGCCGGCGATCATTCTGAACGGCGGCCGCCCGGACCTGAAGCCGGAGAAGGCGCGAACCTGGACCGCAACGCTTGCTGTGAGCCCCCGGACCGTTCCCGGCCTCAAGGCACAAGTCAGTGCCTTCGACATTCTGTACCGTAACCGTGTGGTCACTCCGATCGCAAACCTGTTGAGCGCATTTTCGGCTCAATATGCAAACCTTACCGAACTCTATCCAAGCCAGGCCACAATTGCCGACCTCGTCGCATCTCTACCCGGCGGGCTCATCAATCAGACTGGCGCCCCTTACGACCCCACCTCAGTTACGGCCATCGTAGATGACAGCCTGCGTAACGCAGCACGCCAAAGGGTCCGTGGCTTCGACCTTTCGCTAGCGTACAGCGTAGATCTCGACAGTCGCGACAAACTCGAGTTCGAAGGATCAGGAAGTTACCTCGAAAGCCGGCAAGCTCTTGGCCCTGGAGAGCCGGAAATCGAAAAGGCCGGGCGTATCTTCAATCCGCCACACTGGCGAGGCCGCGGGTCGCTCGCCTGGACCCGAGAAAATGTCAGGATCGGTGCAATCGCAAGCTACATCGGCGGTACTACGGACGATCGGCGTCCGGTTCTGCGAAAGGTCGACAGTTTCACGACGCTGGACATTACCGCTCGCGTCTCATCCAAAGACGAACATGGCGCCTTTGCAAACATCGATCTGACACTGGCAGCTCTCAACGTCCTCAATGAGAAACCGAGCGTAATCCTTGTCAGCAGTGCCGCGTCCTACCCCTACGATTCGACCAACAACTCGGTTCTCGGCAGGACGGTCAGCCTGACGATCAGCAAGCGCTGGTAATTTTCCATGACATTGCGTGCATCATGCGCTGCGCTGGTCGGCGCGGCGGTGTTCGGTATCGTGCCGAATTCCGCCGCGAAGGCTTCGCCGGTTCTGGGCGACTGTTCCAGTATGTTCCGGGACACCATCGTGGCCGGTACTGCCGTCTCAGCGCGCGACCTTGCGGAGCTTCGCGATCTGGGGCCCACTGGTCTCGGGCCCGGAGATGGCCACATCTTTTCGGTTTCGCCCGACGGTAAATTCATTGCACTACAGGTTCGAAAGGCAGATCCGGACAGCAATGAATTCTGCCAGTCACTGATCGTGCTTCCGGCCAGCGGATCCGGTCCCTTTCGCGTGGTCGATGCCGGCGGTAACCTGATCCTTACCAGGAGCAACATGCTTGGTCGGGCAGGTGTGGCCACTGGCCTCGTCCGGCCCATCGAACCGGTCTGGTCGCCGGATGGCCAAAGCATTGCCTTCCTCAAGGACATGGATGGCACTGTCCAGGTGTGGATCGCGAAGGCCGACGGCAGTGGAAGCCATGCGGCGTCAAGCGGAACGCTGAACGTTGAGCGCTTCTCTTTTGGCACAGACGGGCACACGCTGGTCTATTCGGTGAATGCAGCTCTTGCCGCCCAATCCGCAACGATTACGCGCGAAAGCCGGCAAGGCTTCCGGTTCGACGGGCGTATGTCGCCGGCGGCTGGTGCGGTTCCGTTTCCGGCGCCAACGAGCCGGCTCGCCTATTTTAACACTCATAGCACCATGCCCATGCCCGAGACGAGGCCCGAAGAGATTGAGAGGCTTGCGCTCGCCGCACCGGAAAGATCTCCGACAAATGCCAGAGGGCAGAAAATACGGCTCGTGGCAGTTGGTGGAGCACCGCTGAGGCCGGTAATGCGGCTCAATGCGCAAGACGAGCACGGTCTGGAGAAGGCCTGCGCGGCCGTCGCCTGCAATGCACCAAGTCTCGAGGCCTGGTGGGCACCGGGAGATCGGAAAGTCCGCTTTCTCCGGCGCGAAGGCCCTGCAAACAGCGAAACAGCAATCTACGAGTGGCGGCCTGGTACGAACCAGGCAAAAAGATTGCTGTCAACGACCGCCCTCCTCATCGATTGCCAACAGCACGGCGGCAATCTGTTCTGTATGGAGGAGACGTCGCTGCAGCCGCGGCGCCTGGTCCGGTTCGATCGCACACTGCGCCGCAAATCGGTCGTGTTCGATCCGAATTCCCATTTTGGTCAGCTACGATTGAGCCAAGTTCAACGCCTGTTCTGGCGAAACAGCTTCGGCATCGAAACGTTCGGCGATCTTGTTTATCCGCTCGGATACAAGCACGGCGCGCGATACCCGTTGATCGTCGTGCAGTACACCTCGCGCGGATTTCTTCGCGGCGGAACAGGCGACGAGTTCCCCATCCAGGCGTTCGCCGCAAATGACTATTTCGTACTCAGCCTTCAACGCCCAGATGCGCTCGTACTCGCAGATGACGCCAGGACCAGCGAGGAAGCCGATGCGCGGCTGCTGGACGGCTTCCGCGATCGCGAGAGTGTGCTCTCATCAATCGAGGTCATCCTGAACCAGCTGATTACGGAGGGGCTCGTCGATAGGCAACATGTCGGTATCACCGGGCTCAGCGACGGGTCATCGACGGTCCAGTTCGCCGCGGTGAACAGCAGTCTCTTCGCGGCCGGCTCGGCAAGTGGCTGCTGCTGGGAGCGCAGTCAGGATTTCCTGCTGAATGAAGGCATCGCAGATCATTTCGCCCGAAGCGGCTGGCCGCGTGCTACCGAAGCCCAAGGCGATTTCTGGCGCCGAATATCTCTCGCGCAAAATGCCCGCACCGCTCGCTTCCCACTGCTGCTGCAAATGGCAGATGATGAGTATCTGGGTGCCCTGGAAAGCGTTACCGCCTTGCGGCAGGCTGGCCACCCGATCGATATGTATGTCTTTCCGGGCGAACACCACGTCAAATGGCAACCGGCTCACAAGCTTGCCGCCTATGAGCGGAACCTGGCCTGGTTCGATTTCTGGCTGAGAGGCAAGCTACCTGCTGACCGTGTAGCGCGCGAGGCGTGGACAGCCATGCAGAGTATATGGCTCGAGAGACAGCAGGCCGACAAGCGGTCTGCATCGCAAGCATCGGCTACAATCCGTGGCGATGCGGTGAAGACCGAGCATCGGAATTCGCAGGGCATTCAGCTATCGTCGCTGACGCCGGGGTTTTAGAGTTCGGACACATTTCCCTCGTCGTCCAATGCTCAATCCATCCCTCGATATCCAAGAAAAAAAGCAGGGGCACAAAGCTGGAACCACGATCCGCCGCACCTGGCCGCGTCGCCATTTCCACCGCGGCAAGATCGATGATACCGGCTTCAGCAAGTCTTCCGCTAAGCAGTCGCGCCCGGATCTGTGGGATGTGCGCCTCGAGGATTGCTGCGGCAAAGCCGTCGGGGCCGCCTTTCACTCGCCGCTCTGCAATCGCCTCAGGCAAGCGGGCGCTAAAGGCATGACGGGCCACTGCGCGATCGCGCCCACCCGAAGAGCATAACCAGGTGGGCGTGGCCAGGCATTGCTCAAGAATTGGCTGTGAAAGAAGTGGATTGATGACTCGAATGCCGAGAGATGGGTCGAAGCCCTCGACATGATTTTGGATACGCAAGATCATGCCGATGTGCGCAGCCTTTCCAGGCAGAGCGCCGGCGGGGGCGTCGAGCCATGGATGTTTCGCTGGCAAGTCTGCAAACCTCTCGATCGTGGCAGCGGAAAGAAACCGGAGATCAGGTCGCCACGCGTACCGTGCGGGCAATCCCGAAATACGGTATGCCTGCCGAAACGCAGCCCACATGCTGCTCCCGGTCAGCGCGCAAACATCGCGCAGCGATTGCCAGGTCTCACCGACTGACGCGCCTGAACGTCGCCGATCGATCAAACCTCTGGTCGATTGGCTTAGAAAGAAAACGTTATCGCCGCCGTTTCCGGTGAAGAAGGCTGCAGCGCCGCTCTCCCGCATGGCCCGGCCTACGGCCGCGTTGTAGGCCTGCGACTGCGTCCGGCCGGAGGGAAAGGAAAGATGGGGGACGCAAGATTTCAGGGGATCCACGTCGCCCAAGGCGTAGAATTCTTCCAGCAGTCGCACGTCGAGGTGATCACAGAGCGCGCGCGCGTACCCGCGCTCGTCTCCGTCCGGCCCAGGCGCTACCATGGTGAGCCCCGTAACCACTTGGTCTCGTCCGGCAAGGCATGCCGTGACGATCGAGGAATCGAGCCCACCCGAAACGCCGACGAGGATCGAGGGAAAGCAGTTTGCCCACGCGCGAATGCAGCCTTCGGCACATCGAGACAGCGCAAGGGCGTGTTCCTCGAGGTTCCTGGTCGGATCGGCTTTCGCCGCGAACGTCCATGGATTCCAGAACGTGTCGATCCGCAGCGTGCCAGCAGTCGCCTTCAATGCGGTGCCAGGCGACAGCCGCCTTGCGCCGGCAAGGGGCGCATCGGTCATCGGCAGGTCTGCAAGGTAGATGTGGCGCGCCAGGGCCTCATAGTCGATTTTACCGTTGATCGCGCCAACCTTCCTGAGCAATCCGGCTTCGGACGCGACAAGAATTGAGTCGCCCAAAGGGGCATAGTGCGCTGGCGCAGCGCCGGACGGATCTCGTAGCACAGTGACTTCGTCATCGTGCGCGAAAGCGGCCAAGTAACTACCCCAGAAGCGTTCAAGGAGACAAGTGATTGGCGCCGATCCGAGTTCCACATGTTCGCCGACATCAATCGGGCGAGGACTGCCGTAACGATGAAATAGCGTGCCGACGACGAAGCCGCCATCGACCTTGCGGAGCGCCTCTGGCTGGTCGGTCAGAATGATCAACTGCTCATCCCCCGCCCGATACGGCAGGCCGGAAAGACGTGCGATCTCGTCGATCTGGGCCTCGGCCGCCATGCGTCCGGGGGAAGCGACGATAAGATAGCGGTGTCCCGTCATTGCACCAGGATCGGAGTAAAAAGCCGAACGTGATCGATATTGTCGTTGAGGACTGTTCCCCCTGCCTGCACCCAGCAATGGGCCGCGAACGGATGGTTTCTCACGCCGATGACAAACCTGGGTCGGAACCCTTCTGCGTATGCGGCCAGGAGCAGTGCCAACGAACGCGGGAGACAGAGATCGGCGCGGCCGAGAATGAGGCCCGCTTGCTGATGGAAGCCAGCCAGTTCCTCCAAAGAGCACCGAGTTTTCCGAGAGCCCCCTATGCCGATGCTTCTGCTACCCGCGATCTCGGCAAGTATCGCGGCAAACGTCGACCGGGCGGTCATTCGCCTTGCTCGCAGCTGCTCGTAAGCCGCTCTCGCCGTTCCCAACCACGAGAAGGACTTCCCTGCGAAACTCGCAAATCCAAGAGGCGGATCGATGTGAAGCGCGGGAGAGAAAGCCTCGCCCTCCTCGGCAGGCTCCAGCAGACCCCGCGCGACCAACAGTTCGATGTCGACACTGGCGTCCTCGCACCATCCCCCTGCTTCCGCAAGCTGCAAAAGACTGCTGGCACAATGCCCCGCCGCCGCGAAGTATCGCCCGGTGACAGCATCGAGAAAATAGACCCGATCGCCAAGAACGCAGAAATGCAATCCGGCGCGCAGACGATAGTACATGGCACAACCCCAAGCCCGCAAAGGCTGCGCTACCCTATGCAGAGAAGCGCAGCCATTTGGCGATCAGTCGTCGGACAGGCCCATGACGGGCTGCTGCGGACCGTTGGTGTCGTTCAGGAGGATGGAGCCGCCCTTGGTCTCCTCGATGACCGAGCCGAGATCGGTAGGTTCTTCGGCGGGCTGTTCGATGCGATGCATAGTACACTCCTTTCACATTCGTCGCCGTATCACGACCTGGACAGAATACTTTCCACATCCGGCGTTCGCATCGAGATATTCTACGTCAAGTTGACGCAAAATATTCCAACATAGATCGTGATCGCGCAGTTTCCTGCGATGCCCAAGATTACTGCCCGTCACTCATTCGCCCGAAGGACAATAACGGATCATCAAGAACTGCTATCGAACGCCGCAAATGGCAACGCGGCGCTCATGGTAAATCGATATTCTCCTCTTCATCGACTTCTGGAGATCGGAAACGCCGGGGTTAGTCAGCCCACGAAATTCGCGAGTCGCCTCAGCAAGACTCGAGGGTTCCGCAATCCGAAGGTAGAGGAGACGCTCATTCATGGAACGAACCGTATCGACTGCATAGTCATTGCCGGCAGCACTGGCAAAGCGCTCGAAAAGCAGACCTGTCAGAAGCGCTATCTCTACTTTGCTGGTGGGCTTCCCATGACTCGAGAACCCAATCAGCACTTGCTCTATAGAGCCTGCCGAAAGGATCTGGATGAGACTGATCAGTAAATGAGAATTCCAGGCGTAGAGCTGTATTTGCTCATATTCCGTGTAGACTGCCACCATGAAGCCTCCATCCGGATGGCGCTCGAGTAGCCTTTCGCCAAGCAGCCGGGAGGCCGCCTCCCTTAGCGGCGTCTTGCTCGAGTGAAGGCGATCGGCGAGCTCCTGAAGATCAAGTCTTCTGCCCGGCTCAAGCAATCCTGCTCGATACTCGGCCTTGAGCGACATGTAGACGCGTTCGTGCGTATGGGGATCTATCGCTGCCACTACTGACCGTACCTCACGGGATCATGCGCCGGTTGCCACAGCGGCGTCAGCGCGCGTGTAAGGTGATCGAGATTACGCTGCGCAATGATCTCGATGCAGGTGCGTTCAAGCTCGGTGAGATCACCAGTCGCGAGTTGCCGGGGAAACGACATGCGTTGCCCAGCGAAGAGCAACGGAATCAGAATGTGGCCGGTCGAGAGGCCAAGACGATAGGTGCAGATGAGGTGGTCATCGAGGCGGGCCTTCGGATTTCCGCCCTCGATTTCGCGTAGCCACCGCACACCCATTCCAAGTTCGCGGGCCAGTTCGACCTGAGTAATATGTTTTCGCTTCCGTGCCTGTTCTATCTGCCGCCCCGACTGCACTTTCACGTAGTCGAGCGGACTCTCAGCAACGGCAGCCGCATTCGAAAGCGACATATCCGCGTCTCCTTACAGGGGAGAAACTGCCTGCCAAGGCCAATGCAATTGAGGTTAGCTAAGGTGTGCATACCACCGGTGTCAAATAGAACCTCAGACAATTTGTCTACATTGCTGATTTGTTCTCAATATCTCGCCACGACTGCACAACACCTCATCCCCATGCTGCGCACTGAATGCGTTTATATGCATCGAAGACTTTCGTACGAGATGCCGTCTCCAATTGGACGAGCGCGGCAATATAGAGGCTGCCCAGAGTGGGAGCCGGTATTGTAGGGAATTCCAAACGGTATTTGCTGATTATCTCGTTCGCCACGTCCCCCATGCGGTGCGGCGCTCCAAGGTGATGCTCTTCGGATCCGGCGAGCGCTAGGGTGTGCACACGATCGAGACAATTGGCGACAAGGACCAGAGGGCATTCGCCAAAGTGCTCCACGGCGACATGAAGAGTGGTTCCCCACGCCAGGAGAGCGCGCGTTTCCTTTATCAGCAGGCAATGCGACGCTATCAGTACATCGAGGCCCGCCGGTGACAGACGTAATTTGAAAGTCCTTGTTGCTCTGCCCATGACCACCTCTCGAATGAAATGAGCGCATCCTTTTCGCCGATTCGCCTATTCAATGACAAATCGTGAAATCGACAGAAGCGGCACTGAAATGCCGCTTCTGTCGATTTCACGTCCACAACGTTCATTTTTCTGCATGTTGGAACATAAAACGGTCCGCGGTTGCTTTGTTTCACCGCACCGGCTGAACAGTGCCCTCCTGCTTGCGGCTCGTCGGCCGACATGGTGATCTGGCTTCAGACGGACGGCACAGCCCCGGTTTGTGAACGCGGCGCTGCCATCCCCTGATCAACGGTCATCATCAGACAGCGCGCAGATCCGCGCCGTAAGGAGACATGCCGAATGACATTCGCTTTCCTGTGCTCCGCTGCTGCGCTGACGGCGTCCTCGCCTCAGACAGGTACCGCCCCTGCTGCCTTCAGAACTGTCGGTATCGAGGAAAGTCGGACGCTTGATGTCGTCGAACAGAGCGGCACCTTTACGATCCAGCCCTCGAGGGAAGGACGTGCCAAGCCGACCACTCCGTCACTGGGGTTGGGGAAATCGATCCGCCTTGATGCAAGGATGTTCCATTCCCGCAGGGAGGTCGCGCATGCGTCTCAGCGCTAAATGCACGGTCGGCACCGCGCTCCTGGCGTTGTGCTTCAGCGGGAACGCCATCGCGGGTGAAACTGGCAAAAGCCAGACGGCCAATGAACTCGGCGAAGCGGCGAAGGAGGCCGAAGTGCTGCTGCACCAGACCTTCACCAATCTGACATTCGAACAGTTCGGGCCTGCCCCGGTCCACGGACCGCTCTACCAGGCACTCGCCGGCGGCAAAGTCATCTATTTCGCGCCCGAGACCGAGCACCTCATCTTCGGCGCCATCTACGACCGAACTGGTGCGAACCTGACTGCATTGGCCCAGGACGCAGCCGCGAGGGCGCGGATGGGCGCGCTCGACCCGGCCGACGCGCTGCTGGTCGGCATCGACGGTGCTCCCAAGGTCATCGAGTTCACCGACCCCGATTGCCCGTACTGCCAAGCGCTCGAACGCTTCTGGATAGCCAAGATCGCCGAGGGCCAACCCGTGCAGCGCCAGGTCTATTTCGTGACCGGCATCCATCCGGACGCTGCCGCCAAGGCCGAGCACATCCTGTGCTCGCCCGATCCGGAGAGGGAGTTCAAGGCGATTTACGCCGGTGCCCGCCCTGCTCCGCTGCGAAAATGCAAGGCCGGCGCCGAGCGTGTTGCGCGCGAGGCAGAGGCGATCCGCAAGATGGGAATCTCCGGCACGCCGACACTGATCGTGGACGGCAAGCTTGTCTCTGGCTTCCAGCAAGGTGAGCTCCAGGCGTTCCTGGACGCGGCATATGCCAAGCCGGCGAAGGATCCCTGAGCCTTCCTTTCATATCTGGCGGACCCTCCGGCACAGCACCCGCAGAGCCGAGGGACCGGGAATGCCGGTGGCTGCGTCTCTCATGGAGCTGTCCAGCATAGCCGCCGGCCGGACACGACACCCATCGCTGCCGGCAAGGCATCACAATGCGGATGGCTCCGACCATAGGAGACCTGAGATGAAGAAACTTGTCCTGGGAAAGGGCCACCGCGCCGTAGGCGCTGCAGCACTTGTCCTCTTTGCCGCCATTGTCGGCGCGGGCGCAGCCCATGCTTTCTCGGCGCCCGCCGCCGGCGACCTCGGCTACGATATCTACGACATCGTCGTGAACCAGGGGGTCAAGGGCCCGCTCGGCTTTGTTGGCGGTGTCGCTGCGTTCCTGTTCGGCGTTTCGCGCCTGTTCTCGAACATCATGATCGGCATCCCGACAATCGTCGCGGCCGTCTGCCTCATCAAGGCGGATTCCATCCTCCAGACCTTCGGGATGGTCATCTGAGAAGCACGCCGACCGGCACGAAAGGCCGGTCGGCGCTGCCCCTTCCCGCGAAAATCATTTCCGGAACGTGAGGCAACCCCGCCTCGCGGAAACCACGCCGGCAATAGCGTGGTGAAGCAAGGGAGAAGAGCGTTGGACGAACGTCTGCCCCAGTACCTGCACCGTCCGGTCCAGATCCTCTGGTTCGACAGTCAGGAGTTCATCGTCGTCATGGCCACGATCTTCGTGGCGGTTATTGTCGGCGGGATCATCGGGTGGCTGCTCGTCGGCGCTCTTCTCTTCTTCCTCCCCTGGAAGCGGTCGAAGCCGCGTGGCTTCATTTCGCACCTTGCCTGGCGCTGGGGGCTGGCGCGGCTGCGCCGTTATCCCGGCCCGACCCAGACCCGCTTCTTCGAGTAGGGCGCCATGATCTTTCCTTTCAGCCGCCAAACCGATCCGGAAATGATCGGCGACACACGCCCGAGCTGGCACCTGCACCGTTACCTGCAGGGCTCCGCCAACCTCTTCGAGGAGAACCGGCTGCTCAAGGTTTGCGTGCTTGGCCTGTTTGGGATCACCTCTGTGCTGGGCGGCGTGATCTACACGACGAGCCAGAACCAGCGCACGGTAGTCGTGCCCTTCGGCGCCGGCGGCGACCTCTATGTGACCGGCAACAGGCCTTCGGCCGCATACCTCAAGACCATGACCTTCAACATCGTGGCGCTGGCCGGAACCTATTCCGCCTACTCCGCCGACCGGCAGTTCCAGGAACTGCTGAGCCTCGTTCATCCCAGCACCTACAACGCCGTGCGCGACAGCCTGAGCAAGCTCCTGGGCGAACTCTCGACCAACCCGACGCTTTCGATCGCCACCTACATCCGCTCGGACCAACCCGTCAGCTGGAGCGCCAGCGAGATCGTGGTGCCGGTCGAGAAGGTCCGCGTCATCGGCGGCGTCATCCGCAAGTTCCGCGGAAATCTGCGCATTCGCTACGCAATCGAAAACGGCCGCTTCTGGCTCGTCGCCCTTCAGGAGGAGAACTTCGATGCCGATGTCCGATAGGGCGGCACGCCTCGCCGCGCTGCTTGCCGTCACGGTCCCAACCATCCCGGCAGCCGCGCAGACCATTTCGGCCTTGCCGGAGCAGACCAGCCATATTCGGCTCTCGAACCACGATGTGAACCATCTGGTCTGCGCCGGCGGCGAGATCGAGGACGTGCGCTATTCGGCCGAAAAAGGTCTCGCGGTTGAACGAGGAGGCAGCGACGCCTGGATCAAGTTCCTCGTCCTCGAAAGCGAGGACATGGGCCTCAAGACCCGCACGTACGTGACGGCGCCATCCGAGTTCTTCGTCACCTGCAACGGCGCAGTCTATCCGCTTTACGCCGAACCCTCCGACATTCCTGCCCAGACAGTGAACCTGCTTCCGGGTCAGGCGCAGCGCGCGCGCGACAACGATGCCCTGCTCGCGCCGCTGGTCGTGGAGGAGCGGGCAGTGGGTGTCACCCTTGCGGTTCTCCAGGACCGGGTTCCCGCCTCGTTTTCAGAAACAGCACCGTCACGCGAGGTGATCACGCTGCCCGACAGGCCCGATATTTCCATCAGCGAAAGAAGGCGCTTCGAAGTCGAAGGCGCCGGCCTCTCTATCAGCGAGTACCGCGTAACCCCGAGCCTCACCCAGCGAGCCGTCACCGAGCCTTCTGCCCCCATCCTTCTCGATGAACGGGCGTTTCTCAGCACGCAGCTCGGCGCCGACATCTTCGCCGTCACGCTCGACCGCATGAGCCTCGGCGCGGGCGATGCGGCACGCCTGGTGGTCGTTCGCCGGAGCCAGCAGCCATGATCCCGGGCTCAGAAGACGCCAAACCCGTGAGCCAGCGCCGCGACCCGCGTCGCACGAGCGAGGCAGCGCATCCGGCCGGGCATGACGTGGGCGCGCTCGATCGCCTGGTGGCGCAAAGCAGGAACCGCTGGAACAGGCTCACATCCGATCAGCGCCTGCGCGTCAAACAAGTGAGTGTCCTTTCCGGCATCGCGCTCATCGGTGCCGGGCTCTATGCCGCGAGCGCCGGCAGCGACACCGCTCCGCAGAAAGCGCCCGAGGCCTCCAAGCTCGACATGGGCGCCGGCCTTCGCGGCGACAGTCTCGAAGTCAAACTTCGCGGCGATCTCCAGAAGATCCTCGACGGCCAGACGCTGCTAGGCGACAGGGTCTCGGCGATCGAGGAGGGCAAGGTCGTTCCCGGTTCGCTTGCCACCGGCAGGACCGGGAGCGGCAATGCCGCAGGCGGCCACGTGGACGGTAGCGCCGATGAGCTTCCGCCAGCTATACCGGTCGACATACCCGATTACCCGCCTGCCCCGCCGGAGGCGCAGGCGGAAATGGGCAAGATCCCGCCACCGCCGGCTATCCCTGGCGAAGCTGCAAGTGCGCCGCCGGCCCCGCCAAGCGAAAGGCAGATCGGCGGGATCGGGACTGCCACGACGGCACTTGTCCCGGAAGGAGGCGCAGCCGGCGCGGCGCGCTCAAAAAAGCCGAACCGGACGATCTATTTGCCGCCTGGTTTCATGAAAGCCCGGCTGCTGACCGGGATCGATGCCCTGGCGAGCCGGGATGCGACCACCAACCCTGAGCCGATCATCGCCCGCGTCCAGGCTCCCGCCGTGCTTCCCAACGAGGTCAAAGCCAATCTCGCGGGCTGCTTCGTCATCGGCAATGCGACCGGAAGCCTCGCCAAGGAACGCGTCGAAGTTCAGCTCGTATCGCTCTCCTGCGTCGATTTCGACGAGCATGCCGTCGTCGACCAGCCCATCAAGGGTTTCTTCGTCGATGCCGACGGCAAGAAAGGGCTTTCAGGCCGGGTGGTGACGCGCGCGGGCGCCACGCTTGCCCGTTCCTTCATCGCCGGGACCATCGCCGGCATTTCACAATCGGTCGAAAGTTCGTTCGGCAATCTCTCTACTTCGGCGCTCGGCAGTGTGCGCACGCTCGATGCCGGCGATGCAGTCAAGACGGGCATTGCCGGCGGCCTCTCGAAGTCTTCGGACAAGCTCACCGATTTCTATCTGGACCTCGCCCGGCAGGCGGGCCCTGTCGTCGAGGTCGGCGCCGCCAAGGATGTCGTCGTGGTCATCCAGGAAGGCCTCGCGCTCGAGATCAAACCTTCGACCGGGCCCAAACTGTGATGCGGCCTGCGCCTTTCCCCTTCCTCTCGCATACAGGAGCCAATGCCATGGTCCTTGTTACCACCCGGACCTTTCGGCGCACGCCGCGCCTGCTCGCCGTAACGCTCACCGCCGCCACACTGCCCGGCTGCGCGGCGATGGGCTCGATGATGTCGCCCTACCCCGAGAAATTCTCCTGCAAGAACGACGATCACGGGCAGTGCATCCACCCGCAGCAGGCATACGAGGATGCGGTCGCCGGCGCAGCCTCGAAGTCCCACTCCGCCGTCAGCAACAACCCAACTGCCAAGGCGCCCGCCACAACGACGACGAGATCGCGCGGCAATCAACCTGCAGCCTACGAGGGCTACCGCGACAGCGTCTACCGGGAGCTCAAGGGCCTCATCGACGAGCCCATAACGCCCATGCTGAAGCCGGCACGGACCGTCCGGACGCTGATCCTGCCCTATGCCGACCGGACCCGTCCGGACCGCCTCTATATGCCGCGCTACGTCTATTCGATCCTCGATCGCCCGTCCTGGGTCGTCGGCGGCACACTGGTGCGCAGCCCCGGCAATGCCGAGCGTGCGCCCGTGTTGGAGCAGGCCAAGGACCAAGCGAACGAGGAGCTCCGCCGATGAGCGCCTCGGCATCTTCAGCCCTCACGTACTCCCGGCTGCGCAGCTGCGTGACGCGCGACAGCTTTTCGCAGTTCCTGCCGCTGCTCGCCTGGGACGAGGAAAGCGAAGCATTCCTGTGCATCGATGACACCTGGGGGCACGCCTGGGAGATCGAGCCCGCTGCCTACATGTTCGCCCACGTTCAGGCCGCTTTGCAGGGGCTGTTCAACATACACTTTCCCGATGGGACAGTGCTCCAGCTTCATACCTTCGCCGATCCCTTGATCGACGACGCACTTGACGCCTTTCTCGACCTCAAGCTGAGGGACGATCCGCTGATCCAGGCTTCGGCCATGCGCACGCACGCCTATCTCAGCGCGGGACGGCATGGCCTCAAAGCCCTGCATGGCATTCCGGTACGCAACTTCCGCACGCTGCTCTCGATCAAGACCCGGCGGCCGCTCGGCGAAGACCTGCGCCGCCAGGTCGAGGAGCAGCTCTCAAAACTCGGCATTCGCCGGCTGGCGCCGGAAGAGACGGTGTCGTTCTACCGGCGCATCTTCAACGGCGTTGCCGCGGCAGCTCCGGGCGTATTCGCCGATGGCAGCGAAGTCGGCGCACCGCCGATCGCGCGCCAGATCATCGATGCCGGTCCCGATCTTGTGTTCGAGGGGCCCGAGGTGTTCCTCGGCAATCAGGTCGCCCGGTGCCTGACGCCCAAGGCCCCTGCCCGGCGCATCACGGCGGAGCGTGCCAACCGGCTGATGGGGGGAATGCGCGGCGCGTCGGAAGACAGCGACCAGATCGGCGGGCCGTTCCTCTATACGCTCAATATCCTGTTCGATCACTCGCAGTTCGAGATCCACAAGCGCGCGCAGATCCTCTCGGCCCAGAAGGCGGCGGGCAGCTTCGCGATCGAGGTCGGCAAGCAGATCGAGGAAATCGGCTGGATCCTCGACGAGGCCAGCAATTCGCGTTTCGTGCGCGTCATCCCGACGCTCTGGGTGTTCGGCCGCGACCGGGCCCAGGCCCGAGAGCTGGCAGCGCGCGCCAAGCGCCTCTGGGAAAGCGAGCCGCTCCCCTTCTCAATGCAGGAGGAAAGCTACCTCAACCCGGCGATGCTGGTGATGAGCCTGCCCTTCGGGCTCTATCCCGACCGTACGACCCTGCGCCTGCTCGAACGCGATTTTCGCATGCCGGCAAAGGCTGCCGTGCTGATGGCGCCTGTCCAGACCGACTTTCGTGGCGGCGGCCGGCCCGCGCTCCTCTACACCGGCCGCAAGGGTCAGCTTGTCACGCTCGATCTCTTCGACCCAAGGATCAACAACTACAACTTCGTGGTCTCCGCCGAGAGCGGCGCGGGCAAGAGCTTCCTCCTCAATAACCTCTGCCAGCAATACTACGCCTGCGGCGCGCTGATACGGATCATCGATATCGGCGGGAGCTACCGCAAGCTCTGCACGCTGTGCTCGGGCCGCTACATCGACATCGGCGAAGAGCGGCTGGTCCTCAATCCGTTCGACATGGGGCTCGCACTCGACGGCGACGACAAACAGTCGGCGATCACGATGGCCGTCGCGATCGTTGCCGAAATGGCCAATGCCTCTACCCGCAAGGGCGTCACGACATCCGAGTGGAACCTGCTCAAGTCCGCGGTGCAGTGGGCGATCGACACCGGGCGAGCCGAGCGCGGGATCGATGCGGTACGTGATTGGCTCGGCACCTATCCAGAGCTTGTACACAGCGATCTCGACAGGGTTTCCCACCTGTTACCCACAGCCCGCGAACTGGCCTTCAACTTGCGCGATTTCGGGTCGGGCGGTGCCTACGGCCACTACTTCAACGGCCCCTCGACGCTCGACATCCGTTCCGACGAGTTCGTCGTGCTCGAGCTCGAACGGCTGAAAGCCATGCCCGACCTTTTCAATGTCATCGTCATGGTGGTGGTGAATGCGCTGACGCAGGAACTCTATCTTTCCGCGCGAGATCGGCCCCGCTTCGTCCTGTGTGACGAGGCCGCCCAGTTCATGACCCGCACCGACGGGCAGGATCTCTCGCGCCTCGCCGAAGCGTTCGGACAGGGCTACCGCCGCGCTCGCAAGTACCGCGGCTCGTTCGGCATCGTTCTCCAGTCGATGAACGATCTCATGCTGTTCGGCGGGACCGGTCAGGTCATCCTCGAGAACGCGGCAACGCGCTTCCTGCTCCAGGGTTCAACCTATGACCGGGCCGTCGAGAACAAGATCCTCGACTATTCCGGCTTCGTTCTCGAGCTTCTGAAATCGGTCCGCAATTCCAAGCCCAACTACTCGGAAGTCTTCATCGACTCCCCGCTGGGCCTCGGCATCGCCCGCCTCGTGGTCGATCCGTTCTCATACTGGATCAACACGTCGGCGCCCGAGGACGTAGCCGCATTCGATGCCCTGATCCGGCAAGGCCATACCCCGCTCGATGCGGTGTGCCTGCTGGCCGGCGTCGACCCGGCCGAAGTGCTCGGGGGAGCAAGGCCATGACCCGGGGCACCGGTACGCCCGCGAATGACGACGTGCTGCAGCTGAGCGACGATGCGATGATCGAGAAGATCGTCGAAGAGCGGATGGCGCAGCGCTTCGAGGCGCAAGCCTTTCACTGGCGGCTGCGCCTGGTTGCTGTCGAGACCTGCATGATGGGCATGCTGGTGATCGTCGCCGGCCTTATCCTGAAGCAGCCGGCAATGCTCGTGCTGCGCGCCGGGCTTCTGGTGGCTGGCTCTTGCTTCGCCACCGGTATCCTCTTGGCCAGCCTCTCGGCCGCCACAGGCAAGATGCTCACCAGGATCAGGAAGGCTCTTCGCAGATGAGCGGCCTTCTCTCACCTGCGCCTTCAGCGCCCGCAATCCGGCTCGTCGTCGGCGGATACCTGCTCATGCTCATCCAGAGCGCGCTCCTGCTGCTCACAGCCAGCCTCGATGCCCATGCCCGCATGCTGGTCTGGACCCTGGCTCCGGTGGGTTTCGTCTGCCTCTTCGCATCGCTGATCGGCTGGCCCGCTCGCCGAAGCCGGAAAGGGACACGCCATGTCCGCTGACCAGCAGAAGCGAGCAGGAACCCGCAACGCGATACTCGCCCATACGCTTGCGCGTATCGCCGTGCTCGCCTGCTGCATCGCCCCGCAGGCGATGACAGAGGCAGCGTCACCAACGGGGACTGCGTCACAATCGAGCACGATCGGGCGAACCTGGCCGATCGCCGAGCCCGATGCGCTGGCCGAGATCGAAGCAAAGGCGGCTACGCTTCCTGCCGACATGGGCAAGGCCTTCGGCCCCCGTCAAAACTGGAGCGCGCTCAAAGCCGCAGAGTTACCGGCTGCAACCACCAACCGAGTGCGCAGCGTAATACCCTTCTACACGCTCGATTTCGACATCACGCTTCCGGACGGCAAGACGCTCTATCCCACGGGCTTCACATTCAACCCGCTCACGTATGTGAACCTGCCGCAGCGCCTCGTGGTCGTCCATCCCGGCGAGCTTGGCTGGGCCCTTCGAACCGCGCGGCCGACCGACTTCATCCTGCTGGCCGCCGCGGCCGGACAGAACGGCGATGCCATCGGCCTCTCGGAGAAGTCAGGCAGGGCGATCTTCATTCTGGAAGAGCGGGTGAAGGAGCGTCTCGGGCTCACATCGGCGCCGGTCATCGTCGCACAGGCCGGCACCCGCCTCGTGCTCACCGAATACGGCCCGGAAAGCCTGAATGCATCGAAGGAGACACGTCCGTGAAGCCTTCCCACCTCCATCTGCCAGCACTGTTTGCTGCCACCGCTCTCGCACTACTGAGCGCGGCGATACTTCCCGGCACGGCGAAAGCCTCCAAGTGCGAAGCCGGCACAGTCTTCAACCCCATCACCAAAGTGCGATGGACCTGCATTTTCCCGATCACCATCGGCGGCGTGCGGGTGGGCAGTTACGACAAGCTCGACAAGGCGCTCGATGCCCAGTCGACCTCCAAGCCGCTTTGCGCCTGCCGCAAGGGCCTCGAGGTCACGCTCGGGATCAAGGTCTCGTACTGGTCGCCAAGCCGGATGGTCGATGTCGTGACCGAGCCTGGCTGCATGATGGCCCTCGGTGCCGACATTATGCCGACCGGCGGCAAGCTCCAGGGCAGCCAGACCTCGATCGCCGACGGCACGCAGACCCGCAAGATGTTCGCGCAGATGCACTATTACATCTCGCCGGTCTGGGCGATGCTCGACATGTTCACCGACCTTCCCTGCATCGAGAACGACGGTTTCGACGTCGCGCTGATGACCGAAGTACTGCCCACCTGGCAGTCGGCAACGCTCGGGGCGATCATCCAGCCCGAGGCGGTGCTTTTCGGCAATCCAGCGGCGGGCCTTGCCTGCATGGCCGACAGCGCGGCGGCGGCGGCCGGCAAGGTCATCGATCCGCTGTTCTGGTGCATGGGCTCCTGGGGCGCGACCTATCCGATTGCCGGCGACATCCATTTCGACGACAGCGTCGAGGCCTGGGCGGGGCTTGCTGCGCGCGGCACTTTCATGATGGGCCGGCTTAGCGCGCTTACGGTCAGCTCTGCCGACGGCTGCTCGTTCATCCCGCAGCCGATCTGGACCAAGTCGCGCTACAAGCTCCAGATCATGGAGCCCGTGAAGGGCGGCAAGTGCGTCAATATCGGCAGGCCCGGCGCGCTGTGGAGCTCTGCCAAGCATGCGCCGGGCAAGGACAACGCCCAGTTCATGCTCTTCGAAAAGGTGATCTGCTGCGCCGGGATCTCGGCGCCATGAGCAGCTTGCCTCATCCACGTCCCGCACAGACCGGCTGCATGTTCCGGAGGTCTGTCCGCCAAGGCCCTTACGGCCCGCGGCCCCTGTGCGTGACCGGAGCCGTGCCGCTACGCCCCCTGGGCGGCACGGCTCCAACCTTGGCCAGTGCGGTCATCTCCCTCCATGGACGATGTGGGCGCGCCCTCTCCGCCCCGCATATCGCCATGGCCGCACTGGCCACTTTGCCGCTTATGATATTCCCGGCCCAAAGGGCAGACGGACAATCGGTTAGTAACTCGGCGTCTGAAAAGCAGGCGGTCGAAGACCGCGCTCGCGCCGCCGCGGCCGCCTCGCGGGCCAAGTCGAGCGACAGCGATGCAATCACATCGAATTACCTGACACCAGGCCTTGCCGGGCAAACGATTACCACGGTCGATGGTAGTCGCTCGTTCACGCCAAGCCTCGCCTGCCAGAAGACCGCCAGCCTGCTCGAAGTCATCGTGCAGCCCGGCAGCGGCGGCGACCTCACCTCCGTGAGCATAGCCCGTGATACCGATCTCGACGGCACCATCGATACCCGCAGCACGCTGCCCGTACCGGTTTCGGGAATTTGCGCAAACGGGATCATCAGTTGCGAGGCCGGAACCTGGAACGGCTGCAGGAGCTACCGCTGGAATGCTGCAGCCGGCGGTTCGCTGTCACTTGCCCCGGCAGATCTGCCGGAGCTTGCCGGTTGCTACTGCATCAACGCAAGCTGCGGCGCCAATTTGGCCTGGTCGAACATGAGCGGAGTCCTAAGGGATCTCGGCGGCGGCATGGTCGGCGCCCTGACGAGCGCGGACCCGCGCTACGGCGTTGCGGAAGCACTGATCGATGGGCCATCGATACGCTATGTCGGTGCACAGTCGACTGCCTGCACCGCAAATCAGGCCCTGCCGCAATCGGCCTACAAGGCCAATCCCGCGGCGATGGCATCTGACGCTTATACCGCATCGAGCGGCAGCGCCGTTTTTCAGGCGCTCGCTGGCTCTGAAATCGGAACCGGCACGTCCCTCCAATACCGGCACTGCGCCATCGAGCGGACGCTCACAGTGCTTTCGCCAAAGCCCGGCGAGATCATCAGTCGGACCGCCGGCGGCTATGCGACGAACGAAGCGGGCAGCTCGCTCGATTTCTTGATGGGTTCGCCGTCCGACAACAGCCTCGCCGGCGGCAGTTGCACCCTCGTCGATTTTCGCATGACGTTACATGTCAGTGACCCCGCCCGCATCGTCGATGCGCGCCTCACCCGCTGGTTCGCCGATGACTGGGGACAGGTTCGTATCGACGGGCAGGTCGTCGCCTCGGGTCCCCAATCCTGGACGAGTTCCGGTTTGCCGCCCGCGAAATGCGAGCAGAAGAAGACTTACACGCAAACCCCGAACGTCGACATCAAACCTTTCCTGACGGCTGGCGATCACGAGATCCGGCTGCGCCTGGCGGTTGCAGACGAAGGCGAAGGTTTTGCGCAGATCCATGTCGACGTCGACAGCAGCTGCAAGACCGTCGAGCAGCTCGTCGACGGCTGCTCCAACATCGCCAGCGACACGGCCTGCCACATCGACAGCGAAATGGTGGACGGTGTGCAGACCTTCCTCAATGGCACTGCGACCGGCCTGAAGCCCCTCATTCAAACGCGGCAGATGGGAGGAAGCGCCTGCCCGATCGAGTTTACTCGCGACTTCTTCCTGAAGGATCGAACCTACCGCTGCAGCGGGACAGAGCTCGCGCAGCCCGATACGAGCCGCGGCGCCTATATTCTCGATCGCTCGGCTGAAACACTTCTCGCCGACAGAACGCGACAAGCGGACGACAGCTATTTGGAGACCACCCGGCCCTTTGCCCTGCCCGATCGCGGCTCGGTCGCGGCCTGCGAGCCCATCTGCAAGACGCGCAAGGCTGCCGCCAACGACGCGGTGGCAGCGGGCGGCACCGTTGCCGCCAAGCAAAATGTGCCGGTTGGCACCGAGACCTTCTTTCACTCCTGCAACAGCAATAGCCAATGTCCGGCAGGCCCCGGCGAAGAGATCGTTTCGGCCTGCGGCTGTCTCGACGATTTTCCCGAGGCGGTCGTCATGATGCAGAGCGTCCGTCTTGCCGGCGCCGACCTCGTCTGCACACAGGTGCGGCCATGAGATCGGCCACCTGCGCCGGGCGAAAACTTGCAGGCAAGCGCTTCCCGCTCGCCGCAATCCTCCTCGTGGCTGCTGCAGCTATGCACAGCCCCGCGATGGCCCAGCAGATCTGCGCTGCCGACCTCAACGGCAATGGCGACGCTGCCGATGAAGGCGAACAGGCAAGCTGCGCCCTGACCGCAGACGGCCAGCAGCTATGCCCCATCGAAGCGGTCGATTGCATCGCCGATCAGGCCGGCACCTACAGTTGCCCGGCTGGTCCCCAGTTTGCCTGTCATGCCCGGACCTCGGCAAGCACTCCTGCCTGCTCGCCGCATGCCTGCATCGACCTTTCCGCCAATCCGATCGTCGAGGAACCCGCGATCGATGATCCGGGAACCGAGGCCAATGGCGAGATCGATGCCGACGGCAACTGCATGGGTGAAGTCCAGATCTTCTCAGGCCGCGGCATGCGGTGCCGGCCGCCCGGGCTGTCGACGACATTCGCCAATTGCTGCAAGGACAAGGGCAAGATCGTCAAGGACGGCATGGGCTCATCGATAACGTCGATCGGCACCAAGGTCGCGGTTGCCAAGGGCGTCCTCACCGGCATGAAAGCCGCCTATACCGCTTTCAAGGCGGGCGCGACGGCCAGCCAGGCGGCCAGTGCCGGCGCCAACGCGCTCATTGTCGGCATCGACCCGACCTCGATCGCGATCAGCCTCGCCATCAACTTCATGATGGAATTCCTGCTCTCCGGCTGCGACGAGCAGGACATGGAGACCGCCATGCTGCGGGCATCCGGTATGTGCCACGAGATCGGCACCTACTGCACCTCGAGCGTGCTCGGCGTATGCCTCCAGAACGCTCGCGGAAGCTGCTGCTTCAACACCAAGCTTGGCCGCATTATCCAGGAACAGGGCCGCCCGCAGCTCAAGGCCTTCAACGATAATCCGTGGGGCACGGCCAGGAAACCGATGTGCCGCGGCTTCACGCCCGAAGAGTTTCAAGCGCTCGATTTCAGCAAGATGGACCTCTCCGAATACTATTCGGACATCGAGGCCCGCGCCCAATCCGAGATCCAGATCGATATGGAGGAACGCGTCGATGCCTATCTCAAGGCCGTTGGCCAGTAAGGCCCTATTCGCAGGACTTCTCGGCCTGGTGCCGGGCAGCGCAATTGCACAGTCTGCACGGCAGACGATCGGCGAACAGGGCAGCGAGGCAATGGACCGCCTCAGGAATGCCCTGCAGGACGCAAAGAACGAGGCGAATGCCGCTCCCGTCCCCTTACCGCCGCCCGCGCCAGCACCCGCCGAGAAACGCCGTGCCTTCGAGGGTTTGAAGCGCCGCAGCGCCGATCCGGCAATGGAGGCCCGTGCCCGCGCGGCCAATGAGGTGGCACAGAAGGAACTTGCGGCAGAGCGCGAGCGCCAGGCAAGATTGCTGCGCCAGACGCTCGGGCTTGAACCCTCCGAGGAGCATGCAATCGCCAAGGCCGGTGCTGAACTGACCACGCCGAAAAGCTGGACGCCCCTGCTGTTCGCCTCTTCCTCCATGCCGATGCCGGTTCTGCGCAGCTATGCCGCACAGCTCGAACGCGCCCACGGCGCGATCGCCTTCCGCGGTCTGCCCGGCGGCATGAAGAAGATCGCACCCTTCGCCAAGCTCAGCGCCGAGGTACTCCGCATCGATCCAGGTTGCGCAGGACCGGCCTGCGCAATGCGCGACGTCCAGATCGTGGTCGACCCCATCGTGTATCGCCAATACGCCGTCTCGCGCGTGCCGGCGCTTGCCATGGTACCGGGCGATCCGACCCAACCCTATTGCGAACGCGGCGACGAGACAGATGCAGCCCCGCGCCAAAGTGCCCGTCTGGTCTACGGCGACAGCGCGCTTGCAGGACTGCTCGATGAATATGCCCGCCTCGGCGGCAAGGAGGAGGTGCGCGATGCGCAGTCCCTGCTCGGCATCCACTGAAACGCTCGGGCTCCATTTGGCGCGTTTGCGAAACATCCTCGTCGCTCTGCCACGCGCCGCCGCGGGAGCACTCGCAGACGACGACAACGACAAACCAGACCGCCGCCGGTTGTGCCTCGCGCTGCTGGTCGCCTGCCCGACTGCGCTCGCCGCCGGCATCGTCATGCCTCGCCTCGCGATCGTCATGTCTCCTTCGATCGAGGCATGGGTGGTTACCGAAAGCCCCGGCAGGATCGCTCGCGGGGATTATGTCCGTTTCACGCTCAAGCATCCCATCGCCGGCCCCGCGCCCGTGCAAGTGACCAAGCATGCGCTTTGCCTGCCCGGCGACCGGCTTGAGACGCGGGAGCACCCTTCGGTGCTTTCGCGCACCGAGCTTGACGGCTGGTACTTCTGCAATGGCGAGCTTCTCGGCGTCAGCATGTCCAAAGCCCATAACGGCATGCGCCTCGATCACTTGCGCTGGAGCGGCGTCATCCCGCCGGGCATGGTCTATGTGGGATCTCGCCACCCGCGCGGGTTCGACAGCCGCTACTTCGGCCTCGTACCGATCGCCAAGCTCACGCGGATGGAGCGGGTGCTATGAGGCAGGCCGCATCACTCGCAGCGGCAGTCAGCTTCATCGCAACCGCCGGCAGCGCGTCCGAGGCGCAAGTGGCCGAGCAGACGGCCGACTTGCGCCAAGGCTACTGGTGGTACCAGGCTCCGCAAGCGGAAGCCAAGGACGAGCCGGGCGAACTTGCAAAGCCGAACATTCCGCCGATGGCCGAGCTTGCCACCTGGACACCGCCGAAGATCCGCAAGCTGATCGAAGACCAGCGCGATTATGCCGCCACTGTCCTCACGGTCGAGGCGGTGACCGATTTCTGGCGGCTCGAGGACTTCGCCCGCCGCAAGGCGCGCGCCTTTGCCGGGATCACGCAGATTGCGATGCTGCAGAACCCAGAGCTGAACTCAAAATCGGCAAACCCGATGGTCGGCGATGCCAGGGCTCAGCTTTCCGCGGAAAAGGACACCATACGGACCCGCTATCTGCGCGCCCACGCCAATGAATTTGCGCTCGTGATGTTTTCGCGTGCCGCCTGCGGCTACTGCCGCGTTCAATGGCCGATCGTTCAGCGCTTTCAGGACGAGACGGGATGGCAGGTGACGCGGATCGACCTTGATCAGCGGCCCGAGACAGGCGCGCGGTTCGGGGTAGAGGTCACCCCGACCACGATGCTGATCCGGCGCGGCAGTGCCCAGCGCATGATCGTTGCAACCGGCGTCGAGGCTTATCCGAACCTTGCCCAGATGACCTATCAGGCGGTGCGCCTGCTGCGCGGCGATATCCGGCCCGAGCAATTCATGACCGGGCCCGGCGAAGATGCCGGCTTCTTCGATGCGCTCGCCAACGGTCCCGTCGCGGTTGGCGATCCAGGCACAGATAGCGCTCCACTGGCGGCAGCGATCAGCGTTGGTGACCGGCCATGAACCGGAGATCGGTTAGCGTAGTGGCCACCTTTGCCGCCGGATTCTTGGCTTATGCCGGCGCCAACGCAGCGCCAACCGCGATCGACGCCCGCAGCGCCGCAATCCATCCCGTCGCGGATCAAGAAGCGATGCTGGCCTGGCTTGCGCGCGTGCCGCTCACGAGAGACTTCCCGGCAGATTTCAGCCAGACGCTTGTCGGTCATGGCCCAGCATTCGTCGTCGAAATGTCCACTTCAGCCGGCTGCATCCCCTGCGGCGACCTCTGGTCCAAACTCACGATCCTCGGCCGCCGCTATGGTTGGCAAGTGCGTACCATCGGACCCGACGAGGCTGCCCTCATGTCCGGCAGGATGGGACTGCCCTGGGTCGGATATCCTGTTGCCTGGGTTCGCCCGCGCAGCGACCCGAACCGCATCGTTCCCATCGCGATCGGCACAGACCATTCGGTCAACATGGCGCGCAATCTCTATTTATCCGCCAAGATGCTGACCGGTGTCAGACCTGCGGTGGCGGTGCGTGCGATGGCAAAGTTTACCGGCATCGTGGGCACTCCCCCCGGCCCCGGCGACCTGAACCGATGACCGCGCAGATTACGCCTCCCCGATCATGCCTGCGCGGCGAGCAATCGCGCTGCGCCCCACAATGGCAGGACTTCGATATCATGGGCTGTCGGGTAAGCCTCCGAGCCCGGATAGACGATGATCTTGCGCGCCGGCGCAAGGTCTTGCGCCGCATGATGGAAACCGCGCTCGACCTTGGGGGCGAGACTGCGCTTGAATTCGATCGCCCAGAGATCGCCTCCCGGAAGCGTGAGCAGAAGATCGATCTCTGCCCCGGCAGCACTGCGATAGAAGTTTGCAGCAGTCCCTTCCGGAGCTGCCATGATCAGGCTCTCCAGAGCAAAGCCTTCCCAACTTGCGCCCGCTATCGGATGTCCCAGCAGTTCTTCGGATGTCGCGATACCGAGAAGGGCATGCACAAGACCGCTGTCGCGAACATAGATGCGGGGCGACTTGACCAGTCGCTTCGAAGCATTGCTGTGCCAGGGCTCAAGCCGCCGAACCAGCAGCAGATCGACGAGAAGATCGAGATAGCTGGCGACCGTCTTGGAATCGACGCCGAGACTTCTGGCAAATTCCGAAGCATTGAGCAGGCTCGACTGGTGGTGCGCGAGCATCGTCCAGAATCTGCGCAGCGTTTCGGCCGGAATTCGCGGGCCGAACAGCGGAACATCGCGCTCCAGGTAAGTGCGAATGAAATCGCGGCGCCAGCGCATGCTGAGGCGGTCATTGGCGCTGAGAAAGCTGTCCGGAAAGCCACCGCGCAGCCACAACCTGTCGGCATCCTGCTGCAATACCTCACAAATGCCGAGTGGGCTCATTTCAAGATAGCTGATGCGCCCGGCAAGCGTTTCGCCCGATTGCGCGAGAAGATCGATGGACGCAGAGCCGAGGAGCAGGAACCTGCCGGTTCTCAGGCCCTTGCGCCGTCCCTCGTCGATGATGCCGCGCAGCGGCTGGAATATCTGCGGAAGCCGGTGCACTTCGTCGAGGATCACGAGCTTGTCCTCGTGCTGCGCAAGATAAAGTTCGGGCTCGGCAAGCTTTGCCCGGTCGGTCTCGGATTCGAGATCGAGGTAGAGCGCTCCGCGGTCATCGCCGATGCTCCGGGCGAGCGTGGTCTTACCGACCTGGCGTGGCCCAAGCAGGGCCACCGCGGGCGCGGAATCCAATCTCTCGATCAGTTCGGACGCAATCTGGCGCTCAATCATCCTCGTATTTTCGGAACTCAATTCCGAATTTGCAAGGATAAATTGCATCACCGCACATCCCTTCGCCGCTTCGCCCATTATCCCGCACGAGGTCCGCAATGCCAATGCAGCGCCTGATCATGATTGGCTTGATCCTGATGACGTGCTTGTCCCTGCCCTCTCCGGCTAGAGCGCAAGGCTGGGCCGAGAGCTGGTTCGACAATGTGACCTACTCCTCGCCGGGCAGCTTCGAGGACCAGACACGGGGGTACCTGACCGCGGGCGGCATGTCGGGGCGGGTGGATGTCCACAACGACTATCTCATGTCGATGAGCCTGCCCAAGGTCCGGGCAGGCTGCGGCGGCATCGACATGTTCCTGGGCGGCATGTCGTTCCTCGATCCCGAATACCTCGTGCAGAAACTGGAGAGCATCCTGCAGGCCGCGCCGGCGGTCGCTTTCCAGTACCTCCTCGAAACGCTCGA
The DNA here is from genome assembly GCF_055361505.1 of Novosphingobium sp. TK71. Taxonomy (NCBI): domain Bacteria; kingdom Pseudomonadati; phylum Pseudomonadota; class Alphaproteobacteria; order Sphingomonadales; family Sphingomonadaceae; genus Novosphingobium; species Novosphingobium sp. TK71. Next base: position 1,366,226 of record NZ_JBSZKA010000001.1, read on the forward strand.
CGAGAAGATGGGCAACATCATCAGCAAGATGGAGGCGGCAACAAACTACCTGAACTCGATCCAGGTCAACGACTGCCGTCTCGCCAACCGCATGGTGCAGATCGCCAAGGGCGACGACAACATGTCCGGAATCATCGAGGAGATGACCGGGTATCGCTCGGTCAAGCAGGGCTTTGCCAAGAGCTACCAGCAAAGCCGGGAAAAGATCGAGGCCAATGCCAACAATCCCACCGAGGATCTGAAAGACGCGCTGGCCAATTGCCCGGCCGAAGTGACCGAGATCTTCCGCACCGGATCGCTGCTCAACCATGCGGCATCGCGTATCGGTGCCGGAGATTGGGCAAACGTCATGCGCGCACGGGTGGGCGACGTCTACATGCGCTGGGATCCGGGCGACAAGGTACCGCTTTTCACCGCGATCCCGCAGTGCCCGAGGCAGGATACCGACAGCCCCCAGGACTTTCTCACCGGCACCGTCCAGAAGCGCGCGCTCAATATCCCCCCGACCGCGGCCGACTGCTCGCAGGACGGCAGCGGGCGCGGCGCGCTGTCGCTCGCCCGCGACCGCATGGACGCGGTCGCGGCCAAGATCCGCACGCGCTCGGCCCTTACATCCGACGAGCGGCAGTTCGTCGCCAATGTCCGGACACTGCCGGTCTATCGCATGCTCGAATGGGGCGTGCGCCAGGGGGTGGTCGATTCCGTGATTGCCGACACCGACGAACTGGTTGCGCTGTCCCTCGCCTACCAGATGCTCAATGATCTCACCCGCACGATCGACTTTGCCGTGAGCAATGCGGAACGAGGAGCAACTGCCGCAGGCGCGGCGGACAGCGCAAGCGCCAATGTCTGCCAGACCCGCATCCTCTCGCAAGGCATCGAGCAGCTCAGAGACCTGCGCGAGGAGGCGCTGCGCCAGCGTGCGCAGATGCGCCAGAGCTACATGGCAGCGCTTTCCGCCGCCAACCTTTCGGCCAACTATGCGGGCCTGCTGCGTGAACGCGACCGCGACGCGCGCGACGCGGCGGGCGCTGCGGCTCGGCGGGAGTAGCAACAATGGCAGCTATCTCGCGCCGCTCACTCGCCTCCCTATCCCTTGCCGCTCAATCTCTGATCCCGGCGCCGGCCATGGCCATCGACGCGAGCTTCCACACTTATGATGGCTTCGCAGAAACCGTCGATGCCTTCCGCCTCGTTTCGATGATCTTCGGGGACCCTCGCTACGAAACGCTCGTTCTCATCGTTGCGACGGTCGGGATCGCGCTTGGAGCGGTGATCGCCAGCATTCGCGGCTCGGGGATGGGCCTTGTAGCGTTCGGATTCCAGATCCTGTTTGGGGTCGGGGTCTTCGTCGGCCTTATCGCCTCGACCGGCACGGTTCATGTCTACGACCGTGTCCGCAACGCCTACCAGGCGGTGGGCGGCGTTCCCAATCTGCTCGTACTCGTCGCAGGGGCCAGCAACATGATGGAGCGCGCGCTTGTCGAAACGATCGATGACAATACGCTCGATCCGGGTGCCAAGCTGGAATTTGGCGCCGGCGGCCACAGCTTCGACCTCTTCCTCAACGCTGTCAGCCCTCGCGGCCCGATGACCGACACATTCCTGGATGCAACGATCAAGGACTATGTGCGGCAATGCTATCCGGTAGCACGGGTGTCCGCCGCCTACGGTGTCGATGACGATCAGTTGCTGCGCACCAGCACCGACCTGCCCGCCTCCTTCGCGGCCATGGCCGGCCCTGCTACCTTCTCGACGGTCTATACCGAGAGCGACAAGGGCGGCAGCACGGTCAGTTGCACCGAAGCCTGGGATCATATTGCGAACCGCCTCTCCGATCCGGCGCTCTTCGAGCCTTACAGCAAGCAGGTCTGTGCCCAGACCGGCTACGACACCCAGGATGCACAGCAGTTGGCGCGCTGCAGGGAGCAACTCGGCGATCTCGGGCAGATGATGCTGGACAGGCCGCTGACCGCCCAGGCTCTCTTTACGCACACGCTTCTGGCCACGAGCGTCGGGGACGTCCTGTTCGAGGATTCGCCTGCCGGCGCCGGCAGAGCCCTGGCGAACCGCGCGGTTACCTCGAACGGCCTTGCCGCCATGTCGGTCGCGAACGAATGGATGCCGACAATCCGCGCGGCGGTCTTCGGGATCATGCTTTTCATGATCCCGATCGCCCTGCTCTTCGTCCTGACCCCGATCAATCTCAGAGTCGCCAGCTTTTCCCTCGGCATGTTCGTTTTCGTGGCGCTGTGGGGGGTGATTGATGCAGGAATCTATCAGCTCACGCTTGGCCGGGCGATGGCGACCCTTGCCGAACTCCGATCCAACAACCTCGCAGCCAACGCCTGGCTGCTCGCACCGTCGGCCGCGATGAAAGCGCTGGCCGTGTTCGGGACGTTCCGCACGGCCGCGGCCGGTCTTGCCGGTGCCTTCGTCTTCACCGTCTTCCGCTTCAGCGGGAACGTGTTCTCTGCCTTCACCTCGGGATCGCTTGGCATTGCCGGACAAGGGACCGCTGCCGCGGCACCTATGGCGACAGCAGAAGGCCAGGCCTCGGCGCTCGAAGCACAAGCCTCTGCAGTCGGCACCGGCTCCCGCCGCGCAGCCTCCTCCAGCTTCGGCGACTTCGGCGAGCGCGCTTCCTTCCAGACCAATCGGGCGTTCGGCGAAGCAGGCCATGTCCTTGGCGAAAGCCCGGGCGCACGCGGGTCAACCGCGCTCGCGCTCGGCGGGATTGAAGGCGCCAGACAGCTGGGCAGCTTGGCCCCTGCCCTGACCGGCAAGGACCTGTCCGATCCGGCCGTCGCACGCGCTGTCGAGGCCAGCGCCGCCACCGGCGCCATCCATCGGTTCGCAGAAAAGGATGCGCTGCGTGCGATCGGAACCGGCTACTTCGGCGAAGGGCACGCCGGCGAAAAGACATTTGCCGCCTTCTCGCAAAATCTGGTGCAATGGCGCGCATTCGGCGACCAGCGCGCCTACGGCATGATGATGCAGGCCGCGACCCGCCACTTCGAAAGGGCAGGATATCCGCAGCGCGATGCGCAGCTCAAAGCGACAGGCGTCATTGCCGAAGCGCAGGCCGATCCGACGTTCGCCAAGCTCATTGCCAATGCCTACGATCAACAGCAGCTCCTGGCGAACGACCTCACCGGGGCGCAGATCCAGGTCGGTGCCATGCAGGGGCGCCGCGACCATGCCGGAGGCCATGTCGCCCAAACTGAGCGCGGCAATGTTGCAACCGAACAGGCCTGGCGTACGGGCTCGAACCACGGACAGAGACAAGCGGCAAGCATGCTCGGTCTCGGCGTCTCCGAAACGGCGCGCCGGGTAGGCTTCATCAACGCCCTGTCCGGCGAGGCCCGCAGCACGGCGATTACTCAGCTCGCCCACTCGACGGGGCGGAACGAGGCGCAAGTGCTGCGGGCGCTCGAAAGCTACAACGCGGCCGTTCAGGTCGGAACGGCAGACGGTGCCAACGCCGAGGCCGCGCGCGAAGGAACCAACGTCTATGGCCGAACCCGGGAAACCGCTGCCTATGATTTTGCCGAACGCGCGGGCAAGCTCGATGCCCAGCGCGAAGTGGGTCTCGACGGCATCCGCAGCTCGGCGCGGATCGGTGAGCAGCGCCGCGAAGCCGACAACGAAGGCTTCGCTCAGGGCGCCTATGCCGCCGGCGCATCGGTGCGGGAAGCCGCTCGCCTCGACAGCTTCATCACTTCGCTTAGCCAAACCGTCGGCAACCGCGAGGACATGGACGAAGGCGGGGCAGCGGGAGTTGGCGATCGCGCCCGCAACCGGCGACTGACATCGATCGTGGGCAACGAGCGCCTGTCCCGCATGCAGGGCCTGCTGGCAGCGAACGGCATCCGGCTGACCAAGCGCCAGATCGCGATGGGAGAGAACGGCGATTTCAGCATGAACCTGACACCCGAGACGGCAGCTGCCTTCTGGAAGGCGGGCCTCATCAATGAGAGCCAGCTCGGCGCCATCGCCAATGGCGGCACCGCCCGCCTCAGCCTTGCCGACAACGACATGCTGGTATCCAGCACGACCAGCTTCACGCAATCCGCGCGATCGGACACCAGCACCCGCTTCGAGGCGGGCAAGCAGGCTGGGCCCGACACCATCGAACATTTCATGGGCGGCGGCCCGGAAGGCAAGCAGATGCTCGCCAACTTGCTCAAAGGCGGCTTCGAGATGGACCGCAAGGGCGAATGGCGGCTCAAGCCTCAAGTCGCTGACACACTCCAGCGCGACCTTCAGGCCGTGATGGTGCAGAGCGGATGGCAACGAACTCTGATACGCAGCGCCGACAAATCTACGACGATCAGCAACTCGTGGGGGTTGGCCATCGGGGGAAGCGCATCGAGCCACGAAGCAGTTGGCACCAGTGAAGGGCGTGATGGGAAAGGCAGAACGCAGAGCCAGTCGTCGACCGGGCGTTCAGGTTTGCAACTGGGTCTCGATGGCCGGGAAAGCAATGGGACTGGGATCGTCGCCTCAGGATCCATCGATATCGTGAACTATGATGTTCGCTCGGCGATCGCCAGCGCCGAACAAGCCGCCGCCCGCCGAAAAGACCCGGAAAGAGTGTTTAGCGAAGCCCTCTCGGACGGCATACTGGGCCGAGGTGGTCTCCGGAACAAATACCTTGGCGAAGCCGCGGCCGGCCACTCTGTCTACGATCCGACATCGCTCTTCGGAACGCTCGAGCAGCACTCCGTTCTACAAACGGGGCGGCTTTCGACGGATATGAACCACGGATTGGGTGATGACGATCCGCAATACCGACGGCGACAGGATTAATGAGGCATGCGATCGGCGTGGTCCTTAATAATCCGCGCCCGACGACGATTTCCAACCCATAGGGGGCCGGAGGCTGGATCCGTTTCATCCATGTACCGGGGCACTCGGCCATTCCGCCAGTTCTGGAGGTCAAACTCATCGTCTGCCTCAATCTCATCGTCATGTGAAACGTTGCCCGACCCTCTTGGAAACATGGCGGATAGTGCCCAGTATAGGACGGTAGCTCCAGCCACCATGCTACCAAACATGATGACCATAAAGACGCGTGAGATGCTTTCATAAAACTCGTCCGGGCGCCATGGGCTTCCCATGAGCAAAAGCACAACCAAGAAAGTGCCCCACCAAATCCGGGCGATTGGAGGTCTGGGCGCCGATCCATTTTCGAGATCGCCGTCAGCCCGATCATTCCTCAAGCTCTCGTCAACTGGCGTGCTCTGCAGCTCAAATTGAAACTCCGCTTGGGCGCCGTCGGTCGCCACTGCGCCTGACCGCTGCTTTTCCGTACTACGGCCCGCTTGGTCCATCGAGGAAATACCGTTGCCAGAGTGTGAGTGATCGGCATCAAAGCATTCCAACTCGGCGCAAACCACCCCCGGGACCTGGTACCCGAACCGGTACAGGTCAAATCCATATTGTGCGGCAACCGACTGAAGCTCGTGCTCCAACCTGTTGACGCGATGGTCATATGCTTCTGGCGTGGAACCATCAAATCCGCTCGCCTTTGCATAGGCTTGCGCTGCGCCGACAAGTTTGGCGCACTGGCTTCTTGTCCAATTCCCCAAGTTGCCAGGCTCGAGCCATCTGATATTCCAAGAGGGGAAACGCGCTTTCGCCTCGTCAAAGAGTGGCTGAACATCGTCAGGAAAATCCACCACCCCCTCCTTCACATCCAGGATGACTTCGTCGTGGAGGGTGACGAAAGCACGGGGAACAGTAAGCCCGTATTCCAGCACGAGGCGCAATGCGTCGTGCAAGGATGCTACGAACATCCCGGGGTGATAAGTCCCATCCGGCAGTTCGAAGAACACCCGGGCGACGATCGGTCGCATGAGATCATCGGCCCAGACACCACCGCGTCGGATCTGTCCTTCCATGAGCGTACCTCGCTTCATAGATCATTCGCAAGTCGCGAAATTCTATCCTAATTGCGCCAACCAACAACCCACTTCCCTCCCTATGTTCGCAAATTGTTCTTCATTTTACATCAAGCCGATGTTATAATGAGAATATATGCAGGAACCCTGTCCTCCATTGTACGTCGGCGCCGGACGCCTTGAGCCGCCATCAAGCCTTGCACAAGCGAGCGCAGGCCGCCATTCCTGCATTTTCTGACCCTCGAGATATTTGCATAGCCGATGAGAACTAGCCTCGATCACCTGCCGGCCAGAAAGCAACGCGAACTGGATCGGCTCGTTCAGATTATCTTTGAAGAATTTAATGACGCCCACGGTCAGCCCACGGGGCAGCGCAAGATGGGGCGAATTCTAAAGATCGTGCTGTACGGTTCGTTCGCGCGTGGCAACTGGGTCAACGAGCCGACCACCGGCAAGGGCTATCAGTCCGATTTCGACATCCTGATTATCGTCAATCAGCCGGAGTTGACCGACTGGTTTGACTACTGGGAAAAGGCCGAAGAGCGCCTGAACCGAGAGCGGGAGATTTCCGGCTATCTCAACACCCCGGTCCAGCTCATCGTACACACCTTGCAGGAGGTGAATGACGGCCTTGCGCATGGCCGCTATTTCTTCCTGGATATCGCTGACGATGGCATTGCTATCTACCAAGCCGACGATAGCGAACTGGCCAGCCCTCATCCGAAAACCCCTGCCGCTGCCCTGAAAATGGCCGAGGATTATTTCGATGAACTTTTTCCTTACGCAATGAGCCGATTCCAAATCGCACGATATGGCATGCAGTGCGGCTTCCTTAAGGATGCAGCGTACGATCTTCACCAGACGGTAGAGCGGCTCTATCAATGCGTCTTGCTAGTCTGCACCTTCTATACCCCGCGTGCCCATAACCTCAATTTCCTCCGTAATCAGGCCGAAAAGGTTTCTGGTTTGTTGGTCAACGCGTGGCCTCGTGAAACCAAGCGTGATCGGAGCAGGTTCGAAAAGCTGAAGGACGCGTACGTCAAAGGACGTTACTCCAAGCATTTCAGCATCACCATGGAAGAGCTTGAATGGCTGGTCGCTCGAATCGAAGAGTTAGGCCAAGCGGTTCACAGAGTGTGTGAAGAAAAGATGGCGGATCTTCGCTCCAAGCCATAAAATATACTTCTTATATCCATAAATCATCAGGAGATTGAAACAATGAACAATGCCGAAATCGCCGAAAAGCTTGCCACTGAAACCGGAGTAACCAAGGCCGATGCCAAGAAAGCCGTAGACTTGGTGTTCGCCACAATCGCCGATGCTGCTGCAGCTGGCGAAGAAATCTCTCTGAACGGGTTTGGTAAGTTCAAGGTGAAGGACACTCCCGCACGGGAAGGCCGCAACCCATCGACGGGCGCAACAATCCAGATTGCTGCATCGAAGAAGCTGACGTTCGCACCGGCGAAGGCCATCAAAGACAAGCTCAACGGCTAACGTTCTCCCGGCACGGCGTCCATGACGTCGTGCCTCATTAACACCAGAGACGATTTCCGCCGACATAGTGGTCGCTGAGGAGCTGAAGCCCCCACTCCTCGAGACCGCCCTACATTAATGCAAGCGTCGGCTGCTGGTGCTCGATTGCCATCCAGCAGCCGATTTTCATTCTTCAAATCCAGATGGGCCGTTTCCCGGTCTTCCGCCAATCTTTGGGCAGATTGCGGCTCCGCTAGCTTGAGAATCAATGGTTCGTTGACCACCCTTTTCACGATGTGGTCGGAGTTCCATCAATGTCCTGCGATCGCCATTCCTCCTGTACGGCTTCCTGCGGGAAATCCGTGCGCACGCGCGGACCATGCCAGCGTGAAACCAATGGATATCAACGCGAGCATCGCCCAAGGGAATGCTGCCACGCCCCATGCCTCAAGCATGAATCCGCCAGCAAGGCCTCCCGCAGCGATCGCACCGTTCCAGGCCACGACGTTCATCGACAGGGCCGTGTCCGCATTGTCGCCCGCGGTATCCGCGAGCGCGGTCTGGAGCAGGGTTGCGGCGCCACCAAAGCTCAGGCCCCAGATTGCAGTGCATGCGTAAATGACGATGCCCGAGCGGGCATCCAGCGCGAATATCACTGTGATGAATCCAAACGACGCAAGACTGGCCAGCACAGCCAACCGCAGGAAATGGTCTACCAGCTTCCCGGTCACCCATATTCCGGCCAGAGCAGCCATGCCGAATACGAGCAGGACAAGATCCACATGGCCTGCAAGGCCAGCAGGCGTCACGAACGAGGCCACATAAGTATAGAGAATGTTGTGCGCGAGCATCCAACTGATGACGACGCCAAGGACGGGGCGAACCCCCGGTGTTGCGAGAGTGCGGTGAAGTGGCAGGCGCGCACTCCGAAGCTGGCCGGGGTAATCAGGAACCTTGGCCAAGACCCACAGGATCAGCGCGATCGTCAACAGGGACATCATGCCAAAGGCAGAACGCCAGCCAACGGCTGCACCCAACCATGTGCCGAAGGGAACACCGAATGACAGGGCTACAGGCGTTCCCACCATTGCGATTGCCATCGCCCTGCCCTGTTTCTCGGGTGCAACCATCCGGCGCGCATATCCCGCGAGCAGGCTCCAGGCCAATCCCGCCGCCATGCCGGCCATGAAGCGGGCCACCATTGTGAGCACAAAGTCGTGTGAGAGTGCGGTGATCGAATTGAAGACCAGGAAACCAACAATCGTCAGCAACAAGACGCTGCGTCGCCGCCACCCTTGGGTCGCGATGCTCAGGGGGATGGCGGCGACCAATGAGCCGACGGCATAAGCGGTAACGGTTTGTCCCGCGAGCGCTGATGAAATGCCCATACCCGACGATATTTGCATCAAGAGTCCTGCCGGCAGGGTTTCTGTGGCGATGCAGATAAAGCCGGTCATCGCGAGCGCAAGAAGCGCGGAAACCGGCATGGGATCGTTCGATCCGTTGAGCTCTTCGTTCGGCATGAGGGCCTTCACATTTATGGATTGATCGATCCTTAATTACGCAGGTGACATCCGAATGGCAATGACTTATAGAATGACCGATCCGTAAATGAGGATGGCCATGCCCCGGACAGGACGACCGCGAACCTTCGATCGAGATGCTGCGATTGATGCTGCCATGACGCTGTTCTGGGGTCAGGGCTATGAGCCGACGTCTCTGTCGCAGCTACGGGACAGCATGGGCGGCCTATCGTCAGCCAGCTTCTATGCGGCCTTCACTTCCAAAGAGGCATTGTTTCGCGATGTTGTGGACCGCTATATCGGATCCTATGGTCAGGTTACCGCGAGCCTGAAAGACGACACTCTCGTTCCGCGCGATGCGATCGAGACCGCATTGCGCAAATCCGCTGCGATGCAAACCACCAAATCGCATCCCCTCGGCTGCCTCATAATATTGGGAGCTAGCAATTGCTCGCCCGAAAACCAGCAAGTTGAGGCGCTTCTGGCGCAGGAGCGTCAACGCAATCGCGAGGGCATAGAGCGCCATGTAGAGCGAGCCAAGGCGAACGGAGAGCTTTCGCCAAGCGTGGACACGACGGCAATGGCGAGGATGTTCAGCATCTTTCTGAGCGGCATGTCATTTGAGGCAAGAGATGGCGTACCATTGTCGCAAATCGACGCAACGATTACGTCGTTGATGAATCTTTGGGATGAGGCAGCAATCTAACTTCGGAAATATGTGTGACCGGCGGAATGCTGTTCGCCGGGAGGCGCCGCGAGTACTGCCGATGCTATCCATATCTGTCTTCGCCGACAACCCGGCCGCAGACGAGGTCAAACGCCTTCCCTGAAACCGGCCTTTCATTAATACGTCAGATTATGGTCGAGCCTGGGCAAAGAGCCGCTGGCAGGTTCGGCGCAGACAATCCAACAACCTGCCGTCAAGCGGCCAATCCGACGGCCGGATATTCAATAATTGACGCAATCTTGCAGTTCACCCTGTCGGCAGAATGCGAGCCATCTGCCGACAGGGTGAAAGTCAAGGCCCTTAAAATCGATAATCCCACCCGAGCGTCAGCGTGCGGCCACGCCCCGCGAAGAAGCGGATATTATCAGTCGGATAGCCGGTGTCTGAACTGTAAGTGATGTACTGCTTGTCGAACACATTCTGGACGGTGAAGTAAATTCCGCCAAAGTCCGTCTCATAGCGGGTCGCAGCATCGACCAGAGTGTACCCGCCAAAGCTGTTGCGAACATCGCTTCCTTCGAACCGGCGTGCAAGATAGAGCTGCCCTTGAAGGCGCGCGCTGAACCGTCCCTGTTTGTAATTGGCGGCAAGGTTGAGACGATCGGGCGAGATATTGGCCCCATCGAGATCGATGTCCACCACATCATCGCCATCGCTGTCGCTACGGCCGGACAGATGGGCATAGCCAACGCTTACGTCCAGCCCCCGCAGCGGGGTGCGGACGGTGGCGTTGAGTTCTAGCCCCTCGATCTCGACCCGCTGGCGCTCCACCTCGTAGAGCTGGATGCCGCTGACCGGCACAAGCAGCTGACCTAGCTTGCTGGATGACCAGAAATAGGTGGCACTGGCATTCAGCGGGCCGCGTTTGATCTCCACCCCGACTTCCCGGTTGTTGGACACGACGGGCTTCAGATCGAGATAGTCGTCCACGTCCACGCCGTCGATCCGGATCGAGCGCAGGATACGGCCGACGTCGGGAACCGTGTATCCTTCGGCATAGCTCGCGTAGAGGCGGATGCCGGCAACCGGTTCCACAACAACGCCGCCATTGAACAGAGCATCATGAAACGAGGGCGTGCCGCCGTTCACGCTGCGGGAGCCGTAGGAAGCCAGCGTGACGAAATCATCGACTTTCAGCCGGACATCTTCGTAGCGGACACCGCCGGCCAGCCGGACGACATTGTCGAACAGGGCAAGGTTAGCCTGCGCGAACGGCGCAATGCTGCGGAAATCCGTTGGCGGCACCCATACCCGTCCGGTCTGGATCAGTGACTGTTCGGTCCGGTCGGCCAGTACATCAAGGCCGACGGTGCTGCTAAGGCCGGGAATGCCGGGAATGGCGCGTTCGTAACTGACCCGGGCCCCAATCTTGCGGGATCGGTTGGCGGACTGGTCGAACACGGTTCCCGCCGGCCCCAGATTCAAATCCTGATAGGTGGAGGAGCGATCGCCGCCAAAAATCTCGCGCGACCGGTTGACGTAGAGCTGGGCGATCAGGTTGCCGCCGGCCAGATCGGTATCCGTTAGCGACAGGGATAGCGTTTCATAGCGGTTCGAGGTCGTTTCGCCCTCGATCTCGCCCCGGATGCTGCTGGTGGGTATGCCGGTGGTTCGATTACCGGCGAGCACGACGAAATTGCCGTTGCCCTTCAGTTCGTATCGGTTGGCGATCAAATCGAGCCGGGTCGTTTCACCCAGCTGCACGCCGAAGCGGCCGAACAGCGACCAACTGTTCGAATCCTGGATTTCGCCTTGGGTGTTATCGACGCCGATCCGGCGGCCCTTGCCATCCCGAAACGCACCGCGCTTTTCGAAGGCACCGCCGACAGTCGCATCGAAGATGCCCGCGCGGTAGCTCACCAAACCGGCAAGCTTGGTGCCAAGGCTGTCTCCCGTAAAACCGTCATCCGCAGTGCCCTGCACGAGTACCCGGCCGCTCACGCCATCCTGCTTGGGGGCCTCCACCACGACTTGGTTCACGATGCCACCGGTCGCGCCGATACCCTGCAAGGCGTTCGATCCGTAGATCAGTTCCACGCGATCAATGAAGAATGGATCAATGTTATAGCCGTCGCGGGATCCGTCGCGGATCGGCGAGGTCTGCGGAATGCCGTTGATAGCATAGAGCGGCGAGCGTCCGCGTAGGGTTTCGCCATTGCCGGTCAGCTTCTGACGGGTGGGTGAGAAGGACGGAACGAGCGCTGAGACAGCATCCACGGTAGAGCCGCTGATCGCGACCTGAGTGGAAAGATCCTCACTGCCGATGATGTCGACGGTGAGCGGCAGGGCATTGGCGGGCAGAATGGTGCGCGCAGCCGTGACGACGATATCGTCGGCAACCGGCTGAGACTGTTCGGGGCCGGCGCGGCGGCGGGAGGCCCGTTGCTCGGCCTGCCGAGGGGCGGAGGACGCCGAAACTGCCGCTGAGGGCACCTGCTCGATGATGAAGCCGCCCCGGCTGTCGGACCGCGCCCTGAGGTCCGTTCCCTCAAGGATGATCGCAATCGCCTGATCGGGACGGCGGACGCCGCGCACGCCCTTGCTGTGCCGCCCGCGCGTGAGATCGGCATTGACGGACAGGCCGATATGGCTGGCACGCGCAAACCGGTTGAGCACCGCCCCGAGCGAGCCTCCCGCGATATCGTAGTTCTGTTCGGCGGTAACCTGCGCCATTGCAGGTACGCTCGTCATCGAAACGGGTGTCAGGGCAAGCAGGGCTATCGCGGTTCGCCGAAGCGACCGTTCTTTGGAAACGGGCATTCTTCCTCCTGTTGGATGCATCTTCACCCTCCCGGACGGAGCAACAGGAAAAAGGGACAGCGGATTGTGCGAAAAAATCAGCGCGCGCGCCGCACGACCGGATGCTCGGGATCGGCGCGGTCGATCAGTACGGGCATGGAGTTAGCGATGGTGGCCAGCGCCTCATCGCTGTCTCGCAGCGGGAAAACGCCGGTAATACGCAGGTCCGCGATCGCCTCCGGTGCAAACCGGATCGACGTCCGGCGATAGCGGTTCAGTTCTCCCAGCACTTCGGCAAGCGGGGCGTCCTCCACCGTGAGCAAGCCTTCGGCCCGGGCGCGCAGACTGTCGGGATCGACGGGTGCCAGCCGCTCGATCCCGGTTGGCGACAGACGCGCCTGCTGGCCCGGGTGCAGTATGAGGCACTGGTGCCTTTCCGGCGTGCAGGCTTCGACTTGCGACTGTTCCACGGCCACAACGGTGCCGTCCCGTTCCTTGCGGACCGAATAGGCCGTGCCCAGTGCGCGTGCCGAACCGTCGCGGGTGCGAACCTCGAAAGGACGGCCCGGCACATGCGCCACTTCAACGAAGACTGCGCCCTGCAACAACTCAACATTGCGCGGTGTTCCGGCGATGTCGACATTGGCTGCGGTGTCGGTGTCTAGTTGCAGTTGGCTACCGTCTGCCAGCTTTACCGAGCGCTGTTCACCCGTTGCGGTGCGATAGTCGGCCATCCAGATGCGTACCGGGGTTTGTCGCAGAGTCAGGGGCCCGACGCCCAGAAGAAGTGCAACGGTCAGCACACCGCCCACCAGGCGCGAACGATGCGTCTTCGCAAGCGAGCGGATCGCCTGCCGATGGATATCCGAGCGCCCCTCGATGCGATCAGCCAGAACGGACATGCGCTCGAAAGTCAGCCGGTGTTCGGGGGATGCGTCGATCCACGCCGCGAAGGCTTCCCGCTCGTGCTCGGGCAGTTCGTCGTCGGCGAGTTGGGTCTGCCACCAGGCGGCCTGCTCGATGACGGTTCCGGAAGCTTGCTCGCTCAAGTCGCAAGCCATGCGGCTGCATAGCAATGCGCATGAGCCCTTGAGACATATTGTTTGACCATGCTGGTCGAGACCCCCATTTCGGCGGCGATCTCCCGATATTTAAGGCCATCCAGACGATGAAGCAGAAACGCGCGTCGCGGTTTGGCTGGCAGTTCGTCCAGCAATCGCGCTATCGCCGCGAGCTCCTCGATCGCCTCGGCCATTTCCGCCGCTGAGGGTTCGTAGTGCTGCCCCACCAGGAGACTCCACGCCTCAAGGAAAGAACGCTCCGCGCGTTCCCGACGTGTTTCGTCGATGACCAGGCGGCGCGCTACCGTGGCGAGATATCGACGCGGGTGCTGTTCCAGTCGGAGTTCCCGTTGCGAGAGAATGCGGCAGAAAGCATCCTGCGCGAGGTCCGCAGCGCGATGGGATATGCCGATATGGCGCCGCAACCAGCTGCGCAGCCAGTCGCCGTGCTCCACATAAAGAAGCCGAACATCAATGGTGTCGGACGCGGACATTCGAATGAACTAGCGATATTGCGACTTATTCGCAACACCTCCTGTGCGTGTAAATGCGCAGGCCAATCATCCGCTCTATACCTTTCGCCGACATAGCGTCGTTCAACAACTCGCTTTCACACCCTGATAGCCGCCCCACATTCACAGAACCGTTAACGACGATGGATGGCCAGCATTGAGATATTCGCGACGGACAGCTCCGCCGCGTCACAGTGTCGATTTCAGACGCTACGCAGTAACAAACGCGCCGTCCGTTGGCGCTGCCACGTCGGTCGTCTAGTGCCCATTTTGAAGATCCCGAAAGCCGATCCGCAAGATTGGCTGGCCGAAACAGCTACCAAGCTGGCCACCGGGTCCTCAGCCCCGGTCGGCCGCCCAACTTCCGCCACCGATCTCGAATATCGTGTTCTGCAGCTTACTTGCCCAGGAGCTCCTTTCGGACGATTGCCGCGCCTGCGCCCAAGGCATTCAGCTTCCCTCTTGCCAAGCGGCGAGACAGGGGAGCCATTCCGCAGTTGGTGGAAGGATAGAGCTTTTCGGCATCCACAAACTGGAGGGCTCGCCGAAGGGTTTCTGCGACTTCCTCCGGAGTCTCAATCGTGTCGGACGCGACGTCGATGGCCCCGACCATCACCTTCTTGCCGCGAATGAGCTCGATCAGGTCCATCGGAACGTGGGAATGGTGGCATTCCAGCGAGATGATATCGATCGTGGACTTCTGCAGATTGGGGAAGGTCTGCTCGTACTGCCTCCACTCGGATCCCAGCGTCTTCTTCCAGTCCGTGTTGGCCTTGATGCCATAGCCATAGCAGATGTGCACAGCCGTTTCGCACTTTAGCCCTTCGGCGGCCTTCTCCAAGGTAGCGATGCCCCAGTCATTGGCCTCATCGAAGAACACGTTGAACGCCGGCTCATCGAACTGAATGATGTCGACGCCGGCGGCCTCCAGTTCCTTCGCTTCCTGATTGAGGATCTTTGCAAATTCTGAGGCCAGCCTTTCGCGGCTTTTGTAGTGGGCATCGTAAAGCGTATCGATCATCGTCATGGGGCCCGGAAGTGTCCACTTGATCGGCTGATCGGTCTGCGTGCGCAGATATTTGGCATCTTCGACGAATACCGGCTTTGGGCGGGCTACCGCGCCCACAACCGTCGGCACGCTCGCATCATAGCGATTGCGAATCCGCATGGTTTCGCGCTTTTCGAAATCGACACCGCTAAGATGCTCGATGAAGGTCGTGACGAAATGCTGGCGCGTCTGTTCACCATCGCCGACGATATCAATGCCCGCCTGCCGTTGATCGTCCACCGCCAGTCGCAAGGCATCCTGCTTGCCGGCGATCAGTTCCTCGCCCTCCAGCTTCCATGGCGACCAAAGCGTCTCGGGCTGCGCGAGCCAGGATGGCTTGGGCAAGCTACCGGCGGTCGATGTGGGTAACAGTCTCTTCATATCGGATAACCTTGTGATTTCTTGACTGATCAAAGGACGCAATTGGCCGACCATTGCTGGAGAATGGCTTGGTGTGGTTTGATGAATTGTTCTTCGGCGAACTTACCCTGCTCAATAGCAAGGCGGCTCCGCTCCTCCCGGTCATAGACAATCTGGGTGAGCGAATAGTCCTGATGCTTCAGGCTCGGCTGATAGACCTTACCCGCAGCAGAATTGGCGTTGTAAATCTCGGGCCGGTAGATCTTCTGGAACGTTTCCATTGTGCTGATGGTGCTGATAAGCTCAAGGTTGGTATAGTCGCCGAGCAAGTCGCCGACGAAGTAGAACGCCATCGGCGCGGCGCTATCTCGGGGCATGAAATAGCGAACCTTCAGGCCCATTTTGGCGAAGTACCGATCGGTCGAAGAGAACTCGTCTTGCTGGTATTCGGCGCCCAGGATGGGGTGCTCGTTCTCGGTGCGACGATAGGTCTTGCTGCTTGAGACGCTCAGGCAAATCACCGGCGGCTTTTTGAAGTGCCCCTTGTAGGCATCCGAACGCAGAAAGCTCTTGAAGATCTTGCCGTGCAAGTCGCCGAAGTCATCCGGAATGCCGAATGCCGATTTCCCCTTGTTGTGCTCTGGTAGCAGAACACTGAAATCGTAATCGCGCACGTATGAGGAGAAGTTATTCCCGACGACGCCCTCGCTGCGTTCGCCGGTTTTCTTATCGACAATGCTTGTTTTGAGGATTTCGATCATCGGGAATGCGTTACCGCTACCGGCGGCGTCGACCTTCATTTCAACGGAGATGATATCCAGGGCGACGGCATAACGATCGCCTTCTGGATTATCCCAATGCGCCAAGGCGTTGAAGCGATTGTCGATCATGGCCAGGGCTTTGCGCAGGTTTTCCTGACGGCTTTCCCCTCTGGCCAGATTGGCAAAGTTGGTGGTGACGCGCGTATTATCTGCAGGACGATAATCCTCGTCGAAGCAGATGCTCTTGATACTGAATAGGAAGTCTGGGTTGTTCATGGCTCTGTGTCCTGAATGGCGCGGCGGCCCGCTCGGATTGGGTCTGCAGTTTTCAGTTCGCGGCCAGTGCCAACGCGGCAAAGGACCGCATCTGGCGCCCGCTGCAGGCGCGCAAAATCTCCTTCGGGCCGGCGTGGTGGCCGGTCCGTCATGGTCATTCGCAATGGAAAATCTGATTGGCGCGCGCGCCGCGTCAGGCGGGGATCAGCCCCGCAGACACGGCGCGCCAACGCATTCGTCGGTGCGGGACGGAGCAGAACAGAATTGGAAACATCGACCGATCACCTGCATTTGCCGGGCGAAAGGTCCGAATGAAGAGCGCGCAGGAGGTGCACAGACCCGCATGGCGCCTATGCCACGAAGCCCGCTTCAAGCGCGATCCACCGGAGGAACCCCCGTCCGAGGAAAGTTATGGCGCCGAAGGCAGGTCTCCTGGCTCACGGGTCATCGCTTCAGTCCCGGCCTTCCCGGCTCTATTGCGAAGAGCCAGTGACACGAATTGGGACTTCCGCTCGCCGCTTACAGTTGCGGGGGCAGCGCCGGATTCCGTCCTTTCGAACACCACCGGCTTCCCGTCTTAGCCCCGCCGTCATGCCTGAAGCGGGGAACCTCGACATCGTTGGTTAGAGCACCAGAAGCGGCGAATGTCAAGACTGATATAAAGATATCTTTATATGATTTTCCGAATTTGAGCTCACGTCGCCGGAACCGCAAGGTTCGCAAAATTTGCAGATTTGCAGCGCCCAGTCCGCAAAACTTCGCCTTTTCAGCCATTTTCGCGGGCCGCGAACCATGCGGATAAGGGCGGCATGAACACCGTCTTCCGCAAACCCCTGCCCGGTACAAAGCTCGATTACTTCGACACCCGAGCCGCGATCGACGCCATTCACCCCGGCGCGTACGACACGCTGCCTTATGTCTCGCGCGTGCTTGCCGAACAGCTTGTAAGGCGCTGCGACACGGCACTGCTGAACGATGCGCTGATCCAGATCGTCGGACGCAAGCGGGATCTCGACTTCCCATGGTATCCCGCGCGTGTCGTCTGCCATGACATCCTCGGTCAGACCGCGCTTGTTGATCTTGCAGGCCTGCGCGATGCCATTGCCGATCAGGGCGGCGATCCGGCCAAGGTCAATCCTGTGGTGCCAACCCAGCTCATCGTCGATCACTCGCTCGCGGTCGAATTCGGCGGCTTCGACGCCCAGGCCTTCGACAAGAACCGCGCCATTGAGGATCGCCGCAACGAGGACCGCTTCCACTTCATCGAATGGACCAAGAGCGCCTTCGAGAACGTCGATGTGATCCCTGCCGGCAACGGCATCATGCACCAGATCAACCTTGAGAAGATGTCGCCGGTCATCCAGGTGCGGGGCGGCGTCGCTTTCCCTGACACGTGCGTCGGCACCGACAGCCACACCCCGCATGTCGATGCGCTCGGCGTGATTGCCATCGGCGTCGGCGGGCTGGAGGCAGAGACGGTCATGCTCGGCCGCGCCTCGATGATGCGGCTGCCGGACATTATCGGCGTGAAGCTTATCGGCCGCCGCAAGCCGGGCATCACCGCCACCGACATTGTCCTCGCGATCACCGAGTTCCTGCGCCAGAGCCGCGTCGTCGGCGCCTGGCTGGAGTTCTACGGGGAAGGCGCGGACAGCCTTTTGATCGGCGATCGCGCCACGATCTCCAACATGTGCCCGGAATACGGCGCAACGGCAGCGATGTTCCATATCGACAGCCAGACGATCGATTACCTGCTGCTGACCGGCCGTGACCCCGCGCATGTCCGTCTCGTCGAGGACTACGCGAAGCTCACCGGCCTGTGGGCCGACGATCTGCGCAATGCCGAGTACGAGCGGGTGCTGGAGTTCGACCTGTCGACCGTCGTCCGCAACATGGCCGGGCCCTCCAACCCACACCGCCGCTTGCCCACCTCGGCGCTGGAGGAGCGCGGCATCGCCGTCGATTTGGACAAGGCGATCGCGCAGGAACGCGAAGGCCTGCTGCCCGATGGCGCCGTGATCATCGCGGCGATTACCAGCTGCACCAATACCTCGAACCCGCGCAATGTCGTCGCCGCTGGCCTCGTTGCGAAGAAAGCCAATGCACTGGGCCTTGTCCGCAAGCCCTGGGTCAAAAGCTCCTTCGCGCCCGGATCCAAGGTCGCGCGGCTGTATCTGGAGAAAGCGGGCCTCCTTCCCGAGTTGGAAAAGCTCGGCTTCGGCATCGTCGCCTATGCCTGCACGACCTGCAACGGCATGTCGGGCGCGCTCGATCCCGAAATCCAGCAGGAGATCATCGAGCGCGATCTCTACGCCACTGCTGTCCTCTCCGGAAACCGTAACTTCGACGGACGCATCCACCCTTACGCCAAGCAGGCCTTCCTCGCCTCGCCGCCGCTGGTGGTCGCCTATGCGCTGGCCGGCACGATGCGCTTCGACATCGAGAACGACGTGCTGGGCACGGCTAACGGCAAGGATATTCGTCTCGCGGACCTCTGGCCCAGCGACGAGGAAATCGATGCCATCGTCTCCGCCTCGGTGAAGCCCGCACAGTTCCGCGAGGTCTACGACCCGATGTTCGCGCCGCAGGGACGAAGCGCAGCCAGCCCGCTCTACGACTGGCGCCCGCAATCCACCTACATCCGCCGTCCGCCCTATTGGGATACCGAAGGCGTCGGCGCGCTTGCCGCAGTCTCCCGCACGCTGAAGGACATGCGCCCACTGGCGGTCCTGCCGGACAATATCACCACCGACCACCTCTCGCCCTCCAACGCCATCCTCGCGAGTTCGGCGGCGGGCGAATACCTCACGAAAATGGGCGTGCCGGAAGAGGACTTCAATTCCTACGCCACGCATCGCGGCGACCACCTGACTGCCATGCGCGCAACATTCGCGAACCCGCAGCTCGTCAACGAGATGGTCGTCGTGGACGGTTCGGTAAAGAAAGGCTCGCTGACCCGGCTTGAGCCCGACGGAACCGTCATGCGCATGTGGGAAGCGATCGAGACTTACCTCGATCGCCGCCAGCCCCTGATCATCATCGCCGGCGCCGATTACGGCCAGGGATCCTCGCGCGACTGGGCAGCCAAGGGCGTGCGGCTTGCCGGTGTGGAAGCGATCGTTGCCGAAGGCTTCGAGCGCATCCACCGCACCAACCTCATCGGCATGGGCGTGCTCCCCCTCGAGTTCAAGCCGGGCACCACACGCCTGACACTGCGCCTCGACGGCACCGAAACCTACAGTGTCGAGGGCGAACGCAAGCCCGGCGGCGAGTTGATGCTGATCGTCCGACAATCGGACGGCGTGCTCAAGCGCGTGCCGGTCATCTGCCGCCTCGATACAGCGGAAGAAGTCTCGATCTACGAGGCGGGCGGCGTGTTGCAGCGCTTTGCAGCAGACTTCCTCGCCTCGGAAACGGAGGCCGCGTGATGAGCCAGATCGCCATCCCTGCCACCTACATGCGCGGCGGCACCAGCAAGGGCGTGTTCTTCCGCCTCGAAGACCTGCCCGAGAGCTGTCGCCAGCCCGGCAAGGCGCGCGACCGCCTGTTCCAACGCGTGATCGGTAGCCCTGATCCCTACGGCGCGCAGATCGACGGCATGGGCGGCGCGACCTCCAGCACCAGCAAGTGCGTGATCCTCTCGCCCAGTAGTCGCGAAGGGCATGATGTGGACTACCTCTACGGCCAGATCTCAATCGATGCCGACTTCGTCGACTGGTCGGGTAACTGCGGCAACCTTTCGACCGCCGCCGGGGCTTTCGCAATCCATGCCGGATACGTCGATGCCGTCGCCGATGACGGTGCCCCGTCCGGCACGCGCACGGTACGCATTTGGCAGGCCAATATCGGCAAGACCATCATCGCCCATGTCCCGGTCGCGCTTGGCAAAGTGCAGGAAACCGGTGACTTCGAACTCGACGGCGTGACTTTTCCCGCCGCCGAGATCGTGCTCGAATTCCTCGATCCCGCCGAAGATGATGCGGACGGTGGGGCGATGTTCCCGACCGGCAATCTTGTCGACGAACTCGACGTTCCGGACGCTCGTGTGGCGGGCGGCAAGCTCAAGGCCACGCTTATCAACGCTGGTATTCCGACGATCTTCGTCGACGCCGAGGACATCGGCTACACCGGCACCGAACTGCGCGACGCAATCAACGGCGATGCCGCAGCGCTATCCCGCTTCGAGGCACTACGCACCATTGGTGCCTTGAAGATGGGCTTGATCAAGACGCCCGAGGAAGCGGCGAAGCGTCAGCATACGCCCAAGATCGCCTTTGTCGCCTCGCCAGTCGATCACCGCACGTCGAGCGGAAAGGAAGTCCTCGCGGGCGAGATTGATGTGCTGGTCCGGGCCCTGTCGATGGGCAAGTTGCACCATGCGATGATGGGCACCGCCTCGGTCGCCATCGCTGCCGCTGCTGCCGTGCCCGGCACACTGGTCAACCTCGCTGCCGGCGGGGGCAAGCGCAATGCGATCACCTTCGGCCACCCCTCGGGCACCCTGCGCGTCGGTGCCGAGGCCCGCGAGGTCGATGGCCAGTGGACTGTCACACGCGCGATCATGAGCCGCAGCGCCCGCATCCTCATGCAAGGCGAGGTTCTCGTGCCCGCCTGCATCCTCGAAGAGACCCAAAGTTCCGAAAGGATCACGGCATGATCTCCAATCGCCCCGGGCGAAGCCTCGACTTGCTCGGCGCCATGGTCTCCGTTGCCACGGACCGTGCATCCGGAAGCCTTGGCGACACGATCCGCATCGCCAGGTGCGACGCCGTTCAGCTGAGGGAGGGCTTCTCGGTCCCCGACGTTGACCTCGAGACCTGGTCGGTCAGCGAGGACGAGCAAGCCATCGTTGTCTCCGTTTTCGCGACCGCGACCGATCGCGACGGCGGGCGCACCATCGCGGCCAGCGGCCGCTTCACCTTCACCACCCTCACCCAGAAGCGGGCCTGCGGCGCATGAACGCCCATTCGAACCCGCCCATTTCGACCCGAGAGGATCCTATGGCCCCGACGCCCACCAACGAAGTCGCTTTCAAGCCCAAGAAATCGGTGGCGCTCTCCGGCGTCGCCGCAGGCAACACCGCTCTTTGCACGGTCGGCAAGACCGGCAACGACCTGCATTACCGTGGCTACGACATCCTCGACATCGCCGAGTCCGCCGATTTCGAGGAGATCGCTCATCTCCTGGTCCACGGCGAACTGCCGACCGCGCCGCAGCTGGCGGCCTACAAGGCCAAGCTCAAGGGGCTTCGCGGACTGCCGCATTCGGTCAAGGCCGCGCTGGAAGCCATTCCTGCTGCCGCGCATCCGATGGACGTCATGCGCTCCGGCGTCTCGGCGCTGGGCTGCGTGCTTCCCGAAACGCACGACCACAACCTGCCCGACGCGCGCGACATCGCTGACAGGCTGATGGCCTCGCTCGGCTCGATCCTGCTCTACTGGTATCACTTCGCCCACCACGGCCGCCGGATCGAGGTCGAGACCGATGACGACAGCATCGGCGGCCACTTCCTGCACCTCCTCCACGGCAAGGCACCGTCGGAAAGCTGGGCGCGGGCGATGCACACCTCGCTGATCCTCTATGCCGAGCACGAGTTCAACGCCTCGACTTTCACCGCGCGCGTCATCGCAGGCACCGGTTCGGACATGTATTCGTCCATTGCCGGCGCCATCGGCGCGCTGCGCGGCCCGAAGCACGGCGGCGCCAACGAAGTCGCCTACGAGATCCAGAAGCGTTACGCCGGCGCCGACGAGGCTGAGGCGGACATTCGCCGCCGGGTCGAGGCCAAGGAAGTGGTGATCGGCTTCGGGCATCCGGTCTATACGATCTCCGATCCGCGCAACGTCGTCATCAAGCGTGTGGCGAAGTCGCTCGCCGACGAAGCGGGAGCGCAGCGCCAGTTCTCGGTCGCCGAACGCATCGAGAGCGTGATGTGGGACGCCAAGCGCATGTTCCCGAACCTCGATTGGTTCTCGGCCGTCTCCTACAATCTGATGGGCGTGCCGACGGCGATGTTCACGCCGCTTTTCGTCATCGCCCGCACCTCAGGCTGGGCCGCGCACGTCATCGAGCAGCGCCAGGACAACAAGATCATCCGCCCCTCGGCCAACTACACCGGCCCGGAAAACCTCACATTCGTGCCGCTTGCGCAGCGCAATGAGCCCCGCGCGGCCTAAGGAGTACCCATGCCCTATCTGATTGCAGACGAACTGCCCCGCGAAAGCGCCGGCAAACGCTTCCGCGAGGCCCTCGCCCGCCCCGGCATCTACAAACTTCCCGGCGCCCATAACGGACAGGCGGCGATCCAGGCGAAGCAGGCCGGCTTCGACGGCCTCTACCTCTCCGGCGCGGCCATGACCGCCTCGATGGGGCTGCCGGATCTCGGCATCATCACCGTGGATGAAGTGGCCTTCTTCATCCGCCAGATCGTGCGCTCCTCCGCCCTCCCGCTGCTGGTCGACGGCGATACCGGCTACGGCGAAGCGCTCAACGTCATGCACATGGTCCGCACGTTCGAGGAAGCCGGGGCCGGCGCGGTTCATCTGGAGGACCAGATTTTGCCGAAGAAGTGCGGTCATCTCAACGGCAAGAACCTGGTTCCCGGTCATGACATGGCCGCCAAGGTCGCGGCCGCGAAGAAGGCGAGCCGGGACATCGTCATCGTCGCCCGCACCGACGCGGCCGGCGTGGAAGGCTTCGACGCCGCCGTCGAGCGCGCAAAGCTCTACGTGGAAGCCGGCGCCGACGCGATCTTCCCCGAAGCCCTCGTCACGCGCGAGATGTTCACGAAGTTTGCCGAGGCCATGCCGGGCGTGCCGCTCCTCGCCAACATGACCGAGTTCGGCAAGACCCCGTTCTACACCGCCGACGAATTCGCGGCGATGGGCTACAAGATGGTGATCTGGCCGGTCTCGTCGCTGCGCGTCGCCAACAAGGCGCAGGCACGGCTCTACGCGGCCATCGCCAAGGACGGCGGAACCCATGCCATGGTCGACGCCATGCAAACCCGCGCCGAACTCTACGAGACGATCGGCCTCCACGACTATGAAGCGCTCGACGCCTCGATCGTGAAGACAATCGTTCCCGAAGCGTTACCGGCAAGCTGATCCTCCATCAGCTCTCCGGTCGCCCGCCCGGCGTTCTCGCAAACTGGCTGCGAGGATGCCGGGCGGTATCGCATTCCTCTTGATCTCGCCCGAATGATTTGCAACATCCGCATGAACGAAATAGCGATAAAACGCAGATTTGCGAAGTTTTGCGAACGGTTTAGGCGCAATCTGCAAATCTTGCGAACGACGGGCAAGAGCTGATGCGGAAGATGTTCATGGGCGTGCGGCTGCGGCGCCTTCGCGAAGAGCGCAAGCTCAAGCAGGTGGAGCTTGCCTCCGCGCTCGATATCTCGCCGAGCTACCTCAACCAGCTCGAACAGAACCAGCGGCCCCTCACCGTACCGGTCCTGCTGAAGCTGAACTCGGTTTTCGGGATCGATGTCCAGCTCTTCTCGGAGGACGAGGAAGCCCGCCTCGTCACGGACCTTCGCGAAGCGTTGACGGACAGTGCGGAGCCGATCTCGCTTGCCGAGATCAAGGAACTGGCCGCCAATATGCCTGCCGTGGGGCGGACCCTGGTCGCGCTCCACCGCCGCCAGCGCGAGATGAGCGAACGCAGCGAAGCCATGGCCGCACAGCTAGGCGATGACTGGATCACACCGGGCCCTGCGCGCATGCCGTTCGAGCAGGTGCGCGACTTCTTCTATGCCCGCCACAACCACGTCGAATTGCTGGATGAGGCAGCCGAACGCATCTACCGTGAAGCGGGCCTAAGCCCGCGCTCGGTCTATGCCGGCCTTATCGAACGTTTGCGCGGGCAGCACGGCATCCAGATCGTCTGGAGCGAGACCGAAAGCGCCCAGCGCCGCTACGATCATACGCATCGCACACTCCATCTCTCCGCTCATCTCAAGCAGGGTCAACAGGCCTTCCAGATGGCCACCCAACTCGCCTTTCTGGAACTGAAGGACGAAATCGACCGCCTTGCCGACGATGCAATCCTGGCCGGCGAGGAAGCCAGGCGGCTCGCGCGGATCGGGCTCGCCAACTACTTCGCGGGCGCCCTCATCCTGCCGTACGGCGCGTTTCTCGCAGCGGCGGAAGAAGAAGCCTACGACATCGAACGTCTGGGCCGGAGATTTGGCGTGGGCTTCGAGACGATCTGCCACCGCCTTTCGACCCTGCAGCGAGCGGATGCACGGGGCGTTCCGTTCTTTTTCGTGCGCGTCGATCGCGCCGGCAACATTTCCAAGCGGCAGTCGGCGACCGACTTTCACTTCTCCCGCGTGGGCGGTTCGTGCCCGCTTTGGAACGTCTACGAAGCGTTCACGCAGCCCGGCCGGGTTCTGACGCAGATCGCCCAGATGCCGGACGGGCGGACATACCTGTGGATCGCCCGCACGGTGGGTTCGGGCAATGCCGGCTATGGTGTTCCCGGCAAGACTTTCGCCGTCGGGCTTGGCTGCGATATCCGCCATGCCTCCCGTCTGATCTACGCGCGCGGCCTCGATCTCTCCGATCCAGCGGCCGCAACCCGGATCGGAGCCGGCTGTAAGGTCTGCGAACGGCCGGCGTGCCCGCAGCGGGCTTTCCCTCCGATCGGCAAGCCCATCGCGGTGGACGAGAACCGCAGGACTCTGGTTCCTTACTCGGCAGAGTGAGGACGTATCGGCTCCAACTCCTGCAAATCGGAATTGCGCCAGACGCTGATGCGGCTCGGCGCGGCCAGCAGCGCCTCGACGAATGCGACATCGTAGGTCGGGACGGAGACAAGCTGACCTCGCTTGATCAGGACATTGCCTGATTGGGTGAGGCGGCCGTCTTTCGTCCAGCGTAGCCGCTCGCTGCTGGAGATGGGCAATACATCCATCAGCAACCGAGGCGTCAAAGGACGCCGCGCAATGGTCGTCAACTCAAGGACGATACGGCTCCAGCCATAGTCCAGCCTCATGGCATCGACTTCTCGAAAGCGCAGTCGATCGGTCCCATCGATCCAGCTCGACCTGCCGCACCGGTTGGATATGGCCAAAACCGCTCGGCGTGCCTCGGCTTTGCGCAAGCTGAGCCCTAGCATTTTGTTGAACGGACCACCAAAATCGAGCTCGAGGCCGACCTCGCCGATATGCCGACCTATCGCGTGTCGCATCGCACAGGCTGCAGGGTCCTGCTCGATCCGCTGCAGCAACTTTTTCAATTCCGAGCCGCCTGGCTCGCGATCATTCAAACTGGCCAAAGCCCCGTTCATCGTCACCTCTTGCACGCCAATCCGCCGGGTGCCCGTGCAGAGCGTCCCGACACGACCTGCCACTCCACGCAAACGAAGTGCCATGCCCAGTAGTGCCGCTCAGACGAGAAGTCCGTGCCCGGCCATCCCCTGGACCAGACAAGTGCGACCAGACGCCGGCAGGTCTCCTGGCTCGCGGGTCAATGCATCGATGAACGGCCTTCCCAGGCCTCGCAGGAGTTAGCGTCCGGCCCAGTGGCTGCGGCGCGGTCCTTGCCATGCCGCGATGAACATCGCGCTCGCCGCTTACAGTTGCAGGGACAGCCTCGGACTAGAGCGCGAAATGCCCTCACCGTGTTCCCTATTAAGCCTCGATCGAGGCACCGGCGCGATTTGCCCAACCGCCCATCGGGGCGAAGGAGCGACTTTTGCTAACTCGCCATTTGTGGCTCCGCAAGGGACATCGGCAGGGAAAGGGGCATTTGCCTAAGTTGCCGGCTAAATCGAAGCCGCAAGTTGTGCCGAAGGAGGCCTTGGGCCTACCGAAATGAACGACGTCCAACCTTCAGCGGTGATCGATTTCACGCCAAGCCTTGGGCGACATACCATAATGGCGACGAAACAGGCGTGCGAAGTGGCTGGGATTTGAATATCCGACCTGCAAGGAGGCCTCCATCACGGGCTTGCCCTGCTGGAGCAGCTCAAGCCCGGCTTCGATCCGCATGCGCTGAAGATCGCCGTTCACCGGCAGCCCGAAACGCGCGCGGTATCCTTCCTTCAGCCTACGCGTGTTGAGGGCAAAGGTACGGGCTAACTCCGCGATCGACCATGGATGGGCGAGATCCTCCAACATGGCCTGGCGCGCCGCATCGAGCCGGGTGTCAGTCAATGACGGAACATCGCGTGGCACCGCTAAGGATGGATCCCGGATGATTGCGCTGGTCACTTCAAACAGGGAAAGCGCAAGCGCTTCCATGCGCAAATCCGCAGCTGGTGCAGCAAAGGCAAGTTCGAACAGCGACTGCGCATCGCCGAGCAGTTCGGAAGGTGCGGCGCCTTTGCCCAACCAGAAACCTGGACAAGAGGCGTGGTGCAACGGATGTCGATGATCGACGCTGTCGAATGTCGCAAGCGCACCGATGCGCTCCAGGAACTCGATAGACAAGCGCAGCTCCACGACCCGAAATGGCGCCGATCCTTTAGCCGTGGCGATGCCCGTCACGGTATCGCGGGCAAAGGACACGTAGAAGTTTCCGGCCAGATAAGGGGCCGCCGGAAGCCGGGTTCCCTGCCGGTCCACCTGCCCTTCCCCCTCACCGGACAGCAGCACGACGATTGCAAGGCATGGCTGCGTCGTTGCCGAGACCGGCGAAGCGCCGCGCGCATCGAGTTCGAATACGGAAAGGTCGAAGCCCGGGCGAATGCTGAGGCGTACGCCTCGCCCTGCCGGCGCTCTCGTCCCATCGAAATGAGCCTCCGGCGCCATACCAACCGCACAGGGCAACTGAGATCCCGCTTGCGCCAGAGGGCGTTCAGACAAACTGAGGCGGGGCTTGATGGGATGTGGCATGCGCTCATTGAACGCTATTGATAATCACAGTCAATAAAGTTCCGATTGCGTTGGTTTACGTTCCGATCGCGGGCGCGAGCGATACGTCACTGCAGTTAGGGCCAAGCAAGCAGCGGGGGGCGAGACCGACCGTTCGGAGGGAATTCCCACCGGCCTCTCGATCGCCAGCTTTTTGATCGGGGTCCAACTTGAACACACGGCATACATCGATTTCGTCGGCCCTTCTGGCCGGAGCCGCTCTGTGGAGCGTAAGCGCACAGGCGCAGGAAGAGTCTGGCGATGAGAAAGGAAATGACCAGATCGTCGTAACGGCTGGCAAGCGGCCGCAGTCACTCGCAAGTGTCGATGGCCAGGTCGCAATCGCAACTCCGGCGGCGCTCGATCCACGCGGGTTCCAGGGCGTGGAGCAACTCGATCGCCTCTTCGCGGACCTTTCCATCCGCGCCCGCTCGAGCCGTACATTCGCCAACGTCACGATCCGTGGGCAGTCCTCGGTGGACTTCTACAATCCCTCGACCCAGCTTTACGTCGACGGGTTGCCGCAGGATCAGGCGCTGTTCTTCCAGTTGCTGCCGGTGGGCCTCGATCGCGTAGAAGTGCTCTATGGCCCGCAGGGCACGCTATACGGACGCGGCGCCGTGGGCGGCGTGATCAACGTCGTGACGCAAAAGCCCGACAACGATCTCCATGTGCAGGCCGTGGCCGCATTGACCAAGCTTGGCGAGACGGAGCAAGCCCGCGTGAGCGCCCCGATCGTGAAGGACGCGCTCTATGCCGATATGCTCTACGCAAACCGCCGCGAGGAAGGCGAACTTCGCGGCATGACCAGCGGCGATCAGCTTGGCGGATCCAGGACGGAAACCGGCCGGGTTCGCCTGCGCTACGCGCCCACCGGCGGCAAGGTGGACCTGATGTTCTCCTGGCAGCGCAGCACGGTGCGATCGGATGAGGAATACTTCGTACTGGAGCCGCTGTTCGATCAGCGCCGTGCACTGGAAATGCCCTCGCATTACCGGCTCCGTACCGACAGCTACGGCCTGACGGCGGCCTTCGATCTCGGCTTTGCCACGCTGACGGCATTGACCGGCTATCAGGATCGCGACCTCGATCGCACCGTCTTCGGCAGCTACACCCCGGAAACGCAGCGCACGTTCAGTCAGGAACTGCGCCTCTCGTCCAAGGGCGGTGGGCCGGTGGATTATGTCGCGGGCCTCTATTTCGAGGACTTGCGTTTCCGCCGCGTCGTGCCCGCCTACGATCTGGGATCGCACCAGAAGGTCCGCACTTATGCCGCTTTCGGCGAAGTGACCTGGCACGTGACCGACCGGCTCGATATCACACCGGGGCTGCGCCTGAGCCGCGAGGAAACCGACGCCGACACCTATTACGGCAGCATCGCGCTGGACAACCAGACCGGCAAGACCAGCGTTCTGCCCAAGCTGTCCATCGGCTATCAGGCCAGCGATGCGCTGCGGCTCTACGGCGTCTTCTCGACGGGATTCAAGGCCGGTGGCTTCACTCGCGCGGTAACGCCGGCGACCATTGCCTACAGCTACGCCCCACAGCACAGCTACAACTACGAGCTGGGTGGCCGCCTTCGCAGCCATGGTGGTCGCTACGAGGCAAGCCTGGCGGCGTATTACATCCTCAGCACCGACTTCCAGCTCTCGGTCGGCCCTGCCGATGGAATGTACTTGCAGAATGTCGGCAAAGTGAAAAGCAAGGGCATCAACCTTAACGCCCGCGCAGAACCGCTGGACGGCCTCCGCCTGACGCTTTCCGCGGCGCTCAACGACAGCTGGTTCAGCCGTTACGACAATGCGCTGAACCCTGGCGTCGATCTGAGCGGCAACACAATGCCTTACAGCCCTTCCGGCATGGTCAATGCCAATGTGCAGTACGATATCCGCCTGCCCGGCCATGCAGGAACCGTAAGTCCGCACGGCGGCGTCAGCGTAATCGGCAAGACATGGTTCGATGAGGCCAACAGTATCGCGCAGCCGCGCTATTCCCTGATCGATGCTGGGCTGCGCTGGCAGACCGGCATGGGCGTCGCGGTCGATCTCTATGGCGATAACCTCACGGACAAGCGCTATGCCGTTTATGCTTTCAACGCCGGGCAGGGGATCGGCAATGCCTATCAGCTTGGACGGGGCCGCGAACTGGGCGTACGCCTCAGCCTGAACTACTGACGGTCGCCCACGTCCATGAACATGTCACCGGCAGCCTTGCGACGATGGTCGGGCCTGCATCGTTGGTCTTCGCTCGCCTGCGCGGGTTTCCTCCTGATGCTTTGCGCGACAGGGTTGCCGCTGATCTTTCATGATGAGATCGATCGCTGGCTGGAGCCCACGAGCACCGCACAACTTGCCGAGCCCCGCCCGCTTGACGAACTGGTCGCGGCCGGGCGCCAAGTGCATCCCAAAAGGGTCGTGCAGTTCGTCGTCTGGGAGCCGGAAACACCCGATCGGCTGACCCTGTCGATGGGGACCAGCGCCACGGCCTATCCCTCGACCAACGTCAACGTCGTGATCGACAAAGCTTCCGGCCTGCCGATTGATGAGAGTGCCGGCGGCGGTGTGATGGACTGGGTGCTGAAGCTGCACGGCCAGCTACTCTTGGGACCGCTCGGTCCGCCTGTACTGGGGCTCGTTGCGCTGGCGTTTCTGCTGTCGGTTGTATCCGGAGTCGTCCTCTACGCACCGTTCATGCGTCGCCTGGCGTTTGGAACGGTGCGGCGCGAGAAGGACGCGCGAACCCGTCTGCTTGATCGGCACAACCTGATCGGCGTGGTCCTGACCGCCTGGCTGCTGGTGGTGGGAGGCACCGGTTGGGTCAATGCCTGGGGCGGCTACATCTTCCAGATCTGGCGATCCTCCGCCATGTCACCGATGGCTGCAGGGCAAACTGTGCCGAAGCCCCTCGTCTCGCCGCAGCATGCACTTGCCCAGGCCATGGCTGCGATTTCCAACAGCGAACCGGCAATCATCGCCTATCCAGGCTCGCTGATGGCGGATGCGAGCCACTACGCCGTCTATTTGCGCGGACGCAGCGCGATCGACAGCCGTCTCATGAAAGCAGCGCTCGTCGATGCCCGGACGGGCCAGCGAGGTTCGGCTCCGACCACGCCGTGGTATATCGAAGTGCTCCTGCTCGCCCAGCCGCTGCACTTCGGGGACTACGGGGGGCTGGCGCTCAAGCTGATCTGGGCACTGCTCGATCTGCTGGCGATCGCCGTGCTCTGGACAGGGCTGCGCCTCTGGTGGCGCAAGCAGGTGCGCCGATCATGATGCGGATTTTCGCGATCCCGCTGGCCTGCGCAGGCCTCACAGTGAGCGGTCTCGTTCTCGCGCTGGTGAGCGATGGTCCGATGGAAGTGTTCGGCCATGGCGCGGTGCTCATCCCCATTCTGCTGCTGGGCTGGAAACTTCGATGAGTAAAGGAGACGCGACGATGACAGATGCTGGAGCGGCAAATCCGACCTCTACGCTTGCCGGAGTGCCGGAAACCCTGCTTATCACGCTGGCCGCGCGGTTGATGGCCAACCGCCAGAACCCCGACTTGCACTTCGCCGATGCCGCAGCAGAGCATGTCGGCGACGCGATCGGCTTCGATCCGAAACGTTTTTCCGGCGACAGGGCCAGCATGCGCGGCTGCGTTGCTCGCGGTCAGTGGTTCGACGGCGTGGTCACTCGCTTTCTGAAAGAGCATCCCGAGGGGCTGGTTATCTCGATCGGCTCCGGCCTCGACACGCGCGCCAACCGTCTACTCCCTCCTGCAAGCGCGGACTGGGTGGATATCGATTTTCCGGAAGTGATTGCGCTGCGCGATGCCTATGTGCCGGCATTGCCGAATGTCACCATGCTGGCAGCGAACGGCACTCAGGTTTCCGAATGGGCGGAGAGTACGCGCTGGCGCGCAGGCCGTCCGGTCATGGTGATCGCAGAAGGCGTCTCCATGTATCTCCAGCCTAACGACGCTGAAGCATGGCTGCGTGGGTTGACCGCCGAGGCAATGGCTCGCGGATCCTCGCTAACGCTCGCGCTGGATCTGGCCTCGCCATTGATGGTGCGCCAATCGCACCGACATCCCAGCGTGTCGAAAACCGGGGCGAGATTTTGGTGGGGCGTGAAGCGACCACAGGACCTGACTGTAATGTGCCCTGAACTGCATCTGCGAGAAACTTATGACATTGCCCGGCGATGCGGTCCGGCAGCCCTGCTAGTTGCTTCTGCGTACCGATTGCTGACGCGTGGACGCCCGATCTACAGCTGCGCGTTGTTCATCGGGTAGACGGTTAATATGGTCGGAATGCAGGTCTCGCAATAACCCGGTTCTCCTGGGAAGGTGCGCCGACAAAACCGACCTTCGACGCTTCATTCGATCATCCAGAAAGCCGCCTATTGTTCACCGAGCCGTTGGCGCCGGTGAACGGCCAACATTGGGACAATCGGGACTATCGGGTCAAAAACGCTACAGCGTCAATTCCAGGCGTGGCGCGGTAGTGACCTACGGCCTGCGGCAGTCGCCACAACAGCCACTCTCTGGCCAGAACGATTGCCACAACCGGCCTCTCGCAAAACGAACCGCTTGGAACGAGTTCTGTCCACTTTTGACGGACTGCCTCGCGTTGAAAATCGGGATCACCGCATGAAGAACTCGACCGGGACTACCAGTTCAATCGTCTCGCCCGTCACATCCTCGGGAGGCTTGGGCAATGGGCTGGCGCGTTTGGGGAGGCTCAGGGCTTCATCGTCGAGCGTTCTAGTGCCGGACGAGCGTTCGAGACGAATTGACTGAACCTTGCCCTCACGGCTTATCGTGAAGCGTATCCAAGGTACACCCTGCTGACGGCGGAACGCCGCTTCGCGGGGGTAGCGTTTTACCTTGTTTAGTGCGCCAAGAACCATGCCCTCCCATGTCGGCCGTGCATCGCTGACCTTCTGCGCTGGAGGTACGGGCTTATTTTCGGGCGCGGTCGTCTTCTCCTTGGGTGGACCGAGATCGACCACCGGTGGGGCGGTCTCGGCCACTTTCTGCGAGGTACTTGGTATGGTGATTTCAGGCACCGCGACCTCTGACTGCACGACCTCGGGCTGGGCCTTCTCGCGCTGAATTTGCTCAGGGCCGGGCGGGATGTCGCTTTTTTGCTCAGGCGGTGCGGCTGGCACATCGACATCGAACACGGCCAAGCGTGCCGGTGTCTGCAATGCCGTATAGACCCGCCAGGACAACAGCCCACAAGCGGCAATGATCGCCGCGATGAGCGTGGTACAGAATATGCCGAACAGCCGAGCCTGAAGATCCGTCGTCCGATCACCATAACGCGGCAAGGGACGCGGCAGATCATCGTCAGCGCTGCCTGACGGCGCCGCGATGTGGACATCGTCGCCCCCCCTCCACCGCGTATCGCACTGTCTCGTTGCGATGTTCATATGAGCTGCGCTCCGCCCTGAGGTTTGGTTATGCATACATTGTCCGCCACCACTGACCGCACATCCAGAAGTGCCCGGACACCGACTGTCCGGGTACTCTTCATTCACAGTTTGCCGCGCAGCGTCAGACGGAAATTCCGCGGCTCCCCGTAGATATTGTAGAAGATCGCGTAGCCCGGAATACGCAGGTAGGTCTTGTCGAGCAGGTTGTTCACCACCAGCGAAACATCCCACTTCTCGGAGATTTCATAGCCGAGCTTTGCATTCACGATAGCGTAGGCGCCTTGCCGAACGAGATCGGTGTACATGTTGCTCTGCCACTGGATCCCCCCGCCGACCTGCAGGCCCGAGGCCCACCCCTGCACACCGGCCTTGCCCAGATCGAACTGGCTCCATGCCTTGAGCATGTTCTCCGGACTCTGGGCCGGGAGGAAGCGCTTGCCGACATTGGCCGGATCGGTGTCGCTCAGGTATTTTTGCTGGTTATACGTATAGCCTGCCGTGATCTCCCAACCCGGCAATGGGCTGCCGTTGACTTCCAGTTCCACACCTTGACTGCGCACTTTGCCCGCGGCCCGATAGCAGGTGCCGTCGGCCGTGCCGCCGCAGCCGATATTGGCTTCGTCAATGATCGCGCGGTTGGAATCATTGATGCGAAATACCGCGATCGAGGCATTGAGGGCATCGTTGAAGAAACTACCCTTGAGGCCTGATTCCAGCTGCCATCCGACACGCGGCGCCAAAGTCCTGTTGCTCACATCCTGCGCCGTCTGCGGCACGAAAGTGTCGGTATAGCTAGTGTAGACGGTCAATTGGTCTGTCACGTCCAGCACCGCCCCGGCATAGGGTGTGAAACGCCGCTTCGTGGTCGCGCTGTTGTCGATCCACGGGGTCACATCCGGGAAGACATCGCGATCCTTGATCGTGAAGTTGGTGAGGCGACCGCCGACGATCACCGTCAGCGGATCGGCGAGGCGAATGCGCGCCGATCCATAGACGCCGGTCTGCGCCGTCACCGTCTCATAGCGGTAGGTGATGTTGTCATCGATCACAGCCGACAGGTCATGATCGTTCAGGACGTCCCAGCTGCCGGGGTTTACGAACTTGGTGCCGCCGATGAAGTCGTAGCGCGAACGGTTGACACCGAAAGTCAGGTCATGCGTCATGCCCAGCAAGTGCACCGGCCCGGTCACGTGCGCATCGAAGCTGTGCCACTTGGTTTCCTGCTCGACCCGTCCGGCCGACATGCCGCTGACCAGTCCGGTCTCGCGGTCGATGGCTTCCCAGGGAAATACCGAATAGCCGCCATAGCTCAGCCGGCGGAGGCTATAGGCGCTCTTGAATGTCCAGCCGCCTCCGAAATCATGGCTGAGGTCGACCACCATCTCACGCGAGCGCGTGCGCGAAGGTGCGTCCGAACCGGTGAACGACCCCCGTGCCGGTACAGTGCCGTCATCGTAGAGCGGCAGGCCGAACGAGTTGATATAGGTGCGCTGCGAATAGATGCCGCTCACGCCAAGCGTGGTGCGGGGCGCAAAGTCGTATTCCACTACACCGTAGACAGAACGATCGTGGTTGTAGCCTACGTCGTAGAACTTGTCCTCGTCCTGATATACCCCGACCACGCGGGCGCGCAGGTTGCCGGAAGCAGTGAGCGGGCCGCTCACGTCGACTTCGCCGCGATAACGGTCCCACGATCCTACCGAAGCCAGGCCCGACACCGCCAGCACGTCAGTGGGCCGCTTTCGGACGTAGTTGACGGTTCCGCCCGGTTCGCCGCTGCCCGTCAACAGGCCCGATGGGCCACGTAGCACTTCGATGCGGTCGAAGAACGCGAGGTCATCGGTGTTGGAGCTGGCCTTGTCCGAACCCTCCTGCTGCGGCACGCCATTGTACTGTGCGTTCGCCGCATAACCGCGAATGATGTACTGCTCCTGGCGTTCGTAGCCAAAGCTGCGTACGCCGGTTACCTGGTCGAGCGCCTCACTGACGGTCGTGAGGTTCTGGTCGTCCATCCGCGTTCGTGTGATGACGCTGACTGACTGCGGAATCTCCCGAAGCGACTGCGCGCTTTTTCCCACCGTGACCGTGTGAGCAGCATAAGATCCGGTGCCTTCTGTCACGCCGGGATCGGATGACGCGACGACAGCGCCGTCAGCTTCACCCTCGACTTTCACCGGTCCAAGTTGGACTGCGGCACCAGCGGCCTGCGGAGCCAGTTCCAGAACGGCGGTAGTGCGGCTCGTGAAGCGGAAGGTGAGACCGGTTCCGCGCAGCAGAATACTCAGCGCTTCGGCGGCAGAGTGCTTACCGGATACACCGGCACTGCCACGCCCGTCGATAAGCGTGGAATCCGCCGTGACCTGTAAACCGGACTGCCGTCCAAACTGCATGATCGCCTCGGTCAGCGGCTGGGCCGCGATGTCGAAATTGCGCTGCCCTGCCGTCTGCGCCTGTGCGGGCGCCGAAGCCAATACGAACGGGGTGGATGCGGCCAGCGAAATCGCGAGCGCTCTCATGCCAATCGTCCCGAAGGCACTGCCCTCCACGCCACCAATACCGCGAAATTTCTTGCCCCCAGTCATGCTTGCTCCTTCAAAAGCGATAATCCGGCGCGGACAAAGTTTGATAATGCGTCGCAACAGCCGATATTACCTCCACGCCTTGCGGAGCACTTTTTTCAAACGAGGACGAAAATTTTTTCCGAGGCCCCAACAGCGACTGAATTCGCGTAGCTACGTCCCGGTCACGATCATCAGCCACGGGGTTATGCGCAAGATACTGCCCCCGTACGGCTGAATCAGCGCACGCAACGCGTCCTCGGGGTCCGAAAGGCCAATGATACCGGTGACACGCTTGCGCCCGATCGCATCGTCGGCGAGGACAATGCGGCCCTTGTACCAGGGACGCAGTTCGTCGATCGCCTCGGCTACCGTGCGCCCGCGGATCACGACTGAACCGGAACGCCAGATACCGGCTAGATCACTTGCCTGATGTCCGGTGTCGGGCGTCTCGCCGGGCGCTGCACTGACCCAGTCCCCCGCCCCCAGCACCGTTGAAGCACTGCCTTCAACACGAACGCGGCCATGGCCAACCGCGACGCTGCGGTCGTGGCCGATCATTCGCACGTCGAACGCGGTGCCGAGCGCGGTGGCGGCAATACCATCCGCCTCCACGCGGAACGGCCGCGAAGGATCGGGTTGTACCTCGAACCATGCCTGTCCACGGAGCAGACGGATATCACGGTGGTTTGACGTATAGGCGACGGCGATAGCGCTGTCCGGGCCGAGCCTGACGCTGCTACCGTCGTCCAGCGCAACGTTCGCCATGCTGCCCGCCGAGGTCATATGGTCTGCCCGCAGATGCAGGAGAATCTCGGGGCCGCCCAGTATCGTCAGACAGGCGCCTGCAGCCGCCATCGCGGCGAACGACCACTTGCGCCGTACTTTTCGGTTTTGCGACACTCCAGCGGGGCCGCCCACTCCGGGAACGAGGTATGCGGGATGGCGCGGTTCCACGCTGCCGATCATCTCGAACAACGCTTCCATCTCTTCCCATGCCCGGACGTGCGAGACGTCGGCCTCGCGCCAGGCCGCAAACGCGCTGGCCAGTTCACGATCGTCAGGTCGCTCGCGCAGGCGAATGAGCCAGTCCGATGCCTCCATGCTGATCCGTTCTGCCTCAACCGACATGGACACTCTCCCTGGCCGGATTCGAGCCGTCATACCGGATACACGTTTGGGCGGGCCGGTTTTTCAATGACCGGTTCCTCACTGCCCTTCTCCCACCGGCCCGTCAGGGCGACATAGGCGATGGCATTCGGCGAGCCCCTTCGCGATCAGGAGATGGGCCAACGACACCGAAATCTCCAACCGTTCCGCAATCTCGCGCAGCTTAAAGCCTCCAAGTCGATACATTTCGATGGCTATGCGCTGCCGTTCGGGCAGCGAGGAAAGCGCCTGCTCGACGCATCGCAACTCGACTTGCGCGGTCACGACCTTTTCAGGCGAAGGCGCATCGTCTGCAATGTCAGCGAGGCAGTCCGCCGCCTCGTCGGACACGTGCCTTGCCTGCCTGTTCGCCTTACGACGACCGTCGATCGCAAGATTGCGGACGATCCGATAGAGATAGGGGACCGGGTCACGAAGCTTGTCCCGGTCAAGAGCCTGCCGCAACTGCAGCCACGCATCCTGAACCACATCCTCCGCTTCGGCCCGATTGCCGGCTATACGTTCCGCATAGGCGATCAGTGCGCTGCGATGCGCGCCGTAAATCTCGCCCCACAGAGAATCGGAATGCAAAAACCATCCTTCAGCCAATCAGCTTCTGCATCGCTTTGCCTCAACGCAGGAATGCGGCGCATAAGCAATTGCGAATCATTTGCAACATTTATTGACCATCAGTGCTGGATGTAATCCGAACGATTGCAAGGCGCTGTGCCGGAATTGGTCGAGAACCGCGAAAACCTGAGGCTCCTGGAACGACAGAGGCCCGCTGCCCGGAACCTCGCATTCGAGCGTGCCTCGCAATACCACGATGAACTTCAGCCCTTGGTTCAAAGGTTCCTCAGCACATCCCGGCTCTCAACAAGCGATCCGACCTCCGGTGAGTTTGAACGTAGCGTCTGCCTCGATGCTCCAGGTCGTCAACCGCCCACTCCGAAATAGCGCGTCGGTGAGCAACCAAACGCGCGCCGGAACATGGCAATGAAATTGCTTGGCGTTGCATAGCCCAGTGCGTCAGACACCGCTCCAACCTGCTGCCCCTGGGCCAGCAATTCGAAGGCAAGCGTCAGGCGTGCCTGCTGCCGCCATTGCTGGAAGGTCATGCCGGTTTCTGCCTGAAAGCATCGGCGCGCAGTGCGTTCGGACATTCCAAAGTCGGACACGAGTTGCGCGAAAGGCCGTTCCTCTCCGGGTTGTGCCAGAAGGTGCATCGTCAGCCGCAGCAGCCGTGCGTCGGTCGGCATCGGCAGGTGCAAAGGTTCCAGCGGTGCTGCCCGGATTTCGTCCAGCAAGACCACGGTCAGGCGCTCCTGCTCGGGCGAAAGCACCTCCGCATCGGCAAATCCCATCGCCTTGTGGACCAGATTGCGCAGCAGATCGTTGGCCGCCATGACGCAAACACGCTCGGGCAATCCACTGCTCGCAGCCGGAGAGATCATCGCGCCCCAGCCGCTGAGTGCGCCGCTGATGCTGACTTCGTGCAACGCGCCCGCAGGAACCCAACCGATGCGCCGGGGCGGCAGCAGCCATGACCCATCGTTTGTCCTGATACGGACCAGCCCCGACTCCACGCTGAATAGCTGCCCGCGAGCATGGCCGTGCCACCCGAATTCGCGCAACTGGATCGCACTGCCGTCTCCCGGCCGTTCGCTGCCCCAGAACGCGATGACGGGCGGACCATCGATCCTGTCCGCAAGTTCCGGCAATTGCTTGACGATGTCTGTCATGTGATCGGCGACAGTCCCGCCCGTTCGAAACACGTGGCAACCCAGTCCAGCCCTTGGCCCAGATCACTGCACGTCAGGGCCGGCACGCCAAACAGTTTTTGCGCATCCATGCGACTGGCCGCTTCCAGACACTCGGAAGGAACCACAGTGACAAGGCCCACCACCTGCAATCGGATACGCGCAGCATTGGCCTGCAACCACGCTTTGGCCTCTTTCGCGCTACCTTGCGGATGCAGCAGAGAGGCGGCGTCGGTAAAACGACGCAGCGAGGCAAAACGCTGGCCGCGATCAAGCCATGTGCCCCAGGTAGACAGAAAATCGAGGTATTCGCCGTCCGTGAGGGTGCCGCTCATCGTCGAAACTACCAGCGGCCAACGGCCAAGAACGTGAATGACCATAGTAAAAATCCTTGTGAGCTGTAACGACGGTTTCAAGCTGCCAATGCAAGACGGCCGCTGTCCGCAGAAGCAGCCCGCACAACGTCGATCGCCCGCTCCCGCATCGTGACGGCATAGGCATCCAGCATGGCCGCGCGGCTCTCGCCCCTTTGCGCTCGTGCCAGACAGGCGGCCAGATCCGCCGCATCGCACAGGGCTGTTACCATCCCCGAACCGTTTACCGGGCGCATGGCGTGGATTGCATCGCCCAGCAGCGTTACCCGGTGCGATTGCCAGGTTCGATCGGGCCATAGACTACGAATAGGGTGAGCGGCCCATTCGGCTGGATCGCCCCTCAGGATCACTGCCTGCAACGCCGGATCCCAATCCCGAACCAATTGCCGGACGATCCCGTCCAGTTCGCGCGGTGTTCGCGGCAGAGTTTCCAATCCCAGCCGCGCGCGCGCCCCGGTGAGCGCCCAATAGAAATACTCCGGCACGTCCGTGATCCGACACTCCGGCGCGATCTGGGCTGCCAATCTGGTCATCGGGTCGCGAAAGAACATGAGATCGATGACCGCCGTGAAACCGCTGGCGAAGACCGCGGAACTGCCGGCGCAGATTTCCGGGCCGATCGCACGGCAATTGGCGATCGTCGCCGCGGTCCGCCCGTAAATGCAGGCAAGGCCAGTATCCTCCGGGGCTACGCCGGGGAGCAACTGGCGACGCACGGCCGAACCGATGCCGTCCGCGCCGACCAGCAACGCACCACATTCCTCATGCCCATTGGCGAAACGAGCGCTGACACCCTCGGCACTCTCCTCGTATTCGATCAGCGCGTGGCCGAAGCGAAAGTGGTCTTCCAGCCCGGTCGCAAGGATTTCAAGCATGGTCCGCCGGTGCACGCACATGTCCGCCACCGCGCTCGCGCCCACCGCCCAGCTATCGGAAGCCGGCAGATTGACCGGCCGGGAACCGGAATCGATGATCCAGGGGCCGGGTTCGGCAAGGCTGGCGGTTCGGTGCAACAGGTAAAGCAGATCCACCGGCAGACACCGCGCCAGTGCATCCTGCCCCGCCGCATCGATCCTGAGGCGATAGCCCGGATCGCGCGTGGCAAGGGCTTCATCCTGTTCGAACAGGAGAAACGGCACTGCAGCCCGCTTCAAGGCTTGAGCGAGGCAAAGACCGCCGATGCCGCCGCCGACAATGATAACCTTCTGCGTCTCCATAACGAGCGCTCCCTGAAATCTGCGATGTAGTTTTGATAACCATTCGCAAAAAGGAGCGGTAACGCCATAAAGCCAAAATGTAATGATTTTCGGCCACAATTTTCGATCGGCACAATGGGTGGGGGTATTATCCAAGCCCGCCGACATAGCCGACGTTCATGGTTCCCATCCGACTGCTGCAAAGCGGCCTTAGGTTCATCCGCCAGTGGGTAGCCCTGAACGAGCAGGCGCAGGACGTTACAGCACGAAACTATGAAATCCCATCGGGTCCGCACCGGTCTGCCGAAGCAGCTCTCAGGCTATCACTCGCGCAAGTTTTAAAACCGCTTTACGACTCGCAGGCTAACGAGCCGACCCAGCGGATCGAGATAATCGGGCTGATAGCTGTTCGGCGTTTCCCCTGTCCCATCTCGCACCCGTTGCCGCGCGTTCAGAACGTTTTGAATGGTAATATCGACGGAAAGTTTCTTCGCCCAGTCTTGTTGTTTCGCAACCTGATCAAGAGCGAGGGAGACGGTCACGTTGGTTTTACCCAGACTGAAAAACCGCAAGTCCGACGAGGGCAAGTCGCTTCTAGAACGACTTTGCGAATGCCATATCGTCTGCAGAAAAATGCCGAATCCTTGACGGTAAACCGAGATGTAGCCGTCGACATCCCATCGCGGTCGCCCCCCTGTTGAAGACAGGTCGTCACCGGCCAGAAGATCGAGTTCAGGAACACCCTCTCGCAATAGAACCCGGTCGGTCAATCTCAGGGTCGAGTTCACTCCGACATTCAGCGATGTAACGGGGCCCGCTGCCTCTCCTTCCCCGGTCTTCCTTCCGATCACGCCCGAGTATGAGGCCCCAGCCTTGACGATCCTCTGCGCTTCGCGCGCCAGGTTAACGGCGCGCCAATCTACCAGAACAAGCCGACCGGAAGCGTCGCGCACGAAGTTGTCGGGAAAAGCTTCGTCGATTTCAGGCGTGACGCTCGTCAAAATGCCAGCCTGATTTCGTACGGTGGTCGCTTCGAAGGCGAGATATGTCCGAAAGGCATCGGAGCGGAATGGCTTTACATTGGCGGTCAGAGCCAACGTGCGCCGCCGCTCGGGACGCAAGTCTGGATTGCCGCCGGTGATCGATGTCACGAAAAGGCTCTGCCCGGCTACCAAGTCGAAGAACGGCGTATTGGGCGTCTCAACTCTCGGGCTTCCCAGCTGCTGCAGGGAAGGCGGCGATTGAGAGGTCCTGATCGATGCGAGGATCTCGATCCGCTTCAACGGCGCCCATGTCAGCCCATATTGAGAATTGTAAAGCGTTCCATATTGGCTGACACTGCTGACGCCTAAGCTCACATTTGCCGTCAGTCGCCCAGCGATCGGCAGTTCCGAGGTACCCCGCGATGCGATGGGAATGACGGCCGTCAACGCTGCGCCACCCGTGTCCCTGGTCAGCTTGGTTGCGGTGTCCGTGCCCAACGTCGATGCGCCGGAGGTATGGGCGATTTGCGCTGAGGTAGTCGCAGTGACAATAACTCCCCCAGCCGGAAGATAGAGCGGCACTCCGCTCAGGATGAGCTGACCGTCTCCCGAACTGATCGTTGTGCGCGAACGGTCTTGAAGGACAGGTCCCAGGATCGAATGCGGAAACGGACTAAACGGATCAAGTCCACCCCCGATGGCTGCATCCAATGCGCTGCCATCTATCCCGAGATCGCTGTCGACGCGGGTGTGCACGCGTTCATAGTTGAGGCGCAGCATCCAGTTCCAGCTACCAAGCGATCCCGTAAATCCGGCTCCCGCTCGCACCGTCTGAGTCAGATTTTGCTGCTTCAACGGACCGGCTTCCGAGAGATAGCGATCCAAAATGACATCGTTGGAGAATGGAGAATAGGCGTTGGATGCAGGCACTGTGACAGAGGTCGTAGAAAGGCCTTGCAGGGACCAGTTGCGCTGCTCCTCGAACGAAAGGCTCAACAAGCTGGTCGTACGCTCGCCAAGGGCATGGCTCACAAAGCTTGAGAGCTTCCAGTTGCGTTGGCGTGGCTGCAAGCTTCTGTAGTCGCCAAGGTCCGTAGTTCGCGCCCGATTGGCAGTATCGGCATAGCTTGCCAGCGCGTAACGGTCCAAAGGGTTCGTCGGCACTGCAGCTGTCGTCACGAACGAACCGGCAAGCGCGCTCAACTCGGGATCAATCTCGCCGGATTCCACTCCGCTGATATTTCCGATCACATCGTAAGGGATGCTTGTATCGGGTGCCAGCGCCCGCTGGCTTTGCCGCAGTTCGCTCTGCATGCTTGCCTGCGCCGAAAACGTCAGGCGATCCTTTCCCCGAAGGCGGGTGAAGGTCAGCTTGCCTCCCGCGGTGCCGCCTCCGCCTTCGGTCGCCGTTTGCCCGTCAACTTGCAATTCCGCAGTTTCGAATCGGGGTTTGGTTACAAGGTTTATGACCGGCTGCGCCGAACCGTAGCCTAACTGCGCGCCAGCTTCGGGCGGCAAGATATCAAAGGATTGCAACGCGTCGTTCGGAAGGGAATATATTTCTTCATCATTCAGCGGGCGCCGTCCGTTGAGTACGAAGACCGGCGGCGATCCATCGACGCCTTTTACTTGGGAACCGAGCCGAGCGATCAGATCCGCGATACTGCGGGCGCCTATCGCGCGTATCGCCTGCTCATCGAAATGGCGTAGCGAGGTTATATCACCGATACTACGACGACTCCTGACGACAACTTCTGTGTCGGCGGCCTCATCCTGCGCGTTCGCAGCCGGAGTGGCGAACATCGCAAGTATCAGCAGAGCCCCCTTGCCCGACCGAGCCGAGATCCCAATTCTCAAACGACACTTGCGAGTAGCCCCCTGCAGCCCCTGACTACATGAACGCGATGATAGTGATATGAAACAGCGATACATCGGCGCTCTAATTTGGGAAATTAGGTGGCAAAATTAGGGCGCGAAGCGCGCATAAGATAATGTTTTCGAATTACAAATATTGTCATCGGTTTTT
This sequence comes from Novosphingobium sp. TK71, assembly GCF_055361505.1. Classification (NCBI taxonomy): domain Bacteria; kingdom Pseudomonadati; phylum Pseudomonadota; class Alphaproteobacteria; order Sphingomonadales; family Sphingomonadaceae; genus Novosphingobium; species Novosphingobium sp. TK71. The sequence goes on from NZ_JBSZKA010000001.1 coordinate 1,408,939, forward strand.
CGGGTTTCCCGAGGCCCCAGCATCCCCGCCATGATCCTGTTCGGATAAATCCTGCCTCATCAGGACTGATGCCCATCGCGGAGACCCGCCGCAGTACGATCCCTGTGCAGTCGGCGTGTCTGAGGCTCGTCGACTAAAGCTTTCGGCGGGAGCCGAAATCTGGTGCACGGTCAGAATGGCGAGAATCGGTTACGGCCTGCCGTTAGCGCACTGCCAGGGTTTACTCAGGATTTCCGCTGACGAAGCCGCCGTCAGTTAAGGCGGCCAATGAGCGAGTTAGATGCCAGACATCTACGAGGCGAAAGAGAAGCGAACCATTCTGACGATTGACGATGTGGGACGGGGTGGTAAGATGCCACCCCGCAGGATATCGTCAGCCCATGATAATCAAACGGCTCATCGGCTTAATACCGAGTCTTATGTTCGTCGCTGCGGCGCAACCGGTCAATCCACCTCCAGCCAATTTACACCTCGACCCGTTTTACCAAAAGTATGTGGATGCTGGTGGCATACCTGTAATCGGATCGGCTCAGGTTCCTGACAAGGCGCTGCAAATCGCCCGAGATATCGTCAACGAAGAACTTGCTCATCGACCCGATCTACGGGCTGATCTGATTGCGCACGGCGCACGCGTAGGCGTCATGGCGGTGAATGAAACCACGATGGATCTGCCCGAGCAGCGCGATTGGAAAAAGCCTGCATGCGACGATCCGCGCCTGACCAATGGCGAACGAGAAGACTATCCCCGGATCGCCGCCATGACCGATTATGAATACTGGGCTGCGCGCGCGCGTGGCATGGGAGGGCTCTACACAACTGGCGCCGCCGAGAACCTGCTGGGCGTTCCCGGTACCACCTATTACGGCGAATCTATTCTGGTCCATGAATTCTCGCACAACATTCTGGATTCCGTGCGTAGAACCGATCGGGCACTCTATGCCCGCATCGAAGCGGCATTCCGAACCGCTAATGACAAGCATTTGTGGGATGGAGACTATGCGGGGAATACGATCGAAGAATACTGGGCGGAAGGAACTCAGTTTTGGTTCAATTCAAATAAGGTTTCCTACCGCGCCGGACGAACCGTTCTCTCAAATGGCGATCTGAAAAATTTCGACCCGCTTCTCTATGCTACTCTCGCCGCCGTTTACGGCAAAAACCATCACATTGCAGCAGACGTCTTCTACAAAAGCCCTGCTCGCATAACGCCCAGGCCCACAATCCCCGCAATTTCGGTAGTACCCTCGAGCATGGATGGTTCTACCAAACCAGTCTTCGGCTTTGAAATCTGGGCCATTCCCGAAGGCGCGTGCGTTACCAAGATTACTCCGGGAAGCGCCGCTGCAAAAGCCGGCTTACGCTCGGGTCTAGTAATCTCTGAATTTAACGGAGTCCCCTTGAATGGGCTCAATTTGAGCACGATGGCGAGCATGCTTCGTGCGGCTCCGGACGATCTGACGTTGAACATCAGTGGATCGGGCAGGATGATCATTCACCGCTCCCCCGTCATCCCCTCCATTCTGTGATGGGCTAACCCAACTCGAAGCCGGCAAAAAACTGAGCAATCCACCAGCGAAGCCGCTCATTTCGCCGACAGAGCCGACATACAGTGCCTCATTCGCGCGCCCTGAAAGCCGCCCATCGTTCATCGAACCGCTGGCGACGGTGAACGGCTGGCGATGGCACATTCGCGACAGTCGAGTCTGGATCGCTTGGGGGGCTCCAGACATTCAGAGCCTAAATGCCCTGGAGCAAGTAGTCCGGACCGAAAGGTGGCGACAGGCGATCCGGTGCGACGCCTTGCTATCATCGAGCGGACCATCCGACGCTGCCCCGATACCTTGCTTCGGTAGGCTACCCCGAAGAGACGGCACGCGGAAACGTCTCCCAGATACAACATTGATCAACATCTTGAAAGATCGCCACTCGTTCGCATGCCCGCCGATGCATAAACGCGGTTTATGTGGCGCTGTCAGCCTGGCCATTCCCTGAAAAATCAATATCCAAGGCGTCTAGCAGCCAGCTCCGTTCGAAGTCAGTTAAGAACGGATCGCCGTGCATTGCGACCAGCGCCAGCCGTTGAGCCAAAGAGTTACGATCATCATTGGGCCGAAGAAAGCGCTCGGAAATCTGAATCGGCACGCCTTCCTCGTCAAGGTTGCGAAGAGCCTCATTGCGAAACCATCGGCTCATCTCACGAACATAGTAGCTGTAGTCCGCATTCGGATGAACCTTGCGTACGAAGATTTCGACAAGCGCTAACAGCTGCGGCAGGCCATACTCGCATGCTCGCAGGAACTTGAATATGTTGTCGTAGTTCGTAGTGTCACCCTTGAAGCTGGAATCGTGCTCGAGCAGAAAGGTTCTGAACGAGGCGGGCTCGCGAAGCCTCCGGATCAAATATGCAAGTTGACTGGCGGAGAATGCGCCAAAATTTCGCGGACCCTTGACGCTACAGATCACCTCGACTGTGGCGAGAGTTGTTTTGTAGCTGGGCATGCCTGACCAAGCCAGGATCCGGCTGTTGCGCAGGGAAGCCTCGACCTTCTGTTTCAGTGCCACAGCTGTGTCGAGCCCGACAGCGGACGCGACCCGCAACTCAGCTGTTGTGAGATTCAGCGATTGACGAAGTGCCGCGACGCGATCGTCGATCGCCTCGGTTGTATCATCCTCGTCGAGGTGCACGACGTAGTCGTCCGATGCATCCTCATCATCGCCAAAAAGCGTGGGAGACACTTCCATTTCTTCAACCACCGGTGGTTCATTGAAGAGGTAGACTTGGCCGACATGGTGCTGGCCAAGACGGCCGGCGCGGCCCCGGATATTGGCGAAAGTGAAGAAGTCATAGTCGTTCTTGCTGATCTTCTTGTCGAAAATCAGGACGGTTCGCGCGGCCGTGTTTACACCTTCAATCAATGTGGACGTGCAAAACAAGACCGGCAGCTCGGACCGGTTGAACATGCGGATCATGTGGGACGCAATCGCGCGAGGAACGCGGGCGTGGTGCACCCCGAAACCATATTCCACGGCTTTGACCAATGGCCAGCGCTTCCCGACGTTTTGCGCCATCCACTGAGAAAAGTCGGCTGTGTCGTCGGAGACCGCCATTGCTTCCGACGCGTCTTCGGCAAGACGGTTGGCCCGGTCAGGCGAAGATACGAAGACAAGGGCTGGCCAGTTCGTGTCCTCCCCCAGCTCGTCCATGAGCCGGCCTTCTTTGTCCGATATGCCGCGCAAATCGAACGTGTCAACAGCGACCGTCGAAAACCGTGTCTTCAGGAATTGGAAGTTCCATCTCCCCTCGACATCCATGCGAACATTGTCGATGTTCGGCCCCAAGAAAAAGAACTGCCGTGATCGCCTGAGCAGCCGATAGACCGCTGCATTCAGCGTTATGTGACGTTCGTCCTTACGGCGCGGGTCGAGCTTGTAGAACTCGTCGACGACTGTGAGGTCTATCGATCCGAGGTCGTCGCGCCCGATCAGGCGCTCCTGTGTGCCTAGAAAGATCACCTTTTCGTTGGTGGTCCGATCCGTCGGGTGCATCAGGATCTCGAATTCCCCCGAGAAACGACGCTTCAGGCGGCGCCGAAATTCGTCGAGCAAAGCGATTGTCGGAAGGACAATGGCAACTCGCCGGTATTTGCCTGACGCCAGAAGCGCATCGATCAGCAGGCTCTTTCCGAAACTCGTGGGAGCACTCAAAATCAGGTTTTCGCCTGCAAGTAGCTTGCTTAGGGCAATCACCTGTTCCCTATGAAATGTTATTCCGCCAAGTTCGGGGGCCGTCACTGCCTCGGCCACTACACGGTCCGAGTAATCCGCAGTTGCTCGGTCTATATAATTCCACAGTCCGCTTGCGCGGGCCAGGGAACTGAATGGCTCCAAGAGGGGAGACAACTCGGGCCGGTGCGGAATGAGGTCCGCCAATCTCGGGATTATCTGGAGAATCCGTGGATCATCCGGGTCCTCGCTTTGGATTGCTAGGGAAGCGTCCTGGATGATTTTGAAGACAGCAGGAACGATGTCGGGTGCGGACATCTGGTTCAAGCTCTTCCAATCGATGCTCTGCAGGCTCATGGCACTAACCCTTTCAGGCGGACATCGAATGCTGCGGCCAATTTTTGCTTGGAGGCGAGGGGCAAGTGCAGCAGGACCAGGCGGACTCGTTGCGGCAAGCCGGAGCTCGCGATAATGCGGGACATCTCGCTGACTTCGGCCTTCAGTTTTTGCGCGTATTCCTCGCAGATCGACGCCGCACTCGCGGCCGCGCTGCTATTGCTGGCGATGCAGATTGGGAAGACTGCCGTCTGAAACAAAACGTCGAGAGAGGTTCTGTCAGAAAGTAGATCGCGTATTTCCTGATAGCGAGGGACGTTCCGGGAAACCTGCGGGCCGAGGATGAGCTTTTCATTGCGAAGGAAGCCTGCCTCGAGATGGTCGTTGAGCGAACCGACTGCCGCTCGTGCTCCGCCTGGACCATCGTCATAGAACTTAGCTTCGCCCAGCCATAATTCAGGTCCTGTTTCAGGATAGCGAACATGGACGAGATCGAACGACTTCACAACTTCGTTCGACGCCGTAAGATAAAACACGCGTGGAGCGATCGGGATAGTTCCGAAGAATTCTCTGCAAATCGCATGCATAGCGATCTCGCCGACCTCGCCGCGCTTCTCATAATGCGCGCTTTTGTATATCCGGACCGCAGCTTCCTTCAGCCGGACATACATGTTGCCGTGGTTGACCGCTAATTCGTCTTCGTGGAGCGCGTAGTCCGCCATCCATTCGATAAGATGGTTTGCCAGGGCATCGCATCGCCAAACCTGAAGTTCGAACCCCGCGCAATAAATTCCCGATGCCGGCGAAGGCTCCAAGGAATATGAAAGCGGTGTGAGAAAGCGATCGGGCTTTGAATCGTAAATGCTCAAAATGTGTTAACCATTATTGCAATAACCACAACAAAGAAGCAATTGAAAGGCGTTTTGCATACCGTTGCGAAAGAAAGCAATTGAAAGATTATGCGCGTCGGTTTCTACGTCGGGGCATAATATCGATGAAAGTGAGTATTATGCGTGGAAGGATACAAAATTTTAATCTAGGCAGGCCAGGAAATCGATTACCCCACCCCGATCGTGTCAGCGATTGGCCACTTTGATAGCGTTAGCGACAACACACGCTGCCAATTTGTATTTCGGACATTGCGAACTAGGTGTTTGGCCCCGGCATTTGACGATACAGGTTTAACCTGAAGCGACCTAGCTCAGTTGTACAGCATTTGAAGATGTATTGACCCGACAGCCGAGCAGTCTGCTCTGGCGCGTTAAGTCCGCTCCTTTTCGACGAGGTGGACTTCGACCGTGAAACCCATGAGTTCGAGCCTCTGTGCGGCCGATCGCAAGCTGACTTTACTGAAGAAAGGCAGGTCGAGCTTCTTTGAGCGCTTGTAGGCATGACGCATAATACCATAGACGATCCGGTACTCGGACGTCATTAGCTTCTTCTGCCGTCCGTCGGGGAGCACGCTCTCGAAACCCTTCTTCTTGGTTTCCCTTTGCCGCTTCAGAGCCTTGATGCGCATCTCCATACGGAACGTCGCATCCCGGACGAACGATTCCGCCGACACTACCCCCTGATTCCACAGGTGACTGATCGGGTCGGACCCGTGTCCGTCTTTCAGGTGAATGAACGCCTTGTCGCGCGAGAGAAAGTCGCAAGGCTCGAGGTTGGCGCCGCTCGCGCCTGCGGGCGAGACCTTGACCTGATCAAGCATCAACAGATCAGGGTCCTTGTTCATTTCCGCAATCAACGCGCGCTCGTTGATCGCCTTGGTCTTTGCAACCACGGGCTTCTTGCTGAGGAGCTTCTGGAAATCGGCTTCGACGCTCTGGTAGAAGTTGATGTCGACGCAGTACCAGTCGCCGGCAAACAGGACGTAGGTGATGCCCTCGTAGACGGTCTCGAAAACCATGCAGTCGTAGACCTTGCGGCGATTTGGACGCTGCCCCTGTCCATCGACGACAACCCGGATTTCGTGGCTTGCCTTGATGTCCTGGATGCTGTTGACATCGGCTGGCCTGCCGTCCTTCAGATCCTGGATGTAGTCCTCGATCGTCAGTTCGCCGTGGGCCTTCTTGCTGCCACCCTTGAAGCCGAGACCGAAGAAGCCGATCTCGCGCGTCTGTTCGGGATCGATGATCTCCGGGATCGTGAGGTGAAGGTCGGAGGGCTGATCGGCCAAGAGCAATTTGACCTCGTCGTAGATCAGCGTGTCCAGAGCCTCGACAACGTCTGTCTCCCGGACCGGCGCCACCTGGTCGATGAACGCGTAGTCCTTCTTGTAGTCCTGGGCTTCGAAGAGCTTCAGCGCCTTGCGACACTTGTCGGCAATTGTAGTCGGAAGGATCCGTGTGCTGAGAGTCAAGGCATCGCGGCCGGCGAGGGAACTTGCAAAATCGGTATCGGTCGGCACGCCGCCGGCAAGGCGGAAAACGTCGCGCTCAATATCGATCCCAAACCCTCCGAGATCTGACTTGCGGCTAGCCTGCACGCGCTTCTGGAACGACGTCGCATCGAGCGTTGCGACATCGACGTTCTTGAGGTTGGCCCGTGCAACGGAGTTAAGCGCGACTTTGAGTCCGAAGTTGCGCTCGAAGGCGTTGGCCTGAAGGGAGAGATGGGCCGCGCCGAACGCGAGGGCAAAAGTCCGTGTGCTCTTGTCCCCCGTTTTGACATCGAGAAACAGAACCGCGGAACAGCTCTGGTTCTGAAGCTTGAGCGGGTCTCCAGTCACGAAGGCGTTGACGAAGCCCAGCCAGCCGGGCGCCGTGCCTGCAGTCTGTTCATGATAAAGCCTGCCGGTCGTCGACGGCTGTACTGTCAGCTTCTTGTTGTCGCGAACCGCCTCTTCGATAGTATAATCCTTGCGTAGAAGGCGAATGGAAATCGTCGATGTAGAATCGGCCGGCGCTCTGGTTCTTTTCGTGGTCATCAACATTACCCCCATCGCACATCAAAGCAATATATAGGGGTAGCACTTCATATTTTCAGCCTTTTTACCGGCTTTCGATTCCGGTGTTCTGTTTTGGGCCAATGGGCAACAGGACTGTGCAAATCTGGTCAGGTGTGATTTATATCACATGCCATTATATCGGCTGATTTGCGGATAAACACCGTGAGCTTTCTGGAGGCGGATGTATCTATAGTCGACCTTCCGCTTTTCCGGCAGCTCGCGACCAATCACGGCGTCTGTCTGTGCTGGCGCGAATGTCAAAATCGGTGCAGTTCATGCCCCCTCGCCTGTTAACGGCAAATTGCCAACCAGGGGGATGCCGATCCCATCGCGAAAAATGGACACTGAAATCCTCCAAGCCGTCGGCACTCTGCCACCCAGGATCATCAGAACAGGTGCGGGACATTGATACGCTGGATCAGACGCTATCTTCAACATCGATCGTTTGTCGGTCTCACTCGGCGCTGGCGCCCCTCCAGGGTGAAAGTGCCATTCTCCGAGGTAGTGATGCCCTTCCGTCCAGCGCTCATCCAAAAGCTCCCGCAGGCCGCCATTGCCCCGATTAAACCAGCACCACCCGGCCCGCGATCCTTGCGGCTTGCCCGTCGCATCAACAACTTCCGCGATCCATCCTTCAGGATCGTACCGTCCAATCAGAATCCCACCCGTCTCTCGTCGTCCCGCTTTCGCAGCAGCGGTCAGGATCGATCCGACAGCGTCTGGCGATACCCACACCGAATAAGCGGAGGTCGGGTCACTCCATTCCATCGCTTCAGGCGGCATGGCGCTGAACTGCCCCAAACTCGTCCTGCACGAAATGTTCGCAGATCCGACGTCGTTCCAATACGGCCCTGCGAATGAATTTGGTCCCGATTGCAGCCCAGAGCTGGACGTCATCTGCGGACGCGGGAAACACCGGATGCCAGCAGCCGATACCCTCCATGGTTCCGATCATGGCGTCTTCGGGTTTTTCCGAAAATTCCAGGAATTGCTCGATGGCGTCGATGGCAGGAAAAGCAGCCTGCTCGTCCGCGAACGCGACTAAGCCGCGAGCACGCCAAGTCATCGACAGACTCACGAAGACCTTCAGGCCATCCCACGGATAGTCCGCCATAGCGCGCAGGACCGCATCCTCGCCCGTGCAATCCACGACCACATCCCAGCCTTCGATCCGCTCTCGATCTTCCGGTTTTGTCGGCGGAAAGCTGGTGGCTAAGCCCGTCACGGTGATGTCCGGCATCGTGCCGTTCAAACTGCCCGCCAACGCCGACGCCTTATTCAATCCCAGTTCGCGCATCGTGAGCACATGACGGGTCAGATTGCCAATGGAGAGCTGGTCGGCATCGACAATGCCGATCCGTGCAACGCCCATGCGAACGAGGTTCTGGGCAACTGCGCCGCCAAGCGCCCCCCCACCGAGTACCAGTACGGATTTCGCGCGAACCTGCGCTTCGGCCTCCCCCCTGCGGCGCAACTGATCGGGAGCCCAGTTCGCAGTGGCGATGGACGACAGCGGCCGTGCTTCAAGCGCAAGCGCCCTGTCCCAATCTCGCCGAGCCCCCGCGCGGTCACTAAATCCGCTGCGCACATCGCCGCGTCGCGCGGTCTGCATATTGCCAAACGCTATCCAATGCATCCGATCCGCAGCCTCGCCCCTGATCTCAGACATGGGGAAACCGACGAGAAGAGTGCGCGCAGCCGCCTGCTTCTGCCGCTCAAAGTGGCGGAGCGCAGCACCCGCCTCGGCCATGATGGCCGGAAGGTCGACGTGTACTTCGGAGCAATATGCCGCCAGTTCCTCCCATGTCGATGGAAAGCGCCACGGACAACCGACGACGAGGATCGGCATGACCATCCATACAGCGTCGACCCGCCCGTCCGGTGCTGGAATCCCCGCCCCCCACACCGGGCGTCGCAGGCTCACCCGCTTGGAATCCATGAAGTCAGTGACCGCAGTGACGCCGCGTGACCCCGCAACGCGCCCCAAGCTCGCAAAGCCCCATGAGCGCCCCGCCTGTGCCCACCATTCATGGCCTGCCTTGTCTTCCCAGAAGCCAATCGAAGCCCCTGCGATCAGCTTCGGCGACACCGGCAGTTCAACCGGATCACCTTCCTCGATCAGGCGGTCCTGAGCTGCAGCGTCGATCCAGGAGAATAGCCGACCGATGTACCAGCATAAGCGATCATCAAGTCCCGACGGTTCACCCGACCAGCCATCGCGGCGAAAAGCCGATACCGGCCGCTCAAGACACGGTGCGCCGGATCGCCAGACTGCCTGGGCACCCAGCACGATATTGAGTGCCTGGTGGGGAAACTGACTTTCGATCCCGGCCCCAGCATCAGGGAAAATGGCGATATGCCAGGCGCCTCCATCGGGTGTAAGAACCGCGTGCCAGTTCGACCACTCCGGCATGTGGACACTTGCTTCCACGCTGAGCCGCGCACGGAAATGAAAGGACCAGACCCCTGCCCCGCGTTCGGCCCAGCCCTCGACCAATTCAAACCGCGGATCTTCAGGCAGGTTGTCAAATGCCGAGACCAGCGGCGCAGGGGGTGTCATGTTTCAGGCGAACCGGTCTGTCTTGGGAGCCGCCGGCACGGCAGGTGGCGTGAAGCCTCGCGCTCGGTCGCCGCCCTGGGGACCAGGAAGGGGGAACGACCTGCCAAGCAGCTTTTGCCAACCCTCGCCGCTCTCGGCCGCATCCTGACTGTCGAGTGCCGCACGCGCCTCCCTCGCAGCCACGGTGACAGCCGCTACAAACGCACGGAAATCCTCGATGCCAAGGCGCTGCAAGACGTTATGCGTAGGCACGCCATGGTCCGCCAGAAATGGGACCATGCCGGCCCGGGCCCAAGGACCGAAGGTATCCCTCAGCCCCTCGAAAGCCAGCGTGACCCCTTCTGCCATGCAACGAATGCCGTCAGGTAGAACGGACCCGATCATGTGCTCAAGCGGGTAACCCTTGGGATACTTCGGCAAATCCGCAGCATGCTCATGGCGCCACCACTTCAGCGCTCGCACGACATTGATGTAGTGGCCATTGCAGGCCCGGTTCTTGTCGGCAGCCCACTTGATCTGCGCCAGCGGGTGGGTTGGCCCCCAATCCCTGACGGCCCGATCCGGCAACATCAACGGGTGCGGCTTCCATTCCGCGTCAGGAAGGGAATCGTTTGCCGTGAAGGCGGGGGCGGTGAACATGCCCGCATTCGGATCCCAGCTTTTGCTCAGGTTCCAGTCCGCGCGCTCTTCGAGCGTCGTGAACGTTTCCACCGCCTGCGAGCGATAGAGTTCCATCAGTCCTGCGCGATTGGTCGCATCGGCCGGCAGCGCGGTCACGACAAGGTCGAGATCGACATACGACAGTTCGATGCCAAAAGAGCGATCCTGGCGCCTCCACTTCCCTTCGTAATGGCGGTTCAGAAACGGCTCGAACCGCTTCATCGCCACCGCGGGCTGCTCTGCGGTATGATCGATGGTGGTCACGATGACGACATCCACATCGGATCTCTTGCCACCGGTCGGGCGCACTGCCGTCGAACGGCGGACACTGCCTTGCAGGAACGATGAGACGATGAGCGGCGAGAGATCGGGATCTGCGAGCAGGCGGGCACGCAACGTGCCTGAACCGCGCCTCCACTCCTCCTTATGACGCTCCCCGGGCCTGATATCGCGAAGAAACTGATCGAATTGTGGACGAAGCTCCATCGTACTGCCTCAAATGCTGAAGGTGGGGTGATAGAGGCCGTCCACGCGAGCCCCCAGGTCGAATTCATAGGGCGCGCAGATCCCCATCGCTTCCGCATGCTGACCAAGCAGGAAAGAGAAGGCGTTGGGCGCCGAGACGAAGAAGTGGGACGTACCGCCCGGACGGCGCGCCTTCGTCACGGCATCCGCGACCACGTCCGCGATGCGCGCAGCATGCGCCCCGCCCTCGACAGACCGCAGTCCCGTACCGCCCGCCGGCAATACGCGGAGGATCCTGCCGACCGAAGGCAGATTTGCAGCGACGTACGCGCACACGTCGCTGATCGTATCGCGGGTAATCGCCACCGAGACCGCGATGTCCCTGCCATCGCCGAGCACCTCTTCGGTGATCTGCGGATCCGGTCCGTCGCGGCCATCGCCCGCATGCCAGATCACGCTCGCGCCCCTGCCTTTCTGCATAATCTGGGTATCCACCCCGGATTTGAAGCCCAGGATGGCCCCGGCGAGGAAGGCCAGCGAACTGTGCGCATCAATGAACAGGCGCACCTCTTTGCCACGTTCAGGGATACCTTCAAGGAAGGCGGTGGCCTCGCCTTTCAGGGCCTCCCAAGTTACCCCCTCCACCGGTTGGCGCAGATCGAAGCGCTCAATGAGCGAAAGCGTATTCTCAGGTGCAGCCTCAAGCAGGTCTGCTGCAGTCAGGCCCCGGGTAAACGATCGCAGCGCAACGTTCAGGCGGGGCGTCAAGGGATCGGGCTGCAGCCAGTTTTCCTCCGCGCACAGACGATCGAACGCTTGCCGGGTCAGGGAGTTGATCCCTCGCACCAGAAGATTCTGCGCCGCACCGTCATACCGGAAATCCGACGAAGTCTCCTCGCCAAGCAAGCCGACAAGCCGGAAACGCTCACTGACCCGGCCCCGCATGTCCTCCAGCGACATGTGGCCGGGCTTGATGTGGAAGCCCGCAAGCACAGTCTTGAGCTCCTCGTCACTGGAAAGACCCAGATGCTCGCGCCAACACTTGCGGACCTCGCCCATCCGGCTTGCATCGGTCTTGCTGCTGAACAGCCGGTCAATCCGGATCGAACCGTCTGCATGCGAAACAAGTTCGCCAAGCTGGTCGCCATCCGAGAAGGAATCCGTGGTGACCAACGTAAACGCCGCGGTCGGCGGAACGTCGGGTTTGGCCTTGGCCTCCACCAGTCGTTCGAGAATGGAGAACTTCGCGGCATTGATGAATTCCGGTTCGATCAGGTCCCTGTAGCCGAACCGCCCGCTATGATCGGTATGCCACTTGATCTGGTGGTAATCGACGGTGATCCGGTAAGCACCCATGCTGGGCCGTCCCGGATCGTAGCGTACGACAACGTCGTCGAAGGCCTTCGGGCCATCCGCCTCGAAAGTGACTTCGACCACATCCGGACGCTGCGGGTCGCGCAGAGAAGCGGCATGCATCCAGAAGAACCGCGACTGATAGTTATCCCCGTGCCACCGTGGCACGACAGCATTTGCCATGATGGCCTCCAACTGGACTCGCCCGATTGCAGCATCGCCTCTTCATCCGAATCGGTGGAGAATCGACGCACCCGGCTTGAAACTAGATGGGTTGTGTTTTAATATCCGTCAAGTTGGTATAGGGGTTTCAGGATGGTCGATGATCCCAAGCGTCCGTGGACGCAAAACCGCCGGTTTGAATTCATTGAATGGAAGCTGTTCTGGGAGGGGCAGCTGAACCGGCGCGACCTCGAGACGCAGTTCGAAATTTCCACACCACAGGCCTCGGTGGACCTCAAACGCTACCGGGAGATGGCCGGCGAAAACATCGATTACGATGCCACAGAGAAGGCCTTCGTCCCGGCACGGAAATTGCGCCCGAGATTTCTGCAGCCTTCCGCCGACCGGATCCTCCTGCAACTTCGCGCGCTCTTTTCGGCCGCCCTTCCCAGACGCGACATCTGGTTCAAGAACCTGCCTCCGATTTCCATGGCGCCCGACCTTGTACGCCACGTCGATCCCGAATGCCTGAGGATCGTGTTTGAAGCGATCCGCACCCGGTCAGCCCTCAACGTGGAGTACCAGTCGCTCACCAACATTCGCTGGAGGGCGATCGCACCGCATGCGATGGCCTTTGACGGCCACCGCTGGCACTTGCGCGCTTGGGCCTGCGATCGCAATGATTTCCGGGACTTCGTGCTGAGCCGAATCGGCGCGTTCGAAAAACTCGAGCCAGCGGAGTACGATCCCGCTGACGACATCGAATGGAACACCCATATCAAGCTGCGATTGAAGCCTCACCCGGAGCTCACGCCCGAGCAAAGCCTGGCCATCCAGCGCGATTTCGATATGACCGATGGTGGGCGAGAGATCGAGTTGCGCCTCTCCATGGCCTATTACTTCATCAAGCGCATGAACCTGGACCTGAAAGATCTCCCCGCTACACGCGTACAGATCTGTATCGAAAACCTGGACGAACTCGATACTGCGATCAGCGCCGCGCAGAAGGAGGGACAGGCCCGCATCTCCCGACGAATGGCGGGACTGTGAAGTGCCAACGATGACGCCTCCCTCACCGATCACTCATCCAGGCGGCGAAGCGATCACCATAGGCCCGCCCGACACAGAAAGCACACCATGACCTGGACCAGCTGGATCACCTTTACGATTGCGGTGATTGGAGCGGCGCTCGGCATCTTCAACACCTGGCAGGGCTGGCGAGATCGCGCGGTGAGGCTGCGGGTTATCCCGAAATATTCGGAAATGATCGACGAGCATATGCGCCGTGTGGGCATGCCGTGCATTTCCGTCGAGATACAGAACCTTGGAACTTATGCGGTTTCGGTTGAGGAAGTCGGCTTCCTGATTGGAACGCCAAAAGGGAATCTGCCAAAGCGGACGCCATTCCGCCCGCAAAATGTGATCGCCGGGCCGTCACTGCCGCACCGGTTGGAACGGCACGATGCGATCACCCTTACGGTGCCTATCGCAAACCTACCTCAGGCAGCCTTCACCGGCGCATACGCGCGGACAGCGGCCGGGCAACTGACCAAGGGAACAAGTGCGGCGTTCAAGGACGTGATGGCGGTAATTCGATCAGGCAGCTGATGCACATATCGCGAAAACACGCGCAAACTTTCAGGCCTCCGCTTGGGGCAGGCAGCCTTTAACCAATCATCGTGGATCTGGATCGGCAGAATATGGCGAAGAACATTCTGATTTTCTCGGACGGGACCGGCCAGTCTGGCGGGCTGATGCCGGACCAACGGCTCAGCAATGTCTATAAACTGTACCGGGCGAGCCGGGTCGCTCCGGACAATTCGATTGATCCGGATTTTCAGGTGGCATTCTACGATGCAGGTCTTGGTACAGACGTCGATGCGTCTGCCACTTCGCGTACCCGCATTGCCCGCACCATCCGAAAATTCGCAAGTTCCGCGACCGGTGCAGGCATAGGTCACAACATCGTTGACTGTTATGAAGCGATCCTGCGCCATTATGAGGACGGTGACCGGATCTATCTCTTCGGGTTCAGCCGCGGGGCCTACACGGCACGGAGCCTGGCAGGAGTGCTCGGCCTTTGCGGTGTTCCCACGCGCATGCCCGACGGCACCCCACTGCCAAAGGGGGGAAGCGCGTTGAGAGCGATTGCCCGTGAAGCAGTCCATAAGGTCTACGAGCATGGATCGGGCCGCGCCCGCAGCGAATTTCGCAAGGAACGTGCAGAGCTTGCCCGACGGTTCCGCTCAAAGTTCGCTAGCGGGGAGAAGCAGGCCAACGTAGTCCCCTATTTTGTCGGCGTCTTCGATACGGTCGCAGCGCTTGGCACCAGCGGGCTGCGCCGAATACTCATGAACGCCATTCTGCTCGCGTGTGTCGGCCTCATCGTCGCCGGGTTCGCGTTTGGATACAGTGCGCTTTTACAAGCGCCCTTCTGGCCGGCATTTGGCTTTGCTGCGCTGGCAGGCGCCTTGGGCGCCGCGTTCGTGATTGCACGCGCGCGCCTGAAGAAGATCGATGACTTTCCTGGCCCCGGACAGCGCCGCTATCACTGGTCCGGCTGGAAATTCCGCTTCTACGACACCTATCTCAATCCGCGGATCCGATTTGCCCGCCATGCCCTCGCCATCGATGAAACCCGTTCCGATTTCGATCGCGTGCTTTGGGGACAGGAACGACAGGAATTCGCAAAACCAAAGGAAAAAGGTGAACCTGAGCCGTTCATACAGCTCTGGTTTGCAGGCAATCATTCCGACATCGGTGGCAGTTACCCCGAGGACGAAAGCCGCCTCTCCGACATCGCCTTGCAATGGATGGTCGATCAGGCGACCCAATTGCCCGATCCGATCCATCTCGATCGTTCCCATCTGCAACTCTATCCCCGTGCAAACGGCTACCAGCATTGCGAGGCTGAGACCTTGCTGGATCGCTATCCCTCGTGGTTCCCAGCCTGGGCGAGAAAAGGATGGCAAACCAAGCCTCGTTCGATCCCGTCGGGGGCGCCGGTGCATCCGTCCGTTCTGGAACGCTTCGCGCTTCCAGGCGTAGTCCAATGCATCCGCACCGCCCCATACCGGCCTCATTCCCTTGCCAAGGACGAGCGGTTCAACCGGTTCTATCAGGAAGACGTGCCAGTTATCCTGTCCACGCCGGAGTAATGGATCTTCACCGCAGCGGTCCCGGCAGCCCCCAGCTGCGCGCGAAGAAACGGCGCATACCTGCAAAAGGTTCGCTCGCCAGCTGCATGCGTCTGACTTCGCGCTCGCTGATAGTTCGGACATTGTCCGGAATGTCAGGGAGCGCGAGAATTTGTGAGAATGCGGCCAATTGCGAGTAGTTCACAAACCGCTCCCGACGAAGCTCCTCCCGGTTGATCCCCAGACAGGTCTCCGAGGCAGCGATCGCCCTGTCCGCACGAGGACCGCCAGCGGACCGGACCCAGATTTCCTCATTGGAACCATCGACCTCATAACTGAAAAGCTGCTCCGGATTTTCCAGATAGGGATTTACGAGGTCTGCCTGCTCACCGCCCCATAGCTCTCGCACCTGCTCGTCAGTGAGCAAAAGCGGGTCGTGCGTCAGAAGTAAAAGAAGATCGTCCAGCTCGGCGCCAGTCGGAAGCGCATCCGGCATGGCTGGCGCCGCAGTCAACGCGCCGGAAATCGGGAAGTTGTCACTCTTGTAAGTCTGGTTGCAGATCTGGCAACTGTAGAGGTAGTTATCGAAGCAGAAAGCCAACCACCAGTAGATCGACTTCGGTCGGAAATGCTCGACATCGCCATGAGCGACCAAGCTGGTCGGCGCCTCACAATAGGCGCATTTGCCATGCGTATCCTTCTTCAGCCGAACCTTCGCGGGCTTCCATTGCGCGGAATCGAAGTCCATTTTGCCTGACACCAGGCTTGTGAAGAATATCCCCGCCAGAAGCTGCGATTTAGCCGCGAGCCGGGGCTGACGGAATGCGGCCGGTACAGCATTGGTCTCCCGGCCACGCTGCAACGCGATCATTGGGAGGAAAGCGGAGCGTCATCCGCACCGCGCGCAATGTCGGCTACCGATACGTCCTTGCCGGCCATCCGGCCAAGTTCGCGGGTCACCTGCTCCAGAACATCATTGGTGCGCTCAAGGCCCGGCCGCGTGCCGCGCCAGGTTGGTACATCCTGCAGTTCTTTTTCAAGCTGTACGAGGCGCCGCTTGTCCTTGGGGCTAGACGCCGCATTCGCCCCGGCAAGGCCCTTGAGGGCGCGCAGCTCCTCGCGGGCCGCTTCCACCTGCGGAGAGTCCAGCGTCTCGAGCCCGAAAAGTGGGCTCTGCAACAGCTGGTGCAGCATTAGTCGATTAGGCGCACCTTCGAACGGGAACAGAGTGACTGCACGATTTTCCTCGCGCCGAAGCACGAACAGCTCACCTTCACTTGCCTGATGGATCGTAAGCGGCGAATGCGTGGTGACGACCACCTGCACGTTAGGTAGAGTCTCCTGGATGAAGGAGACGAGGCGACGCTGCCAGATCGGGTGAAGATGCAGGTCGATTTCATCGACCAACAGTACACCGCGAGCCTTTAGAGGATCCTTGTAATCCTGGAAGGTCTCCGTGATCTGAAACAGCAGATCGCCGCACCAGGCGGCCATTGCCTGATAGCCATCCGACAATGCCGAGAGAGGCAGAACACCATCCAGTGTCGCGAACAGCAGGCGCCGGTTCTCGCGATCGATCTGATCAAAACGGACATCTGGCAGAAGATTGTCCAGCGCATTGCGTACCGCCACCAGTCCTTCCGGACCGCGACGATACTCCAGATCCATTGCCCAGGCCTCCAACGACACCAGTGACGTATCAAGGTTAAACAAGGTCGCCACCGCCCGCGTTCTCGGCATTCGCCGATGCGTCGATTCCTGAATTGCGCCGCGCGCCCCGGTCCCCAGCGCGTGTCGCACCACGCCATATCCAACGACAAAGTAGTTGCGTTCGGATCGGACGATCGCCCGGTCAATCTGCTCAAGCACCTCCGTATTCTGGCGAACAAATTGAGAGGTGCCCATGCCGCGCTTGAATGCAAGTGATGCGCTTCGGCGCTGACCGTCCTGCGTGGTAAAATCCACCCCAATGTGTGCTTCTTCAGCGCCCAACCGGATCCAGTCGTCGGGATTCCCGACAAGCTCGAAGATGGCCTCGCTGCCCGCAAGCACCAGTCCGATAGCTTTGAGCACGCTGCTCTTGCCGGTGCCGTTCTCGCCAAGAAGGTACGTCCAGGCGCGCGTTTCACCTGCACGCGAAAAGTCCAGCTCCAAGCGCTCGATCGAGCGAATATTCGTGAGCGTCAGGTGTCGCAAAAACATAGGACCACCCCTTTCATGCAAATCCGTACCACGCCAGCGCTGTTAAGCACCATACCTGAGAACGCCAGTGCATAAGCAACCGAGGTTTTATGCGTCCAAACGACTGTTTGTCCCAAATAGCCCTCGAAGAGAAATCTGTGCCCCGGCCGCCGGCAATGTCCGCTTTTTAGGCATGGGCGCTCGAGACCGGACGGAGCACAAGGTCCAACGTAGCCACCCCGACATCCTGCTCTCAAAGCAAGCCCGCTAAAGCCTGAACGAACGTCCGCTCCAGCCAACTGTCGCTCAGAAGCGGACTAACCGGACCGTCCAACATAGACAAAGCCAGCCCATCAACCCATCAACCCATCACCCCAGCACCGCACCAACCCATCAAGATCGGCAAACACCCCCGCCCGTTTCCACAATTCCCGATTACCGATCACATAAGCGACTTCCTTCGCGCGGGTCATAGCGACATTCAGCAAGTTCGGCGTCTTACCCGCCCAGTTCCTTGCCCCTGACTGCGCAGCATCGGGCGCGCCCAGCACGAACAAAACTGCTTCAGCCTCCCTGCCCTGGACAGTATGGACAGTGCCGACCCGGCTACGCGCCCAGGCCGCGATGTCGGGAATTGCTTCTTCCAGCACCGGGCTGTCCGCAATCATCCGCCTCAAGCCATCGGCGACGATGACAAACGGCGTGACGATATAGAGATCCAAATCCAGCCCGACCCCCGCGATCTCCTCCAGCATCCTGACAACCACCTGCCCTTCCGCCGGACACCACTTGTCCTCACCGCTTCCGCGAACATCGATCCAGCGGGCAGGTCCGAGGATATCCCGGATCGGCGAAGACTTGGCAGTCTTCGCCTGTACCATGAGACCTTCGTAGGCGACGCGATTGGCAACCTTGAACATGGGATCGGCGCAGCGGCGGTGCACAAGGAGCGGGACACCGACGGTGCGCGTTCCCGACCTTGAGGGAAACTCCGCAAACGAGGAGGTCGCCTCATCGGCCAGCGTCTGTACCGATCCGGCCGGCGCGGAAAAGCGATCGGGATCGACACCGAAGCTTCGGCAGATAGCGCCCGTGAGGCTCTCCGGGAGCAGGACTACGGGCTCGACCTGGACGGGATCGCCGACAACGATCGCCCGCTTCACGCGCATGAGAGCGCCCACCGCCTGCTGGGGGCTTGCCTGCCCTGCCTCGTCGACAAGGAGCCAGCCCAGCCCTTCGGGCGGGACCATCTTCAGCATGTTGCCAACAGAGGCAAATGTCGTGGACACCGCAGGCACCACCAGGAAGAGGCTGGACCACAGGTCCGGTATCAGGCTGTCCTTTTCGGGAGCATCGAGCCCTTTGCCGTCGAGCACCTGCATGGCCATGCCAAGATTCTGCCGCAGCGGTTTGGCGGCGGCGTCAACGAAGGCACGGTGCAGTTCGAGCGCGGCTTCGAACAACGCATCCCGGTCGCGGTGCTCGGCGGGCGTGAGCCAGGGGGCAGCCGTCTGGACGGTCTCCCGCGGACCGCCCAAAAACGCATCATCGAGCACAGGCACGCCTCGGATCGTCTGCTGCCCGCGCAAAGCCGCCAGGGCTGGACGAAACGCGCCGGAGATTGCCTCCACCGCTTGCCCGGGCCGGAACCGCAGCCACGGCGAAGCTGCCAGCACGGCTTCGGATAGCGGCAAGGCCCCGCCTTTCGCGAGGGGCCGGCCAGATTTCGCCAGTGTGGCCGAGAGGTCCAGGTGCTCTGCCCTCCACTGACGCCAGGCGGCCGAACCGAACAGGCGCGCGAGAAGACCGGGCCGCATGGCCGCGTGCTCCCGGCAGGCCTCGAATGCACGTTCAAGTCGGGGCAGATGCACGGAGGCAAGGCGAAGCGTTTCAGCCGCCTTGTGCTGCGCTTCGACGCGCCCGCGAAGCTCTGTGTACTGAGCACGCGCGGCATGCCAGCGGCGCAGTGCCTCGCGGCGATCTTGCGGCGGCTGCAAGTCGGCGACGATCTTCGGCGGCCGGGTCGAACCATCGGGCAGATCGATTTCAGCAGGCGTGCCGCAGACCGTCTTCAAATACCCGAAAAGCCCGGTTTCCTTGTTCCACCAGAACCGGTCGCGAAACGCGGCGCGATTGCCGGCGTTGCCGAGCACTGCCGCAATCGCGCCCCACGCCTTGGTGCCAAGCAGCTCATCGGCCAAGGGCTCGAAGTACCGAAGGCTCGCGGCATCCTCGGCGACCGCCCCGATCGCCGGAAGCTCGGCGCTGACGTTCTCGACCGCCTTGTTGTTCGAGGATGCAATCAGCATCTCGAAGCCTTTCAGGCTTGGGTCCAGCCGGTAGAGGTGCACGAAGGCGCTGCCGAAGCGCTGCTTCTGGCCCGATGCGGTGAACGCCGTTTCCGGATCGTCGAACCGCGCCATCGCATCGGCCCGCTGGCTGACCAGGGCCGCCACGACGTCGCGCAGCAGCGTCGTCTTGCCCGTACCCGGCGGACCATTGACGGCAAGGATCTCGCCCGCGCGCTGCTCGCTTGCCAGATTGACTGCGGCCTGCTGCATGAGAACGAGCGGATGGCGCCCTGCCCCCGGCCAGCGGGCGAGAGGAAATCGCGCCGGTGCGAGCGCGCTTTCTACCGCGTCCATGTCACTCAGCAGGTCGCGGCGCTCGGCGGGCGCCTTTGCACCGAGGAAGCGCTGAAGCGCCTCTGGGCACTGGCCCTTGCGAACGAGCTCGCCCGCTTTTGCCAGATCTTTCAGGTAGAAACTGTTGAGCAGGATCGGCTCAGGCGGTTCACTGGACTTCGACGATACCAGCGAACGGACCGCAAAGGACGGAGGCGTGACACTGCCGCGCTCCAGCCCGCATTCATCGACGAGCCATTCGAAGGCGGCGTTCAGGGCCTGAAGGGTGAGCGGACGCACACCGTCAGTTTCATCCTCACGGTAAAGACGGGAATGGAGCTCCCCCTGCAGCCGCTCCTCCTGCGCAGTCCAGGCCGCAAGCGTCGATGGCTCGTTGCGCAGCGCCCGAGGCAGTCCCCAGGCAAAGCTGGAAATGGTCGCGCAGGCGTCCGGAACAGGCTTGCCGAAGCGATCGACAATGACAATCGCGAGCGGAGTCTCTCCCCGTGCCTGAGGTTTTTCAGGCCGTTTATCCGCAAAGCGGGCCAGGAGCTGGTCCATCGCCGGCTTCATGGAGACGGTCCCAAGCACGATCTGGAAATAGAGCCTGGTGCCCATAGGCCCCTTCGCGGGGCCGTGATCCCAGGGCAGTCCGCGATCGAGCCGTACGATCCGCCGGTTGTCGCCGGCAGCAAGATCGGCGGGTCGCCGGAAGGTCGCCGGCGACAGGACCTCAAGCACCGTCCAGGCGCGGAGAATGTCCTCCATGCGGTTTTCCTGCGCACGGCCGGGAAGCGGTGCCGGCACGACCGGCGCCGCTTCAACTTGGCGGGGCTGCGCTTCAGCCCTGCGAAGCTGATGCACCGAGAACGGGAGTTCGGGCGACGGTTTGGGCTGCGAGCCGCTATCAGCCTCAGCGGCGCGATCGGTCACAGCTTCGGCCTCCCTCGAGCTTGGGCAAGCCGTCTGGAGCGTCTGTTCCAGCCGCAGACGCAGGCGCTCTGCCCGCTGTGTATTGCGCCAGCCCAGTTCTCTCAGAACGGCCTCGAGTGTTGCGCCATCTCTTTCGTTGCTGGCGACAATTTTCTCAAGCTCGACGATACCGAACTGGCTGAACGGACGCCCTCCGGCTTTCGTCATAACTCTTCCTTCCGATTCAATTCTCATTCCCATATGCCGCGCGGCAGGGGCTTTCAGTGACATTTCCCGTTACCAGGGCAAGGAGCCGCCGCTGCTGACCCAGGTCGGCGCGCAGGAAATCAGGCCGGGCAGCATAACGCCCACCTGCCAAACCGGAAGGTCAAGCGGCCCACTTTGGGCGGTGCCGAGAGACATCGGCCATGGCAAGTTACCAGTTCTTCATCGCAGGGTGACAGTGCATGCCCCCGATATCCGACAAGACCATGGAGTGGTGGGGACGGGGCGGCGGGCGCACAAACGGCACAAGCAATTGATATTTCGCCAGAGAGGGATATCGGCGTATGCAAGACCGGACAGCGCCTTCATGCTTACGCGAAGTGTCGGCTGGAGGCACGATGACGTTTTCAGATATCCTGCACAGGCACGGCGATGAGCTTGCTCTCATTGTCGGCAACGGAATCCACCTTGCCGGCGGCCCGAGCCGCAATTCCTGGCGCGGTCTCTTGCTCCGGCTTGCCAACGAAAGCGGCCTTGGCCTGAAGGATTGGCCGGCCGGCCTTTCGAACATCGAGTTCTTCGATATCCTGGCCCTGCGCAGGCAAAACCAGGGCGCCGAGATGGCCAGGCAGTTCTGCACGGCGATGGGCGACTGGCAGATCAGCGATTACCACCGCCGGATCGTCGGATGGGCAGAGCGACATGACGTCCCTGTGCTCACCACAAATTTCGACAATGTGCTTGCAGATGCCGTGGGCGCTCGAGAGCTGCGGACCAGGCACCGAAGGTTCACTGCCTTCTATCCTTGGGACACGCGTTTTGCGCACACGCTGCTGGACGATCCCTGCGCGGGCTTCGGCATCTGGCATATCAACGGGATGGCCTGCCATCCCAGCAGCATCCGTCTCGGACTCAGCCATTATGTCGGTCTTGCGCAGCGCGCGCGGGGATGGATGCAAAGGCGCCAGACCGGCATCTTCAAGCCGGGTGGCCTGTCCAGTTGGACGGGACGTCACACCTGGCTGCAGATCATGTTCAAGCGGCCCCTTCTGGTAATCGGGCTGGGCCTCAGGGAAGACGAAGTCTTCCTGCGCTGGCTGCTCATCGAAAGAGCCCGCTTTTTCGCGAAGTTCCCCGAGCTTCAGCAAGATGCCTGGTACGTCTACAGGAACGATGCGACCGACAGCAGCCAACAGGGCCATCTGCTGTTTCTCGAATCCGTGGGATTCAAATGCGTACCGGTCGGCGCGCACAGCGAAATCTACGACAGCGCGGCCTGGCTAAGCTGATCAGCGGCAGGTACCTCGTTCCCGGTTGGCCTCAGGTCGAGGCGACAGGGAATGCCGGGCGGTTTCTCATTTGAAATTCCGCCCCTTCCCGAACGTGTCGATGTGGAGGTCGGGGATCAGGATGTCTCTGGGCGCGGGATGCTTTGAAACCGGATCCCGGGGATCCGGCCCACCGCCGTTCTTCGCGCCGTCACCGCGCCCGAAGGGCAGCGGGAACGGCTCGCAGGCAGCCTCGCGCTCACGCCCCACGGCGGACAATAGCGGGGTCAGATCGACGAGCTTCCTCGCGATGACATGGATAACCTCCCCCTCTCGCTGAACGATGCCCTCGACGCCGAGCATGCGCGCCCCCATCACGATCCGCCGGTTCTCCTCGAACATGCGCGGCCAGACAATGAGGTTGGCAACACCTGTCTCGTCCTCGATGGTGATGAACAGCACGCCCTTGGCAGAGCCTGGACGCTGGCGCACCAGCACGAGGCCGGCGAGCGAAACGCGGCGACCGTCGCGGATGGCGGCCAGCGAACGACAGGGCGCGACGTTCCTGCCGTCCAGGTCCCCGCGAAGGAAGGCGACCGGATGACGCCTGAGCGTCAGACCGACGTGGCCGTAGTCCTCGACCACCTCCCTGCCCTCGGTCATCGCGCGCAGCAGAACCGGCTGTTCGACGATCTCGTGAATGAAGCCGTCAGCCCGCGCCTCCGCAGCGGCAAAGAGAGGCAACTGCTCGTCGCGCAGCGCCTTGATCGCCCATAGGGCTTCGCGCCGCGCCAGGCGAAGCGAAGGGCGAAAGGCATCGGCTTCAGCAAGCTTGCCGAGAGCGGCCGCCGGGACATCGGCCCGGCGCCACAGCTCCTCAACGCTCATGTAGGGCTGATCCGCGCGTGCGGCGACGATCCTGGCAGCATCCGCCTCCGCGAGCCCTTTGACCATGCGCATGCCGAGACGCACGGCAAAAAGGTCATCCTCGCCGCTGCTTGCCGTGGGTTCCAGCGTAGAGTCCCAGCGCGAGGCATTGACGCAGACCGGGCGGATTTCGACGCCATGGCCGCGGGCATCGGTCACGATCTGGGCCGGCGCATAGAAGCCCATGGGCTGGGCATTGAGCAGGCTCGCGCAGAAGACATCGGGATGCCAGCACTTGAGCCAACAGGAAGCATAGGCAATCAGCGCAAAGCTCGCGGCATGGCTTTCGGGAAAGCCGTAGCTGCCGAAGCCCTCGAGCTGGCCGAAGGTCTTTTCGGCAAACTCGGCGGTATAGCCGCGCTCGGTCATGCCGGTGACGAGCTTCTCCTTGAACTTCGAGACGCCGCCGGTGAACTTGAATGTCGCCATGGCGCGGCGCAGCTGGTCGGCCTCGGTCGGCGTGAAGCCCGCGCATTCGATCGCGACGCGCATGGCCTGTTCCTGGAACAGCGGTACGCCCAAGGTCTTGCCGAGGACCTTTTCGAGTTCGGGCTTGGGATAATGGACCGGCTCCTTGCCGGCGCGCCGGCGCAGATAGGGATGGACCATGTCGCCCTGGATCGGCCCCGGCCGGACGATCGCGACCTCGATGACCAGATCGTAAAACGTGCGCGGCTTGATGTGCGGCAGCATCGCCATCTGCGCGCGGCTTTCGATCTGGAAGGCGCCGAGCGTATCGGCGGCGCGGATCATGGCGTACGTACGCGGGTCCTCGGGCGGGATGGTGCTCAAATCCATCTCGATACCCTTGTGCTGGCTGAGGAAGTTGAAGCCGCGCTTCATGGCGGTCAGCATGCCGAGCGCAAGGCAATCGACCTTCATGAACTTCAGGATGTCGATATCGTCCTTGTCCCATTCGATCACCTGACGGTCCGGCATGGCCGCCGGCTCGATCGGCACGAGCTCGTCGAGCCGGTCATGGGTGAGCACGAAGCCGCCCGGATGTTGCGAGAGGTGCCGGGGCGTCCCGATCAGTTCGCGCGCCAGGTCGATGGCAAGGCGCAGCCGCCGGTCCCCCAGATTAAGGTTCAGTTCCTTGACGTGGCGGTCCTCGACACCGTCTTCGCTCCAGCCCCACATCTGGCCGGACAGCGACTTGATGAGGTCTTCGGACAGGCCCAGCGCCTTTCCGACATCGCGGATGGCGCCCTTGGCGCGGTAGCGGATGACCGTCGAGCAGAGGGCGGCGTGATTACGGCCATAGGTCTCGAAAACCCATTGCATGACGATCTCGCGCCGCTCGTGTTCGAAGTCGACGTCGATATCGGGCGGCTCCTTGCGCTCCTGGCTGATGAAGCGCTCGAACAGCAGATCGGAGCGGGCCGGATCGATCGAAGTGATACCCAGAACATAGCAAACCGCGCTGTTGGCTGCAGAACCCCTGCCCTGGCAGAGAATTTCGCGGCTGCGCGCGAAACGGACGATCGCATTGACCGTCAGGAAGTAGGGCGCATAACCAAGCTCGCCGATAAGCGAGAGTTCGTGCCGCAGCAGCCGCGCCACCTCATCAGGGAGGCCTTCGGGATAGCGCTGCTCGGCTGCGTCCCAGGTCAGCTTTTCGAGGACTTGCTGCGAGGTCAGGCCGGGGATCGCGGTTTCCTCTGGGTATTGGTAACGCAATTCGTCAAGCGAGAAACGGCAGCGCTCGGCGATCTCGATGGTGCGCGCCAGTGCTGCCTCGTATCGGCCGTAGAGGCGGTACATTTCCGCAGGTGGCATGAGGAAGCGGTCGGCATTGGTTTCCCGCCGCGCGCCGAGTTCATCGATCGTGCAGCGATGGCGAATGCAGGTCATGACCTCCTGCAGCACGCGGCGATGGGGATGGTGGTAGAGTACGTCCCCGGTGACGACGGTCGCCACCTGGTGCTGCGCGGCCAGATGGGACAGGCCATGGAGCCGCATCTGGTCGCCGGGCCGGCGATGCAGCGTCAGGGCGAGATAGCAGCGCCCCGAGAAGATCCGCTCGAAGCGGGCAATTACCGGCTCGGCGTCCTCAACCTCGCCCGGAAGCAAAATCGCCAGCAGCCCTGCGGCATGATCCGCGACATCGTCCCAGCCGATCAGGCACTTGCCCTTCCCGCCCCGCTGCTTGCCCCGGCTGAGGAGGCGGCAAAGGCGGGCATAGCCTGTCCGGTCCATGGGATAAACGAGGAGCGAGTGCCCCTCGGTGAGGTCGAGCCGGCAACCGACAATCAGGCGGACGCCCGTCGAACGCGCGGCATCGTAGGCGCGCACGATCCCGGCGAGGCTGTTGCGGTCGGTAATGGCGAGCGCCTCAAG
Source organism: Novosphingobium sp. TK71 (assembly GCF_055361505.1). Taxonomy (NCBI): domain Bacteria; kingdom Pseudomonadati; phylum Pseudomonadota; class Alphaproteobacteria; order Sphingomonadales; family Sphingomonadaceae; genus Novosphingobium; species Novosphingobium sp. TK71. Next base: position 1,434,762 of record NZ_JBSZKA010000001.1, read on the forward strand.
CCCATGCGCTGCAGCCGTGGCGAACAATTCCTCGCAGCTCGAAGCCCCGCGCAGGAACGAGAAGTGCGAGGCGCATTGGAGTTCGGCATAGCGCATGGCTGTAAAGCCCTTCGGCAAGGCTTTCTCAGACGAGCCCATCCGCAAACAGTGGCAGCGCGGCGCCCGCTTCCTGTTGCTCGAAACCCGATACCGTCACGCCGACCAGGCGCACGCCTTTTTCGGTCGGCAGCACCTGCCGAACGAGTGCGAGGCTTGCTTCGCGCAGCTGCTCATGACTGCGCACGGCCATCGGAAAGGTCTTGCTGCGTGTGATCTGCTGGAAGTCGGCGTATTTGACCTTCACGGTTACCGTCCGCCCAAAAGACTGCGCCCGTTCGCACCAGGTCCACACATCGTCGGCCTGGCCCAGCACGCCTGCCTCGATCTCTGTATCCGCCACCAGATCGCGGTCGAAGGTCGTCTCGCTGCCCGAGGACTTGCGTTCCCGATCAGGATTGACCGGTCGCTCGTCGATGCCGCGTGCAATCTGGTAGTACCATTCGGCGGAACTGCCGAAATGCTCTTGCAGGAAGCCGAGCGTCTTGGCGCGCAGGTCAGCGCCGGTTTCGATGCCAAGCGCCTCCATCTTGCGCGCCGTGACCGGGCCAACGCCATAGAAGCGCTTCACCGGCAGGCTCTGCGTCCAGGCTGCCCCCATATCGGGCGTCACCGCGAACTGGCCGTTGGGCTTCTTCTGGTCGGAGGCGAGCTTGGCCAGGAACTTGTTGTAGGAAATGCCGGCGGAAGCCGTCAGTCCTGTTTCCTCCAGGATCCGCGCACGGATTTCCTTGGCAGTCAGCCAGGCGGTCGCATTGCCCCGAAGCCCCTTTGCGACGGCTTGCGTCACATCGAGATAGGCCTCGTCGAGCGAGAGCGGCTGAATGAGATCGGTGTAGTCGGCGAAGATCGCATGAATTCGCCGCGAGACCTCTTTGTAAACGTCGAAGCGCGGCGGCACGAAGATGAGGTCAGGGCAACGCCGCTTCGCGGTGACGGAAGGCAGCGCCGAACGCACGCCGAAGGTTCGCGCTTCGTAGCTTGCCGCCGCGACCACGCCGCGCGCGGCCGGGTAACCGACGGCCACCGGCTTGCCCCGAAGCGCCGGATCGTCGCGTTGTTCGACCGACGCGAAGAAGGCGTCCATGTCGACGTGAATGATCTTTCTGACGCGCGAGTCGGGCATAGATCCCCAGCTAGCACAAAAAGAACAATTAGAGAACATACTGGCGCATTCAATCGCCCCGATGCCAGATGAGTAAGAGTCCGCCCGTGACCCTTGGCGGCAGGAAACGCCCCGTTGCAAACGTTCAGGGACAGCTTGCCGCTCCTCCAGGCCAGCCGTTCGTTTATGGTGTGCGATAAAGCTCCTGACGATTCCGCATTATAAACGCGTGCACGTGCTGCACCGATGCAGCTTGAGCTTTGACGGAGAAGAACCATTCGTCGAACGCATTGGCATCATCGTTCGCAGGCTCGACATAGTCCAGGAAGCGCTCCCCGCCGGACGGCAGATCGCCTGCCCGCACTGCCTCGCGATACTGTACCGCAAGTCCCCAGTCATCAATTTGCGCTGCAACCCCGGCAAGATCCCGGCCCATAACTGGTCGCCACCATGGCTTCCGCTTGCGAGCAAGGTGTCGAACAAATCTATCACGGCTTCGAGCCCATAACTCGGGATCATCCGCAGGCCAGATCGGCTCGATCCAACGCGGTGCAATGACATCACCCGCCTGTTCAGTCATCGCCAGCGCAAACCTGTCACTCAGCTCAGGCCAGTACAGCGCCTTAACAGCAGCAACCCCAAGTGACAGGTGTTCCGCATAGTTCTGACAATACTGCGTGAAACCCCCATTGCTGACTTGTCCAACGATGTCGGACCACATCAAAAGGGTTCGCTGCGCCTCGGTCAATAGCATTTGCCCGGAGTGACCGTAGAGGTTCCAGCCCTCAATGTTCATGACCGATGGGACATGGATCAGGTTTTCTCCTGTCATCCACCACCGATCGTCGAAATACGCTGCAGCACGTTCGAACTCGGCTTCGCTCATGATGGGTCGGCTATCGGCCATTAGTGCTCCAAATCAAGATCGCATGATGCGAGATGACACCTACCACACTCAGGTCAATGCCGGATTTGCTAAGATTAGGCGGTAACGTGAAAACGCAGTAATTGGCTGCTCGAAACGACCAAGCCCGACTTGTTTATCAGCTTGGAGGCCACCCGCCCACCTACCAGCCCGCAGGCCGCCCACCGGCCCGCAGGCCACCTACCGGCACACATTCCGCCATCGTCTGACTACCAGCCTGCCAAACTGGCACGCACACCATCCGCGCCCTTACCGAGCCCAAACGCTCCGCAACACTGCCAAGTCTGATCCAAGGCCCCGCTGCGCCGCCCCGGTCGGTTTGAGATTCCCGACCGTCAAAACGATCAGCGGACCAGGGAACTCCTGTGAATGGATCCTATCCGGAAGAACGCAGGGGATGAGTGCACCGGTTCGCTGAGATCGGCCCGACTTTGTCCCGGCGCAGGCATCAGGCTTGCGATATCAAGGCCGCGATAAACCGGACCAGCAAGCTCGATCCTGGCCCATGTAGGATTGAGCGATGCAAATGCCTTGAGCGCCGCGATTGTCTGCGCCCGATCGTTCATCGCCATGGAAAGCCGAGCCGCACGGCGCCAGATGCGATCCCAGCCCTCACCCAGATGCGTTGCTTGCCCAATTGCGGCCTCAGCTTCGGCCCGCTTCCCGGCCGACCAGGCACGCTCGGCGCGGCCTATCGACTCCTGCGCCAAGCGCAGATCGAACAACCGGCACAGCTCGGCCACCGGCTGCGGCGCGGCATCCACCCGCAAATCGACGTCCTGCCAGCCGTCGTCGCGGGTTCTGACGAGAAGCGCTGCGGACATTCTTCCCGTCGTCTGGCCGCCTGCGGCCTCCCCTGCTTCGAGCGCGGCCAGCAGGCGCGGGGCAAGGCTGCCCTCTCCCGAAAGAAACGTCCTTTCCGCGGCACTGAGCACCCGCTCCCCGGCAAGGCCATTGCCCTGGACGCTTAAAACGGAGCCCGAACGCGCTCCCGCCCATCCCGACGCCAGCGCTTCACTTCCCGAATACACCATTCCCGGGCTACCAGGAGCAACGACGCCGACTTGCCTGAAGCTGATATCCTGACCCTCGAAATTGCCGTCCGAGGCAAGAAGCGCATCGATCGTCTCGCGGGGGGACTTGCCCTCGGCAAGCAAGGCAAGAAATGTCATTCATTTCGCGAAGGACAATGACCTCACCCAAACAGTCCATGTAAATACCAGCCCTGCCCGCCGGTCGCAGCATCCACGCCATCGCCTTGCCGGAAGACCCAGTAACGTGCGCCGGTCTCATCCTCGACGAGGAAATAATCGCGCACGCTCAGCCATTCCGCTTCGCTCAAATGCCATTCGCCGTAGATGCGCTCGGGACCATCCGCGCGCTTCACGCGCCGGCGCACCCCGCGCCACACGAAATGAACAGGCGGATGGTCCGGCAAAAGCGCCATCGTCTCGATCGCCTCCGGCCTTGCAAACAGCCGCACCGGCCGCGGCCAGCGCTCGGGCCAGCGCAGAAGCGTCGGATCCGCCATCGGTGCAATACGCATGACCGAACGCTCGGGGGTATGGCTTTCGCGCGCGGCGATGCGGAACAGTCTCTGCTCCCCGACCCGATTGCCGAGGATATCGACGAGCGCGGATACGTCGGGACCGGGTTTGTCGCCGAGGCTCGACATGGTCCGCAGGCCCAGCGGCTCGATCACCGGCGCCGCCAGCACCATGCGCTCGATGCCAAAGCCGGGATCTATGGTTTCGATCCTGTCGCACAGCAGCCGGGCAATCTGCTTTTTCTCGCGGCTCGCCTTGGCAAGCCCGGCGCGGATGGCCTGAACGGCATTGTCGACGCGGTGGAAGCGAAGATCGAGCCGGCGCGCGCCGAGACCTGCCTCCTCCAGCAATTCGCATAACGCATCGACCTGTTTGCGGGCGTAGCGCGCGATCGTCTCCGGGGCTCCGATCGGCTCGGCAAAACGGCGCTCGACTTCGATCTGACGCGGCGCCTCGACAGGTTCGAAAGGTTCAGGCAGCCTCCCATAGATCTGGTCGAGCCGCCGGCCGGGATCGGAACCGAACCGCAAGGCGAGCGAAGCGCGCGGCATGGCCTCCAATTCCGCGATCGTTTCGATGCCCAGCGCGGCGAGGCTTTCGATCGCCTTGGCCTCCAGGCGAAGTGCCGCAAGCGGCAGCCGCGCAACCGCTTCGACAAAGTCTGCCGGATCGACGACAGCAAGTCCTTCGGGGCGCAAGATCTCGCCGCCAAAGCGGGCAAGCGCATGGGCAGCCCCGTAGGTCGGCGCGCAGACGGCGCGCGCGGCGGTCTCGACTTCGACGAGCCGGCGCAGCATGTCGGCAAGCAGCCCCCTGGCTCCTCCGTGACTGTGGGTTGCCCCGGTCACGTCGAGCATCAAGCCATCGGGCGGATCGAGCGCAATGAGCGGCGAGTATTTGCGCAGCGACCAGACCGCGAGGCGCTCCAGCGCCTCATCGTCTGCGTCGCGGTCGGCGTCCATGATCAGCAGATCGGGCACCAGCGCCTGCGCCTGGGTCACCGCCATGCCCACGTACAGGCAGAGAGCGCGCGCAGGCGCGCTCACCGAAGTCAGCACGCGGCGACGCCCTTCCATGCCCGCCAGGACCAGCGGCGCGTCAGGCGGCGGTGCTTGCCGCCCAAGCCTGCGCCGCAGCCGGTCGATCGGCCAGGTCGGCAGGAAGAGCGAGACGACCTGTCGCATCGCAGGATTCCAGAAGAAAATCGGCGCTTTCACCAGCCCGGCACCGAATGAGCTCGACGAACCAGCGCGGCCGCCCGACGCCGGGGACCGGCAAGATTTCCGACGGAACCGCTGTCACCCGCCAGCGCGTCGCGGCCGCCGTCGGCTGCCCGAAATCAGCAGCATCCTCGCGCTTGCGCCAACGGCGCAGCGCAATCCCGATCGAACCGCTTTGCTCCGCAGCCAGGAGCAGGCGGCGAGAGACCGGCATCGAAAGACGCGCCACCTCGGCAACCACACCGCCAAGCCCGCCATGGCGTAACCCCTCTTCAAAGCAGGCGAGCAGCGAGGTCTCGTCCTGTGCTTCGAGATAGATGACACGGTCGGGATCGAGCCCGGCCAGGGCGATGGCCGGCGCGAAGAGATCGGCCTTGGTCATGCACCAGAGGATCTTGCCTTCGGCGCGTGCCATGATGCCTGCGGCAAACAGCGCTGCGGCTGCGCCGTCGGTCACGCCCTGGGCGCCGCCGGCCACTTCATGGAGTGAACCCAGCGCAAGCCCTCCGCCGGGTAGCTTGGCATCGAGCGCTTCAAGCCCGAAGGGCAATACCTCGCGCGCGCGCCTGTCGCCGCCCTCGATCTCGGCGATCCGGGCGCGCAGGGTATCAATGCGAGATGGCGACCCTCGCTCCGTCATGAAGGGCCTCCTTGTGGCTCTGCGATGGAATTTTCGTTCTTATTTTGTTCTATTCCGTCTAAGAGTCAACGCCGCGCCTCGAACATCGCAACGCGCGGGCAGGGAAAGGGCCCGGAATTCAGACAATAAGGCTGCGAAAATTTGAGCCGCCGATCCCCACTGCTTTACGTTTCGGACAGAGCGTCAGGCAGTGGCGGCTAACGAGTGAGCGAATCGGCGTGCGCCCGCCCTCAGAAGTGTTGCTCACTCTTTGTTGAACCTGCCTGCGGGCGTAGAATGGTTTTGAAAGGATGCTCCCATCTGCAACCTCTATCGCCTGACGACACCTGCTAGCGCCATCGCCGCGCTTTTCGACACCGAGCCGTCGAGCGGGGCCAATTATCTCGAGGTGGTGGCACCGACAGACCCCGGCCTGGTTATTTCGCAAAGCCAAGCCCGGGCGATGGCCTGGGGCTTCCCGCGTACCGATCCAAGCAAAGTGACCGGCGAGATGCTGAAGCCTCACCCCATCTACAATGCGCGTGCGGACAAGATTGGATCGAGATTCTGGCGCGGGAGCTTTGCGCGGCGTCGCTGCCTCGTTCCACTAAACGCCTGGGCCGAACCGGAAGGTAAAAAAGGAAAGATGACCCGGACCTGGTTCTCGCTACCCGGCGAGGAGATTTTCGCAGTCGCAGGCATCTGGCGTCGTAGCGACGAATGGGGGCACGTTTTCTCGATGATGACGGTTCCCGCGCATGAAGCCATGCTGGATCTCAACGACCGCATGCCAGTGATCCTGCGCCGCGAAAACTGGAAGACCTGGACCGACGGCTCGCCAACCGCCGCTCACGGGCTCTGCAATCCATGGGAGCGGGAATTACTGCGCGAGCCATCCGACGAGCCATGGTCCGACAAGTCCCAAATGGACAAGCCGCCGGCACCCTCACCGCAGTTGTCATTGCCGCTGTAGCCCAAACTCAGGCGATCAGACGCACCAACCAGGGAAGCGCAAGCGCCGCCGCCAGGAGACCGGCTTCAATATACGTCTTCAATGGAAACGGTCCCTCCGTTCGGACGTCGGACGCCCCCCCGCCCACAACGCGTTGATGAGGGCCTGCCCCGCCCTTTCAATGGCCTGCTTGTTGCCCGCAAAATTCACGGCCTGCCGATAACGTTGTGCTGCACGTTCGCTTTTCATGGAGGGCATGTAGAACACCCGTCAGCAAGCGCGACCGCGGATGCACCCGGATTGGCGGCGCTTTGCATAAGCAGCGCCCACGCCCCCCCTCCACCGCCAAGCCCCGATCACGAGATTTCCGGCCCGGAACGACCACGTCCAAACTGCCAGTTGATACCGGCCTCGCGCATGATCCCGCCGGCCTGCTGTCCAAGCTGCTTTTCGAGCACGGGCCGCCATGGAACCAGGGTGAATTCGTGGCTTCGCTCTATAAGCGCGAAGCGCCCCGAAATGCCATCGATCCGGCGGCTCACCTTGCCTTCAATCCAATCGCTGGTCTTCGCCTCCGAGAAATCCTTCCCAAGCTCTATTGAAAGACGCTCTGCGATCCGCAGCAATTCGCGCCGCTGAAGCAACGCCAGAGCATTCTGCCGCAATCTGATACCACTCGGCGAAACATCGGCCAGATCCTGCTCGACCAGCCATTGGCGCCGCTGATCCAGACCTGCACGAACTTCCCGGCCGAAACCCGCATCGCGCATGGCCAGTCCAGAGGGTGATGCAAGTTCGCGATCGAGCCAGGTCGCCCCTTCCATCACGGCCATCCGCTCCAACGATCCCGCCCCCAGGACCTCGATAGCGACGGGCCGGGAAGTGACATCGCGCTGCTCGAAGCGTTCTGCTACTTCGAGATGTTCGGACGAAATACGCCAGCTTCCATCGGCCTTGCGAGGCCCAGCCGCCCGCGATGACTGCGCCCCACAGGATCCGCACGTTTATGCCTGAATACCCGCGCCGGGTCAGGGAATTGACTGCAAGCCCCGTCACCGGTCCCCCAAAACTCCCGCCAGCGGTTTCGCCGCTCCAAGGCTGCACCCACGGCACTCGACCCTGTTCGAGCTCGGCAATGATCCGGGCCGTAACCTCGTCATAAAGCGAGGCCCGATTCGTCCCCCGACCTGTGGCTCGTGATCCCACGGCACCAGAGCCCGCGCCCTTCGATAGCGCGCCTCCCGATTGCGACCCCGCGCATGACGGAGCCTTGCGATTGCTGCGCATGTCTCACCTCCATACCTCGCCCCAAAACCACCATGGCCTCCCCCGACGGAGCGGGGGTGGGCGGCACGGGTGACCGCAAGGCCCGCTGCAGGGCAGCGCCTGCCCCCCTTGGGGCCGGAGCGAAGTCGGAGGAGCCGCACGCATGTGCGGCTTGCAGGCGGTGCCGGCGGGCCTAGACGGGCGCCAAGCCCACCCGCGCTCCGAGAGGGAGGCTCACCAAAAGACGCCGCGCGCGAAAGCGCGCGTCTACGTCACCGGTCCATCACGATGGACCGGCATCCTGCGCCAGCGATCCTCACCGAATGGCCGAGACCGAAAGGGCTCGGTGCCCTGCACGCTGGCATTGTCCCGTCCGCGTGCGGCATGGAGCGCGGTCGCGCCTCAGGCGCGAGGCGCCCGATGGCTTCGGGTCATCAGGAAGCGTCTCAGCACCCAGAGATCAGGCCCAAAACGCTCGGACCCAAAGAGCCCGGGTCCCAGAGAGTTCAGGTCTTGGGAGGAGCAGGATCCGGCAAGCGCGGCGCGCGCGCATAAGGCGGGGTCAACTTCAGCAGCTCTACAACGGCGGCCTTGTCGAGACGCACACCCCCGGCAAATTGCCCGCCGACAAGCCCCATCAACCGGTCGTCGGTCTTCATTCTCTGAAGCTCTTTCAAGGTCGCTTCGAACGAGCCCGGCAATTGCGCGGTAGTGCAGGCCTTGACGGTAGCGGAGGGATCCTCTTGCGCAAGCATGTCGGCAAGCTCGGGACAGGATGCGAGCAAACGCCACGTCGTGGGCCACTCGACCATGAGCACGACCCAGGTCGCCAGCCGGAACCAGCCGTCCCCCGTTGTCGAGTAAGTCGGATGCTGGAGGGCAGCGGCATGGTGAATGGCGAAGGAGTTGATGATCCGCTTGATCTGACGCGGATTGGCAGGAAGCCAGGGGGCGAGCGCAACGAGGCGCCTCGCAGTCACCTTATCGACATCCGGCGTGGCCGCAACAGCGATAGCCAGTTCATCGTTGATGATCCGTCCGACCGCCTGGTTTGCGGCATCTTCTGCGCTGACTGCTGATGTCGCTGCAGAAGCGCCCGCTCCAGCACCAGTCACGACACCCGCTTCCGCTCGCTGGCGAACCTGATCCATAACCGTCGAGGCTTCAAGCCATTCGGATTTGATACGATCGCGCAGTGTCTCGGCTTCGAAGACGATAGTGGGATCCTTTTCTGTTTCCTCCCGAACTTTCACACGCAACGCGATCTCGGCATCACGCGCAGCGGCCTTCAGGGCTTGAGCGGCCGGCCCAATTCCTTGCGCGCCATCGAGAAGGCCGCCGACATAAGTCACCTGCACCTGAGGGTCGAGACCGGGCAGGAGGTAGCTCAGTTGGATGGCCTTTTCTACGAAACGCGCGCCTATGCTCTGTTCCGCACTGCCGGACACCTCCAGCATCTCACCGTGCTTCGCCTCGAAAGCGCGCTCCAGCCACTCGCGATCGCCAAGGATCAGGAAGACGACGCGCGGACTGCGAAGGATAGTGCGCATGCCGCGAACGAGATCGACGATGACGTCTGGCTTGCAGCGGTCGAGATCGTCGACGACGACCAGGATTGGTCGCCCCATACGGACCATCGTCTTGTGAAAGTGGCGTCTGAAGCGCTCGAGCGGATCGCTTTGGCCAAGGCTCAGTCTTTCGGCCAGCGGGTCCACGCCGGGCGCCAGCGAGCCCACGAGCAGCGATAGCGCTCCGCCCAGAGCCGTCAGGCCGCCCGAGGCGAGCAGGAGCCATCCTGCAAAATTATCAGGCACTGGGCCAATAATCTTCTCGGACGATTTCGCCCCGACACCGGCAGCACCCCACCATTGCAGCCCCAGGTTCAACGCCAGAACAAGGAGGAAGGTCGTTAGCGGGAGTATCAGCTTGGGCGTCCACAGACGCCAACCAAGCTCCCGGATCCAGAGCCAAAGCCACTCGCAAGTCAACCCGCCCCATCTCTTCAATGCAGCCCAACGCCTCGATTGCCCGCCAGCTTTTTCTGGACTGGCATCGCCCTTGCGCACTGCATCGAAACAAGTGTGGCGAATGACCTGGTAGAAGGCCCACCAGGGCGGGGAAATATGCTCGCTTTGCCATGCGTTGTATTCGACGATTATCCAGGGGCGCTTCTCCGCCGCCGTCAAAGCGATCTTCTCGTAAAACATGCGCCCGATTGCAGCCTCGTCGGCAGAGCGGGCGCGCAGGAAGCCGGCCGGCGTACCGCCGTATCCGTAGGGATTGAGGACGCGCGCGATGAAGTTCGCGAAGGTAGTCTTGCCCCCGCCCCACGGCGCATCGAGATGGAGCACGAACGAGGCCCGGGTCTTCGAGCGCGCACAATCCCGATTGAGCTTGCACCAGATCATGTGCAGGCGCCGTGCAAGGACAATGGCGATACCGCCGCGACCCAATGCATCGTCATCGACTTCCGCATCGTCGTCCAGGAAATCAAGGTCCGGTGGCGGCGTGCCAACCGGTCCTGCCGTGTCCTGCGCGGAAGACTGCGGCGAAGCCGGCGCAGGCACAGGCGGCGAGCCCGCCGAGGACTCGGGCAAGATTGATGGTTCCTGATTTACCTCAGGCCCAGTCACTGGAGACACCGTTGGGGGCACCGACGACGCCCCAACCGACGAAGGCGCCGGTTCGGATGCCGGCGAGGAGACAGGCGAAACGAACGAATCCTCTGTCTGTATTGTGGGGTCTGGTTCGTGCGCAACGGACGCGACTGATCCGCTCGCCGGTTGCATGGGCGCCTCGTTCGGCAAGGTATCAATGACCGGTGCGATGAACGGGAAATTGCCGCGCATGTCGATCTTCGGTAACTGCTTGACCTTCATCTGCGCTGCAAGGATGCCCGTTCGCTCGACGACACCTTGCGCGATTGCCTGACTGTCCAGCCCGTGATCGGCGGTTCTCATCTGATCGAGAAATGCCTGAACGAGAAAAGACGGCCGTGCACCTGCAGGCGCATAAGTGAACTCGCCCGGTTCCGCACCGTAGATGAGGAGCCTCGGTGACAGTGCCCGTTCCCGCCAGACCTGCAAGCGAGGCCCCGCACGCAAACCGGAATAGTCCAGTCTACCTGGCATGTCCCGGCAGCCGTCGACGATAACGAGCTGCCCGCGGCATTTAGCGCCGTCCAAAGCCTCAAGCAAATTGTTAAGCGACAAGGCTGCACTGGTGCTCTCAGACTGAAACGATGGCGCCGAAGTTTCATCAGGATAGTCGCCGTCCCGCCTGCCAAGCGAGACGTCATCCGCGAGCAGCAAGGTGTCACCATTGACGTCGGGCGTATGTCCGCCAAAGTAGAGAAAGGCTATGTTGCCGGGATGGCTGCGAACGCTGTAGACCCATTTCTCGACGCTGCGGCGGATGTTCTTGATCGTTGGCGCCGGCCATTCGCTGTCTAGCAGGCCATCCTGGGAAGCAAGTGTTTCGATCGACCCGAGCGGCGCCGTGACATTGCGAAATTGCTTCTGGAACCAGTCGGACAATGCGCTTGCAGATGCGCCGGCAGATTGCAGTTGCAAACCGGGTAGCGAACGATAGCCGCCTACGCTGATGATCAGCGCATGGGTTGCTGCTTGCCGTTCATCCGTCCTTTCGACTTCCATAGTGAGAATCCAGCAATAAGAGCCTATCCACGCTTCCTACTCTGTCGATCCGCGTGGCCCGGTTCGGGGCCCGCAATGCCCGGCACCGTGCAGCCGGCGTCCGATCATCCGAGCCGAACCAGGCCGTTGTCGGCGATATTCTGCAGATAGCTGTCACTGAAATCGGTAGCGATCTCGATCCACAAGGGATGGTGATCCGACATCTGCCACGTACGCCACTTGGCATAGATCTTCTCGGGCGTCTTGGCTTCGAATTCGCCTTCCTCGGGGTCCTTCGCCGGAAGAAACTGCCTATAGTAATCAAAGTCCTCGTCGCGGAAAACGTCCTCGTACATGTGCAGCATGCCGCCGGTAATCACCTTGAAGCGCGGATCCTTCACGCGCACGGCGATCTGGTCGTAGAAATGGTCCCCCGCCTTGCGCACGACATCGCCATCGATTTGCGGAGGGACAACGAAACCATTGGATTTGAGGGCCTCCATGGTCCTGTGCTTGGGACTGACGACGTTGAAGTCCCCGAGCACGATATAGTTCTCGACCGCGCCGTGCCGGTCCTGTTCCTGCTTGCTCTCGCTATTCTGCCGATCGGCCAGAAACTTCACCATCTTCCCGATCTCGTCGATCCTGCGCTCGAGCGCCGGACCAGAGGCGGCGCCGTAATACAGATGCGCGGTGCACAGGCTGAAGCGAAACCAGCCCGACTGAAAGGCCACGAGGAACGGACTGCGGGCGAACTGAAGCTGCTCGCTCTCCTCCGTTTGCTCGTCGCCCCCGGTTTTCTCGACCTTCTTGGGCGCTACGACCTGCTGCCCCTTGGGCAGCACAATCTCACCCGCGATCTTGCGGAACCAGACCTTCTCGGTGTTGTAGACGAACACCATGCGCTCGTCGTTCCCGCCCGAACCTTCGGTCGTGTCGGTCGCAATGAAATCCCATTCGCGGCCGAGGATCGCCATGACCTTCTGCCACGCGGTCAGATCCCGATTGACTTCCTGCACGGCAACCAGATCGAAGCAGGAGATCATTTCCGCGATGTAGTAGAGGCTTTCCTCCCGCCGCGGGCCGTAACCGAACTTGTTCGAATCGAAATCGCGGATGTTCCAAGTCGCAAGCAGCAGCGAGGAATCGCGCTTGCGTTCGCGTAGCTGCGCTTGTCGCGCCCGAATCGCAAGCAGGCGTTCAGCACAATGCTTCGCCCCGGCCTCGTCGTTGTAGAAGTTACGCCTTATCGATGCGTACATGTTCGTCATGTCACCCCCCGAATCGCCCCACGTTATTATGAATTAATACGAGACAATTATGAATAGCGATTTTGAACGCCACAGACACAAACCACAAACCGGATACAATCGATTGATCTCATCGCGCCATGAGAATTAATATGCGTGCCAAGTCCACTCAAACCGAATGCCGATACTCTTCGATAGCCGTCATGGAACGAGGTGTGAGCAGCCGCAGGTGGTATCGAATGCAGTCGGGCCAGCGGCCCGAAGTGTGGGCCCGCCATGCTATCCATCTGATTTAATGAGCGAACAGTCCCAGGTCTCGCCACCTAGCTGTCTGGTTGCGACACATCATTGGGACATGGTAAATGGGGCCATCGCAGATCACGCGTGGCGCTTTTCCGCTCTTGCTGATGAGGTTTCGTGATGGTGCAAATACATCCCCAAGCCCGGACCACACCTGCTGTACGCGCGGAAATTGCTCGTTCGGTTGAGCCTGCCAGCGTCGTGGCCAAGCGCTATGGCATCAGCGACGAAACCGTGCGCAAGTGGCGCAAACGTGGAGACCAGGCGGTCCAGGATCGCTCGAGCCGGCTCAAACGACTGGCGTGGCGCATGAGCGGGGAAGAACGCGCGATTATCTGCGCGGTACGTCGGGCCACTGGTTTCCCCCTGGATGATCTCACCTTCGTGCTTCGCCACTTTCTGCCGCACCTCAATCGCGACAGCATCTATCGAGTACTCAAGGCTGAGGGGCTCAACCGCCGCCCGCCCAAGCCTGCAGTGCAGCCGCGTAAAGGGCAAGGCAGTTTCAAAGACTATGATCTGGGTTTCGTGCACATCGATGTAAAACATCTGCCCAAGCTGCGCACCGCGGACGGCGAGATCCGCAAGCGCTTCCTGTATGTGGCCATCGATCGCTGCTCACGGTTCGTCTATCTCGGCGTCTACGACGCCGAAAATGCCGCAAATGCCATCACCTTCTTCAAGGCTGCCAGAAAGGCCTTCCCGTTCCGCATCACCCACGTCCTGACGGACCGGGGATCCTGCTTCACAGCTGATGATTTTGAACGCGCCTGCGCGCAGCTCAAAGTCATTCATCGCACGACAAAGCCTTATACGCCGCAAACCAACGGTATGGTCGAACGCTTCAATGGCCGTATTGCCAGCGAGGTATTGGGAATCAATGTTGCCCGCCACGCCGATCTCGAAATCCTGCTGACCGGCTTCAACCGCGCTTACAATCGACGACGACAACGCGTGCTCCAAGGCAGCTCACCGCGCCAGAGGGTAGGAGAACGGATCGGGCTGAGACCCGCGCTCGCCAATCCTCTTTACAAGCCATCGGCACCCGACGATCTTATGGTGCAAGTCGACGATATCTTATTTTATGCCAATGATGTGTCGCAACCAGACACCTAGCAGGCCGCAGCCAGGAGGTGACCAGTAATGCATCCGGATTGACCGTATGCCGCGGGCCAAACAAGGGCCGCACGCATCGATCGCCGGACCGTATCGGTCATGCTCTCCCGTCCCGGTTGCTCGCCAGTTGCCTTGCCCTTTCCGAAGCGTGCCGCCAGCGCCCAGGCGTCATTCCTACTCGCTTCGCGAACGCTTTCGTCAGATGACTTTGGTCGCCAAAGCCGCACTCCAATGCAATTTGCGCGAGTGGCAGCGTGGTCTCCTGCATGAGCGTACACGATTTCTCGATGCGCCGTTCGAGCAGCCACGCATAGGGCGATGTCCCTATCGTCTCGGTGAAAGCCCTTATGAAATAGCATAGCGAAAGGCGGCATACGTCGGCGACGGCGACAATGGATACCGGCTGCGAGAGTCCGGATCTAAGAAGACAGAGCGAAGCATTCACTTGCCAGCAGGCCAGCCTTGGACCGCGGCTTTCCTTTTGCGTGACGTGCTGGCCCTGGCACAGCGCCGCCAGCGGGGCGCTTGCCGCCTCGGCCGATGAATATGCGTCTTTCGGGTATACGGATGAGCCAGCACGAGAAGAGCGAACGCCATCGACCGTGCTCCTTGCGAGCAAACTATCCGAAGCCAAGCCGTGGGATGACGGGCGAACTGCTGGCGGACCATTTGCTCTTACGCCGCGCACCGGTGAGTTTGGTCCGGAACTGGCATGAGCCAAAGCGTCAGGCGCACCGCCTTTTCGGCGCGCTTTCACACGTTCTCAGTCGCCACGGCGACCTCCCGAGGGTTGCAAGCGTCAATCTTCCCACCGTGAGACGATGTCACGCTTCGCGACCACCACCGGCCGGATGCGGCTAGTGCCGCGCCCCACAACGGAGGAAGTCCAGTAATACCCGATTAGAGACAACTGCAGGTCGCGGATTGCGGCCTTCGTGGCGAAAAAATTTCCAGACAGGAATTAGCCTTTCATCGGCTTTGGCGGTTTTCTGCGGGAAAGTGGCGAACCGAACGGAAAACTGCGGCGAATTGCGCCCAGCAGTTAGGCCTGCTGGTTCAAACCGCGTTTCCCGCTCAGCCGTGTTCGCGATCGATGTTTCGGAGGCGGCGGTATGAGCCGTTGGCCAGAAATCGAGTATGACGAATGCTACCCAGTGGACGAGGATTTCGTCGAGTGGGGCGCAGTCACTTCACCAAAGCTGGACATGGCCAAGGCGGGGGAATGGCTGCTCCGGGAACTGCCCCGCGCGGCCGAGCACATGTGCTGCTCCTGCCGCGTCCGGAAGGGCAAGAACAGCTTTGGTGAAGCTGTCCTGCTGATCGAGTTCAGCACGTCGGGATGGTCGGGGGGCGAAAGCATCATCCGGCTTATCGAGCGGCGCGTGGATCTAAGGCAGCACATGCTGAGCTGGCGCCGAGGTGGGCACTATGTTTTCGAGGTCAAGGCGCCGCCTCCCCGGCCGATATCCGAGGTCCGCGCCCAAGCATGGGCTACTCGTCGCGCCAAGTATGGTGAGCGCGGCCACCATGGGAGTTATTCGCGATGACCATGCCTGAGACCACCCAGAGCGATCTTGTCGAGCGGCTGCGGGACTATGCGCCGAGCGATGGCATGTTCATTCGCTGCCATAACCCTGGCAGCATCTGCTGTCAGAAGCCGCCGAGTGAGACAGGTGCCTTCATGACGGATATCCAGAAAAGCACGCCCGAAGATCTTCGCCGAGAAATCACCCGCCTGCTGGACGGCAAGGGGCATTTTGCCGGCGCCGATTACCGCGCGTTCACCCCGGCCCCGCCCGACCCGCGCCTGCGTGAAAGCGGCAGGACGCTGCCACCGGCCGAGCGCGGCGCCTTCGGCCGATGGCTCGTCCGCCAGACCGAGGCTACGGGTTTGCTGGCGAACCTCGTGAAGGCCGCCCGGGCGGATCGCCAGTTCCCCCTCGATGGCGATCCCGAAGCGGTTCGAAAGCGGCTTAGCAACTGCGGCGCCGATGGCGATATATTCGAGGCCGTCGAGGAAACTGAACTCGACTGGCTGAGCTACTGACCAGCGAGCCAAGGCGTTACCGGCCATGCGCTACAACAAGGACGGATACCACGAGCCGTCATCGATCAAGGAAGCCGCCCTGTTCTGCTGTGCGGTGGTTCCCGTGTGCAAATGCGGGTACCGCTGTTCCTTCGATCCGTGGGGCCTCTGGTATCATTTCGAGCGTTACCGATGGGACGGCGCGTTCTCGGCCGCCAAGGCTCGCTTCTGGTGCAGGGTATGTGCATCCAGGGAAAAATCGAGCGCCGCAAAGAAGCGAGTTCGGCCGATCCGCTTCGATCTAGAACGGCCGCAGAAACCCGATGTCTGCCTGCCCACGCCACCCGATCATGAATGGCGGCGGGTAGTCAGTCGCACACGCTGCTAATGGAGCAGTAAGGCCGCCCTGCATGCTGCAGGACGGCCTTTGGTACCAAGGGACCTATCGGGGGAGGACAGGCCCTTGGGGGAATCGCCGCATCTGTGTGCGTTCAAAGTGATAATCTGCTGGCGATAACAGGTCCCGTTCATTTGGAATACATGGGTTAACGCGTTTTAATGGGGCTTCTCCTTATGAGAAACCCGGGGGGGCGTATTATGACGTTAGTGCCGCAGCCGCTTCGCTGCCTGTTCAACAGGCACGCCGTTGCCAAAGATCAAGTTCAATGGGATGGCACCCACTATCACAGCCATTGCTTGCAATGCAGGCGAGCGGTCCGACGTGAAAAGCGGGGCATTTGGAAAAGAGATTGGCTGAGGCCGAAAAGCTAGGCTGCCTGGTCCGCCCTCGCGAGCATCGCTCTCCCTCGAAATAGCCTGAGAGTGACAGGCGCTCCCAATTGAGATGCATTCCGCCACAGTTGGCTATCAGCTGACCTTTTTGAAGTGGTTGGGGGCCGGCGGCTTCTCCCCAGCGCCGTCCGCTTTTTTTAGGTCGATGCCGACGATCGCCGCATGAAGGATGGTCCAGGCAATATGGAGACCTTCGATCAGCGGGCGCGCCGGGAAGGTGTATGCATCGACGAGATTGCGCGCTCCGTTGGGCCCGATTTCAATTTCAGCCCCGTCGATGAAGCCGGAGTTTCCGCCGATGAGCCCGAGCCGAATCGTTTCGCGGATCTCGGTCACCATTGCGGTGCCGACGCCCAAATATACGGGATCGTCGCCGGCCGTGCCGAGCCCGGCGCCCATCGCATCGTACATGGCGAACACCGACTTCCCGCCGCATTTCCGCTCCAGCTCGATCACATGAGGCAGGGCAAGCCAGAACGAGTAACGGCCATCAGCAAAATCGAGTTCGACCCGAGTGTCCGGCATTACGGCGCGACGGTCCAGGTCAACAGGCCTTCGCCTTCAAGGGTAACCTCGGTCGTGCCGCTGTCGCCGTCTTGCGCATAAGCCTGGTTGCGGGTCGTCAGGATCGCGGTGCCGCCATAGGTGCCCATCAGCTCGCCACCGTCGGTGCCGTCGTCCTTGTACAGTTCGACCTCGTAGACCTTGCGCACGCCGAAAGCGTCGGTCCATTCGGTTTCGAGGTCGATGTTGTCATTGCCGGAACCGGTAACCTGCCACGAGGAGCCGGTGACCCGCAGCTTTCGGGTGCCGGGGCGGTTAGGTTTGGCGCAGTCGCGGCGATAGCGCTCGCTGGTCTGGGCGGTGCGGTTGATATTCACACCCTCGATGCCGCACAGCAGCGTCATCACCACCGGCGGGCCGTCAGCAGTCTTGATCTTGATGAGGGCGAAGTCGGCGCTATTCGGCTCGGACACGGGCAATCTCCAGCATGGCTTGCCGGAGGGTAGAACGCTTCAGTCTTCGGCCTTACCGCCGTCAATGGCGTGGATCCGAGCGCGGGCGCGGTCGGCGTTCCAATCAGAAAGTTCCGGCGCCGAGGCTTGGACGATAAGGCAGCGCAGCGCATGCGCCGCTTCCTCATCACCCTCGCGGTCGAGGCGGTCGGCCGCTTCCGAAATGTCTTCGGGGTCCACCGCCTCTGTGCGGATCATCTGCGTGAGGAAGGCGCGCAGCATGCACTCGGCGAGAGGGGCGTCCATCGCCAATCATCATACCAGCAGAAAGGGGTGCCGCAAGGCACCTGCCCATAAAGTCCTTAGTTGCCGCGGTATGTTGAGTACCCAAACGGGCTTACCACCACCGGTACGTGGTAGTGTCCTTGGGCATCGGTAACCCGGAAGACGAGGTCTATCTCAGGGAAGAACGGTTCTGCGCCGACGCCTGGGTATTTGGACATATCAAACTGGAGCTTGTAGACACCCGGGGCGTGATCGGCAGAGGCACCAAAGCTGCGCACTCGACCGTTTTCATCGGTCTGCGCGCGCCCGGCCTCTGACCATTTGCCACCGCCCTCGGACTTGTAGAGTACAACAGGCACCCCGGCGCCCCCGACGCCCCGCGCTAGATCGAGGACATGGGTCGAGATCTCCGAAGCGTGCGCTATGTTTGGCGACAAAGCGGCGAACGTGAAGGCAGCTGCGTACTTTAGTTTCGTCATGAAGGGGCCTTGGTCATTTGGTTAAGGACAGGAACGAGCATCTAGACGATGTAATGGTTCCTCCTCTTGAGCGGGAGCCGTTAACCTAGGTATGCCTTCGCCACGATGAATGCGATCCTGTGCCAAGCGTCTGCTTCCGCCCCGTCGCGCATCAGGCGGGACGAGCGGACAGTGAAGCGATAGCGCCGAGAGCTGACGGTGACGGCGTGGTTGTGGATTGCCTCTACGACTGCGCTATTCAGCCGCGCGGCGTGGTCTTTTGCCGTCTCGATCATTGCGCCGGCCGGGTTGGCATCGACGAATCGGGGCTTGGCGAAGCTGTGAAGCATGAAGCTGACCTCGGCGCGGGCAGTGCAGCCGCGCCCAGCCGGGATCGACTGCGTTCCGTCTAGGCGGACAAACGGCCATTCCGGCGCTTCGGCGACGGGATCGATCGATGTCTTTGCCACTATGTCCAGCAGCGCGGCATTTGCCTTCAGGCTGATGACGGCGGCGCGCTCAGCCGGTCGCAGCAGGTCGCTTGGCACGCGGTTTTTCCTCCTTCTTCAATGCGCCGGCCTTCCTGGCGGCGGTGACAACGGCATCCGTCACCTCGATCTCGACGTTGGGCGGATAGCGCGCCTCGCGGTTGTTCCCCAGCGGGTGCCGGAACTCACGAGCGAAGGTCACCGTCTGCATTAAGAATCTCCTGACTTGCTCTGGCGCACGACCTTATCGACGGCGCGGCGAACGAGCTGTTCGACCTCTTTCCTTTTAGCGTCACGGGCAGGGGCCATGTACGGCCGGGCGGCCATTTTCGATGTGCCGAACTCCAGATCATCCGCGTAGGGCGCGTGGCTGCTGACTTCGACGACAAGCGGGGCCGTCTGGTTTTTCTCGATGCTCCCGGCCAGCGTCCCGGTGTCGTTGTTCGGTGCCTGACCGGGCGCCGAAGGTACGTGCTTCTTGCCGCTGACCGCTCCGGCGGTGATGCTGATTTGCGCCTCGACCTGGATCATTTCACCGGCGGCAAACAGGGCCTTTCCGACCTCGCGGACCATCTTCTCCCCTGATAGCTTCTTGAGGCGGTTTGCGTGGGCCTTGGCGCCTATGAGCCGAGACTTAGGCACGGCGGCCGCGTCCGACCCATCCGGCAGCGGCAGTGTCCCGCTCGATCAGTTCGACCGACCAGATGCCAGCATGAGGGCCTTCAGTGATCTGGATCCGCGCCTCGGTGTTCAAGGTGCCCTCCAGCGTGTCGGTGAGGACGATGAAAGCGGCGTCTGTTTCCACGTAACCCTCGGCCTCGCGCATGCGCTGGGTGGCCGTGTCGATCTGCGCTTGGCAGGCTCGATAGGAGACACCGCCCGGCATAACGATCGAACCGCCGTCACCGTAGACCGGGGCAATCTGCTCGATCACGCGCGCAGGCCAGTATGGCCCACCGATCAGCGACGAGAAGCCAAGGCCGATCTCTGCGAAGGCTGCGGGCAGGTTCATCAGCAGGGCAACCCGGTGAAGCCGACCAAGCGCGGGCCACCGAACAGGCGACGCTGGATCTCGGCGAACTGCTGGCCGTATGGGGTCGCCTGATATCCACCCTTGGCGTGCTGAGCGACGACGCTGTCAGACAGGGTCGCGCTGAAAGTGCCGCTCTTGAAGCTGGTCGCGCCGGTCGCAGCGAGCGTCCCTGTTCCAGGGGCCAGGCCCACGCCGTTGAGCGCGAGCAGGTGGGCGGTCAGTAGCTCGGTCGCATCCTGCTGCTCGTAGCCGTAGTTCTCGCCGACGCGCGCCTCGGCCTTGGTTGCCCAGGCGGCGTAAGGCTCTGCGGTCAGCGTGGAGAACGCCGGGTAGGTTGCTTGGAATTGGGCGAGCGGGAGGCGAGCGTAAGCCATACTGCAAAACGCCGGGAAGGATCGGGGAAATTACCGCAATCAGCATGGAGCAAGCGCCGGTGGTGCCCAGACACTCACCGGCGCCCCCTTGGTGCGACCCGACGGGGTATGCGTCCAATATAGAACCGATGATAACGATTTTATACGAAAACATTGTAACAGGCGTGTATTTGTGCACACTTCTGGCAGATTGCGATATACCAAAAAAATACCCGGCCTAAAAAATAGGCCGGGTAGTTTTTTTTGAGATTTCGCTTTCGCTCATCCCTTCGGGTCGCCATGTATTGCTGCGCTAAACAGCAGTGGATGACAAGCGGTTTCATCGTCCCATCCTCGAACAATCATTCCCGGTCGATTCTCGGGAACTTTCTGGAGGGGCAATCGTTTAGGCGACCCTCAATCCTGCGTTTCAAGGAAAAGGGCCGCCGCGACAATGCGAGGCGGCCCCATCGTTTGACGAAAGCAATAGGATCAGAGCTTAGGCTCGTTCGCCAATTCGATGGCGGCGAGGATGTCGTCCTTCTTGGTCGCCTCGCCCAAGTCGATGCCGTTCGTTTCAGCGAAGACCTTGAGTTCCGCCATCGTCATCTTCGAAATGTCCGGCGCGTCCACATCCTCGTAGCCCTCGTCGTCGAGCAATTTGGCCTTCAGCCCCTCGACTTCGCCGATGGGCTGGGAAACGTGGATCGTGGCTGTATCGCCAGGCTCCAGCAGCTTAACCCCATCGGGAGTTTGGAAGGCATTCGCGCGGAAGTCGTTGTTGGTCACTTTGTACTTCATGCCTCAGGTCCTCGTGCCACGGGCGATGAGATCGGGCCGCTGGTTGAAGGACAGCGGGTAGCTGTAGAGTTCGCCGCGCGACCATGCTGCGCGCTGGAGGTCCGGGATGTTCAGGGCGTAGATGTCCTGACCAGGCGTGTTGACGTAGGGTCCGAACTCGGCGGGGGCCATCGCCTTCTTGAACACGTCGTGCGCGCCGACGGGGAAGAAGATAGCATTGTCCACGCCGACAGCGATGGTCGAATTGTCGTCGGTGCCCTGGTAGTTGTGGCAGGTGATGCCGCCGTACTCGAAGTCGCCGAAGCTGATGTTGCCGCGGAGGTCAGCGGCGGCCGACCAGTTCAGGTAGGTTTCGCGCACCTGCGGGTGGTTGATCAGCGCGTCGTAGAACGCATCGCCGACCAGAGCATGCACCTTGTCGCCGGGGTGAAGGCGCCCTTCGATGCCCGCTTCATCAAGCGGATAAGCTGCGCGCACTTGCCGCGCACGTCGGTCGTGTCGACGTTCAGTGCGAAGCTGATTGCAGCAGGCTGGGCCACACCGAAGGCCGTGTAATAGTTATAGATGACGGTGGTGCCGTCAGCGTCAAGCAGCAGGCCTTGCAGCGCGCCGAGGCGGTGGAACTCGTGGGTCAGTTCCATATCATTGCGGACGCGGGACATCCGGCGCAGGTACTCGCCCTGAACCGACTGAAGTTCCGTCTGCGATCCGAAGGCGCGGATGCCCTGAACCTCTTCCGCGTAGATCGTGAACCCCTTGGCGAGGCGCGTGGTCTTGAGCGGCACGGCATCGCGATTGTCGCGTACCAGTTCGGCGGGCGGCGCGCCGACCGGCGACGA
Organism: Novosphingobium sp. TK71; assembly: GCF_055361505.1. Lineage (NCBI taxonomy): Bacteria > Pseudomonadati > Pseudomonadota > Alphaproteobacteria > Sphingomonadales > Sphingomonadaceae > Novosphingobium > Novosphingobium sp. TK71. The sequence continues at coordinate 1,456,824 of NZ_JBSZKA010000001.1, forward strand.
GGGGATGAGTGCGAGAGTCGCGCCCCGGCGATCAACCCAGATGTCGCGGGTGTTGACAGGCATTGCGTCAAACAGGCCAAGCTGCCCGAGAAGCTGCGGGTTGAAGTCCATCTTGTCGAATGATGCCGAGCGCGTCGAGGGCCGCGTTGGCGATTGCGATGGCTGCGGCGTCAGCGCCCGCTGAATAGGTGAGGTGAGCCCCCACCACCTGCGCATCGCGCGAGACGATGGTGCGCTTGGCCGTGCCGACGACGCCCTCGAAAAGGATGCCCGCCACAGTCTGCGAGCCATCCGATGCACCGGGTGCATGGCGGACGAAATTCCCGCCGGCGGTCAGCTTGCCGAGCAGCGTGCCAGCGAAGAGGCCGGGGGCTGCGCCGCCCGCGACCGTAACCTGGTCGCGCGAGCGATACATGCCCTGCGCCTCCGAAATCAGGAATCCAGCGGTGTGGATGCCCTCGGCCCAGCGACTGAACACCGTTGTCCTCGACCTTCGCGTCCTTCGTCAGGACCGCGAACGAGGCGGCGATCTGGTCGGCGGTCCAGCCCTTGGCGGCATCGCCCATCTGCTTCGAGACGGTGGACGACATGATCGCGGCTTCATCCATATCGTCGGAGACGGTGACGCCCAGGGCCTTGGCCTTGCCAGCGGTGATGAGCAGCGCCTTGCCCGCGTCGCGCAGCTGGGCGGGGGTCGGCTTCGCGTCCTTCACCTCCTGCTCAAGCGTGGTGATCTTCGCGTCCTTGGTCTGGCCCTCGGCGGTGAGGGTGGCGACCTGGGTTTCGAGACTCGCGACCTTGCCGTTGGCAGTGTCACGGGCGGTCATGAGGGTGGTGATGGTCGTAGCGGCGATGTCCGCGTTCGACACGTCGACGGAAAGCCCGTCGATGAGAACGATCTTCGGCACAGGGCTCTCCTGAGTGAGTGAATCGAGAAGGTTGGTGGGAAGGGTGTCGCAGATGGCGAACACGTCCTTGATGGCGCATTCGGAACCGGCGCGGCCGCGATCGACGAGCGCAACGTGATTGCCGGTAATGGACTTCTGCCGGGCTTGGCACTTAGTGCCGTCCGCTGCAGTGAAGTCGCCGAATTCGAGGTCGCTGCTGTAGCCGTTGCTCAGCTCGCGCTTGCCGCTCTCGACCTTGGCAATGGCCTCGGCGTCTGTCAGCAGCAGGTCGAAAGCGAGGTAATCGCCGTCGCGGATCGCGCCCATGATCGTGCCGCGCGCGTGATCGCGCCAGTTCTCGGTCGTGACGGGGGCGGCGGGGTGATCGTCGGTGACCGGCTTGCCGATGAAGCTGCGGACGGACTTCTCGTCGAAGACGGTGCCGTCGTTGCGGAGCACGTTGACTAGCGCGGTGTCGCGCAGGCCGTGCTTGTTGTCCGGATCTACCTCGGAGCGGCCGTACTGATACACGCCAGTGCGCGCCGCGCGTGCGCGAACGCGCCATGGCGCCGCCTTCGATCCGGCGGGGTGCGTCAAGGGTGAGGCTGTCCTGAAATTGCATAGCCGGGACGGTAGGATGAGCCTTAGGTCGACTTTACCGCGCTCGAAGTGTGCCAGTATGAAGCGGTGACGATCTGGAACGCGACTCCACAAGTGTTATTATTCAGAATGAAAACGTATCGGAGGATTTATTATGGCACATCTATTTCGGTGGGACGGTACTTATGATGGATACACCAGCGGCGTGAACATATTCGACGAGCGAGGGAATTACCGCGGCTACCTCGAAGGCAATGATGCCTGGGGAAGCGACGGACATTATCTCGGGCAATTGGTCAATGACGCTTACATCCAGCGCCAGACCTCGGCCATGCCACGTCTTCCCCGCCTCCCCCGCCTCCCCCGAATTCCGCCTATTCCGCCACTGCCGCCCCTACAGCCCCTGCCAAAGTTGCCGCAGATGCCGCGGATTGGTTATCAAGACGCTTGGTGAGCTAATCGAACTTCACGACAGCCTGCGACCGGCACGCGCAGCAGGGCAGCCGCCCCGGCAGATTCTGCGGTGCCCTCGCATCGGCGCGTGCCTGGTCGCGACTTACTGCTGCGTCCGACGGACCAGCGACCAGTCGTATCCCAGTGCCTTCACCCGCGACTCTAGGCTCGAAAGCAGTTCAGCACTGGGGCGGGCGTCACGAGTGAGCACCCAGAGGTACCGGCCCGATGGTTCTCCGACGATCGACCATTCGTAATCATCGCCATGATCCAGGACCCAGTAATTGCCGAAGAATGGTCCGAAGAACGACACCTTCAGCTTTGCGTTTGTCGCAGCGTCCACAATCTTGGCCTTACCTATGGATTCCTTCCATTTCCCCTTGCGAAGGCCGCGGTTGACGACCTTCAAAGTGCCGTCGTCATTGAGCGAGTAATTCGCATTGACGCCTTCCATATCCTTCTGGAACGAGGCTTCGTAGCGGTACTGCTCGTACCAGCGGCCTATGTAGCGGCTCACATCAACCGGCTTGGCTGGTGGGGGAACTGCATTGTTCCCTACTGGTCCCGGCCGAGGGATGGCAGCGCAGGCCCCGAGCAAGAGTGTGGTCCCTGCTACCGCGATGGCGATCGTTGTCTTTCGCATGAAAGCTCCTGTGTTCTCACGCCTGATAAGCGACAGGAGCGGAATCGGTTTCAATAATCGCAAGACGGACACCATTGTCTAAGCGAACTTGATGACCGCCTGGGATCTGCAGCCGCAATAAGGAAGCCTTCCCGGCAAATCCTGCGGCGCTGTGTCATCGGTGTATTCCTTCCCATCCCGCGCCTGGTGATCCGCGCGCGGGTGGGCCTTTCGACTATGCCGCCAGATCCACGTATCAATGCCCGCTTCCCGGCGGCGCTCGTCGGCCATCGATGACGTGAGCTTGTTCAGCTAGTCCGAGGCAATGCGAATCGACCGGCCCCGGCCAAGCGCCGTGGCCTCGCTGATCGACTTGGCCACATCGCGCGCGGGCGTCCGGCTCAGCGGGCCATCGAACACGGCGCTGCTGATGCGCTAGCGTGTCTGGTCGGACACATTGCGCACCAGGTCCGTGTTCCACCCGATCGTGGTTTCGAGCGTGGCGCGCATGTCGCCAGCACCGATAATCGTCTCAAGATCGACGCCGGTGGCCGACAGGACCGCGCCGCGCCATTTGCCACGTTGCCAGCGCTCCACCTTCAGTGCCCAGCCGCGCAGTTCCGGCGTCAGCAGCAGGAGCAGCCGGTTCACCTGCTCTGCAGCGCCATCGATCTCGGCCTTCACGTCTGCCGGGGCGTCAGTGGTCATCTCCGCGACGGTGCGCGCGTAAGCATCGCGATGCGATCTGCACTGGCTGTCCACGCATCCGCCACAGGTTTATACACAGACCTATGCAAGTTCGTTGCCAGCACGGCCGGGGGCGCAATATCTCGCAGGACGATGCTCTTGCGGCGGATGCCGGGGTTTGCACGGCGAATGATGGTGGCGAGGTCGTATTTTATTGAACCGGCGCACCTCCTGGGCTATACCGAGGACAGGATCGCTCCACGTTCAGGCGCAGTGGCTGGGGCTTTGCATCAGCCGGGGCGGTCCTAGACATTTTCCCACATCGTAACCAACGCCAGCTTCCCGGATCGTTCGCCTACGCGCTCGATCAGCGTGTAATCGCGGCTACCAATCGAGAAGTCCGAGCGGATGCGCAGGCCGGCGCCGTGGCCTCGCTGGCCCTGTGAACGGATTAAGTGCGCGTTTGCGGCGTGCGTCGCGTAGCTCTTCAGCACCGACTTGCTTGGCGGAGTGCGGCCGCCCTTCGAGAACTTGGAAGCGTGGTTCAGGCCGTCGGGACTGGCCTCTCGCAGCAAATGGCCCACTTCCATCCCAGTCTGCTGCTTGATGAGGGCTGCATTGAGGATCGGGACAGTAGGAAGCGCAGAGGTGAAACCGCCGATGTTTTTGGGGGCGAACTGCCCACCCCGGCGAGATCCCGCCGGATATCGGTTCGAATTTGAGTCTTCAAAAGGGAGCCCGCCGGTCGGCACACCCCCATCTGCGGTAGCACGGCGGGAGGGCGCGGAACCCCCGCCGCCGGCTAGATTGGGATCACCTCCTTCGGCCTGAATGGCAGACGGGTCAGTCCCGTCGTCGTCCGGGGTCAACCCGAACCTCTCGTTTTCGGGGATCTCGGCGAGCGCCTGATCGAGACCGGGGATATACTCTCGCTCGGTCATCAAGTTCTGGAGGCCCTTCGCGAATGCCTCGTCGGGAATCGCGCCGGTGGCCTGTAGCTTGGTCACCGCGTCCATGGTGACGTTGAAGGTGTCCGCCTCTTCCTTCTCGGTCGGGACCGAGAGCGGGGCGAACTTCCATGTCACCTTGGCCGGATCTGCGCCTGCCGAGCGCATCAGGAACGGGTCCAGCTGCTCAAGACAAGGCCGGGTCTCCAGCTTTTGACCAGAGACGACCGCCTTGTTCCAGTTGTCCATGTCGTGCTGGCCGGTGGCGTTCATGCCAGCGGGGGAGCGGCCTATAAGGCGCGTGAAAGGGATGTCGGACACGGCGGAGACGCGCTGGTCGAAGGCATCCATCATCGCCGGGATGCCTGTCCAGGTTACCTGATAGTCGGTGATCGTCTCGCCCGCGTCGTCTTGGCCTCCCGAACAGCGATAGACCGTGGCGTTGAGGCTGCTCTCGCCCAGCGCTATGACCTCGATGCGCTTGTTCAGTTGCTCCGGGTCTCGGCTGTCGAGGTCGGGGATACCGATGCGCAGGAGCTTGGCCTTGCGGGCCAGGGCGGCGAACCACGCCTGCGTCTCGTCGGAACGGGTATCCGACGGCCTTGCCCTCTGCGTAAACGTCCTTCACGTCATCGCCGACGCCCTTCTTTTCTTCCTCAAGGCGCTCGATCCGCTCAATCAGGAGGCGGAGGCGATCATCGGTGGTTTCGGCCATGGTAGATGGTCCTTTCAAAGCATCAGGGGTTCGTCGCGGGCGCGATCAGCAATCCAGGCAGACCGGCCGGCGGCGGCGGAATCGAGAGAGAGAGAGAGAGAGAGAGTTGTGCGGCGGCCAGCTCAGCCTGTTCGGCGGCGATCTTCGCCTTCGCGCGGTGGACGCGTTTTTCAGCTAAGCGCACGAGGGTTTCGTGATCGTCGAGGCTGGCAGGGCCGGACATCAAGCCGCCGGGCGCAGCTTCGCGAGCTGAGCCTCGATCGCGTCGCGGGCGAGTTCAAGGGTGCTGCGGTTGGCGCGCACTTCCTCGTGGTCGACAACGCCGTCTTCCAGGGCAACCGACAGCGCGAGAGCGGCTTTCAGGATGGCGGACTGGCCAGCGTAATCGCAGTGGGCGCCCGGGCGGCTGCCCTCGACGAGATCGCGGATCGGACCGATGGAGCGGCCATTCCACTCCCGCCATGCAGCGAGCAGCGAAAAACCCGACATGTCGGAGAAGTCGCCGTTGCAGTAGGCCTCGGCTCGGTCACCGCTCTTGCCGATAACCCGGCCCATGTCGGCATAGGTCAGGCCGTCCTCTTCCTTGATGGAAGCAAGAGTCTCGGAAATCTTGTCCCGAACAGACGACGCGGAAAAGACAGGGCGGGTGGGGGTGGATGTGCGGTTCACGGTCAGATTACCTCACGCTCATGAGCGAAGTGGTTCAAATCGATGGGAAGACTCGCCCGGCCTTGGAGGGGGGTGTGGGCTTCAGACCGGGCGGGCAGGATAGTCGCCGGGCGGGCGACGGTTGGGACGGGTACGAGCCCAGCAAACACCAAATCGGTACGTCGGGCACGCCGCTTTGACGCATCGGCTGCTCGACACGGACCCGGAGTGGTTCTGAGAGCCGGTTGCGTTCGGGCAGGATGGCCTCCCGGCGCTGGACCGCAACGGTGGCCTCTGGATCAGGCTGACCGTGCTGGGTGTGACCCGCCTGTGCTACGGCGACGCCGACGGCAAGCAGGGCGGCAACGCGATCAAGGAAGCCATCGGCGATGCGCTCCGCAATGCCGCCATGCGCTTCGGCGCCGCCCTGGACCTTTGGCACAAGGGCGACCTTCACGGTGACGACGGCGATCATGCTGAGGAAACCGGCAAGCCGCAGACGGACGCCCGGCAGAGCGCTCCCGATCGGATGCCTGCTGACGCGCTGGAAAAGCTGAACAGCTTGCTCCGCGCCACGAAGACCGCCGTCGACACCCTGACCGATCATTATCGGGTCAAGGATCTGCGCGACCTCAACAGCTGCCAGTACAACGAGGTGATCGACCGCCTCGAACAGCGCCTTGCCGAAGCGGCGAAGGCCGAAGCCAACCGCACAGCCACCGGCAACGACATTGCCGACGACGAAATCCCTTACTGAGAGGCGACCGAACCATGATGTACAAGTCGAGCAAGGGCGACAAAGAGATCGCCTCGATGCCGCTCTCCTACGCGAAGAACGCGCTTAACAAGCTGATCCGCAGCGAGCCGGAGCGGAAAGTTGAGATCGATGCACTCCAGGAGCATGTCGACCGCCTGACGGCCTAGGCCGAGGCGAAGGTTCTGGCCGGTGGCGATGACGCCAATCCGCGCGCGGTGATCGGCGGAAACCATCCGCCCGAAGAAACCCCGGCGCCGAAGGTAGACGGTCGCGTCGCGATCGACACACATGTCGCCGACCTGCTGCACGCCATGCTGTCCGACATCAGCCGGGCAAAGCCGATGGGCCGCAACCTCAAGCCTGAAATATGGAAGTGCCTGTTCCTCGACGCGATGGGCCACCAGGCGAACTGGGTCCCCTCGCTCGACGGCGATGGTGTCGTGAACACCGGCTTCCGTTCCTCCCGCCTCACCGTCGCTGAGATGAGCGACATGATCGAAAGTCTGTACGCCTTCGGCGCCGAGCACGGTGTCGAATGGAGCGAACCCGCTGAAAGGCACGCCGCATGAAACCCCACCACCTAGAACTGCGCGTTGACCCGACAGACGGCGGCGTGGGACGCGCTCATGCCATGGAGGTAACGGCATGAGCCACTTCAATGCATCTGGGGCGCTCGCCCTTTCAGCTAACTGCCCGAAGCGAGGGCGGCGTCACCTTTCTCACAGAATTGGCAGCGACCTTCATTGCTTCCAGTTCGTCAAGGTAGCCGGTCAGCCTGTGTTCGCCCAGTTCCAGAGCATGTGCACGTCCCATGTCCTGCAGTTCGCGCAGACAGTCCTCCGCCTCGTGCCGATCAAGTCGCGAAAGCAGGTTGGCCAAGATGTGGCTGATGGCGAACTGTGCGCCCTCAAATTCAAGCGCAGCTCGTTCCAAATTTTCTATCCGAGGCGTCATTTCCGTAACCATAGTCATTGTCTCTCCGAATGTGGGAACATTTGTGCACATTGGCGACCGCGGCTATTTTTCGTTAGGATAGGCGGGATAGAGTTAAGCGATTATTATCATCGATTAATAGCGTTGACCGATTACAAAATTGTCATAGCTTCACGCGGCTGTGTTTTCGGCAGCCTCGTCGAACATGGCGATCTGTCGCCGGTGACCCAGCCGGGCATGCAGCGCGCATCGGAGGTATCAAGCGCCGCCCCCTCTCAGATCGAGGAGGGGTGAGCATGGGCGACATGATCGACGGCTTCCGCGACATGAAGGCAATCAAGCAAGCCGAGCGAAAGGTATTCGGCCTGCCATGCCCTGTGTGCGTGGAGAAGCTCCCACGCGCTCAGCCCAAGCGCTTGCAGCCGGGCCAGAGCTGCCAAGCCCACAAGCCCCATTATCGTGATCATCGGGAAGAGCCGACCGTCGCCGAATACAACGAGCGCATGGCTGCTGCTGGCATCGACATCCGCAAGCTGGAGGTATCCAATGCCTAACACCCGCACTGAGCATACGCCGGAAGCCGTGGAGCTCGTCGCGCTCCGTCAGGCGCTGAAAAACCTCCTCGACGCTTGCTATCAGGCAGACGGCATGGAAGAGTTGCCCTGCTGCATCGACGGCTCGCTGCTCGACGAGGCTGATGCTGCGCTGGAAATGCAGTATCCGGTTATCTGGACGGAAGAGCAGGTTGCAGCGCTGGTAGCCCGTCAGGAAGACGGGACCTTGCACCCGTATACCTGCGGCGGTGAACGCTCGGATTACGCGCACACCTTCCATGCAGAGGAAGCTGGCGAGGAGCCGGGCCAGCTTTACCCGACGACGCGAGGTTGGCGCTGCCCAGCCTGCGATTACCGGCAGTTCTGGTCTCATGAAACTGGCAGCCCGGCAGATCAGAATATCCCCGGAGACCCGGCATGAAGACCCTCGCCACACAGGTCACCCAGATCGTGCAGCCCTACACCCTGCACCCTGTCAAAGACGATTCCACCTTCGAAAAACTCCACCTCACCGACGTAGAGCGCGACTCCATTGCTCTCGATATCGAGAACACCCTCGGAATCCATGTGTGCGACAAGACCGCACGCGGATGGCAGTCGGTGGGGGGATGTGGTGCGCTGTGTTCAGGGGCGGATGATTGGGGAGGTGGCATGCCCCCCCATAGCATCGCCCGCTGGCCTGCAATGATGGGCCGAAAGACCGCGATGGAATACCTCGATGTGGGCGAGACCGCATTCGAGGGCGAAATCGCTGCCGGTCGCATCCCTGAGGGGATCATGTTCGGCGGGAAGCCCCACTGGCGCCGTGACGCGCTCGATAAGGCTTTGGCCATCATTTCCGGCGAACTGGTCACCGACCACATCGCTCGTTTCGAGGAGCGCAGGCGTGGTAAGGCTGCCTAAACTGAAATACGTGAAATTCACCCGGTCGAAGGGGAAGATCTACGCCTACTTCGACACGGGGAGAAAGAAATCCAACGGTGAGCCAATTCGATTGCCGCTCCCGCCGTATGGCACGGTCGGATTCTACGATAGCTATTCGTCATTCCTCGGCGCGCGAACCAAGCGCATGGCCAATGTCCCCACGATCGCCAGCGTGGCGGAACTCTACCAGAACAGCGACGACTTCAAGGATCGGTCAGAGGGCACCAAGAAGGTGTACCGAATCACCCTGAAGAAGGTCCTGGCAGAATTTGGGGAGTTCCCCCTGGAGGACGTGACCCGCAAGAGAGTCTACGACGTGCTTGATGAAATTCCAGGGCCAGCCTCCAGAAACCTGTTCGTGGCCATGCTGGGTGTTCTTTTCCGCTACGCCCGCTCGCGCGACATGACCGAAGCGAACCCGATCAAGGATATCCGGCAGGCGAAGACAGGCGAGCACGAGCCATGGCCCGACGATCTACTCACCGCTGCATTGGCGGCGGACGAAGCTATGATCCGTCTGTCTGTCCATCTGCTCAATTTCACCGGCCAGCGCCTAGGCGACGTTCTCAAGCTGCGCTGGTCAGACATCCGCGGCGGCAATGTCGTGATGACCCAGCAGAAGACGGCCAAACCTATGATCATCCGCATGCACCGCGATCTGATTGCTGAACTCGATCAGGCGCCGCGCCTTGGAATGACGATCATCAGCCATGCAACCGGCAAGCCGGTGGGCGCTGACTTCCTGCGGAACCTCCTGAAGGGGTTCGCTGCAAAGCTTGGGCATTCTGTTGTGCCGCACGGTCTCCGCAAGAACGCGGTCAACAGCCTCTTGCGCGCCGGATGCACCATCCCTGAGGTACAGGCCATCACGGGGCAGAGCGTCGAAATGGTAATGCACTATGCCAAGCAGGTCGATCAGGGCGTTTTGTCGGAGGCGGCCATCATCAAATTGGAGCGAGGAAACAGATCGTGAATCCGCAAACCACTCGGAAAACACCCAAAAAAACCCGGAATTCCGCCATTTTCATTTAACCCTCCTATTCATGGAGCCGAAGGGTTACGTCATCCTGCCCACCCTGAGGCGAAGATGATCGGTGGCGCGCTTCAGTTCCTTCTCGACAGTCCGACGATGCAAACCCCGCAGTTTTGCGATCTCGCCAAGCGCGAGGCCGTCTCTCCACTTGTCGAAAAAGATCGCGCGCTGCCGGCCAGGCAATTCCGCAAGCGCGTCCAGGACAATCGCAAGATCCTGACGAGCGGCCGCTCTCATTTCGGGATCGGGAGCAGGATCGACGATGCCCTCCAGCCAGGCTTGCTGAACAGACAGGAAACGGGCTCCCGCCTTGCGTCGATTGCGTCCAAAGTTGAGCGCCATTCTGCGAAGGTAGGACCGCGGATCGCGAACTGTATCGATCGCCGGCCGACGTGCCAGTTTTTCCGAGGTATCCTGCAGCGCGTCCAGCGCTGCGTCACTCGAGCCGAGCGCATTTTCGAGATAGGGAAGCAATTCGCGATACATGGTAAGGAATGTGCGCTCGAGAACCTCGTTGGGTTCTTCATCGGGAGACGCATCATGCTTGCGCGCAGCGTTGGAATTATTCGGATCGGGGGGATCCTCGATCATCTCGCGCCAGCCCCATGGACAGAGCATCCGGCGGGCTCATCACGGCATTGGGAATGCCCCATGCCTGAGGGCCGCCGATGCATATTTGAAGATAACGAGTCCGACCATCACCAGACTCCCGAATAACCGGCCCTTAAGCCAAACCGAACAGAGCACTCCTTCATGATTAAAATACTGCCACCCGCCGGCATCGACCTACGGAAATCGGGATTCGGAGTAGATGTTAACCCATTGATTGATATTTTAAAATAAGTCTATTTCAGAATAGGGCGTTCCTCGAAGCAATCCGCATCGCCGGCAATAACAGTAGAGATGCAGATACGGATCAGATCCCGATCCACGGACCTATGCGAGCGGTCAGCGCGCACATTCCCGAAGGATTATCGCCGCATTCGCACAGACCACTTCCACTGCGAGCGGTCAATCGATTGCGCTTCGCCCGCAGCCGTTATCTCACGCATTCGCCGGTTTCCTGAAACGCAAGCAAAACAGGCAACCGAGATTGCAAATTGCTTGATTGTCTAATGGGACCTGTCGCCACATATGGCGGGTGCCTTTCAGGCATCCTCTCCCAAATACTTTCCCAGCCGGCCTTTTTTGGCCCCTGCACCCATGCTGGCACGTCTGTCTCGCGGGCGCGATGCTCGGCCCATCGCCAACTGCGCGGGTGCGAGGTTGTGGTCGCCGCTACCGAAGATAGCGCCCCCGGATAGTCACCGGCCTCTACTCTAAACCAGCAGCAGCCCGGCTCATCGCGAGCGCAGCCTTGCCCTCAACCTTGTTTTTAAGCAGCGCTTCCGGCGTGCAGCCACTCAAGGCCATGAAAACCGAGTGCACGCCGGAATAGACGAATTCGCTAAACCTCGCTTGCCGCGCCGGCAGGGCAAGATGGCAGGAACAGGCATTGCCATCCCCCCTTGAACAAGTCATCCAGATTCCCGTCAAATTGGCATCCTTGTTCACCCCCGTCGGCCGAACAGTAAGCCCACCCGCGGTGACGCCATACCGACCATTCCCGCTGCGGCACGCCAGATCAAGGTCGGGACGCGCCCAGTGATGGGCACTAGCCGGGCTTGTTGCGCTGTGCATTCCATCTCTCCCCTAGGGTCAGGTCGTGCGCCGCTATGGGCGATCCCTGTTACGAGCGGGAAACAAGCGTAACCGATCTGCTGATGAGTCTGCGCTGCAAGACTGGTGCAAGCCAAGTGAGCCAAGACATACTCGACTGACCGCTGCGCGGAGCCCCCTCCCCGCATCCGCTTTCGGAAAGATTATCGGCCATGAAGACCAGGTTTCTACTCTCCGCCGTCACGACGGCCATCCTTAGCGTGCACGCAATGGCAGTGGCAGCAGCTCCATCTGCGCCCCCGTCCCCAACGCTGACACCGGCCTCCGCAATCGCCCCGCTGCACGCCCTGATCGCGCCGCTCGACATTCCGTTCGAAACCTTCACGCTGAACAACGGCCTGCGCGTCGTCGTCCATACCGACCGGCGCACTCCGGTGGTCGCGGTCGGCGTGTGGTACGATGTCGGATCGACCAGCGAACCGGCGGGCAAGACCGGTTTCGCCCACCTCTTCGAACACCTGATGTTCAACGGCACGGAAAACGTGCCGGGAGACTTCTTCGCCCCGCTCAAAGCGATGGGCGCCACCGATTACAACGGCACCACCTATTTCGACCGAACCAACTATTACGAAACGGTACCGACTGACGCGCTGGAGCGCACGCTCTACCTTGAGAGCGACCGCATGGGCTGGCTGCTCGGCGCCGTCACACAGCACGTGCTCGATGTGCAGCGCGGCGTGGTCCAGAACGAGAAGCGCCAGCGCGACAACCAGCCCTATGGGCTTGTCTCGTACAGTCAGGTGGCGGCTCTGTACCCTCAAGGTCATCCTTATGCCCACGATCCCATCGGATCGATGAAGGATCTCGACCGCGCCAGCCTCGCCGACGTCAAGGCGTGGTTCCACGATCATTATGGCCCCAACAATGCCGTGCTCGTGCTGTCCGGCGATATGGATGCCGCTGCCGCCCGCCCACTGGTGGACAAGTACTTCGGCGCGATTGCACGCGGGCCTCAGGCAAAGGCCACGACCGCGCCCGTCACGCCGCTGGCCAAAGCCGTCACCGAGACCATGACCGACCGCGTGGCGACCGTGATGATCGATCGCAGTTGGCCGGTTCCGGGCATGGACAGTGAACCGCGCCGGGATTGCCGGAGGCCAGTTTTCTTAAATTAGGCAGCCAGCGGGACGTCGTCCAGCATAGCGTAGTAACGTTGCTCGGCTTCGACGGGCGGAATGTTTCCGATCGGCTCCAGCAGGCGCCTGTTGTTGAACCAATCGACCCATTCCAAGGTAGCGTATTCGACGGCTTCGAACGAGCGCCAAGGGCCTCGACGATGGATCACCTCGGCCTTGTAAAGACCGTTGATCATCTCGGCTAAAGCGTTGTCGTAGCTGTCGCCGACGCTGCCGACGGATGGCTCGATGCCGGCTTCAGCGAGACGTTCGGTGTACTTGATGGACACGTATTGCGATCCGCGGTCGCTGTGATGGACTAGGCCGCCGCGATGAACGGGCTGTCGGTCGTGGATAGCCTGCTCCAGCGCATCCAGCACGAAGCTGGCGTGCGCTGTCCGGCTGACACGCCAGCCCACGATATAGCGAGCGTAGACGTCGATCACGAAGGCGACGTAGACGAACCCCGCCCAGGTCGCGACATAGGTGAAGTCGGAGACCCATAGCATGTTTGGTGCCGGAGCATGGAACTGGCGGTTGACCTGATCGAGCGGGCATGGCGCCGCCTTGTCCGCGATCGTGGTGCGAACCGGCTTGCCGCGGATCACCCCTTGCAGACCAAGATCTCGCATCAACCGCTGCACAGTGCAGCGCGCGACATCGAAGCCCTCGCGCTTCATCTGCCGCCATACCTTGCGCACACCGTAAACACCGAAGTTCTCGGCAAAGACCCGCAGGACTTCGGGCTTCAGCTCTTCATCCCTCCGGGCACGAGCAGATTGCAAAGCCGGGTCTCGCCGCTTGGTAAGGCGCTCGTGGTAGGTGGATGGGGCGATCGGCAGAACCCGGCAGATCGGCTCGACCCCATAGGCATCGCGATGATCGTCGATAAAGGCGATCATCGTTTGAACGGGCGGTCGAGCTCCGCCTGGGCAAAATATGCCGACGCCTTGCGCAGTATCTCGTTGGCCTGCCGCAGTTCGCGGACTTCACGCTCCAATGCTTTGAGTTTCTCGGCGGTCTCCGTCGGCACGCCTCCGCGCTTGCCGCTGTCCACCTCGGATTTCTTCACCCATTCCAGCAGCGTGTGCCCGGAACACCCAATCTTCTCGGCAACCGATGTGATCGCAGCCCAGCGAGAGGAGTAATCGCCCTCGTGATCCAGTACCATCCGGATCGCCCGCTGCCGAACCTCAGGGGCAAACTTGTTCGTCGTCTTGCTCATCGTAGACCCTTCCTCTCAGGAGTTAGGGCCTCCGGCAATCCCGGCGCGGTTCACAGCCCCGATTCCCCGGCTCTGGACATTGCCGCAGGCGTCCTCGGCAACCTTGCCAGTTCGCGCCTTGCCAAAGCGCTGGTGCGGCAGGAAAAGCTGGCGGCCAGCGTCACCGCCGGCAATGCCCATGCGGGTATGTTCGACATTCGCGTGATGGTCCGCCCCGGTGTGAACCCGGCGGCAGTAACCGCCCGCCTCGATGCGATCATGGCCGAATTCCTCGCCCACGGCCCAAGGCCCGACGAAGTGCGCCGCGCGGCGACAGACCTGATCGTCAGCATCAGGCTGCCATGTGCATGGTCGAGCCGATATCAACGGCGGCTGCGCCCGGATTGACCATGGACAGGGCGTCCATGCTCCCCGATTTTGGTCCAGTCATTCCACATTCTCCTCCAGGTCCGGAGGGTATGGGCGATGCAAACCGTCATTTTCCTAACCGGGGTCACCGCGACGCGGCGCCACCACTCTCAAGTGCGCAAATGCCCACGGGCCACGTTTTTTTAACGGGGTATCATGCTACCAATAAGCTATCGGCCGCGACCCTCCAGTCGGCACCATAACACAACCCGTTTCTACCGCGCGCAGGCGGGCCAGACCCGGGACGGTTTTTTAGGATGTCGCGCTCCTCGGTCACCCTGGCGAGCTCGCGTTTCAGCTGGCGGATCTCAGCATCCTTGCCGGCATCGCCAGACACCACCTCCGCCAGTTGCCGCTTCCAGGCATACAGCGAATGCTGACTGACGCCGAGCCGCTCGGATACCTCCGCTACCGGATACCCACGTTCGGTGATCTGGGCCACCCCATCGCGCTTGAACTCATCGCTGAAGTTCGGCTTCCCCATCGTCGTCTCTTGTCGTCAGAATTAGGATAGAAGGCATCCAAAAATCTAGGGGCTACTCAATGAGCCGCAGACGTAGCGTTGCGAACTCGGCGGTGACGAGCGCGGCGGCCTCGGGTAGCCTCGCCGGCGCCTCGCAGAAATGCCGGCTGCCGAGTGATCGGCGTTCAAGCGCTTCAAGCATCAAAGCCGCGTTGCAGAAAACGTCCCTTCGCGGCCTTTGGCGCTGACAGTGCCGCGCATATGCGAGCCATCAAGCTTGCCGGCAAAGTTGATATCCACCGACATGATCATGACTTTTGTCGGGTAGGTCCAGCTGACGGTCTGGCCCTGCACCATGCCCTTGGTCAGGACGTGAGACTTGCCCGGCTTGGTTTTACCTTCCTCGGACGATACATCGATGCACGCTCCGGCGAGCCGGACGCCCTGTTCACCGAACTGGCAGTCCACAGTGAAAGCCTTGCCGTTGATCTCGCCAGTCACTCGCCATTTACCGGCAGCCTGGGCATTAGCCGACGTTGGGAGAAGGACAGCCGAAGCCAAGAAGGTCGAGGCCGTGATGATCGACAAACGCATGGGTGATATCCTCATTCAAAGCACGTTTTGAAGTATTGTGGTTGTGCATACCCAGACACGATGGAGGTTGTGTGGAGGCAGGATGCCATTCTTCTTCGGAGGGCTACGAGGATCGTCACCTTAAATTTTCAGAGTGAGGCTGGATCCGACGCCGTAGGCCGGTGCTCCTTTGCTCAATCCGCCACTGCCATAGACGGTCAACGTCAGGCGGTGCGACACAGGCGCGCTAAATGCGCCAAAGATTTCATGCGAACCGCTAGCCAACTCGCTGCTTGCCTGACGGTAGTCGTAGGATCCAATCAGCACCGATTTGCCGATCATCAGGCTACTGCCCGCCGAAGCTGACCAAGAGTTTCGCAGATCTGAGCCCTTGGGCTGGCCGGGGAGACGGTAACCCGCGCTAATGAAAGGCGTGGATTTGCCAAGCGTCTTGCTGACTTCGGCGGACAATGCAAAATCCACTTTACCGGTGCCGAGCGCCTTGGCCCGCGAACCGGTCGGCAGCTTCACCCTAGCGCCCATCTCCAACCTTAGACCAAGAGCTTCTTCCGGAATGGAATAGGCGCCCGCAATGCTCATGTCGCCGACACCGCTGCGCGATGAACCCGGCGCATGCGGATCAATGATGACGCCGCCGTCGCCGTCGGACACCACGGCAGACGAGCCGGCGATATGCAGCCACGGAAGAGCGACCGTAACGCGCAAATTCCCGGCGCGGTAACGCAACGCCAACGGCACCACGAGAATATCGGTCCTTGTGTCGCCATACGTCCCGCTGGAGAAGTCACCGCCGACGCTCGCGGCAATGCCGTCGCCGCTATTTGCCTTGGCCTGAGCTGCGCCGATCAGCCCCAGCATCGCGCCGGTAACCGCCAGCGCTTTGTACTTTGTCATGTTCGCTCCCATTAAACTAAGTGGAGCGCGCGGAAGCGCGCTCCACTTCCTGGATTACAGGCTGCCGATGACTGTCAGCCGCGAGCTGCCGCTATGGCGGCGCGGGCGTCTTGCGCCGCCTGCTTGGCAGCGGCGCGGGCCTCATCGGAGGCCTGGCGCGCGGCTGATCGGGCGTCCTGCGAAGCCTGCTTTGCGCTGGCGCGCGCTTCCTCCACTGACTGCCGGGCTGCGACACGAGCTTCCTGCGCCGACTGGGCGAACTCGGCGCCCTTCGTACGCGCCTCTGCAGCCGCCTGCTTGGCGGCGGCGCGGATTTCTGCCGACGATTCGGTTGCCAAAGCTCGCGCGTCGGCTGCTGTCTTCACGGCCGCCGCGCGTGTTACCTGGGTCGCGACGATGGCGGCTTGGCGGGCCTCCTGCGCAGTCTGCGCCGAAGCGTTACCAGCGAAGCCCGAGATGGCGACGAGGGCGGCGACGGGAACAATAGAAAAGACTGACTTCTTCATGATGGTTCTCCGGTGCGTTGCGCATCGCCCGGCTGCCGCGTTGCAGACAGTTCGCGATGCGCCGCCTCGTCAGCACCGCGTCGTGGAGAGCCGGTGGAGGTCTTGTTGCGACGTACCCGCATAGGGGCGAACCGTGGTTTTGCGGCGCTCAGGCGTTGCTTTTGATTTGCAAGGAGCTGGAAACTCGCGATTTCTCATCGAAGCCCGAAAATCTGCCGATATCCATCGACTCTCCATCGAACATACGAACCGGCTACACGGCTCGCGCCCATTTGCTGACAAACGCCGTTCGCAGTTGAACGTCGTGCAAACAGGAAGACAAGCAAATGCGTAATTGGACGATGTTGAGCGTGGCGGGTGCCCTGATGCTGCCGGCAATGGCAACGGCGGCGCATGCCGAGGACGACAAAGGCATTTACGCCGTCGCACGTGTCGGCATGGCGGTGAAGCCTGATCAGAGGTTCGACGACAGCGACCTTCCGGCCTCGGCAACCTTCGACGACAAGACGAAATACAAATCCGGCTTCACTGGCGAACTTGGCGGCGGTTACGACTTCGGCCCTGTCCGTGTCGAGCAGACTGGCGGCTACATGAGCCTGAAGGCCAAGGGCCTTGGCGACGATGACTATTCTGGCAGCGGCCGCAACAAGGCGATGTTCGCTTCGATCGGTGCATTTGTCGACATCCCGACCGGATCGATCGTCGAACCCTACATCGGCGGCGGCGTCGGCGCCGCTCGCGTCGATGCGAGCCTGGGCCGTACGGATGAACTCCTGGGCGACACCAGCAGCTATTCGGGCAAGGATTGGGGCCTGCTATGGCATGTCGACGCCGGCGTCGGCATCAAGGTCGCGCCCAAGGTCACGGTCGAATTGGGCGGCCGTTACACGCAGATCAGCGGGCTCAAGTTCGACGGCGTCAACAACGGCGTTCCGGCCGTCTACGAGCCAACCATGCGCACGTTGTCGGGCACGCTCGGCGTTCGCTACAAGTTCTGATCGCCTCGCCCTTTCGGAGCTTTCGAAATAAGCCATCGGGTCGCTCCGAAGGAATGCCACGTCGCCCTCGGGGCGGCGTGGCATCACCCTGCCCATTCGTGGAAGACGCGTGATGCGCAAACCTATCTCGTACGCTCTTGCCGGGATGACGATCCTGATGGCGGCCAGCGGCAAGCCCGCACATGCAGCTACGATCGCGAACTGCAAGGGTCCTGCCCTCGAGATCGAGGTAGAAGGTCTCAAGGATCGCATCGGCATGCTGGTGGCAGAACTCTATCCCGCCAACGAGACCGACTTCCTGGACGACGCCGAAGACCTGGTCAAAAGCGGCAAGACCTTCCGGCGCGTCACCATCCCGATCAGCCCCACCGACCCGCCAAGGCTGTGCGTCATCGCTCCGGCAGCTGGGACTTACGCTCTCATCATCATCCACAACCGGGACGGAAAGGACAAGTTCAGCATATCCAAGGACGGGGCCGCCCTGCCCGCGGCGCGATCGATCGGCAGGTCACGCCCGAAGGTGCAGCAGGCCACGATATTCGTGGGCAATACGCCCCGCAGCGTTGCCGTCAGGATGCAGTACCTCAACGGCCTAGGCGGCTTCATGATGTTCAACAGGTAGCATCAGCGACAATACGCGCGAGAAGCCCGCCGAGGAGCCTTTCGGCTCGCCGGCGGGCTGCGCCTGCTATCCGAAGAAATCGTGGATCACGTTCACGACGCGACCGTTCTTAAAATCAACCAATACGACGTCGTCATAGTGCCGGACCCAGCGGGCGCCGCGCGGCGGAACAGGCAGATGATAGCGGCGGAAGTCGCCGATGTCATACCTGCGGCTGTAATAGCCCGGCCCGATGCCCGCGCCCGGCACGAACCACTGGTAGCGGAAAGGTGCATGCCAATCGCCGCGCGCGTAAAGGTTTCTGTTTCGCACACGATGTTCTCGCCAGTCTGCGCGATATTCCCGGTGGGCGTCCCGCAGATCTTTTTGCGCCTCTCGCAAATGACGGCGTTCACCGTAGCGCCGAGCGCGGTCGAGGTTGTCCTCGGCCTCACGTATATCCTGCCGATCTCGGCGAAGTTCGTGAGTTTGCGCGGCCGAGGTTGCTGCGGTCGCCGGCAGGGAAATGGCGACCAATGCCGCAAAAACCGGTAACTTCATTTTGACTGCTCCTTGTAAATGCGTAAGCACAGGTGCTGACGAGCCTGTATCCGCCGCGTGGGAGACAGCTATCGGAGGGGGATGGATTTTGGACGCGGCTTTGATGGACGTAGGATGAAGAACGCCGTCTCCACGGTTCCTCCATCATGTCGCGCCATAGGTCGGCGTATGGATCGGGACGCATCGCTTGATAGATCACGCTCGGAGCGACATCGGACGCAAAGGATGATGCGGGAAGACTATGGCTGATCTGCCGCCCGATATTACCCCCGGTCTCGCGGGCGCGTTCATCGCGAACAAGGATCGCTTGCTGCGCTTCTTCACCAGCCGCACGCGCGATCGTGCCGAGGCCGAGGAAATCGTTCAGGAAATCTATCTACGCATCGCCCTCAGCTCCGGGCCGGTCGGAGATCCGTTGGGCTACCTCCACCGCGTCGGCCTCAATCTCGTGGTCGACCGGGCCCGCGAGCGGCAGCGCCGGGCGCGGCGAGAACAGGACTGGGCGGAAGTAAACACCTCCCGTCTGGGTGAGGACTACGTTGATGAGCGCCCATCTGCCTTCACCGAAGTGGCGGCGCGCCAACGGGCCGAGCAGATCGGTGCCGCGATCGCCGCACTGCCCCCAGGCGCGGCGCAGGTCTTCCGCCTGCACCGCATCGATGGGCTCAGTCATTCCCAGATTGCCAGCCAGCTGGGAATTTCGCGCAAGGGCGTGGAAAAACACATGGCGACCGCCCTGCGCCACCTGGGCAGGGAAATCAGCGAATGACGATAGAAGCAAGCTGGGGTGGAACCATGACCGCGTCGTCTCTCTACAGATACAGGTGTCCGGACAACATAAGGCCCCAGCGGTGATGCAGATGCGTGACCCCCGAACCGAGTATGACGCAGCGGACTGGCACGCGCAGGTCCTGGGCGGCGACGTCGACTGGGAAGAATTCGCCGCCTGGCTCGATGCCGATCCCAGTCACCAGGCGACCTACGACCGGCTAGCGATGTTGGACACCGAGGTGGCTGAATGGGCGCGGTACAACGGTGTGCTCGAAGCGGCCAAGGTCGTGCCCCATTCGACAAAATCAATGCGTCCGTGGTGGATCGGTGGCGCCATTGCCGCCTCCCTTGTGGCGCTGGTCGCCAGCGTTCCCCTCCTCACACGTCCTGCGGGCGACAACGCGACCGTCTATGCGACGGCAAATGCGCAAAAGACTATCGATTTGGGCCAGGGCAGCCAGATACATCTCGACGCACGAAGCCAGCTTGCGATGGGATCGGGCGGACATGTGCGGATGGACAAGGGCGCAGCCTATTTCGACATACGCGGCAACGCACCCCGCAAGCTGGAGATCGCGTCGGGCGACTTCATCGTGCGCGACATCGGTACGCGCTTCACCGTGGCCCGCAATCAGGGCAAGCTTTTCGTGGCCGTGGAACAGGGGCTTGTCGATATATCATGGCACGGCGACGCGGCGGCACACCTCAAGGCAGGGCAAGCTTTCGAGGGCGACGAGCAGACCGGCTCCAGTACGGTCGAGCGAATTACCCCGGAAGCCGTAGGAAGTTGGCGGAACGGCAGGCTGGTGTATGACGAAGCCTCGCTTTCGACGGTTGCTTCGGATCTCGCGCGCCATGTAAATGTTCCGGTAGAAGTCGATCCGGGCGTCGCCAATCTCAAGCTTTCAGGCGTATTCTCCATTACGAATGGCTCCGATCTTGTCGACCAGATTACCGCGATACTCCCGGTCGAGGCACAGCGTAGCGGCGGGCGTATTCGCCTTGTCGCTCGCGCTGGTCGCTGACCCGGCAGCCGCCAATACGGTACTCGTCGATGTGCCTGCCGGCTCGCTGCAGTCGGCGATCAACGTCCTCTCTCGGCAGTTGCGTATTTCGGTGGCGGTCCAGGGGCGACTCCCCGATCTGCGTACTCCTGCCGTGCGCGGGCGGATGGAGCCTCAGACCGCGCTTGATCGGCTTCTGTCCGGCTCGGACTGGCGGGCCCGCCGGGTTGCGCCCACACTATGGCAGTTAGTGCGGCAGCGCCCTGTGCCCAAGGTAGTGGCGCCCCGACCGTCCCCACCGCCGCCTCCTCCTCTACTGCCCCCTCCAGTTGACATCGTCGTGACAGCGCTGAAGCGCGACCTCCGGCTCTCGGATGCGCCGGTCTCGATCTCAGTCCTGGGCGGTAAGCGCTTCGCCGGCGCATCGAGTGCGCGCGGCTCGAGCGATATCGCCGAGGAAGCCGGCAGCGTCTTTTCGACCCATCTGGGCCCAGGGCGCGAACGCCTGTTCCTGCGCGGTGTGGCCGACAGTCCGTTCAATGGTCCGACGCAGTCCACCGTCGGCCTGTTTCTCGACGATGCCCGGATCAACTTCGCACTGCCTGACCCCGACCTGCGCCTGGTCGATATCGACCGGGTGGAAGTGATTCGGGGACCACAAGGAACGCTTTACGGAGCGGGGGCGCTCGGCGGGATCGTGCGCATCGTCACCAATCGACCGCAATTGGACCGCACCGCCGGCTCGATAGCTCTCGAAGCGTCGGACGTCGCCCATGGCGGCATGGGTGGCGCAGGCGAAGCCTGGGTGAATATCCCCTTGGTGAAGGACACGCTCGGCCTGCGGGCAGTTGGCTATGCCGAGCAGGAGGGAGGCTGGATCGATCATCCAGCGCTTGGCCGAACCAATACCAACAGTTCGCATATGGAAGGTGGCCGCCTAAATCTCCGCTGGAAGCCTGGCCCTGACTGGACCATCGACTTGTCGATCGTAAAGCAGAACCTGAAGACCCGCGATGCGCAGTATGCGACGCAAGGAATGGCCCGCGTCTCCCGGATACTGGAGCCCAGCGAAAACGACTTCACGCTTGTCCGGATCGAAGCCAGCGGGCCGATCGGCGGGCTGGATTTCCTGTCATCCACGACGATCGAAAACAACCGCGTGGTCAGCCACTACGATGCCGGCAGCACGGGGAGCACGAAGTCCGCAGCTGAAGCGACTTTCTATGACGAGACGCGGCGCGTCTATCTGATCAGCCAGGAATTTCGCCTGAGCCGAGCGCAAGGGCGGTTTCACTGGTTGGCCGGCGTTTCGGTCATAGATGCCATCAACGTCACTCAGGGCCTGTTCGTAGCGCCGTCGACCGCTCCCGTCGCCAGTCGCATCCAGGCCAATCTCAATTTGCAGGCTTCGGCGTATGCAGAGGGTACACTGGCCTTGAACTCGGTGCTGGACCTCACTGCCGGCCTGAGAGCCTACGTTTCCAACATCTGGGATGATCCGCGTGCGACCACGGGACCGTCTATAGACCAGAACGGCTTTTCCCCCAGCCTTTCGTTGTCGTGGCGCCCCCGTGATGGCGCCTTGGTCTGGCTGCGATATGGTACGGCAGTGCGCGCGGGAGGCCGCAGCCTGGATGCGGCCGGAGAGCTGACGACGTTTCAGGCAGACAGGCTGCAGGACGTTGAACTGGGGAGCCGGATGTCACTGCTCGACGGCCATCTCGATCTTGATCTCTCCGCCTTCGCCTTGCGCTGGAGCAATGTCCAGAGCGACCGCGTCGGCCTCGATGGCCTGGTGGTCACGACCAACATCGGCGATGCCCGCAATCTCGGCGTGGAATTCGGATCCAAGGGGCATTGGGGGGGCTTTGGTCTCGACGTGTCGTTGATCAGGCAGCACGGGCGCTTGCGTTCCGGTCTCATCGAGGATGACGATCTACGCCTGCCCGTGCTACCGGACAGGTCCGCCAAGGCAAGGCTGAGTTGGGACGGAAAGATCGGAAGCTGGAATCTGGGAGCATACCTGTCCGCGAGTTATTCGGGGAGCTCGCGTCTGGGGTATGATCCCACCCGTCCGCTTGACATGCCCTCGCTGTGGATGCTCGGCTCAGGGATGATGGCCGGCCGCGATGGCTGGCGTCTCGTAGCAAGCGTTTCCAACCTCCTGGATAGTAGCCGGAACACATTTGCCTTCGGTAATCCCTTTACTTATCGAACCCAGCCGCAGCGCACGCCGCCCAGACCGCGCACGCTGATGATCCGGATCGAGCGCAGCTTCTGAGCGCCTGGCCCTATCGGCACAGCACCTCAGGAGACAGGGAGCATCACGTCGAAGCGGGCTCCAGGACCATCGCTGCGGTTTTCAGCCGTGATGCGCCCACCATGGGCTTCCACTAGCCGAGCCGACAGCGCCAGACCCATTCCGGTGCCGGAACATCCCGGACGCCTGATCGTGGCTTCCGACTGCCAGAACGGAGCGAACAAGCTCTCTTTATCTTCAGGGGCAAAGC
This sequence comes from Novosphingobium sp. TK71, assembly GCF_055361505.1. Taxonomy (NCBI): domain Bacteria; kingdom Pseudomonadati; phylum Pseudomonadota; class Alphaproteobacteria; order Sphingomonadales; family Sphingomonadaceae; genus Novosphingobium; species Novosphingobium sp. TK71. The sequence continues at coordinate 1,479,953 of NZ_JBSZKA010000001.1, forward strand.
CCGGCCCCTCGTCGAGCACACTGATCACTACATCGCCTCGCTGGACGGTGATCCTGACCAGGACTTGGCCACCGGCAACCGAATGTTTTGCCGCGTTGGTGACCAGATTAGTCACGATCTGCGTGAGCCGCACTGGATCGGCATAGAGAACGACGGGGGCATAGTCCTCGACGATCGTCACATCGTGGCGCGCGAGCAGCGGTTTCAGGTCGGCCACCACCCCGCCCACGATCTCGCAGAGATCGACGCTGCGGCGGTTCATCGTGATGCGACCGAGCTCGTATTGGGCCAGGGTATCGAGATCGTTGACGATGGCTAGCACATGCTCGACCTGACGCAGGAGGCGCGACGTTTCACCGACATCAGGATTGATGACGCCGTCCTCGATACCATGCAATCGCCCTTTGAGGATGGTCAGCGGCGTGCGCAGCTCATGGGTCACACCTGCCGTTATCATCATGCGCCGATCGCGTGTATGCGCCGCCTCGGAGGTCTTTTGCGTTGCCACGGCTTTTCTTTTAAGCCGCAGCCACCGGACGACTACACGCACGGCATCCAGGACCAGCCGATTGTGAACGACGGATCCCAAAGCGATCAGCGTTGCCGCCAGCCACCGGTTGCCCTGCTCTTTGCACGCGCCCTCACCGGTTCCAGACCCGCGCTGCGCCGGATGAACGGCATCTGGTACCGACATTGCGCTCCAGGCAGGAAGGAAAACGGGCAGACGGGCGCTTCGCTGCAGACGGGCGCCTGTCTGCGAATACCGCAGCGAGACAGCAATCTGAGCACCACTACTGCCGCTTGTAGGGCCGCCGAATGTCAATAGCGATGAAGGTTTCATGCCTGTTCCGTCACGAAAGAGTGTCTTTCCAAGCGGGAGACGGCCCGGCAGCGTTCTCACCCTACCTTCACTTGATCGATAACTTATTCCGCTCGTCGCGCTTCCGATTTGACCGCGCGGTGCCAGCAGCGCGGTTTCTCCACGATTCCTCCATCGATCGCGTCCATATGGGGCGCGAGGTGGAAGAATGACGTCGAAGATTCTGGTGGTGGAAGACGAGCGGGAGATCGCCGAACTTCTGGTTGCGTACATCGAGCGGGCAGGAATGCAGGCATTGAGGGCCTCCTCGGTCAACGAGGCGGTGATGACCCATCACCAGGGTGGGCCGGATCTGGTGCTCCTGGATATCGGCCTGCCCGGCGGCGACGGACTGGACGTTCTTGCCGCAATCAGGCGCCGCACGGACACGCCGGTCATTATGCTGACGGCCGTCGACGACGACGTCTCCAAGCTATCGTCCTTTCGCATCGGCGCCGACGATTATGTCATCAAGCCTTTCAATCCTTCGGAGGTAATCGAGCGCATCCGCGCCGTTCTGCGCCGCGCGAATGGTGAGCGCGAACCCAAGCGGCTGACGATCGGACCGCTAGAGATCGACCTTGAGGCCAGGGTTGTTAGCTGTGCAGGCGAGGATGCCATCTCCGTACGTCTCAACCTGACGCCGACCGAGTTCGCCATTCTCGCGCATATGGCACGCTATCCGCGCCGCGCGTTCACCCGAGCCGAATTGTTGGAGGCGGCAGCGCCGGGCAGCGAAGCCTACGACCGCGTCATTGACAGTCACCTCTCCAAACTGCGCCAGAAGCTGGTAGTAGCCGGCTGCGCGGACATTATCGAGCCAGTACGGGGTGTAGGGTATCGCCTTTGGCTGGAAGGGTAATGCGACAAGGCCGCCATATCTTCGCAGCCGCCCTCGCCCACGAACTGCGAACCCCGCTGACGATCCTGAAAGGGAGGCTTCATGCGCTGGACGATGCGGTGATGGTGCCATCTACGGGGGAATGCGCCCGTCTGCTGCAACTCGTCGATCAGGTCCTGCGCAGCGTCGAGGAAGTCAGCCTGTTCACCCGGGCCCACTCGGGCGAAATATCATTGGACGTCCGGCCTATTGATCTGGCGCTTGTCGTGGAGCGTGCCATTGCGGATGTGCAGCCGATCGCGCAGGCGGCCGCCGTGGAAATTGTAGGGAACACGAGAACGGCGCGGGGACGGGGAGACTTCGCGTGCCTTGTTCAGGCTGTCTCGATCCTGCTGCGACATCTTGTCGATCGCACGCCGTCAGGCGGGTGCCTGACTGTCGAAGTGGAAGTGTTCCCGCAGCCGGTACTGCGTATCACGGGCGCGGCGGATCAGCTTTTGCCCGGCGAAGACGAGGACCTGCTTATTCCCTTTTCGCCCGCCGACGGCAGGGCGGGCACAAAAATGACCTGCGCCATCGGCCCGGCTGTGGCGGCGGCGATCGTCGATGCTCACGGCGGAACACTTGCGATCACGGCTGCGACTGGAGGCGAGGGCCGTGTGCTGCAGCTGACCCTCGCCCCATAGCAATATCAGCCAGGTCGGCCTCGTCACCGATCCTGGTTGGCAATCTCGGAAGCATGAGACGTGTCATACCCAAGCGCAGCGTCCTCAAAATGGCCCGCTTCCTTCTTGAGCGCAGCGGAGACACGCTGCGCGAGACTTTTGCTCGCAGCGATGCTTTCACCCATCATGCGCACCGAACCCTTCACTTCCCGCTGCACAACCACGGTGCCTTGGGCGTCGATAAATCGCAGGTCGGCCCGGACGAGCGTCTTGCCGGCTACCATGCCGACAACGGGCAACGCCCCACGTACTCCAGCATTGCCCTTCTTGTACTGCGTGACGTCCAGGTCGAGCATGGAAGCATCGTCATCGCTGCGTATGTCACCTTGCCGCCAGACGGTCTCGAACATGCTGCTCTTTCTCAATTGTACGACCAGTTCCTCGTAAGTCGCCGCTACAAAGGCTGGTGGCAGCTTACCGTTGGAACCGGGCAGGTTTATCCGAACGCTATGCTCGCGAGGGCGGTGACCCGGTGCCGCTAAGCGCACGCCATCAGGTCGCAGACTATCACCAAGGCGATCGTCCATAACCGACGCAGGCTGGATGCCCGCCTGGTCGAAGGCCTGAAGCACGCTTTGCCTGCTCGTCTTCGGCAAGAGCAGGACGGCGCCGTGAAATCCCTGGCGCTCATCGACGTAGAACAGTGTCAGTGTCTCCGCACCCGGCCTGATCATGCTGTAAATTTGCCCTGCCTGCGGCGCCATGCTCGCAATATTGCCTTTGACGCCGCGCATCAGCCCCTTGTTGGAGTGCTCCAGAGACATGCCGCGCACCGCATCCATGGGAATCACGCCATACGCCGTCTTGCCGGTGAAGCGGATGAGATCACCATCGATCTCCAGCCGCCCGGCCGTGCCTGCCGCCAAACCAGCGAAACCGATGATATTCACCGCACCTTCAACGACGACCGGTGCCGACATCATAGCTCCATGATGGAATGTACCGGTGTCGTCGCTCAAGACTTCGGCTCGCACTGCTTGTCCGGTAGAGCCTATCGTCAGGGCAGCAAAAACGAGCCAGTACGCCAGACGCGACGACCAGGCGTTATGGCGAAGACAATACATTTTCTTGCCTTACTGTTTCAGGCAGACACCGACGATCGCGCAAGTCCCGACGCTTAATGAAACCCGGGCGCGGCATTCGCGCACGGCCAAGCCTGCCAGTTTATTTGGAATGATTAGAGTACAAGGCGCGTAACTAGCAGTCCGACAAGTGCCGCCGCGCGCATTCACTATAGGCCGCATCGCGTTTGCGCATCTCTCGCCCGCGATTACGATCCGCTTCGTCCTGACTGGTGGTCGTCCAGTCGACCGTCTTGCTCACTGCTTTAACCGGCAATGTCGCCAGCCCGCACCCCGACAGAAAACATATCGAACCGGCAGCCAATCCTGCCGTCAGCGGCCAGAGTAACGGTCGCCTGCAGGAGGGAGCTGGCGATCTTGACGTCTTCCAGAATTCAGATCGTGACGCCGATTCGATTGAAATTCTCGCAAGGTCCGCATGCATCGCTTTTTCCAGTCAGGTTGAAAACCGACCGTCTTCTTAAACACGGCATGTGGAGCAGCGATGGAGCAATCATCGCCAGCTGAACAAGTCTTGACCAAATGCTTCAGGGGCAATTCGATATCGAGGCGTCAACAGATGTTCGAACCGAAGGACTTCGTGCTGCACACAGCGATCAGACAGCGCGGTGTCGTTTGCAACGTTTGTTTTCGTGGGAACCTGCCGCCAGATCGCTCCCGCCATCAATTGCAAAAACGGGGTCGAGGCGGAGCGCAATGCCTATCTGGCCGGCGGCATGCGACGAGCCACTAGGCTCAGGACTCACTGATTACAGCTAGAAGAGCACGGTGGCGGCGAGAGCGAGGGCCGAGAAGAAGACGGTTGGGCAGCGATCGAGCGGGTTGCGACGCGGCGCCAGTCCTTGAGGCGACCGAACATGATCTCAATGCGGTTACGACGCTTGTATCGGCGCTTGTCGTATTTGACCGGCATGGAGCGGGATTTGCGGCCTGGAATGCACGGCTTGATGCCCTTTTGCTCAAGCGCGTCCCTGAACCATTCGGCGTCATAACCCCGATCGGCCAGCATCCACTTCGCCTTTGGCAGGTCGTCGAGCAGGGCCGCCGCGCCCGTGTAGTCACTGATCTGGGCAGCCGTGATGAAGAAGCTCAAGGGACGGCCGTTGGCAACGGTGACGGCGTGAAGCTTGGTGTTCATGCCGCCCTTGGTCCGCCCGATCAGGCGCCCGAGGCCTCCTTTTTTACCCCAAGGCTGGAAGCCATGCGGTGAGCCTTGAGATAGGTCGCGTCGATCATGGTGGTCTGGGGTTCGGCCCTCTGGGCGGACAGGCCTTCCATCATCCGAGCAAACACACCCATCTCGCCCCACCGTTTCCAGCGGTTATACAATGTCTTGTGGGGACCGTATTCCCTGGGAGCATCCAGCCAACGCAGGCCGTTCCGGTTGACAAAGATAATCCCGCTCAGGACCCGCCGGTCATCAACCCGTGGCTTTCCATGGCTCTTGGGAAAATACGGCGACAGACGCGCCATCTGCTCATCCCTCAGCCAATACAGGTCGCTCATACTCAGTCTCCTCGCGGAGCCTGAATCATATCGCCGCCTGCCAATCAATGGGTCCTGAGCCTAGGAAACTGGCAATTTGGGGACAGATTATAGGAAAATGGGGTCCGTCCGCGACCGTCAACTCGATTATCAGGCACGCATACTCGCTGAACGTTCCCAACCAGGGAAAGTGAACTACAGTCGCACCGACGCCTTGACAATGACGCAACGTCATCCCCCACAAACGTGGCATAGCGATTCGGAGCGAAGTCATGCGGACGGTCAAACAGGTAGCGAAAGCGTCGGGCGTCAGCGTTCGCGCCTTGCACCATTACGATCATATCGGACTACTGAAGCCCGACGTCGGTAAGAATGGATACCGCTATTACGGGCAGACGGAGATGATGCGCCTTCAGCACATTCTGTTCTACCGCGAACTTGGCTTGCCGCTTGCAGAGATCGCCCGCATCCTCGATGATCCCAATTTCGACACCCGCGCCGCGCTGCTCGATTTGCGCCGTCGCGTTGAAGAAGAGATCGCCCAGCGACGCGATCTGGCGCAGACGATCGACCGGACGCTAGCATCGCTCGATGCTGGCAAGGCGCTGGATGACTACCGCCTCTTCTATGGAGTGTCGGCTGAGAAACAGGTCCAATGGGAAGCGGAGATCGTGGCCCGTTTCGGCGATGTTGGTGATGCAGCGATACGCGATGCCAAGACGAGGATGGACGGCCTGTCACCGGCCCAACTGCTCGATTTCAAAGCGGAGATCAATGCCATTCACGCAGGCATAATCGCTCTGATCGAGGCAGGGGGCCCCCCTTCCTCGGATGCGGCGCACGGATGGATCGGCCGACACTACCGCTGGGTATGTCGTTCATGGCTGCCCGATGCAGAGGCCTATGCCTCCTTGGGCCGGATGTACGCCGATCATGCGGATTTCCGATCGATGTACGATGCCCTGCATCCCCGCATGGCCGTCTTCATGGAACAGGCGATGGCCCACTACGCCCGGACCACTCTTCACGAGGGCGTTCGATGAACCGCCGCGCCCTCCTCGCTACCATGATTGTCGGAGTCACATGCATGACCGGGAGTAATCTACAGGCCGCCGCTCCGCAGGAGCGCGATGCGACCGTCACTGTGTCGGGTGTCGAGATCGCGGGCCGTTTCACGATGCCGCAGGGCACCGCACACGGCGCGGTCCTCCTCTTGCCTGGATCGCTCTACAGCGACGTGGACGGCAATTATCCGTCTATGAACGTGCGGCCACGCGCCTATGCCGACCTTGCGAGGCAACTCGGCGAGCGTGGTTTTGTCGTCCTGCGAATGGCCAAGATCGGACCTGGCACCGGCTCGCGCACGATCGATGCCGAGGCGGCGCGACGGCATATCGACTTTCTGACTCGGGTCGAGGTCGCACAGGCCGGGCTAGACCTACTGCGCCGTACCGTCCAGACGCGGCCGGTCATCGTCGCTGGGCATAGTGAGGGTTCCGTGGTCGCATCGCTGCTCGCAGCAGGCCGCGCTGGCACCGGGATAGATGGTGTCGTCAGCCTTTCCGGCCCCGCCCTGCCAATCCTGTCGATCCTCCGCGCGCAAGTCGCTGGCATGTCACCTCCCGACGTCGCGCCCGATATGACGATGTTCGATCGCACAGCGGCTGCCATCCGGGCTGGCGAGGCTCCCTCGGACGAGGCAAAGTCCGACCCGCAGACCGGCATGCTTGCATCCATGCCCGAACCTGGGCTCGCCTATTTGCGCAGCGCCGATCGGGTCGATCCGATTGTCGCGCTGGCACAAGTAAAAGCCCCGGTGTTGATCGTTCAAGGCGGCCGAGATGATTCCGTCCCGGCAGCGCACGCCGACATGCTGCGTGCCGGCAGGACTACCCTGCCAACGGAGGTCGCGACATTCCCGAACCTAACGCACTTCTACAAGGTCGCTCCTCCGGGCCTGACGCCGATGCAATCGATGGGCCTAAAAACGCAAAGCGATCCAGCCGTCGCTAACGTCATAGCCGAATGGGCCAGCCATCTGAGGCGGTAAATTTTCTCAATTGCCAGGTCATTGACGGATCTTGGGAAGGGTATCTGCTTTTTCAAAATCCGATCCTTTGCAGGAAAGCGGCATTGAGCGACGACAATCAGGTGAAAGCCGCTATGTCGGGACCTGATGCAACCGGTCGTTCGCGTTTCGGTGTCGAAATGGCTTGAGTTGGTCGCCAACCGACAAAACAATTGCCGAAATCTGCAGCGAGCCTTGAATGCGAGATCATTAGCTACCAGCGTGCATCGGACGAACCGGCCTTTCGTAACGAATGGACCTTACCGCGAGAATGCCCCTGTGGCGCCAATAGGACTGGGGCCGAACTGGCCATGTATGGGGAACGACATCCCGCTTCCGGCATTTGTCATCCGTTAGGCTGCAAGGATCCAAACATTGAAGTCGGTGCTGATCGTCGAAGACGAAATTTTCATAGCGATGGAAATTGAACGCATACTCGAGGAAGCCGGCTATAGCGTGATTGCGATCGCCGCCGATCGCCAGGAGGCATTGCGCGCCGGCGACAAAGCCGATCTAGCGCTTATCGATCTCAATCTCCGCGATGGCCCGACGGGTCCCGTTATTGCGCGCGAACTTGCCGAGCAGTACGGCGTGCGCGTGGTTTACGTGACGGCCAATCCTGCCCAAATCGGCAATCCTGCCTCCACTGCGCTCGCTTGCATCCGCAAGCCATTCACGGACGATGCCATCCTGACAGCAGTTGCGGTCGCGGCGGGAGCGGAGAATGTCTCCCTCACCCACGAGGGCGTCATTGAACTACGGACCGCGATTTGATCGTCTCAGCATTGCGGAAAGCGGAACCTCAAAGCGAACCTCCAACCCCTGTTGCGACCAGGTGCGCTCCATCGTGCCGCCCATTTGCCGCATCATGCTCAGTTCGATAAGCTTGCTGCCGAAGCCGTAGTCGGAAGGTTCGTAGACCACAGCTCCTCCGCGCTCGATCCATACGATGCAGGCGTGATCGTTTTCGATCGTGCAGACAATCGACACGGAACCGTCAGTGGCTGCAAGTGCGCCGTACTTGGCCGCGTTCGTCGCCAACTCATGGAACGTCAAAGCCAGCGGCGTCGCGGAATGGTCATCGATGATCATCTCCTCGCCGCTGATGGTGACGCGTTCGGCATAGGCGGCTAACAGATCGGCCAGCATCCCCGACAGGCTGTTCGGTCGCTTCTCGGGTCGCGATGCTTCGCTGTGCGGCCTGACGAAGTCGTGGGCCCGCCCGAGCGCAAGGATGCGATTGCGCAGGTCACCAGCCACGTCCGCCAGTTCGGGGCGCTGGCGTGTCGAGAAACTGATGAGGCCGCTGATGACTGAGAAGATGTTCTTGATCCGATGGCTCAGTTCCTGCGCGACGATCTCGCGCTGAGCCTGGCTCATCTTGTGATCGTGAATGTCCGTGCACGTTCCGAACCACCGGGTAATAGCTCCGTTCCTGTCGCGGATCGGCAAGGCTCGCCCCAAGGTCCAACGGTACTCACCGCTGGCATCGCGGAGCCGGTATTCAATTTCATAGGGATCCCCGGTCTCCAGGCAATGGTGCCAAGCGCTCCATGCCCGGTCCTGATCGTCAGGATGAAACATGCCGTTCCACCCGGACCCATCGGTGGAGCCGGCCGGCATACCTGTGAATTCGTACCAACGCGCGTTGTAATAGTCGTGGAAACCGTCCGGACGGGTCGACCACACCATCTGCGGCATCGTATCGGCAAGAATGCGGAACTTGGATTCCTGCTCTCCAAGTTCCGCATTCTGGCGGCGACGGGATCGCCGCTCGGCAAGCTGAACCACGATAGTCGTCGCAAGCACCTGTAGGCCTTCACGCTGAACGGGAGTCAGATCGCTGCGCGGGCTCCGGTCGATTACGCACAAGGCACCAAGCTGAACGCCGTCTTCCGAGACCAGAGGCGCTCCGGCGTAGAACCGGATGCCGGGTTCCCCGACGACAAGTGCATTGTCGAGAAACCGAGGATCGCTCGCGGCGTCCGACACAATCATGATACCCTGCCCTTGCATCGTATGCACGCAGAACGATGTTTCTCGGGGCGTTTCCCGGGCATCCAGGCCGGTTTTGGCCGGAAACCATTGCCGGTCGCGCTCGACGAAGCTGACCAAGGCAATCGGCGTGTCACACAAATTGGCGGCAAAATCTGTCACCGACTTCAGCACAGGGTTGTCCTCGAGCCCTTCGAGATCGAATGCCTGAAGATCACCAAGCCGTTTCAGCTCTTCGTGCGTTTGGGCCGTGAGACTTAGTGCATATGACATTGTTTCAAGGGGCTTTCCGGCGCGACAGCGGGCACCGCTGACATCTGGCTTTGATATGGTTCTGCACCGAGCGATTTGCCGAACGATCAGAATTCTGGAATATACAAACGCGATGGCCGCTCCAGTGCGTTAGAGCGGCCATTCGCAGTGTGGATCAGATCTTGTCGCCAAGCGCGCCCTTCACGCTGCCCTTCACGTCCTGAGCCGTTCCCTTCAACTGCTGGGCCTTGCCCTCGGCTTCCAGCCTTTCGTTATCAGTTGCCTTGCCGACCGCTTCCTTCAGGTTGCCAGCGATCTTGTTTCCAGCGGCATTTGCCTTGTCCGTGAACTCACCCATGACGGCGTCCTTCCTTACCCGGGCTCAGAGCGTGGCCCTCACGGAGAACCCGGCCCGTTAGGTTAGGTTCCTAGGCTCTTTCGCTTCGCAATGGCCGAATGCGCAGCGCCATCTCGCAGGCCAACAAAGGCACACGACGTCAGGTCTGAGCAATGCTCGCGTTCGGACCTTAGTCCAGGGGGTCGGTTTGACTTTGCGCGCAATGGATCGCCCGTTTGGGCTAAGCATGGCCCGCCGAATCCGCTTGGGCACGAATGTCCGGCGTAGGACGGCACCCCGCCGCTTGAGGCGCTCCAATCGACGGCTCTCGGCTAAATCAGCCATGCATTGGACGGGGCCGAACGGCCGTACGTGGTCGGCACGAGCCCCAAGGTCATTCTTTCGAATCATCGTCAGCACGCGTTCTGCAGATGGCCAATTTGGCCAAAGGAGAACGACCATGGAGATGTCTGAAACCGAACTCAGCGCCGCCAAGCGCCCAGTTTGGAATGCCGGAAGGGCCGTGGGTGCAAAGCGGGCCCTGAAACCGAAACATATCTGGGAAATCCGCTTCTATCTCAACCAGCGCCGCCGCCTGCGAGATCGTGCACTGTTCGATCTGGCGATCGACAGCAAGCTTCGGGGCTGCGACCTGGTGCAGATGAAGGTCGGCGACCTTGTCAGCGGCGGGCAGATCCGAACACGGGCCATAGTCATGCAGCAGAAAACAGGCCGGCCAGTTCAATTCGAACTGCTGCCAGATGCTCGGGTGGCCCTGTCCGACGGGAAGACTGGAATGCACGGCACAGCCACAGGCACTGTCGAGCAAGGTGGCAGCATAGCCGCCGTGAACCGAGCCGATCGGATTGAACACCTTACGCGATGGTCAGCCTTCGAAGACCACGCGTCCTCGCTCCAATTCGACCAGCCAAAATTCAAGCGTTTCTCCGATCGGTGGATGGCGGTTTGCCACCATCAACGCTGCCAGCTGGCCATGGCCATCAAGGTCGGCGAGATCCTGCGTCACGTTCATGTCGGTCTCCCTTATCCCGTGGCCTTCTCGGAGAGCCAGGCGCGCGTCTCGGCAAGCAGTTCGTCCGAGAGTGCCTGATTGTCCACCGCACGCGCCAACACGACCGCACCCACCATCGCCGACCATCGACCAATCGCGTCGCGGCGGCGTTCGGCATGATCGCCGCAGGGGAGGACCGCCGCAAAACGTTCAATTTGCGCCTCCAGCCCAACTGCCATCGCGCCGCGCGCTGCATGCGCTTGTTGACGCATCAGTCCTGCAAGGCTTGCTGTCGGGCACCCCTGGTTGGGATTATCGCGATGCAGTGGCGAGAGATAGGCATCCGTCCATGTTTCCAGATCCGCCATGCCATTGCCTTCGCCCGTCATCGCCGCGGCGACAGTCGCCGCGATCAGATCATCCTTCGAGGCGAAGTGGCTATAAAAACCGCCATGCGTCTGCCCGGCAGCCTTCATCACGTCGGCTACGGTGACTGCAGCGAAACCATGCTCGCGGAACAAGCGGCTAGCCTCACGCAGGATGCGTGCGCGATTTTCCACCATCTGCTCGCGACTGACTCTCATCGAAAAATCTCCACGGTCCCCATTGACACTTTCATGATGGTCATCACATTTATAGAAACGCGATGATCATCATGAATATAGTGATTTTCTGGAAAAAGGGCAATGCGATGACCAAACCTGCAGTTCTTATCACCGGCGCTTCGACCGGGATCGGTGCCACATATGCCGATCGGTTCGCCCGGCGCGGCCACGATCTGGTATTGGTTGCGCGCGACGTCGCCCGTATGGAGGCGCTGGCGACCGGCCTGCGCGCGCAGAACGGCGTGTCGATCGACATCTTGCCTGCCGACCTGACCCGCGCCGACGAGATCGCAGCGGTGGAGGCGCGGCTGCGCGATGACGACCGGATCGGCATCCTCCTGAACAACGCAGGTGCTGGTCTGAACGGCAGCTTCGTCGATCAGCCCACGGACGCGATCACACAGTTGATCGCGCTCAACACCACATCTGTGACGCGCCTCGCCAGTGCAGTGGCCCCCCGTCTGGCCGCGCGCGGGGATGGCGCGATCATCAACATCGGTTCGGTCGTGGGACTGGCGCCGGAACTGGGTATGTCGGTTTACGGGGCAACCAAGGCGTTCGTGTTGTTCCTGTCGCAGGGACTGGTGTTGGAGCTTGGGCCAAAGGGCGTGTATGTTCAGGCGGTACTTCCTGCCGCGACCCGCACGGAATTGTGGGGGCGTGCCGGTGCCGACGAGGCAAACCTGCCGGCGATGATGGACGTGAACGATCTGGTCGATGCGGCGCTGGTCGGCTTCGACAAGCGCGAGGGCGTTACCATCCCGCCTTTGCATGATGGCACATTGTGGGATGTCTTCGATGGCGCCCGCAAGGCGATGCTCCCCGGCTTCGGCACGACGCAGCCGGCATCGCGCTACGTCGCCTGAACATTCACCACATCGATACAAAGGGACGACCGCTTATGACTGTCACCACGCTTTTCTCGACCTACGGCCTCGGCGGTATTAGGCTTGCCAATCGCATTGTGATGGCCCCGCTGACCCGCAACCGCGCAGGTGCAGGCTTGGTGCCAAGCGAATTTGCGGCTGAGTACTATGCCCAGCGCGCCAGCGCCGGGCTGATTATCACCGAGGCGACGCAGGTGTCAGCGCAGGCCCAAGGCTATCAGGATACCCCCGGCCTCTACACACCCGAACAGATCGCCGCTTGGCGCAAGGTGACCGATGCCGTCCATGCCAAGGGCGGCCGTATCTTCGTGCAACTGTGGCATGTTGGGCGGGTCAGCCATGTCGATCTCCATGGCGGCGAAGCGCCTGTGGCGCCTTCGGCGATCCGGGCGGATGCCAAGACATTCGTGAATAACGGCTTTGCCGATGTGTCCGAGCCGCGCGCGCTGGAACTCGCTGAGATCCCCGGCATCATCGAGAGCTTCCGTCAGGCCGCCGCCAATGCGATCTCGGCCGGCTTCGACGGCGTGGAAATTCACGGCGCCAACGGCTATCTGCTCGACCAGTTCGCCAAGGACGGCGCCAACCAGCGCAGCGACAGCTATGGCGGCTCAGTCGAGAACCGGGCCCGGTTGATGCTCGAGGTCGTGGCGGCGGTGGCCGGAGAGATCGGCGCAAACCGCACCGGTATCCGCCTGTCTCCCGTGTCGCCTGCTAACGGTATCTCGTCCAGCGATCCGCAGGCGCAATTCGACTATATTGTCGCCCAGTTGGATAAGCTGGACATTGCCTATATCCATGTCGTCGAAGGCGCGACCGGTGGCCCGCGCGACGTCGCTCCGTTCGATTTCGCAGCACTGCGCAAAGCGTTCCGCAACACCTACATTGCCAACAACGGCTTCGATCACGCGCTGGCCGAGGCGCATCTGACGAAGGGCGAAGCTGACGTGATCGCTTTCGGGCGGCCTTTCATCGCCAATCCCGACCTGGTCGAACGCCTGAAATCCGGCGCTGCGCTGGCCGATATCGATCCCGCCACCCTCTACGGCGGCGGCGCAAAGGGGTACACCGATTACCCAGTAGCAAACGCCGATACGGCGGCGTGATCGACCACAAGGGGAAGATGCCATGAAGGGCTATATTCTGGATCGCTACGGCAAGGGGCAGACCCTTCGTCTCGGCGATCTGCCCGATCCGGTACCCAGCGCGGACGAGGTGCTGGTCGAAATCCAGGCGACTGGGCTCAACCAACTCGACGGCAAGATTCGCGACGGTGCGTTCAAACCGATACTGCCGTACAAGCCCCCTTTCGTGCTGGGTCACGATTTGGCCGGGGTCGTCCTGTCGGTCGGCTCGAAGGTGCGACGCTTCAAGGCGGGTGATGCCGTCTATGCGCGCCCTCGCGATGGTAAGATCGGCACGTTTGCGGAGCGCATCGCGGTCAACGAAGCCGATCTGGCCCACAAGCCTGCCAACCTTTCGATGGAGGACGCGGCCTCACTGCCACTGGTCGCGCTCACCGTCTGGCAGGTGCTGGTCGAACAGGCGCAGTTAAAGGCCGGGCAGAAAATCCTGATCCACGCCGGGTCGGGCGGCGTCGGCACGATCGCGATCCAGCTTGCCAAACATCTTGGCGCCACCGTCGCGACCACGACCAGCGCGGCCAATGCCGACTTGGTGCGTAGTCTCGGCGCGGACGTGGTGATCGATTACAGGACGCAGGATTTCTCGGCGCTGCTGTCGGGCTACGATGTCGTGCTCAACAGTCTTGATGCCAAAACGCTGGAGGCCTCGCTCAAGGTGCTCAAACCCGGCGGCCAACTGATCTCGATTTCAGGGCCGCCCGACCCGGCCTTCGCACGGGCGCTGGGACTGAACGGCGTGCTTCGTCTCGTCCTTCGCCTGATCAGTGCGGGCATCCGCCGGAAGGCCAGGAGAGTGGGTGTCGATTATTCGTTCCTGTTCATGCGTGCCGACGGCCGTCAGCTTGGCGAGATTGCAAAGCTGATCGAGGATGGCACGATCCGACCCGTTGTCGACCGTATCTTCCGATTTTCCTTGCTGAATGAAGCCATGGCCTATGTCGATGGCGGCCGCACCAAGGGGAAGGTCGTCGTTAGTCTTAAGGGCACGGCCTGATAATGACACAGCACCGGGATGACTGGAACACCGTGCAGACCCGCCATGTCGAGGCGGCAGGGACACGCTTTGCCTATCGCCGCCTTGGACGGGAAGCGGGTGTGCCGGTGGTGATGCTCAACCACTGGGGCGCGAACCTCGACAATTTCGATCCGCCCATTGTCACGGGATTAGCCCACGACAGGCCGGTCTATGCCATGAATTATCGCGGTATTGGCGCATCGGGCGGAGAACCGCCGCTGACCGTTGCCGCAATGGCAGCGGACATGGTCGCAGCGATCCGTGCGCTCGGCCTCGAACAGGTCGATCTGATCGGCTTTTCGCTCGGCGGCTTCGTCGCACAGCAGATCCTGCTCGATGCACCAGATCTGGTGCGGCGGGCGATATTGGCAGGTACCGGGCCGGCCGGCGGCGCCGATATCGAAAAGGTCGGTTCGGTTTCTTGGCCCTTGATCCTGAATGGACTCCTGACCTTCCGCGACCCCAAGACCTATCTGTTCTTCACGGCGAGCAGGCAAAGCCGCAGCGCTGCCAAGGCATTTCTAAACCGCTTGAAGATGCGCAAGGCGGACCGCGACAAGACGGTTGGGCTCAGCGCGTTCGCACGCCAGCTCAAGGCGATCGAGGCGTGGGGGCGTCAGGCGCCGCAACCTTTGGAGACGATCCGCCGACCCGTTCTTGTGGCCAATGGCGATCACGACATCATGGTCCCGACCGAAAATTCGCGCGAACTCGCGCGGCGCATCTCGAATGCCGATCTCGTGCTGTATCCCGATGCCGGGCACGGCGGCATCTTTCAATATCATGAGGCCTTCCTCGAAAAGGTCAGGGCCTTCCTCGCCGCTTGAGCGGTCGACACGGAGATACGAACATGGACTATGTGACGTTCGGCCGCACCGGCCTTCAGGTTTCGAGCCTTGCGCTCGGTACCGGCAATTTCGGCACCGGCTGGGGTTATGGCGCCGACGCTGACGCCGCCCGCACGATCTTCGATGCCTATGTCGATGCGGGGGGAAATTTCATCGACACCGCCGATGTCTATCAGTTCGGCCAGTCCGAAGAGATCGTCGGCGACCTGCTGAAGGGGCGCCGCGAAGATTTCGTGTTGGCGACCAAGTTCGCCAACGGCGCCGTGCCTGCGCCGAACCGCCTCGTCACGGGCAACAGTCGCAAGGCGATGGTCGCCTCGGTCGAAGCCAGTCTCAAGCGCCTCAAGACCGACCGGATTGACCTATACTGGGTCCACCATCCCGATACGGCCACGCCGTCGGAAGAGATCGTGCGCGGCCTCGACGATTTAGCCCGCGCAGGCAAGATCCTCTATGCCGGGCTCTCCAATTTCCCCGCGTGGCGACTGGCCCACGCCGCCACTATCGCCGCTCTTACAAATGCGGTGCCGATTGCCGCTGCCCAGTTCGAGCACAGTCTGGTGCACCGCGAACCGGAGACCGATCTGTTCCCGGCATGCCACGCGCTAGGCATCGCTCCCATCACTTGGTCGCCGCTTGGTGGCGGCATGCTGACTGGCAAGTATCGCAAGGGCGATACAGGCCGGAAGGAAGGCCTTGGCGGCCGCGTCTTCCAACCGGAAGATAGTGCAATCCGTACTGCAACGGTCGATGCGCTGCTGGCAATCGCGGAGGAACTCGACACTAGCCCGGACCACGTCGCCATCGCTTGGGCCATGGGGCATAGCGCCGTTCCGCTCATCGGACCGCGCACTCTTGAGCAGGCGCGGAGCAACCTTGGTGCCGCAGCATTATCGCTCTCGGTGGAGCATCGCACTAGGCTCGATCTTGCAAGCACGCCCCCGGCAGGGGAGAAAGTCTGATCAATCCCAGAAGGCCGGAGCCTAATGGTGTCCGTCTCTCCGACTGGCAAAGCTTCGCGCCGAATATTGCGCAGAAAACGACCAGAGCTTGATGGAATTGTTGCAGTGGCCGCTTCTCTCAAGAGGAGACGTTTCCGGTGGCAAATATGAACGACACATTCTGGTCGATACCTGCCGGAATACCTGACCTTCCGCACTTTGGGATCAGGATTTGCACCCTGAGCGGCCACAAAGGGTCGACGGCGGCCGTCTCGAAAATGATCGAGCACTGGGAAAGCGGCGGCCCAATCGCCTCTCTGCGGTATATACCTTTTTATCGATGCTTTTCGGTCGCCGGCAGATTCCGATGTCCGTCGCGACAAACCACCGAATGAGAGAGCGTCCTCGTTGACGCGGTCATCTGATATACCTACCTGCAACAACAGACGAGCGGTTGATACGGCTGCTCGCGTAAGCGTTAACGTCAACCAACGCACCACGATCACGAAGCCGCCCCGTTAAGGTGCGCCTCGTGCTGTGCCGGGTTGATAGATGCTGCCTCCTCCTGAATCCTCCGTTCGCCGTTCAAGCTTTGTCCTCGCTGCGGGCATCGTCCTGATCGGCGCGAACCTGCGTGCGCCGATCACCGTGCTTGGGTAAGCGCCGACGGAAGGCGGCGTTGACGTAGGAGCTATTTGCTTTTCCGCGGGCGCGGCGCCCATTTCTTGGCGAGCGCCGCGAAGCGGGCGTGGATTATCTCGATGTTGGGCTGAGTGTGGGGGTCATGGTCGTCGCCAAGAGCATCCAACGCCTCTTCATGATATTCATGCGACGGATCGGTGAGAGCCTCCAGCTTCTCGGCATAGCCCCACGGACCACCCGAGTCTTCCGGTGGGCGCATTCCGGTAGCTTCCAGCAGGCGCGGATAGCTGACTTGCAGGTCAGCTGGAGCGATGCCGTGGATCTTGACGCTGTGCTCCCATCCGTCGCCAAAGTCGTAGAGGTACTGGAAGGTCTTGCCGCGCATTCCCTCCAACGCCTCTGCGAGAGTCGTCTTTCGGGCATCAAGTGGGCCACCAAAGCCGTAGGACGGGTCAGGGATACCGAAGCCCGTGCGCCCGAAGGTTAGCTCCCACAGATGGCTATCGGTCCATCCCAACGCTTCTTGGAAGGTAGTATGCAAACGATCGAGCCGGATTCCGAGCGGCACTTCAATCATGCGGGTCACGGCGGGCGTCACGTCATCCAGAGTGATCGTCATGTGCACGACGAAGGCGTTGCTCAAGCAGCTTGCTCCAGGTTCTGGATCGCCCGTGCGGCCTGCCAGTTCCACGGCAGGAGTTCGTCGATCCGGTTGATCGGATGGTTGCCAATACGCTCGATCACGTCGGTAAACCAGGCTTCGGGCTCCACACCGTTCAAGCGGCATGTTTCGGCGAGCGAATAAAACAGCGCCGGGGCATCTCCGCCCTTTGTGGACCCGACGAACATCCAGTTGCGGCGCCCCAGAGCAACGCCGCGCAAGGCATTTTCGACCAGGTTGTTGCTGATCTCCAGCAGGCCATCTTCGCAATAACGGACCATCGCCGCCCAGCGGTTAAGCGGATAGCGGCATGCCTTCGCTAAAGTGCTGTCAGAAGACAGTCCCTGCATCTGGGCTTCGAGCCATGGTCGCAACGCTGCCAGTTTCGGGAGGGCCAGCTGCTGGCGAACCCGCCGCCGCTCATCGGCCGGTGCTCCCTTGATGTCGCGCTCGATCGCGAAGAGCTCGCTGATCCTCACCACCACTTCAGCCGCTACCGGTGACGAGTTCTTTTCCAGAATGTCGGTAAACTTGCGCCGCGCATGGGCCCAGCAGCCGACCTCGATCACGCCGCGCGGCGCTTTGGTCTTTGGGTCATGATATAGCGCGTTGTAGCCGGCATAGCCGTCCGCCTGAAGATATCCGCGGTAACCGGCAAGGTGGGCCGCGGGATGCTTACCGCCGCGCCCGGTCGTGAAGCGGAACGCCACGGCGGGCGGGCTCATATCCCCGCTTGAGCGGCTGTCGCGCAGATAGACCCAGAAGTAGGCGGTATGGCTACCGTCTTCGCCTTGCAGCAAGGTCACGGGCGTTTCGTCGCCGTGTATCTTCGGAGCATCGAGAATGTAGGAGAGCAACCGTTCGCCGAGCGGCGCCATCAGCCAGGCCAGCTTGCGGGACCAGCGGCCCATCACGTCGCGATCGATCTCCACGCCTTGACGGCGCAGGATCACCGACTGGCGATGCCAGGGTTGATGATCGACGAAGCGGCTGACGACGAGATGCGCGAGCAGTGCGCTGCTTGCCATCACCTTGGGCAGCGGCAGATCAATGGCCGGCGCCTGGCGGATCGTTTCGCAGGACCGACAGGCAATGCGCGGGCGAACATGACGCAGGACACGGAAGCAGGCGGGCACGTAATCCAGCACTTCCGTGACATCTTCGCAGATCACGGTCTCGTTCCCGCCGCAGCCGCATGGCTCGGGAAGATGCTGGGTCGTCTGGCGCGGGATATGCGCGGGGATCGGTGCTCGGGTTCCGGCCTTGCGCGTCGGTTTCGCCTTCGACACTGCAGGTGCGTCATCATTGGCCGGCTCTGGGGCATCGACCTCCTCGAACATCAACCGCAGCTGCGCGATGTCCATCTTCTCGGAGCTGCGACCGAACTGGACGCGCAGAAGCCGCGCCAGACGGTGCTCCAGCTTTTCGATCGTCAGGCCCTGAGCTTTGACGATCTGCTTTGCCGCCCCCAGTTCGGCCCGCTCCAGCTCCATGATCTCAGCCATCTCCCGCAGCATTTTCTGCAGGAGGACAGGGTCTGTGGGGAGACGATCAAGGTCGAACCGCATGCCATAGACTATAGCGCAAGCCATATCTCGCGCCTATAAAAAATGGCAGTTTTCCGAGCTTCCATCGCTCACGCGAGGGTCGGCGTGAGTACCTCCTCGTGAACAATTGCCTGCCGCCAATCCAGCCCTTCGATCAGCATCGCCAACTGCGCTGACGACAGCCGGGCGGCTGCTCCGCCCTGGGTTCGGGGCCACACGAACTTTCCGCGTTCGAGACGTTTTGCATAGAGGCAAAGCCCTGATCCGTCCCAGACCAGCGCCTTCAACCTATCGCCTCTTTTGCCGCGGAACAGGAATACGGCGCCGGAGAATGGATCTAGCTGGAGGATGTTGCGCACCTGCGCCGAAAGTCCATCGAAGCCCTTGCGCATGTCGCACGGCGCCAGTGACAGATAGATCTTCGCCGACGGCGGCAGCGTCAGGCTCAACGTTCAAGCTCCCCGACAACCTCGAGCGCCAACTTCAGCGCCTCTCTGTTGACCAGCTTGTCGATCGACACCGTGAAGTTGCCGTGCCGGATCTCGATCCGGCCAATCTCAAGCGATGGGCCTTGCGGTTCGGCGGGCGTCAGTTCGACCGGCACGAACCCCGCCATAGCACCGCGGAGCAATTGCTTGCGCCAGGTGTAAAGCTGACCGGTCCCGATCCCGTACCGACGCGCGACCACCGCCATGATGGCGCCGGGCTGCGTCGTCTCCTTCAGGATCGCCAGCTTCTCTTCGTCGCTCCAGTGCCGGCGACGTTCCACTCGAACGACCGCTCCGCCATCTCGGCGAGCGCTCATACGAGGCTCGTTTGACTGCTCGATATCCACTCGCAAGGCCTCCATGTGCCCTGCGAACTTCACGCCAATGCCCATCCGCACAAGGCCGGGTTCCGTCGGCGCTTACCTAGGATCGCGACGTTGATGATATGTTGGCAATCGAATTCGGAGCGCCATCGCCGCGTGAGCATCGCATCCATGATCTGGCAGAACTGGTCGATTGGGGCATGGCTTTCCGCTGTATGGATGGCGGTTCCAGACCGAGGCGGCGTGCACCCGCGCGTCGATCAAGAAGATGCAGGAGGTCTCGCGCCATAAGTCGGTGAAAGTGCTCCTCGGCTATGTGCGCTCTGCGGAGATGTTTGACGATCATCCCGGGGCCGGATTTCTTTAGTTGAGGACGAGGGATTAAAAAAAAAGCCATCCACAGTCAGGCGCAATGTAGTTGGTCGCGATGCTCGCCCGATAGTGAGAACGTAGCTAAGGTGAGGATCTGACTGTCGGTTTGCGTGAAGCATCGGCACCACACGAGACCGGAGAGATCAGGATGCATTTGAAGAAGCTGGCTGTCCGCAACTTCCGCAGATTGCAGGATGTCGTCATCGATCTCGCATCCGACATCTCTATCTTCGTAGGCGCGAACAACAGCGGAAAGACCTCGGTCGGGCACGCGCTTCAACTGTTCACCGGGCATGGCCGCTTCAGTATCCATGATTTCAGCGCGGAACTGTGGCCGGGCATCATAGCGTTCGGTGCCGGTGAGGAAGCCGGTGTCTTGCCGGCTGCGGAAGTCGATATTTGGCTGGAGATTGGCGCCGAGGACGTCCATCGCGCAATTGATCTGCTGCCGAGCCTCGCATGGGACAGCACACTCGTCGGCATGCGCGTCGCCTATGCCCCGATCGACCCCGAAGCGACGCGCGCTCGCTATACCGAAGCTCGTGATCGTGCCCTCGCTGCCGTTGACAAGGACGAGAATGGCGTGCCGGTGTTCGACCCGGCGCCGCGCCACCTTCGCGATTACCTCCGCGATCGTCTGAACGACGAATATGAGCTGCGCTACTTTGTGCTCGATCCGGCGAAATTCGACGCCGGAATGATCGCCGAGCCCGGCTATGTCCCCGCGTCGCTCGCGGGACGCGATCGCAGCGGACGCGAAATTCTGAACAGCATCCTCCGGATCGATTTCCTCAATGCCCAGCGCCATTTGTCGGATAGTCCAGGCGGCGCCCGAGCAGAGGACCTGTCGCGCGTGCTCAGCCGTTTCTACGGCCGAAACCTCGAGCAGAAGGGTGAGGATCTCGAGGCCCTCCGGGCACTCGCCGCATCTGAAGTCTCGCTCAACGAGCATCTCGAACGTGTGTTCGAGCCGACGCTCAGGAG
The DNA here is from genome assembly GCF_055361505.1 of Novosphingobium sp. TK71. Classification (NCBI taxonomy): domain Bacteria; kingdom Pseudomonadati; phylum Pseudomonadota; class Alphaproteobacteria; order Sphingomonadales; family Sphingomonadaceae; genus Novosphingobium; species Novosphingobium sp. TK71. Next base: position 1,501,067 of record NZ_JBSZKA010000001.1, read on the forward strand.
CCTTGCGAAGCTCGGCTATCCCGGGCTGTCGAATCCACGGATGATGATCCGCTCGGCTCTCGATCCCGCGCAGATTCTGAGCAGTCGCGATGGTGCTCTGGTCCACTACGTCCTTGGTCCGGATGATGGCGCGGCTGATCCGCCGACGCTGCCCGACCGCTACAATGGCCTGGGATTCAAGAACCTCATCTTCATGGTGGTCGAGCTTCTCGATCTCCACGCCCAGTGGTTGGCGATCGAGGAGAACAGGCCGCCCGTCCATCTGATCTTCATCGAAGAGCCGGAGGCACACCTCCACGCGCAGTTGCAGCAGGCCTTTATCCGCAAGGTCATGGACCTCCTCGCGCTCAAGGGCGTGGAGCGGACCGCCTATACCAGCCAGGTGGTCGTCACCACACACTCCACCCACATCCTCTATGAGCGCGGCTTTCGGCCGATCCGCTATTTCCGGCGCAGCCGGACAGAGGCGACATCGACGTCGGACGTCCTCAATCTGTCCGCTTTCTACGACAGCACCGATCCCGAGGTTCGCACTTTCCTGGAGCGCTACCTCAAGCTTGCGCATTGTGATCTCTTTTTCGCCGATGCCGCAGTGCTCGTTGAAGGCAATGTCGAGCGACTGCTCTTGCCTCAGATGATCGAAACGGCCGCACCGCGCCTCCAATCGACCTACCTGACGATCCTCGAGATCGGGGGCGCGTTCGGCTATCGCTTCAAGGCGTTAATCGAGTTCCTTGGCCTTACCACGCTCATCATCACCGATCTCGACAGTGTCTTCGGTCCGCCAGCTCAGGCGGAGGCAGGTGCTGAGGCGCCTGCGATCGCGGCGGTAGAGGAGGACGGGGACGAGGACGATGGGGAAGCTGCTGGTCAGCCGCCGGGCAAGACCTGCATCGCCGGCCATCCGGGGGCGGCGACCTCCAATCAGACGCTTCTGCAATGGCTCCCGAAATGCAACACTGTCGATGCGCTGTGGGCAGCGTCCGCCGACGACAAAACGCAGGCGCGCGCCAACGACAACGCCGCTCTGGTGCGCGTTGCCTATCAATGCCGTACTGACGTGACCTGGGGTGGCGTCACCCTCTCATTGGCAGGCCGCACGCTGGAGGAAGCGTTCGCGCTCGAGAATCTCGCATGGTGCCAACATCTGGATCGTAAGCCGCTCCAGCTTCGCATCGCCAAGAACGACGAGAAGGATCTCGTCGAGCTGGTTCGCCGCATTCATAGGCGCGTCCAAGCACAGAGCTTCAGCAAAACCGATTTCGCTCTCGCGCTGCTCGCACAAGATCCTGCCACATGGTCCGTACCTGAATATATCGCCGATGGCCTTCGCTGGCTCGAAACCGAAATCGCGCCGCCAGAATCCGAGCCGGAGCCCGACGAGGCGGCAAGAGCGGACGAGGGGCCAGGTGACGCGGCCGGTCCGGATGATGAGGCCGCCGCGTGACTAGTCGGATCGGCAGCCCCGACACGCAGGCAGACATTGAGGTCCGCGCCTGCCTCGACAGCGTTGTCCCGCGCTCGTTCATAATGGTTGCGGGCGCTGGCTCGGGCAAGACGACATCGCTGATCAAGGCGCTCGATCACCTCGCCCGGACTCGTGGTCCCGCACTGCGCCGAGCGGGGCAGCAAATTGCCTGCATCACTTACACCGAAGTCGCGGTCGGTGAGATTTCCGATGATGTCGGTGTTTCGCCCCTGTTCCAAATCTCGACGATCCACAGCTTTCTGTGGTCCGTGATCCGGCCGTTCCAGAGCGATATCGCGACCTGGGTGGGTATTCGCATCGAGCAGAAGATCGCGGAGCGCCGCGAACATTACGACAAGCCGCGCACGCAGGCCCGAACCAAGGCCCGGTTGGAGATCGAGATCGCCGAGCTCGAAGCCCAACTCGCCGCGATCGGCGCCGTTGAGAGATTCATCTACGGCACCGGCAGCAGCTATGCCGAAGGCATCCTCGGCCATGACGATGTGTTGAAGCTGACGCCCTACTGCGTTGACGCACATCCACTGTTGCGCCGGGTCGTCGCCGGTCGTTTCCCGTTCATTTTCGTCGACGAGAGCCAGGACACCGACCCCGAAGTCGTCGAAGCGCTGCGCTCGATCGCTGCAGAGCAGCCTCGCTTGTGCGTCGGCTTCTTCGGCGACCCAATGCAGAAAATCTACATGAGCGGCACTGGCGCCGTTCCTCTCAGCCCTGGGTGGGCCGAGATCAACAAGCCGGAGAATTTTCGGTGCCCGACCTCGGTGCTCGGTGTGGTCAATGCGATCAGAGCAGCCGGTGACGGCTTGGTCCAGACCCGTGGACGCCGGATCAAGGTTGACGACGTCGAGCAGCCTGTGGTCGGCACAGCCAATCTTTTTGTCCTGCCGGCCGACGATCAGCGGAGTGCTCGCCTCGCTGCGGTCCGTGCCTGGCTCGCCGGAGAGACTGACGATGAGCTCTGGTTGAGTGACGTGCCCGAAGGCGATGTTCGGCTGCTGGTGCTTGTGCATCGCATGGCAGCAACGCGGCTTGGGTTTCCTAACCTCTATTCCGCACTCAATGACCGTGCGCCGATGAGTCTTAGCGAAGGGATCGCCGACGGCTCGGCCTGGCCGCTTAGACCGATTGCGCAGCATGTTCTGCCTCTGGTCGTGGCCGCGCGTGAGGGTGACCGCTTCACGGCAATGTCGATCCTGCGCAGCGAAAGCCCGAGGCTCGAACCGGAGCGTTTGCGCGGGCTACCGGCCGCTCCGATCCTGACGGGTCTTCAGCAGGCGCTCGACGCGTTGGTGGCGATGCTCGCGGATGGATCACAGGCAACGGTGCGGCAACTCATGCGGCATGTCCGCGACACTGAATTGCTACGCCTCGATGACCGGTTTGGGCCTCATTTGGTAGACGATCCGATTGATGATGGCAGCAGCGGTTTCTCCAATGTCCAGGCTTTCCTCGCCTGCCAGATTGGGGAGCTCTGGGCCTATCGGCGCTATTTCACCGAGGAATCGCCGTTTGCGACCCATCATGGTGTTAAGGGCGCACAGTTCGAGCGCGTTCTGGTCGTGATCGACGACGAGGAAGCGGCGTTTCACCAATACTCGTATGGCAAATATTTCGGCTATGCGCCGCTGTCGGACAATGACCAGGCGAAGATCGATGCAGGAGAGGAGACGGTGCTGGATCGCACCCGGCGTCTCTTTTACGTCTGCTGCTCGCGGGCAGTGAAGGATCTGGCGGTCGTCATCTTCGCCCCCGACGTGGCGGCGGCGAATGCGGCGATCGCAGCGAAGAACCTTTTCCCGGAAGCCTCAATTCGAAGCCTTGACGTACTGGCATGATCGGCGTTGTCTCACGCTACAGGTTGGTAAAAGTGCTCCTCGGTCCTTTGTCCTCTGCCGGGATGTTCAACGACAATGCCCGCGCAGGATACCGCTGACATGGCCGGGGGGACGCCGATTACGGAGTGGACGTCCGGCGATCGTCTCGTCGGAGACGACGCACGCGCGCTGCTCCGGGAACAGATCGAGGAGCACAGCGCCGGCTTGCACGCTGCGCTGGCGAAATTCGATCCGCAGTCGGCCTTCTCGAGCTTGTTCGAGACGATACGCGCGGTCGAGGAGTTCATCAACCTGCCATGCTTCGGCCTGAAGGAGCCTTGGCTATGGGAAGCGCTGCTGGACCTGCCTCTGGACGTGACCCGGGCCCCGCGCCGGTTCCGGGTCGTCCATCACCACATCGTCTATCAGTTCGGCGCAGCCTTCGCTCAGCGTTTCACGACGCTGATGGCGCAGACGATGGCGATCGGCGTCTCCTTCGCTATGCTCCGGATCGAGACGACCCGCGGGGCGTTCGGCACGGTCAACTCGGCGATCGACTACTTCCAGTCCCGACGCCGGCACCTGGTGTCGCTGCTGTATACCTTACCGGATGCGGCGAAGGGGCGGGAGCCGGTCCCTGTCATCGACACCCTCAACCTGTTCCTGCCGCTGGTGGAGCTCAATGGGGCAACCCTGACCGGGCTGTATCAGAAGGCAATGCTGGCCGAGGTCTTCCCGGATTTCGCCCTGCACGTCATGGGCGACGGCTTCTATGGCTCCCACGATTATGCCGTGCTCGACGGGCTGCACCTGGAGCCCGAGCGGACGACGATCGTCGACATGCAGGCGCTCGATCCGGAAATCCTGGAAGGGGCAGGCCTCGAGCCGGTATCGCCATCGCGCCTTTTCTCGGCTGCGGAGCTTCGCAATGACATCCGCCTGATGGAGGCGGCCTATGCCGAGTTCGATCTGGCCGGGTCCGATTTCAGGTTCGCGGCCGCCTTCGTCCGCCACATCGCCGATCTCGCCGAGGACGATTATTGGGTCCGCCTCTCACGCCGGAAGTTCGATCGTGTGGCGGATGCGCTTCGTCTGCCGCAGGCGCTTCGCCAGGCGCTGGTCCATCGGCCCGGGACCTATACGGAGAACACCAATAGCTATGCGCCGCTCATAGAGCTGGACGGCCAGTTGACTGGCTCGGTCGCGTTGCTCAGCCGGTTCCTCTATAACTGGCGCAACGTCTGCCTCTACAAGATCAGGCGCTATCAGATCCGGTCCGGCTTCATCTTCGAGCAGGCCGTTTCCGCAGAGCTGGAGGAGCAGGGCTTCACGCTCACCGGTATCAAGCGCATCAACCACAAGGAGTTCGATGTCGTCACCACGCGCGGCGGCATCATCTTTAACGTCCAGTGCAAGAACAACCTGGTCGACATCACCAAGATCGAGGCCAATGTCCGGCTCTTCGCCCGATATAATCGTGCGCGATCGGCAAGCTACGAGCGCGCGCTTCGGAAAGAGGAAAAGCGCGAGGATCTGCTGCGAACGGAGCTGGGGCTCGATCGGGTCGAACATCTCGTGGTGAGCCGCTTCCCGGTCGCCTCGGAGAATCCGCGGATTATTCCCTACAGCCGTATCGGCGACGTCCGCAGGATCGCGTCGGCAATCACAAAATCTCGTTAGGGCATGGGAAACGAAGCCTGCGCCCTTTAGGAAGAATGGGATTACGAAGCCTATTCACATCTTGCGGCGGTACTCATGCCCTATTGGAGCAGACAGCGGATTGAGCTGCCAATTTCCTCTTCCCTCCGACGCGGTCAGAGGGAATTGGCCGCATAGTTCATCGCTTTGAGATCGGTCAGCAGATCAGGGCCGGTCGGCACCCATCCAGTGATTTCGCGGGTTCTGGCACTGGAGGCAGGCATGTCCTCCCCCGCTAGCATGGCAAGCCATCCAAAGTAGTCCTGCGTTTCGTGGCGGGGCAGCGAAACCATCGGCAGATCCATGCCTTCGGCGAGAACCTGCGCGATGGCGCGGGCGGGAACTCCTTCTTCGCCGACCGCGTGAAAGCGTGTACCGGGTTCCGCTCCGACGATCGCGAGCGCATAAAGGCGGGCAACGTCGTTGACGTGGGCAGCTGGCCAACGGTTGGCCCCTTCACCGACGTAGGCGACTTTGCCCTTTGTGCGCGCGATTTCGATCCAGCTCGTGATGAGGCCTTGCCGACGCGTGTCGTGGACTTGCGGCAGGCGCATCACCGATACATTGACCCCTTCCTCAAGCAATGTCTGGCTGGCCTGTTCAGAGGCGATGCGCGGGTTCGGGTGGTTGAAGTTGACGACGCTTTCGACAGCGATGCCACCTTCTTCCGCAATTCCGATGCCCGTTCCGGAGGTGATCAGGAGCGGCCGGGGACTGCCTTTCAGAACTTCTCCGAAAGCGCTGATCACCTTGCGATCCTTCTCGCAATTCTCCACGAAACGGGAAAAATCGTGGTCGAAGGCGGTGTGGGCGATGGCATCTGCCATTTCTGCACCCGCGCGCATGCTCGCGAGGTCTTCCAGTGACCCATGATGCGCAGTCGCCCCGGCTTCGGCAATCGCCCTCGCGCCGTCCTCCGATCGCGTCAGGCCCAGCACTTCATGGCCGGCAGCCAGAAGCTCCGGCAGAATTCGCGAGCCGATGAAGCCCGTCGCGCCGGTCAGAAAAATCCGCATGACATATCTCCGATTGCGTTCGGAACGGGATATCGTCAACCTCATCATCCTGTTAAAGTAGTGACCTTATCCAGGTATAAAGATCAACAGGCAGACATGGCTTCTTCCAAGAACAACGCACTCGGAGTGTTCCTGCGCGACCGGCGCATGCGCCTCGACCCGGCGAGCTTCGGTTACTCGACAAGCCGTCGCCGGACTCCGGGTCTGCGCCGGGAGGAAGTCGCCCAGCGCGCCAATATCAGCGCCACGTGGTACACATGGCTTGAACAGGGGCGCGGGGGAGCCCCTTCGGCAGATGTCGTCGAACGCATCGCCACGGGCATGATGATGACGGAGCCCGAGCGCGAGCATCTCTATTTCCTGGCGCTCGGCCATTCCCCCGAAGCGCGGTACAATCACTCAGAGGCGATCACTCCGCGCCTGCAGCGCGTTCTTGATGCCATGCCGGTCAGCCCCGCGATAATCCGCACCGCGACCTGGGATGTCGTTGCCTGGAACCGGGCTGCGGCAACGATCATGACCGATTATGGAACGCTCCCCAAAGAGGACCGCAACATCCTGAGGCTCATGTTCTCGAATGCACGCATTTAGGCCGCGCAGGAAGACTGGATGCGTATTGCCCGCTTCGTTGTCGGGTCCTTCCGGGCGGATGCAGCACGAGCAGGAGCGGGTCAGGAAATCCGTCAGCTCGTCGAGGAACTCTCGGCGATGAGCCCCTTGTTTGCGACCCTGTGGAGCGACAACGAAGTGGTCGGCCACGGCTCTGGCGTGAAACGTCTTCATCATCCGGATCTCGGTAAACTCGAACTGGAATTCTCGACGTTTGCCGTGGAAGGACGGCAGGATCTCGTCATGATGATCTACAGCCCCGCGAATGAAGACGTCGAGCAGCGCATGCGGGACTTCCTGATGTTGGCGTGACCTTTTGATCCTTGGTTCAAGCGGAGAGGGAGGAAAGCTGCCGGTCCGGTCTCAGCGATCGGAATTCGGCGGCTGAGTGACCGGGAAGGGTCGCACGAATCGGCGGCGATTGAAGCTGGCTTGCTGTTCGATGGTGCCGGATCAATGGGCATTTCGTTTTCTCGCAGATCCCGAAACATTGCCTTAAGGTAGTTCCACTCAAGCTGGGACCTCCCAACCTGCCTCGTCTTCTTGGTGTGCCTCGGTGGGCGGAGCCTGGATCGATTCGCTCTGCGGCAAGATCGCGCGCGGGACTAGCGCCGCACTTTTCGCCTGCAGCTCTTCGAGCCGTTGATCTGCTGCCTCAGGGACCTCACCTGCACTGGTGACAGCCGCGAGGTAGCGGCCTGCCGCAGTCTCTTGATCAAAATACGCGGCTTCGCTCGACGAGTTTGTCGGATCCGCATCGAGCCTTTGAACAGCCATCACGTCGAACGCGCCGCACTCGTCAAGGCGAGCCCACGAAAACTCGTGAGCCAGACCCTCGAAGCAATTCTGACTGAATATCATCGCACCTGCGAGATCCTCAACTGAATAGACTGCCTTGAAGTCCTTGCCCGCGACCTTGATGCTCAGGGCTGCCAACGGTTCGACGGCCGGCGGCGCGGCGCTCGCGATTGCCTCGCTTGTCTGCGCAGTGAAGTTGGCGGCAGCCTGCTGTTGTTCACTCTTTGGCGTCGGCGAGCACTGTGCGATCGCGATAAAAGCGATAACTACAACAGCCACAATGCCCCATCCACCAGAGCCCTTGTTCGGCTTCGACGCTCCCGCCCTCGTCATTTCCAATCTCGCGAATTCTTCAAGAATGAGGATGCTATCGGCGGAGCAAATAGTCTTTGCAAGCAACTTGTTGGTTTAGTGTCATGGCCCCTTGCCTGACGCCAGGAATTTCCAGTAGACTGGCGAACGTGCGGGGGAAATATGCCAACTATTGTGTGCCGGCCGGGCTCGGAAGACGCCGAAAATCTTTTGGCGATACAATCCAATATCACCAGATTCTATCCCCATCTCGTGGTGCAGGTTGGTGAGGGCTACCTTACTCTGGAGCATGGATGCAGCCCGGAGGCGGAAATGCGTCGGGCGTTTCTCGCGGCTTGCCTTACCGTGCGATTCGGTGCGGTCAGTGCTGATTTTCGTAAGGGCGTCTGGGAGCTTCTCCTGCGATGATGCTGCACCCTGTGAGAGTGCGCGCCCTGTCTCAGGGAAGTCTGATGGTAAGCGATACCGGTCGCTTCGTGCTGGCATCGGATTCCTTTATGGAGCGAGCTGTCGCCAGCGGGATTTCTGAAGCTGATGGCGAGGTCCTCGGCGCACTGGGCCATGCGATCGACCCCAATGATGATTTCTCCGTTCACAGCCATGCCTATAGCATTGCCGAGCGCCTCGATCGCGCGAATGCGCTGGATTATCTGATTGTCGTTCCCACGCTGCGCTGCAATCTGAATTGCAGTTACTGCCAGGTCTCTCGTGCCGGCCTCAATCAGCAGGGTTTCGACTGGAATGACGAAACGCTTGCCGCGGTCTTCAGCATTATCGACGAGCTTGAGACGGACAGCATCAAGATCGAGTTCCAGGGTGGGGAATCAACACTTCGCCCCGATCTCATTCGTGCCGTCATGGAGCGGTGCGAGCGCTTTTTCTTCAAGCAGTTTGTGATCTGCACGAACCTGCAGCAGATTTCGGACGATGTGTTGGCGATTTTCGATCGCGATGATGTATATATCAGCACCTCTCTCGACGGTACGATTGCTGCGCACGAAGCGAACCGCACGGGTCCGGATACCTCGATTTTTATCGAGAACCTCAGATTTCTGGTTTCGCGTTACGGGTCCGGGAAGATTTCCGCATTGCCCACGCTGGACCCGCGTGATCCGCCTGAAATCGACTCAATCATCGAGACTTTCACTGCATTTGGCCTTTCGAGCATCTTCCTGCGCCCGATCAACTTCCAAGGCTTTGCACGAAAGCGTCATAAGGAATCCCAAGAGCAGGATCAGGCTTGGCGCAAATATTACGAGCGTTTCGTGCGACGCATCATCGAGCGCAACTGGCAAGATCAATCGCAATGCTTGGAGGAAACCTACTTTAGCATCTGCCTTCGCCGGGTTTTTCAACCCGGTGCCGATCGGCATGTGGATCTCAGGAACCCCAACCCGATCGGGGTCGATTATGTGGTTATCGACTATGATGGTACCGTCTTTCCTACCGACGAGGCCCGCATGCTGGCTCGCTCGGGCATAATCGACCTTTCGATCGGCGACGTGACCAACGGATGGAACACCGAAAAACGTCAGATCCTGAACGAAGCCTCCACCAACCAGTTCGACCCCAGCTGCAGCGAGTGCGCCTATCAGCCGTACTGTGGTCGGGATCTGGTCGATGACCTTGCGCGCTACGGAAGGGTCGATTGCGAACGGACGAGTACCGAGTTCTGCAGGCGGCATATGCACATTTACGATTTCATCTTCGATCTCACTTATTCGGATGATCCGGCAGTCCGTTACTCGCTGACAAAATGGCTGCGCCTCCCAGCCGTTCCAAGCGCGCTGGGGCCAAAAGTGTCATGATCCCGCTAACGCTCCAGATCGTCGCCGAAGCCGATACGGCGTTCGTTACCCGCCTCCAGATGGACCCGGATCGTTTGGGCGACGAGGCGGACTCGCTCTTCGTTGCCGATGAAGACGATGGCACGGTCTTCGCTGGCTCCAAGGGACTTATCTCGATCGACGGCTTTAACGGTCAGGAGCTTGCAGGGGACGTTCTGCTGGTTGAGCCAACAGTCGGCCGCGCGGAAAGGCTTCTTCGCAGCCAATCGGATCATAATACCCTGCTGGTCACCGAACGTTGTGATCAGCTATGTGTGATGTGCTCGCAGCCGCCCAAGAAAACGCACATCGATCGCTTCGTTCATTTTAAGGCGGCCTGCCTCTTGGCCGAGCCTGACAGCGTAATCGGCATTTCCGGCGGCGAGCCCACTCTATACAAGCCCCAGCTTCTTGATCTCATTGAGACCGTCCTGACCCAGCGGCCTGATTTGGCGTTTCACGTGTTGACGAATGCGCAGCACTTTGATGCCGATGATATAAACCGCCTTCGTGCTCCGCTCTACGATCGCGTAGCATGGGGCATCCCCCTTTATTCTAACGTCCCGGCCACCCATGATTTCATTGTTGGAAAGCAGGGGGCCTTCGGGCGCCTGCATGCAAGTCTGGGTGTTCTTCTGCAGGCAAGCGCACGAATTGAGCTGCGGACGGTACTCACTTCAAGTAACCTCGACGATCTTCCGGCGCTCTCGCAATACGTAGCGGCGCGGCTGCGATTTGTTGAAACGTGGTCGATCATGCAGCTTGAGAACATCGGTTTTGCGAGGAACCGATGGTCTGAGCTGTTCGTGGACCATTCACAGCGGTTCGCTTCGATCGGCAACGCCCTCGACCACGCCCTGCTTCATGGCGTTACCGTCCGGCTTTTCAATTTTCCGCGATGCTCAGTGCCTGCTGCTTACCGCGATCTTGCGCCGGCATCGATCTCGGACTGGAAGCGCAAATACCAGCCTGCCTGTTCGAATTGCAATGAACGAGACCTGTGCTCCGGTTTCTTCGAGTGGCACCCCGACGATGAAGCTGGCACGAAGGTCATGCCGTTATGATCCCTAAGAAGTTCCTGATCCCCAGCCTCATCGCGGCCGGCCTTTTCAGGCCAGATACCCTCCAGGTGGCGCTGGCGAACGCGGCATCAACGCCTGTCGATGATCCAAACGATGCGAAGCTGCTTCAACGCTTCACGCAGGATCATCCGATGCATTTCGCCGATCATCGGAGCCACAGCAGTCACCGAAGCCACAGTAGTCATCGGTCTGGCGGAGGCGGCCATTACAGTCATACAAGTCATAGATCGAGCACCGGAGGGTACGGTTCTTCCTATTCTCCTCCGCCTGTATCAAGTCCCGTCTATTCTGCCCCCGAGAGCTACACCAGTCAGAATTCCTCTGCGCCGAGCGTCGATCAGAACTCGACGCTGAGAGCCCGTTCACTCGCCGATCTTCCAAGCACCGCGGGTCCCGACAGAGCATCACCGCCTCAATCCGGGGTGCCCGCTACGATGGAGGGACGTACAGAGCGGTTCAAAGCCGTGGTCCGTCGCGTCCAGATAGGCCTTCTTGGCCATGGCGATTACGCGGGCGCGATCGACGGTCACGTTGGTCCTGCAATGCGAAAGGCCCTGCGAAAATTTCAAAATACTCACAAGCTTACCGTGACCGGCACGATAACACCGCAGACGTTGGATGCTCTGAAAATTGCCAGCAGCTAAGGCCGACATCCCAAGATTTACGCGCTCACCTGCGCAGTTCAAAGAGATGAACCCAAAAGCAGAACAGATCTGGAAAACCGGGCTACCCAAGCCCCGATTTGGGCGTATTCCCAATCTTGATCTTCTGAGGAGTTCGTTACCATGATTCGCAAGCTCATGACCGCCGTTGCTGTTGCCGGCATCCTCACTGCCACCCCGACGCTCGCCGCGCCCTGCAAGGACGCCAAGGGAAAGTTCGTAAAGTGCCCCGATTCTGGCGCTAAGCCTGCCGCGACGAAGCCTGGCGTGGTGAAGGATGCGAAGGGCAAGTGCCACATCGCCTCGGGCCCCAAGAAGGGCCAGTTCACGAAATGCACCTGATCTGACGAAGAGGCCGTATGGCTGCGACCATTATCCTGGCCGCAGCCGGCCTTTGCATCGCTTCTATCCATGATGGCGATACCCTGCGCCTTTGTAATGGCGAGCGGGTCCGCCTTGCCAACATCGACGCGCCCGAACTGCAGGACAGCCCTCGTTGCTCCTCGCAGCAGCGGCAGCGCCTTGCTGGATCGAAGAACCCGGCGTGGTGCGACTACCGGGTCGGGGAGCAGAGCCGCAACGCGCTGCGGGCTTTAGTGCTCATGGGCCGAGTCAGCATCGAGCGCCTTGGGCGGGATCGGTATGGGCGAACCTTGGGCCGGTTATACGTTGGCGATCAGGACGCTGGAGATTACCTGATCTCACGCGGTTTAGCTCGGCCATGGCGAAAGTGAGCGACTTGCAGAGGCGTAACTTCTGAAAGGCAACCACTACCGCGATACTAAGGGTATGAAGCTGCTCCGCACTGTCTGCTTGTTCTGCACCACGCGCAGCTGGACGCCGATCGACACAATTGCGGCGTGGCTATTTCTCTACATGGCCTGCGTCCGCATCTGGATCTGATCGCCATCACCGAGGGACCTCGGTGATGGACCGGACCGTCTGCACTTGAGACTCCACAGTTGGCTCTTAAACGGCGACAATGGGTCGAAGATCGAGCTCGAAGTGGCCTACCCGATGGCATACGGGACATTTCAAGTTCCGACACGGGAGAATTTCCAGGGAATTGGTGCAGCAGATCGCAGGCTCATTGCCATCACCAACTGTCCTATTCTGATCGCCATGAGGTTTGCGAAGATCAGTATCCGCAAGGCAGAAGCTGCGCTAGAACGGAGTATCACATCGGCGCACGAGCCCACGACACATGGCAACTCGCGACCGCTTTCAGGGTCCTGTTACATGTCTACCGCGCCGATCATCGATTTTCCGTCCGTTCGCACGACCGCGCAATTCCTGAGCGGCGGTGGCAATTGTGCGCGGCTTATTGCTGACCGGGACTGGTCCGCAACATCGCTTGGCCCGATCGAGCGTTGGCCGCACAGCCTGACCAGTGCGCTATCCATACTTCTGCGATCGCGCGTGCCTATCGTCATGCTTTGGGGGCAGGACGGTGTCATGCTGTACAACGATGCCTACTCGGAATTCGCGGGAAACCGCCACCCGGCATCGCTCGGCTCGAACGTGCGCGAAAGCTGGCCCGAACTCGCCGACTTCAACGATACGGTTCTGGCCGAGGGTCTTGCCGGGAACACGCTCCACTTTCGGGATCAGGAACTGACCATCCTGCGCAACGGGTTGCCCGAAACGGTCTGGATGGACCTCAACTATTCGCCGGTGCTGGACGACGACGGCATGCCAACCGGGGTCATATGCTTCCTGGCCGATACGACAGAACGAGTGGCGGCAGAACGGCGCGCGGAATTTCTGCTGGCACTCTCTGACGAACTGCGGCCATTGACCACGCCTGCGGACATCATGAACCGGACGGCCGCCAGCCTCGGCGAACTCCTGGGCGCAAGCCGGGTCTTCTATGCCGAGATTACCGATGCCGGGATGATGACCGTCGAGCGCGATTATGCGCGAGGAGTGGCATCGATCGTCGGTGTGCACTCACTTGCATCATTTGGTCCCGACCTACTTGCCGCCTATCGCGCCGGAGAACCCGTGGTGGTGCGCAACGTCGGCGAGGACGAGCGATTGAGCGCTCCGGCCCGCTCAGGCCTCACCTCGCGTGAGGTCGGCGCATTCATCGACGTCGTTTTGTTCAACGAAGCCCAATGGGTCGGCCTTCTCGCTGTCCAGAATGCAAGCCCGCGCATCTGGAGTGAGGCAGAGGAGAGACTGGTCCAGGAGGTGGGCGAACGCGTCAAGGTCGCGATCGAGCGCGCCCGGGCGGAACGCGATCGGCTGTGGGACCTTTCTCAGGACATGCTGGCGAGAGCCGACTTTGCCGGAATGATGTCGGCGGTCAATCCTGCGTGGACCAAGGTCCTGGGGTGGAGCGAGACGGACCTTCTGACCCGCGGCTATGCCACCTTCATGCATCCGGATGATGTCGTGCCGACCACCGACGCGATCGCCGAAATGGCAGTGACCGGGAAGCCTGCACGCTTTGAAAACAGGATTGCCACTCGCGACGGCGACTGGCGGCACATTGAGTGGACCGTCGCGCCCGAACCCGATGGCGAGAATTTCGTCGCTGTCGGCCGCGACCTCTCTGACGCGAGGGCGCGAGCGGCTGAGCTGGAAACCGCTCAGGAAGCCTTGCGTCAAAGCCAGAAGATGGAAGCCGTCGGTCAGCTCACCGGCGGGATCGCCCACGACTTCAACAATATGCTGACAGGCATCATCGGCAGCCTTGATCTCATCCAGCGGAATATCGGCGCTGGACGATTGGAGCGGGTCGATCGGTACATCGATGCGGCAAACGCATCCGCCCAGCGCGCAGCCGCTCTGACATCGCGTCTGCTTGCATTTGGCCGGCGCCAGTCACTGGATCTGCGGGCACTCGACATCAATGCTCTGGTTCGCAGCATGACTGAGCTGCTAGATCGGACGCTTGGCGAGCAGACGGCTCTTGAAACCCATCTGAAACCGGACCTGTGGGTCGCCTCCTCCGACGCGAACCAGTTGGAAAGCGCGCTTCTCAACCTGTGCATCAATGCTCGTGATGCGATGCCAGGCCGAGGAAAGCTCGTCGTAGAAACCGATAATGTCATTTTGGATGAGCACTACACCACGAACCACCCGGGCCTCACGCCCGGCAATTACGTGGTGCTGAGCGTCAGCGATACCGGGATCGATATGCCAGCCTCGATCCTCGAGAAGGTTTTCGAGCCGTTCTTCACGACGAAACCGGTTGGACAGGGCACGGGTCTTGGCCTGTCGATGATCTACGGGTTCGCCAAGCAGTCGGGTGGTCACGTACGCATATACAGCGAGCTGGGAATGGGCACGACCGTCAAGCTGTTCATCCCCCGCTCGCACGAGGCAACCGAGCCTGCAGCGGCTCCGAAAACGGAGATCGCGAGTGGTCAGGGCGAGATGGTGCTGGTGGTTGAAGATGACCCCTCAGTCCGACTCATCGTCACCGAGGTCCTGGAGGAAATCGGATATGGCGTCATCGAAGCGCTCGATGCGACTGCTGCGCTGCCGATGCTGCGGTCCGATATGAGCATCGATCTGCTGATTACCGATGTTGGCCTGCCCGGGATCAACGGTCGTCAGCTTGCCGAGATCGCGCGCGAGACCAGACCGGACCTGAAGGTGCTTTTCATAACCGGCTACGCACAGAATGCCGCGGTACGATCAGGATTTCTGGACGAGGGCATGGACATGCTCACGAAGCCATTTGCCATGGATGCTCTAGCAATGAAGATCCGCAATATCTTCGATTCCTGAGCAAGCCTCACATTTTGAAGCGATCGGCGGCGGGCTTCGCTATCTCGGGCACTTCTCGAGCGACGTTGGGCTTGTTGGGGGGATTTGTATGACGTGACTGGTCGCGAGCTGCCGGGAGAGCAGACCGTCCGCACCTGAGAGCATAAAATTGGGTGCTGAACGACCGACAAGGGTCGACGGGGGAAGTGGCTGCAACGCGCCAATCCAAGCCGCTCAGATGAGAAAGTGGCCCGCCTGCGAGCGGTCGGTCCGCTTTTGACCGGGGTTGGAACAAACCAGTCATCGCAGTCGCATCGCCGAACGGCGGGATCAACCGCTAGCCGCTGTTAGTGGCTTTTCCTAAAAGGATGGTGAAGCATGAATCAACTCACGACGTTGCGTATGAAACGGACAATTGAATTTCCGTCGTTGAAATAGGCATAAGCCTGCGCGCTGCTGTAGATCGCGAAGTCGCCCGCTTCGATCGACAGGCTGCCTTCCTCCAGTTCCACCCGCAACCAGCCTTCGGTCACGGCGACCATTTCGTGCCACCCGGCGGGATCAGGCTCGGCAACGTAGCGCTCGCCCGGCGCTAGCGCCCAGCGCCATAGCTGCGCCTCGGTGGTAGCCGGCACGCTCCCGAGCAGCACAGCCTCGCTGCCGAGCGCGGCGCCTCGCCAAGCTACTGCCTCTATGCGCCTGCTCTCGGCGTCGGGATCGGCGACCATCGCGACGAACCCGACGCCGAGCGCGTCGGCTAGGCGGTCGAGGCTGGAGAGGCTGATGTTGGTGTCGCCGCCCTCCAGGTTCACGATCATGCGCCGGCTGAGACCTGACGCCTTGGCAAGGGCATTCTGGCTCACCCCTGCCGCCTGGCGCAGGCGCCGAAGGTTGCTGGCGACGTGAGCGAGAACATCACCGCGCCCGTCTTGACTGTGCAATATGCTGCTCATAGGGAAGCGCACTATGCTGCACACTACCACCACCCGTAAAGTCTTATTTGCGCGTGCGGAACTTGCGCTGATCGGCGTGACCATGCTCTGGGGCGCGACGTTCCTGATCGTGCATGTCGCCATGCGCCACAGCGGGCCGCTGTTCTTCGTCGGGTTGCGCTTCGTTACCGCAGGGCTGATCGGGCTAGCCGTATTCGGCCGCGCGATGCGTGGGCTAACCCGGACGGAGCTGGTCGCGGGCGGCACGATCGGCGTCACCATCTTCCTAGGCTACGCGCTCCAGACCTATGGTCTCCAAACCATCAACAGCAGCACCTCCGCATTCCTGACCGCGCTCTACGTCCCGATGGTGCCGCTGATCCAGTGGGTGATCCTGCGCCGTCCACCCGCCGCTATGACCTGGGCAGGCATCGCTCTCGCCTTCATGGGGCTCGTGTTTCTGGCCGGGCCGAATGCCCTTGGCGTCGGCCTCGGCCGGGGCGAAATTGCCACGCTCATCAGCGCGGCAGCGATCGCCGGTGAGATCATCCTCATCAGCCACTTCGCGCCGCAGGTGGACAGCAGACGCGTGACGGTCGTGCAATTGATCGCGGGCGGGCTGCTCTCGTTTGCCACCATGCCGATCGCCAGCGAAGCGCTGCCCGCCTTCTCCTGGGTGTGGCTTGCCGCGGCGGTCGGGCTCGGGGCCGCCAGTGCGCTCATCCAGCTCACCATGAACTGGGCGCAGAAGTCGGTGTCGCCGACACGGGCGACCATCATCTACGCCAGCGAGCCGGTATGGGGCGGCGTGGTCGGCCGAATGGCGGGTGACCGCCTTCCGGCGCTGGCGTTGGTCGGCGCGGCGTTCATCGTCGCCGGCGTAGTGGTCAGCGAACTCAAGCCGCGCCGCTCCACCATTCAGGAGCATTGAGCGGTGTTATGCCAGTACTCCTGTAACGGGATCGAAATTCAGGAAGGCTGCGCGATCCGGCTGCGGACGAAATCTGCTCGTTCCACTACTGATACCAAGGGAAGTGCGACAAGCTCGTAGCCAAAACTGGTATAAACATCGACCATCGCATGATAGGTCGCCTCTGCCTCCGCGAGCGTCTGCTTGCGCTCGGTGTCCTGCTCGAAAATAGCGGGCCACGGCGGAGCGATGAACACCTTGTTTGCATAGCGGCGATGCACGGCCGCGTTGATCGCGGAGCTCGGAACCGGCAATCCGCACAAGCGCAGATAACCGATTACGTCAGGGATACCGCGATCGAAGATGATGGGGCCACGCACGCTCGTCGCCTCACGGTAAGACCTCATCTCCCATCCTAACATTAGCGCTGCGAACGCTTCCCGATCGCTCCAGGGTAGGGCTGTGCCGCCAATCTCCAGTTGGTCCTGGATTATAGCCCTGCCGGCCTCTGGCATATGTTGGATTCCCTCCATCGCGAGCGCGTCAATCAGACTCGTTTTTCCTGATCCAGGGCCGCCAGTGATGATATGAAGGTTGTTGGTCATACGATCCTTATGGCTAAAACCGGCCTTGCTGATACAAAATGGCCGGGGCATTGCAGTTTAATCGAGTTTCAGGATTTGCAGCGTTGCAGCGGCTGCTGTCCGGCAGTCTAGTGGCGCTCGATCGGCAGCTTACGATAAACCCAGATGTTCAGGCGAACAGAGGTGGACTGCAACATCTGGTGGGCTACTGCCGCGCGATAGCGGCATTTATCCCAGTTTCCGCACTCTGAACCCGACGGTCTTCTATCGGCCAGTCTTGGGCATCCTGAATGGCATAGCAGACCGGCTGCACCTGGGAGCGGACAATCGGCGGTTGAACGGCGACAAAGGGTCGGTGGTGTACGCGCACCCCGGGGCATGTAGCTATTCGAATTCAGCTGTTTCAGCAGGCCGCATGGCTATGAATTTCGCGGCATCGATGCCGCCTGTACGCAGGCTCGCCGTTAGGCGCCGGGCGGGTTCATCCCAGGGTTCGTCCGTCAGCTTGAATGTCCCCCAGTGCATGCCGACAGCCGCTTTTGCACCCAGGTCCAGCATGATCTGGATGGCATCGTCGGGATCGGTATGCTGGGCTGCCATGAACCAGCGCGGTGCATACGCACCGATCGGTAGGATTGCGACATCGACCGGCCCGAAGCGTGCCCGCAAGTTGCGAAAGATCGCACCTGTGCCGTAGCCAGTGTCCCCAGCGAAATAGACCGTCCTGCCAAAGGCCTGCAACATGAAGCCGCCCCACAGAGCCATGCGGCGGTCGCGGGCACCAAGCGATGACCAGTGCAAGGCCGGTACGACATGCGCTTGAGCACCCGGGGCGATGTCGAAGCGGTCGAACCAGTCGCCCGTTTCGACGCGGGCATCGGGGATGTGGCGGCGAATTATGCTGTCGTTGCCCAAAGGGGTGATGATCCTTGGGGCATGCCGCGCCTGAAGCTGACGCAGGGTCGCAACGTCCAGATGGTCGTAGTGATTGTGGGACAGGAGGACCGCGTCGATGGGTGGCAGATCGCTCATCCGGACACCCGGCGCGGTCACGCGGCGCGGCCCGGCAAAGGCGAGCGGACTGGCACGGTTGGACCAGACCGGATCGGTCAGGATCTTGAGCCCGCCGGTTTGGATCAGCACGGATGCATGGCCGACCATGGTGATGCACAATCCCTCCACCCGTTCCGCCGGAACGATGGGAGACACCGGCATCGATTTCGGCCATCTGGTCCGGGGAGCCGTGCGATACCAGCGCAGGATATCGCGCATAGACCGGTCCGTTTCCGGCTCTCCTGCCGAGTTCGTAAAGCGGTGCCCGTCGAAGTGGGATGAGACGGGCCCGGAGTAGTAGCGGTTCGCGGATGACATAGGGCCTCGCTTCAAGTGGATCACTTCACCTCCGCCCAGGCAATGGCGTCTGCGCCCGCCGGAAGAACCGCCGGACAGTCCGCGTCGGTCGCCGCACGGAAGATCGCATCCGCGACGTCCTGGGCCTCTGTGACCGGGCCATTGGCAGCCTCCATCATCGTCGCCAGCGTTTGCCGGGCATAGTCGGCATAGGGTTCGGCGAAGCCACCGGCATCGGCCACGTGGCCTTGGGCGGTGCTGCCAAAACTGGTCGATGGCGCCATGCCGGGCATGACGACCCGAACGCGGATGCCGAAGGGTGCCAGTTCGTGCGCGGCGGATTCGCTGAGAGCGTTCATCGCCGCCTTGCTGGCACGATAGACCGACAGCAGGGGCAAGGGCTTGTAGAGCGAGCTGGAACTGACATTGACGACGACGCCCGAGCGTCGCTCTCGCATCCCGGGAAGGACGGCCTGCATCATCGCGATCGCCCCGAACAGGTTGGTTTCAAAAACCTCGCGCACCGTTTCGAGAGGCGAGCCCTCGACCGCGTTCAGCCATCCCATACCGGCGTTGTTCACGAGCACGTCGATCGCTCCGGCCTGCCCGATTGCAGCCGCGATGCTGTCTGCATCGGTCACGTCGAGCGGAAGGATATGCAGCCGGTCCGACGTCGGGAGTGTACTGGCGGCCGGATTGCGCATGGTGGCTACCACGCGCCAGCCCTGGTTGAGGAAATGTAAGGCCGTGTCGCGACCGAAGCCGGTCGAACAACCGGTGATGAGGACAGTCTTCAACGGAAAACTCCTTGCAGGGGATCGTTCTTCTCCCTTAGATATGAATGATCCTTCAGCTTTGGTATTCGCATATGAGCCGCCCGACGCCTGCACTGCTAAAACCGCGCAAGACGCCGCGACAGGTGCGTTCTGCCGTGACGATCGAGGCCATTCACTGCGCGACCATTCAGGTTTTGCTGACGCGGGGACTCGGACATCTCACCACGACGCGGGTCGCCGAGCGCGCCGGCGTTTCCGTAGGTACGATGTACCAGTATTACCCCCACAAGCAGGCGTTGCTCTTCGCTCTGGTCGAGCGCCAGTTCAACCTGATCGAAACGGCGATGAGGGACGCGACAGACCAGTTGATGGGCGGTGACCTCAAGACGATCGCGCATGGCGTGGCGACGGCCTGGCTGGACGCGAAGATGGCAGACATGGTCGCCTCGCGCGCTATCTACGGCATCTCTGCCGAATTTGACTTGTCCGAACTGATGAGCAGAGCGGCGCAGACCATGACGGTGTCGATCGATGGGCTGCTCGCCAGTGCCTGCGATGCGCAATTCGCCGACCGAGCGTCAGTGGCTTTCATGCTAGCGGCGCTGTTGGGCGGGTCCGTCCGGGTCGTCATGGAGGCCGACCCTTCAGAGGAAAATTTCGCGCGACTTCGGCGCGAACTCCCCGAGGCCTGCCACGGTTATTTGGTGGCCGCCAGTCGGAGCGTGTAAGGATAAGCGGACCTTCCTCTTATCGGTGCGCTCAATTTGCCATTTAAGGTCCGGAATGGGTCGGTTTCAGAAAACGCTCGGCACTCGTCTTAATCCAATCAGCCTGATTTTAGTTTGAATGCTCTTGATGGCGATGAAATTGCCGATCTGATCATTCAAGCGATGCGACGAAGCGCCTTTCCTTGGGGCTGACGTGATCGAGACAGTCTTCCGAGCGACTGCTAACACTCTACGGTGATTACGAATTCTGACGGCCGGGGGCCGCCGGGATCTAAGCTCGAGATTGTTAAGACGGGGGCGGCATTGTTGAAGCAATTCCTTTTCATCGGCTTCTGTGCCAACGCGCTCGCCGCCTGCACGGATGCGTCCACGGGACAGGCCCAGGCAAAAGAGACGCCCGGCGTAGCCGTACAACGAGGGGACGGGCGGCCCTACGAGGTCACCGAAAGCGAGGTATGGGACGTGCCCGATCCCGCATCGCAACGAGGCTATCAGGTCTTCGTGGCCCTACCGCCATCCTACCGCACACAGCCTGAGCGTCGATATCCGGTAATCTATGCGACGGACGCCGATTACGCGTTCCCGATGCTCAAGCAGATCGGCCGCCGTCTCAATGTCGAGGGGCCGACCATCGAAGAGTTCATCCTCGTCGGGCTCTCTTATGCAAAAGGGGAAGGCGGCGTGGAAAGCCGCCGTCGCGATTACACTCCGACGGAGAACGGCCCTGCCGGATCGCCGAAGGGAGCGGTACACGGTCAAGCGAAGGCCTATCAAACCTATGTTCGGGACCAAGTGCTACCTTTCGTCGCTCAACGCTACCGGACGGACGAGAAGCGGCGGATTTTTCTGGGCCATTCATACGGCTCGCTGCTCGGCATGCAGATCCTGCTGAGCGAACCCGGCCTGTTTGATGGCTATGTTCTGGGGAGCCCCTCGTTCTGGTACGATCATCATTTCATGGTGAATCAGGCACGCGCCTACGCGACCAGCCACGACGACTTGCCGGCGCGGGTCTACATGTACATTGGCGAATACGAAGAGACGCGACCCGGCGATGCGCGTTTTTCCAAATCCGCCAATATGGTGACTGATACCAGGGACATGGATCAGATCCTGCGATCCCGCAGATATCCCTCCCTTCGTTTGCAGACGGAAGTTCTCAATGACGAAGATCACGTCAGCGTCGCGCCGCGCGGCTTCACCCACGGGCTGAAGTACCTACTGCCGGTCACAGTCGGGCTCCGCCAGTAGGATAGCGACCAGTCGGCTCCTGGGAAGGAAAGTTTTAGCGTTGAGCGTCTGGAATGGGTCGGCGACGGACTGGCAGCAACGCGCCCATCCAAGCCGCTCAATTGGAAAAGTCCCGCGCCTACGAGCGGTCAGTCCGGTTATGGCCGGGGCTGGGACGAAGCAGCCATTCGCAGGCGCGGTGTTGAACGGCTGGTCTCGGAAAAAGCAGACATAACCACCGGCGCTCAGGACGTGCTCCTCTTTCTGCTCCAAGCCACTCAGCTCGAGGTGAGATAGAAGTGCGGTGGGAATTTTACCCGCCGCTGCATGTCGTTGACCGCGCTGTCGGCAAGCGGCACGATTTCTCGTATTTCCTGCGAGCGCATTGTTCTGCGCGTGATATTCAGAGCTGCGCTGATACCGTATCTCGACCTGGTCGCGACTGTAGAGATCGATGGCGAGATATCTTTCACTTTGAATTCTACGCGTGATCTCGTTCCGAAACATCGCGCTGTAGAACACAGATCGGACGGTCAATTTCAGCGGGCAGATGCTGCGAACTAGCTCATCGAAACAGGGCATGATTCAGCCGCACCAAAACTTCCGCGCCAGGATTGATCGTTTCATGGCCCATTCGTTCCGCAATAGCCAATGTCGCTATATCGCGGCGTTTTGCAATCCTGTGTCGTTCGGTGGACGCTAGTGCAGGCCCCATCTCCTGATAGATCAGATCCGTGCAATAACAGGGAGAGAAGTGGCCCGGCTCGTCTGAACAGCCTTTGACGTTTGATAAGTGGATCGTCTGCGGGTTGGTTGTTCAAGCTGCCGCCTGCGGGGCGTCATGGAGGTCGGGCGTAGCCCGGCCGGAGTGACGCCCCGCAAGTCGCGGCCAATTCACGCTGCCACGGCCTGTGGCAGATTGTCAATGTAGGTTTGATCGGGCGGACGCCCACCGAGGCTCGAGTGAGGTCTCCGGGCGTTATAGAAGCCCAGATATCGGCCGATCGCGTTGCGCGCTTCGCTGACCGAAGCGTAGGCGTGCAGGTAGACTTCTTCGCACTTCACCGACCGCCACAGCCGCTCGACCACGACATTGTCGCGCCAGGCGCCGCGGCCGTCCATGCTAATCGCGATACCCTCGCGCCGGAGCACGCCGGTGAAGGCCTGGCTCGTGAATTGGCTCCCCTGATCTTTATTGAAAATCTCCGGCTTGCCATAGCGCGCCAGGGCTTCCTCGAGCGCTTCCACGCAGAAGTCGGCCTCCAGCGTGATCGAAATCCGGTGGCTGAGGACCTTGCGGCTGAACCAATCGACGATGGCGACGAGATAGACGAAGCCCCGGGCCATGGGGATGTAGCTGATATCCGTAGCCCAGACCTGGTTGGGCCTCACGATCGGCAGCTTACGCAGCAGATAGGGGTAAATCTTGTGCCCTGGCGCCGGCTTGGAAGTGCTGGGACGGCGATAGACCGCCTCGATCGCCATCTTCTTCATCAGGCTCGCGACATGGCAGCGGCCAATCTCGATACCCTCCTGGCGCAGGAAATCACGTAGCATTCGGCTTCCCGCGAACGGAAACTCCAGGGGCAACGCGTCGATGCGCCGCATGATCGCGAGATTCTCCGACGAAACCGGCCGGGGCAGATAATAGACACTGCCCCGGCTGATCCCCAGTTCCTTCGCCTGACGCTTCACCGGTAAGGTGTGCGTTCGGTCAATCATCGCGTTGCGCTCGGCAACAGTCCTGCCTTGCCGAGCGCGCCTTCCAAAAAGTCGTTCGCCAGCGTCAGCTCACCGATCTTGGCGTGCAGCGTCTTCACGTCGATCGCGGGCTCGTCCGAGGCTTTCTCCGAGCCAAACACGCCGGCCGCCCCTTCAAGCAACTGCATGCGCCAGGTCATGATCTGGTTGGGATGCAGGTCATAATCCTGTGCCAGCTCCGCCAGCGTCTTCTCGCCCTTGATCGCGGCAAGCGCTACCTTCGCCTTGAAAGCCGGGCTGTGGTTGCGCCGGGGTCGTCTGCTCATTCTCTGCTCCTATCTCGCAGCCTTTCTGGCCGCTCTCAGGCAGAATATCCAATTATCTCAGTGCGCAGATTCCCCAGGCCACCTCTATCTTCATGTCTTCTCTCTCTTCCTTGATAATCGGACCTTCTGCCATTCGCGGGTCCGGGGAATGGAAGTGCTGCCGGCGTTCGATCCGGATAGATGCACGGTTCAGTGGGCGACAAAGCCGCCGTCAACGGAGAGATATGCTCCAGCGACGAAGCTCGCGGCGGGACTGCACAACCAAAGAACGGCAGCTGCGATCTCTTCGGGTTGACCGAGACGGCCGATGGGCTGGTCGCGCTGGATCTGCTCCATCGCTTCAGCAGACCGTGCGACGAGGTCTCCAAGCATCGGCGTTTCGACGACGCCGGGGCACACCGCGTTCACCCGGATACCTCGGGACGCATACTCAACGCCCACGCTCTTCGTTAGACCGAGCACCGCGTGCTTCGTACCATGATAGGCGGCGCGACCCGGTAGCCCGACCAGGCCGCCCAGGGACGAGCAGTTGACGATCGCACCGCCACGCTGCTTTTCCATCTGACTCACTTCGTATTTCATGCACGACCAAACGCCGCGAAGATTGACGCTGTTTACCGCATCGAAGCCCTCGACCGTCTCTTCAGTGAATATGCCCGAAGGGCCGGCGATCCCGGCGTTGTTGAATGCCATGTCGAGCCTGCCGTAGGTCTCGACGACCTTAGCAATGAGGGCAGCCACCTGCGCATCGTCTGTGACATCGCAAGGCAGCCCGATGGCAGAATGACCAGCCGTAGAGAGTTTCGTTGCAGCCTCGACAATGCCGTTCATATCGATGTCTGCCAGAATCACCGACGCGCCGTTTTCGGCAAAAGCCTTGGCGGTGGCGAAGCCGATGCCGGCGCTAGCGCCGGTGACCAAGGCGACCTGTCCGGAAAAGTCGTAGGATGGATTTCCGGTCATTTGTCTGAGGTGCTCCTGTAGAATGGACTGAAATCCTTGCCCGATCGTGCTTTCAGCGTCAGGCTTGCGCGGCCCTGGCGATTGAGAGAATGCAAGGCCTTGCGATAAATTAGGCCAGCTTCTCGAGTGTGATCGGCAGACTTCGAATGCGTTTACCCGTCGCATGGAAGACGGCGTTGCCGATCGCAGGCGCGATCCCCACGACCCCGATTTCGCCGACGCCCTTGCCGCCCAGTGCCGTGGCTCTCATGTCCGGAATACCGACGGAGATGACCTGAACGTCCGGAACATCGGCATTCACGGGCACGGCATAATCGGCAAAGTTGGCGTTTACCGTGCGGCCGTCGCGCTGGTCGACATAGCCCTCTTCGAGCAACGTCTGCCCAAGGCCCATGATCATGCCGCCGATCCACTGGCTTTCGGCCAGCTTGGGATTGAAGATCCGGCCGCTGTCGAAGGCGGACACCATGCGCTTGACGCGGATCGTGCCGAAGTCCTCATCGACGCGGACTTCGACGAAATGCGCGCACCAGCTGTGCGCGGAAAGCCCGCCTTCGGTGGCGCCTTTCAACTGCGCGAAACTGCGGTCGGCGCCGTTCTTCATGTCTTCGGTGGCGCCCGCGGCGAAGGTGTTGCCTTCCACTTCCAATCTGGTTTGACCGACAGCCTTCAGCAGGTCGGCGAAACTAATCCCTCCGCGCGTTCGCCGCGCCGGCCGGATGACGCCCTTCTCGAAAGTCAGGCTTGATATCTTGGCGCCCGCCAATGGCGACTTGGGATCGGTCGCCGCAAGCGATAGCAAGGTGTCGCGCGCGTTCTTCGCCGCCCGGGCGACCGCGCCGGCCAGGTTGTTGGCCTGCTGCGAGCCCCCGGCGAGCGCTGATCGGGGGAGAATCGTATCACCGAGGCGAACCGTCACGGAGCCCACCGAAACCTCCAGCGCATCGGCCGCGGTCTGGGCGAGGATAGTATAGGTGCCCGTGCCGATATCGGTGCCGGCGCTGAGAACCTCAATCTGCCCACTGGCATGCAGGACGATTTTCGCTTCGCTGGCGGTGCGGATCATCGGATAGGCCCCTGCGGCCATGCCATAGCCGATCAGTTGCCGGCCTTCCCGCATCGAGCGGGGTTCGGGATTGCGCTTCCACCAGCCGATCGCTTCCGCGCCGGCCGCATAGGCTTCGCGCAGCTGCCGGGTCGACCAGGGCATCTGGTTGCTCGGATCCACGTCAGCCCAGTTGGCGAGGCGCAGCGTGAGCGGGTCCATCTTGAGGGCATAGGCCAATTCGTCCATGGCGCTTTCGAGCGCCCACGCGCTGGGGTTCTCACCGGGGCCGCGTTTCCAACCGGGCATGACCGCATTGACAGGCACGACATTGAGCCGCGACGTCAGATTAGGCGTGGCATACATGATCTTCGTCACATTGTTGCACGCCTCGACATGGGTCTCGTCGATCGCGGTCTCGTTCCAACTCTCATGGACAATGGAGAGGATTTTTCCGTCCTTCGTCGCGCCGATCGATAGATTTTGCCTGGTCGCAGGGCGGCCACCGAGGCCGGTGAACGTCTGCGGACGGGTGAGCGAGACCTTGATCGGCCGCCCCAGCTCGCGGGACGTCACGCAGGCCAGCCCGACATGGGGATGCGCGCCGATCTTCGACCCGAAGCCACCGCCAACATAGGGCGATATCACCCGCACATTGTCGATCGGGATGCCGAGCCATTCTGCCACGACGCCGCGCGCACCGCCGACCCATTGGCTGGGTTCCCAGACCGTGATCTTGCCGTCCGCCCATGACGCGATGCAGGCATGGGGTTCCAGAGGCACGTTGTATTCGCGTGCGGTCGTGTAGGTCGCATTCAACTTGACCTCGGCGCTGGCGAGCGCGGCCGGAGCGTCGCCCCATGCGGTGGCCATCGCATTGATCGGCTGCGGCTTGGCCTTGGGATCGTCCAGATCGAGGATGGGGCTCGCATCCTCATACACGACCTTGAGCAGGCTGGCCGCTTCGGTCGCCTGCTCGAAGGTCTCGGCAACGACGAGCGCGATGTGCATGCCGTTGAAACGGACGATGTCATCCTGAATCGGCGTGAACACCTCGGTTGCGCCGCCGCCCGCGCCGTAGAAGGTCGGCTTATTGATCTTCAGCGAATTCTGATGGGTATAGACGTCGATGACGCCGGGCAGCGCCTTGGCTGCCGAGGTATCGATGCTGATGATCCGTCCCGCCGCGCGTGTCGATTGCACGGTGACGCCGTACGCCATGTTCTCAAGCTTCTGCTCGATCGCATAGCGCGCCTGACCGGCGACCTTGAGAGGTCCCTCGGCACGCGACAGCGGCGCTCCCAGCGAAGGGCGCGCAGTGGGGGCGGGCTCATTGGCAAGCGCCGGCTCGCCTGTAAAGGCAAGCCCGGTGGAGGCGACGGCGGCGGCGCCGGCGCCCAACTTCATGATGGTGCGGCGGTCCAGACCGATATCGAGATCGGTATCCTTGCTCATGCGATATCTCCCACCGTCATCAGGGCACGTGCCACGACCTTGGGCGTCAGCTCGATCTTGAAGGCGTTATGGCCGCTCGACGTCGCGCCCTCGACGGCGGCAGCGGCGGCAGCGCGCAGCGTTGCCTCATTGAGCGTCTTGCCCTTAAGCGTCGCTTCGACAGCGTGCAGGCGCCACGGCTTGGTAGCGACGCCGCCCAAGGCGATGCGGACATCGCGAATGGTCCTGCCGTCGGCCTCGAGCTCGAGGCCGACGGCGGCGCTGGCGGCTGCGAACTCGTAGGACGCCCGATCGCGGACCTTGAGATAGTGCGAGCGCTTCAATGCCGCGACGCGTGGTATCTCGACGCCGACAATCATCTCGCCAGGCGAAAGTCTGTTTTCGATGTGTGGCGTTTTCCCCGGGACGAGGAAGAAATCGTTGACCGGAATGGACCGCTCAGATGAGCCCCGGACAATGACCTTGGCATCGAATGCCGTAAGCGCGACTGCAAAGTCTCCCGGATAGATGGCGATGCAGGCGCTGCTGGTGCCGAGCACCGCGTGATTGCGGTTGACCCCTCCGATCGCCGCGCATCCGGAGCCGGGATTGCTCTTGTTACAGTTGGCATAAGCGCCGGGGTCGCGGAAATAGGTACATCGGGTGCGCTGCATCAGGTTGCCGCCGATCGACGCCATGTTGCGGAGCTGCGCCGAGGCCGCCCGCCACAGGCTTTCCGAGACAACCGGCGCCACGTCCTTGACGTCGGCGTGGTCCGCGACCTTGCTCATCCTGGCGAGCGCCCCGATCCGGATAACGTCGGCCGACACGTCGATCGAATCGAGGCCGGAAAGGCGCGTAAGGTCGACCAGGCGCGCCGGGCGCTCGACATTGAGTTTCATGAGGTCGAGCAGCGTGGTTCCGCCTGCCAGAAATCTCGTCTCGGGCTTGCGCGCTTCGACGACTGCCGTCGCCGCATCGTCGGCGCGAATATAATCGAAGGTCCTCATCGTGTCGCTCCATGCTCGGGCGGGTTGGGCTTGAGGCGACTAGCAGCATCGCGAACGGCCGCGACGATGTGCGGATAGGCGCCGCAGCGGCAGATATTGCCGCTCATATATTCGCGTATCTCGTCATCGCTGTCGGCATGGCCTTCGCGGATGCAAGCGACAGCGGACATGATCTGGCCCGGGGTGCAGTATCCGCACTGGAACGCGTCGTGTTCGATGAAGGCGGTTTGAACCGCATGCAGCGTTCCGTCGGCCGGCCGCAATCCCTCGATCGTCGTGATCCGGCGCCCCTCGACCTGTGCCGCCAGGGTCAGGCAGCTCAGCACCCGCACGCCATCGACATGAACCGTGCAGGCGCCGCACTGGCCCTGATCGCAGCCCTTCTTTGTTCCGCACAGATCGGCATGCTCGCGCAGCGCGTCGAGCAGCGTCGTGCGTATGTCGAGCTGGAGATCATGACGCCTGCCATTGATCTCCAGCGCTGTTGAGCCGTTCGCCATGGGGTGCTCCTGTTTTTCGCAAACGGATCAGGCAGCCTGCCGCACATTGAACCAGCCGGTCATGGCCTCGATGACGGTCCACAATTTGGCTGGTATTGCGAGACGCGGCACGTCCGAAGCGCCGACGTCAAGCGCGACCGGTCCCGGCACATCGCCGCGCGCGTGGCGGACCCAATCTGGATTCATCACCAGCCCCTGACCGACGGCGACGAGCGACAGGCCTGCCGCGATCGCCTGGCTCGCTTGCTCGGGTGTCCGAATCTGGCCTGCTGCAATGAGCGGGATACGGCCATTCAGATAGTCTCGCACGATCTCGGTGATCGTCAGGCCGTCCGGCGCGTCGACCGGCCGTGCCTCAAGCGCATCGGCGAGCGACATATGGAGATAGTCGATCCCGGCGGCGATCAGGCGATCGACCAGATTGAGCGAGTCCGCGATACGCAGGCCATCGTCATGGGGTTCATCAACGGTGATCCGATAACCCAGCACAAACGGGCGCGTTGCATGATCGGCGATCGCCTTGCGAACCGCCGCCACGACGGCGAGCGGGAAGCGCATCCGATTTTCCAGCGAGCCACCCCACCGATCATCACGCTGGTTGAAATGTGGCGAGAAGAAATTCTGAAGCAGGAAGCCGTGTGCGCCATGCAGCTCGACGCCATCGAAACCCGCTTCGATGGCGCGGCGGGTCGCTTCGCCAAAGGCGTGGACGACCTCCTCGACCTCAGCGTTGGCGAGCGCACGCGGTATCACCGCGGGCGCCGATGGCCCCGCGTCGCCGGCAACCGCGCTCGCGGCGACGATGTCGGATACGAGATCCGGCGATGTCTTTACGCCGGCATGGAACATCTGAAGGATGGCCGGGGCGCCACCACTCTTGGCCGCCGTCGCCAACCGCTTCAGGCTTGGAATGAACTTGTCGTCGTAAGCCGCAAATTCATGCGTGAACCCGATGCCGTTTTCCTGGACATGGGTGCAACCGGTGATGACCAGGCCCACGTCCTTCACGCGCAGCCTGTAATAGGCCTCTTCTTCGCCGGACACAGTGCCGTCGTCATTGCCAGCCCAAGTGGTCATCGGGGCCATCGCGACGCGGTTTCGCAGGAGGATGCCGTGACCCAGCGAGACAGGTTCAAGAAGGTTCATTGGTTTCATATTCGAAGGTCCGTCATGTGATCAAAGGAGGGCAGCTGCCGCCCTCCGGGTTCTGTCGAGTGATGCTAAAGCGGCGTGATCAGAGTTCGCGCAGAGCTTGTTCGCTGGAGTCGATGTATCGTTCGCGCTGGAGCGTGCCGAAGCGACCATAGGGATAGTCTTCCGGTGTCGGGGCGCTGACGCTGTCCAACTTCGAAATCGCATCGGCGTCGATCTGAAGGTTCGCAGCGACAAGGTTATCCTCCAGCTGCCCCATAGTGCGGGCGCCAATGATGGACGCCGTCACAGACGGCCGGTTGTTGACCCAGCTCAGCGCGACCTGGCTGGGCGTAGCGCCGATCTCGTCGGCGATCTGCCGCAACGCATCGACGGTTGCCCAATTGCGTTCGGACGCGGCGTGCTCCTTGCCGATATGCCCGAGCATCGGGTTGCCGTTGCCGTAGCGCGTACCGTCCTTGTCCACGCCGTGCGCGCGATCATATTTGCCGCTCAGGAACCCGCCTGCCAGCGGCGACCAAGGCAGCAATCCGATGCCGTTATGCAGCGCGGCGGGGATGACCTCATACTCGATCTCGCGGCACACCAGGCTGTACTGCTGCTGCAGCGTGATCGGCACCTGAAGACCCATCGCCTTAGCCGTCGAGAGCGCAAGCTGGAGTTGCCAGCCGGTGAAATTGGACAATCCGACATAGTGGATCTTGCCGGCACGCGCGGCTGCGTCGAGGAAGGCAAGCGTCTCCTCGATCGGAGTCAGCGGATCCCAGCCGTGCATCTGATACAAATCGATCGCCTCGACCCCGAGGCGCTTGAGCGACGCATTCAGCGCGCGATGAAGGTGGGGGCGAGACGTGCCGACATCGTTCACATCGGGGCCGGTTCCAAACCGTGCCTTGGTCGCGATGGCAAGGCGGCTCGTGGTCTCGGGGCGTGCGGCCCGCCAGCGACCGAGGAGTTCTTCCGACGCGCCGCCGCCATAGACGTCGGCCGTGTCGATCATGTTGCCACCTGCTTCGAGGAAGGCGTCGAGAATAGCGAAGGCTTCGTCCTCGGGGGTCTCGGTCCCGAAGCCCATGGTGCCAAGGATCAGGTTCGAGGCCGACAGGCCCGAATTGCCGAGCTTGCGATACTTCATGGGTCTAAGTCTCCGATGCTTGGTCCTCACCGCAGACGCGCCCGAGACCATTTCACCGGATGAAGATAAACCTCACGGCATTAAGTGATTAGCCACCGCATTCTGCATAGCCTTAGAAGCGCGTTTTCTTAATGGGAGTGTGTCGCGGGGTTATTCCGCATTGTGCAGAGGTCAGGAGCTGCGATAGCGAAGCACTTCGAGCACGAGCGCAAAAGCGGGGGAGTGGTGCCGGCGGCTCGGATAGTAGAGATGATAGGCGGGCCGTGGCGGCGACCAGTCGGCAAGGACGCGGACCAGTCGGCCCTCCTGAATCAGCGCGTCCACCTGATCTTCGGGAAGATAGGCAAGCCCTAGCCCCTCGAGCGCGGCTTGGCGCATCAGAACCAAGGTGCTGAACGCTGCCCGTCCGTCGATGCGTACCTTCAGCTCACGCCCATCCTTGTAAAGGTCCCATGCGTAGTAACTGCCATAGGTAGGTAGCCGGAGCTTCAAGCAGCTATGCTCTGTCAGGTCGTGGGGCGTGAGAGGCGGTGGCCGTCCTTCGAAGTAGGACGGTGCGCCGACGACGGCGAAGCGAAAATCCCGGGCGATCGGGACCGAGATCATGTTCTTGTCGACCTGCTCACCGAGCCGCACGCCCGCGTCATATCGGTCTGCGACGATGTCTTTCAGACCATAGTCGCTGATGATCTCGACGTTTATGTCCGGGTATTCGAGGAGTAAAGGCGCGAGCTTTGGCCAGATTATGGTTTCGGCGGCGTGCTCCACGGTGGTGATACGCACCGTGCCGGCCGGCTTGTCGCGCATCCCGCTCAGCGCCGCGATCTCGCTTTCGATTTCGTCAAAATGCGGGCCGATGCTGTTGAGCAGACGTTCGCCAGCCTCGGTGACCGAAACGCTTCGGGTCGTGCGCGTGAGCAATCGCAGTCCCAGACGCGTTTCCAGCGTGCGCACAGTATAACTCAGCGCCGACTGTGAGACCCCCAACTGAGCCGCAGCCTTGGTAAAGCTCTGCGCACGCGCGACCGCGATAAAGGCCAGATAGTCATTCACGTTCTCTCGGCGCATTCAGAAGCCCAATTTCTAGGTCTATGCAGATAATGCCATCTAATAGGCCATTCCCGGATGAATTAAAATATCGACTTGTCGCCGGATTATGGTGAGCCCCTGTGCGCAGCGGCGGTAGTGCCTGGCAGCGATCTGAGGGCTGGATTTCGGGCAACGCGGCTGGGTGTCGGTCTCGATCGGCTGCTCAACAAACCGAGGCCGCGGCGCGGCATCACAAGAAGAGAAGGCAGATTCTATGGCTGACGAGAAAGTATGGTTCATCACCGGTGCGAGCCGCGGACTCGGCGTCGATATCGCGCAGAAGGCGCTGGCGGCAGGGCACTCCGTCATCGCAACAGGACGCGACGCAGAGCGGGTGCGGCAAGCGGTTGGTGCGCACGACCATCTTCTGACCGTCGCGCTGGATATCACCGATTCCAAGGCCGCAGCGGCAGCCGCCCAGGCCGGGGTCGATCGCTTCGGCCGGATCGATGTTCTCGTCAACAATGCCGGCAACTTCTATGCGGGCTTTTTCGAGGAGATCAGCGACGCGCAGTTCCGGGCGCAGTTGGAAACCAACTTCTTCGGCCCGTTGAACGTAACCCGTGCCATCCTGCCGATTCTGCGCAAGCAGCGTAGCGGTCAGCTGATCACTGTCACCTCCACCGCCGCTCTGGTCGGCGGAGCATTCACGTCAGCCTACGCGGCATCGAAGTTTGCGCTTGAAGGGTGGCTCGACTCATTGCGCCCAGAACTCGAGGCATACGGCATCGCCGTCATGTCCGTCGTGCCGGGCTTCTTCCGCACCGAGCTGCTGGTCGAGGGCGCCTCGACAATCTGGCCCGAGCTTTCGATCGAGGACTATGCCGAGCGCACCGCGCAGACGATCGAAGCGTTGAAGGGCATGAACGGCCAGCAGGTCGGTGATCCCGGGAAGCTCGCTGCGGCGCTGGTAACCCTGTCGGACTCCGGGGCGTTGCCCCAGCGCTTCGTGGCGGGTTCAGATGCCATCGCTGCCGTCGAGGCCAATCTGAATATCATTCAGGGTCAGATTGATGCGCACCGCGACCTGTCCGCGTCGATGTCCTTCGATGCAACGGCCTAATCATTACTGAGAAAGGCCCACTCATGATTTCGAAACTGACGGGAACCGTTGCGGTCGTGACCGGCGCAAGCAGCGGCATCGGCGCCGCCACGGCAAGACGCTTGGCGCAAGCAGGCGCCTCGGTCGCGCTCCTGGCACGCCGCAAAGAGCGGCTCGACGCCCTTGTCGCCGAGATTGAAGCGGCTGGAGGGACAGCACTCACCGTTCCTTCCGACATCGCTGACCAGGCACAGGCAGAAGCCGCCATTCAGTCGGTCATCGCCCGCTTCGGTCGGATAGACATCCTGATCAACAATGCCGGCCTCATGTTGATCGGCCCGATCGTCGGCGCAGATGTCGATGAATGGGAGCGTATGCTGGACGTCAATGTGCGTGGCCTGCTCTACATCAGCATGCGACTCTGCCGCATCTGCTGACTGCGGCGGCGGCTGGGCCCCGAAACGTCGCCGACGTGGTGAACATCAGTTCGACCGCTGGACGACGGGCATCCGCACTTTTTGGGATCTACAACCTGACCAAGTTCGGGGTGAATGGGTTCACCGAGTCGCTCCGCCAGGAGGTGACACGGCGCCATGTCCGTGTTGGTGTGCTGGAACCCGGCGCGGTCGTGACCGAGCTCATTTCGCATAATAATGACCACATGCTCAGCGAGATGCTGGAGCCGTTCAACGCACAGCATGAGCGCCTTGAAGCCGAGGATATCGCGGATGGGATCGCGTTCATGGTGACCCGTCCGCGCCGTGCGTCGATCGCAGAAATGTGGGTCATGCCGACCGACCAGGTGACCTAAATTAAGCGCGGCCAGACTTGCGGCGCTTTGCCGGAAAAGGCTCCCGCTTTCGAGAAAACGCGGAAGCCCGGGCATGCAAACTAAGGATCGCAAGCGTCGAGCGATGAGCGTCGCAGTTTCACATTCTGGGAGGTGCTGCTCATGCCGCACTATACTAAGGTGGACGACCGGTTTCGGCGCGAGCTGACTCTTTTGTCGTGGCGATGCAACGGCTGAAGTTGGTCGATAGTGTTGAAAAACTCAGCCTTGCAGTAGTCGTGAAGTCCTGATTCACTGGTCCTGTCGTAGGGAGACAGTCTGATGATGGGTGCTCGAACGGTGATGCAGGAGGCGCTGTTTTACAGCTTCAGCCTAGAGGACCATGTGCCGCAAAGTCACCTGCTGCGGGCCGTTGACCCCTTTGTGGACCTGAGCGGTATCCGGGAGAAGCTGCGGCCATTCTATAGTGAGACGGGCCGCCCTTCGATCGATCCCGAACTCATGATCCGGATGCTGCTGATTGGCTATTGCCTGGGGATCCGGTCAGAACGGCGGCTCTGCGAGGAAGTGCATCTCAACCTTGCCTATCGCTGGTTTTGCCGCCTCGGCCTTGACGGAGCGGTGCCGGATCATTCGACGTTCTCCAAGAACCGCCACGGCCGCTTTCGGGATAGCGATCTGTTGCGGGACCTGTTCGAGATGACGGTCACGCGCTGTATCGAGGAGGGATTGGTCGGTGGTGAGGGGTTTGCCGTCGACGCCAGCCTGATCAAGGCCGACGCGAACCGGCAGCGAGGTGTGCCCGGCGAGGAAGGCTTGCCCCCGGACATCGGCAACCATGCAGCCCGGGAGTATTTGGAGGTGCTCGATGCGGCAGCGTTCGGCGCGGCATCGCCCGTCACGCCCAAATATCTGTCACCTGCCGATCCTGCAGCGCGCTGGACGAGCGCTCATGGCGGACAAGCCTTCTTCGCTTACAGCACCAATTATCTCATCGATTTGGAAAACGCGGTAATTGTTGATGTTGAAGCCACCACGGCCATTCGCCCTGCCGAGGTGACGGCGCAGCGAACGATGATCGATAGGACGCAGAAACGCTTTGGCATTTGGCCACAGCGCTTGGCCGCCGATACTGGTTATGGCGATGCCGCCAATATCGCTTGGCTTGTCCATGAGCGCGGCATCGAACCGCATATTCCAATTTTCGATCATGCGGGCCGCCGGACTGGAAGCTACCAACGCGCTGAGTTCCGCTACGACCATCAAAATGATCTTTATGTATGTCCCGGCGGCAAAGAGCTGTTCCCGCGCCGCAAGAACTATGCGATCCCACCGCCTGACGTCGATCAAGACGGGTTCATCCGCTACCGCGCCAGTAAACATGATTGCGATGCCTGCGCTCTCAAGCCGCAATGCTGCCCAGGTCAGCCCAACCGAAAAGTGATCCGATCAATCCACGAGGGGGCACGGGATCTGGCAAGAGATTTGTCCAAAACCGACGCCTATGTCACCTCCCGCCGGGAGCGAAAAAAAGTTGAAATGCTGTTCGCCCACCTCAAACGCATCCTCAAGCTCGACCGCTTGCGTCTGCGAGGACCAAATGGTGCAAAAGACGAGTTCCTCTTGGCTGCCACAGCACAAAACCTCCGCAAGATGGCTAAGCTGATCCCGATGCCCGCCACCCCAGGGCCTGCATAATCGGAATGAGCCCTCCTAACTGCCCCTGAGTTGGCAACAGCGTCGATCTCAACGGGGGATTTTTCAACACTATCGGTCGACACCCGCCGGGAAAGCGGACCGTCAGCACCTAGAGGTCAAAAATTGGATGCTGAGCGTCCGATAGGGGTCGGCGACGGACTGGCAGCAACGCGCCCTAGTCAGCCACTCGAGGGCCGATCTGGCGTGCCAGGAAGCCGTCGGTCCGGTTACGCTTGTCGACCCGATCGGCTGGCAGTCGGGATGGGTGGATTGCAGCATGCCCGATTTTGAAAATGCAGATGCGGAGAGTCGATATGTCCGGCGCTGGAGCTCCCCGAAAACGACTATGGTATTCTAGGAACGGTGACGAGCCGCTGCATCAACGCGTCAGCAATAGCGGTCATGCCGTTTTCATTGGGATGATAGGGCACGAAACCCGGTGCCGATCTCTCCGTCGGGAAACCCGTAATCCATGGATCGCGGCTGCAGGCATCGTGGTGGGCTGACAATGTCGATGCCTGGATAACGTCGGCCTGCGTTTCTGCTGCCACACGCTTGGTGAGCCGCGCGAGCCTTTGCGCGACCAGCCTAATGCTCTGGACCGTATCCGGACTCATGGGAGCATTACCGCATGTCCCCGTTGCGGGTAGGACAGACAGATAATCCACGAAAACCAGTCGGGCGGTAGGCGACCGCCGATGAACTTCGGCGGCGATCTGTCGCATACCGGCCTCGACCTTTGTCCACGCATCAGCCCCTGCCGGGGGCGAGGGGCATTTGAAATTGCGCGACGCGGCAGGCACTGGAGCCGTAGTGCAGGAGGCAGACCACAGCATCCCGAAATAGCCGACATCATTGCCACCGATTGTTGCCGTGACTAGCTTGGTGTCGACAGTCAGCGCTTCGATCTGAGCTGGCAGTTCTTTCCACGGCCCGAGGACATGTTCGGTTGTAGCACCGCTACAACTTACATCGATGAGCCGCAAATTTAGCTTTCGAGCCAGGATATGCGCGTAGTTGTCCGTTGATCGCGCGCACCGGTTCTGTGGCTGATCCGCTGAAGTCGTGATGCCAGGCCCAGCGGCATAAGAACTCCCCATTGCCACATAGATTGATGCCGGCGAGATCGGACTGACATGCGTGGAACGCGGTGTCGCACAGGCGGCGATACTCAATAAAGTGAGCAGGCAGCCGAAACCCCATTTCAAATCGCGCAAGTTTGCATTCCTTTCGATGCCGTGCACCCAATCAAAGGTTCACGAAGGAACTACCAACGGCCTTACATCTTTGAAGTTTGAATTTACGAATGACCGAAGTGCGGTAGTGACCGCACTTCATGAATAGCTGCTATAGAGCCCCACATCATTGACCTGAGCAGTCGCAATGGGGCGTGTGCAGCTAGCCCTCTTTGCGCCCCTTTCTGCCCTTCGACATTGATTTCTTCGCACCTGGAAGCGGACATTCGATTTACGAATGGGTCTCCGACATTTCCGTCAGACGAAGGGTTAGGGTTGCCCAAGCTGCAGACAGTCCGCCGGATCATTTCTCATTTAGCATCTCGCTGATTTTCGCCGACAAGACCTCGATTTGGAATGGCTTCGTGATCATAGCCATATTGGTTCCGAGGAAACCGGCGCGGATCGCGGCGTTTTCCGCATAGCCTGTGACAAAGAGAATCGGGAGATCAGGATGATGGTCGCGCGCGATCTCTGCGAGTTGCCGCCCGTTCATGCCTGGCAGGCCTACGTCCGACACCATGAGGTCGAAATGCTGGCCGGAACGAAGTATTTCGCTGGCACGAGTGGGTTCGGCCGCCTCGAACGTCCGATAGCCAAGCTCCTCCAGCACGTCACGCACAACAAGCCGAACCGAGTCGTCGTCCTCGACCAGCAGAACGGACTGGCCATCGCCTTGCCGTACCGTGCCAAACGTCGCGAGGGCCTCACTATCGACCACGCTATCAGCTGCGGGCAGGAAAATGCTGACAGTTGTACCCATGCCGACCGTAGAGTGGATCCTGACCTGCCCATTCGACTGCTTGGCAAAGCCGTAAACCATCGAAAGGCCGAGGCCCGTGCCCTGACCGATCGGCTTGGTCGTGAAGAAGGGCTCGAATACTTTCTCCAGCGTCTCTTCGTCCATGCCAACGCCGGTATCGGAAACCGACACGATGACATAGCTGCCGGGCTCCACGCCTGGATGCTCGGAGCAGTAGACGTCATCAAGATCCGCCGTGCGCATCTCGATCGTGAGCCTCCCGCCGTCAGGCATCGCGTCACGCGCGTTGATCGCGAGATTGACGATCGCGCTCTCAAGCTGGTTCGCATCAACTATTCCGGCAGGCAGGGCATCAGCAGACACAATCGAGAGCTCAACCTTTTCAGTCATCGTCCGGCGCAACAGTTCCTCAAGGGACGAGACCAGAGCGTTGATGTCGGTGGCACGGCTATCAAGCGACTGGCGGCGGGAGAATGCAAGCAACCGGGCAGTCAGGCCCGCGGCGCGCTGTGCAGCGGCGGCTGCGGTGTCCATGAAGCGATCGATATCATCGATACGGCCCGATGCGATACGACGCTTCATGATGTCGATCGCGCCTATCACGCCGGTCAGCATGTTATTGAAATCGTGGGCGATGCCGCCTGTGAGCTGCCCGACAGTTTCCATCTTCTGGGCCTGGCGCAAGGCGGCTTCCGCACGCTCGCGCTCGACGGCCTCGGCCTCAAGCTGCTCGAGCGCGCTCTTGAGGTCAGCGGTACGCTCGGCGACCTGCGCTTCGAGGGTGCGAGCCGCATCGACGAGGGCCTCCTGGGCCCGTTTCTGTTCGTCGATATCGACGATCACGGAGATAGCACCTGTGACTGTGCCCTCCTCGTCCTTGAGAGGAACGCTGCCCACCCGCGTCCAGACATTCGGTTCGTTCGGCGGGTGATAGAGAAACTCCACGCCACCGAAAATTTCACCGCGAAGCGCGCGCATGCCGGGGAAGTCTTTGGGTTCGAGGCGCTTTCCATCGGCATCCCACGCCTCCCAGCGAGATTGGATGCTCGGATCCAAGCCTGGGATGGTGCCGTCAATGTCGAAGCGGCGGAACGCCGGATTGACAAGTTGCGTATCTCCCGCGGGACCGATGAAGGCGACGCCGACCGGCAAATACTCGAGCAAGGTCGACAGGCGGCGGCGCTCGGCCTCGAGTTCGACGACCTGATCACGAAGCAGGAACTGCTTCTGCCTTGCCTTCATGGCCGACGCGATAGCGCTCAGCAGAGACTCTGAGCTCAGGGGGCGTTCGAGCAAGACGACGTTGGTAGCATTGTCCGGCAATCGCCGCCTGATTGCTTCTGCGGCGATTCGGCGCCCTGCCTGACGGCCCGCGAGCAGGACGAAGGGCATGTCGGACCAGGCCGGTTGTGCTTCCAGCGCGTGACGCAAGGTCCCCAACTGTCCCGTCAACGCTTCTTCAGTGATGAGAATGGTGCCGACATGGTCGTCGAAAGCGCCCGCCAACTCATCGAGGCTCTCGCATATGAGGGTATCATAGCCACTTTGCGCCAGGAGACTGGCAACGCTTAGCGCGTCCTGTCCGTATGGAGCGTTTATGAGGACGCGATGCCCTTCGGGTGCGATCCTATGCACCTTCGCCGCGATCTTCCATGAGCGGCGCTTGGGGCCCGACATACTCCGGCGATCCAGTCAGGATACCTTTGAACTCCACAAGAGGCTCACCGACCCTCACGCCCTTCGCATCGATGCGGAACTCGCGAATCTTGTCCTCGTGTGGGCCACTGCGATTCTTGACGATGGAAATCGCCTTACGGAGGCGACCCTGCGCCTCGAAGAAGCGGATCAGGATCACGACGTCGGCGATGTAGGATACATTGAGATTGTGCCCCTGCATGTTGCCAAAGAAACCCTGCTGCGGGTTGACCAGCAGGGTCACGACGCCTGCTTGATTGAGATACGAAAGCAACTCGTGAAGCTGCAGGATCAGCTGCTGCTCCTGCGGCATCGCTGCCAGATACCCGTTGAGACTATCGATGAGGATGAATTTGGCGTTGCCCTCATTGACCTGCTTGCGGACCATGGCCGCAAACTGACCAGGCGCGACTTCGGCGGCGTCGAGCTGTCGCAGGGCGAGGCACCCTTCATCGATGAATCGTTGAAGATCGATCCCGAACGCCTTCGCACGTCCCATCAACGTGCCGATGCGCTCGTCGAATTGGTAGATGGCGCAATTCTCGCGTCGCCGGCATGCAGCTGCGATGTACTGGAGTGCTAGGGAGGTTTTGCCCGCGCCGGCAGGTCCGGTGATGAGCGTACTGGTGCCCCGCGCGGGCCCGCCGCTCAGCAGTGCGTCCAATTCCTCGACTTCGCTGCCGACCGGTTCGCCCACAAACGGCTTATGATGATCGGCGGCGATGAGACGGGGAAAGACGTCTAGACCGCCTTTTCGAATGATGAGGTCGTGGAAGCCTGCGACAAAATCGACACCGCGCAGCTTCTGGACCTGAAGGCGTCGGCGCGCGGCGCCGAAATCCAGAGTGAGACGCTCCAGTGTGATGACGCCGTGACAGAGGCTGTGCAGATGGCTGTCGCGCTCGGCCCTGGTGCCGGTCAGGTCATCGATCAGGATCACGGTTGTCTTGAGACCAGTGAAGAACTGCTTGAGCTGGAGGAGGTGACGGCGATAGCGGAGCGGATCCTGGGCCAGGAGACGCATTTCGGAGAGGCTGTCGAAGACGACACGCTTTGGCTTGACGCGCTCCACCTCCTTCTTGATGAGGTCGATGGTGCCGCCGAGTTCCATCTCCCAGCTATGCAGGATCGACTGCTCGCGTCCGGCGCCCAGCACTTCTTCTGCGGAAGCGAGCTCGAACAGGGCTACGCCGTCGAGGTCCCAACCATGCGACCGGGCGACAACCTCGAGTTCCTCACTGCTTTCCGAGAGTGTGATGTAAAGGACGGGATCGCCTCGTCTCGCACCGTCTAGAAGGAACTGGAGCGACAGGGTTGTCTTTCCTGATCCCGGGCTGCCTTCGATCAGATAGAGGCGGTTGGCCGGCAGGCCGCCACCCAGGATCAGGTCCAGACCTTCATTGCCTGTCGAAATGCGTTCTTCGGGTCCCAAAATTGCCCACCTTCGTTCCGTTCTGCGTAATGAACGCTTATCGAACGAAAACGTCCCCGATCACAATGAGGAGTCTCCTTTCCGCTTACTCTGGCGACGAAGGAGGAGGTAAGATCGATGCTATCGTAGACCGGCGCGCATCGCGCGACATCGGCGGCGGAACCGGCGGACTGCTTCTTGGTGTCGGCGCGGCCACGGTGCTGTGCAGGTTAGGGTTGCAGACTAAAGGCCGATCTTTGAAGGCCACGCTCTAAACGAGACGTTCCGGAATCGGCCCGTCTTGAGCATCCAGAATGGGAAAGCTGCCGGTCCGCACCTGGGAGCGTAAAATTGAGTGCTGAATCACCGCAAAGGGTCGGGGTGCGATGGGGCAGGGCTTTGGATAGTCCTGCCAATCGGCGGCGCGATTGGAAACATCCGGTTACGCTAACACCGATCATTCGTGGATTCGCAGGGGGAACAATGTGGGCGTGGCACAGGCCGGTCGCCGCGCATTGCAACGCCCGACAGCTAATCCCCGCGAGTGTCATTTGCGCTCCGCGGGCCGGCTGACCATCGTGACGTTCTTCGGATTGATCACGACGTTGATGCCGCTGGTCGTTGCCATTTCGGCTCCATAGTCGTCCAGATCGATGACCGCCGGCCGAACATCCAGCAGCTCGAACCCGGTGGACGCGAACGCGCTCGCCTCCTCTCCTTTCTGCTCGAGAATGACCTTGGTGGCGAGCGTGATCCCGCATCCGGCAAACTCTATGGTGTTGAAGTAGATCGCCTCCAGCCGGACCTCGTCGGTCACCCCGCCGATCGCGTCGAACTCAAAGCGTGCCGCGGAGGAGGGATTGAACATCATGTCGAGCGACATCTGCATCGCCGGTGCAGCCCAGATGTCTTCGAGCGAGAAAGGCTCCGATGTCGATATGCCAGCGATATCGAGGGCTTGTCGGAACCGCTCGACGAACTCCAGCAGGCGCGGAAGATCGTCGAGATTGGGTCCGTCCAATCCCTCTTGCGTGGGAATGCCCGGTATCCGGATGCCCCTGAAGTCCAGTTCCACCGTAGCCTTGCCACTTGCGAGGTAGGTCAATCCGCGCAGCAGTTGCCGACGCTTTCGAGGTGGAAGCTGCCCTCGTAGAACAGCAGATTGAGGGCGGCATGGCGAATCGCAAGCATCGGTCCGCCCTCGACCGGAAACGGAATCGCTGTCTCACAGTCGAACACGGCGGCCGGAAGCAGCGGCCCTGAGCGCACGATGATCGCGCATGGACCTATCGTCGGCAGATCGATCGGGAATTCCTCCATCCCTTCCAAGAGGGAGCCTTTGTAGGGGACCCGGATCCCGAAGCGACGATCATAGGCCTGGAGCTGGACCGGCCTCAGCGGCACCTGTGCGTCGCCAGCTGGTGGCGCTTGCCCTCGAAATAGCCGTCGACGTCTGTGGGGCAGATCTCGGCGAGCGCATCGCGCAGCCCTTCGGCAGTGGGCTTGAAGCGGCGCCCTTTTCGATAGTCGAAGGACATCCAGATGTGGTTGATGTCCGTCCGACCCTCGGCCTCGGCGACGCGCAAGCGGCGTAGGATCTTGGCGAGCTCCTTGCCGAGAAGATGAATGACATAGCCCATGAGCTCGGTCCCGTCCGGACGCATCCGGAAGACGACGATAGCGGACGGCCCCCGGTCCTTCGCCAGACGCTCCATCGCCGACAGGCGCGCGCGCACCGCCCCGCTCTCGCCGGCAGTGCATTTGAGCTGGACCATGCATGCGCGCGGCTCGCGTTGATCAAGCGTTTCCTGCGGCGTTCCTTCCATCGGAAACTCAACACGAAAATCCCAGCCTGCCCGATCACGGCTCGTACGGCTGCAGATCAGCTTAGCCTGGGTGCACAGTTTGGCGAAGAGGTTCTCGCCAGCTTCTCCCAGTTCATCGGGGGTCAAGGCTCCAGTCATGGCGCCTGTCAATTCCTGTTGAGGCCCATCGCGCGGCTCTGGAGCTTGTGCTTCCAGAGCTGCTCGACTGCGACGATCTCCTCATTGGTCGCCGACGATCCGCTGACCTCGAGGATGCTGACCTGATAGTCGCTGGGCTCGCTGCTCTTGAGACCAATATTGCCGCCATGTCCGTCCTGGGCATAATTCTGCCAGCGGCCGAAAAAGCCGGCGTCGCCAGTTGCCGAGCCGACGTATTGCTCTCTGGTTTTGGCCGACGTGAGGAGATAGACGCCGCGTGCCGCGCGTAGGGCAGAGACCCAGGTCGCTGGCAGCCCCTGCACGTCGGAGATGTTCGCGATGAAGTGCGTGTATCCCGGAAACGCATCTTCCCGGAACGCGCGGGTCAGCTCGACGATTGGCTTATTCTGTCGATCCGGACGCTGTACCCAGGACCTGGCGCCCGCCCCCCATTCGATCCACAGCCGTCCGATATAGAGTTCAAGTTCGCCGACCCGAGCCGTCTCATAGAGGTCGAGCTCGCCATTGCTGAGAGTCATGCCAGGAACGAGATGGAGCGGATCGATCCACGAAGCATCGACCGTGCCGACGCGCCGGGCTGTATAGATCCCTGCGAACAGCGTTCCACCGGTCGGCGGAGCCACGAAGCTCGCCCAGAAGGGCACCGCGAGCCCGGCGCGGTTGCCAATCGTCTGCACCCGTTGATACTCTTCGAAGGAAGGCCGGTCGTCCCGCCAAAGCAAATAGGGCGTGCGGCCGTTCGGCGCCTTCGTCTGGTGGCGGAGCAGACGGACCTGCCCGGCGGCGAGCCCCGCTTTCTCGAGCAGATCTGTGAATAGCAGCATCAGAACCCCCTAATCTGCTGGACGAGGGTCGAGCGCGGCGGCTGTGTCACGCCAAAGGCTGCGGCGATCTCTCCCCATGCGGTTTCGAGCTCAGTCAGCCGCTCGTCCTCGCCCAAGCCCGCCAAAGTGAACTCGGCCGTGGCGCTAGGCTCAAGGGCCACCGGCTTGCCGCCCCACCGTGTGTCCGAGATCCAATGCAGGCCTTCGAGGCCGGTGGCACCGATCATGACATCGAACGGGCCTTTAGCGCCCTGCCGTTGCAGGACTGGTAGGTTCTCGTCGATGAAGTCATTGATATGCGAGATAAGCGCATCGGCGAAGAACAAGGCCCGATCCTCCCGATCGGCGATGAAAGGGTCGACGCCCCAAAGCTCGCCGGTGCTGCGAAACTGCATCACACAATTGGTCAGAGGCCTTTCACCTGATGCCCGCAGACTA
Source organism: Novosphingobium sp. TK71 (assembly GCF_055361505.1). Classification (NCBI taxonomy): domain Bacteria; kingdom Pseudomonadati; phylum Pseudomonadota; class Alphaproteobacteria; order Sphingomonadales; family Sphingomonadaceae; genus Novosphingobium; species Novosphingobium sp. TK71. The sequence goes on from NZ_JBSZKA010000001.1 coordinate 1,544,836, forward strand.
CCACTGTAAACGATGAAACCGCCCTTGGTGGCACCCCAGCTATACCCCTGCGTCGGCCCCATGATCCGCGGGCGGACGCCATCTTGGACGGTCTCGCGCGGCGCCGACCAATGACGCGGACGAATGCGGACATAGCCGTAGGGGCCTTCGGTCAGGACTTTGGTGCCGGGCGCGCCATCCTCGTTGATCGTCAGTGGAGTGGCGGGATCGAACCACAGGGCCGGATCCGCGGGATGAGCGTACTGCCATGCCGGTGAGCTGGGCTCAGGCAGCGCCGGCGTTGCGACGGCGATCGATGCTCGCAGGGCCTCGCGCAGCGCGGACCGGAGCTTGTCCCGTTCCGTTCGCAAGTCCGCCGAGGGCGCGCCTTCCGGCAGATGGAAACTCATCGGCCCCCGCCGTCCGCGCATGTCGAACGGGAGCTGCTCGATAGTCGCCCCGGGATAGGCCGTGTTCCACACGTTGATGACGCGCTCGAGTCCAATTGCGCGCTTCGCATAGCCGAGTTCGATCAGAACGTTGGGATTGGCGATCGCCTTGCCGTTGGCCGCTACCGCGATCGGGGTGACGTCTCCGACGAAGACCTTGGCAGCCTCGATTTTGGCGAGGATGGTGCTGACGATATCCGGCGAGCCGGCGACACCCTTCGTATCGGAGGTAAGCTCGTGACGTTCCTCGAGTTCGGCATCCAAATCCTCGATTGCCAGCGCGAGGGCGTCGCGCACGATATTGCGAGTGACGCGCGGGTCGAGATCACTTTGCCAAGACCAGAAAATAGTACTCATCGCCCCCCTTTGTAATGCTCCTCCCGCGACATGCCATGTGTTAATATACGTGCAAACCGTGATAGGTCCGCGGCGCGTCATTCGCATGTGTGTCGCCGCCCGAACGAACGGCGAATTTCGAAGAACGCGCGCGGGGCATCGAACGGCGGCTATGTCGGCGGTTCCGACCGGGCGGCCTGAGGCAGCCCGAATGACTCTCCATTTCAGACTGCGACGTCCGTGCAGCTAGAAGCGAGCGTCTTAATCTTGTCGGCACCTGCCGGGATAGCAGACCGTCGGCAGCTGGGGATCAAAAATTGGGTGCTGAGAGTCTTAAATGGGTCGACGTAGGATGCAGACAACACCCGCATCGTGACCAGGCGCAGTCGCGGCAAAGCCGATGGAATGCCGCCATCTGCGCATCATTTCCAGCGTCAAGCTGCGGCTTGGTCCCAAAGGCCCATTAGCGAGGTAATTGCAGCATCGATCTGCGACAAAGGCACCCCGTCTTTTACTTCAAATGACATGCCAGTCAGGAAGGTGTTTAACGTCCTCGCCACCGCAATCGTATCAGTGGTTGGTGACAGATCTCCGTTGGCTTTCGCTCTCTCCACATGACGTTCGATTCCCTGCCGGTTGCGTTGACGTTCCTTTGCGAGCAGCGCCTCGACCTGCCGATTTTCTGGGGAACAATTGCTGGCTCCCAGCATGATCAGACAGCCGGGAGGATGCGATTTTGCGGTTTGCATCGCAGCGGATTTACGCAATGCCGTCTCGATCGCATCGCGCGGCGTGAGCGTATCATCCTTCAGGCTTGAAGTTACCTGACCATAGAATCCGATATAACGGTCCACGACATCCTGGAACAGCGCCTCCTTGGACGTGAAAGCCGCATAGAAGCTGGCCGATGATAGCCCTCCCATGCTGGACCTGAGCTGCGACAAGGATGTCGGCTCATAACCTTGGGCCCAGAAAAGCATCATCGCCGCATCGATGGCGGCGTCTCGGTCAAAAGTGCGCGGGCGTCCTGTGCGTGGCATGCCGTCCTCATTTATGGATCAATCGCTCTATAAATCATTGCCATCCGGCTGTCACCAGCGTACTTATGGATCGATCAATCCATAAATGTGAACGTTTCGATGCCTAACAAAGAATTCAATCGGGCAAGCGATCCCATGCCAGTTTCCGCACTGCTAGCGCTCGCGATGACTGGCTTCATCTGCATCGCCACCGAAACCCTGCCGGCCGGACTGCTGCCACAAATTTCCTCGGGCATGGACATTTCATCAGCCCTCGCAGGCCAGACTGTTACTGCTTATGCGATCGGCTCACTGATCGCTGCCATCCCCCTCAGCATCGCGACGCAGGGGTGGCGACGGCGCAGTGTGTTGTTGCTGACGATTGTCGGTTTCCTCGTCTTCAACTCGATCACTGCACTTTCACATAACATACTGCTCACGATGGCAGCCCGGTTCATGGCCGGCATGTCGGCGGGATTGGCCTGGAGCCTGCTGGCGGGATACGCGCGCCGGATGGTTGCACCCGACCAACAGGGCCGAGCGATGGCGATTGCCATGGTTGGAACGCCTGTAGCCTTGTCCCTCGGTGTTCCCTTCGGAACCTGGCTGGGTGCCGCAGTCGGCTGGCGTTCTGCTTTTGGTGTTATGTCACTCCTGACGATCGTGCTGATCCTGTGGGTCCTGGCGAAGGTTCCCGATTATCCCGGTCAGGCCCGCAGCGCGCGCATGCCGCTTTACCGCGTTCTCACTACACCAGGGGTTCGTTCCGTGTTGGGGGTCGTCGTCTGCTGGATGCTCGCACACAACATCCTTTACACCTATGTGGCGCCGTTCGTGACGCCTGCTGGTCTGGCAGACCATGTAGATCTCGTCCTGCTCACATTTGGCATGACAGCTTTGGTCGGAATATGGCTGACCGGGAAGCTGGTCGACCATTTTCTGCGGTTGACCGTGCTGGCCAGTCTTGCTCTGTTCGCGCTGGTCACGGTGATGCTTGTGCTAGGCGCTCGATCCGTCATCGTTATCTACGTCTGCACTGCGATCTGGGGCTTGACCTTCGGCGGCGCGGCAACTTTGCTCCAGACCGCCCTCGCAGATGCTGCCGGCAATAGCGCGGACACGGCCCTGTCGATGAATGTCGTTGCCTGGAACGGTGCGATCGCAGCCGGCGGCCTTGCCGGCGGTTTTATGCTTGAGGCTTGGGGTGTTGCAGCATTCCCTTGGGCCATGCTCGCATTGATATGCGTTGGATTTGTGATCGCCTGGTCAGCACGCGCACACGGCTTTCCTTCAGGAAGCCGGACTAGAGGTATGTCGGTTATAGGACATTGATTTAACGCAGGTGCGGGGGGCAGGTTGCCGCTCCTCGAGCCTTCCGTACTTAAGCAAGCGAAGGCGGTATCTTTCAGCAGGATTACGAATAGCCGCGAAGCTGCTCGCCCAGGCTTGGGTGACGGATATCGCATGCTGGGCAGCAGGAAAGGGTCGACCAGCGACCGGCCGCCTTATTGAAACCGCGTAAAACGGGAACGCCCGGCCCTGGGACAAAACTGCCGTTTACGAGCGCCACCCCGAACGGTAGGTTCCGGATCAAGCAGCCGTTCGCCGGGCTGCAGCCGGCTAGCCAGCGGACGAGATGCCTGGCCGATTGCGGAACGACCGATCGGCGACGTGGAGCGATTTACCGGCAGAGTAAGGAGAGGCTCCCGCGGTGGAGTCGCTCAACAATGCCCCGAGCCGAGCTATCCTAGACAATTATTTTTCCTCGCTTAGACGCTGGGTCAACGACGCGTCGAACCGGTTAGCTAAAGCCTCGCATGCTCCGCGTGCGCGATAGCCATCCGGATCGCCGCGCAGCTTAGCCAGCTTTTCTTCCCCGCCGGAGTGCTCGGGGTGACCGGTAATGAGGATGTCGCAAGGGAGCATGCGCATGGTTGCAAAAGACTGGTGAAACTTGCGTACAACTGCAGGATGTTCTGAATATCTGTAGGTTCCATCGGTCAGTGAGTTCAGGCTGGCAGCGAAGACGATGTCGGCACAGGTATGAACATCGCCCTCTGCTGACCTGGTACACGATGACCAAGACCAGCTCATGCTACCGGGCGTGTGGCCAGGTGTCGCGTGTGCGGTAACAACGACGTTGCCCAGCCGGATTCGCTGCCCATCACGTACTACAGTCACACGGCTGACAGATGGATAGGTGAATAGCGACGAGCGCTGCGGATCCTCGGCGCCGCTGCGTCCGGCGCGCAGCACCGGGGCGGCGGCAGCACTGGCCATCACTTTTGCTCCGCTGGCGCTGGCCAGAGCGGCTATTCCTCCGGCATGGTCATAATGCGGTTCGGTGCTGAGGATGTATTTTACGTCCTGAATGCTGAAGCCTGCCGATTTAAGACTTGCCTCAACAAGTGGGGCGGCTTGTGGAAGTCCAGCATCGATCAGGATTAGTCCATCATCGGTGACAATCATCACCACATTCAAATGCGTGAAACCTACCAGCCAAGTCGAACCGAAGATATTGATCGGCCCGGCAGGCACAAGCCAGCGAGGGGCGAGATCCACTGCAATAGGCCGAGTAAGAGCGTCGGCTGCGCGCGAAGCTGGCGGATTTGCATCCGCGCTTCGCGCAGCAGAACTTGCCACCAAGGCGAGCGCAGAAATCGCGCCCTTCCTGGCAAAGCATCTGAAGCTAGCCATCAAAGGCTGATGAAGTGGCATCGCGCTGGCCCGTCCGTAGAATGCGCGCGGGACGAATGCCTCCGCATGATACGCATCTCGTGCGTATGACTTTCTGTGGTGTGTGAACGAAGCGTTTCTTGTATTGCCCGAGCGGCGGCCAAACACCAAACGCGGGTCAGCGTTGGGCATTACGCACGAACCGCAGCAATTTCACAAGCTCAGGGTTGGACGAACCTGGGTTTGCTCAGACATGACGAAGGACAGCTTCCGAGTGATGGACATTAGCCGCTGTCCGACGACAATGGGCGTCTTGCTGCCAAGCAGCTATCAAACTTGCGAACGACCGGAAATGTCGAGAGCGGAGGTTCGAAGGTCCGGGTCGGAAAGTCGTCTTTTGGTCGCGACCTGACGGTTACCGGACGGTCCGGACCTGGAATGTGAAATTGGTGCCTGAATAGCGACAAAGGGTCGCGGCCCGCTGTAAGCGCCCTGCCCCCGCGCGCCTTAGAGGCGAAGCGGCGCCGCATTCCATCGTCGAACATGCCGGGAGGTGCGGACCGTAAAGCCGTGGCCTTAAGGCACGCGCGGACGATCCTTGCCCTGTCCGCCATAATCAACGCGGCGGATGCCTCGTGATCGCGCGGAATCACTGAACCGCCGACTTCGCAAGCGGTTGTAAAAGCTAACTTAAATCGGGATTTTG
>NZ_JBSZKA010000001.1:1557500-1982500 GCF_055361505.1 Novosphingobium sp. TK71
CGCCTCGCTCGACCCCGGCCACCAGATCGACGTGATGGAACTGCTCCTCGGCGAAGCGCGGAACGGCAAGCTGGTCGTCGCCGTTCTTCACGACCTCACGATGGCGGCGCGCTATTGCGACCGGCTGCTGCTTGTCGACAAGGGAGAGCTGGTAGCCGAAGGAACACCGCGGGAGGTGCTCACGGCCGAGCGGCTACGCACCGTCTACGGGATAAGGAGCCAGGTCGACATGACCGGCCCCGCGCCGTTCGTCGTTCCGCTCGAACGCATACGCGAAAGCGGGGACTGGTCCTGAAACTGAAAAGGAGGGGAACGCGGGAAACGCTCCCCTCCTTTTCATCACTTTACCTGGAAACCGGCCCAGAAGGGATCGGCCTGGTCTATCCAGATCGTATTGAAGCCCGTGGCGATCGCCGAGCCCTCGATCGAGGGAATGATCGCAGGCTTGTCGCCAAGCGTGACTTCCTGCTCCACCCGGCCGATGAAACGGCTGCAGATGTAGCTCTCATGCACGAAGCGCTCGCCAACCTTGAGGCGGCCGGCTGCATGGAGATGCGCAAGGCGAGCCGAAGTGCCCGTGCCGCAGGGGCTGCGGTCTATAGCCTTGTCACCGTAGAACACGGCGTTGCGGCCATCGGCGCCTTCGTGCTTTGGCTTGTCGGCCCAGAGCACGTGGCTGACCCCGCGGATCGTGGGATCGAGCGGGTGGACCGGCTCGTACTTCTCGCGCACGGCTTCGCGGATGCGGCCCGAAAGCTCAACGATGCGCGAGGCGCCAAGATCGTCGAGACCGGTGTAGTTCCCCTGCGGCTCGACGATGGCATAGTAGTTGCCGCCGTAGGACACGTCGATGGTGAGCGGGCCGATGCCCTCCACGTCCACTTCGATGCCGCGCTCGGCGACATAGGCAGGGACGTTGGTGATCCGCACCGAAGTGACCTTCTGGCCTTCGGTTTCATAGGCAATCTCGATCACGCCTGCCGGAACCTCGACGCGCAGCTTGCCCGGCGTTGCGGGCTGGATCAGCCCATGTTCAAGGCCGAAAGTCACCATGCCGATAGTGCCATGGCCGCACATCGGCAGGCAGCCCGACGTCTCGATGAAAAGGATGCCGATGTCGTTGGCGGCATCGGTCGGCGGATAGAGGAAGCCGCCCGACATCATGTCGTGCCCGCGCGGTTCGAAGCACAGGCCGGTACGAATCCAGTCGAAGCGAGACAGGAAGTCCTGCCGCCGTTCGGACATGGAGGCGCCCTTCAACAGCGGAGCCCCGCCCGCCACGAGGCGAACGGGGTTACCGGCTGTGTGGCCGTCGATGCAGAAGAAAGTGTGCCGCATCGACGCTCCCTTATGCTGCTGCCGCGACGGTCAGGTCGGGGCGGGTTGCAGCGGCCTTTTCGACCATCGCGATCACCTGAGCGCGGCGTTCGCCCTCAAGGACGTAGCGCGGAGGCAGCACGCGCTCCGAACCGCGACCCATGACCTGCTCTGCCAGCTTGATCGACTGGACCAGATCGTGGTCGGCGTCGAGGTGGAGGAGCGGCATGAACCAGCGATAGATTTCCATGGCCTTGGCGTGATCGCCGCGCTCGAAAGCCTTGACCAGCTCGACCGATTCCTTCGGAAAAGCGTTGGTGAGGCCCGAAACCCAGCCCTGCGCGCCGAGGTAGAGACCTTCGAGAGCCACGTCATCGAGGCCCGCGAACAGCGTGTAGCGATCGCCGAAGATGTTCTTGAAATCGGTGAAGCGGCGGGTGTCCGGCGCCGATTCCTTGACCGCGACGATGTTCTTCACGTCGACCAGAGCGGCAAGGACGTCCTTGTCGATCACGGTGCGGTAAGCCGGAGGGTTGTTATAGAGCATGATCGGCAGGGCGGTCTGCTCGGCAACACCCTTGAAGTGCGCGACGAGTTCGTGCGCCTTGGGCACGTAGACCATCGGCGGCAGCAGCATGAGGCCATCGGCGCCGGCCTTTTCGGCGGCCTGAGCGTAACGCACGGCGCGGCGCGTATCGAATTCGGAAACGCCGGTGACGACGGGAACGCGGCCGTTCACCGCCTCGACGATGGCCGAAAGAACCTGGACCTTCTCGTCATACTCAAGCGAGTTGTTCTCACCCACGGTGCCGAGCGCGATCACACCGGTCACGCCGTCGTTGATGAGATCGTCGACGACGCGCTGGGTGTCGGCGAGGTCGATCGACAGGTCCTCACGGAGCTGCGTGGTGACCGCCGGGAACACGCCCTTCCAACCAATTGCCATGTAAGTTCTTCCTACTCTCTCTGAATTGAAATATCGTATACGATATTACGAAGCATGCGACAATTGCAAAATTCGCACCGTGGCGGATATTTTGCGCACGACCAACGGTTCCCTTTGAGGTCCAAAGAAAAGAGCCGCCCCGGTCGATCCGAGGCGGCTCTCTAGTCATGTCGCGCTTGATGCCCCCGGCATCAGAAGCGGAAGCGGACGCTTCCCTGCACTGTCCGCGCCAGCGTGCGCACGCCGAGCGGGAGAAGGTTTTCAGCACCATGGTATCGATAAACATCATTACCAAGGATATTCGAAGCTTCGAGCGAAAGCGTCATGAAGCTGACAGGCGTGTAATTGATAGCTGCATCAAGTTTGTAGGTATCATCCTGGTAGGGCGAGTATTCCGGATTGGTTGTCCAGATACCAATGCGATAGGATGAGCGATAGTTGTAGGCGATACGGGCACTGAATTTCGGCGTATCATAGAAGAGGGTAGCGTTTGCGGTCCACTTCGAAGTGTTCGGCGAATCAAACGCACCGGGAAAATCTTCCGGATAGGGATATTCGACCCGAGCCTTGAAAATATGGCTGGCATTCAGACTGGCACCGAAATTACTCAGGAGACCAGGCAGGAAATCGAAGAACGATTGTACCGTACCTTCCATGCCGATGAACGTGCCGTCACCGGCATTGCGCTGCTGTTCTACATAGCCGAAGGTCGCCCCGTAGTCGGCTACATTGACACCGTAAGCCTGCATCTCGGCTGCACTCACTTGCTGTCGGCTATAGTACAAGAAGCCAGTCGCTTTCTTGTAGTAGCCTGCCAGTGAAATCTGACCACCGCGCCCAAAGTAATATTCGGCGCTAACGTCATAGGAATGTTCGCGCTGCGCCTTCAGTTCGGGGTTGCCTGCATAGACAACGGGTTGAGCACCGCCAGTATCAACCGAGTAGAACGGGCGCATGTCCGCGAAAGTCGGCCGTTGCACATTGGTCGTATAAGACATGCGCAATTGCATCTTGGGCGTAAAATGAACGAGAGCCGTGAAGCTTGGAAGCAAGTCGGTATAGTTACCGCGACCAGGTGCCGTTTCAATGATCGTACCGTTGGCTCCCGGCCGGTAGCTGTAGCTTTCGGAGGTGCCCCAAGTGTTTGTATAGCGTAGACCGGCAATGCCTTCGATCGGAATGCTACCTACATCGAAGCCATAATTGATCTGGGCGTAGGCGGCGAAATTCTTTTCGTTCGAACGGAACGTCGATCCCCGATCACTCGGTGGATTGACGGTCGAAAAAATATCCGCGTTGGCCGGGTTGGTCTGCTGGATATATTCGCGAATGGCTGCGATGTTGTCCATCACGACGGCACCTGGAATACGATACCATTCGGCCGTAGATCCGCCAATATCTGGACCGACTATCGAGGCCGCATCATAACCCGGGAAAGTGCTGAGCGGCGCACGCGCCCCATTAACAGTGGGATAGCCATCACGGTAACCGTAGTAACGGCTGGTGCGGCGCTGGTTGTATCGCGCACCGATCTGGAGATTGCGCAACAGACCATCAGGCATGATGTCCAACGTCAGGTCAGCCTGGGTAGAGAATTCGTTGTTCTTGGAGCCGCCCTTATTATCCTGGAATCGATCAACCACGTATTTCGACAGATCGGAAAGGTCCACACCGTTGAACGCGATCGAAGGCGCGCCCTTGCCGTAAACGTCAGAGGCGAAATCGATGTCCGCCGAAGTCAATGTACCCGGACGCAAGACCGATTCGACGAAGTAATATCCTTCGTTGGACCAATTGTACTGCGCACCAAAATTCAGGTGCATAATGCCAGAATTATAATGACCCTCAAAATTCGTGGTATACAAATTCGAGTGCAGGCGATTGTATTGGCTGTCGATACCAGCAGCAATTCCGTTCGGATTGCTATACGTCGCAGACTTCACCGTCCGCCCGTCAGGCATTAGGACTATGTTGCTGAGTTCGCCAGCGAAGGGCAGATCCTGAACATAAAGTCGCTCCGCAGAACGACTTTCACGCGATCCGAGGTAGCTGCCTTCGAGCACGAAATCGAGCTTGTCGTTGGCGCGCCATTGCAGCACTCCATTAATCGACGGACGCTTCACGCTACCCTGTTCGATGCCGTAATAGGCGCGATAAGGAATGACGACCTGCGAACCGTCGTCGAGATCCATCTCGAAAGGAGATTCGCTCTCGATGTAGTTCTCGCGGTAATTGGTCTTGGTCCATGAAGCATTGACCAGGAAACCGATCTCACCGATCCCGGTATCAAAGCGGTTGGCGACGAGAAGGCTACCGTAAGGACTGACCTTTTCGGAAATGTCGTCGTAAGAGCCGCGTGCGCTGCCCGCGATCGTCCAGCCCTTTTTCATGTCGAAGGGACGACGCAGCTCGACGTTGACCGTACCGGCAATGCCGCCCTCGACCTGATCGGCGGTGCGCGTCTTGTAAACGTCGACCTGCTTGAGCAGTTCTGCCGGAATATCGGCCAGATTCAGCGAGCGGCCGTCGCCGAGGTTGGTGTTGTTGCCGTTAACCGTGGTCTGCACTTCAGCAAGACCGCGAATGGTCAGACTCTGGCCCTGCCCGCGCGCGCGGTCGATCTGCACGCCGGTCACACGCGCCAAAGCATCGACGACGTTGTTGTCCGGCAGCTTGCCGACGTCTTCCGCAACGACGGAATCGACGATCTGCTTCGAATTCTTCTTCTGCGTTGCAGCCGCCTCGACGCTGCCGCGGACGCCGGTCACGACGATGTCTGCTTTGGGCTCATCGCTCTGGTCGGACAATTGTGCCGCCGCGCCGGTCTGGTCCTGCGCAAAGGCAGGTGCGGCTACCGCAATCGCGATGACGGACGTCAGCGCTGTCGATCGCTTCAGGATTTTGAGTGACATCATTAGCAAACCCCCTGTTTTAATCCCCGGCACCGTGCACCGGCCCCTTTTACTTATATCGTATACGTCCTACGATATAGGAAATGAGTCAAGCCGTTTGTGACGGTTTGGAAACATTTTTGTCTGACTAATTGGCAGTCTGCGACATATCCGGAAAGCAAATGCATCAAGGGGCGCTGGTCGATGACCTGCGCCCCTCTTGGCATTGCATGTCCGCTCGCGCCTGATGGCGCGCAGGTTATGGGTCTATTGGCACGCCTCTGGCGCCGCCATGTCATCACGGATCGCGATCGGCTTACTTGCAGGCGCCAGCACTTCCCACTCCTGGACGGCAAGCGCGGCGTGGGTCTTGCCGTCGGTCGATGCGTCCATCACTGCCCGCAGACAGCGCGTCGTGACCTTGCGGAAAGAGACGTCCTGGAACGTGCCACTCCGGGTGCCGTATGCGCTGGCGCCGGGCACGGGCTTCCATCCGCCCTTCCCCGCCGGGTTCCAGTATTCGAGATGCCACTTCGTCGGCGGCGCGACACCGACGCCCGAACCTGCGGGCTGGTCGTTCCAGAACCAGATGCGCGAGCCGTCGATCGTCACCGGCTTGTCCCAGCGATACTCGATCCACTGGCGCGGCGGATTGTTCGGAGACCAGCTGCCCCACATGTCGGGCGGCAGCGGGGCCTCTTTCACCGCGCCGTTGTTGAGCGCCTTGATCCAGAACTGCACCGGCACCGGATCGTTCGAGGCGGTCGCCCAGGCCGAACGCGCGATGTTGCGGCTCGGTGCCAGCGGCGGTTGCGGGCGGAGCGTGGGCACGACGGTGCGGATGCGCGCCGGGGTGACGCTGTCGTCCCACTCCATCTTGTCCAGCGCGACACTGCGGCGGAAGTGCCCGCCGCCCCTGGCCTCCGCCGTGTGATAGGCAAGATACCACTGCCCCTTGAACTCGACCGCGCCCGGATGGGACGTGGTGGAGGAGACCGGCTTCAACGCCACGCCGCGGTAGGTCCAGGGCCCCATCGGCGAAGGCGCGCTGCCGTAAGCAATGCAGGCGTAGTAGACGGCGGGCGTGCAGTCCGAAGTCGGCCCCGCCTTGTTACCCGCATAGAGCATGTAATAGGTGCCCTTGCGCTTCATGATCCACGGCGCCTCGAAGAAGCCGGTGAGACCGGAAATGGCCTGCTCCGGCCCCTTGGGCGTAATCATGTCACGCGCCAGTTCCATGCCGCGAAGCTGGCCGAAAGTGCCCCAGTAGATATAGACCCGGCCATCGTCATCAATCAGGATCGTCGGGTCGATGTTCTGGATCTTGTTGGCGACAGGCACTCTCTGCGAGATGATCGGCCCAGAAGGGTGGGCATCGCGCCACGGCCCGAGCGGGCTGTCGGCAACCGCCACGCCGATCGCAAAGCGGTCCTCTGCGCTGCTGTTCTTCTCCAGCACCGGGGCGTAGAGGTAATAGCGCTTATCCGGGCCCTGGATGATCTGCCCGGCATAGGCCCGGGCCTCCTCGGCCCAGGCGAAGACGTTCTCCGGCTTGATGATCGCCGGATAATGGGTCCACTTGCCCGAGGCCGGATCGGCGGTCTTGAGCAGTTGCCATTCGGGCATGATGAAGTCGTTGACGTCGCTGGCCGCTTCATCGCGCCCGGCGAGAATCCAGAGCTGTCCATCGGCAACGAAAGGCGCAGGATCGGTGGAGTAATAGTCCCCATCCGCCAGGATCGGATTACCCGGAACCGTCAGTTCCCGCGCGATCGGCGCGGAGGTCTGCTGCGCCGAAACGGCCGACGCGAAAGCGCCGGCCGCAAGCACCCATGCGAGCTTATTCCTCATCGGGATAGGGGCCCTTGCCGCCGTCCTTGATGAGCTGATCGACGCGCTGGTCGATCAGCGGCAGCGGCACGCCGCCCAGTTCCAGCACCGCATCGTGGAAGGCGCGGATGTTGAACTTGGAACCCAGCGCCGTTTCCGCCTTCTTGCGCGCATCGACGAAGGCGAGCTGGCCCATGTAGTAGGACAGCGCCTGTCCCGGCCAGGAGATGTAGCGATCGACTTCGGTCTCGATCTCGTGATCGGACAGCGCGGTGTTGTCGCGCAGGTACTGCTGTGCCTGCTCGCGGCTCCAGCCCATGGCGTGGACACCGGTATCGACGACGAGGCGCGACGCGCGCCAGGCCTGATAGCTGAGCATGCCGAACCGGTCGTAGGGCGTCTCATACATGCCCATGTCCTCGCCCAGTGCCTCGCAGTAGAGCGCCCAGCCCTCTCCGTAGGCAGACAGGTAAGTGTCGCGCCGGAAGGCCGGCAGGTCCTTGTTCTCCATGGCCAGCGGCATCTGCATGGCATGGCCCGGCGCGGATTCGTGCAAGGTCAGCGCGACCTGCGAGTAGAACGGACGGCTCGGCAGATCGTAGGTGTTGACGAGATAGATGCCCGGACCGCCGCGACCGCCGGTGTAGAACGGCGCGATGTCGTCCGGCACCGGCTTGATGGCGAAGCGGCTGCGCGGCATGTGGCCGAAGAACTGGTCCGCCTTGCCGTCGAACTGCTTGGCGATCCAGGCCGCGCGGTAAAGCAACTCGTTCGGGGTCTTGGGATAGAACTGCGGATCGGTGCGCAGGAAGTGCAGGAAGGCCTTGAGGTCTCCCTTGAACTCGACCTGGCTCATCACCTCGGCCATCTGCGAGCGGATGCGGGCCATCTCGCTGAGGCCGATCTCGTGGATCTCCTCCGGCGTCTTGTCGAGCGTGACGAACTCGGCGATCTTCGACTGGTAATAGGCCTTGCCGTCCGGCAGGTCATAGGCCGCCAGCGACTTGCGCGCGCCGGTTTCGTATTCGCTGCGCATGAAGGTCAGCAGCTTGGCATGGGCCGGCACGACACCATCGGTGATGAGCTTGCGGGCTTCGGCGCGCAGCTTCTCCTGCTCGGCGGCGGGGATCGTCGAAGGCAGCTTGCGGAACGGCTCATAGAACGGCGAGGCTTCCGCCGTCTTGGCCTGAACGACCAGTTCGATGCCCTTGTCACGTCCGGCAAGCGTCACTTGCGGGCCGGTGAAGCCGCGCTTGAGGCCCGCGCGCATGTTGTCGATCTGCTGGTCGTAGTAGCGCGGAACCTCGCGCAGCATTTCGAGATAGTTGTCGGCCGCAGCCTTGTCCTTCAGCGGATTGCGCGCCCAGTCGGCCAGGTCGCCCCAGAAGCTGGTGTCGGCGTTGAAGGGCTTTTCGTAGTCGCGGAAGCGCTGCGAGGCGAGGAGCGCATCGATCTGGCCCTTGTAGACCGCGAAGTTCACGCGATTGGCGGGCGAGAGCTGCTTCTGGTCGATGGCAGCAAGCTGGCCTTCCACCTTGGTCCAGCAGGCGAGGCGATCTGCCTGCGCCTTGGGGCCGAGGTCGGGCAGGACGATCTTGCTGTCCTTCGGCGTATCCTCGCAAGGGCCGACCTGCTTCTGGCGCCATTCGTATTCGGCGGTGGTGATCGCCTCGAAAGCCTGATCGGCCGTCTGCTTCTTGGAAACTTGCGCAGCGGGAGCGGCGGCGGCCGAAACCGCAGGCGTGGCGACCAGTGCGGCGCCGGCCAGCATCATGGCGCGGCCAACCGAATTCTTCACGTCATTTCCCCTTTCGAGAACCTCGAGAATATCCTGGTGGAGCTTCGCCGGAATGCGCAGCCCCTCCTTGTCGGAGCGCGCCCGCGCGATCAGGCGGCGCGATCCCGGCAGGCGTGCGCCCTGCCCTTCGATCATGTCGAACATGGCTTCCGCGCGGCGCAGATGCTCTTCCACGCCCGCCCCGAGGAAGCCCGCCGGATCGATGGCGATGATGAACTCGCCGCCGATGGGCGAGCCGCCGCGATCCTGGTCGGCGGCCATCGATTCCGCGCTGGTCATGTCGCCGATCAGCGGCCCTGCCAGCAGTTCGACCATGGCGGCGAGTGCGGAACCCTTGTGTCCGCCGAATGTGCGCATCGCGCCGTCGAGGACGGCCTTGGCATCGCTCGACGGATTGCCATCGGCATCGTAGCCCCAGTCGAGCGGGATTTCCTTGCCTGCGCGGCGGTGCAGTTCGATCTCGCCGCGCGCGACCGCGCTGGTGGCGAAGTCGAACACGAACGGTGCGCGGCCAGGACGCGGCCAGCCGAAGGCGATCGGATTGGTCCCGAACACCGGCTTGGTGCCGCCCGCAGGCGCCACCCAGGAATGGCTTGGCGTGAAGGCGAAGGCGACAAGCCCCTGCTCTGCCAGCGCCTCGACCTCGGGCCAGAGCGCGGCGAAGTGCACCACGTTGTTCAGCGCCATCGCCGCGATGCCGAACTTGCGCGCTTTCTCGACCAGCAGCGGCATGCCGCGCTCGAAGGGAAGCTGGGCGAAGCCGCCTTTGCCGTCCACGCGCACCAGCGCCTGCGCCGGTTCACTCACTTCGGGCACCGCATCGGGCACCACCACCCCGCGCTCCACCGAATTGGCCGCAACGAGGAGGCGGTAGAGCCCGTGCGAGGTACAGCCGTCCCGCTCGCCCGACACCATGGTGTGGGCGACGGCGGCGGCATGGTCGGGCGCGAGGCCCCAGGCTTCGAGCACCGTGCGGGCGAGTTCGTCCGCTTCGGCAATCGTCAGGGCAACGTCTTCACTCAAGGCAATGCTCACTTCCTGGCGGTAAACAGACGCACGCCGAAGACCGGGCCGGCCGAAGTGCGATCATGCGGCACGAAGCGCACCTTCACGCTGCTCTTGCCCTTGGTAAGCGCCTCGGGCAGCGGATAATCGACGTCGAAGAACTTGCCGGGCGCGTCGTTGTCGAGCTTCTGGGTTGCCACCAGCACGTTGTCGACGAGGATGTCGAACACGCGCGAGCGCTCGCTGCCCCAGTAGCTGGCCTGCAGCAGCAGCGGACCGGACTTCACCTTCATCTTGAACTCGAAGTAACCGCCCGAGCGGGCATCGCGCCCGTTGCGGCCGCGATAGGAGACCGGATAGGAGATTTCCGAGGTCAGTTCATGGTCGCGCTCCGGCTGCATTTCGCCAAGGTGCATGACGTCGATCGAACGGGCTGCCAGGTCCTTCTGGCGGGCCTGTTCGGCAAGGAAGGCAGCTTCCTCGCTCTTCCAGCCGCTTTCCGTGAAGCGCTTGAAGTAGACGGCGCTGCGGCGGTCGTACTGGCTGTAGAACGGCGCGAACATGCGGTCGCCCGGACGGATGATGCCGGTGGTCTGATAGCGCGGGCGGTCAGAGACCATCGGCGCGAAGGCGGCCAGCGGGTTGTCGCCGACCATCGCCGGCTCGACGCCGGTGAACTCCATTTCGGCCGGGCCGAGATCGGCGGCCATGACCATCGGTCCACGCACCACGGCCACCACGTCCTGCGAGCCCTGTGCCGTTTCAAGGCGCAGTTCGAGCGGCAGGTTCAGCGCGATCACGTCGCCCTTCTTCCAGCGGCGGTCGATCACCACGTAGCCGCCGACCGGGGTCGAAGGCACCGGCGCGCCGTTGACGGCGACGGTCGCCTTGCCGTTGGACCAGCCGGGAATGCGCAGCGCCACCGCGAACTTGCCCTGTTTCACCGCGTCGAGCGTGATCTTCACGTCCGACTTGAACGGATACTCGGTGGCGATGGTGAAGGCAGCGCCCTTGGCCTTCCACTGCCCGGTCGAGGGGATGTAGAGGTTGACGAAGAACGTATCGCCGCCTTCCCAGAAGATGGAGTCGCCGTGCTTGGAATGACTTTCCATGCCCGAGCCGACGCAGCACCAGAAGGCTTCCTCTCCCGGACCGGAATAGCCGCGCGGGGCGCCGCTCATCATCGGAGTCATGTAAGTGAAGCCCCCGGTTTCCGGGTTCTGCGCCGACATGACGTGATTGAGGTGCGCACGCTCGTAATAGTCGAACAGCGCGCCGTCCGGCTGCCAAGAGTAGAGCTGACGGGTCAGCTTCAGCATGTTGTAGGTGTTGCAATGCTCACAGGTGGATTCCGTGAGGTGCAGCGCGATATTATCAGGCTCGAAGAAGTATTCGCGGTCGGCATTGCCGCCGATCACGTAGCTGTGATGCTGGGTCACGCGCTCCCAGAAGAAGCGGGCGGCACGGCCCGGTTCGTCCTTGCCGGTCAGCTCATGGATGCGCGCCAGGCCGATCAGCTTGGGCACCTGGGTATTGGCGTGGAAGTTGGAGAGCTTGTCCTCCTGCGCCACCAGCGGGTCGAGCACCTTCTTGTCATAGATGCGCTCCGCCACCTTGAGCCAGCGCAGATCGCCGGTCTGGGCGTAGAGATCGGCATAGCTCTCGTTCAGGCCGCCATATTCGCAGCCCAGCAGTTCCTGCATCTGCTTGTCGTCAAGCGCGGCGAAAACCTTCTCGAAGTAACCGCCGAGACCGATGACGACCTGAAGCGCCTTGGCATTGCCCCAGGCGGCATTGATGTCGAGCAGGCCCTGGAAGTACTTGTGCACGGTATAGAGCGGCGACCACGACCCGTTGAGGTCGAACCCGCCCGACTTGATCTCTCCGCGCATGACTTCGGGGAAGATTTCCTGCCCGTCGACGACCTTGCCGTCCTTGGTCTTGCGGCCGAGCGCTCCGATGTAGCCATCCGTGCGCTGCGCCTGACACTCTGCCAGTTCATCGACGATATAGTCGGCACGGCGGCGGCATTCGGGGTTGCCGGTCTGCTGCCAGGCCAGCACCAGCGCGGTCATGTAGTGGCCGAGGGTATGCCCGGCGATCGTATCGGATTCCCAGCCGCCGTAGATCGCGGCCTTCGGCTCCAGCCCTGCGTACTTGCGGAAGTTGTGCAGGAAGCGATCAGGGCTGAGCGACATCAGGTAATCGACATTGACTTCGACGGCCCGTGCATAGTCCGAAGGCGCAAGTCGCACATCGGTCAGCGGCAGCGGCTTCGCCTTGATCGGAAGCTTGGGTGCAATCACGGCTGCGAAGCCCTTGAGGGGGACAGAGCAAATGGCGAGCGCCGCCACGCCAGCCATCCATTCGCGCCGATTGGCCTGCATTCCAATAACTCCTATCGAATATCGTATACGGTATTGATAGAAGTCAGGCCCTCGAAGTCAATCCCCTGTTTGTAAGGCAGCCGCTTGCGGCATGGTCACCCGGCTTCAGCGGCGAAGCGCAACCTGCGTATCGGCATGGGCCAGTTCGATGAGAGTAATCATCGCCTTGCGCGCCTTGGCCGGATTTCGATCTGCGATCTGCGCATAGAGTGCATGATGCTCGGGCATCGGGTCACGCGGACTGTCCTGCTTGCCATGCTTGATCGCAGTGGTCGAAGCAATGGCCGTGGAGATCGAGTTGGAAAGCGCTAGCAGCATCTCGTTGTGCGTCGCCTCCATCAGGAGTTCGTGAAAACGGATATCCGCCGCCCGCCCCTTGGGGCTGGTGAGCGTATAATGCTCCATCGTGTCGAGCGCGTTGGCCATGTCGAGAAGCTGGCCGTCGTCGCGGCGCAGCGCGGCCATTTCCGCGGCCTGGGGTTCCACTACCATGCGCAGTTCGAACAGGTCACGCAGGAATTCGTCACTGGCGCCGCACTGAATCTGCCAGGCGAGCACATCAGGATCGAGAAGATTCCACTTGCGACGCTCGTTCACGCGCGTTCCCGCCTTCGGCCGGCTGCTTACCAGACCCTTGGCGGTGAGCATCCGGAACGCCTCGCGCAGCACCGATCTGGATACTCCGAGTATTTCCGCATGCTCGACCTCGGCCGGGAAGACATGGCCGGTCAGATACTCCCCGCTCACGATCTGAGTCGCCAGCCGCTGCGCCACTGCATGGTGCAAACGGCCGCTCATCAAGGGAAGCGCCTCGGAACCTTCACCCGAAACATTACCGGTCATTGTGCTCTCTTTCGTCATCGCGTCAGGTCTGTATTAAGAATAACGCTCTGGCTAGCCCAGAAAAGCGCAGATCATATATCGTATATTTTTCTTGACGCTTACGCCAGTGGGCGTCATGACGATGAGGTTCTCCCCGAAATAACCGATGGGCCGCAGCCGTGAGCGCTTCGCATTCCTCCGTGTCGAAATCCATCAGCCTGCTCGCCCTTGCCTGGGCCGTAACCGCAGCGGCGATACCGGCAGCCGCCGACGCGCGACAAGCGCCGACCCGCAGCGCGGCAGCGCAGCCCGGCATCGACCAGCGCTATGCCGCGGCCGACAGCTTCATGGGTTCCGCGCTCGGCGACCTGATCGACAATGCCGACGTTGCCCCGCGCTTTGTCGAAGGCGGGCTGTTCTATCGCACGGGCAACCGGCTCGACCAGCGTTACCAGTTCCTCGATCTGGCTTCGCAGCAGACCCGGCAGGTCACCACGACCGCGGCGCTGCTTGCCGCGCTGACCACAGCGAAGGGCGCTCCGGTAACAGCCGACGATGCGCGTATCGCCGAGGTGGACTTCGATCCCGCCCGGAACGAGGTCCGGTTCCACGCTTTCGACGGTGCGCTCTGGAGCATGGATGCCGCCGGCAGGGCAACCGAGGTCGAGAAGGCCGACCACAAGGTGTTCGATCTCCTCTCTCCCGACGGCAAGACGAAGATCGTCGCGCGCAGCTATAACCTCTACGCGGTCGATGTCGCCACGGGCCGCGAAGTGGCCCTCACCGCCGACGGCACGCGCGAGCAGCCCTATGGCCGTTCGATCCCGGAACTCTCGGATATCCTGCGCGAAGGCACCGAGGAGCCGGCCATGCCGGTTTCCGGCCAGTGGTCGCCGGATAGCCGTTACCTGCTGACATGGCGTCTCGACACGCGCGATGTGAAGAAGCTGTCGATCACCCAGCAGAACCCGCCGGGCAGCTTCTATCCGCGCAGCTTCTCCTACATCTACCCGCTCGCCGGCGCCGAGAAGCTGCCGCAGGCGGCGCGCCTGGTGATCGACGTCAGGGATGCGATGAAGAAGGGCAAGGCACGGATCGTGCCGATGCAGGTGCCTTCGGAATCCATCCTCTACCCGTCCCCGCCGGACATGGGCTGGCTGGACGGCAAGGTCCGCATGCTCTGGACCGAGCGCGGTTACAAGCAGCAGGCCGTCTACCTCGCCGATCCTGAGACCGGCGCCGCGAAGGTCATCGCGCATGAGGCGGTGAAGCCGGTCGTCACCGTCACCTCGAGCATGATCTTCCCCTCGCCCGAACTCGTCGGCGAACTCTCGATTTCCGAGCGGACGGGCTGGGCCCAGCTCTATCTCGTCACGCCCGATGCACCCGACGGCGGCAAGGCGCTGACCACCGGCGAATGGGAAGTCCTCACGGTGGACAACGTGGCCGAGAACAAGTCCTCGCTCATCGTCACCGGCGTCGGACGAGAGGCAGCACGCAATCCCTACTGGCGTGCGCTTTACCGCGTCCCCGCCAAAGGCGGCGCGCTCACCGAACTGACCCCGGAACCGCTTGACCACAACGCATCGGTCTCACCCGATGGCAAGTGGATCGTCGACCAGATGTCGAGCCCGACCTCACCCACCCGCGCAGTGCTGCGCGACGGTGCGAGCGGACGCATCGTCAAGGAACTGGCCAGGGCCGATGACAGCCGCCTGCTCGCCCGGGGCTACACCCCGCCCGAACCGTTCAAGGGACTGGCAGCGGACGGCAAGACGCCGATCTACGGCATGATCTACCGCCCCGCGCACTTCGATCCGAAGCGCAGCTATCCGGTGATCGACAACGTCTACACCGGCCCGACCACGACCGACGTTCCCGCGACATGGAGCGAAGCGCGCCGGGTTGCCGGCAACAGCGTGGCGCAGATCGGCGCGATCGTCGTCATGATCGACGGCACCGGCACATCGCGGCGCGGCCAGGCTTTCCGCCTGCCAGCCTTCCAGAACCTCGGCGAAGTCGGGCTGGACGATCACATTGCCCTGATCCGCCAGATGGCCGCGAGGTACCCCTACATGGACGTCACCCGTGTAGGCGTGTTCGGCGGTTCGGCGGGCGGCTACGACACCGCGCGCTTCGTGCTGCGCCGCCCGGACTTCTTCAAGGTCGGCGTCTCGTCCTCGGGCAACCATGATCTCCGTCTCGACAAGACCTGGTGGCCAGAAGTCTCGATGGGCTATGCCGACGAGGCGACCTGGGAGCGCAACTCCAACATGTCGGTGGCGGGGCAGCTCAAGGGTCATTTGCTGCTCGTTCACGGCGACATCGACGACAACGTTCCCGTCACGGAAAGCTATCGGCTTGCCAAGGCACTGATGGATGCCGGGCGCGATGTCGACCTGATCGTGATGCCCAATGCCACGCATAACGTCTACCGGCCCTTCTTCTGGAAGAAGCTGCGCGACTACTTCACCCAGTATCTGCTTGGCGAAACGCCGCCTGCCCTCGGTCCCGTGAAGGCGGCCGCTCCTGCTGCTCAAGCAGCCACCAAGTAATTCCTGCGAGGACCTGAAATGAAGCGTCTCCTGAAGCCCTTGCCGCTCGTCGCCCTGGTGCTCGGCACTCTCCCGGCCATGCTGCCGACGACCGTGGCCTATGCCGAAGAAGGCGAAGTTCAGAAGCCGAAGCCGGTCTATCCGCCGATCGGCAAGACCGAGATGCAGACCCCGGCCTTCGACCTTGCCCTGCGGGCCGACACGCAGACGCTCGCTCACCTCTCGCCCAAGGGCAATACCGCGTTCGACTTCGTACCCGCAGGCCGCGAGCCCGAGCGCGCGGGCGACGGCTACGTGCACATCGGCGACATCCACATCCGCCTGAAGACCGCCGGATCGGACTGGCAGGACTTCTCCTCCGCCCATGCCCGCAAGCAGATCGCCGCGCTCGCGGGCGGCAATGGCGTGCTTGCCGCCGCCGACATCACCGCCTCGATGGGAGCGGGCATTCCCCTGCGCGTCGAGCGCCGCTGGGTGAACGAGGCCGGCGTTCTGGCCATGCGCTTCACGCTCGTCAATACCAGCAGCGCCCCCGTCGAGATCGGCGGCCTCGGCATGCCCATGGTGTTCGACAACATCATCCTCGACCGCGATCTCGACCAGGCCCACGCCGAAGCGAGCTTCGTCGACCCCTATATCGGCCGGGATGCGGGCTATCTCCAGGTCACCCGCCTCAATGGTCAGGGCCCGACCCTGCTCGTCCTGCCGGAAAAGGGCACGCCGCTCGAAGCCTATCGCCCGATCATCGAAGCGCGCGCCGCCAAGGACGGCGACATCTTCACTGACAAGAGCCAGCGCAGCCAGGTCTCGGAAGGGTTCTACGACTGGACCGTCGCCAGCAAGGGCTTCGCCGAGAAGGAATGGGCCAAGGCGGGCCAGCAGTGGAACGAGCCGACCAGCATCACGCTTGCACCGGGCGAGAGCCGCACCATCGGCCTGCGCTTCGTGACCGCGCCCGATATCCGCAAGATCGAGGATACGCTGGTCGCGAACAAGCGCCCGGTGGCCGTGGGCATTCCCGGCTACGTGGTGCCCACCGACCAGACCGCCAGCCTCTTCCTCAAGACCCCGAGCAAGGTCGCGAAGATCGAATCCTTCCCCGCAGGCGCCCTTACCGCCACCTCCGAGAAGAGCGGAACCGGCTGGGCACGCTATCGGGTCAAGGCCTCGGGATGGGGTCAGGCCCGCCTGACGGTGACTTATGCGGACGGCCAGAAGCAGACCGTCAGCTACTACATCACCAAGCCGCTCGATCAGGTCATGGCCGATATCGGCCACTTCACCACGACGAACCAGTGGTTCGAAGGCAAGAATGACCCGTTCCATCGCAGCCCCGCGATCCTCTCCTACGACCGCGAGGACAACAAGATCCTCACGCAGGACGGCCGCGTCTGGGTGGCGGGCATGAGCGACGAAGGCGGCGCCGGTTCGTGGGTTGCGGCGATGATGAAGCAGCTCGACAATCCGAGCCCGGAAGAAGTCGCCAAGCTGGAGCGCCTCGTCAACGAAACCGTGCTCGGCACCCTTCAGGTCAAGGACGGCCCGCAGGCCGGCGCGGTCAAGAAGAGCATCTTCTATTACGATCCGGTCGAGTTCCCGAACTACTACGACCCCAAGATCAACTGGAAGAACTGGACCGCCTGGTCGAAGAAGGATTCGGACGATCTTGGCCGTTCCTACAACTACCCGCACGTCGCCATCGGCCACTGGGTGCTCTACCGCCTCGCGCGCGACAGCCAGGGGCTGGTCAAGCAGCACGACTGGAAGTTCTACCTCGATTGGGCCTACCGCACTTCCGTCGCGATGATGCGCGATGCGCCTTACTATGCGCAGTTCGGCCAGATGGAAGGCGATGTCTTCCTCGACATCCTCAAGGACCTGAAGCGTGAGGGCCTGACCGCCGAAGCCACCGAGATGGAGGGCCTGATGAAGGGCCGCGCCGATCACTGGCGCACGCTCAAGTTCCCGTTCGGCAGCGAGATGGCCTGGGATTCCACCGGCCAGCCCGAAGTCTACGCATGGATGCGCTACTTCGGCTACCAGCCGCAGGCGGACGAGACGCGCGAGGTCATCCTGGCCTATGACCCCACGATCCCGAGCTGGGGCTACAACGGCAATGCCCGCCGCTACTGGGACTTCCTCTACGGCGGCAAGGTCTCGCGTATCGAGCGGCAGATCCACCACTACGGCTCGGCGCTGAACGCGGTGCCGCTGTTCGACGCCTATCGCCAGAACCCCACCGACCTGCACCTGCTGCGCGTGGCCTACGGCGGCATGATGGGCGGGATCACCAATATCGACCAGCAGGGCTTCGGCTCGGCCGCGTTCCACTCCTGGCCCGACATGATGAAGTGGGACGCCATCACCGGCGACTACGGCATGGGCTTCTACGGCCACGCCATCACCTCGGCGACCTACATGGTCGATGACGCGCAGTTCGGGTGGCTGGGCTTCGGCGGCGACCTGACCGCGAAGGGCACCAGGGTCCATGTCGAACCGAAGGACGGCGCCCGCCGCCGGCTCTTCATCGCCCCCGCCGGCCTCTGGGTCACGCTGGAAGCGGGCCGCATCAAGAGCGCCGACTATGACGCCAGGACCGGCAAGGTCGTGCTCACGCTCGATCCCGCGACGGCGGAGACACCCGCAGCACGCCTGCTGTTCGAGACCACGACGGCAGGCGGCAAGCCTTACACCGCCGACACCGGCACCGCCGATCGCGGCGGTTACGCCATCCCGCTGGGCACGGGTTCCACCACCGTCACGCTCAGCCCGCGCTGACATGAGGGCCCTTTTTCAGGCACCGGTGCTGGCAGTCCTGCTTTCAGGAGCCGCCATTCCGTCAGCACCGGCGCTTGCCGCCCCGGCCGCCAGCCCCGCCCCGCGTGAGGCTTGCGTGGCCGGGGCCTGGGCCATCGCGGAAACCGACCCTTCGGACACGGTGAATTCCGCCCTCCCCCTGCAGATGCAGAGCGAGCATTTCGCCCTGCACTGGAAGCCCGGCACCGTGGCCCCGGCGGATGCGCAGGCGGCGGTGAAGCATCTCGAATATGTCTGGGACTACTTCATCGCAACGCTGCACTTCCCCGAGCCGCATTGCGGTTCGGCGGCCAAGTTCAAGGTCAACGCCTATATCGGCACCGACTACGGATTGACCGGCGGAGCGGACTCGCTCGGGCATATGGGCATGTGGATCGGCCCCGGCGCGCTAAGGGACCGTTTCGGCCTTGCCCATGAACTGACCCATGCCCTCCAGACCGCGACCGGGCATCTCATGGACTCGCCCTATACCGGCTGGATGTTCGAGAGCCACGCCAACTGGATGACCGTGCAACTCCCGGAATTCCGCGAGAATACGCATTGTTCCGTGCTGCTGAAACAGTACCCGCACCTTTACTACGGCTCGACCCGCAGCCGCTACTGCAACTGGCAGTTCCTCGAATTCCTCAAGGACACCCGCGGCTTCGACGCCGTGAACGACATCTGGCGCAAGGCCCCCGGCAAGGACGATCCGGCCCACCTGACGGCCGATCCCTTCACCGTTCTGCGTGACAACCAGAACTGGACACAAAGCCAGTTGAACGACACCTACGGCGACTGGGCGCTGCACAACGCCAACTGGGACTACACCAACCCGGACGGCAGCGATCAGGGCGCGGTCTTCCGCCGCAACTACGGTTCCTACGACCAGTCCACCGGCCCCGATATCCTCTCCGCCACCGTGCTGGACCCCATCGACCTCGAGCATCGCCGCTTCGCCGTGCCGGAGATGTGGGCACCCCAGCGCTGGGGCTACAACGTGGTCAAGCTGCATCCCGATGCCGGCCGCGACCATGTGACCGTGACCTTCCGGGGCGTAGTCCAGCAGGCCAGCGCCATCGCCTCGCTGCCCGGTCTTGCCGATGAGCCGGGGACGATCCCGCCGCCCGCATCCGACTGGCGCTGGGGCGTCGTCGCCGTCGGGGCGGATGGCAGGAGCCGCTACACCCCGCTTCAGCGCGGCGACAAGGCCGCAGCCTCGATCGCGGTCCGTCCCGGAGACACCGGCCTATACCTCGTGGTCATGGCCACCCCGTCGCAGATGCAGAAGATCCGCTGGGACCAGCCCTGGTATTCGATCTACCGCTATCCGTGGATGGTCCAGTTCGACGGCGCCATGCCCGACCGCTGGCAGGACGGCGCGCCCGAGCCGATCCCCGGCGGGCACCGCCACGGCAACGGCGGCGGCTGGGTCGGGCCGAAGGCCAGCGTGGCCGCAAGCGCCTATGTCGGCCCTTATGCGCGGGTGATCTCCGGCACCGTTTCCGGCAAGGCGCGGATCGAGGATCACGCCGTCGTGCTCGATAACGCGCAGGTCCTGGACGAGGCGGCGATCTCCGGCCTCACCGTACTGCGCGGCGACACCGTCCTGAAGGGCAAGGCCCGCGCCGCCACGTCCATGCTCGGCATAGGTGAGTACGAGAAAGGCATCGTTCTTTCGGGAACGGCGCAAAACATCGGCGACGTCGAACAGCGCGGCGGCTCCGCATCGACCGGCGTGTTCTACGGCTTCGTCGATGCGGACACCGTCAAGGACCCGGGCCACGGCGCCGAACTGACCGCCCCTGTTCCCGAAGTCACCGCAAAACCGGCCTATCGCTGGATACCCTAGGGGGGCGTGGACAAGTTCCACTGCCAGCCGTTCCGGTCGTCCGATCAAGTGCGGCGCTTTCAGCCCGTTACTGACGCCGGATCGAGCCGGAACGGCAACCTTGCGCCCATCCAAGCCATTCAACTGGGATTTTATGACGCCTCTGAGGTGACATTCTGCTTATGCCTGGCTCGGGCCTTTTCGGCCCATTCTCGAACCGAATGCGTGCGGCCGCTATTGTCGAAAACAGACACTTTGCTTTAGCCGCTTTTCGTCGCTTGATACCTCGACCAGAATAAGAAAAGCGATTGTCTGGCCTGAGTTAACGTAGTGAGAGTGAGCTCAAAGCCTCGATAAGAGCGTCTTCTAGCATAGTCTGGGTAAACGGCTTTCCCAACTTCACGATCCGTTGTTGCGCGCCCGGCGGGATATCGCCGTATCCGCTTGCGAGTACTATCGGCAAATCGCCGCGCAACGCCGTGGCGAGATCGGCAAGCTGCGTGCCAGTCATGTTTGGCATGGCCTGATCAGTGATGAGGACATCAATGTCCGCATGCGTACGCAAAAATTCGAGGGCCATCTTCCCGGAACTGGCTTCAAAGACCTCGTGGCCCAAATCCTCTAGCAAGGCCGAGGTGTTCATCAGGATCAACCCGTCGTCGTCGACCACCAGAATCTTGAGGGGACCTGAAATTGCTCGGGTCTCGCTTGAAGTGGGCTGCGGCGAAGGCACGTCCGCAGCGGACTGCGCGACGGGAAGCCACAGCGTCGCATGCGTCCCGAGACCTGGAGTGCTTCGCAAGGTGAAGCTCCCGCCTAGTTGCTTGGCGAGGCCGTGGATCATCGAGAGCCCGAGTCCGGTTCCTTTGCCCACGCCTTTGGTGGTGAAGAACGGCTCGGTTGCCCTGGCAAGCGTATCTTCGTCCATGCCTTCGCCGGTGTCGATCACCGAGAGCGCGATATAGGAGCCGCCCGCGAGGCCGCCGAAATCGCCGTCTTCGGCAGTGTATTGCATTGCTGTGACACGGATGATGCCGCCGCCGGGCATAGCATCGCGCGCGTTCACCGCGAGGTTCAGGATCGCCATTTCAAGTTGGTTGGCATCTGCCATGACAGGTGGCAGGCTATCCGAAAACTCAAGATCGAGTGACCAGGCAGGGCCGAGCGTCCGTTCCACCAAGTCAACCATGCCGGCGACAAGTTCAGGTACCATAACACGTTCGGAGCTGAGGTCCTGACGGCGCGCGAAAGCCAGCATGCGTTGCGTAAGCGCCGCGCCGCGATGGGCACCCTGCATGGCGTTGTCGATCAGCCGGTCGGTCGCCGCGTCTGGCGGCAAGCGCTTCTGCAAAAGCGTGAGGCTGCTCATGATCGCCATCAGCAGGTTGTTGAAATCGTGCGCGATACCACCGGTGAGCTGGCCCACCGCCTCCATCTTCTGCGCCTGGCGAAGAGCTTCCTCGGCCTTCTGGCGGATGGCGACTTCCTGCTCGACACGGGTTTCCAGCGTATCGTTCAGTTCGCGCAGCGCCGCTTCTTGCTGCTTGGTGGCGGTCACGTCGTAGATGACGCCGATCAGGCGATACCCGGCGCCTTCACGGATGATTTCGCCGCGCCGCGCGATCCAGCGGGTGCTGCCATCGTCCTGGCGAATGATGAGGAATTCCCCATCAAGGGTGGCAGGGACTTGCCCGTCGCGCGGTTCCGGGACCAGCAACGCCGCGCCGTCAGCAAGGACGCCGTTGATCGTCTGGACGGGAAGCACGGTGGCTGGATGCAGGCCCAGCACTCGGCAGAACTCTTCCGATACCGAGACCGTGGCGAACCCGTCGACATATTCAAACGTACCGACACCCCCGGCCGTCTGCGCAATGCGCAATCGCTCCTCGGCCCGTTTGCGCTCGGTCACGTCCACTAGGAGGCCGGTGAAACGTACGGGGTGGTCGTCGGCATTCAGGTGGCATTGCCCGCGCCCGTGCATCCACAAGGTGATGCCCGCTCGGGTGACGACGCGGAACTCCTTGGAGAACAGCTCGGCGCCCGCGAGGATGCCGGCGACGGCGATGCGGATTCGCGCCCGGTCTCCGGGATGGATCGCCTGGAAGAAGGTCCCGGTCGGAAGGCCATCCGCCGTAGCTTCGGGCGAAATTCCGTAGAGTTCGCCGAAGTGATCGTCGATGTAGAGGCGATCCGCGGCGATGTCCCAGTCCCAGGTTCCGCTTGCGCCCGCAGCGGCCAGGATCGGGCCGAGGCTGTCCGCCTGGATCACCGTGCGATCAGACATCGTCGCCGACGACGCGCGCTATGAATTCCTCGAGCAGTTCCTTGAGCGTTTCGAGCGAGGGAATGTCCATGATCATCGCGATGTATCCGCGAATGTCGCGGCTGCGCACGGCGAAGTCGATGTAGAGGAAAAGCACCAGACCGCCGCCTGAACTGGCTGGATCGACCTCGAACAGACTGGCGCTGGTCCCGCGCAGGATCTCGGGGATCGTCATCGTCAGCGAGCGCTGCAGCATATTTGCCATGGTTGCGAGGCACGCGTTCAGGATGACGTTGCCGGTCTCGCACAGCGCTTCGCCCTCCATCTCGAGAACTTCCTGCGCCGTCAGGTCTCCGCCAGTGACGGCGCGCACGAGTTCGAGGCTATTCGTTTCGGGGAAGATCAGCAGCGCACGGCCCGAAAACGGGCCAGCGAAGTCCTGCCGCACGGCGACGAGGTCGCTCACCTCGCGTTCGCTGATGAGGCGCGCCGCGCGCTTCTGGCTGACCACCTCGATCGAAGGGACCGATAGCAGAACCTGGTCGCCGATCATCTTGCGCAGGCTGGACGCGGCTCGGCTGACCCCGATATTGACGATCTCGGTCAGGGCATCGCGTTCGAGTTCGGCGAGAGTGATGCTGTCCAAGGTCACGCGCGCTGCGATCGCAGTCGCAGCGCCGCGCCCGACAGGAACGGTTCAAGCGCATCGGCCGTGACCGGCTTGGCGACGAAGGCGGCACCGACCTCGCGCGCGCGCGCGATGATCTCGTCCTGTATGTTCGCGGTGATGATGGCGACTGGCATTTCGGGGAGAAGAACGCGCAACTCGGCAGCAAGTTCTAGCCCGTCTTTCCCGGCCATGTTGAAATCGATCAGGGCGATATCCGGCGTCTGTTCGGTGATGACTTCCAGCGCCTGAGCGGCGCTGCCGGCCTCCAGCTTGCGCCACTCGGGCTGGAGCTGCGCAAGCGCCTTGCCTGCCACGATACGGGCGAGCTTGCTGTCATCTACGATCAGAACGGTAACGGACATTTAAAAACTCCGGCCGTCGCTGCTCGCGGCCTCCCTATCGAGATCGTGTTAGAAACTTTCGGTGCCGCTGTCGCTACCGGAAATGAGGCCGCCGAAGATATCATGGGAAAGCAGACCGGTCGTCGGACGACCAATCACCGGAGGGCGAAGCGCCAGCAGCACCTGGAGTACCGCCATGTGCAGCTTCACCACCCCGCCGATATCGACCCGGGCGGCCGGATCGTCCCCAAGGGCTACCAGCAGGTCTTCCGCATCGCTTGCGGGGCAGCGCCCCTCCAGCATGATGGTGCGACCCTCGACTCGCACGGTCATGCCGCCAGCTCCGGCAGATCGAGCACAAGCAGCACGCCGCCGTCGCCCAGTACGGCAGACCCGATCACGCCAGGTACGGCAGCGAGAATACCGCGCGGCGGGCGCAGCACAGTGTCGATACGCTCGCCGAAGCCGTCCACCCGCAAGGCGACGGGGCTGCCGTCGATGTGGATAACCACCAGCTTGGCATGGCGCCCCCGGGCGGGCGGGGCATCCAGAAGGGCAGCAAGGTCGAGCACCGGTACGGTCCTTTCGCGCAGTACGCAGGCGAGGCCGCGCCCGACCGGCATCAGCGCAGCCTCATCGATGCGTACCGTTTCGGCGACCTGTTCAAGCGAAACGCCGTAGCGTTCGCCTGCCACTTCGATGACCAGCAATCGGGTCGTCAGCGCGGTGATGGGCAGACGGATGCGAAAGCGTGTGCCCGCACCGGGGCGGCTATCGATCTCGACCGAACCGCGCAGCCGGGCGATTGCGGCTTGCACCGCGTCCATGCCCACCCCGCGGCCGGAAATCTCGGTGACGCTCGATGCCGTGGAGAAGCCTGCGTGGAATATCAGCCGGAGCGCTGCCGCATCGTCCAGTCCATCCGCCGCCTCCTGCGAGAGAAACCCAAGCTCGACGGCCGAAGCGCGAATGCGGGCGGGGTCGATCCCGTCGCCATCGTCGCTCACCGTGGCGGTGATCGCATCACCCTGGCGCTCAAACGCAAGCGTCACCTGCCCTCTCCCGACCTTGTCGGCCGCGCGCCGGGCTTCGGGCAGTTCGATGCCATGGTCGATGGCGTTGCGCACGAGGTGGAGCAGCGGTTCGAAGAGACCGTCGGCGACCTGCTTGTCCACCTCGATCGTTTCCCCCAAGAGCGTGAAATCGACTTCCTTGCCGAGTCCTTGCGCGATTTCGCGCGCGACGCGGGGCAGGCGGCGCAACGTCGTCTCAAGAGGGACGAGGCGGACGCGAGTAAGGTTGCGGCTGAGCTTCCCGGTGGCGCGTTCGATGCTGACTTGCGCAGCCCGCATTCTTGTGGCCAGAGCGCGGTCCATCGGCTCCACCTCGTCGGCCAATGGCGCCAGCCCATTGACAGCGACGATAAGGTCGCTGAGGCCATCCGCCAAGGCATCGACACGCGCGGCATCCACTCGCATGGTTACCTTGTCGCGTACGCCTTCGCTGCTGTCCTGTGGAACCGCAGGCGGCTGGACGGTGGCGATGGCGATCTGGCTGGGCTGAAGCCGGAACGCCGCACGCACTTCGGCTTCGGAGGCGGCACTCAAGCCCTCTATGATCGAGAAGCAGGCGAAGGGCTCCAGGTCTGCAATGGGCGGCCATCCGCCGTCTGCGGGCAGAACCGCGAGCACGACCAGCGCCGGGACGTGCTCGACGACCCCCAGCGGATCTTCGCCCCGGAAGAAACAGTCGGCGTCCGGCGTGTAGCGGAATGCGGTGAGCGGGGCAGTGGCCTGCGCGATCGCCACCGCCTCGCGCGCCGTTAGTGCGACGATCCAGTCTGCGTGCGAGGTCGCTTCGGTCACCACTTCTGCCGCAACGGAATGACCCGCCGCGGCCAGTAGCGCGATCGTGCGGTCGGCCATCTGCCCGGCGTCGGTCGGCAGCGTGCCGCTGCGTTCCACGTCGTCGATCCAGCGGTCGGTCTGGTCGAGGCAGGCGACTAGGCCCCCCACCGCCGCCGCACCGAGCAGGCTTCCCTGCCTGCGAGCGCGATCGAGCACGTCTTCCGCCGCGTGGAGCAGCTTTTCCGCCGGGGCGAGGGCGAAGACGGCGAACGAGCCCTTCAACGTGTGAACGGCGCGAAACGCACTGTCGAGCGCTTCGGCGGCCTGTGGGTCGCGGACAAGCGCCGCCAAATCCTTGGAGGCCTCGGCCACCAGTTCACGGCCCTCGATCAGGAATTGTTCGAGCAGTTCGTCCATCACGCCCGACGATAGACGATTGCGTCGGCAAGGCGAGCCAGCTCGAACCGATCGGTGATGCGTCCCATTGACTCGCTGTGGCCAAGGCAGACGTATCCGCCGGGGTTGAGGCAGTCGTAAAGCGTATTCGCCGCCGTCAGCCGCGCGGCGTCGTCGAAGTAGATGAGCAGATTGCGGCACAGGATGACGTCGAATTTTCCCATACCCACTATACTGGCCGGATCGACGATGTTTGCCGGCGTAAAGCGCACGGACTCGCGAAGGTCCTGGATGATGCGGCGGTGGTGGCCGTGCTCGCCCTCAAAATAGGCATTGCGCACAACGGATGGCAGGCGAGCGAGCGAGCGTTCGGTGAACTGCCCCTCCCGCGCGCGGTCAAGCGCGGCCGTATCGATGTCGGAGCCGACGATCTCGATGTTATAGGCATCGACCAGCGGCCAGTTCTCAAGCAGCCAGATCGCGATCGAATAGGCCTCTTCGCCAGTCGAGCAGGGCATCGACCAAATGCGCACTAGGTCGCCTGGACGGCGGTGGCGGATGATGTCCGGCAGCAGGTCGTTGGAGAGTGCCGCAAGCTGGTGCTCCTCCCGGTAGAAATACGTCTCGTTGATCGTAAAGGCGTTGATGAGCGCCTCTCGCTCTGCGACGTGGCTGCGCACGAAACCGAGATAGGCGGGCACCGTGACCATGCAGCAGCGCTTCATGCGCTCGGCGATGCGGCGTTCGATGTAATAGCGCTTGTTCTCGCCGAAGATCATGCCGGTCCAGCGGTAGAGCAATTCGCCGACGTCGGAAATCTCGGCGGCAGTGAGCGGAACGGGTGTGGGCGGTGGCCGGTCGCTCACGGTACAAGGAATTTCATGAGGTCTCCGGCGATGTCGGGCAGCGGGCTGACCATTGAAGCGCCGCCCCGGTCGACGAGGGCGCCGGGCATGCCCCAGACCACGGCGGTGCTCTTGGCCTCGGCAATCGTCAGGCCGCCGCGCTGCTTCAGTTTCGCCATTGCCGGTGCTCCATCCGTGCCCATTCCGGTCATCAACACCCCAACGAGCTTTTCGGGTGCAATTAGACGCATGGCACTGTCGACCATGCGATCGACGCTGGGATGCCAGAAATGGCCGGGATCGCTGGGGGCCGGCAATGCCACGATGCTGCCAGCCCGGCGAGACAGGATCAGGTCGGCATCGCCCCGTCCGATATAGGCATGGCCGGGCAGAAGCGGTGTGGCCCGATCCACCTCCTGCACGCTGAGCGCGCAAAGCCGGTCGAGACGCTGCGCGAGCGGGCCGGTGAAGCTCGCCGGCATGTGCTGTGCGATCAGTATCGGCCACGGGAAGTCGGCCGGAAGCTCTGCGAGCAAGGCATCGAGGGCAGGGGGACCGCCGGTCGAGCAGCCGACCAGGACGAGCCCGGTGCCGTCGATGGGTGTGAGCGTGTTGCCGGTGGACGAGGCGAGGCTGGTCCTCGGGTGCGTGCGCATCCCGGCGCTCGCTTCGCGCACGCGCTCGCGCAAGCGAGTGGAGCGCGGGATTCGGGCTCGCGAGGCCGAGCGGACCTTGTCCACAAGATCAGCGGCGATCCTATCGATCTCCAGCGAGACTGCCCCCTTGGGTTTGGGCACGAAGTCCACCGCGCCGAGCGCCATGGCCTCCAGGGTCTCTTCCGCGCCCTCTGCGGAAAGCGAGGAGACCATGACCACCGGGCACGGGCGCACGACCATTATGCGGTCGAGGCAAGCAAGCCCGTCCATCTCGGGCATGTGGATGTCGAGGGTGACGACGTCGGGCGCGAAGGCGGTCAACATGCCGAGAGCCTCGACCCCGTTGCGCGCCACCGCGACCTCGAAGTCCCCAGCCGCCGTGAAGATGTCCGTCAACAGGCGCCGCATCAGCGCGGAATCGTCGACAATCAGGAGTTTCGTCACGGCTTGCTGTTCGCCGTCCCCGTCTTACCGAGCGCCAGCAGGAGATCCCGCTCGGCCCGGTCCAGCAATTCCTGCGGGCTGACGATCAGCACTAGGGTATCTTCCCCGTCCAGCGTGGCGACACGATCGAACACGCGCGCGCCGTCGCTGCCAATGTCCGGGGCCGGGCGAAGCGCGTCGGCGGAAGGCTGGACGACCTGCGAAACCGCATCGACGGTGAAGCCGGCAGTCAGGTCGCCGATCCGCACGACGATCACCCGCGCCTTGGCACCGGCGACCGGAACGCCGTTGAAGCGGCGCGCCTGGTCGATCACCGGGATGACTTGGCCACGCACGTTCATCACCCCCTGCACGAAAGCAGGCGCCTTGGGCAGCGGGGTGAGGCGCGGCGGCAGGAATGCGACCTCCTGCACCGCGTCGATCGGCAGGCCGAAGCTCTCCTCGCCGATGCGAAACAACAGGAACCGTTCGTCCTGAACATCGGTGCTGCCCGCCATCTCGCCCTTGCCTCTCATGTCGCCCTGCAGCAGCCTGCCCGTGATGTCCTCGTCCACGAGCTGATCGGGCGCGAGCACGGATACAAGTCGTTTGCCACCGTCCAAGCGACAGATCGCCTGGATGCGCGCCTCGCCCCCGCCGCGATTGAGGACCTGTGGGACGGCGTCTATGTCATATTCTGGCACGTGCTCGATCGAGCGCATGAGATCCACTAACAGCCCCACGCGCTGCGCCCCGAGACGTACCACGACCACGCGCGATCGTCCGGTCATCCCTGCCATCGGCAGCGCCAGCAAGCCGGCCAGCGACAGCAGCGGCAGCACCGCGCCGCGCGACACCACGCTTCCCAGCGTGGCAGCGTCGGCATGGGGCATACGCGCTATCCCGGGCGGCAGGCGCAGCACTTCCTCGATGGATGCCAGCGGCAGGGCGAAGTCCTGTCCGGCCACTGCGAAAGCGACCAGCGCGACGGTTTCGGTGTCCGTGTCTATGGTTTGCGCGGATGCGGCGACGATCGTGCCGGTTGAGCGCCGCGCAAGCCGGTCTGGCACGGCGGCGGCGACCAGGCTGGCGATGTCAATGCGCGTCGCGGAGACGGCATCTTCGCGGTCCATTATCTGCGAAACGCCGGTCACCGCCAGCCCTACCGGGCCGCCGATCTCGGCCACGATGACGCGCTGGACGGACGATTGCGCCTGGCCCAGCAGGCTCGCCACCGACAGCACGGGCACGATGACGCCGCGTATCTGGGCAACGCCCATTAGCGCCGCAGGCGCGTGGGGCATCCGCGCGAGGCGAGGCAGCGGCACAATCTCCTGCACCAGCGACGCGGCCATGGCGAGCGTTTCTCCGCCCAGCCTGAAGGTCAGCGTCCGGGCATCGGTGACGGGCTCATCGGGCAAGGGATCAGGCTTCGGTCGAGACGAGGACAGCCGCGATCGATGCGATGTCCTCAATGGCAGCAGCCAGCGCTTCGGCACCCTGCGCCTGCTGGCGCGCGGCGGCACCCGCCTCGCGGGCCGCCGCGGCGGCCAGGTCGGCCGCCTCGGCGATCTGGTTGGTCCCGCTCTGCACTTCGCGCGCCGAGCGCAGCATGTCGTCGGCCCCGGCGACGATGTCGGCGTTGAGCGCCTGCGCTGCCTCAAGCTCCCTCGCGACGAGACCGAAGCGCTCAAGCATCGCCCGGTTGCGCGCGATTTCCGCCTCGGCGGCACCGACCACTTGGTCGAGGTCGCGGCGGATCATGGTTATCTGATCCTGGATCAGCCGCACCGTATCCTTGGCCTGTCCGGCGCCGTCGGCGGAATCGCGCGAAAGCTTGCGGATGTCGGCGGCCACGGTGGCAAACCCGCGCCCCGCATCCCCGGCGCGCGTGGCCTCCACCGCGCCGCTGACCGCGAGCATGTTGGTCTGCACCGAGATCAGCGTCAGATTGTCGGAGAGCTTCTCGATCCTGCGGCTGGTGTCGTTGAGTGCCGATAGCAGCGCGAGCACCCCGTTGACATCGGCAATGGCCGCCACGACGCCGGTGACGAGTTGGCCGATCCGTGCCTGGCTCTCGTTAACCGAGACGACGATAGCACCGATCCGGCCGCTGGCGGCTTGCGCGCGCGACTGGGCGATCTGCGCCGACTTCTCGATCTGGCCCATCGCGACGTTGGCCTGCACCGTCGCCGAGGCCTGGACCTGGGTGCCCCGGCTGATCTGCTCCAGCGCCACCAGGATCTGGCCCGATGCGCCGGACAATTCCTGCACCGTCGCCGAAAGCTGCTCGGCGGCGGCGGCGACCTGCTCGACGACTACGGCGGAGACCTGCGCGTCCTGCAACTGCTCGGTGAGTTCGCCTAGAGCCTCGGCGGTCTGCTGACTTTCCTCCAGAGACGCGACCTGCTGTTCGATCGCCAGCTGGGCCTCGGCTGCGGCGGCGGATTGTTCCTCCGCCGCACTGGCGACCTGCTCGGCGCCTTTCTCGGCCTCGCGCGTCGCCAGTTCGGCCTCTGCGGTGGTGTGGAGGATTTCCTGAGCGCCAAGGCTTAGCGCGGTGAGGTCCTCGCGGGCGGCCACGAGCCGGGCAACGACTTCGTTCCCTGCTTGCGCCTCGCTGGTCGCCCGCGCGGAAACGAGGCGAACCTTTTCTGCGATGTGCTGGATCTCCTGACCGATGGAGGCGGCCAACTGGCGGATCAAATCGGCGCCGCTTTCCGAACTTTCCGCAAGCATGCGCACTTCGTCGGCGACTACCGAAAAGCCGGCGCCGGTTTCGCCCGCACGCGCCGCCTCGATCGTGGCGTTGAGCGCCAGCAGACTGGTCTGGTCGGAAACATCGGCCACGTTGGCGCCGATCTCGTCGATGCGCCCCGCCGATTCTTCGAGGGCGGCGATGAGTTCGACCGACGCAAGCTGGCGCCGCGCGCTCAATTCGATGGCGGAAACCGAGACTTCGATCTGGGCGCCGATCTCGGCAAAACTGCTCGAAGTTGCTTCGGCTTGGCGACGCGAGTCCTCCGCGCGAAGCCGCGCCTCGCGGAAGTTCGCGCCGAGAGCAGCGATCAGGCCAAGAGATTCCTGGGCGGCCCCGGCAGCTTCCTCTGCACCACTGGATATCTGATCCATCGTGC
The DNA here is from genome assembly GCF_055361505.1 of Novosphingobium sp. TK71. Taxonomy (NCBI): domain Bacteria; kingdom Pseudomonadati; phylum Pseudomonadota; class Alphaproteobacteria; order Sphingomonadales; family Sphingomonadaceae; genus Novosphingobium; species Novosphingobium sp. TK71. The sequence goes on from NZ_JBSZKA010000001.1 coordinate 1,588,257, forward strand.
GCTGAAGTTCCGTTGCGGCAGCGGACGCCTCGCCCATGCCGGCCGCAAGTTCCTGGGTCGCCACATCGATGCGCTTGATCGCGGAAGTCGGCTCGGCCGCTGGCGCCCTTTTGCGACGGGGTTGGGTCGGCGGAGATGCCGGGGATGGCGTCTCGTGCGCCTCGGGCAGTTTGGCGCGGGATTGGAGTGCGGATTTTTTGACCAGCGCCATCTGTTCTCTCGTCTGAAGTTGAACGACGCTTACGTGAGCCGCGCAGCCAGCGCTAGAGGTTCGCTATTCCCGCCCTGCGTTGCGCCTCCCGGAGATCAGGTTCGCAGCCCCGTCAGCGGCAGACCCGTTTTCATCATCCCTGGATTCGGACGGTATGGAGTTCGCGTCTTTGGTCGGGGGCCGATTGGCAAAGGGCTTAGCTTCCGCGCCGGCAAAGCCACGGTCGATTTCGCGATCGGTCTCGGCTTGCGCGTCTACGCCCTCTTGCACGGATGCCTTTTTGTTCGAGTCCGGGCCCGGGCCTATCGAAACATCGCTCATGAATATCGCTCCTGTCGCTAGAGGTTTGGGCCCATGCCCGTAGTGTTATGCTGCAATGTGCCCTTCCCGGCGCTCGGTGAGCCATCGGGCAAGGCTTTCGTTGCCCTGCATTCGCGCGAGGCTGGCCGCGTCATTACCTGCCGCATCCACCGCGTCGATATCGGCGCCCGCGCCTAGAAGGAGTTCGATGACCTCGCGCCGGTCAAACAGGGCGCTCATCATGATCGCGGTCTGTCCTGCGGCGTTGCGCAGGTTCGGGTCCGCACCGGCGGCGAGCAGACGGTCGGCGATGGCCAGATGTCCTTTGAAGGCGACCCCCATCAACGGGCTGCCACTCGCCGTCGTGCCGTTCGGGGCGGCGCCGCGATCCAGCAGCAGGGCGGCGGTTGTCTCGAAACCATGATAGGTCGCGAGGACCAAGGCGGTGTGCCCCTTCGCATCGACCCCCTCGATATCGGCCCCCGCCTCCAGCAAGACTGGTATCATGTCGTCGCGCCCCAACCTGGCAGCGTCGAACAGCAGTTCCTGCACGCGCTCGGGCGAAGGGAGCGGCGGCAGTTGGCGCGGCGTCGATGGTGTTCGATTTTCCGGCTCGTTCAGCGGGCGCATGATCGTCGTTCCTTGAATGGTCCCAAATGGACGCGGAAGCCTCCTAGCCCGCGGAGATTTCTTCGAACACGCGAGTCACGATGGCCGCCCGCGCGTCGTCGTTGACGTCCACCGAGACGGATATCGGCTCGCAAAGCGGCGCGTCGTGGCGCTCCGGCTCCAGATGGGTCGCGGTATCCCCGCCGCTGGGCGTATCGCCCGCGCTGTTTTGATCGCCGGACGACGATACGAACACGTCGGTTCGCTCGAAGCCGTATTCCTGTACCAGTCGCTCGATTGCCAGTTCGGCGTCGCGGCGACTGTTGAATGTGCGCTCTATCGTGGTGTTCATGTCGCTATCCTTTGGTTCGCAGTGCCTGAGGTCAGCGCCTCTTTATCGAGGCACGCCATGGTCATTCGGCGGAGCCGGGCTGCGCCATCTTGCGATGCTGCTCGGCCAGGATCGTCGCAGGAGTGACATGCGCCACCGCCGCCTGGATCTTGTTCTTCCATCCCGAGACGATGTGGGCATCGCCGTTCATCACCGCGTTCCACCCGTCGCGGGCGACGTCGGCCGGATCGCTCTTGGCTTCTGACGCGCCCACGCTGGTGTCGAGCATGTCGGCGCGATCGAAGAACTCGGTCTCGACTGGTCCGGGCATGAGTGTCGTGACAGTCACGCCCTTTGCCTCCTTGATCTCGTTGCGCAGCGCGTCGGCGAAGCTGTCCACGAAAGCCTTGGTGCCGTTGTAGACCGCCTGAAAGCTGCCCGGAATGAAGCCTGCGATGGACCCGGTAATCAGTACTTTGCCATCGTCGCGTGCCACCATTCCCTTGAGCACCTGTTGCAACAGATAAAGGGTGCCGGTGATGTTGGTATCGACCACCCGGCGCCAGTCAGCGACATCCTGCTCGAGGAAACCGTGGCCCAGCCCCCGGCCCGCATTAGCGCAGAGAAGATCAATGCGGCGGCCGGCAGTGGCGGCCAGCAAGGTATCGACGCCTTCCAGGGTCGACAGGTCGGCTTGCACCGCGTCTACTGAAACGCCGTGCAGCCGAAAGTCCTGCGCGGCCGCCTGGATCAGTCCTTCATCTGCGACGACGAGCAGGTCGTAGCCGTTTTCGGCGGCGATGCTCGCCAGTTCGAAGCCGATGCCGGTGGAGGCGCCGGTGACGATCGCGAATTTGTCAGCCATGATGCGTGTCCTATTCTGCCGCGACGGCGGTTTCGGTGAAGCCTGGCTTGAGCACGACCTTGGTGACTTCGTCCTGGTTGTCGTGGAACATCTTGTAGCCCTTGGGCGCGTCCTCCAGGCTCATGCGGTGCGAGATCAGGAAGGTCGTGTCGATCTTGCCCTCGACGATCGCGTTGAGCAGCCCCGGCATGTAGTGCTGCACGCTGGTCTGCCCGGTCTTGAGCGTCAGGCCCTTTTCCATGAAGGCGCCGAGCGGGAACTTGTCGACGATGCCGCCGTAGACGGCGGGCATCGAGACGCGGCCACCCTTGCGGCAGGCGACGATGGCCTGGCGGATCGAGTGGATGCGATCGGTGCCAAGCATCAGCGAGGCCTTGATCTGATCGAACACATTATCGACGAAGAAACCATGCGCTTCCAGGCCCACCGCGTCGATGACTGCATCGGGGCCGATGCCACCGGTCATCTCCATCAGCGCCTCGTAAGTCTTCGATTCCTCGAAGTTGATGGTCTCGGCTCCGAACTTGCGCGCCAATTCCAGCCGGTGGGGGAAGTGGTCGATGGCGATCACCCGCGCCGCGCCCATCAGGAAGGCGGACTGCACCGCGAACAGGCCGACAGGGCCGCAGCCCCACACCGCGACGGTGTCGCCCGGCTCGATGTCGGCGTTCTCGGCCGCCTGCCAGCCGGTGGGCAGGATGTCGGACAGGAACAGCACCTCGTCGTCGTCGAGCCCATCTGGCACCACGATCGGGCCGATGTCGGAGAAGGGCACGCGCACGTATTCCGCCTGGCCCCCGGCATAGCCGCCGGTCAGGTGGCTGTAGCCGAACAGGCCCGACATCGGCTGACCGTAAAGCTCCATGCCGATGTCCTGGTTGTCGGCCGGGTTGCCGTTGTCGCAGGCGGAGTACTGGTGCTTGCCACAGTGGTAGCAGCTGCCGCAGGCGATGGTGAAGGGAACGACGACGCGCTGCCCCTTGACGAGCGTCGATCCCGGCCCGGTCTCGACGACTTCGCCCATGAACTCGTGGCCGAGGATGTCGCCCGACTTCATGGTGGGGATGTACCCGTCGTACAGGTGAAGGTCCGATCCGCAGATCGCGGTCGAGGTGATCTTGATTATGGCGTCGCGCGGGTTGAGGATTTCGGGATCGTCGACCGTATCGACGCGGACGTCATGCTTGCCGTGCCAGGTGAGCGCGCGCATCAGGCTGTCTCCTCGTGAAGCTGCGCGCGGGTGCGCGACGACGTGGCGACTTCGCCGGTTTCCATGAGTTGCTTGAAGCGCCGCAGATCGCGCCGCGCCTGGATCGCCGGTTCGCGCTGGAACATCTTTGCGATGAGCCTGCCTACCACGCCAGCGGGCGGGTCGTAGACGATCGTGGCGGTGACGATGGTGCCGCGATCGCCTGCGTCGCGAAATTCGATGCGGCCGCCGTTGGGCACGTCGGCATCTTCGGTGGAGGCCCAGGCGATCAGTTCTCCCTCCTTCTCCTCCGTGACGAGCGCGTCCCATTCGACCGTCCTTCCGCCTGGGGCCTTGACGACCCAGTGCGAGCGGGTCGGCGACAGCACGTCGACCCGTTCGACGTTGTCCATGAACGTGGGCAGCCGTGCAAAGTCGCGCCAGTAGGCATAGAGTTCCGCGCGGGGCCGGTTGATCGTCACGGTCCGACCGATCAAGGTGTCACCCCGCGTTTCTGTGAGGGTCTGCATTGCGGCCTCGCGGGTCTCGCGGGTCTCGCGGGATTTTGAGGTGGTAGGCGGCGCGTCGTCGTTCACGGTTGCCATTCCTGCTCTCCATGTTTTCGGATGTGCTGGTGGTCCGGTCGGACCTGACCACTGTTGCAAATGAAACGATCGCCGCGCTCATAAAGACCCGGCACGACCGAAAGATAATCCCGCGGCAGGCACGGCTGGGCCCGACAGGTCAGCATTCGAACTCGTCGAGCAGGCTTTCGACGCGCACGATACGATCGGCTTCGCTCGACAGTGCCTCGGCAAGGATCCACCGTCCCTTGCTTTGCGCCAGGCCCGTGGCGGCGAAGTCGATCGGGCAATCGCGGCGCGGAGTGAGTGCAATCGCGGCCGGGCCCGCGTCTATGCGCGCGATCCGCAAAGCCCGCGCGGTCAGGCGGATGCGGGCATGGGCCAGCAGCATGGCCGCTTCGGCGGGCAGCGTTCCGAAGCGATCCAGAAGTTCATCATCGAATGCGTCGAGCGCCTCTTCGGTCTCGATGCGCGCGAGCCGCAGGTAAAGGGACAGCCGCAGGTCCGCCTCCGGGATCCAGCTCTCGGGCAGCATGCCGCTCATGCCCAGGCAGAGTTCGGGACTCCAGCGCTCGGCGTCCTCGCCGCGCGCGGCCATCAGCGCGACACGGAGAAGATGCTGGTAGAGATCGACGCCGATCAGCTTCATGTGCCCGGCCTGATCATCGCCGACGAGGTCGCCCGCGCCGCGCATGTCGAGGTCCTGGCCGCTGATCGCGAAACCCGCGCCCAGCCGGTCGAAAGTCGCGAGCGTGCGCAGCCGCTTGAGCGTGCGCGCGGCGATAGCATCCTCGCTTTCGATCAGCAGGATCACCTGCCCGCGCCGGTTGCCGCGCCCGACGCGGCCACGCAGCTGGTGCAGCTGTGCCAGGCCGAAGCGATCGGCACGCCAGACGACCATGGTGTTCGCGCGCGGCACGTCGAGGCCCGCTTCGATGATGTTGGTCGCCAGCAGGATATCCCCCCGGCCAGCGCCAAAGCCGACCATGACGTCGTCGATTTCGGCTGCCGACATCTTTCCGTGTGCTTCGACCAACGCCAGATCGGGGGCTAAGCATCGTATCTTCGCGGCGACTTTCGTCATGTCCTCAATACGCGGCACGACCACGAAGCTCTGGCCTCCCCGCGCCTTTTCGCGAGTGAGCGCGGTACGGACGAGCACATCGTCATACTGCCCGATGCTGGTGCGGATAGGCTGGCGCCGGGCGGGAGGCGTGGCGATGACGGACATCTGCTGCAGGCCCACCAGCGCGGCCTGCAGGGTGCGCGGGATCGGCGTGGCGCTCAGGCTCAGGACATGGACGGAGCCCAAGCCGCGCAAACGGGCCTTGTCGGCAGCGCCGAAGCGCTGCTCTTCGTCGATGACGACCAGCCCCAGCCTGGCGTAGTACACGCCCTTCGCCATCACCGCGCCGGTGCCAACGACGATATCGACCGAACCATCGGCAAGCCCCGCTTTCACAGACTTCCGTTCTGCCGCACTGCTCAGCCGTGACAGGCCAGCGACCTCGATTTTCGTTCCCTCGAAGCGGCGGCGGAACGTCTCCAGGTGCTGCCGCACGAGGACGGTGGTCGGCGCGGCGACCACGACCTGGAAGCCGGCCAGCGCCGCCAGAGCTGCGGCCCGCAGCGCGACCTCGGTCTTGCCATAGCCGACGTCGCCGATGACCAGCCGGTCCATTGGCCGGCCGCTCGCCAGATCGTCGCGGACGGCTGCGATGGCTCCCGCCTGGCCGGCCGTTTCGTTGAAGGGGAAGCGGCCCGCGAAGCGTTCGTAGGCGGCAGGATCGGTCTCCATGACCGGCGCTGTCAGCGTCTCGCGCTCGCGCGCCAGAAGCGTCAGGGCCTTCGCGCTCTCGTCGATCGCGGCGTTGATCGCCGCGCGGCGCTTGTCCCAGGATGAGCCATCCAGCTTGTCCAGGCTCACCGCGTCGCCGTCAGCGCCGTATCGCCAGATCCGGTCGGCCTCATCGACAGGGGCCAGCCGCCGAGCACCGCCCGCATACTCGAGCACGATCGTGTCGATCGGGGACTGGTTATCGCCCGCGCCGACCGGCGAGGCCTCAAGCCCCCGAACGCGCCCGACGCCATGGTCCTCGTGGACCACCACGTCGCCGCTGCACACTTCGATGCCGACGTGCCACGGGTTCGCGCCGGTTGGGCCACCAGCGCCGATCAATGCGCGACTGCCCATCAGGTCTGCCGCCGCGACGAGAACGATGCGCTCGTCGACGTATCCTGCATTGATCGGCACCGTCAGGCTGCCGCCGCAGCCTGACGGCAGGTCATCCAGTGCCGTCCATGCGTCCAGTTCCACGATTTCCATCGACAGGCGCCGGACGACCTTGCCCCTCAGGAAGCGCAGGTCTCGCGCACTGCCCGCCAGCACGAACTTGCGTCCCGCAGCGAGCAGCGGTTTCACGAAGCGCACCAGGGCGGTAAGCGGCGAACGCTCGTTGGCGAACCGCGGCACCGGCGTGAAGTCCGCGTCAAACGGAGCCGCCCTCCAGTCCTTGCAGGCCTTCTTCCAGGCGATGTCGTCAATTGCATCCAGGCGATGGGGCGCACCGCCCATAGCGTCGTGGGCAAGCTGGATGAAGCGCCTGCGGCGATGGTCGGCTTTATCGGAAAGAGCGAGTATACCCGGCGTCAGGTGGGCAAGGATGGACGTCGGCTGGTCAATCGGCGGTTCGGCGGCGCGGCCGATCTCCAGACGCTCCAGATCGCCAACCGTGCGCTGCGTGCCGGGATCGTACGAGCGGATCGCGGCGATCCTGCCCGCTGCTAGCTCGATGCGGGCCGGGCCGCCTGCGTCGGCGGGAAAGATATCGATGACCTCACCGCGCACCGCCATTTCGCCCGGCTCGTCGACGCGGTCGTCGGTGACATACCCCAGCTCTTCGAGGCGTATCGCGAACGATCGGGTGTCCGCCTCGTCACCGGGGTGCAGCGTGGGCGGGGCGCTGTCGAACGCATCAGGCGCAGGATAGCGCCGCGCTGCGGCTTCTCCGCTCAGGATGCACGCTACGGAAGTGCCTTGCACCAGGCGAAGGGCCCGCAGAGCCGACGCGCGGCGGCCCGCGTTCGCCGGCGTCGCGGGAGCCGCCTCGCCCGGAAGTGCGTCGCTAGAGGGCACGTGGACGACATGCCCCCGCGGCGCCAGCGCCCGGACGGCTTCGGCCAGGGCCTCGGCCTGCTGCTCGTCGTCCGCCAGGAAGGCGATAGACTCGTCGGCAAGGGTTTGCGCGATGCGGACCGCGGTGAACGCCAGGTTCACGCCGCACCTGAAACGCAGGCGCGCCGTTGGGTTGCGGGGCGTATTGCCCAGTTACGGAGCTCAAGCCGCATGGTCATGTCAGTCAGATTGCGCTCCTTGCCTGTGAAGCTGATCGCCTGCGAGGTGCGGCGACTATCCTGGCTCCACAACGCACAGAGAAAGCGAAAGAAAAGGGGCCCGCCGGCTAAATTTGATTGATCTGTGTTGATGGCGGCATCGCGCCGCACCGGCGTCACCGGGCGACTGTGCTGGGTTACGCCGCTTCGTCAGGCTCCCTTGGTGCGCTGGTCTTCGGGATAGTCTTCGGGCGTGACGGTGCCTTCCGAAGGTCGGTCCTTCAGTTTCTGAGGCTTCTGGCCGCTTTCATTCTGCTTGTGCGGATCGAATGAGTCCGGGCGCGCATCGCCCATCGGGCCGCGCGGAGTTTCCGGATCGCTTTTGGACATGTTCATTTCCTTCGGTTCGGGGCGTGGATAGGGCCGCCGCCCGGTATCGAGGAAGAAAGCCTCCGGCAGGCCCGCGCGTTCCCGGAAGACGCACAGAAGTTGTCCTTCGTACGACCCGGCGCAGATCAGTCCGGGCCCTTGCGCCCCCTTCGGCGGCCCTTCGTCATCGGGTCCGGTTTCTTCGGCGGTGTCCATCCCGGAGGTGGCTTTACGTGCCCATGGCTCGTGCCCAGCCCCATCGCTCCCGGTTGTTGACGAACGAGACCGGAGGGATCGATGTCCTGTGCCAGAGTATCGGCAGGAATGCCGCGCAATAGGCTGATCCGGTCGCGCAGTTGCGCCGCCTGCTCGAAGTCTCCCTGCGCCGCGGCGTCGTGCATCGCGCGCTGCAGTTCCCGTAGCTGCTCGTCCTGGCGGCCCATCACCTGAACGCCCAACGCAGCGCCTGCGCGACGCCCAGCGTGCCCGCGCGCACCAGCGGCGTTCGAAGCGGCGAGGGAGACAGGCCATGGAGCGAGCGAGCCCAGCGTGGCAGCAGATCGACGCCGGCCTGACCGGCAAGCCTGCCAGGCATTGCGGCGAGCCGGTTCGCTGCGACCGGATGCAGGATCAGCCTCGCGACTTCGGCCGTTCGCGCATCCGCCCTCAGCGCCGGACGCATCCCAGTTATCAGGCGGTTCGCCTCGGCCCGCGTGCGCGGCAGGGGTTCTGCCCCCAGCGCCCCGCCGATCAAGGCCATCTCGGCAAAGTAGCGATCCTGATCCGCACGCGACATCCAGGGCTCACCGTAGCGAATCCAGGCGTCGAGGAAGCTATGGGTCTCTGTGACATGCACCCACGCCAGAAGCGCGGGGTCGTTCGCTTGATACGCCGTGCCGTCCGGCAGATGCCCCTTGACGCCATCATGGACGGACCGGACCCGCCTGATCATAGCCTCGGCTGCGGACCGATCGGCATAGGTGGTTGTGGCGATGAAGCGGGCGGTACGCCGCAGTCTGCCGTGCATGTCGGCACGAAAATTGGAATGGTCCCACACCCCTGCCAGAACGCCGGGATGCAGCATCTGCAGCAAAAGACTGGCGATGCCGCCCGCCATCATAGAGGCGACGTCACCATGGACCCGCCAGGCGACCGATGTCGGCGCGAACAGCGCGTTTCGGCTCCTCACCACCGGTGCCTCGCCTTGCTCGCGGTCGTTGAACATGCCGACGACCTGTTGCCGGATGGCCCGCTTGACCGGGTTGGACGTGCGATTGCTTTCGCTCATACCAGTCCAACGTCTCGCCGTCGCAATCGCTCCTGGGACTGCGGGCGCGTCAGCGTGCGCCAGAGGCGTTCAGGTCGTTCGTGGGTTTGCAACAAGCCGCACGGGTACGCCCTTTGAGCCAGGCGTTCGCGATTGCTCGTCATGATACCATACCGGGATAAGCGGGTTCATCTCGGGATCGTATGCGCCGATGCAGCCGCGCGGGAGCAGGAAGGGGGTGACGGTCAACCCGCTTACCTCCCGGTGGACCCCGTCGCCGGCATCGCCGACCAGCCCGATGACCTGACCTTGCACCAGTCCGGCCTCGGCGATGTCGTCCGGGTTCATGAGCACGACGTCCCGCGTGCCCTCGATACCGCGCAGACGGTCGGAATAGCCGTAGATCGTGGTGTTGAACTGATCGTTCGACCGCAAGGTCATCAGGCGGAAACGACCGGGCGCGTCCTCAAAGCCGATCGAGCGCATGGCGGTGGGCACGCTGAATTGCGCCCTGCCGCTTTCGGTCTTCCATATCCGGTCACGCGCCGGATTGCCGCGATGAAACCCGCCCGGCGTGAAGACGCGCCGGTTAAAGTCGTGGAACTGCTCGGGATAGGTCTTCTCGATGCAATCGCGGATCTTGGCGTAGTCTCCTGTCCATTCGTCCCAGCGCACGTTGGAATTAGCTGGAAGGGTCGCCTTGGCGATGCCTGCGACGATCGCTGTTTCCGAGCGGAGATGTTCGGAGGCCGGTGTGTTCTTGCCGAGCGAGCCGTGGATGCACGAAAGCGAATCTTCCATCGTCACGGCCTGCGCACCGGTGGCCTGGACATCCTCCTCGGACCGGCCCAGGCAGGGCAGCAGGTTCCCACTGCACGACCGGACGGCTCAACTGCTTTTCCGGATGGGTATATACTGGCAGATAAAGGTGGGTTCGATGCCGGGAGAAGCCGGCGTCAAATGCACGTAAAGTCGATCGCCCACGGGCTGGTCCGTCAGGCAGAAAGCTTGTTCCGCTTCATACAGGTCGTCCTTGTGCGGATCGGCCCAGTGCCTGACCGACTTCATCGCGCGCGACTTGGCCTTGCCCTCGCTTTCAGCCACGACGAAGACATTGCGGTGTCGTTCCGCGAACTCCCCGGGCTCGTAGCCGCCGAGATTGACGAAATAGAGTTTCTCGGGCCCGGTGAACGGCTCGGAGCGCAGGGACACGTCATGGCCATCGGCATGAGTGATCTGTGCCCAGCAATCGATGTGCAGACTTCGGGGCAAGCCCCACCAGTCCCGGCGCAATGCCGCGTAGGTCTCCTCGATCGCGTTGGCGACCACGAACCGCACGTCGTGGACTTCGATGTTGGCGCCAGGAAATTCGCCGCCTATGTAGATTGCGAACAACTTCATGAAAGAGCCATGCCCTTTGCGTCGCTGGCCTGTTCGACCGCTACCGCGCTTTCCCGGGCAAGGGCGGCGGCCAGTTCCGCGCCCACGACCTCGCCGATTTCGCAAGAACTGGTGATGCCCTGGATGAAGGGATGCCTGCCCATGATGAAAGGCAGGCTCAGACAGAAGAGCTGGTCGGCCGGGAGGTCGGGCGATATGGGATGAAACTCGTCGTCGACGACGATGCCCCGCACAGGACCGCGTTCCTGGCCGGCTGCCACGTCGCGCACGATGCCCTGATCGCGCAGCGAGGCGAAAGGGAAGTCCTTGGCCGCCAGAGCACGCTGGCCGGTAGCCTCGATGAAAACCGGGAAATGGGCCGCTTCACCGTCGAGGTGCAGAACGGCGCCGCTTTCCGCCCGGTGACTGTCGATCCTGTAGTTCTTCCCCACTCGTAAGACGTCTAGCTTGCCGGCGTTGTGAAGCGCCAACATGCGCTTGATCGATTCGTGCGGAACCGTAGCGTAATCGTCGACGAACACGGGTTTGAAGAAGCGAGAGAAGCGCTGGAAATCTGCATCGTCGAGATGCGGTATGATGCTTTGAATGACTTCGTGCATCCGCAGGATCGCGTAGCGCCATGCCAAGGTGCGGCGTGCCTCGTAATCCGCCTGCGCTTCCGCCAGGTTCCGTTCCGCCCATACAAATGGGTCAGCCGCCATACGCTCGGCAAAGTAGCCGTCGCAGAACTCTTCCATATCGAGCCGGTCGAGCCCGACCTGCTCTGCATAAGCGCCATCGGCTTCGGCCAGTTCCTGCTTGAACAGCGCAAACGCTCGATCGAGAAGGTCGTCCTTCTGCCCGGCGATCAGGGCTTCGATGGCTTCGTCGTTGCAGATGGCGAGCGGCTCATAGGGAATGGGGAAATAGAAGTCCGCCTCGGGCAGCAGCCCCTTGCGCGACAGCATGGTCATATGGAAGTCGTGGGTATCCCCGCGAGGCGCGTAGACCAGCCCACCCTCGCCATCGTCGACGAACTCGCCATGGCTTACCGCCAGCGCCACGGCTGCATCGATCGCGGTCAGCGACGACCCGCGAATGCCGATCCGGCACGCGCGAATCTTTTCGATCTCGGAGGCAGGCCAAGGGCTGAGGAAATAGCCCGGCCGCACTTCCGGTTGGGCTGGCCATTGATGACCGGTTGCAAGCACGACATGGTCGAAGAGGGTCTCGAAAACAACTCCCCGCTCCGGCCGCACCACCAGGGTCATTCCATCGTTTCCGCTCGTCGCATCAATGACTTCGCACCGCGTACGCACGTTCACCTTCACACCGGCGCACGTGGCCCGCCCGAGCATCGCCTGAAGCTGATCGTAGAAGTATTCGCCGAGCAGCACGCGCGGGTAGAATGCGCGATCATCGATCTGCTCGCGAACGATGTGCAATTCTGCAAGTCGATCGTCGCTCTGCCGGTCGAGCCAATCGACCAGTGTCTCCTCCAGCGGCGGAATCTCCACGCTGGCGATGTTGGACAGCATTGCCGGATCGTTCCAGCCGGGCCGATAGGGGGTGCCCCGTCCAGCGCTCGCCTGCTTTTCGAACAGAGTGAGTTCGAATGGCGGCGCCTCCTGTTGCAGCAAGGCGTGCAGCGTGTAGATGGTGGTCGGGCCGGCACCGACGAACGCGACAGATCGGGTCATTTCCGCAAAATGCGCAGGATATGGGATCGGCTCCCGCAAAACGGTTTGATCCATGTTAATGGCTGCGAACCTTGCGACCGGCTCCAGGCGATGAGGTCGTAAACCGCCTTAACAGTCCTTGGTTCGAAAGCTTGGCGTTTCGCGCCCGCCGACTTTGCTGATCCCGGACGTTCGTGCTGGCAGATTGAAATGAGTAAATGGCGCATTTCTGGATTTAGCAGCTATTCAAGAGTAATTAACCCAACGTAATAGTTTAGTCGGCAGCCGGCTTCGCGTGAATGTCAGCTATCCTCGCTACTCGGCTCAGAACCGGACAGTCGCCTATCGGCCCAATCGTGATCACCGCCCATGGGAGCATGTCCGCTTCCCCCGACGATCTGCACACACTGCCTAGCGCAGCCGCTCGCTCAGGAAATCCACGAAAACCCTGACCCGGGCCGGCATGTTCGGTCCGCCCACGAATACCGCGTGGACCAGTTCGACGTCGCCGGGGTTGTAGTCCTCCAGCAAGGGCACCAGCCGGCCTGAGGCAATCTCCTCCACCACGCTGAACCGGCCGACACGGGTGATCCCCACACCGTCCGCCGCGAGCTGGCCCAGGGTCTCGCCGTTGTTCGCCTCGATGCTGCCGCGCACGCTCAGCGCATGGTCCTGCCCGTCCCGGCGAAACGGCCAGACCGGCTCGGCCCGGCGGAAGTTGAAGTTCAGGCAGTTATGGTGGAGCAGGTCCTCGGGAACGCGCGGCGTCCCCCGCCGTGCGAGATATTCCGGCGAGGCGACGATTACCCGGCGGTTCTCCCCCAGCTTGCGCGCGGTCAGCGGACTGTCGGCAAGCGGGCCGAAACGGATCGCCACGTCGGCATCACCCGCCGCGACATCGACCAGCCGGTCGCTCAGGCTGATATCGACCAGAATGTGCGGATAGAGCCGCGCGAATTCGCCCAGCAGGGGAACGATGGTCAGCCGTCCGTGCGCATGGGCAGCGCTGATCCGCAGCCGCCCGCGCGGCGTGCCGCGATCGGCGATGGCCTGCTCGGCATCGTCGAGATCGGCGAGAATCCGGCGCGCCGCACCAAGATAGGCCTGCCCTTCCGCCGTCAGCGACAGGGCCCGCGTGGTCCGCAGCAACAGCCGCACGCCAAGCCGCGCCTCGATGCGATCCACCGTGCGGCTCACCGCCGAAGGCGTGAGGCCAAGCACGCGCCCGGCAGCGGAAAAACTGCCTTCGGCCGCCACCGTCGCAAAGACCTCAAGCGCCCGCGCCCTGTCCGCGCCCAGCGGCGCCTTTGCATCCGGTTCAAAAATCTTGCGCATACCCACAGCCTAGGCGGTAAGCCCGTGAACGTCCATTTTTGCGTCGCAGCCCGATATTGCGCCCGCCCCGGCTTGAGGCTAGGCGAACGTCACTCACCTGGACCCGGTGCAATCCCGGGTGGCTATTCCGGCCGCCGATCCGCCGGACAACGCAATTCGCAATCCCTGCCCCGCCCGTCAGACCCCCGGCCAGACCCATGGCCAGCCCACCGGGCGAACGGCGCCGATGCGATTCCTGCGGAAACCCCTATCGATGAATACCCTGTCCCTTGCCCGATATCGCAGCGAATGGTTCAGCGGCGGCGCCGATGCCCGGCGGGACATCCTGGCCGGCATGGTCGGCACTTTCGCGCTGATCCCCGAAGTGATCGCCTTTTCCTTCGTGGCCGGCATCGACCCCGAAGTCGGCCTGTTCGCCTCGTTCGTGATCGGGATCGTAATCGCTTTCGCCGGTGGCCGGCCGGCGATGATCTCCGGCGCGGCCGGCTCGGTCGCCCTGGTTGCGGCGGCGCTGGTGAGCAGCCACGGGCTGTCCTATCTCCTCGTCGCCACCATCATGGCCGGACTGCTGCAGATCGTCTTCGGGCTGGTGAAGCTCGACGTGCTGCTGCGGTTCGTCTCGCGGTCGGTCCGCACCGGCTTCGTGAACGCGCTGGCGATCCTGATCTTCTCGGCGCAGGTGCCCCAGATGCTCGGCGTGACCTGGCACACTTATGCCCTGATCGCCGGGGGCCTTGCGATCATCTACCTGCTTCCCCGGATCACCACCGCCATTCCCTCTCCGCTGATCTGCATCGTCGTGCTGACCGGGATCTGCGCGGTGGTCCCGATGCCGGTGCGAACGGTGGCCGATCTCGGCCGCCTGCCTTCCTCGCTGCCTTCCTTCGGCCTGCCCGCCGTTCCGCTGGACTGGGACACGCTGCGCATCGTCGCGCCCTATGCCCTTGCCATGGCCGCCGTGGGGCTGCTGGAATCGATGATGACCGCCAGCGTGGTGGACGACCTGACCGAGACCACCAGCTCGAAGGCACGGGAATGCACCGGCCTCGGCCTTGCCAACGTGGCGGCCGGGCTGTTCGGCGGCATCGCTGGCTGCGGCATGATCGGGCAGACGGTGGGCAACGTGCGCTACGGCGGACGCGGGCGGCTCTCCACGCTGGTCGCCGGCGTGTTCCTGCTCGTCGTCATGGTGCCGCTGCGGCCATGGGTGGCGCAAGTGCCGGTCGCCGCGCTGGTGGCGATCATGATCATGGTCTCGATCAGCACGTTTTCGTGGAAGTCGCTCCGCGATCTGGGCCGCCACCCCAAGGTCTCCGGCGTCGTCATGCTGGCGACCGTCGCGGTCACCGTCGCCACGCACGACCTTTCCGCCGGGGTCGCCGTGGGCGTGCTGCTCAGCGGGGTGTTCTTCGCCTTCAAGGTCACGCGGATGATGGACATCCGCGTCGATCACGATCCCGCCACCGACACCCGGACCTACACCGTCTCCGGGCAGGTCTTCTTCGCCAGCGCCGATATCTTCGCCGACCGGTTCGACTTGCGCGATACCGCCCGCCATGTGCGGATAGACCTGACGGCGGCGCACCTCTGGGATGTCACGGCAGTGGGCGCCCTGGAAGAAGTGGTGGCGAAAATGCAGCGCCACGGCATCGCGGTGGACGTGATCGGCCTCAACCGTGCCAGCGCGATCCTGGTGGACCGCTTCGCCCCGCAGGCCAGCGAGGCCGCCGCCTGAGGCCGGCCGGACGGCGCAAAAAACCGGCCAGAAACCGCCGTCCGGCCGCGAATACGAAAAAAAATGATGAATCTCGGCGGCGCCGAACGTCATAGTATTATGCAGATGACAATCACTAGCAGAAATATCGTGACGAGCGCCCCGGAGACACGGCCGGCATCGGCGAAACCACCGGCCCGTGTGCCGATACCTGCCTCCTCCGTTCCGCCTGCCGATCCCGCCATGCGCTGAGGCACGACGATGGCCTACAGCAACCGCTCCCTGCGCCGCCGCCCCCGCGTCGAGCGGCGCGTCCTGTCGCTCCTGCGCGGGGAGGAGACGCTCGCCGATCATGCGGCCTGCTTCGTTCGCCTGCGAACACTGGCGACACGCCGGGCGCTGACGGTCCTGCAACCCGGAACGCTGTACCTCGGCGATGACGAACTGACACTGCTGGGCTGGATCGCCGCCGCGCAGCGCCAGGTATCGAGGCGCTTCAGGCCGGATGACAGGTGCCTTGCCGCCAGCATCGAACGGTGCGCGGGCATCCTCGACGAGGCGGGGCTGCACCTTCACCCGCTCACGCTCTACGAACACTGGCTGCGCGGGCTGGAGTAGGCCAAAAAAAAGGCCGGTCGCGATGACCGGCCTTGGAAAGTTTTTGGGAGAGGATGCCTGAAAGGCCCGTTCCGAATGATCCAAACCGAGAGATTCGGCAAATGAGGAAAATCGAGCGGTAGTTGCATATCACGCAATCATCACGAAAATCCGGTACCTCCGCTGCGATTGCAGGTGCGCGAAGCTCGATCGCAGGTGCAAGTCTTGCAATCGCAACACAGGTACGTCAACTCACGCGGAATCCCCGAAATAACTCATTATTTTTCATATGATTACATGATTTTCAAAGCTGCAGACAGACCTGCTCAAGATGCTTTGACACCGTTGCCCCGCCGTTACGCGCGGTGAAAAACACCCGCATGATTTGCAAGCGGAGCGGCCGCATCGTCAGAAATGCGCGAGATAACCGCCATCCACCCCGATGACCTGCCCGGTCACATAACTCGCCGCCGCCGATGCCAGGAAAACGACAGGCCCGGCGATCTCCTCCGGCCTGCCCCAGCGCCCCAGCGATGTCCGCCGCGCGAGATGATCCGCGATTTCGGGATCGGCAACCATCGCCGCATTCGCTTCGGTGGCGAAATAGCCCGGAGCCACCGCATTCACCGTGATCCCCCGCGGCCCCAGTTCCGCCGCCAGGGCGCGCGTCAGGGCATCGAGGCCGCCTTTCGACATGGTATAGGCGGCATCCCCGGCCCGCGCGATCTGCCCCGCGATCGAAGTCACGTTGATGATGCGGCCGCCCTGCTCCATGCCGGGCGCGATCGCACGGGCCAGATCGAACGGCGCAACCAGGTTCACTTCCAGCATCCGCCGCACCGCCTCGCGGTCCAGCGCATCCATCGTCCGCCGGTCGCGATGGCCGGCATTGTTGACGAGGATATCGATGCGCCCCACTTGCGCCAGCGCGGCAGGCAAGGCGGCTCCGTCCTCAAGGTCGAAGGCGGCGATCGCCGTTTCGCCGCCCAATGCCTCGATCTCCAGCGCCAGAGCGCCAAGCTGACCGGCCCGGCGGCCATGAAGAACCACCCGCGCGCCTTCCCGTGCGAGGCCGAGCGCGATCTCACGGCCGAATCCGCCGGAAGCCCCCGTGACCAGCGCCGTCCTGCCTTCCAAGATCATGAGAATCCGCCTTTTTCGGCATTGTACGGCGAGCGATGCACCCTTGCGAGCGCGGGAAAACCGGAAAAGCGCGTGTCCATCCACTTGCGTTACAACGCCCTCTCTTTAGGGAAAAGTCCCCTACCAAGGGATTATCCGGGCTTGTGCCCATCCCGAAAAAATCGCGCGATTTCCTTTGGTTAAAGGGTCGCATGGCGCCACTTTTCAACCGATCCCAAAATCCCAGCCATTGGCCGCAATAGAAAACCTTGCGCTTGACGCTCAATTCTCAACCAAATAGGTAGACAAGCACACCGCACGGCATGGTTGACCAGGCCCTCCGTGCATTTCCAAGGTTTCCTGGTCCGCGGCATTTGATCGGGAAGCAGCTTGCTCCGCGTTACCAACCGCTAAAGCGCGCGATGCTCAGGCGACAGCGCCAGGCATCGTGTTCCCCTCACGCCAATGATGAGGTGATACGATGCAGACGACCATCCAGCGCGACTGACGCGCCCAACGGGCTGAACCGCAGGACCTGAACCGCCAGCCGACCACGGCGGCGGGACGGAAAACTGCGCCCTCCGTCACAGATTTCGCCTGTCTCCCGCCGAAACCGCAAGTTTCGCGTCTGGAGCCGTGCGTCCGCCGGACCTTGCCGGGCCTGATCGCAGGTCCCGCGGCGACGGCTTGCGCCCTGAAGGCACACGGGGCGCCCGAAAAGCCGCGCCCGGCACCCTAACACATTCGAAATACCGAATTTCATGCCCGACGATCGATCGGGCGAGCACATCGAAAACAGGGATCGACCTTAATGCTTCTCAAGTTCGCCATCGCTACCAGTCCACTCGCGCTCGCAGCGACGCTTCTTGCCGCCGCGCCCGCGCTCGCCGCCGAGGAAAACGGGGTTCCCGGCGCCGCGCCCGAAGCCGCCGCCGAAAGCTCAGCCCTTGCAGACACCCTGGCGGACAGCGGCAGCGGCGAGGCCATCGTCGTCACCGCCTCGCGCCGCCGCGATGAAAACGTGCAGGACGTGCCGGTCGCCATCAGCGTGATCAGCGCCGCCAGCCTCGAAAAGCGCGGGGACTATACGCTGGGCTCGATCCAGCAGCAGGTGCCCAGCCTCCAGGTCATCACCTTCAACCCGCGCAACACCAACATCAACATCCGCGGCCTCGGCTCCAACGTCTCGCTCACCAATGACGGGCTGGAGAACGGCGTCGGCTTCTATATCGACAACGTCTACTACGGCCGCGTCGGCCTTGCCCAGTTCGACCTCGTGGACCTTCAGGGCATCGAAGTGCTGCGCGGACCGCAGGGCACGCTGTTCGGCAAGAACACCACTTCGGGCGTCATCAACGTCACCTCGAAAAAGCCCACCTTCGATCCCGAGCTTTCGGCCGAGGCCAGCATCGGCAACTACGGCTACTACCAGGTCCGCGCCTCGGGCTCGGCCGGTATCTTCAAGGACCTGCTGGCAGTGCGCCTGTCCGGCGCGATCAGCGAAAACGACGGGTTCCTCTGGAACAAGACCACCAACCGCCGCGCGCAGGACTACCTGAACAAGAGCATCCGCGGCCAGATCCTCCTCACGCCCGATCCGGACTTCGAGGTCCGCATCATCGGCGACTATGCGCGCCAGAAGCAGAACCACGTCCTCAACGTCTTCGCCGGCCTCCACACCACTTATGCCGACGGCACCACGATCGCCGGCAACTTCGCCCAGCGCGCCGCCCGTTTCCCGGGATACACGCTGCCCAGCTTCGACGCCTTTGACCGCGTGGGCGAGGCGGACAGCCACTACCAGTCCTACATGGCGGGTTACGGCGTCTCGGGCGAGGTCAACTGGAACCTCGGCGGGCCGACGCTGACCTCGATCACCGCCTATCGCTGGTGGGACTGGGACCCGGCCAACGACGGTGACAGCACCTCGCTTCCGGTCGTGGTCAAGGCCCAGCAGGCCAACCGCCAGCGCCAGTTCAGCCAGGAACTGCGCCTCGCCTCGAAAAGCGGCGGCAGCTTCGACTACGTGATCGGCGGCTATTACTTCTGGCAGACGGTTCGCGGCTACGGCGCCACCGGCTACGGTTCGGCCGCGCCGCTGTGGTTCCTCGGCGCCTCCAACGCGGTGACCGACGCCGCGCTGAACGGCTACGAGGTGAACTCCTATTCCGAGCCGCAGACCAAGACGCTCGCCGCGTTCGGGCAGACGGACTGGCACATCACGCCCTCCCTCACCCTCACCACCGGCCTTCGCTTCACGCATGAGGAGAAGAAGGGCGTCTACCAGCAGTGGGTGGCGCAGGCGGCCGACATCTCGGGCTATTCGGACGCCGTCCAGGCGCAGATCCTCGCCATCCGCGCCAATTTCAACAAGGTGGTGCCGCTCTACAGCACCAGCTTCAGCGACAACAGCCTCTCGGGCCTGATCTCGCTAAGCTGGAAGGTGGCGCCGGACGTGCTCCTCTACGGCAGCTATTCGCGCGGCAACAAGTCGGGCGGGCTCAACCTCACGCAGCTTCCCGCCAGCGTGACCGATCCGACGGTGAAGCCCGAGAAGGTGGACGCCTTCGAAGTGGGCGTGAAATCCCAGTTCCTCGACCGCCGCGCCACCTTCAACGCCGCCGGTTTCTGGACCGAGATCAGCGATTACCAGACCGCCATCACCGACTTCGACCCGGCCAACCCGCTGGTCAGCCGCCAGTACATCGCCAACATTCCCAAGGTCCGCTCGCGCGGGATCGAGGCCGAATTCAACATCGCGCCGACGGACAACCTGAGCTTCAACGCCTCGGGCACCTGGACCGACGCGCAATACGTCAGCTACACCAATGCCCCGCAGGCGATCGAACGGCTGAACCTCGGCGCGGTGCAGGACCTTTCGGGCGAGCGCCTGCCCGGCGTGCCCAAGTTCGCCTGGAACGTGGGCGCGGACTTCAGCCAGCCGCTCGGCACGCTGGGCGATCGCGACCTCGGCCTCTACGCCCACGCGGACTACGCCTACCGTTCGAACTTCAACACGTCGGCCTCCAATTCGGCCTGGGCCAGAGTGCCCGGCTTCGGCCTCGTCAACGGCCGCATCGGCGTGAAGACCGACGACGGGCTCTGGGACTTCTCGATCTGGGCCAAGAACCTGTTCGACAAGGACTACTTCGTGAGCCTGGGCGCCGCCAACACCGGCGTCGTCACCGCCCAGCTCGGCGAACCGCGCACCTTCGGCGCGACCCTTCGTACCAAGTTCTGACCCTCCAGACCGGAAGCGCCAGCCATGACTTACGAGACATATCCTTCATCTTCGCCGGGACAGGAACGGCTCGATGGCTGGCGCCTCCTGCGCTTCACCGCCCTGGCGGTGCCGGTCTACGCGGCGGCCCAGCCGGTGATGGCCTTCGTACCGGCGATCCTGTCGCGCCACTACGCCATCCCGCTGGCCGGGCTGGGGCTGGTCTACCTGATCGGCCAGGTGGTGAATTCGCTGCTGGACCCGGTGATCGGTTCGCTGAGCGACCGTACCGTCAGCCGCTTCGGCCGGCGCCGCCCGTGGATCGCGGCAGGCGGCCTGCTGTTCATCATCGGCAGCGCCATGCTGTTCTTCCCGCCCGAAGGCGTGGGGCTCACCTGGGTCGGCATCGGCGTCCTGTGCTACTACACCGGCGCCTCCGCCACCCAGACCACGCTGCTGGCCTGGTCGGGCGAGATCAGCGGAGACTACGACCAGCGCACGCGGATCGCCTCGCAGTTCACCCTGCTGTCGTCCGCCGCGCTGGTGCTCACCCTGCTGCTGCCCACGCTGGCGGACCAGCTTCGCCCTGACGACGGCCCGCTGCGCCTGACCCTGTTCGGCACGCTGGTGCTGTTCACCGCCGTCCCCGGCCTGCTGCTGACGCTGACCGCCGTTCCCGATCGCAGCGCGCCGGTGGGCGGGGAACCGTTCGCGCTGGGCAGGACGCTGAAGGCCGTGTTCGGCAATCCGCTGCTGCTGCGCGTGCTGGCCGCCGACGCCGCCGTCACCGCCGGGCAGGGCGTGCGCACCGCGCTGCTGCTGTTCATCGTCACGATCTACTTCCAGCGCCCCGAATGGGCGGCCGGGTTCTTCCTGCTGCAATATTCGTTCGGCGTGCTGGCCGGGCCGATCTGGCGGCGCATCGGACTGCGTCTCGGCAAGGGCCGGGCCGCCGTCGCCGCCGAACTCACCCAGGCCGCGATCAACCTCGGGCTCGTCTTCCTCACCCCCGACCGGTTCGGCCTGATGATGGCGCTGGCGGTGGCGCAGGGCCTCTCGCAAGGGTCGGGCAACCTCATGCTGCGCTCGATGGTCGCCGACGTGGCCGACCTTCACCGCGCCGAGACCGGCGAGGACCGTGTCGGCCTCTACTATTCGGTCTTCAGCGTCTCGATGAAGCTCGGCGGCGCCCTCGCCTTCGGCATTGCCCTGCCGCTCGTCACCGCCTTCGGCTTCGACCCCAAGGCCGCCACCAACACGCCCGACGCGCTTCACGCGCTGCTGCTGGTCTTCGCCATCGGCCCCGCGCTGGCGCACACGCTGGCCGCCGCGCTGGTGGCCGGGTTCCCTCTCGACGCCGCGCGCCACGCAGAGGTCCGCCGCCAGCTCAAGGCCCGCGACGATGTCTACGCCGCCGCGCTCGTGCCCGCCGAATGACCTTGAACACCGAACGTCCCCGTTTCCAGACCAAGCAGAAGGAATGAATGCCATGACTTCGATTGCCACTTACGCCAACGCCAAGGACCCTGCATCGCCGCTTGACGTGGCCCCGATCACCGGCACCATCGGCGCCGAGATTCGCGGCGTAACCCTTTCGGGAGAGCTCGACGGGGGCACCGTGCAGGCCATCAAGGATGCACTCGTACGCCACAAGGTGATCTTCTTCCGCGGCCAGCACGAACTGGACGACCAGCGCCACGAAGCCTTCGCCTCGCTGTTCGGCGATCCCGTCGCTCACCCGACCGTGCCGGTGGCCGAAGGTTCGCGCTACCTGCTCGAACTGGACAGCAAGGAAGGCTACGCCGCATCGAGCTGGCATACCGACGTGACCTTCACGGACGCCTATCCGGCCGGCTCGATCCTGCGCGCCATCACCATTCCCGAAGCGGGCGGCGACACCGTCTGGGCCAATGGCGAAACCGCTTACGAAGGGCTGCCGGAAAGCCTGCGCCAGTTGGTGAACAACCTCTGGGCCGTCCACTCGAACGATTACGACTACGCCCAGGTTCTCGCCAATGCGCCCAAGGCCGACGACGCCGCCGAGGATCGGGTCAAGTTCCACAAGAGCGTCTTTGCCTCCACCGTCTACGAGACCGAGCATCCGCTCGTCCGCATCCACCCGGTCTCGGGCCAGCGCAGCCTGCTGCTCGGCCACTTCGTGAAGCGGATCGTCGGCCTGAACCAGGCGGATTCGGCGCGGCTCTTCTCGATCCTTCAGGAACACATCACCCGCCCCGAAAACGTCGTGCGCTGGCGCTGGCAGCCGGGCGACGTGGCGTTCTGGGACAACCAGGCCACCCAGCACCGCGCCGTGGCGGACTTCGGCCTCCAGCGCCGCACCCTGCGCCGCGCGACGATCGCCGGATCGGTGCCTGTCTCGATCGACGGCCGCCACAGCCGCACCATCCGCAAGGAAAAGGCGACCACCTACGAACCGGCCTGATCCCTCATACCTGCATAGGCCGTCACTTCCCGCGCCGCGTCTCCAGTCGCGGCGCGGGACTTTTTCTACCAAGGACCACCTGATGAAAACCACGCGTTTCGCGTTTGCCGCCGCTTTCGGCGCGGCCCTGCTTGCCTCTACCGCCGCCCCGGCCGCTGCGCGGGCGCCTGCTCCCGCCGGTGCGCCGTCCGAAACCCCTGCCCGGCAGGCCCGCCCGAACTTCCTCGTCATCATCGCCGACGACCTTGGCTTTTCCGATGTCGGGGCCTTCGGCAGCGAGATCGCCACGCCCAATCTCGACCGGCTGGCCCTGAACGGGCTGCGGCTGACCGGCTTCCACACCGCGCCCACCTGCTCGCCCACGCGCTCCATGCTGCTTTCCGGCACGGACAATCACCGCGCCGGACTGGGCAGCATGGCGGAACTCACCGCGCCCAACCAGAAAGGCCAGCCCGGCTACGAGGGCTATCTGAGCCGCGACGTGGCCAGCCTTGCCGAACGCCTTGCCGCCGGGGGCTATCGCACGCTGCTTTCGGGCAAGTGGCACCTCGGGCTGACGCCCGACCTCGACCCCCATGCGCGCGGCTTCCAGCATAGCTTCGCGCTGCTGCAGGGCGGCGGCAATCACTACGGCCGCGATCAGGGACCGGACCCGGTCAAGAACACCACCTATACGCGCGACGGCAAAGTGCTCGCCTCGCTCGACAAGGATTTCTATTCGTCGGACGCCTATGCGACCAACCTCATCGCCGAGCTGAAGCAGAGCCGCCAGGAAAGCCCGGACAAGCCGTTCTTCGCCTACCTTGCCTTCACCGCGCCGCACTGGCCGCTGCAGGCGCCGCAGGAAGATGTCGCCCGCCAGAGCGGCAGGTACGACGTCGGCTTCGACGAGATCCGCCGCCGCCGCATCGCCCGGCAGGAGCAGCTCGGGATCGTGCCCAGGGGCACCGTGGCCCACAGCGTGCGCGCGCCGCGCGGCGGCTGGGACTCGCTCTCCGTGGCCGACAAGCGCGAAGCCGCCCGCGACATGGAGATCTACGCCGCGATGGTGGAGCGGATGGACAGCAATGTCGGGCGGGTGATCGATGAACTGCGCGCCAGCGGCGAACTGGACAACACGGTGATCGTGTTCCTGGCAGACAACGGCGCCGAAGGGCTGGATTACCGGACCACCGGCGCCAAGATGCTCGGCAGCCGCGTGGCCGAAGCGGACAATTCCTTCGGCAACCGGGGCAAGCCCAACTCCTATATCACTTACGGCCCCGAATGGGCGCAGGCCGGCACGGCGCCGTCCTGGCTGACCAAGGCCTACGCCTCCGAGGGCGGCACCCGCACCGT
The DNA here is from genome assembly GCF_055361505.1 of Novosphingobium sp. TK71. Lineage (NCBI taxonomy): Bacteria > Pseudomonadati > Pseudomonadota > Alphaproteobacteria > Sphingomonadales > Sphingomonadaceae > Novosphingobium > Novosphingobium sp. TK71. Next base: position 1,612,143 of record NZ_JBSZKA010000001.1, read on the forward strand.
CGCCTTCGTCAGCGGCAAGGGGCTCGCCCATCCCAGAAGCGTGAACAATGCCTACGTCAGCGTGGCCGACATCGCGCCCACCCTGCTGGACTACGCGGGCGTTCCCGCGACCGGCACCACATTCCAGGGCCGCACCGTCCTGCCGATCACGGGCAAGAGCGCGCGTTCGTGGCTGGAAGGCAAGGCGGCCTTCGTCCACGCCGCGGACGAACCGCTCGGCACCGAGCTGTTCGGCTCCCGGGCGCTGCGCAAGGGGGACTGGAAGGTCACCGATATCGGCGACGGCCAGTGGCGCCTGTTCAACATCGCCAAGGACCCCGGCGAGACTGACGACCTTTCGGCCGCCAACCCGGAGAAGCTGCGCGAACTCACCGCCGACTGGCAGGACTACGCCAAGGCCAATGGCGTGGTGCTGCCCACCGAAGCGCCTTACCGGCCGTAAGGAAACGCACCCGCGCCGGGGCGGCCGATCCGATTGCCGGATCAGCCGCCCCGGCAATCCCGGTCACGCGCATTTTCCAATCAGGTGATTCCACCGGATGGGAAAACGTTCTAGGTGCGCTCCATGGCCAGGAAAAAGCGATACCTGACGGCCCGGATGCCGGACGGCTATGTGAAGACGATCGGGCCGACCGCCGATCCCTTCACCCATTACTGGCGCATCGTCGCCGTGCAGGAAAACGGCAAGACCGAGGTGTTCTGGGGCCACACGCGCTCGCTCGCCGAAGCGAAGAAGCGCAAGGCCGCAACGCAGGACGCGGTGCGGATACGCGGCTGGAAAAGCTACGTCTTCGAGATCGCCGAACTGGAGGAAAGCGCGGAGGCGCCTTAGGGTCAGGACCCATTAATCACGCCTGCGAGGCACCGGAATGGCGAACATATCGGGCCAAAGCGGCTGCCGGGCGGGCTGGTTGCCCGTCCAAAGCCGCTTTGGCCCGAGATGGAAGCCATTCCGGTGTCCCGGAGGGATTTGATCAAAATGGCCCAGTGCAGCGTCAGAAAGGCTTGAAATATAGACATATTACCACGCCTTCCTTCCTCGCTCTGAGCCATTTTAATTCAAACCTCACAGGCGTGATTAATGGGTCCTGACCCTAGATCTGCACGAGGTGCGCCACGTCCTGCGCGCTCTGTTCGGCCACGTTGCCGCGGTGCGTGATGCGCCCGCCCTGCATCGCGGCGTAGCGATCCGCAAAGCGCCAGACGAAATCGAGGTACTGTTCCACCACCAGGATCGTCATGCCCAGTTCGTCCCGCACATGGGCCAGCGCGGCTTCGATCTGCTGGACGACATTGGGCTGGATGCCCTCGGTCGGCTCATCGAGCAGGAGCAGAGACGGCCGCCCCGCCAGCGCCCGGCCGATGGCAAGCTGCTGCTGCTCCCCGCCCGACAGGAAGCCGCCCGCGCGGGCCCGGATATCGTAGAGCTTGGGGAACAGGTCGAAGATGTGCTGCGGCACCTTGCCCCCGTCCTGCGCCGCACGCAGCCCGGCGGCGCAGAGCCCGGTTTCGAGGTTCTCCATCACCGTGAGGTGCGGGAAGATATGGCGGCCCTGCGGCACGAAACCGATCCCCGCCCGCGCCCGGTGATGCGAAGGGCTGGCCGTCACCTCCGCGCCGTCGAAAGTCAGCGCGCCGCCGGTGACCGGGCGCGTGCCCATGATCGCGTGGAGCAGCGTGGTCTTGCCCACGCCGTTGCGCCCGATCAGCGCCATGACCTCGCCGCGCCGCAGTTCCAGATCTAGGTCCCAGAGAACCTGGCTCTGGTCGTAGCCGGCGCAAAGGCCCTTGATGGTCAGCAGGTCCTCGCTCATGCCGCGTGTCCCAGATAGACCGCCGCGACTTGCGGATCGGCGCGGACTTCGGCGATCGAGCCCTGTTTCAGGAACTTGCCCTGGTGCATGACGGTAACGGGCGCTCCCAGTTGTTCGACGAAGCTCATGTCGTGGTCGATGACGAGGACGGACTTTTCCCCGCCCAGGCTCAGGATCAGTTCGGCGGTGCGCGCGGTTTCGGCAGGCCCCATGCCGGCGGTGGGTTCGTCCAGCAGCAGAAGCTGCGCTCCGGTGGCCAGCACCATGCCGATCTCCAGCCACTGCTTCTCGCCGTGGGCAAGCTGGCCGCCGGGTACTTCGGCCCGGCCGATCAGGCCGACGCGTTCCAGCGTGTCCTCGATCACCGCGCGGTCGGCGGCGGGAATGCCCAGTCCGAAGCTCTTCCACCAGCGCCGGTCCTGCCGCGCGGCCAGCGCCATGTTCTCCCGCACCGTCAGCATCGGCAGCACGCCGGGCGCCTGGAACTTGCGGCATATCCCGCGCCCAACGATGGCCTGTTCGGGCAGGCGGCTGATGTCTTCCCCCCTGAACACTACCCGGCCTTCGGTGGGGCGGACACGGCCGATGATCGTATCGCACAAGGTGGACTTGCCCGCGCCGTTGGGGCCGATCACCACGCGGGTCTCGCCCTTGTTCAGCGTCATGCTGAACCCGTCGAGCGCCTTGAAGCCGCTGTAGTCCACGGTCACACCGTCGATGGCGAGCAGAAGGTCGGCAACCGCGCTCATGCCTTGCGCTCCTTGACGAGGCCGACCCTGACCAGTCCGGCGAAACCGTTGGGCAGCAGGGTGACGACGAGAATGAACAGCGCGCCCATGCAGTAGAGCCAGATTTCCGGGAAAGCGCTCGACACCGCATCACGCGCAAGGTTCACCGCCAGCGCGCCGACGATGGCGCCCGCCAGCGAGTAGCGACCGCCCACCGCGACCCAGATCACCATCTCGATCGAAGGCACCACGCCGATCAGCGCGGGCGAGACGACGCCGGCGTGAAGCGTGAACAGTGCCCCCGCCACGCCCGCCAGCAGCGCGGCCAGCGCGAAGGCCACGGTCTTGAACGGGGTGGTGGCATAGCCGAGGAAGCGCACGCGGTTCTCCCCGTCGCGCACGGCGCGCAGCAGGATGCCGAAGCGCGAGGCAAGCAGGAAGCGCAGGCCCGCATAGACCGCGCAGAGGATCGCCAGCGTCAGCCAGTAGAGCCCGTTGGCGGTGCCGGGGCTGGACAGATAGAAGCCGAAGACCGAGGTGAAATCGGTCAAACCGTTGAACCCGCCGGTCACGTCCTGGCGGCTGATGATCAGCGTCGAGAACGCCAGCGCCAGGGCCTGCGTGATGAGCGCGAAATACGTGCCGCCGACCCGGCGATGGAACACCGCCCAGGAAAACAGCCCGGCCACCAGCGCCGGCACGATCAGGATCGCGGCCAGCGTGAAGGGGGCGCTGGCGAAGGGCGCCCACCAGCCGGGCAGGGTCTCGCGGCCGCTCCAGACCATGAAGTCCGGCAGTTCGCCCGCAGGCAGGTCCGCCATCTTCATGTGCATGGCGATGGCATAGCCGCCGAGGCCGAAGAACACGCCCTGCCCCAGACTGAGGATGCCGCCGTGGCCCCAGATCAGCACCAGCCCGCAGGCGAGGATCGCCATCGCCATGAACCGCGCGAGCAGGTTCAGGTCATAGGCCGAGAGATAGAACGGGGCGGCAGCGCCAAGGACCAGCAGCACCCAGGGGAGTGCACGCCTCAGCGGCTCGGGAATGGCGATTTCAGGCATCGAGCTGGCGCGACTTTACTGCGACCACGCCTTGCGGGCGGATCTGGATGAACAGGATGACGAAGACCAGCAGCAGCATCTGCGAGACGCTGACGTCCACGTAGATCTGCGCCAGCGCCGAGAACACGCCGAGGATCAGCGCGGCCGCGGTGGTGCCGACGATACTGCCGAGCCCGCCCATGACGACCACGAGGAAAGCCGGGATGATGTAGCTCTGCCCCACGTTCGGCGTCACCGGGCCGAGCAGTGCCAGCATGACGCCCGCCAGACCCGCGATGCCGGAACCGAGGCAGAACACCATGAAATCCACCCGCTTCACGTCGATGCCGGTGGCAGACGCCATCATGCGGTCCTGGTTCACCGCGCGCGTCAAGAGGCCGATCTTCGACTTGAGCAGCAGCAGCGCCAGCCCCGCCAGCACCAGAACGGCCATGACGATGATGAAGAGCCGGGCCGAAGGGATGGTGACGCCCAGCAGCACGAAGCTGCCGTTCAGCCAGTCCGGCGCGCGCACTTCCACGCCGATGGCGCCGAACAGGTCGCGCGCGGCCTGCTGCAGGATCAGGCTGACGCCCCAGGTGGCGAGCAGGGTATCGAGCGGCCGCGCGGAAAGGCGGCGGATCACCGTGGACTGGATCACCCCGCCCATCGCCGCCGCGCCCACGAAGGCCACCGGCAGCGCCAGCAGGATGCCCGCGCCGCCCGGCACGACCATCAGGGTCAGCCAGGCAAGATAGCCGCCCAGCATCAGCATCTCGCCGTGAGCCATGTTGATGACCCGCATGATCCCGAAGGACAGCGCGAGCCCCAGCGAGGCCAGCAGGTAGAGCGAGGCCAGCGAGACGCCGTTGAACAGCTGGTTGGAAAAGAGTGCGAGGTCCATGGCGGGGCCGTCACCGGCGGCGATGGGGATCGCCGCCGGCGCCTTTCGTCAGTGCTTGCAGGACTTGCCGGGGAAGGCGAGCGCGTCGTACGGTTCGGGCTGGATATCGGCGCCGGAATCCGAGACGATCTCGAACTGGCCGTCCGCCTTCAGCTTGCCGATATAGGCCTTCTGCACCAGCGACTGGTTGCCCGCGAAGCTGACCTTGCCCATCGGCGTATCGAAAGCGCCCAGCGAAACCGCGGCCTTGCGTACAGCCTCGGGGTCGGTGCTTCCGGCCTTTTCCGCAGCCGCCTTCCAGGCGTAGACGTCGAGATAGGCGTGGACCATCGGATCGGTGATGGCGGCGTCAGCGCCGAACTTCTTCTGGTAGGCCTTGATGAACTTGCCGTTGGCATCGCCCGGCAGGCTCTGGAAGTAGTTCCAGGCCGCAAAGCTGCCCTCGACCAGCGCGGTGCCCATGGCTTTGGCTTCCTGCTCGCCGATGGAGAAGGACATGACCGGCATGGTCCTGGGGCTGAGGCCCGCCGCCTGCATCTGCTTGAAGAAGGCGACGTTGGAATCGCCGTTCAGCGTGTTGATGATGATCGCCGGCTTCGCTTTCTGGATCTTGCCGATCACGCCCGAGAAGTCCGTCCCGCCCAGCGGCACATAGCTTTCGCCGAGCACTTTCATCCCGGCTTTGTCGATGTGCTTCTTGAGGATCAGGTTCGCGGTGCGCGGGTAGACATAGTCGGAACCGACGAGGAAGTAGGACTTGTAGCCCTGCTTCGCGGCCCATTCGAGCGCGGGCAGTGCCTGCTGGTTGGGCTGCGCGCCGGAATACATGATATTGGCCGAGCATTCGTTGCCTTCGAACTGCACCGGATACCAGAGCAGGTTCTTCGTGCGCTCGAACACCGGCAGCATCGCCTTGCGGCTTGCAGACGTCCAGCCGCCGAACACGGTGACGACGTGGTCGCTCTCGATCAGCTTGGAGGCCTTCTGCGCGAAAGTGGAAGGATCGGAAGCGCCGTCCTCCACCATGGGCACGATCTTCTTGCCCAGCACGCCGCCGCCTGCGTTGATCTCCTCGATCGCCAGCATTTCGGCGTTCTTCACGGTGATTTCGCTGATCGCCATGGTGCCGGTCAGCGAATGCAGCACGCCCACGGCGATACCGTCGCCCACGGCGCTTTCGCCGCCCGTCCCGGAGCCCGAGCAGGACGCCAGCGCAAGGGCGAATGTCGAAACCACCAGCGTGCCCAGCCGGGATCGGATCATGAAAATCTCCAAGTGGAAGGCCCCTTTCGCGGCGGGGCTGTGAAGAAACCGGATGCTGCCAAGGCTATGGAAACCGGCCGTCCGGTCGAATGCGTCATTTGACGTAGGCTGCTTCCCCCGCCGCCGACCTAGGATCGGCTTCGCGGGTGCAGGCAGGCACCGCGCGTGAGGGACAAGGCAGACAGATGCAGGCGGCGCGTTCGTTGATTTCGAGAGCTTTGCCGAGCGGCACTGCCCTTCCGATACCGGGAAAGAGCGCCGCACTGACGCGGCAGGCTGTTCGCAAAGCCTGCCGCAAGGCCTTGCGCGATCCGCTGGTGCCGTTCCTCATGGCGGGAGCGGCCCTGTTCGCCGGTTATCTGGCCCTCGAATCCACCCGCCGCGAACCGATCCGCTACACGCCCGAAGCCGAAGCCGCCATGGTGGAGGACTTCCGCACGCTCACCGGCCGCCAGCCCACCGCCGAGGACCGCGCGCGGATGAAGAAGGACTTCATCACCCGCGAACTGCTGTTCCGCGACGCGCTGGACCGTAACCTGCACATGACCTCTCCCGAGGCGCGCGAGGTGCTGATCGACAAGGAGCGTTTCCTGATCGCAGGCGCCCCCGCCGAGCCGCGCGAGGCCGATCTGGTGGATTTCTACGCAGAGAACCTGGCCCGTTACCAGGGCGAACCGCGCACCACGTTCTCGCAGGTGTTCCTCTCGGAAAAACCGCAGGATCCCGCCGCGCTGCTGAAAACGCTCAACCTTGGCGGCACGATCCGTTCGGACGAGTTCTGGCTGGGCCGCAGCTTCCCCGGGTATGGTGACAGCATGGTGCGCGGCATCTTCGGGCAGGACTTCGTCACGGCACTGAAGGCCGCGCCGCAGGACCGCTGGATCGGCCCGCTGCAAAGCGCCCGAGGCTGGCATTTCGTGCGCGTGGAAAGCCGCGAGGCCGCCCGGCGCCGCTCTTACGCCATGGTCCGCGACCAGGTGCGGCAGGACTTCATGAACGCCCAGACGTCAACCGCGATCGACGGGGCGGTGGCGCGGCTCAAGGAGAAATACGATGTCGTGGAGGAATAGGTCCGCAGCGCTGCTGCTGGGCTGCGCGGCGCTGGCGCCGCAAACGGCCATGGCCGACATCTTCCTGTCCGGCGACTATGCCCTGACCCGCGGCGAGGAACCGGGCGAGTACGAATTCACCGCCGCCGTTCCCGAAACCGTGGCCTCTTCCAGCCCTCTCGTCTGGCCGGACGGATGCCGCCAGACCGGGATGACCCGCCACAGCGCGGGCGGTCGGGCGCAGTTCGGCTTCACCTTGCGCTGCAACCGCCAATTCCGGCCCTCCGACACCATCCGCACCCCGTGGAAAGTGGACGGCGGCCGCTTCGTCAGCAACGTGCTGGGCGTGCAGGTGGACCGCGCCCTCAGCCCGGAAAGCGGCGCCATCGTCGTGCCGGTCGGCGAAACCGCGGCCGGCCCGCGTTCGCTGGGCGCGCTGGCGGCGGAATTCCTCGATCAGGGCCTGTGGCACATCCTCATGGGGTGGGACCACCTTGCCTTCGTGCTCTGCCTCGCGCTGCTGGCGCGCGGGCGGCAGCTCGTCACGTTGGTAAGCTGCTTCACGCTGGGCCACTCGATCTCGCTGGGCCTGGCCTTCTTCGACGTGATCCGCGCCCCGGTGCCGCCGGTGGAGGCGGCAATCGCGCTCTCCATCGTGTTCATGGCCCGCGAAGCCCTGGTCCTGGCGCGCGGCGGACAGGTGTTTTCGTTTCCCCGGCAATTGACCGTGATCTCGCTGTTCGGCCTGCTCCACGGCCTCGGCTTCGCGACGGCGCTGGGCGAACTCGGTGTGCGCGAGGGGGAAAAGCTGGCCAGCCTCGCGTTCTTCAACCTGGGCGTGGAGATCGGGCAATTGCTGTTCGTCAGCGCGATCCTGGCCAGCCTGGCGCTGCTGCGCACGGTTTCGCTGGCAGCCCCGGCGCGAACCGCAGCGCTTTACGGCGTGGGCGCGGTGGGCAGTTTCTGGATGTTCGAACGGGTGGCCGGCTTCGTGACGGCCTAGGCGGCGCGGACGCACGAAAGGCCCCGTCCCGGATATCGTCCGGGACGGGGCCTTTCGTGTCTCTTTCTTACCCCTTGCCCTGCTTGCGCAGCGCGATGCCGGAAAGGCAGGCGTGGAGGATGTAGTTCGCGCTCAACCGGCTGACATATGTGGTATCGAGGATCGGCGCGGTATCCAGCAGGTCGAAGCCGACGACATTGCTCTTCGTGCAGATCTCCCGGACCATGGGAATCGCCTCGCGCATGGAGATCCCGCCCGGCACCGGGCGGCCCGCCGCCGAGACTTCACCCGGATCGAGCACGCTCATGTCGAACGAGACGAAGACGTTCTTCGGCCCCGTGGCAAGACCCGAGACGATCTCCTGCGTCACCGCCTGCCATCCGCGCGCGGCGATCTCGGCAGTGGGATTGATGCGCACGCCCGCCGCCTTGAGGCGCGCCTGCGTTTCCACGTCCGCATCGCGGCCGCGCATGCCGACGTGGATCACGTCGGTGCCCTTGATGACCTTGTCCTGCATCAGGCGCGAAAGCGTCTGCGTGTCGGAGATGAAGTGCGGATCGTCGAGCATGGCGTCGGGATGGGCATCGAACTGGACGACCGCGACATTGCCCGCGCCGTAGCTGTCGACCATTGCCGCCACATCCGGGTACATGAGCGTGTGGTCGCCGCCGACGATGAAGGGCTTCACGCCCGCAGCCGCCATTTCCGCGATCATCGAACGCACATGGTCCATGCTGCGATCGGGGGCCATGTAGTCGATCGCAAGGTCGCCATAGTCGGCCAGCGTCAGCACCAGTCCGGGATCGACCCCGCCATCGGCATCGGCGCCGACCAGACCGTCCATCCCGCGCAGCGCGACCGGCGCATGCTTGGCATCGCGCCAGCCGGACGAAAAGTCGAGCGGCACGCCGACGAAGGCGACCTCGACCTTGCCGGCCACCAGGTCTTCCTTGCGGATCGCCACCGGCGCATCCGCGAAAGTGGGCACGCCGGGCTTCTGGAACTGATAGCGCTTGAGGCTGAACGGGCCGGGCTCGCGCTGGACCTTGTCGAGGAAGGCGGGGCGAACGGTGGTGGTGGCATTCCAGCCGCGCGCCATGGGGTTGAGCGCGATTTCCGCCGGATCGACGCCGGGCTGGAACTTCGCCGCCTGCACCATGTCCATCAGCGCCTTCACATAGGCGGCGCGGTCTTCGGCCGAGCGCGGCGCCAGCGCGGTACGGAGCTTTTCAGGCGTGAGGCCGAGATGGGCGAGCGTCCTGCCGTCGGCCACGAAGGCGCGCTGGTCGGCAGGCAGCGTGGCGATCGGGTCGGCCGCCGGTGCGGCCATCTGTGCCTGTGCCTGTGCCTGCACCGGGGCAGCGGCGGAAAGCGCCAGAAGGCAGGTCCCCGCGAGCGCGGCGAAAAGGGTCTTGCGTGCCATGGTCAGATCTTCCTTACGAACGACCGCGCGCGTCCTGCACGGACACGGGGCTGAAATAGCCGGGCTTGAGGCCCTTGCGGCGCATGGCGATGCCGGAAAGACAGGCGTTCAGCAGGTAATTGCTGTTGAGCGCGGTCTTGTAGCTGGTGTCGAGATAGGGGGCGACTTCGACGATATCGATGCCGGCGATGTCGTTCTCGGCACAGAGGCGGCGCATGATCGGCTGCGCCTCGCGCACGGTGAGGCCGCCGGGAACGGGGGTGCCAGTGCCGGGCATGAAGGCCGGGTCCAGCACGTCGACGTCGAACGAGATCCACAGCTTCTTGGTGTTCTGGCGCGCTTCGGCGAGCGCGGCCTTCATCACCTTGTCCCAGCCGTCCCGCTCCACTTCGACCATCGTGTGATAGCGCATGCCCTTGTTGCGCATCCAGCCGAAGGTTTCGAGGTCCGGCCCGCGCGCGCGCAGGCCGACCTGGATATAGTCCTTCGCATTGACATGGCCTTCGCTCAGCACCCGGTAGACCGGCTGGCCGTGGTCCAGCAGGTGCACGCGCCCGCGCCCGATATCGTAGTGCGAATCGAAGTGGACGACGCCGACCTTGCCCTTGCCGTAGACATCGGCGGCGGCGGCGACATTGGGATATTCAAGGCTGTGATCGCCGCCGATCACGATCGGGATGGCGCCGGTCTTCGCGATTTCCGCCACGACCTCGCGGACGTGATCGACGCTGCGCTCGGTGGAGTTCTGGTCCACGGCGATGTCGCCGTAATCGACGATGTTCAGCTCCGCATTGGGGCTGATCATCGAATACATGTCATTGCCGCCGGCGCCGCCGGTCATGCGCAGGGCGCGCGGACCGTCGATGGCATTGCGCCAGCCCGAACCCATGTCGAGCGGGGCGCCGACGATGGCTACGTCCACCTTGCCGGCCTTGAGGTCCTCCGGCGTCCAGGCGACCGGGGCATTGGCGAATGTGGCGAATCCGCCCCCATAGCCGCCGATATAGCGCCCGAGGTCCACCGGCCCGGCTTCGCGCCTGGGATCGAGCGAGGTGGGGCGGCGCAGTTTCCAGGCGTTGAACCAGGGCGAACTGGTGTCCAGCGGGATCGCCAGCTTGTCCCGCCCGGCCTTGTATTCCACTTCGGCGGAAAGTGCGTAGATCGCATCGATATAGGCGACCAGTTCCTGCGCCGGCATCGCCCGCACGCGTTCGAACAGCTTGTCCTTCTCGACATAGCGGCCGGTCATGCCGCTTTTCACGAAGTCCAGCTTTTCGGGCGCGAGGACGGAAAGCTTCTGCGCCACGTCCTCCGGCAGTTCGAGCGGCTTGGGTTTCCCCATGTCGTCCTCGGCCGGCATGACCGGCGCGGGCGTGGCCGCGTTACGCGTGGGAATGTCTGCGGTCAGCGCTCCGGCTACCGCTGCCGCGGCTGCCAGGCTCCAACCTGTGACGGCGCTGATTGACGTCATGGCCCCAATGTCTCCGGGATCACTCCCGCCCCTTCGCGACCCGCGCCGGGCTGGTGAATGAATCTGAAAAGGAATGTCGGATCGACGCCGCGAAGAAGGCAGCAAATCGGCCGCCCGCCCAATGGGGCATTTGACGTAGATGGCGGAATTCCGCGCCTCTCGGGCCGGGTACGTCAAATGACCCATTACCGCTCCGCGAACGCACCCATAGGTTTCGGGCACATCGAAAAACAAGTCGCGTCCTCCGCAAGGACGCAGGGAACCGCGCAAGCGCCGGGTCCTCGGGTTGCAACACTTGCCAGGCTGCAAAGGCCGGCACGCTCACCGCCATCCATGTCCCGGAGAGGATGCCCGAAGCGGGAGGAAACAAAACCAACATAGGGGGTTCTGCATGTCGAACAGCGCCAAACTGAAGATCGGGCTGCTCTGCGCTACAATGATGTCCACGTCGCTGGCCGCCGCGCCGGCCCATGCCCAGTCCACCGCACCCGCCGCCGCGGAAGACACGGCGGATGACGGCGCCATCATCGTTTCGGCCACGCGCCGCAACACCACGCTTCTGGAAACGCCGATCAACATCGCGGCGATCGGCTCGGCCGAACTCGCCAGCGAGCACATCGACGACATGCGCGACCTCGGCGCCTTCACGCCGGGCATCACCATCACCGACACCGGCCCGCGCGGCGCCGGCACGGTGGTCATGCGCGGTCTTTCCGCCAGCGATTCCAGCGCGGGCGGCAACAACACGGACAACTCGATCGGCATGTACCTGGGCGACGTGCCGCTCTACACCGACTTCAAGCTGATCGACCTCAACCGCGTCGAGGTCCTGCTTGGCCCGCAAGGCACGCTTTACGGCCTCGGCACGCTGGCGGGCGCGATGCGCTACATGCCCAACCGCCCCGACCCGACGGCGTTCTCCGGCGAAGTCTACGGCCGCGCCTACGACGTCGCCCATTCGAGCGGCCTGGGCTATTCGGGCTACGGCGTGCTGAACATCCCGATCGTCCGGGATTCGATCGCCTTCCGCACCGTCACCGGCTACTACAACGACCCCGGCTTCATCGACTATCCGTTCCTGCTGAAGCAGCCGGGCGTCTCGATCCCGCAGCCGGGCAGCGCTTCCAACCCGATGGGCACCGAAGCCCAGCAGGACGCCAACTTCGCGGGCAAGAAGGACCTCAACTACGAGAAGACCTTCACCACCCGCAACCAGCTCGGCTTCGTCTCGCCGGACTTCCAGGCCTATCTCACTTACGCCTTCCAACAGACCAAGACGGGCGGCCGCCAGGCCACCGGCGCCGGCGTGGTGGGCGAAGGCAAGTACGAGGCCCCGTGGCGCTACGAGGAACCGTCCAAGCGCCAGTCGCACCTGCTGTCGCTGGAAATGAGCGGCAACGTGGCCGATATCGCGCAGGCCGTGTTCACCTCGTCCTACACCAAGACCAAGCAGCGCCAGTCGAACGACAACACCGACCTGCTGCTCGATCTCGACTATGGCTACGAGCTGTTCCCCGCATTCTCGAGCTATTCGCCCTCGGTGGCGACCCAGTCGCAGTACACGCAGGAAGTCCGCCTCGTCTCCACGCACGGCGGCCCCTTCAGCTGGGTGCTCGGCGGGTTCTGGAACCGGCTGAAGACGACCTCGGATCGCCAGGAAATCGTCCCCGGCTACCCCGCCTGGGCCGGTATCGACCGTCCCGATGAAGTGGAATACGCCTCCTACGTCGATACCAAGACCGACGAGAAGGCGATCTACGGCGAAGGCACCTTCCACATCACCAAGGAATGGCAGGTCACGGGCGGGCTGCGCTACTTCAAGTATGCGGCCGACGTGACCGGCGGCACCGCCCTGCCGCTGGGCCAGCCCTATCCGCAGATCAACTTCCGCTCGCGCTCCGGCTCGACCGGGGACGACGGCTTCGTCTGGAAATTCAACACCTCGTACAACATCACGCCCGACATGATGGTCTATGCCACCTATTCGAAGGGCTACCGCATCGGCGGCGTCAACCGCGTGGCGCCCTGCGTGGTGCCGCTTCCGGCCGGCCAGAACCTCTGCGCCCTGCCCGACGAGCTGTTCTTCGGCCCCGACAAGGTCAAGAACGCCGAAATCGGGTTCCGCGCCCAAGTGCTCGACAACCGCCTGACCTTCAATCTCTCCGGCTTCTACATCAAGTGGCAGGGCATCCAGCTTGACGGCCAGACCGTCAACGGCGCCATCGGCATCACCACCAACGGCGGCGCGGCGGTATCGAAGGGCGTGGACTTCTCGTTCACGGCGCGTCCCATCGCCGGCCTTAACATCCGCGGCAACTACTCCTACCTCGACGCCCACCTGACCGAGGACGTGCCCGACCTGCTTTCCGTGGCGGGCGGAGACCTCGTGAGCGTCTACGACGGGGACCGCCTGCCGGGCTCCGCCAAGAACTCGGGCGCGCTGGGCGTGACTTACGACTTCCCGATCGGCGCCAATTCGATGGTGCTGGGCTGGACGGCGACTTACACCGGCGGCATCTACACCCGTCCGGGCCTGCGCGGCGGCGGCGAGCGTCTGCCGTCCTACGTGATGCACCGCGCCAATGTGACCTACAAGACCGACGCCTACGAGATCGGCCTGTTCGCGAACAACATCTTCGACAAGTACGCGGTCACCGGCGTCAGCAACGACCTGACCCGCTACGGCCTCGTCAACGACGGGATCGTGTCGCGCTACTATGCCCGCTCGGTCGCGCAGCCGCGCGTGATCGGCATCGAGGGCCGCGTGAAGTTCTGACGATCATCCCCGATCGCCAACGCAGGAGGGCGGGGCCGCGACATGCGGTCCCGCTTTCTTCGTTTCCGGCCCTGAAGCGATGAAACCATGACGCGGTGAATGGGAAAACCGGTCCGCCAGGACGGTTCAGCCTGCCTCGATCCCCAGCCCTTCGAAGAACGCCCGCACCTCGACCATCCCGGCCTCATGCGTCTTCCACCGCCCGATCCCGTCGGCATTGAGCCGGCGGCGGACCTGCGCCGCGCTTGGCGTCGCCACGGCAGCGCGGTTCTCGTGGAAGGACAGGCACGCCGCGTCCCACGGCAGGCCGCAGTGCTCCAGCAGGCGCCGCGTCTCCCGTTCCTGCCCGGCCACCAGCGCCTCATATCCCAGCGAGAGCACGCGCCCCGGATAGTGCCGCTCCCACAGCGCCATCAGCCGGTCGAACCGCGCATAATAGCGTGCCGTGTCCATGAGGTCGTAGGAATAGGCGTAATAAGGCGAGGATGCCGCGAAGAGATTGCGGACATTGCTCCACACCGTGTCCATCGGCGCCCGGCGCAGGCAGACGATCCGCGCATTCGGCAGCGCCCGCAGGATATGGCCGATATTGAGGAAATTGGCGGGCAGCTTGTCCACGAAGCGCGGCTTGCCGGCGGGGCGGTGATGGGCCGCGCGGGCGGAATAGAGCCGGCCGATTTCCGCCGGATCGGCGCGCATGGCGGCCGCGATCGTCTCGGCATCGAGAACCTTGCGCGAAGGTGTGGCGGCGGCTTGCTTGATCGCCAGCGGCATGGCCTGCAATTCCCCCGCCGAGCCGACTTCCGGGTGGGAGGAGAGGATGCGGTCCACCAGCGTCGTCCCGGTGCGCGGCATGCCGACCACGAAGATCGGCGCCGGATCGGAATGGCCGGATGCTGCCGCAGGCACATCGGCGAACGCCGCCTCAAGGGCATCGAAGATCGCCTCGTCCTGCGCAAACCGATAGCCCGTGGCGCGCTTGTGCCCGGCATTGGCGGCCGAAAGCGCGGCGAAGGCCCGTTCGGGCTCGCCGATATCCTCCAGCTCCTTGGCCAGCGCATAACGCAGGCGCAGCAGGTCTTCCGGGGCACTGGCGCGCGCCGTGGCCGCCTCCAGCCGCTCGACATGGTTGTCCCCGCGGGTCTGGCGCGAAAGGATCGAGAGCGCATAATGCGTGCGCGCATCGCCGGGATCGGCCTGCAGGATCGTCTCGTAGTGTCCGCGCGCTTCCTCGACCCTGCCGGTAAAGCCGCAGGCGGCCGCCAGATTGTAGCGATAATCGAGGTTGCCCGGCTCCTGCGCCGCCGCCGCCGCAAAAGGCGCCAGAGTGGCCTCGTGGTCGCCCAGCCGCGCCAGTACGCAGCCCAGCGTATCGAGCGTGCGCGCATCGCTTCCGGACGCGGCGAGCCCGGCCCGCGCCGCTGCCGCCGCCTCGCCGTCGCGGCGCAGCAGGATCAGCAGCCGCGCATATTGCGCAAGGTATTCGGGATTGGCGGGCTCGCGGCCGAGCGCCTGCTCGATCAGCGGCACGGCCCTGGCCACCTGCCCCGTCTCCGCAGCGATCAGCCCGACAAGGAAATAGCCTTCCGCCTCGGCCGGTCGCGACTGGACCTGTGCCTGCGCCGCCGCCATCGCGCCCGGCAGGTCGCCGCGAGCAAGGGCGGCCCGCGCTGCGTTCACGCGATCCCCAGGCCGAAGCCGGCCACGCGTTCGATCGCCCAGAAACAGCCCACGATCCCGGCAAAGTAGAGCGCGGCCCGGCGCACCGGCTCGCTCCGGTCGAAGATCCCCGCCACCGCCATCACGCCGAGCACGGCGGAAACGAACAGCAACTGGCCCAGCTCGACGCCGGCATTGAAGAACAGCAGGCCGCTCGCCCGCTCACCCGGCGCAACGCCGAGTTCGCGCAGCACCGTTGCGAAACCGAGGCCGTGAAGCAGGCCGAACCCC
Organism: Novosphingobium sp. TK71; assembly: GCF_055361505.1. Lineage (NCBI taxonomy): Bacteria > Pseudomonadati > Pseudomonadota > Alphaproteobacteria > Sphingomonadales > Sphingomonadaceae > Novosphingobium > Novosphingobium sp. TK71. The sequence goes on from NZ_JBSZKA010000001.1 coordinate 1,627,564, forward strand.
GCCACCACGGCAAGCTGGCGGCGGCGCTGGGCCGGATCGATCTCGCCGCCGTTCTGCCGGGTCATGATCGCCTCGCGCGCCATGAAGGCGATGGACAGCGCGATCACAGCCTCCACCGGCGGCACCGGCACATGGATCACATCGAAGAACGCCAGCGCCAGGCTGAGCGAATGGCCGAGCGTGAAAGTCGTTACCAGCGCCAGCAGGAAACGTCCCCGTGCCAGCAGGCACAGGCAGAGCACGAAACAGAGGTGGTCCCATCCGCCCAGGATGTGGACCACGCCCTCGACCGTATAGTAGCGCGCCACTTCGGGCAGCGGCCGCGCCTGCGGAGCGGTGTCGGCCAGCGGCAAAAGCAGCCTGTCACCGTCCGACTGGAGCGGCATCTTCACCATCGCCCCGCCCAGCACCGACGTGAACGTACCGCCGTCCACCCCCCACGGCGTGACGATCTGCGCTTCGGGCGCGAAGCCGCCCTGGCAGGTGAAACGGATGGCATAGCGCACCACCACCGCCTCCACGAACCGCTCGCGGTCCGTTTCCGCGCAGCCGGTCGGCAGGCCCAGCGCATCGTTGCTGGCCAGCACGTTAGGCACGCTGGCGGTCAGTTCGTAAGTGCCGGGATCGCTGCCGCGCTGGAGCGTGAACTCGCCGACGCGAAAAACGTCCGCCATGGCCGGTGCGGGCGACAGGCCGAGGGCAACCAGGAGAACGGCAAGGAAGCGCAGCACGTCAGGACTCCACATGGACCGCGTAATCCTGCCGCAGCCGCGCGATTTCCCTGCTCACTGCCGTGCCGGTCTGGTCGGCCTGATAGTCCTGCTTCACTTGTTCGCGGGCGTCGGTGTAAGGCAGCAGCTGGTCCTTGCCCCGTGCCGTCACTTCCACGAAGTGCCACCCGCGAGAGGAACGCAGCGGCCCCGCCCACTTGCCCTCGGGCTGCTTTTCCACACGGTCCAGGAAGCTTTCCCCGAACATGCCGCGCAGCATCGAAATCCCGTATTTCGACAGGTCGTGGCCCATCCAGAATTCATCGCCGGCAACGCTGCCGCCCCCGTTCAGCTTCGCCAGCACGGCGGCGGCATCGGCGGGCTTGCGTTCGAAGAAGACGTGCTTCAGCGAAACCCATGGCTCGGCGCGGTAGAGGTCCTGGTGGCCGGCGTACCAGGTCATGAGCTGGTCCTCGCTCGGTTCCGGCGGCGCACCGCTGATCATGAAGCGCACGCGGTCGATCAGGCGCTGCTTGGTGGTCTTGTCGGTCATGTGCATGCCGCGCTGCACCGCCTCGCGGAACAGCAGTTCGTTGCCGACGTAATCGTCCACCAGCTTCTGCCGCGCCCGGGCATCGGGCTGGTGCCCGGTCATCAGGCTGTAGTCGTCATCGAGGCTGCGCTGCACCGAAAGCGGCACCTCGATCGTCTCCTTGCGCCCGGCAACCGCCCAGTAGAGCGCGAAGATCGCAGCCGCCGAGATCAGGAAGACGACGAAGGGATCGCGCGGCGCCCGCTGGCGAATGGCGGCGATCATGTGACCCATTGGCTGCGAAACCCTTTACCCCCGCCCCGGAACGGAGCCGATCCTTGGGCAGGAAGCTACGCCAGCGGGGGGCCAGTGCCCCCTACGTCAAATGACGCATAGGCAGTGCGCGGGCGCGGGAATCAGGCCGGTGCCGACAGATCGACCGGCAGGCTGCGCACCCGCCGTCCGGTTGCCGCGAAGATTGCGTTGACCATGGCCGGGATTACCGGCGGCAGCGCCGGTTCGCCAAGGCCGGTGGGAGGATTGTCGGTCGTGACGAACTCCACGTTGATCTTCGGCGTCGCGTCGATGCGCTGGAAGGGATGGGCATCGAAGTTCTGCTGCTCCACCACGCCCGCGACCTGCGTGACGTTCTGCCCCGCCAGCGCCTGCCCCAGCCCCTCGATCACCGAGCCCTGCACCTGGTGCAGCGCGTTGAGGGGATTGACGATCTGGCTGCCGACATCGCCCGCCGCCCACACTTCGTGAACCGCGACCTGGCCTTCCGAAACGGAAACCTCCACCACTTCGGCGAAGTATCCGGCATGGCTGAAATAGAAGGCAAATCCCTTGCCGCGCCCTTTCGGCAGCTTCGCGCGGCCCTGCCAGTCGGCCATCGCCATCACTTTCTCGATCACGCCGCGCGCCCGCCCCGTCTGGAACACCGGCCCGCGCCCTTCGCCCGGAAGGCTGCGCGGCGCGCCGAGCAGTTCCAGCATCAGCGACGGCAGGTCCTTCCCTGCCGCTTGCGCCACTTCATCGAGAAAGGCCTGCGAAACGAAGCCGAGCGCATTCGATCCCGGCGCCCGCAACCAGCCGGTGGGCAGGTTGGTGTCCAGCAGGGTCTGTTCGAGCAGCACCGCATCCACGAGGTTTGCCGGCACCAGCGCAGCGGGCAGTTCCCCCGCGCGGGTCGGTGTGCCGTCCTTGCCGAAGCTGACCGCATGATCGCGCAATCCCACCAGCCGTCCCTGCCCGTCAAGCGCGGCGGCAAAGGCGTGCCATCCTGCCGGACGGTAGAAATCGCGCCGGAAATCGTTCTGCCGGGTATAGAGCAGCTTCACCGGCGTGCCCGGCACCCTGGCGGCGATCGCGGCGGCCTGCACCATGTAGTCGTTCATCAAGCGCCGCCCGAAGCCGCCGCCGATCCGCGTGAGGTTGATGCGCACCTTGTCCGGCGCGATCCCCAGCGCCTTGGCTACCAGCCCGCGTCCGCTTTCGGGGTTCTGGGTGGGCGCCCATATCTCGACGGCGCCGTCGCGGAACAGGGCCGTGCAGTTTTGCGGCTCCAGCGTGCCGTGCGCCAGGAATGGATATTCATAGCGCGCCGTCACGGTTTTCGCCGCTCCGGCGAACACCGCATCGATATCCCCCTTGCGCAGCACTTCGCCCGCGCCCGCACCCTTGAGCGCTTCCGCGGCCTGAACGGCATAGCCCTGGGTGGAGAACCCCTGCTGCGCGCTGTCGTCCCACTCGGCCCTCAGGCTCTCGCGCGCCTTGTTCGCGGACCAGAAGCTCTCGGACAGGATCGCCACCCCGTCGAACAGCGATTCCGCCTGACCGTCTCCGGCGATGGTCACGACGTGGCGTACGCCGGGCAAGGCGCGCACTTCGTCGAGATTGGCGCTCTTCAGCTTGCCGCCGACCGCCGGACTGGTTTCCAGCACCGCGTGGAGCATGCCCGGTTGCCGGTGGTCGATCCCGAACAGGGGCTGTCCCGCGACGATGGCCGGTGTATCGACACCGGGAATCGGCTTGCCGATCACGCGAAAGTCCGCCGGGTCCTTGAGCTTCAGCGAGGCGGGATCGGGAACGGCCAGAGCCGCGGCGATCGGGGCGAGATCGACATAGGCCACCGAACGGCCCGAGCGCCGGTCGGTGACGATGCCGCTGCCGGTCGTCAGGCCGTCTTCCGGGACATTCCATTGGCGGGCCGCCGCCGCCACCATCATGGCCCGCGCCGCCGCGCCCGCCTGCCGCATCGGCAGCCATTCGCGCGGCGTGGTGCGGCTTCCGCCCGCGCTCTGCGCGCCGAACAACGACTGGTCCGCGTGTGTCTGCTCGACCGTGACCTGATCCCAGTCCACGTCGAATTCCTCGGCGATCATCATCGGCAGCGAGGTCTTGGCGCCCTGCCCGATCTCGGCGTTCTTCCCGCCGATCACGAAGCGATTGCCGGTCAGGATGCGAATGAAGGCGGTGAGAACCCGGGGTTCTCCGGCCGATGCCTGCGCGGCATGGGCCGGCAGCGGGATCGCAATATCCAGGAGGAGACCGCCGCCGGCCAGCAGCGAGGCGCCGACGAAGCGGCGGCGTGAGATATCTGCTGCCATCATGCCGCTGCCCCCCGGGCTTTCGCGGCGGCCTTGATACCGGCGCGGATGCGGACATAAGTCGAGCAGCGGCAGAGGTTTCCGGCCATGGCCGCGTCGATGGCGGCATCGTCCGGATCGGGCGTCTCGGTAAGCAGCGCCACGGCGCTCATGATCTGGCCCGCCTGGCAGTATCCGCACTGGGGCACGTCGAGCTCGCGCCAGGCCGCTCCCACGCGGCGTCCTGCGTCAAGCGCGGCCACGCCTTCGATAGTGGTGACCGACTGCCCCTCGATCGCGCCTACCGGCGTCAGGCAGGACCGGATGGCGGCGCCTTCGAGATGGACGGTGCAGGCCCCGCAGAGCCCCGCGCCGCAGCCGAACTTGGTGCCCGGCAGGCCCATGTCCTCACGCAGGGCCCAGAGCAGCGGTTTCTCCGGATCGGTGTCGAGTTCCCTCGCTGCGCCGTTCAGCGTGAAGCGGATTGCCATGTGCCCGTTGCCCCCTCAGTCGTTCCGTATCGATATGCCCGCGCGCGACGCTACCTTACCTGTCCCGCGCCTTCGAGCTTCTTTCGCATCTCCGCATTCTTCGCCGCGCTGCCGCCGCCCGCCGCGCGAACGGCGGCCACTTCGGCCGGGGTAAAGGGCTTGCCTCCCTTGCCCACCCAGTTGAGCGCGGCGGCGACATCGGCGTCGGGCAGGCGGCCGAAAGGCATCATCGCCCCGCGGATCGGCTTGCCATCCACCGTGATCGCGCCGGACTGGCCGTAAAGCACGGTGGAGATCAGCCACTGGCGCGCATCCTTGCTGCCGGCCATCGGCCCCACCCGCCCGGAAAGGCGCGGGAACATGCCCGGCATGCCGCTGCCGTCGGCCTTGTGGCAGGACTGGCAATTGGCCGCCCAGGCCTTCGGCGCGGCCTGCGCTCGCAGCGGGGCGGGATGCGCCGCAAGCCCCGCCAGGAGCGCCGCGCCCGTTATCCCTGCGCCTGTCATCAGCGCACCTGCGGCCACCGCCATCGACCGCATCTTGCTGGCAATCACGTCACGATACTCCCTGAAACCTGTACTTGCCGAATGTCCTCGTCCGCCGGTGCCGCGCCTTGTCCTACTGCCGCCAACAAGGCTTCCAGCTGTTCCCTGCGCTGCACGGTGCCGCGGGCAAGCAGGTGCCCGTTCGGATCGATCAGGGCTGCGGAAGGGACCGGGCCGATGTGGAAGTCCTCTCCCACGGCGGCGTCCAGAATGATGTCATCCGCGCCGAGGCCGCTGCGTGCGATCAGCGCGGCGTAGTCCTCCCGCTGACCGTCGCCAAGCAGCAGCAGGCGCACTTCGGCGTCCGCGCACAGTTCCACCGCATCGCGCACCACCGTCTCGCAGAGCGCGGAATCCGCCTCTATGAACAGCAGCAGCAGCAGGCGCGGATCGCGGCTGAGGCCGCCGATCGTCAGCGTCTCGCCCGAAACGGCCGGGGCGCTGACGATCGGCGCCGTTTCACGCTCGCGCGCATCACCGGCAAGGGAGATCCGGTCTACCGGGGTGAGCGACTGGCGGGTGAGCCGCAATTGCCGCCGCATCGCCAGGACGGCGACCGCGAGCAGGATGACGCCAAGCCCGAACAGGAACAGCAAAGCGACTAGCATGACCGGCCCATCCTAGGAGGGCGGAGCAAATCGCAGCATACGCCGTTTGACGTAGGGCGCTCCGCAAACCGGGCGCTACAAACGATGTCAGTGGTTTTCGCAAAGGAACGTCCTCCCGCGCTTCGCCCTCACGACGCGGGGCACCGGGCGTTCGCCATCTTTGCCGGATTTTCACTCTGACGAAACTACAAGGGAGGTTCGGACCCCGCGTCCGGACCTCCTTTTTTTGTCCGCGCCCGGCCCCTTCCCTGCCCCCTACGTCAATCGCCCCATTGCCGCACAGCGCCCCCTCCCCGCACTTCCCAGCCCATACGAGGCCAGAAGACGGGGGTACTTAGTGAACGCGAAACGCAAGCTGCTGGCAGGGGCATGCGCTCTTGCGGCCATCCTTTCCGGCGCGGTCATCGCGCAGACCGACCGGCCGGAGATTCCCGCCGCACTGGAAGCCAAGATCGGCGGACTGACCAAGGAAAAGCGCGAATTCCTCGTCTCGGACAAGGCCGAAGGTTTCGCCGGTTCGTTCGACAAGCTGTTCCAGCGGCTTTCCACCAAGACCCCGCAGGAAATCGACGCCTATATCGAGGCGATGATGGATTCGGTGGAAGCGGCCAAGTTCCATCCCGGCAAGGACATGGGCGAAATCGCCCTCGATACCGAGAACGAGGATTTCAACGGCTGGAAGGCCATGCGCCCCAAGGGGCTCGATCCCCGGCGCGAACCGGGGCCCTTCGAACTGAGCTACTACGCCAATGGGCGCGGTGCGGGCATGTATGCAGGCGGCATCGCCACTTTCGCGGGCGCCCCGGTGGCGATCTATCCGGACGATCTGGTCGCCGGGAAAGTGGACGTAGCCATCGTCGGCGCGCCGCTCGACATGGGCTCGGGCTATCGCGGGGCCAAGGGCGGCCCCTCTGCCATGCGCAGCCAGTACGGCGCGGGCGGGGTGGACATGTACACCATGGTCGATCCCAGCAAGGAGCTGAACATCGTCGACTACGGCGATATCGCCATCGACAACATGAGCACCGAACGCAGCGTCCAGCATGTGCGCGAACGCGTGGCGGAAATCGCCCGGACCGGCGCCATTCCCTTCATCGTGGGCGGCGACCACAGCCTGGAATATGCCGACGTAGCCGGCCTGGCCGACGTTCACGGCAAGGGCAGTTTCGGCGTGGTCCACTTCGATTCGCACTATGATGCGGGCAAGGGCGGCGTCCACTTCATCACGCATGGCGCCCCGGTCTACCGCGCGGTCAAGGAAGGCCACGTGCTGGGCCGGAACTACATCCAGGTCGGCCTGCGCGGGTCATGGCCGGGTGCGGAAGGCTTCGAATGGATGCGCGACAACGGCGTGCGCTATCACGCGATGCCGGAAGTGGAGAAAAGCGGCTGGCAGGTCGTCATGGAACGCGCGCTCAAGGAAGCGCGGGAAAGCGGCAAGAAGCTCTACGTCTCGTTCGACGTGGACGTGCTGGATCCGGCCTTCATTCCCGGCACCGGCACCCCGGTTGCGGGAGGCCTGACCATGCGGGAGGCGATCCCCATCGTGCGCCGCCTCTGCGCCGAGAACGAACTGGTGGGCTTCGAGATCGTCGAACTGGCCCCCGTGCTCGACCCGACATACCGCAGCGCGCTGAACGCCAACACCATCATGCACGCCTGCCTGACCGGCGTGGCCATGCGCAGGAAAGGCATCAGGCAGCTAGGCTACCTGTCCGACCTGACCACCGAGCATGGCCAGCCCGGTAACGGAGAACGCGCGGCAAAGGCCGGCAAGGCGGAGAAGGTCGATCCGAACTTCGGCCGCCGCTAACCGATCTGAACCGATCGCAGGAAGCCTCGTCCCGGATCGGAGACGGGACGAGGCCCGCTCCTGCAGAGATCCGCGCGATTCACGTGGGCCTCCCGCCCATACGTCAAATGCCCCATGCCCCGTTTTCCCGCCGCAAGCGTAGCTAGGCCATGGTCGCAAACCTCCTTAACCGCCCCGCAGAAGCCGCGCCGCCCGCGCGGTCGCGGTTGCAGCGGGTGGACGGCGCCGCGATGGTCCACTTCGGCCCTCGCGGCCTGCGCGACCTCAGCCAGATCGCCCCGGCGCGCCTGCTGTTTCCCGATGGCGACGCGGGCGAATTCCCGCTTGCCGTCACCGTCACCACCAGCGGCGGGCTGACGGGGGGAGACCGGCTCGCGCTGGACATCAAGGTGGACGACGATGCTGCCGCCACGGTGATCCCCCAGGCAGCGGAAAAGATCTACCGCGCCCTGCCAGACGACCCGCCGACCCGCATCGAGACACGCATCGCCCTTGGAGCGGCCAGCCGCTGCGAATGGCTGGCGCAGGAAGCCATCCTGTTCGACCGCAGCCACATGCGCCGCTCGCTGGAAGTGGACATGGCGGCAGATGCGCGCCTGCTCGCCAGCGAGATGATCGTGCTGGGCCGGGGCGCCATGGGCGAAACCTTCGAGAGCGGCCTCATCCACGATTCATGGCGCATTCGCCGGGGCGGACGCCTGATCTGGGCGGACACGCTTCACATCGGCGGTGACGTGGCCGGAACCGCCGCCCGCCCCTTCGGCTTCGGCGGTGCAAGTGCGGTTCTCACCCTGGTCTACGTCGGCCCGGACGCCGCCGATCATCTGGAGCGCGCCCGCACGCTGATCCCCGCCCCGCACGGCGGCGCAACCTGTTTCGACGGCATGCTGATCCTGCGCATGACCGCGCCGGATCCGCGCCGGGTCCGCGATATCGCGCTTCGCTGCGCGGAAATCCTGAGGTCCGCCGTGTTCGGCCTCTCGCCACGCCTTCCCTCCATCTGTTACTGCTAGGGCCAATGAACCTCACCGGTCGCGAAAAAGACAAGCTCATCATCGCCATGGCTGCCATGGTCGCCCGCAGGCGGCTTGAGCGGGGCGTGAAGCTCAACCATCCCGAGGCCATCGCCCTCATTTCCGACCATGTGGTGGAAGGCGCGCGGGACGGGCGGCCGGTGGCGGAACTCATGGCCAGCGGCGCCCATGTCCTCACCCGCGACCAGGTGATGGACGGCATTGCCGAGATGATCCACGACATCCAGGTCGAGGCGACCTTCCCTGACGGCACCAAGCTCGTCACCGTGCACAGGCCGATCCGATGATCCCGGGCGAAATCATCCCGGCCGAGGGCGAAATCGTGCTGAACGAGGGGCGCGAGGTGATCGCCCTGTCCGTGGCCAATACCGGCGACCGGCCGATCCAGGTCGGCAGCCATTATCACTTCGCCGAGACCAATCCCGCGCTATCCTTCGATCGCGAGGCGGCGCGCGGATATCGGCTCGACATCGCCTCGGGCACGGCGGTCCGCTTCGAACCGGGCCAGACGCGCGAGGTCCAGCTTGTTCCCTATGCCGGCGCGCGCCGCGTGTTCGGCTTCCGCGCCGCCGTGATGGGAGACCTCTGATGCCGGTGACGATGAACCGCCGCGCCTATGCCGGGATGTTCGGCCCCACCGTGGGAGACCGCGTGCGGCTGGGCGATTCCTCGCTGCTGATCCGCATCGAGGAAGACCGCACCGTCTACGGCGAGGAAGTGAAGTTCGGCGGCGGCAAGGTGATCCGCGACGGCATGGGCCAGTCGCAGATGACCCGGGCCGAAGGTGCGCCCGATACCGTCATCACCAATGCGGTGATCCTGGATCACTGGGGGATCATCAAGGCCGACGTCGCCCTGCGCGACGGGCGGATCAGCGCCATCGGCAAGGCGGGCAACCCCGACGTGCAGCCGGGCGTGGACATTCCCATCGGCCCCGGCACCGAGATCATCGCCGGCGAAGGGCGCATCCTCACCGCCGGGGGGATCGACGCGCATATCCACTTCATCTGCCCGCAGCAGGTGGAAGAGGCGCTGAATTCCGGGATCACCACGATGCTGGGCGGCGGCACCGGCCCGGCGCACGGCACGCTCGCCACCACCTGCACGCCGGGTGCGTGGCACATCGGCCGCATGATGCAGGCGCTGGAATCGCTGCCGATGAACTTCGGCCTGTTCGGCAAGGGCAATGCCTCCACCCCCGCCGCGCTGGAGGAGATGGTCCGCGCGGGCGTATGCGGGCTCAAGCTGCACGAGGACTGGGGCACCACGCCCGCCACGATCGACTGCTGCCTCAAGGTGGCGGACGAGTACGACGTGCAGGTCACGCTCCATTCCGATACCCTGAACGAAGGCGGCTTCGTGGAAAGCACGATCGCCGCCTTCGCGGGCCGCACCATCCACGCCTTCCACACCGAAGGCGCGGGCGGCGGCCATGCGCCGGACATCATCCGCGTGGCAGGCCTGCCCAACGTGCTGCCCTCCTCCACCAACCCGACCCGGCCCTACACCGTCAACACCATCGAGGAGCACCTCGACATGCTGATGGTGTGCCACCACCTCGATCCCCGCATCGCCGAGGACGTGGCCTTCGCCGACAGCCGCATCCGCAAGGAAACCATCGCGGCGGAAGATATCCTTCACGATCTGGGCGCCTTCTCGATGATGTCGTCCGACAGCCAGGCGATGGGCCGCGTGGGCGAAACGGTGATCCGCTGCTGGCAGACCGCCGACAAGATGAAGCAGCAGCGCGGCAGCCTTGGCCCGGACGATGCCGATTCCGACAATTTCCGCGCGAAACGCTACATCGCCAAGTACACCATCAACCCGGCCATCGCCCACGGGATCAGCCATGTCGTCGGCTCGATCGCGCCCGGCAAGCTGGCCGATCTGGTGCTGTGGTCGCCAGCCTTCTTCGCGGTGAAACCGGACATGGTCATCAAGGGCGGCGCCATCGCCGCCGCGCCGATGGGCGATGCCAATGCCAGCATTCCCACGCCCCAGCCGGTCCATTACCGGCCGATGTTCGGCGCGCTGGGCGCGGCGGGGGTGGCCTCCTCGCTCCACTTCGTCTCGGCGGCGGGGATAGAGGGCGGCGTGGCGGAGCGCCTGCAGCTCCAGCGCCCGCTGGAAGCCGTGCGCAACACGCGCGGGGGCATTTCCAAGGCATCCATGGTGCTCAACGACGCGATGCCGCATATCGAGGTCGACCCCGAAACTTACGAGGTCCGTGCCGACGGCGAACTGCTCACCTGCGAACCGGCGAAAGTGCTGCCGTTTGCCCAGCGCTATTTCCTGTTCTGATGGGCCTCCCCTCTCGTCATCGCGGGGAAAAGCTGATTATGCCGTCGGCCCGGAGCAAGATTCGGAACAACACAGGGCCCTTCCCATGCTGACCGTCCACGAAGTCATCCCCCACGGTCACTGGACCGGCGAGGCCGCCGACCGCATCACGCTGGACCATGACGCGCGCCACCGCCGCCGCTGGTACTATACCGCAGACAACGGCACCGCCTTCCTGCTCGACCTGCCGCGCGCGCAAGTGCTGGGCCACGGCGATGCGCTGCAGCTCTCGGACGGGCGGCTGGTGGAAGTGCTCGCCGCGCCCGAGGCACTGGTGGAAGTGACGGCGGACAGCGCGGCAACGATGATCCGGCTCGCCTGGCATATCGGCAACCGCCACTTGCCCGCCGAACTCCACCCCCATGCCATCCGCCTGCGCGACGATCACGTCATCAACGCCATGCTCGAAGGGCTGGGCGCCACGGTGACCAGGCTGGAAGCCGCCTTCACGCCCGAGGGCGGCGCCTATTCCGGCCACGGCCATGCCCACGGACATGACCATTCGCACGGGCACGACCATTCGCAAGGCCATGGGCATCACGACCACGGCCACCATCATGACCATGACCACGATCATGACGGCCCCTGCTCCCATGCTCACTGACGGGGCGCTGCACCGGCTGCTCGCATGGACTTCCCCGTCCTATCCGGTCGGCAGCTTCACTTACAGCCACGGCCTCGAAACCGCCGTGGAGGATGGCCGGGTGCGCAGCGCCATGGACGTGGTCGCCTATGTCGAAGCGGTGCTGGCGCGCGGCGGCGGCTGGGTGGATGCCGTCCTTTTCGTGCACGCCTGGAAAGCCGCCGGCGATGACGCCGCCTTCGACGACATCTCCGAACTCGCCGCCGCCTTCCGGGGCAGCAGCGAAACCGCGCTGGAGGCCCGCCAGCAGGGCGCCTCGTTCCTTGCCGTCACCCGCAAGGCCTGGCCACACCCCGCGCTGGACGCTTTCTCGGCGCGCAACGGCGACTGGCCCGTCGCCCACTGTACGGTCATGGCGCTGGCCTGCGCGGCGCACGGCGTGCCGCTGGAAAGCGCGCTCCACGCCCTGCTCCATTCCACCGCCGCCAACCTCGTTTCGGCAGGCGTGCGGCTGGTTCCGCTCGGCCAGACCGACGGGCAACATGCCATCGCCGCGCTTGCCCCGCTGATCGAACGGATCGCCGCCCGCGCCCTCGTCACGCCGCTGGAAGACCTCGGCACCGCCGCGCCGGACCTCGAACTGGCGTCGATCGCCCACGAAACCCTCTACACAAGGCTTTTCCGCTCATGAGCACTGCCCCAACCGCTTCAGGTCACGGTCCCCTGCGCGTCGGCATCGGCGGCCCGGTCGGCTCCGGCAAGACCGCGCTGACGGAACGCCTCTGCAAGGCCATGCGCGAGGGTTACAACATCGCGGCCATCACCAACGACATCTACACCCGCGAGGATGCCGAATTCCTCACCCGCTCCGGCGCGCTCGCCCCGGAGCGGATCATGGGCGTGGAAACCGGCGGTTGCCCGCACACCGCCATCCGCGAGGATGCCAGCATCAACCTCGTCGCCGTAGACGAGATGGCCAGGAAATTCCCCGGCCTCGAGGTGATCTTCATCGAAAGCGGCGGAGACAACCTGGCCGCCACCTTCAGCCCGGAACTGGCCGACATCACCATCTACGTGATCGACGTTTCCGCGGGCGACAAGATCCCGCGCAAGGGCGGCCCCGGCATCACCCGTTCGGACCTGCTGGTCATCAACAAGATCGACCTTGCCCCGCTGGTCGGCGCCGACCTGGGCGTGATGGACCGCGACGCCAGGAAGATGCGGGGCACGCGGCCCTTCCTGTTCTCCAACCTCAAGGACATGGTCGGGCTGGACGAAGTGGTCGACTTCATCGTCGCCAGCGGCGGCCTGCGCCCGCGCGAGCCCGCTCCCGTCACCGAAATCGGGTGATGAAGCAGCCCGACTACGTCCTGAAAGACAAGCGGCTCTACAACAAGTGGGTCGCGACGCAGACGCTTGAAGACTATGCCCTGCGCTTCACCGCCGATGCGGCGCGGCGCTGGGCGCCGCGCACGGTGGCGGGCACCGCCATCGGCGCCACCGCCTTCCTCGCCTGCGAGGCGATCGGCGCCTCGATCACGCTAACTTACGGTTTCGCCAACAGCGTGGCCGCCATCGCGGCGGGCATGGCGCTGATGTTCGTGCTGGGCCTGCCCATCGCCTACCAGTCCGCCCGGCGCGGGCTGGACATCGACCTGCTGACGCGCGGCGCGGGCTTCGGCTATCTCGGCTCGACGATCACCTCGCTGGTCTATGCCTCCTTCACCTTCCTGCTGTTCTCGGTGGAGGCGACGATCATGGCGGTCGCCCTGCGCGCGATGACCGGGATGCCGATGAGCGTGGCCTACCTGATCTGCGCGCTCGTGGTGATCCCCATCGCCTTCTACGGGATGAGCGCGATCACCCGGTTCCAGGCCTGGACGCAATACGTCTGGATCGTCCTGCAAGTCGCGCCGATCGTCTACATCGTGTGGTCTGGTCCTGCGGCGCTGGCCGAATGGTCTCACTATTCCGGCAGGTTCGGGCTGGCGGACGGCAGCGTAACCCTGCTTCACTTCGGGCTCGCACTTTCCACCCTGCTTTCGCTGCTGCCGCAGATCGGCGAACAGGCGGACTACCTGCGCTTCCTTCCGCCGGAAGCGAAGATCGGCCGCACCCGCTGGTGGACCGCGATGCTGATCGGCGGGCCCGGCTGGACCCTGTTCGGCGGCACCAAGCTATTGCTGGGCTCCTACCTCGCCTGGTTCGTCACCAGCCGCCACCTCATGGCGGACGATCCGTCCAGCCCCACTGCGATGTTCCATGCGATCTTCACGCAGATGACCGGCTGGCCCGCGCTCTCGCTGGTGCTGACGGGCCTGTTCGTGGTGGTGTGCCAGCTCAAGATCAACGTGACCAATGCCTATGCCGGCTCGATCGCGTGGTCCAACTTCTTCTCGCGCCTCACGCACAGCCACCCCGGCCGCATCGTCTGGATGGTGTTCAACGTGCTGCTGGCGCTGCTGCTGATGGAAATCGGCATCTTCACCGTGATCGAGCAGATCCTGATCCTTTACGCCACGGTAGCCGCCGCGTGGATCGGCGCGCTGGCGGCGGATCTCATGATCTCCAAGCCGCTGCGCCTCTCGCCGCGCGGGATCGAGTTCAAGCGCGCCCACCTGAACGACCTGAACCCGGTGGGCCTCGGCGCCATGGCCCTGTCGATCGCGGTGGCGACATGCGCGCATTTCGACCTGCTCGGCCCGCTGGCACAGGCGTTCGCGCCGGTGATCGGGCTGGCCGTGGCTTTCACCGCCGCACCGGTGATCGCGCTTGCCACGCAAGGCCGCTACTACATCGCCCGCCGCACCCGCTGGTCGCCCGACCAGACCGACGCCACTTGCGTGATCTGCGAGAACCGCTTCGAGCTCAACGACATGGCGCACTGCCCCATGTATGCGGCGCCGATCTGTTCGCTGTGCTGCACCCTCGAAGCGCGCTGCCACGACCGCTGCAAGCGCGACAGCCGCGCGACACAGCAGCTCGCCCGCTGGCTGGAGCGGCTGGTCCCGCGCCGCGCGGCCCGCTTCGTGCATACGCCGGTGGGGCACTTCGTATTCGTGATGGCGGCGATCGTCTCGGTGATCGGGGTGATCGTCGGCACGCTTTCCTGGCAGATCGAGCTGACCTCGCCCAATGCCGCCGCCCGTTTCTCCTCGGTGCTGATCGGCCTGTTCCTGCTGCTTTCGCTGTGCGGCGGGGTGATCGCGTGGATCATCGTGCTGGTCCACCACTCGCGCCGCTCGGCGATGCAGGAAAGCGAACACCACGTGACCCTGCTGATGAACGAGATCGAGGCGCACAACCGCACCGAGAAGGAACTCCAGGCCGCCAAGGAAGCGGCCGAGGCCGCGAATTCGGCAAAAAGCCGCTACCTCGTCAGCGTCAGCCACGAAATCCGCTCGCCGCTCAACTCCATCTACGGCTACTCGCAGCTCCTGGAGCGCGGGCATGACGTGACCCCGGTGGAAGCGGCCAAGGTGATCCGCCGCAGCTCCGAACACCTCACCAACCTCGTAGAGGGCCTGCTGGACATATCGCAGGTCGAAAGCGGTGTGCTGCGCATTTCCAGCGAGACGGTGCGCTTCCCCTCCTTCGTGGACCAGATCGCCAACATGTTCCGCCCGCAGGCGCAGGCCAAGGGGATCGCCTTCCATTTCGAGCGCCCCGAACGCCTGCCCGGCTTCGTGCGGACCGACCAGAAACGCCTGCGCCAGATCCTCATCAACCTGCTGTCCAACGCGATCAAGTTCACGCCGGCAGGCTCGGTTACGTTCCGCGTCCAGTACCGCAGCGAAATGGCGACGTTCGAGGTGGTCGACACCGGCATCGGCATCTCGCCCGAAGACCTCGCCAAGGTCTTCGAACCGTTCGAGCGCGGCGGCAATCCCGATGCCCAGCGCCAGAAGGGAGTGGGCCTTGGCCTTGCGATCACGCAGGCGCTGGTTCGCATCCTCGGCGGCGACCTTGCGGTGGTGAGCGAGCCGGGGCAGGGAACGCGCTTCACCGTCCGGCTGATGCTGGGTCAGGTCGCCGGGCCAAAGCAGGATGTCGAGGAAGTGGACCGGGTCGCCGGCTACGAGGGCGAACGCCGCAAGGTGCTGGTGATCGACGACGATCCCGCCCAGATCGGCATGGTCCGCAGCCTGCTGGAACCGCTGGACTTCACCGTGCTCGATGCATCGAACGGCACAGGGGGCCATGCCCTCGCGCTGGCCGAGCGGCCCGACATCGTCCTGCTCGACATCTCGATGCCCGGCGAATCCGGCTGGGATATCTGCGCACGCCTGCGCGAAACGCTCGGCAAGGACGTGAAGATCGTGATGGTCTCGGCCAATGCCCACGAATTCAGCCGCGGCGGCGATGGACTGGCCAGCCACGACATGTTCCTCAAGAAGCCGGTCGAACTCGACGCCATGCTGGATGTCGTGGCGGAACAGCTCTCGATCCGCTGGATCGGCGAGAAGCCCGAAGCCATGCGCCCGCCCGCCATCGATCCGGGCATTGCGCCGCTGCCCGCCGCCGCCGCGCCGCTCCTGGCCGAGATCGAACAGAAGGCGCTGATCGGCCACGTTCGCGGGATCGAAGCCGCCATCCGCACGCTGGAACGCGAAGTTCCTGAAGCCGCCCCGCTCGTCGCGCAACTGGTGGATCACCTCGACCGCTTCGACATACAGATGCTCCTCAAGACCGCCAGAGCCCACACATGATGACCCGCAAGCCATGACCGTCCATACCGACACCGTGCTCGTCGTCGACGACACGCAGGAATCGCTCCGTTTCCTGACCGACACGCTGGAATCCTCCGGGATATCGGTGCTGGTGGCGACGAGCGGCGAGGCGGCGCTGCAATTGCTCGGCCATGTCGTGCCCGACCTCGTGCTGATGGACGCGGTGATGCCCGGACTGGACGGCTTCGAGACCACCCGCGCGATCAAGGCGCTGCCGGCACGCGCGCATGTGCCGGTGATCTTCATGACCGGGCTCACCGAAAGCGAGCACGTCGTCCACGCGCTCGATTCAGGCGGGGTCGATTACTTGCGCAAGCCCATCGTCGTGGACGAGCTGCTGGCGCGGGTGCGCGTCCACATGGCCAATGCCCGCATCGCGCACGGCAGCCATTTCGCGCTCGACGCCACCGGGCGCAGCCTCATCGCGGTGCAGGCCGAAGGCCGGATGGGCTGGTGCACCCCCACGGCCGAAAAGCTGCTCCAGACGTTCGCGCCCGACTGGTCGCGCCATGGCGGGGAACTGCCGCCGCTGCTGCTGCCCCCATTCATGCGCCTGTTCCAGGACAGTGCGGCGCCGGGCACCACCACCAAGCTCGACCTCGAAGGCGGACGCTCGCTCGAAGCCGTAGTGGTCGGCCGCTCGCGCCCCGGCGAACTGCTGGTGCGCGTCAACCTGATCGACCCGCAGGCCGATATCACCTGTTTGCAGGAACACTTCCGCCTCACCCAGCGCGAGGCCGAAGTGCTGCTGTGGATCAGCTACGGCAAGCCCAACCGCGTCATCAGCGAAATCCTGGCGATCAGCCCGCGCACGGTGAACAAGCACCTCGAACAGGTCTTCGAGAAACTGGGCGTGGAAACCCGCGCCGCCGCCGCGGCTTTCGCGGTGCGGGTGATTTCGCAGTAACGGCGGCCCGCGCAGGTTAGGCCAACCTGCGCGGACCGGTTTTCCTCAGGCCAGCCGTTCCCGCCACTCGTCAGGCGCATCGGGATAAGCCGCCAGGACCGGCCCCAGCGCGGAAACGAGATCGCCCAGCCACGGTTCGAAGCGCTTCCAGTGCTCCACCGCATCGGTGAAGATCGGCTGGCGCACCTGTTCCGAACTCGCGGTGCGGACCGCTCGCTCGGTCTGCCAGAAGGCAAGGCAGGCGTCCTCGAACGGCAGGCCGAGATGGCCGAGCAGCCGCGCCACCTCGCCCGGCGTATCGGCCACCATGCGCTCATAGATCACGCGGTGCACCGCCCCCGGCGCCGCCTGTTCGAATGCCGCCATCTGCGCCGTGTAGTCTCGGTAATAAGCGCCAATCCCGGCGAGATCGTACGTGAAGTCCTGCCCGCGCGCGAAATGCTGCTTCCAGCCGGAGAAGCAGCAGCCCAGCGGATGGCGCCGCGCATCCACGATCCGGGCATTCGGCAGGATCAGGCGGATCAGGCCAAGGTGCTGCCAGTTGTTGGGCATCTTGTCGATGAAATGCGGCTTGCCGCTCTGCCGGTGCGCGCGGGTGCGCTCGATATACTCCTCGCCCAGCCGCGTTCGGTCGGCCGGGGAGAGCGAGGCCATCAGCGCGCCGTAGTCGGCGAATTCGCCTTCCTCGATCCGCGATTCGAGGCGCGCGGCGATCATCATCAGATCGGGCAGTTCCATCGTCCCCTCGACCATCGAATGACTGGCGAGAATCTGCTCCACCAGCGTCGATCCGGCGCGCGGCAGGCCCACCACGAAGATCGGATCGGCAGCAAGGCAGCCGCCTTCGCCGCGCCCCGCCAGAAACGGCGCGGTGAAGGTCGCCGCATGATCGCGGGCATGGCGATGCGCCTCCGCAGCGCCGAACGGCTCGCGCGCGGCGCGCAGGCGGTTGCCCGTCTCGTAGTGGCCGAAAGCCTCGGCATCGGCGCCCGCATCCTCCAGCGCCTTGCCGAGCGCGAAGTGCAGGTGCACCGCATCCTCGCCCTGCGCCTGTTCGCCTTCGAGACCGGCCAGCGCCGCGCGCATCGCCGCCAGGTCCTCGGCGCCGAGGCGCACGGTCTTGAGGTTGGCCAGGCTCCACCACGCCTCGCCCAGCGACGGCGCCAGTCGGCCCGCGCGGCGATAAGCGGCAATGGCATCGTCGCGCCGGCCGATCGTCTTGCAGACATGGCCGAGGTTCATCCAGATCCGCGGCTGGTCTTCGCGCCGTTCGAGCAGCGCTTCGTAGATCGCCTTGGCCCCATGCTGCTCCCCCGTCCGCACGAGGAACGAGGCCTTGAGCATGGCATGGGCAGGGCTGAGGGGATTGCGCGCGATCAGTTCGTCAGCCTGGGCAAGCGCTTCGGGAAGGCGGTTCGCCTGGCCTAACACGCGGGCCAGAAGGTCGCGCGCGGCCTCGAAACCCGGGGCCAGCGATATCGCCCGCTCCAGCAAGGCTACCGCATCATCCAGCCGCCCGATCCGCCATGCCAGTTCGCCCATCATGCGAATCGCGGCAGCATTTTCGGGATCGCGGCGCAGGAAATCGTGCAGCAGCTTCTGCGCCGCTTCGAAATGCCCTTCGCCCAGCGCCAGCGCGGCCTTGACCAGATCGGGGTCGCGCGTTGCCGCCCTGACCGCAGCAAGGTCCGCCTGGCCGGCCTCCGCCTCGCGCGTCCGCCCGGTTCCCTGATCGCGAAGCGCCGCCGCCAGTCCGCTCCATGCCGGGCAGAGATCGGGACGCAGGTCACCGGCACGGCGGAACGCGGCTTCGGCCTGAACCGGTTCGCCAAGTTCGCGGCATACCTGCCCCAGTTCCAGGAACACCAGCGCCGCGCGCGGCTGGGTCGCCGCGAGATCGCCGAGAATCGCCCTTGCCGCGCGCCCCTTCCCCATCCGCCGCAAGGCCCGCGCCTCCACCAGCCGCGCCTGCGGATGACCGGGCAGCGCGCGCAGGATTTCCAGCGCCTGGGCATGCGCGATGTCGGGCCTTTCGGCCAGCAATCCGGCCGCATGGGACAAGGCCGTTTCAAGCGTTCCTGTGGCCGGTACTTGGGCGGGAGCGACGGGGGAGTGAGCCATGAAACTCCTATGTGCAACTGCGAAACAGATCTAGGACATATGTTCAGGCTCGTCGAGTCCCGCAACTCGCAAACTGGAAAGTTCGCGTAGGAACCTGAAAGATAAGATCACATTTTAGCGCCTTGACAGCAGAAAAATGACTGTCACTATCCAATTTAGGACGGGTGTTCGGAATGCTGCGATTGCGAAGCATTCCCTTTTATCTCTGGTAATTCGGCGTCGGCGAAGTCTTGTCGGCGAACCCGGAAGGCGTTGCTTCCGGGACAGGAGGAGGTTGCCTTCGCCAGACCCAAAGGGCGCGAAGGCGGTGCACGGCGACCCGCCGGCAAGGCGGGAGCTTTCGGGCCGGGAGAGGGCACGAAACGACAATTTGGGGGTCCATGACATGCACTTGACTACGCGGCATCGTCGCGCCGGTGAACTATGCCTGCTGGCGACGACGATACTCACACCCTTCGCGCTTCCGGCCACGGCCATGGCGCAAGAGGCCGGCGCGCCTCAAGCCTCGGAACAAACCACGGCGCCGTCGTCGGGCCTCACCGATATCGTCGTCACCGCCACGCGCACCTCGGAAAGCGTCCAGCGCGTACCGATCAGCATACAGGCGCTCGCGCCCGAAAAGCTCGACCAGCGGCAGGTCGCCAACTTCGCCGACTATGCCAATATCCTGCCTTCCGTCAGCTTCGCGACATTGGGCCCCGGCCGCAGCGAACCGTTCTTCCGCGGCATTTCGGTCTCGGGTGGGGCACTGCCGACAGTCGGCGTCTATCTCGATGAAATCCCGCTGACCACCGCAGGCCGCATGCCGGACCTGCACATCTACGATATCGAGCGCATCGAGGCGCTTTCCGGTCCGCAAGGCACGCTGTTCGGCGCCAGTTCGCTGGCCGGCACCCTGCGCATCATCACCCAGAAACCCAAGCTCGGCGAGTTCGAGGCCGGTTACGATGCGCAGATCAACAAGTACGGCGCAGGCGATCCGGGCGCGCAACTCGAAGGTTTCATGAACCTGCCGGTGACCGAAAACGTCGCGATCCGCCTGATGGGCTACTACCGCCACGATGGCGGCTACATCGACAACACGCCCGGCTCCTACAATTTCAAGCTGGGCGACGACGATCCCGACACCAATTACCTCCTGACCAACGACGATCTGGTCAAGAAGAACTACAACCCCGTAACCGACTGGGGCGGCCGCGCCACCGTTTCGGTGGATCTGGGTGACGACTGGCTGATCATGCCGTCGATCACGTACCAGAACCTCAACGCCAAGGGCTCGTTCAACTACGATCCCGACGTCGGCGACCTCAAGGTCCACGATTATTCGGAAACCTACAACAAGGACAAGTGGTACCAGGCCGCGCTGACCATCCAGGGCCATCTGGGCGACTTCGACCTCGTATCGTCGACCGGCTACTTCAAGCGCCGGATCAAGAACGCCAACGACTACACCTACTACTCGGTCACTTACGACAACTTCGGGCCGGGCTACGAATCCTACCTTCAGTTCAAGGATGCCGACGGAAACTTCCAGAACCCGGCGCAGGCCTATTTCGGCAATCAGCGCCAGAGCAAGTTCACGCAGGAACTGCGGCTTTCCGTGCCGAAGTCCTGGCCCTTCACCCTGACTGCCGGCGCCTTCTACCAGTACCAGAAGCAGAAGACGGACAGCGATTACTACATCAGGGATCTGGGCTATCTCTCGACCTTGCCGATCAACGCCGGGTCCAGCCACGCGGTGAAGCGCGATGCCTTCTACCTCGTGGAAACCAACACGGTGTACAAGGACTTCGCCCTCTTCGCCGAAGGCACTTACGAGATCGTGCCCAATCTCAAGGTGACGGGCGGCATCCGCTACTTCGACACCAAGAACAGCAACTACGGCTTCGGCGGCGTCGAAGCCAGCGCCCGGTCCAGCCGCGCCTACAATACGCTTACCGGCGAACAGGGCTGCGACGTGCCGCTGCCCGACGAACGGCTGACCTGCATCAACACCGACATCAAGTATTCGGAAAAAGGCGAGACTCACAAGCTCAGCCTCGCCTGGCAGGCAACGCCGGACAAGATGCTCTACGCGACCTACTCCACCGGGTTCCGCCCCGGCGGCGGCAACCGTATCGCCCCGACCCAGCCCTACAAGGCCGATACCCTGACCAACTGGGAAATGGGCTTCAAGACCACCTGGGGCAACAACTTCCGCCTCAACGGCGCGGTCTACTACGAACAGTGGAAGGGCGTGCAGTACCTGGTCGTGCCGTTCGGCTTCCAGGGCGCGGGCCTTCGCCTCAATGCCGGCGATGCCCGGGTCTACGGCGTGGAAATGGACGCCGAATGGAAGATCGGCGATCTCATGCTGAGCGCCGCCGGCGCCTACAACGATGCGGCGCTGGCGGAGAATTTCTGCAAGATCACCCGCGATTCTCCCACCTCGGACTATTACCAGCTCGCCTCCTGCCCCGATGTCGGCCAGCAGGCCGCCGCCAAGGGCACCCGCCTGCCGCGCCAGCCCAAGTTCAAGACCAACGCCACCGCGCGCTACAGCTTCATGGTCTCGGATTTCGACGCGTTCGTGCAGGCCGCAGCCTTCTACCAGACCTCCAGCACCTCGGACCTCGACACGTACAACAACAGCCTGCTCGGCAACACCAAGGGGTTCGAGAGCTTCGATTTCTCGGCAGGCTTCAAGAAGGACAACTGGTCGGTGGAAGCCTTCATCCAGAACGCCTTCGACAAGCGCGGGGCACTGAGCAAGAACACCTTCTGCTCGATCGCCTACTGCTCGGACTCGTCGCGAACCTACCCGATCAAGCCAAGGTTCTTCGGGCTGAAGTTCGGCCAGCGGTTCTGACGGTCTCTCACCAACCCACCTTGTCGCCCGCCACGGTTCATCCGTGGCGGGCCTTTTTTTTTGGGGAAGAACGCGGGTCAGGGGAAAATGCGGCGATGCGCCAGACCGCTCTATGTGGCCTGCGCCAGTTCGAACAGCATTTCGGCCCCGCCTTCCTCACAGGCCAGCGCGGCAAAGCCGGTGACCTGGGCAACGGCGAAGCTGATGCCGTAGAGGTTGCGCCGATGTGGCACTCCGGGGATCGCCCGGGGGTAGCCCGAGGCGAGCAGCACCGGGCCATCCCCGCGCCGCGCCAGACCAAGCCGTGCGCGCGGGCAGTCCCAGTCCAGTTCCACGCCGATCACGCCCTGAAGCATTCCCGGCAGGCACGGCACGCCGCCGGCTTCGCGCGCGGCGATCACCGATGCGCCCGCAGCGCGGGCCTCGGCCACGGCGGCGGCGAACACCGGCTCATGCGCGGGATTGGTCGAGCCGAGGCTGAGGTTGATGAGATCGACCCGCTGTGCAGCCGACCAGCGGATCGCGGCGACGAGCGCTGCGGCGCTGGTTTTCAACCCCTCGCGAAAGACGCGTACCGGCAGGCACATGGCCTCGGGCGCCTTTTCGAGGATCGCGGCCGTGACGGCGGTGCCGTGGCCGAGACGGTCAAGCACGGCGTCCGGGCCGGTGTCGAGGCTGCCGTCGGCAAGCACGGCCACGCCCGGCGCGATACGGGCGGCGTCGATATGGTCGTGCCCCGGATGGACCCCGCTGTCGATCACCGCGATGCGCACGCCCCTGCCGGTGCGGCCCGGAAACAGCGGCGGCATCGCCCGGTCGGGATCGGGTGCGGTCATGCCGCCTCGCGCTGGTGCGTGCTCACCCGGCCCTCCGCGATCGTCACCACCACGTCCGCCATTTCGGCGAGCAGCGGCTTGTGCGTGATGGCGATGATCGTCGCTTCGGGCAAAGCCTCCCGCAGCAGCGCCGCGACCTGCCGCTCGGTCTCGCTGTCCAGCGCCGAAGTCGGCTCGTCGAGGATCAGCACATCGGGCTTGCGCAGCAAGGCGCGGGCGATGGCCACGCGCTGGCGCTCGCCCGCCGAAAGGGCAAGGCCGCGCTCCCCGGTGCGGGTTTCGAGGCCCAGCGGCAGCCGCGCGACAAGCGCGTCGAGACCGGCCAGTCGCACCGCTTCCGCAATCTCGCCCGCGCTCGCCTGCGGCCGCGCGAAAGCGACATTGGCGGCGATGGTGTCGTTGAACATGGTGGGAGACTGGTCGACCAGGATCACCTCCCGCCGCAAGTCGGCCAGCGCCAGATTGCGCATGTCGTGCCCGTCCACGGTGACGCGGCCGGAATCGGGATCGAGATAGCGCACCATGAGGTCCGCCATGGTCGACTTGCCGACACCGCTCGGCCCGAGGATCGCGCAGAAGGCGCCGCGCGGGAAAGTCACGTCCACGCCCGCCAGCACCGGGCGCCCGGCATGGGCGAAGGAGACGTTCTCGAAGCGGATGCCCTCCCGCACGCGTGCCAGCGGCAGCGGGTCGGCGCGCTCGGCCACTTCGGGCGGCGTGTCGAACAGCTCGAAGATGCGCGCCAGCGAGACGCGCGCCGAACTGAGGCCGGAAACCAGCCCCATCATCACCTGGATCGGCGCGAAAAGGCGCATCTGGTACGTCATGAAGGCCACCAGCGTGCCGATCGTCATCGTGCCGTCGATGATCCGCGCGCCGCCGTAGATGATGACGGCCGATGTCGTCACCGTCAGCAGCGTGCCGGGCACCGCGCCGGTCATGAACGAGGCGACCTGCATCCGCAGCATGGCGCGCACGAAGGCATTGTTGCGCGTGGCGAAGCGGCCGACCTCATGCTCCCCGGCGCCGAGCGAGGCGATCACGCGCATCCCCATCACCGTGTCCACCAGCAGGCTGCCCAGATCAGCTCCGCGCTCGCGCATGTCGCGGGTGAGATCGTTGAGGCGGCGCTGATAGTGGCGGAAGGTCAGGACACAGGCCGGGATCAGTACCACGCTGACCAGGAACAGCTTCCAGTCCAGCCACAGCATGATCGCCACGCTGCCCGCCAGCATCAGCGCATTGCTCAGCACCGAAAGCATGGTGTCGGCGGTGACGCGCTGGATATCGCTGACATCGCTGTTGAGGCGCGACATCAGGTCGCCCAGCCGGAACGATCCGTAGAAGCGCGGCGACAGCGTCTGCAGATGGCGCAGCAGCGCGGCGCGGATATCGAACAGCATCGCCGCCGAAGTGCCGACATAGCGGTAGCTGGCAAGGATATTGAGCGCGAAACCCGCCATCGAAACCGCCACCATGACCGCCGCGATGGTCAGCAGCGCCCGCATGTCGCTCTTGAGCAGGGCCTGGTCGATCATCAGCTTGGAAAGATAGGGCTGCGCAAGGTTCATCGCCGTCGCCACGAGACTGATGACCAGCACGGTGAGCAAGGGCCGCCAGTATGGCGCCAGGAAGGGGCGCAAGCGCCGGTAGGTGCTCCAGTCCGCGATCTTGGGCGGCTCTGTTGGAATGGGGGCGTTCAGGTCACGGTCTCCCGGGGGACGAGGCGGAGGCCCCGCAATTCGTAGCGCGGCTCCGGCAGGCGGGAGAGCGCGGCGGTGCACCATTCGAAGCCTTCCGCCAGCGCGGCGAGCTGGGCCTGCCACCAGGCCCCCTTCCCGCCCGTGGCGTAAAACTGCGCGCAGAGCTTGAGGTGGCGCCGCATCGCGGCCAGCAGCATGGAGTGATAATGCGTGGCAAGCGCCTGTGCATTCTCGCCCTCGGCCAGGGCCTGCACCACGGCGGCGGCAAGAACGGCCTCGCGCACGGCCTGCGCGGTGCCGTCTCCGCAGATCGGGTCGAAGGCGATGGCCGCCGTACCGCAAGCGAGCCAGCCCGGCGCGGCAAGGCATTCCAGCATGCCGGGCGCGGTTTCGAAGCTGGCGCCGGACAGCCGCGACAGTTCGACCCGCGCACCCAGATGGCGGCTTTGCGGCAGCAGTTCGTCGGGCGATCCGCCGATGGAAAGCAGCCAGCCGGTCGTGTCGCTGACCGGGATCAGGAACAGCCACCCGGTATCGAGCGATTCCACCCGGCAGGCATCGCCATCTTCCTCGCGCAGCAACCGCACTTGCGCCGCGCCGGATGGCCGCGAACCGAACCGGCGCATGTTTCCCGAGGGAAACGGCATCGCCGCGTGAATGAAAAAATCACTGTATATATTTGATTTATTTATATTATCTATCTCAAGACACTGATCCAGATCACCTTCGCCCAGCACGATCGCGCCGTGATCGAGCGTGGCGAGCTCCTGCCCGCCCCATGCCACTACGCGGCGCTGCACGCGGCGCTTGCCGGCCAGCAGTTCAGGATCGCCAAGACAGTCGCGCATCAGGGACAGCGCCGGATCGCTCAGCATCACCGCCGGGCCGGAAGGACGCGGCGCATCGTCCAGCGTCCAGTCCAGCCCTTGCGCGCCCAGCAGGCGCGCCGTGCAGCGCGCCGCGATCCCGCGCCCCCGGATCGCGGCCGTCATGCTGCGGGCCGGCTCCTCACGGTGTGGTGAGGATGCCCGCCATGGTGATGTCGTTGCCAAGCGCCCAGTCCTGTTCATGCTTGAGCGTCGCCGCGTCGAAGACCGAAATCTCGAAGCCCGCGCCATAGATGTAGAGCTTCTTCCCATCGCGCGACATGCCGAAGTAATAGCGCGAACGGCAGGGAAACTCCGACTTTTCCAGTGCGGTGTTGGTGGTGAGGTCGAAGTGCCAGAACTCGCAGCGCTTGGCCCCCAGCTTGCCGGTTTCGGCCACGGTATAGCCCTGCTTGCCGTCCGGCGTGACCTGCAGGCCCGACATCGAATCCGGCGCCGGACCGATCGGCGTGAACTTGAACTCGCGCGAGGTCAGGTCGAAGCGGGCGATGCCGAAGACCTTGTTGTGGATGTAGGGATCGGCGGCGTTGAACACCGAGACATAGGCATTGGGATCGTGCAGCGTTTCCAGCGTGCCGCCCATGCTGACATCGCGCATGCCGGGATCTTCCGGCTTGGCGAGGTCGATGCGGTCCGCCACCTTGAGCGTGGCGGTGTCGATCACCCGGATCTTCTTGTCGAAGACGTAGAGCGTCTTGCCGTCAGGCGCGATGGCAAGGCGCGTGCGATAGCCCGGCCCTTCGTCTTCCTTGTCGATATCGACGGCGCGGGCGATCTTCTGGGTCTTGAGGTCGATCACCACGTATTGCGGCTTGCTGACGCGGTAGAGATCGATCTCCTTGTCGTAGTGCTGGGCCACCGTGTAGAACCAGCGCCCCGTGGGATCGGCCACGCCGCCGGTGAAACGATAGCGCGTGGTCGGCGTGTTGAGGCTGAACTTGTTCACCACCTTGCGCGAGGCGGCATCCAGAACCTCGATCCCCGATGTCGTCAGCGTGGTGACGTAGATCTTCGAACGATCCGCCGAAAGCTGGATGTTGTCCGGCAGCCCGGTTTCCAGCGTGACCTTCTGGACGACCTTGCCGCTGGCATCGTCAACGAACTGGATCTGGTCGGGATAGCCGCCCAGCACGATGGTGCCGGCCTGCGAAGGTATTGCGGCGAATGCGAGAGCCGAGGCAAGCCCGGCAAGGCCGAGGCGAAGGGTCTTCATGCGGGCGTTCCCAGAATGCGAGCGACGGGCCGGGTGAGGGGGAGGCGCGCAGTTCATGGGAACACCAGGTCGAGATTGCGCCAGTCCTTGGTCGCCACGGCGCAGTTGCTGGCCCAGTCCGGCGAATAGTTGACGTGATCGGGCACCTGCACCGGCCAGAAGCAGGTGACGTAGCAATCGTAGATGTCGCGCTCCACAGGCTGGCACAGGCCCGCCGTGCCGCCTCCGGCATCGACTTCCCAGCCGGGCGAGAACGACAGCGTGCAGCCCATCGGCACGTGCGGGCGCGGCGCCTGCTGAAGAGCCACCACGTCTTCCTCGGTGGAGGCTTCGAGTGCCGGGGCCACCATGTCGTCGATCCGCTGCGCCTTGCGGTTGATCGGCTTCAAGTGCTTCATGACAGGGCCTTTCGTGCCGCGAAAAGTTCCAGGAATTCAGGGTTTCGCGCGGCGACCGCGCCGTAGATCTTCAGGCAGCGATCGGTCCATTCGCGGATCCAGTCGCAATAGTGCAGGTTGGCGTGGCCGGTATCGCCGTAGCGCACGAAAGCCTCGTGATGGCAGCCACCCGCACAGAGCGGACGCGCCCAGCAACTCTGGCATTCGTACTTCGCGCCGACATGTCCGCGCGACAGGAAGTCCTCGCGCTTCTCGCTGTCGATGCCGCTGGAGATGTGGCCCAGCGTGTGGGTATCGGCATCGGTGAAGCGGTGGCAGGGAGACAGGTCGCCCGAAGGGCTGACGCCCAGCAGGCCGATCCCGGCACCGCAGGGGTGCGACTTGTTGACGCCCTGGATCAGTTCGCCGATCGTTTCCGAGACATTCGAAAAGCCGTGCATCTGCCCGCGCAGGGCATGTTCCAGCCATTCGTCCGCCAGGGCGTGGAAGCCCGCCAGCACCGTGCCCATGCCGCCGTCGTCAAGACCGTAGGCCTGATCGCCGGAATTGGTGACCGGCGCGAAGCCGACCTCGTGGAAGCCGATATCGTCCTTCAGGTGGCGGAAGATGCGGATCACGTCGGTGACACCTTCGGTCAGCGTCACGCGCGCGGTGATCGCGCGGGTCTTGTGCGTGGCGATCAGCTTGCGCAGGCGCGGCTCCATCACCGCGTAGCTGCCCTTGCCGTTCTTGTAGACGCGGTGGCGATCCTGCAATTCGGGCGGACCGTCCATTGAAACGGTGACGCCGACCTGCTGGTCCGACAGGAACTGGATGATCTCATCCGTCAGCAGGGTGGCATTGGTGGTCAGGCTATAGGTGATCGCCCTGCCCTGCGCCGCGGCGCGCTCGTTGGCGTAGAGCACCACGTCGCGCAGCAGCTTGAAGTTCATCAGCGTCTCGCCGCCGAAGAAGGTGATGTGCACGGCCTTGCGACTGCCGGATTCCGCCAGCAGGAAATCGACCGACGACCTGGCCGTATCCAGCGTCATGAACTTCGGCTTGCCCGCAGGCGTGGCGATCTTGTCCGCGCCGAATTCGTAGCAGTAGGTGCAGGCGAGGTTGCACTGGTTGGTAACGTTGAGCACCAGCGCCTGAAGCGGAAAATCGGCCGGCGGGCTGGTGGGCACCGGCGCTTCAGCGGGAGCGATCCGGTCGGAGACGATCCCGCGCACATAGAGCAGTTCGCGGATCAGATCCTCCGCATCGGCCGCCGAATGGCCATGCGCGGTCAGCGCGGAAACCAGCTCTGCGTGCGACAGTTCCTCGCGGCGCAACCGGGCGATCACCGCCCGCGCGCCTTCGTCCAGCGCGAAGATCGCGCCCGCGCCGACGAGATAGGCGAAGCCCTGCCCTTCGGCCTCGAACTCGTGCAGTTCGCCGATGCTGTAGCGTCCGGCCTTCAGCGATGTCATCGTGTTCATTGCGAGACCTCCGGCTGGTCCCAGCGCTTGTACGCGGGGACGGTGGTGACGAGATAGGCGCGCGCGGCGAGCGGCTTGCCGAACTTGTCCTTTTCGGACCGGGCGGTGGCGACCACCCAGACTTCGCCGTAATTGTTGCGCATGAAGCGGCGGGCCGGATTGGGCCCTTCCTCGCCGGGGGTGAAGAACCCGGCATTGTCGATCTTGCCGACGTAGCTGACATCGTCGTCGTAAGTGACGGTGCGGAACTCATCGAGCTTCCAGTCGGCATCGACGGTGCGGACCACGAAGTCGTCCGCCGTGCCCGGCTTGCCGTCGGCACCGGAAGACCAGCCTTGCGCCGCGAACTGCTCGTAGCCCTTGCCGTACTTGATGCCGCCAAGATGGGAGAGCGAGGTTTCCGGCGTGACCTTCAGGTAATCGATCGTCCTGTAGACCGGCAGCGCCTTCTGGAGCACCGCGCCGCGCAGCGAAACGTCGCGCAGCCCCGGCATCGCATCGGCATCGGCATCCACTGTCACCACCAGTTCGTTCGGGCTTGCCGAGGCGACCTTGCGCACCGTCACGCCGGCACCGAAATCGACTTCACCCGGGGTGAGGCCCGAAGGCAGGTCGGCACCGTACAGGTGCACTTCTGCCCCCTTTGTACCCGTCTTGAGTGCCTCTGGAGCCGCAGCGGCAAGCACCGGTGCGCCCAGGGCGCGGGTCAGTTTCACGTCGAGCCCGAACTCGTGATATTCGCCCCAGTACCAGCGCCCTTCGGCGAAAGTCTGGTCGGGAGAGAACCACATCGTCTCGCGCAGGGTGCCGGTCATGTCGTCCGGCCGCGCCAGAGCGGCGGAACCGCCGGTGGAGGTACCGCGCCACGAAAAGCCGGTATAGGCCAGCGCCGAACCCTTGCGGGTGAAGGTCTTCCCGGTATCGAGCGAGCGCAGGGTCGTGACGGTGGTGAACTCGTTCGAGCCGGGCTTGGGCTGGATCGTCATTTCGCCCACGAAGCGGCCCTGCCCGCGCAGAGAGGCGCTGACCGCCCATTTGCCGCCCAGCATCGGGGTGCGGATACGCGGCTGCCAGGCCGCCCATTCCGGCGTATGCAGCGGCGCCGCCTTGGCGAGATATTCCAGCGCGATCTTCGCGACTTTTTCGGGCTTCTTGCCGTCTTCGCCATCATCGTCCCCGGCATGGGCCGGGTCGGGCCGCTCGTAAGCCATCTGCGCGGTTGGATAGAGCGACATGTGCATGTTCTGCAGCAGCGCCCATTCGCGCTTGCTGCGGCGGGAGGACATCGGCTGCGCAAAGGCATGGCAGCTTGCACAGGCCTGCCGCACCGCCTCGTTGGGGATGTTCGTCTCGTCAAGGATGCGGCGTTCGGCGAGGTACATGACCGAGCGGGCTTCCTCGGGCGCGAGGCCGTGCTGGGTGGAGAGATACTTCACCACCTGCCGCGCCTCTTCAGGCTCGATCGACAGGCCGTTGAGCTTGACCATGCGCTTGATGGCCTGAGACCAGCCCTCTGGCGTCGCGCGGATCCAGGAAATGCGCGAGAGATTGCCCTTGGCGTCCGGCGTGTGGCAGGTGCCGCACTTCTCCATGGTGAGCTGGTCGGTGACGGGAATGCCCGCCTCGCGTTCCACCCAGTCCGCCGGATCCTTGTCCGCCTCAACCTCGCCGCCGACCTGGGCGCCGACCATCATCGGCACGGTGCAGGCCCCCGCCAGCAACATCACCGCAAACGGAATGCGCCGCGCGCCGAGACCGCGCCACGCCGCCGATGCGCGGCGGGATAAGCTTTCCTGCGTGACATGCGGCGTCATGGGCCGCACGGAATCTCTATCGCTGGGACCAGCCCGGCCGCCATGGATACGCGACGCGCTCATCTCTCGTCAGCCCCCTGTTGTTTGGGGAAATGCCCGATTCCCCTTATCTGTCGGAAGAAAACTGGACGACCTTCAAATTTTGGTCAAGCGTCAATTTTGTGCAGTTGCAAAATCTTCCGGCACCCCTGTTAGGATCGGCGCCGGGGCTGCGGGAATACGTCATTTACCCCGCCCGTCAGCCGAACGAGACAGCGAGTGCGAGGTCATTCTGCGGCTCGTCATGCTGTACCGCATCATCGCGCGAAGGCCTCGCCCGGAACCCCGCGATCCCCAGCGCGAGGCAACCGGCGACAATGGCGAGGGCCGCCATGACCGGCAATCCGAGCGCGCCCATAAGCCATGTGGCGATGCCTCCCAGGACCGGACCCGCGATCATGCCGAGGCTGTGCGTGCAGGTAACGAAGCGGCGAAACAGCCGGTCCTCGCTCGCCCCCGAAGCGAGGCCGGACGTACGCACGATGATTGCGGTGGAGCCGAGATTGAACAGCACGATCGCCAGCACGAAGGCCATGTCTCCGCCGCGAGCGCCGGCGATCGGCGCCAGCAGCATCGCCCCCGCCACAAGGCCGCTGACGACGGGCGGAACTACCGGCTTCTCGCGCATGACGGCGAGTGCCGTCGCCGCGCCCGCGATGGAGCCCATTGCCACGGCCCGCCCCACCACGTCCTCACTGATCCGCCACTCGATCGCCAATGCGCCGGTAAAGGACCAGACCATCATCGTCGCGCAAATGAATGCGAGCGCCGACGCCGCGTAGAGCCAGCCCTGCATTCCAACGGGTTGACGCTCCTCACCCGCCGGTGCGGCAGGGCATCTGGCCGGGGAAGAGCCGGGTACCGCCGCCCCGCCCAGTGCCGCCGGGAACAGCAGAAACGCCGCAAGCACCGCGAGCGGCGCGAGGCAAAGTGTCATCAGCGCCATCCTCGGCCCGAGCATGTCAGACACTATTGGGAGAAGCACCGCCACGACGGTGGAAATGACAAGCTGCACCAGGAACACCGCGCCATAGGCGCCTGAGGGACGGTTCTGCGCGGCACTTGCCATGGCATGCGTGTAAAGGAGGCCCATTGCCATGCCGTAGCCCGCGCGGATCGCCATGAGCGGCATGGCCGCGCCGACGTTTACGGTAGCCAGCCCCGCAACGAAGGCCCCAAGCGCAGCGAGCACGAAGAGGCGGCCCGGCATATCGCGCCCGAACACCCATGCCGTTACCGAGCCGAGCGCCATGCCGCCCTGCGTCGCGCCGACGATCCAGCCATGCGATTCCGGCGGCACATGATGGGCCGCGGTCAACAGGGTGAGAAAGACCGGGTCGATACCCGGCTGAAGCAGAGCCAGCGACGCAACGGCGACGGCAGGCAGGACGAGACGATCACGAAAGCTGTGCGAACCCACGATAACCCCCTGTACCATGGCACGATTGTCCGTGCCTTGGCCCCTCAGGTTACCTTTCCGCCCCGCGCCTCCCGATCGCGTCCGAGTCGATCACGTCAGGGCGCTTGTCAGGCTGGCAATGTCACCGGGTTTCACATTTTTGACAAGGTGCACGAACCATTCGAGCGAGATCGCGGTGATTGCGGGCATCCGGGCCTTCCACGGCTTGTCGAAGCCGAGGAACGGCGTGGTGCCTTCCATCGAAGCGCTTATGAACAGCGCCAGGGTGCGAACCTCATCCTCGCTCAGGTTCGGATTGAGCGGACGGATATGCTCGCTCAGAACGTCGTGGACCTTGCCGTAGAATGCGTGGATCCGCTCGGCGATGAAGTCATTATGATTGGCCAGGGCCCAGAGCTCGGTGAACAGGCGCGTGGTGCGCTTGGTCGAAATGTCGTCGAGACACATGGTGATGACCAGTCGCAGACGGTCTTCGTCCGGGATTTCGGCCTGACGGACGTTCACTTCCAGCTTGGCATCGTAATGCGCCATGATGTCGTCCAGCAGGACCTGAACCAGCATTTCCTTGCGCGGGAAATGATAGCTGACGTTGCCCACCCGCAATCCGCAGGCGGCGGCGACGCGGCGGATCGTGAAAGCCGTTGCCCCCTCTTCGATCAGGACGCTGAGCGCCGCCTTGAGAATCGCGTCTACCGTCTCGGTGCCGCGTGCATAGACGCCGGGACGGGAGACGGAATCACTGTCGATCTGGGCCACGGACTACCTCTTGAATCACAATCGAGGCCGCAGCCAGGGCACTGGCGGCAGCACGAACGACGCAGTTGCAAGGACACCGCATCGGCCGGCCCCACGCTGATGAGACGGGGCGTTGCCGAGGCCTTGCGCCATGAACGCCCGCATGGGGTAAATGACGCATACACGAAGGCAGCGACGACCGATAGGCACTCAGGTTTTTTCCATATCGGCCATCGATTTGGCCGCTTGACGAATACTGGATGATCGTCAAGTATTGAAATGTCTCCCACCATGACGGGAATGATCCGCTCCATGAAAAGAATGCTCGCCGCGTCGCTCATTCCGGCGCTTTTCCTCGCCGCGCCCGCACTGTCGGCAGGGCCGCAGGTCTACGGCGCACGCTGCGCGATGTGCCACAAGGCCGATGGGGCCGGCGCTCCAGGCCAGTTTCCACGCCTGAACGGCCGCGCCGCGCAGATCGCCGGATCGCCGGCGGGCCGTGCCTATCTCGTCAAGGCCGTGCTGTTCGGCGTGACCGGCCCGATCACCGTGGACGGCCGGAAGATCGGCGGAATGATGCCCGCGATGGGCATGATGAAGGACCAGGACGTGGCAGACGTGCTCAACCACCTCGTGTCGCTGGGCAAGGGCGGCAAGCCGGTGAAACCGTTCACGCCCGCCGAGGTCAAGGCTGTGCGCGATGGGGGCAAGGTGCCGCCTGCGGCTGTCGGCAAGGAACATGTGGACCTCGCCGCCAAGGGCGTGATTCCCTGAACCCGAAAAGCGGCGTCCGGCTCGCAGCGCTGGCACAGCGGCACTGTCGAAATCTGTGCCGCCCGGCTGGTCTGTCCCGCGCGGAGCGATTAGGCACAGTGGCGATGTCCAGAATCGCCATGCTGATCGCCGCCCTGTGTGCCACAGTCCCCATCGCTTCCATCTCCGCCGAGGCCGCTTCCGTGACCCAAAAATCTTCAGGGCAGCCCCCGGCTCCGGCCGCTCCGCACCTCGATTTCGAGCGCGTCTTCGCCAGCCCCTCGCTCGACGGCCCGCAGCCGCGCGAGGTGAAGATCTCGCCCGACGGACGTTATCTCACCCTGCTGCGCAACCGCACCGAGGACCGCCAGCGCTACGACCTTTGGGGCTACGACCGCGAAAGCGGCGAATGGCGGATGCTGGTGGATTCGCTCAAGCTCGGCTCCAACCGCGCGCTGTCAGAAGCGGAGAAGATGCAGCGCGAACGCAAGCGCGTGGGAGACCTCAAGGGCATCGTCGCCTATGGCTGGAGCGACGATGGCCGCTCGATCATCGTCCCGCTGGACGGCGATCTCTATCTTGCCGGGCTGGACGGTTCGGTGCGGCGCCTCACCGATTCCCCCGAAGACGAATTGAATTCCGCGCTCAGCCCCGGCGGCAAGTACCTTTCCTTCGTGCGGGACCAGCGGCTCTGGGTCGGTTCGCTCGAACAGGGCGCGCAGAAGCCCGTCACGCCGGAAGAAGGCGCAAAGACCGTCCACTGGGGCGAGGCGGAATTCGTCGCCCAGGAAGAGATGGACCGCATGGCGGGCTACTGGTGGTCGCCCGACGACAGCCGTATCGCCGTGGAGCGATACGACGAAGCGCCGGTCAAGATCGTAACCCGCGCCGCGATCGGCGCCGAGGGCACCCGCACGTACGAGCAGCGCTATCCTGCCGCCGGAACACCCAACGTGCTCGTCTCGCTCTTCGTGATGAAGCCCGACGGCAGCGGCAAGGTGCAGGTCGATCTCGGCAAGGAGACCGACATCTACGTTGCCCGCGTCAACTGGGCGCGTGACGGCAAGACGCTTTATGTCCAGCGGCAGGACCGCGCGCAGAGCCGGATCGACATGCTCGCGGTCGATCCCGATACCGGCAAGAGCCGCGTGCTCTTCACTGAGACGGCGGCACCGGAAAGCTGGATCAACCTGTCGAGCAATTACCGCTTCCTCAAGGACGGCAGCCTCGTCTGGTGGTCGGAGCGGGACGGTTACGGCCACCTCTACCACTTCGCCGGCGGCAAATGGCGCCAGCTGACCTCCGGACACTGGGCCGTGACCCGGCTCGTATCGGTCGATGAAGACCGGGGACGCGTCCTCTTCACCGGCACGAAGGACGACGTGCTGGCCCCGCAGCTCTACGCCATCGACCTTGCCAAGCCGGGCGCGCCGATGCGGCTGACGGAGAAAGGCTGGTTCAACGCCGCCGTTGCCAACAAGGACGGACGCACGCTGGTCGTCACCCGCTCCTCGCCCACCCAGCCTTCGCAAAGCTATGTGGCCGACGCCGATGGCAAGCGGCTCGCCTGGGTGGAGGAAAACCGGCTGGACGGCGCGCATCCCTATGCGCCCTATCTTGCCGCGCACCGCACGCCCACCTTCGGCACAATCAAGGCCGAGGACGGCAGCGACCTGCACTGGCTGATGATCACGCCCAAGATGGAGCCCGGCAAGCGCTACCCGGTGTTCTTCGAACACTACGGCGGCCCGCATAGCCAGCAGGTTGCGCGCCAGTGGCTGGGCGCCCTTCCGCAGGCCATCGTCGACAAGGGCTACATCTATTTCCGCATCGACAATCGCGGCAGCCCCAATCGCGGCGT
Source organism: Novosphingobium sp. TK71 (assembly GCF_055361505.1). NCBI lineage: Bacteria > Pseudomonadati > Pseudomonadota > Alphaproteobacteria > Sphingomonadales > Sphingomonadaceae > Novosphingobium > Novosphingobium sp. TK71. Next base: position 1,662,536 of record NZ_JBSZKA010000001.1, read on the forward strand.
GGCGTTCGAAAGCCAGATTCGCCACAAGATGGGCACCGTGGAAGTGGCCGACCAGCGTTCGGGAGCGGCGTATCTCAAGTCCCTGGACTTCGTCGACCCGAAGAAGATCGCGACCTATGGCTGGTCCTACGGCGGCTACATGACGTTGAAGATGCTTCAGGCCGATCACGGCCTTTACGCGGCAGGCATCTCCGGCGCCCCGGTCACGAAGTGGGAGCTTTACGACACCCATTACACCGAACGGTACATGGGCGACCCGCGTCTTGTGCCGGAAGCCTACAAGGCCTCCGACGCGATCGAGAACGCGGCGAAGATCAGCGATCCGCTGCTGCTGATCCACGGCATGTCGGACGACAACGTGGTGTTCGAAAACAGCACCGTGCTCATCTCCCGGCTGCAGGCCGAAGCGGTGCCCTTCGAGATGATGCTCTATCCCGGCTATACCCATGCGGTGAAGGGGCCGAAGATCAGCAAGCACGTCTGGGAAACGATCTTCGCGTTTCTCGGCCGCCACGGCGTGACTGCGCCGCAGTAATCGCCGGAACCGTCAAAGTCGGCGGGGCCGGAAACGTGCCCCGCCTTGCCGTCAGGAACCCTGCAGCAGGCGATAGGCCCCGCCCATGAGCTGCGTCACCTCGTCGCGGCTCAGCACATATTGCGGCTCGTAGCTCAGGCCGACCTGCCGCGAACGGCGCCAGTGATCCACGTAGAGCCCCTTGTCCTGTCCGAACACCGAATGGACATGGCGGGCGAGTTCGGGCGGGCAATCGCTGGAGTTGGCTGCACGGAAGATCGCGATATCGGCGATGAAGGGGCCGACCATCACCCACAAGTGTCCGTTCCACTGTGGCTCGTCGTCGCCGAAAACGGCGGGTCCGTCAAACGGCCGGCGATCCCCGTAGACGGGCTTGCCATCCACCGCGAGGGTTCCCGCAACGACATGGACCGGCGCGGCCAGATGGCGATCGAGCTGCACCGCGAAGGCAGCGGTAAGATAAGCGGCATTGCCGCCAGGCGTCTTGGGGAAGACCTTCAGGAGTTCGACCGCCGTGCCCGCAAGCTTCATCCGATCGGCATCGCCCAGTTCGTAGGCCTTGAACGCCTTCGCTTCCGGCCAGCCATGGCGCGCCGCCACGAGAGTGCCGAGTTGCATGAGGTCTTTTGCTGCTGCCATTACGATTCCCAGGTGGTACGCTCACCGCGAACGCCGGGGCGGGCCCATAGACCAGCAGGCGCGGCGCGCCAAGCCGCACGGCCATCCGGGTTTACCCGGCCTTCATCGCCCTGCCGATCCCGCTACCCCGCCGGCGATGCCGCCGGCACGCCAATCGACGGCCACGGCGCTTTGCGTCATGTTCGGGAAACGGCCGGGCAAAGAACAGAAAGCCGGCTGCAAAACGGGGGAGAACAGGGATGCTCGACGCGGCGACGATCATCGGCGAGGCAGAGGCGAAGGTCGGCATTGCCGATACCGATCCCGGCGCCCGCCAGAATCTCGAACACCTGCTGGCTTCTCTGCGGGAAAGCTTTTCGATGTCGGCCGAAGGCGAAGCGGGAACGCGCGCCATGTTGACGATGGATGCGGTGAACCGCCTCGAAAGCCTCAAATGGCTGCGCGACCAGCCGGAAATCGGCGAGGAGCGGATCGAGGCTCCGGTCTTCCTGATGGGCCTGCCGCGCTCCGGCACAACCTATTTCCAGTACCTGTTCGACCGGGACCCCCGCTTCCGCCTGATCCGCACCTGGGAATCGACCCTGCCCTCGCCGCCGCCGGGCTTCGACCCCGCCTCGATCGCACCACGCCGCGCGGCCTGGACGGAAATGCAGAAGCGCCGCGGCCATTTCGAAGGCTTCGAGGCGCTGCACCTCTATGACGAGGATGGGTCCGACGAATGCCACGCCTTCCTCGAACAGAGCTGGGGCGCGGCGGGATTGCACAACCTCTACCGCGTACCCGCCTATTTCGAATGGCTGACGCAGGGGCTCGACCTGGAAGCCAGTTACCGCATCCACAAGCGGCAGCTCCAGTGCCTGCAGTGGCAGGGCCCGCGAAAGCCCTGGGCGCTCAAGTACCCCAACCACGTCCTTGCCATGGATGCGATCCTCGCCGTCCATCCCGACGCGCGCATGGTCATGACCCATCGCGATCCGGCCCAGGTCGTGGCCTCGATCGCCAAGATGACGTGGAACCTGCGCTCGTCCCGCGCCGCCGGTCCGGTAGACAGGCACGAAGTGGGCAGGGATATGCGCGCCTTCATCCGCCGGCATGTCGACCGCATCCTGGAATTCGACAGGGGGCCACAGGGCGGCCGGGTTGTCCACGTGGACTATTACGCGCTCGTCGCAAGTCCCGTGGGAGAACTGCGACGCATCCATGCGGGTATCGGCATCGACACGCCGGAAAGCGTATCGCGCGCCGTGGCGGACTGGCATGAGGCCAACCCGAGGCATGCGCGCGGCCGCAACGACTATTCGCTGGAGCAATACGGGCTCGACGCGGATGACCTGCGCGCAGAGTTCGCCGACTACATCGGCCGCTTCGCCATCCCCTCCGAAGCCGAAGGCACTGCCCGCGCCGGAGCGACCGCATGAGCGCTGGCTGGGAAACGCTGAACGCCGCCATCGGCGATGCCCGGGGCCTCGTTGCCGCCACCGCACCCGACCCGGACACCGCCGCCGAAGGGCAGGCCTACGTCAACCGGATGGTGGCCGCCGCACTGGGCGGCGGGCTGCTGGGCCATCACTTCCGCGCAGGCGGCCTGACACGCGCCCTTCCCGTCCACGGCGGCCCCAACCCCGATTACCTGCTGTATCATGCGGCGATCGATCCTGCAGGGCGCTACCGCCTTTCCGGCATATTGAACGGGTCGGAACGCGTCTCCGTGAGCCTGTTTGCACTGGGCCGCAACGGTGCGCCGCTTCTGGTCGGTCATGCCGCGTTCGACCCTGCGACCTGCCCGGACGGCACGTTTGCGATCGACCTTGCACCCGATGCCGCGGGTCCGCACGGGCTGGCGATACCGCCAGAGGCGCGCATCGTGATGTGCCGTATCCTCCACCGCGACACGTCCCTGCCCGCCGCCCTCGAGCTCGCCAGCGACAATCCCGCCCCGGCGCCCGCCCTTGCTCCCGGGAATGGTGACGAGGCCCTCGTCCGCGCGGCGGGGATGCTGCGCGCGAACCTTGCCGAATACCTGCAATGGACAGCCGCTGCGCTGGAACTGCAAAACCGGCTGGACACCGCGCCGCGCGAACTGGCCGAGACGGTCCAGGGGGACGGCGATACCCGCTATTTCCTGGGCGGCTTCGACCTTGCGGAACATGAATGGCTGGAAGTGACGATGCCGCCGGGCCTCAGGGGCTACTGGTCGCTTCACGTCTACAGCTATTGGTACGAGCACCTCCAGCGACCCGGCGTTCATGACCGCAATGCCGTGGTCGATCCTGACGGCCGGGTCCGCATTGCCGTGGGTCCGGGATGGCCCGCCGATGCCCGCAACCGGATTGACACCGCCGGGCGGCGGAAGGGCGCCTTCATCTGCCGGATCGTCGGCAAGGATCAGCCTCAGGCTTGCCCGCAGACCGGGCTGCATCGCAAGCCGAAGATCAGAAACCGGTCGGCGCCCTAAGTCGCCGCCGGGCTACTGCTCCGAAGCCGCTTCGGCGATCAGGTAGGAGCCGACAAGTCCGGGGGCCTCCGGCGAACGAGGCGGGAGGAGCGCCTCGTTCGCCTTCGCCGCGTCCCACTGGACGCAGTACCCGTTCAAACGCCGCAAGGTGGCGGCGCGAACGCGTTCGAGCAGGAAAGGCCGGTTCATCACTCCGCCGCCGAGCACGATCCGCTGCGGAGCAACAGTGAGAATCAGCGTGACGCAAAGCTGGCCGAGATAATCGGCCTGCGCATCCCAGGCGGGGTGGTCTTCCGGCAGATGGCTGGCGGAAGCACCCCAGGCCGCCTGCAATGCCGGGCCGCTGGCCATGCCTTCCAGACAGTCGCCATGATAGGGGCAGATTCCGGCGAAATCGGCATGAGCGGGATGTCGCGCTACCGCGATATGGCCGCACTCCGGATGCCCCAGGCCGCGCATCGTGCGCCCCTGCACCACGATCCCAGCGCCGATTCCGGTTCCCACCGTGACATAGGCCAGGTTGTCCACCCCGTGCAGGCGCATTTCGGCGAAGGCAGCCGCATTGACATCGGTATCGATGCCGACCGGCACTCCGAAACGGGCGCGCAGGCGGGCCGGCATGTCCGTGCCTTCCCAGCCCGGCTTGGGCGTGGCGAGTATGCGGCCGTGTCCCGGCGAAGCCGGATCGAGATCGAGCGGGCCGAACGAACCGATGCCGATCGCCGCGATCGGCCCGAATTCGGCAATCGCGGCGTCAAGGAAGGCTTCCACGCGAGACAGCGTTTCAGCGGGATCGGTGGTCGGGATCACTTCGGTGCGCAGCGATCCCTTGCTGCTGCCGATACCGCAGACGAATTTGGTTCCTCCGGCCTCGATGGCGGCGAAAAGCATTCTCGGGTCTCCAGTCACTGAACAATGGTCGCTTGCGCGGGCCTGGCGCTTTCGCTCTCGCCGGCGCCATCCGCAAGTGGCTGGAGACGGAACGAGAAGCGGCGCGGCTCCACGAGTACGCGATATTGCGGCAGTGGGCGACCCACCGCGTTCCAGGTCGTATCTCCGCCCACGCCGGACTGGATCGCATCGACCATCAACGAACCGTTTTCCTGCGGAACGATGTCAGTGCTCCTGCGCGTGCCCGGTTCCCGGCGCGCCAGGTCAGCATAGGGGAAGGCCAGCGCGTTCATCGTCAGCGGCCGATCCCCGGCGATGCGCAGGGACGGTCCGTGCTCGGGGGAGAGCAGCATCCAGCGCACATCGGTTTTCGTGCCGGTTTCCTGCGGGCGCTGGTAATCATGGTTCTGATCGGCAATCGCCCCGCGCCAGAGCGCGATCATGGCGCTGGTCTTGCGATCGGCATAGCTTTCGTGCGGCCCCCGGCCATACCATTCCACCGTCTTGAACGTGCCGACGGTGGTAAAGGCGAAGCCGATGCGCAGTGGATCGGGCAGGTCTTTCGCCAGCGGCGTGAATGCGCCTTCCACCTCGACGCTGCCGTCCCCTGCCATGCGGTAATGCGTCTCGAAACGGACGGCATCGGCCTTGCTCCCGCCATCCGCGAAGGCATAGCGCACGGTCACTTCCGCGCCAGAGGCGGTCTTTACGGCGCTGATCGCGGCGACCTTGCGCGCCGCCTCGATCGCTTCCCAGCGCGCGTCGGCGCCCTTGGGCCGCGTGCCGATGTCGTTGTCCGTCAGCGCCCGGGTGAAGCTGGGTGCTCCGCCCGTCAGCAGGGCCCTGCCCTTCACGGCATAGCCGGAAACGAGACCGGTTTTGCGGTCCACCGTCAGCGTCGCACCGCCGGCGGAGAGGCGGAAGCTGCCCGCATCCTGCACCAGTGCAACCTTGACCGGTCGCGCCACGTCCGCCGGCGGACTCGAACCGAGCGAGAACTGCTCCCAGCCGACCACTTGACCGGCCTTGACCAGCGGCACCGCCCCATCCTTCGCGGTGGCGCGCAAGGTCAGCATGTATTCCGAACCCGGCTTGCGCGCGAAAGCAGGGAGCGGCACCGAGAAGGCTTCCTTGCTGCGTGCCGGCGTGGCCAGCGCAGCAAGCGCGCCGCGGGCAATGGCCACGCCGTCCTCGTCGAGTTCCCAGTCGAAGTCGAAGCCCGAAAGATCGCGGAAATCGTGGCGGTTGAGCACCTCGATCCGCCCCGCCTTGGCATCCAGCGCAGCGAACTGGATCGGCGAATAGACCTTCTGCACTTCGAAAAGCTGCGGGTTCGGGGTGCGGTCCGACTGGTTGAGCCCATCGCCGAACTCGATCTCGCCGCGCGGATTGGGGCCGAACGAACTGCCGTCTCCCCAGTAGCGGCGGCCATCGGCAGCGTAGCGGTAGATCGACTGGTCCACCCAGTCCCAGATGAAGCCCCCCTGCAAGCGGTCCTCATGGGCATGGATCGTGTCCCAGATCTCCTTGAAATTGCCGCCGGAATTGCCCTGCATATGGGCATATTCGCACTGGATCATCGGCTGCGGGAACTGCTCGCGGTGCGCGGCATAGTCCACCATCTTGTCGATGCCATCGTACATCGGTGCGTAGATGTCGGCATAGGCGTTCGGGCGGTGGTCGCTGATCTGCGAATGGCCGAGGAACGAAATCAGGCGCGTGGGATCGAGCGCGCGGGCGGCGGCCGCCGCCTTCTCGAACGTGGGGCCCACGCCCGTCTCGTTGCCGAGCGACCAGAAGATCACGGAGGCATGGTTCTTGTCGCGCTCCACCATGTTGGTGACGCGGCTGACATGCGCGGCTTCCCAGGCCGGGTCGTAACCGAGCAGATAGGTCTTGTCGTCCTTGGCGCGGTTCGCGGCCGAGAGGTATTCGTGGCTCTCGATATTCGCCTCGTCCATGACGTAGAGGCCATATTCGTCGGCCAGATCGTAGAGCCGCTCATCGTTGGGATAGTGCGAGGTGCGCAGCGCATTGACGTTGTTGCGCTTCATCAGTTCGATGTCGCGGCGCATGGATTCCTCCGAGATCACATGGAAGTGCTCCGGGTCATGCTCATGCCGGTTGACGCCGCGAATGGTGATCGGGCGTCCGTTGACGGTGACGAGGCCGTTCTTCATGGCCACGTTACGGAAGCCGATCCGCCGGGCGGTGGCCTGCAGGGTGCGTCCCTTGCGGTCCACCAGTTCCACAAGCAGGGTGTAAAGGTCGGGCGTTTCCGCCGTCCAGGGACGCACGCCGGGGATCACGCCGTCCAGCGTGACGTTTTCACCTGAGACTTTCACGCTGCGGGCAAGCAGCGCCTTGTCGCCGTCCAGCACCGTGGCCCGCACGGTAAGCCCGCGCGCGGCGGATGAAGTCTTGAGCGCAAGATCGAGCGTCCCGTCGCGGTAATCATTGGCAAGCCCGGCCCGGGCGAAGACATCGTCCACCCGCGCGCGCGGCGCGGCGATGAGATAGACCGAACGCTCGATCCCGGAAACGCGCCAGAAGTCCTGGTCTTCCAGATAGCTGCCGTCCGACCAGCGCCAGACCCGGATCGATACCGAATTGCGCCCCGGTTTCACCAGGCGCGTCAGATCGAATTCGGAAGGGAGCTTGGAATCCTCGCTGTAGCCCACTTCCTGCCCGTTCACCCAGACGCGGTAGGCCGAACCCGCCGCACCGATATGCAGGATCACGTCGCTACCCTTCCAATCGGCCGGAACGTCGAAATCGCGGCGATAGGAGCCGACCGGATTGGCATCGTGCGGAATCAGCGGGCGGTTGGGCGGGAACGGATACTGGACGTTGTTGTAGAGAGGGCGGTCGAAACCCTGCGTCTGCCAGTCGGCCGGAACCTGGATCGGCTTCCAGCCCGAGACATCGTAGTCCGGACGGAAGAAGTGTTCCGGCGCGGCATCGGCGCCGGGCGTGAAATCGAACTTCCACGTTCCGTCGAGCGATAGGAAACGCCGGGAGTGTGTACGGTCGCCGGCAATGGCGCGCTCGCGGTCCTCGAAAGGGAAACCGGTGGCGCGGGCGGGCAGCTTGTTCCGGGCAAAGACGGCCGGATTCTCCCAGTCTGGCCGCTCATCGGAGATCTGGGGCTGGATCGGCCTGGGCACCGGGGAGGCCGCCGATGCCGACGTGGCGATGCCGATCGCGAGGCCGGCGGTTGCCAGCAGGAAGTGTCTCGGCGGCATCATCGGGGGAAACTCCATTCAAGGATGGCGGCGGGACCGTCGAAGACGATCCGCAAGTATCGGGCAGAACCCGGGGAGGGCAGGACCACGGGCGAACCGGACCGGTCGTGCCCCTCGTGAACGGTCCGCCATTGCCTGCCGTCGTCCGAGGCGAGGAGGCGGAAGGAGAACGGCGTGACCGGATCGGCAGGGCGCAGTTCGCTTGCGCCGATCCGGCGCCTGCGTCCGGCGTCGGCCTGCAGCCATGCGCCGTCTTCCGCCGGAGAGACCCAGCCGGTGGCGTAGTTGTCGTCTCTCGCGAGGGCCGCGGCATGGGCCGCGTCCAGCATGCCGGAAGCACTGATCTGCATGAATCTCCCGGTGCGCCGATGCGCGGCAGTGCCCGGAATGTCAGGCCCGCTGTGCGTGGGACGGACCGCGCGCAGCCGGTCCCCCTCGACCAGCAGCCGGTCCACCGCGACCTGCCTGCGCACTTTGCCGTCCGCTGCGGGGAACGGCAGCGCCTGCCGGTGATAGAGAATGTAATCCCGCCCGGCCGCCGAGAACACCGCATGATGCCCGGGGCTGATAACGTCCCGCGCCGCGTCCGTGGCGAGGATCGGGGCGTCCTCGGGCTCGGTGAACGGCCCCAGCGGCGAAGAGCCCACGGCGTAGCGCACCTGATAGGTGTCCTTCGTGGTGTTGCCCCAGCTGTAGGTCAGGAAATAACGCCCGCCACGCTTGAACAGGAACGGACCTTCGAAATAGTGCGCCGGGGTCACGTCCTGCGGCTCGCCGTCGAAAGTCACCATGTCGGGCTTGAGGCGCACCACGAAGCAGCGACCGTTCACCCAGTTGAGGCCGGAGCCCCAGTAGAGATAGGCGGTGCCGTCATCGTCGATGAAGGCCTCGGCATCGATCATGTGATAGCCGGGGCGGTAGTTGCCGGGGATAAGCGGGCGGCCGCCATTGGCGTCGCGCCATGGCCCGGCCGGATGATCGGCCACGCCCACCCAGACCTCGCTGCCGACCGAGACATACATCCAGAACCGCCCGTCGCGCCCGCGCACCACCGAGGGAGCCCAGACCTTGCTCTTGTTGGAGGTGGGGCTGGTGGCGGCCTGTTTCGTAGGCCAGTTCGGCTCGGAGAAGGTCCAGTCGCGGAAATTGCGGGAGCGCCAGAGGCCCAGCCTGTCCCCGCCCCAGGGGTCTTCGGTGGCGAAGACGAACCACTCGCCCTCGTGCTCCACGATCGACGGGTCGGCGAAGTAGCCGGGCAGGAGCGGATTGCGCGCCCCAGGATCGAGCGCCGCCGTTTCCTTCCGGTCCGCCATGACAGGCGCGGCATTCGCAAGGAACGCCGCGCCTGTCAGGAGAATGGCCGCTGCAAGCCGGATCATCCCTTACATGGCCTCGCCGATGGCTTCGAGCGAGCGGCGCTTGGTCTCCGGGAAGAAGGCCAGCACGACCACGAACTGAAGCGCCATCATCACCGCGAACAGCCAGAACGGCAGGGCGCGGGCATGGGCGGCGGCGAGCGGGAAGCCGAAAGCGATGATCGCGTCCATGAACCAGTGGACCGAGGAACCGAGGCTCTGCCCGCGTGCGCGCACGTCGGTGGGGAATATCTCGCTGATATAGACCCAGATCACCGCGCCTTGCGAGAAGGCGAAGAAGGCGATGAAGCCGATGAGGAGGTAAAGCAGCCAGCCCTGATGCGTGCCGCTGCCGAAGATCAGGGCAACACCCGCCAGCGCTGCCGTCAGGCCGACGGAACCGATCAGCAGCAACGTCTTGCGGCCGATCCGGTCGATCACGGTCAGGGCAAGTGCGGTGAACACCAGGTTGCAGGCACCGATGACGATGGCCTGGCGGTCTGCCGAAACCCCCGTAAACCCGGCGGCGGCGAAGATGTCGTTGAGGTAGTAGAGGATCGCGTTGATACCGGAGAGCTGGTTGAACGCGGCGATCGCAATGGCCAGGAGGATCGGCCGGTGGTGACGCACCCAGCTGAGGCGCGGGGCGTGCGTCTGGCTTTCGGCACGGCGCCAGGAGGCCATCTCGCCAGAAACGTCGGCATTGCCCAGCTTGCTTAGCACGGCGGCGGCTTCTGCCTCCCGCCCCTTGGCGAAGAGCCAGCGCGGGCTGTCGGGAATGGTGCGCATCATCACCAGCAGCACCACCGCCGGAACCGCGGTGACGCCGAACTTGACGTGCCAGTCCAGAGCGCCAAGCTGGAGGCTGGATACGAAGTAGTTGCTCAGATAAGCGACGAGAATGCCCAGCACGACATTGAGCTGGAACGCCCCCACCATCATGCCGCGCCGTTCCGCGGGTGCGATCTCGGCAATGTAAACCGGCGCCAGCACCGAAGATGCCCCCACCGCGAAGCCTGCCAGCACGCGCATGACAAGGAGCATAGGCCAGTTCATCGCCAGGAGGCAGCCGATGCCCGACACAAGATAGAGCAGCGCGATCACCGTCAGCGAGGAACGCGCGCCGTAACGGTCTCCCGGGATGCCCGCCAGCAGAGCGCCCGCCAGCGTGCCCCAGAGCGCGCTGGAGACGGTGACCCCGACGCCGGTGGCGTCGAGGCCGAAGGCGGTGCGGATGCCTTCCGTGGTGCCGGCGATGACCGCCGTGTCGAAACCGAACAAGAGCCCGGCCAGCGCGCCAACCAGCACGCCTCGGAAAAGCGTCGCATTCATCATCCCGTCCCCTTCATTCGACCGTCAGAGCGTGAACCGCACGCCGACACGGAACGTACGTCCGATCGCATCGAAATCGGAAATACCCGAGGGTCCGTTCGACACATAGGGATTAATCAGCTTGTTGAAGACGTTGGTGACGCTGAGATAGGCCTCCCAGTCGCCGCCGACCGGCAGCTTGTAGCCGATGCGGGTATCGAACAGCACTTGCCCGGCAAAGTGGCGCTGCGGCAGGTCCTCGGCCGCCGTTCCCTTGTCATAGGCACCCCCGCCGATGAAGCGGGCCTGGTTGAAGAATGAGACCGGGCCCAGGTGCAGGTCGGCCTGTCCCGTCAGGCGCCAATGCGGCGCGGTGCCGATCTGGCCGGCACGGTCGATCGCGGCAACGCCCGGCGAGCTCTGCTCGTACTTGTCGATGTAGTTGCCCAGAAGGCGGGTCGAGAGCACGGCGTCGCCCGAGAGCCAGGGCAGGTTCGAACGGTAGCTGGCTTCGAAATCGATGCCGCGCGTATCGAACGAGGCGAGGTTCTGGGTCACGATATCGATCTGCGTCAACACGCCGTTCGCATCGCGGCTGATGAGCGCGCAGGCCGAAGCGCTGCCGTTATAGCAATCGTCGATCTCCTGCTGATACGAAAGCGAGGCGATCGCGTCACGGATCTTGATGTCGTAATAGTCCACCGAGAGGTTGAAGCCCGGCAGGAACGACGGCGAATAGACGCCGCCGAACGTGAGCGTATTGGCCACTTCCGGGCGAAGATCCGGGTTGCCCCGCACGACCGAGCGCACATTGGTGGCGGTCGTGTTGGTGAACGGATCGTAGACCTGCGGCTGATAGCTGGTGGTGCCGCGCTGGAACAGTTCGTAGAGGCTGGGCGCCCGGATATCGCGCGAACGCGTGGCGCGCAGGCGCAGGTCGTCGTAGAGTTGCCAGGTCAGGCCGGCCTTCCACGTCGTCACCGCGCCGCTGGTGCTGTAATCGGTGCGGCGCACCGCGCCGTTGAAGTCCAGCGACTGGATCAGCGGCAGGTCCTTGAGCAACGGCAGGTCGAGTTCGAGGAAGGCTTCCTTGACGTTGTACTTGCCGCTCTGCGCCTTGGCATTGCCGACACGGTAGGCGCCCTCGGCATTGGTGATCGGGTTATAGGCTTCCGACAGCGGATCGACGACCTGGTTGAAGCTCTGGCGGCGATATTCGACGCCGGCCGCGAAGCCCACGTCACCGGCCCAGAGCGCGAAGGGCGAACCCGCGATGGAGGCAGCGGTGACGAATTCGTGGAACTTCTGATCCGCGGTATTGGTGCCGGTCACGTAGTTCAGCGCCGCGTCGGACACGGCATTGGTGCCGAAGACATTGACGGGAACGCAGCCGTTGCCGGGATTGGCCAGTGTCGAACGGCAGACGATGCTGCCGCTGGACGGATCGACCACGGCATCGGCGGCATTGACGTAATTCGCCTGGATGAGATCGTGATGCAGCGCAAGGTTGCGGGTATTGCGCGCCGCCTCCGCATAGACGTTCCACTTGAGGCCGCCCAGCACGCTGCCTTCCGCACCGAGCACCCCGCGCAGGGTCTCGTTCGCCACCTTGACGCGGGTGCGCGGCAGGTCGCCATCGTAGCGGCCCATGGTGAGCGTGGTCACGCCCGCGTCGTCCATCATCGCGGCCAGTTCGGCCGGAAGATAGGCGTTCTCGCGCCTCAGCGTCAGCGCGGTGGTGCCAAGCTGGTTGGAGTAGGAACCGACCTGATAATCGTTCTTGGTCTTGCCGTAGTTGCCTTCCGCAAAGACGGTGAAGCTGTCGCTCACGTCATAGGCGAGACGCGAATAGACGACCTTCTTCTCCAGCCCTGCGATCAGGGGTGCGAACTGCGGGCGCGGGCCGTCGCCGCCGATCATGGTGGAACCGGTCAGGCTGCTGCCGTAGTTGAACGCAACCGGATTGCCGTTCGCGTCGAAGGTCGTGCCCTTGAGCGGCCCCGAGGTGATGAGCCCGCCGAAATTGGCATTGGCCACGCGAACGTCGCAGGCGAAGTCGCGCCGGGTGGCCGACCCTGCCGGCAACGAGATCGGCTGGCAGCTCTTGCGCGAGAACGGGCGTTCCAGGCGATCGTCCACGCCCGCGTTGCGGTAATATTCGCCGCTGATGAGGAAATGCGCGCGGTCGTCGGCGAAGCGGGTGCCGTAGGCCAGTTCGACCTTCTGCTCGTCATTGTCGCCGTAAGTGGTGACGCCGCCCTGGATGCTGCCGGTGAGGCCGGTAAACTTCTTGTTGATGATGAAGTTCACCACGCCGCCCACGGCGTCAGAACCATAGGCCGCCGAAGCGCCGCCGGTTACCACTTCCACGCGCTCAACCAGCGCCTGCGGGAACATGTTGGTGTCCACCTGGCCGCTGCCGTCGCTGGGAATGAAGCGCCGGCCGTCGAACAGCGTGAGCGTGCGGGTCGTACCGAGGTTGCGCAAGTTGAGATAAGCGCCGCCCTGCCCGCTGGAGGTCTGCGCACCGCGCGGCCCCGCCGAGGACGACAACGCCGGAAGCTGCTTGAGCGCATCGCCCAGCGTGGTCGGAACAGCCGCATTGAGCTGCTCCGCGCTCGTTACCGTGACCGGCGTCGGGCGGTTGAAGCCGCTCAGGGGAATACGACTGCCGGTGACGACGATATCCTCGGTCGAAATCGCAGGCTGTTCATCGGTGGAAGCCGACGCGTCCTGCGCCATGGCTGCCGTATGCGTGAACAGGGCAAGCGCCGACACTCCGCCAAGGACGGTAAACCGCTGCATCATTTGTGAAAACTCCCCTCCAAAGGATCTTGATTGTTTCGCCCGCCGGGCGTCGATCTTGCGAAATCAGGTAAGCCGCTGCGCCGATTGCAGAAGCCCGCGAATGTAGCCGTAGCAAAAAGCGAAATTCTCGGCCCGCGGCGTCCAGACCGGCTTGCCGTCCACCACTTGCGGATCGTCCATGCCGGGAACGTGGTCGGGCATTATCATGCCGTCGTAGCCGACTTCCGCATAGGTCTGGAGCGCGCGAACCATGTCGATGTCGCCCTCGTCCGGGAAGCTCTCGTTGAAGCGGTCGCGGTGGCCCTGGATGTTGCGGAAATGGACGTTGAAGATCTTCTTCCGGCTGCCGAACCAGCGGATCACGTCGAAGATCTGGTTGGCCGGGTCCGTCAGGTTCTCGCAGACCGAACCCTGGCAGAAGTTGAGCCCGTGGTATGGGCTCTCGTTGATCTGGACGAGCCGCTGAAGCCCCTCGACGGTGCCGAGCACATTGGTAATGCCCTGATAGCCGCCGGGCGGGGTCCCCGGGTCCTGCGGATGGCAGGCGATCCGCACTTTCGTCTCGTTGGCAACCGGCACGATGCGGTCGAGGAAATAGGTGATGCGTTCCCAGAACAGGTCGGCATCGACCACGCCTGCACGGGTGAGCGGCGTGGCCGGCTTCGCTTTCGAAAGGTCCCAGGCGAAATAGTGCGACCCGCCGCGCCCTTCGGCCGGGCCCGTGCGCAGGACGCCCAGCAGGCTCATGTTGTACTTCACCGCAGGAATACCCGCCGCCGCGCAATTGCGCAGGGTCGTGGCGAAGGCCTCGATGTCGCGGTCGCGCGCCGCGCCGTCGCCCAGCATGATCGCGGGGTGCTTCTCGCGGTCGATGTGCGTGGAGCCCAGCAGGTCGGGCTCCAGCATGTCGAGGCTGAGGCCGTGGCGCTCGGCCATCTCGCGAAGGCGCGAAAGCTCGTCCACGGTGGGGTAGAGCCGCCCATCCGCAACGGCGGCGCGGGCGCATATGTTGGTGACGCCGAAGCGCGCGAAATCGGCGAAATGCGCCTCGCTCGACGGCATGCTCTGGCAGCCGAGCTTCATGAGATAAGGTTTGCGACCCGAAGCGCCTGCTGCGCGATTACCGGAGCGGCGCGTGGCTGCCTGAGCCCCACCGGCCAGCGTCAGCGATGCACCGGCGCCTGCTGCCAGAATGAAGTTCCTGCGGTCCATTCGTCACTCCCCCGCTGCGGCGGCCGGTTGTCCGGCCCGTTCCTGATTTGCGACCGCCATCCCCGGCGGAGGACGGCTCATTGCGGGATTTGTCGGGCAAATACCAATGCCAATTCTGGCTCAATCCATGCAAACTCGGCACTGACGGGCGGTAACCGGTGTCGTGACCTTATAGCAGAATATGCGAAATTTGGCGGAATTCGGGTCATTTTCCGAACTACGCTGGGTCGATCCAGCTAAGCAGGGCATTGATCGATTGCCTAATTGGGTTGGACCCACTCCGACCGCTGCAATAACGCCCGGCAAGCACGAAGGGTGCATCTGTTTGGAGAGGTCAGTTCATAATGTTTAGCCCCGTGGAAGTCGGATCGAAGCTGGGAACGGGCCTGCTTTCGTTTCCCGTCACCCATTTCGACGCCGAGGGCCGGTTCGTGGAAGCGGACTACCGCGACCATTGCGGCTGGATGCTGGAACACGACCTTGCCGGCCTGTTCGCCGCGGGCGGCACTGGCGAATTCTTCTCGCTCACGCCCGATGAAGTCGCCACCGTCGTTGCCGCCGCCGTGGCCGAAACCGCAGGTCGCATCCCGGTGATCTCGGGCTGCGGATATGGCACCGCGATCGCCACCGACATCGCCCGCAAGGCCGAGAAGGCCGGCGCCGACGGCCTGCTGCTGCTGCCGCCCTATCTCATCGGTTCGAACCAGGACGGCCTTGCCGCCCATATCGAAGCGGTCTGCCGTGCGACCGGTCTCGCCGTGATCGTCTACAACCGCGACAACGGCATCGTGAACGACGAGACGCTGGCGCGCCTTTGCGAACGCAACGCCAATCTTGTCGGCTTCAAGGACGGCGTCGGCGACATCGAGCTGATGGCGCGCATCCAGGCCCGCATGGGCGACCGCCTGACCTACATCGGCGGCCTGCCCACGGCCGAAACCTTCGCCACGCCCTATCTCGCCATGGGCGTCACGACGTATTCCTCGGCGATCTTCAACTTCCTGCCAGAGTGGGCGCTGCGCTTCTATGCAGCAGTGCGCGCGGGCGACCAGGCCTTCGTCGTCGAACAGCTCAACGCCTTCGTCCTGCCCTATATCGCCCTGCGCAATCGCGGACGCGGCTACGCGGTCTCGATCGTCAAGGCCGGGATGCGCGCGGTGGGCCGGGATGCGGGCCCGGTCCGCACCCCGCTGGCAGACCTGACCGCCGCCGAACACGAGGAACTGGCCGCGCTGATCGCCCGCGTTTCCGACGTCTCGCTCGTCAGGGCATAAGGCCCGGACCACCAGGGCCTGACAGGGTGACAGCGCCGAAGGGATGGCCTACTCGGTTGGCGATGTTCGATCTCAGCCAACTGCGCTGCTTCGTTGCCGCGGCCGAAGAGCTTCATTTCGGCCGCGCCGCGCGGCGACTGAACATGACCCAGTCGCCGCTCAGCCGCCAGATCCAGCTGCTTGAGCGGATACTCGGCGTCACCCTGCTCGAAAGGACGAGCCGGCAGGTGCAACTCACGCCTGCCGGCAGCGCCTTCCTCATCGAATCCCGCCGTATCCTGCGCCTTGCCGAAGGCGCGGCACTTGCCGCCCGGCGCATCGCCAAGGGCGACGCCGGACGCGTGGTGATCGGCTTCACGGCCGCTTCAGGATATGACCTGCTGCCGCGCATCGTCGCGCAGGCGCTGGCCAAGCTGCCCAACATCGAACTCGAACTGCGCGAAATGGTGACGTCGGAACAGCTCGACGCCCTGCTCACCGGCCTGATCGACCTCGCCTTCGTGCGCCCGCCGATCGACCGCACCGACTTCGATCATGTGCTGATCCACCGCGAACCGATGATGGCCGCGCTGCCCTCCGGCGATCCCCGCCAGGCCAAGGCCGTGCTGGACCTGTCGGACTTCGACGACAAGCCGCTCATCATGTACAGCCGCCAGGGCGCCGGCTATTTCCACGAAATGCTGGTGAAGCTGTTCGCCGATGCCGCCGTCACGCCCAGCTACGTGCAGCATGTCACGCAGATTCACTCGATGCTGGGCCTCGTCCGCTCGGGCCTGGCCGCCGCCATCGTGCCGGAAGCCGCCAAGAGCCTGCACATGACCGATGTGCACTTGCGCACGATCCGCACGACGCCGGAGGCGCCTGCGGAACTGCTGCTCGCCTGGCACCGCGAGAACGAGAACCCGGCGCTCGACGTAATGCGCCAGCTCTGCTTCGAGACGCTGCTCTGACGCGCCCTCAATCCGCCAGTGTAACCCGGCGGATCGGTCCTGCGATGACCAGGAAGGCGACGATCGTCAGCAGGCAGTGCAGGCCGACGAACCCGAGGGCCCAGTCGAACGAGCCCGTCGTGGCAACGATGTAGCCGATCACGATCGGGGTCACGATCCCGGCCATGTTTCCGAACATGTTGAACAGTCCATTGGCCACGCCCGACTGTTCGCGCGGGGCCACGTCGGACATCACCGCCCAACCCAGCGATGCCACGCCCTTTCCAAAGAAAGCCAGCGCCATCAACGAGATGACCAGCCACTGCGCCTCCACGAAGGCACAGGCGATGATCGCGGTCGCCAGGACCATCCCCACGGTGAGGGGCACCTTGCGCGCGATATCGAGCGACCCGGTCCGCTTCAGCAGCATGTCCGACACATAGCCGCCGATCAGTCCGCCGACGAAGCCGCAGAGCGCCGGAAGCGCCGCGGCGAAACCGGCTTCCATGATGTTCATGCCCCGCTCTCGCACGAGGTAGATCGGGAACCATGTCACGAAGAAATAGGTCAGCACGTTGATGCAGTACTGGCCGAGATAGATACCCGCGAGCATGCGGTTGGCCAGCAGGCGGCGCATGTCCGAAAGGCTCGGCGCGCGGGAAGCACGGCCGCCTTCGTCCATGTGGATGAGGCCGCCGCCCTGCTCGATAAGGTCGAGTTCGGCGCGGTTTACCGCCGGATGCCGCATCGGACTGCGGATGTAGCGCCAGAAGGTGGCCGCACCGGCAAGGCCGATCGCGCCCATCACCCAGAACACGCTGCGCCAGCCGAAGGAATGGACCAGCCAGCCCATCAGCGGCGCAAAGGCGACCAGCGAGAAATACTGCGCGGAATTGAAGATCGCCGAGGCCGTTCCGCGCTCGCTACCGGGGAACCAGGCGATCACGAGCCGCGCATTTCCGGGGAAAGACGGCGCTTCCGCCGCCCCCACCAGCAGCCGCATGACAAAGAGCATCGCGAAGACGTGGAGTGCGAAAAGCCCCGCAAAGCCCTGGAGCATCGTCAGCAGCGACCAGGAGGCGATGGCGATCGTGTAGACCCGCCGCGTGCCGAAGCGGTCGAGCAGCAGCCCCGCCGGAATCTGCGCCGCGACATAAGCCCAGGCGAAGGCGGAAAGGATGAATCCGGTCTGCACCGCATCGAGCCCGAGCTCCCGCGACGCCTCGCTGCCCGCTATCGAAAAAGTCGAGCGATCCGCGTAGTTTATGGTCGTTATGAGGAAGATCAGCGCGATGATCCGCTGGCGTACCCAGGTCGGCTTTTCGCCCTTTTCCGGCGCCCCTGCGCCGGGCACGCCGATGCTCTGCATTTCCTTCACGCGACCCCTCTCCCGCCGGCTATGCAATCGTTTCCCGGCTAGATTGAAGCGCTAGGGTCGCGGCCGCTTCAAGTCCATCTTGAATGCGGCAGAGATCGATCCAGAAATTGGCTGAATAGGCCGCGGGCGCGCCGTTCGGGCACGACTGAACGACACCTGGAGGGTACAGAACGGTACCGAAGGCTCAGAAAGCGGCACCGTGCTGCCGGCGAAACGCCGTGGGCGGAACCGAGGCCAGTTTGGTGAAGAAACGCGAAAAATAACCGACGTCGCTGAAGCCCAGCCAGTCGGCAATCTCGGTCACGCTCATCGGGGTGTAGCTGAGGCAGCGCTTGGCTTCCGACAGCAGGCGGTCGTGGACGATCTCGATGGGGGAGATGCCCGCCACCGTCTTGCACGCCAGCCTGAGCTGCGAAACGCTGACGCCGAGTTCGCCGGCAAGATCGGGCAGGAGCGGCTGGGCGCGGTAGCTGCGCTCCACCAGTTCGCGGAAGCGCCGGACCAGATCGGCGCGGCTGCCGAGCACGGGCGCGGCGCGGTCGTCCGACGGCCATAGCCGCAGGAACAGCAGCAGTACCGACATGAGCTGTATTTCCGCGCCGATTGCCCCGCCCTTGCGCGCGCTCTGGAGTTCGTGGGCCATGCGCTCCATCGTCGGCGAAACTTCGGCAAGGCCGTCCTGCGACAGCGCGAAGACGCCCGGCTCCTTCAGCACGCGCCGCAGTTCCGGCGCTCGGACGAGAAGGTCATCGAGATAGTGCGTCTCGATCGTGATCACCCAACCGTTCGCGGCTTCGGCGTAGTGGAATCCGTGGATGCGGTGCGGCGGCACGACCATGACGCAGCCCGGTGCGAAAGGCGCGGTATCGCCTTCGATCGTCATGGTGCCGCTGCCCGCCGCGCAGAACACGACCTGGGTCATGCGCGGGTGCGTATGCGGCTTTATCAGCCAGCCCCGTTCGCGGCAGCGCTTGTCCAGCGGTTCGATATTGACGAACCAGTCCGGCCGTTCGCTGGCATCGCCATACAGGATGTAGCGCGGGACCGCAGCACCGCCGGGATCGTCACGTTCGTTACCGTTCGGCAATAAGTTTGGCGAAAAGTCCATCCGATTTTCAGATTCCACCATGGACTCCGGTTAAGCGCTGCGGGAAAAATAGGCAATCCGCAGCGGTCAAGTCGTATCAACGAAGGCCGGACTGCGCGGAGACGATGCCTTTGGAGAGGATACCCCCGCCCCGGTCGCCTGACCGCGAGCCCGGCCCCTCCTTCGACAAGCCTTTCGTTCCCGCGCCGTCTTCCTGCCCGCCGCGGATCGGCGCCCGTGCGAAGCGGGTGCCGTTCCAGACCCCGCGGCCCAGCCCGCCAACAACCGAGCCGGCGACAAGCCGGCCGACAGAGCCCCGGCACAACCGACACCACCGAACTTCGAATACGGAAAGCAGGTCGAGAGGATATGAGTAACACTGATCCGCGGGCACTTATCGCCCGCGAGCCCATGCATCGCCGGCAGATCATCGCCATTGCCGTGGCCACCGCGCTCAATGCGCTGGACGGTTTCGACGTGCTGTCGATCAGCTTCGCCGCGCCGGGCATCTCGAAGGAATGGGGCATAGACCGGGCCGCGCTGGGCCTGGTGCTGTCGATGGAACTGATCGGCATGGGCATCGGCGCGCTGATCCTGGGCGCCATGGCCGATCGCATCGGCCGCCGTCCCACCATCCTGGCCTGCCTCGTGGTCATGGCAAGCGGCATGTTCCTGGCCTCCACCGCGCAGAACCTCACCGTGCTTTCCGCCTTCCGCCTGTTCACCGGGCTCGGCATCGGCGGAATGCTCGCGGCCACCAACGCCATCGTCGCGGAATGTTCGAACGCACGCCGCCGCAACCTCTCGGTGGCGATCATGGCCGGCGGTTATCCGATGGGCGCCATCGTCGGCGGCTCCATCGCGGCCTTCCTGCTCGGCACCACCGGGCGCTGGCAGTCGGTCTTCGAATTCGGCGCGATCATCACCGCCGCCTTCATCCCGCTGGTGCTCTGGCTGGTGCCCGAAACCATCGCCTTCCTGCTGCACAAGCGCCCGGCCGGCGCGCTGGAGAAGATCAACCGCACGATGGTGCGCCAGGGCCGCGCGGCGCTGTCGGAACTGCCCCCGCGCGACGAGGAACCCCGCCGCTTCAGCTTCGGCGAATTCTTCGCCCCCGGCATCGCCAGCGTCACCGTGCTGCTGATCGTCGCCTATTTCGCGCACATGATGACCTTCTACTTCCTGGTGAAGTGGATTCCCAAGATCGTGGTCGACATGGGCTTCCCGCCCGCCTCCGCCGGCGGCGTGCTGGTCTGGGCCAATGTCGGCGGCGCCAGCGGCTCGATCGTGCTCAGCCTGCTGACCCAGAAGATCGGCGTGCGCCCGCTGGTGATCGGCGCGATGATCTGCGGCGCGGCGGCCGTGACGATGTTCGGCCAGGGCTTCACCACGCTGGCCAGCCTTTCGATCATGGCCTGCATCGGCGGCTTCTTCACCAATGCCGCAACGGCGGGTCTCTACGCGGTGATCGCACAGTCCTTCCCCGCCTCGCTGCGGGCGGGCGGCACCGGCCTGGTGATCGGCGTCGGCCGCGCCGGCGCGGCGCTGGGCCCGATCACCGCCGGACTGCTGTTCGCGGGCGGTTCGTCGCTGGCGCTGGTGGCCTTCGTGATGGCCTGCGGCACGCTGGTCGGCGGCATCGCGCTGGCCATGGTGCGCTACCGCGAAAACGCGATCGCCTGATCGCGCCATGGGTGCGGCACTTCGGGCCGCGCCCCCCAAAAACAGGCTGAACGGAAAAACCGGGCCGAAAACGGGAGGCGCGGCGGGAATTCCCGCCGCGACCTCGCCCCCCCGCATGAGGATGAGTCTGAAAATGTTTTGCAATCTTCCGGGTCGCGCCGGTCTGCTCGCCGCCACCGCAGCGCTTGCCCTGGTGCATGTCACGCCCGCCTCGGCGCAGTCCGTCGCGCCCGACAACGACACGAAGGACGCCGCCGGCGGCCCGCAATCCTCCGCCGCGCCGCCCGGCATCCGCCCGGCAAAGTCGCAAGGCGCGCCTGCCGAGGCGATCCCCGGCGGCCGCAAGGGCCCTCCCGGCGTGCCGCAGGCGATCCGCTGGACCGAGGACTGGTCGAAGCGCCCCGCCGCCGACGCCCCGATCATGGACAGGATCCGCCACATCCCGCTGGGCGACAATGACGACGTCTACCTCTCGCTCGGCGGGGAGGCGCGGGTCTACTATACCGACTGGCACCATTCCGCGCTGGGCCTCAGGGCGAACGACAGCAACAACCCGGTGCAGAGCCGGTTGCGGCTGATCGGAGACCTCCACCTCGGCCCGAACCTGCGCGCCTATCTCGAACTGGGCGACAACCGCGAATATGGCGAAAGCTTCGCCACCGGCCCCAACCGCGACAAGCTGGACGTCTACCAGGCCTTCGTGGACGTGACCGTGCCGCTGGGCGATGCCGGCAAGATCACGCTGCGCCCCGGCCGCTTCGAGATGCCGCTGGGCAACGGCAAGCTGGCGGGCGTGCGCGAAGGGCTCAACATGCGCTTCACCTATCAGGGCGTGCGCGCGACCTATATCCTGCCGGGCAAGATCTCGGTCGACGCCTTCGCCACCCGCCCGGTCGAGATCAAGCCGGGCACCCTCGATGACGGGGCGGATTCCTCCAAGGCGTTCCACGGGATCTACGTCAGCGCGCCCAACCGCGTGGCGGGCTTCGGCACCGACGTCTACTGGTACGAGATGACGCGCGACAACGCGACGCTGCGCGAAGGCGCGGGCGCGGACCACCGCACCAACTGGGGCGCGCGCCTGTGGAAACGCAACGCCCGCTTCGATTTCGACCTTGAGGGGACGCTCCAGCGCGGCACGTTCGCGGATCAGGACATCCGCGCCTGGGGCGGGCTGTTCGAAGCCGGCTATACCTGGCCCGGCCTGCCGATGAAGCCCCGCCTGGGCCTGCGCGCCAATGCCTTCAGCGGCGACCATGACCTGACCGACGGCAAGGCCGGCACTTTCGTGGCCGCCGCCCCCCGCCTGCCGCTGTTCAGCGAGGCGGCGTTCTTCAACTTCTCCAACCTCATGGACCTCTACCCCTCGCTGACCCTGAAGCCGCTGGACAACGTGACCGTCATGGCCGGGCCGGACTTCCTCTGGCGCCAGAGCAAGGCCGACGGCGTCTACATCGGCCCGGCGGGCTCTTCGTTCGCACCTTACGACGGCACCCGCTATGTCGGCACGGCGCTCAACCTCGAAATGTCGTGGCAGGCCACCCGGCGCCTGAGCTTCCGCCTTTACGAAACCTACTTCGCCCCCGGCTCCGCCTTCGAGGAGGCAGGGGCCAGGAAGAGCAACTATTTCGGGGTCATGTCGAACTATCGGTTCTGACATCCGAACACTCTTGCGCGGCGTGCAAGAAGTCACGAAATGGGAGGCCCTCGCCCGCGCGGGGGCCTTTTCCGCTGGAAAGGAACGAATTCTCACGACCTGAAGGCAATTCTGCATGGCGAAGACCCCCGAAACCAGCGCCTCGCGCCACCCCGGTGTCCCATCGTCCGGTTCAAGGTGGCCCGGCTTCGGCGTGCAGGTGCTGCTGGGCATGGTCGTGGGCCTTGCCGCAGGCCTGCTGGTCCGCCAGCTCGGGCCTGACAGCGCCCTTGCCTCGGGCGCGAGCGAGACGTTCCACACCGTGGCGCAGATCTTCATCCAGCTCCTGCGCACGCTGGTTCCGCCGCTGGTGTTCACCGCGATCATCGCCTCGGTCGCCGCGCTGCGCGGGCTCGACAACGCGGTGAAGCTGGTGGGGCAGACCCTGCTGTGGTTCGCCATCACCGCGCTGATCGCCGTGCTCATCGGCATCGCGCTGGGGCTGACCATCCAGCCCGGTCTTCACGCCCATGTCGATGCGGGCGCGGCCCATGCGCCCGCATCGGTCGGCGGCTGGCTCGATTTCCTCAAGGGGCTGGTTCCGGCCAACTATCTCGGCATTACCGCCGCCACCACGCTGGAAGACGGCGCGGCCACTACCGCCGTCTCCTTCAACGTGCTGCAGATCATCATCGCCGCCGTTGCCGTGGGCGCGGCCGCCGTGAAAATCGGTGCGAAGGCGGAACCGT
Organism: Novosphingobium sp. TK71; assembly: GCF_055361505.1. Lineage (NCBI taxonomy): Bacteria > Pseudomonadati > Pseudomonadota > Alphaproteobacteria > Sphingomonadales > Sphingomonadaceae > Novosphingobium > Novosphingobium sp. TK71. Next base: position 1,685,723 of record NZ_JBSZKA010000001.1, read on the forward strand.
TCCTGGCCTTCATGACTTCGGCCAACCTCGTGCTGCGCCAGCTGCTGCGCTGGCTGATCGCGCTGACCCCGCTCGGCTCGGCGGCGCTGATCGCCAATGCCGTGGTCAGCTACGGCTGGGACGCGCTTTCCGCGCTCGGCGCCTTTGCGGGCGCGGTCTATATCGGGCTCGCGGTGGTCATGCTGGCGGTCTACCCGCTGCTGCTGCTGCTGCACGGGATCAACCCGCTGCGCTTCTTCTCGGTGGCTTGGCCGGCGATCCAGATCGGTTTCCTCTCGCGCTCGTCCGTCGGCACCATGCCGGTGACCGAGGAAGTGACCGAGCGCCTCGGCGTGCCGCGTTCCTACGCCGCCTTCGCGGTGCCGCTCGGCTCGACCACCAAGATGGACGGCTGCGCGGCAATCTATCCGGCGATCTCGGCGATCTTCGTGGCGCAGTTCTACGGCGTGCCGCTCCAGCTTTCGGACTATGCGCTGATCGTGTTCGTCTCGGTGATCGGCTCTGCGGCCACGGCGGGGCTGACCGGCGCGGTGGTCATGCTGACGCTGACGCTCTCCACGCTCAAGCTCCCACTCGAAGGCGTGGGGCTGCTGCTGGCGATCGACCCGATCCTCGACATGGGCCGCACCGCCGTCAACGTGGCGGGACAGGCGCTGGTGCCCACCATCGTCGCCCAGCGCCTCGGCATTCGCGGACCGATGCAGACCGGCGACATCGAGGCGCCCCGCGCTAGCGCCGCATGAAGCCCATCCAGCGCAGCAGCAGATAAGTCGCGATGGCCGCGCCGCCCGCGAACAGGGTGGCGTGGATCGTGCCGTAAGGCCCCTGCGCGAAGGGCAATCCGCCGGTGTTCATCCCGAAGATCCCCGTCACGAGCGTGGCCGGCAGCATCAGCGCGGTCACGATCGAGAGGATGTAGAGGTTCTGGTTGGTCCGCTGCGCCTCCTGGATGTCCAGTTCCTCGCGCAGCAGCCGCAACTGCGACTGCACGCCCTGCACGTCCCCGTCGAGCGACTGGATGCGCTGGGCGATCTTCTCCACGCCGGGCAGCAGCGCCTCGGGCAGTTCCTCGTCCTTCTCCAGCCGCTGGAACACCCCGCGCATTCCCGTAAGCAGGCGCTGTATCTGCGCCAGCCGCCGCCGCACGCCGATCAGGTCGCGCGCCTTGGGCGGATCGCGCGCGTCGAGGAACATGTCCTCCACATGCTGCACGTCGGCGCTGAGCGAGCGGGCGATATCGGCGATATTCTCGCTGATCGCGCCCGCCAGCAGTTCCAGCGCCTGCGCCGCCCCGAAGCCGGCGCCGCAGCGCGAGAGCCGGGTCCGCACGATATCGGCCGAACGGATCGGATGAAGCCGCGCCGTCAGCATCAGCCCGGGCGCCAGCGCCATGCGCAGCCCGCCCACGCGCGCGGTATCGGCCACGTCGAAATCCCGTTCGAAATCGTGAAGCACGCAGGCCACCGTGCCGCCGTCGACCAGCGCGCGCTGGTGAGTGTCTGGCGAAAGCAGCAGTTCGCGCACGGCCGGGGGAACCGCTTCGAACCGCTCTATCCAGCTTCGCGTGCGCTGGTGCGCAAGATTGAGATGAAGCCAACGGAAGCGGCCTTCCGGCGGGCGTTCGCAATCGGCAACGGGGAAGGCGCCTTCGTCTGTCAGGTCCATGCCCCAGATCAGGCCGGGCCCCATGCCGCCATCTGCCAGCGGCGCGCCGGCGCCCTGTGTGGCGGCAAGAAGACGGGGCAGGTCATGGCTCATGGCGGCAGCGCGCGGCCGGAACCCGTCAGAGAACCTGCGAGAACAGCATGTAGAGCCCGCCCGCCATCACGATGGAGACCGGCAGCGTCAGCACCCAGGCCATGAGCAGGTTGCGCACCGTGCTTATCTGGAGGCCCGAACGGTTCGCCGCCATCGTCCCCGCCACGCCGGACGAGAGGACATGGGTGGTGGAGACCGGCAGGCCGAGATGGTCCGCCCCGAAGATCGTGCCCATCGCCACCAGTTCGGCGGCGGCGCCCTGCGCGTAAGTCAGGTGGGTCTTGCCGATCTTCTCCCCCACGGTGACGACGATGCGCTTCCAGCCGACCATCGTGCCCAGCCCCAGCGCGATGGCCACCGCCACCTTGACCCAGGTGGGAATGAAGCGCGTGCCCGCATCGAGCGAGGCCTTGTAGGTCGCCAGGCTTTCCTGCGCCTGCCCGGAAAGCGCGGCGGGCTTCTGCTTGCCCAGCAGCTTGATCGCTTCCGAGGCGAGGTACATGTCGTTGCGGATATTGCTCACCGCCGCCGCCGGCACTTTCGCCAGCGAGCCATAGTCGGTCACCTGCCGGTCCACGTCGTGCACCAGCACCGAAAGCGCGGGAAGCGTGGCGGGGGCCAATGTCTTGTCGGCGATATAGGCCGTGACCCGGCTGCGCGCCTGCGCGGGATCGAGCGGGACGCCGGGAGGGGGCGAAGCCTCGTCCAGCGCGGCTCCGGCGGCCAGCGAGCCGGCGTGGAATTCCGCCGTGTAGCGTTCGGGCACGGCGCGGTTCAGCGCATAGGCGGTGGGCACCGTGCCGATCAGGATCAGCATGATGAGCCCCATGCCCTTCTGCCCGTCGTTCGAACCATGCGCGAAGCTGACGCCGGTGCAGGTGAAGATCAGCAGCGCCCTGATCCACCACGGCGGCGGCAGGCCGTCCTTCGGCTCCTCGTAGAGTTCCTTCTTGCGGACCAGCACTTTCATCGCGGCGAACAGCAGCGCGGCAAGGCCGAAGCCGATCAGCGGCGAGAACAGCAGGGCCTGGCCGATCTCGGCCGCCTTGCCCCAGTCCACGCCCGCGGTGCCGCTCTTGCCGTGCATCAGCGCATTGGCCACGCCCACGCCGATGATCGAGCCGATCAGGGTGTGCGAACTGGACGAGGGAATGCCCAGCCACCAGGTGGCGAGGTTCCACAGGATCGCCGCCAGCAGCAGTGCGAAGACCATCGCGAAGCCCGCGCTCGATCCCACTTGCAGGATCAGTTCGACCGGCAGCAGCGAAACGATGCCGAACGCCACGGCGCCGGTGGAAACCAGCACGCCGAGGAAGTTGAAGAAGCCCGACCAGACCACCGCGACGTTCGCGGGCATGGCATTGGTGTAGATCACCGTGGCCACGGCATTGGCGGTATCGTGAAAACCGTTCACGAATTCGAAGCCGAGCGCGATCAGCAGGGCGATGAACAGCAGGATGAACGGAAGGTAGGTGGTGGGCTCCACGCCCACGGCGGCGGCATCGGAATAGACGCTGAAGGCCACATAGACGAGCGCGGCCACGATTGCCGCGCCGAACCCGATCCGGCCGGCGGCGCCAAGGCCCTTTTCAAGGTCGGGCCGGGTTCCGGCCGTGTCGATCGGCCTGGGCGCAAGGGTCGCGTTCATCGTTTCGCCTCGAATGGGGAGACGAAAGCCTTACGTCGGTTTCATGACATTTATGCTGCGCCGCCGCCCGGGCCGGAAGCAGGCTCCAGGCCGGAAGCAGGCTCCACTGGCCGCAGCGCGCCGCCTGCCGCGGATGAGGCGCGGACGGCATCCATGACCCGCATCGCCGCCAGCCCGTCGCGGAATGTCGGGATCGCCACCGGCCCCTCGCCGCCCGCACCCTCGATCCTGGCGCGCAGGGCCTCGCAGAGCCGGATGAAGGGTGCCAGCTCGAAGCCGGGCGCTGCGGGCAGCACGAGATCGTCCGGAACCGGCAGTTCGCGCGTGCCCGTGCGGTCCGCCAGCAGGACCTTGCCGCTTTCGATCCACACGGTTCCCCGCATGCCCGCGCAGCGCAGCAGGCTGGCGGGCGCGCCCCAGGCCCCGGCGCTCTGCTGCATCGATCCCTCGGCCCCGCTCGCCAGACGGAAGCGCAGCGAATAGCTGTCGTCGGCGCCGTTCTCGCGGTCCGATACGGTCAGCAGGCGGGCCGACACGCTCTCGAACTCGCCCAGCCATGTCCTCACCTGGTCTATCAGGTGCGAACCGCCCGCGCCCAGCCAGCCGCCGCCCGATGCCGTGTCGAACCACCATCCGGGCAGCCGCGCGCCGGGATCGGCGCAGAAGGGGATGAACTGGTCCATCGCCAGGAAGCGCGGGGTGCCGATCAGCCCCTCGGCAATGGCGCGGCCCAGCAGCGCGCGTTCGGGCAACCAGCGGAATTCGTGCGCGATCATGTGAACGATGCCCGCCCGCTCCGCCGCATCGAGCAGCGCCGCGCCCTCTGCCGCGTCCATCGCGAAAGGCTTCTCGCAAAGCACGTGGCAGCCGCGCGCCATGGCCGCGAAGGCCAGCGGCGCATGGCTGGCGGGCGGCGCGGCGATCGTGACGAGGTGCGCGCCGGTCCGCTCGATGGCGGCGCCGAGATCGGTGAAGAAGGCCGGGACGCCCGCCTCCACCGCCTTGCGCTCCAGCCGGTCGGGCCGGGTGCCGACAAGCGCGGCCACCGCGAACCCGGCGGCGCGCAAAGCCGGAACATGGACCCGGCAGCCGAAGCCGGTGCCCACCACGATCGCGGTCGGTTTCTCCATGTCGTTTCCCCTCAAAAGACGTCGTTGCAGCGGACGTGGACCTTGGTTTCGTCATTCGGCCCGCGCAGCGCCTCCAGCATCGCCGGGAGATCGGCCAGCGCGATATCGCGCGTCACGATCGTGGCGGGATCGACGTGGCCCTTGTCCATCCGGTCGGCGATGTAGAGGAACTCCTTCATCGAATAGCCCACCGCGAACCGCAGCGAGACGCACTTGTACGCGGCGATAGCGGGAATCACCGGATCGGGCGCGGTGCAGAACCCCAGCGAGACCACCCGCCCGAACGGCCCTGCATGACGGATCGCGCGGCCCAGCATTCCTTCCGCGCCCACGCATTCGAAGATCACGCGCGGCGATCCGCCCAGCGCCTCGACGACTTCGCCCACCTCGTCCGCGCCATAGGCCACGAAGGCGTCCGCTCCCATCGCCAGCGAAAGCTCCCGGCGCCGCGCCGAACGCGACATGGCAACGATGCGCCCCGCCCCCAGCCGCCGCGCCCAGTAGATCGCGTAAAGCGCCACCGTACCGCCACCCAGCACCAGCACCGTGTCGCCCGGCTCGATGCTCGCGAACCGCGCGCCGTAAAGGCTGATCGCCAGCGGCTCGATCAGGGCGCCGTCCGTCATCGACAGGGTGGCGGGCAACCGCGTCGCCACGGCGGCGGGCACGCTGGCGAACTGCGCGAAGCCCATCATCGCATTGCCCTCGCCCGACCGGCACAGCACATTGTTGCCATGGGCCTGGCAGGTCTCGCACGATCCGCAGGCGACCGAGGGCAGCACCGCGATCCGGTCTCCCACCCGCCAGCCATCGACATCGCGGCCCAGCTCGACGATCTCGCCCGCATATTCGTGGCCGAAGCGCGCGTTCGGGCCATAGTCCCACGCGCCGCCCCTGGTCATCGACAGGTCGGTGCCGCAGATGCCGCAGCGGTGGACGCGGATCAAGACCTCGCCCGGCGCAGGGCGCGGCTCGGGCACGTCCTCGATGACCACGGGCTGCCCGCCGCCCGGATAGACCGCCGCCTTCATGCCGCCTTCTCCAGCAGGTCGTAACGCGTCACATAGTCGCCGAAAGGCGCGCGCGCCTGCTGCTCGGTCATGCCGTAGTCGGCGATGTCGTAGCGATGGGCGCCGTGCTGCAATTCGGGCTTCTGCGCGATCCGGCGGGCGAAGGCGGCGCGGGTTTCATCGGGAATGTCCATGCCGATGAAACCGTAGATCCGCTCCATCACCGCCATCGGCCGATTGTGGAAATCGAGATGCGCGATGTCGAGCACCTGCCCCGGGCGGCGCGCCTTCACGGCATCCGCCTTGCGCAGCGCGGCGGCCCACTTCGCCACCTCCCGCGCGAGCATGATCGGCCCGCGTTGGTCCGCGCGGCCCTGTTCGAGCACCGGGTGCATACCCATCAGCAGCGAAACCAGCGAAGGCACCGCCTTTGCCGGATCGCGGTGCGTCTGGATCACCCTGGCATCGGGAAACACCGCGAAGAGCAGGTCGAGGTTGTCGATATGGCCGGGGTTCTTGAGCAGCCAGCGGCGGCCCGGATCGTTCATGCCGATCAGCTGCACGCAGCGGCGATAGTGCGCATAGGCCGCATCCTCGCGCTGGCACTGCCACCAGGCGTCGTAGCTCGCCGCGGACCAGCCGCAGGTCCACAAGTTGGAGACGAACGACTGGCGCAGCAACATGCAGCATTCGTGAACTTCCTCGGCCGCCACATGGTGCGCGGCGCGGCGCTGCGGGGCGGCGGCATAGCGCGCCTCGATCACCGCCATGGCCTTGCGATATTCGGGATAGTCCTGCCAGCGATCCACCGGAGGTCGCGGCATCGGCGCGTCGAGCAGCCAGGTCTGCAGCCCCTGGAAGCGCGGGTCCACCGCCATCAGGCGGTGCAGCGCCGTGGTCCCCGTGCGCGGCACCCCGGTGATGACCACCGGCGCCAGCACCGGCACGGCATCGAACCCGGGATTGTCCTTCATCGCCCGGATCGCGCCCGCCCGGCTGCGCAGCACGCCCAGCACCTGCCCCCAGGCCGCGCGCCGCCCCGTTTCGGTGAACTGCGGATCGTAATCCATCGAATGCAGCAGCACGCCAAGGCCGGGGAGATAATCGTCCGGGCCGAAATCGTCATGCCCCAGCTCCCCCGCGACGATCTCGTGCGCGCGGTCGACGGCGGTGCGGAACCGGTCTGGCGGATCGTAACCGAGATCCATGGCCTAAACTCTCCCAGTTGGATTTATCGTTCACCAGCGCCGGCGCCGCTGGCAGGCTCTTACGCGCTGCCGCAGTTCCTCGGCCCGTTCCTGCGGCGTGACCACGGGCGTATCGGCGGGCAGGTGATCGCGCAGCTCTGCCAGCTTGACCCGCCTGATCGTCGGCACCGGCGCGCTGTCGCAGTCGTACCAGCGGCCATAGATGCCGCCCTCGGTATAGCCTGCCGGATCGAGCCAGTTCGGCACGCCGGGGTCCTCCAGCGCGATCACCGCGCGGTAGCGGCCGTCGCTGGAAAGGCGGGCGTAGTGGCCGTTGGAACTGGATATGCGGTAGACATATTCCAGCGCGTTGAAGCAGGGATCGTTGAGCTGGATGTTCCAGTACGGCGCGTGCGCGGGAACCTCCGTCTCGATCACCAGCGCCTCGTCCGGGTCGAACCGGAAGCAGGCGGGCCAGTAGACCTGCTTGGCCAGCGCCCCGGCCATGCGCACCGGCTCGAACACGTTGAAGCCCACGCGCTCCTTCACCCCGTTCTGCATGGGATAGTAGAGACGGGTCTTGCGGCCGGGAAACTTCGCCATTTCGCCGATGCGGTGCAGGATCTCCTCCGGCGAGAGGCGCGGCTTGAGCGGAACCGGGTCGAGACATTCGATGGAGAGGTGCGGGTCGATCTCGTTCAGCCAGTCGTAGCTGCGGAACCGCAAGTAGAGATACCCCGCCTCCGGATCGATCCGCGCCCACTTGCCCTCGTACCCGGCGGGACGTTCGGCGCTGAAGATCACCGAGAAATCCTCGCCCGGCGCAAGGCCGAGGTCGATGTCGTCCACCTCGTTGTGCCCGTTGGGGCGCGGCATCTCGTCCACCGAGCCGGACTGCACCTTCTGGCTGGTGAAGGAGAGTATCCGGCAGGTCCCGCGATTGCCCGAGACGCGGTAGGTCAGGTCGCCCCGGATCGGCGACTGCACGTAGATGTCGTCCGGGTTGGGCTGGAGCGTGTAGACCGGGTTCCACAGCGGAGCCCAGTCCGGGTGTTCCGGCGTGGCGTGGAAATAGGCGAAATAGGCGTAGGAGAGGCTGGTCATCGTCTGGCGATAGACGTCAGCGCGATAGGCGGGATCGTCGGGCCGCCAGGTGTCCTGGAGATTGGCGACCGCGCTTTCCAGCCCGGTCAGGTAGGCAAGGATGCTCGGCTCGATCTCCATGACGCTGGCCTCTCCGCCGGTTTCGCGACCGGCATGATTAGATAGTGATTGCTATCTATATTCGAGCAGGACCGCCTCGCAAGACATTCGGGGCGGCAAGGCCTCGGCCAACGCCGGGGCGATGGGTCGTCAGTGCGAACTTGTCCGACGTAGATAGCATACACTATCATTAACACCCTTCACGGAGTTCACGATGACGCTCTCGCTTGCGCGGCCTGCCGGAACGCTTGCCCCCGGATCGGGGCTGCTCCTCGCCGAGCATTTCCAGATGGCCTATGCCACCAACGACATCGCCGCCGCGCGGGACCTGTTCTCGCGCCGCCTCGGCATCCGGGAGTTTTGCGTGCTGGAAGGGCAGCTTGCGGCAGGGGGCTGGATCAGGGCCGAACTCGCCTGGCACGGGACGGTGATGTACGAACTGATCGAGGCTTCCGGCCCCGGCTCCGAAATCTACATGAGCCGCCAGCCGCCGGGCGAAGGCCCCCGCCTCTGGCACCACCACCTCGGCTTCCTGATCCATGACGAGGGCCAGTGGCAGGGCGTGCGGCATGGCGCGCAGGGCAATGGCTGGGCCATGCCTTACGAAAGCTGCAACCCGCTGCTCCAAGCCTGCTTCGTGGACGTGCCGGAACTGGGGCATTATCTCGAATATCTCTATCCGGGCGAAGCGGGGCTGGCGTTTTTCGCCTCGGTGCCGAGGAATTGAGAGCAGACCGGCGCTACCGGCCGTTTGGACAAACCCGCGCCGTCCCCTAAACGGGCCGGCGCCGGGATATCGCGGCCATCGATGGAGCGGAAGTGGACGAAGCGACGAAACCCGCGCGCCGCAAGCGGCGCAGTTCGCAGGAAGTGACGCGCCGCCTGCTCGAAGCGGCGGAAGAGGAGTTCCGCCGCTGCGGCTATGCCGGGGCGACGACGGCGGCGATCGCCCGGCGCGCCGAAAGCACCGAGGCGCAGTTGTTCCGCACGTTCCCCTCGAAGGCCGCGCTGTTCCAGGAAGCCGTGTTCGCCCCGCTGGACCGCCATCTGGAGCGCTTCAATGCCGAGCATTCGATCACGGATTCCAGCCCCGACGCAGGCGGGCCCGGCGAAGCCGCGCGGCGGGAGAATGCGCGGCTCTACGTTTCGGAGCTGGGGCGTTTTCTCAAGGATCATGCCCCGCTGCTGATGGCGGCGCTGACGGCCGGGACATATGGCGAGGATCAGGACGCAAGCGCGCGGGCGATAGACAGCCTCAACGCCTACTTCGAACGCGGCGCGGCCACGCGCGCACATCGCGTGCGCCGCCGGAACGAGGCGGGAGAAGGCGCGAAGTCGCAGGATGACGGCGCGCAGGATGGCGGAACGCAGCCGGTCGTCGATCCGCGCCTGATGGTGCGGGTGTCCTTCGCGGCGGTGCTGGGCAACGTCCTGTTCCGCGACATGCTGTTCCCCGCCGGTCTTGCAGGCGACGATGAGATCGACGCGGCGATGCTCGACTTCATGCTGCACGGCACCGGTTCCGATTCCGGCTGAACCTGCCGCCGCCTCACCCAGTGCCTATCCGCCCGCCGGGCGCGCGTCGGCAGCGGTGGGCGCGAGGAGTTCGTGGACCTTGCCCACCAGCGCGGCGATCTCGAACGGCTTGGTCATGATCGCCGAAAGGCTTTCGAGCTGGCCGTTGGAGGCGACGACGTTCTCGGCATAGCCGGTGATGAACAGCACCTTGAGATCGGGCCGCTGCACCCGCGCCATATCCACCACCTCGCGCCCGGTCATGCCGTGCGGCAAGCCGACATCGGTGACTACCAGGTCTATGCGCGGCGCGGCCTCCAGTATGCCCAGCGCCGAGCGGCCGTCGCCCGCTTCGAGCACGACGAAACCGGCCTCCTCCAGCACTTCGACCACGAGCATGCGGATCATCGGCTCGTCGTCCACCACGAGGATGACCTGCCCTTCGCCGGCGGCGTCGGGCGCGCCGTCCTCTGCCGGGGAAACCTCGGGCGCCGCCGCAACGCCGTGACGGGGAAGAACGATCGACATCCTGGTGCCTTTCCCGGGCTCGCTGTCGATGACCACCTGCCCGCCGGACTGGCGCACGAAGCCGTAGATCATCGAGAGGCCAAGGCCGGTGCCCTGCCCGAAGGGTTTGGTGGTGAAGAAAGGATCGAATGCCCGCGAAGCGACTTCGGCGGACATGCCGGTGCCGGTATCGGAAACATCGAGAACCACGTAATCACCCGGCGCCAGGCCGAGCCGGCGGGCATCGTGTCCCTCAATGGTCCGGCCCTGCGTGGCGATTGTCAGCGTGCCGCCGTCCGGCATGGCATCGCGCGCGTTGATGCAGAGGTTGAGCAGCGCGTTCTCAAGCTGGTTGCGATCGATCAGCACCGGCCATCCCGAGGAGCCGCGCACCTCGACCCGGATCGCCGGTCCCATCGTGCGGCGCACCAGTTCCTCCAGGTCGGCGACGAGACGGTCCACCCCGGTCGGCTGCGGGTCCAGCGTCTGCTGCCGCGAGAACGCCAGCAGCCTGTGCGTCAGCGACGCCGCGCGCTTCACCGCGCCTTCGGCGGCGTCGAAATAGCGCTCCAGATCGTCATGTCGCCCCTGCCGGACGCGCAGCCACAGCATTTCGAGGCTGCCTCCCAGCCCGGTCAGCAGGTTGTTGAAATCGTGCGCCAGCCCGCCGGTAAGCTGGCCCACCGCCTCCATCTTCTGCGCCTGCCGCAGCGCCGCTTCCACTTCCAGCAGCTTGCGGGTGCGGTCCTCCACCCGGCGTTCGAGCGTCTCGTTCAGTTCGCGCAAGGCATCCGCACTCAGGCGCAGGTCCGCCTCCACCGAGACGCGTTCGACATGGACCCATGACCGCTCGGTCACTTCGGCGATGATCTCCAGGTCGTAGTCGCTCCAGACGCGCGGCGCCTTGTCGTGGATCGCCATGAGCGCGGTGAGGCGGCCGGACTTGACCAGCGGCATGCAGATCGTGGCGGCAATGCCGATGTCCTGGAAGGTGCGGGCCTCGTGACTGGGGAGTTCGCGGGCATTGTCGTTGACGATAAGCGGGCGGTTGGCCCGCAGTTCGCGCACCGCAAGGCTGCCGAAATCGGCGAGGCTGTAGTGCCCCAGGATCGAGGGTACGCCCGGCGCGTGCCAGTCTCCCCGGATGGTGAAGCCGTCCTGGTCCTCGTCCATGTCGGCATAGGCGCAGTTCGACAGGCCGAGATGCTCCCCGGTCATCCGGGTGGTGACGGCCAGCACGTCGTCGGCGTCCCGGCAGTTGATGGTCGCCTGGCCGAGCGCGTCGAGGAAGGCGAGCTTCTCCGCCGTGCGCCGCAGTTTCCTGCGCGCGTGATGCGCCTCGGTGCATTCGTGCAGCACCGCAAGCACCCCCACCGGGGCGCCAGCATCGTCACGGACCGGGGAATAGTCGATATCGAGGAAGGCCGGTTCGGGGCACCCGCTGCGCTCGAACAGGAATTCCTGGTCGGCGAAGCTGCGCGATCCGCCCATGAGCACATCGGCAATGATCCCGCGGTTGAAGTCCGCCACTTCCGGCCAGCTCTCCAGCACGCTGGAGCCCAGCGACATCGGATGGCGCCCGGCGGCGATGGGGATGTAGGGATCGTTGTAGATCATCGTCCCGCGCTCCCCCATGAGCAGCGCCATCGGCACCTTCGCCGAGAGAACCAGATCGACCACGGCCTTCAGCCCCGCCGGCCACGCCTCCAGCGGACCAAGCGGCGTCGCGGCCCAATCGTGGTTCCTGACAAGACCGGAAAGTTCGCCGGCGCCCCCTGGAAAATTCAAGTCCACCACCCTCTTCGCAAGCGAGAATTGCTTGACGCCAACGTCAACTCCCGGCCGCGCGCGATGTTCCCGCAGCGGCGGATGCGAACGTGAACAAGATGCTCTTGCTATCCGTTCGCATCCGCCGCAATCGAGCACACCGGATGTTCCGAAGGCCGGATTCCACGGGCCGATACAACAGGGCGCACGCATGCCATCGACGATTACGACCTCCGGCCTGAAGGCTCGCTTCCGGCTTGATCCCGGCACGACCTTCGGCCTCGCCGTCGCCATCCTGTTCTTCGTGGTCAGCGGAACCTTCGCCTATTTCAACGTGACGGTGCTGCGCGACGATGCGCGGCGGATCGTCCATTCCCATTCGGTGATCGTGGCGCTGGACGAACTGCTGTCCTCGCTTCAGGATGCGGAAACCGGCCAGCGCGGCTATCTGCTCACCGGTAGCGACAAGTATCTCGACCCTTACAATGCGGCGCTGGCGGACGTGGATGCGCGGGTCGCGAAGATCGCCTCGCTGACTGAGGACAACGACGAGCAGCAGGCCCGCATCGCGCCCCTGCGCCGCCATATCGACGCCAAGCTTTCCGAGCTGAAGGAGACCATCGCGGCGCGCAAGGCCGGGAACATGGTGGGCGCACTCGCCATCGTCGCCACCGATCGCGGCAAGCTGGAAATGGACGCGGTTCGCGCGCAGCTTGCCGACATGCAGCAGGAAGAGGCGCGGCTGCGCCAGACCCGGCTCACGGAAATGGAGCAGGCCTACCGGTCCGCATGGATCAGCGGCGTGCTGTCCTGCTGCCTCGGCATCGCGCTGACGCTGACCGTCGGCTTCCTGATCCGCAAGGCGGCGGCAGCGGCCGAGCAGCGTGCGTGGCTGCAATCCGGGCAGGTCGGCCTTGCCGGCGCCGTGATCGGGGACCAGCCGGCCGAGCAGCTGGGCGAGAGCATCCTGGCCTTCCTCACCCGGTTCGCGGGCGCCCAGGCCGGCGCCGTCTTCGCGGGGGAACGGGGCCATTACCGCCGCGTCGCCGCTTACGGTGTTCCCGCAGGCGCCGGGATCGTCGAGCGTTTCTCCCACCGCGAAGGGCTGCTCGGCCAGGTCGCGGCGGACGGCGAACCCGTGCTGCTGTCGGACATTCCGGACGGCTACCTGACCATCGGCTCGACATTCGGCAGCGACAAGCCCCGCCATCTCGTCATCGCCCCCGCCATAGCCGAAAATGTCGTCCACGGCGTGATCGAACTGGGCTTCCTGCATCCCGTCGGCCCCGAGATCATGGCCTTCCTGGCGGAGATTTCCGCGTCGGTGGGGATCGCCCTGCGCTCTGCCCGCTACCGTGCCGACCTTCAGCACCATGCCGAGGAACTGCAGGTCCAGAGCGAGGAACTGCGCTCCTCCAACGAGGAACTGGAAGAACAGGGCCGCAATCTCAAGGAATCGCAAGGGCGGCTGGAACTGCAGCAGGCAGAGCTGGAACAGACCAATTCGCAGCTTGAGGAACAGGCGCAGCTCCTGGAGGTCCAGCGCGACGATCTCGCCCGTTCCAACGCCGCGGTCGAGGCCAAGGCCCGCGAACTGGAGCAGACCAGCCGCTACAAGTCGGACTTCCTCGCGAACATGAGCCACGAACTGCGCACGCCGCTCAATTCGCTGCTGATCCTCTCCAAGCTGCTGGGCGACAATCCGCGCGCCAACCTTTCCGACGAACAGGTCCAGTACGCGCGCACCATCCAGTCCTCCGGCAACGACCTGCTGGCGCTCATCAACGACATCCTCGACTTGTCCAAGATCGAGGCCGGGCATCTCGAGGTCAGGCCGGAAACCGTTCTGGTCGAGCGTCTGGCCAGCGACATGCGGCAAGTGTTCCAGCCGGTCGCCGCCGATCGCGGGCTCGATTTCGAGATCCACGTCGCGCCCGGCTGCCCGGCCACGCTCGACACCGACCGCCAGCGGCTGGAGCAGATCCTCAAGAACCTGCTGTCCAACGCCTTCAAGTTCACCGAAAGCGGCAGCGTCAGGCTCGCCTTCGAGCCGGAAGCCGCCGGAGCGGACGGCAAGGCGCGCATCCTGCTTTCGGTGACAGACAGCGGCATCGGCATTCCCGAAAGCCAGCAGCAGGCGATCTTCGAGGCGTTCCGCCAGGCGGACGGCACGGTGAACCGCAAGTACGGCGGCACCGGGCTCGGCCTTTCCATCTCCCGCGAACTGGCCCGCCTGCTGGGCGGCGGCATCTCGCTGTCCTCCACGCCCGGCCGGGGCAGCCGCTTCGCCCTGTCGCTGCCGCTCGCCTACGACGCGGCGCTGGCCGGACCGCAGGTTCAGGCCCCGGTTCAGGCGCAGGTTCAGATGGGCGGGCATTCCGATCTTCCCGCCCGCCTGCTGCCGCTGGCCCCGCATGGCGGCAGTCAGCCCGCCCCGGCCAGCCCGGTCCAGCAGATAGAGGACGACCGCGACCGGCTGGTGAGCAACCAGCGCATCCTGCTGGTGGTGGAAGACGACGCCGCCTTCGCCGGGATCGTGCGGGACCTGTCGCGCGAAATGGGCTTCCAGTGCCTCGTCAGCGGCACCGCCGCCGAAGCGCTGAAGCTGGCGCGAACCTTCAGGCCCAGCGCGGTCGTGCTGGACATCGGCCTGCCCGACCAGTCCGGCCTCGCCCTGCTAGACCACCTGAAGCGCGATGTGGAGACGCGGCACCTCCCGGTCCACGTCGTGTCCGGCAGCGATCATACCCAGACCGCGCTCACGCTTGGCGCGGTCGGCTATCTCGTCAAACCGGTGAAGCGCGAGGAACTGGCCGGCGTGCTCGAAGCGCTCGCCGCCCGGCTGGCCTCGGCCACGCGCCGCATCCTCATCGTCGAGGACGATCCGGTCCAGCGCGAGGCAATGGGCCGTCTGCTGGCTTCCGGCGATGTCGAGACCGTGGGCGCTGCCACCGGCGCCGAATGCCTCGAACTGCTGCGGGACCAGACTTTCGACTGCATGGTGCTGGACCTTGCCCTGCCCGATGCCAGCGGCTTCACACTGCTGGAAACGCTGTCCCGGGAGGGGACCTATGCCTTCCCGCCGGTGATCGTCTATACCGGCCACGATCTTTCGGCGGACGACGAGCAGCGCCTGCGCCGCTATTCGGACTCGATCATCATCAAGGGCGCCCGCTCGCCCGAGCGCCTGCTCGACGAGGTATCCCTGTTCCTGCACCAGGTCGTGACCGAACTGCCCGAGGAGCAGCAGTCGATGATCCGGCAGGCGCGCAACCGCGACGCGATCCTCGAAGGCCGCCGGATCCTCGTGGTCGAGGACGACGTGCGCAACATCTACTCGCTGACGCATATCCTCGAACCGCAGGGGGCGGTGATCGAGATCGCGCGCAACGGGCAGGAAGCCATCGATGCGCTGGCTCGCGCCGGGGACGACGCCGCCCGCCGGATCGACCTGGTGCTGATGGACGTGATGATGCCGGTGATGGACGGCCTAACCGCCACCCGCGAAATCCGCAAGGACGGGCGCTGGGCGAAGCTGCCGATCATCACCCTCACCGCCAAGGCCATGCCGGACGACCAGGAACGCTGCATCGCCGCCGGTGCGAACGACTACATGGCCAAGCCGCTGGACGTGGACAAGCTGCTCTCGCTGGTCCGCGTCTGGATGCCGCGCTGAGCCCGGTGGACACGAATCGCGCCATGGACGAGCAAGCCGTCGAGGATATCGAGATCCACCTCCTGCTGGAGGCGCTGCACCGGCGCTACCACTACGACTTTCGCAACTATGCGCAGGCCTCGGTCAAGCGGCGGCTGCGGCAGGCGCGCGAACTGATGGGGCTGGAAACCTTCTCGGCGATGCAGGACCGCGTGCTGCACGATCCCGCCATGGTCCCGCGCCTGCTGGCCTTCCTCACCGTGCAGGTCAGCGAGCTGTTCCGCGATCCCGGCTACTTCCGCGCCCTGCGCGAAAAAGTGGTGCCGCACTTGCGGACCTATCCCTCGCTGAAAGTCTGGGTGGCGGGATGCAGCACGGGCGAGGAACTCCATTCGCTCGCCATCCTGTTTCGCGAGGAAGGGCTGGAGGAACGCACCCAGTTCTACGCGACCGACATCAACCCCGATGCGCTGGCCGCCGCCGCACGCGGCGTCTACCCCCTGGACCGGATGGCCGCCTTTGCCGAGAACCACCGGCTCTCGGGCGCCGCCGCGCCGCTGACGGACTACTACACGCAAGGCCGGGACGGCGCCGCCTTCGATCCCGCGCTGCGCGAACGCGTGGTCTTCCACGACCACAGCCTCGTGACCGACGCGGTGTTCTCCGAGATGCACCTCGTGTCCTGCCGCAACGTCATGATCTACTTCGACCGCGCGCTTCAGGACCGGGCGGTGGGCCTGTTCCGGGATTCGCTGATCCGCAAGGGCTTCCTCGGCCTCGGCGCGAAGGAAAGCCTGCGCTTCTCCGCGCATGCCGAAGCCTTCCGCGATTTCGCGCGAGAGGAACGGATCTACCAGCGCCAGTAGCGGGGCCGGTGCAGGCCCCGCGGCCGTCAGTCCTGCAGGCTGCGCACGAAGAACTCGGACAAGCGCCGCGTCACATAGTCGATCGGGCCTGTGGAACGGCCCACGCTGTGCTCCCCGCCGGGCACCACCAGCAGGTCGAAGTCCTTGTCCGCCTTGATGAGCGCATCGGCGACCTGCATGGTCGAGGCGGGATCGACATTGCTGTCCTGCTCGCCCACGATCATGAACAGCTTGCCCTGCAGCCGCGCGGCATTGTCCACGCCGGAGGCATCGGCATAGCTCTTGTCCACCGGCCAGCCGAGCCATTGTTCGTTCCAGCTGATCTTGTCCATGCGGTTGTCGTAGCACCCCGCCATGGCGACGCCCGCCTTGTAGAAATCGCCATGGAACAGCAGCGCGTTGAGCGTGCTCTGCCCGCCCGCCGAGGCACCGTAGATGCCGACGCGGCCGATGTCGTAGGCGGGGTCCTTCGCGGCCAGCGCCTTGTGCCACAGGATGCGGTCGGGGAAGCCGGAATCCTGGAGGTTCTTCCACGCCACGTCCTGGAACGCCTTGGACCGGTTGGCCGTGCCCATGCCGTCGATCTGGACGACGATGAAGCCGAGATCGGCCAGCGCCTGCATCCCGATCACCTTGTCGCCGCCCGAATGATAGCCGAAGGGCCAGAAGCTCTTGGGCACGAAGCTGTCGTGCGGCCCGGCGTAGATGTTCTCGATCACCGGGTACTTCTTCGCCGGATCGTAATCGCGCGGGCGCACGACGAGGCCCCAGATGTCGGTCTTGCCGTCACGCCCCTTGGCGGTGAAGACTTCCGGCGCGCGGAACCCGGCAGCGGTCAGGCGGCTGATGTCGCCCTTGGCGATCGTCTGCACCAGCGCGCCGTCCGCCGTGCGGTGAAGTTCGCTGACATTGGGCAGGTCCACGCGCGAATAGGTATCGACGAAGTACTGCATGTCGGGCGAGAAGCTGACGGTGTGGTCCGCACGCTCGGGGGTGAGCGGCGTCAGGTTCCGGCCATCGAAATCGATGCTGTAGTAATGGCGGAAATAGGGGTCTTCGCCCGCATTCATGCCGCTGGCGACGAACCAGATCCGGCGCTTTTCGTCATCGACCCTGACGACCTCGCGCACCACCCACTGGCCGGTGGTGATGCGGTTCTTCACTTTGCCGGTGCGCCCGTCGATCAGGTAGAGATGGTTCCAGCCATCGCGCTCGGAAGCCCAGACGATCTCGTTGCCCAGCCCCTTCACATCGTGGGAATAGCGGCGATCGGCATAGACGAAGGTCTTCGCGTCCTCGGTGACGGCGGCATGGGCCGCGCCGCTGGCGGCATCGACCGAGACGATCCGCGCCTGCCCGAAGCCGCGCCGCACATAATCGAATTCCACGCTCCTGCCGTCTGCCCGCCAGCGCGGGCCGGACAGTTCGTAGGCGTTGGGGAACAGCGCCGGGTCCACCACGGTCTGGCGCCTTTCGGCAACGTCGAACAGCACCGGCTGCTCCTGATCCACGGCATCGCCGGGCTTGGGATAGAGCTGGGTCCGCAGGCCCGGCTGCCCCTTGCCCTCCGGCGCCGCCTCGACCCGAAGGACATGGCGCGCGTAGCCGGGGCGAACGCGGTAGATCATCAGGTGGCGGCTGTCAGGCGACCAGGCGATGGTTTCGGGATCGTAGAAATTGCCCGCCGATCCGTCCGTGCTCAGGCGGACGGCCTGCGTGGTGCCCGCGGCGCGCAGCACGAGGTTGTCGTCCTCCACCGTGGCTTCCCACTTGCCGTCGGGTGAAAGACGCGGGTGATTGTCCGCCGGAATGGAAAGATCGCGCACCACGCCGAAGCCGCGCGGACGGCGCGGGTCTTCCTGCTTTTCGCAGACATAGTCCGCCAGCGTGCAGCGCCAGCCGTCCTCGTCGAGCCAGAACTGGATGGTCTGGCGGTCTCCGGCATAGTCGAAATCGGCAAACGGCAGGCGCAGCGCCTGCACCGGGCGGCCCAGCGCCGCCGTCAATGCGGCGGCAAGGCGCTGCTGGTCGAAGGCGGGGCTGCGCGCAAGCGTGCGGGCGTCCACGGTTTCGAAGGCGAAGCCGCCCTCCACCGTTTTGCGATAGGAGAAGGCCGCGCCATCCGGCGTCCAGTGCGCGGGCCAGGCCACGTCGCGGGTGAGGTACTGCCAGTTCTCGCGCAGGGCGATGGAGCGGTCGATATCGGCGCGTCCGGGCGCCGCCACGGCGCCGGCGGACGACAGGATCGCGGCGCAAACCGCGGCAATTCCGATGAAACGCGGAGCGCGGGCAAGAGACGACATCTGGCGGAAAACCTCGTATGCGATGGGAGCGCAAAGCAGAAAATAAGATCGTATACGATATTACGCGCAGGCTGCAAGGCGCGATTTCCGCTTGCGCCATGGTTCTCCCGCGAAATCGATTGCGCTGCCGCCGAACACGCAAACTGTCGAAAAACCGTCATCCGCCCTATCGACATTGCCCGCCGGATCGGCATTTTGGGCGGCAGCGGATCGATCCGATCCAGACCTCTGTCCGGCCGACCGGCCAAGGAGCTTCGATGACCTCCCTCACCTTCCGTTTCCCGCGCAAGTCGCTGCGCACGCTGGCGCTCGGCGCGCTGCTTTCGGCATCCACCGCCGCCCTGGCCGCGCCGGCGCCGAAGTTCGACGTCGCCCGTATCTCGAACGACATCAAGACGCTTTCCAGCGACGATTTCGAGGGACGCGGCCCGGCCACCCCCGGCGAGAAGAAGACCATCGACTACATCGCCGCGCAGATGAAGGCCGCCGGGCTCCAGCCTGCCGGAGACAAGGGTTCCTGGTTCCAGAGCGTGCCGCTGCGCATGTCGAACATCGTCGGCACGCCCAACCTTGCGATGACCATCGGCAGCGCCGCCACCCCGCTTTCGCAAGGTGAACAGATCGCCGTGCGCGCCGCCGAAACCGGCCAGTCCTCGGTCGCCTTCAAGGACCTGCCGCTGGTCTTCGTCGGCTACGGGGTGAAGGCCCCCGAACGCGGCTGGGACGATTTCAAGGGCGTCGATCTCAAGGGCAAGATCATGGTCGTGCTCGTCAACGACCCCGATTTCGAGGGCGGCGAAGGCGATTTCGGCGGCAAGCTGATGACCTATTACGGCCGCTGGACCTACAAGTACGAGGAAGCCGCCCGCCAGGGCGCCGCGGGCGTGCTGGTCGTCCATGAAAGCGCGCCTGCCTCCTACGGCTGGGCCACCGTGAAGAACTCCAACACCAACACCATGTTCGACATCGTGCGCGCCGATCCCAGGGCCGCGCACACGCAGATGGAAGGCTGGATCCAGAAGGATCTCGCCGCGCAGCTCCTCAAGGCTTCGGGCATCGATTTCGAAGCGGCCAAGGCCGCCGCGCGCAAGAAGGACTTCCAGCCGATCCCGCTCAAGGCGACGATGAGCGCCGACTATGCGGTCAAGTCGGACATCATCACGTCCTACAACGTGGCGGGTCTCGTGCGTGGTTCGAAGTACCCGGACGAGACGGTGATCTATTCGGCCCACTGGGATCACCTCGGCGTCGGCCTGCCCGATGCGAAGGGCGACCGCATCTACAACGGCGCGCTCGACAACGCCTCCGGCACCGCCGCCCTGCTCGAACTCGCCCGCAGCTATGCCGGCGGCCCGCCGCCGCAGCGTTCGGTACTGTTCCTGGCCGTGACGGCCGAGGAAAAGGGCCTGCTCGGCTCGGAATTCTATGCCGACAACCCGCTGCGCCCGCTGGCCACCACCGCCGGGGTCATCAACATGGACGGCCCCTTCGCAATCGAAAAGACCACGGACTTCAGCATCTCCGGCGCGGCCAAGCTCGATCTGCTGACCATGCTGACCGAGGAAGGCGGCAAGCTGGGCCGGCACTACACCCCGGACTCGCGGCCGGAAGCGGGCAGCTTCTACCGGTCGGACCACTTCCCGATGGCCAAGCGCGGCGTTCCCGCCATTTCCTACGATGCGGGCAACGAACTGGTGAACGGCGGCGCGGCGCGCGGCAAGGAACTGGCCGACATCTACACGCGCGATCGCTATCACCAGCCCGCCGACGAGTACGACGCCAGCTGGAACACCAGCAGCTGGGTCGGCGACATGACGCTGCTCTACAACCTCGGCAATCGCCTTGCGAACGGCCATGTCTGGCCGAACTGGTCGCAGGACAGCGAATTCCGCGCCACCCGCGACGCCACGGCCGCCCAGCGTCCCTGAGGCAAACCGGACGCCCCCGGCCGCCGACACGGCGGTCCGGGGGCGGTCCTCGCAAGTATGTCCGAAGGCGTCAGGGCTGCATCAGCATCCGGCTGACCCCATGGCGCAGGCGCGGCAGCCGCTGCGCCGCCCGCAAGGCCACATGGCGCGCCGCCTTCGCCGCGGGATGCTCCGCCGTATAGAGCCCGACGATGGCGTTCGTCCCGGCATAGATCGGGCGGCTGGCGAAACGGTGCGCCGCCTCGTAGCGGCGCAGCAGCCAGGGCGAGCCGATGTCGCGGCCATGGCGCGCCGCATCGGCCACCAGCCCGCCCAGCCGCAGCGCCCCGGCCAGCCCCAGGTTGAAGCCATGCGCCGTCACCGGATGCATGCCCACGGCGGCATCGCCTATCAGCGCGGCACGCTCCGCCGCGAAATGGCGCGCATAAGTCGTCGCCAGCGGATAGACTCCGGGGCCCGCCATTCCCGGCTGGGGCACCACTGTCATCCGCCCCAGCCGCGACTGGAAGCGCCGGGTGATCTCGGCCCCCAGCGCCTCGGCGTCCAGCGCGGCGAGCGCCTCGATCCCGGCAGCATCCAGCGTCAGCACCGCCGAGGACATCCGCCCGCGAAGCGGCAGCATGGCGATGGTCTGGCCATAGTCGAACCACTCTGTGGCAATCCCTTCATGGTCGCGTTCATGGGCAACACGGCAGACCATCATCGCGCGTCCGGTGCGGTTCACTTCCGCCGCGATGCCGAGCTGTTCGCGCACCGCCGAGAACCGCGAATCCGCCGCGACCAGCAGGCGCGCCTCCAGCCTGCGGCCATCCGCGAGTTCAACCACGGCCCCCTCCCGCGTGGCCCGCGCCGAAGACACCGCCGCGCCGGCCAGCAGGTCCACCCCCGGCTGCGCGTGAGTGACCGCGAACAGCGCGCGGCGGATCAGGTGATTGGGCACGAGCTGGCCGAGCCGGTCCTCCCCCGTGCCGCCGGTATCGAAGGCCAGCGCGAAGGGAGAGCCTGCGTTCAGCACGCGGGCTTCGCGCAAGGGCGAGATTTCGGCCGGATCGATCGCCTGCCATGCCCCCAGCGCCTTGAGCGAGGCCTCCGAACGGTGCGTGAGGGCGATCTCGCGCCCGTCGCATCCCGGTTCGGCAAGCGCCCTGCGCGGCTGCCGTTCGACCAGCGCCAGCTTCAGCCCGGTCCCGGCGAGCGAGCGGGCAAAGGCAAGCCCCGCCGGCCCGCCGCCGACCACGATCACGTCATATCTCGTCATGCGAATTTCCGAGCCATTCGAAAGCGATTGATAGCTTCCCATGGCAGGCGGACGAGAGGCGCGAAATGACCCGCGTCAATCTCCGCTGCCATGGGCGCATCCGTTCAGCCGCACTTGCTGAAGCCGCACTGGGTGCAGGTGAGGCAGCCCTCCTGCATGTGCGCGGCCGGCTGCCTGCAGTTGGGGCACTCCTCCCCCTCGCCCGCCCCCGAAGCGGGGGCCAAAGCGGGGGCCAAAGCGGGGGCGCCCTCCTCCTGCCCCTGCGCATGTTCGCGCAGGATGCGGCCGATGAGGGCGATCAGGCTGGGCGCGTAGCTGCCCTTGGTATCGTGATCGAGCGCCACGAAAGCCCCGCCCTTGGCCGAGTGAACCCGTTCCAGTTCCTCGAAGATGAAGCGCGCGTCACCCCGGCGGCACACGGCGGAAAGCGTGCGGGTCAGCGCGGCCATCGTCTCGAAGTTCTCCGCCGAACTGGTGTTGATGAAGATCTCGAAGGGAATGCGCCGACCATCCTGGGCGACATAGTCGTTGATCGTCAGGTAGTAGTTCTCGCCGTCCACCGGCCATTTGATCTTGATGGTCTTGCCGGGCAGCACTTGCGGGCGGACGGGCACGGGCGTGTCGCCCGGGAAGGCGGGCTTCGCCGGTTCAAGATGCCCGGCTTCCCGCTTCGGTTCCGCCGACGATTCCGCCACGGGTTCCGACAGGACCGAACCGCGCACCCCGCTGGGCCGGTAAGTGGTGCAGCCCTTCATCCCGCTTTCCCAGGCGGTGAGGTAGACCGCCCTGAACGCATCGTAGGACATGTCGGCCGGGCAGTTGATGGTCTTGGAAATCGCCGCGTCGATCCACTTCTGCGCCGCCGCCGCAACCGCGATGTGATCCTCCACCGAAAGCTCCAGCGCGGTCACCATATAGGGCGGCAGCGGCGCTGCCGGATCGAATTCCGGCAGGCGGCTGTAGAGATACCAGCCATAGTCTTCGACCGCGAAGCTCTCGGTCTTCTGCTCGGTCGCGGTCTGCTCAACCACGACGGCGCGGTTGTAGCGCCAGGAGAAGCTGGGCTCGATGCCGGAACTGACATTGCCGTAGAAGATGCTGGTCGTGCCCGTGGGCGCGATCGTCAGCAGCACGCCGTTGCGGATGCCGTGCTTCGCGATGGCCTTGCGGATGTCCTGCGGCAGACGGTCCAGCATCGGCGCGCGGCCGAACGCCTCCGCGTCATAGGCAGGGAAGCTGCCACGCTCGCGCGCCAGTTCGATCGAGGCGCGATAGGCCTCGGCCGCCATGAACGCGCAAATCTCCTCCACCATCGGCACCGCATCGCGGCCATAGGGCAGGCGCAACTGCTGGAGCAGGTTGCCCAGCCCCGTGAAGCCAAGGCCGACACGGCGCTTGTCCTGCGCTTCGAGGCGCTGTTCCTCGGTCGGGAAAGGCGAGGTTTCCAGCACGTTGTCGAGGAACCGCACGCCGATCCGCACGGTCTCCTTCAGCCGCTCCCAGTCGACCCGCGCCGCATCGCCGAAAGGTTCGAGCACCATGTTCGCAAGGTTCACATGGCCCAGATCGCAGTCGCCATTGGGGGGCAGCGGCTGTTCCCCGCAAGGGTTCGTGGCCGAGATCGTCTCGCAATAGGAGAGGTTGTTCAGCCGGTTCACCCGGTCGATGAAGACCACGCCCGGTTCGGCATATTCGTAAGTCGTGCGGGTGATGAGGTCGAACAGGTCCGCCGCCCTGATCCGCCGGTAGACGTACCAGGGCCGGCCGTCGCGCTCGGTCACCGCAACATGGGCGCCATCGGCGCGCGGCACGTGAAAGCCCAGGTCCCAGTCGGCATCGGCGTCCAGTGCGGCCATGAAATCGTCCGTCACCGCGACCGAGACGTTGAAGTTCCTGAGCACGTCCTTGCGGGTTTTCGCCTCGGTGAAGGCGATCACGTCAGGGTGCCAGATGGGCAGCATCGCCATCATCGCCCCGCGCCGCGATCCGCTGGAGCGGATGGTGACGCACATGCCGTCCCACATCACCATGAACGGGATCACGCCCGAAGAGACCGAATTGGTCCGCCCCACCACAGCCCCGTCGGGCCGGATGGTGCCGAAATCCATGCCGATGCCGCCGCCCTGCTGCTGGGTGAAGGCCGCGACCTTGAGCGCGTCCATGATCCCGGCGCCGGGCAGGTCCGGCTCGGTATCCATCGAATCCTGGATCGTGGGGCTGACGAAGCAGTTGATCCACGTCACCCGCTTGCCGGTGCCCGCACCCGCGAAGATGCGCCCGCCGGGCACCCAGTCCCGAGCCTCCAGCGCCGCAAACGCCTCAGCCGCGTGCGCGCCGTCGTCCTTCGCATAGACGCCCGCCACCACGCGCCGGAACGTGTCCGAGGGGCTCTGCTCGTCGGCGTGCCGGTACTTCTCCTTCCAGACGTGGAGGGTGACGGGCTGGTCGAGCGGACCGGGCGAATTCGAGATCGACATGATGGTTCCTTGCCGGATGGATCAATACGGGAGGTGCGCGTCATCACGGGCCGAAACCTGGATAACGACCGGATGGGCATTCTGGTTGTCGGAGCGGACGGAAAGACCGGCGGCGGTTCGCGCACGCCGGCTTTGCAGGCTCAGCGGCGGTTCTGGCGCGCCGGTTCGCGGGGCGACGGCGGCCTGCCGGAGGCGCGCGGACACAGGGCGCCGAAGCGCCTGTTGCGATCGTTCATGAGGTAATCTCCGCGGCATCCGCGAACCGGACACCGATGGGATTCAGGATACTACCCGGTCTTTGAAATTCAACCCCGACCCGAAATTATCATCCGGCGATCGCCAACTCACCCTGCCTTTCGCGGGCCAGCAGCGGCGGCAGGGCAAAGCGGACGAGCGCCCCGGCGCCAGGCGCGGTAACGAAAGTGAGCGCGGGGGCATAAGCGATCTCGAACAGCAGCGCGCCCAGCACTTCGCCATCGGAGGCGACCCCCGGAAAACGTTCGAGCAGATAGGCGCCGAGCCTGCGCCACTGCGCGCGCACGATCTCCTCCTGCCGCCGGAGCGAGGCCGAACCCATAGGCGCGACCCGCGCATGTTCGAGCACGGTGAGCGACCATCCGCCGCTTTTCGAGCGTTCATCCGCCCATTCGGCCAGCACATCGACCACCGCGTCCAGCGTTTCGGCGCGATCGAGGCGCTTCAGCAGCTTGCCGAGGTTCTCCTCGGACTCGGTTTCAAGCACGGCGAGGAAGATCGCCTCCTTGCCCTCGAAGTTGGAATAGACCGCGCCCTTGCTGTAGCCGGCGGCTTCGGCGATCCGGTCCACCGAAGTTACCGCATAGCCATCGCGCCGGAACAGGTCGCGCGCGGATTTCAACAGCCGCAGGCGCGTCAACGCCTGGCTTTCACTTCGCGTCAGACGCGTCATTGCCCACTTCTCCTGTCGTGCCGCCCTTTGGGCGTGCATTATCCGCATACCCTATAGTACGCGGAAAGGAGAAATGCACCGGGAGAGATCGGCGTCGTGCGCGCCGCTATCTCGCCGCCGCCAGCGGGGTCGCCTCGACCGCAGCGGCGCTGGCCGCGCCGAAACGGGCTTCCCACGCCGCCAGGTCGGCACGGTACTGCTCGTAGCTGTTGTAGAATTCCGTGAACGGCGCTTCCGCTTTCGCAAGGCCGGAAGGCGCGAAGGCATCGAGCTGGCCCGCCGGCACGTTTTCGAGATCGACCGTCAGCGCCAGCGCCGCATTGCAGAGCGCAGGCACCACCGGGGGCAGGGCGAAGAAGTTGTAGACCTGGGTCTGGTACGCCTCGCGTTCGCGCACGCCCTTGGCGCCGAAGCGGGTGCGGTACTCCTTGTCCAGCGTCTTGTTCGCGGCCGCCAGCGCCTTGGCATGGCGTTTCTGGAAATCGGCATAGCCCGGCAGGATCGGCGCATATTGCGCGCCCATGCAGTTGAGCGCCGCGACATTGTAGGCGGAGCGCAGGTTCCACACGGCCTGCGCGGGCGAAACCCCGGTGTTGACGGTATGGCGCAGGCCGTCCGCCGCCAGCGCGGGGATCACCATGTTGGGCGCGGCGCCTACCGGAGGCATCGGCCGGGGCGGGATCACCACGACCGGCGGCGGCGGCGGCGGTGCCTCGACGATCTTCGCCGGGCCGCAACTGGCCACGCCGCCCAACAGCGCCAGCGCCAGCAGCCGCAGCCCGCGCGCTGGGCTCCGTGCCGAAAGGGCCTTCGCCGCGAACAACCCGCCCGCAAGCAGACTTGCGCCATGGGCGTGCCGCTCACGCCCCTCGTCACCTAGCGTGCCGAAATCTTCCCCGGAATGACCGACGGCCGAGATCATCTTGGACACCATCCCCCACTTGCATGCGCTGATCCGATAACACGCAGCCGACCGGAACCGGCCCGGTCTGCACGTTCGCGCAGCCTAGTTCGGCTTACCTTACGGCTGGCTTACAAGACGGCCATCAGCAGGCGCGGAGGGATGCGCGGCCTGAGCGGAGAGGGGGAATTTCCTGCCGCGGAGCATGAAGGCCATGCTCCGCGGCAGGGAACCGATCAGACCAGTTCGCCGAGCGCGGCGGCGTCGAAGCCCTTGAGCTTTTCGCCTTCGCCGTCACGCACCTTGGCCACCCAGTCGGGATCGCTGATGAGCGCGCGGCCCACCGCGATCAGGTCGAATTCGTCGCGCTCCATACGCTCGACCAGATCGCCGAGGCCGGTCGATTGCGAGCTTTCGCCGCCGAAGGCCGCCAGGAACTCCCCCGAGAGCCCCACCGAACCGACGCTGATCGTGGTCGCACCGGTCAGCTTCTTGGCCCAGCCTGCGAAATTGAGGCCCTTTTCACCGTCGATTTCGGCGAATTCCGGCTCCCAGAAACGGCGCTGCGAGCAGTGCAGGACATCGACACCGGCATCGACCAGGGGCTGCAGCCAATCGGCCATCGCCTCGGGCGTTTCGGCCAGACGGGCGCGGTAGTCCTGCTGCTTCCACTGGCTGAGGCGCAGGATGATCGGATATCCGGGGCCAACCGCCTCGCGGACCGCCGAAACCACTTCGCCCGCGAACCGCGAACGTTCGCGAATGGTCGCGCCGCCGTAGCGGTCCGTCCGCTCGTTGGTGCCGGCCCAGAAGAACTGGTCGATCAGATAGCCGTGCGCGCCGTGAATCTCGACGGTATCGAAGCCGAGGCGCTTGGCATCGGCGGCGGCGCGGGCGAAGGCGGCAACGGTATCGGCTATGGCTTCCTCGCTCATCGCCTCTCCGCGCGGCTGGCCGGGGGCGAGCAGGCCTGAGGGGCTTTCAACCGGCACGCCGGGGTCCCAGCCGTCCGGGCCGACGGTCGATCCGGTGTGCCAGATCTGCGGGCCCATCCTGCCGCCGGCGGCGTGGACGGCGCCGATAACCTGTTCCCAGCCGGCCAGCGCCTCATCGCCGTGGAACAGCGGAATGCCCGCCATGTTGCGCGACGCGGGCCGATCGACGACCGTGCCTTCCGAGAGGATCAGACCGACACCGCCCTCGGCACGGCGCTGGTAATAGGCCGCCTGCGGGGCGCCGGGAATACCCTCGGGCGCGAAGCCGCGCGTCATCGGCGCCATGACGATGCGGTTGGGCAGCGAGAGCGAACCGATGGTGATCGGGCGGAACAGGGTTTCGGTGGCGGATGCCGACATGCTCGAAAAGTCTCCGTTGAAGCAGGTGGCCATTAGGTATAATCTGGAAACCTAGCGTCAATGAGGCACCTTTGATAGCCTAGGTATACTGGAGGATACCGCTTGCCCGAATGCCAGCACTTCGACATCAACTGCCCGAGCCGTCTGCTGTTCGACCAGATCGCCGACAAGTGGTCGATGATGGTCCTCACCGTGCTGGACCCGGGCCCGATGCGTTTCAATTCCATCAAGCGCCATCTTGAAGGCGTGACGCAGAAAGCGCTCACCCAGTGCCTGCGCAAGCTGGAGCGCAACGGCCTGCTTTCGCGCCGGGTGATCCCGACATCGCCGGTGGGTGTGGAGTACGAGATCACCGGGCTCGGCCGCTCGCTCCACGCGCCGTTCAAGACGCTGTACCGCTGGACCGTGGATAATTTCGACGAAGTCGAAGCGGCGCGCCAGGCGTTCGACCTGCGCGCCGCCTGAGGCCGATCACTCGGCCGGCACGCCCGTGAATGCGGCATCCGTTTCGGCCGCATCTTCGCCCTTGCCGGAAGCCGGGGCCTTTTCCGGCTCGTAAGCCCCGCCGAACACGCGGGCGGAGAACCAGTCCATCTGCACGTTGATCTGGAACAGGCGGTGGCGCAGTTCGCGGAAGTTGTGCGGCTCACGCGGGGCAAGGTAGAGCGCGGTATCCACCCCGAGCGCCGAGAGCGCGCGGTAATACATCACCGATTGCGCCGAGGGCACGCGTTCGTCCTGCGCACCGGCCAGGATCAGCGTGGGCGTCGTCACCTTGTCGACGGCGGCGAGCGGCGAATAGTCCTGATAGAGATCGCGCCGGGCGGTTGTGCCGTAAGGCGGCGTCACGAACCACTCCTTGCGCTGCCAGCGCGTGTCCGAGCCGAGATACATCGAGGGCCAGTCCACCGCGCCCGCGCCGACAACCGCCGCCTTGAAACGGTCGGTGACCGTCTCCAGCCGGGCGGTCATGTGGCCGCCCGCGCTCCAGCCCATCATGCCGAGCCGGTCGGGATCGGCCATGCCGCGCCGCACGAGTTCGTCGACGCCGGACAGCACGTCCTTGTCGGCATGGCGGAAATAACCCGCATTCATGCCCTGGAGGAACGTGTCGCCGTAGCCGGTGCCGCCGCGATAGTTGACGCTGAGCACGAGCACCCCGCGCGCCGCCAGCAGCGGCAGGAAACGGCCATAGGCGAAGACGTTGAACTGGTCCGCAGAGCGCGGACCGCCGTGGCTCTGCACGATCGTGGGATAGGCATGGCCGGGCACATAGTCGAGCGGGAAGGTCACCAGCCCTTCCAGTGCCTGTCCGTCCGGCGCGGTCCAGTGGATCGCTTCCTGCCGGGGCAGGCGGTAGCGCTCGGCGATGCCGTCGTTGAGGTGCGTGACGCGAAGCGGGCGCGGGCTGCGCGGGTCCAGCCGCAGCACTTCCTCGGGCTGAAGCGCGCTGCGTTCGGTATAAGTCAGCATCCGCCCGTCGCGGGAAAGCGCGATGGAGGAGATCACGCTGTCCCCGCCCGCCACCTTGCGCCAGCGGCCACCGGCGGCCGGCACCGCGTAGAGCCCGGTGCGCACGCCTTCCTGCGCGGTGAAGTAGATCGTGCGGCTGTCGGCGGACCACAGCGCCTCCTCGATCGCCCAGGGCGGACCATCGGCGAGTTCGCGGATTTTCCCGGTGGCGAGGTCCACCACGAAAAGATTGGCGTTGAACGTGCCGTAATGCCCTTCGCGCGCATTGGCGCGGAACAGCGCGGAGCGGCCATCCGGCGCAAGGCGCGCGCCCATTTCCTGGTAATCGTTGTCGGTCAACCGGCGATCCGCGCCGTTACCCTTATCGCCGTTCACGCGGACCCACAGTTCCGAGGCGG
The DNA here is from genome assembly GCF_055361505.1 of Novosphingobium sp. TK71. Taxonomy (NCBI): domain Bacteria; kingdom Pseudomonadati; phylum Pseudomonadota; class Alphaproteobacteria; order Sphingomonadales; family Sphingomonadaceae; genus Novosphingobium; species Novosphingobium sp. TK71. The sequence continues at coordinate 1,714,990 of NZ_JBSZKA010000001.1, forward strand.
CCTGATCGTCGAGCAGCCGCGAGGTGGCGCGCCGGTAGAGCAGGACGCCGCCATCGGCGGAAATATCGAAGCCGCGCACCTCGAAGTCTCCGGAGACGATCTTCTCGGCCTTGCCGGTGGCGAGATCGGCCTTCCACAATGCGCGGCGGGCGCCGGGGGATTCGAAGGCGATCATGTCGTCGCGCTCCTTCTTGCGCGCCGCCAGTTCCTTGCCGTCGGGAAGGTTCGCCAGGAAATAGATCGACTTTCCGTCGCCCGACCAGACCAGATCGGCAGGGGCGGTGCGCAGCGTGGTCAGCTTGCGCGCTTCGCCGCCATCAGCGGGAAGCAGGTAGATCTGGCTCGCCTTGTCCTCGTCCCGGCGGTCCACGAAGGCGATCGTGCGCCCATCGGGCGACCAGGCGGCATCGGTTCCGCCGTCCGCCAGCATCCGGCGCGGCTTGCCCGACGCGGTATCGACGCTCCACAGCTCCGTCACCGCGTGGTTCTTCTTCCAATCCGCCTGCGACACCCGGTAGAGGATCGAGGAACCGTCGTTCGCGGGAAGCGAACTGCCTGCCCGCGCGATGCTCAGCAGGTCCACCGCCCCCATCGTGGCGCGCGCGCGCACGGCGGCATCCTCTCCGGCGAAGGCCGGAACGGCGGGCAGGGCAGGCGCCAGCGCGGCGGCCAGAAGCAGTGAACGGAACATTCGGGAAGCGGCGACCATGGGCATCTCGCGTCAAAAGGCCCGGCGGCACGCAGGCACCGCCGGGAGGGGGATGGACTTTGAAAATGTGCGGGGGGAGAGAAACCGCCCCTCCCCCGCGCCGGGCTCAGAACTGGAACTGAGCTCCGAGCGTGAAGGAACGGCCGGTCACGCCATAGACCGAGTTGTAGTTGTACTGGCTGCCGCTTTCGGTGCCGTCCGGAAGGAACGGTCCGTACTTGTTGAACACGTTGCGGACCGAGCCGAAGATCCGCAGGTTCGGATTGGCCAGCGGCGGCGTGATGCGGAAGCTCAGGTCATGGCGCCAGTAGGCCGGCACATTGAGGAACAGGGGATCGGTGATCCCTGCCGCCGCGAAGCTGGCCGCCGCCTCGTTGCTGTCCACGGCCTTGCCGATGTAGACCGTGGTCCACTTCAGCATGAAGCGCTTGGAGTTCCAGGCGAGGCTGGCCTTGGCGCTGTCCTTCGAGGTGCCGACTTCGCCCAGCCAGTTTTCCGAGGACTGGCTGGCGATGCCCTGGTACTTGGTGCCCAGTTCCAGCCGGTGGTTGTAGTTGAGCGAGAACTGGATGTTGCCGGGGATGACTTCCGGGCGGAACTGGTACGCCACCGCCACGTCGATGCCGCGGGCGCGCAGTTCGTCGAGGTTCTCCTGCTGGTTCACCAGGCGGGTGATCTGGCCCTCGGCATCGCGGGTAATCGCATCGCAGAAGCGGTTGCCGTAGCCTTCCGCATCCGAATAGCATTCGAGCATCTGGTTGGTGTTCGACAGCGCCGAAATCGCATCCTTCACCCGGATGTCGTAATAGTCCACGCTGGCCTGGAAACCGGGAAGGAAGCCGGGGTTCACCACCACGCCGGCGGTGAAGGTATAGGCGGTCTCTTCCTTGAGATCGGCATTGCCCGCATTGGGGGCGTTCACGCTGGTGCTGTCCTGCCTGAACACGCCGTCCGCCGCGATGGCTGCGGCAATCCCGGCGTTGCTGCGGCAGTTGTCGGCAACCGTTCCTGCGGTGGCGGCGGTAACGCCGCTGCAGATATCGACCACGGTGTCGTAATCGTCACGCGGCGGCGAATAGAGCTCCGTCGTGTCCGGCGCGCGCTGGGCGCGGCTGAACGTGGAGCGCAGGTTCATGCCGCGAACCGGTTCCCACTGCGCGCCGGCCCGGTAGCTCAGCGTGGTGCCGACCCCGGAGAGGTTGTAGCGCGCCACGCGCACCGCCCCGTCGAGGCTGAGGCGATAGATCAGCGGAATGTCGCGCAGCAGCGGCACATTCGCCTCGGCATAGGCTTCGCCGACCTTCACCGTTCCCGCATATTCAGGGATATAGGCGAAGTTGCTGTAGCCGCTCGCGGTCAGTTCGTCGGTATGGGTCTCGGTATGGTCGCGGCGCAGCTCGAAGCCGGTGGCGATCTGGACCGGACCGGCGGGCAGTTCGAACAGCGTGCCCGTGAGGTTGCCGCTGAGCGTGTGCTGGCTGTTGATCGACTGATACCAGACATTGCCGCGAATATAGTCGGCGGCGGCATCGCTGATCGAGCCGATGCCGAACATGTTGAGCGGCACGCAGCCGTCCGCCCGTGCGGCCTCGTCGGCGCAGACGATCGAACCGTCGCTCAGCCGGGTCGCGTTGAGGGCGTACTGGACGTGCTGGTAATTGACGCCGTTGGTCCGGGTCTGGTTCTGTTCGAAGCGGCCGAAGCCGTAAGTCACGTCCCAGTTCCAGTTGCCGAAGACGGTGCCCTCGAACCCGGCCCAGGTCCGCCAGGTCTCGCGCTTGTTGTCGATCGCCATCTGGCCCACCTCGGTAAGGCGGCGGCGGAAATCGATCCCGGAACTGGTCGAGGCGGCGGCGATCACGTCCGGCACGAACGGATTGGTGCGGGACAGACGGCCCAGCGTGAACTCGTCGTTGACGCCGTAGCTGGACGAGTTGGACAGGTAATAGGGTTCGCGAAGCGAATTGGTGGTGATCCGCGAATAGAGCACCGTCGCCTTGAACTTCAGGCTGTCGCTGAATTCGTAGCCGATCTTGCCGGCCGCGCTGATGCTCTCGCGCGGGACGATGAGCGTGCCGTTGGTGCGGGAATCGTAGCCGTTTTCGGCCGTCACGAAGCCCGACTGAAGGCCGTTCTCGTCATAATAATAGGCGCCGCGGCTGCTGAGGAAGCGTCCGCCCGGCGTGTAGCTGCTGAGCGCGGGCGAGGAGACCGTGTTGCTGGTGGCATCGTAGCTGACCGATTCCAGTGCCCAGTCGCGATCCCTTGCGCTGAGGGCGTACTGCTTCTCGTAAGTCCCGGTGGCCATCAGATAAAGCCGGTCGTCAAGGAACTTGCCGCCTGCGGCGAGCGAGTATTCCGTGCCGTCGCCGCCGCCGTCGTTCGTGGCGGTGCCCGCTGCCCTTCCCTTGATCCCGATCAGGTTGTTGTCGGTCATGATGTTGACGACACCGGCGATCGCGTCGGACCCGTAGACGGCCGAAGCACCGCCCGTGCTGACATCGATCCGGTCCACCAGAAAGGTCGGGATCGTGCTGAGGCTCACCGCGTTCGAATTGCCGACGTTGGACACGGTGCGATGACCGTCGATCAGCGTAAGCGTACGATTCTGGCCGAGGCCGCGCAGGCTGACGGTCGAAAGGCCGTTGGTCTGCGTGGAGGTCTGGCCTGCCGAAAGGTTGAGGCCCTGATCCACGCCGGGAATGTCCTGCAGGGCTTCGGCAAGGTCGCGGTAGCCGTGCTCGGAGATGTCCTCCTTCTGGAGCGCCACCACGGGGATCGGGGAATCGAACTCGGTGCGCCGGATGCGCGAGCCGGTCACGACCAGTTCGGTCATTTCGGGTTCGTCGCCTCCGGTATCGGCCGCCGGCTGCGCCTGCGAAGCCGGTACTGGAGACACCGGAGCACGGCGGACCACGAAGACGCCCGACGCGCCCTGCTCCGCCGTCAGCCCGGTGCCGCGCAGCAGCTGGCCCAGCGCGGCGCGGGCGGTGAAGCTGCCCTTGAGTGCAGGCACCGTGCGGTTCGCCACCGAAGCGCCGTCAAAGATGACCTGCTGCCGCGCCGCCGAAGCGAAGCTGCGCAGGGCGCTGCCCAGGCTCTGCGACGGAATGTCGAGATCGAAGCGCTGTTCCTCGGCAAAGGCCGGAACCGCCTGCGCCATCAATGCCGCTGCAACGGCGCTGCCCGCACCCCAGCGGGATGCAGCAAGAAATTTCCCCATGTTTTGCGACCCCTGTTTGATTGATTGTTGCCGCAGGGTGAGACGCGCGGTGCCGCCGGAGGGACAGCGCCTTGCCGGAAACTTTTTTCAGTCCGGAGCGTCAGGCGCCGCTTTTTCCTTCCCCGATCCTGCCTTTTCAGCGCCGCTCGATCTTCCAGCCGTCGCCATCGGCGCTGACCTCGATCGGATAGAGCGCGGTGACGCCGTCAAGGAACGCGCGCGCATCGCCCGCCCGGAACACCCCGTTGACGACGATCGCCCCGGTCTGCGCATCGGCCAGCGCGATCGGCTGGCGCGAATAGCGGTTCACGCGTTCCACCGCACTGGCCAGCGTCGTGTTCTCGAAGACCAGTTCGCCGTCCTGCCACGCCTGCCCCGCGCCGATCTGGAACGGCGCAACGCGCGGTGCCTCGACACCCTGCGCCAGTGCAACCATCTCGTTGCCGGGCGTGAGCTGCGGTTCGGACGCAAGGCGGCGCGGCCGGAACTGCTCGCTTGGCGCCATGCCGCGCCCCGCGGTGCGATTGACGACGGCCACGTGCCCCTCGAAGAGCTGGACGTGAACGTCCCTGCCCAGCAGTTCGACGGAGAACGACGTGCCGGTGGCCACGACGATGCGGTTGCCCGCCGTCACGGTGAAGGGCCGCAGCGGGTCCTTGGCAACGTTGAACCGCGCGCGCCCCCGCACCAGTACGAGCGAACGCCGGTAATGCCCCAGATCCACGTCCACGGTGGAATCGCCGTCGAGGGCAAGCTGCGATCCGTCGTCGAGCAGGACCGTGCGCCGCTCCCCGATGCTGGTGGCATAGCGCTGCGAATGATCGCCCCACACCGACAGGACGCCGAGGAAGGCCAGCAGCAGCGAGGCCGCCAGCGCGACCGCGAACAGCGACTTGCGCACTTCGCCGCGCCGCCGCCCGCTGTCGGTGCGGTCCTCGTAGTCGCAAAGCGCGGCAGTGCGCAGGCTGATGATGTCGGGCTCTTCGCCCAGACCGTCCAGCGCGCGCGACATCCGCGCCATGTCGGCGAAGGCATCGGCATTGTCCGGCACCGCCAGCCAATCGTCGAACTGCGCCTGGTCGGCCTCGCTCATCGAGCCGTCAGTGAGGGAAAGATACCAGGACGCGGCCTCTTCGGCGCGCGGATCGACGGTATCGGTGATGACGGAATCCTTCATTTTACGTCTCCCATCCGGGAGGCGAGCAAGGCCATGGCCTTGGCGATCTGCTGCTTGACCGCGCTTTTCGAGATGCCGTAGCGCTCGGCGATGGTATCCTGGCTGAGCTGCTCGAACTTGTAGAGCACGAACATCGTCCGCGTGCGCTCCGGCAGCGCCTCCAGCGCGCGGACCAGTTGCTCCACCCCCTGCCGTCCGCTCGCGATCGCATGGGGATCGACGAACTCGACGTCGCGGCGCTCCTCCGCTTCCACGAAATGGCGATAACGCTCGCGCACGCGGTAGCGGCGGTGCCGGTCGGCCAGCAGGTTCACGGCGATCTGGAACACGAAGGCGTCGGGGTGGTCGACGCCGGAATCGTGCCGCAGCATCCGCTCGAAAACCTCCTGCGTGAGGTCCTCGGCTTCCGCGCGATCCCCGATACGGCGCGAAAAGAACGACATCAGGACACGCCGCCAGCGCCGGTCGAATTCTCCGATGTCATTGCGTGCCTGCACCCGCACGGCGGTCTCCTTACCAGCGCCCCTCCTTACCGGCGGCAAGTCGTCAGCACCGGGTAAGACGCGCGAACGCCGCCTAGGGACAGGAGGCAACCTGTGCAATGCCCTCCGAATTGCGCCTGCCGGAGCGCCCTATCGCGGATGCCGCGCGGCAAGCGCGATCCCGGCGAGATTTTGCCCGCGCCTGATCCAGCGGACCCTGGCCGGCGCCCCTTTTGCCGCCAGCGCCCGGAATGCGGCGGAATGTGCGCCATCGGCCTGCCCGGTCCTGAGAACCGCATCGGCCCGCCGCACCACTTCCCGCGAATCCCCGATCAGCTCGACCTCGGCCTCACCCGAAGCCTGCGCCAGTTCCAGCGCGCGGATCAGCGCGAGCCATTCGGCATCCTCATTGCCGCCCCGCCCGAGATCGGTGAACAGGTGCGCGGTGCCGCGCATCACCACGGCCACCTCGATCGGGCCGGGATTGGGGCGGCAACCGCCATCGAAGAAGACTTTCAACCTGCGCCGGGACATGAGCCCCTCATAGATCGCGAGTCCCGAAAGACAATCTTCGGGCACCGCCTCCGGCGCAGGCTCCAGTACCCGCCTCGGGCTCAGGCTCGGTCCAGGTAGAGCGCGCGCAGCCTTTCGATCTGCGCCGGGCCAAGCCCCATCTCGTCGGCAAGATAACCCTCGGCCCCGCCGCGATGGGCATCGAGCGCGCCGAACGCCGCCTCGATATAGGCACGGTCGGCCTTCATGAAGGCGCCCAGCACTTCGGGCGGCAGGCGCGACCAGGGCTGGCCGTCCAGCGCGCCGCCCTTTCCGGCCGAGGCGGCAAGCGCGGCCGGGAGATAGCGATTGGTCAGCAGATAGTCCTCGATCACCGTCTCGCGCGGGACGCCCAGCGCGGTGAGCAGCAGCGCGGCGGCAACGCCCGTGCGGTCCTTGCCTGCCGAACAGTTGAACGCCAGCGGGGCATGGCCCGCCAGAAGCTGCGCGAACATGCGCTTGTACTGGGGCGCAAAAGTGCGCAGCATCGTCGGATAGCTCGCGGTCATCATCGCGCGGGCCGATTCCGGCGTCATGTGGGCCATGTCCTTCGGCATCAGGCCGATGGCCATGCCGTCGTAATCGTCAGCGAAGACGGTCGGCCCGGAGGCGGCATCGGCGCCCCAGGGCGCGGGCTCGGCCGCGCGCTCGGCATGGTCGCGAAAATCGCAGACCACGCGCAGCCCCCGCGCGTCAAGCGAGGCGAGATCGCTTGCGGTCAGCCCTGCCATCGAGCCGGAGCGGAACAGCATGCCCCACTTCACCGTGCGGCCGTCGGCAGTGCGATAGCCGCCAAGGTCACGGAAATTGCGCCCGCCTTCCAGCGGCAGCAACCGCTGGTGTCCGGGAGCCTGCGAACCGGCCGAGGCGGTGGGAGCCTGCGCCTCCGCGCGCCAGGCGACCAGCGCCGGCGTGCAAAGCGCGAGCATCGATGCGCCGAAAACGGCGATCCGGCGGATTTTCATGTCCATTTCCCTTCCCGCCCGATCAGAACTGCACGGTGCTCGAAATGCCGTAAGTGCGCGGCTCGTTGTAGATGCCGTACTGGCCGATCGCCGAGCTGTAGCTGCGCAGGTAGGTATAGGCCTTGTTGAACAGGTTGCGCGACCAGACCGACAGTTCCATCTTCGCGCCGGTGCCCGGCATCTCGATCTCGCTCAGCGCCACCCGGCCGTTGACAAGGAAGGCGCTCTGGCTGCGGGTGGGATCGTTGACCTGCGCATACTGCTTCGACGAATAGTTCGCATCGAGGTGGAAGCGCAGCGTCGCGTCGCCCAGTTCGGTCTGATAATCGAACGCGCCGCTCGCCGCATGTTTCGGGGTGAACACCGGATAGACCGCCATCAGCGGATTCCCGGTAACGAAGGGGTTCGGCGCTTCCGGCAAACGCATGTCGGTATAAGTATAGCTGCCCGAGAGCGTCAGCCCCGTCATCGGCATGACGGTCAGTTCCGCCTCCACACCCTTCGAACGGCCTTGCCCTTCGGCATTGGTGGTCTCGGTGGTCGTGCGGTTGCTGCTGGCGACCGGGGCGTAGAAGTCGATCTGCACATCCTTGTAGGCCGCCGTCCACGCCGCAAGGTTAAGCCGGACGTGGCGATCGAGGAATTCGGTCTTGGCGCCCACTTCGAAACTGGAAACGCTTTCCGGCTTGAACGCGCGATAGGTCAGCGAGCGCGAATTGGCGCCGCCCGCCTTGTAGCCGGTGCTCCACTTTCCATAGACGTGGATGTCGTCGGCAAGATCGTAGGCGAGGTTGATGGTCGGATCGAACCGATCCCAGCTCTCGTCGAGCAGGTAGGCGGTGGCAACGCCGTTGACCTTGTCGAGCGAGCCCGACTTCTTGTCATGCGTATAGCGCCCGCCCAGCATCAGGTGCGCCTTGTCGTTCAGGAAATGCGGGCTCCAGGTCGCCTGCCCGAACACGCCGATGCTGTCGGTATCTGCACGGCTGGCGCGGTCCGGGAACGCGCTCGACGCCACGGGATCGGGCAGAACGGTATAACCGGTGCCGTCGGCGTTCCACTTGTTGGTGTTCGGCGTCCAGGCGTCGTCCCGGACGTGCTCGTGATAGTAGAAGCCGCCCGCCACGAAATCGACTTCGGGCAGCGTGCCGATGACCTGCACTTCCTGGCTGTACTGGTGCTGCCAGACATTCGCGAGGCTGTAGCGGCTGAAATTGGCGTTGGGCGCGAAGACCGTGATGTTGGTCATGCCGTTGTCGAGCTGGGTCTGGGTCAGCTCGCGATAGGAACTGATCGACTTGACCTCGATGGCCTCGGAAAGGTTCCAGTCGAGCGTCACCATGTGGCCATGGGTCTTGCCCGTGCTCCAGGCCTGCGGCACGCCGATGTTCGCCTCTGACGCGCGATCCGGCTGAAGCTGGATCAGCGGCGCGCGGGCATAGGAACCGCCCGAAAGGAGCTGGACGTAATAAGGCGTCGTCCGGTCCTGAGAAATGTCGAAGCTGTAGAGCGCACTGAAGCTGCTGCTCGGCTGCCACAGTGCCGCGGCGTGGAGACCGCGCTTGTTGTAGGCATTGAAATCGTGCGCGCCGGCCAGCGGATTGTCGACCGTGCCGTCACGCCTGGTGATCAGCGCGTCGAGCTTGACCGAGATATTGGCCACGGCGGGCAGGTCCAGATGGGCGCTGGCCTCGCGGGCGCCGTAATTGCCGATCCCGGCGGTGGCGCGCAGGCCCCATTCGCCGCTCGGCTTCCTGGTCACGATGCTGATCGCGCCGCCTTCCGTATTGCGCCCGAACAGCGAGCCCTGCGGCCCCTTGAGCACTTCGATCCGCTCGACATCGTAGAGCGCCGATCCCAGCCCCTGCGCGCGGCCAAGGAACACACCGTCGATATAGACGCCCACGCCCTGGTCGCGGCTCGGCTGGTTCGCGTCGCCCATCGTGCCGATACCGCGCATGCCGACCGTGAGCGCCGAGGAACGGCTGAACATCGGCGCGACGCGCAGGCTCGGGATCGAACCGTCCATCAGCGATTCCAGCGAAACGACGTGGCGGTTGCGCAAGTCTTCCGTGTTCATCACCGCGATCGAGATCGGCGTGGTCTGGAGGCTGGTCTCACGCTTCTGCGCGGTGACGACGATGTCGGAAAGCCCGGGTCCGGCCTCCGCCGCCGCGCTTTCGGCAGCGACGGCAGCTTCGGCTGCCTGCGCGGAACCTGCCGCCAGCATGGCGCCAAGCGCACTGCCGGTCAGTACGGCGGAACGGAAAGAACGTGAAAAGCGAAAGGACATGGATCGAACCCCAGCAATGATGTCGGGGCGTCGGCTAGAACGTCTGTATGTCAACCTTGTTACGCTTGTATCGAATACTCACGGGACAGGCTGTCATAAAACCGTCTCAAAAATAGAGATCGAACGGCTGATTTTCGTGACTTTATCGGATGCGCGCCAACAAGTCGCGCCGCATCGCAGCCCATCAATGGAACGATTGTTTTCAAGGCGCCCGCCAATGGCCTCGCGTCGATGCCCTGCCCGGCCGCCCGCGGCGATCTTCGGCTCCTGCCGATTCGCCGCGCGGAAGCCCGCGCATGGCCGTCTGCGAGCGCCGGGAAGCGCACCGGCCGCCTATAATACGATCAAGGCACGCCCAGCGCGGCTCCATCCGCTCCCCGCAAAATGGATTCTACATGCTTGAATTTCTCAACGACTGGCGGCTTCCGAGAAAGCTGCTCGCCGCCTTCGGCATACTCGTGGTGCTGTTCGGCGCCGTAGGCATCAACGGACTCGTTTCGACGCGCAAGCTCGATGCGATCGCGCAGAACCACGTCGATCACGGCATTGCCGGCATGTCCGCGCTCGCTGACGTCATCAGCAACGTCAAGGAAATGCGGATCATCGTCTATACTTACTACGCCGCGGTCAACACGCCGCAGGAAGAAGCCGATATCCGCGAGCGGCTCGACAAGACCAAGGCCGCACTGGCCAAGGCTGTGGACGAGTACAAGCAGGTCGCCGACGAGAGCTTTACGCAGGATGCCACGGCCCTCAGCGCCAATGTCGAGGCTCTCAACAAGGCCAACGACCATCTCTTCGCGGTGCGCGCGGCCGGCGACCTTCCCGCCGCCATGACCGTGCTCAAGACCGAATCCCGCACCGCGTCCCACGAGATCATCGACCTGACCGAGAAGCTGCTGGACGAGTCCCGCGAGCGTTCGCGGGAACAGGCCGCGCAAGGCGCAGAGACCGCAGATTTCGCCATCTGGCTGTCAGGCGGACTGGCGCTTGTCGGCATCGCGGGCATCGTGCTGATCTGGCTCGTGCTGAACGCCTCCGTCGCCGCGCCGATGAGCCGTATCGCGGATGTCACCACGACACTGGCGGAAGGCGGGCGCGCCGATGTTCCCTATCGCGAGCGCCATGACGAGATCGGCGAGATCGCCGGCGCCGTCGAGCAGTTCCGCGCCGCCGCCGAGGCCCGCGCCGAGATCGACGCCAAGGCCGCCCGCGAACAGGAAGTCGTCACCTCCACCCTGCGCGGCAGCCTCCAGGCGATCAGCGAGGGGGACCTCACCCAGACCATCTCCGCCGAGTTCCCCCCCGCTTACGGCGAACTCAAGAGCAACTTCAACTCCGCCCTCGGCGCCCTGCGCGACCTCATCGGCGCCGTCGCCGAAAGCGCCGTCGCCATCCGCACCGGCTCGAGCGAGATCGCCCAGGCATCCGAAGATCTCGCCCGCCGCACCGAGAGCAACGCCGCCAGCCTCGAAGAGACTTCGGCCGCGATCACCCAGATGGACGAGCGCCTGCGCGCCACCGCCGCCGCCGCCGGACGCACCGTGCAGCGCGCCGACGGGGCGATGACCGTGGTCGGTTCCGGCCGCGACATCGCCGACGAGGCGGTGCAGGCCATGGGCCGCGTCAGCGAAAGCGCCAAGGGCATCGATTCGGTGATCGAGGGGCTCGACAAGATCGCCTTCCAGACCCGCGTCCTTGCCATGAACGCCGCTGTAGAAGCGGGCCGCGCAGGCGATGCCGGTCGCGGTTTCGCGGTCGTGGCCGATCTCGTCTCGGCGCTCGCCATGCGCTCGGAAGAGGAAGCCAAGCGCGCCCGCGAACAGCTCACCGCGACCCAGACCGACATCGGCACCGCCGTGGAAGCGGTCCAGCGCGTGGACGGCGCCCTGCAGAACATCTCGGGCGACGTCACCGAAGTGCACTCGCTGCTGAGCAACATCGCCAGCGACAACCAGGCCCAGTCCTCGACGATCACCCAGATCAGCGCCACGATCGGCACGATGGACCAGGCCACCCAGCAGAACGCCGCGATGGTCGAGGAGACCTCGGCGGCGGCGCGCAACCTCAACAGCGAGGTCACCTCGCTGTCGGACCGCGCCGCGATGTTCCGCATCGGCAACGAACCGCAGGGCCTGCGCCCGGCGCTCCGCCCCGTGCCTGTCAGCAGCTCGGCCAGCATTTCGGCCAGCGCGCCTATCCAGACGATGGCCTCGCGAAAGCCGCTGAAAGCGCTCGCCACCGCCGATGACTGGATGGACTTCTAAAAAGCCTGCCTGAAAAGCCGCCCCGGATCCTCCTGGCTTCGCCAGGGCAGGCACGGGGCGGCTACCCCAGATAGCCTGCGATTCCGCGCCACACGTCGAGCTTTGCAGCGCGGGACAGGGCCGCATAGGCGGCGCTGGACGAAGGCAGATCCACCAGCGCCCAGCCGGCATCGAGATGGGCCAATTGCCGTCTCCCGCGTCTGGCCGCGGTGCCGCCGTTGAAGCCGATCATCCGCAGATGCGGCAAGCGGCCAGCAAACCCGGCAAGATCGCGCTCCGTGGCATCGCGTATCGCGGTATCGAGACTCCCCTGCCGCCGCGCGGTTGCGATCACATCCCACAGCCCGATGCCATGCGCCTTCAACAGGTCCAGCCGCTCGGGATAAGGCCGGGCGCGCAAGCCGGGCTCGGCAAGCACTTCACCCATCAGCCACCAGAACGCATTGGTCGGGTGCGCGTAATATTCGCCCGCCTGCAAAGACCGCTCCCCCGGCAAACTGCCCAGCAGCAGCACGCGCGTATTCATATCGACACTTGCGGGCAGCGCGGACTTGGGAAGCGGATCGGGCATGGCCCGCGGAATAACGCCGAAGCGCGGGTTTTGACAGGGCGCCGATCCGCTCGCTTCCCGCTCATAAGTCCGGTTTACGGTGAAATCCCGATCCGATCCACGGTTCGCGAACCGGATAAATCGCCGATTTCCGGGCGGTTCGCCGCTCGTGCCGATCCGTAACGTAAAAGCGGTTGCCGGCCGGTCGCCCCCTGCCATCTCCCGGTTTCGACGGCGCCGGAACCTCCGGCCCGATACTGGAGAACGCCCATGACCGACACCGATATCCGCCCGATCGCTCCCGTCTTCTATGCCGGCGCCCTTGCGATCCTGGCTCATGTCATCGCCTTCGCCATCGCCCTTTCCTGACGCCGCGATGGATGCTCCCAAGCGGGCGTGGCTCCGGTCGGCCGGATCGCGCCCTCAGGCGGCGTTTCCTGCCGTCCGGGCGCGCAGATTCGGCAGATTGCATGACTGTAGCCGGCTAGGCTGAAGGCTCGCCCCCTTTTCGCTTCGCAAGGATATCGGACAAGGTGCGATTGTCGCCTCCGCCGTTCCGGGCTATGCGCAAGGACATGTCCGCGCGGGTGCTTCATGGCCGGGGTTCCAAACCGACGAGCTTGCTGCTCGTTCTCGGCGCCCTGCTGGCGCTGTTCGCGATGGCCAACATGCTGACGGTAACGAACTGGCATTCCGCCCTTGTCGATCACGACGATTTCGGGGCCGACGCGGCGCTTTTCGGGCATGAAGACGGGCACCGGCACGACAGTCCCTCAGCCAAGGGTATGGACGGCGATCCGGCTTCCCCGGCAAACGACCTTCACAACATCACCCATTCGATGATCCACGGCCTTGCGGACCTGGTGCCGGACATCGAACTGGCGATTCCGCTTCTCGCCGTGGCGGCGGCATGGTTCGTCGGCCGCGATTTCGCACTTTCCGGCATAGCGCCCCAGGCCCTGCTGCGCCCCCCTCGAAGCTGAATCCGGCACGCCCGCGCGGCGTACTGTGACCATCAGACTTCAGAGGAACCCCAGAAATGACCGATTTCATCGGCCGACGGCGCGTCCGCGTGCTGTCGGGACTTGCGGCCATGGGCAGCGGGCTGGTCTATGCCAGCGCGCTTGCGCAAACCGCCCCGCCGTTCGCCCAGCTTTTCCGCGATACCCGTGACGCCCCGCGCCAGATCGAACTGGATGCCGAAGTAGAGCGAGCGCAGGGCCTTGCCCGGCAGGCGGGTGCGCGCCCCAATCCCACCATCAGCGTGATGACCGAGAACGTCGCGGGACGGCAGCCCTACACCGGCTTCGACCGGGCGGAAAACACGCTCCAGCTCAATCAGGCCATCGAGATCGGCGGCAAGCGGTCCGCGCGCATCGCCGCCGGAAAAGCCGGGCTGGACGCGGCCACGGCGCGCACGCGCGACGGGCGGATCACTTATGCCTACCAGTTGGCGCTGGCCTATGCCGGCGCCGAAATCGCCGATCGCCGCATCGAACTGGCCGAGGACGAACTGGAGGAAGCCCAGTCGGACCTGCACGCCGCGCAGGCGCTGGTGGACGCGGGCAAGGAAGCCCGTCTGCGGAGCCTTCAGGCCGAATCCGAGGTCAATGCCATGGCCGCCCTGCTGGACACCGCGAAGGCCGAGCGCGTGGGCGCCTATGCGCGGCTTTCGGCCCTGTCGGGGCAGGAGGTCTCGTTCACCGCGCTGGCAGAGCCGCTCCTTGCCCGCTTCGAGGCCAGGAGCGGCTACGGTCCGGTCGATCCGCTTCAGACCGCGCCCTATCTTGCCGCGAAGGCGGAGCGCGAGGCTGCCGAGCGCCGGCTTGTCGCCGCACGGCGACAGGCCACTCCCGACGTCACCCTGTCCGTAGGCGTGCGGCGTCTGGAGGCGGACAAGGCGAATGCCCTGCTGGCCGGCCTCAGCGTGCCGATCCCGCTGTTCGATCGCAATCGCGGCAATATCGATGCCGCCGAGGCGGAGCTGCGCGGTGCGCAGGCGCGGGATTCCGCCGCTTTGCTCGACATCAAGGCCGAAATTGCCGCGGCCATGGCCCTGAACGAAGCCGCCGACGCGCGGGCCGCTTCTGCCGAGCGGACGCTGAAGACTGCGGAAGAGACCTACCGCATGGCCCGCCTCGCCTACGAAGCCGGCAAGTCGCCCCTCATCGAACTGCTCGCAGCCCGGCACGGCCTTGGCGTGGCGCGCGGCGTCATCCTCGACGCCGCAGCCGCCCGCCTCGACGCCCGCGCCCGCCTTGCCCGCCTCAAGGGCCTCACGATTACCGGAGAACCGGTCCAATGAACGAAAAGAATCGTCTCTACGCAGGCGCCGCTGCGGCGCTGGTGGCGGCCGCGACGCTAGGCTTCGGCGCCGCCCGCCTGACGCAGGAAGCGCCGGGGAACGCCTCGCCCGAAAGCGCATCGACAGAACCGGCAGACGGCGCCGGACCGGCCGCGGCAGGGGTGGTGGAAATATCGCCCGAAGGGATCAGGCTGTCCCAGATCGAAGTCGCCGCCGCAGCGGTGGGAGAACTGGACGCCGCCATTCTCGCAGCGGCCACCGTCGAGGCCGCGCCCGATGCCGAAGCCGTGCTGACGGCGCGGGCGCCGGGCACGGTGACACGCCTCTTCAAGCGCATCGGCGATCCCGTGCGCGCGGGCGAAACGCTGGCGCTGGTGGAGAGCCGCGATGCCTCCGCGATCGCCGCCGATCAGGCAGCGGCCGCTGCCCGCGTCACGCTCGCCGGCCGCCAGCTTGCCCGCGAACGCACGCTGCTTGGCCAGGGGGTGAGCCCCCGCGCCGATTATGAAACCGCTCAGGCCAACCTCGCGGTGGCGCAAGCCGACGCCCGGCGCGCCAGCGCGGCGGCGGGCACGGCACGCATTTCCCGCGATGGCCGCTCGGTGCTCGTGGTCAGCCCGGTGACGGGCCGGGTGACGCAGGCTTCGGCCAGCCTCGGGCAGTTCGTGGCGGCTGAAACGGCATTGTTCCGCGTTGCCGATCCCGCCCGGTTGCAAGTGACCGCGAGCGTTCCGGCCGCCGATGCCGGCCGCATCCGCGCGGGCGACCGCGTTGAGCTTTCCGCGGGCGAGGGTCCGGCGCTGCAAGGCCGCGTGCGTTCGGCGACGAATGTCGTCGATCCAGGCAGCCGCGCCGTCACAATCGTGATCGACCTGCCGGGAACCGCCGCGCTGGTGCCGGGGCAACTCGTGCAGTGCCGTATCCTCGCCAGCGTCGGCGCCGCGCGCGGCGGCGTCATGGTGCCGCAGGACGCGGTCCAGACCATCGGCGAGCGGACCGTCGTGTTCCTGCGCACTCAGCGGGGATTCCGGGCGCAGACCGTCCAGGTCGGCGGCCGCAGCGGCGGACTGGCGGCGATCGCCTCGGGCCTGAAAGCCGGAACGCCGATCGCCACGCGCAATGCCTTCCTGCTCAAGGCCGAGCTGGAAAAGGGGGAGGAAGGCGAATGATTGCCCGCACCCTCGAACTCTCGGTCAGGGCACGGTGGTTCGTCGCCTTCCTGACCCTGCTCGTCGCCGGGTTCGGTCTCTGGCAGCTTGCGAAGCTGCCGATCGACGCCGTGCCCGACGTCACCAACCGGCAGGTCCAGATCAGCACCTTCAATCCCACGCTCGGCCCCGTGGACATGGAAAAGCAGGTGACTTTCCCGGTGGAGACCGCGCTTTCCGGCATTCCCGGACTGAACATGACGCGCTCAATATCGCGCAACGGGTTCAGCCAGGTCACCGCCGTCTTCACGGACGATACCGACATCTACTTCGCCCGCCAGCAAGTGACCGAGCGCCTGGCGCAGGCCCGGGAAAGCCTGCCGCCCGGCGTGCAGCCGACGCTCTCGCCGCTGAGCACCGGGCTGGGCGAGATCTTCTTCTACTCCGTCGCCTTCCGCCACCCCGACGGCAAGGGCATCGCCACCATTGACGGCAAGGCCGGCTGGCAGTCCGACGGCAGCTACCTCACGCCCGAAGGCGAACGGCTCACCACCCAACTGGCGAAAGCCGCCTACCTGCGCACCGTGCAGGACTGGATCATCCGCCCCCAGATGCGCAACGTGCCCGGCGTGGCCGGTGTCGATTCCAACGGCGGCTACGTGAAGCAGTACCTCGTCGAGCCCAATCTCGCCGCGCTGGCTTCCTACGGCATCGCCATCACCGAACTGGCCGACGCACTTGAACGGGCCAACCTCTCGGCCGGCTCGAACTACGTCCGGCGCGGCGGGGAGAGCTTCCTGGTCCGTGCCGATGCTCGGCTGAAATCGGTCGAGGAGATCGAGGACGCGGTGGTCGCCACGCGGGCGGGCGTACCCGTGCGCGTCCGGGATCTCGGGCAAGTCGTGATCGGCGGGGCCGTGCGCACCGGTTCCGGCAGCCGGATGGGCTCCGAGGCGGTGATATCGACCGTGCTCATGCTGGTGGGAGAGAACAGCCGCGTCGTCGCCACCAGCGCGGCGGACAAGCTGGTGCAGATCAACCGGGCCCTGCCGCCCGACGTGTTCGCGGAGCCGGTCTACAACCGTTCGAAGCTGGTGGACGCCACGATCGCCACGGTCGAGAAGAACCTGATCGAGGGCGCGTTGCTGGTCATCGTCGTGCTGTTCCTGCTGCTGGGCAACATCCGCGCGGCGCTGATCACGGCGGCGGTCATTCCGATCACCATGCTGATGACGGCATCGGGGATGAACGGACTGGGCGTCTCGGGCAATCTCATGAGCCTTGGCGCGCTGGACTTCGGGCTGATCGTGGACGGCGCGGTCATCATCGTCGAGAACGCGCTGCGCCGTCTTGCGGAACGGCAGGAACACGAGGGCCGCCTGCTAACCCGGCCTGAGCGCATGGAGGAAACCACGCTGGCCGCGCGCGAGATGATCCGGCCCACGGTCTACGGCCAGCTCATCATCTTCCTGGTTTTCGTCCCCCTGCTGACGTTCCAGGGCGTGGAGGGCAAGACCTTCTCCCCCATGGCGATCACGCTGATGATCGCACTGGCCAGCGCTTTCGTGCTCTCGCTCACTTTCGTCCCGGCCATGGTCGCGCTGGTGATCACCGGCAAGGTCAGCGAGACCGAGGTCAGGCCGATCCGCTGGTTCAAGGAAAGATACGCGCCGGTGCTGGCGAAGGCGGTGGCGCGGCCGCTGCCCTTCGTTCTGGGCGGCGCGGGCGTGTTCGCGGCCGCCGTCCTCGCATTCGGGATGCTCGGCGAGGAATTCATGCCGCAGCTCGACGAGAAGGACATCACCGTCACCAACTTCCGCGTGCCGTCCGCCTCGATCGACCAGTCCACCCGGATGCAGCTCCATCTGGAGAACACGCTCAAGACCCTGCCGGAAGTGGCGCTGGTGTTCTCCAAGAACGGCAATGCCGACCTCGGCACCGACCCGATGCCGCCGAACGCTTCGGACACTTACGTCATTCCCAGACCTGAAAGCGAATGGCCGCCCGAAGTTCGCAGCAAGGCGGATATCCTGCGCCGCATCGAGGAGAAGATGAAGCCGCTGATCGGAAACCGGGCGGAAATCCAGCAGCCGATCCAGATGCGCTTCAACGAACTGATCGCCGGGGTCCGCGCCGATGTCGCGGTGAAGCTCTATGGCGACGATCTTGAGCAGATGAGCAGGCAGGCAGGCAGGATCGCCGCCGTGCTGCGCCGGATACCCGGCGCGGGCGACGTCAGCGCCGAACAGACTTCCGGCGCGCCCACCTTCGACGTCAGGATCGACCGGCAGGCCGCCGCGCGCCACGGACTGTCGGTGGAAGAAGTGGCCAACACGGTCGCCGCCGCGCTTGGCGGGCGCGAGGCGGGGCTATTGTTCGAAGGGGATCG
This sequence comes from Novosphingobium sp. TK71, assembly GCF_055361505.1. Lineage (NCBI taxonomy): Bacteria > Pseudomonadati > Pseudomonadota > Alphaproteobacteria > Sphingomonadales > Sphingomonadaceae > Novosphingobium > Novosphingobium sp. TK71. Next base: position 1,733,050 of record NZ_JBSZKA010000001.1, read on the forward strand.
CCGCTTCGCAGTGGTCGTGCGCCTGCCCGACGCCCAGCGCGACGACCTCGATACGCTCGGCGCGATCCCCGTCATGCTCCCGGCGGACGGCGGACAGATCGCCCGGTCCATCCCGCTCCGCGAAGTCGCGCGGTTCAGCTATACCCAGGGCCTGAACCAGATCAGCCGCGAAAACGGCAAGCGCATGGTCGTGGTGCAGGTCAACGTGCGCGGGCGTGATCTTGGCGGATTCGTGTCCGAAGCGCGCGAGAAGGTCGACGCGCTCAGCCTGCCTGCCGGGATGTACACCGACTGGGGCGGCACCTTCGAGAGCCTTCAGTCCGCGCGCCTGCGCCTGCTGATCGTGGTGCCGATCTGCTTCATCGCGATCTACGCTCTGCTCTACATGGCGCTCGGCACGTTCGGGTCGGCGGCCATCGTGTTCAGCGCCGTGCCGATGGCGCTGGCGGGCGGCGTCTTCGCCCTGCTCCTGCGCGGCATACCGTTCTCGATCACGGCGGCGGTCGGCTTCATCGCGCTGTCCGGCGTGGCGGTGCTCAACGGGCTCGTCATGATGAGCGCGATCCGCAAACGGCGCGACGAGGGCCAGCCGATCGAGGAGGCGATCGTCGGCGGCGCCATGGAACGCGTGCGGCCGGTACTTATGACCGCACTGGTGGCCAGCCTCGGCTTCGTGCCGATGGCACTGGCGACCGGCACTGGCGCGGAAGTCCAGCGGCCGCTCGCCACGGTGGTGATCGGCGGGCTCGTCACCTGCACGGTGCTGACCCTGCTGGTGCTTCCGGCGATCACGGCGCTTGCCGCGCGGCGGCGCCAGGTCTCCTGAAACGGGACCGGCAGCCCGCGCGCGCCCGCGGACTGCCGGTTTCCCACGAAAAATCGTGCTTCCCCAGCGGTAAAGGGGTCATTCGCCCCATCGCGCAAAGCGGCGGCTCGGCCAGAGTTTCCACGAATTCGCAAGTTTGTGCCGCGCACGCGCCTCACAAAAGCAAAATCGACCGGGCGAAAGGGGCAGCCTGCGCTCAACGGGTTCAAGGAGAAACAAGCCATGATGACGTGCAAGCGCCTTATCCAGACATCGGGCATCGCCCTTGCCCTTGCGGCCAGCGTCGCGGCGGTCCTTCCCGCGCAGGCCCACGGGATCTGGTTCGCGCAGCGCGCCCGCCAGCTTGCCCTGGTCTACGGCGTCGGCGCGGACGACCTCGACGCGGTCGCCCGGGAAAGCAAGCTCACGCTCGTGAAGGGCTATGACGAAGACTGGCTGGACGTGAACGTCAGGCTGCGCGACGCCGGCGCCATTCCCGTGGTCGACAGCGACGAACCGGTGGCGGCGGTGGCGGCGGTGATGGACTACGGCATCTGGACCAAGGATGCTGCCGGCGAATTCCACAACAAGGGCCGCGACGAAGTGCCCGGCGCCACGCTCAGCGAACACAACTGGAAATACGCGGTGCATCTGACCCGCATGCCCACCCGGCAGGTTCCCTTGCTGGCCGGGCAGACCCTCCAGCTCGTGCCGGTCGGAACCGACATCCCCCAGAAGATGGGGCAGCCGATGAAGGTCCGCGTCTACTTCGAAGGCAAGCCGGTGGCCGGTGCGCAGGTCATGACGGACTACGTCAACGATCCCGACGAAGTGCCCGTGAAGACCGACGGCGAGGGCTATGCCACGATCAGGTTGCGCAACCAGGGCATCAACGTGCTGATGGCGATCTTCGTCAGCCCGACCGACAATCCCGTGAAGTACCAGCAGGTCGAGCACCGCGCCTCGCTGTCCTTCGTGCTGCCGCATCTCCCCGAATAGGCGCCTAACCCAGCCTCCCTGCACTCCCCCCCGTTTTCCGACAGGAGCCATTCCCGATGAACACCCAGCCTATCGTCGCCGCTCTCGCTGCCGTCCTTCTTGCCTCGGTCCCCGCCACCGCGTTCGCGCATGGCAGCATGAAACCGCAGCACGGCGGCATCGTCGCCATGTCGGGCGAGATCCTGGTCGAAATGGTGAAGACGCCCAAGGGCGTGAGCTTCTACGTCAGCGAGGAAGACGAACCCGTTCCGGCAAGCGGCTTCGACGCGAAGGTCACGGTTACCGCCGCCGGCAAGAAGACCCAGACCCCGCTCGTCGCCGCAGGGGGCAACAGGTTCTCCGCGCCGGGCCTCGCCGCGCCGAAGGGTTCGAAGGTCGTCGTCTCGCTCGTCAACAAGCGCGACCAGGCCAAGACCTTCGCCTCGTTCACGACGAACTGACATGCACCCGGCAGCCATTCCCCGGCTCGGCCGCCGTTCCTTCACGGACAGGCGGCGCCTGACCTTCGCCGCCGCCGCGATCGCGGCTTTGCTGCTGGCACTGGTCAGTTCCATCGCCCGGGCGCACGGCGTCGCCGAAAACGACGCCGCCTTCATCGAGGGCACTTCCGGGGTGAACATCATCCCGTACATGTACCTCGGCGCCAAGCACATGGTGACGGGCTACGACCACCTGCTGTTCCTGTGCGGCGTGATCTTCTTCCTTTACCGGATGAAGGACGTGGGCGCCTACGTCACGCTCTTCGCGCTCGGGCACAGTTCCACCCTGCTGATCGGCGTCATCTTCGACCTTCGCGCCAATCCCTATATCGTCGACGCCATCATCGGGCTGTCCGTGGCCTACAAGGCTTTCGACAACCTCGACGGGTTTCGCACGGTCTTCGGCATCTCGCCCAACCCCAAGGCGGCTGTGCTGATCTTCGGGTTCTTCCACGGGTTCGGACTGGCCACCAAATTGCAGGAACTGACCATGTCCGGCGACGGGCTGATCCCCAACCTCATCGCCTTCAACCTCGGCGTCGAGATGGGCCAGCTCATGGCGCTTTCGCTGATCCTGCTCGCTATGAACCTGTGGCGGATGACGCCCAGCTTCCAGCGCAGCGCCATCGCCGCCAACGCCGCGCTGATGTGTGCGGGCTTCGTGCTCGTGGGTTTCCAGCTCACCGGCTATTTCACCAAGGGAGCCTGACATGACGGCCCAGACGATGACCCCCAAATCCACGCTGCCCGCCTCCATCCACGCATCGCCGCGGGCGCTGGCCAGGGCCACGCTCGGCGCGGCAGCCGCCGCTGCCGTCATTCTCGTGGCCTTCGTGCTTCCCGCCGAAGCCGGGATCGATCCGACCGGCATCGGCAAGGCGCTTGGCATCGCGGGCATGGCGCAGGGAAGCCCGGAAGCGGAAACGGCCGCTGCATCCGCTCCTGCGGGTGCCATCGCTGCCGGCGCGCTGCCGATCCCCACCCGATCTGCCATTGAGCGCACCGGCGCCTTGCGCAGCGACGAGATGACGATCCACCTTGCCCCGCACAGCGGTCAGGAGATCAAGGCCCACATGAAGGCGGGCGACGGGTTCGTCTTCGAATGGCGCGCTGCCGGCGGACCGGTGAAAGTGGACATGCACGGCGAACACCCCGATGCCCCGGACGGCGAATTCACGAGCTACTGGGCCGAGCGTTCGCTCGAAAGCGCACGGGGAGAGTTCACCGCCCCGTTCGAGGGCACGCATGGCTGGTACTGGCGCAACAAGGGAGACACCCCCGTTACCATCACCGTGCGCACGACCGGCTTCTACAAGGACCTGTTCAAGCCCGCGCACGACTAGGCGCAGCGCCCTGCGGCTCCGCACGCGGGGCGCTGCGCCCCTTCTCGAACCCGTGGCCGCCCCGGCGCTGCCACGGGTTCTTTCTTTCCCGGAGAACCGTGCGCCTGAAGCGGCAGAATCTGCCGGAATCGAGCCGATTCCGGGCCGCTTTCCACGAGCGGCATAAAGCGCGGCCAGGTGTCATTTTTCGTCATATTCGGCCGCCGGCCCCGCCCGTTTCGATCAAAGATACGCGTATCGATCCATAAGCTCGGACTTGCAGAACAGAGCCGCCGACCACGCAAGACCGGACAGATGCAGGCCCGGCACAGGAATAGGGCGAGCGAAAAAAGCAGGCAGGACAGACAACGCACCTTATGAGGGGTCACGACATGACACGATGGAAGTCCGCATTGAACATCGCCCTCGCCACGGGCTGCGCGATGATCGCCTTTCCTGCCTGCGCCGAGGAGGCGGCGGCACCCGAGAATGCATCGGCGAGCGACATCGTCGTCAACGGCAAGCGTGAACAGTATCGCGGCGACGTGCCGCTCAAGGAGGTGCCGCAAAGCATCCAGCAGATCGACGGCAAGATGCTGGCCGATCTCAACATCACCCGGCTGGACAGCGCGCTCGATCTCGCCAGCGGCATTGCCCGCCAGAACAACTTCGGCGGCCTGTGGGACGCCTTCGCCATACGCGGCTTCGCAGGCGACGAGAACTTCCCGAGCGGCTTCCTGGTCAACGGGTTCAACGGCGGACGCGGCTATGGCGGCCCGCGCGATGCATCGAACATCGAACGGATCGACATCCTGAAAGGCCCCAACGGCGCGGTCTTCGGGCGCGGCGAACCGGGCGGCACGGTGAACATCATCACCAAGAAGGCCACCACGGACGACAGCTTCGGCAGCTTCGCCGTTTCCGGCGGCAGCTACGACACCTACCGGATCGAGGGTGACTACAACCTCAAGCTGACCGACAGCCTGGCCCTGCGCGTCAACGGCGCCGCGCAGGAGGCCGACAGCTTCCGCGACTACATCTGGTCACGCAAGAAGGTGCTCACGCCCTCCGTGCTGTTCCGGCCCGGCGCGAACACCACGCTGACTTACGAGATGGAGGTCGTCGACCAGTACGTGTTCTTCGATCGCGGCACGATCGCGGTCGACGGCGAACTGGGCGTGGTTCCGCGCTCGCGCTTCTTCGGCGAGCCCGGTGACGGCCCCAATCACATCACCGTCTTCGGTCATCAGGCGCAGGCCCAGCAGGACCTTGGCGGGGACTGGGTGGTGCTGGCCGGCTTCAACTACCGCGAGACCACTTTCGACGGCTACTCCAGCGATGCCGAACTGTCAGGCAGCCGCCAGACCCTGGAGGAGACCGGAAACTATCTCGCCCGCCAGCGCCGCTACCGCGACTATGACACCACCTACATGGCGGCCCGCGCCGAGATTTCGGGCAAGCTGCGCACCGGGCCCTTCACGCACCACGTGCTGATCGGCGCCGACTGGGACAAGTTCGAGATCGATACGCTCTCGATGCGGTTCCGTCCCGCCGCCTACACCGCCGGATCGCCGATCACGGCGGCCAACAATGCGATCGACATCTACAACCCGGTCTACGGCCAGTTGCCGGCGACATCCTCGGTGGTCCAGGACACTTTCGAGACGCAGCGTGCCTGGGGTATCTATTTCCAGGACCAGATCGACATCACCGACCGGTTCAAGATCCGTGGCGGCGGCCGCTTCGATCACTTCAACCAGAAGATCGACACCGGCATCCATTCGACCCGAACCCGCTTCAGCCCCTCCGTCGGCCTGCTCTACGAACTGACCGACACCTTCAGCCTCTATGCCAGCTACGGCACCGGCTTCCGCCCCAACAGCGGCGTGGACGCGGCGGGAAGCGCCTTTGCACCGGAAACCAGCAAGTCCTACGAAGCGGGGCTGCGCTACGTTTCGCCCGACAACGCGATCACCGCCTCGCTCGCGGCGTACCACATGAAGAAGAACGGCGTGCTGACCGCCGACCCGCTCAATGCCGGGTTCAGCCTCGCGGGCGGGAAGGCGCGCAGCCGGGGCATCGAGGCAGATATCAACGCCAACCTGCCGGGCGGGTTCAAGCTCTACGCCACATACGCCTATACCGACGCCGTCTGGACCGAATCCGCGCTCGACCCCGCATTCGGCCTGACCATCAACCCCGGCGATCCGCTCATCAACATCCCCAAGCATGCCGGCAACCTGCTGGTGACGAAGGAATTCGATGCCGGGAATGCCGGCGTGTTCACGCTGGGCGGCGGCATCAGCGCGGCCAGCAAGCGACTGGGCGAGACCGGCTACGATTTCTGGCTGCCCGGCTACACCCTTGTCCGCGCCATGGCCAGCTACAAGCCGAGCGAGCAGATCAAGTTCAGCCTCGACGTCACCAATCTCTTCGACAAGACCTGGTACGCCGCCTCCTACCACCGTTACTGGATAACGCCCGGCACGCCCCGCACCATCACGCTGCGCGCCGACTTCTCCTTCTGACGGCAATCCACCGTACATCCGCCGAGGCCGCTCCCGTAAAAAACAGGAGCGGCCTCGATCGCCTGCCCCCTTCACAGCGCGGCAGATCGCTTGCCGGCTTGGCAATCCGGCGGCGAGCAAACTAGGTTCGCGGCAAAATGGCTCGGCGCAAGGAGGGAAGGCGCGGCAATATGTATATATTCAATATTTTCCGATACGAGCACGAGCCATTCCGGAAAAATCCACGAGGGAGCAGGGTGCCATCCAAGAGTTTATGACCCGGGAAATGCCATGAGCGCCATCCTTCATGTCGGCCCGAGCGAGCGCGCCAGTGCCTGGCAGGCCGAATTCCGCCATGCCCTGCCCGAGGTTGAATTCCGCTGCTGGCCGGAAATCGGCGATGCCCGGGACATCCGCTATCTGGTGGCCTGGACGCTGAGCCCGCAGCTGATCGCCGCCCTGCCGCGGCTGGAAGTGCTGTTCAGCATCGGCGCCGGGATCGACCAGCTCGACCTGTCGCTGGTGCCGGAACACGTCCGCATCGTGCGCATGATCGAACCCGGCATCACCACGACCATGGCCCAGTACGTGGCGGCCTCGGTCCTCGCCCTGCACCGCGACCTGCCGTTCTACATCGAGGCGCAGCGCCGGGGCGGCTGGACTCAATTGCCAACGCTCCTGTGTGAGGAGCGCAGCGTGGGCGTGATGGGGCTGGGCGAACTGGGGCGCGCGGCCCTCACCATGCTGGCGCCGCTGGGCTTCCGCCTGCGCGGCTGGAACCGCAGCCCGCGCCGGATCGAAGGCGCCGAGTGCTTCTCCGGCGCCGGGGAACTCGGTGCCTTCCTGGGCGGGACCGACATCCTCGTCTGCCTTCTGCCGCTGACGGACGAGACGCGCGGCATCCTCTCGCGCGATCTGTTCGACCGGCTTCCGCACGGCGCCCGCCTCGTCAACGCCGCGCGCGGCGGACATCTCGTGGAAGATGACCTGCTGGCCGCGCTGGACGAGGGACGGATCGCCTCGGCCATGCTCGACGTGTCGCAAGTGGAACCCCTGCCCCAGGACCACCCTTTCCGGACCGATCCCCGCATTCTCGTGACCCCGCACGTGGCCGGCGTGACGCGGATCGAAACGGCAGTCCATGCCCTGATCGACAACTTGCGCCGCGACCTTGCCGGGCAAGCCCTGCCCGGCGAGGTCGACCGGACACGCGGCTACTGAGCCCCCATCTCCTTGGCGCCGCCTTCTTCCAGAGGCGCGCCAAGCGAAAGGCGGACGATGTTGGCGAACCAGGCGATCCCGGTTCCGCTGACAGCGTCGTTGAAATCGTAATGCGGATTATGCAGCGCCGGGGAACCTTCACCGGCCCCCTGCCCGAGCCAGCAATAGGCGCCCGGCTTCGCTTCGAGCATGAACGAGAAATCTTCCGAAGTGAACGCCGGCACGGGCGCCGGCGCACTGTTCACACCCGGGATCAGGGCTGCCGCCGCCAGCGCGCGATCCGCGCAGGACGGCGCGTTGACGGTGGCCGGGTAATACCGGTCATACACCACCGCGACATCGACCTCGTGACTACGTGCGGTTCCGGCAACCATGGCGCGCAGCGATGCCTCGATACGGTCCTGCACCGCCGGTTCGAAACTGCGCACCGTGCCGATCACCCGCACTTCCGCCGGGATCACGTTGTGCGCGCTGCCCGCCTGCACCATCGTCACCGAAAGCACCGCCGTCTCGCTCGCCGGCACGCGCCGCGCGACGATCGTGTTGAGCTGAAGGACCAGATCGGCCGCCGCCAGGATCGCATCGGGCGTCTGGTGCGGCAATGCCGCATGGCCGCCCTTGCCGGTGATGACGATCTCGAAACGGTCCGCTGCCGCCATGATCGGTCCGCTGCGGGTCTGGAAATGGCCGGCGGGAAGGTCCGGCCAGTTGTGGACGGCATAGACCTCGTCGCAGGCGAAGCGCTCGAACAGGCCGTCGTCGATCATCGCCTTCGCGCCGCCCAGCCCTTCCTCTGCCGGCTGGAAGATGAAGTGGACCACGCCGTCGAACTCGACCGACGCGGCAATATGGCGCGCCGCGCCCAACAGCATCGCCGTATGCCCGTCATGCCCGCATCCGTGGAACTTGCCGTCCACCGTGCTGCGATGGGGCAACCCGGTCTCCTCCTGGAAGCCGAGCGCGTCCATGTCCGCCCTCAGCCCGACCGACCGGCGCGACGTGCCGCGCCGCAACGTGCCGACGACACCGGTTCCCCCGATCCCCGTCGCAACCTCGAAGCCGAGGCCGCGCAAGACCTGCTCGACGATCCCGGCCGTCCGGTGCTCCTCGTAAGCGAGTTCGGGATGCGCGTGGATATCGCGCCGGATCGCGGTGACATCGGGCAGCAGGGCTGCGATCGCTTCGAGTTCCTGGTGCGCGTCCATCTGCTGCTCCATGTCCTGTAGATCCGGTCTTCCCCTTCGATCCTAGAACCGCGCGGCAAGACGGAGCTTCCGACGATGCCCCGGCAGGCGGCAGCTTCGGCCGGGCCGCCTGCAAATTCGGAACATCCTGCCACCGAGGGCCCGTAGCTTCGGCCGTGAAGGACCAGGCAGGCGATCCTGCCGCCTTGCAGCGGAGATGAGTGCGTCATGAGCGATACCGGTTTCGACCCATCCCTTGTTGAAATCACGGGACAATCGAACTTCATCGGCGGCCGCCGGGTGCGGGGGCTGGGACAGGCGGTGCCACTCAACCGCCCCTCCGACGGCACGATCCACTGCGATCTCGATTCGGCCTCCTGGGAACAGGTGGACGAAGCCTGCGAGGATGCGCACCGGGCCTTCGCGGAAAGCGGATGGGCAACCTGCCCCCCGCGGGACCGCATCCGGGTGATGCGCCGCTGGGCCGACCTGATCGAGCGCGACGCCCGGCAGATCGCCCGGCTGGAATCGTTCTGCTCCACCCGCCCCATCGCCGACAGCACCGCATGGGACGTGACCAATGCCGCCGAATGCCTGCGCTTCTTCGCGGAACTGGTGGACAAGCAGGGCGGCGAAGTGGCGGCCACCCGGTCGGACAACCTGGGCATGGTGCTGCGCCAGCCCTATGGCGTGATCGGACTCGTCATCCCGTGGAATTTCCCGATGGTGACCACTGCATGGAAAGTGGGCCCGGCCCTGGCGGCGGGCAATGCGGTGGTGGTCAAGCCGTCGGAAATGACCCCCTACAGCGCGCTGCGCCTCGCAGAGCTGGCGATCGAGGCGGGGCTTCCGGCCGGGCTGTTCAATGTCGTGCAGGGAACCGGGAATGCCGTGGGCGACGATCTCGTCCGCCACGCGCGGGTCCGCAAGGTCAGCTTCACCGGATCGACCGCCACCGGCGCGCGGGTCATGGCGGCCTGCGCCGAAACCGGGATCAAGCCCGCCACCCTCGAACTGGGCGGAAAGAGCCCGCAGATCGTCCATGACGATGCCGACATCGAACGCGCGGCGCTGGCCATCGCCAAATCGATTACCGGCAACGCCGGGCAGGTCTGCGTCGCCGGATCGCGGCTCATCGCCCACGAAAGCATCGCCGGAGAACTGGTGGAGCGGATCGCCGGCCATTTCGCGCAAGTGCGCCCCGGCGCAACTTGGGACGGGGCGACCACGTTTCCCCCGATCATCAGCGACCTTCAGTGCACGCGGATCGAAGGCATCGTCGAACGGTCGCGCGCGGCGGGCGCCGAGGTTCTCGTGGGCGGGCAGCGGATCGAGGCCTGCGGCAAGGGCGCGTTCTACGCTCCCACCATCCTCACGCATGTCGACATGTCGAGCGAGGCGGTCAGGTCGGAAATCTTCGGCCCGGTGCTGGCCGTGCAGACCTTTGCCGGGGAAGCCGAAGCCATGGCGCTGGCCGACCATCCGGAATACGGCCTTGCCGCAGGCGTCCACACCCGAGACATCGGCCGCGCCATGCGTGCCATGCGCGCCATCGAGGCCGGCACCGTCTGGATCAACCGCTACGGCCGCAGCGGCGACTTCGTGCTGCCGACCGGGGGATTCAAATCCTCGGGATATGGCAGGGACCTTGGCAAGCAGGCCTTCGAGGCGGCACAGCAGGTCAAGACCGCCCTCATCGACTTCGCCGACTGACCGGCCCCGCAAAGACCCTTCCGCAAACAGCAGGGCCACGTTCCGGAGCAAATGCGAGACATGCAGATCAAGCCATACTGGACTGACACCCGGACGCCCTTCGCCTCTGCGCGGGAAGGTCGGGTTCCGGCGCGGGCCTCGGTCGTCGTGGTGGGCGGCGGCTTTACGGGGCTTTCGGCGGCGCGCACCCTGGCCATGCGCGGGATCGACACCGTGCTGGTCGAAGCCGGCGAAGTCGCGGCGGCGGCTTCGGGCCGCAATGGCGGGCATTGCAACAACGGCACGGCGAGCGACCTTGCCGGGCTGGCCGCCAGCCTCGGGCTGGAAGAGGCAAAGCGGCTCTACGGCCTTTACGACAGCGCGGTGGATTTCGTCGAAGAGACCGTGCGCGGCGAAGCGATCGACTGCGATTTCGTGCGCAACGGCAAGATCAAGCTGGCGGCCAAGCCCAGCCATGTCGATGGTCTCAAGCGGGCGGGCGAATTTCTCGCCCGCCATGTCGAGCCTGACCTGGTCTTCCTCGACCGGGCAGCGCTTCAAGGCGAGGTGCGCTCCGATGCGTTTCACGCCGGGATCGTCATGCCGCGCGGCGCGCAGATGCACATGGGCCGCTTCGGCGTCGGTCTCGCGGAAGCAGCCGCGCGCCACGGCGCCGCGATCTTCGAGAATGCCCCGGCATCCGGGATCGAACGCCTTGCCGGCGGCCGCCACCGGGTGACGACCCCGAAAGGCAATGTCACCGCCGATGCCGTGTTCCTTGCCACCGGCCCCTCGCTGCAAGGCCCGTTCCGCTGGATCCGGCGCCGCACGATCCCGATGGGAAGCTTCATCGTCGCCACAGAGCCGCTCTCCGAAACGCAGGTCGCCGCAACCATGACCGGACGGCGGAACTGCGTGACGAGCAAGAACATCGGCAACTACTTCCGGCTCACCGCCGACAACCGCCTGATCTTCGGCGGCCGCGCCCGCTTCGCCTTGTCCGACCCCGCCAGCGACGCGAAAAGCGGCGCGATCCTGCGCCGCGCGCTGGCCGAGATCTTTCCTGCGCTGGCCGAAATCGGGATCGACTATACCTGGGGCGGCGTGCTGGACATGACTCCCGATCGCCTGCCGCGCGCGGGCGTCCACGATGGGCTGCACTACGCGGTCGGTCTCAGCGGACACGGCGCGCAGTTCTCCGGCTTCATCGGCGACCGCATGGCCCGCCTCATCGCCGGCGAAGCCGATGCCAACCCGCTGGACGGCAAGGCCTTCAAGCCCATCCCCGGGCACATCGGGCCGCCGTGGTTCCTGCCTTTTGTGGGGGCCTGGTACCGCTTCCTCGACTGGCGTTCCTAGGATGCCTGCCCTACCCCGCACAACCGGATGCCCGGAGACACCGCGATGAAGAAACCCGAAGCCCGGCACAGCGACGTCATCGTGGTCGGCGGCGGCATCATGGGTGCGTCGAGCGCGTTCTTCCTGGCACGCCGGGGGCTTTCGGTCCGGCTGATCGAGCGCGATCTCGTCGGCCAGGCGGCCAGCGGCACCAATTTCGGCAATGTCCGCCGCCAGGGCCGCTGGCTGCATCAGCTCCCGCTCTCCCTGCGCGCTCACGCGATCTGGCAGCGCCTGCCCGAACTGATCGGCGAGGACTGCGAATATGTGAAACGCGGCCATCTGCGCGCCGCCTATACCCCGGAATTCGTGGACAAGATCGAGACTTACGCGCGCGACGCACGCGATTGCGGGCTCGACCTCGAAGTGCTTTCCACCAACATGCTGCGAGACCGTTTCCCTTATCTCGGGCCGGAGATCACCGCCGGGGTATGGGACCGCGAAGGCGGCCATGCCAATCCCCGCCTCACCGCCCCGGCGTTCGGGCGTGCCGCCGTGCGTGAGGGCGTGGACCTGATGGAAAACGCCGAAGTGACGGGGGTGACGCGAAACGGCGGGGACTTCATCGTCGAGATCGAAGGCAGGGGAGAGTTTCGCGCGCCGGTCCTGCTGGTCACCGCCGGGGCCTGGGGCGGACGCCTCTCGGCCATGTTCGCGGAACCCGTGCCGATCGAGGTGGCCGGGCCCGGCATGGCGGTGACGGAACCGCTGCCCTACCGGATCGAACCCAGCATCTCGATGGCGGTCGGCACGACTTACGAGACGGTCTATTTCCGCCAGGTCGAACGGGGCAATATCGTCATCGGCGGTTCCACGCGCGGCCCGGCCTCCATCGACAGCAAGCGCGCGAAAGTGATCCCCGGCCACGTCATCGGCCAGATGGAACAGATCAGGCGGATGATGCCCGCATTCGCGCGGGTCAACATCATCCGCGTCTGGAGCGGCGTCGAAAGCTACTTTGCCGATGACGTGCCGGTGATGGGCCCAAGCGGCACTACGTCGGGACTATTCTATGCCTTCGGTTTCTGCGGCGCAGGGTTCCAGGTGGGGCCGGGCGTGGGTGACGTGATGGCGCAGCTCATCGCCACCGGCGCCACCGACACCCCGCTGGCGCCCTATTCGATCACCCGCTTCGCAGGCTATCGTCCGGCCTGATCTCGAGGCGGCAGGATATACCGCAGGAAAGAGGAGATACGGTTTCAGGCCCGGCGATCCGCGCCAAAGCCGGTGCCATCGCCCGCCCCGCCTGCCGCACACATCATGGACCTGTCCGACCCGCAACAAGGAATGCGAAGATGGCTCTGCGCCCGAAATACATCACCTTCGACTGCTACGGCACGCTGATCTACTTCGAGATGGCGCCGGCCGCGCGCCGCGCCTACGCCGACCGCCTCCCCGAGGCCGACCGCATGGAGGCCTTCGTGCGGGAATTCTCCGCCTACCGCCTCGACGAAGTGCTGGGCGCGTGGAAACCCTATCGCGACGTGATCGAAAGCGCGCTGAGGCGCTCCTGCGGCAAGCTCGGCATCGAGTACCGCGACAGCGACCTTGAATACATCTACGGCGATATCCCGAACTGGGGCCCGCACCCGGATGTGGTGGAGCCGCTCAGGCGCGTCGCCGAGGAATTTCCGCTGGTGATCCTCTCGAACTCGATGGTCGATCTCATCCCCCACGCGGTGAAAGCGCTTCAGGCGCCGTTCCACGCGGTCTACACCGCCGAGGAAGCGCAGGCCTACAAGCCGCGCATGCAGGCTTTCGAGTTCATGTTCGACAGTCTCGGCTGCAATCCCGAGGACGTGCTGCACTGCTCATCCAGCTTCCGCTACGACCTGCTGACCGCCTATGACATGGGCGTGAAGATGAAGGCCTTCGTCAATCGCGGCCACGAACCGCTCAATGCCTATTACGAGGTCAACGAGATTCCCGACATCTCCGGCCTGCCGGGCCTGCTCGGCCTGTGAATGCGGCACCCGTGACGGAAACGGCGCCCCCGGCGCCGTTCGTTAACCTGCGCGCTTTCGCCGCCGCAGCCGCAGCCGCCCCTGCACCCGGCAGCGGCGACGGCGGGAACTGGGCCACGGCCCGCGTGCCCGCGCCGGTCCCCGGAGGCGGCCTCGGCATCGCGGCGCTCCTGCTCGAACCGGGCCACGGCATCGCCTCCGCCACCGGCAGCGAGATCGTGCTGGTGCTGGAGGGCGCCCTGTCCCTCACCGCCGACACTGCCACCATCCGGCTGGGGCCGGGCGAGGCCGCGATCCTGCCGATGGGCAGCGATTTTCACTGGCGCGCGGATGAGCCCGTCCGCGCGGTCACGATCTCGGCCGACCGGCCGGGGCCCCAGGGCGCGCGCCTTGTCCGGATCGCGCCGGATGCCCCGCACGAACCCTCCGCCACGCCCGATCCGCGATTGCTGGCAGGAGAGCAATTGCCGCTCTGCGCCCAGCATGTGGACTTTCGCAGCGCCGATGGCGGGTTCTATTGCGGCACCTGGAGTTCGTCGCCCTACCATCGCCTGCCGATGACCTACGGGCATTGGGAAGCGATGTATCTCCTGGAAGGCGAAGTCGCCTTTGGCGATGCCGAGGGCAACGAGACGCTCGTGGGGCCGGGGGATTTCATCGTGGTTCCGCAAGGGCAGGTCGCATCGTGGCGGGGGATCGGCCCGACGCGCAAGCTCTTCGCGATCCTGCGTCCCTGATCGCCGCACCGCCAAGGGACCACGATAAAAGGGCCGGATCGTTCGAACGATCCGGCCCTTTCGCTTGCGACCCTTGCGGGATTCCGTTCGCGGCGGATCAGTCTGGCTGCGCCTGCGCGCCCACCGTGGCCAGCGACAGCGGCTTGACCGGCGCCTGCCCGCGCAGCCTTCCGACATCCTTGAGCGGGCAGCCCCGCGAACCGGCAAGGATCTCGGCGGCGGCGTGGCCGCAGTAGCGCCCCTGGCAGCGCCCCATGCCGACGCGCGACAGCGCCTTGGCCCGATTGAGCTCCGGCGCGCCTTTCTCCTGCGAAACCGCGCGCAGGGTGCCCGCCGTGATCTCCTCGCAGCGACAGACCACGACATCGTCCTCCACCGCGCGCGCCAGATGCGCCGGCCAAGGGAACGCCTGCGCCAGTCCCTGCCGGAACCGTTCCATGCGGCCCAGCACCTTGCGAAGGCGCGCCCGTTCCGCCGCCGTATCCTGCAATCCGCAATCGGCCAGGACGGCAAGCGCCGCCAGCCGCCCGGCCGCCTCCGCGGCATCCGCGCCGAGAACACGCGCGCCGTCCCCCGCGATCACGACGTCCGGTCGCGAACTGCGTCCATCGGCATCGGTCCAGGGCTTCCACTGAGCGATGGTCTCGTCGAAGACGAATTCGCACTCGGCAAGGTCGGCAAGCTGGGTTTCGCTGCGCAAATGGTAGCCCAGGCCCACCGCGTCGCATGACAGCGCCTCTTCGCCTCCCCGCACCTTGCGGTAGCGCACGCCCACCACGCCCTCGTCGCCCTCGATCGCCACGGGCTCCACCCCGTTCTCGATGCGGACCCCGGCCATTTGCAGGCGCAGGCGCATCGCCGCGCCGCGCAGCGCGAGGGCCGGTCTGGCAAGCAGCCTGGGGAAGGCAGCGCGCTGGGCGGCAGCGGGAGAGGTATCGAGCACGGCCACGGGTTTCGCACCGGCTTTCATGTACTGATACGCCACGAGGTAAAGCAGCGGACCGGTTCCCATGAACACCGGCCGCGCACCGATCGCGCAGCCCTGCGCCTTGAGCGCGATCTGGGCGCCGCCGAGGCTGAAACAGCCCGGCAGGGTCCAGCCGCGCATCGGGATGAGGCGGTCGGTGGCCCCGGTCGCAAGGATCAGCGCATCGAACTCCAGCGCCTCGGCCACGCCGCCGTGCATCACGTGAAGCGTATTCTCGCGCAGCGCCCATGCCAGCGTCTCGGGCCTATAATCCACCCGGCCTGCCAGCGCATCGAAATCGCGGTGGACCGCGCGCGCCTTGTCCGCCTCCGGCCCGTAGAGCGTGTCGTAGCTGCGGGTGAAGCCGGGAGGCTGGCGGCGGTAGATCTGACCGCCGGCCATGCTGCCTTCGTCGATCACGGTGGGCCGCACCCCGGCGGCCAGCAAGGTCTGTGCGGCGCGGACACCGGCGGGGCCGGCCCCGATGACGATTACGCGAGGTTGGGCCATTGTTCTTCCCCGACTGGCGACGTGCGCACCCTGATACCTTCCTCCACCGGGGTGGAGCACGGCCTGATCCGTCCGCCGTCCTCGGTCCACATCCAGCAGTCCTGACAGGCGCCCATCAGGCAGAAACCCGCACGGCGACTTGCCGAGAACTCCGAGGTCCGCAGCACCGGGCAGGACGCCAGCACCGCCACCATGAGGGTGTCCCCCTCCAGCGCCTCGATCTGATCGCCGTCCACGAAGAGCGACACCTTACGGCGGCCTGTTTCGGCCAGCCGCACCAGCCTGCCCGCGCTCACAGGTACTTCAGCCACCAGATGTCCCGGCGGCGCTTCTTGAGGTTCGAAAACCAGCGCGTGGGGAAGTAGAGCGGCACGATCAGCCCGACATACCAGACCCATACCCACGCAAGACTGTCGACGCCGAAGTACTTGCCCTGGGTCGCCCCCCAGATGGCGAAGGCGATCACATAGAGCGCTTTCAGCACGTAGAGGTGCAGCAGATAGAAGAACATCGGCGCCCCGCCCATGACCGAGAGCCACTGCGACAGGCGGCCGCCGTCGATCTTCTCGAACCCGGCCAGCAGCACCAGTCCCAGCCCGCAATTGAACAGGAGGTAGAACAGCGAGGGCGGATACTTGGTCAGCGCCATGAAGCTCATCGCGGTTCGCAGGGCATCGCCCTCGACCACGAACCGGGGGGCGTCGCCATATATGTTCAGGCCCCGCATCACGAAGAAGGCCGCCAGCATCGCGGAGCCCGTCAGCACGAGCCGCCGGCGCCGCAACCCTGCGGGAACCTCGTTCGCGAACCACGGCCCCATGCAATAGCCCAGCGCGATCAGGCCGATCCACGGCAGCACCGGATATGTGGTCTTGAAAGTGATCCCGGCGAATTCCCAGGCCTGACGCTCATGAAGCATGGCCCAGGGGGCGAAAAGCGCGCTGCCCGGCGCGGCATGGAGCCCGTCCAGCAGATTGTGCCCGCAGACGATGACGAACCCGATGGCGAAGATCGCCTTGCGCGGCAGGTGCAGCATCGCCGCCAGCGCGATCATGGCCACCCCGATCGCCCAGATCACCTGGAACCAGATCGTCTGCGGGGGATAGACCCCGGTCCACGCGAAATTGACGAACGTCAGCTCCAGCAACATGAGGAACAGCCCCCGCTCGACCAGGAACCGCGAGACTTGCGCCGCGCTGTGCGTGCGTCCGTAGAGAAAGGCGGAAAGCCCGGTCAGCCCCACGAAGACCGGCGCGCAGATGGTGCTCAGGTAGCGGGTGAGGAACAGCGCCGGCATCACCGCTCGCGCATCCATGGGATCGGACACCTGCATGTGCAGGAACCATGTCTCGCGCACATGGTCGAGCAGCATGATGACCATGACCAGCCCGCGCAGGGCATCGATGCTGGTCAGCCGCCTGCTGGCGGGCTTCGCTATGGGTGCCGGCGAGCGCAAGGGCTCACTGCGAGCAATGGTAGCCATGATCCTGAAGCTCCTTTTGGAGCATTGGACAGGAGTAGAGACCCATGCAGACTCCGTTTTTCCCTCGCGCGGAGGATTTTGTGATAAATTTCCGGCAACCCATGGAACAAAGTGCCGCGCCTTCCAATCCCCTGTCTTCGCGGCGCGGCGTCCGATCGCGCGCATTTCCGGCGCAACGGCGCGCACGGGCAGGCACCCGCGCATCTAGCCGATAGAGACAGGCGGCAGCCGGGCGGACAAGCGGCGGCAGACTGTGCCGTGAGATGGGACGGAAAGTTCCCGATCCGTCCAATTGGCGGCGCACAAACGAAGGCACCTGTCGATCGATGCGTGATGCTCTAGGAGGTGAAGTCGGCTCTCTGCCCTCTTCCCTCCGCAGCACGAGAGAGAGACGAACACGCCCATGGCCCATTTCTGCTCCAGTCGCGTCGAAATGCCGGTCCGCCAGGAAGCGGGACCATGCAGCGGCGCGCCGGGAGCATGGCGTTGAGCGCCAGCCCCCTGTCGAGGCGCGCCGCGATCGCTGGCGGTCTGGCCGGTGCCGGGCTGCTGGCCCTGGGCCGGACGCAGGACGTGCTGGCCGTGCCCCGGCGCGGCGGCAGCATCCGCATCGCCACCCAGTCCAGCTCCACCTCGGACACGCTCGATCCGGCGAAGGCCGCGCTCGCCACCGACTATGTCCGGCTCGGCATGGTCTATGAAGGCCTGACCTGCCCCGATGCCGCGCTCAATCCCGTCCCCATGCTGGCGGAGAGCCTCGAAAGCGCCGACCGCCGCATCTGGACGATCCGGCTGCGCCGGGGCGTGACCTTCCACGACGGCGGCGACTTCACGGCCGCCGATGTCGTCTGGTCGCTGCTGCGCCACAAGGAAGCCGCCGTGGGATCGAAACTCGCCAGCATCGCCGCGCAGTTCGCCTCGGTACGGGCGAGCGACCGCCACGAAGTCACGCTGGAACTGACGGATGCCAATGCCGATTTGCCCGCAATCCTGTCGCAGCCGCAGTTCGCCATCGTCCGCAAGGGCGAGAAGCACCCGCGCGGGAACGGCACCGGCCCGTTCCGGATCACCCATTTCCAGCCCGGCGTGCGAACCGTGGTCGAACGGAACCGCAACTTCCGGGTGCCGGGGCGCCCCTATCTCGACCGCATCGAACTGATCGCCATTCCCGACGAGGTCAGCCGCGTGAACGCGCTGCTTGCCGGGGACTGCCAGATGATCAACGCGGTGAATCCGCGCTCCATTCGCCGTATCGAGCAGAGCGGCAGCCATGCGGTCATGGCGACACCCTCCGGGCTCTACACCGACCTCATCATGCGCGCCGACGGGATGCCGACGGGCAACCCGCACTTCGTTCAGGCCGTGAAGCATCTCGTGGACCGGCCGCTCGTCAAGCGGGCGCTGTTTCGCGGCCATGCCACGATCGCCAACGACCAGCCGATCCCCCCCTTCCACCCGTACTACAACCCGAACGTGCCGCAGACCGTGCTCGATCTCGACCGCGCCCGCTGGCACATCGCCCGGGCCGGACTGACCGGCGTGCGCATCCCGATCTACTGCTCGCCCGCCGCAGAGGGTTCGGTGGACATGGCCTCGATCCTCCAGGAATACGGCGCACGAGCCGGACTGGAACTGGCGGTGAACCGCGTACCGGCCGACGGCTACTGGTCCACGCACTGGATGCGCCACCCGCTCACCTTCGGGAACGTGAACCCGCGGCCCACGCCCGACCTGCTGTTCAGCCTGTTCTACAAGTCCAGCGCGGACTGGAACGAGAGCGGATGGCGGAACGAGCGCTTCGACCGCCTCCTGAAGGAAGCCCGGTCCCAGCCCGACCAGGCCTTGCGCAAGGAACTCTACGGCGAGATGCAGCAGATCGTGCACGACCGGGGCGGCACCGCCATCCCGGTATTTATCAGCCTGATCGACGGTTACGACAAGCGCATCCGCGGCCTGAAGCCGATCCCCATCGGCGGCTTCATGGGCTACCAGTTCTCCCAGCACATCTGGCTGGAAAGCTGATGACGGCCCAATCCGCCTCCGGCTCCGCAACGGCGGACGCGCCCAGCATCCTGCTGCGCCTTGTTGCCCGCCGGACGGCTTCCGCGCTGCTCACGCTTCTGCTCGTGTCGATCGTGGTGTTCACCATCAGCGGGCTGCTGCCGGGGGACGCCGCGCAGGAAACCCTCGGCCAGAGCGCCACGCCCGAGCAGGTCGCTGCGCTCCGCCACGAGATGGGCCTCGATCGGCCCGCGCCCACCCGCTATGCGGAATGGCTTGGCGGAATGCTGAAGGCCGATCCCGGCCAATCGCTCGTCGCGAACATGCCCGTGCGCGACATCATAGCCGAGCGCCTGCCGAACTCGCTCATGCTGGCGGGCTTCACCGCGATCATTGCCGTGCCCCTTGCCCTTGCCATCGGAATCGCCGCCGCCGTCGATCGCGGCGGGAGGCTGGACAGGGCGCTGAGCATCGCCACCCTGTCGATGGTGGCGGTGCCGGAGTTTCTCGTGGCGACGCTGGGCGTGCTGGTGTTCTCCGTCAAACTGCTGTGGCTTCCCTCGATCGCGCTGGTTTCCGACGACGCCGACACGATGGACACCATCCGCTCCTGCGCGCTCCCGGTGATGACGCTCACTTTCGTCGTCGT
Organism: Novosphingobium sp. TK71; assembly: GCF_055361505.1. Taxonomy (NCBI): domain Bacteria; kingdom Pseudomonadati; phylum Pseudomonadota; class Alphaproteobacteria; order Sphingomonadales; family Sphingomonadaceae; genus Novosphingobium; species Novosphingobium sp. TK71. The sequence goes on from NZ_JBSZKA010000001.1 coordinate 1,752,968, forward strand.
CGCGCAAATGGCCCGGATGACGCGCGCCGCAATGATCGACCAGCTCGATGCGGGCTATGTCGAGATGGCGCAGCTCAAGGGCGTGCCGTTCCGCCGCATCGTGCTGTGGCACGTCATGCCCAACGCCATCGGGCCGATCGCCAACGCCGCGGCCCTTTCGCTGTCCTACCTGCTGGGCGGCGCGATCATCGTCGAGACCATCTTCAATTTCCCCGGTCTCGCCAGCCTGATGGTCAATGCCGTGACCAGCCGCGACATGCCGCTGCTGCAAAGCTGCGCGATGATCTTCTGCGGCGCCTATCTGCTGCTGGTCCTCGTTGCCGATCTCGTCGCCATTCTCAGCAATCCGAGGCAGCGCGCCTGATGAAGACCCCGTTCCCCTCCCGCTTGCCGTCCCTTGCCCGTGCGCTGCCCCTGTCGGGCAGGATCGGCCTGTTCCTGGTGTGCTTCTGGCTTGTCGTCGCCCTGGCCGGACCACTGATCGCGCCCTATTCGGTGGGCGGCTTTGTCGATTACGACGTGTTCGGGCCGATGTCCGCAAGGTTCTGGCTGGGCAGCGATTACCTCGGCAGGGACGTGCTCAGCCGCCTGCTGTGGGGCGCGCGCTATACCGTGTTCCTCGGGCTTGGCGCGGCGCTTGTCGCCAGCGCGACCGGCACTGCGCTGGCCCTGTTCGCTGCCGTCCGGCGCGGCTGGGTGGACGAAGCGATCTCTCGCACGATGGACACGCTGATCTCGATCCCGTCCAAGGTCTTTGCCCTTGTCATGGTGGCTGCGTTCGGTTCCTCGCTGGGGCTCCTGCTGCTCATCGCCGCGATCACCTACGTCCCCGGCAACTTCCGCATCGCCCGTGCCATCGCACTGGACCTCGCGGCGATGGACTATGTCACTTTCGCCCGCGCGCAGGGAGAATCGCCGGTTCACATCGCCCTGCGGGAGATCCTGCCGAACATGATCCACCCCCTGCTTGCGGACCTCGGCCTGCGGTTCGTCTTCATTGTCCTGCTGCTGTCGGGTCTGAGCTTCCTCGGGCTCGGCGTGCAGCCGCCCCATGCCGATCTCGGCTCGCTCGTGCGCGAGAACATCTCGGGCATCACCGAAGGCGCGCCCGCGATCATCGCGCCCGCCATCGCCATCGCTACCCTGACGGTAGGCGCAAATCTGCTGATCGACGCGCTCAAGTCCGGTCGCGGCGGCAAGGGGAAACCGGCATGATCCCGGCCCACCCCGCGCCCCCTGCCCGGACCCAGGGCGCACGCGGCCATGTCGTGGTCGAGGGACTGCGGATCGTCGCCGGGCCGCCGGGCAACGAGCACGCCATCGTCGACGATGTGAGCTTCTCGGTGGCGCCCGGCCGCACACTTGCGCTGATTGGGGAATCCGGTTCGGGCAAGTCCACCATCGCGCTGGCGCTGGCGGGCTTCGCGCGGCCGGGCGCGCGGATCGCGGGAGGAATCGTCAGCCTTGCGGGCGACCGGATCGACCTGATGGACGACAGGGCCCTGCGCGCCGTGCGGGGGCGCCGCGTGGCCTATGTCGCGCAAAGCGCCGCCGCCGCGTTCAATCCCTCGCGCACGATCATGGCCCAGGTGATCGAGCCGCTGCTGGTCCACCGCCTTGCTCCTCGCGCAGAAGCGATCCTGCGGGCGCAGCGGATTTTCGCCAGCCTTTCGCTGCCCGATCCCGAAACCATCGGGCAGCGCTATCCGCACCAGCTTTCGGGCGGACAGCTGCAGCGCCTGATGGCGGCGATGGCGCTCATCACCGGCCCCGAACTCCTGATCTTCGACGAACCGACCACCGCGCTCGATGTCACCACGCAAGTCGAGGTGCTCAAGGCCTTCAAGGCCGCCATCGCCCAGAGCGGCGCGACCGCGATCTATGTCTGCCACGACCTGCCCGTCGTTGCCCAGATGGCCGACGACGTGCTCGTCCTGCAACATGGCCGCACGAAGGAGGCCGGCAGTCTTGCCGCCGTGTTCGGGACCCCGGGCGATCCCTATACCCGCGCCTTGCTCGCCGCCGCCGACCACGGCCACTGTCCGCCCGCAAACGCATCGGCAGGCGGCCAACCTTCCCGGCCCTCCCCCGCGCAAGGCAGGCCGCTGCTGCGGGTCGAGGGCCTCGCCGCCGGATATGGCCGGGTTCGGAACGGGCGGCCGGAAGTGCCGATCCTGGAGGACATCTCGCTCGAATGCCGACGCGGCGAAACCGTGGGCGTGATCGGCGAATCCGGCTCGGGAAAATCGACACTGGCGAAAGTGGTCGCCGGTCTCGTACCCCGGGCAAGCGGCACCGTGCGGATCGACGACACGCCATTGCCCGCGGGTCTTGGCGAACGCAGCCGCGAACACTTCCGCCGGGTGCAGCTTGTGTTCCAGCACGCCGAGACCGCGCTCAATCCCGCCAAGACGGTCGGCGCGATCCTTGCCAGGCCGCTGGCGCTTCACCACGGCATTCACGGCCGGGCCGCGGACAGGCGGGTCGCCGAACTTCTCGACCTGATCCAGCTCCCGGCCGAGACCGCCACCCGCAATGTCAGGGCGCTGTCGGGCGGGCAGAAGCAGCGCGTCAACCTCGCGCGGGCACTGGCGGCGGAGCCCGACCTGCTGATCTGCGACGAAGTGACATCGGCGCTCGATACCATCGTCGGTCAGGCGATCCTCGAACTGATCGACGGGCTGCGCCGGGAACTCGGCATCGCGGTCATGTTCATCAGCCACGACATCTCTACCGTGCGTGCGTTCTGCGACCGCATCCTGGTGCTCTATGGCGGCCGCGCCGTGGAAACGGCCTCCGGAAGCGCTTTCGCGCGCGGGCCGCACCACCCCTATACCGACCTCCTGCTCGGCTCTGTCCCGCGCATGGAGCCGGGCTGGCTGGACGCCGGCGCCATGCGAGCAAGAGGAGCGGGTTTCCCGTCCGATCTCGCGATCTGCCGGTTCGAACCGCGCTGCGGCGTGACCATCCGGGGCCGCTGCAACTGCGAGCCGCCTCCGCTGCGCAGGCAGGGCGAACAGGCATGGCTGTGCCACCACCCCGCCGAAGTGCTGGCGGCGGAATAATCTGCCGTTGAGCGCGCAACAGCGGCACCCGATGCCACGGGCCCGCGCCTAATCGCGGCGCGAGGCAAGATCAGAAGGCCGGCCACGGCCCCCGAAAACCAGAGGGAACGAGCAATGGCGACTGTAGAAGAAACGATTCTGATCCGCGAAATGACCCCCGACGACGTCAACGGCACCGTCGAACTTTCCTACGAACAGGAATGGCCGCATCGGCACGAGGACTGGGAAATCTACCTCGCTCTTGGCGAAGGGCTGGTAGCCGAAAGCGAAGGCCGGATCGTCGGCACCACGATGGCCTGGCGCTATGCCCCGACGTTCGCCACCCTGGGGATGGTGATCGTCGCCAACGAATTTCAGGGCCGGGGACTGGGTCGCCGGATGATGGAGGCCATGCTGGGCCGCCTTGCCGGCTGCACGGTCCTGCTCAACGCCACCGAGGCAGGTGCGCCGCTCTATCGCAAGTTCGGATTCGAACCCCTGGGCCGCATTCATCAACATCAGGGCACGGCACGCATGGTGCCGCTGGCGCAGCTGCGCCCCGGCGAACGCGTGCGGCCGCTGGGCGGCGCCGATTCCGACCTTGCGCATCTTTACGACCGCGCCACCGGCATGGGCCGCGGGAAGCTGTTCGAAAGCCTTGGCCGCAGCGGCAGCGCCGTGGTGCTGGCGCAGGACCACGTTCCGGTGGGCTTCGCCAACATGCGCCGGTTCGGACGCGGCTGGTCGGTCGGCCCGATCGTCGCCCCCGACCTTGCCGGCGCGAAGGCCCTCGCCAGCCACTGGATCGGCGCTTACGCGGGCTCGTTCTGCCGGCTGGACGTGCCCGCCGACAGCGGCTTCTCCGAATGGCTCGAAGAGATCGGCCTGCCCAAGGTGGGCGAAGTCCACACCATGGTGCGCGGCACCGCGCCGGTCTTCGACGAACGATGCCGCCTTTTCGGGCTCGTTTCGCAGGCGCTCGGTTGATGGCCACGCTGGATGCCACCGGGCTCCCCCGGCTTGACGACCCCACGCTGTTTCGCGAAGCCGCGCTGATCGGCGGCGAGTGGTTGCCTTGCGGATCGGCGGCGGTCAGCGTCGAGGATCCCGCCACCGGCCGCACGATCGGCTCGGTGCCGGACTGCGGCACAAGCGAAACCGAAGCCGCCATTGCCGCCGCCGGCGCCGCCTGGCCGGGCTGGCGCGCAAGGACCGCGCATGAACGCGCCCGCCTGCTCGAAAGCTGGCACGCGCTTGTCCTTGCGCGCACCGAAGACCTTGCGCGCATCATGACAGCCGAGCAGGGCAAGCCGCTGGCCGAGGCGCGCGGCGAAATCGCCTATGCCGCCAGCTTCATCAAGTGGTTCGCCGAAGAGGGACGCCGGGTGGGAGGACGCAATGTCGCCAGCCCGGAGGCCGACCGCCGCGTCCTCGTCTTCGCGGAGCCTGTCGGCGTCAGCGCCGCGATCACGCCGTGGAACTTTCCGGCGGCGATGATAACGCGCAAATGCGCGCCTGCCCTGGCTGCCGGATGCCCGGTGGTCATCAAGCCTTCCGATCTCACCCCCTTCACCGCGCTCGCCCTTGCCGACCTTGCACTGCGGGCGGGCATTCCGGCAGGCGTCATCAATGTCGTCACCGGCCGCCCCGACGCCATTGGCGACGCGATCTGTTCCAGCCCGGCGGTCCGCAAGCTGTCCTTCACCGGCTCCACCCGCGTCGGTGCCATGCTGATGCGGCAGTGCGCGGGCACGCTGAAGCGGCTGAGCTTCGAACTGGGCGGCAACGCCCCGCTGGTGGTGTTCGAGGATGCCGACCTCGACCTCGCCGTGCGGGCAACCATGGTCAGCAAGTTCCGCAATTCCGGCCAGACCTGCGTCTGCGCGAACCGCATCCTCGTCCACGATGCCGTCCACGACGCGTTCGCGCGCCGCCTGGAAGCCGCCGTATCGGCGCTGCACTGCGGACCGGGCTTCGATGGCGCCTCCACCACCGGTCCGCTCATCAATGCCGCAGCGGCCGAGAAGGTCGAAAGTCACCTCGCCGATGCGCTGGCGCGAGGCGGGCGGATCTCGGCGCGGGGATCGGGCCGGGAGGGCGGCAATTTCGTGCGGCCGGTGGTCGTGACCGGGGCGGAACCCGGCATGAAGCTGGCCTGCGAGGAAACGTTCGGCCCGATCGCCCCGCTGTTCCGTTTCGCTTCCGAGGACGAGGCGATGAACCTTGCCAACGACACGCCTTACGGACTGGCCAGCTATTTCTTCACACGCGATCTTGCCCGCGCGTTTCGCGTCGCGGAACGGCTTGAAGCCGGCATGATCGGGCTCAACACCGGCAGCATTGCCATGGAAATGGCGCCGTTCGGCGGCATCAAGCAGTCCGGGCTCGGCCGCGAAGGCGGCCAGGCCGGGATCGAGGAATATCTGGAGACCAAGGCCTTCCACATCGGCGGCCTCGATTTCTGACCCTCCCGGCGGCCATCGCCGCCTTTTTTCGTTGTTCCGACACGTTTGAGAAAGGTCCAGCCCGTGAACGCCGCCCGGAAATACTCGATTGCCGTCATCCCCGGTGACGGCATCGGCAAGGAGGTCATGCCGGAAGGCGTGCGCGTGCTCGAAGCCGCGGCAAGCCGCTTCGGTTTCGAACTCGATCTCCAGTGGCACGACTTCGCGTCCTGCGATTACTATCTTCGCCACGGAGAGATGATGCCCGCGGACTGGAAGGCCCGCATCGGCCGGGTCGACGCGCTGTTCTTCGGCGCGGTAGGCTGGCCCGACACCGTTCCCGACCATGTCTCGCTCTGGGGATCGCTGCTCCAGTTCCGCCGCGAATACGACCAGTACGTCAATTTGCGTCCTGTCCGGCTCATGCCCGGCGTTCCCTGCCCGCTCGCCGGCCGCAAGCCGGGAGACATCGATTTCTGGGTCGTGCGCGAAAATACAGAGGGGGAGTACAGTTCGGTCGGCGGGCACATGTTCGCGGGCACCGACCGCGAGGTGGTGATCCAGGAAACCGTGATGACCCGCTTCGGCGTTGACCGCGTGCTGCGCTATGCCTTCGACCTCGCCAGCCGCCGTGAACGCCGGCACCTGACCAGCGCCACCAAATCCAACGGGATCGCCATCACCATGCCGTTCTGGGACGGCCGGGTGGAAGCGATCGCCCGCGAATTCGCGGATGTCACGCATGACAAGTATCACATCGACATCCTGACCGCGCAGTTCGTGCTCAATCCGCAGCGCTTCGACGTAGTCGTCGCCTCCAATCTCTTCGGCGATATCCTGAGCGATCTCGGCCCCGCCTGCACCGGAACCATCGGCGTTGCCCCTTCGGGCAATATCAATCCCGAGGGCACGCACCCTTCTCTCTTCGAGCCGGTCCACGGCTCCGCGCCCGATATCGCCGGCAAGGGGATCGCCAATCCGGTCGGCCAGATCTGGTCCGCAGCGATGATGCTCGAACATCTCGGCGAAGCCGAAGCGGCAGCGGCGGTCATGGCCGCGATCGAGGCCGTACTCGTCTCGCCCCGCGGAAGGACGGGCGATCTGGGCGGCAGCGCCGATACGCTTTCCTGCGGCAAGGCGATCGCCGAATCCCTCTAGGAACGGGTGCGGCATAATATGCCGCACCCCGCGCCCAAATTGGCGATCCTGCTGCCGGATCGCTCCCGTTTCGGCGCAACCGGCCGAACCGACGGCATAATCTGTCCCCCATGACAGATCTTCAGACTTCCCCAATCGCCCGCAGCCACAACCAGGGATTGCTGGAACTGGACCGCCGGCACCTGATCCATCCGGTCACATCGTTCCGGGGCCATGAACGCCACGGCGCCCGCATCCTGCAATCGGGCGAGGGCATGTGGCTTACCGATGTCGACGGGCGGCGGGTGCTAGACGCGTTCGCCGGTCTGTGGTGCGTCAATGTGGGCTACGGGCAGGAAAGCATCGTCGAGGTCGCCGCCGAACAGATGCGGCGGCTGCCTTATGCCACCGGCTACTTCCACTTCGGCAACGAGCCGGCGATCCGCCTGGCCCACGAACTGACCCGGCTCGCCCCGGAAGGACTTGGCCACGCCTACTTCACGCTGGGCGGTTCGGACGCGGTGGACAGCGCGATCCGCTATATCGTCCACTACTTCAATGCCATCGGCAAACCGCAGAAGAAGCATTTCATCGCCCTCGAATGGGGCTACCACGGCTCCAGTTCGAACGGTGCGGGGCTGACCGCGCTGGCCAACTTCCATCGCGGGTTCGATCTGCCCCGGCCCTGGCAGCACCACATCGCATCGCCCTATCCCTACCGCCACCCGGAGGGCCATGACGACGCGGCGGTCATCGCCTCCAGCGTGGCCGCGCTCAAGGCAAAGGTCACCGAACTCGGGGCGGACAACGTGGCGGCATTCTGCTGCGAGCCGATCCAGGGTTCGGGCGGCGTCATCGTGCCGCCCAGGGGCTGGCTCAAGGCCCTGCGGCAGGCTTGCGACGAACTGGGCGTCCTGATGCTGGTGGACGAGGTCATCACCGGCTTCGGGCGCACCGGCCCGATGTTCGCCTGCGAGGCGGAAGACGTCTCGCCCGATTTCATGACCCTCGCCAAGGGCCTCACCTCGGGCTACGCGCCGATGGGCGCCGTGCTCATGGCCGATCACATCTATGAAACCATCGCCGACGCCGCGCCCGAAAGCCTGCCGATCGGGCACGGCTTCACTTACTCCGGCCATCCGGTAAGCGCCGCGATCGCGCTGGAGGTGCTGCGGCTGTACCAGGAGGGCGGACTGCTCGAGAACGGCGAACGCACGGGCATTCGTTTCGCGCAGCATCTCGAACGCATGCGCGAACATCCGCTGGTGGGCGATACGCGCGGACGCGGCCTGCTAGGCGCCATCGAACTGGTCAGCGACAAGGGCTCCAAGGCCGGGTTCGACACTGCGCTGGACATCGGCGGGCGGCTCTCCGCGCTTACCTGGGAAAAGGGCGTGATCGTGCGCTGCTTCGGAAATGCGGTGATAGGTTTCGCGCCCGCCCTGAGCTGCACGTCGAGCGAGATGGACATGATATTCGATCGCGTGGAAGGTGCTCTCGACGCGCTGCTGGAGATGCCCGACATCCGTGCCGCGACGGGTTGCTGACAAGGAAAAAGACGACATGGCGATAGGCCCCAAACTTGACCGGATCGACCTCAAGATCCTCGCCAAGCTTCAGGAAGCGGGGCGTATCACCAATGTCGAGCTTTCCGATGCTGTCGGCCTGTCTCCCAGCCCTTGCCTCACCCGGGTCAAGCGGTTGGAAACGGCCGGTTACATCACCGGTTACGGCGCGCACATCAATCTCAACAAGCTGGGCGAATTCCTCACCGTCTTCACCGAAGTGACGCTGGGCGAGCACCGGCGCGGGGACTTTTCCCGCTTTGAAACCCGGATCGCCAAGATCGACGAAATCGTCGAATGCCACCTGGTCAGCGGCGGGTACGACTACCTCCTGAAATTCGTCGCGCGCGGCGTCACGCATTACCAGTCGCTCATCGAGGAAATGCTCGAAAACGATTACGGCATCGAAAAGTACTTCAGCTACATCGTCATCAAATCGCCGTTCATCAAGCATCACTTCCCGATCCAGAACCTGTTCGGGGATTGAACCGCCGCGCCGCGCGCCCGCGAAATTGCCGTGGGCCGCGGCGAGGGATGAGGCCGGGCGGCGCGTATGATGTCCTGCAAGCCCGGAAGGCATCGTCCCCCGGGCATGGAACCGGAGCTAACCCATGCGTCTCACTGCACTTGCCGCCGCTGCCGCCGTCATGCTGGCCGCCTTTCCTTCCCTTGCGCTGGCGCATCCCAAGCTGCTGAGCGCCACGCCCGCCGCCAATTCGGCGGTGGCGAAGCCCACCTCGATCACCCTGACCTTCTCCGAAGACCTCGTCGCGCCGCTCTCCGGCATCGACCTGGTGATGACCGGGATGCCGGGCATGGCCGATCACAAACCGATGCCGATCAAGGGGATTGCCGCCAGGGCCAAGGGCAAGACGATGACCATAGCCCTGCCCCGCCCGCTTCCCACCGGAACCTACGAACTGACCTGGCACGCGGTCGCCGCCGACCAGCACCGCATCGAAGGCAGCTACGGCTTCACGGTCCGCTGATCCCATGGAAACGGGCAGCCTCGTTGCCGCGCGCCTTGCCAGCTATGTGCTGCTGCTCGCGGCGGCAGGGCTGCCTTTTCACGCCCTGATCCAGCGCCGCGCCCGCTTCGGCGGAGGCGAACGAGCTGCGCTGATGCTGCTCGCGGCGGGCGCGCTCATCACCTCGCTGTGGTGGGCGCTTGCCAATGTCGCGGCCATGGCGGGCCTCGCGATCGGCGATCTCGATACCGCCACTTTTACCGCCGTGCTTCAGGCAACGCCGCTCGGGCTACTGCTGACCTTGCGCGCCGCCGCCCTGACCGCCTTCCTCGTGCTGCTGGCGCTGCGCCCCGCGCCGCTGCTGCTTGCACCGCTAGCCCTTGCCGCGCTTGCCAGCGCCGCATGGGCAGGTCATGCCGGCGCGGGCGAAGCGCCCTGGGGCGTGCTGCTCCGGGCCAGCGACGTGCTGCACCTGGGCGCCGCCGCGCTGTGGCTGGGCGCGCTGTTCGCTTTCCTTACCGCGCTGATGGGCCGAGGCGGGCGAAAGGACGCCGCCGTTATCGCCGCACTGTCCGCTTTCGCGCGGACCGGCACCGTGATCGTCGCCGTGCTGTTCCTGACCGGACTGGCCAATGCATGGCTTATCGGCGGTGCAGGCGGGCTGCCTTCAGGCTGGTGGCCGCGATTGATCGCGCTGAAATTCGCGCTGTTCCTCGCCATGCTCGCACTCGCCGCCGATAACCGCTGGCGGCTGGTGCCCGCGCTTGAACGCCGCACGCCGGGCGCAGCCCGGCGGCTGCGCCTTTCGCTGATGCTGGAAACGGCCTGCGGGCTCGGGATCGTGGGGGTGGTTGCCCTCGCCGGGCAACTCGACCCCCACGGCGGCTGACAGCCAGTTCCCTCAGGCGCGTGCGGCGATGACGATGATCTCGACCTTGTAGTCGGGCGAGGCCAGACGGGATTCGCCGGTGGCGCGGGCAGGAGCCGGTGCATCGGCGATCCAGTCGTCCCAAACCGCGTTCATTTTCTCGAAATCGGCGATGTCGGCCAGCCAGATGGTTGCCGAGAGCAAGTGGTTCTTGCTGCTGCCGGCCTGCTTCAGCAGAGCTTCGATCTCGGCAAGCGCGGTGCGGGTCTGGGCGGTCACGTCATCGCCGGGCTCGCCGACCTGCCCCGCGAGATAGATCGTATCGCCGTGAATGACAGCCTCGCTCATGCGCGGGCCCTGTTCGATGCGGGTAATGGTCATGCAATCAACTCCTGGCGATTCTGGATGGAAACTCGGGTTCAATAGCGGGAGATGGCGAGGTCGGCAGCCTCGATGGCGGGCGCCCGGCCGCCGATGATGTCGGCGATCACATGGGCGGAACCGCAGGCCATCGTCCAGCCGAGCGTGCCGTGGCCGGTATTGAGGAAGAGGTTGGATATGCCGGTAGGCCCGATCACCGGCGTACTGTCGGGCGTCATAGGGCGCAGGCCGCTCCAGAACGAAGCCTTGGACACATCGCCCGCGCCGGGGAACAGCGACCCCAGCGAATACTCCAGCGTGGTGCGCCGCGCTTGCGGCAGATCCCTGGAGAAGCCCGAGATTTCCGCCATTCCGCCCACGCGGATGCGATCGCCCAGCCGGGTGATCGCCACCTTGTAGCTTTCATCGAGCAGGGTCGATACCGGCGCGAGCGCGGGATCGGACACCGGCACGGTGATCGAATAGCCCTTCACCGGATAGACGGGCAGCCGAATGCCCAGAGGCGCCAGGAGTTGGGGCGAATAGCTGCCCAGCGCCACGAGATAGGCATCGGCAACCAGCTTTCCCGCCGCCGTCACGACATGGTCTATCCGTCCGCCGGATCGGGACAGGCCGGTGATCGCGGTATCGTGGACAAACCGTACGCCCGCGTCGCGCGCCATTCCTGCCAGCGCATTGGTGAACTTGAAGCAGTCCCCGGTCTCGTCGTTCGGCAACCGCAAGCCGCCCACCAGCCGGGCCTCGCTTGCCGCCAGCCCCGGTTCCGCCGCCAGGCATCCTGCCCGGTCGAGCACTTCGAAGGGAACCCCGTCCGCCTCCAGGACCGCGATATCCTTGGCGATCCCGTCCATCTGCTTCTGCTCGCGAAACAGCTGCAACGTCCCCTGGCTGCGTTCGTCGTAGCGGATGCCGGTTTCCCGGCGCAGTTCGATCAGCTGGTCGCGGCTGAATTCCGCGAGGCGGACCATGCGGCTCTTGTTCACGGCGTAGGACCGCGCGTTGCAATTGCCCAGCATCGCCGCCAGCCAGCGGAGCATCGCCATGTCCGGGCGTGGCCGCAGGACGAGCGGCGCATGTTCCATGAACAGCCATCGCAGGGCCTTTGCCGGAATGCCGGGGGCGGCCCAGGGCGAGGCATAGCCCGGCGAAATCTCCCCGGCATTCGCGAAGCTGGTTTCCAGAGCGGGGCCGGGCTGCCGGTCGATGACGACGACCTCGTGCCCAGCCCGCGCCAGATACCATGCAGAGGTGACGCCGATCACGCCGCTTCCCAGTACCGCAACTTTCATCGTGCGACGCTCCGCAGTGCCAGACCGGCCGCCGGGACATAGTCTCTTGCGTAGCGGCGGCTGAGCTGGGTTAGAATCTCGTAGGAAATCGTGCCGGCATCGCGGGCCAGATCGTCGATCGTCTGGTTCGGGCCGAGGATCTCGACCGGCGCGCCGGGGCGAAGGTGGCGCTCCGGCACGTCGGTGACGTCCAGAGTAATGCTGTCCATCGACACCCGGCCCACCATCGGCACCCGAATGCCCGCAACGAAAGCGCTTCCGCGGTTGCCCAGCGTGCGCGGCAATCCGTCGGCATAGCCGACCGGTATCGTCGCGATCCGCGTTTCCCGCAGGGCGCGATGCGTAAGGCCGTAGCCGATCCCCGTTCCCACCGGAACCGTGCGAAGCTGGGCGATCCGCGCCTCCAGCGACACTACCGCGCGCATCGGGTTCGCGCCGCCATGCGGGGCGCCGCCGTAAAGGGCGATCCCGGCACGCACGATGTCGAGGTGGTCCTGCGCAAGGAAAGCCCCGCCGCTATTGTCGAGCGCGCGGGGAAGGCCGGGAAAACCGCTCGCGATGCGCGAGAAACACGCGGCCTGCTCGCCGTTGAAGGGATGGTCCGGTTCGTCGGCGCAGGCGAAGTGGCTCATCAGCATGGCCGGCTTCACACCGCGCAGACGGTCCGGCTCGCCAAGGAGAAGGGCGACCTCCTGCGGCGACATTCCCATCCGCGACATGCCGGTATCGACCTGCAAGGCCCCGCGCAGCCACTGGCCTCGCGCCCGGGCGAGGCTGGACCAGCGGTCGATCTGATCGAGCGAATTGAGCACGGGGATCGCCCCGATCGCGGCGCATTCCGCCTCCGCGCCGGGCTGAAGACCGTTGAGGACGAACAATTCCGCTTCCGGCGGCAGCAAGGGCATGAGCGCTGCCGCCTCGTCGAGCACGGCGACGAAGAACGTCCTGCACCCGGCATCGGCCAATGCATCCACCGCCCGTGCCGCGCCGATGCCATAGGCATCTGCCTTGACCACCGCCGCCACCCGCGCAGGCGCGACCTGCCGCCCGACTATAGCGTAGTTCTCCACCAATGCACCGAGATCGATCCGGAGCACGGCACCTGCCGTAGCCAATGTCGTCATGCAGCCCTCCTTTCCTCGCAGATTATCGACGGTTATACGAAATAGGCTCCCAATCTTGCGTCAACCTTGCGAAGATTGCGATAATTTCGCACGATCATTCGGCAGATTCAGAACGATGTCAGAACCACTCGATTCCATCGACCGCACCATCATCCGCCTGCTGCGGCTCAATGCCCGCCGCCCCAACTCGGAAATCGCCACGGAGGTCGGCCTCTCGGCCTCAGCCTGCCATCGCCGCATCCGGATCCTGGAAGAACGCGGCGTGATCCGGGGCTACACGGTCATCACCGGGAGCGGAGAGGAAGACGAGCGCGGGGTCGATGTCCTCGTGCAGGTCACGCTGGACCGCCAGACCGAGGAATACCTTTCGAAGTTCGAGCACGCAGTGCGCCAGTGTCCGGAAATTCGCGAATGCTTCCTGATGACGGGCGATGTCGACTACTGGCTTCGCGTCCGTACGGACAGCGTGGCCGCCTATGAGACGATCCACGGCGAAATCCTGTCCCGGATGCCGGGTGTAACCCGTATCAGCTCCAGTTTCGCCATGCGCGACGCCTTGCGCCCCAAACGGTCCGGGCGGCGTTAGAGCCACCGTCCAGCGCCTTCGCCGACCGGTGGCGGGAAGCCGACGAACCGTGCGCGCCCCGGCGATCCGTCCGCTCAAGGCCATTGACTCGGCCTTCTCTACCATTAAAGTTGACAATACACGAAGCGAGCTATCGCCTGTCTTGAACACATCGCCTGAACACATCAGTAGAAGGGAGAACGACCATCATGCACAGCGATTTTCACGTCGTCCGCAAGGGCATGGAATGGGCCGTCAGCCTGCACGGGCTGATCCTCGAAGCTTTCGCCAACCAGCGCGATGCCCTCAACCGGGCTGTCGATGCCGCGCACCAGGCCGGGATGAACGGGCACCGGGCACAAGTGCTTCTCGTCGAAGCGCCGTCCGATGCGCGCACCCATTGGGTCTTCGGCCATCATCCCTACCCGCCGACCGCCTGAGGGCGCGGGTTCCCTCCAGTTCGACAGGAGCCTGAAATGCTCAGAAAACTATTCGTCGACCATCCCGAAGCGGTAAACGAGACTTACGGCGAGCATTTCTATGTGGCCGGCCGCTTCGGCCTGCTCATGATCCTCGCCGGGCTCGGCACGATCATTCACGGGTTCATTCCGGGCTTCCATACCCGGACCGGCAGCAACATGATCAGGAAGCTTCACGGCGAGATGACCCGCCGCCAGCCTCGCCAGACCCAGCCCGTTTCCTCGGCACCGTTCGCCATGCAGCTCGAATACGAGATCTGAACTAGGTCATAAACTCATAAACGGCACCATCGAGGCGCCCAAATGGCGAACAGCTCGGGCCGAAGCTGCCGCCGGGCGGGCTGGTTGCCCGTCCAAGGTAGCTTCGGTCCGAGATGGAAGCCATTTGGGCGTCCCTTCGGGATTTACCTTGCGGTGAACTACGTTTGACCAAAATGGCCCATCGCTGCGTCGGGAAGTCTTGAAATATCGACATATTCCGTCGCCTTCCCTCCTGGCGCTGAGCCATTTTGCCTCAAACCTCGATGGTACCGTTTATGAGTTTATGACCTGGGTCGCAAAATCCACCGCCGCGCCCTTCTCAAGGGTGCGGTGCTCGGCGGAATGGCGGCTTGGGGCGATTTCCAGTCCGAGATTGCCGCGCAGCGTATCCGCCGAATAGTCGTCCCTGAAAAGCCCGCGCGCGGCGAGGATCGGCACCACTTCGGCGCGGAAGCGCGCCCAGTCGTCGGGATGCTGGACGAAGACATTGAAACCGTCCGCCGCGCCGCTGGCATGCCAGCGCTCGATCTCGTCGGCGATCGTGACCGGCGATCCCGCCAGCCGCAGCCATGCCGATCCCACGTCCGCCAGCACCTGCCGCAGGGTGCGCCCCTCCCGGCGCGCGGCTTCGAGGTCTTCGTGGAAGCGCCGAATTCCGGCAGCCTCGCCGCCCGAAGCGATTTCCGGGAACGGTGCGTCCAGATCATAGCCGGAAAAGTCATGACCGGCGAACTGCCTTGAAAGCGACGCCAGCTGCGCGCGCAGGTCTCCTGCCGTCTGGCGCGCCTCGAATTTCCGCCGTGCCGCTTCGTCTGTATCGGCGATCGTCACGCTGAGCGCGGGGATGAACAGCAGGCTTTCCGGGGCCCTGCCATATCGCCGGGCACGAGCCCGCACGTCCGTGGCAAGCTCCAGCGCCTCCGCCTGATTGCGCGCGAAGCTGAACACGATATCGGCGACTTGCGCACTCAGTTCGCGGCCCTGCGGCGATGTTCCCGCCTGAACCAGCGGCGGCTGCCCCTGGCGCGAGCGCTGGATGTTGAGCGGGCCGGAAACGCTGAAGAACTCGCCGCGATGGTCTAGCCGGTGCTGCCGCGCCGGATCGAGGAACCGCGCGGCCGTCCTGTCCTGCGCGAAGGCGCCTTCTTCGTAGGATTGCCATAAGCCCTGCACCACCTCCACCGCTTCGGACGCGCGGCGATAGCGGGTTTCGTAGTCGCCATGCCCGGTGCGGCTGAAATTGCCTGCCGTGCCGGGGTCCTGGCTGGTCACGATGTTCCACCCGGCCCGCCCCTTGCTGATGAGGTCGAGCGAGGCGAGCCGCCGGGCGATATCGAAGGGCTCGCTGTAGGTGGTGCTGATGGTCGCCACCAGACCGATCCGCTGCGTCGCCGTGGCGACCGCCGACAGCAGGGTCAGCGGCTCCAGCCGGTTGAGATGATGGTTGGGGAAATCCGGTGTGATGTACTGGCTGTCGACGATGAACACGAAGTCGAACCGGGCGTCTTCCGCCTCCCGCGCCTGCCGGATGTACCAGTCTATATCCACACTGGCATCGAGCGGGACCGCCGGATCGCGCCACAGTTCCTTGCCGGATGCATCGCCGACCCCGATCAGGACGGCTCCGAACTTGAGCTTATCGCGTGCCATCGTCATGCCTTTCACAAGCTGTTGGGAGATAGGCGCAGCGCGCCGCCGGTGCCGGGTTCCGCAAGCTTCGGCGCAGCGGCGATCAGGGCGCGGGTATAGGGATGCGACGGATGCGAGAGCACCTGCCCGGTCGGTCCGGTCTCCACGATCCTGCCGCGGTGGAGCACGGCCACCCGGTGCGCGATGCCAGCCACCGAGCCGAGGTCGTGCGAGATGAATATCTGCGCAATGCCGCGCTCCCGTGCGAGCCGTTCGAGCAGTTGCAGGACGTGGATGCGGTTCACGGCATCGAGCGCGCTGACCGGTTCATCGAGCAGGATCACTTGCGGATCGAGCACGAGCGCCCGCGCGATCACCGCGCGCTGGCGCTGACCGCCTGAAAGGTGGCGCGGCAGGCGGCAGCCCAGTGCGGGATCGAGTCCGGCGGCCTCCAGCGCGGCATTCACCAATCGCGACCGCTCGATGCGGTCGATGCCGCCGCGAATGTCCAGCCCTTCGCCCACCGAACCGGCGATGGTGATATCGGGATCGAGGCTGCGCAGGGGATCCTGGAAGGCATATTGCAGCCGGTTGCTGCGGCGAAACGCCATCAGTTCACGCCCCGCCAGCCGCTCCAGCGGTTCGCCGCCGAGCACAATCGAACCTTCGGCAGGGCGAACGAGGCCAAGGATCGACCGCAGGAGCGTGGTCTTGCCGGAGCCGGTTTCCCCGATCAGCCCGAGGATTTCGCCGCGCGCCAGTTCGAGATCGATCCCGTCCAGCACCGTGCCTTGCCCATAGCCTGCCCGAAGCCCGCTGATCCGCAGGAGCGGCGCGGCCGCTTGCGGCGGTGGCGCGTTCTGCCCGGCTTCCAGCGAGGTGGCATGATGCGTTTCGATCAGGCTGCGGGTATAGGCATGGCGCGGCCGGTCCAGCACCTCCCGCGTGGCGCCCGCCTCGACGATCTCGCCCTCGCGCATGACGATCACCTGATCGCAGGTCTGCGCCACCACGGCGAGATCGTGGGAAACCATGACGAGGGTGAGGTCCTGTTCACGGCGCAAGTCTTCGATCAGGCGCAGGACTTCGGCCTGCACCGTAACGTCGAGGGCGGTGGTCGCCTCGTCGGCGATCAGCAGGCGCGGCCCGGCGCAGACCGCGATGGCGATCAGCACACGCTGCACCATGCCGCCCGACAGTTCGAAGGGATACTGGCGGAATACCGTCTCCGGCTCCGCGAACCCCACACGGGCGAGCAGGGCCAGCGCCCGCTCTTTCGCTTCCCGGCGTGAAAGCGGAAGGACCGCACGCATAGCCTCCACGATCTGGCGGCCCACCGGGATCGACGGGTTGAGGTAGGAACCCGCATCCTGGAACACCGCGCTCAGCTCGGTCCCGCGAAGGGGTTTCCAGTCGCGGCCGCTCAACCGCGAGAGGTCGGTGTCCCGGTAGCGAATAGTGCCGGAGGTCACGGCGGTTCCGGGAGGCAGCACGCCAAGGACGGCCCGGCAGGTGAGCGACTTGCCGCTGCCGGATTCCCCGACGATGCCAAGCGTGCCGCCGCGCGGAATCTCGAAATCCACGCCCCGCACGATCATCCGGCCATCGGCCCCGGCGATGGTCAGGCCGCGTACCGACAACAGCGGCGCGGCAGGCGCAACGGGTGCGCGCGGTCCGAAAGTAACGACGTTGTTCTGCTGGATCATGGCCGTATCTCCGGAATGCGGGGATCGCTGCGACGCATCGCGTCCGCGAGCGCGTTGAGCGACCACACTGTCGCCACGATCAACAGGCCCGGCGCGAAGGGGCCGAAGGGCCGGTCGTAAAGCGTGGTCAGGTCGCTGGCGAGCTCGCCGCCCCAGGTCGGGTCGGGCGGGACCACGCCGATGCCGAGAAAGGTCAGCGAAGCGACGATGGAAAGGCAGGCGCCCGTCATCGAAGCGGTCGTGACCGCCACCACCGGCAGGACTTTAGCGATGACGTGGCGGCGGATGATCCATGCCGTCGAAGCGCCGCCCAGCCGTGCCGCCTCGATATAGTCGCTGTTGGCGACCGATAGCGCGGCGGCGCGGCTCACCCGGTAGAAAGCAGGCGCGATCAGCACGCCCACCGCGAACATGGCCTGGACAAGGCCGTTGCCGAGCATGGCCGTCATCGCGATCGCGAAGACCAGGAACGGCAACATGATGAGCGCATCCACCAGCCTCAGGCTGATCCATTCCGCCCGCCTTCCCAGGAAGACGGACAGCACCCCCGGCACCACGCCGAGCAGAAGACCCACACCCACCGAAAGCACGGCGGCCAGTATCGAAACCGTGGAGCCCGCCAGCAGCCGGCTGAACACGTCGCGCCCCAACGCATCGGTGCCGAGCCAGTAAGCCGGGCCGGGGCCTTGCAGGATCGCTCTGCCGTCCTGCGCGAGCGGATCGTGCGGGGCGATGACGGGGCCAAGCGCCGCGAGAACGACGATCAGCGCAAGGAAAGCCAAGGGCACTGCGGCATTTCGCACAAGTGTCATCCTGTCAGCTCCTACGGCGCGAGGCGGGCTGGAGGACGCCCAGCAGCACGTTGATCAGAAGGTTGCTGGCGAGAACCAGCACGATGGAAACGACGAGCGTTCCCTGCACCACCGGCACATCGCCGCGCAGCGCGGAATCGGCGGCGAGGCGGCCCATGCCGGGCATATTGAAGATCGCCTCGCTCACCACCGCACCGCCGATCAGCATGGGCACGCGCAGCGCCAGTATGGAGAGAGCCGGGCCGGCGCCGTTGCGCAGGACATGGACGAACAGGATGCGCCGGGGCGAAAGCCCGCGAACGACGGCCCCGGTCACGTAATTGTCCGAGAGTGCGGCGACGAGGCCGGTGCGAAGCTGGCGCGCGAGCTCGGCCACGACATCGACGCTCAGCGCCATGGCCGGGATCGCGATCGAGCGCAGCCAGCCTGCCACATCCTCCGAAGGCGGGATGTAACCGGCCGAGGGCAGCAGTTCGAGCCAGAGGCTGAACAGCAGGATCATCGCAATGGCGACAACGAACGGCGGCAGCGAGGCGGCGGTCGAGGCGAAGACCGTCACCATACGGTCGAGCCAGCCGCCTTGCCGCGCCGCCGAGGCGATCCCCAGCACCGTCCCCAACCCCACGCCGATCAGCAGCGCCCCGCCCGCGATCGAGAGGCTGACCGGCAGGCGCTGGAGGATCAGTTCGGTAACGGGAACCCCGTTGAACCACGAAGTGCCGAGATCGCCGTGAAGCACCCCGCCCATCCAGTCGAGGTACTGGACGGGGACCGGCCTATCCAGGCCGAACTGCGCGCGGATCTGCGCGATCATTTCGGGCGTGGGACTGTCTCCGGCCAGCCCGGCGGCGGGGTCCAGCCCGCTCGCCACGCCGAGCAGGAAAGTGATGAGCGTCGCCAGAAAGAACACCGGCACCGCGATCAGCAGGGTCGAGCCGGTGAAGCCGAGCAAGGCGCGGCCATGGCGCAGGCGCACGGCCCATGCGTGGCCGGGAACGGCTGGGACTGTGCGCGCGGTCATTGCACGGTCACGCCTTCCCAGCGGATCTGCGAGGGCAGGATGTTGAGGTTCTTCACCCCCGCCCGCGCGCCGACGATCCACGGCTCGCTGTAGAGGTAGTTGCTGGGCGACTGCTCCACCCCGGCGCGGACCGCAGCGTGGAGGCGCGCGGCATAGGCCGGATCGCTTGTCGGCGTGCGCCGCACCGCATCCAGCGCCTGGAGGAACGCGGGCGCCGCATAAGGCCCGCTGAGGTTCATGATGCCTTCAGGGCCATAAGTCGCCAGCAGGTTCTGCACCGGGGATTCCCGGCCGATGGTGCCATCCAGCGCGAGGGCCGGGCGCTTGGCGATATAGACCTCGCTCTGCCAGGTGGAGGAGCCGGGCGGAACGATGCGCAGCGTCGATTTCACACCCACGCGGGCAAGCTGCGCCTGCACGAGTTCGGGCAGGCCGTCGTTCATTACCGGGTTGACGGCGATCTCGATAGCGAGCTTGCCCGGCGGATATCCCGCCTCGCGCAGCAGCGCGCGAGCCTTGCCCGGATCGTAGCCCCAGAGCTTTTCGACACTGGCATCGAAGGCGGCGTTCCCGGCGGGGAACGGCTGGTGCGAGACCGTCGCGAGCCCGGCTGTAACGGTCCTGATGAACTCGTCGCGGTCGAAGGCATAGCGCAGCGCTTCCACCACCCTGGGATTATCGAACGGCGGCCGGTTGCGGTTGATCGAAACGTCGCGGACATTGAGCGAGGGCGCAATGGCGACGGTCAGCCCCCTGCCCTTCGCCTCTTCCACGCGGCGCGGGGGAATGCGTCCGGCCACGTCGATGGAACCGGAAAGCAGCGCGGCGATCACCGTGGCCGGGTCCGGTGCATTGGTCAGTTCGAAGCGGTCGATATGGATGTTCGCGGCGTCCCAGTAGCCGGGGTTCCTCTCGAAGTAGGCGTGCGATTCCGGCACGAATTCGGTGATGCGGAACGGCCCCGCGCCGACCGGCCAGAGCGCCAGTTTCGCCTTGTCCTTCGCTGCAGCGGTCGGACTGGCAATCGCGCCGACGCGGCCGGCGAGAATAGTGGGAAGCTGGTAGTCGGGCTCGCGCAAGTGGAAGGTCACCGCCAGCGGTCCATCGGCGGAAACGCTTTCCACACCGCCAAGATCGCGCTTGATGAAGGAATCCTTCTGGGACAGCGCCCGGTCGTAGAAGGCCTTGACCGCCGCCGCATCCAGCACGGTATCGTCCGAGAACGTCAGCCCCTTGCGCAGATCGAAGGTCAGCGCCTTGCCATCATCGGAAAAGCGCCACTTCTGCGCGAGGCCCGGCTGGGCCTCGCCCTGCTTGTCGAGACGGGTGAGCGAGGCATAGGCCAGGCTGATCGTATTGATATCCGCGCCGGTGCGGCTGGTCACCGGGTCCCACGAGGTGGGCAGCATGAAGGCCCAGCGCAGCTTGCTGTGCCCGGCCTCCTGCTTGCCCGAACCGCCGCACCCGGCAACGAGCAGCCCCGCCGCCAGCACGGTGAACAGCCGCCGCAAGTATCTCCCCGCCTCCTGCCTCATGCGGTGAGCGCCGGTTCGCGCGGGGCCTGCGCAGATGCACGCACATTGGCGGGCTTCGGCAGGCCGAGGTGATCGCGCAAGGTGGTGCCTTCGTAGTCGCTGCGAAACACTCCCGCCTCCTGAAGCAGCGGCACGACTTCGCTTACGAAACGATCGAACTGGTCGGGATGGCCGAGCATCACGTTGAGCCCGTCGAGCGCGCGTTCCTCGAACCAGCGGATTATCGTGTCCGCCACGGTGCGGGCGCTGCCGACGAAGGGGCTGCGATGCCCTGCCCGCACCAGCTCCACGGTCTCGCGCAAGGTCAGCCCGCGCTCCACGGCAAGGTCGGTAAGCTTCTTTGCCTGCGTGAAGAAGCTGCGGCGGGCATGTTCAAGCGCCTGCACCGGGAACGGCGCGTCGAGGTCGTACTGGCGGAAATCGTGCCAGCCGAACGAGCGGCCGAACTCGTTCAGGGCCTGATCGAAGCTGTGGTCGGCCAGCTTGTGCGCCTGTTCGATGCCGCGTGCGTCCTCGTCGGTATCGCCGACGAACACGCTGACGCCGGGCAGGATGATGACCTCATCCGGATTGCGCCCGGCCGCTTCGGCGCGGCGGGCGATGTCGGCGTAGAAGGACTTGCCGTCCTCGATCGTGGCGGCATGGGTGAAGATCGCATCGGCGGTCTGCGCGCCGAGGTCGCGGCCCTGGTCGGAATCGCCCGCCTGGAAGATCACCGGCTCACCCTGCGGCGAGCGCTGGATGTTGAGCGGCCCCGCCACCGAGAAATGCCGGCCCTTGTGGTTCAGCGCATGGAGCTTGTCCTTGTCGAGGAACACGCCGCTCTCGCGGTCGCGCACCAGCGCATCGTCCTCGTAGGAGCGCCAGAGGCCGTGCACGACATCGAGATATTCGTGCGCCAGGCCGTAGCGGGTCTCGTAGTCGTAATGCTCGTCGAGCCCGAAATTGCCCGCCGCCCCGGCATCGCCGCTGGTCACGACATTCCAGCCTGCGCGCCCGCCGCTGATGAGGTCGAGCGAGGCGAAACGGCGCGCAAGGTTGAACGGCGCGTTGAACGATGTGGTCGCCGTGGCGACGAGGCCTATGTGGCTGGTCGCCACCGCGAGCGCGGAAAGCAGGGTCAGCGGTTCGAGCCGGTTCAGGTAATGCGGCGGCGAATCCGGGGTGATGAACTGGCTGTCGACGATGAAGACGAAGTCGAACTTCGCGCCTTCCGCCTTGCGCACGGCGTCGATGTACCAGCCGATGTTGACGCTGGCATCCGCCGGGATTTCCGGGTCGAGCCAGCGGTTGTGCTGGCCCGGCCCGCCAACGCCGGTGGGAACGAGGCCGAGCTTGAGGGTGCGCCTGGTCATGATCTCTGCTCCTTTGCGATGATGGGGGGCGCGCGCATCAGATGCGGCCCTTGAGGGTCACGCCGAAGAGGCGCGGATCGCCCAGCGCGGCGAGAACGACGCCGAACTGGCCGTAGACGGTCTTGGTGTTGTAGTAGTCCTCGTCGAAGAGGTTGCGGACCCAGACCGAGACGTCCCAGCGCTCGTCCGGGCTGCGCACCCCGGCGTGAAGGCCCACGAGGGTCGAGCGCGGCACCCATGAATAGGGGTCCAGATTGACCGCAGCGTAATAGCCCGAACGGTAGCTGACGTCGCCGCCCAGGAAGACCTTCGCGTTCCCGGCATCGAAGGTATATTCGCCGTTGCCGGTCGCTGCGAGACGCGGGGCGCCCGATGCACGGCGGCCGGAAAGGTCGATCACGCCGAGGTAGCTGTTGAGGTACTGCGCCGGGGCATTCTTGTACGAGCGGTATTCCGCATCGTTGTAGGTTCCGGCGAGACCCAGCGAGAGGCCCTCGAACGGGCTGAGGCGGGCATCCAGTTCCACGCCGCGCGAACGCACGGTGCCGACATTGGTGATATAGCCGACCGCCGGGGTCACTGCGTTGTTGACGTAGTTCGCCTGGTAGTTGGCGATATCCGCCCAGAACAGGGAAAGGTTCAGTTCCGCCTTGCCGCCCAGCAGTCGGCTTTTCAGGCCCAGCTCGTAATTGTCCACTTTCTCCGGTTTCACGAAGATGTCGACGCCCAGCGACTGCCGCACGAGGTTGATGCCCGGCGACTTGAAGCCGCGCGAGTAGGAGGCATAGCCGTGCAGGTCGCTGTCGAGGTCGTAAGCGGCGATCAGGGTGCCGGACAGGTTGTCGGTATTGTTCGAAGCCTTGTAGGACGAAGTCGGCGCGAGGCTGGCGCGCGTGGCGGCGATCGTCGCCTGAAGCGCCGGGTCGAAACTGTCGATCGGCGCGAAATCGCCGCGCAAGTCGGCATCGTAGAGCCCGGTCTTGTGCTCGTAAGTGTAGCGCAGGCCACCGGTCAGGCGGAACACCGGCGAGATATTCCAGGTCGCCTGCCCGTAGGCCGCATAGCTGTAAGTGGCGGGAACGACATGGGCAAAGGCCGTCAGCCCTTCCAGCGCCGCCGAGGGGATCGCCGAAACCGAGGCCGAAGGCGTATTGCCGGTAAGCAGCCAGGCCGATGCGTCGCGGCCGTAAGTCTGGACCACTTTGTCGTCCGCTTCCTGCCAGAAGAAATAGAGGCCTGCGGTGTAGTCGATGGTCTTTTCGCCATTGGAGGCGACGCGGAATTCCTGGCTGAACTGCTGCTGGTCGGTATCGACCACGCTGTAGGTAATGACATTGGCGCCGATCTGGTCGCCGTCATAATTCGGAATCCATTTCCAGTTGCGATAGGCCGTGATCGAGGTCAGCGAGACCGGCCCGACGTCCCAGTCCGCACGCGTCTGGAGCCCCCAGCTCGGCATCTCATCATATTGCGAGGAGTCGATATCGGTTTTGCGGGCAAAGGGATCGACGGCGATCGGCGTATAGCCCACGTCCGCCGCCCTGCGGTAGAAGCCGCGCACCTCGGTGCCGTTGGCCAGCGTCGTCGGCAGCACCCCGGAGACGATCTGGAAGCCCATGTCGCCCTTCTGCACGCTGTAATCGGCAATGAAGCGCAGCTTGAAGTTATCGGCCGGCCTGTAGAGCAGGTCGAACTTGGCCGCGTGATTGTCCTGGTCGTCCCAGTGCTGGCGATAGGTCGTATTGTAGATCAGGCCCTCGCGGCTGGATCGCAGGTAGCTGACGCGGAAGGCGATATCGTCGCCGATCGTCGAGTTCAGCGAGACATAGCCGCGAAACTGCTCGTGATTGCCGTAAGTCAGTTCGCCGCGCGCTTCCTGATCGAACGCGGGTTCGCGCGTCTTGACGTCGAGCGCGCCGGCCACCGTGTTCTTGCCGAACAGTGTGCCCTGCGGCCCGCGCAGGAGCTGGATGCTCTCCACGTCCATGAGGTCGGTGATGACCGAGCCGGTGCGCGGGCGGTAGACACCATCCACGTAGATGCCGACGCCCTGCTCCAGTCCGTCGTTGGTGCCGCCCGCATTCGTGCCGATACCGCGCACGGTGATCGTCTGGTTACGGCCGCTGAAGCCCTGGATATTGAGGCTGGGTAGCTGCTGCAGCACCTGCTTCAGCGTGGTGGCGCCCTGCGCCGAAAGCTGCTCGCCGGAAATGGCGCTGATGCCGATCGGCACCTTCTGTGCGCTTTCGTTGCGATAGCGCGCGGTGACGGTGATTTCGCTCACTTCCCCGGCGGCGGAAGCGGATGCATCGGCCTCGGCGTCAGCGGCGAACGCGGGCGAGGCGAAGGTTATCGCAAGGGCCGAGGCCGCACCGCACAGGGCATGCAGGCGTCCGGAACGGCGACGGCGGAAAGAACGAACGAACGGCAACAAAACCCCCTATGCGAGTGCCTCAAGGAGACACCGGGGGTAATCACGTCCATTCTCAACCAATTCAATAGAGTTATGGAAGCCGTCCTATGAGTTCTCCTAAACCCTGGGCGGAGTTCTCCTGATTCCGGGAAAATTCAAGACCTTGCCCTGAAGCTTCGTGCCATGCGGGCACGAGCCGGTTTTGACTTCATGGCCGCAGGCGGTAGTTTGATCGCTTGCCGCTCAAGGCAGAACGCTCAGAAGAGCGGACGGCGGTTCGGAGGAGGATTTTCGTGACATTCCCGGTCGCCGTGCCCCGTTTGCCTGCCATCGTCCTGTTGGCCGCATCGGCACTGGCAGGCTCCCCATCGCTTGCAGCCCCGCCCGGACCTGCCCACGCTGCCGCCAGCGAAGCCTCCGTGGCAGGCCATTACTACCTTTCCGGCGTCATGGAGACGGGTTCGGAACTTCTCCTGCGCGAAGACGGAACCTTCGAATGGTACATCAGCTACGGCGCGCTTGACCAGTTCGCCAAGGGCCGCTGGTCACGCGAGGGGGCATCGGTGATCCTGAAACCGGAAGGCCCTGACGATGCGAAGCCGCTCTATGCTCCGCTCGGAGCCGAGCCCTGGGATTTGCAGGCCGAACAGGCCCTGCTTCGCCAACAGGCCGAAGAAGCCGCGGACGCCGTCGCGGCGCGCTGCCCGTTCCTGGCCGGATGGGCCGATATCGCGGTGACGCCGGTTCCCACCATCGACGAGGCCGCGACCGTCCCGGTTTCCAGGGAAAGCCTCCGCCGGAAGGCCGCCGAGACCCTCCAGACCGCCCTGCTCACGCGCGACCGCGCCGCAATGCTGGCCCGCCGGGCACTGGACGCCCCCTCGCCCGAAGCGAACGAAGCAGTCGGCAAGGCCTTCGCCGCATGGTTCGATGCGCGCGCGGCGGCGCAATCCGCCGCCGGGGAAGCCTATCTGCCGGACCCGGACCTTGCCGAGCCGGAGCTTCCGGCCCCATGCATCGCACCGGAAACACCCGATGCCGCCGACATCCCGCGTGAACAGTGGACAGGCGGAATCGCGGTTCGCGTGCTCGATCCGGTCCGGGAGCAGACCGCGAACCATGTGCGCGTCACCCTGCGCCATGCCGATGGACAGGAAGAGCAGATCGAGACGGGGTCCGGCGGGCTGGCGATCCGGCCCGGCAGGCCGGACAGCCCGGTCGTGGCGGTCGGCCTGTCGGCACCCTATGCGCCGGGGCGGGATGCCAGCTTCCGCATCGAACCGGCCAGCGACACGGTACTGAGCTTCTCGATCGATGGCGGCCAGTTGGAACAGGCCCCTTTCGAATCCATGCAGCTGCGCATCGTCGGACAAGACCTTGCGCCCGATATCTTCGAAGGAAAGGGGCTTTACCGGCGCGCGCGCTGATGCGGCGTTACATGCCGCGCGGAAGCGCCCGCAAGCCTGGCGGTCGGGTCAGGGAACGGCCTTGACCACCGCGCCCTGGATCTCGGGAAAACACTCCCGCGCCAGGTTCTTCCACATCGGCTCCACCGCATCCCGCCAGTCGCCAAAGCCGTAGAGGATCAGCGTGCCATCGTGACGCGCCTCGAACGACATCACCACGGCGGGACGGCTCGCGTCGTTCGCGGCCAGTCGGAAATCCACTTTGCGCCCGGTCTCGATCGCGAGATTTTCGCTCACGCCCAGATCGTCGAACTCCGTCTCCACACATGCCGCCACGTCCGCGATCGGCCGGTCCGAACGCGCGGTGATAAAAGAGGAGGTGACGGAAGGGATCGCTGCCGAAAGCGAGATTGCGGCCAGAAACATGGCGCGAACATATCACGATATGACCCGGCGCCCAACGGCCCCGCGATACAAAAAGACAAATTTGCCCCGGACAGAGCCGCTCCCGATGCCATGCCTGCGCGGACTTGGAGCCGCATCGGTTCTTCCCAGCCCTTTGAAACGGGCCGCAAAAAGGGGCTCCAAGCGGGGCATATCCCGCTGATTGACAGGCGAAACCCGTCGGCACGATCCGATCGGAACGGGTGCCGGCCGGCAAATCACTCCAATTTGGGGAAAGTTGAAACTGAATCGGATGATAATGCTTGATACAACATTTTTTCAAGTATTCATTTCAACAAGTTAACTAACAAGCAAAAACGCAGCCCTGAAGGTCGCCACTGAAAGAATGCTCCGCAAGGTTCGGTTACCCGGATTCAAGCGATACTTTGCGAAAGTATTCTGCAGCGCATAGCAAGAGAGGTGCGAACGTGCTCAGAAAGATTGCTCTTTCCGCGGCCGGACTATCGGCGATAGTCCTTGCTACGAACCCTGCCCGGGCCGACATTACCGGCACGATCGACGCGACGATCACCCTGGAGGCAGGATGTATCGTCAACGGACAGAACTATGACGACGGCACCGCCAACGTCGCTTTCGGCACGCTCGACTTCGGCACGCAAAACACGCTGTTCACGCAGGCCGATGCCCAGGTCCTCAACGGCGGCGCGGCTTTCACGGTCCAGTGCAGCAACGGGATCGCGCCCACCTTGTCGTTCAATGCCGGGCAAAACGATGGATCGGGCGCCGGGGTGGGCGTCCATGCCATGGCCAATCAGACCGCAGCGGGCCAGTTCGTCACCTACAACCTCTATTCCGACACCAACCGTTCGGTCATCATTCCCGTAGACGGCGACATCACCCTGCCCGCCGACGGCACGCAGCAGACCGTCAACGTCTATGGCCGCGCTTTCGGCGAGGCGGGCCTGACCACGGGCACATATTCGGACGTCGTCACCGTGGTCCTCGAACTCTAGCGGCACGCCGCCCGGACCAGGCTCATGAGAACTGGAATTGACGCGAAGGCGCTCCCGGCGCCGGCGCTCGCGATCCTTGTCGCCCCGTGCGTCGCGGCAGCCATGCTTCCCGCCGCCGCAAGAGCAGATACGACCGCGCAGTTCGCCGTCACCGCGAACATCACGGCAGGCTGTCTTGTGGACGGGCTGGGGAGCAGCGGAAACGCGGGGCTCGTCGGCAGGCTGGACTTCGGCGTGGATTCGACGTTCTCCAGGGCGACCCGCACGGCAACCTCTACGGCGACCCAGGCGATCCGCCTGCGCTGCACGCCCGGCGTCAATCTGACGATGACGGTAAACGGCGGCAACCACGCGGCATCCGGCATGCGCAACCTCCAGAGGGGGACCGATGCATCGGCGCGGATTTCCTATGCCTTGTGCAGGGACGCAGGCTGCACCCAGCCCATCGCCATCGGCGGAGCCCCCGCCGTTCCCGTAACCGGCACTAACAGCGAGGACGTGCGCCTGCCGATCTACGGATCGCTGACGCTTTCGGGAACCCTGCCGCCCGGCACTTACACCGATAGCCTGATCGTCACCCTGAGCTGGTGACAGCTCCCAGCCGAGGATAAGCCGATGAAGAGCATGATTCCCCCCGGCAGACTGGCGAGGCTCCTCCTGCTTGCGCAAGCCGCGTTCCTTGCGGTGCATGGCCTGCCCGCCGCCGCGCAGTCACCCAGCTCGATCCTGATCTGGCCGGTCAACCCGGTCATAGAGGGGCAGGCCCGGGCCACCGCGCTCTGGCTCGAAAATCCAGGCAAGTCGCCGATTACGCTGCAGGTCCGCATCTATGCCTGGACGCAGCGCGAAAACCAGAACCTCTATGCCGAGACGCGCGAGGTCATAGGCTCGCCGCCGATCGTGACCATCGAGCCGGGGGCCCGGCAACTGGTGCGGATCACGCGGCTTGTCGCCCCGCCGCCGTCGGGAGAGCAGCCCTATCGCATCATCGTCGATGAAGTCCCGGTGAAGGAAGGCCCGGGCACCGCCGGCGCATCCGTGACCTTTCGCATGCGCTACTCGCTTCCACTGTTTTCCGAGGCGAAGCAGGAAGGCGGCGCGAAAAGGCCGACGCCGCCCGCAGCCGCCATCGCCTGGCGCACGGGCACGGACCGGGACGGCCGTTTCCTTGAAATCCGCAACAGCGGCTCCGGCCATGCCAGGCTGAGCGACGTCGCCTTCACGGGCGGGCGGTCAGCGTCGGTGCTGGGTGAAGGCCTGTTCGGCTATGTCCTGCCCGGCGCCATGATGCGCTGGCCATTGCCATCGGGGGTGGACGGATCGGGCGATCTCGTTGCCGCCGTCAACGGACGGGCGCAGGCCCGTATCGAGCGGCTGCCGGAATGACGGCGCATGATCGCCGCCACCCATTCTCCGGCGCGCCTCCCGTGGCTGGCCGCGCTGGCGGCGACCGTCCTGCAAGCAGCGCCCGCGCAAGCGGCCGATGCCCGGTATGATGTCTTTACCGAGCTGCCACCACCGCCCCGGCACACCGACCCGGACGCCGAGCAGCGGCTCGAACTGGAACTCGTCGTCAATGGACTGGCAAGCGGCGTGATCGCCCCGGTGACCCGGCAGGGCGGACGGTTCCAGCTTCGCGCGCAGGATCTGCGGCAAGCGGGCCTGCTGGTGGACACGGCCGAGGACAGCCTGTTTATCGACAGTCTGGAAGGCGTGAGCGCCGATTACGACGCCCCGCGCCAGCAGTTGCACCTCACCGTCTCCCCTGAGCGCCTCCCCGCCCAGCATCTGGGCAGCAGCGCGGAGGCATTCGCCCCGGCGCAGCAGGATACCGGCGCACTGCTCAATTACGACCTCTACGTCAGCGGCGGCGAAAGGGCGGCGTTTCAGGCTTCGCTCTGGCACGAAGCCCGGCTGTTCGGCCCCTTCGGCCTGTTTTCCACCACCGGCGCGCTGCGCTCGAATGCAGGGCGGGCCTACGTCCGCTTCGATACGACATGGCGCTGGTCGGACGAGCGCAGCATGACGACCGTGGAAGCCGGCGACATCATCACCCGGACCCTGCCCTGGGCGCCCGCGATCCGGCTGGGCGGCGCGCAGGTCTCGCGCGATTTCTCGGTGCGGCCGGATATCGTCACCTATCCGCTGCCCGAATTTGCCGGGAGCGCGGCGCTGCCTTCCACGGTGGAACTGGTCGTCAACGGCCAGCGGATCGCGGGGAGCCAGGTTCGCCCCGGTCCTTTCGCGCTCGACACGCTGCCGCCGATCAGCGGCTACGGCGAGGCCAATCTCATCGTTACCGACATGCATGGGCGCAGCGTGGCAACGGCGCTGCCGTTCTATGTCAGCAGCATCCTGCTGCGCCCCGGCCTTGCCGACTATTCCGTGGCGGCAGGGGCCTTTCGCCGCAACTACGGCACCGCGAACTTCGATTATGGCCGGCTTGCCGCAAGCGCCTCCCTGCGCCGGGGGATGACCTCCGGCCTCACGCTTGAGGCACGCGCGGAAGCCACGGGAACTATGCGCCTGCTGGGGGCCGGCGCCGTTTTCCGGCTGGGCAATCTCGGCATCGTCAGCACCGCCTATGCCCGCAGCTTTCACAAGGGGCGCCAGGGTGGGCAACTGACTCTCGGCTACGAGTATCAGGCCAGGACCTTCTCCCTCGGCCTGCGCCACAGCCGACAGGACCGCCACTACGCCGATCTCGGAGTGCTGGACAGGAACGGCCGGCAGAACCGTCCGGAATGTCTTTCCGAACCTCCTGCCGAAAGCTGCGCGGGCAACCGGGAGCGATCGACCGCCGCCACCGCCAGCATCGCCATCGGCAGCGCCAGCACCTTGGGCATCGGCTACTTCGACCTCCAGCGATCCGGCACCGCCGATGCCCGGCTGGCGAACCTGAGCTGGGCGCTGCCGCTGGTGGGAGAAAGCCGGATCAATGCCTCGATCTCCCGCGATTTCGCGGAACGCGGATGGTCGGGCGCGATTACGCTCACCATCCCGCTGGGTGGCGGCAACCTCGGCACCGGCGTCTCGCGGGACAATGCCGGGCGCAGCGGATTGCGGGCGGACTATTCGCGCGCCGTGCCGTCCGACGGCGGCCTGGGCTGGAGCGCCAGCGCCTTCAGCGAGGGCGGCGGAAGACCCTACCTCAGGGGCGACGTGCTCTGGCGGGCCCAGCCCGTCCAGCTTCGTGCGGGCGCCTATGGACGGGACGAGGTGACCGGATGGTTCGGCGCCAGCGGCTCGCTGGTCTTCATGGACGGCTCGCTCTTCGCGGCGAACCGGGTGTCCGATGCCTTCGCGGTCGTCAGTACAGATGGCGAGGCGGGCATCCCGGTGCGCTACGAAAACCAGCTCATCGGCAGGACCGGTTCCGGCGGCAAGCTGCTGGTCCCCTCGGCCAGTGCCTATTACCCCGCGCATTACGACATCGACACCCTGTCGCTGTCGCCCAACGTGAAGGCCGATACCGTGAGCCGCCGCGTGGCCATCGCCGCCGGCAGCGGCCACGTCATCCGTTTTCCGATCGAGAGGGCGATCGCCGTCCGCGCGACGATCGCTGACACGCGGGGCGAGCCGCTGCCCGCCGGAACCCCGATTACGGTCAACCGCAAGGACAGGACCTATGTCGGCTGGGACGGAATGCTGTTCATCGACGACGCCTCCCCCGAGACCGTCCTGGAAGCGATCCTGCCTGACGGCACACGCTGCCATGCAGCGTTTTCCGTGCCTGCCGAAGCCGAAGAGATCATCGATGCGGGAACGCTGACATGCCGTTCCTGAAGCGCCTGCCTTGCGGCATCGCCGCCACGCTGGCCGCCTGGTCGATGATGCCGGGCACCGCCGGAGCCTGCACGCTTTCGGCAACGAGCACCAACCTCGGCAGCCTGAGTTCCTACACCGTCGCCAATACCGCGCAGGCGGGGAGCGGATCGGCCGGGCTGCAGTGCGACATTCTCCTCGCGGCGCTGACCACGCATTATGTCGGCCTTCAGGTGGATGCCTCGACCTTCCGGCTCACCGGTCCGAGCGGACAGACCATCCCCTTCACCGCTTCACTGAGCGCGAACGGAGCCGCCCTTGCTATCGGCAGCTTCCAGAACCTGTCCTCGCTCAGCATCGTCAGCCTTTTTGCGGGCACGAACAACTCCATCCCCCTCTATTTCCGCACGACCGCGACCTCCGGCCTCCGGGCAGGACGCTACACCGGCTTCCTCGACTTGCGCTGGTTCTACTCGGTATGCTCGCTCGGGGCCGCCGTATGCCTCAGCTACTCGTCCAGTCCGGGCTTCGTCCGTCCGGGGCTCGGTGTCGCGCTCAACTGGGGAGCGGGCAGCACGGTTCGCGTCAACGTGGAACTCACCGTCCTGAACGATTGCATCATCACCGCTCCGGCCGCCAGCTTCGGCTCGGCGCCGCTGGTCGGCAGCTTCAACCCCATCACCCGGACCATCCTGATCCGGTGCAGCGCGGGAGCGAGCTATACGGTGGGCCTCAACGACGGCAACAATGCCGACGGCACCGTCCGCCGGATGCGCAAGATCGACAATTCCAGCAACTACCTGCGCTACGAGATATACAAGTCGGCCTCCTCCACCGAGCGCTGGGGATCGGTGGACAGCACCCGGCGCAGCAGTGCCACTGCCGACACCAACCAGGGCATCTACGATTCCGTCACGACCCAGAGCTATACCTACAGGGCGGCCGTTCTGCCCGGCCAGATCACGCCTGCCGCCGGGGACTACAGCGACACGATCCGCATAGATGTCGCCTTTTGAACGGGTTAGGCAGGGCGGGCAAATTCGGCAGGGCGAGCCTCGATTGCGACGAGGGCGGGAACCATCGCGCGCGCTCCGGCGCTGGTCCTGCGGGAAATCAGGCAAAGGGGACACGCATGAGCGAACATGCGCGCGGCCACTTACCAGTCGCACCGGAAGAAGCGCAGCTCGACACGCTGGTGGGGCGAGTGGAAAATCTCATCGCGATGCTGGAAAACATCGCGATAGAGCAATGGCGTGCACGGCGCCAACTACGGCATTCGTCGGAAACCGCCCTGCCGCCAGCCTCAACCCCGCCCCTTTCTCCGCCGGAAGAGGCCCGCGCCGCGCTTGCCCGGGACCGCATAAGGCAACGCCGCGCGCGCGAGAACTGCTTCGGCGCCGAATTCTTCTCGGACCCGTGCTGGGACATCATGCTGGACCTTTACGCCGCCCATTACGAAGGCGAACCGGTCTCGATCTCGAGCCTGTGCATCGCGGCATCGGCTCCTGCGACCACGGCAACGCGCTGGATCGACCGGATGACCGAAAAGGGCCTGCTCACGCGTTCGAAGGACCCGGCCGACGGGCGGCGAATCTATATTCACCTGAGCAAGGATACCCGCCTCAAGCTCGATGCCTATTTCGAGGCACTCCAGCAGAATTGAAGGGCATGGCCGCCTCCCCCCGCCGAACCTGATGCCGACCTATCCCTTGCAGGTCGCCGCCATCGTGCGCAGTTCCGCCTCACTCAGGCCGCGGTCGCGCAGGGCGCAGGGCCTGCCCGTCTCGTCCGTCATCACGGCATAGGGCAACCCGGCCGCCCGCCCGGCGGAAGCGCGGCGCAGGAGTTCCCAACCCTCTCGCGGCGAGATCGTCAGTTTCTGGCGACCATCGAAGCGGCGCGTCATTTCCGTGCTGCGCGCGCCCTCGTCCAGCGCGACGATCAGCAGGCGCCGGGGGCGCGCCGCAGCCTCCAGCGCCTCGAACCGGGCAAGCTCGGCAAGGCAGGGGGCGCACCACGAAGCGACGAACATCAGCACGCTATCGCGAGGCGGTTCGCCCGGCGCCGCAACAAGCGAGGCCGCGGGTACCAGCCCTGCCGCAAGGGCGGGCGCGGGCGTGCCTATAAGGGACAATACTGATGGAAATACGACAATTGATATCAATCGCTTAACTTGCGAAGCCATATTGGATAGCCCACTACGCACCTGAACACTTCTCCGAGGCTCCCTATGTTCGGTATTATTGGCCAATCCCTGCTTTTGGCAACAGCGCAGGCCGCGGCTCCCGCCGCAGCGGCTCCCGCTTCGGCGCCCGCCACGCTCCAGCAGCAGTTCGATGCCGCCAGCGACGCGGCACAGGATGGCAAATGCAGCGACGCGATTACCGCATTCGAAGCGCTGGAACACAATCCCGCCGCCATGAAGTCCCCGGTCGTGCGCGGCGCGATCGGCGTGCGCAAGGGCAACTGCCTGGTGAAACTGCACCGGACCGACGAGGGCGAAGCCGCGATCCGTTCGGGACTGCCGGCAATGGTCGCCGCAGGGGAAGCCTTTGTCGGCGATGTCGTGAACGCCCACATGGGGCTGGGCACCGCCGCCCGCGACCGGTTCGACTACGCCCGCGCGGGGGACGAATTCCGTCTGGCGCTGGCGGCGGGCGGGCCGCAGGGGCGCTTCAGGCCGTTGCTGGCGCTGTCACAGGTTTCCATTTTCGATCCCGGCCCCGAACCGCTCGCCTATATCGACGAGGCGAGCCGGATCGCTGACGCAACGCCTTCGATCAGCAAGGATTTCCACGCGCAACTGCTGACGCTCAAGGCCCGGATACTGCTCAATCGCGGGGAAAAGGCGGAAGGCTACGCCTTGCTCAAGGACGCGCTGAAGCTTCAGGGCGGGCTGTCGCTCAAGGTTTCGCTCAGCGATGTCGCCACCCGCTCGGACCTCGCGATCGCCGCCATGCTGCTGAACAAGCGGGACGATGCCCGGAACTATCTTGTCTATACCGGCGCCGGGCGCATGGATCAGGCGCCATTCTCCCGTGCCGAGAACATGGATGTCCCCCTTTGCGGCTCCACCAGCGGCCTGACCCCGGCAGACTACGCCGTGGTCGAATTCAGCATCGCCGACGACGGTTCGGCCTTCGGGGTTCAGCCGATCTATTCCACCGGGGGCCGCGAAATTGCGCTGGCGTTCGCGCGCGCAGCGTCCCGCTGGTCCTGGGCGCCCGCGAAGGTGCAGGAAATCAAGCCGTTCCTGCGCTACGCCATGCGGGTCGAGATGCGCTGCACGGTCGCCGGAGCCCGCCCCCAGATCAACGAACCGCTGACCTCGCGCTTCATGCAGTGGGCTGCGCCGCTGCTGGCCGGCAGGATCCAGGGCGGAACCGACGGCGCGGTCGCCGCCCGGGCCAGCGCGCTGCTCGATCAGTCCCGCAAGGAAGGGACAGACCAGTTGACCGTCGCGCTGCTGGGCATGCTGGGCCTCAATCCGGTGACGGACACGGCTTCGGCCAACACCTACCTGCAGGAAGGCCTCGGCCTTGCACTCAGCCGGAACATGCCGGTGGAGACTTCGAACTGGCTGCGCTTCGCCATCGCCGCGCAGCGCAATTCCGATAAACCGGCGGCAACGCGCGCCGCGCTAAGGGAACTGCTTCCGGTGGTGACGGCAACCGGCGATGCCCTGGCGACCGACACCGTGCGGCTGCAGATCGCTTCGCCCGGCTACCGCCTGAGCGCCCCCGTGGACGCGCCCACCCTGCGCGAAGCGGTGATCGCCGATCCCGCCCTGCCTCGCGACCATCCGCTCAAGATCAACGCGCTCCTGCAAAGCGCATCATGGGCCGCGCAGAACAGGGACTTCTCGCAGGCCCAGCAGATCTTCCAGCAGACCGGCCTCAGCACCGAGCAATGCGCCTTCATCGGCGCCGCGCCCGCCATTCGCAGGACCGGCGTAAGCTCCACCGACTATCCGATGGAAGCCGCGCGCATGGGCTTCGAAGGCTGGACCCGCGTGGAGTTCGATGTCGATTCCGCCGGTCGCACCCGCCAGCAGCGGGCGCTGATCTCCTACCCTCCGTTCGTCTTTTCCGATGCGGCATCGGCCATGGCCAAGGACTTCGTCTACGAAAGCAGCTACCGCCCCGGCGGCGACACGGCCTGCGCGGGCGCCGCGCAGAACATCGCCTTCCGGATGAACTAGGCGTCGCGGATTCAAGCGTCTTCCAGAATCGAGCGGAAGAGCCCGGGATCGACGTTAGAGCCGGACAGGACGATGACCGTGGCGCCCGGCGCGGGCGGCGCGCGGCCTGAAAGGGCCGCCGCCAGTGCCACGGCGCCGCCCGGTTCGACGACGAGCTTCATCTTCTCGAACGCGAAGCGCATCGCCTCGCGCACTTCCCCGTCGCTCACCGCAAGGCCGCCGGAAAGCAGCGCGCGGTTGATCGGGAAGGTCATTTCGCCCGGGCTCGGCGCCAGCAATGCATCGCAGATCGAGCGGGCGCCCGAAGGAACGGATTCGCGGTGGCCACTGGCCAGCGATCGGGCCGTATCCTCGACCCCCTCGGGCTCCACGCTGTAGATTTCGACCTGCGGAGCCGAGGCCTTGATTGCCGTGGCGATCCCGGCGACCAGCCCGCCCCCGCCGCAACAGACGAGCACCCGGCCGATCTCGGCCCCCGCTTCCCCGGCCTGTTCAAGGATCTCCAGCCCGGCGGTTCCCTGCCCGGCGATCACGAAGGGATCGTCGAACGACGGCACGAGAACCGCGCCGCGCGCGTTCGCCAGAGCCGTGGCGATCTCTTCCCGCGACTGGGTGTAGCGGT
Organism: Novosphingobium sp. TK71; assembly: GCF_055361505.1. Classification (NCBI taxonomy): domain Bacteria; kingdom Pseudomonadati; phylum Pseudomonadota; class Alphaproteobacteria; order Sphingomonadales; family Sphingomonadaceae; genus Novosphingobium; species Novosphingobium sp. TK71. Next base: position 1,788,976 of record NZ_JBSZKA010000001.1, read on the forward strand.
CGTAGGGAACGATCTGCGCGCCCAGCACCCGCGTGTTGGCGACCTTGATGGCCGGGGCATCGGCGGGCATGACGATCGTTGCCGGGATGCCAAGCAGGCGCGCCGCCGCCGCCACGCCCTGGGCATGGTTGCCGGAAGACCACGCGACGACCCCTGCGGCCCTGCGCTCGGCAGCGATACGGGACAGCCGGTTGTAGGCTCCGCGAAACTTGAAGGAACCGGTGTGCTGCGCACCTTCGAACTTCACCAGCGCGCGGTGGCCGAGGCGTTCGTTCAGCGGCGCGAATTCCAGCAGCGGCGTGCGCACCGCCGCGCCGCGAATCCGGTCTGCCGCGTCGATGACGTCTGCGATGGAGATGGCGCGTTCAGGCATGCTGGTCCCCCGGGTTCCGGTTTTCGAAAGCAGCCACGAGGTGCCGCGCGATGACAAGGTCCTGCAGCGAGATGCCGGAACTGTCGAAGACGGTTATCTCTTCCTCCGACCGGCGCCCCGGAGCGCGGCCCGAAAGGACATCCCCGATTGCCGCGATGCGCGCCCGGTCGCCGCGGTAATGCTGGAACTCGCCGATGGTCACGGCCTGCGCGGGCAGGTCGCAGAACAGGCGCGCCTGCGCGAACAGGGACGGCGGCAGTTCCTGCTTGCCCGCCGCATCGGACCCCATGCTGACGACATGGGTGCCCGGCCCGATCCATTCGGCATCGAACAGCGGCGCACGCGCCGGCGTGGCGGTGACCACGATATCGGCCGCTTCGCAGGCCTCGCGCGCGCCGGAAAGCTCGGCCCGAAGCCCGTGTTCGCCAAGCCGGGCGGCAAATGCGGCCCCCTTGGCATCATCGCGCGCGATCACGAGGATCTTGCGGATCGGCCGCACGCCCGCAAGCGCAAGGCATTCATGCAGTGCCTGATGCCCGGCCCCGAACAGGGCGAGCACCCCGGCATCCTCTCGTGCCAGCGCTTCGGCGGCAACGGCGTTCACGGCGGCGGTCCGCCAGGCATTGACCTGCCCCGCCTCGATCACCCATTCGACACGGCCAAGGGTCTGGTCGATCAGCAGGATCGCCGAATTATGGCGCGGCAGCCCGCGCGCGGCGTTGCCCGGCCAGAACGAACCGACCTTGAGCCCTGCCAGATCCCCCGCAACCCCCGCCTTTATCGAAAACCTGTCGGCAGGCACGGTGCCATGCGCCAGCACGGCGGGGAAAACGATGCCTTGCGGGCTCGCCGCAAGGACCAGAGCCTCCCGCGCCGCCGCCCGCGCCATTTCGGGCGTGACCAGCGCGGCGGATTGTTCTTCGGAGATGAACTTCATGCAGACCTCGTTACCAGCCGCGAAAACGCGGCCAGGTCCGAAGACCGGCAGCGCCGCGCGGGATGACGGTATAGGCGTCGAACTGGGCCGCCGTGGAGCAGGCGTGATTGGGCAATATGCGCAGCCGCGTGCCCACGGGACATTCCGGCAGGACACCGCCGCTGCCCGGCCTCGGGGCGATGATCCCGTGTTCCTGATTGGCCTGAATGACGATCAGGTCCGCCAGCGGCGTGCCTTCGGCATCGCAGACCAGCCCGTAGCCCTGATCCACGGCCTGCCCCTGCGTGCCGCGATCGCGTGACAGCGCCATCCATCCGGCGTCCACGATGATCCAGCCCTTGTCCCGCTGATGTCCGATTACGGTGGTGAGCACCGAAAGCGCGATGTCCTGCACCGAGCAGACGCCGATCCCTGCCATCACCAGATCGAAGAAGACATAGACCCCGGCCCGTACTTCGGTAACGCCTGCAAGGTCGCGCGCGAAATGTGCCGTCGGTGTCGAGCCGACGCTGACCACGGGACACGGCAGGCCTGCATGCCTGAGGTTCTCCGCCGCTTCGACCGCGGCGGCACGTTCCCGTTCCGCGAAAGCCTCCAGCGCCGGTCCGCCGCTGGCACCGTAGCTTTCGCCTGCATGGGTCATCACGCCGCGCAGCACCGCGCCCCCGTCCACCAGGATGCGCCCGATCGCCGCGATGCGTTCGTCATCCGGGACCAGGCCGGAGCGGTGCCCGTCGCAGTCGATCTCGAGCAGGACGGGGATCGGCGCGTCGGCGCCAGCGGCGACCACTGCTCGCGCCTGTTCCACGGAATCGAGGACCACGGTCAGGTCGCAGCCCGCCGCGCGCAGGGCCTGCACCCTCTCCAGCCGCTGCGGCGCGATCCCCACCGCGTAGAGGATATCGCCAACGCCCGCCGCGAACAGTTCCGACGCTTCCTTCAGGGTGGAAACCGTGGCGGGGCCGCAGCCACCGTCAAGCTGGCGCCGGGCAACGTCGATGGACTTGGCGGTCTTCATGTGCGGACGCAGCGTCACGCCAAGCGGAGCCAGATGGCGCCGAAGGCGGTCGATGTTCTGCTGCATCCTCGTTTCGTCGAGGATCAGGCAAGGCGTCTCGCAATCGGCGAGAATATCGCGGGATCGAAGGGTGTCGGCAGGCATCAGCATCTCCATGGCCCAACCTGTATATACAGATAATGGCCTGCTGTCTAGGCAGCCGCGCCTGTGCTAAGGCGCGGGGCATGACGACCAGACCCGCCGCCCCCGGCCTGCGCGAGAGCATCGACCGCCACATCATCGCCCGCATCACTTCGGGCGAATGGAGCGCCGGGGATCGCATCCCTTCGGAAAGCGGGTTCATGGAAATGTTCGGCGCCAGCCGGATGACCGTGCATCACGCCCTGCGCGATCTCACCGCGCGCGGCTTTCTCGTACGGCACGCGGGCTCCGGCACTTTCGTTGCCCCGCCGCGACCCTATGTCGCGGAGTACGCCCATCTCGACATCATCGAGGAAATCGCGGAGCGCGGCGCCCGCCACCGCGCGCAAGTGCTGAAGCGGGAGCTTGCGCCGGCCGGCGCCGAGCAGGCCCGCGCGTTCGAACGCGGCGAGGGGGACATGCTGTTCCACGCCGTGATCCTCCATTTCGAGGATGACGTCCCGCTGGAACTGGAAGATCGCCTGATCGCCCCCGAAGCCCTGCCGGACTGCATGGCCGTGGACCTGGGAAGCCAGACGCTGTTCTCGCGCCTGATGCTGATGCGTCCTTACCGCGAAGGCAGCGAGGAAGTCCGCGCGGTCCTGCCCACGCCCGAGGAACAGCGGCTGATGGCGATCGCGCCGCATGTCCCCTGCCTTGAGATCACCCGGCGCACATGGTCGGCCGAAGGCGTGGTGACGGCGGCGAGAATGCTGCGCGGGGGCGACCGGGGCACCATGCACGGCCGCATCCGGTCGATGCCCGCCGCCTGACCCCGGCGCCGATCTTCAGAACTTCACGCCCAGCCGTGCATAATAGAAGCCGCCGCTGAGGCCGAACGGCGCGAAATTGCCGTAGAGCCCCGAACCATCGGCCGCGACCGCGCCGTTCCTGTCGGGGTAGAGGTCGAAGAGGTTGTTGGCGCCCACGGCGATGTCGAAGTTGTCCGTAAGCTGGTAGCCGATCTCGGCATCGGTCACCCATTTCGCGCCGAACGTGCGGTCGGAAGCGGCGACATTGCTGGATTCGGTATATTGGCCATAGCGCGTCACCCGCACCAGCGCGCGCAGCTTGTCGAGCGACCAGTTGCTGGACAGCACCACCTTGCTGCGCGGCAGCGCCGCCACGAGGTCGCGCTGGGCCTGACGGCCGAACAGGGTGACGTTGAGGGTGCTGAGTTCATCGGGATTGTCGATGACGTGAAGGATCTTCGTACGGTTGTAGCTATAGGCCGCATTGAGGCGGAAGGTGCCCACTGACGCGGTATCCAGCGTATATTCTCCCACCACGTCCACGCCGCGCGTGCGGGTGTCGATGGCGTTGGTGAAGAACTGGGCGCTGTCCACGTCGTCGATCCCGTTGGCGACGAGGATATCCTTGATCGCCGCCCCGCCGTTCGATGCGGTCCCCAGGAATTCGGTCTTCACGATGCGGTCGTCGATGCGGATCTGGTAGGCATCCACGGTCAGCCGGAACGGACCGGTTTCATAAGTGACGCCCGCCGTGAAGTTGAGAGACTTCTCCGGCTTCAGCGGCTTCGCGCCCAGCGCGATGGCCGCCGCGCTGTTGACCGGCAGGAACTTGGAGACCGTGGAGACGCGCTCGTCGCCTATCACGGTGACGGTGTTCTGCGTGGTCGAGAACGCGGTCTGCGCCAGCGAGGGTGCGCGGAAGCCGGTATTGACGCCGCCGCGCAGGGCCAGCCCCTTCGCCAGTTCCACGCGGGTCGAGGCCTTGGCGCTGAAGGTGTTGCCCGCGCTGTCGGAATAATGCTCGAACCGCCCCGCGAGGCCGAGGAACCAGCCCGGCGTGAGATCGGCGGAAACGTCGACATAGGCGGCCACGTTGTTGCGGCTGATGCTCGATGCGTCGGCGGGCGAGGTGCCGGTGAAGGACACCAGGCCCGGCGAAGGCGAACGGCCACCATAGAGCTGGCCGAACGGGGTATCGTCCAGCGGGATCACATAGCCGCCGTCACGGTAGGAATCCGGTTCGCCGGCAATGTTGCGGAACCGCTCCCAGCGATGCTCCACCCCCAGCGACAGGCTGACCGGCCTTGCCAGCCCAAGATCCAGATCGCGGCTGATATCGAGGTTGTTGACCCAGAGGTCCTGCTTCTGGCGCCCCATGAAGAAGCTGCTCTTGCTGTCCGGGCCGAGCGAGGGGTTGAGCGTGTTTTCCGCGCCGAGCTTGACGTTGTCCCGCCCGAAGCTGCTGGAAACATCGAGCGACCAGCCCGCGAATTCGCTGCGAAGGCCGAGCGCGGCCTGGAAATCCCATTCCCAGATGCGGCGATAGGCCTGGAAGCCCGCCGGATAGAGCTGCGGCAGTACCGAGGCGCCGGAGCTGTTGGCCAGCCCGCCGTAGCCTGTCGCGGAAGCGAAGTACGCACCGCGCGCGTCCTTGATGTTCCGGTAGCTGAGCGTGGAGAACGAATAGAGCGTGGTGTCGTCACCCAGCGGCAGTTCGGCGTTGTAGCTGGTGTTGACGATCTTGTCGCGGTTGGAGCGGCCGTAACCGCCGGCGATCAGGTGGTTTGCATCTGCCTCGCGCGGGTCGGGCTGGCCGTCCACCAGGGGATAGACATAGGGCACCGGCTCCGCCGAGGAATCGGCGCGGTCGTGATACTTCGCCTCCACCGCGAACCGTGCGAAGCCGCCGTCGCCGAGGCCCACGCCGTAAGACCCTGAAACTTGCGCCAGCGCGCCGCCCTTTTCGTAGAGCTGGCCGCCCGTCACCGACAGTTCGCCGCCGCGCGCCGTATTGTCGAGGATGATGTTGATGACGCCCGAGATCGCGTCCGATCCGTACTGCGCCGCCGCCCCATCGCGCAGGACCTCGATCCGGCCGACGCCGCTGGTCGGGATCAGGTCGATATCCACCGGGGTGGAGCCGCCGGAAATGCGCGAGAGGTTGTTGATGAGCGAGGTCGTGTGGCGGCGCTTGCCGTTGACGAGGACCAGCACGTAGTCACCCGAAAGGCCGCGGATCGAGATCGGCCGGACGCTGGCCGAGGTGCCGCCGCCGCCCAGCGCGGGCATGCTCAGCGAGGGGATGATATTGCCGAGGATTTCCTTGAGGCCGGTGCGGCCGGTGTTCTTCAGTTCCTGCGGACCGATGACGTCGATCGGCACCGGGCTGTCCGCCACCGAGCGCTGGATGCGCCCGCGCGCACCGGTGACGACGATGGCGGAACCGTCCGCCTCCGCAGCGGCGACTTCGGCGGCGGCATCCGCCGCCTCTTCGGCCCGCGCGGGAGAAATGGCGAGGAAAGAAACACCGGCAAGAAAACTCGATACAAAGAACTTGTTCACATCAGCCCCCGAAGTCAGAAACACGAGAGCTTCGTGCCATCTCAACTAAATTATTTGAAATTGAATTGCCTTATCTGAACCCAAGTTTTTCTTGATTCAGGCATTCAACAGGAATGCGCCGTCGAGCGGACGCGACGACCGTACTTCGCCAAACCTGCGAAATGTATCGAGGACGACCTGCTGATCGGATATGACCTTATTATCAATCGGCACGCGCAGGCGGATATTCTTCTCTGCCGTGGCGCGGGCAATCTCGGGCGGCAGTCCGGTTTCCTTTGCCAGCACGGCGCCATAGTCATCGACATGGCCGCTGGCCCACTCGAGCGCCCTGGCTTCCCGCCGGAGGAAATCGGACAATTGTTCGCGCTTTGCGGCGATGGCGCTTTCCGGCGCCACTTCGAAGCCATAACCCTGCACGAAATCCCGGCCATCCACGACGATCCTGTCCCCCTCGGCCTGCGCCGCGGCGATATAGGGCATCCAGGTGGACCAGGCGTCCACCGCGCCGCTCTGCAGCGCCGCGCGGGAATCGCTGGGCGAAAGGAACACGATCTTCACGTCCTCGGGCCGGAGCCCGGAAGCGATCATCGAACGGAGCACGAGATAGTGGCCCACGCTGCCGCGCGTGGTGGCAATACGCTTGCCCTGCAGGTCCTTGCCGTCGCGCACCGGCGATCCCGCGGGCACGAGGATGGAAAGCGCGCCGTCCAGCCGGGCCTGCGTGCGCTGGGCGCCAACGGCCTTGATCGGGCTGCCCGCCTGATAGGCGAACTGGAACGGCGCATCTCCCACCAGCCCGAGATCGACGGCGCTGCTGCCCAGCGCTTCGAGCAGGTTCTGCGCCGCCGGAAATTCCGACCACTCGACCTTGTAGGACGCGCCGTCGAGCGCACCGGAAGCCAGCATCAGCGACTTGGTGCCGCCCTTCTGGCTACCGACGCGCAGCACCCCGGCATTTGCGCCCGCGCCCCGGCCGCAAGCGGCCAGGGCGAAGGTCGTGGCAAGTCCTGCAAGCAGGTTGCGTCTGTCCAGCATCGATCAGAGGTCCGTCCAGAGCGGTTCGTCGGCGATGAGGATGCGGTGCAGTTCGCGTGGGAAATCGCCGTAGTTGCGCACCGCGAAGTGTACCGTGGCGCGGTTGTCCCAGAACGCCACCGTCCCCGGCCGCCACGAGAAACGCGCCTGGAGGTCGGGCCGCTTGTACTGGAGCAGCACCTCGTCCAGCAGTTCGCGGCTTTCGGACAGTTCCAGCCCGAGGATCTGCGGCTGCTGCGAGAAGTTGACCCAGAGGATCTTCTGCCCGGTCTCGCGGTGGGTCCGCACGATCCTGTGTGCGACGATGGGGTAATCGTGCCCCGAAAGCTCCAGCGCGGGCACGAAGTTGTGCGTGACATGCCTGCCTTCGAGGCGCGCCTTGATCTCCGCCGGCAGCGTTTCATAGGCGAGATGGGCATCGACCCAGATCGTGTCCCCGCCCACTTCGGGCAGGTTCACATCGCGCAGCACCGCACCCCAGGTGGGAACGAGCCGCCAGCTCGTGTCGGTGTGATAGGCCTCGCCCGGACGCAGCTTGTAGCCGAGCTTCCTTTCATATTCCCGGTCCTCCCGCGCAGCGATGGCGTGGACTTCCTTGTTGGCCGCATCGTGGCGCGTGGTGGGATGGGTATAGAGCGGCCCGAAGTTCGCGGCGAAGGCCGCCTGCTGGGCGTCGTCGATCGACTGGTCGCGAAAGAACAGCACCTTCCACTTGAGCAGCGCGGCGCGGATCGCGCCGCGCTGCTCGTTGGTGAGGGGCTTCGAGAGGTCCACGCCCTCGACTTCGGCCCCGATGGTCGGCTGGACCGGGCGGATCACAAGGCCGGCGTTCGAAACGTCGAAAGTGGAAGCGGTACTGGCCATGGGTTTTCTCCTTTCCGTGCTGTCTGTCAGGCCGCCGTACGGCGCAGCCGCGCGGCGGTGTTGCGATTGACGGGAACGTCCAGCCCCAGCGTTTCGCGAAGGGTGTTGCCGGGGTAGTCCTGCTTGTAGATCCCGCGCGCCTGAAGGATCGGCACGACATGGTCGACAAAGACCTCAAGCTGCCCGGGCAGGGATTCGAACAGGTTGAAACCATCCGATCCGCGCTGCTCCAGCCAGAGCTGGAAGCGGTCGGCGACCTGTTCGGGCGTACCTGTGAAGTGGCTGCGCGGCGTGGCCACGCGCAGGGCGATCTCGCCAAGGGTCAACCCGCGCTCTGCCTCTTTCAGTACCTTCTCGGACGCGCTCTGGTTGCTGCGGCGCCCCTCTTCGGCGACGTGCTGCGGGAACGGGCCATCGGGATCGTAGAGGCTGAAATTGTGATCGTTGAACGAACGGCCAAGCGCCCGCAATGCGTTCTCCAGACTGACGAGATCGGCCAGTTCGCGGTGAAGACGCTCGGCTTCCTCCTCGGTCGAACCCACGATCGGGCGCCCGCCGGGAAGCACCAGAAGCTGGTCGGGATCGCGCCCGAAACCGCGCGCCCGCGCCTTGACGTCGGCATAGAAGGCCTGCCCCTCGGCAAGGTCTTCCTGATGGGTGAAGATCGCCTCGGCATGGCGCGCGGCGAAGTTGCGGCCGTCTTCCGAGGACCCCGCCTGGAAGATCACCGGCTGCCCCTGCGGCGAACGCGAGATGTTGAGCGGGCCCTTGACCGACAGGAATTCACCCTTGTGGCCCAGTTCGTGCAGCTTGCCGGGATCGAGGAACTGCCCGCTGGCCTTGTCGCGGACAAGGGCGCCGTCCTCCCAGCTATCCCAGAGCCCTTTCACGACATCGAGGTATTCCTCGGCCAGCCGGTAGCGCACGTCATGGTCGAGGTGCTTGTCCCGGCCAAAGTTGGCGGCGCTGCCTTCCAGCCACGAGGTAACGACGTTCCACCCGGCCCGGCCGCCGCTGATATGATCGAGCGAGGCGAACTGGCGGGCAAGGTTGTAGGCTTCGGTATAGCTGACCGTCGCCGTGCCGACGAGGCCGATATGCTCGGTCACGGCGGCGACGGCGGAGAGGATCGTCAGCGGCTCGAAGCGGTTGAGATAGTGCGGCGAGGAGCGCGCATTGATCGAAACGCTGTCGGCCACGAACAGGTAATCGAACTTGCCGCGCTCGGCGACCTGCGCCTGCCGGGTGTAGAACGAAAGGCTGGTGCTGGCATCGACCTGGGCGTCCGGGTGGCGCCAGTCGTCCCAGCCGGGGCCGACGCCGTGCAGGATGAAACCGAGTTTTAGTTGGCGTTTGCTCATGTCATTCCTCCTTCTGCGTGGGTTCAGGCTATGGGGTGCGGGGGCCGTGAACCAACGCGGATGGCTGATAGGAACGTGAGTTTTTCCAATGCGCGGGCCGCCGCTTCAGCTTGCCAGCGCCACTTTGTCCGTGCCTTCGCGGGCGGCGACTTTGGCGCGGACCAGCGGGATCAGGTCGCGGCCATAATCGATGGCGTCGGCCAGCGGTTCGAATCCCCGGATCAGGAAGTGATCGATGCCGATGTCGTAATATTCGAGCAGCGCATCGGCGACCTGTTCGGGCGTGCCGACAAGGCCGGTGCTGTTGCCCGCCGCCCCGGTAAGCGCGGCCACGCCGGTCCACAGGCGGGTATCGCGGCGCTGGGTCTGCGCCGTTTCCAGCAGGCGCAGCGATCCGGCATTGGGCGGACGATGGCCGCTGGTGGGAAGACCTGCCGCCTCGCGGTTGGCGCGGACCTTTTCGGTGATCTCGTCAGCCTTCTTCCACGCCGCTTCCTCGGTATCGGCAATGACCGGCCGCAGCGAGAGCGAGAAACCGGGACTGCGGCCATGCCGGGCGGCCGCGTGGCGGACGGTGCGAACAGCCTCACCCACTTGCTCCAGCGTCTCGCCCCAGAGCGCGTAGACATCGGCATGGCGGCCCGCCACCTCGATCGCCTCGGGCGAGGAGCCGCCGAAGAACACCGGCAGGTTGTCCGGCTTCACGGCGCTGAAGCCGCCGCGCACTTCGTAGAAACGCCCGGAATGATCGAAGGGCGCGGTTTCCGCCCATTCGCGCTTGAGCACGCCGAGATACTCGTCGCTGCGCAAGTAGCGTTCGGCCTTGAGGGTGTGAACGTCGCCGTCGCGCGCCATCTCGTCATCGGCGCCGCCGGTGATGATGTGCACGGCGACGCGGCCGCCCGAAAGCTGGTCCAGCGTCGCAAGCTGGCGCGCCGCCAGCGTCGGCTGCGTGAAACCGGGGCGGTGCGCGACGAGGAAACCGAGGCGCCTGGTGATCGCGGCGGCATGGGCGGCAACGATCTGGCTTTCCGGCGAACTGGAGCCGAACGGGATCAGCACCCGGTCGAACCCGCCCGCTTCCTGCGCGCGGGCAGCGGCATCCACATAGTCGCGGTCAAGCACGCGAGAACGCGATCCGGCGTGGATTTCGGAGGTGTCGTTGAAGCCGATATAGCCGATGAACTTGACGGTCATGATGCAATTCTCCCTGAAGGGCGCTGGATCAGATGACGAAGAAGCCGTGCGTGCCGTCGCGCTCCAACTGGGCGACGAGGCCATATTCCCAGTCGAGGTAGGCCTGCATGGCGGCCTCGCGATTGTCGGTGCCCTCGTAAGGACGCTTGTACCGGCCATGCGGTCCGCGCGGCGCGGGAGCGCCGTCCTCGCCCGTCTCCAGCGGCCCGTCGAAGGCATCCGCCAGGACCGACACGTCCCACCCGAGCTGGGCGAGCCAGGAGGCGGTCATGTCCGCGCGGGAGCCGAGGTCGTCGGCCAATACGATGCGGGCACCGCGCACCGGTGCGAAATGATCGGTTTCCTGCACGAGCTGGCCGCCCGGCGCATTGCGGAAGCCCGCCGGGTGCCCGGCCGCGAAATCGGCGGGCTGACGCACGTCGAAGCGGTAGAGCGTGCGGTCGTTCTCGGCGAGCAAGGCCCTGAGATCCGCGCTGTCGATCCGGCGCACTCCGGCGCGATAGGCGACATCGCGGGCGCGCTCGCGGGCCACGTCGATTTCGCCATCGGCGCCCTTGTCGACGCTTTCCTGACGCCCTGTCTCCAGCTTCTGCCCGGCGAGCGTCCAGCCGATCGTGCCGTTGCGCAGCGCGAAAATCCTGTTCGGCAGCCCCGCGTTGATGAGCGACTGGGTGCCGATGATGCTGCGGGTGCGGCCGGCGCAGTTTACGATGATCGTCGTATCGGGATCGGGCGCGGCGACGGGCGCGCGCAGCACGAGTTCGGCTCCCGGAACGCTACGCCCGCCGGGGATGCTCATCGTGGCATATTCGTCGAAACGGCGGGCGTCGAGAATGGCGATATCCGCCTTTTCCTCGATCAGCGCCAGCACATCGGGCGCCGGCAGCGAGGGGGTGTGGCGGCGATGCTCGACCAGTTCGCCGAAAGCCTTGGAGTAGCTGTTCACGTCCTCGAACAGCTCGTACCCTGCGGCCCGCCACCCCGCGAGGCCGCCTTCCAGCACATCGACATGCGTAAAGCCAAGCGCGCGGAACTGGTGCAGCGCCGGTTCGGCCAGCCCCTCGCCGTCATCGTAGACCACGATCTGCGTATCCTTGCGCGGGATGCGCCAGGGCGCTTCCAGTGCGATGCGCTGAAGCGGGATCTGCGCCGCGAACAGCGGATGGCCGAGCGCGAAAAGCGCTTCCTGCCGCACGTCTATCAGCGCGATTTCACGGCGGGCCAGCAGGGCACTTCGAACTTCGGCGGGGTACACGCTCATGCCCGGATCACTCCATTCCAGAGGTTGGGCAGGACCTCGTTCGCATAGCCCGAGATGAAGGGGCGCTCCTCGCCGCTGTCGCGGTAGGTCGCGCGTTCGACTGCGCCAATGTTGGCGCCGTAAACATGGATCGAGATCGAAATGCGGTCCGCGAAGGCATTGGCGACGCGGTGGATATCGCCCACCTGCGGATCGATCGCCTCCACCTCGCCTTCGCGAAGCTGGCCGGTCTCACCCTGCTGGACGAGCGAGCCGTCCGGCCGGCGGCGGAAGTTCTGCACGTTCTCCGCGCCGCGCAGCACGCCCACGAGCCCCCAGACGCGGTGGTCGTGGATCGGCGTCGCCTGTCCCGGCCCCCATACGAAGGAGACCACGCTGAAGCGCTCCGCACTGTCGCAATGGAGCAGGTATTGCTGGTAGCGCTCGGGATTAGGCCGCGCGAATTCCTCGGGCAGCCAGCCGCCTTGCGAGACGAGACGGCCCAACAGGGCGCCGCCATGTTCCAGGATCGCCGCCTGCCCGGCCCCGCTGTCGATGATCGCGGCAAGCCCCGTCACGAAACGGCGTAGCGGCCTGATATCCTGCCCCGGAACGACGAGGGAAACCGGCGCGTTCATGCGAGGCCTCCGGCGTGGAGCGCGATGATCTCGGCGGGTAAAGGACCTTCCGATACCTGTCCGCCCAGCGCGCTCAGCAGGCGGCTGCGCAGCCCCCGCGCGACCTGCCCGCGTTCGCCGCGCGGCGCCTCGATGCGCTCCTGCGCGGCGATGCGCCCCCGATCCAGCAGGACGATGCGATCGGCCAGCGCGATCGCCTCGTCCACGTCATGGGTGACCATCATCACCGCCGGCCGGTGCCGGGTCCAGAGCGAGAGCACGAGTTCGTGCATCCGCAGGCGCGTCAGGGCGTCGAGCGCGGCGAAGGGTTCGTCCAGCAACAGCAGGCCCGGTTCGCGCACCAGCGCGCGGGCCAGCGCCACCCGCTGCGCCTCGCCGCCGGATAGCGTCAGCGGCCATGCGTCCAGCCGGTGCCCGAGACCGACTTCGCGCAGCGCGTCCTCTGCTTGCTGCCGCACGTCGCCCTGCCGGAGCCCCAGCGCGACATTGCGCCAGACCTTCTTCCACGGCAGCAGACGGGCATCCTGGAACACGACGGCGCGGGAATCCGGGACGATCACGTCCTGGCCCGGCGTCGGGTCGAGCCCGGCAAGCGTGCGCAGCAGCGTGGTCTTTCCCGAACCCGACCGGCCCAGCAGCGTCACGAACTCGCCCGGCGCGATGTCGAGGTCGAGGCCGGAGATGATCGTGTTGTCGCCGAAGCGGCGCGTGAAATCGCGCAGGCGGACAACCGGCGCAGGACCAACCGGCGGGGCGGGGAATTGCGGCGGCGCGACGCGGGAATAGCCGTTCGGTCGAGCATCCATGGCACGGTTCTCCGGTGCAAGTTGCGTGGGGGATCGGTAGGCGGGGGTCATTGCGAAACGATGCTCGGGCGCCAGACGAGTGCCCGGCTCTCCACCGCCCGCACCAGCGCATCGGCGGCGAGGCCCAGCACCGCATAGATCATCAGGCACACGACGATGATGTCGGTCCTCATGAAGTCGCGGGCATTGTTGATGAGATAGCCGAGCCCGGCCGAGGCGTTGATCTGCTCCGCCACGACCAGCACGAGGATCGCGACCGACAGCGAATAGCGCAGCCCCACCAGCAGCGAAGGCAAGGCTCCGGGCAGGATGACATGCCAGACCAGTTCGGGGCGGCTGAGCCCGAAGCTGCGCGCGCCTTCCAGCAGGCGCAGGTCTACCCCGCGAATGCCGCTGTAGAGGTTGAGGTAGACAGGAAAGATCGAGGCGAAGGCGATCAGCGCGATTTTCGGCGTTTCGCCGATGCCGAACCACACGATGAACAGCGGAGTCAGCGCCAGCGTCGGGATCGTGCGCTTGATCTGCATGAGCGGATCGACCGCCACTTCGCCCTGCCGCGAAAGCCCGGCGACCAGCGCCAGCACCACGCCGATGGTCACGCCGATGGCAAGGCCGATGGCGATGCGCAGGAACGAGACCCAGAGATTTGCCGCAAGTTCACCCGAAACCGCCATGCCAAGCAAGGTGGAGAGCACTTTCGAGGGCGCCGCCAGCGTGCGCCCGGGAATGAGGCCGGAACGCGATCCCGCCTCCCAGGCCAGCAGGAACAGCACCGGCGAAAGCCAGCGTGCGCCTGACAGCGAGCGTTTCAGCGAAAATGGAATCCTGCCGGAAATGGCCATTGTCTTTCTCTTCCATGGAGCAGGCCGGGAAGAGACACGGCATTCTCAACCAATTCAATTGAGTTTTGTGTGCCGGCCTATCAGCACCGCTCATAACGCCGGGAAAAGCTGGAGTTTGCATCGCCGGGCCGTGCCGGATTCGGGGCGAACGCCCCGCCGGCCGCACTGATGGAGCAGACAAGGTTTGCAATCAGCGTCACAAACTCTACTAATTTGGTTGAGAATATGAAGCAGGTTACCCCCGCCGCAGCAGCCCACCCATTCGAGAGTGATTCGAACATGCCCGTCAATCTTCCCACCAACCTCCTGCGCAGTTTCGTGGCGATCGTTGATACCGGCTCCATGCTTCATGCCTCCGAGCGGGTCTTCGTGAGCCAGTCCGCCCTGAGCCTCCAGATCAAGCGCCTGGAGGAACTGCTCCAGCAGCCCCTCTTCCACCGCGAGGGCCGCAGGCTGACGCTCACCCAGTCCGGCGACCTGATGCTGGATTACGCGCGCAAGGTGCTGAATCTCCATGACGAGGCCGTAGCCGCCGTCACTGCCGGGCACTTTACCGGGCCGGCACGCATCGGCATGGTGCAGGACTTCGCCGAAATGCTGCTGTCCGGCCTGCTGGCCCGTTTCGCGGAGCTCCACCCCGAAGCACAGCTTTATTCGCGCGTCGCGGGCACTGCCGAACTGCTCGGCCAGCTCGAACGCCGGCAACTGGACATCGTGCTCGGCTTCGCGGCCAACAACGATCCCAGCGCGATCGCCAGCGCGCCGATGGCCTGGTACGGAAAGCCCGAACTGGCGTTGCAGGAAACCGTGCAGCTCGCCGTGCTCGAACCGCCGTGCCGCTTTCGCGAAGCGGCGATCCGGGCGCTGGAAGATGCCGGGCGGCCTTACCGGATCTCGGTCGAGACACCCAATCTCACCGCGCTGCGCGCTGCCGTCGATGCCGGATTGGGCGTGACCTGCCGAACGCACCTGTTCCTGCGCGAGGCTCCGCTGGAGGATTCGGACCTGCCCGAACTGCCCAACGTCTCGTGCATCCTCCAGACCGCGCCCGGGCTTGACGGGCCGACCAGCCAGCTCGCCAAACTGGCGCGGGAGGTCGTGGCGGCACTCTGAAGCCACGGGCGCTTATTGGAAACTTTCAATAACGGCGGGGCGCTTCTCGTTATTCCTGCCCCGCCCCGCGCCCTAGCTTCCCGATGGACACCCATCAGGAGGAAACAGGATGAGCAAGAGCCTCAAGGAGCGATTCGCCGAGCTTCAGGCGGAACGGGACCGGACGTGGAGCGCCGAGCAACTGGCCCGCAACGCCTTGCAGCGCAGCCTGCTTTCGGAGCGCCACGATCCCGCGAAACTGCCCAGGACGGGCGACGAAATCACACCTTTCACCCTGATAGATCAGGACGGGCACGAACTGACCCGCGACTCGCTGCTGGCCAATGGTCCCGCCGTGCTGGTGTTCTTCCGCTTCGGCGGGTGCCCGGCCTGCAACATCGCCCTGCCCTATTACAACGAGACGCTCTGGCCCGAACTTCGCGCGCGGGGCATTCCGCTTGTCGCGGTCAGCGCCCAGATTCCCGTGGACCGGGCGGTGATCGAACGCCACGGCCTGGGCTTCACCGTCGCCAGCGACCCCGGCTACGCACTCGGCCGCAGGCTTGGCGTGACCTTCTTCCCCGAGGAGCAGCCCGAAGTCGCCCCGGGCGAGAGCTGGATCGGCGCCACTCTGGGAACGCTGAGCTACGAGATCGACCAGCCCGCCGTACTGGTCCTGGGACAGGACGCCAGAGTCCTGTTCTTCGAAGCCAGCCCCGACTGGCTGGACCGTACCGACAGCGCCCCGATCCTTGCCGCCCTTTCCAACGCGCCGGTAACAGCCGCCTAGGCTGCCCCTCACGCGCGCACGGTACCGCTTTCCCGTCCGGTTCCGTGCGCCGCCGGCCCGGCGCAGTTCCCCGGATCGCAGAGCCGCTTGAGTCGGCCGCCTGTTTGCGTGACAATAGGTTGCTGCTCCCTTTGAGGGAGTGGACCCTGTGCCGGCGATGAATCATATGTCATTGAAATTCCTGGCACGCCGCATCAAGCGCGGGGTCCGGCGCGAATGGGCCGCTTGGCCGGTATGTCCGGTGGAGCAGGCAGGCTTGGCCAAAAGGTATGCTTGCCACCCTGCAACTACATATTTAATGTCAACCAATTCGATTGAGTTTAGGCGTAGGCCACCTGACGGGAGACACCATAGATGAATGCCGGAACCCTCAATCGCCGCCTGTTTGTTACCGTCGCCGCGGTGACGGTGCTGGCCGCCTCCCTTGCCGGCTGCTCGGGCGGGAAATCGGGCAATTCGGTCGAGATCACCAATGTCTCCTACGATCCGACCCGCGAACTCTACCAGGCCGTGAACCCGGCCTTCGCGGCTTACTGGAAGAAGAAGACCGGACAGGACGTGACCTTCCGCATGAGCCATGGCGGATCGGGCAAGCAGAGCCGCGCGATCATCGACGGCCTCGAAGCCGATGTCGCCACGCTGGCGCTGGCCTACGATATCGACGTGATCGCCGAGAAGGCCAAGCTGCTCCCGGCCGACTGGCAAAAGGCCCTCCCGGACAACAGTTCGCCTTACACCTCGACCATCGTCTTCCTCGTGCGCAAGGGCAATCCCAAGGGCATTCATGACTGGAACGACCTGGTGAAGCCCGGCGTGCAGGTCATCACCCCCAACCCGAAGACCAGCGGCGGCGCCCGCTGGAACTTCCTCGCTGCCTGGGCCTATGGCCGCAAGGCCGGCGGATCGGACGCTGCCGCCGAAACTTACGTGAAGCGCCTCTTTTCGCAGGTTCCCGTGCTCGACAGCGGCGCGCGCGGCGCGACGACCACTTTCGTCGAACGCGGCATCGGCGACGTGCTGCTCGCCTGGGAGAACGAAGCCCTGCTGGCCGAGAAGAAGCTGGGCGCCGGAAAGTTCGAGATCGTGGTGCCTTCCATCTCGATCCTCGCGGAACCGCCGGTCGCCGTGATCGCGGCGAACGCGAAGAAGCATGGCACCGAGGAAGTTTCCAAGGCCTATCTCGAATATCTCTACACACCGGAGGCGCAAGTCGCGATCGCGCGCAATTTCTACCGGCCCAGCGATCCCAAGATCGCCGAACAGTTCGCCAACCAGTTCCCCAAGCTGAACCTCACCACCATCGACGAGGATTTCGGCGGTTGGGGCAAGGCGCAGAAGACCTTCTTCGCTGACGGCGGCGTGTTCGACCGCATCTACTCCAAGAAGTAAACCGCGCTTTCCGGCGCCAGAATCGAGCAGGCCACTGCAGATGCCATCCATGACGACGCGCAAGCCCCGATGGCGTGCGCCCTCCGTTCTGCCGGGCTTCGGGCTGACCTTCGGGTTCAGCCTGGCCTGGCTGTCCCTGATCGTGTTGATCCCGCTTTCCACCCTGTTCCTCAAGTCTGCCGGCATGGGCTGGCAGGCTTTCGTGGACGTGGGCTTTTCCGAACGCGCCCTCACCGCCTATCGCCTGAGCTTCGGCACCGCCATCGCCGCCGCGCTGGTCAACGCGGTGTTCGGCCTCCTCGTCGCCTGGGTTCTCGTGCGCTACGAATTTCCCGGAAAGCGCGTGATTTCCGCGCTGGTGGACCTGCCCTTCGCGCTTCCCACCGCCGTTGCCGGCATCGCCCTCACCGCGCTTTACGCGCCGAGCGGCTGGGTCGGGCAATATCTCGATCCGCTGGGAATCAAGGTTGCCTTCACGCCGATCGGCATCACCGTGGCGCTGGTCTTCATCGGCCTGCCCTTCGTGGTGCGCTCGGTCGAACCGGTTCTTGCCGATCTCGGCAAGGACGTGGAGGAAGCCGCCGCAACGCTGGGCGCCAACCGTGCGCAGACATTCGCACGGGTCATCTTCCCGGCGATCCTGCCCGCGCTGTTCACCGGCTTCGCGCTGTCCTTCGCACGCGGGGTGGGCGAATACGGCTCGGTGATCTTCATCTCGGGCAACATGCCCGGCCGCACGGAGATCGCGCCGCTGCTGATCGTCACCCAGCTCGAACAATACAATTACGACGGCGCCACCGCCATCGCGATGGTCATGATGCTGGTGTCCTTCGCGGTGCTCTTCACGCTCAACGCCCTCCAGTCCATCCGCCGCAGGAGGCTTGGCGCATGACCCGGAAAACGCGCCGGATCACCCCCGGAACCGAAAGCAGGACCGCACAGGTACTGCTGATCCTCATCGCGCTCGCCTTTCTGGCGTTCTTCCTGATGCTGCCGCTGGTCGCGGTTTTCAGCGAAGCCCTGAAGCAGGGGATCGCGCCCTTCCTGGACGCCGTGTCCAACCCCGACGCGCTGTCCGCGATCAAGCTCACGCTGATCATCGCCGCGATCAGCGTGCCGCTCAACATGGTCTTCGGCCTCGCCGCAAGCTGGGCCATCACCAAGTTCAGCTTCCCCGGCAAGAATCTGCTGCTCACCCTGATCGACCTGCCGTTTTCGGTCTCCCCGGTGGTTTCGGGCCTGATCTTCGTGCTTTTGTTCGGAGCGCAGGGCCTGCTGGGACCATGGCTTTCCGCCCACGGCCTGAAGATCATCTTCGCAGTGCCCGGCATCATCCTGGCCACCGTCTTCATCACTTTCCCCTTCGTCGCCCGCGAACTGATCCCGCTCATGATGGAACAGGGCAAGGATGATGAGGAAGCCGCGCTTTCGCTGGGCGCCAATGGCTGGCAGACCTTCTGGCACGTCACCCTGCCGAACATCCGCTGGGGCCTGCTCTACGGCGTACTGCTGTGCAACGCGCGCGCCATGGGCGAATTCGGCGCCGTCTCGGTCGTCTCGGGGCACATCCGGGGCGAAACCAACACCATGCCGCTGCATGTCGAGATACTCTACAACGAATACGACTTCGTCGGAGCCTTCGCCGTGGCCTCGCTGCTGGCTGCGCTCGCGCTCGTCACGCTGGTCCTCAAGACCGTGCTCGAATGGCGCTTCGACCTTCACTCGGGAGCAAGGCATTGATCCGCGTCCAGAACATCACCAAGCGCTTCGGCAATTATCCCGCGCTTCACGGCATCGACCTCGAAATCCAGCCCGGCGAATTCATCGCCCTGCTCGGCCCCTCCGGCTCGGGCAAGACGACGCTGCTGCGCATCATCGCCGGCCTCGAATTCCAGGACGAGGGCCACGTCTACTTCAACGGTGAGGACGTGTCCGAAATCCCGGTGGGCAAGCGCAACGTCGGCTTCGTCTTCCAGCAATACGCCCTGTTCCGCCACATGACCGTGGCCGACAACATCGCTTTCGGCCTCAGCGTGCGCAAGGCGAAGCGGCGCCCGTCCAAGGCCGAGATCAAGGCACGGGCGCAGGAACTGCTGCGCGTGGTCCAGCTCGAAGACCTCGGCGGCCGCTATCCCGGCCAGCTTTCGGGCGGACAGCGCCAGCGCGTGGCGCTCGCCCGCGCACTGGCCATCGAGCCCAGCCTGCTGCTGCTCGACGAGCCGTTCGGCGCGCTCGACGCCAAGGTCCGCAAGGACCTGCGCCGCTGGCTGCGCGACCTGCACAAGCAGATGGGCCTGACCTCGATCTTCGTGACGCACGACCAGGAAGAAGCGCTTGAACTTGCCGATCGCGTGGTGGTGATGGACCATGGCCGGATCGACCAGATCGGCACGCCCGAACAAGTCTACATGGAGCCCGCGACCGCCTTCGTCTCGCACTTCGTGGGCGAGACCAACCGTTTCCCGGATGGCCGGCATGTCCGCCCGCACGACCTCGCGATCGTGCCCACCGGCGGCGAGGCGGTTCATGTCGACAACGTCTTCCGCAAGGGCAGTGCATGGCGCGTGGAAGGCCGCCTCGGCGGCGGCGACACCATGATCGAAATCGATGTCGCGGCGAACACCACTCCGCCGGAAATCGGGAGCACCGTCCTGATCGAGGCGCGCCGTTCGCGAACCTATTCGGCTGAAGGAAACCTCGCATGACCAGCCCCGCGCCCGGCTCCCCCTCGGACAAGCAGCTTGAAGAGAGCATCGCCAGCGTGCGCGATGCCCTGAAGAACCTGCGCTACGGCAATGTCTCGCTGACCATCCATGACGGCCGCGTCGTCCAGATAGACGTCACTGAGAAGAAGCGCTTCTAGCGCGAAGGGCCGGCTGACTCGCACTCGTTGCAAGGCAGCCGCTTCTGCCAGTTCCAGCCGTGGCCGAGCACCAGCATCGCGCTGCCGGCCACGGTCAGGCCCGTCTCGCCCAGCGGCAGGCCGGCGGGCCATACCGCAAGAACGAGGCAGACGATGCCAGCCCCGCCGACAATGCCCGGCCCGATCGCGCCGTGCCGCCGATAGCCCATCAGGAACGCCGCCAGCGCCGCAGGTGCGACCAGGCCGAGCACGACCACATGAAACGCCTCCGACCGAAAGAATGAGCCGAGCAGGCCGGGCAGGAGGAAGAGCAGCAGCGGCAGCGCAAGGCAGTGGACCATGCAGAGCGCCGAGGCCGAGATCGCGGTGGATTCCACGAAATCGGCAAGCAGCCTCTGTCTCCGGACCTGCCGGACTCCACACTGCTCGCTCATCAACCCGGCTCCTGCTCAATTAAGGTATGTTACAACATTACATTGCTTGTGCTAGATGGGGCCTCCTTCGCAAATGAAAAGGCCTATCCCGTGGAAAATGATCTCTGCCCTCCTGAAATCCGTCCGCACGAGGCACTCGCGCGGATAGCCCGGCCGGGTACCGACATTACGCTGTGGGAACGGCATCTCGATGCGGCGCTGGAACAGGAACTGGCAGCCCTGAAACTTGCCGAGCTTGACGACCTGACCTTCGAATGCACCATCCCCGATCTTGCCACGGGCATTGCGCAGGCCCTGGATGACGCCGGCTATCCGCACTGTCCGGCGCTGCGCCGCGACATCGCCATGCTCGCACGCTGCCATGCCGAGGTACTGGCTGCGGAGCGGATCCGGTTGCGGCTGGAAGTGATCGAGACCGACGCCTGCCGGCGGTTCCACGCCGATTTCGTAACGGTCCGCACGATCACGACTTATCTCGGGCGCGGCACGCAGTGGACGCAGGCCCCCGGTTCGGACTGGCAGCCCGAGATGATCCGCGAACTATCGGCCGGGACGGTGGCAATGTTCAAAGGCCGTCTGCTTCAACCGGAACCATCCATCCTGCATCGCTCACCGCCCATCGCAGAATCGGGAGAATCCCGTCTGGTGCTGGTTATCGACTCGATGGAAGCGCGCTAGGCCGCCTTCACCGTCCGGTTCCCGCAGGCGCGACGAACGGTGTGTCCCGTGCGATCATCTCGCCGGGACGGGGCTACCTCGAAAGTTCTGAGACGATATAACGTCTCTCCATGAAAATGGTTCCCGTGGTCGCCGCCGCCATCCTTTCCCTCGCTGCCCAGATGTTCGCCGCGCCGGCGTTCGCGCAGCATCTGCAATGCGTGCCCTATGCCCGCGCGCAGTCGGGGATCGGCATTCACGGCAACGCGGCGACATGGTGGGGTCAGGCCGAAGGCACTTACAAGCGCGGTCATCTGCCCAAAGCGGGATCGGTCCTCGTCTTCAAGTCCACCTCGGCCATGCCTTACGGCCATGTCGCGACGATCCGCGAAGTGGTGGATGCCCGCCACGTCATGCTCGACCACGCCAACTGGTCCGGCCCCGGCCTGATCGAACGCAGCGCCCTTGCCGAAGACGTGTCCGAAGCGGGCGACTGGAGCAACGTGCGCGTCTGGTACGGGCCGAGCCATTCGCTGGGTTCGCGCGAAAATCCGACTTACGGCTTCATCTACGGGTCCAGCGCGGCAGACGGCACCGAACTGGCCACCGCGAAGGATGACGACGCCCCCGGCAAGGCCGGCTGAGCAGGCAGCAGATATTTCCCGATTGTAACATATTGATAACAGGACAATCGCCCTGTTGAGTAATGTTATCACATCACATTAGAGGAAGCCTCCTTTCCGATCCCAGGGGGTTGTTTCCTTGTCCGTCCGTATCCTGCACCGATCCGCCGTATCCCTCATCGCGCTGATCCCGGCCGCCGCTTTCGCCGAGGCTCCCGCGCCGGAATCGCGCGAAATTCTCGTCACCTCCGCGCCGCTGGAAGAGACCGCGGACGAAACCGCCACGCCGGTCATCACGCTGGTCGGTGACGAACTCGCTCATCGCCGGCAGGGCACCCTGGGAGAGACCCTCGCCGGCCAGCCCGGCATCCATTTCGACAACTTCGGCGGCGGTGCCAGCCGGCCGGTGATCCGTGGCCAGACCTCGCCGCGCGTGCAGGTCCTGTCAGACAGCGCCAATGTGCAGGATGCCTCGGGCATTTCGGCCGACCATGCCATCACCGGCGAGCCGCTGCTACTGCGCGGCATCGAAGTGCTGCGCGGCCCGGCCGCCCTGCTTTACGGCGGCGGCGCGATCGGCGGCGCGGTGAACCTGCTCGACACCAAGATCCCCACCGCCATCCCGGCCAGCGGCATTTCCGGCGCGGGCGAGGCCCGGCTCGGCACCGGGGATGACGAGCGCTCGCTTGTGGGCGGCGTCACCGTGGGTTCGGGCGCTCTGGCGCTGCGGCTTGAGGGCGCGCACCGCGAGGCGGACGACTACCGCGTGCCCGGCGCCTTCGGCGAGCGCCGCGTTGCCGGATCGTGGAACGAAAGCTCCACCTTCACCGCCGGTGGATCGTGGGTCGGCCCGGACGGCTATCTCGGCGTCGCCTATACCCGCGTGACCGGCAAGTACGGGCTCCCCGGCCACAGCCACGAATACGAGGACTGCCACACGCACGGCGCCAGCCTTCACTGCGGGTCTCACGACGATCACGACGACCACGATCATGGCGAGGATAACCACGACCATGAGCACGAGGAGGAAAGCATCTTCGTGAAGATGCGCAGCGAGCGGTTCGACATTCGCGGCGAATATCGCGACCCCCTGCCCGGCTTCGAACGCGTCCGCTTCCGCATGGCGCACACCAACTACCGCCATGACGAGATCGAGCACGACGAGATCGCCACCGCTTATCGCAACAAGGCCTTCGACGTCCGCTTCGAACTGACGCACAAGGCCGTGGCGGGCTTCCGCGGAGTCTTCGGCGTCCAGCACTCCGACAGCACTTTCAGCGGCATCCACGCCGTGGTCGAGGACGACGTGACCCGTTACACGCCGTTCGACATCAGCAATACCGCCCTGTTCCTGCACGAAAGCCGCGACTTCGGCCCGGTCCGCATCGAGGCCGCCGTGCGCCAGGAATGGCAGCGCATCCGCCCGCAAACCTCGCTGGCCGCGTTCATGCCCTCCAGCGCGCACGATCCCTTCTCGGTCTCGGCCTCGGCGCTGTGGAAGGTGGCGGATGGCTACTCGCTGGCGCTCTCGCTCGCCCGGTCGCAGCGCGCGCCCAACGTGCAGGAGCTCTACGCCTTCGGCCCGCACTTCGCCTCGAACACTTACGAGATCGGCATGGTGACGGGCCGTACCTTCAACGGCATGGCATCGACCGAAAACCGTCTGGAAACCGGCAAGTCGATCAACCTGACGTTCCGCAAGACCAGCGGCGCCACCACCTTCACACTCGGGGCCTATCACCAGCGCGTGGACAACTACATCTATGGCCAGACGCTGGACCAGTACGAGGAGTTTCGCCTGATCCACTACGTGGCGGCGGATGCGACCTTCACCGGCGTGGACGGCGAGTTGCGCCACCAGATCATGCCGGAACTGGGCGTCTCGCTCTTCGGCGATTACGTCCGCGCCAAGCTGAAGGACGATCTGGGGAACCTTCCCCGTATCCCGCCCGGCCGCCTCGGCACGCGCGTCGATGCGGCAACCGGCCCGTTCACGGCGGAGGCGGAATATTACCGCACCTTCAAGCAGGACCGCATCGCCGACTTCGAAACCGCGACACCGGGCTACGACATGCTCAACCTGACGCTGTCCTACAAGCTCGACCTCGGCACCGACCGCTGGGCCGAACTCTTCGCGCGCGGCACCAACCTGACGAATTCGTTCGCGCTCAACCACGCCTCCTTCGTGAAGGACGCCTCGCCGCTGCGCGGGCGGAACTTCGTGTTCGGCGTGAGAACGGCCTTCTGATCAGTCGGCAGTATCGTCCTGAACGGTCCACTCGCGCAGATCGGGTTCACTCCCGATCAGCGCGAGCCCGTGCGCGATCGAGGTGAGTTCCTCGCCGCTGTCGATGCGGCTTTCGCCGAAGCGGGCCTCGAACATGCGGCGCACCGCCGGGATCAGCGAGGAGCCGCCCGTCAGGAACACGTGGTCGATCTGGTCGGCCGCCATGCCCGCCCGCTGGAGCGCAAGATCGACGGTCTCGGCGATGCGCTGGAGGTCTGGGGCGATCCACTCCTCGAACTCCGCACGGGTCACGTCGGCCTCGATCGAGAGTTCCGGGCTTTCGAAATGGAAGTGCGCGCGATCGTCGCCCGACAGGCTGCGCTTCAGCTTGCCCACCGCATCGTAGAGCGGATAGCCCAGTTCGTTCTCCACCACCGCGATCATGCGCCCGATGGCCGCGCCATCGGTGGCGCTGCGCTTGAGCCGCGCCAGTTCCTCCAGCGTGCGCCGGTTGCGCATCAGCGCAAGGCGGGACCAGTCGCCGAAATCGACGAAGTGTCCGTCCGGAATCTGCAGCACCTTGTCGAACGAGCGATAGGTGCCGCCCTTGCCCAGCATCGGCAGCACGAGACGGTCCATGATGCGGTAGTCGAACCTGTCCCCGGCGATGCCGACACCCGCCGACCCGAGCGGCGTGCAGCGCTTGGCCGTTCCCGGCGCCTCCACCCGCACGATCGAGAAGTCGCTGGTGCCGCCGCCGAAGTCCGCCACCAGCAGCGTGGCCGGATCGGACAGGCGCGAGGCAAAGCTGTAGGCCGCGCCCAGCGGTTCGTAGACATAGTGGATCTCGCTGCCGAGCATCGAGAACATCGCGTCATAGCGTGTCCGCGCCAGCGCCGCGTCGGGCCGTGCGCCGACATAGCGCACCGGACGGCCGACGATGACCCGGCCGGGCAGGTTCCTTGCCGCCTCGCCGCCATGCGCGATGAGATGTTCCAGGAACACGCGGCCCAGTTCCTCGAAGCGCAGGCGCTTCTCGAACAGGTTGGCGCTGTCGAAGCCGGGATTGGCGGCAACCGACTTGAACGATTGCAGGAACCTGCTGCCTTGCGGAAAATCCAGGAATTCGGCGATGGCCCATGGCCCCGCCTCATGCGCCAGGTCGCCCCGCACATCGTCGTCCTGCCAGAAGCACAGCGCCGAGCGGAACACCGAGCCGGTGCCGTCGGGCGCGGCGAAATCGACCAGTCCGGCACCGCCTTCTCCATCGGAAAGGGCCATGACCGAATTGGTCGTGCCGAAGTCGATGCCGACAGTACGCGCGGCGGTCATGCCATCGGACATGGTGCTGATTCCTTGATCGGGGGACGGCCGAGGCCTTTGGCAGGCAAGGCCGCTTCACGCAACCTTGCTGTCCGGCCGCCTCCCCGATCGGCGAAGCTGTTCGGTCAGCTCCGCCCGTCAGCTTGCGCGCGGGAGCGCGAACTCAACTGGTCTTTTCGAAAGCGGCGGTGATGCGGACCTGCACGTCGTCGCTGACAGCGGGCACATACTTCGAGACGCCGAATTCCGAGCGCTTGAGCGTGCCGGTCGCGCTGAAGCCGATCGTGTAGGCCTTGTTCATCGGGTTCACGCCGGCGCCGCCGAACGTCGCGTCGAGGACCATGGGCTTCGTGACGCCATGCAGGGTGACAGTGCCGGAAATGCGCGCGGTGCGCGGGCCGGTCTGCTCGACCTTGCGGGACACGAACCGGATCGTCGGATACGTCGCCGCGTCGAACCAGTCGGCGCTGCGCAGTTCCTCGTCGAGCGTGTCATTGGTGGTCGCGATGCGGGCGACCGGCAGAGACACGTCGAGCGTGGTGGCCGCGAGCGCCTTGGGATCGAGCGAGAGCGAACCGGTGGCGCCGGGGATCGTGCCGAAGAAATCGTTGAAACCGAAGTGGTTCACCGCGAACTGGGCAAGGGTGTGGTTGCTTTCGACCTTGTAGGTTCCGGCCTGGACGGCTTCGGGCGCAGCCGATGCCTGCGCCGTGACGAGAGAGGGCGCCACGGCGAGCGCGGGCGCGGCAGCGGCCAGCAGAAGGGCGGTGAACGAGACGGTCTTCATGGGAGCTCCAATGGATGGGCGCGGCGGGAATGGCCCCGGCCGATCTTGGCCGTGGCTATGCCGCCGCTCCCCCATCGGGATAATCCCTTGATTTGGGTAATATCTTTCAACCCGGAGTTGAAAATGCCCCGGATCGAAGCGAAACGCCGGGCGCCGATGGCAGGCGCCCGGCGTGCCGTGTCAGAACAGCACGAGCAGGCCGCGCGAGGGGTCTACGAGGCCCTCCCAGATCATCTTGCCCGCGACATAGAGGATCACGAGCAGGCCGACGTAAGCGATCCAGCGATAGCGTTCGATCACGCGGGCCAGCAGGTTCGCGGCAAGACCCATCAGCGCGACCGAGAGGATCAGGCCGATCGCCAGAATGCCGGGATGGTCGCGCGCGGCGCCGGCCACGGCCAGCACGTTGTCGAGGCTCATGCTGATGTCGGCTACGGCCACCGCCCAGGCGGCGGCGGCAAAGCTGCGCGGCGCGGCCTTGGCGACGGGATCATCCTCGCCGCCGACATCCTCGCGCAGTTCGCGCCACATCTTCCATGCCACCCACACCAGCAGCAACCCGCCAGCGAAGACGAGGCCGACAAGCTGCATGAGCTGCGTCACCACGAGCGCGAAGCCGATGCGCAGGACCAGCGCGGCCAGCACGCCGATCAGGATGACCTTGCGGCGCATCGCGGCGGGAAGTCCGGCCGCCAGCGCGCCGACGACGATCGCGTTGTCTGCCGCCAGCATCACGTCGATCAGCACGACCTGCCCGAAGGCGGCCAGCGCGGCGGGCGAGCCGAGGTTGGAGAAATCGGCAACGATGTGCTGCCACAAGTCGGTCATGTGGTGTTATCCCTGTTGGTCTTGGGTATTCCTCCAGGCGCCGCGCGCGGCGGCGAGGAGGAAGTCCGGATAGCTCCAGCCGCAAGCGGCGGCAGCCATTGTGGAGAGGCTGTCTTCGTCCTCGCGGCCCGGCCGGCCGGAGCCGGTGAGGTTGGGCTTGGCGTTGACGTCGAAAAGGAAATAAGTGCCATCGCCGTCGGCGCGGCAGTCGATCCGCATGGTCGCGCGGATTTCGAGAAGCGCGGCGGCCTGTTCGCAGGCGGCGATAGCCGCGGCGATGGCAGGATCCGCGCATTCCCCCAGGGTCAACGCCGCACTGTTGCGGCTGACCGGAACATCGCCGTTATAGGGGGCGACATCGTCGAACTGGTCGAAGCGCCGCACCGGCGGCAGGGCGAAAGGCGCGGTCTCGCCCGAACGGCAGGCGGCAGGCATCACGGTGATGGTGATCTCCTGCCCCGGCAGGAACTGCTCCAGCATGATCGACGCGCCGAACCGGCGGCTTTGCGCCAGATCGCGGACCTGCGCGGCCAATTGCGCGCGGGTGCGGGCCACGCCCACGCCCTGGCTGCCGCGCCCCCGCAGAGGCTTCACCACGATCGGCACCCGGTCAGCGAAAGGGGCAAGCTGGGCGTCCAGATCGCCGTCGCCATCGATCAGCCACGAACGGGCGACCGGCAGTCCTGCCGCCAGCAGCCGCGCATTGGTGGCCGCCTTGTCGTCTATCGCCTGCATCGCCTTGGGATCGGGGCCGACGATCCAGGCCTTGCGGCTTGCATCCTCGACGGGATGTCCTGCGAAGACCACGGTATTGGCCCAGAGCAATGTCGCGCCCGCATCCAGAGCGGCGGCGATGCCCTCCTCGGTATCGGGCCAGACCCAATCGAAGACCCGCGCGGGATCGGGATCGGCCACCGGCGTCGCCAGCGTGCAGCCGGCCGCCAGCAGGGCCACGCCGATATCCGCGCCGCTGTCGGAATAGCCGCCGGGCTTGGCCTCCTTGCGCGCGCCGCCGATCACCGGCGGTTCGAGCGCCTGATAGAGGATGGCGATGGTCTGTTCGCCCGGTGTCTGTTCGCCAACGTCAGGCGCGGTCATTGGTGGCTCCCATGATGCGGAAGGACAGCGGCGCGCCGACAATGACCAGCACCACCCGCACAAGGTGGTGCACGATCACGAAGCCCGCCTCCAGCGAGAGGCTCAACGCGACCATGCTCATTTCCGCCACCCCGCCGGGCGAATAGGCCAGCGCGACGAGCGCCGGATTGAGCCCCGTAGCCCAGCCGATCGCAAAGGCCCAGACGAAGGTTATCACCAGCAGGATCGCCGTCGATCCCGCCGCCAGCAGCAGCGTCCGCGCGAGCGTTCGCAAGTCGAGCCCGACAAAGCGGCAGCCGATCGTGGCGCCAAGCCCCACCTGGGCGGCGGCGATGGCCCATGCCGGAATATGGAAATCGGAAAGGCCGGTCAGGTGAACCAGCGCGCTGACGAACAGCGGCCCCATCAGGTGCCACGCGGGCAGCCGCAAGGCGCGGCCGATCACGCTGCCGGCGATCACGCAGCCAAGCCCCCAGAGCAGCAACGGCCAGCCGGTCGCCTCGGTAACCAGCGGCGCGGCAAGCGGCGGGGCGTGGACGTCCGCCTCGAACGCACGGATCAGGAAAGGCAGGATGAACACGACGAGGAAGATGCGCGCGCCGTGGATCAGGCCGATCATCCGCTCGTCCGCGCCGCGCTCGGAGCCCATCAGCACCATTTCGGCAATGCCGCCGGGCATTCCGGCGAAGTAGGCGGTCGGCGGGTCGAAGCGGGCGACACGGCGAAAGTAGATCACGCAGAGAAACGCCGCGCTGGCAAGGAACAGCGGCAGCAGCGCGATGGGCACGATCCATTCGGACGCCTGTTTCATGAGGCCGGGATGGAAGGCGCTGCCGAGCACGACGCCGATCACCGCCGACATCGGGCGGCGGGTGGCGGAGGAGGCGGCGATGGGCAGACCGGCGATGCTCCCCGCCGCGCAGGCGGTCATCGCGCCCAGCACCCAGGGCAGCGGCGCGCCGATCGACCAGAACACAGCGCCCCCCGCCGCGCCAAGGGCAAGCGCGGCAAGGAAGCGCAGGATCATCGCTGCCTTCGTCATTGCGAGCCCCGCAGGGGCGCGGCAATCCGGAGCGGGAGCTGGCGCAACACCGAATTACCCCACGAACGGGAAGGCCAGCACCATCATCCCCACCAAGGTCATCACCAGGCAGCACAGCGCCGCCGGGACCAGCGTGAAGCGCTGGTGATCGGCAAGGTCCACGCCCGCAAGGCTCACCAGCAGGTAGGTCGAGGGTACCAAGGGGCTGAGCAGGTGAACCGGCTGGCCCATCAACGAGGCACGGGCGATGGCCATCGGCTCCACGCCGTAATGCGCGCCTGCCTCGGCAAGGATCGGCAGCATCCCGAAGTAGAAGGCATCGTTGGAGATGAAGAACGTGCCCGGCAGGCTGATGAGCGCGGTGATCGGCGCCATGTAGGGGCCGAGGAACGGCGGGATGAAGTTCACCACCTCGCGGCTCATCGCCTCGACCATGCCGGTGCCCGACAGGATACCGGTGAAGATGCCCGCCGCGAAGATCAGCGAGACCACGGCCAGCACATTGCCCGCATGGGCGGCGATGCGCTCCTTCTGCTCCTTAACATGCGGGTAGTTGGCGATCATCGAGATCGCGAATGCCAGCATCATCAGGATCGGCAAGGGCAGCACGCCCCAGACCAGCAGCACCAGCAGCGCGGCGACCAGCGCGGCGTTGAACCAGATCATCTTGGGACGGCGCGCTTCGGGCCACTGCGAGACGGCGAAGTCGGCCAGCTCCTTGGGCGTCGCGGCTTCGACGCGGCCGATGCGGCGGCGTTCCTTGCGGCCGAAGTGGATCGCCAGCACCACCAGGAAAGCAAGGCCCGCGATCATGCCCGGAATCAGCGGCACGAACAGCGTCGAAGGATCGAGCTTGAGCGCGCTGGCGGCGCGGGCGGTCGGCCCGCCCCAGGGGGTGAGGTTCATCACCCCGCTCGTCACCATCAGCAGGCAGACGAGATAGAGCCGGTTCATGTCGTAGCGCTTGTAGAGCGGCAGCATGGCGGCCATCGTGATGATGTAAGTCGTCGATCCGTCGCCATCGAGGCTGACGAGCGCGCAGAGCACCACCGAACCGATCAGGATCAGCATCGGATCGCCGTGGACCAGCCGGATCAGGCGGCCCACCAGCGGATCGAACAGCCCGGTGTCGGTCATCGTGCTGAAGAACAGGATCGCGAAGAGCAGCATGACGCCGGTGGGCGCCAGCTTGGTCAGGCCCTCGATCATCATGTCGCCAAGCCCGGCATGGAAACCGGCGAGCAGAGCGAACAGCGTGGGCACGACGACCAGCGCGACCAGCGGGGTCATCCGCTTGGTCATGATGAGCGTCATGAAAGTGGCCACCATCAGGAAGCCGATAAGGGCGAGACTCATGATTGTCCCCGAATGTCTGTCATGGATGGATGGGACGGATCAGAACGTGACGCCGACGCGGGCGGTCAAAGTCTGTCCATCGTCTTTCCCGGTATAGGCACCGGCGGTATTCTGCGTGTTCCAGTGGATGGCGTTGACCTGGAAACGGGTGAAGCTGTTGAGATACCAGTTCACGCCCAGCGTCGCCGCCCAGCCCTGTGCAGGGGTGACGATATCGTCGAACTCGAGGTTCTCGTAGCGGGCCGTCAGCTCGATCGCGCCGGGGCCGCCTTCGAAGACCGGGCGCAGCACCTTGGGCTGGCCGAAGCTGCCAAGGCGCGGATTATAGGGAGGCAGGTCTCCGGTCAGGAACCAGCCGCCCGAGACGCTCCACGCGCGGGTCACGAAATCGGGGCGGCCGTTGTCGAGCCGGGCATGGCGCTCGCCCGCCTCGCCCATGACCCACAGCGGGCCGGAATAGCCGCCCAGTTCCACGCCGTAGCCGGTGGTGCCGGTGCCGCCGGTCAGCGTGCCGGTGGAAAGCCGCAGGCCGCCGTTGAAACGCCCGCCGATCACGGTGTTGCGCGTCAGGGTGTTCTTGCCGGGGTGGAGCATCTCGTCGAAGCCCCAGATCCCGAGGTGCAGCACCTGGCGGTCGGACTTCACCGGGTTCCAGTGCGCGCGGGCGAGCACGGTGCGGTTGTCGGAAGTGCTCTGGTCGCCGTCGATACGGTCTCCGGTGACGGTCAGCGAGGCGTGGCCGGTCTTCCAGAACAGGCGCGGCATGATGCCGAGGCCGTAGAAGGCGCGCTGCGGGATGATCGCGGTGGCAACCACCGAGCGTTCGGTGAACGGCGTCGAATCCGAGCCGGTCGAGCCTTCGAAGCTGCGGTCGTTGAACAAGTGGCCGACGCGCACGTCATAGTCCATGCCCGGCGCGATGCGGTTGCGCCAGCCCATGAAGGCGGTGACGACGTCCACTTCGTTTTCCGAAAAATCGGTCTCGAACTGATAGAAGAAGTGCGTGCCCACGGTACCTTCAAGACCCATGCGCAGCGCGCGCATGCCCGTGGTAGTGAGGTTGCGCCCCGCATATTTCGAGCCGGTGGATGTGCTGACATCGGTGATGATGCGCCCGCGCGGCTTGAAGCTGAACATGCCGTCTGCCGAGTGGAATACCGGCAGGCCCGCGCCCCATTCGGTGCTCACGCCCGAGGCCGAGACGGCGGCGGCGCGCACGCGCTCGATATCGCGTTCGGCCGGGCCGGGAGGAAGGAGCTGCGGCGCATAAGGCTGCGTCACCGCCACTTGGGGCGCGGCTTCTGGAGCGGCGACAGGCGATTGCGGTGCTGCGGCCACGACCGGGGCGGCCGCTACCGGGGCACCCGAACCCTGAACCGGCGAACCGGCTTCCAGCTTCTCCACGCGTTGGCGCAGGGAGGCGATTTCGGCGGCCTGCGCCCGCACGAGTTCGGCAAGATCTTCCCTGCTGGGTTCCTCGGCCAGCGCCGGGGTCGCCGCGATCAGGGCGGCGAGGGCTGTGCCCGCTGCAATGACTTTCATCTGGTCTTTTGTCCGGAGGCGAGGATCGCGTTCCAGTCGCGCAGGAAGCGCTCACGGGTCAGGCGATCGAGGTTGACGAGAAGCTGCGGGCCAACGCGCACGGGGCGGGCCTGACCGGCAGGAAGGCGGTGCGAAGCGGGAACGTCCGTACGCACGGGCCAGAGGCTGTGCCGGGCAAGCTGGGCCTGACCGGCGCGGGAAAGAAGGAAATCGAGAAACAGCCGCGCGGCGGCCGGATGGCGCGCCTCGCGCGAGATGAAGGCGATGCGCGAGGTGACGATGGTATAGTCGCGCGGGAAGACCACGCCGATGTTCGGATCGCGCCGCGCCCGTTCGAGCGCGTAAGAGCCGATCACGTTGTAGGCCATCGCCAGTTTGCCCGAGGCAACGCCCTGGAGCATTTCCTCGGTATGCGTCATGAGCACCGGGCGCGTCGCCGCCATCGCTTCCACGAGGCTGCGGGTATCGCGGGTGATCTGGAAATCCTGCGAAAGGTAGAGATACCCGACGTTCGAACGCGCCGGGTCGAAAGTGGCGATCTTGCCCATGAAGGCCGTGCGGCGCTTGCGAAGAAGCTGCTCCAGCTGCTGGTGGCTTTGCGGCACGAGCGCGGCCGGCACGAGCTTCTTGTTGTAGACCACGCCGATCGGCTCGGCGGTGACGCCGAATCCCATGTTCTTCCACACCGCGGCAGCGGGCAGCGCCGGCTTCTCCGGGCTGGCATATTGCTGCGCGTAGCCGTCGTTGATGAGCTTGACCTGCTGGTCCATCGCCGAGGACCAGACGATGTCCGCCGAATATTGCTTCGCCCGCGTTTCGGCGGTGTAGCGGCGATAGAGTTCGGCCGAACCGAGATCGGCATAAAGCACCTGGATGCCCGGATAGAGCCGCCGGAACGCGGCAACGACCGGGACCATCTCCGCCTTGTCGGCATTGGCGTAGATTCGCACGGTGCCTTCGGCCTGGGCATCGGCGATGACGCTGTCGTAGGAACGCGGATAGCCGGCCGGGCGCTCGGCCGGGCGCCGGGCCTCGGCAGGCGCGGTCATCGCGGGAAACGCGACCATCGCTGCAAGTGCCAGAACCGTGATGAAGCTGCGCATTCCTGTATCCTCTCGCTTTCCGGGTCTCATGTCGGATAAGCTGATGGACATGCCCTACGATCCGAAGCTGTCATCCACCTTTCACCAAAAATTGTCCGCCGGGCCGCTCCCATGCGCATCCTGATCGTCGAGGATGACGCCCAGCTCGCACGCGGGGTGGTCTCGCTGCTGCGGGCGGCGGGCCATGCGATCGACCATGTCGCCAGCGGCGAGGACGCGCTCTCGGTGGCGGCGACCGAGCCCTACTCGCTGGTCATCCTTGACGTGGGCCTGCCCGATATCGATGGATTCGAAGTGCTCGCCCGGCTGCGCGCGCGGGGCGAGCAGGTGCAGGTGCTGATGCTCACCGCCCGCGACGGGCTGGACGACCGGGTGCGCGGGCTGGATCTCGGCGCGGACGATTACTTGCGCAAGCCTTTCGAAGTGGAGGAACTCGAAGCCCGCGTTCGCGCGCTTGGCCGCAGGCGCGGCGGCGATGCGGCGCCGGAAGTGCGGATCGGGGCGATGACGATCAACCGTTCTACCGGGCGCGTGGAAGTGGGAGAGCGGCTGGTCGAATTGCGCCGCCGCGAATGGGCGGTGCTGGATGCACTGGCAGCACGCGCCGGGCAGATCGTCTCCCGCGAGACCTTGCAGGCCGAAGTGTTCGGCTTCGACGATCCGGTCGGTTCCAATGCGCTCGAAGTGAACGTCACGCGGCTGCGCAGCAAGCTTGCGCCGGACGGCCCGGCCATCCGCACGGTGCGCGGCGTGGGCTACATGCTCGACCGTTCGTGACAGCGCCTGCCGCCCAGCCGCGCGCGGTATCGCTTCGCCTTCGCCTTGGCATCGCCATGCTGGGGCCGCTGATGATCGTGGCGCTGGTGCTCGGCCTTGTCGGTTCGGCGATGATTTCCGATGTCGTGCGCCGCACCAACGACCGGGTGCTGGGCGGCGCGCTCGGCGCCATTGCCGAAACGGTGCAGGTGGAGCGCGGCGAAGTCACGCTGGACCTGCCGCCCGCCGCCTTCGGGATGCTTGAGAATTCCGAGCGCGACAATGTCTACTATCGCATTGCCGTGGGGAACCGCCTGCTCACCGGCTATGCCGACCTGCCCGCGCCCGACCTTGCATCCCTGCCGGTGGACGAGGCCCGTTTCCGCAATGCCGACTATCGCGGCCAGCCCATCCGCATCGGCGAGATCAAGCGCGCGCTGCCCCGGATCGATGCGCCGGTGGTCGTTCAGGTGGCCGAGACGCTGGACAATCGCAACGCCCTGCGCAAGCGGCTGATGACCGCGCTGCTGTTCGGCGAATGCGCGCTGGTCGGGATCGCGCTGGCCCTGATTCGCCCGGCGCTGGGCTGGAGCCTGCGCCCGCTGGCCGAATTGCGCACCGTGATCGAGGCGCGCGACACCCGCGCCGCGCCGGACCTTTCCCCCCTTCAGACCGGGCCGCTGCCCGCCGAACTTCGGCCGCTGGCGCGTTCTTTCGACCGCCTGCTCGCCCGGCTTGACGATGCCACCAGCGCCATGCGCCGCTTCACCGCCGATGCATCGCACCAGATGCGCACGCCGCTTTCCGTGCTCAAGGTCCAGGTTGCGCTGGCCCGGCGCGGCTCACGCGAAGCGCTTCAGGAAATCGACGAGGCGAGCGACCGGCTGGAGCGCCTGCTCACCCAGCTCCTCGCCCTTGCCCGCGCGGACGAGGCGGGCACCCTGCCGCCGCTGGAACGAGTGGATCTGGTGGAAGTGAGCCAGCGGGTGATCTCCCGCCGCATCCGGCAGGCCATCGAGGCCGAAGTGGAACTTCGTCTGGACGGCGGCGAGGACACGCCTTTCACGGCGCTGGGCCACCGCGCCTTGGTCTACGAGATGCTCTCCAACCTCGTGGACAACGCCATCCGCTACAACCGGCGGGGCGGCACGGTCACGCTCGGGCTCGAACAGGGTCTCGGCAAAGTCCGGCTGATCGTCAGCGATACCGGCCCCGGCATTCCCGCCGAACTGCGCGAACAGGCCATGTCGCGCTTCGCCCGCCTCCACGGCGAGCAGGGACCGACCGGCAGCGGGCTGGGGCTGGCGATCGTCAAGGCGGCGGCGGAAAGACTGGGCGCGGGCCTGGAACTGGCCGACGCCGCGCCGGGCCTGCGCGTCACCATGACTTTCCCGGCAGCCTGACCCGGCCGTTCAGCCGGCACCCTCCTGCGGCGACAGGGCCGCCTCGCTCAGGAAAGCGTCCTCATCCGTGTCGGGCTCCCGCCCCAGTGCCGCGTTGCGCCCCGGAAACCGGCCAAACCGCGCGATCTCGGCGGCATGGCTGCGCGCAAAGGCAAGATTGCGGTCGGCAAAGTCGCGCAGCGCCGTGAAGCGCTCGATGCTCCGGGCCTGTATCGCCGGATCCTCGGAATGCATCAGCGGCATGTAGAAGAACTGGCGCTGCCCGGGCGAGAGACGCTCGTCCATGCCCGCCGCGATTCCGTCCAATGCAAGGGACAGGGCCTTGTCGTCGCTTGCAAAAGCCTGCGCGGTACCGCGATGGATATGGCGGGAGAACTGGTCGAGCACGAGAATGAGCGCAAGGCGGCCGCGCGCATCGTCGGCCCATCTGTCAAGCGCGCCGCCGGACGCATCCCGGTGCAAGGCTCCAAACCGCGCGCGCACCACCGAATCGAGTCTCTCGCCGCCGACGAACCAGTCCTGCGGTGTCAGTTGGCGAAACCAGAAATCCAGCACTTCGTCCTGCAACCTGCCCATCGTGATACTTCCTTTCACGCTGGAAACGCACGATCAGCGGCCGGGCTGCCATGGAAGAAGCCCGCGAGACGGGAAGTGGCCGGGGAAAACCGATGCCGGAAAGGCCAACAGCAAGCATATGCAGAAACAGGATAAAGATCCCGCCTGCATAAAACCTCAATCGATTGCAGCTTTCAACCGAACAGAAGCAGGGCCATCACGAACAGGGCAAGAGCCGTAAGACTCATGCCGCAGAGCAATCCGAACGGACAACTCTGTATCGCAGGGTCGTACCTTTCCATACAACCTTCTCCGTCTTTTATGTTTTCTCCAGATTACGCCGATCCCTGTGCCCCGGCAAGTCGCCATGACGATATCGCGCCGGTCATCTTCGCGCATTTCCGGCCATGTTCCGCCGCTGAAACCGGCGGCAGGGAAAAAAGGAGGCTGCATCAATAGTCTCGACCGACCGCGAACTCGGCGCTATTTCCCGCCGCGATGGCTGAAGACACCTCCCCACAGGGCCCGCAGGACACCGAAAACCGCAACGCGGCCGATGCCGGGGGCGATGCCCCCCGACGCGGGATCAATCCGCGCACCCGGGCCATCCTGATCGGGGTGGCGATCGCCGCACTGCTGGCGGCGGGGCTCTGGTACTGGCGCCACAAGACGTACGGCCAGTACTTCGAGGAAACCGACGACGCGCAGATCCGCGCCGACGCTGTGGCGATCGCGCCCAAGGTCGGCGGCTATGTCGCCGCGGTGCTCGTGGGCGATAACCAGGACGTGACGCAGGGCCAGCAGCTCGTCCGTATCGATCCGCGGGACTACGACGCCAAAGTGGCGCAGGCCCGCGCGCAGATCGCCGAGGCCGCAGCCGGAGCGGAGAACGCCCGCGCCTCCATCGCCGAGCAGCAGGCCGCGATCGCGCAGGCCGAGGCCCAGCTTGTCGCCGCGAAGACCAAGGCCGCGCACGATGCCGCCGAAGTCGCCCGCTATGCACCGCTTGCCGCCAGCGGCGCGGAAACCCGCGAACAGCTTGCCCAGCTCCGCCTCACCGCCGCCCAGTCCGCGCAGCAGGTGCGCGAGCAGGCCGCCGGGCTGGAAATGCAAAAGCGCCGCGTCGCCGGAATGGAGGCACAGATCCGTCAGGCCGAGGCGCAGGGCCAGGGCGCCCGCGCCCAGTTCGAAGCGGCCGGGGTGGACCTCTCCTCCACGCACCTCTCCTCGCCGATCGCGGGCCGCGTGGGCGACCGCACCGTGCGGGTGGGCCAGTACGTGCAGGCAGGCACCCGGCTGATGTCGGTGGTCCCGCTCGACAAGCTCTACGTCGTCGCCAACTTCAAGGAGACGCAGCTTGCGCTGATGCGTCCGGGCCAGCCCGCCCGGATTTCGGTCGATGCCCTCAGCGGGGTCGAGGTCGTCGGCCGCGTCTCCAGCGTATCGCCGGGCACCGGCGCGCAGTTCTCGATCCTCCCCCCGGAAAACGCCACCGGCAACTTCACCAAGATCGTCCAGCGCGTTCCCGTGCGGCTGGAGATCGAAGCCCCCGCCTCGGCACGCAAGGTGCTGCTGCCCGGCCTGTCCGTTTCGGTGACGGTCGATACCCGCAGCGCAAAGGACGAACTCGGCCGCATCGAGAAGGACCAGGAGCGGCTCGAAGCGAAGGGCCGCTGAAGTGGCGAGCACCGCCCTGCCCTCCGGTAAAGGCACCGCTCCCGCCAGACCGGCCAACGCCGACCTGGGCGCCTGGCTGGCAGTGGCGGCAGGCACGCTGGGCGCGCTCATGGCGACGCTCGACATCTCGATCGTCAATTCCGCCCTCCCCACGATCCAGGGCGAGATCGGCGCCACCGGCACCGAAGGCGCCTGGGCGGCGACGGCCTATCTGGTGGCAGAGATCATCATCATCCCGCTTTCGGCCTGGCTCGAACGCGTGCTCGGCCTGCGCACGTTCCTGCTGATCGCGGTTACGCTGTTCACCGGATTCTCCATCGTCTGCGGGTTCGCCAACTCGCTGGTGATGATGATCGTCGGCCGGGTGGGACAGGGCTTCACCGGCGGCGCGATGATCCCCACCGCCCAGACCATCATCGCCCAGCGCCTGCCGCGCCACCAGCAGTCCATCGGCACGGCCGCCTTCGGCGTCGTCGCGATCCTGGGGCCGCTGATCGGCCCGCTGGTCGGCGGCTGGCTCGCGGAGAACCTGAGCTGGCACTACGCCTTCTTCCTCAACGTGCCGATTTCCTTCATCCTCATCACCCTGCTGCTGGTGGGCCTGAAGCACCAGCCTTCACGGCTGAACCTGCTGCGAGAGGCGGACTGGATCGGCATCGCCGGGCTGGCGCTGGGCATGGGCGGGCTGACGGTGTTCCTGGAGGAAGGATCGCGGGAAGAATGGTTCGCCTCGCCGCTGATCCAGAAGATGGCCTTCATCAGCGCGATCGGCTTCATCCTCCTGCTCTACGGCCAGTTCACCGCGCGCCGCCCGGTCATCAAGCTGGCACTCCTGCTTGACCGGCAGTTCGGATCGGTGGCGATCATGGGCATGGCGCTGGGCGTGGTGCTTTACGGCACTTCCTACGCCATCCCGCAGTTCCTCGCCTCCATCGCGGACTATAACGCGCTGCAATCGGGCAAGGTCGTGCTGCTCTCCGGCATTCCCTCCATCCTGCTGATGCCCTTCGTGCCCTTCCTGCTGAAGCGCGTGGACATCCGCATCGCGGTGGCTTTCGGCATGGGCATCATGGGCCTTTCCGCATTCATGGAGACCAGCCTGACGCTCGGCTCCACCGGCGGAGACTTTACCGAATCCCAGCTCATGCGGGGGGTCGGCCAGATCATGGGCATGCTCTTCCTCAGCCAGGCCGTGGTGCAGTCGGTCCCGCCGGAGGACGCGGGCGATGCCTCCGGCCTGTTCAACTCCATGCGCAACCTCGGCGGCAGCTTCGCGCTCGCCGGGATCTCGATCCTCCAGCAGAATCGCCTCTGGCTGCACTCCCGCCGGATCGAGGAAACGCTCAACGCCAATTCCCCCGCCGTGCAGGACTATGTGAACGGCCTCGGCCAGATGATCGGCAGCCCGCAAGCCGGCATCCGCATGCTGGGACAGCAGATTCAGGGACAAGCCCTCGTCATGACCTACAACGACATCTTCTTCGCCATGAGCATCGTGACGCTCGCGGTATTGCCGCTGGTGCTGTTCCTGCGCCCGCTGCCGCGCAACGCCGCGCTGGGGGCCATGCACTGATGCGCGCAGCACCCCTGCTCCTCGCGGTCTCGCTCTCGGTCCTGGCCGGTGCCTGCACCATGGGCCCCGATTATGACGGCCCCCCGGCAGTCGCCAGCGCCGCCGCCGCGCGCGGCGGTTTCGTGCGCGCCGACGATCCTTCGCTGGCCGCGGGCCCCGGCCTCGCCCGCTGGTGGGAAAGCCTTGGCGACCCGGCGCTGACCGGCCTCGTCGACGATGCCCTGAGCAACAGCCCCAGCATCGAGGCCGCGCAGGCCCGCATCCGGGAAGCCCGCGCCAAGCTGGAGCAGGGCCGCGCCGGGCTCTATCCCTCGGTCGCCGCCAATGCGATGTACGTCCACGCCACCCTGCCCGGTTCCGGGATCGGCGGCAGTTCGTCTTCCGACGGAGCGGACGGCGAGAGTTCGGGCTCATCCGCGCTCAACTTCTACAATGTCGGCGCCAATGTCTCGTGGGAGCCCGACCTGTTCGGCGGCAAGCGCCGCGGCGTCGAGGCAGCCCGCGCGACGCTCGACCAGCGCTACGCCGACCTTGCCGATGCGCAAGTCTCGCTGAGCGCGCAAGTCGCCCAGTCCTACGTCAACTTGCGCGATGTGCAGGAACGCGCCCGGCTCAACGCCCGGTCGAGCGAACTCCAGCGCCGCGCCGTGGAACTCACCCGTCAGCGCTACGCGGCCGGCACCGCATCCAGGCTTCAGGTCGAGCGGCTGCAGAACCAGCTTTCCGCCACCGATGCGCAGAACGTGCCGCTCACCGCGCAGATCGCGATCTACAAGGACGCGCTTGCCGTGCTGACCGGCCGGGCGCCGGGCGAACTGGACGGCGCACTGGCGGCCGGGGCCCCGGTGCCGTTGCCGCCCGCCTCGGTTCCGATCGGCGATCCCGCCGCCCTGATCGCCCACCGCCCCGACGTGCGTTCCGCCGAACGGGCGCTGGCGGCCGGCACCGCCCAGATCGGCGTCAAGAAGGCGCAGACGCTGCCGGGCCTCAAGTTCTCCGGCATCCTCGGCCTTGGCGGCACCGAACCGGGCGACGTGTTCGACCCCGGCAATTTCGCCGCCCTGCTGATGCCGCAGCTGAGCTGGCCCGTGCTGGACTTCGGCAAGAGCGGCAGCGCCGTGCGGGAAGCGGAAGCCCAGCGCGACGGCGCGCAGGCGCAATATCGCCAGGCCGTGCTAGAAGCCTTGCAGGATGCCGAGGACAGCCTTGCCCGTTTCGGCGCGACACGGCGCCAGCTTGCCCAGCTCACGATGGCCCAGCGCAGCGCGGCAACCGCCGCCGATCTCAATCGCCAGCGCTTCCGCGCCGGAACCAGCAGCCTGATCGACCAGCTCGACATCGAACGGCAGGAACTGAGCGCGGCAACCTCCACCGCGCAGGCACGCGCGCAACTGACCATCGACTATATCGCGGTGCAGAAGGCGCTCGGCCTCGGCTGGAGCGACGAAAGGCGCTGATCCTGCGGTCTGCACCGACCCGCAGAATGGCAGTTGTGCCCACCGATTGTTAGCGCTATCTTTCCCGGATAAGGTTCATACCGACCGGGAGATTGATGTGTCGAGGCGAATTTACGCAGCCCTTGCGGCAACCGCTTTCTGCGGCCTGATGGCAGCCTGCAACGGCACCGGCGGCGCCCCCGAAGCCACGGCTTCCGCCGACGCCACCGAAGCGGACGCCGCTTCGGGCAAGAAGTACCTTTCGCAGCCGCTCGTCAGCGAAATCTACACAGCCGACCCCTCGGCCCACGTGTGGAACGACAAGTTCTACATCTATCCCAGCCATGACATCGACGGCCCCACGCCCGAGGACGACCTTGGCAGCCATTTCGAAATGCGCGACTATCACGTGCTGTCGATGGACAACGTGGGCGGCAAGGTCACCATCGGCCCCGTCGCGCTGGACGTGAAGCAGGTACCCTGGGCCGACAAGCAGATGTGGGCGCCCGATGCCGCCTTCAAGAATGGCACTTACTACCTCTACTTCCCGGCCAAGGACAAGCAGGGCGCCTTCCGCATCGGCGTGGCCACTTCCACGGACCCGATGGGCCCGTTCAAGCCGCAGCCCCTGCCGATCAAGGGCAGCTATTCGATCGACCCCGCGGTCTTCACGGACACGGACGGCCAGAGCTACATGTACTTCGGCGGCATCTGGGGCGGGCAGCTTCAGCGCAACCAGGGCGGCAAGTACGATCCCGATGGCTCGAAGACCGATCTCCAGGCGGACGACAAGCCCGCCCTGCTCCCGCGCGTGGCGCGCATGAGCGGCGATATGCTGGAGTTCGCCGAAGCCCCGCGCGAAGTGAAGATCGTGGACGAGAAGGGCAAGCTCCTGCTCGGCGGCGACCATGACCGGCGCTTCTTCGAAGCCGCGTGGATGCACAAGTACAAGGGCAAGTACTACTTCAGCTACTCGACCGGCGACACCCATTACCTTGCCTATGGCATCGGCGATTCCCCTTACGGTCCCTTCACTTACAAGGGCCGCATCCTGGAGCCGGTGGAAGGCTGGACCACGCACCACTCGATCGTCGAGAAGGACGGCAAGTGGTGGCTGTTCTACGCCGACAGCCAGCTTTCCGGCCAGACGCGCCTGCGCAACGTGAAGGTGACCGAACTGCACTACAACGAAGACGGCACGATCAGGACGATCGATCCGTTCGTTCGCTAAGGCCGGGTTCGGTGGGGACGGCCGTGAAGCCTGCGCGCCTGCTGGTGGCGGCGTTGCTGGCCGCCGTCCCCCTTGTCGCACAGGCGGCACCGGCACCGCCGCCGCCGCAGATCGCGCTGACGTTCGACGACCTGCCGCTGCATACGCCCTACCCATCGGGCGAAACGCCGGTCTCGGTCGTCGATGCGATCGTGGCGGCGCTGAAGCAGGCCCGCGCGCCCGCATTCGGCTTCGTGAATGCGGGCAAGGGCGCGCCGGGCGAGCTTGATGCCGTACTGGCCCGCTGGCGCGCGGCGGGCCTGCCTTTCGGCAATCACGGCTACGCTCACAGCAATCTCGACAAGGTCGGCGCGGCGCAGTTCGTGGCCGAGATCGACCGCAACGAAGCCGTTCTGGCGCCGCTCGGCATGAAGCGCTGGCTGCGCTATCCATATCTCGCCGAAGGCCAGGACCCGGCCGAGCGAGACGCCGTGCGCCAGGCACTGGCGCAGCGGCACTATCGCATCGCCGGGGTCAGCCTTTCCTTTGATGACTGGGCGTGGAACGCGCCTTACGCCCGCTGCATCGCGCAGAAGAACGCAGCAGCGGTCGCCGATCTCGAAACCCGCTATCTCGCCGCCGCCCGCCGCGATGCGCAAGCGGCGCGGGCTGCCTCACAAAGCCGGTTCGGGCGCGACGTGCCTTATGTCCTGCTGCTTCACGTCGGCGCCTTCGATGCGCGGATGCTGCCGCGGCTGCTGTCGCTCTACCGGGACATGGGCTTCCGGTTCGTCACGCTCGAGCACGCGCAGCGCGACGGTTTCTATGCCGCCACCGATCCGGCCATACCCGGCCCGACGCCCGCCTTGCTGAGGGCTGCCCCGCTCGAACGTCCGGGCGACGAGGTCTGCCCCGCCTCCCTTAACGCAGCAGTTCCAGCGCAATAGCCTCGCCCATGGCCTTGTAGCCCGCAGGGTTCGGGTGAAGCGCATCGCCCACATCGTAAGCGGGATTGAGCCGGTCCGGCCGCGCAGGGTCACGCATGACCTTGTCGAAATCGATCACGCCATCGAAGTTTCCGGGCGCGCGTATCCACGCATTGAGCGCCTGCCGGTCCGCTTCGTTGGCGGCATCGGGATGGTAGAACTCGGTCCCCATGTCGGGAAGCAGGGTCGCCCCGTAGACCTTGATGCCGTGCGCGCGGGCGCGGGCGACGATCTGGGCATAGGCGCCGGTAACCTGCTCGACCATGGCGGCATGTTCTTCGGCGCTCACCGGCTTGAGCCGGGTGAGGTTGCCAAGGTCGTTGATGCCTTCCAGCAGGATCAGATGCGTGACCCCGGGCAGCGCCAGCACGTCGCGGTCGAGCCGGGCCATGGCATTGGGCCCCAGCCCGTCCAGCAGCACACGGTTGCCGCCGATACCCTGGTTTATCACCGCCTTCCCGCCGCCAAGACGGCGCGCCAGCACGTCGGTCCAGCGGTCGTTGCCGTTGGTCGTTGTACCGCGCCCGTCCGTGATGGAATCGCCCAGCGCCACCACCGCCCCGGCCTTGCAGGCGCGCGCCTCGATGCCGGACAGCATGAACCAGTGATCCACGGGATGGGCCGAGGGCAGGTCCGTTTCGGCAACGTGATCGCCCGCCAGCCAATAGGATGTCGTGCGCGAACCCGGATGCGAGGTCTGCCGTCCGGGCACCTCTGCCAGGTGGATCGAGACGGCAAGATCCTCGAACGCGCTGACCGGCATGTCCACCGGATCGGATAGCCAGTCCGCCCCCGGCGGGATCACCACGCGGGGCTTGCCGGAAAATCGCAGCGCGGTGACCGTGCGCGCATCGACGGCTGCCTTGCCGGATTGCACCGCGCGGGCCAGCGTTGCCGCCTCGATCGTCAGCGGCCGGTCGCCGAAGGCGTTGGAGAAGCGCACCCGTACCGCGCTGCCGCCGATAGAGGGGCGCACGGTCTGGCGCAGCGTCACGTTGCGCAGGGCTTCTGCCGGCAGCGCATTGTCGGCGCCCGGCTCCATCTGCGAGGAACCCCACGCGGCGACCCATGGGCACGGCGCCGCCACGGCGGGCGAGGCGATCCCCGCTCCGAGCAGCGCGGCAGTCAGGACAAGGCGGCGGTACGTCGTCAACATCGCGTGACCCTCAAAAGAAATGAGCCGGCGCCCAGGGATTGGGGACGCCGGCTCGCAGTTTTCAGGGAGGAGGAGTTCCCTGCAAGAACAATCAGAAGTTGGCGCGGATACCCACCAGGACCTGACGGCCCGGATAGTAGACCGAATAGGCCGCGTTCGTGTATTCGAAGGTCGTGCGGATCGGCTCGTTGGTGATGTTCAGCACGTCGAGCGTCAGGCGCATGGCATCGTTCAGGAAGGGCAGCTGATAGCCGGCCGAAAGGTCGAGCTGGCCGCGCGCATCCGAACGCAGCGCTGCGCCCTGGATGTTGTTCTGCGGGCCGTTCACGGCGATCGACTTGTCGTTCCAGACGTAGTTCAGGCTGACCGACAGGCCATGGTTCTCGTAGAAGCCCTGGAGGTTGTACGAATACTTCGAAACGCCGGTGGCGACGAGGCCCGAGGAGGAGGACTGGTCGAGGTAGGTGCCGTTGGCCGAGAAGCCCAGGCCCTGGAACAGGAAGTCCAGCGGCTGCACCCAGGTCGCCTCGATGCCCTTGATCCGCAGGTCCGACAGGTTGACCGGACGGTTCACGGTGATCGGCAGGTTGTTGATCGCCACGCCCGAGGCAGCGGCGCGGTTGCGCAGCGCATCCTGCTGGGTGGACAGCAGGCTGTCGAACGGAATGTTGAGCGAACCGAAGGTGGCGCTCGTCACCTGCGTCTCGGTGAAGCCCTTGATGTTCTTCATGAAGGCCGAAAGACCGACATAACCGATGCCGCCGGTGTAGATTTCACCGCCGAGATCGTAGTTGTCCGAGGTGTAGGGCGTCAGGTCCGGGTTGCCCGCGGTCGCCACCAGCGCCGAAGGGTCGGAGAAGGTGATGCCCGGCAGGATCTGGCCCGCGTCCGGACGGGTCATGGTGCGCGAGGCGGACGCGCGCAGCTTGACGTTGTCCATCAGGTCGTAGGTCAGGTTGATCGAGGGCAGGAAGTTGTCGTAGTTAGACTTCGCCGTGATATCGACGATGGTGGTGCCGACCTGGCTCGGCCCGACGACGACCTGGCGGGTGTGGGCATAGCGCATGCCCGCATTGGCGTGCAGGTCGCGGCCGAACAGCTGGGTCACGCCGTTCAGTTCGAAGTAGGCGCCGAA
The DNA here is from genome assembly GCF_055361505.1 of Novosphingobium sp. TK71. Lineage (NCBI taxonomy): Bacteria > Pseudomonadati > Pseudomonadota > Alphaproteobacteria > Sphingomonadales > Sphingomonadaceae > Novosphingobium > Novosphingobium sp. TK71. Next base: position 1,833,822 of record NZ_JBSZKA010000001.1, read on the forward strand.
CACTTCCTCGTCCATGTCGCCGGTCGCGCCGCCGGTCACCGCGCCGCGTGCCTCGGGCGCGCTGTCGCGGTAGCTGGCATAGTTGGTGGCGGCCTTCAGGGCGTCGAAGTCCGGCACGACGAAGGCGTTGTAGCCTACGCTGCCGCTGGCGAGGTGGCCGAAGTTGCTGACCGGGAACTGCTTCAGGTACTGCGCGATGGACGAGGTGGGAACCGAGCCGGTGGCGCCGGTGCAGCCCGTGCCGCAGACCGAAAGCTGGTAGGCGCTGCTGTTGTCGTAAGCGCGGATCGAACGCTCTGCGCGGTCATAGGCGCCGCCGAACTTCACGCTGAACTGATCGTCGCCGATCGTGGTGTCGAGGTGCGCGCCCTTGGTGTCGGTGCTGCGACGCACGAGCTGGATGTTCTGGCGATACCACTGCCAGCCGAGGTTCGGGTCGTTGAGATCGACATTGGTGGTGATGAGCGGGCGGTTCGAGGCGCCGGTGTTGTCATAGTAGACGTCCACGCCCGAATTCGGCGCGGTCTGGAAGGCGAAGGTCGGCTGTTCGCGGAAGAACGAGCTCTTCGACCAGTTGGCGCTCGCCTCCACCTTCACGGTGTCGGAAGGCTGCCAGGTCACGCTCGGGTTGATGTTCCAGAACTTGGTGGTCTGCTTGAACAGGCTGGCTTCGAGGAAGAACGACGAGTTCGCGAAAGTGCCGCTGGTGACGACGTTGTTTTCGTCCACCGTAAGGTCGATCGGGATCATGCCGCCGGTCGCCTGCGCGCCGGTGCCCGGGCCCGAGTTGCGGACCTGCCAGTTCATGTTGACCTTGGTGTAGTCACGCTTGGACCTGGCCCAGATGCCGTCGAGCGCGAAGTGCAGCTCGTCGCTGGGGCGCCATTCGAGCGAGGCCAGCGCCGAGATGCGCGAGCGGTTGCCGGTGGTCAGGCTGTTGCGGCCGAGGCGCGGTAGCAGCGCGGTGCTGAGCTGGCTGGCGGTGAGGCCCGAAGTCTCGACGACATCGACCGGCTGGCCGGCGACGAGGCCGTGACCGGCATTGGCCGGGACGACCGAGGCCCAGTTCCAGTTGTTGTTGCCGGCATCGGTGCAGTCCGTACCGCAGGGCAGGTTGCCGTCGCCCCAGCCCACGGTCTCGAAACCGTCGACCCGGGTCTTGGTCTTCACGCCGGCCACGCCGACGAGGATGCCGAAGGTATCCGTGGTGTGGCTGGCGACGAGCGCGCCGCGCGGGCTGATCTTGCCGTTGCTGTCGGTGTACTGGCCCTGCGCCACGGCGGTGATGTGGGTGCCTTCCTTGTCGAAGGGACGGGCGTTGCGCAGGTTGACGGTGCCGGCGATGCCGCCTTCGAGGGTCGAGGGCGTCGGGCTCTTGGCAAGGTCGAGGCGGGTGAAGAGTTCCGAGGGGAAGAAGTCGAGGTCGACTTCACGGTTGGCGCTGCCGCCGTTGGTGCCGCCGTCCGACGCCACCTGGAGCTGCGAACCGTTCAGCAGGACGCGGGTGAAGCTCGGGCCGAGACCGCGAATGGCAACCTGCGTGCCTTCGCCGTTTATATCGCGGTTGAGGCGCACGCCGGGCATGCGGTTCAGCGTTTCGGCAAGGTTGGTGGCGGGCAGCTTGCCGATGTCCTCGGCGAAGATGGAATCGCCGAAGGTCACGGCTTCCCGCTTGGCATTGGTGGCGCTGGCCAGCGAGGCGCGGATGCCGGTGACGATGATGTCCTCGGTCGTCGGCTCGTCCTGCGGTGCGGGCGCGGGGGCGGCCGGATCGGTTGCGGTGGTCGTCGCCGGGGCGGCGGCCGTGTCCTGCGCATAGGCGGACGGAACGACGAAGCCCTGGAGCGCGGCGGCACTCAGAAGAACGGCACGAACGGAAATCAGGTTGGATCGCATTGGATATCCCCTCCCATGTAACAAGCGTCCGCCTCGTGGCGGATCGCGGGTTGCGCCACTGCTGGTAGCGCTATCATTAATACTTACATATGCCCGGCGCCGGAGCGCGTCAACAGTTATGTTAGCGGTATCTTTTATCTGTAGGTGTAGAGCTTTACGCGCTGAATCTGCCATTTTCCGGCTTCCAGGCGGATATGGCGGCCCTGATGCGTCTGGTCTCCGTTCAGCAGACGAAGCGGCACCCACTTGCCCGAGGCGTCGAATCTGCCCTCGAACGCCGAATCGATTCCGGCAAGCGCGGCGGCATCGGCCCTGGGCTTGAACGTCACGGTAATGCCCTGACCGGCGATCAGGTACTCCTCCGGGCCGATCTGGACGATCATCCCGCCGGCGGCGGCGATCGCCGCGGTCGTGCCGGGCTGCGTGGCATCGGCGCCGGGGTTCGCCACCGGCTTCTGGATATCGGCATAGGCGATGGTGAAGCGATAGGAGCCGATATCGCGGGTTTCCGGCTCGTAGACCAGCGTCTCGTCATAGAGCTGGCGCGGCTTGAAACCGGCCATGCGGTCGGTGCCCTGCGCTTCGAGGATATAGGGCTGAAGCTGCTGGAGCACGCCGTAGGCGTCCTTGAGCGGCCCCGGATTCTCGTCCACCGAATCTATCGAAAACGGGCCGAAGCCGATCGCGTCGAGCTGGCCGATGGCATAGAACGCGTTCGCCGGGGCCACCGGATTGCTTGAATTGTGCGCCTCGGGAATGAACAGCACGTTGTCCGGCCGCTTGTAGCGGTTCACGATGTCCACGAAGTTCGGGAAATAGATGTCGGGCGCCAGGAAATCGAGGTGCGGGCCGCCGGCCTTCCAGACGTCGAGCAGGTGCGGCAGCGGGCCGCCGCTGGGATATTCGCCGGGGATGCGGCCCGGACGGTTGAGCGCGACATTGACGTACATCGGGATCGGATAGGCCGCCTTGCCCGCTGCCGCGAGGCGGTCGGCGAAGCGGGCGTAGTGCCAGGCCGCGAAGACTTCCGCCGCACCGTCGCCGCCGCCGAACAGGTCGTCCCACGAACCGCTGGTGCGCGCGCCGCGATCGAGCCACATCTGGCGCATGCCCGGGACGAGCGTGTCCTTGTGCGCGACGAGATAGTTCACCAGCTCGGCCGGAACGGGCTCGCGGTAGGCGGCATTGGCGGCGGCGCTGTAGTCCCGCGCGACCGGCAGCATGCCGATCTCGTTCTCCACCTGCACCATGACGACGGTGTTGTCCTTCGCATCCACCGCCTTGAGATGCGCCATGAGCGCGGCATAGGCGCGTTCGTCCGCCTTGAGGGTCTCGGCGCCGAAGGTCGAGAGGATCTCCACCCCCTGTCCGTTGGGAAGCTCTGCGCGCGGGAAGCGCCGCTGGTCGCGCTTGACCCAGGCCGGGACATAGGTGGACATGGAGTTCTTCCACGCGCCGAACCACAGGATCACCAGCTTGAGGTTGTTCGCCCGCGCCGCCTTGATCTGGAAATCGACCGAGGACCAGTCGAACGTGCCTTCCACAGGTTCGATCAGTTCCCACGACACCGGCGTCAGCACGGTGTTGAGGTTCATGTCCTTCAGCCGCTTCCAGTGCGGTTCCATGTAGGCGGCGCTGGAAGAGGCGGAATTGCTGAGTTCGCCCGCGATCATCAGCAGCGGCTTGCCATTGACGATAAGCTGCTGCGTATCGCCCTTCGCCTCCAGGCGCGGGGCATCGGCGAAAGCGGGCGCGGTGAGGCAAAGGCTCGCGGTGAGGGCCGAGACCGCCATGAAGGCAGTGCGCAAGGTCATGCGTTCTCTCCGAGGAATGCGGTAAGCACGGCGCGGGCGCCGGATGTTTCGAGATGGCCCAGATGCGCGGCCACGGCGTCGAGCGCGGCCTCATCGGGGATGGGGCCGAGCACGGCAAGCGCGGCCGCCGCGCGCGCGCGCGGAGTGGCTGCATCGCGCAGGGCATCGGCAAGGGCCTGCGCGGCGGGATCGTCGATGGCGAAGCTTTCGCCCGCGTCGGTTGTGCCTGCCTGCCAGCGCACCCAGGCCGCGATGGCCAGCGCGATGGCGGCGAAGGAACCGCCCTGCTCCCGCACCGCGCCCAGCGGCGCGAGCAGGCGTTGCGGCAGCTTCTGCGAACCGTCCATGGCGATCTGCCGGGTGCGGTGCTGGAGCGCGCTGTTGGCAAAGCGCGCCATCAGTTCCTTGCGGTAGGCGATCACATCGAGCCCGGCCGGCGGATAGAGCGTGGGCGTGACTTCGTCCCAGAGCCGCTCCACGAAGAGCAGGCCCGCCGCGCTGCCGACGAATTCATGCACGAACCGGTCACCGGCAAGCCCGCCGAGATAGGCGATGGCCGAATGCGCGCCGTTGAGCAGGCGCAGCTTGGCTTCCTCCCACGGGGCGACGGCATCGGCAAGCTGCACGCCGAGCGCGGCAAAGTCCGGCCGCTCGCCCGCGAAGCTGTCCTCGATCACCCATTGCAGGAAGGGTTCGGCCTTGACCATGGCGCGGTCTTCCACCCCGATCAGCGCGGCGAGACCGGCAATGTCCTCGTCCGTGGTGGCGGGCACGATGCGGTCCACCATGGTGGCGGGGAAGCTGCAGCTTTCCGAAATCCACGCGGCGAGCGCCGGATCGTGCGCCTCTGCCATGGCAAGCACGGCGCCTTTCAGCAACGCGCCGTTGTGGGGCAGGTTGTCGCAAGAGAGGATCGAGAGCGGGGCCAGCCCCTGCGCGCGCCGCCGCGCCAGCGCCGCGACAAGGAAGCCCGCCGCCGTGCGCGGACGCTCCAGCCCGGCGAGATCGGCGGCAATATCCGCGTCTTCGGCCATGAGCTTGCCGGTCTTGCGGTTGAGGCAATAGCCCTTCTCGGTCACCGTCAGGGTGACGAGATGCGTATCGGGCGAAGCCAGCGCGGCCACCACCGCCTCCGGGTCTTCCGGCGCGACCAGCACGCGCTGCACCGCGCCCATGATCTGCGGGGTCTGCACCTCTCCCTCGCGCACGAGCAGGGTGTAGAGCCCGTCCTGCGGCGCCATCTGCTCCCGCACCGAGGCCGAGCGCAGCGAAACGCCGATCACGCCCCAGCGCAGATCGCCCGAGGCGAGCGCCGCCTCGAACACGGCGGCCTGATGCGCGCGGTGGAAGGCACCGATGCCGAGGTGGACAACCCCCGCCGAAACCGCCGCGCGGTCATAGGCAGGGCGCGCGACGGAGGCCGGAACCTGGCCGAGCGTTTCAGCGCACAGCCTCACAGCTTGTACGCCGCCTTGACGAGATCGTAGGCGAGCGCGCGCGCCACTTCGTGGGCCTCGTCCTCGGGCAGGCGATGTTCGGCGACCAGCTGCGCCAGCCAGGCACAGTCCATCCGCCGGGCCACGTCGTGCCGGGCCGGGATCGAGAGGAAGGCGCGGGTATCGTCATTGAAGCCGACGGTGTTGTAGAAGCCGCCGGTTTCGGTCGCACGTTCGCGGAAACGGCGCATGCCTTCGGGGGAATCGTGGAACCACCACGGCGGGCCGAGCCGCAGCGAGGGATAGTGCCCGGCCAGCGGCGCCAGTTCGCGCGAGTAGACGTCCTCATCGAGCGTGAAGAGGATCAGGGTCAGGCGCGGATCGTTGCCGTAACGGTCGAGCAGGGGCTTGAGCGCCTCCACGAATTCGCCCGGCATCGGAATGTCGCCGCCCTTGTCCCGCCCGAAACGGTCGAGCACGGCCTTGTTGTGGCTGCGATGGACGGCGGGGTGAAGCTGCATGACCATGCCGTCCTCCACGCTCATCCCTGCCATTTCGGTGAGGATCTGGGCGCGGAACAGTTCGGCATCCTGCTTGCTCGCCCCTGCCAGCACGCGCTGGTAGAGCGCCTCGCAGTCTTCGGGCGAAAGGTCGGCGGTCAGGGCGCTGGGGTGGCCGTGATCGGTCGAGGTGGCCCCCGCCTCGCGGAAGCGGGCGCGGTGGAAGCGGTGCGCGGCAAGATAGCCCGCGTAAGTCGAGACGTCCTCACCCGCCATCTCGCCGAACTTCGCGACCTTTTCGGCGAAGCCCGGCGTTTCGGGATCGACCACCGGATCGGGGCGATAGGCGGTGACGACGCGGCCGTTCCAGCCGCTTTCCCGGATCGCGCGGTGATGGGCCAGCGGGTCCAGCGGGCCTTCGGTGGTGGCGATCAGTTCGATGTTGAACTTTTCGAACAGCGCGCGGGGGCGGAACGCCTCGGTCTTCAGCGCGGCGTCGATCACTTCGTAATAGTGGTCCGCCGTCGTCTCATCCAGCAGCACGTCCAGCCCGAAGACTTCGGCAAAGACCCAGTCCAGCCACATGCGCGAAGGCGTGCCCCGGAACAGGTGGTAGTGCTTCGCGAAGATGCTCCAGATCTTGCGCGGGTCCTGCTCCACCGGGCTGCCGTCTACGCTGGGCACGCCCAGCGATTCCAGCGCGACGCCCTGCGAATAGAGCATGCGGAACACATAGTGGTCCGGCACGATCAGCAGCGAGGCCGGGTCCGTGAACGGCTCGTCATAAGCGAACCATGCCGGATCGGTATGGCCGTGCGGGCTGACGATCGGCAGGGCCTTCACGCCCTCGTAAAGCGCGCGCGCGATGGCGCGGGTGCCGGGGTCGGCCGGGAACAGGCGATCGGGATGGAGAACGAGAGGACGCGTCATGCTGTAGCTTTCTCGCCGTCGGGATCGGCGACCTGGTAGCGGGGAAGGATCAGGTGAATGACGGCAAGCGCCACGAGATAGGCGCAGGAGGCGACCACGAAGATCGGCTCGTAGCTGCCCACGCTTTCGAGGATGGCTCCGGCGAACTTGGCCATGAGCATGCCGCCCACGGCGCCCGAAAGGCCGCCGAGGCCGACGACCGATCCGGTCATCCAGCGCGGCATCGTGTCACCCGGCAGAGCGTAGAGATTGGCCGAGAAGCCCTGATGGCCGGCGCAAGCAAGGCCCACCAGCGCCACCGCCGTCCACAGGCCCGGCGCGTTCGGGGCCATGGCGATCGGCACGGCGCAAAGCGCGGCGAAGAACATGGCGGTCTTGCGCGAGCGGTTGACGCTCCAGCCCCGGCCGATGAAGCGCGAGGAAGCCCAGCCGCCCAGCACCGAGCCGACGTCGGCCAGGATATAGACCGCGATCAGCGGCGGGCCGAAATCCAGCATCTTCACGCCGAACTGCTTGTTGAAGAAGTCCGGCAGCCAGAACAGGAAGGTCCACCATACCGGGTCGATCAGGAAGCGGCCCAGCATATAGGCCCAGGTCTGGCGATAGCCGAACAGCGCGCGCCACTTGACCGGGCGGGGCTTTTCCACCGGATCGGCCTCGATCCAGGCCAGTTCCTCGGCGCTGAGGTTCTTCTTGTCGCGCGGGCGGCGGTAGAAGCCCAGCCATGCCGCCAGCCACAGCACCGTGAGCAGGCCGGTGAGGATGAAGGCCCAGCGCCAGCCCAGCGTCAGCGCGATCACCGGCACCACCAGCGGCGTCAGGATCGCGCCGACGTTGGAGCCGGCGTTGAAGATGCCGATGGCGAAGGCGCGCTCGCGCTTGGGGAACCATTCGTTGGTGGCGGCGATGGCGGCGGGGAACGTCCCCGCCTCGCCGATGGCCAGCGGAATGCGGGCGATCAGCATGCCGCTGGTGGAAGTGAACAGCGCATGCGCCATGTGGCCCACGGTCCAGAGCGTCACCGCCAGCGCATAGCCCGCGCGGGCGCCGAGCCGGTCGATCAGGCGGCCGAACACGACATAGGCAATGCCGTAGCCCGCCTGGAACCAGATCGCGAGATCGGCATAGCCGCTCTCGCTCCAGCCGTAGCGCGCCTGCAGTTCCGGCTTGAGCGTGGGCAGGACCAGCCGGTCCACATAGCTCAGGACCACCGCCGCAAAGAGCAGCGCGCAGACGATCCAGCGGATCCGGCCCGAGGGTTTCCCCGGCCCGGTCGCGGTTTCCATGGATGGCGTCACGCCGTTCACCACGCTCACCAGTTGTACATCGTGCCGTCTTCGAGGCGGTTCACCGGCAGGAAGGCGCGGCTGTATTCGTAGCCGGCGGCCAGTTCCTCATCGATGTCCACGCCCAGCCCCGGCGCTTCGCCCGGGTGCATCATGCCGTTCTCGAAGGTATAGGCATGGGGGAAGACCGCGTCCGTTTCCGGCGTGTGGCGCATGTATTCCTGCACGCCGAAGTTCGGCACCGAAAGGTCGAAGTGCAGGGCAGCGGCCATGCAGACCGGCGACAGGTCGGTGGCGCCGTGGCAGCCGGTGCGGATCTGGTAGAGATCGGCCAGCGCGGCGATGCGGCGCAGATGGGTGATGCCGCCTGCGTGAACCACGGTGGCGCGGATATAGTCGATCAGCTGGTTCTGGATCAGGTCCTTGCAGTCCCAGATCGAGTTGAAGATCTCGCCCACGGCCAGCGGCGCGGTGGTGTGCTGGCGGATCAGCTTGAACGCTTCCTGGTTTTCGGCAGGGGTCGCGTCTTCCAGCCAGAACGGGCGATAGGGCTCCAGGTCCTTGCCCAGACGGCCCGCCTCGATCGGGGTGAGGCGGTGGTGGATGTCGTGCAGCAGGTGCACGTCCCAGCCCAGCGCCTCGCGCGCGGCCTTGAACAGTTCGGGCACGACGCGCAGGTACTTCGCGGTGTTCCAGACGTTCTCGGTCGGCAGGTCGGCGTCGGCGGGCTCGTAGAAGTACTTGTCCTTGGAGACGCCGTAGGTCGAGGCCATGCCGGGCACGCCGCACTGGAGGCGGATCGCCTTGTAGCCCTGCTTCTGGTAATCGAGCGCGACCTCGATGGTGTCCTCGATCGTCGTGCCGTTGGCGTGACCGTAGACCATCACGCCTTCGCGGCTCGCGCCGCCGAGCAGCTGGTAGACCGGAAGGCCCGCGATCTTGCCCTTGATATCCCACAGCGCCATGTCGACGGCGGCGATGGCGGTCATCGTCACCGGGCCGCGGCGCCAGTAGGCACCCTTGTAAAGGTACTGCCAGACGTCCTCGATGCGGTGCGCGTCGCGGCCGATCAGGCAGGGGATCACATGGTCGGTCAGGTAGCTGGCGACCGACAGCTCCCGGCCGTTGAGCGTGGCGTCACCGACGCCGGTGGTGCCGTCGTCACAGGTGATCTTGAGCGTGACGAAGTTGCGTCCCGGACAGGTGATGATGACTTTGGCATCGACGATCTTGGGCATTGCGGGAATCCTCAGGCGATTTCGAGGGTTGTGGTCTTGAGATCGGCGCTGCTGGCGCCGACCATGATATCGAACAGGCCCGGTTCGACGACTTCGCGCATGGCCTCGTTCCAGAGGCTGAAATCGTCGGGGCCGAGGGTGAATTCGATCCGGCGCGTTTCGCCGGGCTTCAGCGTGACACGGCGGAAACCGCGCAGTTCCATGACCGGGCGGGTGACGCTGGCGGCCTGGTCGTGGACATAGAGCTGCACCACTTCGTCGCCCGCGCGCTGGCCGGTGTTGGTCACGTCGACAGAAACGGTGACATTGCCCGCCGTGCCGATGCGCGGTGCCGAAAGGCTGGGCGCGCCCACGCTGAACGTGGTGTAGCTGAGCCCGAAACCGAAGGGATAGAGCGGCGCGGTCTCGGTGAAGAGATAGCCGCGCTTGGCGGACGGCTTGTGGTTGTAGAAGAAGGGCACCTGCCCCACGTCCCTGACCACGGTGACCGGCAGCTTGGCGCCGGGATTGACGTCTCCGAACAATGCCTCGGCCATGGCGGTGCCGCCTTCCTGCCCGAGATACCAGCATTCGAGGATCGCATCGGCCTGCTCGGCCACGGTGGGCCAGGAAGGCGGGCGGCCGTTGAGCGCGACGACGATCACCGGCTTGCCGGTGGCCTTGAGCGCGCGGAACAGGTCGTTCTGCTCGCCCACGAGGTCAAGCTCGGTGCGGTCGCCGAGGTGGTTCCTGGCATAGCCTTCGCGGCTGGTCTGTTCGGTATCGCCAATGGCCAGCACCACCACGTCGCAGCTCTTGGCCACTTCCGCGGCCTCGGCGATCAGCGCGCGGTTCTTTGCCGGGTCCGCCAGCAGCACTTCGTTGGCCGAACGATCCTCGCTCTGCGTAATGAACACGCCCTGCGCGAAGACGACTTCGGCCTTGCCCGCGACGCGTGCCTTGATGCCTTCGACAAGGTTCACGCTCGAACGCGGTTCTGACGAATAGCCGCCAAGGCGGGTGACATTGGCGTTCGGCCCGATCACCGCGATGCGCTTCTGCGCGCCCGCCGTCAGCGGCAGGACGCCGGTATTCCTGAGCAGGCAGATCGACTTGCGCGCCGCTTCCAGTGCCAGCGCGCGGGCTTCGGCATTGGCGGTGAGTTTCGCGGAAGCCTTGGGATCGACCGGCCCCGCCTCGAACATGCCGCCGCGGAACTTCAGCGTCAGCATGTGGCGGCAGGCGGCATCGACGGCGGCAAGCGGCACCAGACCCTTGCGCACCTGATCGGCCAGCGTGCGATAGGCCTCGCCGTCCGGCAGGTCGCAATCGACGCCCGCATGGAGGGCAAGGCGCGCCGCGCCCTCGATATCGCTGGCGAGGTGGTGGAACGAGGCGAGTTCGCCGATCGCCGCATAGTCGCTGACCACGGCGCCGTCGAAGCCCCATTCGCCGCGCAGCACGTCTTCCAGCAGCCAGCGATTGGCGTGGCTGGGGATGCCGTCGATCTCGTTGTACGACGGCATGACGGCGGCGATGCCGGTGCGGCGCACCACTTCGCGGAACGGCGGGAAGAACGAATCGTAAAGCTCGCGCTTGCCGAGCGGGGCCGGGGCGACATTGTTGCCCGCCTCGGGCTGGCCGTGCCCGGTCATGTGCTTGAGCGTGGCGAAGACCTTGCCCTCGCCCAGTTCCTTGCCCGGCCCCTGCAGGCCGCGCACGGCGGCAACGCCCATTTCTCCGCAAAGATAGGGGTCTTCGCCGAAGGTTTCCTCGATCCGGCCCCAGCGCGGGTCGCGGGCGATGTCCACCACCGGCGAAAGCGCCAGGGTGGAACCGTGGGCGCGCACTTCGCGGCCGATCACCGACTGCACGCGCTCCACCAGATCGGTGTCGAAGCTGCCCGCCATGGCGATGGCCTGCGGGAAGCTGGTCGCTTCGGGCGCCATGTAGCCGTGGAGCGATTCCTCATGGAACAGCACCGGAATGCCGAGCCGGGTCTGCTCGCGCGCCCATTTCTGGGCGGCGTTGACGAAGGCGATGGTATCGGCAGGCTTGCGCCAGCGCCCGGTCACTTCGGTGCCGGTGTTGTTGGCCGTGGCCGCGCCGCCCCGGTCGGACGGGCGGGCGATCTGGCCGATGCCGTCGGGATGGGCCTTGCTGGCGCGAACCGGATCGAAAGCGCGCGATTCGTCCATGATCTCGCGCTTGCGGGTGGAAAGCGTGACGAGCTGGGCCACCTTCTCGTCCAGCGTCATGCGGGCCATCAGGTCCTTCACGCGCAGGTCTACGGGAACCTTGGGGTCCTTGTAGAGCGGCGCGGCGGCGCGCGCGGAAACCGGAAGGAAGGCCAGCATCGAGGCGCCCGCGCCCCAGCGCAGCAGTTCGCGGCGTTTCACGGGGGCGGCGATCATGCGCGCACCGCTACGGACGAAAGGCGCGATCCCGCAAGCGTCAGACAAACCGGAAAAATCATCTTCCTCCCCTGCATCCCCGGACCCTTTCGGCCCATTTCCCAATCGGGCGGCAAAGTGTGTTGCCTGCCCGGAACTTTATGTGGTAGCGCTATCATGCGCGACAACGAACAAGCTTGTCAATGGCATCGCCGCGCTAATTAAATTTCGGCCACCGGGCCACGATCTGGGACACAGGGGAGGATGATGAAGAAGCGGCTTCTGACGATCGGCGTATGCGTGACGGCCCTTGGCTTCGCGAGCGCGCCTGCCCTTGCAAACGATGGCTACGACCTCTGGCTCGCGCCTGCAAGCGCCCCCGCCACCACCGAAATCCGCGTGATCGGCCAGTCCGAAACGCTGGACCGCGCCGCCGGCGAACTGCGCCGCGACCTTGCCGCGTCGCCGCTTCCCGTGGTGCTCGGCAAGGCCGACGATCCAGCCCTTGCCGCGCTGCGCCTGCCCGCGGCATCGCTGGGCGAGGAAGGCTATCTGGTGCGCGCCGCCACGCTCGATGGCCGCAAGGTGCTGCTCGTCACCGGCAAGACCGACCGCGCCGTGCTCTACGGTGCCTTCGCGCTGATCCGCGCGCAGAAGACCGGCGCCGACCTTGCCGGAATCGATCTCCGCTCCGCCCCGAAGATCGGCCTGCGCGTGCTCAACCACTGGGACAACCTCGATGGTTCGGTGGAGCGCGGCTACGCCGGGCAATCGCTGTGGGACTGGTGGACCCTGCCGGACTTCAAGGACCCCCGCTACACCGACTATGCCCGCGCCAATGCCGCGCTGGGCATCAACGGCATCGTGCTCAACAACGTCAACGCCAAGCCCGAGAGCCTGACCGCGCCCTATATCGCCAAGGCCCGGGCGCTGGCCGAAGTGTTCCGCCCCTGGGGCATCAAGGTCTACCTTTCGGCGCGGTTCTCCGCACCGATCGAGATCGGCCATCTCAAGAGCGCCGATCCCCTCGATCCCGAGGTAGCGGCCTGGTGGAAGGCGAAGTCCGACGAGATCTACGCCGCGATCCCCGATTTCGGCGGCTTCCTCGTCAAGGCCAACAGCGAAGGCCAGCCCGGCCCGCGCGACTATCACCGCAGCCATGCGGAAGGCGCCAACATGCTGGCCGCCGCCGTCGCGCCGCACGGCGGCATCGTGATGTGGCGCGCCTTCGTCTATGCCGAGACCGACCCGGACGATCGCGCCAAGCAGGCCTATACCGAGTTCAAGCCGCTGGACGGCAAGTTCGCCGAAAACGTGCTGGTGCAGGTCAAGAACGGCGCCATCGACTTCCAGCCGCGCGAACCGTTCCATCCGCTGTTCGGCGCCATGCCGAAGACGCCGATGATGCTGGAACTCCAGATCACCAAGGAATACCTCGGCTTCGCCACGCACCTCGCCTACCTTGGAACGATGTTCGAGGAAGTACTGGAGGCAGACACCCGCGCCAGGGGCAAGGGATCGACCGTGGCCAGGGTGGTGGACGGTTCGCTCTACGGCCACAAGCTCAGCGGCATTGCCGGGGTTGCCAATGTCGGGCGCGACCGGGACTGGTCGGGCTCCACGTTCAACCAGGCCAACTGGTACGCCTTCGGCCGCCTCGCCTGGGACCCGACGCTTTCCGCAGACGCCATCGCCCGCGAATGGGCGCAGCAGACCTTCGGCAACGACCCGCGCGTGGTCGATACGGCGGTGAAGATGATGATGGCCTCGCGCGAGGCGGTGGTGGACTATACCGGGCCGTTCGGCCTCGCCCACCTCATGGGCACGGGCCATCACTATGGTCCGGGGCCATGGATCAGCGATCTTGCCCGGCCCGAGTGGAACCCGGTCTATTATCACAAGGCCGACCGCAACGGCATCGGCTTCGACCGCACGAAAACCGGCAGCAATGCCGTGGCCCAGTACGAACCCGCCGTGGCGAAACTTCTCGCCGATCCGCGCACCACGCCGGAAAGCGAACTGCTGTGGTTCCACCACCTGCCGTGGGACTGGAAGATGAAATCCGGCCGCACGCTCTGGCAGGAGATGGTCGGCCATTACGATCGCGGCGTGGCCACGGTCGCGCAGATGCAGGCGGAGTGGCAGGGCGTGAAGGACAAGGTGGACCCCGAACGCTGGCAGAAAACCGCCAGTTATCTGCAGATCCAGCATAACGAGGCCAAGTGGTGGCGCGATGCCAGCCTGGCCTACTGGATGTCGGTCAACGGCCTGCCCCTGCCCGCCGGCGTGGCCGCGCCGGAGCACGATCTGGCCTGGTACAAGGCGCAGGATTTCCCTCTCGCACCCGGACACCCGCACTGACCATCCGCACTGATCGCCGTTCGATGGTTGCGCTATCACCCGGATTTGTGGTGTTAGCGAACATTCACCGGTGCTCTCCATGAGCGCCGGGGCTCCGCCAGGGAACCAGATGAGCACCAATACCAGAGGTCCGCGCAAGCAGCGCTCCAGCGCCAAGATCGACGATGTCGCCCGCCTCGCGGGGGTTTCGCCGATGACGGTCAGCCGCGTCATCAACAAGGGCGCCAACGTCCGCGAGGAAACCCGCCGCAAGGTCGAGGCCGCCATCGCCGAACTGAACTACGCCCCCAGCACCGCCGCGCGCGTGCTGGCGGGCGGAGAGGATCTCAGGATCGGCCTGCTCCATTCCAACCCGAGCTTTGCCTATCTCAGCGAATTCCTCGTCGGCGCGCTGGAGGAAACCAGCACGGCCAATGCCCAGCTTCTGGTCAAGCCCTGCAACGAGGAAGGCGCCGAGGCGAAGGCCGTGGCGCAGCTGCTGCGCACCCGTATCGACGGGGTGATCCTGCCGCCGCCGCTCAGCGATTCCCCGGCCGTGCTCGAGGCGCTCCGGCATGCCGACGTGCCGGTAGTGGCGGTCGCCACGGGCCGCGCGCCGGAATGGGCGCTCTCGGTGAGCATCGACGACCGCGAAGCCGCCTTCACGATGACGCACCACCTCGCCGCGCTGGGGCATAGGCGGATCGGCTTCATCACCGGCCATCCCAACCAGACCGCAAGCGCCGAGCGGCTCGACGGCTACCGCGAGGCGCTTTCCGCGCTCAGCCTGCCGTTCGATCCCTCGCTGGTGGCGCAGGGCTACTTCACCTATCGCTCGGGGCTGGAGGCTGCGGCGCAATTGCTCGACCTGCAGGCGCCGCCGACCGCGATCTTCGCCTCGAACGACGACATGGCCGCCGCCGCGATCACCGTGGCGCACCGGCGCGGGCTGGACGTGCCGGGCGCGCTGACCGTCTGCGGCTTCGACGATACCGCGCTGGCCGTCTCGGTCTGGCCCGAACTGACCACGATCCGCCAGCCCACCGCCGAAATGGCGCGCCGCGCGGTGCGTCTGCTGATCGGCGAGATCCGTTCGCGCAATGGCGGCGCCGCTGCGGGCGACCATCCGCACGTGGTGGCGGAATTCAAGCTGATCCGCCGCGATTCCGACGCGGCGCCGCGCGCCTGAACGCACTGAAGGATGCCGGGACAGCCCGGCATCCTTCCTGAATACCGCTTACCTCCAACCTGCATCGACGAAGTAGTCGTGCCCGGTGCACATGGCGCCGTCGTCTGAGGCGAGGAAGAGGCAGAGGGCGGCGACGTCGGCGGGCTGGATGCGGGCCTTGAGGCACTGCGCGGCCATAATCTCGGCCTCGCCCTCGGGGGTGTACCACTGTTTCTGGCGCGGGGTGTCGACATTGCCCGGCACGATCGTGTTGACGCGGATGTTGTCGGCGCCAAGGTCGCGCGCCATGGCCCGGGTCATGCCTTCCACCGCCGCCTTGGCGGTCTGGTAGAGCACGAGATCGGGCAGGCCGAGGTGCCAGCTGATCGAACCGAAGTTCAGGATCACGCCCCCGCCCTGCGCCTTCATGCCCGGCACCACCGCCTGCGCCGCGAAGAACTGGTGGCGCAGGTTCGTCGCCATGCGCTCGTCCCAGTAGGCCGGCGTCACTTCGTCGATGCCGTGCCGGTCATCGCTCGCGGCATTGTTGAGCAGCACGTCGACACCGCCGGTCGCCTCGGCCAGCTCGGCCAGGACCGCGGCCGTCGCATCGAGATCGCGCAGATCGCAGGCCCGGAAATGCGTGCCCGGCAGCGCCGCCGACAGCGCCTCTCCGGCAGGGGCATTGATGTCGAGGAAGCCGACATGGGCGCCCTGCCCGGCAAACGCCTCGACAAGGCCCGCGCCGATGCCGGTGCCGCCGCCGGTGATGAGCACCCGCTTGCCCTTGAGGCTGGGATAGATGGCCGAATGGTTCGTCATGGATGTGATCTTCATGCCTTGAGCAGTCCGCGCGACAGCAGGTTGGCGTAAAACGCCCCGATTCCGGTGCTCCACGGCGCCGCATCGCGCGAGGTGACGACGCGGTTGGTGAGCTGGCCCAGCCGGTCGCTCTCGATCGTCACCACGTCGCCGACCTTGTGCGTGAAGCCGCGGCCTTCCTCGTCGCGGTCCTGCACCGGCGCGAACAGTGTGCCCAGGAACAGCACGAAGCCGTCGGGATACTGGTGCTCGCTCAGCGTCTGGCGCACGAGGTCGAGCGGATCGCGGCTGATCTCGGCCATGTTGCTCTTGCCGCTCAGCACGAAGCCGTCCTCGCCGGTGATCGAGAGCCGCACTTCGGCATCGCGCACATGGTCGATGGTGAAGCTCTCGTCGAACAGGCGCACCAGCGGGCCGAGCGCGCAGGAGGCGTTGTTGTCCTTGGCCTTGCCCAGCAGCAGCGCCGAGCGCCCCTCGAAATCGCGCAGGTTCACGTCATTGCCGAGCGTCGCGCCGACGGCCTTGCCGTCGCTGCCGACCAGCAGGGCGATCTCGGGCTCGGGGTTGTTCCAGCTCGAATCCGAGCGCACGCCGATCTCGGCGCCCACGCCCATGGTGGAAAGCACCGGCGACTTGGTGAACACTTCCGCGTCCGGCCCGATGGCGACTTCGAGATACTGCGACCACAGCCCGTCCTCGATCAGCGCGGCCTTGAGCTGGGCGGCGCTGTCGGAACCGGGCACCACCGAGCGGATCTGCCCGCCGATACGCGCTTCCAGCCGCTCGCGAATGGCGGCCGCCGCGCTCCAGTCACCCCGCGCGCGTTCCTCGATCACCCGCTCGATCGCGGAAGTGGCGAAAGTCACGCCGCAGGCCTTGACGCACTGGAGATCGACCGGGCTGAGCAGGTTCACCGCCGCCGCATCGAACGCGCCCAGCCGCACCCCGCCCGCGCCCGAGAAATCGCCCGCCTCGACCAGCGCCGAAACCGTGGGCACCACGCCCGACATGTCGATCAGTTCGCCGCGCAGCACCAGGATCGGGCTAGGCCCCTCCCCAAAGTCCGCGCGGCCCACGAACGTTCCCTGCGCCCAGTCAGACGGCATCAGCGGCATATAGAAATGACTCCCCCAACCACGGTTATCAAATTGGTAGCGCTACCAACGACAATTTCACACAATTGTCAAGATCGGGCGAGCAGCCCTTCGTCATCTCCCTGCAGATGCCCGCAAACGCAGTGCGGCCCCGGAGCGATTTCTCGCCGGGGCCGCGCCGCTGGCCTGTTGCAACAGGGCTTGCGGGTCTACTTCACGGGAACGAGCCGCATCGCCGCGCCGCCGCCCGGTGCGAGCCAAAGATCGTAAGTGTCGCCCTTCTTCACGGTGCGCGTGTCATAGGCGATCCTGTGGCGGGCATCGGTGAGGTAGGTGGCGCCCTCCTCGTCCTTCCAGATCGTCGCCTTGTAGGTCTTGCCGTGTTCGAGGAAGTCGAACGAGAGCGTGACGTTTCGCGCCGTCGCGTCGTTCACGCCGCCGACGAACCATTCCGGCCTCTTCCGGTCCTTGCGCGCGAACACGGCGTAATCGCCCACTTCGCCGGCGATCAGGTGGCTTTCGGCCCAGTCGGTGGGGACGTGGCTGATGAACTCCATCTCGCGCGGATGCTTGTCGAGGTTTTCCACGAAGTCCGCCGCCATCTGGATCGGCGAATAGATCGCAAGGTAGAGCCCAAGCTGCTTGGCCAGCGTGGAGGCCAGCGGATCGTGATGCGCGCCTTCAAGGCTCAGCACGCCCGGCGTGAAGTCCATCGGGCCGGAGAGCATGCGGGTATAGACCAGCGTCGGCTCATGGTCCGGCCCGTTGGCGAAGGCACCCCAGGCGTTGTATTCCATGCCCCGCGCGCCTTCGCGGCTGACCCAGTTCGGATAAGTGCGGCGCAGGCCGGTGTCCTTGACCGGTTCGTGCGCGTCGATGGCAATGTGGTGCTGTGCGGCCAGCTTCACCACATCCAGATGATGGTTCACCTGACGCTGGCCGTCATGCCATTCCATGTGCGTTTCGCCCGGTTTTTCGCCGTAGCGCCAGGTATCGGCAATGATGCCGCCGCCATCGGCCACGTAGCCGGTCTTCACCGCAGGCACGCCCAGCTTCTCATAGAGCGCGAAGCCTGCATCCATCTGCTTTTCGTAGATGGCGATATTGCCGCCGGTCTCGTGATGGCCGATCAGCACCACGCCCTTCTTGCGGGCGTAATCGGTCACGGCCTTGATATCGAAGTCCGGTGTAGCTTCGGTGAAGCTGAAGTCGCCGTGGCCGAACCAGTCGCCGTCCCAGCCCTTGTTCCAGCCTTCGATCAGCACGCCGCCGAAATTGTGGCGGGCGGCATAGTCGATGTACTGCTTGGCGCGCGCGGTGGTGGCGCCGTGCTGGGGGCCCGTGGCCCATGTCCAGTCGCCGCGGATCATGCCCCACCAGATGCCGATATAGCGCATCGGCTTCACCCAGCTTACATCGCCCAGCTTGTTGGGTTCGTTGAGGTTCAGTTCCAGATCGTTCTCCACAAGGCCCGCCGCATTGTCCGCGATGCGGATCGTGCGCCAGGGCGTGTTGAACGGCAGATCGCGCACCACCCTCGCCCCGCGTGACGAAGGCGAGAGCGTGGTGCGGAAAGTCTGTCCATCCGCCCGCTTGAACCAGTAGCCCGCATAGTCGACCAGCGCCGCTTCGTGGAAAGACAGGTGGGTGCCGTCCTCCAGCTTCATGGTGATCGGCGTATGCGCGGTGGAAACCGCGTCGATCGCGGTCTTCTGGTAGACCTGCTCGTAGCGGTTCCATTCGCCGCCGGGGATCCACCATGCCTCGCCCTTGGGCACGATGGCGAACTCGGTGGTTTCGTCGGCGATCTTCATCGTCTTCATCGCCGGCTGCTCGGGCAGTTCGTAGCGGAAGCCCACGCCGTTATCGAACAGGCGGAAATGCAGGTCCATCAACCGGCTGCCCTGCGCGGCGGACTGGCGG
The DNA here is from genome assembly GCF_055361505.1 of Novosphingobium sp. TK71. NCBI lineage: Bacteria > Pseudomonadati > Pseudomonadota > Alphaproteobacteria > Sphingomonadales > Sphingomonadaceae > Novosphingobium > Novosphingobium sp. TK71. The sequence continues at coordinate 1,852,641 of NZ_JBSZKA010000001.1, forward strand.
AAGTGGACCGTCACCTCGTTGTAGTGATCGCGCACATTGGTGCGCTCACCCCAGGGCTGCTGCCAGGTATCGTCATGCGTGCCCTTTTCGCTGCCGGAAATCGCGAAGCCGCGCACCATGTTGACGCCGTCGGTCAGCACGAGGCCCAGCTTGCTCGGCGCGATCAGCAGCTTGCCCTTGCGCGACAGCGACCATGTGGGGCGGCTGTCGTTGTCGGTGCCGACGGTGAGCACGATCGAGCCATCGGGCGAGGCGGCGGTGACGCTGGGCTTGGCCTCCTGCGCATGAACGGCAAGCGGGGCGAGAGTAGCGGCAAGGATGCCGGCTCCAAGAAAACTGGTAGCGCCCAGCAGGCGGAAAGGCTTCATGCCCGATCTCCTTTTGAAACTTGCACTGGTGCGGCGGCCATTGATGGGATGCATCGTCCCCGACCTGGCCCTCCACGTTCCTCGTCATCCCCGCGAAGGCGGGGATCCAGCAGTGTGGTGCAGGACGCTGGACCCCCGCCTTCGCGGGGGTGACGAAATTTTTTGGTCATTGCTCAATCCAGATCGCGGCCCATGCCGGGAGCGAGCCGGGCGCGGCGTCATTGACGGCGGCGAGGACTTTGCCCGTTGTCGGCACCTCCTGCGGCCAGGCCGCATCGCGCTCACCAATGTTGCATACTGCCAGCACGGAGCGCCCCTCCGCCTCGCGGCGCAGCACGAGCCGCGTCTCCTCCGCCAGCAGCACCTCGCAAGTGCCCCGGCGCAGCGCCGCATCGTCGCGCCGCACGTGGATGAGGCGGCGCGTCAGGTGCAGCAGCGAGGCGGGATCGGCCTCCTGCCGGTCCACGGCGCGGGCAAGGTTCGCTTCGGAAAGCGGCAGCCACGGATGGCCACCGGTGAAACCGCCGTGCTCGTCCTGCGCCTTCCACGGCAGCGGCGTGCGCACGCCGTCGCGCGAGAGGGTGAGCGGCCAGTTGGCGATGGCCTCCGGGTCCTGAAGCAGTTCGAACGGCACCTCGTCCTGCTCCAGCCCGAGTTCCTCGCCCTGAAACACGATCGGATTGCCCCGCAGCGAAAGGAGCAGCATCGCCTTCATCCGCGCGAAGGCGTCCCGGTGCTCAGGAGCGCACCAGCGCGAGACGGCGCGCGGCGCGTCGTGGTTCTCGAAAGCCCAGCTCGGCCAGCCCATTCCGGGCTCGTCCGGCCAGAATTCCTGCGCCGCCGCGACGCGCGCGGGGGTCAGGCTCTCGGCATAGAGGAAGTCGAAGCCATAGGCGCTGTTCAGCCGCGCGGACCCTTGCGTGAAGGCCTTCATCTCCACCCCGGCATTGAGCCCGCCGACCTCGGCCAGCGAATAGGTATCGGGATAGGAGGCGATCAGGGCCTGCAACCGCTCGATGAAGGCCAGAATATCCGGGTGCGACTGGTTGTATCGCTGGATCTGGAAGTCGTAGGGCCGCGTGCGGACTTTGCCATCATTCGGCGCGGGCGGATTGTCGCGCAGCAGCGGGTCATGCATCGAATGGTTGAGCGCGTCGATGCGGAAGCCCGAGACGCCCCGATCCAGCCAGAACTTCGCCACGCCCAGCAGCGCGTCCTGCACTTGCGGGTTGTGGCAATTGAGCTGCGGCTGCTCGGCCAGGAAGTTGTGCATGTAATACTGCCCGCGCCGCGCGTCCCAGCGCCATGCGGGGCCGCCGAAGATCGACTGCCAGTTGTTGGGCGGGGTGCCGTCCTCCTTGGGATCGGCCCAGACGTACCAGTCCGCGTGGCGGTTATCGCGGCTCTGGCGGCTTTCCACGAACCACGCGTGCCGGTCCGAAGTATGGGCGTAGACCTGATCGACGATGATCTTGAGCCCCAGATCGCGGGCCCGCGCGATCACCGCGTCGAAATCTTCCAGAGTGCCGAAGATCGGATCGACGGCGCAGTAATCCGCAATGTCATAGCCGAAATCGGCCATGGGCGAGGCGTAGAAGGGCGAAATCCACACCGCCTCCACGCCGAGGCTCGCCACGTGATCGAGCCGCGCGGCGATGCCGGGCAAGTCGCCGATGCCGTCGCCATTGGCGTCCGCGAAGCTGCGGGGATAGATCTGGTAGATGGCGGCGCCGCGCCACCATTCGGCAGGTAAGGTCATGGTCTTTTCCGCAGGGGAGGATCAGGGTTTCGCCGCGCAGACCGCAAAGCCGAGCGGCGGCAGGTCTACGCGCACCGAACCGGGCGCGCTGGCCCTGGCGGCGCAGGCCGTGCCCGCCAGCGTTGCAAACGAGAGCGAGGCCGGATCGACGGCAACAGCTGCAGAGACCGGCGCGGTCGAGGTGTTGAAAGCCAGCAGCACCTCGCGGCCCGTGGCCGGATCGAAGCGGGAGACGGCGACGAGGCCGGGCTTCTCCGATGCCGCGCGGGTGACCGAACGGCCATCAGTCAGCGCCGGCGTCTTCACGCGCAAGACGGAAAGCTGCGCGATCAGGCGGTAGAGCGGATGGGCGGGATCGAAGCTTTCGGTAGCCGTGGTCTTGGCCGAACCGACCAGTGCCTCGCCGTTGTAGATCGCCACTTTGCTGGCGAACATGTCCTGCCGCGAAAGCTGGTCGCCGCCGGCCCCTGTAAAGCCCTGTTCGTCGCCGTAATAGATCGTCGGCACGCCGCGCAGGGTGAGCAGCATGGCATGGGCCAGTTCGTCGCGCCTGAGCAGTTCGTCCGCGCTCATCGCCGGGTTAGCGGCCTTGAGGAACATCGCCGCGCGCCCGGCATCGTGGTTGCCGAGGAACGTCGGCAATTGCAGCGCCGCCTTGGCGCCGCCCTCGTAAAGACCGTCATCATCGGGCAGGCGCGCCAGTTCCTCGCTGCTGCCACCGCCCGCCGCCTTCAGCACCGCGTGCATGAAGGCAAAGTCCAGCACGCCGGGCAGCCCGGCATTGCGCGTCCAGCTGGCCAGCAGCGCCGGGTCGTAATCACCCGTCATCACTTCGCCGAAGATGTGGAAGTTCGGGATGCCCTTCGCCGCCGCGCGCGCCTTCATGGCGGGAACGAACGCGCGCCAGAATTCGGGGTTCACATGCTTGGCCGTATCGATGCGGAAACCGTCGATGCCGTACTTGTCGATCCAGTCGCCGTAGATCGCGATCATGCCTTCCAGCACGCGCGGGTTCTCGGTCGCCAGGTCATCCAGCCCGACGAAATCGCCAAGCTGCGCGCTTTCGCCCTTCCAGTCGGTATTGCCGCGATTGTGGTAGTAAGCCGGATCGTTGAGCCATGCGGGCGCTTTCACGCGCTCCTCGCCCCTGGGAACGAAGGGGGTATAAGCAGAGGCCGGATAGTCCGCCTTCGAACGGTACGGATAGCCCTCGGCAGCCCCCTCCCGGTACTGGATCACGTCTGCCGTGTGGTTGACGATGATGTCCATGTAGACCTTCATGCCCCGCGCATGGGCGGCATCGACCAGCGCCTTGAAGTCCGCGTCCGTTCCGAAATGCGGGTCGACATGGGTGAAGTCGGTGATCCAGTAGCCGTGATAGCCTGCGCTCTCGCCCCCCTTCGGCCCCTGCACCGGCTTGTTCCTGAAGATCGGCCCCACCCAGATTGCCGTCGCGCCGAGGTTCTGGATATAGCCCAGCCGCGCGGCCAGCCCCTTGAGGTCACCGCCGTGATAGAAGGCCTTGTCGGTGGGATCGAAGCCGGTGGCCAGCTTGCCGCCCTTGAGCCCGCCCGCATCGTTCGAACGATCGCCGTTCTCGAACCGGTCGGGCAGGACGAAGTAGATCACTTCCTGCTCGGGGCTGCGCGCGCGCAGGTCTTCGAGCGGACCCGCCAGCGCGACTGGCGCGGCAAGCGATCCGGCCAGCGCAATGAGGGAAGATAGCAGGCGGTGCATCTCGGGAACTCTCCGATGTTTTGCTTCAACGTCGCCCCGAAACCCGTTCGGGGGAAGCGGAACCGGGAAGGGAGGGAGAGGAACTTCCCGGTTCCGCCCATTGCGATGCCGCCGGAGAGGAGGAGGTTCCCCGCACGGCACCGATAACCGGCCTCAGAACTTATACGTGAAGCCCGCCAGATAGCGCGCGCCGTAGCGCTGGTAGTCGATGATCTGGCGGCTATCGCCCGGATTGGTCGTCACGAAGGGCGCATTGGTGAGGTTCTGGCCCTGGATGTAGAGCGAGAGCCCTTCCAGCGCGCTCCCCGGCTGGAAGTCATAGCCGATCTGCGCATCGACGATCGTTTCCGGCTGCGCGCGGCGCCGCTGGCGGTTGGCCGCGAAGCCCGAGACTTCGCCGATGAAGGTCGAACGATAGCGGACCGAGCCGCGCAGGTTGAAGCCCCACTTCTCGAAGAAGGCGGTGCCGTTGGCCACCCACTTCGAATAGCCCGGCAGCGCGGAAGCCGCTTCTCCCGGCATCGGATGGATCTTCGACTGCGTATAGGCGACCGAGCCGGTGACGCCGAAGCCCGAAAGCGCCGAGGTGAAGGCATCGAAGGGAAGCGTTCCCGCCACTTCCACGCCGTAGAGCTTGCCGCCCTGCCCGTTGACCGGCACGTTGATGACCGCGATCGGCGAGATCGTGTAGCCATTGCCCGGATCGGGCAGGGCCAGCGTCGAACTGTCGATCACCACGTCCTGGTTGTAGATGTAGCTCTTCAGCTCCTTCCAGAAGAACTGCGCGGCGATATAGCCCTTGGCGGCGAAGTATTTCTCGAACGTGAGGTCAAGCGCATTGGCGCGCCACGGGCGCAGGTCCGGGTTGCCCGACGAACCCGTCACCACCGCCACGCCGTCAGTGAAGGTATAGCCGTATTCCAGCGAGGCGCGCATGTCGTCGAGGCGCGGGCGGATGATCTCGCGCGCTGCGGCGAAGCGGACCACGAAGTCGCTGGGGAAACGCAGCGAGAGATTGAGGCTGGGCAGCACGTCGAGATAGTCGGTGCTGGACCGGCGGGTGGCGTAGAAATAGCTCGGCGAGCCGTTGGGGTTGAGGATCTGTTCGCCCGTCACCGGATCGAGGTTGGGCGCGGCGCTGCCGCCGCTGGAGTTCTGGTCGGTCCAGATCGCCTGGACGCCCACGTTGCCGGTCAGTTCGGCGGCACCGATCTGCGACTTGATGTTGGCCTGGAGATAGCCGGTCATCAGCTTTTCGCGGATCGCATAGCCCTTGGAAACCACGTCTCCGGTGGGGTTGGGCACCAGATTGTAGATGCCGTCCCGGATCAGGTCGAGCGGGTTGTAGCTGATGACGTTGCCCAGCCCGAGGTACTTCAGATTGGTGGTGCCGAGGCGGTACTGCTCGGGCACTTCCACACTGACGGTGCCGTCGGTATTGGCGGCAAGGCCCAGGAAATATTCTTCGGGAACCAGCGTCTTGGAGTGGCTGGTATAGTTCATGCCCGCCTGGATCGAACTGAGGAAGGAGGAATCCAGCTCCTTCTTCACCTCGGTGCGGAACTGCCAGAGCTCGTCCTTGATCTTGCGGTTGTTGTAGTAGCCGTCCTGCCCGCCGTAGATCGCGGTGCCGTCAGTGCCGATCTGGGTGCCGCCCCAGCCCTGCGGGCTGGTCAGCAGGATCTGGCTCCAGTCTCCATAGTCGAGATCGTGGGTGAAAGTGGTGCCCCTGGCGGCGCTGGTGAAGCCGATCGTATCGGTGGCGCCCTCTCCGGCGCGGCCGGTGCCCGAATAGCTCTCGATGGTCAGTTCGTTGCGGTCGGTCTTCGAATAGCTGGCGTCGAACATCGCCGTCCAGCCGTCGTCACCCTTCCATTCGTTGTTCCAGCCGAAGGAATAGAGCTTGGCATGGCGCTGGAACACGTCGTTGCGCAGCACGCCCTTCACGTTCGAGAAGCTGCCCGAATTGATCAGGCCGTCTTCCACGGTGTAGCCCGGGTCCAGCGTGGCCGAGGACCAGTAGAGCGGCAGTTCGATGCCGCGCTTGATCTGGTCGTCCTTGAAGTTCGAATAGAAGGCATCGATCGTCGAGGTGAAGTTCGCGCTCGGCCGCCATTGCAGCGTGCCGTTGAGCCCCAGCCGCTTCAGCTTGCTGGACGTGTTGTACGACTTCGAACCGCCGATAACCTTGTTGCCGTCTGCCGCATCGGCATAGCCCCAGGAGTTGAACTCCTGCACCTGATAGGGTTCGTCGTTGTAGCTGGCGCCGAGCGCAATGCCGAGCGTGTCGTTCGCGAACTGGTCCACGTACATGCCGTTGACGCGGAAGCCCTTGTCGTCCGAGCCCTTGTTCAGTTTGCCGAGATCCGCATAGACACCGCGCGCGCCCACGGTGACGATGCGCTTGCCGGTATCGAGCGGCCGGATCGTGCGCATGTCCACGGTGCCCGACAGCCCCTGCCCGACAAGGCTGGCCATCGGCGTCTTGTAGACGTTGACCGCGTTGATGACTTCGGAAGGGTACTGGTCGTACTCGACGGCGCGGTTGTCGCCAGTGGAGGTCTGCTCGCGGCCGTTCAGCAGCGTGGTCGAGAAATCGGGCGCGAAACCGCGGATCGAGATCGCGTTGGAGCGGCCGTTGACGCGCTGCGAGGTCAGGCCCGGCAGGCGGGCGATGGACTCGGCGATGGAAGCGTCGGGCAGCTTGCCGATATCCTCGGCGGAAACCGATTCCACGATCTGCTCGGCGCGCTTCTTCTTGTTGACCGCCGATTCAAGGCTGGCGCGAAATCCGGTGACGATGATCGCCTGATCCTGCTTGGGATCGTCCACCGGGGCGGCGTCCTGCGCGAAGGCGAAAGACGGCACGGCGGCCAGGGCGGCCGCAAGCGCCAGCGAAGACGAATTCCGGCGCGAAAACTGCTTATGAAGCGACATCCTGTCCTCCTCCTCAAGTGACCGTCCGCCCCTTCGATGTCTCGGGGGCGGCCGTGGAAGGCCCGGCGATTTTTTGCACCGCGACTCTTTCCGTTCCCTCTCGCTTAGGGCGGGACAGGCGAATGCATAATATGGCATACGTATACGCAAGTGCCGCGAGGCCACGTTGCGTTGCGCGAATGCAACGCGGCGGACATGGGCGAGACGGCGGAAAAACAGGACTTTAGCGGGCGAGACAGGGAAGCGGGACGATGGGACGCAAACCGAGCAACAGGCCGACCAGTTTCGACATCGCCTATCGGGCCGGGGTGTCCCAACCCACCGTCAGCCGCGCGCTGCGCGGCAGCAAGGCGGTGAGCGCGGCCACGCGGGCCCGGATCGAGGCCATCGCGCGGGAACTGAACTACTCGGTCGACAAGAACGCCTCCTCGCTGCGCTCCCAGCGGTCGAACACGATCGCGCTGCTGTTCTTCGAGGAACAGACGCCCGACGATTCCAAGATCAACCCCTTCTTCCTCGCCATGCTGGGCGCGATCACCCGGCAATGCGCCAATCGCGGGATGGACCTGCTCATCTCGTTCCAGAAGATGGAGGACGACTGGCACGTCCGCTATCAGGACAGCCACCGCGCCGACGGGCTGATCCTGCTCGGCTACGGTGACTACACCCTCTACGAAAGCCGGCTTGAGCAGCTTGTCGGGCAGGGCACCCAGTTCGTGCGCTGGGGCTCGGTGAGCGAGGACAATATCGGCGCAACGGTAGGCTCGGACAATTTCGGCGCGGGCAGGCTGGCGGGAGAGCACCTGATCGCCCTCGGCCGCAAGCGGATCGCCTTCCTCGGCCAGGCGGACGAGCACTACCCCGAATTCGCCGAACGCTACCGCGGCCTCTGCACCGCGATGGCGGAGGCCGGGATCGCCTGCGACCCCGCGCTCCAGCACGATGCGATCAGCCACGAGGACCTCGGCGAAAGCGCGATGCGGGCACTGATCGATGACGGCGTGGAATTCGACGCCGTGTTCGCCGCCAGCGACCTCATCGCCATCGGCGCGATGCGCGCGCTCGCCGCCGCCGGGCGGACGATCCCCGGCGACGTGGCGGTCATGGGCTTCGACGACCTGCCCGCCGCCAGCATGACCAATCCGCCGCTCACCACGGTCATGCAGGACCTGAAAGGCGCGGGCGAAAGCCTGGTCGAAACGCTGGTCGCCCTGATCGAGGACCGGCCCGTGCCGGAAGCGACGCTGGGCGCCAGACTGATCGCGCGGCGCAGCACGCTGGGCCCGCTCTAGGCGGGGTTCTGTGCCCCTTAGGTGTCGTTCTGTAGCGCCCGGAATTCGAAGGTATTCGTATGCATGTTGCCGTCGCCGAGCCGCCATGCAAGGTCTCCGGGCCATGACCGGTGCGACCATGGATGCGCGCGGCAAAGGGAAGGAATGCCGATGACGGGGGCCGGGAAAGGCGCGGAAATGCTCGAAAAACCGCGGCAGGGATGGGCCGGGCTATGGAACATCAGCTTCGGCTTCTTCGGCATCCAGATCGGCTTCGCGCTTCAGAACGCCAATATGAGCCGGGTCTTCCAGTCGCTCGGTTCCTCGATCGACGACCTGCCCGCCCTGTGGATCGCCGCGCCCCTCACCGGGCTGCTGGTACAGCCGATCGTCGGGCATATGTCGGACCGCACCTGGCTTGGCCGCTTCGGCCGCAGGCGCCCCTATTTCCTCGGCGGCGCCGTGCTGGCCGCGGTCGCGCTGCTGGCGATGCCGGAAAGCGGCGGCCTGCTGATGGCAGCCATGCTGCTGTGGATGCTCGACGCCAGCCTCAACATCTCGATGGAGCCGTTCCGCGCCTTCGTCGGCGACATGCTGCGCAAGGACCAGCACACCGCAGGCTACGCGGTGCAGACCGCCTTCATCGGCGCCGGCGCGGTGGTGGGGTCGCTGTTTCCCTACGTTCTCGACCACTTCGGCATCAGCAACAGCGCGGTGCCGGGCGGGATACCCGATACCGTGCGCTACAGCTTCCTGGCGGGCGGCCTCGCCCTGCTGGCAGCTGTGCTGTGGACGGTCCTGACCACGCGCGAATATTCACCGCAGGAGCAGGCCGCCTTCGAGGAAGCGGAGCAATCGCCTTCCGCACCGGCGGCCGACAGCCTGGCAGACCGCAACCTGCTGGGCGGGGCGCCGTGGATCGCGGCAGGCGTGCTCATCGCGCTGGCCGTGCGGTTCTGGGGTCTGGAAAAGGAAGTCTATCTGCTCGCCGGCCTGCTCGCGGCATACGGGATGGCGGTGATCGCCGCGATCGCCTTGGCCCGATCGGGGCGCAGCGCCTCGATGCTGGCTGGGATCGTCGGCGATTTCTCCGGGATGCCGCCCATCATGAAGCGGCTCGCCTTCGTGCAGTTCTTCAGCTGGTCGGCGCTTTTCATCATGTGGATCAATACCACGCCGGTCGTCGCGCAGTATCATTTCGGATCGGCAGATCCCTCCAGCCCCGCCTATCAGGAGGCCGGAAACTGGGTCGGCGTGCTGTTCTCCGTCTACAACGGCGTGGCGGCCGTGGCGGCGCTGGCCTTGCTTCCGTGGCTATCAGGGCGGCTGGGCAAGGCCCGCACGCACGCGCTGTGCCTCATGTTCGGAGCCCTCGGTTTCGCGGGCTTCATGGCCATTCGCGACCCGGATGCGCTGGTGCTGTGCGAAATCGCAATCGGAATCGCCTGGGCCTCGATCCTGGCGATGCCCTACGCCATTCTCGCCAGCAGCCTGCCGCAGGCGAAGCTGGGCGTGTTCATGGGCCTTTTCAACGTCTTCGTGGTGCTGCCGCAATTGCTGGTGGCCACCGTCATGGGCTCGATCATGAAAGCCTTCTTCCCCGGTCAGCCGATATGGACCATGGCCTTTGCCGCCGCCACCCTGCTGATCGCCGCGCTCGCCGCTCTGCGAATTGGTGAAGCGCATTAGGTCGTAACCCTCGGCTCCGGCCCAAGGCGAACTGCTCTTTGGCGAATGCGCAAAAAATAGGCCCCGCGGAAACCATTCCCGCGCGGGGCCTAGGTTGGGTCGCTCCGAATATAGCGCCGGCCTGGTCCAGATCCCCCGATCCTGCGACCTGCTCCAGCAGATCAATGCCCCCGACGCCCACAAGAATTATTCTACGCCCACGCAGGTGATTCTACGGTGATGCAAATTGCTGCAAATTGCAGAAATTCGCCAAAAATCATTTTCTTATCAGCGCCGCGGCGATGGGAGAGGGGCTATTCGCTCATACCCGATCAGGGTAGCGCTACCCTCGGCGGCGGGAACACCAACTGCCCGAGCAGGCCGGTCACCTCCGGGTCGTTCTTCCACGCCGATTCGATTCGCCGAGTGACGGGCCGGGAGTTCCAGCGCTCCCCCAACACCACCGCCTCTTTCATGAGCGAGACCAATTCGTTCCGCCGCCCGGTGGCCGAGGCGTAGAATGCCGGTGTCTGGCGGATGCGCCGCCCACCCTCGGCAAGTTCGCCGCGAGCATCCGCAATCAGGATGTCGGGCGCGCGGGCAGGATCGCTGTTCAGCGCCCCCGTCATCTTTTCCGCCAGCGCGGCGGCGCCCGGATCCGAGCGCAACCGGGCGAAATCGCCGAGTTCACGAGTGAAGCCGCGAATATCGCCCATGCCGAGATAGACCCAGGAGAGACAACTGCTGATAGTCGCGTCCTGCGGATAGGTTCGCTTGAGGTCGAGCAGGAGCGCCAGCGCTTCCCGGTCATTCCCGGCCTGCCACCGCGACCAGGCATGTTCCACCGCGATCGGCTGGGAACCGGGCATCAGCAGCATGGCCTTGGTATAATACCGTTCGGCCATCGCGTCTTCGCCAAGATCCGAAAGGATGTTGGCCAGCCAGAAATATGTCTGCCCGTCTTCTCCATCGAGCCGCAGCGCCTCGCGGAAGGATTTGAGCGCGGCTTCGGGATCGTTGTCCCACCAGTATTCGATGAAGCCCTGCGCACGGTGAGCGCTGGCCAGATCGGGATCGAGATCGAGCGCTTTCTGAGCCGCGCTCCGCGCCTTGCCGAAGGCCTCCGCGTCGTTCACCTCGCCATATTCCCGGTAGATCAGCCAGCTTTCCGCCAGTCCCGCGCGGGCCGGCGCGTAGTTCGGGTCACGCTCGATCACGGACGTGTAGAGCCGGATCGAAGCGCCGAGATCCTTGGGTGTCCGGTGCCCCCATGCATCGCGCGCGGCCACGAAATCGCGTGCCACGACGGGGTCTTCGGGCAGGGCCTCGCTCTGCGAACGGTCATGCCACAAGCCCCATGCGAACAGTCCTGCAAGCGCCAGCGCGGCAAGGCCTGCATAGAGGGCGGGGCTACGATATTTCCCCGTAACCGCTCCGTCCGGCTCCGCATCGAATGAACCCTGCGGCGATTGCGGCAGTGGTATGTCGAACAGTTCGGCAGTGGAATTCCGCTGCGCCCATTCGACCAGTTCCCGCTCGAAGGCGAATACCGTCTTCTGCTTGCCGCCGGGGAGCTGATGGATCGGCAGCCCCCTTTCGCGCGCCCAGCGGGCAACGGTTGTGCGGTCGCGGCCGAAGTGAGCCGCTATCGCTTTCCACCCATCAAGTCGACGGTCTTCTGATGTCATAAAAACCCGCCCGCCCCTAGGTCCCGAAGGTTACTCGCTCCTTAAGTAATTCTCAAGATTGGGAATGCCGATGTTCAGCAACGATACAGATTTTTTTGCAGTGTTCACAAATGAACATTATGAACATGCTGCAGATCACAAGTCGGGTAAGCTCTGTTCGGCGAAACCCCACCCCCGCAGTTGGGCGGCCCGTTCGATCAGGCGGTGGCCATCGCCGATCGCGAAGGGATGCGCATCGCTCATCTCGTCCAGCTCGTCCCAGGCGATCGGCACCGCTACCGGCGCTCCCACACGGGCACGGGCGGAATAAGGCAGGACCGCTGTGCTACCGCGCTGGTTGCGCAGCCAGTCGATGAATATCCTGCCCTTGCGTCTGGCCTTGCTCATCGTGGCGACGTAGCGATCGGGTTCCGCCTGGCTCAGTGCTTCGGCGAACCGGCGCGAGAAATCCTTGTGCGCTTCCCAGTCGTGACCGGGCGTAAGCGGCACGATGACATGCACCCCCTTGCCTCCCGAAAGCATGGCAAAGCTGACGAGGCCGATATCCGCAAGGTGGCGGCGCAAGTCCTGCGCGGCGCGGCGGCATTCCGGGAATGGCAGCCCTTCGTCGGGGTCGAGGTCGAAGACCATGCGATCAGGCTTCTCCACCGCATCGGCGCGGGCGCCCCAGCCGTGGAATTCGATCGTGCCCATCTGCACGCAGGCAACCAGACCGTCCGCGTCGCCAAGGTACAGATAGTCCTCGCTGCCGCCATCCTTCTCGCGGATCGGGACATGATGCACATGTTCGCCGAATGAGCCACTGTCATGCTTCTGGAAGAAACATTTCTTCGCGCGGCCCTGAGGACACCGCACGAGGCTGATCGGCCGGTTGGCGGCAAAGGGCAGCATGAGCGGCGCGATCTCGGCGTAGTAATCGGCAAGCTCGCCCTTGGTCTGGCCGCTTTCGGGAAATATCACCCGGTCGCGGCTGGTCACTTTCACGTCGATCACGGCGCGTGGGGCAGGTTTTGGCATTTCCGGCGCAACTTCCCTTGCTTCCTTGTCCCCGCGCAGCCCCAGGAAGCTGGCATGGCGAACCCGGCCTTCGGCCGTGAATTCCGCGAAGGCCACTTCGGCGACCAGTTTCGGTGTGACCCAGCTCGCCCCCCGCGCCTCCGCGCCTGCCACTTCGGCGGGCGCGGTCTTGCGTGCCAGAGGGGCCAGTCTGGCGGCGATGTCGTTCAGCCCATCGGCGTCGAAACCGGTGCCGACCTTGCCGCGATAGACCAGCCTGCCGTCTTCGTGCTGGCCCAGCAGAAGCGAGGAAAACGGCCGTCCGCGCGCAGTGGAGCGGCTCCAGCCGATCACCACGAACTCCTGCCGCCGGGTGCACTTGATCTTGACCCAGCTTCGCGTGCGCCGCCCCGCGTAAGCTGCATCGATGCGCTTGGCGATCACGCCTTCCTGCCCGGCCCGGCACATGGCATCGTATAGCTTTTCGCCCGCGCCGATCACATGGTCGGCCACGAAAACGGGCGGCAGCGCTTCCGAAAGTAGCGCCTCCAGCCGCTCTTTCCGCTCGATATTGGGAAGCGGGGCCAGATCGCGACCGTCAAGTTCCAGCAGGTCGAATGCGTGGAACTCCAGAGCATCGCTGTCCTTCTGGCTGCCATGACCGCGCTTGAGCACGGCCTGCAGGCTGGAGAAGCTCGGATTCCCATCCGCGCCCCGCGCGATGATCTCTCCGTCGACCAGGCAGGGCGGCAGGTCCAGCCCGGCGATGATCCCGGCCAGCGGCGCGAACTTGTCGGTCCAGTCGTGGCCGTTGCGGGTAAAGACGCGGACCGCGCTCCCCGCCGCCGCAACCAGCGCACGATAACCGTCGAACTTGATCTCGTGCATCCACAGGTTGCCGTCCGGCACCGCGTCCACCAAAGTCGCGAGCTGCAAGGCGCGGAATTTCGGCGGCGTGCCGGTTCGCGCCTTGCGCGCCCTCGGTTTCGCAGCCTTTGCATTATGCTCGGCCGCAGCGCCCATGGCCTGCGCGAAAGCCTTGCCTTTCTTGCCCCTGAGCGACTGAGTGCCCTGCCGATCGGCCTCGATCTCGGCCATGGTCCGGCCGGTGAGAACGCTGGTAAGCCCCTCGTCCACTAACCTGTCGCCCGAAAGCGCCTCATCGTCTGCGACCTTGCGCAGCAGCCAGTTCTCGCGCTTCTCGCCGGGGCGGCCCTTCATGCGCACCAGCAGCCATTCGCCCTTCATCCGTTCCCCGTGGAGGGCGAAATGCAGATGGCCCTGCTCGATATCCTTCGCGCTCTTGCCCGCGACCGGCGCCCATGTCCCCTCGTCCCACAGCATCACCGTGCCGCCGCCGTATTCGCCGTGCGGAATGCTTCCCTCGAATTCGGCGTAGGAGAGCGGATGGTCCTCGGTGCGCACCGCAAGGCGCTTGTCCTCGGGATCGGCGCTCGGCCCCCTGGTCACCGCCCAGGACTTGAGCACGCCGTCCACTTCGAGCCGGAAATCCCAGTGCAACCGCCGCGCGGCATGTTTCTGGACGATGAAGAGATCGCCGCCGGCGCTCACCCCCTGTTTGCCTGACGGTTCCGCCGTCCTCGCGAAGTCGCGCTTGCGGTTGTATTCGGCAAGGGGATCGGGTTTCCTCACGCCTCGCGCCATGGCTCAGGCCCGCTTGCTGCCGCGCGGCGCCGCGGCCTTGCCGGAAGGCGCCGCGCGTTTGGCAGGCGCCTTTTTCGCGGGCGCGGCTTTCTTCGCTGCTCCCCCTTCGCCTACCGATTTCCTGAGCGCCGCCATCAGGTCGATCACGTTGCCCTTGCGGTTCCCGGCGGGTTCCTCGACGTCCTCCAGCACCCGCTTGTTGCTCTTGGACTTGACCTTCTTGTCGATCAGGCGGTGAAGCGCGTCGATGTAGCGGTCATGAAACTCGGCCGGGCGGAAAGGTGCGGTCTTCTTGTCGATCAGCGTGGTCGCCAGGTCGAGCAGGTCGGCATCAGGGCTGTCGTCGCCGATCTCGCGGAAATAGCCCTGCGCCTTGTTCACCTCGTCTGCATAGCGGAGAACTTCCATGACGAGGCCCCGTCCGCAGGGCTTGATCGACACGAGTTGCTCGCGCCCCCGCACCGCCAACTGGCCTAGCCCGACCTTGCGGCTTTTCCGCAGCGCCTCGCGGAGCACGATATAGGCTTCCTCGGCCAGATCGTCGGCCGGCACCACGAAGTAGGGCTTCTCGTAATAGAGCACATCGATCTCGTCGGCATCCACGAACTGGACAAGCTCCAGGGTCTTGCGGCTTTCGATCTTCACCGCCTCGATCTCCTCCTCATCGAGGAGGACGTAGTTGCCCTTGGATACCTCGTAGCCCTTGATGATCTCATCACGGTCCACCGGGCCCACGCCGGCGGCCACCTTTTCGTAGCGGATGCGCTTTCCGGTGGGTTCGTGGATCTGGTGAAAGGCGATCGCGGCGCCGGACTTCGTGGCCGGATAGACCTCGATCGGGATCGAGACGAGCGCCAGCCTGATCTGTCCCTGCCAGTATGCGCGTGCGGCCATGGCCTGTTCCTTCCTCGCAGGAAGAAGGAAGCCGCGAGGGCCTGTCGTGGTTCCCGTGGCCATTCGGGCGAGCGCCGAAAGAGATGAAGATCACGCTGCCCCCAAACGCCCGCCTCGCACGTTCCAGTCTGGTTCGGCAAAGGCGAAGGACGGCAATGGCGATGAACGAGCAATCGATGGTTCTCACGGAATCCCGCGACTTGCGCACCGGCAGCGTGCCCTGGCGGGAAAGCGAATGGCACTGCCCCAAGACCTCGGAATTCCCTTCCGCCGAAGTGGACATCGCGATCCTGGGCGGCGGCATAATGGGTGCGATCCTGGCCGAACGCCTGAGCGCAAGCGGCCGGGAAGTCGCCGTCTGCGATCGCCGGCCGCCCGGCTGCGGCAGCACCGCCGCCTCCACCGCGCAGATCATGTGGGCCATGGACGTGCCCCTGCTGACCCTGGCCCGGACGCTGGGCGAGCCGGAAGCGGCCCGGCGCTGGAAGCGCGTGTTCGCCGCGGTCCAGCGGTTCGGCGAACGGCTGGACCGGCTCGGGATCGACGGCAAGCGCACATGTCCCACGCTCTATCTCGCGGGCGACCTGCTGGATGCCGATGGGCTGCGGGAGGAAGCCGAAGCCCATCGCCGCCATGACCTGCCGTCCGACTACCTCGACGCGGCGGCCGTGGCCGAACGTTTCGGAGTGGCGCCCCGCGCCGGTATCGTCTCCTCCGGCTCCTTCTCCATCGACCCCGTGCACACCTGCCACGAACTGCTGGGCCGCGCCCGGCAGTCCGGCGCGGAAGTGGTCTATCCGATCGACATCGCCGCGCTGCACCCCGATTCCGCCGGGATCGTGCTGGAGGCGTCCGACGGGCGCTCGTTCCGCGCAAGGGACGTGATCCTGGCCACCGGCTACGAGCGCGCGCGCCTGTTCCTGCCCTCCAGCTTCTCCTTGCTTTCGACTTTTGCCATTGCGACGCGGCCCGGAATCGCTCCGCTCTGGCGGGAGGACGCCATGATCTGGGAGGCGAGCGATCCCTACCTCTACGTTCGCACCACACCCGATGGGCGGGTGATCGCGGGCGGCGAGGATGTCGAACTGGCCGATTCCGACAACCGCGATGCGCTGCTCCCCGGCAAGGCGGGAACGATCGCCGCGAAGCTAGCCGCCACGCTGGGGTCCGGGCCGATCGCATGGGATCGCGCCTGGAGCGCGACCTTCGGAAGTTCCCCCGACGGATTGCCCGCGATCGGCCGCAGCGCTTCGATGGAGCATGTCTGGCTGGCGGCCGGGTTCGGCGGCAACGGCATAGCCTTCGCCGCTCTCGCCGCGGAACTGCTGGAGCGCGAGCTTGCGGGTGAGCCCGACCCGGATGGCGACGGGTTCGACCCCTACCGGTTTTCGTCCTGAACGCCGCCCCCTGCGCCGCCCTCTGCGACAGACGCCCCGCAATTCGCGCCGGACAGTGGATCGCAATCCCCGGCGGCCCGTTTGAACTTCAGACGCCGAGAGAGCCGGCCAGTCCCGGACATCTCCTCCGTCCGAAAGTTTTGAAAAACGCCAAGGAGAGCAGCCATGAATCGACGCGATCCCAACATCACGCCCTCGGCCGGAAAGCAGCCTTCCGGCGGCTATCGCAGTGACGAATCGTCCTGGGATTCGCCGCGCCAGACCCATCAGTGGCAAGCCGACGCAAACCGTCAGGCCGGCGGTGACTGGGTGCAGGATGACGATCAGGGCACCAGCCACTTCGGTGAAGGCCGCGCCCGCGACAGGGCTCGCCCGGATAGCGCCAGCCGATACGATACCGGCTCGCGCGATTATCGCGGCGACGACAGGCGACCCCTGCAAGGCGAACGCCGCTATCGCTTCTCCGGGGAGAGCCGCTCAGCAAGCACCTCCGAATACCCCACGCACACTTTCGATGCGAGTGGCGGCAACGACTTCGCCGAATTCACCGGCGACGACTATGGCGGCCGGGATTTCTACAATCGCGGCGGCGGCCTGACCGGCGGCATGAGGCCGAGCGGTTCCTATCGGCCCAGCCATGGCCCCGGAAGCTGGGCATCCAGCGATGACTATGGCGGCTGGCGCGAATATGGCGAACGCCGCGGCTTCCTCGAACGCGCGGGCGACGAGATCGCAAGCTGGTTCGGCAGCGAGGATGCCACGCGCCGGCGCGAGGAAGACCACCGCGAGGATCATCGCGGCCGCGGGCCGTCCGATTACACCCGCTCCGACGAACGTATTCGCGAGGACGTGAACGATACGCTGACGAATGACTGGCGGATCGACGCCAGCCATGTCCGGGTTGTGGTAAAGGACGGTGAAGTCACGCTTGAGGGCACGGTGAGCAGCCGCCAGTCGAAGCGCCGCGCCGAAGACCTTGCGGACGATATCACCGGCGTGCGCCATGTGCAGAACAACTTGCGCGTCGGCGATTCGGTGGGAAGCACGACCACGCCATCGGCCACCACGCCGCTGTCTCGCTGATCGCTCAGCGACACGCGGGCAGGTTCGAGGGGAAGCCCGAAAGGGCTTCCCCTTTTCGCATCCATTTCTCTCGGCATCCGCTGTGGCTCGGTTTGTTCGCCTTGGCCCGTGGTTCATGCGTGTCGGGGCTGGAGGCCGGGTTTGACGGGGCCCGATCACCGCGCCAGACAGGGCCTGTCTTTTCCATCCCGAAAGTGCCCGATCCATGCAGCGCGTGACCATCTCCATCGACGATCAACTCGTGGAGACGCTGGACCAGCTGATTGCCGAGCGCGGCTATCAGAGCCGTTCGGAAGCCATGCGCGACCTTGTGCGCGGCGCCATCGAAAGCTGGCGGCAGGAGAACAGCCGCAGCGAGCATTGCGTGGCCAACCTGTCCTACGTCTTCGACCGCCGCACCCGCTCGCTGCCACAGCGCCTTGCCGATCTCCAGCACGAACACCACGATCTGGTGGCGGCCAGCACGCTGGTCAGGCTGGACCATGACCACGGACTGGAAAGCGTGATGCTCAAGGGGCCGACCCGCCAGGTCAAGGCTTTCGCCGACCGTGTCCGGGCCGAGCGGGGCGTGCGCTTCGGCACGATCAACATGCTCGACGTGGAAGCCGGAGACGGTCACGACCACGCCGGCGCGCATGACCACCACGGCCATGCGCATATGTCACCGCGCAGCAAGTGAAGGCCCGGCGCGCCCTCCTTTGGCACGCAGGGCGTGCAGCAGCGCAGCGAAGGCGAAAGTCCCGGCGCTGAGCGCGACGACCGCAGCGCTGGCGGCAAGCCCGTGCGCCTCGCGCCATTGATCCAGCCTCGGCAGCAGCAGGGCCGCCATTCCCAGCAGGCCAAGCCCGAGATTGGCAAGTCCGATCCCGCCGGTGACGGCGCGCGAGACCATCGCCGCGCGCGCGTCAGCCGAGCGCAGGAGATGGACGGTCAAGGCCCCGTTCGCGGTTCCCACCAGCACCATTCCCGCCGCGAAACCTGCACAGCCCATCAGCGCCCAGGGCCAGCCGCCCAGCAGCTTTCCCGCAACCCCCAGCCCGAGCGCGATCGCCACCGTATCGAACGAGATCGCAAAAAGGGCGCCGGTCAGCACGATCATCAGGCTCCTGTCGGCAGGAGGAACCAGCCGGCTGCGCCAGCCCCGGACCTGGACCGGCCCGGTTCCGGCATGGCGACGTACCGCGCGCAGGTTCATCATGCCCAGCAGGATCAGTGTCGTGGCCGATATGGCCACTCCCGTCAGCGCCAGCCAGTCGGGCGGGGCCACTTGGCGGGAAAGGAACAGGCATCCGGCAAAAGCGATCCCGGTCACGACCAGAACGTGACCGGCCGCGAAGGAGACCCCCGCCATGCGGGCGTGCCACGGCCGGGAAACCGCAGATCGCCGCGCGGCAGCGTCTACCACGGCAAGATGATCGGCATCCAGCGCATGGCGCGCGCCAAGCGCGAAACCGGTCAGCAGAAGCGCCTGAAACGAGAGCGTGGCCGGATCGATCACAGGCGATACCTCAGGGAAAGGCGAACCTGGCGCGGCTCTACCGGGTGAATGTGGCGGTCCTCCACGCCTTCCGCCGGCTCTCCGGCAAGACGCGAGGCGTAGTAATAGGAGATGTCGGCATCCCTGGCATCGAAGAGATTGAGCACGTCGAGACCGATCTTCACGGCACCGCGCGTGTAATAGGCGCCCAGGTTGACGAGGCTGGTGGGATGCGAACGCACGCTGTTGTCCTCGATCAGCGGTGCCGCGCCGAAGTGGCGCAGCCGCAGGGCGCCGCTGAAGCCATGGCCCAGTTCGACCGCCGCTCCGGCCGAAAGGACTTCGCTGACGGCGTTGGGAATGCGGTCCTCCCCCGCATCGACGCCGCGAAACCGCGCATGGGTGAGCGCACCGGCGGCATCCAGCGCCAGCCAGTCCACCGGGCGCCAGAACAGCGTCGCCTCCACGCCGCGGCGGTGCGTGGCATCGTTGGGCTCGGTGGAGCCACCGTCACCCACGAAGACCAGTTCCGAACCGAGGCTGAGGTGGAAGGCCACGAGCGAGGCGGTAAAGCGCGGCAGTTCCAGCCGCACGCCCAGTTCCTCACCCCGCGCCTTCACCAGCACCGGCACGCGGCCCACCGCTTCCCCCGTGACGGGATCGTTGCGGATCGCCGCCCCGCGCACATCGTTGGAATGGAAGCTCTCTCCGTAATTGGCGTAGAACTCCAGCCGGTCGGTCGCTCGCCAGGCCAGCGCGGCTTTCGGGCTCAGCATCGCGTCGGAACCCTTGCCGGAATTGGCGGCCATCGTCAGGGCATTCACGTCATAACCATAGACATCGCCGCGCAGGCCCAGCGTCAGGCGCAGCCGGCCAGAAAGCGCGGCCTCCGCCTCGCCATAGGCACCGCCGCTGTACTCGTCGACCTTGTCCTCCCGGATCGCCGCGCGCGTTACGCCGGCGACCGAGGAATAGAGCCCGATCTTGCCGATATGATCCCACCGCCCGTCCCCACCCAGCGTGAAGGTGACCGGCAGACCGGCGAACTGCGATTCGATACGGTGACGGACCGAGCCACCGAAAACGCCGCGCCGGTCGCGCTGCTGGAACTCGTCGCCGTTGACCGGGTCATTCAGGAAGTATGTGAAGTTGGACGTCAGCAGGAACCGGTAATAGGTCGCATAGGCGGAGATTTCCGTATTCCCGAGCGCGGCGTTCCCGAACAGGCCAAGCCGGGTCGTGCGTCCGCCAAGTGCGGTATCGATGTTTCCCCAACGATCGATCAGCCCTTCGTCGATGGCGCGCCGGGGAACCTGGTCCGTCGCATTCCAGGTCGCGCGGTAGCCGGTGAAACCGATGCTCCATCCATGTTTCTGTGTGCCTTGGGTATACTTCAGCAGGCCGTTGACCTTCTTCAGGTCCTCATCGAGATCCCAGGGGCCGTTGGAATGCGTGCCGTCCACCGCCATGAGCAGGTCTCCGCCCATCGCCTTCACACTACCGGCCGCCAGCGCCCGGTAGTAGCCGTAACTGCCTGCCGTCGCCTCCATCAGCGGGCGGGACAGGCTGTCGGCGGTCCTGAACTGCACGGTTCCGGCGGCTGAGAAATCCCCGACATCCGCAAAGTACGGGCCCTTGCGATAGTCGATCCGCTCAACCAGTTCAGGGATCAGGAAGTTGAGATCGAGATAGCCCTGCCCATGCCCATGCGTGCGCATGTTGATGGGCACGCCGTCGACGAATCCCGCAAAATCGGTGCCGTGATCGAGATTGAAGCCGCGCAGGAAATACTGGTTCGCCTTGCCCGTGCCCGAATGCTGCGTGGCAATCACACCCGGCACATTCTCGACCAGTTCGCCCACGCGGCTGAGCGGCTTGTCCGCGAAATCCTCATAGCCCACGACGCCTTGCGAGCCGGATTGCGCAATCCCGATCTGCGCAAGACCGCGCCCGTAGACAACGATCTCCCTGTCCGCCGCCACAGGCACTTCCTCCTCGGCCAGGGCCGGGTGGGCAG
This sequence comes from Novosphingobium sp. TK71, assembly GCF_055361505.1. Taxonomy (NCBI): domain Bacteria; kingdom Pseudomonadati; phylum Pseudomonadota; class Alphaproteobacteria; order Sphingomonadales; family Sphingomonadaceae; genus Novosphingobium; species Novosphingobium sp. TK71. The sequence goes on from NZ_JBSZKA010000001.1 coordinate 1,873,598, forward strand.
ACAGCAGGGCGGCCGCAACAGCCGCGCTGCGACAAGCACTGCGCCCAAACGAGCGAGTCGCACCCGGCACCGATTGAGTATGAATAATCATCGCGATATTCATACGAATCTTCGCCGCACCCAGGATGGGGCATTTGACGTATGCGCCGGGTGGATCCGCTTAGAAGCGGGCGAATACCGGGATCGCCCCGAACATCAGCGAGAGCAGCCCGACGAGGCTGATCGCTATCAGGACGCTGCCGACGCCTCTCAGCAGGCTCGTCGAGGAAAGGCGCCGCGTCACGAGCGCGCCAACCGGCGCCGCCACGATCCCGCCGATCAGCAACCCCGAGGCGGCGATCGTGAAGGATTGCAAGCCCAGCTTGCCGATGAATGCCGACAGGACGGTAACGGTGACGAAGAACTCTGCGGCATTCACCGTGCCGATCGCCATGCGCGGCGTCATGCCCTGCGCCAGCAGGTTGCCCGTCACCACCGGCCCCCAGCCACCGCCGCCTACCGCGTCGAGGAAGCCACCGGCCAGCCCCAGCGGACCGACCAGCTTCATCCGGCGATAGGCCTGCGGGCGCCTTGCTCCGCGCCAGATAAGATAGACCCCGATGGCCGCGAGGTAGACGAACACCGCAGGCCGAACGATGGTCAGGCTCACCACGGAGAGGAGCCAGACACCGCAGAGCCCGCCCGCGATACCGGGGATCACCAGCCGCGCGAACAGCGACCAGTCGACGTTGCGCTGGAGAACATGCGCAACGCCGGAAGCGCCGCTGGTGAAACCTTCGACGGTATGTGTCACCGAGGAAGCCAGCGCGGGCGGCATGCCCAGCAGCATCAGCAAGGAATTGCCGATCACACCGAAGGCCATGCCCAGCGCACTGTCCACGGTCTGTGCGGCGAAGCCTATCAGGATGAACGGGATCAGGTCGGACCAGGGTATCGTAGCCGGGTCGATCATCGGCGCATCTTCCGTCGCAATTGGGAGGCGGGCTTGCCGAAGCGTCCGGCCGGCGCGGTGAACAGGAACAGCATGGGGAAGCTCAGCGCGATCACCGAAAGGAGCCCGCTCAGGGCAGCTTCCGCCCCGGCAAGCCAGGGAAGCACCGCCGCCCAGATCGCCACGCCCAGCACGACCAGCAAGGTCCGCTCCTGTTCGAGATCGTCCAGCGCCGACAGATCGGTGCGGACCCGGCCCTCGAACAAGGTGCGAAGACCAAGGCTGGTGCGGCTCTTCCGGTCAACCAGAGGTGCCGGGATCGCGGCATGGGCAAGACAGTTGACCCCGGCGGCGATCATCCTGAGACCGATTGCGCGGGCGAAGCGCCTGGGATCGGCGTTGCGATCGCTGATCGACCGAAGGCCCGTGCGGCCGCCGAACATCAGTTCGGCCAGGGCATTGCTTTCGGCCGGCACCGGCGTTTCGGCAGGGGCGTCCTGCGTCGACCTGATCCATTCGAGAATGGTGGAAGGCACGTCCATTCCGCTGGCGCGTTCGAGGCCCTGGAACCCCGGCGCCGAATTCGCCTCGCAGATACGATAGCCGTCCTCGTCGAACAGGATGTCGATCCCGGTCACGTCGAGGCCCAGCACGTCGGCCGCCTGCACCGCAAGCTCGGCCATCTCGGGTGGCGGGTTGTACGCCACCCCGACGCCTCCCAGCGAAACGTTGGACTTGAAACCGCCCGTCATCGACCGCCGTTCCATGGCCGCCACCACGCGGCCTCCCACCACCAGCACGCGCACGTCGCGGCCATGGCTGGCACGGACATAGTGCTGGAGAATGAAATCGGCCTTGGCCTCGGCACTTTCCAGCAAGCCCGCCAGATCCTCGAACTGCTCGCGGTCCTCGCATTTCAGGACGCCGGCGCCGCGCGTTCCCTTGAGCGTCTTCACGATCAGCGGGAAGCCCAGTTCACGCTCCACAAGTCCGACGTCGATCGGAAAAGTACCCAGGATCGTGCGCGGAATAGGAAGGCCCGCCCGGCTCAGGCTCTGGAGCGTATGCAGCTTGTCCGCCACCCGTTCGATAGTTGCAGGGCCGTTCACCAGCCTCACTCCGCGGCGTTCGAAATGGCGCAGCAGTGCCAGTGTGAAGTAGTCCGTCTCGGCGCCGGTACGGCACAGGATGAAGTCGGGCCGCTCCATCGGATGGCCCTGGTACTTCGTCCCCCAATCGTCCCCCGCGCCCACGATGAGATCGAAGCGATGCGGATTGAGAATGTGCAGCTCGATGCCCATGGCGCTTGCGGCTTCCTGAAACCTCAGGATTTCCGGAACCTCCGGGATGGCCGGATCAAGCTCTCGATGAAACAGGACCCAGCCCCGCAATCGCTTCTCCTTTGTCGGCCGAAATTCGGCATTTCCTGCGGCCACGCCCCGCCTGTCGGCTGAAGCCGACTGGACGAGGGCATAACACCTCTAGCGCCGCATCGGTTGCAGAACGGCGTCAATCGCGGGCCTGGCCTGACTAGCGCCCAAACTCCCGGCTTGCGTAATGCAGCCTTTTAATTGCGTTTCGCGCATCTTTTTATGAGTTGTGCTGAAGCATGCACCTGTTCAGCGCCAAGCGAGGATTTGAGCCGATCGGCGGGTTTGCCGCAGCGGGCAGGCCATTGGCATGGCGCAATATATTCGTCCTGCTCATCTATCATTGCGGACGCCTCCGGCCTTCCGGTGCCCGTAGAAAATCTTTTTTGTCAACCAAATCGGTAGAGATTAGCCCGACGTCGCTTTTTAGTCCGACAAAAAGGGGCACATTGTCGTGTATCGTTTCACCGGAGCCATTGCGCTTCTCCTCACCAGCACCTCGGTCTTCGCACAGGATGCGCAGCAGCAGAACACGCGAGAAACCGCCGCTGACGACACTTCGCGCGCCGACATCATCGTCACCGGCATCCGCAAGAGCCTGGCTGACTCGCTGGCCGTGAAGCGCGATTCCGCACAAGTCGTCGACGCCATCTCGGCCGAGGACGTGGGCAAGTTCCCGGACAAGAACATCGGCGAGGCGCTCCAGCGCATTACCGGCGTCCAGATCACCCGCAGCGGCGGCGAAGGGCAGGCGATCACCATTCGCGGCGCCGATGCCTCGCTCAACCGCGTCGAGATCAACGGCCAGTCGGCGCTTTCCACCTCGATCGCGGCAGCGGCCGGCAACGGCAGCAACCGCGCGGTCGATTTCCGCGATCTTCCTGCCGAATTCGTGTCGCGCCTCGAAGTGCTCAAGTCCGCCACCCCGGACATGACCGAGGGCGGCCTCGGCGGCACCGTGCGCATCATCACCCGCCGCCCGTTCGACAGCAAGGAAGGCTACCTCGCCGGCTCGGCCCAGGGCATCTACAACGAACTGGCCGACAAGGTGGACCCCAAGTTCGCGGTGATCGGCTCGAAGCTCTTTGCCCACGACACCATCGGCGTGCTGCTCTCAGGCACTTACGAAGAACGCACGATCCGCTACGACCAGGCGCGCACGACCGGGTGGCGACAGGTCGAAACCACCCAGCCCGCCACCCCCGCCGCGCAGAACTGCCTCTCCGGCCGCAACCAGGCGCGCTGTGTCGATCTCGACGGCAGCGGCTTCGGTGATTTCTACCCCGACATCCCGCGTTACATCACCGCAACCGAGCCGACCAAGCGCTATGCCCTCAACGGCATCCTCGAATGGCGGCCCAGCGACGATTTCCGCGCCTATGTCGAAGGCACCTATACCCGCAGCGACACGACCTCGGACGACCAGTACCTCCAGCTCAGCACCACGCAATCCGTGGCGAACGGCGGCATCGATCCCACCGGTGTCGTCATTCGCGACGAGACCGCGCAGACGGTGACCTTCGTCAACAGCTCGAACCCCGGCTCCGGGCCGAGCGTGAATTACCGCAGCGTGATCGGCAGCCTCAACCGCCGCACTTTCAACGGCATTCTCGGTGCCGAGTGGACCACCGGCAAGTTCAAGCTCTCGGCACGCGGCACTTATGCCGCCTCGCGCGTGCTTAACGACGAAGTGGACGTGACCGCCTCGGTTTCCGGCAAGGACGCTCTGCCGTGGATCACGATCGACTACAACAACCCGCAGAACGCGCCGAACATCATCCTGCCGATCGACACCACCACGACCGAAGGCATCAATACCCTCTCGGTCGAGGCACGCCCGCGCCTCAACAAGCAGCGCGAGACCGGCGCCAAGTTCGATGCCGAGTACAAGCCCGATGAAAGCGGTTTCCTGACCTCGCTCAAGAGCGGCGTCGAGCTTAACCAGCTGGTGTCCAGCAGCCGCTTCCAGAACGCGGTCTATACGCTGAACGGCATCACCGGGCAGACCACGCTGACCCGCTCGGGCGTAACCGGCACGCAGGTTCTCGCCACCACCACCCCGGCCGCGCAGCTCGCCAGAATCCAGGACCTGCTGAACACTTACGGCGGCATGGGTGACGGCAGCTTCTTCAAGACCGGCGACCTCGGCTTCTCCGGCATCGATCGCTGGTGGAACCTTGGCGACAATCTCGCCAATGCCGTGGGCATTCCCGATCCCTACACCAGCATTTCACCGCTCGACACCTACAAGGTCCGCGAGAGCACGATCGCCGGATACTTCCAGGGGTCGTTCAACCTTGATCTGGGCTTTGACCTTTCGGGCGTGGTCGGTGCGCGCCTCGTCCATACGCGCACGGTTTCCAGCGGTAGCCAGAGCACGGACGGTGTCATCACGCCCGCCCGCTACACCGGCGAATATACCGTCCTGCTGCCCTCGCTGAACCTGCGCGCCGAAGTGATCCCGCGCAAGCTGGTGGTTCGCGCCACCGCTTCGGATGTGCTCGCCCGCCCTGCCCCTTCGCAGATGGCGCCCAACGTCAGGCTGGATTCCGTGGCGCTCACGGGCTCGCGCGGTAACCCGGGCCTCAAGCCCTACCGCGCCTGGCAGTACGACCTCGGCTTCGAATACTACCTGTCGCGCACCAACTACGTCTCGGTCACGGCTTTCCGCAAGGACATCAAGTCGTTCATCGACACGCAGAGCCAGGAAGAGGAGATCGACGGGCAGGTCTACACCATAAGGCTTCCGGTCAACGGCACCCAGCATGTCACCATTCAGGGTTTCGAGGCAGGCGCGCAGCTTGGACTGGACTTCCTGCCCGGCCTGCTGAGCAACCTGGGCGTGACCGCGAACTACACCTTCAACAGCGACAGCGGCTATGAAGGAAAGGACTACTTCACCGGCGGCTCCCTGCCGTTCCCGGGCGTTTCGCGCAACAGCTACAACGCCTCGGTGTTCTACGACGACGGCCGCTTCGCCATCCGCGGGTCCTACAACTGGCGCAGCCGCTACCTGATCAACGCCGTCGATCGCGGCAACAACCCCTCGTTCGGCGAATCCTTCGGCCAGTTCGACGCCTCGGCAAGCTATGTCATCAACCCGCATGTCTCGGTGTTCCTGGAGGGCGTGAACCTCACCGATTCCACCCGGATCGAGAACGCCAACAGCATCTATCGCCGCAACGTGATCGAGACTTACGGCCGCCGCGTCTACTTCGGCGTACGGGCCAAGCTGTGAGCGCACGGGCACTTTCCCGGCGCGCGATGATGACGGGGCTGGCGGGAGCATGTCTCCTGCCGGTCCCGGCCTTCACGCGGGGCGGGCAGCGGACGATGTTCTCGGACCGCTTCCGCCACGGCCTCGGCCAATGGCGGATCGAAGCGGAGGCTCCGGCGCGCGTGTCCGCTACCGGCGGTGTGCTCGATATCGAGGCACCGGCAGGACTGACGCTCTGGTTCCTGCCGCGCCTCGCAGGCCGTATCGCCATCGACTACGAAGCGCAGGCGGTCTCCGAAGGCGGCGCCCATGACCGGGTGAGCGACCTCAACTGCTTCTGGATGGCGCAGGACCGGGCAGCGCCGAAAGGCAACGCACTGGCCCGCCCGCGCACGGGCAGGTTCGAGGACTACGACGACCTCGAAACCTATTATGTCGGCGTCGGCGGAAACGGCAATTCAACCACGCGCTTTCGCCGCTATGTCGGAACGCCCGGCATTCGCCCGCTGCTGCCGCAGAACGACCGGCGCGGCGCGGAGGACATGCTTGTCGGCAACCGCTGGCAGCGCATCCGTCTCACGGCCGACGGCGCGCGGATCGGTTTCTTCCGGGGCGACCGGCAGCTTTTCGCTTTCGACGATCCGGCACCGCTGGCCAGCGGCCACTTCGCGCTGCGCACCACCGCAAGCCATCTCAGAATTCGCGACTTCACCGTTTCCCGCCTCGCTTGAATCCAGGATCCGTCATGCCCTGCTCACGTCGCGCGCTGCTGCGCGCCGGTCTCCTCGGAGGCGCCGCCCTGTCCCTTCCGGGCCGCCTTCTCGCCGCCTCGCCCTTGGCTCCAGATGCGGACTTGCACTGGCTCGATGGCGAGGCACCGGGTTGGGACAGCGGCCAGAGCTTCGGCGTTCCCTGGCCGCGCGGGGTCTTGCGCCAGGTCGGAAACCTCGCCGCGCAAGCGAATGAAGGCGCCGCGCTGCCGGTGCAAAGCTGGCCGCTCGCCTATTGGCCGGACGGTTCGATCAAGTGGAGCGGCCATGCGCTTGGCGGCGGTGCAGCGCCTCGGACCGTGAAGATCGCCCCCGGACGCCCCGCTGCACCGGTCGAGAAAGTCACCGTCAGGGAACAGGGCGAAACCATCGCCGTGCAGGTCGGCCCGACATGCTGGCGCGTGCCGCGTCAGGGCAGCGCGGTCATCGCCTCGGCCGAGCGCGACGGCCGCGTGCTCCTGCGCGATGTCGCGTTGGTCGCCCGCGCGCAGGATGCGGCCTCGGGCGAGGAGGCAGACACCCTTACCCAGCGCCATTTCACCAGCCGCATAGGCAGCGTGACCATCGAGCAATCCGGCCCGGTCCGCGCCGTGCTCAAGGTCGAGGGCAGCCATGCCGGCGAGGAAGGCGCCTGGCTGCCGTTCAGCCTGAGGCTCTACTTCACCAGCGGCAGCGACGCCGTGCGGATCGTGCACAGCTTCATCTGGGACGGCGACGCCGATCGCGACTTCCTCTCGGGGCTTGGCGTGCAGGCCCGCGTTCCGATGCGCGGCGCGCTGCATGACCGGCACGTCCGCCTCGCCACCGAAAAGAACCTGTTCGCCGAAGCCGTGCGCCCGCTGACCGGACTGCGCCGCGATCCGGGCGAGGGTTTCCGACAAGCGCAGATCGACGGCCGCGCCGCAACGGGTATCTCGGCGCTGCCGGAAAAGTTCGCGCCGCTCCTCGACAGCATTCCCGCCTGGGGCGATTTCCGGCTGTTTCAGGGTACGTCCGAGGGGTTCGTCGTGACCAAGCGCACCCGCAAGGGGCGCGCGCCGATCCAGTCTCTCGAAGGGCACCGTGCGCGCGGTCTTGCCTATGTCGGTTCGCCGCAAGGCGGCGCGGCGATCGGCATGGCGGACTTCTGGAAGCGTCATCCGGTCCAGCTCGACATTGCCGGGGCTGCCGGAGACGAAGCCGAACTCACCGCATGGCTCTGGGCGCCCGATGCTCCGGCGCTGGACATGCGCTCCTATCGCGACGTGCTGGGCATGACCGATTACCCCGCGCAGAACCGCGGCCTCGACGTGACCTACGAGGACTACGAGCCGGGCTGGGATTGCGCCAAGGGCATCGCGCGGACCAACGAACTCTGGCTCTGGGCGCTGCCCGCCACACCCGATACCGCAACGCTGGAAAGCTACGCCGCCCACGTCGCCCGCCCGCCGCGCCTCCTGGCGAGCCCCGCGCAGATCCGGGCTGCCGGGGTCTTCGGAGACTGGGCTCTACCCGCGATCACCGGCCCGGCAGCGGCGGCCGTGGAACGTCAGAACGACCTGCTGCTCGGCCATTACCAGGGCGAGATCGAGCGGCGCCATTGGTACGGTTTCTGGAACCACGGCGACGTCATGCATACTTACGATGCCGACCGGCATCAGTGGCGCTACGACATCGGCGGCTATGCCTGGGACAACAGCGAACTCTCGACCGACCTGTGGCTCTGGTACAGCTACTTGCGCACCGGCCGCGCCGGCCTTTTCCGCATGGCCGAGGCGATGACCCGCCACACCGGAGAGGTCGACGTCTACCACATGGGCCCATGGGCCGGGCTCGGCACCCGCCACGGCGTCCAGCACTGGAGCGACAGTTCGAAGCAGCCGCGCGTTTCCAATGCCGCCTATCGCCGGATCTATTATTACCTCACGGGCGACGAACGCGTGGGTGACCTCATGCGCGCGCTGGTCCATTCCGACCGGGCGCTTCAGAAAGTCGATATCGGCCGCAAGGTCGCCGACCGTGCGCCGGAATCTCTGCCGCCCGGCGGCATCGCCGCGGTCACGAAGCCGAAGGACCTGCCCGACGGCGTGATCCAGCTACAGTTCGGCACGAGCTGGGGCAGTCTTGTCGCGGCATGGTTCACCGAATGGGAGCGCACCGGCGAGCGCCGCTGGCGCGACCGCATCGTCGCCGGGATGGACAGCATCGCCGCCCTGCCACGTCAATGGTGGGCGGGCGGCGCCAACTTCGACCTCGCCAGCGGCCGCTTCGTGTCGGGCGGCGACCAGATCAGCGTCAGCCACCTCAATGCCGTGTTCGGCGTGGTGGAGATCATGGCCGAAGTGCTCCCGCTGGTAGATACCCCCCGCTACCGCGCCGCCTGGATCGACTACTGCGCCTGGTACAATGCCCCCGCCGCTGACTGGGAGCGCCGCTTCGGCGAACCTCCGCGCGGGCACAACTTGCACCAGGCACACTCGCGCCTCACCGCCTATGCGGCCCATGCATTGGGCGACAGGGCACTGGCAAGACGCGCCTGGGCAGAGTTCCACGACCGGGATCTGCCCGCCGATCTGGCAGCGCACAATGTCGCGGAAGGGCAAGTGGAAATCCCCGGCCTCTCGACCAACAGCGCGGCCCAGTGGGGCCTTGCCGCAATCCAGAATCTCGCACTCCTGCCCGGCAACGTGCTGGTGGAATGAGAACCTGCCGCCTATCCCGAAGCTCTTGCAACGCAGCGGATTAGCGGACACGGTCGGCCCCAAGTCAGGAGACGCCGTATCACCTTGCCGAATTCGACCGCGCCGCAGACGTTTGACCTGCTGATCGTCGGTGGCGGCGTGAACGGCGCGGGCATCGCTCGCGATGCGGCGGGCCGCGGGCTCTCGGTGATGCTGGTCGAGCAGGACGATCTGGCCGGTCACACGTCCTCCGCATCGACCAAGCTGATACATGGCGGCCTGCGCTACCTGGAATATGGCGAATTCCGTCTGGTTCGCGAAGCTTTGATAGAGCGCGAGCGGCTGCTGGGAATGGCGCCGCATATCATTCGCCCGCTGCGCTTCGTATTGCCGCAGTCGCAGTCGCCTCGCCCGGCGTGGTTGGTGCGCCTTGGCCTGTTCCTCTACGATCATCTCGGTGCCCGGGGAAAGCTTCCCGGCACCGAAAGCGTTGACCTCTCCCGCTCTCCGTTAGGCAGCGGCCTGAAGCCCGATCCCGGCAGGGCATTCGTCTATTCGGACTGCTGGGTGGACGACAGCCGCCTCGTCGTCCTGAATGCCATGGACGCCGCCGCGCGCGGTGCCCGAATTCTTACCCGCACCCGTCTCGCCTCGGCAAGGGCCGAGGGCAACCACTGGCTGGCGACGCTCGAACAGGACGGGCAAGAGCGGCAAATTCGCGCCAGAACGCTGATCAACGCGGCCGGGCCATGGGTGAAGGACGTTCTGCACCGGCTCGGTAAAGACAACAGCGATCGCGGCCTGCGCCTCGTGAAGGGTAGCCATGTAGTCCTGCCGCGCCTCTACCCGGGCGAACACGCCTTCATGCTCCAGAACCCGGATCGCCGGATCGTTTTCGCCATTCCCTACGAGGACGAATTCACCCTTGTCGGCACGACCGACGAAGCATGGGAAGGGCCGCCGGCCAGGGCCGAGATCAGCGCCGGGGAGATCCGGTACTTGTGCGACACGGTCAACCGCTACTTCGATCGCCGCGTCACGAGCGCCGACATCGCGTGGAGTTACGCCGGCATCCGGCCGCTCTACGAAGACCATGCCCGCAACGCCTCTGCGGTTACCCGCGACTATGTCCTCGATCTGGAGGCGAACGGTAACCACCCGCCCGTGCTCAGCATCTTCGGCGGGAAGATCACGACCTATCGCAAGCTCGCCGAGCATGCGATGGCGCAGCTATCCGGCCTTTTCCCCGAAATGGGAGGTGCATGGACCGCCGGGGCGGTGCTGCCCGGCGGTGATTTCCCCGATGCCGATTTCGAGCGGTTCCTGTCCGATCTGACGGCCCGCTATCCCCTGATGCCGGCGCTCCTGCTTCATCGCGTCGCCCGCGCCTACGGCACGAGGGCTACCGCATGGCTCGGGCCAGCCCGCGCCCCCGGCGACCTTGGCCGGGATTTCGGCGGCGGGCTCCATGAATGCGAAGCCGAGTATCTCGTGCGCGAGGAATGGGCGCGGACGGCCGAAGACATTCTCTTGCGCCGCAGCAAGCTCGGCCTTCACGTGCCACGGGAAACCTCCGACCTGCTGGATGCCTGGCTGGCCGAGCAGGGCAGCCAATGTCCATAGAAACCTTTATCGCCCATTTCGGACTGCTGGCGGTAGGGCTGGGCGCTGCCGCGGAAGGTGAAACCGCATTGATGACGGGCGGGCTGCTCGCGCATCAAGGGCTTCTGCCGATCGGCGGAGTGATGGCGGCCGGAGCAATCGGCTCCTTCCTTGCCGATGAGATTTTCTTCTTCCTCGGCCGGCATTTCCGCGCCCGGCCAGCCGTACGCGCGCTGTCGGAGAAGCCGGCCTTTGCGCGTGCGCTCGCGCTGCTCGAGCGGCACCCGGTGGGCTTCATCCTGGCCTTTCGCTTCCTCTACGGGCTGAGAACCGTCAGCCCCATCGCTATCGGCACCTCTTCCATTCCCGCACGCCGCTTCATCGTCCTGAATGCGCTGGCCGCAACGGTATGGGGCATCGTCATTGCAGCTATCGGCTATACCTTCGGGCAGGCGATAGAAATGGCATTCGGAAAGCTGGGTCGCATCGAACATGTCGCCATGGCCGCAGCGGGGCTGGCGGTCCTTGCTGCCGGCACGATCGTTCTCGTGCGGCGCCGCCTTGCCCGAGTTGCGAAGGCGGCGGACTGAACCGCCATGCCTGAATGCGGATCGCCCGCCATGCCTGATCGGCAGGACGGGCGATCCGCAACAGATACCGAAAATTCCGGCTCAGGTCAGAGCTTGGCCTGCACACCGATGAACATGCGGCGACCGGGATAGTAAAGATCCACCGGCATATCCTTGTTGATGTAGACCTTCGAGTATTCCTTGTTGATGTTCTGCATCTCGAAGAAAACGTTGAAGTGATACTTCGGGAACCGTAGCGTTACCTTGCCATCGAGATAGCCTTCCGCCTTGCGGTACAAGGGGTTATTGCCATTCGCCGCATCCAGCACGGTGCTCAGCCACTTGGAGCGATAGTTGTAGCTGAGGCGTGCGTTCAGGAAGCCCTTGTCGTAGAAAACGCTGGCATTGTACGTGTACTTGGAAAGCCCCGGATATTCCTTCAGTTCCTGACCCGTCGCGCTGTTCGTCAGGTTCGTGCGGATTGCGCGGGCATAGGTCATGTTGCCGGTCAGGCCGAGCCCGTCGAAGGGCTGTGGCAGGAAGGTAAACACGGTCTGGCCGCTTACCTCGATCCCGTCGAGCAGCGCGCCGTAGCCGTTTACCGCCTGACGCACCGTATAGGTGATGCCGTCGTGGAACAGGTCCACTCCGCTGCGCACCACGTTCGGAATGACGAAGCTGGATTCGTACTTCTTGTAGTAGCCGAGGCTGATCATGGTATCGGCGTTGGGATACCACGCCAGGTTCACTTCCCATTGATCGGCGCGATAGGGCTTGAGGTCTGGATTGCCTGCGGTGCAGACATCCTCGGCGCCGGTCAGTGTCTGGTCGTCGAGGCAGTTGATGTTCGGCACCAGATCCGTCGGCCGCGGACGCGCCAGGTTCTTGGCGTAGTTGGCGCGGAGCGACAGGTCCGGCGTAATCGCCAGGTTGGCGTTGAAGGCGGGCAGGAAGTCCGTGTAAGTATTGGAAATACGCGCTTCCTGGGCTGCGATAACCACGGTTTCGGTGCCGCCGGTCGCCGTCGTGCGCGTCACGCGCGAAATGTTGGTGCCCAGCCCCTGATCCTTGGTCTGCGTCCACCGCAAGCCGGCATTGCCCGTCAGGCGCATGCCGAAGATTTCGGTGTCGATATCCGCCATGATGTAACCGGCGTAGACCGTCTCCTTGATGAGATAGGCCGGAATCTGCGAGAGGCCGTCCGCATTGCGCACCAGATCCTGGTCGAAGCCGGAGAGGTCGTAATACTGCGACAGCACATCGGCATCGAAATTCGGGAACGCGATGTTGGAGGGAATGCCGGAAGGCGCATTCTTGAGGCCGCTGAACAGCGGGGCCCCGCCCAGCGTGCCGCCGACCGCGGAAATCAGCGACTGGTACTGCGCCGGGGTCAGATACCAGGTATTGCCGTTGCGGATCTGGGCGGGATTGTCCTGGATCTGGGTCGTATAGGACACGTTGGCGCTCTGCTGGTAGGTCAGGGTCGCCGGGTCGATAAGACGGGTGCCGCCGCCGTTATAGCTGACGTACTTCTGCTTGCGGAACTGTCCGCCGAACTCGAACTTGCTGACGATCGGGTGATCGATTTCCCAGTCCGCATCGAACTTGAGCTGGTCCTCGGTATTGCTTGCCTGCGAAGGGCGATACTGCAGCGCCGGGCCGTAGACCGGCAGGACCTGCCCGTTGGCGCCCGTCCGCGTGAAGTCCGAATAGACGGCCGGATCGGCGGGATCGAACTCCGACGGGAAAGTGAAGACCGGGATTCCCTGCTCGTTGTTGCGATCGACGGTGATGCCGGCAACGCTGGTGCCGAGCGAGATCAGGTTGCTCTCCGACACGGTGGTCGCCTTGGCGTGAGAGCCCATGAAATCGATATGCAGGCGGTTCAGGTCCCAGCGGAAACCACCAGTGAAGTACTTTGAATCCTGATCGTAGCTGAAATCGCGGCGCTGCACGCCGACGATATTCGCAGCGCCGTTCCAGTTGGGCACGGCCACCGTGCCGATGTTCACGGCATTGAGCGCGGTCTGCACGCTGGTAACGACATGGTTCTCATTGACCGTCGAAGTACCGAGCTGGACCTGGCGGCGCGAAGTTCCGCCGTTTGCGCCCGCCGGCAATGCCGGATCGAGGTTGAATCGCTCGACACGGGTCAGGTCGACGGAATAATTGGTATCCTGCAGGTTCTGGTTGCGCTTGTTGATCTGCACCTGGCCATAGGCCCGGAAGTTCGGAGCGATCTGGTATTGCAGCGCGAGATCGCCGGAAATGCGCTTGTCATTGCGAACCCAGCTACGATAGCGCGGAACCGTTGGTGCCCAGTCGAAGAACTGGGTTTCGCAAGCCAGCCGGTTGGCGGTCGCCGCCGAAGTGGTCACCCCGCCTACGCCGGCGCAGCTCTCGTAAGTGTTGTAGTTGGCGTAAAGCGGGTTCGCGACGGTCTTTTCGGTCGAATGATCGAAGTCGGCAAGGCGCGACCAGTTGGTATTGCTGATATAATCCTGCCGGGTATCCACGTCACTGTAAGTGACGTTCACCAGCACGCCGAGGCCGTCGATCAGGAATTTCGGTGTGCCGGCCACGAAGGTCATGCGCGGCTTCCAGGTCTCCGCCGTATCGAGGTTCTGGTATGAAACCACCCCCGTCATCAGCGGGGCCTTCAGGTCGAGCGGCTTGCGCGTCTCCACGCGCACGGTGCCGCCGATGCCGCCCTCGGTAAGGTCGGCCGCATAGCCCTTGTAGACGTCGATCGACTTGACCAGTTCGGTCGCCAGTTCGCGGAAGTCACCCGCGCGGCTGCCGGTGGCGCTGACCTGGCTGACGCCGTTGATTTCCACGCGGTTGAGGTCCGGCTCGACACCTCGGATCGAGACTGCCGTTCCCTCGCCGAAATCGCGGGTAAGCTGGACGCCGGTGATGCGGGCCAGCGAATCTCCGATGTTCTTGTCAGGGAAACTGGCGATATCGTCCGCCACGATGGAATCGACGATGGTACTCGCTTCGCGCTTGCGGTTGGTTGCCGATTGCAGCGAGGCCCGCGTACCGACGACGACGATGTCGTTGGCGGTAGTGATGATCTTTTCCGCCGTCTTGTCGTCTATCGGCTTCTTGGCCGGTTCTTCGGCAACAGCGCCCTGATCTTCCGAACTAGTCTGAGCATATGCGGGGAGGGAAACGCCGAGGGCTCCTGCCAGAGCCAGTCCGGAAACGCCTCTCAAGGCATGGCCGGTGAACTTCGATGTGCGAGAAATCCTCGTATTTCCAACGGCATGCTTACGCATATCCAATCCCCTCTTTTACCCCTGTCGATCTTGTCTGTTCCGGTTTTCCGGTCGCTGATCGAATCAGTTTCTAGACGGACACTTATTGAACCGATATGTGGGATGCAATGCTATAATTTGGACCACGATGGTTCCAAACCCGGAGGATGTTGCAAATGGCGGCCAAAATCCGCGCACTGAACCTGATGATCGGGCTTGTTTGCCTCGCAGCGGAAACCGGCCCCGCGCTCGGCGCGAATCCGCCCGGCCGCCTTGCCGCCGAACGGTTGGACCGGGGGGCAGTCGCTCTCCCCGCAAAGGACGGTGGAATCCTTGTAAACTGGCGATTTCTTGCCGACGATCCGCAGGATTCCCGCTTCCGCGTGCTGCGTGACGGCAAGCAGATTCACCTTACCAAAGCCGGCGCGGCAACAACATTCGTGGATGCCCACGGCACGCCGCAAAGCAGCTATTCGGTGGAGCGCATCGGTGATCGCGCGGGCCCGCAGCGTGCCATGATGTGGGACAAGGGCTATCTGTCGATCCCGCTCGTTCCCCCTGCCGACGGTGTAACTCCGGCCGGAGAAGCCTTTTCCTATACCGCCAACGATGCGAGCGTGGGCGATCTCGACGGAGACGGCCAGTATGAGGTCGTGCTCAAGTGGGACCCCACTAACAGCCACGACAATGCCCACACCGGCTATACCGGCAGCGTTTTCCTTGACGCCTATCGCCTCGACGGCACCCGGCTCTGGCGCATCGACCTCGGCCGGAACATTCGCGCCGGAGCGCACTATACCCAGTTCCTCGTCTTCGATTTCGATGGGGACGGCCGCGCCGAAGTGGCGATGAAAACCGCCGACGGCACCGTGGACGGCACGGGCAAGGTCATGGGCGACGCCAGGGCGGACTGGCGCAGCAGCGGCGGCGAAGTGCCGCAGCAGGACCGCACCGGGGCCAAAGTGCTGGCCGATGGCACCAAGGTCGCGCCGATGCAGGGGCGGATCGTCAAAGGTCCGGAATTCCTGACCGTTTTCGAAGGCGCAACCGGCAAGGCGCTGGCTACCGCACCTTACGATCCCCCGCGCTATCCGGGCGGCAATCCGACGCCGGAACAGCTCGCTGCCGCATGGGGAGATGGCTACGCCAACCGTTCCGACCGCTTTCTTGCCGGCGTCGCCTATCTCGACGGGCACTTGCCGAGCATGGTGTTCGGACGCGGCTACTACGCCCGCACCGCGATTGCCGCCTGGGACTGGCGCGGCGGCAAACTGACCCAGCGCTGGCTGTTCGACAGTTCCGCTCCGGGCAACGGTGACTACGCCGGGCGCGGCAATCATCAGCTTTCCATCGCCGACGTCGACGAAGATGGGCGCGAAGAGGTGATCTACGGCTCGATGGCGATCGATGATGACGGCAAGGGCCTCTGGACCCGGCCGCTGTACCACGGCGACACGATGCATGTCGGCGACCTCGACCCGGCGCGTCCCGGGCTCGAGAAGTTCGGCGTCTTCGAGGATATCCGCAGCAATGGCGGGCTTGGCTCCGCCCTGCTCGACGCGCGGACCGGCGAAGTGCTCTGGACCACGCCGGCCGAACAGGACACCGGGCGCGGTGTCGCCGCCGACATCGATCCCCGGCATTAC
Source organism: Novosphingobium sp. TK71 (assembly GCF_055361505.1). Taxonomy (NCBI): domain Bacteria; kingdom Pseudomonadati; phylum Pseudomonadota; class Alphaproteobacteria; order Sphingomonadales; family Sphingomonadaceae; genus Novosphingobium; species Novosphingobium sp. TK71. The sequence goes on from NZ_JBSZKA010000001.1 coordinate 1,889,623, forward strand.
GGCGCGGAGTTCTGGGGCTCAAACTCGGACCGTCTTTTCGACACCAAGGGCCAGCCGATCGGCCCACGCCCGCGCCAGATGAATTTCGCGATCTGGTGGGATGGCGACCTGCTGCGCGAACTGCTGGACGGCACCACCATTTCCAAATGGGACTGGGAGCGCGGCGTGGCGACACCGATTCTCGCCCCTGAAGGGCTTGCATCGAACAACGGCACCAAGGCGAACCCGGCACTCCAGGCCGATCTCATCGGCGACTGGCGCGAGGAAGTGATCTGGCGCCGCAACGACAACCGCGAACTGCGCATCTACACGACGCCTTATCCGACCGAGCACCGCTTCGTCGCACTGATGCAGGACCCCGTCTATCGTGCGGGCGTGGCATGGCAGAACACGGCCTATAACCAGCCGCCACACACCGGTTTCTACCTCGGTGCGCCGCCGCCGGGCAAATGACCCGAGATTCCAGCGGCGAGGCTAGCCTCGCCGCTGTTCGTACCGATCGATCGCCAGCCCTGCCGGGATCAGGCCAAGGGTCAGTACGGCCAGCAGCCCGAACGCCAGCCACCAGCCCTCGGGCCATCCCTGAAGCCACCCGATGAGGACCGGCCCCAGCGCCGCAAAGCAATAGCCCGCGCTTTGAACTTTCGTGGAAATCCTGCGGTTCTCGTCCAGGGTGCGGGAGAACTTCATGATCATCATGAAGATGAGCACAAACGTGCCTCCATGCGCGATACTGCCGATCGGCGACCACAACATCCACTGTTTCGGCGCTGCCACGATCCACAGCGGCGTCACCGTCCAGACCGCCCCCAGCAGCACAAGCAGCCGCCCCAATGAAATGCGCCGCGCCAGCACGGGAATGCCCAGCGAGCCGGTAAGCGAGAGAATCTGGAACGAGGATGCCACCACTCCCGCCTGCGTGCCGCTCATTCCCCCGGCCGTTTTCAGGAAGGTCGGCAGCCAGGCGGTGAGGCCGTAATAAGCGAAGATATGGATCGCGAATGCCGCGATCATGAGCCAGACGACCATGGCGGGCATCGCGCTTTCAGGAGCGGCTTGCGATTTCGATGCGTCACTTGCATCGGGCTCGACATGCTCCGCCAGGCGCCCCTGCCGGTCGATCAGCCAACGCGATGCCAAAGCCAGCAGCGTCAGCCAGACCCACCCGGCAAGCGCGATCTGCCAGCCTCCCCATGCAGCAATCGGTGCGGTAAAGCCCAGTGTCAGCATCGCGCCCAGATTGAGCGATACGGTGTAGAACCCGGTCACCCCGTTCACATTGCGACGGAAATCGCGCGCGATCAGCATCAGCGAAACGATGTTGCCCATTGCGATGCAGACACCGATCACCAGCGTTCCGCCAAACATGCCGATGATCCCGGTATAGGGCCGGATCACGGCCGCCGCAGCCACGCCGATCAGTACGAGTCGAATCGACCGGTCGATGCCCATACGCCCGATCAAGGGCGACATCAGCGGTGGCAGCAAGCCGAAGCACAGCACCGGAATGCTGGTCAGCAGTCCCGCGCCTACGCTGCCCAGTCCGAGACTGGCGCGAAGCTCGCCGAGAACCGGCTGGATCGCTGTCAACGGGCTGCGCAAGTTGCAACCCAGAACGATCAGGGCAAGCAGAGGAAACCAGGCCGGCAAAGAGCTCTTCGGCACCGCTGTGCCGGGCTCGTGCATTCGCGAAAGAGGCATGAAGCGGGCATGGCGGCGCGCGCCGTGGTTGGCAATCCTCGAAAACAGATCGGCTGCGACCAAGTCGTCGGCACACTTTTTCTTATCCGGCCGGTTGACGGTTAAACCCACATGATGAAATACCATCCCACATAAGATACCCGATCGGGAAGGGAGAGAACATGAGCAAGCTGGTCTGGAGCCGCCGCGAGATGTTGGCGCAAAGCCTGGCATCATCCGCCGTTGTCGGTTCGATGGCGCTCACGGCCGGGCGCGTCGACGCTGCAACGCTCGCCACGAAAGAGCCGTTGGGCTCCCGCATTTCCTCGGGTGAAGACGTGGTCTGGCTCGACGGCGGCGCACCCTCCGCGCACGAGGGCCAGTCCTGGGGCCAACCCTGGCCGCGCGGCACCCGGCTCGACAAGCGCGGCTATGTTCTCGAAGCCGCAGGCGGCAAGCGCGAGGCGGTGCAGACCTGGCCAATGGCCTGGTGGCCGGACGGCTCTATCAAGTGGACCGGACATGCGACCGCCGCCAATGGGGCCCGCACCGGCTCGCTGCGCGTCGTTCCCGGCACTGCCAAACCGGAGCAGACGCTCTCCGTGCATGAGGCGGGCGATGCGATCACTGTCACCGTGGGCCAGACCGTCTGGAACGTAGGCAAATCCGGCGAGGCCCTGATCCGCTCGGCGCGGGTGGGGGCGAGCGAAGTGCTGCAATCGGTACGCCTGCTCGCCAGCGCGCAGGACCGCCCCGATGACGAGGACGGCGCTCCCACACTCGCCCGCTGGACCAGCGCCATCGAAAGCGCCACGGTAGAACAGAGCGGCCCGATCCGCGCGGTCATCAAGCTCGACGGGCGCCATCGCGGCCAAATGGGCAACGAGCCCGGAGACTGGATGCCCTTCTCCGTCCGCCTCTATTTCCACACCGGCTCGGACAGTGTGCGGCTGGTCCATTCGATGATATTCGATGGCGATCCCGCCAGGCGCTTCATTCGCGGGCTGGGCCTCGAAGGCGCGGTGCCGATGCGCGACAAGCTGCACGATCGCCACGTTCGTTTTGCGGGCGAGAATGGCGGCCTCTGGGGCGAGGCCGTGCGCCCGCTGACCGGCCTGCGCCGCGATCCTGGCAAGGCCTTCCGCGATGCGCAAGTGGCGGGCGCGGCCACGCCCCCGCTCGACCAGATGGGCGCGGCGGTGCGCCAGAACATCGAATACATTCCCGCATGGGGCGATTTCCGCCTGCGTCAGCCCAATTCGGACGGCTTTTCCATCGTCAAGCGCACCAAGCCGGGCTGCGGCTGGATCGACGTCGATACTGCAGGCCGCGCGCCGGGATTCGGCTATATCGGCGGTCCATCGGGCGGCGTCGGCTTCGGAATGCACGATTTCTGGCAGCGCTGCCCTGTCGGCCTCGACGTCTCGGATGCGGCGGGCGACACTGCCCGCTTCACCGTCTGGTACCACGCCCCCGATGCCCCGGCGATGGACCTGCGCTTCTATCACGACGTCATGGGCATGGAGAGCTTCGAAGCGCAGAACCGCGGGCTCGACGTGACTTACGAGGATTACGAACCGGGCTGGGGAGATGCCTCGGGCATCGCCCGCACCACCGAATTCCGCATCTGGGCCCTGCCCGCCACGCCGCCGCGCGAACGTCTGGCCGAGATGGGCAAGGGCCTTGCCACACCGCCGCGTCTGGTCGCCAATGTCGCGCGAGTCCATTCCGCCGGGCTGTTCGGCCCGTGGAGTCCGATTGCTGCCGGCGGCCCGCTGCGCGGAAAGATCGAGGCGCGGGCGAACCAGGAACTCGATTTCTACATCGGGCAAGTGGATCAGCGCCGCTGGTACGGCTTCTGGAACTACGGCGACGTCATGCACAGCTATGACAACGACCGGCACGTCTGGCGCTACGACATCGGCGGTTTCGCGTGGGACAACAGCGAACTCTCGACCGACATGTGGCTGTGGTACGGCTTCCTGCGCACGGGTCGCGCCGACGTGTTCCGCCTCGCCGAAGCGATGACGCGCCACACCGGCGAGGTGGACGTCTATCACTCCGGCCGCTTCAAGGGCCTGGGCACGCGCCACGGGGTGCAGCACTGGGCGGACAGTTCGAAGCAGCCGCGCATCTCCAACGCCGCCTATCGCCGTTTCTACTATTATCTCACCACCGATGAGCGTTGCGGCGACCTGATGCGCGGTCTGGTGGACAGCGATCATGCGCTGAAAACGGTCGATATCGGCCGCAAGGTCCTCCACCGGGCAGGACCGCTCGCCGGAACCGGCGCGGTAGTGGCCGACCAGCCGCTGCCCGATGGCCAGATCTTCATGCAGTTCGGCACGGTGTGGGGCTCGCTGCTGGGCGCTTGGCTCACCGAATGGGAACGCACGCGAGACACCAGATGGCGCGACCGCATCGTCGCCGGAATGCGCTCCATCGCCGCCCTGCCCAAGGGCTGGCTGGCTGGCGGCGGCGCCTTCGACCTTGCCTCGGGCCGCTTCGTTGGCGGCGGCAGCGAAGTGAACATGAGCCACCTCAACGGCGTGTTCGGCGTGTTCGAGATCACTGCCGAACTGCTGGAACTGCTGGACGAACCGGCGTTCCGCAAGACCTGGCTCGAATACTGCGAACTCTACAACGCGCCGGAGGCGGAATTCCGCGCGCGCACCGGTGCATCGGGCAAGGGCCGCGCGCTGACGCAGGCGCATTCGCGCTACACCGCCTATGCCGGGGTCCAGCTCGGCAAGCCGGACCTCGTCAAGCGCGCCTGGAGCGAGTTCTTCGGCGCAGGCGACCGCGAAGGGCGCGACCAGTCGCGCGGCGCGAACAAGGTGGCGGGCGCTGCCGTGCTCAAGCCGGTGGACGAAATCGCCGAAGTCTCCACCAACGATGCCGCGCAGTGGGGCATCGCCGCGACCGTGAACCTGACGCTGATCGGGGATGCGCTGGAGTGAAGCGCCTCGCTGCCGCCCTGATACTTGTGTCGCTGTCGGCGGCGACGAACCCTCTAACGGACGACTTCCGCCACGGCCTCTCGCACTGGCGCGTCGAGGCGGAAGCGCCCCCGCGCATCACCGTGCAGGGCGGCGTGATGGACATCGATACGCCGGAAGGGCTCTCGGTCTGGTGGGACGAGGAACTGCGCGGCGCCGTCGCCATCGAATACGAGGTCATGGCCGTTTCGGCCGGCGGGCCGAACGATGCGGTGAGCGACGTCAACGCCTTCTGGATGGCCACCGACCCCGCCGCGCGGGACGGATCGCCCCTGGCCCGCCCCCGCAGCGGGGCCTTTGCCGACTACGACACACTCAAGACTTACTACGTGGGCATCGGCGGCAATCGCAACACGACCACGCGGATGCGCCGCTATGTGGGCGAACCGGGCAATCGTCCGCTGCGGCCCGAGCATGACCGGACCGATCCGGCTGCGCGGCTCGTTGCCAATCGCTGGGTGCCGATGCGCCTTGCCGCCGATGGCGTGACTGTGACGGTGGACTTCGGCGGCAAGCGGCTTTTCACGATGGCCGATACCGCGCCCTACCGCCGGGGCTGGTTCGCGTTGCGCACGACCAGGAGCCACTTGCGCATCCGCAATTTCCGGATCGTTCCGCTCGGGACGGGACGCTGATGGGCCGCAAGATGCCGCTCCTCAAAGTCCCATCGCTTCAATTCAATCGTCGCTCCCGCATATCACGCCCCGTCGGAGGGAATCCGCAGCCCATGCCGGGCCGCGAAACGGGCAAACCGCGTCAACCACAGTCCGGCACGGCCATCCGGCTCGAACAGCGGGGCGCCGTGCCCGCCCTTCTCTATAATGTGCAGTTCCGAAGGAACTTTCGCCGCCCTGCAGCCCTCGAACATGGCGAGGCTATTACCGCAATCGACCACCGCATCGTCGGCGGCATGACCCAGCAGGATCGGCGGCGTGACAGCCGGAACATCGAGGTTCACCGAATAGCGGCGCGACAGGTCGTCGCCCGGGCTCGCTCCCAGCAGTTCCCGGCGCGACTGCCCGTGGGCGAGCGGCGGCACCATGCTGACGACTGGAAAGAACATGCCCGCCACGATCGGCCGCGCATCCTGCCCATCGGCGGCGTCGACCGGATCGTAGACCTTGGCCGCAAAGCGCGTCGCGAGGCTGCCGCACAAGTGTCCGCCCGCCGAAAAACCGATGGCGGCGACGTTGGCAGGATCCACCCCCCATTTCGCCGCATGGACGCGGATCACGCGCATCGCGCGCTGGGCATCCTGCAGGGGCGTGTCCGGCCCGCCGGCCCAGCCGTCGTGCGGCAGGCGGTAGAGCAGTTCGAACGCGGTCACTCCTTGCCCGGCGAACCAGCGCGCAATCGCGGAGGGCCTGGTTCCCATGGCGACGCGGGCATAACCACCGCCCGGAATGACAAGCACCGCCGCGCCGGTGGGTTTCGCCGCAGGACAGACCGTGAGCATCGGTGTCTCGACATGCGGCCAGGCAAGGTCGTCCGGGTTTGCGGGACCGGAGCGCAGGACGCTTTCCTGTTTCACGCCCGCTTTGGGCAGTCCGGGCGGGAAGCCCGGCCAGATCGGAAAGCGCTCGCCCATGGCGATGCCGCCTTGAGCCGCCGCCATCGCGCGGCCGGACAGCAGCGGCGCAGCGGCCAACGCAGCCAGATATTGGCCAAGAAACCGGCGGCGATCACTCGACATATTGCACTCTCCTCGGAAGGTCTTTCTATGCATTGGAATATGTTGAAATTCATTCGACTTTTGGACCGCGCGGCATGATCGGCGCTTCGCTGCTCCTGCTCGCCGCCGCGACCGCTCCGGCCGCCGACGTCGCGCCGAAGCCACTGTTCCGCGATCCGGTGCATGACGGCGCTGCAGATCCCAGCACGGTCTACGATCCCGCCACACGCGAATGGGTGATGTTCTACACGAACCGCCGCGCCGACCTGCCGATGGAGGACGAAAAGGACGTGCGCTGGGTCCACGGCACCGCGATCGGCACCGCGCGGTCGAAAGACGGCGTGCACTGGCGCTACGGCGGCACCGCCTCGATCCCCACTAGTTGCACCGGCGAAACGCTGTGGGCGCCGGATATCGAGCGTTTCAACGGTGAGTGGCACATGTGGCTGACGGTCGTACCCGGCGTGTTCCGCGACTGGAACGCCCCGCGCTTCATCGTCCATCTCACCAGCCCCGACCTGAAATCGTGGACATGCGGCGACCGTCTCGATCTCGGTTCGGACAGGGTGATCGACGCCAGTGTCGTCGCGCTGCCGGAGGGCGGCTACCGCCTGTTCTTCAATGACGAGCGCATGGGCAAGGCGATCCGCACGGCGGACAGCAAGGATCTCGTCCACTGGAGCGTGAAGGACCGCCTCACCGCGACCCCCGGCGAAGGCCCCAAGGCGTTCCGGTGGAAAGGCCGCTGGTGGCTGGTTTCCGACGCCTGGAAGGGGCTGCTCGTCATGCGCAGCGATGACGGCAAGCAATGGACCACCCAGCCCGGCCACATCCTTGCCACGCCCGGACAGGCACCGACCGACCGCGCCAAGGGCCAGCATCCCGATGTGATCGTCTCGGAGGGCCGTGCCTATATCGTCTACTTCGTGCATCAGGGCGGCGAGGACGAGGCAAAGGCAAACCCCGACTGGAACCGCCGCAGCGTGCTCCAGATCGCGGAACTGAAGGAGAAGGACGGAGTGATCGCCGTGGACCGTGACAGCGCTACCCACGTAAAACTCGTGCCGCCGAAGGAAGCGCGCCGATGAACCCGCTGCTTGACCGCCGCGCGCTCTGCCTGGGCGCGGCCGCACTGGCCGGCTGCGCGACCACGCGCACCGGCACGGTGGAACCGGCAGGTCCGCTGCTCTTCGCCTATTTCAGCACCGGCAAGGGCGAGGCGGACGGGCTGAAACTGGCGGTGAGCGAGGACGGCTTCACCTTCCGCACGCTCGGCGGGGGCAAGCCCTTCCTCGTGCCGCAGGTCGGCGAGAAGAAGCTCCTGCGCGATCCCTTCCTCTGGCGCGGCGAGGGACCGGATGCGCCCTGGCATTGCATCTGGACCACGGCGTGGGAGGGCGTGACGATAGGCCATGCAACCACGCGCGATTTCGTGAACTGGACACCCCAGCGCGCGATCCCGGTCATGGCCGCCGTTCCCGGCACCCGCAACTGCTGGGCGCCCGAGGCGATCTACGATCCCGCCACGCGCCGCACGGTGATCTTCTGGTCCAGCACCGTGGAAGGCCGCTTTCGCGAAACCGCCGGCACATCCGAAGGCGGCTACAACCACCGGCTCTGGTACACCACCACCGCCGACTTCGAGAGCTTTGCCCCGGCGCAAGTGCTCTATGACCCCGGCTTCAGCGTGATCGACGGTACGTTCTCTCATGCGCCGAACGGCGGACTCTGGCTGGTGGTCAAGGACGAGACCCTGAACCCGCCCCGCAAATGGCTGCGCGCCGCATCCGCGCGCGGGCCTCTCGGACCGTTCGCACCGCTCGGCGAGCCGTTCACGCCGCCTTGGGTGGAAGGCCCGATGACGGCGCAGGCCGGCGCGGAACTGGTCTGCTACTACGATGTCTATCGCGATGGCCGCTGGGGCGCGAAGACCACGCGCGACATGGTGACCTGGCATGACGTCAGCGACCGGCTCGTCATGCCGCAAGGCGCACGTCACGGTTCCCTTGTGCGGATCGACCGCAGGCTGCTCTCCGCGCTCGAAACCTGAACAGACGAATCCTGAACAGAGAGGGCCTGAAAAAGCGGCTCCCGGGTGGAGGACCCGGGAGCCTTCAGTTCCGGCGTGGGAGGGCCCCGCCGAGGTCGTCAAATTCAGAATTTCACATTCACGCCTGCCGAAATCGTCCGGCCGACGCGGGTCTGGAACAGCGTGTCCTGCCGCTGGCTGTCGGTGTAGAGGCTGTTCTGCTCGTCCGTGAGGTTGGTGCCCTCGACGATCAGCTTGATGCTGTCCGAGATGTTGTAGGAAGCCGAGGCATCGACGAACACGGTCGAGCGGTTGCCCACCAGATCGCTGCCCGGCGAGGCAGGAATGCCGCGAATGAACGGCCCGCGATAGTTCACGGTGCCGCGGATCGAGAACTTGCTGTCTTCCCAATAGAGCGTTCCCGACGCCGTATCCTTGGACAGGCCGACCAGATCGTCCTTGGTCGTCTCGGTGCAGACGCCCTCGGAACTGACGAGGCAGTAATTGATCTTCGACATCACGTGCGTGTAATTCGCCAGAACGCCGAAGTGGCTGATGAAGCCGGACACGAAGTTGAACGGGAGCTGCGCGTTCAGTTCGATGCCCTTCAACTTGCCGCCCGGCGTGTTGGTGGGCGTGGCGATGTTGAATTCTTCGTCCGGCGTGGTGTTGCTGCCCGTGAGCAGTTCGACCGGAAGGCCCAGTTCGTTGAATGGAATCAGCGAGTTCACGTTCTGGACGTAGGTCTTGATGTCCTTGTAGAAGAAGGCCGCCGAGATCAGCGATCCGGGGCGGAAGTACCATTCCACGGCCGCATCGAAGGTGTTGGCGCGGATGGGCTTGAGGTAGGGATTGCCCAGCGAGCCCGACCGGGTCACGGCATTGATCGTCACCGTAGGCGCCAGCACGGTCAACGCCGGGCGGGACATGACCTTCGCGGCAGAGAAACGCAGCAGCAGGTTCTGGACCGGCTCCACCACGATATTCGCGGATGGCAGCCAATCGTCATAGCTGCGCGTCGCGGAACGATACTGACCGGACAGGCCCGTGGGCGAAGTTGCGTCCGAAAGGTTGAGATAGCCCGAGGAGCGCTGCGAGGTGTGGATGTATCGCACGCCCACGTCGCCGCGCAGGCCGATGCCCACGGCGTCCGTCAGGTCGAACGTTCCCATCGCGAAGGCGCTGGTCTCCTCCTCCCTGACGGCGGGATTGATCTCGCCGCAGCCGGTGCAGGTGCGCGCGTCGAAAAGATTGTAGGTATCGGCCAGCTTCTGCCAGTCCAGCGTCGCCCAGCTCGCCGGCGCGCCGTGACCCCAAAGACTGTCCACCCCGGTGATCTGGGTCGTCAGGTCGGCTAGCGAAACCCCGGCCGGCAGCGCCTGAACCAGCGTATCGGCCGTGTAGTAAGTCGTCAGGCGCTGCTTGAAGTCACTGGACCTGTACTGGCCACCGAAATGAAGCTTGAAGGCGTCGGAAAATTCGTAATGAGCGTTCCATTCGGCCATCAGACCGTTGGTGGTATTGGTGCCAGGCTTGCCCTGAAGACTGAACCCGCCGGTGACGACGCCTGCGCCCGGTGTGGGACCATAGAGGAAGTTGTTCGGGTCGGACACGTCGAAGCCGAAGCCCAGCACCGGCGTGCGCCCGCCTCCGGTATAGTCGATCGAGAAATTGTCGGTGTCCAGCGCATCCATGAAGTACTGCATGCGGACCTTGTCCTTCCAGACCGAGCGGTTGAGGCCAAATCTGGCATCGACCGTCAGCCTGTCGGTGAAGCGGTGCATGAAGTTGAGATTCATCTGCTTGAAGGTCGTCGAATATTTCGAATGAAGACCTTCCGAGCGAACGTCCACGCCATCGAGCAGGGCATATTCGACCGAGCCCAGGTCCGAGAGTTGCACGTCCTTGAGCGACATCATCGGATAGCCCTGGTTCGACGCGGAACGGCCGAACGAGATCGCCTCGATGTAATTGTCGTCCCGCGTGACGTTGAAGCGCGAATAGAGCATGTCGAGCGAGATGTCGGTGTCGTCGTCGGGCTTGTACTGCAGGGTCAGCGTGCCGCCGATGCGCTCCTGCGTCTGCTGCGAGTTCAGGTAACGCGGAATACGCGGGAAGAACGCGCCGCTGCCGGGGGTGTTCGGCATATCGTCGCGCCGGGCATCATAGACGGTCTGATAGGCAGCGGGATCGCTTGTGCGCGGATTGCCTGTGGAGCAGTTGGCGGCATCGGCCCCGGTCGTCGCGCTGTTTGCCGGGCTTTGCGGCGTGAAGCCGATGGGTGAGCAGAACATGCCGTTCTGGTTGGCCGAAAGGATGTCCACCGCCGAATAGCCCACTTCGCGGGTGTGGCGCTTCTGGTAGGCGAGCGAGCCGAGAATGCCGAAGCCGCTGTCCCCGAATTGCTTGGAAACGAGCGCCGATGCGCGTGGATCGACCTTCTTCGACAGTTCGTTCCACACGCCGCGAGCCGTGGCGGAAAACACGAAATCCCTGGCCTGGTCCATCGGCCTCGGAGCGCTGAGATCCACCGTGGCGCCGAGCGACCCCTCCTCGATATCGGCCGAAGGGGTTTTGCGCACGGTCAGCGCCGAGAAGATTTCTGTCGGGAACACGTTGAAGTCGAAGCTGCGCCCGTTGTTGCCTGCGCCGTAGATATCCGAACCGCCGGTCTGCGCGGCAGCTTCCATGCCATTGATCCGCACGCGGGTGAAATCGGCGCCGAGGCCGCGCACGGAGATGTTCTTGCCTTCGCCGCCGTCACCGCGCTGAAGTGCCACGCCGGGAATTCGCTGCATCGATTCCGCAAGGTTGGAATCGGGGAACTTGCCGAGGTCTTCGGCCTTGATGGTGTCGATCGCGGCCGTTTCCACGCGCTTGTCGGCCAATGCCGCATTCAGCGAGGCGCGAAAACCGGTGACGATGATTTCCGAAGTGCTGGGGGAATCGCTGGCCCGGGAGGTGTCCTGCCCGGCAGCGGCCGCACCGTCCTGCGCAAAGGCCGAAAGCGGCAGCGTGACAAGAAATGCCGCAACCAGCGCCGGCGCGGAGACGCGGCTGCGCATGACGGATTTCGAGAAAGCCCTTCCCATTTCCTCACTCCCAATTTTTGTTCTTGTTTCGAACATTACCCACTATGTGGGATTGAGTTTTACATTATACGACATTTTCGCTCAGTTCCAGTCAAAATCGCTACCGATCCGATGGGCGGCCGGCGATTCCACGCAGCAGCGGTGCATTTCATCGCAAGACGCGGCCAAATAGCAGCGCTCGCCGCGATTGACTCTCCTTCATCCCGATATATGCCGTAATAAATCGCCATGTGGGATATTCGGCTGATAATCGATGCAGCCGGAAACCCAGGAGAGGATCATCCCAATGCCCTTGAGTCCGGCTCTCGCCCTAGTCCTGACCGCGAGCGTGGCGGCCAGTCCCACGATAGACATCGACCTCGGCGGCAGGTCGCCCGAGCAGATGCCGGTATACCGCGCCGGCGGATCCGGGGTGGAGCGGCGCGATGAATCGGGTGAATTTCTCTACTCGGTGGCGCTGCCCGAGGGCTTGTACCGGGTCACCCTGACCCTGGGCGACAGGCGCAGCGCCGGACGCACCACCGTGAAGACCGAAAGCCGCCGCCTGGTCCTGCGCGACGTCGCAACCCGGCGCGGGCAGACGGTAACGCGTAGCTTTCTTGTCGATGTGCGCAACGCACGTCTCCCGGCCCAGCCTGCCGGCGCCCCCCGGTTCGGCCAGACCGTGCTGCTGGACGAGCGCGACCTCGCCAGTTTCAGCTGGGATGACAAGCTGACATTCGAGTTCCTCGGCCAGCCCCGCGTCTCTGCGATCCACATCGAGCCCGCCAAGGCCCCCCGCCTGTTCCTCGCCGGCGATTCGACCGTGGCCGACCAGTACACCGAGCCCTTCACGAGTTGGGGCCAGATGCTGCCCGCGATGCTGGACGATCGCGTTGCCGTTGCCAATCACGCCAAGTCGGGCGCGACTCTGAAGTCGTTCATCGCCCAACTCCGTTTCTCCAAGCTCCTGACCCAGATGCAGGAAGGCGACTGGCTGTTCATCCAGTTCGGCCACAACGACCAGAAGGCCGAGTGGCCGATGACCTATCTCGATCCCGAACTGACTTACCCTTCCTATTTGCGCAGCTATATCGCCGAAGCCCGCCGCAGAGGCGTTCATCCGGTGCTGGTGACTTCGCCCGAGCGGCGCAATTTCGACGATGCCGGCAGGATCAAGGACACGCTCGGCGCCTATGCCGCGGCAGTGCGCAAGGTTGCGGCGGAAGAGAACGTGCCGCTGATCGATCTCAACCGGGACAGCATCGCGATCATGCAGGCGCTCGGCCCGGACATCTCGCCCCGCGCTTTCGCCGATAATGGCAAGGACAGGACGCACAACAACAACTACGGCGCCTGGCTCTTCGCCGCCGCCATCGCCCGGCAGGTGCGCGAGAAGATCCCCGAACTGGCGCCCAATGTCGTGCCGGGGAACTTCGATCCCGCGCATCCGCCTCTGCCCGAAGCCTTGCCGATCGCGCCGAGCATCTCGCTCGAGGAAAGCAAGCCGGAAGGGAGTTGAGCCGATGGACCTTCCCCGTCGCATGTTCTCCGGCCTCTGCATGGCAGGAGCACTGACGCCGCTGATGCCCCGGGCCGCACTCGGGGCTGAAGGCCGCTTCGACGTGCGCCATTTCGGCGCAAAGGGCGACGGGACGGCCATCGACAGTCCGGCCTTCAATGCCGCAATCGCCGAGGCCGCACGCCGAGGCGGCACGGTGCTGGTTCCGGCGGGCCGCTATCTCTGTTTCTCGATCCGCCTGCAAAGCCGCATCAGGATCGTGTTCGAACAGGGCGCCACGATCGTGGCCGCCGACCCCGCGCTTCATGGCGGCAGCTACGATCTGCCCGAACCTGCCCCCGGCCTCTACCAGGACTTTGGCCATAGCCACTGGCGCAACAGCCTGATCTGGGGCGAAGACATTGAGGACATGGCCATTGAAGGCCCCGGCCTGATCCATGGGCTTGGTCTCACCCGCGATGGGCCCGGCGCACGCTGGAAAGCGCAGACCGGCGAGCGGCCGCTTTCGATGCAGGGCATGAGCGAAAGGGATATCGCCGACCTCGAACCCGCCGTGGCGGCGATGCAGGGGCTCGGCAACAAGGCCATTGCGCTGAAACGGGGGCGCAATATCCGGTTGTCCGGCTTCACCGTGCTGAAAGGCGGGCACTTCGCCATTCTCGCCACCGGCACCAGCGCCTTGCTGATCGAAAGCCTCACCATCGACACGGACCGGGACGGCATCGACCTGGACTGCGTGAAAGACACCCTTGTGCGTGGCTGCAAGGTCAATTCGCCCAATGACGACGGCATCGTCGTGAAGTCCAGCCTGGCGCTGAGCGAACCGCTCCCCGCCGAAAACGTGTTGATCCGCGACTGCGCCGTCTCCGGCTATGACATGGGTACGATGCTGGACGGCACCCATGGAACCGCGCAGCACATCGCGCCCGACCGCGATCGCGTTACCGGTAGGATCAAGCTCGGCACGGAAAGCAACGGCGGTTATCGCAATGTCGTGGTTCAGGACTGCACTTTCACCCGCTGCCGGGGCCTCGCGCTGGAGACCGTGGACGGCGGGGTGATGGAGAACGTCGTCGCAAGCCGTCTCACCATGCGGGACGTGACCACCGCCCCCCTTTTCGTGAGACTGGGAGACCGGCGGCGCGGGCCGGACGGCACCGGCGTGGGCGCGGTGCGCCGCGTGGTCATATCGGAGATCGACGCAAGGGGAATCGACCCGCGCTTTCCTGCAACTTTCGCGGGCCTTGCCGGACACCCTATCGAATCGATCGAGATGCGCGACATCCACCTCGTTTACGGCGAGGCCGGAAAAAGACGCGATTCTGCGCCCGCACCCGTCCGGCAAGTGCCTGAACTTGCAGGGGCCTACCCCGAACCCAGCATGTTCGGGGTGCTCCCGGCATGGGCGCTCTGGGTCCGCCATGTGGAACGCCTGACTGTCGACAAGTTCCACGCCGAAACGATCCTGAAGGACGTCCGCGCGCCGATCCGGCTCGAAAACGTGGCATTTCCGCGCTTTTCGAACACACCCCTCCGGCAGAATGGCGATTGACGGACGCGTGCGGAGCAGTTACCAAATAACGGCATTGATATCCACATAATGGAACAAATGGGAGAGTGGAGTGCCGGATACTGGGACGGGGTCGATCCACGCCTTCAGGATGCAGTTGAAGCCCGGCACGGTTGAGGAATACCGCCGCCGTCACGACGCGATCTGGCCGGAACTCTCCGCGCTGCTGACCGAGGCAGGCATCCGTGACTATTCGATCTTCCTGGACGAGGACAGCCTTGCCCTCTTCGCCGTGCTGCGCGTCCTGCCGGACAATAGCCGCGAAGCCCTGCCCGACCACCCGGTGATGCGCCGCTGGTGGGACTATATGGCGCCGCTGATGGAAGTGGAGCCTGGCAACCGCCCGGTCGAGCGCTCGCTCCCGCTCATGTTCCATATGGATTGAGCCGATGAAGCGCGCTTTCCTCACCGCCCTGCTGCTTTCCGCCGTTCCGATTGCCTCGCCCTCGGCCGCATCGGCACAGGACGCGAAGCAGACCGCCGACCTTTCCGCCCCGGCCCGGACCTTCGGCCGCGTCTCGTTCGATGCGCGATCGCTGATGATCGACGGCAAGCGGCAAGTGATCTGGTCGGGCGAGTTTCACCCCTTCCGACTGCCCAGCCCCGACCTCTGGCGGGACGTGCTGCAGAAGATGAAGGCCAGCGGGTTCAACACCGTCGCGCTCTATTTCGACTGGGGCTACCACTCGCCCAGGCAGGGCGTCTACGATTTCAGCGGAATTCGCGACCTCGACCGCCTGCTGACGATGGCTGAGGAAGAGGGCCTGTGGGTGATGACCCGCGCCGGGCCTTATGTGAACGCGGAACTGTCGCGCGGCGGTTTTCCGGGCTGGCTGGTCAACCAGAAGGCCCGCGCCCGCACCGACGATCCGGAGTATCTCGCCGCAGCCGACGAGTGGCTGACGCAGATCAACGCGATCATTGCCCGCCACCAGATCAACGGCGATGGCAAAGGTCATAAGGGATCGGTGATCCTCCACCAGATCGAGAACGAACTGGCGCTGACCACCCCCGCGCAGCGCCGCTACATGGACCACCTCTATGCCAAGGCGCGTGCCGACGGCATTACCGTACCGATCTTCCACAACGATCAGGGCCGCAACGGCTACTGGGTGCCAGAAGGCTCGCCCGTCGACAAAGTCGTCCACGGCCCCAACGACATGTATGCGTTCGACGGTTACCCCGGCGGCACCTGCACCGTGGAAGGCAAGCCGACGCGCAGCGTGGCTGCGCCGGACTGGGGCTTCTACGGCCCCGGCGGCGCCAAGGGTGGCGCCTCCGCTTCGCCGAAAACGCCCGGATTCCTGGCCGAATTCGGCGGCGGCTGGTTCGATTACTGGGGTTCCAACGGCGGCTACGAATGCAACGCGGTGCAGCGGGGCAAGCGATTCCAGCGGGTGTTCTACGGCACCAATCTGGCCAACGGCATCGGCATCCAGAGCTTCTACATGACCTATGGCGGCACCAGCTGGGGCTGGCTTCCGGCCCCGGTGGTGTTCACCAGCTACGACTATGGCGCCGCCATTTCCGAGGCGCGGAACCTGCGCGAAAAGGCGCTGGAGATGAAGCAGCTGGGCGGGCTCATCGCCTCCGTCCCGGACCTTGCGGGCATGATCCCGGCGGGCGCGCCTGAGGCCTCTTCGCCCAACATCCAGATCTACCACAACAAGAGCCCGGAGACCGACGCGCGCTTCCTGCTGGTGGCGCACAAGCCGTCGAACGGGCAGACCGACGACAGCTTCACCGTCACCGCCGCCCTGCCCGACGGGCGATATACTTTTCCGATACGTCTCAATGGCTTCGATGCCAAGTGGCTGGTCGCGGGTGTGAACCTTGGCGGGCAGCGGCTGGTCTATTCGACCTCCGAACTGCAATCGGCATCGAAGGCGGGAACCGCCGATCTCCTGCTGCTCTACGGCCGTGCCGGGGAGCCGGGCGAGACCGTGCTGCGCTATGCCTCGGCCCCCAAAATCACGGTTCTGGAAGGCGCGGCAGAAACCGCCTTCAACGACACCAAGGGCGACCTGAAAGTCACCTACACGCACGCCAGTGGTCAGGCAGGCCGCACCGTGCTGCGCCTGACCGGCGGCGGGCGCGGCGACCTGATCCTGATCCTTGCCGGCGAGGCCGAAGCCACCCGCTACACCCGCGCCGACACCGCTGCCGGACCCGTTCTCGTTCGCGGTCCGCAGCTGGTCCGTCACGCGTCGCTCAAATCCGGCGCGTTGGCGCTGACCGGCGACACCGGCGAAGAGGGCAATCTCGAAGTCTGGGCGCCCGGTGCCGTTCGCGCGCTGTCATGGAATGGCGCCCGTGTCCCTGCCAAGGCATCTGCCGTTGGCAGCATCTCCTCCACCGCGCCCTTGCCCGGCCCTGTCCCCGTCGTGCTTCCCGCCCTCACCGGCTGGCGCATGGCCAAGGGTTCGCCGGAGGCCGATCCGAAATTCGACGACAGCGGTTGGCAGGCCGTGGGCGGTAATCGTCCCAATGCGACCATCACCCAGCGCCCTGACGGCCAGCCGAACATGGCGATGGATGCCTATGGCTTCCACGAGGGCGACGTCTGGTATCGCGGCAAGTTCGAGGGCAATGCCGGGGCGAAAACCGTCTCGCTGTTCTACGGCGCCGGCGGCTCTGGGCTGGTGCAGGCCTGGCTGGACGGCAAGTTCATCGGCGAGGCCGAGACGCCGAGTGGCCTCCCCCGCCCGATCACCACCGGCACCGTCACCTTGGACCTGCCGCCCGAAGCGCAGGCGGACGGAAGCCATGTGCTTTCGGTGATGTTGCGCAACAACGGCCATAACTGGGACCTCGATTCCGACGACTTCCACAAGGAAGCGCGCGGGCTGATCTCCGCGTCGATCTCGCAGCCCGGCGGGCGCAGCTTCGCGGTGCCGATCGCGTGGAAGATCCAGGGCCAGCGCGGCGGCGAGGACTTGGCCGACCCCGTGCGCGGCCCCGCCAACAACGGCGGTCTCCATGGCGAGCGCATGGGCTGGCACCTGCCGCTGTTCGACGACAGCCGGTGGTCTGCCGCGCAAGTTCCGGCAAGCAGCGCCAATCCCGGCACGACATGGTATCGCACCACCTTCGACCTGGCCGTGCCCAAGGGGCAGGACGCCACCATCGCGCTGGCCTTCGGCGATACCGAAACCCCGCGCTCGGCCGCGAAATACCGCGTTCTGATCTTCGTCAACGGCTGGAACATGGGCCAGTTCATCGCCCATGTCGGCCCGCAGCGCGTGTTCCCCATCCCCGAGGGTATCCTCAGCCACCACGGCACCAACCACGTGGCGCTGGCCGTGACGAGCGACGGCGCCCCCGGCGATGCGCTGGAGGCGGTAAAACTTGTCACCCTGCACAACGCGCGCGGCGGCATTGCCGTGAAGACGGTGCCCGCCCCCCAGACACCGGCAGAGCTCAAATGAGCCGCCAGCCCCTTATCCGGCGCTCCGCGAGCGCCACCAGAACCATGACCAGGAGACCTTAATTGGCCGCGCTAACGCACGATATTCCGCGCGCGAATATCACCGACGCCATCGGCAAGCTGATGCACAACCTCGTCCATATCAAGGACGAGACCGGCGAATTCCTGCTCCGCCTCGAAGATGGCCGCGTGATCGACACCAAGGGCTGGGCCGGTTGGGAATGGACCCACGGCGTCGGCCTGTTCGGCATGTGGCGCTATTTCGAGCAGACCGGCGATGAGACCGCGCTGAACATCATCCGCCAGTGGTTCGAGGACCGCTTCGCCGAAGGCACGCCCACCAAGAACATCAACACGGTGGCGCCCTTCATCACCCTCGCCTACCTTTACGAACTGGACGGCGATCCCAGCTACATCCCCTATCTCGATACCTGGGCCGAATGGCTGATGGCGCCGGACGGACTGCCCAAGACCGAGGAAGGCGGCTTCCAGCACATCGTCTACAACGATGAGAACCCCGGCGAACTGTGGGACGACACGCTGATGATGAGCGTGCTGCCGCTGGCCAAGATCGGCCTGCTGCTGGACCGCCCGCACTATATCGAGGAAGCCAAGCGCCAGTTCCTCGTCCACATCAAGTATCTGGCAGATCGCAAGACCGGCCTGTGGTTCCACGGATGGGACTTCAACGGACGCCACAACTTTGCCGAGGCGCTCTGGGCGCGCGGCAACTGCTGGGTGACGATCGCCATTCCCGAGATCATCGAACTGCTCGATCTCGAACCGGGCGATGCTTTCCGCTCGTTCCTGATCGACACGCTGGCCGCGCAGGTCCGCACCCTGGCCGCCACGCAGGATGGCGACACCGGCCTGTGGCACACGCTGATCGACGATCCCACCAGTTACCTCGAAGCCTCCGCCACGGCGGGCTTCGCCTATGGCATCCTGAAGGCCGTCCGCAAGGGTTACCTCCCGCGCGAATACGAGGCGGTGGGCATCAAGGCGGTGCGCGGCGTGCTGGCCAATATCGACGATGCCGGCGAGCTTCAGCAGGTCAGCTTCGGCACGGCGATGGGCGACAGCCTGCAGTTCTACAAGGACATCGCCCTCACCTCCATGCCGTACGGTCAGAGCCTGGCGATCTGCGCTCTGGCCGAGTTCCTGCGGACCTACATCTGACGATGCGCGGCGTTTCCGCCCTTGCCCTGGCTGCGACCATGCTGGTCGGCGCGCCGGTAAGGGCGGAAACGCCGGAACTGGTGCGCTTTGCCTATTCCCGAGGCGATTTTGCGCTCGCGCAAAACGGCCGGACGGCGCGGATCGTCACCGCGCCGCAGGATCACGAACTCGTCCGCATCGCCGCCGAAGGGCTGCGCGCGGACCTTGCGGCAGTGACCGGCCAGCCCGCGAGCAAGGCGGATATGGCCGCGTCCGGCGCGCAAGTCTGGATCGGCACGCTGGGCCGCAATCCTGCCATCGACCGGCTGGTTTCCAGCGGCAGGATCGACGCGGCGAAGCTGAAGGGCGCCTGGGAAAGCTTCCTGATCGTGCCCCTGTCCGATCCCGCGCCCGGCATCCGGCAGGCGCTGGTGATCGTGGGCAGCGACCGGCGCGGCACCGCCTATGGCGCTTACGAACTGTCCCGCGCCATCGGCGTATCGCCGTGGCACTGGTGGGCGGACGTGCCGCCCGAACATCACGATGGCCTTTTCGTTGCCGCCGGAACCCGCCGTTTCGGCCCGCCTTCGGTGCAGTATCGCGGCATCTTCATCAATGACGAGGACTGGGGCCTCGTGCCCTGGGCTCAGGGTGCCTTCCCCGGCGAGCCCGCGCCGGGCCCCGGGACTTACGAGAAAGTCTTCGACCTGCTGCTGCGGCTCAGGGCCAACACGCTCTGGCCCGCGATGCACAAGGCCAGCCGCGCCTTCAACGCCGATCCCGCCAATGCCGCGCTGGCCGAACGCTACGGCGTGGTCATGGGCACCAGCCACGCCGAGCCCATGCTTCGCAACAACGTGAGCGAATGGACCGGCAGGGCGGAGGATTTCAACTACCTGACCCATCGCGCCGCCATCGGCGAATACTGGCGCGAGCGGGTGCGCGGCCATGCCGCCTACGAAACGATCTGGACGCTGGGCCTGCGCGGCATTCACGACAGCGGCATGATCGGCCCGAACACCGACGAGGAGCGCCGCCGCACCCTCGAACAGGTCTTCGCCGACCAGCGGGACATGCTGGGCCGGGCCGGCCTCGCCGGCGCGCCGCAGGTCTTCACGCCCTACAAGGAAGTTCTGGGCATCTACCGCGCCGGGCTGAAAGTGCCGGACGACGTGACCCTGATGTGGACGGACGACAACTTCGGCTACATCCGCCATTTCCCCGATGCCCCCGAACGGGCGCGCGCGGGCGGCAACGGCATCTACTACCACCTCTCCTACCTTGGCGCGCCGCTCTCCTACCTCTGGCTGTCGACGACGCCGCCCGCGCTGATCCGCGAGGAGATGGGACGTGCCTGGGACATGGGCGCGCGCCGGATGTGGATCGCCAACGCGGGAGACATCAAGCCCGCCGAACTCCAGATCGACTATTTCCTGAGCCTTGCCTGGGACATCGAAGGGACACGCGCCCAGCCGATCGAGACATGGGTGGGACAATGGGCCCAAGATGCGCTTGGCAATGGCACCGGCAAGCAGGCGGCGGCGCTGCTGGGCGATTATTACCGGCTCAACTTCGCGCGCCGCCCCGAACATCTGCAATGGTACCTGCCGGGAGAAAAGCCCCATGCCAGCCCGCTGACCATTGCCGAGGCGGACGAGCGCCTTGCCGGGTTCGCGGCGATGGAGCGGCGAGTGGCCGCGCTTCGCCCGCTGATTCCCCCGGCCCGCGCGGACGCTTTCTTCGAACTGCTGGACTATCCGCTCTCCGCCTCGGCCGCCGCCAATCGCCGCTTCTTCGCTGCCGAGGCCCACGATGCCCTGCGCGATGCCGACCCGGCCGAAAGCTGGCGCCGCGCGCGGATCGCGGCAGAGGCGCAGGAGACCCTCACCGCGCTGACCCGCCGCTACAACCGCGAGGTCGCCGGCGGGAAATGGCGCGGGATCATGGCGGTCGAGCCCGCCGACGGCCAATGGCGCAGCTTCCGCCAGAGCCTGCCGGTAGTGCCCGCCGCGGCCTCGATACCCGATGGGGATGATGCCGGGCGCCCGGCCCCCTCCCCCGCCGCGCCTCTCCCGCTCTTGCGGCCGGACGCATTCACCCGCGCAAAAGGCTGGCGGCTGATTGACGGCCTCGGGCGTAACGGCGCGCTTCTCGCCGCCGGTTCGCCTTCCGCCCCGGCGCGCGCATCCGTCACCCTGCCTGCCGGAAACTGGCGCGCCGTGATCGACCTGCTGCCCGCCTATCCGTCCGACAACGGAGACGTGCTGCGTCTCACCGTCCGCATCGACGGCGCGGCGCAGACCCTCGAAATTCCGCGCCGCACCGGCGACCGGGACTGGGCCATGGCCGTGCTCGACAACCGCATCGCCATGCCGCTCGCCCCAACGCTCGGCGCGGGTCGCCATGAGGTTTCGCTCGAAGCCGGCGATCCCGCCGTGAAGATCGAGGCCATTCGTTTCATACCTGCTGACAAGACAATTACTCCGACTTAATAGTCGAAACCAATCGGTCCGCCCACGAAGGCGAACCGCGCGAAGAACAAGACGGTGAAGGATCCTGTAGTGCCCCAGAGCCCTGATACGGCCGTGCGTCCCGTGCGCCTCCGAAACTACCTCGCCTATGGCTCCAACGACGTGCTCGGGGCCGGGTCGATGGCGGTCATCTCGGGCTGGGTGCTCATTTTCTACACGCAATTCTGCGGGCTTTCGGCGGGGCAGGCTGCCACCATCTTCGCCGTGGCGCGCGTGCTCGATGCCTTTGCATCGCCGATGATCGGCTATATCTCCGACCACTTCGGCACGACCGCGCTGGGCCGCCGTTTCGGGCGGCGGCGTTTCTTCATCCTCGCCGCGATCCCGCTTCTGCCCAGTTTCGGCCTGATGTGGCTGCCGGGCCAGAGCTTCTGGTACTACCTCGTCAGCTACGTGCTGTTCGAACTGGTCTACGCGATGGAGATCATCCCGTTCGAGACCCTCGCCGCGGAGATGTCGAGCGACTACCGCACCAAGGCGAAGTTCGCGGGCTGGCGCATCCTGTTCGGTCAGGCCGCGGCGATCCTCGCCGGTTTCCTGCCGCTCTGGCTGATCGAGGCGCTGGGCCGGGACAGTGCGGACACGTTCTTCTACATGGGCCTGATCTTCGCCGCACTGTTCATGGTGACGGCGGCGATGCTCTATCTGTTCAGCTGGGAACGTCACATGCCGGGCGGCGTCCCCCTCCCCGCCGAACAGCGCCATTCGGCCAGCCCGCTGGACGCGCTGAAGGCGCTTTACCGCAACCTGTTCTCCACCATGCGCATCCGCGCCTTCCGCCTGCATCTGGGCATGTACCTGGGTGGCTACATCAGCCAGGACGTGTTCAACGCCGCCTTCACCTTCTTCGTGATCTTCGCGCTGGCAGGCACCACCGCGATCGCCTCCGGCCTGCTCGGCACCATGTACATCGTGCAGTTCGTCGCCGTCATCATCGCCATCAACATGGCCCTGCGCGCCTCTCCCAGCCGGGCCTACCAGATCGCCGCCGCCAGCTTCGGCGCGGGCGCGCTCACCCTGATCGGGCTGTGGGCCATGGGCATCACGGCAACGAGCCATACGATCTGGCTGTCGATCGGACTGGCAGGGCTGGGGCGCGGCGCGCTCAACTACATCCCCTGGGCAACCTACAACTACATGGCCGACGTGGACGAGATCGTCACCGGCACCCGCCGCGAAGGCAGCTTCGCGGGCGTCATGACCTTCGTGCGCAAGGCCACGCAGGCGGCCGCGGTGGCGGGCGTGGGCTTCGTGATGCAGGCCGGCGGCTTCGTCTCCGGCGCGGCGCAGCAGTCCGACGGCGCGATCCGCACCATCGCGGTGCTGCTCGGGCTGGGGACCGTGGGAATGCTGGTCTTCGGGGTGATCGTCTCGCTGCGCTTCCGGCTTTCGCCCGCGACTCACGCCGTGCTGATGCACGAGATCGAACACTTGCGCTCGGGCGCCCGCACGCCGACCAGCCCCGAGGCGCAGGCCGTGGTGGAGGACCTGTCGGGCTGGCGCTACGACCAGCTCTGGGGCCGCAATTCGCTGGTCCGGCACGATGAATGCGGCAGCGAAGTCGGCAAACCCGCCGGTGCTTGAAAAGCTTACGACCTGGGGCCAGCGCCCTATCCGCGCGGCGCGCGATAGCCCACCGCTGCGCCGATCTGTCCCGCAGTGGCGACGATGGCGGCGACGAGATCGTCGACGATGTCGTCCGTGAGGTAGTGGGCCGCGCTGGCGATCGAGATGGCGATGCAGATCTGGCGCCGCGCGTCGCGGATCGGCACCGCGATCGAGCGCACGCCGTCACCCAGTTCGCTGTCATGGAGCACATAGCCGCGCGCCTTGTGCTCGCGCATCAGGGCGACGTATTCCTTCACCGCCTTCGCCGGGACCTTGCCGCCATTGGCGTCGCGGTAGAGGTCTTCCCAGACCTTTTCATCCTCATCCAGCAGCAACGCCTTGCCCAGGCCGGTTTCGGCGATGGGGCGGCGATCGCCCGGCGCGGTGGCCACGCGCAGGCGCTGGCGGCCGGTCACACGGTCAAGGTGCCGGGACCAGTCTCCCTCGCGCTTGCCCACGAAGACGCAGAAGCCGGTCTCTTCCGAAAGTTTTTCCATGAACGGGCGGGCCACGCGCACATAGTCGATCTGCTCGGTGGCCATCACGCCCAGTTCGAGCAGCTTGGGGCCAAGGCCGAACCCGTCGTTCGTGACGGAGAGATAGCCGCGCGATTTCAGCGCCTGAACCAGCCGGTGTGCGGTGGTCTTGCTCATGCCCAGCTTGCGGGCGAGGTCGGCGGCGCGGATCGGTCCGCCGATCACTTCGTCCATGATGTCGAGCGCGCGCATCAGCGTCTGCGTGCCCTTGACCTCGACTTCGGGTTTATCGTCGCGAGGTGTCATAGTTCCCGTCTTTCCGGAGAGACTCATCCCCTGGGATGCCCACTTTGCGGGACGTTACTCCAATTGTTCCACCAAGCTCTATACCGTCCGGCGCAACCGTCAATGGGGCGCCCGGCAGGTTGGCCCGCCATGGCGGTAAATGCCGGCCGCCGGGCGGCGCGGCACCTTGTTGCCCCGCCCGCGTTATGATCGCGGCGCCTCATGACCCGGCGCCCGCTGGAGGAAAGACCGATGATCGCAGTCCACCATCTGGAGAATTCACGCTCGCAGCGCATCCTCTGGCTGCTGGAGGAACTCGGCCTGCCCTACCGCGTGGTGCATTACGCGCGCGACAAGGCGACGATGCTCGCCCCGCCGGAACTGCGCGCGGTGCACCCGCTCGGCAAATCGCCGGTCATCGTCGACGAGGATGCCGGGGGCGGGCCTCTCACCGTCGCCGAAACCGGCGCGATCATCGAATACCTCGTCGGGAAGGCGGACGGGAGGCTGGGTGTGCCGGAGGCGCAAATCGGGGCTGTGCCGGAGGCACAAATCGGGGCTGTGCCGGAGGCACAAGGCGCAAGTGCGCCGGAGGCACGGGAGGCCGCGCTGCGCTATCGCTATTACCTGCACTATGCCGAAGGCTCGCTCATGCCGCCGCTGCTCATCAAGCTGGTGCTCGGCATGATCCCGGTGGTCGGCGGCTTCGCGCAGAAGAAGGTCCAGCCGATGATCGACGTCCACCTCGATTTCGTGGAAAGCGAACTCGCCTCCCGCCCCTGGTTCGCAGGCGATGCCTTCACCGCCGCCGACGTGATGATGAGCTTCCCGCTTGAGGCCGCGCGCGACCGGGCCGGACTGGACGCCTCGCGCCCGGCAACGACGGCCTGGCTGGAGAAGATCCATGCGCGCCCCGCCTATCAGGCCGCGCTGGCGGCGGGCGGCCCCTATCGCTACGCCTGAGTTCGCGGGCCTGCGGAAGGACTTCTAGGGCGTGCGCCGCTGTGCCATAGGAGCGGGGCAACACCTGCGCGGAAGGAATGCCCCCTGCTCCCGAGCAAGACCCAGATCGTGATCGTCGGCGGCGGTGCCGCCGGACTGGAACTCGCCGCCAAGCTCGGCGCCCGTTACGGCCGCAAGCGCCACGACATCATCCTGGTGGACCGCAACCGGACGCATATCTGGAAACCGCTGCTCCATGAGGTGGCGACCGGCTCGCTTGACGCCAATCTCGACGAGGTGGGCTATCGCAGCCACTGCCACCGCTGGGGCTATCGCTATTTCTACGGCACGCTCTCGGGGATCGACCGCACGAACCGCCGCGTCCACCTTGCCGCGGTGCAGGACGAAAAAGGGCGCGAAGTGCTTGCCCCGCATTCGATCCGCTACGATTACCTGGTGCTGGCCTTCGGCTCCGTCACCAACGACTTCGGCACGCCCGGTGTTGCCGAGAACTGCACATTCCTCGACAGCCGCGCGCAGGCCGACCGTTTCCGCGACAAGCTTCTGGACCAGTGCCTGCGCGTCTCGCGCGCGATGACCGCCGATCCGGCCAGCGATGCGCGGGTCAAGGTGGCGATCGTCGGCGGCGGAGCAACCGGGGTGGAACTGGCCGCTGAACTGTTCAACGCCGCCGATGCACTGGGATATTACGGGCTGGAAGTGTTCGACCGGGGCCGCCTTGACGTGACTCTCGTCGAAGCCGGTCCCCGCATCCTGCCGCAATTGCCGGACCGACTGGCCGGAGCCGCGCATCAGGAACTGGAAACGCTGGGGGTGCGCGTCCTTGTCGATACGCCCATCGTCGAATCCACCGCCGAAGGAATGGTCACGCGCTCGGGAGAGCGGATTGACGCCGACCTTCAGGTCTGGGCGGCGGGCGTGAAGGCCCAGCCCATCGCCGAGGGCCTTGGCGGGCTGGAACTTGCCAGATCGGGACAGATCGTGGTCCGCCCCACCCTGCAAAGCGCCACTGACGACAGGATTTTCGCCATCGGCGACTGCGCTTCCTGCATCCTGCCGGGCCGCGACCGGCCGATCCCGCCGCGCGCGCAGGCGGCGCACCAGATGGCGGACGCCGCCTTCGCGAACCTCAAACGCGCGATGGAAGGCAAGCCGCTCGTCGATTTCGTCTACAAGGACCATGGTTCGCTGGTGTCGCTGAGCCGGTTCTCGACCGTGGGCACGCTCATGGGCAATCTGGTGGGCGGCCGCATGGCGGTGGAAGGGCGGCTCGCCCGGTTCATCTACCTATCGCTGTACCGGATGCACCTGCTGGCGATCCATGGCTGGATCAAGGGTTCGGCGCTGATCGCGGTCAGCCACGTCAACCGCATCGTCCGCCCCCGCCTGAAGCTACACTAGATCGTCAGCCTGTGGGGGCCGGCCCGCTGCTTTCGCGCCGGACCAGTTCGAACCGGAACACGGGCGCTTCGTCCGGCGCGCCCACCAGCGCATCCACGACGGCGCGCCCCATCTCCTCCAGCGGCTGACGGACCGTGGTGAGCGGCGGCCAGGTGGTGGCGCTGGCGGACGTATCGTCGAAGCCCACGATCGACACGTCATCCGGCACGCTCAGCCCGGTGCGATGCGCATATGTGAGCACGCCCAGCGCCATGGCGTCGTTCGTGGCGAAGATCGCGGTGGGCGGCGCTTCGCCGGCGAGCAATTGTTCCCCGGCGCGAAGGCCGGAATCGAAATCGAAGCTGCCCGGCACGAACCGGACGTCCCCGGCCGGGATGCCCGCTGCTTCCAGCCCGTCCCGGAAACCCTCGACACGGGCGAGCGCCGCGCGGTGGTCCGCCGGCGGCGCGATCACGCCGATCCGGCGGTGCCCCAGTTCGATCAGGTGATCGGCGATCATCCGCCCCGCCGCCCGCTCCGGCGTGGGAATGTTGAAGCTTTCCGTCACCAGCGATCCCGCCAGCCGCGCACAGGACAAGTCGAGTTCCGAAAGCCTTTGCAGCAGCGCCCTGTCGTCCGACAGCGGCGGGGCCACGAATACGCCGTCGGGCCGGAGCGCCGCCACCAGCCGGTCGAGGATCTCGAAGCGCTCGTCACCGGACAGCGGCATCGGTTCGACGACGAGATGGTAGCCCAGTTCGCGGCAGCGGTTTGCCGCGCCCACCTGGATTGCGGAAGTGTAGCCGGGGGTAGGGTTGTTGTAGAGGAAGGCCAGCATGAACGAGCGCCCCCCGGCCAGGCGGCGCGCCGACTGATTCGGCCTGTAACCGAGCCGGTCGATCGCTTCGGTCACCCGCGTGCGCAAATCTTCGCTCACATTCGGCGCTTTGTTGACAACGCGGGACACGGTCTTGATGGATACGCCTGCCGCGGCAGCAACGTCACGAATGCTGGTCATTTGCAGGCCTTGCCACACAAGATTGCGGTTGAGAATGGTTTTACGGAAATTCCCGGCCGTTCTCCGGGATCGTCGCATAATCGCGGCGTGAATGCCTCCCTGCAGGATTGCCTTGATCGATCGCGCATTGCGCGCTAATCATCCGGTACAACGTTGTCATCTCCTCCAAAGCCGACAGCGCTGGAATCCCGGGTGCGGCCCTTTCGCCGAAAGGCGAATCGATCGCACCCGGGATGACAAACCAATAAGAACGACATGGGAGATATCGCGGTGCTCACCACGGCAGCCGACACCGGCTCGGGCTGAACCATCGCCCCGGACGCCCGCGCGTCCCCACCCTTCATCCCTGAATTGGCGCGTGGAACGCGCCCGGCAGCGCGAGTCGAGCAAAAATCATGGCCTTCACGTCAGCGATCACAAGTTCCGAACCGAGCGAGGAAGCCCCCGGCGGTCATGTCGACGCGCCGGAGCTGCGCTATTTCGTCATGGCGCTGTTCTTCATCTTCGGCGGCATAACCAGCCTGAACGACGTCATCATTCCCAAGCTGAAGGAGCTGTTCACGCTCAGCTACACCGAAGCGATGCTGGTGCAGTTCTGCTTCTTCACGGCCTATGCGGTGATCGGCATTCCCGGCGCGATGCTGGTACGCGGGATCGGCTACATGCGCGGGGCAGCGGCCGGGCTGGCGATCATGATCGTGGGCTGCCTGGCCTTCATTCCGGCATCGCAGACCGCCACCTACTGGCTGTTCCTCGCCGCCTACTTCGTGCTCGCGGCGGGCGTGGTGATCGTCCAGGTGGTGGCCAACCCGCTCATCAGCCTGCTGGGCAAGCCGGAAACGACCAGTTCGCGCCTGACCTTCGCGCAGGCCTTCAATTCGCTGGGCACCACCATCTTCCCGATCGCCGGCGCCGTGCTGATCCTGGGCAGCCTTGCCGCCGTTTCGGCGCACGACCTTTCCGGCGCCGCGCTCGATGCCTATCGCCGCGCCGAAAGCCAGGCGATCGTCCACGGCTATCTTGCCATTGCCGGCGCGCTCGCGCTCGTCATCGCCGCCGTCTGGGCCTTCCGCAACCGCCTGCCGCCGCAGCAGCACGGCGACCATGCAGGATTCGCCGGGTTCGACCTGCTGAAGCGCCCGCGTTTCCGCTTCGGCACACTGTGCATCTTCCTTTACGTCGGCGCCGAAGTCTCCATCGGGTCGCTGATCGTCAGCTACCTCATGCAGGACCACGTCATGGCCCTGCCGGAACAGTCCGCCGGCAAGCTGATCGGGCTTTACTGGGGCGGTGCGATGCTGGGGCGCTTCATCGGCTCTGCCGTCCTGCGCGTCCTCGATCCCGGACGGGTGCTTGCCGTCAATGCCTTCACGGCCATCGCCCTGCTCGCGCTTTCGGTGGCGAGCACCGGCACCGTCTCGGGCTATGCGCTGCTGGCCGTGGGCCTGATGAACTCGATCATGTTCCCCACGATCTTCAGCCTCGCCTGCGAGAAGCTGGGCGCCCGCGCGGCGGACGGTTCGGGCATCATCAACGTGGCGATCTGCGGCGGCGCGCTGGTGCCGCTCGCCACCGGGGCGCTGGCAGACCTGACCGGCGGCAACCTGGGCATGGCGCTGGTTCTCCCCGCGCTGTGCTACGCGGTGATCGCCGGGTTCGGCGTGTCCGCCCGGCGACCTGCCCCGGTTCCCGAAACGGAAGCCCTCAGATCAGGGGCTTTCCCGCCGATTTGACGATCGCGCCGCCCTTCATCACGAAGCCGACGTTTTCCAGCACCTTGACGTCGGCCAGCGGATCGCCGTCCACGGCGATGACGTCGGCATAGCGGCCAACCTGCAGCGTGCCGACATCGGTGCTGCCCAGAAGGTCGGCGGCATTCCCGGTCGCCGTCTTGATCGCGTCCATCGGGGTCATCCCCGCGTTTACCAGCAGCGCGAATTCCTGCGCATTCTCGCCGTGCCGGGAAAGGCCGAAGGTATCCGTGCCGAAGGCGATCTTCACGCCCGCGGCATAGGCATCGTGCAGGTTGCGGCGCAGCAGCGGCGCAATGGCGAGCGCTTTTTCCGCGGTGGAGGGGTTGAGCTGCTCGGGATGCTCCTTCGCGCGCTGGTAGACCCGCTCGCCGACCAGCATCGTCGGCACGAGATAGGTCCCGTGCTGCTTGAACAGCTTGTAGCTTGCCGCATCGGCGTAGGAGCCATGCTCGATCGAATCCACGCCCAGCTCGATGGTATGGTCGATCGCCTCCTTGCCATGGGCGTGGGCAGCCACCTTCATCCCCAGCGCGTGGGCGGTGTCGATCACCGCCTTGATCTCCTCGTCCGTCATCAGCTGGTGCCGGGGATCGTCGCCGATGGACATGACCCCGCCAGACGGCATGATCTTGATAAGGTCCACGCCTTCGCGCTTCAGGCGCCGCACCGCCAGCCGGGCGGATTCGGGGCTATCGACCACATTGTCGCTGACATGGGGAATATCGGCGAATTCCACCCGCAGGCCGTTCACCGCATCGCCGTGGCCGCCGGTCGGGCCGAGCGGAGTGCCCGCAACCCACATGCGCGGACCGGGAACCACGCCGCCCTCGATCGACTTCCTGAGCGCGACGACCACCTGGGTATCGGCCCCGCAATCGCGCACCGAGGTGAACCCGGCCAGCAGGGTGTCGCGGGTAAAGACCGTGGCCTCGATCGCATCCTCGAAAGCGCTGCGGGTCACGCTGTTGCGGATCGGATCGCCGGAATGCCACCCCGCCGTGATGTGATCATGCGTATCGATGAGGCCGGGCAGGACCGTCTTGCCGGAAAGGTCCACCACTTCGGCGCCTTGCGGCGTGACGAAGCCGGGCTGGATCGCGGTGATGCGCTCATCGGTAATCAGGATCGACACGTTCTGGCGCGCGGCCGCGCCGGTGCCGTCGATGAAGCGGCCGGCATGGATGACGATATCCTTCGCGCCCGCGCTGCCACACGCGCCGGCGGCAAGCGCCAGCACACTGCATGCGATCGCCGCCGCACGTTTCACCGAACCCATTGCCCCCATCATATCCCCCTGAATCGAAGCCAGATCTGCCGATAAATCAACGTTGCGCGGCGCGGGCGGACCGTCAATGGCTTTCGCGCCGCCGCGCTGCTCTCAGGCCGGTCCGGTGCTGCCCCGGACGATCAGTTCGTGCGGCAGCATCAGGTGCGAACCTTCTCCCCCGGCGGTGCGGCGGAATTGCGGATCGACGAGGATATCCACCGCCGCCGCCGCCATTTCCGCCTTGGGCTGGCGCACCGTGGTCAATTGCGGCCATGCCGCGCGCGACGAGGGCGCATCGTCGAACCCGCACAGGGACAGCGTTTCGGGAACGGCGATGCCGTGCTTCATGGCGGTGATGAGCACGCCCAGCGCCATGTCGTCGTTGGAGGCGAAGATCGCCGTCGGCCGGTCCTTCAGCGCCAGCAGCCGTTCGCCCAGCGCCAACCCGGACCGCGAGGTGAAATCTCCCCGCACCACGCTGGCCTCGTCGATATCGACGCCGGCGGCCGCCATGGCCGCGCGGAAGCCTTCCTCACGGCGGGCCGATGCGCTGTGGCTGAGCGGCCCCTGCACGAAGCCGATGCGGCGATGGCCGAGGCCCAGCAGGTATTCGGTCACTTCCCGCGCCGCGCCGCGATCGTCCATGCGCACCGTGCCGGAACCGGCGGGGGCCTTGCTGGGGGCGACCAGTACGGTGGGCAGCCCCGCCTCCGCGAAGATCGCCATCAGCGCCGCATCGTCGCAAATCGGCGGGGCGACTATCGCCCCGTCCAGCCGCAGCGCCGCAATGCTGGCGCGCACTTCAAGCGCCCAGTCCGGCGCGGCAAGGTCGACCGGCTCCACCACCAGGTGATAGCTGCGCGCGCGGCAGCCCATCAGGGCGCCGTGCTGGACATCGGCGGCATAGCCGGACACCGGATCGTCGATGAACAGACCCAGCAGATAGGAGCGCGAGCTTGAAAGGCTGCGGGCGAAGGCATTGGGCCGGTAGTCCAGCTCCGCCACGATCCGCTGCACCAGATCGCGCAGTTCCGGGCGGACATGCGCTTCGCCATTGATGACGCGCGAAACGGTTTTCGGCGAGACGCCTGCCCTTGCGGCGACATCCTTGATCGTCACGATACTCATGCCGCCACCTCCCTCGGCCGCCGGCACATGCCCGCGAACCCCGCGATCCCCGCATAGCACAGCGCCGGAAGCAGCAAGGCCGGAAGCAGGCCCGCGGCATCGGCGGCGGCCCCGGTCAGGATCGGAACCACCGCTCCGCCGACCACGGCCATGCACAGCCACATCGAGGCGAGCGGCGCCTGCCGGCTGTCCTGCGGCATCGCCAGGGCATAGATGGTGGGATACATGATCGCGTTGCAGAGCCCCACCGCGATCAGCGCGGCGGCGCCTGCCGCTCCGGGCAGCACGGTGGCAGCCACCGTCAGCGCGATCGCCGCCAGCGCGGCGTAAAGCAGCAGGCGCGCCTCGGCCATGCGCGTCAGCATCCACGCGCCCGCGAAGCGCCCGACCATGGCGCCGGCCCAGTAGAGGCCGACCAGCCTCCCCGCGCTGACCGGTTCCAGCGCCAGGCGTTCGGGCAGCATCAGCACGTTCGTCATCAGGGTTCCGATCGTCACTTCCGCGCCCACATAGACGAAGATCGCCGCCGTCCCCCATCGCAGCCGGCGATCGCGCAGGACGGAGAATATCTGCCGCGACCAGTCCGGCGGGAGCATCCTGCCCGCGCCGGCAGGCGCCGCCGACAGCAGGGCGCGGTGGCCGACATAGAGGGCCGACAGCACCGCCAGCACCGCGCCGATCGCCACGAACGGGACGGATGCCGTTCCGCCGCCCCGATCCCCCGGCGTGATGTTCGCCAGCAGGAACGGCGCGCTCAGCACGGGGCCCAGCACCGTGCCCAGGGAATTGAAGCCCTGCAGCAGGTTGAGCCGCACCGCCGCCCCGCGAGACGGCCCGATCACCGTGACCACGGTGTTGGACGCGATCTGCAGGACCGTCTGCCCCGCCGAAAGCAGCAGCAGCGCGCCCAGTACCAGCAGGAACTGCCGCATCCCCTGCGCCAGCGCCAGCGACAGGCATCCCGCCGTCATGACCGACAGGCCGATGGCGATCGCCCGCATGTACCCGATTCGCACCACCGCCAGCGCCGCCGGTAGGGCGAACAGGAGATAGCTCGAATGGAAGGCAAGCTGGACGAGCAGCGCGCCCTTGTAGTCCAGCCCCAGCACCGCCTTGAGCTGCGGCACCAGCAGGCTGACGGATGCGCTCAGGAAGCCGCCGATGAAGAACACGCCGATCGAAAGCCAGAACAGCCGCCTGACGAGGGATTCCTGCGCATCGGACGGCAGAACGGGTGGGGCGGTGCGCGACATGTGAGGCATCTATGGCACTGCGCCCGGGATGGCAAAAGGACTGTTTCCCCGAAGACACAGCGCCGGCCTTATCCTGACCCAAGCCCTGACATCGATGTCAAATCAGGCTTGACAACGATGTCAGGGCTTGGGCATTGCACCCTCACAAGTAACAAACATTCGGGAGGATGACATGACGAGGCACGATCTCGTCGCGGGCACAGCGCTCGCGGCTTGCCTATTTTCCGTATCTGCCGCTCACGCCCAGGATGCCGCGGCATCGGCGCAGCAGACCGTTTCCGACAACGATATCATCGTTACCGCGACCCGCCGCGAAACCACCCTGCAATCGACCCCGATCGCGATCTCGGCCTTCAGCCAGGAAACGCTGACCAAGAACGGCGTCAAGGACGTGACCGACCTTGCCCGTTTCGTCCCCTCGTTGCAGTTCAACCAACAGGGCGACCAGTCGGCCGTGCTGCTGACCTTGCGCGGCATCGGCAACGACAGCGCCTATACCGAAGTGGCCGACCCCGAAGTCGCCATCTACATCGACGGCGTATACTCGCCGCGCTCGC
Source organism: Novosphingobium sp. TK71 (assembly GCF_055361505.1). Classification (NCBI taxonomy): domain Bacteria; kingdom Pseudomonadati; phylum Pseudomonadota; class Alphaproteobacteria; order Sphingomonadales; family Sphingomonadaceae; genus Novosphingobium; species Novosphingobium sp. TK71. The sequence continues at coordinate 1,922,971 of NZ_JBSZKA010000001.1, forward strand.
AGGGCGCATCGGTGCTGATGTACGACATGGAACGCGTCGAAGTGCTGCGCGGCCCGCAGGGCACGCTGTTCGGCCGCAACGCCACCGTCGGCGCGCTCAGCCTGATCTCGGCCAAGCCCAAGCTCGGCGAATTCAGCGGCAACCTCGAACTGACCGCGGGCAATTACGACCGCTTCGGCATGCGCGGCGCGATCAACATCCCCGTCACCGATACGCTGGCCTTCCGCGTCGCCTTCGTCAGCGACCGTCATGACGGCTATGCCGATTACCAGGCCGCGCCCGACATCGTCGGCATCAACAAGTCCGCCTTCGTCACTTCGGGCAAGAAGTACTACGCGGCGGACCAGCAGTCGGGCCGCGTCTCGATGCTCTGGCAGCCGAGCGACCGCTTCAGCTGGAACCTTTCGGCCGAAGGTTTCCTCGACAACGGCGCGCCGGTCATCGGCCTGCTCCAGACCCCGCGCGCGGGCACCAAGCGCTGGTCCACGCTCAGCGATACCGCGCCTGAAACCGATCGTTACTCGGTCGCCGTGCGCAGCACGATGAACTACGACATCACGGACGGCATCCAGCTCAGCTACATCGGTGGCTGGTCGCGCATCGGCGGCAGCACCCGCACCGACGCCGACGCGGGCGCCCTGCCCCCGACCGGCCAGGTGGACGCGGACGGCAACGACCTGCCGCTCGGCGCCTTCAACGAGAACGCCACGCTCTCCTCGCGCTATGACTTCCAGAGCCACGAACTCCAGCTCAAGTCCACCGGCGAGAACGACATCGACTGGATCCTCGGCGCCTATTACAGCCACGAGAAGAACAAGATCCGCTTCGATATCGACCAGCGCAACGGCTACCGCGACGGCACCTTCAGCTGGGCGGGCAGCTTCATCCAGGCCAATCGCCAGATCGATAGCCGCGCCGTGTTCGGCCAGGCCGTGTGGCATGCGTCTGACTGGCTGCGCTTCACCGGCGGCCTGCGCTACACCTCCGACAAGAAGCAGGACATCGGCGGCCGTAACGTGACCTTCTCTGGCGAAGGCTGCACCGATGCCGACAAGGCCCCCGGCGGCACCTGCACCGGCGGCATCTTCGGCGCCTATCCCGGCGCCACCGCCGCGCAGCTGGTGGACCTGCTGCCCGGCTTCTCGATCTCGAACAACGACGTGAAGGGCAAGTGGGACAAGCTGACCTACCTCGCCCGCGTCGATGCCGACATCGCGGCCGACACCCTGGGCTATGCCAGCATCTCCACCGGCTTCAAGTCGGGCAACATCCAGGACAATGCCGGGCTGACCGATCCGGAAACCCTGACCAACTACGAAGTCGGCCTCAAGACCCGCCTGCTCGACCGGGCCGTGACGCTGAACCTGGCCGCCTACTATTCCGACTTCAAGGGATACCAGGTCAACCAGGCCGTCACCTTCCGCGACGATGAAGGCAATGTCGTGCGCAGCCAGATCGTGACCCAGAACGCCAAGGGCGCGAAGGCTTACGGCCTGGAAGCGGAAATGAATGCGGCCTTCACCGCCGCGGACCGCCTGAACTTCTCGGCCACGCTGCAGAAGACCAAGCTGGACGATCTGGAAAGCGTCGACGGTCGTCTCTACGACGGCGGCAAGGCCTCCTCGATCGTGCAGCTCAAGGGCAACGAACTGGCCCACGCGCCGCGCTTCTCGGCGACGCTGAGCTACGAGCACGACTTCGAACTGGCGAGCGGCGCGCGGATCACCCCGCGCTTCACCACGCACTACGAGACCAAGAGCTGGCTGAGCTACTTCAACGGCGATGCCAATCCCTTCGTGAATGCCAACGATCCGGCGGACAACATGCCCGACCGCGGCACCAACGGCACCTCGTGGGACAAGCAGAAGGCCTACTTCCGCTCGGACGCCTCGATCCGTTTCGAGCCGGCTGACGGCAAGTACTCGGTCGAAGCCTTCGTCCAGAACATCGAGAACGGACACATCCGCACCGGTGCCGGCGCCTTCGGCGCGCCGCGCTACGATCCGGTGTTCCTCTCGAACCTCCAGCCGCCGCGTACCTGGGGCGTCCGCGCCCGCGCGAGCTTCTGATCGAAAGCTGAAAGGACAGGACAATGACGACCGACTATCCCTCTTCCGGTCGCGTCGTCATCCTGGGCGGCGGCACGGCCGGATGGCTGTCCGCCGCCTATCTTTCCCGCACGCTGAAGATGGCCGACGTCACGCTGGTGGAATCCGGCGAGATCGGCATCATCGGCGTGGGGGAAGGCACTTTTCCCACCATCCGCACGACACTGGCCGGCCTCGGCATCGGCGAGGCGGAATTCCTCGCCCGTGCCGACGCCACCTTCAAGCAGGGCGTGCTGTTCGATGGCTGGGCCACCGGCAGCGACAGCTACTTCCACCCGTTCAACCTGCCCGTCGGCGGGGAGGACGAGGCGCTGCTGCCGCACTGGATCGGCGATGACAGCGCCGCGCGCCCGTCATGGGCCGATGCGGTCACCGTGCAGGAACAGGTCATCCGCGCCGGTCGCGCGCCGAAACGGGCGGAAGACCCCGATTTCTCCGGCCCGATGAACTATGCCTATCACTTCGACGCCGCCCGTTTCGCCGCCTATCTGCGCGACATTTCGGTGGCCGCCGGCGTTACCCGCATCGAAGGCACGGTAGCCGCGGTCGAGCGCAAGGACGGCAGCGGCGACATCACCGCCCTGATGCTGGCCGATGGCCGCCGGATCGAAGGCGATTTCTTCCTCGACTGCTCGGGCTTCAGCGCGCTCCTGATCGGGCGGACGCTGGGCTCCCCCTTCACGTCCTGCGCCGGCAGCCTGTTCAACGACCGGGCGCTGGCGATGCAGGTTCCCTACGCCGAGCCCGGCGCGCCGGTGCGGCCCTACACGCTGGCCACCGCGCACGAGGCAGGCTGGACCTGGGATATCGGCCTCAGCGAACGCCGGGGCGTGGGCTATGTCTATTCCAGCAACCACTGTTCGGACGACGAGGCGGAAACGACCCTGCGCCGCTATCTCGGCAGCGAGGGCGCCGCCCTCACCCCGCGCCAGCTTCGCTTCGAGACCGGCTACCGGGAGACCCAGTGGATCGGCAACTGCGTGGCGGTGGGCCTTTCCGCCGGGTTCTTCGAGCCGCTGGAATCGACCGGCATCATGCTGATCGAAGCCGCGCTGAAGATGATCGGCGAATTCCTGGTTCCCGGCGACCGTGGTGCCCGCGCGGCCGCCGCGCGCAGCTTCAACCGGCTGATGGCCGCGCGCTTCGAGCGCATCGTCCATTTCCTGAAGCTCCACTATTGCATCACCCGCCGTACCGACACCGCCTACTGGCGGGACAACGCCGATCCTGCCTCGATCCCCGAAGCCTTGCAGGACATGCTGGCCCAGTGGCGCCACCGCCCGCCCTCGCGGTTCGACTTCGTGGTCGATCTGGAGACGTTCCTGCCGCCGAGCTACCACTACATCCTTTACGGCATGGGCTTCGAAACACGGCTTTCCGCCGGTATCCGCCGCTACCCCGGCGCGCAGGAAGCGCGGGACGTCTTTGCCCGCGTCCGCGCCGCCCATGCCGGAGCGCGGGCCGCCCTGCCCGATCACCGCACCCTGCTCGAGCGCTATCACGCCCGTTCCGTCCCCCGCTTTTCCAAGGTTTCCCGATGACGATGAAGATTGCCGCCCTGCTTGCCGCGCTGACCATCGGCAGCAGCCTGACTTCGCCCGCCCTGGCGCAGCAGACCATAGCGCCCGCCGCCGCAACCGCCCCAACCGCCGGCACCGGCCAGTCGGCAGAGGCGCGCGCCGATGCGCTGGTCAAGGCGATGACGCTGGAAGAGAAGCTGCAGCTCGTCCACGGCTACTTCCCGCCGCTGGCCAAGCCCGCTGTGCCGATCGCGATGATCCCCTCGGCAGGGCACATACCCGGCATCCCGCGCCTCGGCATCCCGACCCTGCGTGAAAGCGACGCCAGCCTCGGCGTTGCCAACCAGATCGAGCAGCGCAAGGGCGACGTGGCCACCGCGCTTCCCGCCAGCATCGCCACCGCCGCCACGTTCAACCCCCGGCTCGCCTACGAAGGCGGCGCGATGATCGGCGCCGAAGCGCGCGCCAAGACCTTCAACGTGCTGCTGGCGGGCGGCGTCAACCTTACCCGCGATCCCTGGAACGGCCGCAATTTCGAATATCTCGGCGAAGACCCCCTGCTCGCCGGCGTCATGGTGGGCGAGCACATCAAGGGCGTGCAGAGCAATCACATCGTCTCCACCATCAAGCACTTCGCGCTCAATTCGCAGGAGACCGGCCGCACCGTGCTCGACGCGCGGATCGGCACCGCCGAACTGCGCGAAAGTGACCTGCTGGCCTTCCAGCTCGGCATCGAAAGCGGCCGCCCCGCCTCTGTCATGTGCGCCTACAACAAGGTCAACGGCGACTATGCCTGCGAGAACGACTGGCTGCTGAACAAGGTCCTCAAGCAGGACTGGGCCTACAAGGGCTGGGTCATGTCCGACTGGGGGGCCGTCCACTCCACCGAAAAGGCCGCCATCAACGGTCTCGACCAGGATTCCGGGCAGGAACTGGACGACCAGATGTTCTTCGACACCAGGTTTGCCGAAGCGGTGAAGGCCGGGCGCATCCCGATGGCCCGCCTCGACGACATGGTCCGCCGCATCCTGTTCGGCGTGATCGACAGCGGGCTGATGGACAATCCCGTTCCCGAGAGCGCCCAGCCCATCGACTATGCCGCCCATGCCCTCGTCGCCCAGCGCGCAGCGGAGGAAGGGATCGTCCTGCTCAAGAACCAGGGCAACCTGCTGCCGCTGGCCAAGACGGCGAAGAAGATCGTGCTGATCGGCGCCCATGCCGATGTGGGCGTGCTTTCCGGCGGCGGTTCCTCGCAGGTCCGCTCGGTGGGCGGCGCGCCGGTCGAGATTCCTTTGACCGAAGGCGCGGCCGCCTCCTTCGCGCGGATCACCTGGCATGCCTCCTCGCCGCTGAAGGCGATCCAGGCGCTGGCGCCGGGGGCCAGCGTCACTTACGTGGATGGCAGCGATCCCAAGGCCGCCGCTGCCGCTGCCAAGGGCGCCGACATGGCGGTGGTCTTCGCCTGGGCCTGGCGCACCGAAGCGCAGGACCCCGAAAGCATGGCCCTGCCGGACAACCAGGACGCCCTGATCGACGCGGTCGCAGGCGCCAACAGGAAGACGCTGGTGGTCGTCGAAGCGGGCGGGCCGGTGCTGATGCCCTGGGTCAACCGCGTGCCCGCGATCCTGCACGCCTGGTATCCCGGCCAGCGCGGCGGCGAGGCCATCGCCAATATCCTGTTCGGCGATGTCGATCCCTCGGGCCGCCTGCCCATCACCTTCCCGGCCAGCATCGCGCAGGCGCCGCGCCCGCAGCCGCTCGGCCTTGCCGAACTCCACGCCGCCGATGCCCGCCGCAGTGCCGGGGACAAGACCGTCTACGGCATGAGCGGCGGCGTCGCTCCCTTCCCGGTGGACTACCCCGAAGGCGCCGATGTCGGCTATCGCTGGTATGCGGCAAGGAACGAGAAGCCGCTGTTCCCCTTCGGCCATGGCCTCACCTACACCAGCTTCCGCTACGCCGGCCTCAAGGTCACCGATGGCGCGAGGCTGACCGTCGAGTTCGACGTGACCAACAGCGGCAAGCGCGAAGGCGCCGACGTGCCGCAGCTCTATGTCGAGGCGAAGAGCGCTGCGGGCACCCGGGCCTATCGCCTCGCCGGGTTCGAGAAGGTCTGGCTCAAGCCCGGCGAGACCCGCCACGTCTCGCTGACCGTCGATCCGCGCGTTATCGCCCGCTTCGACAATGCGGCGCCGGGCTGGGTTCTCGATGCAGGCACATATTCGCTGCGCATCGGCCATTTCGCAGGCGACGCCGCCCTGGCAGGTTCTGCCCGCCTCGACCGGATGACGGCAAGGCCGTGATCGCCGACGCTGCCTGATAGCCACCCTTTGCAGGAGACTTCATGACCCGCCTTTCCCCCGCCGCTTCCCTGTCGATCCTTGCCCTGGCGCTGGCCGGTGCGGCGGGCGCGCAATCGCCCTCCCTGTCCGCATCGTCCGTGGCCAATCCCGCGATCTGGCCCAGGGTAAACGCCCAGCCCAAGCGCGATCCGAAAGTGGAGAAGCGCGTCGATACGCTGATCCGCGCCATGTCCGTGGAAGACAAGGTGGGCCAGCTCATCCAGGTCGACATCGGCTCGATCAAGCCCGCCGACGTGGTGACCTACAAGATCGGTTCCGTGCTGAACGGCGGCAACAGCGGCCCCTATGACGACGAATACGCCTCTCCCGCCAAGTGGCTGCAACTGGCGGACGAGTTCTACGATGCCTCGATGACCCGCAGCGACGGTCGCCCGAAGATCCCGATCATCTGGGGCACCGATTCCGTCCACGGCAACAACAACATCGTCGGCGCCACGCTCTTCCCGCACAACATCGGCCTCGGCGCCGCGCGGGACCGGGACCTGATCCGCAAGATCGGCGAAGTGACCGCGCTGGAAACCGCCGCCGCCGGGCTCGACTGGACCTTTGCGCCCACGCTGGCCGTGGTGCAGGACGATCGCTGGGGCCGCACATACGAAAGCTATGGCGAGGAACCGGAAATCGCGGCCGACTATGCCGGCGCGATGATCGAAGGCGTTCAGGGCAAAGTCGGCACAAAGGACTTCCTCGCCCCGAACCACCTGATCGCCACGACCAAGCACTTCCTCGGAGACGGCGGCACCGGCGGGCGCGACCAGGGCGACACGCGGGTTTCGGAAGAGGTGCTGCGCGACGTCCATCTCGGCGGCTATCCCGCCGCGATCGAGGCAGGCACCCAGTCGGTCATGGCCAGTTTCTCAAGCTGGAACGGCGAGAAGATGAGCGGCAATGCATCGCTCCTGACCGGCGTGCTCAAGGAACGCATGGGCTTCGACGGCTTCGTGGTGGGTGACTGGAACAGCCATGGGCAGGTGAAGGGCTGCACCAACGAGGACTGCCCGCAGGCGATCAATGCCGGGCTGGACATGTTCATGTATTCCGGCCCGGGCTGGAAGCAGCTCTATGAGAATACCCTGCGCGAAGCGAAGGACGGCACCATTCCTGCCGCCCGTCTGGACGATGCGGTGCGCCGTATCCTGCGCGTGAAAGTTCGCGCTGGAACCTTCGACCGTGGTCGCCCGTCGAGCCGCGCCGTCGCGGGCAAGTTCGATGTGATCTCCAGCCCCGCCCACAAGGCCATCGCCCGGCAGGCGGTGCGGGAATCGCTGGTTCTGCTCAAGAACGAAGGCGTCTTGCCGCTCAAGCCGAACGCCAGCATCCTCGTGGTGGGCACGGCGGCGGACAGCGTCAGCCAGCAGGCGGGTGGCTGGTCCATCACCTGGCAGGGCGCGGATCTGCCCAACAGCGCCTTCCCCAACGCCACTTCCATCTGGAAGGGCATCGAGGAAACCGTGAGCGCGGCAGGCGGCACTGCGACTTACGCGCCCGATGGCACTTTCACGAAGAAGCCGGACGCCGCCATCGTCGTCTTCGGCGAAACGCCCTATGCAGAATTCAAGGGCGACATTCCCAACCTCGAATACAGCCCCGGAGACAAGCCCGACCTTGCCATGCTCAAGCGGCTCAAGGCGGCAGGCATCCCGGTCGTCGCCGTGTTCCTTTCAGGGCGTCCGCTCTGGGTGAATGCCGAGCTCAACGCATCGGATGCCTTCGTCGCAGCTTTCCTGCCGGGCAGCGAGGGCGGCGGTGTGTCCGATGTCCTGTTCACCAGGGCGGACGGTGCCATCAATCACGACTTCAAGGGCAAGCTCAGCTTCTCCTGGCCCAAACGCCCCGACCAATACGTGCTCAACCGCCGCGATCCCGGCTATGATCCGCTTTTCCCCTTCGGATACGGCCTGTCCTATGCTGCTCCCGGCAAGGTTGCACGGCTCGACGAAACCCGCCCTGCCGACATGGCGCAGGCCACGCCGGGCGTGTTCTACGGGGCCGGAAAGGTGCCGCCGGGCTGGTCCATCGATACCGAACTGGTAAAGCAATCCGGAATGGATCGCCGCGCGCAGGAGGATGCCCGCCTGTTCACCTGGGCCGCCGGCTCGCCCGGCCGGGTCGCCATCGTCGCACCGCGCCCTCTGGACCTCTCGCGAGAGAGCAACGGTGAAATCAGCCTCGTCGTCCAGTACCGCCTCGGTGACCGTCCGGCCACGCCGGTAAGCATCGGCGTAGAGAGCGGCGGCAAGACCATCAGCGTGCCGGTCGGCGCAACCCTGGCCAAAACGGCGCCGGGCGAATGGGGCTCTTTCGCCATTCCGCTGCAATGCTTCGCCAGTCGCGGTGCCGACATGCACGCCCTGACCGCGCCGCTGGTGCTCTCGGCCACCGGGCCGCTGTCCATCGCCGTCTCCGACGTGAAACTGGACTACATTTCCATGCCGATGAACGCCTGCGGGGACTGAACAAAGGCCCCCTGCCCGCCCTTCCCCCGCGTCCGGCACCGCCGCCGGACGCGGGCATTGCCACGGCATCTCCCTGCCGTCAGCGGGAACTTGCCGTTGTTGCGGGACACGCCCGGTTGGCGTAACCGGCCCGCCTGCCGGGAACCGACGCTTGCGGTTCGCTTTGATGGGCTGATGCCCTTGTCGTTTTCGGCCGGTTCTGCCTCGACACCGCAGGCGCTATCGGGCTGTCGACTATCGATAGCGACTAAAACCTTGACATCAGAGGGTGTATACTTAACCTTACTTAGGTTTCAAGCCCGCTATCCTGATGATTTTCAAGGGTATTTCATGCCCAAGAACGCGCCGAAAGCCTTCGAGACGACACCGGCGGTCCTTTGCGCCCTGCTTCTCGGCCGCATCCAGGTCGGCATTTCACGAGCCGGCGACGGCACCTTGCAGATCCTGGCGGCACGTCTGATCCGCGAAAGCCTCATGGCCGCGCTCCGACAGGAAGGGCACGAATTCACTGACGAACGCTTTTTCACCTGGTACGCAGGCCTTGAAACGCTTTCGGATGGTTCACGGCCTAGTTTACGCCCGCCCAAGGCCCTCTGCCAAGCCATACTCACCGAATTCCGGCATAGCCCTTGGCAGGAACTGGCCGATGCCTCGGAGAGCCTCCTGAAGGCATTTCTGGCCCCCACCGACTTTCTGCGCGGCGGGGAACACGAAGATACGCATTCCGTCATTTCGGAAGCCCGCAGCCTTATTGGCGGGCTTGACGCCGCTGACGATGCCCTGCCCTTCGATCCGGTGCGCATGCTTTTCGCGGCGGCTGCGCGGACCGCGCGCTTCGCCCGTCAGGAAAGAACCCTCGATCTGATCGGCGGTATCGCGGTGGAACGCGAGGATTTGGCAAATTCGCGGTGGGCGCTGGATATTCTGGCCGGGGGCTATCTGGCCCCTCGCCACGGGCTCCCCGTCGCGATGCCGATCCCCGGGCTCGTCGTCTTGCCTCTCGCCCTTCCCGATCCGGACATGCCCGGCGCTGCAAATGCGGATGAGGCGGCAATTTCGGCGCTGCACGATGCGCTCTTCCGGCTCGACCGCTGGCTGGGGGACGCGGAAAGGGATGCCGCCCTGCTGCGCGCTCGCCTTCAGGATCGGCGCAGCAGCGGCCGTGCGCTTCAGCTGGCCCGAAAGCTGTCAGGGTTCGGAGCATTGAGAGGTCGCCAGATCGAGGAACTGCTCGGCGCTTCGCGGCCGGGTGTCGGCGTGATCGTGAACAGCCTCGAAGCTGCGGGGCTGATCGCCACCCATGCTTCACGCAACGCGGCGCGCCTTCATAGCTATGCGCCGGGAGATAGGGTTTCCGATCCCGCCGAAGTTTCGGGGCTCGATTCCTCCTCGCCAGACATCGAGGAATACGAGGCATCGATGCGCCGAATCGACGAACTGCTGAGCCGCTCCTCCTTCGGCGAATAGTCCGACCGGGCAAAGACCGCACGATGCCCTGGCAGTTCGATCCTACAGAGGTGGTTGTCCGAAACGGCTTTGATAACGGACGGTGTGCCGCAAAGGCGGTCTGACGCACAAATCCTGCCTCGATGCCCAGTTAACCGGTGATTTCGGGCCCGATGGACCGGAAAGCCGCAGAAATCTGCGGATTTGCAGGGCTCGCCGTGAGAACGCAGAAACGACACCTGGAGAGGGTTGGGGTGCGGCGAGGCTATCATCGCGCTGTACGGGCTTCTGAGGGCAAATTTCGGGGTATCTGTTTGCGGGCTGGGCGCGGTTGATTCGAATTTGAACCTCGTCTGGCGGTTCGGCGTCGATTTTGCTGCAATTCGGGCGGCCGGGGCGGATCTGATCCCTGAGCCAATTGAGCGACAACCTAAAATGAGGACGCGGGCTTCCACTCTGTGCGGCGAGTGCGGTGAGGGCCTCATCGTCGCCACGCGGTAAGGATCGCGCTTTTTTTTTTTGCGATTGCCGCGGCCGCCAGTGTTGCTGGCCTGCGCGGCCGGCAGTCCTCGCGCTGCGCCCTTCCCTCATTCAGTCCGAAATTGAACTTCGTTCTGCGTTAGAATCCTTTTTAGAAGGAATCATTTAGAAGGTTACGCGCGGCCGAACTGCGCGTGACTCGCGCAAGCGTTGCGAGTCGGCGAATTGGGGCATTCCCGATATGTCGTCTCTCCGTTCCTGAAGTGACGTTTGACGCGTTCCCGAAGGATCGGGTACCTGTTCCCGAAAGGTCGAGCTGGTGTTCCCGATAGGTCGAAGCATGGCGACAGGGCGTTCCCGGTGTGTCGAAACCCCGGAAAACCGTGGCTCAATTGAATCAGTTTTTCCGGGGGTCACCTGATAAAGGTTCAAAGCACTGCTCGTGCGCTGCATTCGGCAGGTTCACGCCGAGCGGTTCATCGCAGAACGCGACACTTCGGGAACGCCTCCCCTGCGAACCCCTGTTTCCCGGAACGGGAGGCGTTCCTGCGAGCGAGATGATCTGGCCTGCACTGTTCGCCCCTCAGCGTTTGGTTGGGGCCGCTGGATAGGGGCGCGGCAAGCAAGTGCGCACGTGAAGCAGGAATGTCGCCGCGGTGCGGGAAGGGTCAGCGGGCCCGGGCATTCCCTTGAGGGCGGGTTCGGTAGAGAGACCGCCTGACTCGGCCTCCCACCCTGCCCTCTCGGAATCGGGATTTGCAGATGGGTTTTGCCTGCCGATGGGAAATTGGATGGGGATTTCGCAAGGGAGCGCCGCAGGGCTTCAGACCCGGACGGGGAGTGGCATCGGCGGGGCAGACCCGGCCGGGAGCCGGTCTTGGGTGTCACGCGGGCAAAGAAAAACCCCGGAGACCGTCGCCGATCACCGGGGCTGTCATGGATGGAGGTTCCGCCGTCTGGCCGAACGGGCGGCTAGCCGCGAAGCATCTGGCCATTCTTTTCGTGATGGCGCTTGACCCAGCCCACGAACGCACGCTGCCAGTCGGCGGGGGTTCGTTCCGGCGAGGCGGCGACCCAACGTTCGAACTCGGCGTGAAGGGCATGGAGGTCCCAGCCCGGGCAGTTCTGGCGAAGATAGGCGATGGTCTCGTCCGTCATGAAGCCGCGCGTGGCGGCATCGGAAAGACCGGAGACCGTGCGGCGGATGAGCTGCCGCGCATCGACGGCGGCCGGTTTCCCCGGGGAAACAGGTGCGTTGCCGGCATCCGGTGTAGTTGCCTTGGAGGCCCTGGTCTTTACCGAAATCTCGACTGGCGCCGCAGGTTCGTCGGCTTCGGCCGTTCCGCCCGGCAGCGCGGGCTCGGCCCCGCCCTTCCCGTCCACCCGCCGCATGCGGATCATGGGTTCGCCGTCCTTCGCCGTTTCGACGGACAGGGTATATCCCGGAAGTTCGTCCTTCTCGACGAGCTTGAGCATTTCGAACTTGAAGCGGCGATACTGCCCTTCGGCACCCGACTTTTCGAAAAGAACCGGCATGGTGATGGCAAAACCGCCCTCGCCTGCGCCGCCGGCATGCTTGCGGGCGACCTTGTAAAGCCAGCGTTCCCGCCCGCCTGTGATGTTGAAATAGGCGCGATCGATGGAGAGCACGCCGCCCTTCATCATCACGCCTTCCCAGAACCAGTTCGACAGTTCGATGGTCATGCCGCGCGAACGCTCCGTTCGTTCGTCGACCAGCTGGGTCCAGCCATCAAGCCAGGAGAACGTGGCTTCCCGGCGGTTCTCGGCACGGATATTGGTCTTGATGGTGGTGGCCACGAGGCGGTCCAGCGCCTGGCCGAGCAGTTCATAGGCACGGCCCGTAGTCGGGCGGCCGATCGCGCGGAGCAGGTCGTAAGGCATGAGGTGCAGCTTGCGGGGCACGTCGTTCACGCCGCGCCGGGCCATGTCGGCCAGCATGCTGGCACAGTAGATCAGGATATCCGCATCCCAGATCGTGGCCATGCCATAGTCCGGATTGGCGGAGACGTGGACCCACAGCTTGCCGTCCGGGCTCGTATAGTCGATCGGCTTCACGCGCTTGGACTTGGCGAGGCTGAAGAAGGGACGCTCCATCATCTCGCGCTGGTCGCGCATCGGCAGGTTGGCGATATAGGGGAGGAACAGGTCGAACTGTTCGGATGTCGTCTCTTTGTTCGGGCGACTCATCATTTCATTCCGACCGAGGGCCCATGCGAGGGCAGGTGACAGGGTATTCCGGACACGACCCGGCGATGTTTCCCCGGGGAAACAGGACGAGGCGGATTCGGGTGATTCTTGCCATAATGGCGAGGAGGGCAGGGCGGGGCAAATCGCCGCGAAGCTTGGTTGTGCAGAACTTGTGCGTGGTTTTTGGCGCGGTTTCACCGCGCCAGACTGTAGAAGCCGCTGCGGAAGCTGCCTGGAACGGCGCCGATCGCCGCAAGTCTGGCGAGATGATGTTTCCCCGGGGAAACAACCGGGGGGAAACAGGAGGCCGATAAAGAAAATGCAGGGACACCGGCCCCTGCATTCTCATGTTTCGGATCTGAAGTCGGCTTTCGAAAAAGCCAGACCGGGCAAAAGGAAATGCCCGCGAGGGCCGCCGGGATTTCCGGCGGCAGAAACAGGACGGGGCGCCGTCGCCCCGTTCCTGCCCCCATGTCACGTTTGCAGGCCCCGGCCTTCCTCGTCGAGCTGGACGAGCAGGGCCCGGACGGCGGTGAGCACTTCTTCGCGGCTCGCACCGGAGCCCGAATGAAGACGCAAGGTCACGCCCTGGCGGTTGCTTGACTGGACCGATGCCATGGGGCGGCCGTGCCTTGAGGGGATCACCACCGGCTCGGGCTTTGCCCTGTCCATTTCGGGAGCGGCGAGCAGGGCCTTGAGTACATCGGCAGCGGGCAGGGCAGGGCGACCGTCTGCGCGGCGGCCGGCCTGTTCCCGCGCCAGTCGGGTTGCTTCCTTGCGCACGGCGGCCGCCTTGTCCCGATCGTCCAGCAACTGGGCGAGGGGGTAGGCCGGCTTCAGCTGCACATCGGCAGGGGAGGCGAAAGCGGACAGGACGGCGTCCGGGATGCCCGCGACCTTGAGCATCTTGGAAAGCCAGCCCTTGGAGAGCTTGAGGCGTTCGGCCATGCGGGTCATGTGGTTACCGTAGTGATCGCGCAGGGCCTGGGCATAGTTGCGGGCGCGTTCGAGATCCGACACGTCCTTGCGGGCACGGTTCTCGAGATCGGCAAGCCGGAAGGCGGCTTCGTCATCAAGCTGGGCGACTTGCGCCACGAACTGCATGTCGGGGTAGGAATGCGCGCGCAGCCAGGAGATCGACCAGTGGCGGCGCGTGCCGGCGATCACTTCATAATCGTGATCGGCATCTCCCTCGACCCGGCGCACCACGGCGGGAACCTTCTGGCCCCCTTCGGCGACGATGGAGTCGATCAGTTCCTGGCAGGACTCCTCCGAAAGGTGCGCATAGCTGCGGGCGTTGCCCGGCCAGATGCGGACACGGGCCGGATCGAGGAGAAGCTGGGTCACTTGCCGCACTTCGCCGGAAGCGACGCGGGCCAGTGCGCTTTCGCGGCCGAGCAGGGTCGTGCCGCGGGTCCGTTCGGTGCGCAGGCGCGGTTCGGGAGCCGGGTCGGCGGCGGTAGTGGCATCATCCAGCGGCGTTTCGGCGGTGGACGCGACCTGGTCTTCGCCCCCCAGATCGTCGTCGGAAAGCAGCGCTGCCAGATAGTCGGATTGCTTGCGGGCCATGGCTTACCTCGAAGGACGCGCGAGATGGAGAGGTTTGAACATAAGGCGAACAAAGTCGCCGTCTGAGAGGTTTTTTCCGATGCAGGGCAGTGGCTTAGCCATTGACGAGAAGTTCCTCGTCAACCCGCTGCGAGCGGCCCCAGCTGGTGCGGACGAGCTGCTCGATCTGGCCCATGGCTTCATCGAGATTGGCCTTGCAGCGCTTATGCGTACGGGGCGTGCCGATCGGCTTTTCCAGTTCGTAGACGGTCATCATGCGCAAGGCCGCATGGCTGATCTCGGCGCTCTCCAGGATCGGCACGGGAAGCAGAGCCGGTCCGAAAGTCTGCTCCATGATGGTGCGGACCATGTCGTGGCTGGGATCGTTGCCGTCGAACTTCGAGCAGATCAGGCGCACGAAGGAATAGTCCACCGAGATGCCCGCGCCCACGAGCTGTTCGAGCACCTGATCCATCATCGACAGGAACTGTACGGTCGAGCAGAAGTCCGGCGTCGTGGCTGCGAGCGGAACGAGCAGGGCATTGGCTGCCTGCATCACCGCAAGCGAGATCGTGCCCAGTGCCGGCGGCGGATCGAGGATCACCACGTCGTAATCCCGCGCGAGATCCATGAGGCCCGCCTTGAGCTTGCGGAAGCGGGCGGCCAGAACGGACTGTCCGTCCGAACCCGCAGCCGCCAGTTCGTATTCCACATCGAACAGTTCGAGGTTCGACGGGATCAGGTCCACGTTCGGCCACGGCGTGCGCTTGACGGCATAGAGCAGGTCGGCCTGCGTCGGGTCGATCGAGAGATAGGGGTAGAGCGTCTCTTCGCGGGTGATGTTGAAATGCGGGTTGAAGCCGAACAGCGTCGTCGTGGTCGCCTGGCTATCGCAATCCACCACCAGCACGCGGTAGCCTTGCACCGCGAAATAGTGCGCGAGGTGCGTCGTGACCGTGGACTTGCCGACGCCGCCCTTGAAGTTCTGGACCGCGATCATGGCGGGAACGTCGAGCGGGGCACGGGCCGGCGAGGCGCCCAGCACTTCGCGCATGTGCAGCATTTCCTCGACCGTATAGCCGAGCCGGCGTCCGTTTCCGGCAGCCGGTGGTGGCGGCAGGCGTCCGTCGTCTTCGGCCATGCGAATGCGATTCGTGGAGCAGCCCAGCAGGGTCGCCGCTTCGGCGATTCCGAAACGGACATTGAGACCCTTGCGGCTTTCAGGCAGGAAGGCCTTGCGCCGCAGCCGCTCGATCATCTTTTCGCCGGCCTGAGCCATCTCGGCAATACGCTCGACTTGTGAATGCATGTTCTGCCCGCAATATACTTTTGAACGATTTTGCAGGTATATGCATGAACCGATGTTCAGTCGAGCACAAATACAGGAAACAGAATGCCGATTTGAACGGTCTGTGGATATTGAGTCTGCAACGGCATTCGCGGTGCTGAAAGTTCACCGCCTCGTCTGACGGGCTGCGCAGGTGTTCAAATCGCGCGCCAGCGCCTCACCATTGCGAATCCTCCGCGGGGCCTGACTCTTCCTGCCACTGCGTGAAATGCGGCAGGAGCTCCTCGGGAATCTCGGCCCGAAAGGCTGCGTCCATCGGATAGTGAGGCATGGCTTCGGCCACCGCGTCCAGCAATGCGAGGCCCTGAACGCGGTCCTTAGGGCGCTTGAGCGGGTTGCGCTTCGCCTGCGCGGCCATCCACAGCTTGTGAAGCGCGAACCAGCGCGGGTCCGGCGCAACGATCCGTGCCGGGGAACCATCGCGGCAACCCACCACCTGATCCACCGGACGGCCAAGCAGCAGCCATTCCTGTTCGGGCAGGGGAACCGGCCGGGGCTGGTCCCTTCCGCCGAGGGTGGCGGCACGCGAGGGCGCCACCAGCAGTTCCACTTCATAGGCGCGGGCGTTGCGCGCCTGGAAATCGCGCTCGGCATTGATCGTGAAAGTCGAATCCACCGCCTTGAGCATGTCCCATACCCGCCGCTCGTTCTCCTGCGCGGAGCGGGAAACCCAGGCGAGGTCGAAATCTTCCGTCTCGTCGGGCAGATCGATCCTGCCGTTGGCCTCGACCATGTAGGCGGCGATCGCATTGGTGCCCACGACCAGCAGGTGCGAACCGAGCAGGGCACGCCGGTCGCACTCGCGCAGGATCGGTCCGGCGTCAGATGACAGCAGCGGCAGACGAAGCGCGCGGTAGAGTGCGGCGCTTTCGGCAAGGGCGGGGCGGAGGCCGCGGATGCGCTCCTTCAGGGCATCCTTGCGCGAATGATAGTCATGGAATTCGGCTTCGCGTTCCGGCGTCAGCGGGCCGAGGCTCTTGCCGTTGCCGCCGCGATCGAAGATGCGGTAGAGATATTCGCGGCCGCTGACCGTCTTGCGCCGCAGATCGTAGGGAAGGGCGGCCAGGTCGCGCTCGGCGTCGATCCATACCTCGTAGCGCTGGCGCAAGTTTACCAGCAGGCGCGATTGTTCGTCACTGAAGGGGCGGATGCGGGGCATGAACGTTTATCCCACAAATATCGGATACGGTAAAGTTGTGGGATAAACGGCCAAATTCCAAGCTAATGAAGGCCTCCATTAGCGGCATTTCGGGCTGCGCGGGCTTCGTCCCTGTCGCGCTTGGCCAGGTAGAGCCGTGCATCTGCTTCGTCGAGGAGGATGGTGAGATCGTCGTTCCGGTCATTGGTCACAACCGTTCCGATCGCGGCGGAGATGGCGATGGTCAGGGTGCCGATGGTGAAGGGCTGCGCGATGGCCGAGACCAGGCGCTGGGCGAGAAGTTCGGCTTCCTCGCCCCGGTGCAGGCCATATTGTAAAACCGCGAATTCGTCTCCGCCGAGGCGGGCGACGATGTCGCCGCTGCGGATCGCGCCGCGCAGCCGGTCGGCCACGAACGCGAGCAGGGTATCCCCTACGGCATGGCCGTGTTCGTCGTTTACCGGCTTGAACCCGTTAAGGTCGAGATAGTGAACCGCAACCAGCCCGGAGGCCGAGATCAGCCGCGCGTTCTCGTCGAAGTATTCGCGCAGGGCCAGCCGGTTCGGCAGCGCCGTAAGGCTGTCGCTGCGGGCGAGCGTGACGGAGAGCAATCGCTTCACGGTTTCCGTCTGCACGATCTCGAAACGCATCGTCAGCGCCTGTATTCCACCCACGAGGTAGGCGGTGGTAACGAGCGCCAGTCCTACGTAGATCGGCGTTGCACGCGCAAAGGCCACCGCGATGCAGGGACCGGCGGCCGCAAGCAGGGAGAGCCCGGCAATCTGCGGACGCCGCCCGACACCTGTGACGACCCCTGCGCAGAATCCCATGACGACGCATATGGCCAGCATGTGTGCTTCGGGATTTTCGAGCGAAAAGACATAGGCGGCAAGCGCGCCGAGAAGAATCGCGAAGCCCACATAAGGGATTGCGAAGGCGACTTCGAGCCGCCGGGCCTCTCGGCTGTGAATGACGGCGGTCAGCACGCGCGCGCGCAAGCGCCGGGCCACTTCTATGCGCGCGGCCCATGTCAGGAGCGCGGCCGTTCCGATGACGAGGATCGTCCCATCGCCCTCCGCGCGGTAGATCAGCACGAAGAACATCGCGAAGACCACGAGCATGTACATGGCCTGTGCGATTGTCTCGTAGAGGCTGCGCACGAGTTCGACGTAGACCCTGTCCGAAAGGGGCTCGGCCGGATTTCCCGCGGTTGACGAAATCACGATCATCTCTCCCAGTGGCCTGCGCTCACGCTGGCGCGACGCCGACTTTATTGTTGTCCACGATCTACGGCATCGCGGCACCGTCTGCCAGTTTTGCCGAGGTGCTTTAACTTCCCGGTTCGGCTGGGTATCCCTGCCACATGAACCTGCGTCACATCGAGGTGTTCCATGCGGTCTACTCGACCGGGTCGGTGAGCGGCGCCGCGCGGCTGCTCAACGTCTCGCAGCCTGCGGTCACCAATCTCCTGCGCCATGCCGAGAGCCTCCTGGGGTTTGCCCTGTTCGAACGATCCCGCGGGAGACTGGTGCCGACCGCCGACGCGCACGACCTTTACGAGCAGGCGGACGAGATCCAGGGACAGGTATACCGGCTTCGCGAAACGGCGCGGAACATGCGGCGGGGCAGGGGGCGCACGCTGCGGCTTTCGGTGCTCCCTTCGCTGGGCATGGAACTGCTGCCCGCTGCGCTGGCCGGATATCTGGCCGGCCATTCCGGCGTTTCCATCGAACTCCACACCCTGCACCACGGCGACATGGCGGCCCGGCTCTATGAGCGGGAGACCGATGTGGTGATCTGCTACACGCCGCCGCGCGAATCTCCGGTGGCCAGCGTGCGGCTCGGCATGGGCGAAATGGTCGCCTGCTACCGCGAACAGGACATGCCGAATGCTCCGGCACGGCTGCCGCTCGGGGAACTGGCCGGCCGGCCCTTCATCTCGACGTTCGACAGCGGGCCGCAGGCATTGGCCATTGCCGCAGAACTGGAACGGCAGGGCGTGGAACTGGACGTGGCAGGGGCATCGCGGACCTATTTCGTTGCCGCGGCGATGGCCCGTGCGGGGCTCGGCGTGACCATCGTGGACCTTCATACTGCCCTGGCCATGAAGGGGCCGGAGATGGCGATGCGGCCGCTCGATCCGCCGCAGTCCTATGAAATTCACGCGGTTTACCTGGAGGCTCGCCCGCCTTCGCGACTGGCGCTGGATTTCCTCGATCATCTTGTCGCCGTCATGGCGGCGGCCGGCTGATCCGGCAGGGCTTGGCCTATAATCGCAGGCTATGGGTTGGCCGGATGTCGGTATGCGCGCCGGGCGGACGGGGCTGCTAATCATGCGCCAGTCCCACAGCAGCAACGATGGATGGCGTTAACATGATCTCCGGCCCCTTTCTTCTCTATATAGGCGACAAGCGTAACCCTCTCGATGTGAAGACCTCGCGCGGGTTGGCCGCGTTCCGTCCGCAGGACTGCATCGGGGAACTGCGTGAGCCGGATGGCCCGCTTTCGCTGGGGCTGCCGTGCATGACGGTGGAGCAAGCGGCGGCGGCAGGTGCGCGGGCGCTGGTTCTGGGGATCGCCACGAGCGGCGGCCGGCTTGAGGAGGCGATGATCCCGCATATTCTCGCTGCGCTCGATGCCGGGCTCGACGTGGTATCGGGCCTGCATCAGCACCTTGGAGAAGACGCCCGGGTGCGCGAGCGCGCGGCAGCGCTCGGCCGCAGGCTTATCGATGTCCGCGCCGCCCCGGCCGGGCTCAAGGTCGGCAACGGTGCACGGCGGTCCGGACGGCGCCTGCTTACCGTGGGAACCGATTGTGCGGTGGGCAAGATGTACACCTCGCTCCACCTCGTGGCGGCGATGAACGCGCGCGGCCTTCCCGCCCGCTTCCGTGCGACCGGCCAGACCGGAATCCTGATCGCGGGCGAAGGCGTGGCGATCGACTGCGTTATCGCCGACTTCATTTCCGGTGCGGCCGAGGCGCTTTCGCCTGCCCGCGAGGATACCGTGTGGGATGTGATCGAAGGGCAGGGGTCTCTGTTCAATCCCTCCTTCGCGGGCGTGTCGCTCGGGCTGCTTCACGGCGCGCAGCCGCAGGCGCTGGTCCTGTGCCACGAAGCCGCGCGTCCGCACATTCGCGGGTTGCCGCATATGCCGGTACCTGATCTCAAGGCCTGCCTCGAAGAGAACCTGCGCTGTGCCCGCCTTACCAGTCCCTCGGTGGAGGCGGTTGGCGTATCGATCAACGGGTCCGGTCTTGCGCCGGAGGATGCCGCCGATTTTCGCGCCCGGATCGAGGACGATCTCGGCTTGCCCTGCGTCGATCCGCTGGTGACCGGGATGGACGCGCTGGTCGATCGGATCGCGGCCGGTAGCTGGGCGTGATGCGCCGCCTTTCCGCCCGCGCCGATCGGCACCGTCTTGCGCAGCCTTTCGCCATCGCACGGGGCACGCGGGAGGCCATCGACCTTGTGACCGTGTCGATCGGGCAGGACGGAAAGATCGGGCGAGGGGAGGGCGCCCCCTCCGCCCGCTACGGCGAGGAGGCGCAATCCGTGCTGGCGCAAGTGCAGGCCATCAGGCCCGCCATCGAAGCGGGGCTGGACCGGCAGGGACTGCTCTCCGTCATGGCGCCCGGCGCCGCGCTAAACGCCGTGGACTGTGCGCTCTGGGATCTTGAGGCGAAACTGTCTGGGGTCGCCGTTGCCGACCGTCTTGGCCCTCTGCCCGGCGGGATCGTGACGGCCATCACCGTGGGTATCGACAGGCCCGAAGGCATGGCGGCGCGGGCCCGCTTCCTTGCCGGCGCGAAAGAGGCGGATGGTCCTGCGCCGCTGCTGAAGATCAAGCTGGACGCCGATGATATCATCGACCGCGTTCAGGCTGTGCGTGAGGCCGCACCGCTGGCCCAGCTCATTGCCGATGCCAATGAAAGCTGGGACATGGCCTTGCTCGAACGCGTTCTGCCGGCGCTGGCCGCCGCACGTGTCGAACTGCTGGAACAGCCCTTGCCGGCTGGCGCGGATGAACCGCTGGAAGGCTTCGCCTCTCCCGTTCCCCTTTCCGCAGACGAATCCGCGCATGTCGCGGCCGAGGTGGAGTGGCTTGCCTCCCGCTACGATTATGTGACCATCAAGCTCGACAAATCGGGTGGACTGACCGGTGCGCTGGCTCTGGCCGAGGCGGCGCAGGCAGCGGGAATGGGGCTGATGACGGGGTGCATGCTGTGCTCCTCTCTGTCGGTCGCCCCGGCATGGCATCTCGCCGCGCGCAGCCGTTTCGTCGATCTCGATGGACCGCTCTGGCTGGCAGCCGACCATCCGGGCGGGAGCGTACTGGAGGAGGGGCTGCTCCGTGCCCCAAGCGGTCTGGGATGGGGTTGGTAAGCGCCTGTCGTCGCTTCGATTGAAGTCGTTCCGACCTGTATTTCGTTTTGGGAGCCTTGCGCGCGTCTTGGCTCGCGGTGATCCCCATTCGGGACGTGTCATGCCTTTTGCGTGCCGGAAGCTCTCGCGTTCCGCCCCTTGCGCACGCGCCAGACCAGACCGATGTTCCGGATAAAAATCATTATAAATCATATTATTAGTCGGTAGTGACCGCGACGGCTCATCGCGTCCGCCGCCTGTAGGCCGCATCCCGCCATGGTTACCGGTTTCTTATCCCCGAAAGGCTTTCCCGGCGCCTGACACCTCTCTTGCGCATTCCTTCATGCGGCTGCCTCGCCTGCAAGCAGGCTGGTGCAGGCAATTGCCGCCCGATGGAGCCGCTCCGGCTCCAGTTCGGGATGCCGGGCGAGTCCATGTCCTTCATCTTTCAGCAAAAGCCCCCCCCACGCACCACTTTCCGCATCTGGAAACACGAACCTTAGGCAATGACGCGAAAATGACGGTTCTGGCATTCCTACCCCACCGCTCGCGCATCGTGCCGCAGGACAAGCGTTTGTCCCGGCGCCTGGGCCTCCTGCTGGCAGGGCTGCTTTTGCAGTCGGCACCCTGCCAGTCGGCCCAGGCGCAAATCCTGGTTCCCGTTCCCCAGTCACCCACGATCGACCGCGACCGCATCGACCGGCAGGATCCGAACGTGCCCCGCGTGCCGGCGCCGACCCAGGTTCCGCAGGCACAGCCACCCGTCGTGGCCGGCACGTCGAACACCCCTTCCAGAGGCCCCGGCGTGATGCTCAACGCACTGCGCTATGAAGGTTCGACACTGCCGAGGGCCACGCTCGACAAGGCCGTTGCCGCCTTCATCGGCGCGCCGCTCAATCAGGACAATCTTCAGAAGATCGCCAATGTCATCAGCGCGACTTACGCGCAGAGCGACATTGCCTTCTACGCCGTGACCGTTCCGCCCCAGGTGCCCACGGGCGGCGTCATCACCATTCGCGTGCTTGAAGGACGGATCACCGAGTACGCGCTGGACGGCAAGACCAAGAGCACGCCGACCCGGCTGATCGACGCACAAGTAAAGCGCCTGATGCGTGAAACGCCGACCCACAAGTCGAGCATCGAACGCACCATCTCGCTGCTGCGCGACATTCCCGGGCAGACGGTCCAGGCGAGCCTCAAGCCCACGGCCCGACCCGGCGAGCTCGCGCTCGACCTCAAGGTTGAACGCAAGCAGATCGACGTGACGCTGAACGTCAACAATGCGGGTGTCGTCAACGTCACCACCGGCGTCCAGTCGCAGGTCGGCGTCAGCGTCAACGGGGTGCTTCGCGAAGGGGACACCACCCGGCTTTCCGGCAACGTACCCTTCAACCCGGAGCGCTATCAGTTCTACTCGGTCAGCCATGCCACGCCGATCGGCTCGAACGGAACGACGCTGGGGGTGAGCGGTGCCTATGTCCGCACCAAGACCAAGGACCTCGATATTGTGGGCGAAGCGAAGCAGGCGGGGATCGCGATTTCGCACCCCCTGATCCGCTCCTATCGCCGCAATCTCTCGTTGAGCCTTTCGTTGGACGGCACCAACAGCAACAACTATTTCCTCGACACGACGTTCGGCGGTTTCAAGACGCGCGCGGTTCGTCTCGGTACGGTATGGTCGTCGATCGACAAGACCGGCGGCTATGCAATTTCGACGAGCCTCAGCCAGGGGCTCGACGGGCTCGGCGCGCGGCCGATCGAAGGCTATTCCGAAGCCGGATTCCGCAAGGCGAACGTTCAGATCACCGCGGTGAAGGAACTGAGCAAGACGATCTCCGTCAGGGCGACCGTGCGCGGGCAGTATACGCGCGACAAATTGCCGACCACGGAACGTTTCTCTCTCGGCGGTGACGGGGCGGGTATGGCCTACCGTGTCGGCATCATCACAGCGGACAAGGCCGCAGCAGGCGGGCTTGAAGTGAACTGGCGGGTGGCTGGGAAGCCGGCTGCCAGCGCACGGGGGCTCACCGTCTTCGCCTATACGGATGCCGCCTTGGCGCACAGCTATGCGAGGCCGGCTTACGCCCTCGCCTCCGAGAACGTCACGCTCGCGACGGCGGGCGGAGGGGTGAGAATCACGCCGATCAAGGGGTGGACGGCGAGCGCACAAGTTGCGGTTCCTGTCAAGTCTCCATATGAGTATTACAGCAAAAAAGCGCGCTTCTTCTTCAGCGTCAGTCGAACAGTCTGAATTGCGCTTTTGCGTGTACGCAAAAAGCCGGCGTCCCATGGGCGCCGGCTTTTCTATCCGCGGTATCGATTCAATCAAAGGGATAGAGAAGACGATGAAAAACGTCTGGGAAGTCTGGCCAAGCGCACTCACTACAGCGGAATGCGACGCGATCGCCAAGCGCGCCGAAAATTACGGAGAGCAGGACGCTACCATAGGGTTCACGAACTCGCTTCGCAGCGATCTTGGATATCGGACGTCGAGTGTCCGCTGGCTCGATGTTTCGCGCGAGAAGGACATCGTTTCGCGCATCATGGATTTCGTTCGCCCTTCGAACCGCACCAACTTCGGCGTCGAGATCGAAGCGCCGTACGAACTTCAGTTCACTGAATACCGGGCGACAAACAAAGGGCATTACGATTGGCATCAGGACGTATGGCTTGAATCGCCCCGCCCTTACGCCAGGAAGCTTTCCGTAGTTGTCCAAATGTCGTCGCCGGAGGAGTACAAAGGCGGGCAATTCGAATTCTTCGGCATCCCCAATCCGGGGGACCAGTTCGCCCCGCGGGGCAGCCTGCTGATCTTTCCTTCGTTTCTCCAGCACCGGGTCCTGCCGGTGGTCGAAGGAAAGCGGCGCAGCCTTGTGACATGGATCGAAGGGCCGAACTGGCGCTGAACGGGCTTTGGCTGGCGCTTTGCGATGAACATTCCCGCT
Source organism: Novosphingobium sp. TK71 (assembly GCF_055361505.1). NCBI lineage: Bacteria > Pseudomonadati > Pseudomonadota > Alphaproteobacteria > Sphingomonadales > Sphingomonadaceae > Novosphingobium > Novosphingobium sp. TK71. Next base: position 1,946,895 of record NZ_JBSZKA010000001.1, read on the forward strand.
CTCGCCGCTTCGGCTCCGGCGCATCCTCTTGTCTGCCTGGCGGCAGTGGCCGCACTGCTCCTGCTGAGCGGCGCTGCGATCTGCATGGATCTGGCATATCGCCGAATTCCCAATCTCGTTTGCGTCGCCGTTGCTCTATGCGCGGTTCCGTACTGGTTCGGCATTTCGGGCTGGTCTGGAATGTTGAGCCTTGGCGGGCAACTGGCGATTTCACTGGCCCTGACGTTGCCCTTGGCGCTCGCATTTGCATTGCGACTGATCGGCGGCGGTGACGTGAAGCTTATCCTGGCCATGGTGCTTTGGGTTGGAATGGCGAAAGTCGGGACGATGGCGCTCGCCGTCGCCGTGATCGGGGGGATGTTGGGCATTTCCCTGAAGCTCCTGAACCTGGTGTTCTGGCGCATCCGAACCGACAACCTGCCTTATGGCTTGGCGATCGTCGCGGGTACTTTCGTTGCCATGGCCGGCGACCTCGGCCGGCTGCTGGCAAATGCGTGCCTCGCGGCGGCATAGGGGGGCCTCGGGCGGGGGAATTGCAGCCGAAACGCCCTCGAAACCCCGCCGCTGCCGGAAGCTGCGCGGGGCTGTCGGCAAAGGGGCTGTAAATTACGCAAGTCCATGCTCAGCAGGCATCGCGCATCACGGGCTGGCGGATAAACGCCTCGAAAATCCGGGTTTCATCCGCAAATTCAGCTTCGCCGTCATCGCGGGGCGCCGCTGCCCAAAGCCCTCGATCCGAACTCAATTCGGCTGGCGAACGGGCCGCCTGCGTGGTCCCCTAAGGGCCGAACACAATTCACAAGATACCAGGGAGTTCAACTTGCAGCGCACATCGTCCGTCATGGGAATTCAGCTATCGGCGCGTTTCGCCGCAGCGGCTTGCGCGGTGTCGGTGGCAGCGATCGGCCTCGCGTCTCCAGCCCTTGCCGCTCCTTATGGTCCCGACGCGACGACGCCGGGCGAAGCGGCGGTGGCGGGGGCACTGGATGCGATCGCCAATCCCGCGACCAGCACTTATGGGCCGATGCTGGATTCGATCGACGATCTGCCGGATGCCTCGCAGCGCGCGGCCGCGCTGAACCAGCTGAGCCCGCGTAATTATCGGCTGCTGCCGCGTCTCGCCATCCAGTCGATGGACGCGACGGACCGGGAGATCCGGGGCTATCTGGTCCAGCGCCGTGAAATGGCGCTTGATGCCGGGCCCGATGTGCCGAGCAGCGGCGACAAGACGATCACCTTCATGCTCAGCTACGGCCTCAAGCAGGGCAAGTATGAGGCCCGCACCGATCGTCCTTCTGCAAATTCGGACAGCCGGTCGATCCGCGCCGGCGTCGATATCGCGCCGGTCAAGGGCATGATCCTGGGCGCGACGCTGGGTATCGACGGTCTCGATGCCAATCTCGACCGCAGCCAGCAACCGCGTATCACCCAGTTCAACGTGAACATCGGGCCCTATGCCAGCTATACGAACGGCAAGTTCTACGTCGATGCCACTGCCGGATACAACCGGAGCTACTACAAGCTGCGGCGGCAGGTGTCCTGGACCGGGTTCACGGATCAGCTTCAGGCCCGTGCAGATGGCGATAACGCCGCAGGTACGGTCGAAGCAGGCGGAATTCTGCAAGTCGGCGCCCTTCGGGCGCAACCGTTCGCCGGATTGCAGTATCGATACGCCGACGTCAGCGGGTTTGCGGAGCACGGCGGCACCGCCGCGCTGGGTGTCGCAAGATACAAGACGGAATCGCTGCGCGGATCTCTCGGCTTGCGCACCACGGCGACGGTCAAGAAAGGTTCATGGGCGATCCGGCCGATGGTCGAGGCGCAATGGCAGCGTGAACTGCGTTCGCATCCCGACAGCCGGATCGAGGCGATCTTCCTTGACGGAGGCACCCCGATCTTCACGCTGCCCGCCGGTCGCTATGCGCGCAATGCCGCCATTGTCGGCGCAGGGCTGACCGCAGTTCACGGCGACCGGACCGCGCTTCGTCTTTCCTACAACGGAGAACTGGCGAAGGACCGCCGCGTCCATGGCTTTGCGATTACCGCCAGTCGCCGCTTCTAGGCGAAACGTGCCGCAAAACATCGTTCGAACTGACTGTAACGGTGCGGGAAAGCCGCCGATACGAACATAGTTTAACGCGGCTCGGGCGCAGGAGCCCGATATGAAGGCGGTTCGGGTCGGGAAATGATGGAGGGCTTGATGGCCGGTTTTGTACGAGACATTCTTACGACGCTCTCTTACGAACCCCATCCTTCCGAAGGGCCTGGCGTTGACGGCGAAGCGTTATCGCGGCTCGACCAGAGACTGGCGGGGTTCGCGCAGGGCGGCGGACGGGCGCGGACGGCGATCTCGATCCGCCCTGCCGATTGCAGCGTCTGGGATGGAAATCCGCGCGACGTGCCAGGACTGTCGGCTGAAAGCTGCCGTTCGCTTATCGAATCCATCGCGCAGGAGGATGGGAACCGGATTCCCGTGCTGGTAAGGCACAATCCTCCCGGTTCTGATCATCCCTATCAGTTGCTGGTGGGTAGCCGGAGGCGCTTCTCGGTTGACTGGCTCAATCACAATGGACGACCGGAAATCCGGTTGACCGCGCTCATCGTGGATCTCACCGACGAGGAGGCGTTCCGCCTCGCGGATATCGAAAATCGCGAACGCGAGGATATCACCGAACTGGATCGCGCTCGCAGCTACCAGAATGCGGTCGATCGCTTCTATGGCGGTGTGCAGTCGCGGATGGCCGAAGCGCTCAACCTGTCGAACAGCCAGCTCAGCAGGTTGCTTGCGTTGGCGCAGATGCCGGACGATGTCGTAAATGCTTTCGCCACACGCGATGAGTTGCGCGTTCGCCATTCCGAAGTTCTGACGCCGCTTCTGCGCCGCCCGGAGCAATGCCAGCGCGTTCTCGTAACAGCGCGGCAGATCGGTGAGGAACAACAGCGTCTCGCGGCCTCCGGGGAGCGTATGATTCCGGCCGCGACGGTGTTGAGCCGCCTCAAGGAGGCAGGCAAGGAAGGCGATGCGCGAAAGGGGAACGACACGCCCCTGATCGTGGGAGACGCACGGGTAGGCAGGATCAAGCCCGCACGCGAGGGTGTTTCCGTCGATCTGATGGTCAGCGAGGATACCGATATCGATGCCTTGCTACGGGCCCTGCGGGTCGCTCTGATCGATAGTCGCAGACAGTTGCCGGCCGATGCCGATATCGGCGACGACGGATTCTCATGATCTAGTTTACGACCTAGCTGAGAAGCGTCTGCCGCTTTCGCGGCGCTTTTCGGGTTTGGCGCCTGACGACGCGGGAATTGCGCGTCTGTCAGCTATCGCGCGCTCGCCTTGCGCGTGATGCACTGTTCTACCGTATTTTCGGAGAGCGACCGGTTCTCCGCCGGTTTTGCCGCCATGCGCTGCGCGCGAGCGGCGGGCTTGTTGTCGTCGCCATCCCCAGGATTACCGGACCAACCGATTTTTCGCCCGGTTTCGGGAGCGGGGTTTGGCGGAGCGAGGCGGCTACGGGCGGGTGATGACGGTCGCATATCTCCCGGCAGCAGAGGTGGTATTCCGACTCTGAAGCCGGGGCCTCGTGTGCTGCGGTCTGATGCCCCGGTTCAGGCGCAAAGCGCCGGCTGGGCCGCCCTAACAACACTCACTCCGGCTTGATTGCCAAATCCAGGCATAAGCGCGGATTGCGTGCGCTGCGCGGCCATTTGCGAGCTTCAATCCAGCGAAAGGCTGGCATTTTCGCGGGATTATATCCCAAAGTCAGTAATTTGCGTGGGGCGAAAGGCATATCGCGCATTCCCGAAGCGGGACTGGTTCCGGGCCAGGGACAGCAGGTTCTGCGCGGTTCCTTCTCGGCGAGAGGAGCCCTCCATGATGCGCTTAGGCTTCGGCGCAGTGGGCAATTTCCATGGAGGTTAATCGAGATGCCGCGTCAACAACCGCGCCGTTCCACAAGGCATGTCCTGCTTTGTGCGACTGCAATTCCGCTTCTGCTGTTGGGTGCCTGTGCCGATGGAGTCGGCTTCAGGGTTGGCGCCGGCGGTGGAGGATCACCGTCCGGTCCGACTGGACCTACCAGCCCGACTGGCCCCACCGGCCCCACAGGTCCGACCGGCCCTACCGGCCCGAGTGATCCGAGCGGTCCGACTGGCCCGACTGGCCCGACTGGCCCGACTGGCCCGACTGGCCCGACTGGTCCTACTGGTCCCACAGATCCTACTGGCCCGACTGGCCCGACTAATCCGACCGGCCCAACCGGTCCCACCGGCCCAACCGGTCCCACCGGCCCAACCGGTCCCACCGGCCCGACTGGCCCAACCGGCCCAACCGGTCCCACCGGCCCGACCGGCCCCACCGGCCCCACCGGCCCCACCGGTCCCACCGGCCCGACCGGCCCGACCGGCCCGACCGGCCCCACCAGCCCAACTGGCCCCACCAGCCCAACTGGCCCCACCGGTCCGACTGGCCCTACCGGCCCGACTGGTCCTACCGGCCCGACTGGTCCTACCGGCCCGACTGGTCCCACCGGCCCGACTGGTCCCACAGGTCCAACCAATCCGACCGGCCCAGCAGGCTTCACCGGGCCGCTTGCCGGTGTGACTGTGGGTGATGGCGGGCTGCTTGGCCCCAGCGGCTCAGGTACACTGATCGATGTCAATGTGGCCCCCGGCACAGCGACCACGAACGGAAGCGGTATCGCGGTCGACCTGCTCACGGGTGATGGACAAGTCGTCAACGTGGCGCTTCCCACCACGACCGAGCAAACGCAACAAGCTCTCGCGCCGCTGGGTTCGTTGACTGGCGCCTTGCTGGGCGATCAGGTCGGCGGAACGGTGACGCAGTTGACCAATGGCCTTGCACCCACCGTGGCCACGGTCACTTCGACAGTAGACAGCATCACTTCGCCCCTGCTCGATACGGTCAACGGCGTGCTGTCGCCGGTGCTGGGCAATGGCGGGCTGCTGTCGCCCGTCACCGGCCAGCTCGGAGGGCTCATTGATGGACTGACCGGAAGCCTTGGAGGAGGCAATACCGATCCCGCAAGGACTTACGATGGGCCATTGCTGGGTCTCGACCTGGGCAACAATGTCCTGACCGGACCGAGCAGCGGGGATACGCTGCTGGGCCTCAACGTCCTGTCCGAAAACCCCGGCCTGACTTCGGGACAACTGGTAACGGCCGACGTGCTTTCGAACGGCAACGTAGTCGACCTGACGCTGCCGACTACGGCCGAAGGCGTGGCAGCCGGACTGGCACCCCTGGGCAACCTCACCGGCGCGCTTCTCGGCGAGCAGGTTGGCGGGACAGTCGATCAACTGACCAATACGCTTGCTCCCGTGATCGCTCCGGTAACCGCGATCGTGGATAGCGTGACGTCTCCGTTGCTCGATACCGTCAACGGCTCGCTGGGCGGCATCGTTGGTGGGCTCGGTCCTGTCGGCGGATCCCCGGTAACGGGCCTCGTCGATGGTGTGCTGGGCGGCCTTACGGGCGGCACCAGCGACGGCGGCCTGCTGGCGCCGGTCACGGGTCTTGTCGGTGGTCTCACCGGCGGCACGACGGACGGCGGCGTGCTTGCTCCGGTGACCGGGCTTGTCGATGGTGTGCTCGGCGGCCTTACGGGTGGTACCAGCGACGGCGGCCTGCTGGCGCCGGTAACGGGTCTTGTCGGCGGGCTCACCGGCGGCGCGACGGACGGCGGCGTGCTTGCTCCGGTGACCGGGCTTGTCGACGGTGTGCTGGGCGGCCTTACGGGTGGTACCAGTGACGGCGGCCTGCTGGCGCCGGTCACGGGCCTTGTCGGCGGTCTCACCGGCGGCACGACGGACGGCGGCGTGCTTGCTCCGGTGACCGGGCTTGTCGACGGTGTGCTTGGCGGCCTTACGAGCGGCACCAGTGATGGCGGCCTGCTGGCGCCGGTCACGGGCCTTGTCGGTGGTCTCACCGGCGGCACGACGGACGGCGGCGTGCTTGCTCCCGTTACCGGTCTTGTCGGTGGCCTGACCGGATCGACCTCCGGCTCGGGAACGGGGACGACGACCGGTTCGGTACTGGCTCCGGTAACGGGCCTCGTCGGATCGCTACTCGGCGGTCTCGGGAAATAATCGCTATGTGTGCCCGGCGCCCCACAACCCCATGGCTGGGCACACAAACGACCCTCCCCTTCTGAAACGGGGGGCGGGGAAGAGGAGGCAGTCCCGGCGACGGGGCTGCCTCTTCGATTCTGTCGTCAGAGATATTGTGGAATGGCCGGGATGGAGCAAATCAGTTTCTGCGCCGACGCAAAATGAGCCGGAATGAGCATTTAACCATTTCGGCCGTCATGGCAGGGATTTTCGGGCCTTGCCGGGGCTTGGCCCGCAGGATTTCCGTTATCGGGTAAACCTTTCCGGGATTTTGCGTGTCCATGGCGGCTGTCTCCCGGTCTGCACATCGGGCTTGGTTACCAACGCAGTGACCTGATCGGAACCGCACTTCGGGACATGGCCGGGGCGGCTCCTTCTGGACGCGATCCAGCACGCGGCGTGGTTCTATCGTGAATTCCAATGAAGCCGGCGAAGGCCGACAGCACATTGGAGAAGACCCATGGCGACACGTTGTTACCCCAAGTTCAAAAGGCACGTCCTGCTAGCGTCGACCACGCTTCCTTTGCTGCTGGTCGCGGCATGTGCCGGAGGAGTGGGCTTTGAGAGCGGTAATCCCACCGGTCCGAACAATCCCAGCGGCCCGACGGGCCCTACCGGCCCTACCGGCCCTACCGGCCCCACCGGCCCTACCGGCCCTACCGGCCCCACCGGCCCCACCGGCCCCACCGGCCCCACCGGCCCCACCGGCCCCACCGGCCCCACCGGCCCCACCGGCCCCACCGGCCCCACCGGTCCCACCGGCCCTACCGGCCCTACCGAACCAACCGGTCCCACAACCTTCACCGGTCCGCTTGCCGGGGTCGGCGTCGGTGGCACCGATCTGCTCGGGCCAAGCGGTGCGGGAACGCTGATCGATGTGAACGTGGCGCCGGGCACGGCCACCTCGAATGGCAGCGGCCTCGTGGTCGACGTGCTGACGGGAGACGGAAAGGTTGTGCAGGTCACTCTGCCCACCACGACCGCGCAGACGCAGCAGGCTCTCGCGCCGCTGGGTTCGTTGACGGGCGCTCTTCTGGGCGATCAGGTTGGCGGTACGGTGACGCAGGTGACGAATGGCCTGGCACCCACCGTTGCGACGGTGACGTCCACCGTGAACGGCATCACCTCGCCCCTGCTGGATACCGTCAATGGCGCCTTGTCGCCGCTCACCGGCGAGACCGGGATACTGGCTCCGGTCACCGGCCAGCTCGGCGGCCTCGTCGATGGGCTGACGGGCGGCCTGGGCGGGGGCAGCAACGATCCCGCGCGCACTTACGATGGGCCGCTGCTGGGGCTGGACCTCGGCAACAACGTGGTGTCCGGGCCGAGCACGAACGATACGCTTGTCGGCCTCAATGTCCTTTCCGACAATCCAGGCCTGACTTCGGGGCAACTGGTCACGGCCGATGTGCTTGCTGACGGCAACGTCCTCGCAGTCACGCTGCCGACCACCAGCGAAGGCGTGGCCGCCGGGCTGGCGCCGGTCGGCAATCTGGCTGGCGCCCTGCTCGGCGAGCAGGCCGGCGGGATCGTGGATCAGGTGACGACAGGTGTGGCACCCGTGATCGCGCCGGTAACGGCCACTGTCGATGCCGTGACGTCGCCGTTGCTCGCCACTGTCAATGGATCGCTTGGGTCTATCACCGGCAACCTGGGGACCGGAGCAGGTGCGGGATCGCTACTTGAGCCGGTGACAGGGCTCGTCGGCGGGCTCGTCGGAGGCCTCGGGAATGGTTCGACCGGGACCGGCGCGGTGCTGGCGCCGGTGACAGGGCTGGTCGATGGCCTGACCGGCGGTCTCACAGGAGGGCTCACGGGAGGCGGAAGTGGTTCAGGGGCTGTCCTCGCGCCGGTTACGGGTGTCGTCACCTCGCTGGTGGGCGGTCTTACCGGAAGCACGCCCGGCTCGGGTTCGCTGCTGGGCGGCCTGCTCGGCGGTTCCGGCAACTGATTGGCCGGCCCGTGCAGGCTGCGGCCTGCGCGGGCCTCCCCGCCACAACCCCTTCGGATCGCGCCAAGATGATCGACCTCGACAAGATCAGCCCGCCCAATCGTTGCAGCAATTACCTTCTGATCGTCCGCTTCGACAACGCGCGGGCCATCGCCTCTGTCTATGGCGGGGATGCCGTGACGGCCGCTGTCGCGCATCTTGAGGAGGGGATCGCGGCGAGCCTCAACCCCGCGCGGATATGCGGGATCGATGGCGACGAGATCACCGTGCTCGCCCATGCGGCCTTGCTGGATGCGGATTTCGTCAGCACGCAGGTCGATGCATTATGCAGGGCATTGTGCCTGTCGCCTGTGCAGCATGGCGGCAACCGGATATTGCTGTCGGTATCTGTCGGATACAGCGATCCGGTGCCGGGAATGCTTCCGGAAGATCGTTCGGAAGCCTGCCTGGCTGCCCGGAAGCGCCTCGAGGCCGCCTGTTCGCCCGGTGCCGGGCCGATGCCTTCCACGGTGCAGGGACAGGCGCGCTACCGAGAGGACATGACGCGCGCGGTACGGCTCATAGACCAGTTTTCCGGCGGGGAAACGTTCTTCGCATGGCGGCCGGTTTTCCACTCCCGCGATCCCGATCTGGTCCTGCAGCACGAAGCTTTGCTGCGCGTCTCCGGCCCACAGGGCGAGCAGGTGGATTGTTCCGCCGCCTATGCCGCTCTCGAGCGGTTGGGGTTCGTCCATCTTCTCGATCGCGCTCTGGCTCTCAGGGTTCTCGAGGAACTGGAATCCGATCCGCGTGCTGCGCTGTCGATAGCCATCTCTCCGCAGAGCCTGTCCTTCGCGCTTGGCGGCCCCGATGCCGCGTGGACCGAGTTTCTCGACCGGATTGAGCACAGGCCTGCCGACGCCGCCCGGCTCACGCTCGAGTTCCATGAATCGGCCGGTTGCCGGTTCTGGCCCGATACGCTCACGTTCCTGAATACACTTCGAGAGCTGGGCGTGCGCTTTGCGATCTCAGGCTTCGGCGGTGGTCATGCTGCGACCCGGCAACTGGCCGTCCTGCGGCCGGATGCGGTCAAGCTGGATAGCGCCTTCCTGCGCACCGCCACGCTCTCGGACCGGAATCGCGCGCGGATCGGGCACCTGATCGGCGAGGCGAAAACGCTCTGCAGCACTGTCATCCTCAGTGGCGCGGAAACGCCAGCCCAGATCAGGCTCGCGGTGGAGGAGGGCGCCGAATGGCTTGCCGGCGCCCGTCAGGGGCGGGCCGGAATCCCGCGCAACCGGCCTTCCCAGCGGCGCGAAGGGCTCGCGGCGGGGCCGGGTTCCCGGGCCGCCGTCTTCGCGCCTGTGCTTCCCACGCCGACCCCATTTTCCCCGGCGCCCTTTTCGACGGGCCGGGCGAGACAGAGCCCGGTGTTCTGACCCGGCCCACACGACTTTCCGTGCCGGTGCTCCGGACGGACCATGACAAACGAAAGGAAGCTGCGATGACGAACGACAAGGTCCAGCGTGCACGCGATCTCCTGTGCATCGCACTCGAGATGCTCGACGAGTGCGAAACATTCGTGACCGGAGCACTGGTGTCCGGCGCAATCGATTCCCTCGATGGAGAGCGCGGTCCTTCCGGGCCCGTGGTGGAACGCCCCCTTTCGGAACGCCGTCCCCGTCTTGTCGCGCCGGCGATGCGAAGCTGCGCATGAACCTGGGTCATCACACGCTGCCGGCCCGGCTCGATCGGGCGGATTGCTCCAGCCCGCCCCGGTTCAGCCTCCTGCTGGACACGCAGGTGATCGCTGACGGGCATTCGGCCGAAGCATATGTGCACAATCTCTCGCAAGGCGGCCTTCTCGTGGAGGGGGATGTCGAGCTGGAGGTGGACGATCCGATCGAGATCGACTTGCCGATGGCCCCGGCGGTCCCGGCGAGGGTCGTATGGCGCAGCGACAATTTCTTCGGCTGCCGGTTCGAAACGCCGATATCCGCGGCTGTCCTCGGTGCGGCCCGGCTTCGCGCCGCGCCGGTCGTGTCGGCAAGTGAGCCGGCTCCTGCGCCAGCCCAGGAGGAGGAAGGCGACGCCGATGGTGCTGGCGGCCAGGAATCGTTGGCACGCCGCCTGCGGCGTCTGCGCAAGCAGAACGGCTTCAGCCAGGGCGCTCTGGCCGAGCGGATCGGCGTCAGCAAGCCGACGGTCTGGGCATGGGAGCATGGTCGGGCGAGGCCGCAGGATGGCCGCATGAAAGTGATCGCCAGTGCGCTGGGCACGTCCATCGACGAACTCGAAGGCCTGCCCCGCAACGACGACCTGGCGTTCGTCATGACGCAGTATCGCGACCAGATTGCGGCGCATTTCAACGTCGCACCGTCAAAGGTACGCATCGTGATCGAGTTTTAAGACCATTCGTGAGCGCGGAGCAATGCTCCACAGGTTATCCTCATGAAAAGCTGGTCTTTGGCTCGTTCATTTATTGATAATGGAGCGTCGTTATAGGATGGGCAGGGGACCAGTGGCGGCTGGTGCTACACGACACGTCGTCACGGGGAGGATCGAGATCGGATGCACGACGCGCAGGCCAGGGTACTTGTCCTCGATGATTTCTCGGCGATCGTCGAGGAACTGCTTACGCTGATGTCGCTTCACGGCATTCCCGGCATGGGTGCGTCCAATCTCGGCGAGGCGGTTACGGTTCTGGAGCGGAGCCCTGAAATCAGCGTGATCGCCTGCGATTTGCGGCTCGACCGGGAATCCGGCCTCGACATCGTTTCACGGGTTCGCGAACACCCCGAGCTTCGCACCCGGCATTTCGAATATCTTTTCATTACCGGGGACCAGATGCGGCCCGAGATGGTGTCCGGCACCTCGCGCTACATGATCCTGACGAAGCCGGTCCAGCCGCAGGAACTGATCCGGATGATCCGCAAGCTGCTGGCAAGCGAGGCGCCGGCGTGAACCTTCACGACCCGGATCTGGCGGCGCTGCGCGCCGAGCGCGACGCCTTGCGGGGGCTTGTCCATGAACTGAAGACGCATGTCGGGCTGACCGTGGTCAGCGATCTGCGTCTCGATTCCGCCGCGACCACGATTTTCTTCCGAAGCGAACGCGCGCGCGCGGGAGAGCAGCCGGAAGGTCTTCTCGTGCATCCCGAGGATATCCGCCGTCTTGCTGCGCTCGCCGGGCATTCCGACGTTGTCACCGACTTGCGCGTCGGCCCGGGCGGAAGCGGCAGCCTCACGCTCCTCCTGCGCGAGAATCTGGGCGGAACCCATTGGTCCAGCGCGGTACTGCTGAACATGCGCGAACCGCGTCATCTGCATCATGCGATTGCCGAAAAGGCGCGGCTTGCAGACCTCGGGGAGCGGGCTCTCACGCTAGCGCATGAATTGCGGCAGCCGCTGTTCACCATCTCCATGGCGAACGAAAGCCTGCGCCTTATGCTGGATCGCGCTGATACCACGCGCTCGCGCCTGCATATGGCGGCGGCGCGTATCGCGGCGCAGGTGCAGCGTGCCCAGACCATTATCAAGCGCACTCTTTCCGACACGCGGGACGAGGAAGTCCTGCCCGGCAGCGCGGATGTCATGGATGCCGCGCGCCATTCCGTCGAGTTTCTCGAGGCGCTGTTCGATCGCATCGGCATCCGGGTCGAGCTGGACAGCCGCGGCCTTGTCGCCTGCGTCGATCTCGACCGGGTGGAGCTGGAACAGGTCTTCGTCAATGTCCTGCGCAATGCGGCGGACAGCATACAGTCGCGCCGGGAGCAGGGTTGGGATGGGCAGGGCGCCATCACGATCGCTCTGGAAGTCGAGGCCGGACAGATCCGCTGCATGATCGCGGATAATGGAGCGGGCCTTCCGCCCGATCTTGCGCAAGTGGCGTTCGAACCGTTCTTCACCACCAAGGCGCACGAAGGCACCGGACTGGGTCTTCATATCTGCAGGCAGATTCTCGAACGCGCGCATGGCGCGATTCGGCTGGTTTCGGGCAATGGTGAAGGCACAAGTGCCGAAAGCGCGGGGGCAGAGGGTGCGCGAGTGGAAATCAGCCTGCCGCTGTCGAAGGGAATGGCATCGTCAGATGTCGTCGCGGCCTAGCCTGATGACGAAGCGGGTTGGCTGATTCCGGCGCAGGAGCGAGCGGAAATCGCCTCCTGCCTCGATCGCGACCTGCTCTACCAGCCAGAGCGTGGCGTGGTCTATCTTGCGGCCCGGAGCCGGCTTGTCGTCCCCGTCGATGCACTGGACGGTAATCACGACATGGGCGGGCGTGATCGTTGCGCGCAGCAGGACCTTGCCCTTCTGCTTCTCGTTGTTCGGGCCGATGAAGCCGCCGAAAGCGCTGAGCAGTGCCGCCACCGCCATCATTTCCAGAGCGCCGTGATGTTCCGGAACGAGATGGTCCAGCGCGTTTCCATGCAGTTCGACGGTAACGCCGTGGTGGCGCACGTTCGACTTGGTGGCCGCGATCGCCCTGTCGAGCGCGCTGCGCACGTTGAGCCCGGTCACGTCCTTGTCACCGTTGCGGCCGAACCAGCGGAAAAGACCCAGGATGAAGGCCGCCACTTCCGTGTGAGAGGAAACCCGGCTTACGCGGTCCAGCAGCTGCTTGCGGCTTTCCGCATCGATGTCGAGCTGCTCGACGATGTAGCGCATGTTGCCGTTCGCCATCGAGATGACGTTGAGCGGCTGGGCAAGGTCATGCAGCATTCCACTGGTGATGCGGCCCAGGAGCAGGTCGCGCGTGACGGGGACCAGACCGTCTTCTCCCCAGGCCAGCAGGCGCGCGTCCACCATTGCGAGATGCCGCGCCAGCCCGGCGCCGAGGAACGCCGCGCACAGCGAACCGATGAGGATCGCCGCTGTCGCCATCGGGCCGCTCATCAGGAGAAGGCCGCAGAAGCTAGCGGTTGCCAGAAGCAGCGCGACCACCCAGCTCCAGCGCGGGGCGCGCAGAAGGACCGGAACCAGACCGCGCGAAACGAACGCAGCCGAAGCGATGAGGATCAGCAGGGTCCAGTAAGCGGGGGAGGTCCGGGCTTCGGGCATGAACAGCAAGGTGACTGCGAGAATGCCCGAAATTATCAGCGCCTTCAGGGTCTTGTGCAGAACGAACAGGGCGCCGGCGGCCGCCGCGCCGATCAGGCCGGCAGCCGGAGCGAAGGCCGAGGTGAAACCCAGGCACAAGGCGCAGACTGCGATTGCGGCGGGATAGAAGCGGGTTCCATCCTCCCAGGCGCGAAGCCGCGTTCCCAGGCTGGAAGCGCGTGCATTGCGGCGGCCGTCGTCCGGGGCCTGTTCTGAAGCGAGGTCGGGCCGAGGCGCCTCCGCGGGAGACGCGGCGGGCACGAATTCGACGACGTTGTTACTAGAAAGGTCCATGTTCGATCTGCCCCCCGGCGGACGCTGGGTCTCCGGAACAAGGATGGTCGATGTGGGCTGCCCCCGGTCGACCTGAAGATTGCGGAATGTCCTTGCATCTCGCAACTGCGAAGGAAAGAGAAAATAAATTCACGTTAGGTCGTAAGTAAATCAGCTAACGGTCATTTTCATCATGTCGCCGAAAAGGCGATTACAAAATGTTAATCCCCTGAAAAATCGCACTTCACGCCTCAAATCGCCAGGTGTGCATAAGTGTGCCAATTCGCAACAGGCTGGTTGAATGCCTAAATTGCCATTGCGTCTGCATCCATTTTCGCCCTCAATGCTGCAATTCGGAACACGGGAAAGAACCGATCCGAACATGTTCGCTTGGGTTGCAGTTCCATCTGCGACGAGTTGAACTGCTGGATTGCCGCGCAATTTGCTCGAGCAAGACAAGGAAGCGCGTTGTCCTCAAGTTGAGCCGGACAATCGACTTGCGACGATTCCCCTCGCATCGGCTATTTCTCCATATCGGATGAATTCCGAGAACCGCTATCATCCATACGCAAGACGGCGATTGCGTCCGTTCATCGACGTAGAAATCTCCACATCGGATCGTCGGGGCAGTCGATCCGGTTTGCGTAAGCGCAAGGGATAGGGGGAATTTGGCATGCGCCTTGGTTCGAAAGCGAAGCTCACAATCGGCGTCGGCCTGATTGCTGCTTGCAGCTTCGCTTTTCTTGGCGTGCGTGAGCTCGGCCGGGCTGCGAAGCCGGTGGCGGATGCCGCCGCACGGGTCCCTTCGGGCAAGCCGGAACCGGCGCTTGCAGTGCTTGCCGCCACCACGCGTGACATCAGGACGGGTGAGACGATCACCGCCGACATGATCCGCAATGCGAAGTCCGATCCGGCGAAGTTCCCCACCGCTGTAACACCTGCCGAGATCATCGGAAAAGTGGCGACACGGGACATCCAGGGCAATTCGCTGATCCCGCGCACGGCCATCGCGCAGGAAACCAAGCTCGCGATCCGGGTGCCGATCGGCATGCGCGCCATCAGTATCGACACGACGGCGGAAATCGCCGTGGCCGGACTGGTCCGGCCAGGTGACCGGGTGGACGTGCAGGTGGTCTATCCGGGCGAGGATGCCCTGAGCGGCGCGCGGGCAAATGGCGTCAGCCGCGCGCGCACGCTCCTGCAGCGGGTTCCCGTGCTGGCCGTGGGCGAGGCTGTCGTCGGCGCCCAGCCGGCCGGCGCTGTCGAAGGCGCGGTGAGCGCCGAGCCGCCTCCGGCACGCACGGTAACCCTGGCACTTTCGCCCGAGCAGGTTTCCGAGCTTTCGCTCGCGAAGAGCACGGGCGCGCTCTACCTGTCACTGCGCAACCCTGAGGACAATGTGGAAGTCGCGGTGGCGCAGGCTGCCTCGATGTCCATTCCCAGGACCGCGCCCGCCTATGCCGCGCCGCGTCCGATGCAGGTCCAGGCGCCAAGGCCGCGCCCGGCAGCCCGGCCCGCATCCCGCCCTAAAACAAGCCAGCCCTCCGGGTCGCAACCCATCGAACTGGTGGTCGGAGGAAATAGCCAAGTCATCTATTCGGGGAGTGGATCGCGTTGAAAGCCATGATTGCCTCCTGCCTGCTGGCCTGCGCGTCGACGCTGGCCCCGGCCTTCGCGCATGCGCAGGAACAGGAGAGCCTGCAAGTCGACGATCAACGCACCCTGTCCTTCCCCAAGGCAATCGGCCGGGTGGAAGTCAGCCGCGAAAACGTGATCGGCATTTCGGCGCCTACGGCGCAGTCGCTGCGGATCAAGGCGTTGGCGACCGGGGATGCGCTCCTGACCGTCTTCGCGCAGGACGGCACCGTGCTGGGCGAGCGAAACGTGCGGGTCGGCGCGCCGGGAATGTCGGCGCAGAACGCGAACTATCGTCCGGGCGAGAAGGTCGTTGCGGTGGACGTCCAGTTCGCAGCCGTGTCCAGTTCCACGCTCAAGGCGCTGGGGTTCAGTTTCTCGAAGCTGGCCGGAGATCTGCAGGGCGCGGTCATTTCGCCTAGCAGCCTCAACAGTGCCAGCTTCGGTAACGATGGCCTGTCTATCGACAGTTCGGCGCCGATCCAGAGCGCCTTCAACCTGTTCCTCTCTGCCCGCAATCACGGGATCGGGGCGATCCTCAGCGCGCTGTCTTCCAACGGGCTGTCGCAGTTGCTCGCGCAGCCGACGCTGCTGGTGCGTTCGGGCGAGCAGGCCAGCTTCCTGGCCGGCGGCGAGTTTCCCGTCCCGGTGCCGCAGAACACCGGCGGCACCGGCAATACGATCTCGATCCAGTACAAGGAATTCGGCGTTCGCCTGTCCGTGACGCCTTATGTTCTCTCGCCCGAGCATATCGTGCTCAAGCTTTCTCCCGAAGTCAGCGAACTGGACTACAACAACGGTGTCCAGCTTCAGGGCTACGTGGTTCCCGGAATTCGTCGCCGCTCGGCAGAGACGACCGTGGAACTGGGCAGCGGCCAGAGCTTCGTGATTGCTGGCCTCAACTATAGCAATAGCGCGGTGACCAAGGACAAGGTGCCTTTCCTCGGCGATATTCCGGTGCTCGGCGCCTTCTTCAAGCGCCAGCAGAACCAGAAGGAACGGCAGGAGCTGATCATCGTGGCCACGCCGCGCCTGGTCGAGCCCGATGCGGTTCCACCGCTGCTGACGAATGCCACCCGTAAACTCGATCCCGGCATCGGCGACATGATCGTCGGTAATGACGGGGTGGAGAAAGCCGTTGCCGCCTTTGGCGTTGTGAGGCCCTGACATGCCGAAAATCCACCTTCTCTCGGTAGACCGCACTCTGGCGCAGCGCATTGCCGAAGCGATGGGCGAGCATGTCTCGGTCGAGATCGTGCAGTCGCTCGACCAGGGCGATGTCGATGGGCCGGGCATCGTCGTGATCGATCACGCCTCGGTGCCGGCGGAGCGTTCGCTGGCCTCGTCGATCGGGGAAGTGGCACAGGCCGCGCCCGGACGCGCCGTGGTTGTGGCCACGGAGGATATGTACGCCGGGCAAGTGCTGCAGGCGATCCGGGCCGGCGCGGCAGACGTGCTTCCGCGCAGCGCGAGCGGCACCGAAATCTCCGAAATCCTGACGCGCGTGCTCAACAGTGCGCTGGCCACGCAGGGCCGGCTGGGCCGCCTGACCATGGTTCTGGGTAACGATCGCGAGGCAACCGCGATGCTGGCCACCGACATGGCCCTGGCGTTCAGCCTCAACCAAACCCCGACCCTGCTTGTCGATTTTACCCTGCCTTCCAGTACGGCCGAAGCCTATCTCGATCTCAAGGTCGATTATGGCCTTGCCTCCGCCGTCGCCGATCTCGACCGGATGGACACCAGCCTGCTGGCCGACGCACTGGCGCGCCATGAGGCGAGCGGGCTTTCGCTCATCACCTTCGATGGTGGCACCGGCAGCGAGCCGGTGGGCATCGGTCCCAATGATGTCGTCGGCCTGATCCAGCTGCTTCGCGCGAATTTCGTTCAGGTGGTGGTCTGTGCCGGAAGCCTGCGCCATGGCGGATTGCTGCGCGAACTGGCGTCGCAGGCTCAGGCGATCGAGATCGTCTGCAGCCAGTCGATCCGTGAACTGGAAGCGTGCCGTCGCCTCATGGACAAGGTGTCGCTCGACACTGCCAGCGGATCGCGCACGCGGCTTATGGTATGGGACTATGAACCGCGCATCCTGCTCGATGGTCGCCGGATGGCCGACGCGCTGGGTATCGAGGCGCTCATGGGCGTGCCGACCGACCGGATCCGGACTGCGAACGCGCTCAATGCCGGGCGTCCCCTGATGTTCGACCGGGAAAGCGGACCGTACATCCAGGCGGTTCGCCGGGCCTGCAACATCGCCGCGCCCGTGAAAAGCGGCAAGGGCAGCATCGACCGGATGCGCCGCGCGATCCTGCGCTCGGTGGAGCGCACCGCATGAGCCTTCTCACCAACGAGGAACTGCACGAAGGGCTTTCGGCCGGCCGCCGCAAGTCTGCGGTGACACAGCCGTCCGCGCAGCGGATGAGCGACAGTTACCAGGCGGTCAAGGCGCTCACTTGCCAGCAGGTGATCGAACAGCTGGAAACCCAGGGCGTCACCGCGGAATCGCTCGACCAGCGCACCCTTAGGCACGAGATCGAACAGGTCATCAACAGCCGCAGCCGGCGCGGGCAGCTTGCGCTCAACAGCGCCGAGCGGCTGCTGCTGATCGAGGACGTGGAAGACGAAGTCGTCGGCCTGGGTCCGCTTGCACCGCTGCTGCGGGACAACACGATCGACGACATCATCGTCAACGGCGCCAATACCATCTACGCCGAGCGCGGCGGTCTCTTGTCGCGGGTGGAAACGCGTTTTCGCGACGACGCGCATCTGATGAATATCATCCAGCGCATCGTCGGTCCGATCGGGCGGCGCGTGGACGAGGCGACACCGTTCTGCGACGCGCGCCTGGCTGACGGTTCTCGCGTCAACATCGTCATTCCGCCCATCGCGCTCGACGGGCCGCTGGTATCGATCCGCAAGTTCCGCCTTCAGGCGCTGACCCTCGACGATTGCGTCGCCAGCGGAGTGATGAGCGCGCCGATGGCGACTTACCTCACCAGCGCGGTGCGCTCGCGCCTCAATGTCCTGATCTGCGGGGGCACCGGTGCCGGCAAGTCGACGCTGCTCAACGTGCTCTCCAGTTGCATCGGCAATCATGAGCGGCTCGTGACGATCGAGGACGCGGCCGAGCTGCAGCTCTGCCAGGACCACGTCGTCCGGCTGGAAACCCGTCCTCCCAATGTCGATGGCAGCCGCGAGGTCAGCTCCCGCGATCTCGTCCGCAACGCGCTGCGCATGAGGCCCGACCGGATCATCCTTGGCGAGGTGCGCGGCGTGGAAGCCGTGGAGATGCTTCAGGCCATGTCGACCGGGCATGACGGTTCGATGGCAACCCTGCACGGCAATTCGCCGCGCGACGCGCTTTCGCGACTTGAAATGCTGCTGGGCTTCGCGGGGCAGCAAAGCGACATCCGGGCAGTGCGCCGTTTCGTGGCCAACAGCGTCCATGTGATCGTCAATATCCAGCGCCTGAGCAGCGGCGTCCGCCGCGTGACTTCGGTGACCGAGGTGACCGGCGTGGAAGGCGATGCCTTCACGCTCAACGAACTCTTCCGCTTCGATGAGCAGCCGCCGATGTCCGGGGAAGGGACGTTCCAGACGCTGTCGCCCCGGCCCTATCATGCCGCGCGGCTCAAGGACTATCCGATGCCGAGCCTGACCAAGACCCGCGTCGCCAATGGAGTGGCCGCGGCATGGTGAGCGGCGGGGCCTATCTTATCCTTGCCTTCCTGATCGTGGGCCTGATCGCGTTCTACCTTACCGGCGAACGCGCCAAGGGCCTTTCCGCCATCGATCGCCGTCTTGCCGCGATGGCCGGTCCCGAAGCCGCGCCGGTGCGTTCTGTCACCGCCATATCGGTGCCGGAGCGGATCGCTCCGCTCATGGCGCAGGCCCAGCTCGAAATCACGGTGCCGACGGTACGACTGCTCGCCGGCATCGGCCTCGCGCTGGTCTTCCTCGTGCTGGTGCTGGCCGGACCGGTCGCTGCACTGGCCCTGCTGCTAGGACTGCCGATGGCGGGCCTGTCATGGCTTCGCGAGCGCGCCCGCAAGCGCGTGGAGGCGCTTACCGAAGCCCTACCGCTCTATCTCGACGGTGTGCGTCAGCTTCAGGCGGTGGGCAATTCGCTGTCACAGGCACTGGCACGCGCCCTGGCGGATGCATCGCCGGTCGTCCGCTCCTATTTCGACACGGCTGCGCGGCGGCTGGAAATGGGCGCGCCGGTAGCCGAGACGATGCAGCAGCTTGCCGACCGCATCCAGGTGCCGGAAGTCTCGATGATTGCGGCCGCCATCCGCACGAACCTGCGCTACGGCGGTTCGATCGGCGCGGTGTTCGGCAACCTTTCGCATATCCTGCGCGAACGGCTGCGCATCCGGCGCGAGCTCGTCGCGGCAACCTCGGAGGCGAAAGTCAGCTCGCGCGTGCTGATCGCCATGCCGCTTCTGGCAATGGTGGGGTTGGTGCTGATGAACCCCTCCTATCTCGAGTTCTTCATCAAGGACCCGCGCGGGCAATCGCTTTCGCTCGTCGCGCTGGGGCTGGAAGCGGTGGGCGTGCTGATTATCCGCCGCATGCTGAGGCTCGAATTCTGATGCAGTCGCTGGCCTCCTTCCTGCTTTTCGGCCTGGCCCTTGGCAGTCTGCTGATGGTGCTGGCCGGAGTGCGCCTGCTGAACGCAGACAACCGCCTGCGCGCCCGCATCGACGGTGCCTCGGGCGCTGCCACGGGATTGACGGGCAAGTTGCCGTTTCCCTTGCCGCGCATGTTCACCGTGCGCGGGCGCGACCGCAGCGAAATCGAACAGAAGCTGCGCAAGGCCGGCTACTTCGAAGCCAATGCGCTGGAGACCTTTGCCTGGCTGCGGCTCGCCGCGGCGGGCGGCGTTGCCCTTGCCTCCATGGCGACTTGCTTCGTCATCAACGGCAACCCGCTCCGTCCGCTGTTTCCGACGCTGGCCCTCGCGGGACTGACCTACATCGGCGCCAAGTATGTGCTGCAGATGCGCGCAGCGACGCGTGAGCGGATACTGACGGCTGAATTCCCCTTCCTGCTCGACCTGATGTTGATGATGCTGGAAAGCGGCGTCTCGCTGGACCAGTGCTTCCGCGGCATAGCCCGCGAGGAACGGGTTGCGGTTCCCAATCACGCCCGGCTGGTGGCCATGCTGGTCGAGGATCTCGATCGCGGTCAGGATTACCAGCTGGCGTTCGATCGCTGGGCCTCGCGCGTGGCGGTAAACGGCGCACGCGAACTGGCCACGGTGTTCCGCCAATCGCTGTTCCACGGCATGGAGCTGGTGCCTTCGCTGCGCGAATTCATCCGCGAATTCTCGCAGCGCCGGGTCGCTCGCGCCCGCGAAGCCATCGGCTCGATCACGGTGCGCATGGTAATCCTGATGCTCGTGTTCTTCATGCCGGCGCTGTTCATCGTGCTGGCGGGACCGCCGGTTGCCGCCATTCTCGATACTCTTGGGGGGGCTTCCTCATGACGATCCGACACATTTACAGGTATCTCGCCGCGACAGGCGGCCTGACGGTGCTCGCCGTGGGAGGCTTGCCCGCGCATTCGCCGATCGCGCCTGCGAAGGCGGCGGAGGCGCTCGATCTCGATCAGGGCGGATCAACCCGGTCGCTTTACCTCGTGCTTATCCAGCAGGCCCGCAAGGATGGCCGGCAGCGCGCCGCCCTCGCATTCCTCGACGATTTCGATCGCCAGTATCCCGGAGACCGCGAAGCGCGCATCCTGCGGGTCAACTGCCTCCTTGACCTTGGCCAGATGGGGCAAGCGCAAACTGCCCTCGCGCTGATCCCTGCGACGGATCGCAGCGCCGAGGCGATCGAGATCCGGGGGCATGTCCTGGCTGCGCAGGAACGCTGGCCGGAAGCCATCGCCGAGTATCGCGCGGCGTTGAGGGCGAGCCCCGCTAATCCGCTCACCAGCAATGCGCTGGGCTATGCGCTGTTGCGGCAGGGGCAGCCCGGCGAAGCGATTGAGGCCCTCAAGGGCGCTTATGACCTGGCGCCCCGGAACGAGGTGGTCCGTAACAACCTTGCTCTCGCGCTGACGGTCGCCGGTCGGCGGGGCGAAGCCGACGCGCTGTTGTCGAAGGTTCGCGATGCCACGGAAAAGGCCAGGCTGCGTCAGCAGATTGCCGAACAGGCGGCGCTGATGCTGGCGCCTCCTGCCACCGCTTCGCGGGAGCCGTGACGATGGGCCGCCTTGCTGCATCGCTGCGATCGCGCCGCCTGCGCCCTTTGCGGGAACTGCGCGGCGATCAAGGCGGCGTGATCGGGCCTATGGTGGCGGTTCTGGGCGTGTCGCTGGTTGGCGCGGCGGGGCTCGCGCTGGATGTGGGGCTCTATTATCTCGGCAACCGGGACCTACGCGCCGCTACCGAGGCGGCAGCGCTGGCGGCTGCGATGAACCCGCTTCAGGCCGAAAGCCGTGCGCGGGACTATCTCGTTCGCAACGGTTACGATGCGTCGGTTCTCAAGTCCGTGCAACTGGGCCGTTATTGCGCGGATTCCGGCCTGTCGAGCGAGCAGCGTTTCGATGCCACGATGGCCCGCTGCCCCGGAAACGGTCTTGCCAATGCCGTTCGTGTGACCACCGGAAAATCCGCCCGCCGCTATCTCACCGGGGTTCTGGGCGATGCCAGCCCCATACCCGACCTGGGAGCTACCGCTTCGGCGGCACGGGTGGACGAGGCGGGCGTCGGGATCACCTCAGGTCTTCTCACCGTCACCAATTCCCTGGTCAATCTCGTCAACGACCTGCTCGGCGCGTTGCTCGGCATCAAGCTTCGCCTTTCGACCGCCGATATCGAAGGCATGATGAACGGCGATGTCGATGCCGGGCTGTTCTTCGATGCCCTCGCCCGGAACGCCAATTTCACCGGCACTTACGGTCAGCTCGTGCAAGGCAGCTACGGACTGAAGGACGTGGCCAATGCCGCCGCCAGCGCTACGACCAATCCCGCGACCAAGGCCGGGCTGACAGCCTTCGCCTCGCAAGTGACCAATGGCTACCAGGTTCCGATGGCAGGGTTGTTCGGTCTCGGCGTGTGGAAGAACATGCCGGTGGGCGAGGCCGACGTGAAGCCGGCGCTGCGTGCCGGGATGAATGCCTACCAGCTCATCTCGTTCGCCGCGCAGGCAGGCCCCGGGGCCATCGATCTTTCCGATACCGTGAGCCTGCTGGTGCCGGGCAGCACGGTCAGGGTCGGGGCGGTGGCGTCCGGACCGATGGACCGCCCCCGTTTTTCCTTCGGACCTGCCGGAGAGACCGTTGCCGGAACCTCGATGCTGCGGCTGCAGGTGCTGATCGAACTGGTCAACCTGAAGCTGCCCGTGGTCAAGGACCTGCTCTCGGCGGAGATTCCCGTCATTCTGGATGTGGCGGCGGCGCGGGCCGAAGTCGCGTCGATCAACTGCGCGGGCAGTACGGAGCAGAAGGTCGACACCCGGGTGACGGTCAATGCGACGAGCGGTCTGGTCAATGCCTATATCGGCACTGCGCCGACCAATGCGATGACGAAGCCTATCCCGTCGCTGACCGCGGCCGACATCAAGCAGGCCAGTATCATCAGCTCATCGTTGCTGGGCATCCCGATCATCGATGTAAAGGCGCGCGCGATCGCGCAGCCGGTGCTCGGCAACAGCGCCGCGCTGGTGTTCGGACCCGGCGGGCAAGGCACTATCGGCACGCCGGCAGCACCGGGGCGCTCCGCGTCGATCGGCAACGGATCGCAGGTCGGCCCGCTCCTGACTTCGCTCGTCAGCAGCATTTCGGCACCGGACGGCCTGCAGGTCAACCTTCTGGGCCTTTGCATTCCGCTTGTTTGCGAGGCGAACACCGCGGCGGTGCGGTCCGCGCTTCTCAGCGCCATCGTGACCCCGGTCAGCGCACTGGTCGGCGGGACGGTCGATCCGCTGCTCGACAATCTGTTGGCGGCGCTGGGGATCCAGCTCGGTCACGCAACAGTATGGGTAACAGGTGCGCGCTGCGGCGTGCCCGTATTGATCTAGATTTCTTAAGACCGGAGCCGGATACCTCCACCGGTTACGGAATTTTAATCGGAGGAAATGGGGAGTATTGAGCCATGAAAACCATTCGTAAGCTTTTTGCGCGTCTGATCGCTGATGAACGCGGCCTTACGGCTGTTGAATATGCAGTGTTGGGAGCAATTGTGGTGGGGGCCATCAGTTCTATCGGAACTGCATTCGGAAGCGGCCTTACCGGCGCCTTCCAGACGATGATCGACAATTTCTCCTGACAAGGATGATGCGCATGTCAGCTGATCCGATCCGTCGACTGCTGAAATGCGACAGGGGCATGGCAGCGCTGGAGTTCGTTTTCCTCGCTCCGGCGCTGCTCGCCCTGGTTTTCGGGATATTCGTCTATTCGATCTACTTCAGTGCTCTCATCGGGGTGCGTCATGCCGCAGCCGAAGGCGCCCGCGCCGCGGTTGCGGGATTGTCGACTCAGGAACGTGTATCGATTGCAGAGACACGGGCCAAAGAAGTGATCGACGGCTACGGGAAAATTCTTGGCGGAGGTTCGTCGCCGGTGATCACGGCGGCATCGGATGGTACCGGCTTGTTCAAGGTAAAGGTCAGCTATGACATGGCTGCCAGTCCCATCATGAAGTATGGGAATTTCATCCCATTGCCATCATCCAATCTGGAGGCAAGCGTGATCGTGACGAACGGGGGATACTGAATGGGCGGGATGGGATACTTCAATATAGCAGTATTGATATTGCTGCTTCTGCCGGCGGTAGTCCTGCCGTGGGAAGGGCGAAAGCCTTCCGATCTGCTTTATGTGGCGATTGCGCTGGGCGGCCTGGCCTTCGCGGGCGCTCGGGGCGGCCTGCCGGCGGTCGGCTGGTCGGTTGCCGCCGGATTGGGGTGCCTGCTGCTGGTAACCGCGGGCGTGGCTGCGCTGCGCACCGGAATGCAGCTCCAGATCCTGACCGGCGGCCAGATCAAGCTGCTGGCGGCGGGGGCAACCTGGCTGGGCGTCGAGGGGGCGCTTTTCGTGATTGCGATCACGGCGCTGACCCTGCTGGCTCTGGCAGCAGTCCAACAGTTCCGGACCGTCGCTCGACGGCCTGATTCGGCGGCCATCATGGCCATCGCCATCTTCTGCGTCGGACTTCAGCAAGTCCTGCCCGGCACCTAGCGGCCCGCTCAGACGAGGTTATTTTGCACATGAACGTGATGACACCGACCTGGCGAACGCGACTTGGGGCCATTCTCAATCCGGGACCGGCCAGCGCGGAAAATGAGAGCGAATATCCGGTGCACGACGATACGCCGCCCGAGCCGGTCCTTATCGTGGATGACGACGAGGACTTCGGCAGCGAGTGTGCGTTCAGCCTCCAGCTCATGGGGTATGAGCCGGTTGTCGCAACAAGTGCAGAAGAGGCGATGGAGCTGTTCGAGGAGCACGAGATCTCGATCGCGATCGTCGATTACAATATGCCCGGACAGGATGGCATCGCGCTGATCCACGCGCTTTCGCAAAGCGCCGAGATGCGGGGGCGGCGGCTCCAGTTCATCATGGCCACAGGCTATGCCAGCAAGGATGTCGCCATCGACGCGATGCGGGCTTCCGCTGTCGACTTCCTGGAAAAGCCGGTCAACCAGTCGGATCTCCGCAAGGCGTTGCAGCGTATCAAGGGATTGCGCCAGACGCCGGAGGCGAGAGGCTCGCTGCTGGGAAAGATTTCCAGCCTGAGCACCGAACTTCAGCGCCTTGCGATCCTGATGGATGACCCGGACGCTTCCGCGCGGCGGGCCGATGTAGCTCCTTCAGATGAGATCAAGGCGCCGGTCGCCGGGGTTAATGCGCCCGCTTCCGAAACCGGGCAGTTGACGGATTACATCCGGGAACTGCTGCGCAAGGAAATGAAACGCAGGGAGATCGGCGGCGGCGAACTGTTCGGGGATCCAGCCTGGGAAATGTTGCTCGATCTTCTGCTGGCCAAGATCGAAGGCCGGCGCGTTTCGGTATCGAGCGCCTGCATCGCCTCCGGCGCACCGATGAGCACGGCGCTGCGGCTGGTGCGGCGACTGGTTGGGGAAGGTGTGCTCTGTCGATTGCCAGATGAGCAGGATCGTCGTCGTCACTTCCTGATCATCAATCCCAAGTTCGAACTGCCCCTGCTGGATTATCTTACCGAACAGCTTCGCCAGCGGTCGGCTGCTTCCACCCGGTAGCAGGGCGCGGGCTGACTCGAAAATTCGGCGATCAGGAACGCTTTGTTTACCAACAATCGTTAGCAAAGCCGCCGTTCCGACCTACGTGAATGGCCTGATGACTACCGACCCGCGGACAATGTTGTTCATGTCAAATGCGATCGCCTTCGTGGCGTCCGCATTCCTTATGCTGGAATGGCATCTCTTGCGGGAGCGGTCGCTGGCATATTGGAGCGCCGGTTTCGGCGCGATCGTGGCGGGCTGCACGATCACGCCGCTGCGGGAGCAGGGGTTCTTCATTGCGGGCATCTGGGTGGCCAATGGCCTCCTGGTGGTGGCGCATATCGCGTTTCTCTTCGGTACTTCCGCCTTCGCCGGAAAGCGTCCGCCCAAGGCATGGACATGTGTGCTGATCGCCTGGTTGGCGATGCTGGCCGTGCCTGAGGGGCCCGCGCGAACGCAGGTCCTGGCGCTGACCAATTCGCTGATCGTTGCGTTGCTCTCGCTCAAATGTGCGGATCTGTTGGGCGGGCTGCGCAAACGGCGAGACCCCGATACCACGGTGCTGGCCTTCGCCTTTCTCGGGCATGGGGCATTCTATCTCTTCAAGGCTTTCGCGGTGTTTCTGCCTGGGGCCTTCATCAACTTGACGCATTACAGCGGCCTGATGATTTCGGTTTCGCTGTTCGAAGGGATCATGATGGAAGTGGCCCTTGCGCTGTCCATTGTCGGCACGCTGCGTCGGCGCCGCGAACAGAGCATCGTGAAACTGGCCGAGCACGACCCGCTGACGGGGCTGCTCAACCGCCGTGGCTTCGAAGCGCGCGCGAATGCCCTGCTGCGTGCGGAAGCCGGCCAAGGGGCCTTGCTGCTGCTCGATATCGACCATTTCAAGTCGATCAACGATGGCTACGGACATCCTGAAGGGGATCGTCTGCTGATCGCCTTGGGTGTGTTCCTCAACTCGGCCCTGCCCGAAAATGCGGTCTATGCCCGGCTTGGTGGAGACGAGTTCGCCGTTTTGCTACCCGGTACCAGCGCCTTGTCGGCGCTGACGCTGGGCAAGACTCTTTGTCAGGGCTTCGCCAGGATCGGAGCGCGGGGGAACGGCGGCACGCTAAGCATCGGCTGCGCGACATATTCGGAAGGCTCGCTTGCGCTGGAAGAACTGCAGGCGATTGCCGACAGGGCGCTTTACGACGCCAAGCGACAGGGCAGGAACCGTTCAAGTCATCGCGATGCGACGCCTGCGGATACGGCCTTGTCCAGCATTCCAGCGCTGCATGAGGCGCACGTTCCCGCGACTTCGGCCGACGTGCTTTCGATCGCGGCCGCGTCGCCGACCCGCGCCTGAGGAAGCGTTAGGGCCGGTTATCCACCGGCGCGAAACCGCAGGCGCGAATCCCCGCCGTAAATCGAGGCATCCCGCTTGAGAAACCTTTACCAAAACAATACCTAATCAAGGTAAGTGATACAGTTTGGACCGGGGGGGACAAATTTGCGATCGACCAGGGTATTCAGCGGAAGACAGGAACTGCATGGCGCGGCTGCGCCGGGAGCCTTGGACAAACAGGCGTTCCGGCTGCGTGATCTCGTGCCGGCGGCGGTTCTCCTCGCTTCCGGGCTGACCGCCCTGCTGGTGGCTTCGGTCTGGAGCGATGCCGCCGATGGCAAGTACATCGTCGTGGCCCCGACCGACTGGTCGTTGTCGCGAACGATCGGTCTTGTCCGGTCGGCTGACGGCCGGCTTCTCCAGCGAGCCAGGATTCCCAACGTCATCTTCGCTTCGTCCGCCTCGCCGGACTTCGCGTCTCACCTGCGCGCTGCCGGCGCCTGGCTCGTGGAGCCGGCGCCCCTGCCGCCGGGGTGTTCCATTTCCGAAGAAGGTTCCGTGCCGTGATCGGTGTTCTCGACAAGTTGCGCAACCAGTTCGGCCGCTTCCTGATACCCCTGTTCTGGGGGCATGTACCGCTCCAGGCCGTGGTTGCACACGCGATGGGGCTATCGCCGATCCGGGCGGGGCTTGCCGCCGCCATCGTCGCTCTGGCCTACCATCTTACATGGCGACGCTGCGGTACGGCGCCCGCCACCCGCTATCTTTCGGCGGTCGCCCTGATGGCGGAACCGGCGATGCTGCTGTTCCTGCTTCGCGGACACCCGTGGCAGATGGACATGCATATGTACTTCTTCGCCATGCTGGCCCTGACCATCGCCTGGCTGGACCGCGAGACCATCCTCGTGGCGGCGGGGGCGATTGCAGCGCATCATCTGCTATTGCTCTACCTGCTTCCCTATGCGGTGTTCCCGGCTGCAGGCAATCTGGAGCGGGTCCTGCTTCATGCGTCGATCGTCGCTTTCCAGACTGCCGTGCTGATCTGGCTGAACAAGATGCTGCTCGCCAGCTTCGACCGGATCGGCCGCATGAGCGAGGAAATCGTCGCCAAGAACGCCGCGCTGGAAGCGCGCACGCGCGAGGCCGAGGATGCGACCCGCGCCAAGAGCATGTTCCTGGCGAACATGAGCCACGAGATACGCACACCCATGAATGCGATCATGGGCTTCTGCCATCTGGTTGGCCGCACGAACCTTGACGACCGGCAGCGCGGATATGTCGAGCGGATCAGCGGCGCTGGCGCCTCGTTGCTGAGGCTCATCAACGACATCCTGGACTATTCCAAGAACGAGGCGGGCAAGCTGACGCTGGAAGCGAGGCCTTTCGATTTGCGCGCGGCGATTGCCGGGCAAGTCCAGCTTCTCACGGTGGAGGCAAGTGCCAAGGGCGTGCAGATCGTCTCGCAGATCGATCACAAGGTTCCGAGCGCTGTAATCGGAGACGAGTTGCGGTTCTCGCAGGTCGTGCTCAATCTCCTCAGCAACGCCGTGAAGTTTTCCAACCGGGGCGCGGTGACGATCGCGGTCGATGTGCGTTCGCGGGATTCCTCGCGGCTCACGATCGAGCTTTCGGTTCGGGATCACGGCATCGGTATGTCTGCGGAGCAGCAGGCGGGTCTGTTCAGCTCGTTTTCCCAGGGGGACAATTCCACCACCCGGCGGTTCGGCGGAACGGGTCTGGGGCTGGCGATCTGCCGCCAGATCGTGGAGCAGATGGGCGGTGACATCGGCGTGGAGAGCGCGCCGAACCTTGGCAGCACCTTCACCTGCCGGATGGTCTTCGCAGAGCACGCGAACAGGCGCGCAGATGCGATGCCCGCACCGTATCTGCGCCGGCTTCGCGTTCTGGCGGCGGACGACAACGCAGCCGCGCGTCAGGTCGTGGAGGAGATCTTCAACGACTGGCAGATGGACGTCGATCTCGTTTCCTCCGGGGACGAGGCGGTGGCCGCCTTCGCCAGTGCGGCGCAGCAGGGGGCGGCCTATGATCTCGTCCTGCTCGACTGGAAGATGCCGGGCATGGACGGCATGGAGGCGGTGCGGACTTTGCGGCGCATGCAGCACGGCGCGCCATCGCCGGTGACGCTGATCGTCACTGCCTATGCGATTGACGAGATGGCGGCCGAAGCCGGAGAGGCGGGGGTCTCGGCTTTCCTCACTAAGCCGATCGACCCGGCGGCTCTGCTGGATACGATCACCTCGTTGTTCGCCGAGGCGCAACGGGCGCCCGCTCCCAGGCAGACGGAATCGGTGGCGGAAGGCAAGGTCGAGCCGCATTTACGGGGCCTGCGCGTCCTGCTGGTGGAAGATAACGAGATCAACCGAGAGATCGCGATAGAGTTGCTCACGCACGCCGGCCTGATCGTGGACAGCGCGGAAAACGGCCGGATCGCCTGCGAAAAGGTCATGGAACACGGCGCTGAATATGCCGCGATTCTGATGGACGTGCAGATGCCGGAAATGGATGGCATCGAGGCAACGACGATCATCCGCGAAACCTGGACGGCGGACCAGCTGCCTATCATCGCGATCACCGCTCACGCCTTCGAAACCGAACGGGAGCGCTGCCTGTCTGTCGGCATGAACGATCACGTCGCCAAGCCGGTCGATCCTTCGCAATTGCTCCGTACTCTCAATCGCTGGCTGAAGCCTGCCGTCGGATTGCTCGCGGCGGAGCCCGCGGGGCCCGATGTGCCCCCCCACTCTCCGGATGCGCTGCCCCGGCAGCTCGGCCCGTTCGATCTCGAAACCGCGCTCAAACGGGTGAATGGCAAGGAGGCCCTGCTGCGCAAGCTGGTCATCAGCTTCGCCAATTCCTATGCCCATGCCGAACAGGAACTGCGTGAGCGGATTGCGGCGGGGCAGATCGGCGATGCCCGGCGGCTGGTGCACAGCCTCAAGGGCGTGGCGGGCTCGCTGGAACTGCGCGCGCTGCAAGCCTGCGCGGCAGAGGTTGAACGTCTGCTCGCACAGGATGCTGTTGCCGAGGCGCAGTCTGCACTTGTCGGGCTCGTTCCAGAGCTGAACAGAGCCGTGGCCGCTGCCCGCACACTTTCCACGGAGCCGCCGCCGCCATCATCCTTGGGACTGGTTCTGCCGGTGGACACCGGCTCCGATCTCGGCACCATCCGCGAGGAACTGCGCGGCTTGCTGCATCGTCGCAGTCTGGGCGCGCGGCATGCCTTCGAAAGGATGGCGCGGGCGATGGGCCTGTCCGATGCCGAGCGACTGAATCACCCCCTGCATTGCGCACTCCAGAAGCTCGATTACGTCTCGGCTCTCGCCCTGCTGGATGACGTGCCCATGGAACCTGCGGGAAGCAGCCGGGCGGCCGCATCGGAAGGCATGCCTTCGTGACCAAGGCGACCATCCTCATCGTCGATGACGATGTCGCGAACATCGAGATCATGAACGCCGTGCTCGAAGACGATTACGACGTCTGCTTCGCCATGTCGGGCGAGGAAGCGATCGAAACGGCGCGGACGGTGGACCCGGACCTGATCCTGCTCGATATCGTGTTGCCGGGGCTGGACGGTTTCGAGGTTTGCCGGGAGCTCAAGGTCGATCCCGTGCTGGCGGACGTGCCGATAATCTTCATGACCGGCCTCGACGATTCCGAGGACGAGATGAGGGGCCTTTCGCTAGGCGCGATCGACTATGTGGCCAAGCCGATCCAGCCCGCCATCCTGCGGGCTCGGGTGAGCAACCATGTCGAGCTGAAGCGCCTTCGCGACAAGCTGGCCGAACTGGCGGTAACCGATGCGCTGACCGGGCTCAGCAACCGGCGGCAGCTTGAACGGACGCTGGAGGCAGAGTGGTCCCGAATGTGCCGCAGTGGTGACTGGCTGTCGGTCATCATGCTCGACATCGATTTCTTCAAGCAGTTCAACGACACCTACGGACATGTTGCCGGAGATCGCTGCATCGTCATGATCGCGGCCACGCTCAACCGAGCCTTGCGCCGCGTTACGGCGGTGACGGCCCGTTATGGCGGGGAGGAGTTCGTGTGTATCCTGCCCGGCGCGGACCCGGCTTCCGCGCGGCAGGTCGCGGAGGAAATCCGCAGGCAGGTCAACGCGTTGCAGATCCCTCACGAGACATCGCAGGTCAGTTCCTACGTTACCGTCAGCATCGGTGTCGCCAGTGCGCGCTGCACTGGCGACATGACGCCTGAACGGTGGATCGCGGAAGCGGACAAGCAGCTCTACCTTAGCAAGGTCGGAGGCCGGGACCGGATCGTCGGAACCCAGTTCCAGGTGACCTGCCTGGGTTGACGGCTGCGTCAGGCCGGCTCGGCAACCCGTTCCGGCTGCATCAGCCGCTCGGCGATGCGGTCCGCGACGGTCGAGGGCGGGAGTGCGTCCTGCGCCGCTTCATCGAGAAGCGCAGACACGCGGGGGCCGATCTGAAGGACGCGCTGGCGGACTTCATCGGTGCTTTCGTGAAGGTACTCGGCCGAGACGTTGATGATGCCGCCTGCATTGGCGACGTAGTCGGGCACGTAGACCAGCCCGCGTTCCAGCAGGAGGCCGGCGACATCTTCGCTGGAGAGCTGGTTGTTGGCTGCTCCGCAAACGATCTGGGCCTGCAGTGCCGAGACGGTTGCCGCATCCAGCACGCCGCCAAGGGCGCAAGGCGCGAAGACATCGGCGGCAACTCCTGAGATCTCGCTGACCGGCACGATGCTGGCGCCATGCTTCTCGGCGATCCGCGCGCAGCGGGCCGGATCGATATCGGCCACGACGAGCCGGGCGCCGGCTTCAGCCAGCAGATCGCACAGGTGTGCACCGACGTTACCGACGCCAAGCACCGATACCGTCATGCCGGAAAGGCCGCCGCCGAAACGGAACCCCGCAGCGAAGCGCATGGCCTCGAACACTCCGAGCGCGGTCCAGGGCGAAGGATCGCCCCCGGCGCGGCCGGGCAGTGCCGTGCGGCCGGCCACATGGTTCGTGTGGCGTGCAACCGCCTCCATGTCCGATACGCTGGTGCCGACATCCTCTGCCGTGACATAGCGGCCTTCGAGCCGTTCGACAGCCTCGCCGAAAGCCTCGAACAGGGCTGTGCGGTCGAACGCACCGGCCGGACGGCGAAGCACGGCCTTGCCGCCGCCGAAGGGCAGTTCGGCCATGGCGTTCTTGTAGCTCATGCCTTCGGCCAGACGCACAGCGTCTGCCATGGCGGCGCTTTCGTCGGCGTAAGTCCAGAACCGGCAGCCGCCGGCAGCCGGTCCGCGCGCGGTGGAGTGAATGGCGATTACACCGTCAAGGCCGGCAGCTTCGTCGTAGAGACGGACATATTCCATCGGCGGCGTCATGCGGCTGGCGCGGGCGACCATTTTCGAACTCCAGTCGGGATTGGCGTAATTGCCGCAAGCATTGTCGCAGGCCGGGCGGGAGATTTCTCTCCTCATTTGGGTGCGGGAAGCTAGTTTTGTGGCAAGACTGACCCGAGAATACATGATATGAGAATGAAATGACCGAACTTGATCCCTATGAGCGCAAGATTCTCCGCGAGCTGCAGCGCGATGCAGGCCAGACTACGGCGCAGATCGCAGAACGGGTGGGCTTGTCCTCTTCGCCATGCTGGCGCCGGATCGATCGGCTTGAGCGCGAGGGCTACATCAAGCGGCGGGTGGCGCTGGTAGATCGAAAGAAGGTCGGCCTCGATGCCCATGTCTTTGCGCAAGTGAAGCTCAACGCCCATGGCCGCGCCAATCTCGACGAATTCTCCGCCAAGATCCGGGAATTTCCAGAGGTTCTGGACTGCTACGTGCTGATGGGCTCGATCGATTTCCTGATCCGCGTCGTCGCCGCCGATATCGAGGCTTACGAAAAATTCTTCTTCGAGAAGCTGTCTCAGCTTCCCGGCGTTCAGGAAATCAACTCGATCGTGGCCTTGTCGGAAATCAAGGCGACGACCGAGTTGCCGATCTGACCGCGTTTTCCGGGACGCCGGCGCTCGGAAACGCGGCGTTCGCCTTGCGGCGGGCCAGTGGAAGCAGGCCGAGGCCTGCACCGGACAGGGCAAGCGCCAGGTCGATCGCCACCGAACTTGCGGGATGGGTCGGCGCCAGCGCGAAATGGCCTATCCCCGTCGCCAGCAGTGCGAGCCCCAGCGCTGTGCGCAGGCGCGCCGAAGTGATTTCGGCCGGGCGAAGCGTTGCGGCCGCGAGGCCCAGTACCAGCAGGCCCCAGAACACCGGAACCAGCGGGGCTTCGGCACCCGCAATCGCCCGCAGCCAGTAGACCAAGGCCAGCGCGAGCGGACTGCCCCAGATCGTCACCGCCCATTGCGCTTCAAGGCGGGTGGAGGGCCGCCCGCGCGCACGGCGCTTCATCAGCCAGAGCGTCGTGCCCGTCGAGATGATGGCGCAGAGCGCGAGGCCGAAGAGGAAATAGGCGATTTCCACGGGCACACCGCCAAAAGTGCCGAAATGCATCTTGTAGATCGAGGCGATGGCCTGCTGGCCGGTCCGTCCGTCCGAGAGGCCGACATTTCCGCGATAGTTGCCGGTGCCTCCGAACAGATAAGTCTCGCCGTAGATCAGGCGCCGGTCGTGGTCGGCAAGCACGGCAATCTGCTGGCCAGCGGTGCCGGGTTCCTCGATCGTCACATAGGTCACGCGGTGACCGGGACGGTGAGCGGCCATCCATGCCAGGGCCCGGTCCGCGCGG
This sequence comes from Novosphingobium sp. TK71, assembly GCF_055361505.1. Classification (NCBI taxonomy): domain Bacteria; kingdom Pseudomonadati; phylum Pseudomonadota; class Alphaproteobacteria; order Sphingomonadales; family Sphingomonadaceae; genus Novosphingobium; species Novosphingobium sp. TK71. Next base: position 1,980,232 of record NZ_JBSZKA010000001.1, read on the forward strand.
GCTAAGGGTGCAGGGCTGGTATCGGCCTTGGGTTCGGCCCCGAACAGGGGGCCGTAAGCAGCCTCGAAGTCACCGGCATGGCGTTCCGCGGCGATGGTCTGGAATACCAGTTGTCCCAGGCCCAGTATGGCGCCGGTGAAGCCCAGCGCGGCCACGAACGGGAGCAGCCAGACGCCGAAGCGGTTGTGCAGGTCGGACCGGCTGAGTTGCGGCCTGCCCCGCAGGCGCATGCGGAAGGCATCGCGGAAGATGCGCGGATGGGCGATCACGCCGGTGACCGTTGCTGCGCAGAGCATGATGCCCAAGGTTCCGGTAAGCAGCAGCCCCCAGAACATCGGCAGGTGCAGGTAGTAGTGGAGGAAGAGGACGAACTCGGTCCAGACGTGCGCTTCCGGGGCATCGTAGCGCCCCGCGGCGTCGACGTAGGCCGCACCGTTATCGGTCGTCACGACCACGCGCGGAAGGCCCTCGGTCGGCAGGTGGATGAAGGCGTGAGTGGTTGGCTTTCCTTGCCGCGCGAGCAGGCCTTCCAGAGCGCGCTGGGCGGCTTGCGGCGAGATTTCGGCCATTTCGGCGGCGGAGGGTTCCTCCCAGCGCTGCAGGTGTTCCTGGAGGACGACCAATGCGCCGGACAGGCAGACGAGATAGAGCGCAGCCCCTATCAGCAGCCCGATTGCGGCATGGCCGGCAAGGGCGCGCTGCACTAGTCCTTCGGAAGGCTTCACATTGCCAGCCATGCAATCCCTCCAACCAGTGCGACCGCGACCGGCGCGGGGATCATCGCCGAGAGAGTCCTGCAGGTCATCTGCCAGCTTGCCATCGCAATCCACAACAGGGGAAGCAGGAAAAGCGCCGTTGCCGTGGCATCGGCTTCGTGGCTGCCGGCGCGGAACATCGCGCGTTGCACCACCCAGGCGAGCCATAGCCCGGCAGCAAGATCCAGCCCGACGACGACAAGGAACACGCCGCAGCGACGCGCGATATCGGGCCAGTCCACCGGGCCGACCGGCAGCGGCGCGGGCGCCCTTTCACGCGGTGTGCGCTGCGGCGCCGGGGTAGCGGCAGCGGCCTGCGCGATCACGGCCAGTGCCATCGTCATCGAGACGGTTGCGCCCGCCGTCAGTCCCCAGGCGCCTTCACCGGCTGCCAGCAGGACCGTGGCAACCGCCATCGCCGTCCATGCGATGGCCACCACGGCCCTGCTGCGCTGCCATCCGTAGCGCAGCAGCAGCGGACCGGCCGCACAAAGCGCCAGCGCGCCGGTGAGGGTTGCCCCGGCCATCGTCAGAAACTGAAGCCGACCGTTCCGCGCACCGTGCGCGGAGCACCGTAGTAGGCCTGGTCCCACTGAAGGCTTGTCCAGTACTTCACATTCGTCACGTTATCGACGTTCACTGCGAGCGACACGTTCTTCGTCACCTGATAGCGGGCCATGAGATCGACGATAGCATAACCTTTCTGCGTCATGGTCGCATCTTCGCCATCGGCGGTGAAGGCTTCGTAAAGCTGCGATATCCTGCTCTGGTACCGGGCCGAAACACCCATGCGCAGTTCGTCGAGCGAGGGCGGGGAATAGACCGCGCTCAGCCGTACCGTGTGGCGCGGAATGAAGGTCCGGGCTTTATCGCCCTGGTCATCCTCGATATCGACATAGGCATAGCCGCCCGAGAGCTGAAGGCCCGGCAGCGGCTCGCCCGCCACATCGACTTCGACGCCTTGCGACCTGGCGTTGACACCTCTGTAAAGCGTCTGGCCAAGGTCGGGATCGAAGCCGATGGATTCGGCCACATTGTCCTGCCTGGTCTTGAAGACGGCCACGGCGGCGGTGAGCCTGCCATCGTTCCACGCGCCTTTGATGCCGGCCTCGTAGGTTTCGCCTTCGAGGGGATCGAGGATCGATCCGTCCGCTGCGAGTTGCACCTGCGGGCTGAAGATCGTCGCATAGCTGGCATAGGCGGTGAGAGTGCCGGTGAGATCGAAAGTCAGGCCGGCGAACGGCAGGAACTTGGTCCGGTCGAACGAATAGGGCGTGTCATAGGAGATGCCGGTTCGCTTGGCATTGGTGACATTGCCGCCGATCATGACCTTGAGCGGATCGGCCAGCGAGATGCGTGCCAGGCCGTAGACACTGGCGATCTTGGTCTTGAAGTCGGCCGTCACGGCATAGTCGCCGAAGTTCGGGTAAGCGAAATCGCCGTCAAAGGCGCTGTTACCCGGCAGAGCGACGCCGATGGCATCTGCATCCACCGATTCCTGCTCGACCAGACGG
>NZ_JBSZKA010000001.1:1992500-2344778 GCF_055361505.1 Novosphingobium sp. TK71
CTAGGCCTCCCGGATGGTGCTCGAGGCAATAGACGAGATCGTGTGCGTCCTTTCGAGCGTTGCGATGATCGAAGGCGAATGCCTTAAGACAGGTGAAGCTGACGATATTTGCGTACCGGACCGTCTCGGTTGCGAGCCCTTCTCCATCGAGCAACTCGGCCGTCAGTTCGGTCTCATCGTGCAGGTCGAACACCATCGAGGCGTGCGGGATATTGAGCGCGGAGACGTTGCCGTCGGTGGGTAGTACCTTGACCTGCCCTCCCCCGAGTTCGGGATGCTCGGCCAGGAATTCGAGGATCATCGTCGCGCCCGTCTCGAGCCGCGCTTCCCAGCGCCATGAGACTTTCACTCCCTTCTCGTTAGTGCCGCGCTCGAACCCCATCGCTTTGAGGTTCTCCTCCAGCGTACTGTAGGCTTCGGTGTCGGTGAGGATCGCCACATCGACGACGACATCCACGTCTCCCGTGCCCGCATGCCGAGGCACTTCCGGCGGGCGTGCCGCGACGAGATAGCGAGGCGTCAGCCCGCCAACGAGAAAGACCGACTCTTTCCATGGTCCGAACCCGCGAAGGAGAGTGACGAGTACGCGCTCGCACGCCTCGGTGACACCGCCGTCATAGGCGGACATGGTCTTTGGTTTGGTCATTATCCTGACAGTCGTTCTGAACGGAAATGATCGGCCATTTCGCTGGCGCGACCCGAACCCTGGAGGAGATCGAGGTATATCTGGACAATAGGCGCGTAGGCGATCCCATTGAGCCGCTCGCCCACAGCAACGTCATGCTTGCCCACCTCAGCGATCACGCCGAAATTCCAACCCTCCGACACGGATCGCGCATCGAGGCGCGAGAGCACATCATGCTGAACCCGCCCCGCCTGGAGGCGGCATTTCAGCTGCGAGATCGACGAAAGATAAGGCGCATAGACCTGCGCCGCAGCCTCAGCCGTAATGGCATATTGCGCGCCCGCGTCGCGACAGGCGTCCTCGAGCCGACGCGCAATCTCGCCCGCGTCGTTCGCAGGAACATAGTATCGCTCTATCTGTGGTGGCTTTTGGGCCGCAATCAGACGCGCCCACTCGTCCAGAACCAGGGCGCGCTCGCGCAGGCGGCGGGTCTTGGCGGGCCCAGCACCATCGACCTCCAGCCAGTCACGACGCTCCATCTCGGTGAGCGTTTCAGACGTCGTAGCCGCCGAGACGCCCGTGGCTTCCGCCAAATCCTTCACGCTCACCCAGTTCGGAGCCGCCTCGATCACCGCTTGGACGACACGTGCGCGCTGTCCTTGGAAGATCGCCCCGAACATGCGCACCGCCTTCTTCGGTGGAGGGCGATCGATCAAGACATAAGCGCTTGTCGAAGGGATGAAGAGTGAGCCACCCGGATCGAAATAGCCGATCTTCTCTTGCTGGAGGATCTCGCGGGCACCCCTCGAGACTGCGCCGGCGACGAGCATCGCCACCTTCTCAGCCGGCCCATCCATGCCGTCGAGATAGTCCCGTAATAGCCAAATCTGCTGACGCACGTCCCTGGGGAAAAGCTCGCGCTTGGCTTCAACGACGATGGCAAGGTCGCTTTGATTGATGTGAACATCGAGCAGACCATCAGGCTCATATCGGCTGCCCGATCGAGGCTGGTTCATGCGCGGATGCGCGGAAGCCCCCGGCAACGCCGCTATGGCGCTACAGAGTTCCTCGACCAGCTCCTGTTCATCGTACCCAAAATCACGCATATTCGGCCACCAGTGAATAAGGCCATTATGCCGAATATTCGACCGATTGGCAATATTCACTGTGCAGCAAATCTAATTTAAGCGATTTGGACGTTTCACTCGCTCGTTGAAGAGCGGAACTCGAGTGAACGGCACCCAAGTGTCAGACATACCTCAACCGGCTGACGCAGAAGTGGCCCGGCTCGTCTGAACAGCCTTTGACGTTTGATAAGTGGATCGTCTGCGGGTTGGTTGTTCAAGCTGCCGCCTGCGGGGCGTCATGGAGGTCGGGCGTAGCCCGGCCGGAGTGACGCCCCGCAAGTCGCGGCCAATTCACGCTGCCACGGCCTGTGGCAGATTGTCAAAGTAGGTTTGATCGGGCGGACGCCCACCGAGGCTCGAGTGAGGTCTCCGGGCGTTATAGAAGCCCAGATATCAGCCGATTGACCGGCCCCCACCGAGTGGTCCGGGTTGTTTGTTAGTGTAAGATTGCCTCCGGCGCCATGGCTGGCCGTAGGTGCAGCGTAGCGGAACCGGAGGGCAGCCATGGCGCCGTTGCCGTCTCCGGGGCCGGCGGTCGATACCCCAGCGAACTATGAGGCCTGACGGTGTTGTAGTGTCTGCGCCAGCCCTCGATCAGGATCCGAGCTTCGGCCAGGGTGTAGAAGATCTCCCCGTTCAAGAGCTCGTCGCGCATCGAGCCGTTGAAGGACTCACAGTAGCCATTTTCCCATGGGCTGCCGGGTGTAATGTAGAGCGTCTTCAAGCCGATCTTCGCCAGCCATTGCTGCACGGCATTGGCGATAAATTCAGGGCCATTGTCTGACCGTATGTGCGCCGGCGGCCCCCGTATGACGAACAACTCGGCGAGAGCCGCCAGCACGTCCTCGCTGCGCAGCCGTCGCGCGATGGGTAGGGCGAGGCACTCGCGGCTGGCCTCGTCGATGATCGACAGGATGCGGAACTTGCGGCCATCATGTGTGCGTCCCTCGACGAAGTCGTAAGACCACACATGGCCCGGATATTCCGGCCGCAGGCGGATACATGATCCGTCGTTCAGCCAGAGCCTTCCACGCTTCGGTTGCTTCTGCGGCACCTTGAGCCCTTCACGGCGCCAGATGCGCTCCACCCGTTTGCGGTTCACATGCCAACCCGCATCACGCAGCAAGGCCGTCACCCGGCGATAGCCATAGCGGCCATACTGCCGGGCAAGCGCGATGATGTCCTCGGTCAGGGCTGCTTCGTCATCCGCCCCACGCGGCGTTTTGCGCTGCGTCGATCGATGTTGCCCGAGCACGCGGCAGACCCGCCGCTCGGACACCGGCGTTATGCCCCGGATATGATCGATACAGCGCCTGCGGCGCGCGGGGCTCAGAAGATTCCCCGCGAGGCCTCCTGCAGGATCAACTTGTCCAGCGTCAGATCTGACACCGCCCGCCGCAACCGAGCGTTTTCCTTCTCAAGCTCTTTCATGCGCCGAGCCTGGTCCATCTTCAGGCCGCCATACTCCTTGCGCCAGCGGTAGTAGCTCTGCTCGGTGACGCCGATCCGGCGACACGCATCCACCACCGTTCCGCCCTGCGCCAGCACGATCTCCGCTTCACGCAGCTTCCCGATGATCTCTTCCGGCTTGTGCTTCCTCGCCATTCCAGTCCTCCTTCGTGGCCAAATCTAAAACAGATTTTGGGCCACTCAGAAGGGGGCAGATCAGTTGGCATGACATTGATGGGCGTCGCCTTGCAGCATGAGAGCAGTTAACGTTGACGGCTGATTTTATGCCTGAGGCGTGACGCGGGCATTGGCAGTTAATCGGAACCGGGTTCTACAGCGGAGGAATTCGGCCCCCGCAACCAACGTGAGTATAACTCACTCAAAATCCCGATTTAAACTGTGATCCAAACAGGGCATTGCCCTGCCGATCTCGGTTGTCCGCGCTCGGAACAGCGCCTCATCGAAAATCGGGAAGCTGGCCATTATGAGTCTCGGCGGAGATCGTGGCGCTGGACATAGCCGATGAGGGCCACCGCAACATTTGTGGCATTGAGATAAGCCCCAACCCGCGATAGGCGCGCGCTATGATGAACATTCCCTGGGATCAGCCCGCGACGCTGATCGATCTGGACGGCAAGACGCCGGTAATCGGATCGATGCTCGAATGCGTGATGCACTTTTCGATCTTCAAGCCATTTGCCAAAGAGCAGGCGCGCATCCTGCTGACGCGCCCCGTGTTCCGCGAAGGCCGCAAGACTCGAACCTGGATTCTCAATCCCGACGAGATCCAGCAGCTCGCCGAGCGGCTCAATGCCGAGAGGGCCGGAGCCCAGTAACCAACCTCGAGCTATCACGCGGCATCACGCACACTTATGGTCGCGAAAAGGGCGAGGATCGTGCGCGCGTGCCGCAAGGCCACGGCTTCGCGGTCCGTGCCGTAACCACCGCCCAGTGTGCTCGCCAAAGGAATGCCGCGCCGCTTCGCCTCCGTCGCCACAAAGCGATCGCGGTCCGCGAGGCCTTTGTCCGTCAAGGACAGGCGCCCAAGCTTGTCGTCCGTATGGGCATCGACGCCGGCCTGCAGCAAGATCAGTTCCGGTCCGAAATAATCGAGGACCATGGGCAGCGATCCCGACAGCGCGTCCAGATAGCCCGCATCGCCCGTTGCATCGGGAAGTCCGATATCGAGTGAAGAGCGCGCCTTGCGTGTGGGGAAGTTTTTCTCGGCATGAATGGAGAGCGTGAAGATGTCGCTGCGCCCTGCGGTGAGGGCCGCAGTGCCATCGCCCTGATGCACATCAAGATCGAGGATCAGGATGCGCGAGACGTCACCTTCCTCGATCAGCCGGTTGGCGGCGAGTACCAAGTCATTGAACACGCAATAGCCCGCGCCGGTATCGACCAGGGCATGGTGACTGCCGCCAGCGGAATTTCCAGCATACCCGTGCTCCAGCGCCAGCTTCGCCGCGAGCCACGTTCCACCGGGGGAGAGCTGCGATCGCCGGGAAATCCGCTCGTCGATCGTAAAGCCAATCCGGCGCTGCTTGGCCGCTGGCACCGCGCAATCGATGACTTCCTCAACATAAGCCGGGTCGTGGACAGCCTCGAGCCATTCCCGCGGCATGACTTCGGGCGCATGGACCGTCATTGCTACTCCGCTTCCCCCCAGCGCCCGCATGACCAGCGCATACTTGTCATGCGGGAAAGTACCCGTGCGCTCGGTTTCGACAGCGTAACCGGGGTGATGGACAACATGCAGCATAGGCCCTGCAGGTAGAACGCCCAGGCGTGCAGGTCGAGCAGCATTACCTATCCGCGGGTGGGCCTGCGGACCTTGCGAAAGGAGGCGAACCTGTGGCTTGATATTCCGATCGATGTGCTGACCAAAGACAGCAATGGCGACGGTGTTTCCGATCTCGTTGCTGCGCACCTTGGCATAGACGTGCACGCCGATGAGGCACCCTTCGTGGTAGGCTCGGATGCGACCACCTGCAACCAGAGTGCTACCGATCCGGTGACAACCGTACGCCGAAAGGTACTACTGATGCTTACCGGCATCGATGAGGCGGCGATCCGCGAGCCTATCGATCGCGCTCCCAACGCCCCGTTGTTTTCCGGAATCTCGCGCGTTTCCAGCGGCGAGAAGTGGCCGCTGTTCGTCAAGGGGCGTCCTGCAGACCTCGCGTGCATGGTGCAATTGCCGATGCCGGTACTGGTCTACGGTGCGAAAGGCGAAGAGGCCCTGCAACGCCGTTCGCCCGATTTCCGTCTCATCGAACTGCCCGCACTGGTCATGAACCGGGAAAAGTCGCGCGGCTACGCGATCTGTTCGAGCGGTTGGGCCGGTGGCACAATCCTGTTCTGGCTGGAAGATGGCGCGTGGCGCTTTGAGACCATTTCAAGCTGGATCACGTGATGATGCACGGATCCTGCTCCGTCAGATATTGTGGGTACAAAAAGGTGCTCTTGCAGGGGGATGGCAACTGTTGATCTCAGAGTACCGCGCCGTGGCTTCGCAGATGCCCTGTGCGGCTCCAGTTATCGCGGCGCTGCACGCCGGTGGGAGGATCGTGCGGCCAGAGCGGCGGAAAGGCACATCATCGTTAGCCCCCCAAGGGCGAGACTGGCTCCGACCGGTCCGGTAGAGGCCCAGCCAAGGCCTGCGGCAATGGCAACGCCGCCCGTCCAAGCCCCGATCGCGTTGGAAAGGTTGAAGGCGGAATGGTTCATCGCGGCGGCGAGCGACTGGGCCTTGGGGGCGACTTCCATCAATCGCGATTGCAGCGCGGGGACGAGTGCGAAGCCGATCCCGATGAGGAACAGCGAAGCCCCGGTCATCAGCGGGCTGGAGACCGCGAACCAGAAAAGCGCGAGAGTGATGGCATTCCAGACCATGATCGCGAAGATGGCCGGGATCAGCGCGCGGTCTGCCATCCAGCCACCCGCGACGTTGCCCAGGCACATGCCAAGACCCCAGAGGGCGAGGAACAGTGGCACACTGCCCTCCGCGATGCCTGTCGCTTCGGTAAGCGTGGGCGAGATATAGCTGTAGACCGCGAACATGCCGCCAAATCCGATGGTGGCCGTCGCCAGCGTCAGCCAGACCTGCACGCTCGTGAAAGCCGAGAGTTCACCTAGCGGGCTGGCGCCATCCTGTGCCGGGATGTGGGGGAGTGCCACGCGGAGGAGACCCACGAGGGCCAGGCCACCGAGCGCAACGAGCGCGAAAGTCGATTGCCAGCCAAAAGCCTGCCCCAGCCAGGTCGTGAGCGGTACGCCGATCAGGTTCGCAGCTGCCAGCCCCAGCATGACCCGTCCGATGGCTTGAGCGCGTTGTTCCCTGGGGACGAGCGCAGCTGCGACGATCGAGGCGGTGCCGTAGTAGGCGCCATGGGGCAGACCCGCGGCGAAGCGCGCGGCGGCCAGCCCCCAGAAGCTGGAGGCACAGGCGCTGAGGGCATTGCCGGCCAGGACGATGAGTCCGAGCAGCATCAAAAGTGACCGCTTCTCCATCCGGGCCGTTACCACGGCCAGCGCGGGCGATCCTATGACGACGCCCAGCGCATAGGCACTGATGAAGTGTCCGGCCTCGGGGATCGAGACCTGTGCGGTGTTGGCCATGCCGGGAAGCAGGCCCATCGCGGCAAATTCGCCGGTGCCGATGAAAAGGCCTCCGAAGCCCAATGCGATCTGGGCGAGGGCAGGGCCATGAGGAGTGGATGGTCTGGAGGATTGGCTCATGGGTTTTCACGACAGGAATTGCGATCGGAGAGCGCCCGGAAGAGCAGCTCTTCCAGGTGCGGGGCGGGGCCGGCGGCTTGGCTTGTCTGAGCCTCTCTAACGGGCTGGCAGGGCCAGGGATGCCCTGAAAGAGTTCAACGCAGCGTTCGATTTTGCTCATATTCAGCGATGACCGGCGCCTGCCGGCTCGTGTCCGGGAGTTTGCATTGATAAACTTGTCGCGATCCGATCTGGGCGATCTCAAGGTATTCATGGAGCTTGCGCGCCATGGTGGCTTCCGCAAGGCCGCGCTTGAGATGGACGTGTCCGCCTCGGCGCTCAGCCACGCTTTGCGTGGCCTGGAAACGCGACTTGGCGTGCGCCTCATCAATCGCAATGCGCGCAGCGTGACGCTGACACAGGCGGGTGAGGAACTTCTTGTTCAGCTGGAAACCGGCTTCGCAGCGATCGGCGCAGGCGTCGAAGCGCTCAATCGCTATCGTGCGAGCCCGGCCGGACGTCTGCGGATCAATGCCTTGAGCGATGCGGCAAGGCTACTGCTCGGGCCGGTCGTCGCACGATACAACGCAGAGCATCCCGATGTGGACCTTCAAATCGTGGTGCAGGACGCCATGGTCGATATCGTCGGCGAAGGATTCGACGCCGGGATCCGGTTTGGCGACCGCGTTCCCGAGGACATGATCGCCATGCCGCTCGGATCCCCGCTGCTATGGATCATGGTCGCCTCACCCGACTATCTCGAAGCGGCCGGGGAACCGGAAAGCCCTGATGACCTGCACAATCACCGCTGCATCGGCATGCGAACCGGAACAGGGGCCATGTACCATTGGGAACTCGGCACCGGAAAGACGGCCCGCACGCTCAACCTCGCCTGGTCCGTGGTCGTCGATGAAAGCGCACTGGCGATAGACGTCGCGCGCAATCACGGCGGCATCGCCTATTGCTTGCGCGAACGGGTGGCCGGACTGGTCGAGGCCGGACAGTTGCGGGAAGTTCTCCCGCACTGGTCATCGCCGGGCGAGGCGTTTCACATCTATTATCCAAGCCGGCGCCAGCAACCTGAGGCCCTGCGCCGGTTCATCGCGATGATACGGGAAGAGGCCCGCGGCAGAGGACTGTCTTGGTTACACCAGCGCTAAGGCGTTTCGCCGTTACTGCCGCCAACTCCAATCTGGCGATTCAGCCCCCCATTCTTCCTTCCAGATTGCGGCCCGTATGGTTTCCTCGTCTCTCCGGCCGGATGATCTGCCGCGCGCGGCGACAGTCCATCCGGCGTTTGAGATCGACGATCAGATCTGCACCTGACCGCCATCGACAAAGAGTTCCACGCCGTTGACGAAGCTGGCGTCTTCCGAGGCGAGGAACAGCACGGCCTTGGCGATCTCCTCGGGCTGGCCGACGCGGCCTGCCGGGATGAGGCTGGCGAGATAGTCCTTTGTCCCCTGCGCCTGCTCGCCGCCGCCGAAAAGATGATCGAGGCCGGCGGTGTCCGTGACGCCGGGGCTGATGGCGTTTACGCGGATGTGCCTATTCTTGAGGTCGAGAATCCAGTTGCGGGCGAAGTTGCGTACCGCCGCCTTGGTCGCGGAATAGACGCTGAAGGCAGGCGTGCCCGATATGCTGGTGGTCGAACTTGTCAGGATGATCGAGGCCCCGTCCTTCAAGAGCGGCAACGCCTTCTGGACCGTGAACAGGACGCCCTTCACATTGGTGTCGAAAGTGCTCTGATAATGCTCCTCGGTGATCGAACCCAGGGCAAGCATCTCGCCGCCACCCGCATTGGCGAACACCACGTCGATCTGCGCATGCTTCTGCTGGACGGCATCATAGAGCCGGTCGATGTCAGCGAGCTTGGCCATGTCGCCCTGCACGCCCGTGACGCGGCCACCGATCGCCGTTACGGCAGCATCGAGCGTCTCCTGCCGCCGCCCGGTAATAAAGACCGAGGCGCCCGCTTCCGCGAAAGCCTTTGCCGTCGCCAGCCCGATGCCGCTCGTGCCGCCGGTTACGACCACCACCTTGTTGTTGAACTTGTCCGTCATCGTCTTTCTCCTTCGGGTTTCGGCGAAGCGCCGTTGCCCTTACGAGATGCCTTCAGAACGATGATGCGTGTAGTCAGCATATATGGCACTTAGTGTTCCGCTGGAGGAACGCTGATGCGGATCGATTTGAATGACTATGCCTATTTTGCCGAGGTGGTGGCCCATGGCGGCTTTGCGGCGGCGGGGCGCGCACTGCGGGAGCCCAAGTCCAAGCTGAGCCGCCGCATCGCTGGGCTGGAGGAACGCCTCGGCCTCCGCCTGATCGAGCGATCGAGCCGGCGTTTCCGCGTGACGGATACGGGCCTCGCTTTCTATGAGCGTTGCCGGGCCATATTGGCTGAGGCGGAGCAGGCCGAGGCACTGGTCTTGCAGGCGCAGGCGGAACCTCATGGCCGGATCCGCTTCAGTTGCCCCACCGGCATGGTCGAGCCGATATCGGGGCTGATATCCTCTTTCCTCGCCCGCTATCCCGGGGTGCGGTTGCAGCTCGTGGCAACGGACCGCGCAGTGGACCTGATCGAAGAGCGGATCGACGTGGCCCTGCGGGTGCGCGCGGCACTGACCAGCGATGCTGCCCTCACCATGCGGTCGCTCGGGCGATCGACCCGTATCCTCGTTGCCTGTCCTCAATTGGCAAGCCAGGTTACGGAAGTGGCCCAAGTGGCGAAACTTCCCACATTGGCGACCGATGATGCAGCAGACGATCTCGAATGGCATCTGGAGACCGAGGAAGGCAGCAAACATGTCATCCGGGTCGAGCCCCGAATGGGCTGCACCGACATGGCCGCGGTGCGCAACGCGGCCATTGACGGACTCGGCATCGCGATCCTGCCCGACCATGTCTGCCGTGAAGCACTACTCGCCGGCAAGCTTGTCCATGTGCTGCCTGCCTGGCGCGGGCTTCAGGGAATAGTGCATCTGGTCTTCACGACCCGGCGGGGATTGCCTCCAGCCGTGCGCGCGCTGATCGATCATCTTGCGGCGGGGTTCCCCCGCGAAGTGGTGGCGCCGATATCCTGAGACTTCGCGCGGACGATCCCGCCGCCGATCCGGTGCGATCCGATCCGCCGAAGGACACGGCACCGCGCTGCTTGCAGGTGCCTGAACCGGCGGTTCTCTGGACGTCTGAAGATGCGCTGCTACGATGCGGCGAGGCTGGACATGCCGGAGAAGGGCCTAACCGCCTACAGGATATATCGTCCTGGCGATCCAAAATCGGCTTTCAGTAAAATACGCTTGGTACATTATGGCATGCAGGCGGGAGGTCTCTCCTGCGATACAAAATATTCAAAGATGCCGAAGCATGTCGGCACGAAGGGCTTGCACGTCACAAAGGCGTGTATGGGAGAGTATGGCATGAACGCATCGCAGCGGGCCGCAGCGGCCGGGTGCGCGATCCGGCGGGCCGTTGTCGTGCCGGCTACGGGTGTGATTTTCCGTTCGATAGCGGCTCAGGCCCTCTCGCCGGAGGAGGGCCGGCGTGTTTCGCCAGCGCTAGCATGCCTGCCACGGCAATATCGCATCCTACGCAAGCAAGTTTGGCTGCGATCTGTCCGTCGCGATGAACCCCGGGGCTGCTTCCGTCGATTTCGAGTTTGCCTGCGTCGACGGTTCCCGGCCTGACCTGAGCAAACTTGAACTTCGACCACCTCTTGGCGGGGCCTGGAGAAAAAGCCTCGGGGGTCAGGATGAACATCTTGCTGGAAGCCATTTCAAAGATCTAGTCTGTCGTTGAATATCAAAAACTTATCGTGTTCGGGAGAGAACAACAGGTCATGCTGCGTAAAATCCTCAAGGTCCTGCTTTGGATATTTCTCGCTATCCTCGCCGTGCTCGCCATCGGAGCGTATCGGAACTGGGATACCGTCCAGCGCGTGTTTCTGGGCGGGGTGAAGGTTTATGAAACGACGCCCCCTGCTCTCCCGGCAGAGATCGCGCATCCGGCCATACTCGTCTTCTCCAAAACCAACGGATTCCGGCATGAGGAAGCCATTCCGGCCGCGAACGCGATGTTCCGGAAGCTCGCCCAGGACAATGGCTGGGGCTATTTCCAGACCGAGAACGGCGCCACCTTTTCGCCAGCAATCCTTTCGCGCTTCGATGCGGTGATCTTCAACAACACGAGCGGGGACGTTTTCACGACCGAACAGCGGGCGGCGTTCAAGTCCTTCATCGAAAATGGAGGCGGCTGGGTCGGCATTCACGCGGCAGGGGACGATTCACACAAGGCCTGGGACTGGTACGTCAACGAGATCATCGGCACCCGCTTCATCGGGCATCCCATGGATCCCCAGTTCCAGAAGGCGACGATGCGGATCGAGGACCGTTCGCACCCCGCGACGCGCCACCTTGGCGAGACGCTGGAGCGCACGGACGAATGGTACTCTTTCGACAAGTCGCCCCGTCGGCCGGGAATTCACGTTCTCGCGACGCTTGATGAGAATACCTACGTCCAGAAGGGAATGTTCGGCCAGAAACTCGCCATGGGCAAGGATCATCCGATCGCGTGGTGGCGCTGCGTCGGCAAGGGCCGGGTTCTCTACACGGCAGGCGGTCACACCGCGGCGGCATTCCGCGAGCCGGAATACACCCGGTTGCTCGCCGGCGCTGTTCGCTGGGCGCTCAGGCTTGAGGGCGAAGGCTGCTCGCCCGATCGGAATGCGGGCCGGTGAAGCGCATGGGTGAGGGCAAGATCGTCGGCGCTGTGGGTTACCGCGGCGCCGGGTGGGTTTTCCCGCGCAAGCGAAAGGCCTTGCCGCGATGAAAGTCGGTATCAATCTTCTGCTCTGGACCGGTCACGTTACCAGCGAGCACACTCCGGTCCTGGAAACAATCGGCGAGATCGGTTTCGACGGTGTTGAAGTGCCTGTCTTCGATGTGTCGGATGCCGGGCATTATCGCGGGGTCGCGCAAACGCTCGACGATCTCGGTCTTGAACGCACGGCCGTGGCGATCATGCCGGATGCTTCGCACAATCCGATTTCGGCCGAACGCTCGCACCGGAAGGCGGCGGAGGACCATCTGCTTCGGGTTATCGATTGTACGCACGCGCTTGGCGGCACCGTATTGGCGGGCCCCTGGTTCCAGCCGCTTGGCCTGTTCACGGGGGAACGCCCGAGCGAGATCGAACTCGAACGCTGCGCCGAGGTCCACCGGCGCGTCTTGCCGGTGATGGCGCAAGCGGGAATTACCCCGGCGCTCGAACCGCTCAACCGCTTCGAGGCGCACCTGCTCAACACCTGCGAGCAGGCGATTGCCTACTGCGAGCGCGTGGGTGAGGGGCGGATGGGCATCCTGTTTGACACGTTTCATGCGAATATCGAGGAAACGGATCCGGTTGCCGCGCTGGTTGCCCTTCATGCCTCGGGCCATCTCACGCACGTCCATATATCGGAGAACGACCGCGGCACCCCCGGACAGGGCCACGCGCCGATCCGCGAGACGATCGCGGCCCTGCGCGGCGCCGGATACGATCAGTGGCTGACGATCGAGGCATTCGGGCGGGGCGTCCCCGAACTCGCAGCGGCCACACGGGTCTGGCGCGATTTCTTCGCATCTCCCGAGCAGCTTTGCCGCGATGGCTATAGCTTCATCCAGAATTGCTGGGAGCAGGCCGCGTGACGCCTTCATCCCGTACCATTCCGTCCCGCTCCTTCAGGAGAACACCATGACAGATCCGATGACGCTCGATCGGCGCAGCCTGATCGAGAAGTTGCTGGCACTTGCCGGCGCCAGTACCGTGACCGGGTTCTCCTGGCCGGCGCTTGCCGAGCAAGCGGAAGCGGGCAAGCCTGCCCTCGATCCGGACAGTTTCATGGTGCTGTCGGCGGTTGCCGACACGATAATCCCGCGCACGGACACGCCCGGCGCGGTCGATGTGAAAGTTCCCGCTCTTTTCGACGGCCTGCTGACCAATTGGGCGGCGCCTGAACGGCGGCAGGACCTGATCCGTGCCCTGAAGGAAGTGGATGAATTGGCGAAGACATCGCACGCCAGGCCATTCTCCGCGCTGACACCTGCGCAGCGCCTCGATCTGCTGAAAGTCCATGAGGCCGAAGCGCTCAGGATCGATCCGACCAGGAAGCTCTCCGGCGTAGCGGCCATGATGGGCGGCCCGGCCTACGTCAATCCGGGGTACGGAAAGCTCAGGGACCTCATCATACTGCTGTACTATCTCTCGGAACCCGCGCTGACGCTGGAACTGTCCTACGTCCATACGCCGGGTGAGTGGAAACCCTCGATCCCCGTTACGCCCGATACCCGCCCCGCCGGCGGCGGCCTGTTCTGAAAAGGTGAGCATCATGTTCGACGCAATCGTTATCGGATCGGGAATGAGCGGCGGCATCGCCGCCAAGGAACTGTGCGAACGCGGCCTCAAGACCCTCGTTCTCGAACGCGGCCGCAAGCTGGAGCACGGCGGGGAATCCTACACGGACTGGATGCAGCCGTGGGACTTGCCCAATGCAGGCATGGTCCCGGAGGAGGAACTGGCCCGTGATTATCCGGTCCAGAGCCAATGCTACGCCATGACTTCGGCAACCCAGCAATATTGGGTCAAGGACAGCGAGCACCCTTACACCACGCCTGAGGACAAGCCGTTCAGCTGGATCCGCGGTTATCATCTGGGCGGACGGTCGATCATGTGGGGCCGTCAGTCCTACCGGCTCTCGCCGATGGATTTCGAGGCGAATGCGCGGGATGGCCACGGTTCGGACTGGCCGATACGATACGATGATCTCGCCCCCTGGTACGATCATATCGAGAAGTTCATCGGCGTGGCGGGATCGCGCGAAGGCCTTGCGCAGCTTCCCGATGGAGAGTTCCTGCCGCCGTTCGATCTCAATGATGCCGAGGTGATGTTCAAGCAGGCGATCGAGGGCAAGTTTCCCGGACGCAAGGTGATCCCCGGGCGGGTGGCGAACCTCTCAAAGGCGCAGCCTCATCACGAGGCGCTGGGCCGGTCGAGCTGCCAGGTCCGCTCGTTCTGTGAACGCGGTTGCAGCTACGGGGCCTATCATTCCAGTCTCAGCTCCTCGCTGCCCGCAGCCGAGCAGACCGGAAACCTGACCATAGTGACCGATGCGATCGTCCACTCGATCGTCTACGACCCGAAGACCGGCAAGGCGACCGGGGTGCGGGTAATCGATGCGCATTCCAAGGCGGGCAGGACTTACGAAGCCAAGGTGATCTTCGGTTGTGCCTCCACGATCGGCACGGCCCAGATCCTGCTCAATTCGAAATCCGAAGCGATGCCCAACGGTCTGGCGAATTCGTCCGACATGGTGGGCCGTAACCTGATGGACCATCTCTACGCGCTCTCCGTTGCGGGAATCCTGCCCAAGGGCCCGGACAGCTATTACTTTGGCAGGCGGCCTACCGGGCTTTACATCCCGCGCTATCGCAATGTCAGCGAAGATGCGCCGTTCCTGCGCGGCTATGGCTATCAGGGCGGCGCCATGAGGACCGGGGGAAGCAGGGCTACGGCGGGCGCGATCGGCGCGGATCTGAAGGCAAAGGCCCGGAAACTGGGGCCATGGATGGTCTTTATTTCAGGCTTCGGAGAAATGCTGCCCAACCCCGAAAACCGGGTCACCCTCAACGCCAACAAGGTCGATCAATGGGGCATCCCGACAGTCCACGTTTCCTGCGCGCTTGGCGAGAACGAGCACAAGATGGCGGAGCAGATCATCACTGATGGCAAGGCGATGATCGAGGCGGCCGGCGGCATGGTGGTGAGCGCGGCTTCCGAACCGGGAGTGCCCGGGCTTGGAATTCACGAGATGGGCACGGCCTGCATGGGCAAGGACCCGCGGCGGTCCGTTCTGAACAAGTACAATCAGGCGCACGATGTCCCGAACCTGTTCATCACTGATGGATCGGCGATGGCTTCAAGCGGCTGTCAGAACCCTTCGCTTACTTACATGGCGCTGTCGGCGCGGGCGGCGCATCATGCTGCCGAGTTCCTCAAGGCGGGAACGATCTGACGCAACCGGAGCGCTTCCGGCGATAGGTGTGCGGAACGCACCCATGCTGCGATATGGCTATCCTGGAACGATAGCCATATCGTAGACGACGACCCTGGCCCAAAGGTGTTCGCAGGATTTCACGAAGTCCCGGTGGATCGGGTGATCCTGGTAGGTCTTCTGATCCTGCACGCTATCGAAGAACATCAGTTCCGACACGTCGTAGCTGGAGTCCACGACGTCGCGGTTTTCCGTTTCGGCGGGAATTCCGATTTCCAGTCCACGGATAACGGGAATGCCCCGCAACGTGCGAAGGCCCGCAATGAGCTGTTCGCGGTCCGCTTGCGATCCGGGGCGTTTCAGCCAGAAGAACACGTGGTGGACCAGGGCGGGCTTCGCAGACGGCGTTTCCGCTTTTGCCGACGAAACGGCAATGCCTGCGCTACCCAATGCGATCATCGCCGCCAATTCCCGTCTGCTTGCTTCCATGGTGCAGCTTCCCCTGCAAGTGGTGAACTGTGAATGTGCGGTGCGATGGAGATCATTGCGCGGGCGAACATGCGATGGATTGGCGCTGCATGATCTCGTGATCGAAAACCTCGTCGCTCACGCCGGTTTCCGCCTTTCCAAGCGCGGCGATCAGGCATTGGGCGGCGCGAAAGGCCATGTCCTCGACCGGCTGGCGCACGACCGTCAGCGGCGGCCAGATCCGCGATGCCAGAATGGTGTCGTCGAAACCGGTGACCGTCAGATCCGCAGGCAATTGCAGCCCGAGATGATGGGCCTGCGCGATCACGCCGGCGGCGAGGTCGTCGCTGCTGCAAATGATCGCGGTCGGGCGGTCCTTGCCGGAGAGAAGCCTCTGCCCCGCCGCTTTGCCCGCTTCATAGTCGAACTCCCCATGCCGCACGATCAGGTCGGCCTCGTCGGGAAGGCCAGCCTGCTGCAGAGCCGCCCGGAATCCGTCGAGGCGGGCCGCCACCACGCTGTAGTGATCGGGACCGGCGACATAGGCAATGCGGCGGTGGCCATGCGCGATGACCTGCTGCGTGATGGAGAACATCGCCGCCCGGTTGTCGATCCTGACGGTGGTGACGTCTTGCATCGCGGTGCCGGTCGCGATGGCGGCGAGGGGGACGCCCAGAGCCGGGAGGATTTCCGATCCGCTCAATTGTTCGGCAAACGGCGGGATGAGCAACAGCGCGTCGGCGCCGGAGCGGACGAGATCCTGTGCCAGGCGTTCGGCCTCGTCGCGGCGAACGCCGTCGCCGTCGCGCAGGATCAACTGGAGGCCATGGGCATTGGTCGCGCGCAAGGCGCCTACCAGCACCGCATCCAGGAAGGGCGTGCGCCGGTTGCTGTAAAGCAGGCCGACCGTGGTGGCCCGCGCCTTGGCCAGTCGCCGGGCGGCCAGATTGGGGACATAACCCAACTCCGCAATCGCCGCCCGAACTGTCTCCACGGTGGCCGCACTGGCCCGGCCGGCGCCGTTGAGGACATTGGATACCGTCATCGCGGATACGCCCGCGCGCTGCGCGACGGCGCGGATCGTTACACCATTCTCGTTTCGTCTTGCCATCAGGTCTTCGTTCCCATCCCTCCTGATAGCGTGTTTCGAGCGCCGTGATAGCGCCGGAAAACGGCAACTGGGCGTGCCTGTCAGATCGTGCCGGCCTTGAGCCCTTTCACGGCATGATCCACCGCCCGTGCGGTCAGGGCCATGAACGTCAGGGATGGGTTGACGCAGGAAATCGACGCCATCTGCGCACCGTCCGTGACGAAGAGGTTCGAGGCGTCATGCGCCTGGCTCCACTTGTTGAGCACCGAGGTTCGCGGGTCGTTGCCCATGCGCGCACCGCCCATCTCGTGAATGGCATCGCCCGGAACGTGTTCCTTGACCTTGCTCTCGACGTTCTTCAGTCCGGCGGCCCGCAGCATCTTTTCGCCCTGCTCGCGCGCGTCGGCCATCATGCGCAGTTCGTTGTCGCGGAATGTCACGTTGAACTGCATCAGCGGAATGCCGAAGCGGTCCACCTTGTTCGGGTTCAAGGTAACCCGATTGTCCTCGTAGGGCAGGCATTCGCCAAAAGCCCCCATCTGGAACTTCCACCCGCTGTAACGGCGCATCCCTTCTTTCATCGACGCGCCGAAGCCGACCGGCTTGGACGGTTCGCGATAGGCGCCGCCCTGATAGCCGTAGCCGCGCCGGAACCCGAGGTCTTCGTCCCGGCCGTTGTTGCGAAAGCGCGGGACATAGATGGCGCCGGGGCGGCGGCCATATTCGATGAACTCCTCCATGCCGGGAATGTCACCCTTCACGCCGACACGGAAGATATGGTCCATCACATAGCGGCCCAACGTGCCGCTGGTGTCGAAATGGCTGCGTTCGCTGCCCTGGGCACGCGAATTCATGAGAATCTGCACCGAACCGAGCGTCGAGGCGTTCAGGAAGACGATCCTGGCGCGCACCACTTCCGCCAGCCCGGTCTTGGCATCTACGAAACGGACGCCGGTGACTTTCCTGCTGGCCGGATCGTATTCCAGGTTGGTGACAACCGCATCCGAGCGCAGCGTCAACCGGCCGGTCGCGCGTGCGGCAGGCAGGGTGACCGCCTGTGTCGAGAAATAGGCGCCGAAGGAGCAGCCGTTGCTGCACTGGTTGCGCAACTGGCATTTGGAGCGGTTCTGCTCGGGCTTGTCCTCGGTCATGTTGGACAGGCGGGCGTTGATCATCTTGCGGCCGGGGAATGCGGTTTCCAGCCGCTGTTTCATCCATTTCTCGGCGATGTTCATCGGCATCGGCGGCTGGAATTCGCTGTCCGGCAGATAGTCGAGATTTTCGCGCGATCCCGATACGCCGATGTACTTTTCGACATAGGTGTACCAGGGCGCGAGATCGTCATAGCCGATGGGCCATTCGCCGCCGATGCCGTCGCGCTTGTTCGCCTCGAAATCGGCTGCGCTCCATCGGAAGCTCCAACGGCCCCATATCAGCGACTTGCCGCCGACTGCCGCCGGACGAATCCAGTAGAACTTGCTGCCCTCCTCGTAATCGTAGGGGTTCAGCCGGTCATTGTTGTAGAAGGCCTGGTTGCTGGGGGCGACATAGCCATGCTGGGCGATGAAATAATCGCTCTCCCTCAGCCCGTCCGGCATGATGTTGCGAGCGGGCACCTCATAGGCAGGCTTGCCGTCGTAAGCGTAGCCTTCGCCGTGCTCGACCATGTGGCCGCGATCGAGCATCAGCACCCGCAGTCCCTTTTCGGTCAGTTCCTTTGCGGCCCAGCCGCCGCTGATGCCCGAGCCGATGACGATTGCATCGAAGCTGTCCGTTGAAGCCATGGTGATCCTTTCCGCCGTCGATGGTCAGAAGCGCAGGGCGCTGAGCGTTCGGAAGCTCTGGGTGATGTCGGGCAGGTAAGGCGCGGGGGACTGATCGTTCTCGACATAGAAATGCCGTGCTCCGGCAAGCCCGTTCAGCTTGAAGATGCTGGCGAAGTCGATCGTTCCGGCGCCGACGGATGTCATGCTCCGGTCCGCGCGCATATCCTTCACATGATAGGCATAGACACGTCCGGCAAGGCTGCGGATCAGCGCCTGCGGATCCTGCCCCGCATAGATGGCCCAGTAGAGATCGAGCTCGATCTTGACGTGCGCGGGATTGCAGGCCTTTACCAGCCGGTCGAACAGGCTGATGCCGTCCGGTTTGACGGTGAATTCGAAGTCGTGGTTGTGATAGGCGAAGCCCAGACCCGCCGCTTTCAGTTTTTCGCCGATGCGGTTGATATTGGCGGTTGCGGCGTCCCAGGCGGGGCCGTTGCGGTGCTTGTCGACCATGTAGGGCAAGACGATCGTGTCGGCGCCCAGCGTTCTGGCCATGGTCAGGCTGGCGTCGAAATTGTCCATCAGCGCGTCATAGCCGACATGGATCGAAGGGCTCTTCAGGCCGAGCCTGTCCATGGTCCTGCGAAGCAGCGCGTGGTCCATGGTATCGTAACCGCCGCCGCCATATTCGACTTCGCGATAGCCGATCTTCGCGACCGTTTCGAGCGTGGCGACCGGATCGGCGGCGAAGAGTTCGCGCACGGTGTAGAGTTGCAGCCCGATGCTGCGCAGCTGCGCGGCGCGAGCGAGGCCGGCGAGGAAGGGCTGGCTTGCGAGCGCGGCGAGGCCGCCGGCACCCAGCATCACGGAACGACGGTTCATGATCATGCGGAATAGACCTTGTTGACCTGTGAATAGGGGAAAGCGCCGTTGTATTCGCCCGGAACAGGCAGATACTCGCGCTCCTGCGTGATACCGATTTCAGAGGTGTAATAGCCTACGACCACCATCTGTCGGAACGGCTTGAAGAACAGGACGCCGTCGGGAAGCTGGTCGTTCATGGCCAGCGTCAGCAGCGCGTCCTGTTGCTCCGGCGTGGCCTGCACCGCGGGCAGCCCGTAATCCTGCCGGCTGCGTGCATCGATTTCCGCCAGGCCGGAAAGGATCGGGTCGCGATCTTCGGCGAAGGCCCAGTCGGCCAGCAGCTTCTCGATATAAAGGGGAACGCCTGCGGCGATGGCGCCGGGGGTGTCGGTCGCCGGGATGATCCGTTCGCTCAGCGCGGTCATCAGCGCACGTTGTTCGGGCGTGAAGACCTGGATGCTGGGAGCGCCCTGATCGATCGCCGGAATGCTGGCTGCCGATGCGATTCCTGCCGCGCGGGCGAGCGGGGCGAACAGCTGGGCTCCGAACATGGCGACCATGCCGGCAAGCGCGTTTCTGCGATCCATTATCGTGCTGCCCCTTTCAGGTCCTGTGCGATGGCCTCTTCCGGCAGGGGGCGTACCCAGATGTTGCGGAAGGAAACGGGGGAATCGTGATCCTGCAACTGGATCGGGGCCTTGTCGCCATGCGCTTCATACTGCGCGACCTTGCGCCATGCCGTGGTGCCCAGCATGGCCTGATGATTCTGCACCAGAACGCCGTTCAGCAGCACCGTGACATAGGCCGGGCGCTGCAGGCCGCCGTTCGCATCGAAGCGCGGGCGCTCGAACACGATGTCGTAGCTTTGCCATTCTCCCGGCGGGCGGGACGGGTTAACCAGCGGCGGCTTCCACGCATAGACCGCGCCCACGGCGCCATCGGCGTATGTCGGGTTTTGAAAGCTGTCGAGAATCTGGACCTCGTAGCGCTGCATGAACCAGATTCCGCTGTTGCCGCGGTTCTGGGAACTCTTCTGCGGCGGGTTGGGGGAGCGGAATTCGAGATGCAATTGCACGTCGCCGAATTCCTGCCGGGTGACGAGATTGTTCTCGCCCCCGCTCTGGGCGCGGGGCGGGACCGTCATCACGCCCTTCTCCACAGTCCAGGGACCGCGTTCGCCGCGCCAGGCATCGAGCGAAGTGCCCGAGAACAGGACGACGGCATCAGACGGCGCGCCGCCCAAAGCGGCAGCGGGCACGACTGCGGGCGGAGCCGGCCGATCGGGATCGTGGACATGCCAGTTGCCTCCCGGCAGGATCGGCGTGTCCCTGAAGCCCGGCTTGTCCTCTGCGTGAACGAGCGTACCGGCCAGGATGGTTCCCGCCATGAGCACGCCGATCGGGATGTACTTCATCCTCTCGCTCCCTGTTTATGGTCTGTCGATGGCCCGATAGGCGGCGATCAGTCGGTCTTCGCCCTCTCGCCCGGCTACGGAGTTGCCATGCTCCATGCCGATCACGCCGGTATAGCTATGGGCGCGCAGCCAGCGCACGATGTTGGCGAAGTTGATTTCGCCGGTTCCGGGTTCCTTGCGGCCGGGATTGTCGCCGAACTGGATATAGCCGATCTCGGCCCAGCAGGCGTCCAGCGTCGGGATCAGGTTCCCGGACTGGATCTGCTCGTGATAGATATCGGCCAGGATCTTGACGCCCGGACTGTCGGCACCGCGCGCGACGGCATAGCCTTGGGCGATGGACTGCATGAAGACGCCGGGATGGTTGGTGCGCGTATTGAGCGGCTCCATCACCAGCGTCAGCCCGTGCGGCGCGACTATGTCTCCGGCGCGGCGCATGCAATCGATGATCCGCCCGGTCTGGATGGCTTCCGGCACCTTGCGGTCCATGAAGCCGGTAACGACCGTCATGTGCCGGGCACCCAGCCGCTTTGCGACCTCTACGGAGGTTCGGATATCGGCCAGGAAGGCGTCCCGGTCGGCATCGTCGTTGCTGCCCAGTACCGGCCGGAAATCGGCCCACTTCGGCATGCTGGCGACGAAGACGCCCATGGTCATCCCGCGCTGCGAAAGCGCGCGGGCCATGGCTTCCTGTTGTTCGACCGGCCGCTTGCGCGCCTCGTTGTCCTCCCAGGCGCGGAAACCCTGGTCGGCTGCGAAGGCGATCTGTTCCAGCAGGCCGCCCCGGCTGGCGAAGCTGCCTTCATGCGGGGCGTAGCCGAGCGAGAAACGGGCGGCGTTCGATCCGCCTGTGCCTGCGGCTGCCGAAATCGCCGGAACTGCCGCCGCGACCAGTCCGGAGGCGATCGCCGTGCGCCTCGTCATCGTCATGCCACGCCCTCCGCGATGCGATCCGTTCGGCGCCCGGCGCGCCGTTCGGCCAGCCAGATGGCGCCGAATACCAGCAGCAGCGCCAGCGGCACGAAAGTCAGCCGGGCGAACGACTGGGACGCTGCGGCATCTTCCACGGCGCGCAGCGCGGCGCCGCTCAACCGTGTGAAGGCTTCCGGCCCGCCCGCAATCTCGACTTTCGCCTGATCGAACATTTCGCCAAGGCGCGGCAGCACGAAGAAGCTGGCCAGCGCGCCGGCCGATCCGACCAGACCCAGCGCCCAGGAGTCGCCGCGCGGATAGCGTTCGGCGACGGACGCCAGCATCGTCGGCCACATGGCGCAAACGCCCAGGCCCCAGACCGTCGAAGCCATGATCGCGGAAACCGGTGACTGGGCCTGCGAAAGCAGGAACAGGCCGATCGCGGCAAGGAGGCTCGACATCCAGAGCAGGCCGGGATTGGACAGGCGGCCCGCGATCCGCCCGGCGAAATGGCGGAACACGAACATCAGCGCGCTGACGTAGACGAGCAGCAGGATGCCCCGCATCCCCACCCGGTTGCTGAGCGCAACGTCGATCCACTGGCCGGGCGCCAGTTCGGAGGAGGCGGTGAGGAACATGGCTCCGAACCAGACGAAGAAGCTGGGACGGCGGACGACTTCCAGCATCATGTCCTTCATCGCCCGGTCGCCGGTTGCCGCAGGAGGATCGGGAAACCGGGTCGTCGCGCCAATCAGGATCACGCCGATGGCAGGCAGATAGACCAGCGCCATGATCGCCTGCCAGGGCATCAGCGGCGCCAGGAACACGCCTGCAAGTCCGCCGACGATCAATCCGCCCGGATACCACGCGTGCAGTACGTTCAGGCGATGGGTCGTGTCTTCGGGATAGAGCCGCGCCGTCAGCGGATTGATCGAGGCTTCGGCAAAGCCCCAGCCGATGCCGCTCAGCAACATGCCCAGCCAGACCAGATGATAGATGGCCATGCCGGTGGCGAACAGGCCCGCGCTTACGATCAGCGAGGTGCCGATCAGGAAGGCCACCCCGCAGCCGATCAGGACGCGGCGGATGCCCACCCTGTCCAGCACGGCGCTGACGACGAACACGGTGATGGAAAAGCCGAGGAAAGCGGAGCCGAGCGCCGCACCGATCATTTCTCCCGCCGCGATCGGCGCGATGGGATCGATCCACTCCCCTTTCAGGCTGCTCGCCACCGCGGCGCGCAGGGATGCGCTCATCGACGCGGTGAAGAGCGCCAGAACGCTCAGCCAGAATAGCCTTTGCCGGTTTATGCCCGTCATGCCCGCTCCTCTTCCCTGTCCCCGTCTGATTTCTGTTATCGGGTTCGTGCTTGCCGCTCCGTCAGGTCAGGCCCAACCAGCGGCGATTGTTGGCGGGGTCTCCGCCTCCTGCGAAATCGTCGAATGCCCGTTCCGGCCTGCGGATCATGTGCGCCTCGATGAAAGGCGCGCCTTCGCGCGCGCCGTCTTCGGGATGCTTGAGGCAGCATTCCCATTCCAGCACGGCCCAGCCTTCGTATCCATACTGGGTCAGGCGCGAGAAAATGCCGGTAAAGTCGACCTGGCCGTCGCCCAGCGAACGGAAGCGGCCGGGGCGATCGACCCAGTCGGCATAGCCCCCGTACACGCCCGCCCGTCCGGTGGGATTGAACTCCGCATCCTTCACATGGAACATCTTGATGCGGTCATGATAGATGTCGATGAACTGGAGGTAGTCCATCGCCTGAAGCACGAAATGGCTCGGGTCGTAGAGAATATTGGCGCGAGGATGATCGCCGACCGCGTCCAGGAACCGCTCGAAGGTCAGGCCGTCGTGCAGGTCTTCGCCGGGATGCAGTTCGTAGCAGAGATCGACACCTTCCGCGTCGAAGGCATCCAGGATCGGCCGCCAGCGTCGGCCCAGTTCCGCGAAGGCTTCCTCCACCAGTCCGGCAGGGCGCTGGGGCCAGGGATAGACGAAGGGCCAGGCCAGCGCCCCGGAAAAGGTCGCATGCGAAGTCAGCCCCAGACGGCGGCTGGCCTTGGCCGCCAGCTTCAGTTGATCCACAGCCCAGGCCTGCCGCTCGGCCGGCCGGCCGCGCAATTCGGCCGGAGCGAAATTGTCGAACGCCGCATCGTAAGCGGGGTGAACGGCCACCAGCTGGCCCTGCAGATGGGTGGACAGTTCCGTGATCTCGACCCCTGCCTCCCGGCAGCGCCCGGTCAGTTCGTCGCAATAATCCTGGCTTTCCGCAGCCAGGACGAGATCCATGCAGCGGGGATCGTTGCTGGGCACCTGAATGCCCTTGTAACCGGCCTCGGCCATCCACCGCGCCGCATTGTCCAAAGTGTCGAAAGGGGCATCGCCCATGAACTGCGCCAGGAAAACCGCCGGACCCCGCATGGGCTTTTGCCTTGCCACTTCAGATTTTCCGATCATTTCAGGGTTTTGAGATAAGCGATGATCGCGGCCCGCTTGGCCGGATCGGGAGTGGCGATCGGCATGCGCGTGCCGGGCACTTTCTTGGTCGGTGCTGTCAGGAAGGCATCGAGGCTTTGATCGTCCCAACGCAGCTTCGAACCCTTGAGTGCGGGCGAGTAGTTGAACCCGGCCACCGATGCCGCAGGTCTGCCCGCAACGCCGTTCAGATTGGGGCCGACGCCGTTCTTGCCGCCTTTGTCCACGCTGTGGCAGGCACGGCATGTGTTGAACGCGGCAGGCACCGACTGCGCCATGCCCGGCGTGGCCGGAATTGCCGCCGCCATGGCGATAGCTGCCAGGCTGAGGTTTGCTGTCATGCGCATCCTCGACTCTCCATCTTATTCTTATTGCCATACGTTTACCGGTAAATCATACCAGATCAAGGCCTGAAATCATGGCCCTGCTACAAGCACGGAAAAGGAGGAGAGGAGATGACGACAAGACCCCTGCGTCTCGCGATGGTCGGAGGCGGCGAAGGTGCTTTCATCGGCGCCATCCACCGGGCCGCCGCCGCACTCGACGGAGACTGGCGGCTTGTGGCCGGTGCGTTCAGCAGCGATGCGGATCGCAACCGCCGCTCCGGCGAAATGCTGGCGATCGCGCCGGACCGTACATATGCCTCGCTCGACGCGTTGCTCCTGGCGGAAGCGGCGCTGCCTGTCGGCGTGCGCGTGGATGCGGTGGCGGTCGTTACGCCCAACCATCTGCACGCCCCCATGGCGATCGCCGCGCTCGATGCGGGCTTCCATGTCTTCTGTGAAAAGCCGATGGCGCTCAATCTGGACGAGGCGCGTCTGATCGCGCAGGCGGCGGCGCGATCGGGTCGCCAGTTTGGCCTCGCCTTCACGTACAGCGGCTATCCCCTGGTCGAAGAGGCGCGTGCCCGCGTGGCGCGCGGCGATTTCGGCAAGATCCGGCTGGTGCAGGTCGAATACTCGCAAGGCTGGCTCAGCCGTCCGGTCGACCGGGAGGGCAACAAGCAGGCGGAATGGCGGACCGATCCCGCACGGGCCGGGCTTGGCGGGTGCCTCGGCGATATCGGCACGCACGCATTCCATCTGGCTGAACATGTTTCGGGGCTGCGGGTGCAGGAACTCTGCGCCGATCTTGCCACCCACGTTCCCGGAAGGCGGCTGGACGACGACGTCAGCGTGCTGTTGCGGCTGGACGGCGGGGCGCGCGGCATACTCAGGGCGACCCAGGTGGCCGCCGGCGACGAGAACGGGCTGAGCCTGCGCATCCATGGGGAACTCGGCGGTCTGGAATGGAACCAGATGGAACCCAATACACTGACCTTGCGCTGGCTGGACCGCCCGGCCGAAACCGTCCGCGCCGCCGGTCCGGGACTGGCGGCTTCAACCCTGCACCGGCTGCGCACCCCCGCAGGACATCCGGAAGGCTATATCGAAGCCTTCGCCAACCTCTATCGCGCCTTCGCCAACCGGATTTCGGACGGGGCCGACGAGCCCGACGGGCCAGACGCGTTCCCTTCGATCGAGGCCGGCTTGCGGACAATGGCCTTCGTAGAGACCGTCATCTCGAACGACGCATCCGATACGAAATGGACGAAACTTGCGACCTAGTTCGGCAGACGGCTGGTCGTGCTCCAGAACGTCACCACGTCGTGCAGGGCCTCGGCATATTTGCGGCCGTTGAAGGGCTTGACCACGTAACAGCTCGCGTGGCGTTCATAGCATTCGCGGATGTCCGTGGGGGATTCCGAAGAAGTGAACATCACCACGGGAATATGGCGCAGCCGATCGTCCGCCTTGACTGCGGCGAGCAGTTCCTTGCCGTCCATCCGGGGCATGTTGATATCCAGCAGGATCAACTGCGGGATCGGCGGGGCCGGCGTGCCCGGCTCGTGACGAAGCAGGTCTAGCGCTTGCAGGCCATCATGGGCGATGGTGAGCGAGCAGGGGGGCTGCGCGGTCGACAGTGCGCGCTGCGTCATTTCCACGTCACCCTCATTGTCTTCCACGATCAGGATCTTAAACGGCTTCATGATTGCGGACCTCCTTGCATGGGAGCGTGAAGTAAAAGGTACTGCCCTGGCCCGGCACCGAGCTGAAATCGATATCGCCGCCGCAAAGCTGGATGAACTTGCGGCACGTGGACAGCCCGATGCCGGTGCCGGGATAATCCTCCTTGCGATGCAGGCGCTGGAAGATGGTGAAGATGCGCGTGCGGAAGTTCTCATCGATGCCGATGCCATTGTCCCTGACCGAGAAACGCCAGAGATTGCCCTGCCTGGCGGCGGCGATGGCGATTTCCGGCGGGTGGCTTCCATTCTGGAACTTGAGGGCATTGCCGATAAGGTTCTGGAGCAGAACCCGGGCGAGCGTGGAACTGGTTTCCACTCTCGGCAGGGATCCATATGTTACGCTGGCGCCGCTCTGCTGGATGGTGTCTTCGAACTCTGACAGGATTTCATCCACGATCGCTTCGAAATCCACGGTCTCCAGAAGAATGTCCTCGCGGCCGACGCGTGAAAACGTCAGGATATCGCTTATCATCTTCTGCATGCGGCGCGCATTGTCGAGAATGAAGTTCAGATACCGCTTGCCGCCTTCATCAAGGGTATGTTCCGAACTGTCGGCCAGCAACCCGGCAAAGGCGTTCATCATGCGCACCGGTTCCTGCATGTCGTGCGAGCAGATGTAGGCGAAGCGTTCCAGTTCCTCGTTAGACTGGGACAGGACCGCGTTCAGATGCATGATCTGTTCGCGTTGCACATAAAGGTCGAGGTAGACCTTGACCTTGCTCTTCAGGATATCGGGATTGATCGGCTTGAAAATATAATCGACCGCGCCGATCTCGGCGGCTTTCGAGGCGTACTTGTCCTCCTTGGAGATCGCCGTCACGAAAATGATCGGCACACCCGCCATGCTTTCGTGCTCCTGCATCAGCATGGCGGTTTCGAACCCGTCCATCTCGGGCATCTGCACGTCGAGCAGGACAATCGCAAAATCATGCCGCAGAACCAGCGAAAGCGCCTCGTTGCCCGATGTCGCCTTGAAGATTTCCGCTTCAAGGGGTTTCAGCACCTTCTCTGTGGCCAGTAGGTTCTCCCAGCGGTCGTCAACCAGCAGGATCTTCGGGCGGGCCTCCGCAATGGCAACCGGCCCGGTCTGCTGCGGTGCGCTCTTGAGGATCGCGGTTGTCATGTCGGGCTCCCGTCGTCTTGGTCTTTATTGTTATGAGGGGCTGTTCGTCCGCTGGCCGACAAGCCTGCCGAGCAGCGCGGCGATGTCGGACAAAGGGGTAATGTCGTCCACAGGCCCCGCATCCAGCGCGGCGCGCGGCATGAAGGGGGAGGCGGCTGTCGCCGGGTCCTGAACGATGGTGTGCCCGCCCTTGGAGCGGATATATTGCAAACCGCGCGCGCCGTCCTTGTTGGCGCCCGTGAGCAATACGCCGATCAGGCCCGCTCCGAAGGCATCGGCCGCCGTTTCGAAAAGGGGATCGATCGCCGGACGGCAGTAATTGACCTTCTCGTCGACGGAGAGGCTCAGGCTGCGATCGGATTCGATCAGCAAATGATAGCCGGCGGGAGCCAGATGCACGGTGCCGCGCCGGAAATCCGATTTGTCTTCCGCCTCGATAATGGCAAGCCTGCAGTCCCTTGCCAGGATATCGGCGAGATAGCCTTTCGAACTGGCGTCGATATGCTGGACCACCGCGATGCGCAGGTCGAACTGCTCCGGCAGTGCCGACAGCAGCAGTTTCAGCGCCTGAAGCCCCCCGGCGGACGCGCCCATGACCACAGCTTCGTAACGTGGTTCAGCCATGCGTGACCAGCCCGCGTTTCTTGTAGATCTTCTGGCGCCCGTCCAGGGCCTCATAGAGAGGTTTGACCTCCGAGAAGTTGAGGCTCTCCTTGGAACCGAGGCACAAGTAGGCTCCGTGGCGCAGCGATTTCGTAAACAGCCGCAGAACCTGTTCCTGAAGCGTCTTGTCGAAATATATCAGTACGTTGCGGCAGGTGATCAGGTTCATCTCGCCGAAGATGCCGTCAGTCACCAGGTTATGGTATGAGAAGGTGATCCGGTCGCGGAGGAAGCCCTTCATTCGCACAAAATCGTAGCTCGAACTGTAGTAGTCCGAGAAATCGGCGCGTCCGCCCGATTGTTGGTAATTGGCGGCATAGCCGGCCATGACACGTTCTGGGTAGATACCTTTTTCCGCGATATCGAGGGAGTTCTTGTTGAAGTCCGTGGCGTAAAGGCGGGTGCGTTCGAGATAGCCTTCCTCGTGCAGCAAGATGGCGAGCGAGTAGACCTCCTCGCCGGTGGCGCAGCCCGCGCACCAGATCTTGATGAAGGGAAAGGTCTTGAACACCGGGATCAGACGCTCGCGCATGGCCCGGTAGCATGGCGGATCCCGAAACATCTCCGTGACCGTGACGGACATGTAGCGCAGCAGCCGGTCGAAGAAGCCATCGTCATGCAGGACGCGGGCGAGAAGCTCGCTGAAGTTCGCAAGCCCGGCGGAACGCCGCGCCTGATCGAGCCGGCGGCGAAGCGAGGCGTGGGAATAATGCGTGAAGTCATAGCTCCAGCGGCGGCGGATGGCTTCGAGCAGCAGGGAAATCTCGATGGATTCGATATCCTCGCGCGGGACGGGCGCAGATGCGTTTGCCGCGCTACCGGGTTCCGGCGCGGCTTCTGCGGGTGATCCGAAGGGGGCGGCGGCCAGCGTCATGCCGCCTTCTCCTGACGGAACAGCCAGACCCGCAAGAGCGTCAGGAGCCGGTCAATGTCCACGGGCTTCATCATGTAGTCGTTGGCGCCGGCTTCCATGCAGCGATCGACTTCTTCGGGCATGGCGCGCGCGGTCAACGCGATGATCGGCAATTGCGCCCACTCGCGATTGCCGCGAATTTCCCGCATGGTCTGATAGCCGTCCATCACGGGCATCATGATGTCCATGATGACGAGTTCGATCTGATCGTTTTCCTTCAGCTTCTCCAGCGCCATTTGCCCATTGTCGGCGATGACCAGGTTGAGGCTGTGCTTCTTCAGCGCTCTCGACAGCGCGAAAGTGTTGCGCATGTCGTCATCGACAAGCAGCACGGTGCGGTTCTTGAGTGACTGGTCGGGATCGTGGTGCATGCGGATCAGGGCCTGCTGGTCGCGCGAGAGGCTTGCCTCGATGCTGTGCAGGAACAGCGTGACCTCATCCAGCAGGCGTTCCGATGAAGAGGCGCCCTTTATCACGATGCTCCCGGTATATCGGGCGAGATTGCGGTTTTCCTCTTCGGTAAGGTCGCGCGCGGTGTGGACGATAACGGGCGGCCGCCCATCTTCGCCAATCACGCCTTCCGCGAGTTTCAGCCATTCGAACCCGGTCATGTCCGGCAGGCTGAGGTCGAGGATCACGCAGTCGAACGCTTGCCGCTTCATCTGTTCGAACGCGCCGGAACCGGTTTCCGCTACGGTGATCTCGATATTCTTCTGGCCCAGCAGACGGCGGATGGCTGTTTGCGTCACGCGGTCGTCCTCGATCAGCAGGACATGCTTGATCTCGGCGCGCAGCATGGCCTCGATCCGGGTGAAGGCGGTGTCGATCTCTTCCTCGGCCACAGGCTTGGCAAGGAAACCCACCGCCCCCTTGCGCATGGGCGTGAACGGCTCGGCGTCGTCTGCGCCGGAAATGATGTGCACCGGGATATGGCGACTGTTCAGCGCGTGCTTCAACTGGTCGAGGACGTTCAGGCCATCGATATCGGGCAGCCGCAGGTCGAGCAGGATGGCTCTGACGGGATAGTCGGCGGCCAGGATGAGCCCGCTCTTGCCGTCTCCGGCGGCAAGCACCTTGTAACCCCGTTTGCGCGCCGTCTTCATCAGGGTCATGGCGAATTCGGGATCGTCCTCGATGATGAGAAGGACCCGATCTCCCGGTTTCAGCGACTGGCGGTCGTCGTCGAGAAACCGTGTCGCGGGGCCGCGTTCCGTGCCTTCGGGCAGGACGGTCTCGGGTTGTGCGGGTTTCGAGTGCCGGTCAGCCGTGGCCATGGATGTGCCTGCCTCGCCGAGCGGAAGGAACAGGGTGAAGGTCGATCCCTGCCCCTTGATGCTCCGCACGTGGATCTCCCCGCCCAGCACCTGTGCGAATTTGCGGGCGATGGTCAGGCCCAGCCCCGTGCCGCCATAGTGGCGATCGGTGGAGCCATCTTCCTGCTGGAAGGCCTCGAAGATATCCTTGAGCTTGCTCTCGCCAATGCCGATTCCGGTATCCGTCACCGAAAGCCCGATGGTCCGGGCCGGATCGAGATCGGCCCGCTGCAGGGCCACGCCTTTGGCGGCACGTTCCAGGGCCAGTGTGACCGAGCCTTGCTGCGTGAACTTGAACGCGTTGGACAGCAGGTTCTTCATGATCTGTTCGACGCGCTGGGCATCGGTATGGAGGCGTGCGGGCAGGGCGGGGTCGCACGCGATGTGGAAGGCCACGCCCTTGTCCCGCGCGACAGGCTCGAAGCTCTGGCTCAGATGGCTGACGATGGCATCGATGGGCGTGTCTTCGGCAATGATATGGATCTTGCCTGCCTCGACCTTGGACAAATCGAGGATATCGTTGATGAGGTTGAGCAGTTCCAGGCCGCCATTGTGGATGACCCGCGCCTCTTCAACCTGTTCGGCGGTCAGGTTGCCGGTTTCGTTGGCGGCGAGCCCGCGTGAGAGGATCAGCAGGGAATTGAGCGGCGTGCGCAGCTCATGGCTCATGTTGGCGAGGAACTCGGACTTGTATTTCGAGGATTGTTCGACCTCGCGTGCCTTTTCCTCGATCAGTCGCTTGGCTTCCTCCAGATCGCGCGCCTGTGCCCGTATACGCTCGTTCTGCTCTTCCAGCGCCCCTGTCTTTTCCTCAAGCTCCTCGTTGGACGCTTCAATTTCCTCGTTCGAGGCCTTGAGCTCCTCCTGCTGCATCTTGAGCTCTTCCTCGCGCTGTTCTAGCTCGCGCGTGTAAAGCCGCTGCTGTGCCAGCGACCGGGCGCGGCTGCGCTGATAGAGCCATACCGCCAGGACAATGGCGACGTAGGAAATCAGCGTGATGATGCCCATCAGCCATTTGTTGTGACCAAGGCTGGTGGCATCGACCTCCTGCCGCTGCCTCAGCAGGTGCTCTTCCTCGGTGGTCATGATGCTGAGCTGTTCGCGTACCCGCTCCATCAGGTACTTGCCGTGCGCCAGCGTGGCTTCGGCCACTTCCGCAGCGCCCGTCTGCTGGCCGTTCCGGAGGGTGCGTGCCCTTATGGTCGAGGCCAGATAGTCGAGCAGGGCCTGGCTTCGCAGGTCCAGCTCGTCGAGATTGGCCTGTTGGGAGGGATTGTCGGCCGTCAGGTGGCGCAGCAGGGCGAGTTCCTGCCGGATGGAGCGGCGTATCGGCGTGCGGGCGTCATCGAGCGGTGCGTTCCTGGCGTCTCGCAGGGCATCATGGTAGGTCTGGAGGAAGTCGGGATTGCCGGTCAGGAGATAGCCGGGCTGCCCGGTCTCGGCGTTTTCGTAAAGATCCCGCAAGAGTGAGATATGGCGGCGAACCGTATAAGTATGGTCCACCCAGTTTCGCGCGCGACTGAGGGTCGCGTCCTGGCTTACGAACATCAGCGCCGCGAACAGGAAGGCGGCGGTGATCACGCCGATCGCAATGGCCGTGGCATGGCGGGCGAACAGGTTTTCCCTTGGCGGCGCAGGCGTCATTCAGGGCTCCCGGATGCTGCGGGCCGCGTTATCGGGAACCGTTGCGGCCGGCTCATATGGAACGGAAAAAATCACAGCCTGCATTCGTGCGGCGTCCGGCTCCTCCCCGGGGCGCCCGCGCTCCGGTAACGAGCCTCCGATGATGGCCCGAAAACACACTTTATTGTCTAACGACGCCTTAGGTTTTGGTACGCAGTCGCCTGAACATGCGCCTCAGTCCGGGTGTCGGGGCTCGGCGAAGTTCAGTTCCAGTGCAACGCCATGCGGGTCCATGAGAAAGATCTGGGCAAGGCCGGGCGTGATGTGATCGGCTTCCGCATACTGGATGCCGGCACCATCAAGCCGGGCCTTCATCGCCGGCCGGTTGCTGCAACGAAGGGCAACGTGATCGATCGCGCCGGTGCTTGCGGTGTCTGCGGCTTTCTCCCGGAAGTGGATCACCGCATTGCCTTCGTCATCGTAGAGCCAGTGGGACCGGTTTCCCATGACGGCCGGCCCGGGCCTGTAGACCAGGCCAAGCGCACGTTCGTAGAATTGAGCCGAACTCTCAGGATCCATGGTCCTGATGTTAACATGGTCGATTCCCGCGATCCCCATCCCCAACTCCTTCCCGCGCGTCATTCCCTGATACGCTTTGGCGGCAAGATTACCGCCGCGAGGCGGGAGCGCCAGACCTCGGGGCGTGCGCGGTATGGATTGTCGTGATCGGTCAAGTCGCGATGGGAAATCGCGGCAATTGTCATCCCGAAGCCTGCCGTTGGACGGCATTCGCCGGCAAGCAGATCGAGCCGGCAATTGGGAGATATGGCGTGAGCGCAAGCGAAACCCCGGTCCGGATGGACATCAGCGACGTAGAGTGGCGCCTGGGGCACAAGGTCGGCGGTGGCGAACTGTAGGAGCCGTGCAACAAGACCGACATTCGCCGCTGGGTCATGGCGATGGACTATGTGAACCCGCTCCACTGGGACCAGCGGTTCGCCGCGCAGACGAAGTTCGGCGATATCATCGCGCCGCAATCGATCTGCGTCGCGCTCGACTATGGCCACGGCAACAACCAGGCCTGCGTCGGCCGGATCGACGGCCAGCACATGATCTTCGGCGGTGAGGAATGGTGGTGGTACGGCACCCATGTCCGCCCCGGAGACCATCTCAGCCATGAGCGCATCTTCACCGGCTACAAGCTGACCGATACCAAGTTTGCCGGGCCCACCCTGTTCCAGCGCGGCGATACGATCCACCGCAACCAGCGCGGCGATCTGATTGCGAAATCCTGCCCCACGGTGATCCGCTATCTGGCGAAGGAAGCCGAAAAGCGCGGCATGTATGCTTCCACCGCCGGTACCCCGCACAAGTGGACGGCAGCCGAACTGGACGAGATCGACAAGATCCGCCGCGACTGGTTCCTCTCGAACCGCGAAGGCAAGTCGCCGCATTTCGAGGAAGTGTCGGTGGGAGACAAGTTGCCCCGCCGCGTGATCGGTCCGCACTCCATCGCCAGCTTCACCACCGAGTATCGCGCCTTCATCTTCAACATCTGGGGCAGTTTCTACTGGCAGGGTGTGGAGGGTGTTCCCGATTGCTGGGTCAATCAGGACATGGGCTGGATAGACGGCTTTTCCTTCGACGAGGAAGGCGCGCTGACCGATCCGCGCCTGCGCGACGGGCTCTACCTCGGCCCATCGCGCGGACATATCGATGATGGCCGCGCCAGCGAGATCGGCATGCACCGCGCTTATGGCTACGGCGCGACGATGGCCGCCTGGAACACCGATTATCTGGCCTTCTGGGCGGGGCATGACGGCATGGTGCGCCACGCCAAGACCGAGTTCCGCGGTCCTGCCTTCGAGGGCGATGTCACGTACATCGAGGGCGAGGTGATCGAGAAGATCGAGAACTCGGAATGGGGCTTCCCGGTGGTTCGCATCGAGGTGCGCATGACCAACCAGGACGGCAAGATCGTGGTCACCGCGGTCAACGAAGTCCAGCTTCCGTACTGAGGGACGGACATTGCCTGTACACGATGCGTCTTCGCACCGCTTTGTCGCTGATCGCTCCGTCTCCATCGCGCGCGGGATTCCGCTGAGCGAGGAGACGGGAATTGGCCCCCTGACGCTTGGCGGCTTCCTTCGGGACGTGACGTCTCGCCATGGAGGCCGCGAAGCGCTGGTCCACCGGCTGGACGACGGTTCGCGGGAGCGGTGGAGCTATTGCGACTTGTGGGATCGTTCCTGCGAGGTGGCCCGATCGCTCATTGCGTCGGGGCTGGGCAAGGGGGAGCGTGTCGGCATCCTCATGACCAACCGCGCGGAGTTCCTCTCGGCGGTGTTCGGTGCGGCACTGGCGGGCGGCGTCGCCACTCCGCTCAGCACATTTTCGACACCCGCCGAACTCGAATACCTGATCGCGCATTCGGCGGTGTCGTGCCTGCTGTTCGAACGGGGCGTGCTGAAGAAGGATTTCCTCGAAATCCTTTGCGATCTCGACCCGCAGATCGGGACGGGCGTTCCGGGAGGCTATGGTTCCAGCCGGTTTCCGTTCCTCAGGGAACTGGTTGTGCTGGGCGGGGAAAGGCGCGGTGCCGTTCGTTCCTGGCGCGAGTTCCTCGAACTGGGGCAGGCGATCGGCGAGGCCAGGCTGGAGGCGCGTTCGCGAAGCGTGGTCCCGGCCGATCCGGGGGCGCTGTTCTTCTCGTCCGGCTCTACCGCGCGGCCGAAGGGCATTCTTTCCGCTCATCAGGGCGTATCGTTGCAGATGTGGCGGATGGGCCGCCAGCAAGGCCTTGGCGACGGGGTGCGCAGCTGGACTGCCAACGGGTTCTTCTGGTCCGGCAACTTTTCGATGATCATCGGCGGAACCCTGTCGATGGGCGGCTCGCTGATCCTTCAGCGCACGTTCCATCCGGTGGAGGCGCTGGACCTTTTCCAGTCGGAGCGGGTGACGTT
Source organism: Novosphingobium sp. TK71 (assembly GCF_055361505.1). Lineage (NCBI taxonomy): Bacteria > Pseudomonadati > Pseudomonadota > Alphaproteobacteria > Sphingomonadales > Sphingomonadaceae > Novosphingobium > Novosphingobium sp. TK71. The sequence continues at coordinate 2,027,103 of NZ_JBSZKA010000001.1, forward strand.
TCCCTTCGCCTGGCCGCATCAGTGGGAACAGCTTACCGCTGCTCCGAACTGGCAATCGGTGGACCTGTCCTCCGTGACCTTCGTGGACATGGCATGCCCGCTCGCCTCTCATCCGACTGTCACCACCAGCTGGATCGAACCGCGGCACTGCTACGGCAATACCGAGACGTTCACGCTGAGCGCGGCGTTCCCGGCCATGACGACGGCCGATACCGCAGGCGAAAGCCACGGAATTCCGCTGCCGGGGAACCTCCTCAAGATCGTCGATCCGCTGACGGGCCATGCAGTTGCGCTGGGGCAGAACGGGGAGATCGCGGTGAAGGGACCGACGCTGATGCTCGGCTATCTCGGCACGCCGCTGTTCGAGACACTGGACGAGACAGGCTATTTCCGCACGGGGGACGGTGGCAGGCTCGACGAAGAGGGCAGGCTGCACTGGCAGGGCAGGCTCAACGACATCATCAAGACCGGCGGCGCGAACGTCTCTCCGCTGGAGATCGACGAGGCGATCCGCGCGCTTCCGGGCATCAAGATGAGCCAGACGGTCGGGGTGCCGCATGAGACGCTGGGCGAGATCGTAGTCGCCTGCGTGGTTTTCCATGCCGGCGCCGAAGCAGGCGAGGATGTGCTGCGCGAAAAACTGCGCACCGTGCTGGCAAGCTACAAGGTGCCGCGCCGGATCATCGGCCTCGACGAAGCGCAGATGGGCTTGACCGGATCGGCAAAGATCAAGACCTCCGAACTGCGCGCGCTTGCGGCAAACTGGCTGGCGAACGAACCTGGCTGAGGCTGTTCGGCCGGGGCCGTCGCCCGCGCCTGCGAGCCACGGGGAAAGAGGGTTGGCGCGCATCAAGCTGGGTGAAGGCGTGATCGGCTCTGGAACTGACCGGCCGCCCCATTTTTTCCAGACCGGCGACACCTCGAGCCTGAACTGGACAGCTTCGGCGCGGACAATCGCGGGGGCGAAATTCTTGCGGGAAACAGGTGATTGTCGCGATCGGTCAAGTTTGCGAGCGTGCTGCCCGGCACAGGGAACGACTGCGAGCAGTGCCCTGCACCGCAGCCGGGAGAGCTTGGAAAATGACTGGTCGGTTCGGTCCGCAATCTGTGCCTTTGCCCGCAACCGACCTTGGCGAATTCGGCCCGGCCGGAATGACCGAACGCGGCGTTGCATCGAACGCGCAAGGGGCGGATTATCGATGAAAGCGCTGCGTCTACAGGCAGGCCAGGACAGTTTCTCTCTTCTTGATTTGCCATCCCTTTCGGCAGGGCCGGGCGAAATCCGCGTTCGTATCCGTGCCGTATCGCTTAACTTTCGTGACGGGCTGGTGTTCTCGGGCCTGTTTCCCTCGCCGCCCGGCCTGATCCCCCTCTCCGATGGCGCGGGTGAAGTGGTGGAAGTGGGAGAAGGCGTCACCCGGTATGCGGTTGGCGACAGGGTCATCAGCCTGTTCCATCCCAATTGGGGCGATGGCCATATCGACCGCGCCGACCTGGACAATTCGCCGGGAGGCCCGGCCGACGGTTTCGCTTGCGGGGAGGTCGTGCGGCCTGCCTCGCATTTCACGCCGGCACCGCGGAACCTCTCGTTCGTGGAGGCGGCTTGCCTGCCCTGCGCGGGGGTGACGGCCTGGCGCGCGGTGGTGGCCGACGGCGCCGTGAAGCCCGGAGCCCGCGTGCTCGTTCTGGGAACCGGCGGGGTTTCCCTGTTCGCGCTCCAGTTCGCCAAGGCGGCGGGCGCCACCGTCATCGCCGTCAGTTCGTCGCCTGCTAAACTGGCGCATCTGCGCCGTCTTGGCGCGGATCATGTGATCGGCCGCCATGAAACGCCGCAATGGGCCGAGGCCGTGCTTGAGCTTACAGGAGGGCTCGGCGTGGAACATGTCATCGAAGTGGGCGGTCCGAACACGTTGCCGCAAAGCGTGCGCGCGGCAAGAACGGGCGCCCACATCGCCATCATCGGGGCGACCGCCGGTTTCGAGACGGACTCGATGCCCTTCGCGGCCGTGCAGGCCAAGCGCCTGTGCCTGCAAGCCGTGACCGTCGGCAGTCGCCGCGACCAGATCGACATGGTTCGCTGCATCGAGGCGCATGACCTCCATCCGGTGGTGGACCGTGTCTTCCCGCTTGCGGAATTTGCCGAGGCAATGGCGCACATGCGGTCGGGCGACCAGGTCGGCAAGGTCTGCCTGGAGATATGAAGCGCAGGACCATGAAGCGCCGGGAGCCGCGCCCCATCGCATATTCCCCCACACACGCAGCATGCACACGCCATGGCCAGCGGGTGAAACAACCTGGAGAAACACATGACTGATCGCCGCTTCGATGGACGGGTCGTCGTCATCACCGGCGGGGCGCGGGGCCTCGGCCGGGCTTATGCCGAGCTGCTCGGCTCGCTGGGTGCGAGAGTCGTCATCAACGACAACGGCAGCGCCTTGTCGGGCAGCGGTTCGGACGCCGGGCCTGCCGAAGAGGCCGCCCGCGCCTTGCGCGATGCCGGATATGAAGCGGTTGCCTGCTCCGACAGCGTTGCGACACCGGAAGGCGGAAAGGCGATCGTCGAGGCGGCGCTGGATGCCTTCGGCCGGATCGACGTCCTGATCCACAACGCCGGGAACAACCGGTTCGCGATGCTGGAGGAGATCAGCTACGAGGATTTCCGCGCGGTGGTGGATGTCCACCTGCTCGGAGCCTTCCACGTCGTGCGCCCGGCGTTCGAACGCATGGTCGGGGACGGCTATGGGCGCATCGTGCTGACGGGCTCGATCGGCGGCCTCTATTCGATGCCCAGCGTGGTGAATTACGCGGTTTCGAAGTCGGGCATGATCGGTCTCAACAACATCGTCGCCATCGAGGGCGCGGCGCGAGGGGTGAAATCGAACATCATCCTTCCCGGAGCCGTGACGCGCATGGCAGAGGGGCTCGACATCTCGCAATATCCGCCCATGGGACCGGACCTCGTTGCGCCCGTGGTCGGCTGGCTCGCGCACGAGAGCTGCTCGGTCACGGGTGAAATGTACGTCTCGATGGGGGGGCGGGTGGCCCGTGCCTTCATCACCGAGACCGAGGGCCTTTACCGGCCCGACTGGACGATCGACACCGTGGCCGAAAGCATCGGCGAAATCCGCGACACGAACCGTCTGTGGACGTTCCATCCCGCAGAAAACGGCTTTTCCGAGCACATGGCGCGCAGTTTCCAGCTCGTGCGGGGCGGGTGACGGGATGCGGTGATCTCCGCGCCTAAGGGGCTGACTTTCGCGTCAGGAAGCCCTGCATCGCGAGCCACGCGGTGAACTCGTCGATGAGGAGCGTGGTCGTCGTGTTCGGCTTGCCGAGGCCGAAACCATGGCTGCCCTGCTGGTAGCCGTGGATTTCGACCGGGCGCTTCGCGGCTTGCCAGGCCTGCGCGATGGGGAAGCCCATCGAGGGGAACAGGGGATCGTCTAGCGCGATGGCATCGAACATCGGGGAGGCATCGGCCGGAACGTCGATCTTTGCCTGCGGGCCATAGATGTAGCCGAAGAATGCGGGACGCTCTCCGGGTTTTGCGGCGAGTACCGTCTGGAGCGAAGTCATCGCTCCGGCCGAAAACCCGATCATGCCCACCCGCGCGCGATCGATGCCCCACTTCGCGGCATTTTCCCGCACCATGGCAAGCGCGGCCAGACCATCCTCGGTCGCCTGCGGGTTGCCCAGCACCGGCGGCCGGCTTGGATCGGGCATGCCCTCCATCATCTTGGCCCAGACGTATTTTCCGGCTTCCTTTTCGTCCTTCGGAGTGGGCAGCAACCGATACTTGAGGACGAAGGCGGCGATGCCGCGATCGGCAAGGGCCTGGGCGACATCCCAGCCCTCGTGCGACATCGACAGCGCCATGAACGCGCCGCCGGGCGCCACGATCACGGCCGCGCCGGTGGCCTTGGCCGGATCGGGTAGAACCGGGGTCAAGGTCGGCCGGGTGACGTTGCGGACGGCGTAGTCCTTGCCGAAGTACTTCGCCCACACCTCGCTATCCGCGGAGCCCGGCGTGCGGGCGCCGTAGAGCGGGATGGCACCGGCTTCCTGCGGGGCGCTGGCCGGCGATGGTGCAGGGTAATCGGAAGGCTGCGCATTCGCGGCTGCCGATGCCAGGATGCACGCCATGGCCAGTGTGAGATATCCTGTCCTGCCCGTCATGTTCCAACCTCCCCGTTCGTCATGCTTTGGCACGGGAATGACATGTGCGCAGGGCGGTGGTCAAATACGCAGACCTTGGAACGGCATAGGCATTTTCTATGGCTGGCGGCTCATCTCTGCCCGGCGCGGGATAGCATCCTCAAGAATTGGCCGGGTGCTCCCGCAAGGGTTTGCGGAAGCACCCGAGGCGGCAAACGCGGCGCCTTGCCCCTACCGTGAGCGGATATCGGGCTGCCGGCATGTGCTGCCTTGGGGCCGTTGCTGCACGCCGCGTTGGCTACCGCGATGAGATAGCGCGTACGCCGGTCAAGGCCAGGCCGGTTCCAGATTTCCGCAAAGATGAAGTCCCGTAAACTCGCTTCGATTGGACTTGCCGGCTGGCAAATCTCACGCGCGGTCACTGCCCGGCCAATGGCCTTTCCACGCTCGGTTCGCGCGTGGGGAACCAGCAATTCCATCGAATTCCTCGCGGTTTCCCTGTTCAGACCTTGATCGAATCGATCACGTCCTGCGTGATGCCGGGGCGGCCCGGATCGCCTGCGAGGAATTCGCGGTGTTTCTTTTCGACGAAGGCATCCGGATCGGCGGCAACCTCCACCAGCATTTCCCATGCCTCTTCGTGGGTAGGTATGAGAATGCAGCCGGCTTCCATCGCATCGGATAGGACCGTTGCGGTTTCCTGCTGGGTCTTGACCGAAAGATGGCTGCCCGGCGCGCGCATCACGTAATTCTCGCTGAAGTGCTTCATGGCATCGGGAGAAGTCGTCATGACCGGGCCCGGACAGAGGCAGCTTACCCGGATGCCGTACTGCTTGAGGTAGAGCGCGAGATTCTGCGACATCGACACGACCGCCGCCTTGGAAGCGGCATAATGGACACGGCTCGCCGCGAAGGGATAGAGCCCTGCGAAGCTGCCGGTGTTGACGATATGGCCGGACCCGCGCGCGATCATGCGCGGGACGATCACATTGTTGGCTCGCACCATGCCGAAGAGGTTCACGTCGAACATCCGCTGCCATTCCGCCATCGGAATGTCCTGCGGGTTACCGCCTGAAAGGATGCCGGCATTGTTCATGTGAATGTCGAGCGGCCCGAGCGCCTGTTCGGCGGCGTCGATGGTCGCCTCTACCGAGGCATCGTCCAGCACGTTGCAATGCAGCCCGATCGCCTCGCCGCCTGCCCGCCGGAGGATCTCGGCGGTTTCTTCCGCGCCCTCTCGGCTGATGTCGGCCACGGCGACACGGGCCCCGCGCGCCGCCCATTCCTGCGCGATGCGGCGACCGATGTTCTGGCCTGCACCGATGATGAGCGCGGCCTTGCCTGCGAAAGTCTCGGACATTCCAACCTCTCCCTGCCCGCTTTCGGGCCATTTCGTTCAGATGCGTGGGGTTTTCAGATGTTCATGGCATGGAGCAGGTCCGAAGCGGCAGAGATTCCGGCGCGCAATTCGTCCTCGTTCGTATTCGCCGTGTAGTCTGCAGGCACGACCTCGAGGTCGAAGACGCCTTCGTAGCCCGCGTCCAGCACGTCGCCCATCATGCGTTCCAGCGGCAGGTCGCCCTGGCCGATATGGGAACGGCCGCCTGTGCCGGAAATCGCGATGTCGCCGATCTGGACGAGCGCGATATGAGGCATCGCCCGTTTCAGGGTTCCCCGAAGGCCGCGTTCCATCCAGTTGTTGCTGAAGTCGGAAACGATGCCCAGCCCTGTCGCCTCGGCGATCTCCACGGCATCCGACAGCGTCGTGCAGAACGAGGCGCTGGTTCTGAGGCTCGGCTCGAATGCTGCGATGACGCCGCGTTCGCGGGCATGGGCCACGGTCGGCGCGACCGCTTCGGCAAAAAGCGCGAAATCTTCATCCCAGTCGCAACTGACCGTCCGTCCGGTCGTGAAGTAGATCGAGTGTCCGCGGTGAGCCGCCACGAGGTCGATCATCGCGCGGTGTATGGCCCGCGTCGCGCTCCAGGACGAGGGATCGCCGAGCTGGAAGCCGGCGGTGATCAACGTGCTGACGCGGATACCGGCATCGCCGAGAGCCTTGAGGTCGCGGTCGGGATCGTCGGCGATCTTGTTCATCAGCAGCCCGGCATGACGCAGGCCCATGTCCTTCCACAGTGCCAGTTCGCGCGCGAACGGCCACTGGAACGAACACATCGCATCGACCGAAAGGCGAGGGTGCACCATTATTCGCCCCCTGCCAGTGCCGCTTCGAGGCGGCGGATTTCGCTTTCGAGCCAGCGTACTTCGCTGAAATTCTCGCGTCCGGCGGCCTCGAGTATGGCGTGCTGTGCGGCGAGCTGGATTTCCAGTGCCCGGCGATCTTCAGGCGCTGCCGCGGTGACGGCTTCTGCGACATGGAGAGCCTTGAGCGGCTGGTTTCCGCCGAGATAGCGCGCGGCAAGGTCGAGCGCGGCCGCGGGTCCACCGGCAAGTTCGATGAGATCGCCGAGCACGGCCTGCGGCGGCACGGCATAGAGTTCGGTCGAGGAATCGTAGCGGAACCAGCCGAGATGCTCCTCCCAGATCGAACGGACGATCCACGAAACCTTGCCGTGACCCTGCGGGATGGCAAGGTTCTCGGGCAGCCGGATGGTTTCCATCAGTTCCCAGAGAGGCTTGCCGGCGTTCATGCCCTTGAAGGTCGCATCGCGCAGATACCGGGCCGCATCGCGCATCCTGCTGAGGCTCGTGCGCACCTTGTCGGCCCCGCGAACCGGCTCGCCGTGGCCGGTTATCAGCACTTCGGCGCCGAGGTCGATCACGCGCTGGACGCTGTCGATGTACCACTGGACATAGCGGTAGCGGTCGCCGCGCAGGGTATAGAGGTTGGGAACATGGCCGAACATCGGGCCGGTCATGTTGCCGGTGAAGACGATCCTGTCGTCCGGCAGCCAGATCACCAGCGAGTCTACCGTTTCGCCGCCGGGGACCGCGTAGAGTTCGAACCGCCGCCCACCCAGTTCGAAGGCGTGGCTGTCATGGAACGTGGTCGTCAGCGTGGGTTCGGGCCGTTCTGTCAGTTCCCGCTTCTGGTCGCGGCTCCACAAGCGCCGCGAACGGGCAGCCATGGCCGGGCCGAGGTCGCGGAACTGGGTGCGCACGAAAGGCTGGTTGGCCTGTCCGATCGTCTCGATTCCGGGGGCGTTGAAGGTGGGCCATCCGCCAATGTGATCTTCATGGCTCTGGGTGAACACGATCTTGCGGATCGGCTGGTCGCTGGCCGCATCGAAGCGGCGCTTGTTCTCGGCGGCGCTGTAGACGATGCCGGTGTTGACAAGGACACTGCCCTCGGCGGTCGTCACCAGGTAGAGGTTCGAGACGTCCCTCGACATGAAGATGCCGTTGCCGAGATCGACGGCATCCTGTCTGCCCGCGCCGTCATTGATGATCTGGGCATTGAGCGGCTGGTTCGCATCGCGGATGATGGGTTTCATGGCTTGGTTTCCTGCCTGAGTGGGCATCGTCAGCAGCGCGATGTACGCGAGCTCGCTGTGCGAATTCGCATCCCACCGGCTGAGCTTGCGGGTCATTTCACTTCCTGTTTTACCGGGAAGCGGTCCGTGTAGAACGCGAAGCGCTGGCGCAGGCTCGGGATATCGAGGTTGAAGTCTCCCGCCAGGTCGTAGACCACCCGGCCGTCCTTTCCGCGCGGGTGGCTGTCCATGTAGCCGCGCATGTCCCCGACGCTTTCGGCGCTGGAAGGCAGCCCGGCGAATTCCAGCACCTTTTGCGCGGTGCCGATATCGTCCGCGATCACGTCTGCGAACAGGATGTCGAGCCGCCGGCCTTCGGGGACCCGGTCCATGTCGCGCAGGTAGGCGCGCAGCATCTGTTCTATGCGGTCCACCCAGTAGGCGACGTGAGCCTGGATTTGCGGGTGCTTCTGGTGGACGAGCACGGACAGCCCCCGCATCGTCAGCACCGATTGCAGCAAGGCCAGCGGATCGCGGTGGATCTGGACGACATAGGCATCCGGATAATTCGCGACGAGTGCGGGGAGTTGCTCGCTATGCTGGTTACCCTTGAGGATCCAGCGCCGGTCGGACGGGAACTGATGCGCGATCGCCTTCAGCATCCGCTTGCCATAGGCATAGTGCTGCGTCTGGTCGTGGCGCAGCAGGTAGTCGCGCCAGGCGGGGACTTCGGCCATCCATTCCCACTGGTATGTGGTGAAGTCCGGCATCTGCAGCTCGTTCTCGCCGCAGGCATGGTCGGGTGAGTGTTCATGCATGGCGGCCATGATGGCGTTCTGCTTCATCCGGTCCCAGTGCGCGGCCGAACGGGTCCAGCGCGGGTCCAGCCCATCGGGGCCGGCCGTCTCGCCGGGTGCCAGGACCGCTTCGGAGCCGAGATAGACCGGAAGGTGCCGCAGCCGGCGGTCGGCCGCGATCAGGTTCTCGAGGTGAGTCGTTCCCGAACGCGGCAGGCCGACGATGATGATCGGACGATCGATCACCTCGTCCTCGACGCCCGGATGGCTGTCGAGGAAGGCCTTGTTCTTGAGGCGGTTTGCGGCCTGCTTCACGCAGGCGGCGCGGAACTGCGCCTTGGCGAAGCGCCACAGGTTCCCGTTTGCGGAGACTTCGCCAAGAAGCGCGCCGAGGCGCTCGGTGAAGTCTATCGGGCCGAAGTCGGAAAGGCCGGTCTGCGCGGCGGCTTCTGCCAGTACGCCTTCTACCGTCATGTCGAGAGGTTCGGCTTCGGCCGCTTCGAGTTCTGCGCGGCGTTCGGGCGAAATCTGCGGATCGCGGAACTGCTCTACGCGGAAGACACTGGTCCGCACCGTTTCAGTATCCTTTTTGACGTCGGTGCTCATGCCCTGCGCTCCGCCGAAGTGTTGAGCTTGCCGGCATTGGCCATCCAGCCCCCGTCGACGCGGACAAGGTCGCCGGTGTGATAGCGCGATGCGTCGCTCATGAAGTAGACGCCGATGCCTTCGAAATCGGACGGGTTGCCGAAGCGCGGGATCGGGCAGCGTTCGCGCACCTGGCTGCCCAGCGGCGAGTCCGGCCCCTGATCCTTCACTGTCTCGCTTTCGGTATAGCCGGGGCAGACGGTGTTGGCGCGAATGCCGTACTTGCCCATATCGACCGCGATTCCGCGTGCGAGCGCGGCCATGGCACCCTTCGAGGCGTTGTAGTGCTGCATTCCGATCGAGCCGGTCACGGCGGAAAGGCTGGCGCAGAACAGGATCGAACCGCCCGGGTCGCCGGCTTCGGCGCGGGTGCGCATGTGGCGGGCGGCTTCGCGCGCGAGATAGAACGCGCCGTGCTGGTTGACCGAGAGCAGGTCATGCCAGGCCTCGCCTGTCATGTTGGTGAAGCAGCCCTGGTTCTTCATCAGGCCCGCATTGGCGATGGCGCCGTCCACCCGGCCCATCTGCGCAGTGACTTCGGCAAAGGCCTCCACCACGCGGGCTTCGTCGGCAACGTCGACTTCCTGGGTGAAGATGCGCCCGCCGAACTCGGCGAGTTCGCGTGCCGCCTCTTCATTCCTGTTCTGGCGGCGGCCCCAGATGACCAGATCGCCGCCCGCTCGCGCGATGCCGCGTGCGAAGCCCAGACCGATGCCGGCGTTGCCGCCCGATATGACGACGACGCGGCCGCTCATGTCCCAAGGAAGACGTGACATGCCTCTCTCCAAAATGAGTCCTGAATGATTGCCAGATGTCTTTTTGCACCCCGACCCTTATTGCGATGAGTCTTAAATAGGATACTCAAAGGCTGTCAAGCAGCCTATGCTTCCTTGCCATCGCGGCCACGAACAGGCTGGACGCGCTCATGGCTTTCGTGTTGTGAGATGGTGGAATGAACATGCGCAAAAGCAGAACGGCGCTCGACGCTGCCGCCGACAAGCTCAGGGAGATCGTCCTTGCCCGTGAGCCGGGAGCCTATATCGGGCGCGAAGAGGCGCTGATTTCCGAGCTGGGCTTCGCCCGCGCCACCGTGCGGCAGGCCGCACGGCTGGTGGAGCGCGAAGGGTTTCTGGCCGTGCGCCGGGGCAACAACGGCGGCTATTTCGCGTCCCGGCCCGACGCGACGACGATCGAATCCATCGTTTCGATGTACCTGTCGATGATGGATGTGCCGCCGGAGGATGTCACGGCAATCGCCACTGCGTTATGGGTGGAAGCCATGCGCAAGGCGGCCCGCGCTCCTCAAGACAGGATCGCCGCCGGTATCGCGTCGCTGGTCGAACGGACGCACGCGCTTCGCGACGATGCAAGTTTCGACGACGTGCGCGAACTGGAACGCGAAACCCAGGATGTCGTCTTCGAGCTTGCCGACAGCGCTTATATAAAGCTCGTCTTCGACATCAACGTGGCTTTCTCGCGCAGGACTTATCAAGGCCCGGCAGTCGACGATGTTTCGCCCGAGCATCGCCGTTTCGTGCAAAGCTGGCGCAATGCCCGGCTGATGGAGTTCGGGGCCCTGATGCAGGGTGACGCGGAACTCGCAGGCATCGCCAGCCAGTATAGCCGCAAGGTCTGGGCCCGCCGCATTCGCGCGCGCTTTCAGATGAAGGCGGAAGAAGCGGCTGGCGACTGATCGGGCCGCCGTAAGGCCAGGCTTCAGGCGGGCGCTGCCGTCGCCGCGCGCCATTCAGGATAGGGCCGCAGGCTGAAGACCAGCCCCCCGGAGATGAGCGAGATCGCGACACCGGCGAGCAGCAACGGGGTGTAGCTGCCGTAGCGATCGTAGGAGAGGCCCGCAGCGAGCGGCCCGATGGCGGAGGCGAGCGCGATCACGCTGGTCATGAAGCCGAAGATCGTTCCATAGTGCCGCATCCCGGCGTACCGGGCGGTCAGGTAACTGCAGAGCTGGATCTTGGTGCCTGCCGCATAGCCGCTGATCATGATGCCGATGACGATGGTGACAGGCGTTGCGATGCCCTGCATGAGCAAAGGCCATCCCACGGCGGTCGATGCCAGGGTGATGCCGCCCACGGTGCGCGCATGGAACCGGTCGATGAGCGTGCCGGAGACCAGCTTGCCCATCACGCCCGCAACCCCGGAAAGGCTGACGAGCCAGGCTGCCTGCGAGCGGCTCATGCCCGCCTCGACCAGAATGGGGAACTGGTGGACGACGACGGCAATGGTCACGGTCAGGACGAGGAACGTCGCTACGGCGACTTTCCAGAGCGATATGTCGCGCCATGCCTCCCCGATGCCGAGGCCGGGCAGGTCCGGAGCGGCCTCGGGCGGCCCTTTGCCCTGCGACTGCCTGCGCCGCGCCTGATCGCGCACGTCGAAAAGGAACAGGGCCGAGAGGACCAGCGCCAGTCCGCCCCAGCCCAGGCCGAGGGCGATATAGGCGGTGCGCCAGCCGAATGCCTCGATCAGCGCGTTGGAAAGCGGCGGGGCGACGACTTGCGCCAGCGCCGTGCCCGACATCGTTACGCCAAGCGCCAGCCCGCGCCCCACCCTGAACACGCTGGCGATTGCGGCGGACCAGAGGGTGGATTGCACCAGAAGCGCGACAACGCCCCATATCACCCACAGTGCAAGCCATTGGGGGATGGAGCCGTTGACCTGCGAAAACGCCGCGATTGCCAGGCTCGTCAACACAAGGCCGGGCAGCGCAAGGCGGCGCGAGCCGTGCCGGTCTATCAGAATGCCGATGAAGGGAGAGCAGAGGATGGACAGCAGCGAGGCGATCGCCATGCCGGCGGAGAGTTCGGTTCGCCCCCAGTGAAATTCCGCCGCGAGCGGGTCCATGAACACGCCGGCAGCGGCCGTCATGAACGACATGAACGAAAAGCCGATGCAGGCCGCAAGGACCATCGGCCAATGGCGGCGCCACTCCGCGCCTGCCGTTTCAAGCTGTTCCAATCCAGCTCTCCCATTTCATAAGCGCCGCTTGCTGCGACATCTTGTGCAAGGCGTTGTGCGTGATTGCCGCGAATGAGTCTAACGGAAAAAGGGCACTGTTTAATCGCCCTGCCGTTCTCTGCGTAGGGCTAGTAGGTCCCATGATTCTAGCGAGATTTTTGGCGGCGTTCGCCGGAATTGCGCGATAATGCTTAGAAATTCAGCGCGGGCTCGATGAGTCTGGAGGAGTTGGTGTGGGGCGCTGCGGCCGTCTGCATCCGAACGCTGTCTCTGAAGAGTACCCTTATCTGCGAAGGCACAAGGCTTATGATACCTCCTGGTCCGTGCGCGCGCGGGTCTGGCCTGGCGGCCGGGCCGTTTCCCCCAGGGTGGCAGCGGACCACCTTCGGTGCCGCGCGGCGTCAGGCTGCCTGGACGAGGCTGCTGGCGGCTTTGCGCAAATCGGCGACGTAGCGGGAGAATTCGGCATCGGCGTCGGCCTCGGGAGGAAGGCGCAGCAGATAGCTGGGGTGGACGGTGATCCAGCAAGGCGTACCGTCCGCCAGCAGCACAGCCCGGCCGCGCTCCTGCCCGATCGTCATCGCCTTGCCGGTGAGCGACCGGGCCGCCGTGGCCCCCATCGCGATCACCAGTCTGGGGCGCACGATGGCGCGTTCCTGATCGATCCACCAGCGGCAGGCGTCGACTTCGCCCGCATGGGGGCGGGCGTGAAGGCGGCGCTTGCCGCGCGGCTCGAACTTGAAGTGCTTTACCGCATTGGTGACGTAGGCGCGGGCACGGTCGATCCCCGCCGCCGCCATGGCCCGGTCGAAGACTTCGCCGGCCGGGCCCATGAACGGGCGGCCCACGATATCTTCCCGGTCGCCGGGCTGTTCGCCCACGATCATGATCTCGGCATCGTGCGGTCCTTCGCCGAATACGGTCTGGGTCGCCGGTTGCCAGAGCGGGCAGCGGCGACAGGCGGTCGCCTCCTGCCGCAGCAGCTCGAGCGCATCATCTCCGCCTGCCCCCCTTGATCGTATGGTCGGAGTATCGAGCTGGCGCGGCGGCCCGGCCCGATCCTGCTCGATCATCGCCAGTTCGCGCTTGCGGGCACCGGCGATCAGTTGCGGGACCAGCGCGGTCTCGGGCATGTTTCGCCAGTACTTGCGCGGCATTTCCTTGAGCATGGCGCGCGGCATGACCCGCGCCGGATTGAAGATGGCGCTGTAATAGGCCTTCCAGACCCCTTCCACCGGATCGTCGCCAGGTGCGTCGCCGCGCTGTGCAGGAGGCCCCTCGGTCAGCAGGGCGCCATCCCAGTGGAGCGCACCCCGCGGGGTCAGGATCGACCAGCGCATGTTGGTGAAGCGCTCCACGAAAAAGGCGGCATTGCGACGCAATATGTGGTGCTCGGGCTCGTACCAGGCGACGAACCGCGTGCCGTCTCCATCCGGCAGTTCGCGGAAGCGGAGGAAGGCATGCATCTTGTGGATGTCGCGCCGCACGTTCTGCGCGAGACCTTCCAGGCGGCGCAGGGGCCGGTCGGCCCGGTCCTGCAGCAGGTGCGGCTGGTCCAGCAGGCGCAACAGCAAGGCATAGAGCAGTGCGAAACGCTCGGGCTCGCTGTGAAGCACCGCATCACGCGCAAGATCGAGGAACGCCCTGGAAACCCGCATCGGCGGCGCCTGCGCGGCGTCCACGGCAACCGGCTCTCCCCCGAACAGGTCCACCGGCCGGTCGCCGATCTGCCAGAGTACCTCGTTGGCGGCTATGCGCTCTGCCGCGAGCATGCGGGCGGCGGCGCGCCAGCCATCGAAGTCATCTTCGGCATCAAGGCGTACCATCCGCATGGTCAGGCCGCGAACAGTTCCAGCTGCGTGGCGGGCGGAGCGACGAGCGCGCGAAGGTCGGCCCTGTCGATCAGCCCGGTGGGCCGCCAGTCTGCCGTGACGATGAACGGCCGCAGCTTCTTCACCGAAACGGTCATGCGCGCCACGTCGTCCAGTCGCAGGGTCCGCCAGCGGCGCGCCGAGACGATGGCATCCACCGCCTTCACCCCGAGGCCGGGGATGCGCAGCAGCAGTTCGCGCGGGGCGCGGTTGACGTCCACCGGGAAACGATCGCGAAAGCGTAGCGCCCAGGCCAGCTTGGGATCGATGTCCAGCGGGAGCATCCCCGTGGCCGGATCGACCGCCGCGCCGACTTCCTGCGGCGTGTACTGGTAGAACCGCATGAGCCAGTCCGACTGGTAGAGCCGGTGTTCGCGCATCAGCGGCGGGCGCTGGAGCGGCAGGACGACGCTGGCGTCCGGGATCGGGCTGAAGGCGGAGTAATAGACGCGCCTGAGATCGAAACGGTCGTAGAGCGCGGCGGCGCGGGACACGATGTCGCGGTCGGTCGCGGCGTCGGCGCCGACGATCATCTGGGTCGATTGTCCGGCGGGCGCAAAGGTGGGGGCGGAGCGGAACCGCCGACTGGCGTCGGCTCCCTCCTCGATCGCCGAGCGCATGGTCCCCATCGCACCTTCGATCCGCGCCTGCGACTTTTCGGGTGCGAGGCGCTGGAGGCCGCCGGCGGTCGGCAGTTCCACGTTGATCGATACCCGATCGGCATGGAGCCCGGCCCGCGCCACGAGTTCGGGGTCGGCGTCGGGAATGGTCTTGAGGTGGATGTAGCCGCGAAAATCGTGGTCTTCCCGCAGGGAGCGGGCCACTTCGACGATCTGCTCCATCGTATAGTCGGGCGTGTGGATGATGCCCGAGGACAGGAACAGCCCCTCGATATAGTTGCGGCGGTAGAAGTCGAGCGTGAGGTCCACCACTTCCTTCGCGGTGAAGCGGGCGCGGCGCACGTTGGAGGACTTGCGGTTGATGCAGTAGTGGCAATTGAAGATGCAGCTGTTGGTCAGCAGTATCTTGAGCAGGCTGATGCAGCGCCCGTCCGGCGCATAGGCATGGCAGATGCCGCCGCCTTCCAGCGTGGAGCCGATCCCCTTGCCGCCACGCGAATCCCGCTTCCTGACGCCCGAAGAGGAGCACGACGCATCGTATTTCGCCGCATCCGCGAGGATCGTCAGCTTTTCGGCGATATCGAGCGGGGGCATTGAACCAGACCTTTTCCTCATGCGTTCAGCTAAGCGTAAGCGCAGCTCTTGCAGCCGGAGCCTGTCCCATGCCGAAGGGCTTTTCAAACGAAATGTTCCCTTTATGTTCGTTTTTGCGACGAGGCGATGGGCCTTCGCGTGCTTGGCGGGAGGGCGCTGTTGTGGGAAAGGCGGGGAAGGGCGACGTAATTTGATGCCGGATAACAGGAACATGCCATTGCCCATTGCCGGGAAGAACCGCGCACGCCCTTTGCGTCTCACTTCATGGACTCTCAATGCGGGGGTTCTGGCCCTGCCGATGGCCGCGATGCTGGCCTCGTCCACGGCGGTCGCCGCCGATCCCGCGCCGTTCGAACTGAACGGCCCCGGCCTGCGCATCCAGGTAACGCGCGGCAAGGAAACGCTGCCCATCGCGCAAGTGCCCAGCCTTGCCGAGGGGGACATGCTGTCGATCCATGCGGACCTGCCGGAGGATCAGGGGGCGAAATTCCTGATGGTGTCCGCGTTCCTGCGCGGCGCGACCAACCCTCCGCCCAAGGACTGGATCAAGATCGCCGAGACCTGGAGGGACAAGGAAAAGAACAAGGCGCTGGCGCTGACGGTGCCGAAGAATGCGCGCCAGATGGTCATGTTCCTGGTCCCCGATACAGGCGGCGCGGAAGGGACGCTGGTGGATGCCGTGCGCGGCAAGCCGGGCGAATTCGTCCGCGCCACGCAGGACCTCAACCAGGCCTCGCTCGACCATTCCCGCCTGGATGCCTTCATGGCGGCGATCCGGGCGCAGGACAATTATCACCCCGAGTTCCTGCGCAGCGTGGCACCGACGCTGGCGCGCAGCCTGTCGATGAAGCTGAACGAGGAATGCCTCTCGAAAGTGATCGAGCTTCAGGCGTCATGCCTGCTCGAAAACCGGGAAACGCTGGTGTTGGCGGACGTCCACACCAGTTCGGTGGCGGAAACGCTGACCGGCGCACCGACGGACCTTGCCCTGCAGTTGAGCGCCACGCGCGAAGCGGGCTATGGCTATTACAGCGCCTATATCGGGGTGGCGCGGGATATCGCGAAGATCTTCGGCGCCTTTTCCAATCCGCAGTTCAGCTACCTGCCGACGCTGAGCGTGCGCAAGGGCGACCGCACAGGCCTGCTGCTGAACACCGCGCCTTCGTTTGAAAAGCCCAAATCGGTCATGGTGATCGCCATGCCGGCCATCGAATCCGGTAGCCCGCCCCGCCTGCGCACGAGCGCCAACGATCCGGTCTGCGCGGTTCAGGCCGGCGGCGCGCAGGGCACGCTGCTGCCGGTGGAAGGGGCGCCGCTGATCTATTCGACCGCTTATGCGCGGGAGATGAAAGTTACCCTTACCGCGCCTTCGGGGCAGACGGTGGACGTCCCCCTCGAAGCACGGGCGGACCGAGGTGGCTATGTCCTTGCGGGCGGGGAACTGCCTGCCGCCTTCACGGGAACCTTGCGCGCCCACGTCTACGGCTATTGGGGCTTCGACCGCTTCGAAGGGCCGGACTTCCTCCTCCAGAAGCCCGATGGCGGCGGCTGGCAGGTGTCGGGCGGCGACAAGAATGCCGAGATGCCCACGCTGGTCGTCGGACGGGATAATCCGCTGGTGCTGACGGGCGCCGCGCCGTCCTGCGTGGAATCGGTGACTTTGCGGCAAGGTGGCAGTGCGCAGTCGGTCGAGTGGAAAGTGCAGGGCAAGGACGGTCTGGCGCTCACCCTGCCGCTGGCGGGCCGCAAGCCGGGCGAGATGAGCGTGGAAGTGAAGGTGCGGGGCGCTGCCCAGCCTTCGACGATCGCGCTGCGGGCCGATGTCCAGGCGAGCCGGGTCGACGGTCTGGTGATCCATGCCGGGGATGACTGGGGCGTGCTGACCGGCCAGCGGCTCGACCAGGTGGACAGCGCCGAACTTGCCGGTCTCACGCTCAAGCCTGACGGCCTGACCCGCGACGGGACGGTAGACCGCCTCAGGCTGGCGAGGTCCGACGGGCAGAAGTTGCCGGAGGGCGCCTCCCAAACCGTGCCCGAGATACCCGGGGATGCGGCCGCGCGCATCAGGCTGCGCGGCGGGCGCACCGTTTCGGTCCCGATTACGCTGGCCGAGGCGCGGCCGCGCGTGAACCTGCTCAGCAAGACCATCGAACCCGGGCCGGTAGCGGCGGGGGGCAGGGTGCTGGGCCTTCCCGGAGAAGACCTGCTGCCGGACAACGGCCGCATGGTGTTCTCGGTTCGCAGCGATGCAGCGCCGCTGACCCCTGCCGACGTGATCGAGGTGGCGCCCGCGAGCGGCGGCGAGCCGGTGCGGCTTTCGGCAGGCAAGGGATTGAAAGTTGCAGGGCCGCAAGTCCTGGTTGCCTCGTTCGACCCCGAAACGCTGCCGCCTTCCACGTTCGGTCCGCTTCGCTTCCGGCTGGTGCGCGGCGGCGATGCCGGCGACTGGCAGCCGCTGGTCACGCTGGCGCGGCTTCCGCATATCGACGGTGTATCGTGCGGCGGGGCGGAGCGGGACGCGAACTGCACCATCAGGGGCAGCGACCTGTTCCTGATCGATGCGGTAGGGCTTTCGCCTGCCCTCGATCCGGCGGTGAACGTGGCGCAGGGCTTCACGGGCTCTGCGCTTCAGGTCCCCGCGGCGCGCGACGGCAAGTTCTACCTGCGTCTTCGCGACGCGCCGGGCGCGCCGGTGGTGCTGCCGGTTTCCTGACGGCGCTTCCTTGCCCCCGCCTCTTCCGGGAGGCGGGGGTATCGCGCCTGCGCGTTCTGGTGCGATGTCCTTATCGGTCAAGAAAAGTGCCGGCTGCTGCGGCTAGACCCGGCCTTCGAACCGCGCGCACGACGCGGCAGAGGAAGGTGAGGGGACAAGCGGGTGAAGGTCGAGGACATCATTGCGGCGGCAAGCGCGGAGACGGGCCTTAACGACTTTGGCGACGAGGCGGTCCTGTCGGGCCTCGCGATCCTGCTGGAGGATTACCAGAACGAGGCTGCGCTTACCGAAGCGGGCCGGCAGCGCTCCATCGGCTCGCTGGTCTCGGCGCTGGCGGGCCGGATGAAAGTGGAAGACTGGCTGGCGCGTCATCCCGAACTGCTGGAGCGTCCGGTCGAAAAGCCGATGTTCGTCTTCGGCCTGCCCCGCACCGGCACGACACTGACCATCAACCTGCTGGCCGCCGACCCGGACCGCCGCTGTTTCCTGCGCTGGGAAGCGTTCGACCCGGTGCCGCCGCCGCGCAGCGACGAACTGTCCGCCGGCCCGCGTTTCGAGCGGATGCAGGCGCAGATGGCGCGCGCGATCGGCGCCGCCCCCCATATCGCCGCGATCCACCATGAAGATTCCGACAGCCCGACCGAGTGTCAGTTCGCCATGGCGCCTTCGTTCTGCGCGCAAGTCTATGAGGCGCAGGCCCATGTTCCCGGCTATCGGCAGTGGTTCCTGCACGAGGCCGACTATCGCCCGGCCTTCCGTTATCACAAGCGCCTGCTGCAATGCCTTCAGGCCGAGGCGCCCGGGCGCTGGACGTTGAAGAATCCATGGCATCCGCTGTTTCTGGACGAGCTGACCGAAGTCTATCCCGATGCGCAGCTTGTCATGACTCATCGCGATCCGGTGGAAGTGGTGGGCTCGGCATGCAGCCTCATCCACGCGGTGCGGCGAATGTACAGCGACGCGGTAGACGCCCATGCCATCGGCGCGCAGATGGTGGAGATATTCCACCTCATGATCGCCCGGCAGGATGCATATCGCGCTAAACACGGCGCGGACGCGATCTTCGATATCCAGTACGATGCGCAGATGCGCGATCCGGTGGGCCAGATGAAGCGGCTTTACGATCATTTCGGCGAACCGCTGACGGCGCGGGCGGAAGCGGCGATGACCGCGTTCCTCGCCGACAATCCCAAGGGCAAGCACGGCCGGCATGAATATCGGCTGGAGGACTACGGCCTCGATGCCGCCGGGGTGAGGCGGGAATTCGCCGATTACGTGGAGCGGTTCCGCATTCCCACGCGCTCGTGATACGGCGGGGCTGACGCTATCGCCAAGGCGTTGCCCTCCGCGTTGACCCTGCCTTGCAGGCAGGAGCATCTCTTGCAGCCATAAGCGGCGGGGTGCGGCCCTGCGCTGAGTCGGTCGGGAGCGGCGAAGAAGATGCGGGAGCCTTTCGTCGATGGCACGCCGGATGCGGGAACGCAGGTGATCCAGGCGCGGCTGCTGCGCCATTTTCCGCAGGTCGTGCGCGATCTTGGCGGCGATCCGCAGTCCCTCTTGTGCGCGGTCGGGCTGGACGAGGAAGCCTGCGACCGGGCCGGGGCGATAACGTGCGGGCAGTGGCTGAAAGTCGTGGGCCGGGCGGCGGACGTGCTGGACCGGCCGGATTTCGGCCTGCGTCTTGCGCAGCGGCAGGGCGGCGTGGATGTGTTCGGGCCGCTCGGTGCAGCCATGCGCAGCGTCCTGCGGTTCGGTGACGCGCTGTCCTATGCCGCCACGCACAATGCCGCGCACAGTCTCGCCGCGCGGGTTTGGATGGGGCGATCCGCCGGTGGGCAGCATGTCTTCATGGGCCACGAACTGCTGGCCGAGGATTTGCCGGCGCGCAGCCAGGCGATCGAGCAGGTGCTATTGGCCGGACACCTGGGCGCCCGCGCGATCACCGGGCAGCGCGTTGGCGCGCGCCGCGTCCACTTTCGCCACCAGGCTTTGTCCCCCGCGAAAGTCTACCGCGAGCATTTCGGCTGCGAAGTGCGTTTCTGCCAGAACGAGGACGGCGTGGTCTTCACGGTGGGCGATCTTGAAAGTCCGGTCGCCGATGCCGACCGGCAGGGCCTGCGCGACGTGACCGAGCATGTTTCCCGCCGGTTCCGGCAACAGCGCCCGCCGGTCCATGCGCAAGTACGCGGCGTGGTGAGGCAACTGCTCTGGACCGGTCGCTGCGGGAACGACGATGTCGCCCGCCATCTCAACCTTCATCCGCGCACCCTGCACCGGCGTCTTCACGAAGAAAGCATCAGCTTCCAATCGATCAAGGACGAGGTCCGCCGGGACTTCATGCTCTATTACCTCCAGCAGACCGACCTGCCGCTCAGCCGCATATCGGAGAAGCTGGGCTTCGCCGAGCAGTCGGTCATGTCGCGCTTTGCGCGGAGCAGCCTCGCCGCCTCGCCGCGCGAGATTCGCCAGGCGGCGCGGGAAGCGTTGCCCTGAGCACCGATATCCCGGCGCCCGGTTGTTCAAGCCGGCCGAGGCCTGCGGATCGAGGCCAGCGTCAGCAGGCTCCGGGCAATCTCGCGCTCTCCCATGACGACGTGATCCGCGCCGACCTGCTTGAGATGCTCGACTTCCTCATCCGAATGGGCGCGGGCGAGAATCTCGATCTCGGGATTGATCTGGCGTGCGCGCTGCGCGATCACGCCGCCTTCGAAGCCTTCGGGAATGGCGATGATCAGCTTGCTGGCGTCCCTTATCCCGGCCTGGTCGAGTATGTCTGCGGTTGCCGCGTTGCCGGTGATCAGATCGAGCCCCGTTTCCCGCGCCGCCTTCGCCAGATCGTCCTGCTCCTCGACGATCACCAGTGACCGGTTGCCGGAGCCCATGCCGTCGGCAACCAGTTTGCCGACCCGTCCGTAGCCCACGAGGATAACATGGCCGCTGCGCGGTTGGTCGCCGTTGCCGGTGGGGGAAGCGGCGGTGGGCACGGCGGCTTTCACGATGGCGTGACGGCTTGCCAGCAGGCGGAAGATCAGCGGATTGGCCAGGATGGACAGGATGGCCCCGGCGAGGATCAGGTCGCGGCCTTCCTCGGGCAGGAGATCGAGGCGGACGCCGAGGGCTGCCAGCATGAAGGAGAATTCGCCGATCTGCGCCAGGCCCGCAGCCACTGCGAACCCGGTCTGGAGCGGGTGGCCGAATGCGCGCACGATCGCGAGCGCCACGGCCGATTTGCCGATGACGATGATAAGGACGGTCGCGGCCAGGGCTCCGGTGCGTTCGATCAGCACCGCCGGGTCGAACAGCATCCCCACCGAGACGAAGAACAGCACGGCGAAGGCGTCCCGCAGGGGCAGGGTTTCTTCCGCCGCGCGGCGGCTCAACTGCCGCTCGCCCATGACCATGCCGGCGAAGAAGGCGCCCAGCGCGAAGGAGACGTCGAAGACATAGGCCGCGCCGAACGCCACGCCGAGCGCGATGGCGAGAACGGCCAGACGGAAAAGTTCGCGCGATCCGGTATGGGCCGCCCAGTGCAATGCGGCCGGGATCGCCCGCTTGCCGACGATCAGCATCAGGGCAATGAAGCCGCCCACCTTGGCGATGGTGATGCCGACGATCTTCGCGAGATTGGCGGTATCCGCCGCCGCCCCGTTCAGGATGCCGGCGAGCACCGGCAGCAGGACGAGCACCAGCACCATGGCGAGGTCTTCGACGATCAGCCAGCCGATGGCGATCCGCCCCCTTTCCGTATCGACCAGATTTCCGGCCTGCAATGCGCGCAGCAGGACGACCGTGCTCGCCACCGACAATGCCAGTCCGAACACCAGGCCCGCGGCAAGGCTCCACCCGAGATGGACCGCAAGGCCCGCGCCAAGCGCGGTCGCCACGGCGATCTGGAGCACCGCGCCGGGAACGGCGATGGCCTTCACGGACATCAGGTCGCGCAAGGAAAAATGCAGGCCGACGCCGAACATCAGCAGGATGACGCCGATTTCGGCCAGTTCGTTGGCGAGGGCGGAATTGGCGACGAAGCCCGGGGTGAACGGGCCGACGAGGACTCCGGCGAACAGGTATCCTGCTACCGGGGATATCCGCAGCCGTTGTGCCAGCGCCCCCATTGCGAAAGCCGCCACCAGCCCGGCGACGATGGTTCCGATCAAGGGCGTATGATGCGGCAAGCGCTGCTCCTCGCTCCGGCGTGGCGGGGTATGGCCGGCTCGCCGCCCACCTACTGGAAGGATGACACGAGAGTTGCCGCAAGTCCCGCTGCCACCATCGAACCGGCGAGCAGCAGGGGCATGAGCCATCTGGGGGCGATGTTGCGCTTGCGAGGCATCCTCTGCTCCTTCCGGTTGATCTCGGGGGCGTTCGGCCGTGGGCAGAGGGTATCAAGATATGGCGCGATTTGCAGCACCTTGGATCGCTGCCGCCGTATCTTTGTTGCAGACGTGCCTTTCCGCGGCCCCGCGAAGCGCGGGATTTCGCGGCTGCCGGGGGATCGACGCGCTGCCCTGCCGCCGCCGGACACGCGCGAGGCAGCAGTGGCAGGGCGTTCCCGATAGATCGTCAGAACGGGGCGTTGAGCCGGGTCAGCGCGCCTTCCAGCAGCGCCTTGTGTTCTTCGGGCGGCCCGTGCTCCAGTTGCAGCCTGCCGATGGCGATGCTGCTTTCGATCACGTCGCGGCACCTGTCGAAGCGGCGCTCCTCATAGGCGGCGAGACCTGCTTCCACCGTGCCGGCATTCGCCAGTTCCTCGGCCAGGACGATGCCGCTTTCCACCGCCATCCCGGCGCCCGAGGCGAGGTGCGGCGTGGTGGCATGAACGGCATCGCCCACCAGCACGATCCGGCCCCGGCTCCACGGGCGCGGTTGCAGGGCCGCGGCGAGGGGGCGGTAATTGATCCAGTCCTCGCGGGTCATGTTGTCGCGAATCCATCCGGCATTGCCGCCGAAGTCTGCAAGCAGGGCCTTGAGCGCGGCGTGGAGTTCCTCCTCGTCCATGAAGCTCTCGCGCGGTTCGTGCCGGGTCAGCATCCACATGTAGACGTTGTCCGGGCTGCAGGCGGTGATGCCGCAGGGGTTGTTGTGGCCGAGGAAGAATTCGCCGGCGTCGAGGCCGGGCGGCTTGCGGATGGAGATGCGCCAGCAGCCCTGCCCGGTCGGCTGGGCGGGGCCCATGTGCGGGAAGGCGAGTTCGCGCACGGTCGAATAGACGCTGTCGGCCCCCGCCACGAGGTCGTAGCGGCCGTTCGTGCCATCGGAAAACGTCACGTCGACACCGCTCGCGTCGCTTGCGAGATGGTTGACCGTCAGGCCCAGACGGACGGGAATCTCCAGTTCGCGTACCCGTGCCTGCATGATCCGGTGGAGCACGGGGCGCATGATCCCGCCGGTTGCGGGCAGGCCTTCCTCGATCACCGGTTCGTCGAGATCGTGCAGGTGGGTTCCGTCATGGCGGAACAGCCGCGTCCGGTTGGTGATGGCGCCTGCCTTCTTGATCTGCTCTAGCAGGCCGAGCCGCCGATAGGCGCGCAAGGTCGGCCCGGTTATCGTGATGCCGGCGCCATAGACCCGCCATTCCGGATCGAGGTCGATCAGGTCCACCCGAACGCCCCGTTCCGCAAGGCTGATGGCCGTGGCCATGCCGCCGATTCCCCCGCCCACGACAAGTGCCGTGGCGATGCTGCTGATGCTCTCCCGTGTCATGCCACGAGAGGTAGCGAGGCCGCGTCGTCACACAAATCCGAACTGTGGATGCCTGCCCATCGATACAATCGGTGTGACCAACGCCGGCCGCTTGGCTAGCCCCGACGGCAAGAACAAACACATCGGGAGGAGCGCCATGCGCAATCGACTTTTCCATTCCTCGAGTCTGGCCGTGATGATGCTCGCCGTCTTCGGCGGCGCCATGCCCGCGCTCGCGCAGGAAGCTGCACCGGCGCAGGACAGTTCCGGCCTTGGCGACATCATCGTCACCGCCCAGCGCCGCGCCGAAACGCTCCAGGATGCGGGCATCGCCATCGATGCCGTGGGCGGAGATCGATTGCTGCAGCAGGGCATCACCCAGGCGGACGCGCTGAACAAGGCGGTGCCTGCGCTTACGGTGACCAACGGCGGCGGTTCGAACACCTCGATCTTCCTGCGCGGCGTCGGCAACATCACCAATTCGAGCTACAACGATCCGGCCGTCACGCCCAGTTATGACGGCGTTGTGCTGGGCCGCGCGGCGGGGGCGTTCGGTTCGGCATTCTACGACCTTGCCCGCGTGGAGGTGCTGAAGGGGCCGCAGGGCATCCTCTATGGCCGCAATGCCACCGGCGGTGCGGTGAACATCATACCCAACCGGCCCGAACTCGGCCGCAGTTCCGGCGGCTTCACCCTGACGGTGGGTAATTACGACGCCGTCGGCGCCGAGGGTTTCGCCAATCTCGCGCTGGGTGAAAATGCCGCGCTGCGCGTGGCGGCGACGCATCAGTACCATGACGGCTACAACCGCGACGGCAGCGACGATCTCGATCGCAGCGGCCTGCGCGCGCAATTCCTGTTCGAACCGACGGACCGGTTCAGCATCCGTCTTGGCGGCGATTACACGCATGTGGGCGGGGTGGGCGCGGGATCGAGCTACATCGGTTCGTTCACGCCGGGGGCGACCGGATTCACCTTCACGCCTGCCGGGTTCGACAGTTCGGAAGGGCTGAACACCGATGCCGCCAATGCCTACCGGCAGACCCAGCTCGGCGCTCCGGGCTTCGGGTTCCTCACGGCGATGAACCGCCAGCAGATGAACGACGCGACCTATTGGGGGCTCAACGCCGAAGTCACGCTGGACACCGGCATCGGAACGCTCACCGTCCTGCCTGCGTACCGCAACACCAAGGCCGAGAGCTTCTTCTACGGTCCCGCATTCAACACCGCCTACACGAATGAGAAGGACCGCCAGTTCAGCCTCGAAACGCGGCTGGCGGGCACGGTCGGCATGTTCGATTACGTGGTTGGCGGCTTCTTCTTCGACGAGAAGATCCGCAATACCGGAGAATACAACCAGGAATTCGTGCTGCCGATCCAGCACTACACGCACAAGACCCGGAGCCTGGCGGGCTTCGGCCAGCTTACCGCCAACCTGACCGACAGTTTCCGCCTGATCGGCGGTCTGCGCTATACGCGCGATCACAAGTCGATCGACGGGATCATCAACAACTTCATCGCCTTCTGCGGCGGCATCCCGGCGGTGACGCCGCCCGATTCCTTCGGGCAGGGTTGCGCGGTGCCGGGCAATATCCCGAACTTCCCGAATTTCACCTCTACCGGCGATACCGTGAACTGGCTGATCGCGAACGGTTATATCGCGCCGGGCAGCACGGATGCGGCGAGCGATCAGGTCTATCCGCTGCTCAGCGGCGCGGGCCTGATCCTCAAGACCTACTATCCGGTGGTCGATTCCGGCAACTTCAGCCGCGTGACGTGGAAGGTCGGAGCCGAGTTCGACCTGGCGAAGGATTCGCTGCTCTATGGTTCGGTCGAAACCGGCTACCGCGCGGGCGGCTTCCAGCTTTCCGAAGGCAATCCGACCTACAACCCGGAATTCATCACCGCCTATACCATCGGTTCGAAGAACCGTTTCCTCAACGACCACGTCCAGCTCAACGTCGAAGCCTTCTACTGGAAGTACAAGGACCAGCAGATCAACTACTTCACGGTCTCGCCGGATTCCGTGCTGATCAACACCATCGACAATGCCGGGCGCGCCGACATCAAGGGCTTCGACGTGGACCTGATGGTCAAGCCGATGCGCAACACCACGCTTTCGGCCAAGGTCCAGTATCTCGATACCGAATACAAGGAGCTGACGCTTACCACCGCCTCGCCGCGCAACAACATCAACTGTCCTTCTTCCGCCACCGGGGATTACCTGAGCGACGGGGTAACGCCGATCCTGGCGTTCAACTGTTCGGGCCGCCCGCTGCTGTTCTCGCCCAAGTGGACGGTCAACCTCGGCGCCGAACAGGTCGTGCCGCTGGGCGACGATTACGAACTGGTCGGCAGCGTCAACACTTCGTGGCGGTCCTCGCAATACGGCGCATTCGAGTATCTCGATTTCGAGAAGATCCGCGGTTACTGGCTGACCGACGCCAACCTGACGCTGCGCCTGTCGGACGGCGGGCTTTCGATCGGCGCCTTCGTCCAGAACATCGAGAACAAGCGCCGCGTCGCCACGCCGCAGTCCTCGCCCATCGGCTTCGCGGTGGCGCGCTACACCGCTCCGCGCACTTATGGCCTGCGCCTTTCGGGAACGTTCTGAGGCCGGGATGCTGCGCGGGGCCTGTGCTTGCCGTTACTCAAGGAGAATGCAGTGAAAGTCGTCGTCACCGGGGCAGGCGGGTTCGTGGGCCGGGAACTTGCCCGCCGCCTGCTGGAGGCCGGGCACGAGGTCTCCGGAATAGACAGCCACGCCGGCGGCATCCCGCCGGGCGTCCGGCCGGTGGAAGGCGACCTTGGCGATGCCGGGGTCCGCGCCGAAGCGCTGGGGCGGGGCTGCGACGCGCTCGTCCATCTGGCAACGGTGCCGGGCGGCGCGGCCGAGGCGGACCCGGGCGCCTCCCGCCGGATCAATATCGACGCGATGTACGACCTGCTGCAGGAAGCGGCGGCGCTCTCGCCGGGGTTGCGGGTGGTCTATGCCAGTTCCATCGCGGTGCTGGGCGATCCGCTGCCTGCCCATGTGGACGATGCCACGCCCTTGTCGCCGAAGATGATCTATGGCGGGCACAAGGCGATGATGGAACATGCGGCGGCCATGTTCTCCAACCGCGGCCTGATCGATGCGGTAACAGTGCGCCTGCCCGGCATCCTCGCGCGGCCCAAGGGGCCGTCAGGCATGAAATCGGCATTCATGTCCAACCTGTTCCATGCGCTGAAGGCGGGTGAGGCCTTCGTTTGCCCGGTCTCGGCCCAGGGCACGATCTGGGCGCAGTCGGTCGCGCGTTGTGCGGACAATTTCGTCCACGCCCTGACGCTGGACAGCGCGCTGCTGCCGCCGACCCGCGCCGTGACCCTGCCGGCGCTGCGCCTGACGATGGGCGCGCTTGCCGAAGAAGCGGCGCGCCAGTGCGGGGTTTCGCCCGATCTCGTGACTTACGCACCCGATGCGGCGCTGGAGGCGGCCTTCGCCGCGCAGCCAAGGCTGGCGACGCCGGCAGCGGAACATGCGGGTTTTGCGCATGATGGCGATCCTGCTAGACTGGTCGCCAGTGCCCTCGCGACTTTGGAATAACCACAAGCGAAGAGGGTGCGGGAGATGGCGATGCGTTTTGGAAGACTTGACCTCAACCTGCTGGTCGCGCTCGACGCGCTGCTGACCGAGAAGAGCGTATCGCTTGCTGCGGACCGGCTCTGCCTCTCGCAGTCGGCGACGTCCAGCGCGCTGGGCCGCCTGCGCGAATACTTCGCCGACGACCTGCTGGTGGTCAAGGGGCGAAACATGATCCTCACCACCCGTGCCGAGGAACTGATCGAACCGGTCCGCGCCGTGCTGGAGCAGATCCGCACCACCATTTCGGTGGCCCCGGCCTTCGATCCCTCCACCGCCGACCGGCAGGTGCGGATCATGGCCTCGGACTATTCCACGCAGGTCCTGTTGACCGAGGCGCTGGCGGAACTGGAACGCGATGCGCCGCAGATGCGCTTCGAGATCCAGCCGATGAACGATTTCCCGATCGAGGCGCTGGAACGCGGCTACATCGACTTGCTGCTGACGATCGATTACGCGATCTCGGCCGATCACCCCAGCCTGATCCTGTTCGAGGACGACTATGTCGTGGTCGGCTGGGACGGCAATCCGGCGATGCAGGGGGCGATGACGAAGGAGACCTATTTCGAGCTGGGCCATGTCACCGCCCGCTTCGGCAAGGCTCGCGTCCCCGCTTTCGACGACTGGTTCGTGCGCCGCCAGAAGCAGCAGCGGCGGGTAGAGGTGGTGGCGCCGACGTTCCTGTCGCTCCCCGGCCTCGTGGTGAACACCAACCGCATCGCCACGATGCACCGCCGCCTCGCCGAACAGGTGGTGCAGAACATGCCGCTCATCATGCGCGAGATCCCGTTCGACTTTCCGCCGATCCGCGAGGCGCTGCAATGGCACCTCTCGAACAGCAACGACCGCGCGCTGCGCTGGATCGTCGAGCGGCTGCAACTGATCGCGACGCGCAAGGTGGAGGAGCCGGGCAACGTGGTTCCGCTCACCGGCCCCCGGATCGACCGGGACGCGCTGGAAGTCGAGTACCGGATGAACCACCCGCAGCCGCCCCGCTAGGCGGCGTCCACGCCGCCTAAGGGGCGCCCGGCCCGGTTCAGCCGGTGAGGGCGCCCTCTGCCTCGGGTGCTTCGGCGGCGACATCGGCACGGCGCGGTTCCAGCACGATATGGCCGAGCGCGGTGTTGCTGACCGGAACGTGGTAGTGCCGGTGCAGCACGCCGGTGCCCCGGCCGAGCGCGCC
Source organism: Novosphingobium sp. TK71 (assembly GCF_055361505.1). Lineage (NCBI taxonomy): Bacteria > Pseudomonadati > Pseudomonadota > Alphaproteobacteria > Sphingomonadales > Sphingomonadaceae > Novosphingobium > Novosphingobium sp. TK71. The sequence goes on from NZ_JBSZKA010000001.1 coordinate 2,055,395, forward strand.
GCGCATGATGAGCCACATGACCATCTCGATCCCCTCGCTGCCGGTCTCGCGCAAGTATTCGATGTGGGGGACATGCCGCAGGTGCTGGCTTTCGCCCACCAGCCCGTCGAGGAACATGTTGTCCCATTCGCGGTTGATGAGCCCCGCGCGCGGCCCCTGAAGCTGATGGCTCATGCCGCCGGTGCCCCAGACCTGCACGTCGAGATCCTCCGGGAAGCTCGCCACGGCGCGCGCGATCGCCTCGCCCAGCGCCCAGCAGCGGTTGCCCGAGGGCGGCGGATAAGTGACGACGTTGACCGCCAGCGGGATGACCTTGCAGGGCCACTTGTCCACTGCGCCGAACATCATCGTCAGCGGTACGGTGAGGCCGTGGTCCACGTCCATCTCGTTGATGATGGTCATGTCGAATTCGTCGAGGATCAGGCTCTGGGCGATGTGCCAGGCAAGGTCCGGGTGCCCTTCCACCACCGGCACCGGCCGCGGGCCGAAGCCTTCGTCGGCCGGCTGGTAGCTTTCGCCGCAGCCGATCGCGAACGTCGGGATCACCTTCATGTCGAAGGCGGAGGCATGATCGTTGTAGACCAGGATCACCACATCGGGCCGGGCCTCCTCGCGCATCCAGCGGCGCGTCCAGTCGAAGCCGTCGAAGGCGGGCTTGAAGATCGCATCGGCGGTGCGGCCGTGATCGTGCGCGAAGCCGAGCACGGGAATATGGCTGCAACCGATGCCGGCAGTAATGCGGGCCATCATGTGTTCTCCCTGATCGAGCGGACGCCGAGCGGCGAACGGCCGCCCGCCAGCATCATCGCCTGGTAATCCTCCACGCTCATCCCGGTCATCGTGCTGACTGCCTGGACGAAGCTCAGCCCGTCGGTCGAGAAGACCTTGGCGAGGAAATAAACGTTGCCGCCAAGGTCCAGCAGGCGGTTGTAGTCACGGTCGAGCACGCCCTGTTTCTGGGCCTCGGTCATCGGCCATTCGTCCAGATAGGCGCGCTCGTCTGCCTTGAAGCGTTCCCGGTTTCCCGGCTTCATCAGGCTCATCGCGAACTGGTTGAGATGATAGCCCCGCCGCGCGCGGCTGGCGGTGAAGACCCGGGTGCCGGGAATGTCGTCGAACTGCGCCAGATAGGCGTTGACGTCGGTAATCGCGGGCATGGTTTCCTCTCCTGCGTTCATGGGGCGCGGCGCACGGTCACTTCCACCCCGGCGAGACCGCGCGTGAGGGCGAAGGGCTTGTCGATGCTCACCCGCGCCTCGCGCACCGGCGCCCAGGCCAGGCACTGCTCGCCCAGACGGCGGGCGAACGTCTCGATCAGCGGAATGTGCACTTCGGCCAGCGTTTCGGCGGCGGCGGCGATGCGGCGATAGTCCACCGTCTCGCCGATGCCGTCCACCGCGCCGGCGTCCAGCGCGAGTTCGACGGTGATGACCAGCGGCTGGCGGCGGCCGACCTCGTCGGGATTGATGCCCACGTCCGCCAGCAGCGGCAGATCGCGCACGCGCACGGTGGTGAGCACTGCCGTTTCGGTGGTGGCGGTTCGGGCGGAAACACGGTCGATCGTGGCAATGTCATCCATGGAGTGTGTCCCTTGCGGCCTTGACGGTATTGGCGAGCAGGCAGGCGATGGTCATCGGCCCGACCCCGCCCGGCACCGGGGTGACGGCGCGGGCGTGTTCCAGTTCGTGGGTGGCGCAGTCCCCGACGATGCGGGTCTGGCCGTCGTGATCGGTGACGCGGGTAATGCCCACGTCGATCACCACCGCGCCCTCCTTCACCCAGTATCCGCGCACGAGGTGCGGGGCTCCGGCTGCAGCGACGATGATGTCCGCCTTGCGTGCCACATCGGGCAGGTTGCGCGTCTCGATATGGGTGACGGTGACGGTCGCCTCGCGTTCGAGCAGCAGCATGGCCACGGGTTTGCCGACAATGTTGGACTTGCCGATCACCACCGCTTCCAGCCCGCGATAGTCGTCTATCAGGCCGTCCAGCAGCTTCATGATCCCCAGCGGCGTACAGGGCACCAGCCCCCCGGTGCCGCTGGACAGGCGGCCGACGTTGACCGGGTGGAAGCCGTCCACATCCTTGCCCGGCGCAACCCGGTCCAGCACCAGCGAAGCGTCGATCCCGCGCGGCAGGGGAAGCTGGATCAGCACGCCGTGCACGGCCGGGTCGGCGTTGAGGCGGTCGATCAGGGCCAGCAGTTCCGCCTGCCCGGTCTCGGCGGGCAGGCGGTGCTCCAGCGAGCGGATCCCGGCGCGGGCACACTGGGCCACCTTGCGGCCGACATAGACCTCGCTGGCCGGATCGCTGCCGACCAGCACCACCGCAAGGGCAGGCGCCACGCCCCGTGCCTTGAGCTGTTCGACCGCCTGCGCCGTTTCGTGCAGCATGGCCTGCGCTATGGCGCGGCCGTCGATGCGCTCGGCCATCGGCTATCCCCGGAACACGACGGTGCGCGCGCCGTTGGCGAAGACGCGGTCGTCGAGGTGGAGCCGCACCGCTTCGGCCAGCACGCGGCGCTCGATATCGCGGCCCTTGCGCACCAGTTCCTCCGGCATGTCGGCGTGGGTCACGGTTTCCACGTCCTGATGGATGATCGGCCCTTCGTCGAGATCGGCGGTGACGTAGTGCGCGGTGGCCCCGATCATCTTCACGCCGCGGTCGAAAGCCTGGTGATAGGGCTTGGCGCCCTTGAAGCCGGGCAGGAACGAGTGGTGGATATTGATGCAGCGGCCGGACAGGAACGCGGCCAGATCGTCCGACAGGATCTGCATGTAGCGCGCAAGCACGATCAGTTCGGCGCCGGTCTCGTCCACCACCTGCTTGATGCGGGCTTCCTGCTCGGCCTTGGTGTTTTTGGTGATCGGGAAGTGATGGTAGGGCAGCCCGTTGATGAGCGAGGTGTGCAGCAGTTCGCGGGGATGGTTGGAAACGATGCCGACCACCTCCATGCTCAGTTCGCCGATGCGGTTGCGGTAGAGCAGGTCGCCCAGGCAATGGTCCCATTTCGAAACCAGCAGCAGCACCTTCTTCGGCGCGGCCTTGTCCCGCAGCGACCAGGTCATGCGGGCCTCGGCGGCGATCGGTGCGAATTCGGCCCGCAGGTCTTCGAGCGAGCGCCCGGCCCCGCGCTGGAATTCCACGCGCATGAAGAAGCCGCCGGAAAGCTGGTCGTGGAATTGCTGGGCATCGACGATATTGCAGCCGCGCGTCGCCAGGAATACCGCGACCTGGGCCACCAGCCCGGCCTTGTCTTCGCATTGCAGGCGCAGCGTGCAGATTTCGGAGGCATCCCCGCTTACGGGGCCGCGAAGCACTTCGGACAGGGTATCGGCCAGTAGGTCGGACACGGGGCAGGCTCCTCTCTCGTTCTTGTTTCGCCCGTTCCCGCTCAGTGGCGCCGGGCGTATTCGTTGATCCAGTCGACGGTCTTCTCCATGCCGCCGAAGGGATAGAAGTGCAGGCGGACCTTGCCGTGGGCCGGTGCCAGTCCGCGCTCCAGCGCATCGACGAGCTTGTCCGGTCCGGCCGATCCGATCAGTCTGGTGATCGAGATGCCGTATTTGGTCAGCACCGAAGCCGAGGCGCCCACGCCGCAGCGCGCGGCGAAGCGCATCAGTGTCTTGATCCCGGCGGGACCGGGCACGCCGAGCCGCACGGGCGCGTCAATGCCGCGCGCGCGCAGCCGGGTGAGCCAGTCGAGCACGGGCGCTGCATCGAAGGCGAACTGGGTGACGATGAGGGGCGCCATGCCGCGCGATTCGATTTCCGCGCATTTGCCGGAAAGCACCTGCCAGCACTCCTCCTCGGTCATGTTGGGATGCCCCTCCGGGTGCCCGCCGATGCCGATGGCGGTGATGCCGTTGCGTTCGAAAGCGCCGGTGGCGATCAGGGCGGAACTGTCGGTGAAGGGGCCTTCCGGCTCTGACGGGTCTCCGGCGATCACGAAGCAGCGTTTGACGCCGGCTTCCCGCGTCACCGCGGCCAGATAGCGTTCGAATTCCTCGGCCGAAGCGATCCGGCGGGCGGAGAAATGCGGCATCGGCTCGAAACCAAGTTCGCGCACCAGCCGCGCGGCGGCAATGCGGGATTCGAATTCCTCACCGGGCAGGAACGTCACCGCGATCGGCGTTTCGGGCGCAATCGCGGCGGCAGCCCCGCGCAGGGCCTCCACGTCCTTGGCGGTCATCTCCAGCGAGTACCCGTCGACCATGTTGAGTGCCGGCCGGGCCCAGTTGGGATGAATGATCGGGGTGGTCATTTTCGTTCTCCCCACTTCCTCTCGTTGGATTCGCTCTAGCGTGCCCAGATCGTTTCGTATAGATGAAAATTCATGGATGCGAATTCATTCTCCGAATCCGAAATGACGCCGCTGGTGATCCTGCCGGGGCTGCTCTGCGATGGCCGCATGTTCGGCGGCCAGCTTTCCGCCTTTCCTGCCAGCATGACCGTGAACGGATTCTACGGCGGGGCAGACAGCATCGAGGCGATGGCGGATTACGCCCTTGCCCGCATGCCCGGCCGCTGCGCGCTGCTGGGCCATTCGATGGGCGCGCGGGTTGCGCTGGAGGTTTCCCGCAAGGCGCCCGAGCGGGTCACGCGACTGGCGCTTGCGGATACGGGAATCCACCCGGTGCGGCCCGGCGAAAAGGAGAAGCGATACGCCCTTCGCGACCTTGGACGGCGGGAAGGCTTCGGGGCGCTCGTCGATGCGTGGCTGCCGCCGATGATCGGCCCTTCGCGGCGCGGTGATATCGGTTTCTATGCGTCTCTGCGTGCGATGTGCATGGGTTCTGGTCAGGTTGTGTTCGAGGCGCAGATCGAGGCGCTGCTCCATCGGCCTGAGGTGGGAGCCGTTCTGGCGGCCCTGGAATGCCCGGTTTCGCTGATGGTCGGGGACAGCGACGCGTGGTCCCCGGTCGATCAGCACCGCGAGATCGCCGAGGCACTCGGCGGTGCTCCGCTGACGATCGTGGCCGATGCCGGACACATGGCCCCGGCGGAACGGCCCGATGCCTTCAACGCCGCACTGCGCGGATGGCTGGCTCTCCAGCCGGCGTTAACAATTCAAAACAAAGCATAAACTACCTGAAAGGCATGATGGAATGACCGAAAAATCGCTCCAGCAACTGATCGACGAAAAGGGAGACATCGTCGATTTCCTGCGCAACCAGCAGACCGGACCCAACGTCTATCCCGGCGTTCCGGGTGAATACTCGAACTGGCGCGACGAACAACGGGCCTGGGCCGAAACGGCGATCCTGTTCAACCAGAGCTTCCACATGGTCGACCTCTTGGTCACCGGCCCACAGGCCTTTGAAATGCTGTCCTATCTGGCCCCGAACAGCTTCAAGGGCTTCGTGCCCAACCGCGCCAAGCAGTTCGCGCCGGTGACCCCGGAAGGCTACGTAATCGGCGACGTTATCCTGTTCTATCTCGCCGAAGATACCTTCGAACTGGTGGGCCGCGCACCCACGATCGAGTGGGTGGAATTCCACGCCGCCTCCGGCAAATGGGACGTGAAGGTCGAACGGGATGACCGCACCGCCGCCCGTCCGCTCGATCAGCAGGGCTACCGCCGCAACTACCGTTTCCAGCTTCAGGGGCCTAACGCCATGAAGGTGCTGGAACGCGCGATGGGGATCACGCCCCCCGATCTCAAGTTCTTCCACATGGCGCCGATCACGATCGCCGGCGCCGAAGTGCGCGCCTTGCGTCACGGCATGGCGGGCCAGCCCGGTTACGAGCTGTTCGGTCCGTGGAAAGACTATGACACCGTCCGGAATGCCCTGCTGGAAGCGGGCAAGGATTTCGGCCTGCTCCCCTCGGGCGGGCGGACCTACAGTTCCAACACGCTGGAATCAGGCTGGATTCCCTCGCCGCTGCCCGCCATCTACAGCGGGGAATCGCTGCGCGAATATCGGGAATGGCTCTCGGCGAGATCCTATGAAGGGATGACCTCGATCGGCGGCAGCTTCGTGTCCGACAATATCGAGGACTACTACCTCAACCCCTGGGAACTGGGTTACGGCATCATGGTCAAGTTCGACCATGACTTCATCGGCCGCGAAGCACTGGAGAAGATGAAGGACGCGCCCAAGCGCCGCAAGGTGACGCTGGCCCTCAACAACGAGGATGTGATGCGCGTCCAGAGCTCGATGCTGACCAAGGGCGGCGACCGTGCCAAGTACATGGACTATCCGAGCGCGGTCTACGCCATGCATCCCTATGACGCGGTGCTGGTAGACGGCAAGCAGGTCGGCCTTTCGACCTGGATCGGCTACACCCAGAACGAGGGGCGTTTCCTCTCGCTGGCGATGGTGGACGAATCCGTGGCGGAGCCGGGCACCGAAGTCGTCCTGCTCTGGGGCGAACCCGATGGCGGAACGCGCAAACCCACGGTGGAACGCCACGTCCAGACCGAAATCCGTGCGACGGTAGCATCCGTGCCCTATTCGGAAGTGGCCCGGGATTCCTATGCCGAAGGCTGGCGCACCAAGGCTGTTGCCTGATCCGGGATTCCGCGAAAAGTCGAAGGGCCGCCGGGAAACCGGCGGCCCTTTTCGCTTCAGCGGCTGAAACCGGAAACGATCGCCTCCAGCAGCGCGCAGGCTGCCGCCTCCACCCGGGCATCGTAGCGAACGGTGGGGATGGCAACCGAGAGGGAGCCGACCGGCTCCCCGTCCAGCATCAGGATCTTCCCGATGCCGCAGATGCCAGGGGTATATTCCTCGCGGGTGATGGCGATGCCGGATTCGCGCGCCTGGTCCAGCTCGCGGCGAAGCGCGCTTTCGTCCACCACGGTGCTTTCGGTGTAGCGCTCGCGCGGGGCCTCCTCGAAAAAGCGATCCAGCGCGGCGGGGCCGAGGGCGGCGAGCATGGCCTTCCCCGAGGCCAGGCAGTGCATCGGCGTGCGGGTTCCGACGCCGATCGAGTAGCGCAGGGTGTGCTCGGCGGTTTCGGTGATGACCGCTTCCATCTGCCAGTCGCGCTGGACGAAGTAGGACGAAGTCTCGTTGGAGCGCACGCGCAGGGAACGGACCAGTGGCCGCACCCTTTCGATAAGCGGCAGGCGCTGCGGCGCGGCGCGCAGCCGATCCAGCCCGGCGCCCGGCTGATAGAGGCGCCCAGATCGCGAGAGGTAATCGCGTTCGACCAGGGTGGCGAGGAGGTAGGACAGGCTGCTGACGGGAATGGCGAGGGCCTGCGCGATATCCTGCGCGACGACGCCTTCGGAATGCGCGACGACATATTCGATGATGTCCAGCGTACGCATGGCGGACTTCACCGTCGATGCCGTGCCGCCGCTTCCCGATGTTGCCCCTGTCGCCATAATTCCCTCAGAACGTGAGCAATCCGCGTCGTTCCGCGAATCGCCAGCCTTCTTCCGTGCGCACGAACCTGTCTAGGAACGAGCCGACTTTCGGCGGACCGTCACCGGTGAAGAGCAGCATTGCGCTCTCGCCCAGCGCCGTGTTTCCGTCAACCACCGTGATTTCGACGTTCGAGCAGACATGGCGGGTGGTGCGCGCCGGGCGGGCGCGGAATGCGGCGAGTATGGCCTCGCGCCCGGCGGCCCAGTCGTTGGGCGCGGTGGGACGGGCCATGCGGCCATCGGGTGCATAGAGCGCGGCTACGGCTTCCCAGTCGGCGGCATCGTTGCGATTGGCATAGCGGGCGATCAGGCGCGCGCAATCGTGCTCGATGGCGCGAATGGCGCCGGGCGAAAGCGCATGGCTCACAGGCGCGCTTCCGCGAGATCGGCACCTGCGCGCAGGGCGCGCAGCTTCTTCCAGGTCACGCCGGGGTCGATCTTGCCGTAACCTGCAAAAGTGCCAAAGCCGCAGTCCGTGCTCGCGATCACGCGGTCCTTGCCCAGGAAAGCGGCAAAGCGCTCTATCCTCTGGGCGATCAGTTCCGGATGCTCGACATAGTTGGAGCAGGTATCGATCAGGCCTGGCGCGAGGATCTTGGTGTCGGGCAGCCGGGCATCGCGCCATACCGTCCATTCGTGTTCATGCCGGGGGTTCGCGGCTTCGAACAGCACGGTGGCAGGGCGGGCCGCGATCACCGTGTCGATCACCTTGCCCAGCGCGATATCGTGGTCGTGCGGGCCTTCGTAATTGCCCCAGCAGACGTGCATGCGCATCCGCTCCGGCGCGATGTTCGCAGTGGCCGCGTTGAGCGCTTCGACATTGGCGGCGGCGGTGCGCAGGAAGGTCGCCTCATCCTGATCCTGATAACCGGTATGGCGCGACATCGCGAGGTCGGGGCAATCGAGTTGGAGATCGAACCCGGCGGCGACGATTGCCTCGTACTCGGGGCGCATCGCATCGACGAGGTCGGCAAGATAGGCCTCGTGGCTGGGGTAATGCCGATTGACCTGAAAAGCGGTGATGAGGCCCGGCGAGGCCGCGTTGAGAAAACCGCGCGCACCGTTCCCGTGGAGGTCCAGTGCGTGACGGAACCGGCGGATATCCGCGTGCAACGGCTTGAGTGTCCGCAGCCGCACCGGACCGATGCAGGAGGCGCGGGTGAATTCCTGACTGCCCATCATCGCCGAGAGCTTGCGCGCGAGATCGGGGTGTTCGGCAAGGTCGGCGGCGGCCCTGCGCTCGATATGACCGCCGAACCCTTCGAGGCGCTCGATCATGTAGGTGGAATAGCCCACCTTGCCCAGTTCGCCGTCGCTGAGGATGGAAACGCCGCTGTCGACCTGGCGGCGCACCGCATCGTTCACGGCAGCCTGCACGAGCCGGTCGAATTCGGCTGCATCGTAAGGCTCACCCTTGTCGCGGGAAAGTAGCAGGGGCGTCAACTCGTCACCGCGGGGCAGGCTTCCTACGTGTGTTGTCTCGATGGTCATGCGGCACATCCTCCCATGCGGCAAAGCGTGGCATGATTTCATGAATGTGTATAGATTCGCATTCGTGAAATTAAGATATGTGCTAACCCCGGCTTCCGGGGGCCTGAAGGCAAGGAGATGGAACGATCATGACGACTGGAGCCCGCGCGGCGATCTGCCGCGGCAACACCGCGCCTTTCACGATCGAGGATGTGGAACTGGACGCGTTGCGGGATGACGAACTGCGCGTGCGTGTCGTCGCTTGCGGGGTGTGCCATACTGACATGGCCGTGCGCGACGCACAGCTCCCCGTGCCGCTGCCGGTGGTGCTGGGGCACGAGGGGGCAGGCGTGGTCGAAGCGGTAGGCAGCGGGGTGACGGTGGCCAGACCGGGCGACCGTGTCATCATGAGCTTCAACAGCTGCGGCCATTGCCCGAGCTGTGCCATCGATGCGCCGACCTACTGCTACGAATTCTTTCCTTACAACTGGTCCGGCGCCCGCCCGGATGGCAGCGCCACCGTGTTTCTGGGCGGAGAGCGGATGAATGCCAATTTCTTCGGCCAGTCCGCCTTCGCGACCCACGCCATCGCGCATGAACGCAACGTGGTGAAAGTGCCGGAGACGATGGACGGCGTGGGGCTGGACGTACTTGCACCGCTTGGCTGCGGGCTGATGACCGGCGCAGGGGCGGTGCTGCGAGCGATGAAGGTTCGTGCAGGACTGCCGATTGCGGTCTGGGGTGCCGGTACGGTCGGCATGGCCGCGATCATGGCGGCGAAGATCGCCGGGGCCGATCCGATCATCGCCGTGGACCTTCATGACCAGCGCCTTGGCATGGCCCGCGAGCTTGGGGCCACCCACGTCATCAATGGTCGGGATGACGTGGCCGCGCGCATTCGCGAACTTTGTCCGAGCGGGCTGGGCTATGCTTTCGATACGACGGGCGTGAACAGGCTGATCCAGCTGGCATTTTCATTGCTTGCGCCGAAAGGTGTGGTCGGTGTCGTCGGCGCTTCGGACCCGGCGGACGAGGTGGTGTTCAATGAGGCCGCGTTGATGGGCGGAGGTCGCACCGTGATGGGGATACTCGGCGGCGACAGCGATCTCACCGGTTTCCTGCCGGAACTGATGGAATACTATCGGGAAGGTCGCTTCCCGTTCGACAGGCTCATCGGCCATTTCGATTTCGAGCAGATCAACGAAGCAATCGAGGCCAGCGAGAGCGGCCGCGTGATCAAGCCGGTGCTGCGGATTTCGCCGGAGTAGTCCGGCAAGGGAGGGGCGGCTGCAGCGGGCGCCCCTCCCGCCGGTTCAGGCCTGTTCGAGTTCCAGCGGAACGGCGCTTACGATGTGCGCCTGCGTATATTCCATGAGCCCGGCCAGCCCGTGCTCCGTGCCGAGCCCGGACTGCTTGGCGCCCCGGAATGGAATGTTCGGGTCGATCGCAAGGTGCTGGTTTACCCAGACGGTGCCGGCGTCGATCCGGCGCGCCACGTCCATCGCGCGAAGCTGGTCCGCGCCCCAGACGGTGCCGCCCAGGCCATAGGGGGAATCGTTGGCGCGGGCGATCACGTCCTCGATATCGTCGTACTTCAGTACCGGCAGCACCGGGCCGAACTGCTCTTCGCGCACCAGCGGTGCATCGTCGTCGAGATCGGCGATCACCGTGGGAGGGATGAAGAAGCCCTTCCGGTCCGGCACGTCGCCGCCCGCAACGACCCGGCCGCGCTGCTTGGCATCCTCGATCAGGTCGCGCACTTTCTCGAACTGCATCCGGTTCTGGATCGGTCCGATGGTAGAGCCTTGCTTGGCGCCGTCGTCGAGCACGGCCTGATCGGCGAGCTTGGCGATTTCGTCGCAGAATTCCTCGTACATTGCGCTGGGCACATAGGCGCGCTTGATGGCGACGCAGATCTGGCCGGCGTTGGCCATGGCGCCTGCATAGACTTTCTGTGCGGCGATCCGGGCCGGCACGTCGTCCAGCACGATGGCAGCGTCGTTGCCGCCCAGTTCCAGCGTCACGCGCTTCACGTTTTGCGCCGCGGAGGCCATGACTTTCTTCCCGGTCGCGGTCGATCCGGTGAAGGCCACCTTGGCGATGTCGGGATGTGCGGTGATCAGCGGGCCGAGCTCATTCTGGTCGCAGATCACGTTGAATACGCCGGCAGGCAGGATGTCCGCCGCGAGTTCGGCCAGCAGAAGCGTGGTGAGCGGCGTTGTCGGCGCCGGTTTGGAAACCATCGTGTTCCCCATGACAAGGCAGGGGCCAAGCTTGTTCGCCAGCAGGATCACCGGGAAATTCCACGGCGTGATCGAGGCGCAGACCCCCAGCGGCGTGCGATGCTCCACCACGGTACTGCCGTTTTCATTGCGAAGGGTCTGTTCGGGAAGGCGCATCGCCGCAAAGGCGCGCAGCGTGTAGATGCTTCCGCCGATCTCGTAAGTGGCCTGATCCAGCGGCTTGCCCTGTTCCGCCGTGAGCAGGCGGGCAAAGTCCTCGATGCGGGCCTCCATCGCGTCTGCCAGGCGGTTGATATAGCCGGCGCGTTCATCGGCGGAGAGAGCGGACCATCCCGGAAGCGCAGCCTTGGCGGCGGATACGGCCCGGTTCAGGATAGCCTCGTCAGCGCGCGGGCACTGGGCGAAGACGTCCTCGGTAGCCGGATTGACGACGTCGAATGTGGAAACGCCGTCGATCAGTTCACCGTTGACCAGCAGCTTGAAATCGGTTTTCACGATCACTCTCCTTGGTTGGCATCGTCCCGGCCGGGGCTTCTTGTCCCTCGCTGGCGGAGTCGATGCGCGCCTTGCAATGGCACGCATGAGTTTGTACGCTTGGGATACATAGAAAACAAGGCATCGAGCCAGCGGCTGAGGAGAGGTCATGAACGAGGGGGAAGAGCTTTCCGGGCAGATCGGATTCCAGATCCAGATGCTGCAATCCGTCGCTCACGAATCCGCAAGGCAGGCGCTTGAACCGCTGGATATCACGCCGGCGCGCGCCTCGGCCCTGCTGCTGGTCCGCGCCAATCCGGGATGCACCCAGACCGCGCTGGGAGAGGCGCTTAACGTGAACCGGTCGAGCGCGATGAAGATTGTCGATATCCTGGAAGGTCGAGGGGCCGTGCGCCGCGCGCCCAGCGCCGATCCGCGTGCACATTCCCTTGAACTGACAGAAGTAGGCCGAACTCTCGCGACCGAGATCGACCTTGTGTTCGAAAGGCATGAGCGGAAATTCTTCGGACCGCTCAGTGTCGCCGAGCGGAACATGCTGCTGTCGCTGCTGCAGCGCCTGCGCCAACAGGAACGGGTAGCCTGACGAACCACGCGACTTGCGCATATTGTATGCCTGAGATACAAACCGCGCAAGTCCGGCGATGACCGGATCGAGGATCGTCAGGCCGGGAGATCAAGGATGTCTGCGCAAGGTACCGCTGTGCTCGAACCGCTCGAACGGGCGGCCATGGAACGGCTTCTCAATCCACGCAGCGTTGCCATCGTCGGTGCGTCCGACCGGCCCGGAGCGCTGGGTGCTTCCGTTCTGAAGAACCTCGTCGACAGGGGGTTCTCGGGGGAGATCCACCTCGTCAATCCCAAGCGGGAGGAAATAGGCGGAAGGCGCTGCGTGCCGGATGTCGCCGCGTTGCCGGAAGACGTGGACGTGGCTGTTCTGGCAATCCCCCAGGCTGCCGTCCTCGATGCCGTGCGCGAACTGGCGCAGCGGCGATGTGGAGCAGCCGTGATCTTTTCGGCGGGGTTTGCCGAAGGCGGGCCTGAAGGACTTGCCCGGCAGGAGGAACTGGCTCGGATCGCCCGCGATTCAGGGATGGTGATCGAGGGGCCGAACTGTCTCGGCCTCGTCAATTTCGATGCCAATGTCGCGCTGACTTTCGTAGAATTGCCGGAGGCACGGGCGAGAGGGGACCGCAAGGTCGGCATCGTTTCGCAGTCTGGCGCCATGGCCGCGGTGCTCGCCACGACCATGATCGCCCGGGAGGTGCCGCTTTCCTGCTACATCTCTACCGGCAACGAAGCGGCGAGCGGGGTAGAGGACTACGTCGCGCATCTCGCCGAAGATCCGGCCATCGGCGTTATCGCCATGATCGTCGAGCAATTCCGCAAACCTGCCGCGTTTCTGGCGGCGGCGCGGGCAGCGCGGGAGCGGGGCAAGCTTGTCGTGCTTCTTCATCCGGGCTCCAGCGAAGCCGGGCGGGAAAGCGCGGCGACGCACACTGGCGCGATGGCGGGCGATCATGCGGTGATGCGGACCCTGGTCGAGCATGCGGGCGTGATCCTGGTCGATGGGCTGGAAGTGCTTGGAGACGTGACCGAGATTGCGATTCGCTGTCCGTCGCTACCTTCGGGAAGCGTGGGCATCGTTTCTGAATCCGGCGCCTTGAAAGCGATGATGCTGGATGGCGCCGAGGCGCTCGGACTGGAACTGCCCAAGCTTACCGATGCCGACAGCGCCGCTTTGCGCGAGGCTTTGCCTTCCTTCGTGCCGGTGAGCAATCCGCTCGACATTACGGCGCAGGGCCTGGTCGATCCCACGCTTTACAACCGGACGATTGCCGCCCTGGGCGAGGAGCGGCGGATCGAAACCATCCTCGTTCCGTTGATCCAGACCGACACGCATACCTCGCACGTCAAATTCTCCGCAGTGGCGAAAGCAATTGCGGAGCTCGGCGGGCGCAAGCCGCTGATCGTTGCCGGTGTGGATGAAGGCGGCGGTGTTCTGGGCGACGATGTGGCTGCCATTCGGGCGCTTGGCTCACCCTATTTCCCTACGCCCGAGCGCGCGCTCAAAGCGCTGGCCTGCCTGGCGTGGTATGGTGCGCGCTCTTCGGGCCTGACTGAAAGGACGGCGATTTCGATCGCCGCGCCGGCGGCGGGCGAAACCATTCCCGAATATCGTGCGAAGCAATTGCTGGCACCGCACGGCTTGACCTTTTCGAGAGGCGCGCTGGCAGGTTCCCTTGAAGCCGCGCAGGAGATTGCCGCCGGCATCGGATATCCGGTCGTTCTCAAGGCGCAGGCCGCAGCGCTCAGCCACAAGAGCGATGCGGGCGGCGTTGCGATCGGGATCGCCGATGCGGGGGCACTGGCTGCCGCATGGGGCAAGATGGAGGCCGACGTGCAGGCAGCGCGGCCGGGTCTTGTCCTTGATGGCATCCTGGTAGAGGCCATGGCGCCGCGCGGTGTAGAAATGATTGTCGGTGCTCGCCGCGATCCGGACTGGGGCGCCGTGATCCTCGTTGGGTTCGGCGGCGTTGCTGCCGAATTGCTTCATGACGCCGTGCTGCTGCCGCCTGACCTTTCGCGCGCCGAGATCAAGACCCGGATTCTTTCCCTGCGGATGGCGCCGTTGCTCCAGGGCTTTCGCGGCGCGCCCATAGCCGATGTCGATGCGCTGGCGGGTATGGTGGAAACGCTTGCCGTGTTGGTTCGCGGTACGCCCGGGATCGGGGAACTCGATCTCAATCCCGTTCTGGTTCTGCCGGAAGGAAAGGGTGTGATCGCGCTGGATGCGTTGATCTCCGGCTGAGATGAAGTTCTTCCATTGAACAAGAGGGGCGCCGCAAAATGGCAATGTCCCTCTTGTTCAAGTTTCAGGCATTTTCGCCGGTCCTCGACTTGTCATAGGCGGCCAAGGCCGGGCTTGTAGCTCTTTCCGTCGATAAACTGGCGGATGCCTTCCTTGGGGCCTTGGCTGGTATCGTGAAAACTGCAGGCCGCCTGCATGTGCAGAAGGTAATCTTCCGCTTCATCGTAAGTGAGAGTGCCCACACGGCGCACCGCGTCCTTGGCGAACTTGAGCGCCGCCGGGTTCTTGCCGAGCAACATCTTCGCCACTTCCGCGCATATCGCCAGGTCGCAGCCGAAAAGCGGGAAGAAGCCACCGCCGAAGCTCCATCCGTTGACCATGGGGATCGTCGGCTTCTGGTACCAGCGCCGACGCCGGAACCAGCGTAGCTTTCGCGCTGCGACTTGCGCACGCTGCGAAGGCCGTCCGCTTCGGTTTCGCGGAAGTATTCCTTGAGGTCCATCCCGGTGGACCGGGAACTGCCCTCCCTCCTCGCGGTGAGCCATTTTGCCTCAAACCTCGACGGTGCCGTTTATGAGTTTACGACCTAGGTGGCGCTGGATTCTTCCTCCGGCCGCAAGCGGCCGAGCAAGGCAACGATCACGATCATCGCAGTGAATCCCGTTGCCAGCACCAAGGTCAGCGGAAGCAGGGAAACGGGAGGCCACAACGTGACAGCGGCGCTCGCAAGGGCTGTTACCGCGAGCTGGATGGTGCCGAGCAGCCCGGCTGCGGCACCGATGCCGCTCCGCACGGAATCGAGGGCGCTGGTCGCCGCCGGGGTCAGGATCAGACCGGCAACCATGAACAGCAATATCGAATAAGCCTGAAACAGCGGTAGCGGGATGCCGTCGGATCCGGTGATGGCCACCAGTGTCGTTGCGCTAAGTGCGATGGCGCCAGCGCTTCCGGCCAGGCGAACGGCGCCGAACCGCTTGAGCAAGTGCGGCGCGGCTTGTGTCGCGATGATCGACATGCAGGCATTGAGTGCGAGCAGAATGCTGAACCACGTGGGATCGAGTTCGTAGATCCCTGAATAGATGAACGGCGCGGCGGTCACGAAGGCAAAGGGGATCGTGGTCGCGAGCCCTGCGACGATGGCCCAGCCGACGAAGCGCGGGGTCCGCAGCAGGCGGGCATGGACATGGGGCAGGGCGCGCCAGTCCGTCGTGCGCAGGGCCGGCGGCAAGGTTTCGGGGAGGAAGAGCATGACGCAGCCTGCGGCAATCATGCCGGCGGCGGCAAGCACGCCGAACAGTCCTCGCCATGAAACGAGATGGAGCAATGTGCTGCCCAGCAATGGAGCGAGCATCGGCGAAATACCGATGATAAGGAACGTGAAGGCCATCAGCCGGGCGGCATGGTGTCCGCGATGGAGGTCGCGAATGATGGCGCGCGCGCTGGACGTACCGGCGCAGGCTCCCATGCCCTGAAGAAAGCGCAACAGGACCAGTTGTTCGAGCGTGGCGGCGAAGGCGCAGGCGACCGAGGCGGCGATGAAGATACAGAGCCCGCCCATCAGCGGCGCGCGCCGTCCGAACCGATCGCCGAGCGAGCCGATCGGTATCTGCGCCACTGCCAGGCCGAGGAAGAATGCCGAGAGCGTTCGCTGCACCCCGGAATCGCTTGCGCTGAGGGCGCCTGCCATTGCGGGCATGGCGGGAAGATAGAGGTCTATCGCAAAAGGGCCGAGCGCGGAGAGGAAGCCGAGGGCAATCCCGAAACCCAGACTTGGCCCTCGCGCTTCTTCATGCGCGGATGTCGCGGAAGTTGAGTTCATGCGCGGGAACCGCGCGGTTCAAGACCGATGGCGTGACTCATAGTAACGAGTGTTATTATGAGTCACGCCATCAGGCAAGTCCGTCCACGAAGCCTAGGCTTCAGCGTCGTCGGGCTTCGTGCGTTCGAGGAACAGCGAGCGGCCTTCTTCGTCCGTGGCTTCAAGCGTATCGATCAAGGTGGTGAGAATATGATCGAACATGGCGACTTCGTGCGGGTGAAGCGCCGATAGCAGGTAGTCCGCCACTCTTTCGGTCTGCGGGCGCATGATCCGGTAGAGACGTTCGCCCTCCGGGGTAAGGGTCAGCCGTTTGCGGCGCCGGTTTTCCTCGTCGCGAACGACGAGAACGCGGCCGTGGCGCTCCAGCGCCGAAACCGCGCGGGATACGCTCATCGCATTGACGCCTGTCATTTCCGCCAGTTCATGGCTCGCCGATTGGGGGAACCGGCCGATCAGCATCAGCAGGCGAAACTCGTTCAGGCTGATCTTGTACTGGTGTTCCAGATTGACCGAGAACGGCGCCATGAGCCGGTTCGAGAGCTTGAGAAGCCGGTGGAGGGTTTCCGAACGCGTGCTCACCGGCATCGCCGCCGTAGCTTCGGACTCGTTGTCGATCTCGTTCGATTGTCTGGTTTCGCGCATTGACGGGATTTAGCGCAAGGGGTGCGATATCTGTCAAGATAATCACGTTTGTTACTGGGGAAGAGGGCGCCTACAGCCTCGCCGTTCGCCTCCTTGAAACGGTCTTTGCCCGGCAATCGGCTGACCGCGCGACAATTGCCGTGTTCGTGGCACGTGACGGGCATCAGGGAATCAGCGCGCATTGCACCCTCGTGAAATGGCCTTGTTCGACATGGTAATGGATGAACTGCCGCAGTTCCTGGACTTCGCCGGCACGGATCGGGAAGAACTGGAGCAACCCGTTCGCCTTCAGCGTTTCGGCATCGAGATCCCGGTGCGCCGCGATGCGGATCACGCCTTCGAGGGCGACGAGGTCTTCGCTCGCGGCAAAGCGCTCTATCGTAAGGGTCTCATCGACATAGCCGTGCAGGAAACCGTAGAAGCGCTTGAACGCCTCGCGCGATGAAAGTTCGACTCCGAAGAAGGCGAGCCGGGCACCGGGCGCGTAGAAATCATAGACTGCATCGTAATCCCTCGCGTTGAAGGCGGCCGCATATCTCTCGTAGTCGTCGCGGGTCATTGATCTCTCCACAAATGCGGACATCGTCTCGCATCTGCTTGCACAAGTAAATAACGATCGTTACGATGTGGCGTGGCGCGCGCTGAAGCGGGCGGATAACGGGGGAGTGGGCATGGCGGAGGCTGCGGCATGAACGTCAGATCGGCCGGGGAGGAAGCGAACCTGCGTCATGTCGCGGCCCTGTTCGACGAAGTGCTCAACGCGCTTGACGCCGATGCCGTCGATCGCTTCATCGCCCTTGACTATATCCAGCACAATCAGGGCGCTGGGCAGGGGCGCGAACCGCTGAAGGCGCTGCTGCGCGATATTCGCGCCCGGACACCCGCAGCCGTACACGATGTGAAGCGCATGTTCGCAGATGGGGATCACGTGATCGTCCACTATCACGTCCGGCGCTGGCCGGAGGATCGCGGATGGGCCGTGATCGACATCTTCCGCCTCGCGGGCGGGATGATAGTCGAACATTGGGACGTCGTTCAGGACGTGCCCGAAACGAGCCCCAATCCGATCGGACCTTTTTGACGATGGAGAGAGCGATGCGGTTCGCGGGCAGCAGGGTTGTCGTACTGGGTGGCAACAGCGGCATCGGCCTGGCCTGCGCCCAAGCTTTCGCAAGGGAGGGCGGCGCGGTTCGCCTCACCGGCCGGGACCGGGCAACGATAGAGGCCGCCGCCTCCGGAATCCCGGGCGCGCGTGGCAGCAGCGTCGATATTTCCGATCTGGCGGCGATGGAGCGGTTTTACGAGGAAATCGCCGCGGCAGACGAGAGGATCGACGTGCTTGTCGTCAACGCGGGCGTGGGCGGCTTCGCGCTCATCGAAGAACTCTCGCACGAGTATTGGGATCAGGTCCATGCGATCAACTTGCGCGGTTGCGTCTTCGCCATGCAGAAGGCGGTGCGGCTGATGGGCGATGGCGGGGCGATCGTCGTCACCGGGTCGATCGGCGGCCATGCCTTCGTGCCCGGCAATGTCGCATATGGAGCGGCGAAGGCCGGCTTGGCGCTCGCCATGCGTCAATTTGCCGGGGAGTATGTTTCGCGCGGCATTCGCGTCAACATGGTCAGCCCGGGGCCGGTGGAAACCCCGCTGCTTCACCGCAATCCCGGCATGAGCGCAGCGGCGGTGGACGTCCTGCGCGAGCAGATGATCGCGGCCGTGCCGATGAAGCGAATGGGCCGGCCCGAGGAAGTGGCCGCCGCTGTCCTCTTCCTGGCTTCCCGGGAAGCGAGTTTCATCACTGCCGCCAATCTCTTCGTGGATGGCGGCGCCCTGGAAATCGGATGAAGGAAGAGTCCAAGATGAGTGAAGGCCCCTTTTCCACCATCGACAACCCGCGCCTCGAATTCGCGATGGAAGTGCGCCTCACGTTCCCGCGCGTGCAGATGATCGCCAATACGCCGATGGGCGGAAACCGAAGCGCTGTCTACGTCGACGGCGGAACGTTCGAAGGACCGCTCCTGAAGGGCAAGGCGGTGCCGGGATCGGGCGGTGACTATGCCTATTTCAGGCCCGATGACGTGGCCGTATTCGATGCGCGCTACATGTTGGAGGAAGATGACGGCACCTTGATCCTTCTCAACAACCGCGGATTCCTGTGGGGCCGCAAGCCCGGCACGATGCAACGGCTGAGGGACTGGGCCTTCGAGGGCGGGCAGCCGGTCGAACAGCAGGAATACTATCTTCGCGGCAACCCTTCGTTCGAATGCCCGATCGGCAAGCACGACTGGCTGACCAGGCATGTGTTCATCGGCGTGGGCGAGCGCCGGGCCGACGGCAATCTTCTGCGCTACTATGCGCTGACCTGAAGGTCCTTTCGCGGTTCAGCGTGCGGCGCGTTCGGTCGATGTAAGGAGCTCGGCTCCAAGCCGATGGTAGCGCTCGCCGCGAGCAGCGCCCCGGCTTTTCAAAGCCGCGACGGCATCCCGTCGAGCAGGATCGTTTTGGTTTCGAGGAATGAGTGGAGGCCTTCGGCACCACCTTCGCGGCCAATGCCTGACTGCTTGAAGCCGCCGAACGGCAGTCCGAATTCCAGCCTCATGCCGTTCTGACCGAACCCGCCCGCGCGGATCCTGCGGCCGATCCGATAAGCAGCATCCACATCGCCGGTGAGAACCGAGCCATTGAGGCCGAAGCTGCTGTCATTGGCCAATTGAATGGCGTGTTCCTCGTCTTCGGCGGGGATCAGGCACAGCACCGGTCCAAAGATTTCCTCCTGCGCGATCCGGCTGGTGTTATCTACATTGGCGAAAAGCGTGGGTTCGAAGAAATAGCCCTTGTTCATCGACGTGGGGCGCTGTCCGCCCGTGACGAGATCCGCGCCTTCGCGGCCGAGTTCGACATAGCTTTCGACGCGTTCGAGCTGGCGTTTCATCGCAAGCGGGCCGAGCTGTGTATCGGGCGCATCGCTGCCGCCGATCTTCACGCCCTGCATGACACGGGCGATGGCCTCCGCCAATTCGTCATGGCGGTGGCGGGGAACGATGGCGCGGCTGAGCATGGCGCAGACCTGCCCGCTCATCACCGTGATCGTGTTGCCCAGGATTGCGGCGGCGGCCTCTATGGGAAAATCGTCGCGCACGATGGCGGCCGATTTTCCGCCCAGTTCCAGCGTGCAGCGAGCGACACGACCCGCACAGACTTCGCCGATGCGCCTGCCTGCAACGGTCGAACCGGTGAAGCTCACTTTGTCGACGCCGGGATTGTTCACGAGATGGTCCGATGCTTCCCGGTCGCCGCAGACCAGATTTATCACGCCGGCCGGAATGCCGGCGGCTTCGGCGGCTTCGGCCATGATATAGGCCTCAAGCGGCGTTTCGGGGGAGGGCTTCATTACCACCGTGCATCCGGCAACGAGCGCGTAGGCGACCTTGCTTGAAAGGGTGCCGTATGGCGCGTTCCACGGCGCGATGGCCACGGCCACGCCAACCGGTTCCTGCGCCACGATCGCGGTATCGACCTGCAGGCTGGGGCGCCGCGTGACGAACTCGAAACTTTCACCAAGCGAGGCGATGAACCTGAGGGTTGCCGTCGCGCCGCCGTGCATGATTGGGGCGAAGCTGGAAAGTCCGCCGACTTGCGCCGTCCATGCGCGGCAGAGTTCGGGTTCGCGCTTCGCCAGTTCGTCGGCCCAGCGGGCGACCATCCGGCCGCGCTCGGCCGGGGAAAGCTGCGGCCAGGGGCCGTTGTCGAACGCATCGCGCGCCGCGGCTACGGCGCGGTCCATGTCGGCCGCTACCGCCTCGGCCACCACGGCGACGACGTCCTCGCTGTTCGGCGAGACGATCTCGATCTGTCCCCCGGTGGAAGGCTCGACCCAGGAGCCGCCGATATAGAGCTTGTCGGGATGCCGCAGTTGCACGCCTTCGGGTGTCATTCTTCCGATCCTCTTCCGTGGCGCGCATCGTTTCGCATGGCGCCGTTTGATCTGATTAGACGTTAACGGATGTTATCGTGTCAATCCCGGACGGTGCAAGGCTCGCGCCGAAATCCCGCCTGCCGCGCCAGGCTGTGATCGCGGGTAGGTAATAGGCCCGGTACGGCCAGAGCAGGACGGCGTTGAACACCACGGTCAGGGTGCCGAAGATTGCCTCGATCGCGCCCCATTCCAGCGCGAAGTTCCAGTAGGCGATCACCGCCGTCAGCGGCACGGCTGCCACGGCGACCAGCGGCATCATCCGGTCCGCCAGAACGAGAACGGCGATAGCGATCTCGATCACCTTGATCCAGGCAAAGAGCCCGCTGTGGATCAGGGCCAGCGTGAACTCCTGCCCCAGCGGCGTATTGCCGAGCGGTTGCAGGTCAAACGGCGTGAAGTATTCGGCGCCGGAAAACAGATACCAGAGTCCGAAGATCCAGCGGCTTGCATGGTAGATTATCCGCATCACCCGGCCTCGACGTCAGAACGTGCGGCGCAGCGAGAGAAACCACTCGCGCGGGCGGCCGACGGCGCCGGAATTGACCCCGTAGTTCGAGACGTTCTCGCTCTTTCCGGTGTAGTAGAACCTGTCGAACAGGTTGGTGATACCGGTGGCGAGCTGCCAGCCCCTGTCCGGAGATTCGTAAGTCAGCCTCAGATTGAACAGGCTGCGGGCCGCCACCAGGTTGTAGGCATTGTTGACCGAGTTGAAGTAGAACGAAGACTGGTAGTTCCAGTCGAGCCTTGGCGTCAGCGAGCCGATCCCGAGGGCCGCCTCGTACTGGATGCCCGCGCTGGCCTGCCACGAAGGGTTGAACGGCGCCTTGAAGTCCTTCTCGACCAGCGTGGTGGCATCGACGCGGGTGTACCGGAAATGGAGGTAGCCTACCGAACCGTCGATGGTCAGTCCGTTCACCGGCTGGGCGAAAAGTTCGGCTTCCACGCCCCAGACCCTGGCATCTCCCGCATTGGCCGGTTGCGAGCAGGTGGTGCTGACGCTTTCCGGACAGACGAAGCGGTTGATCTGGATGTCTTTGTAGTCATTGTAGAATGCGGTTCCGTTGAAGCGGATACGGCGGCCGAGGAGGTCAGACTTGAAGCCGGCTTCATAGGCGGTAAGGGTTTCTGGCTTGAAGGAGACGATCTGGTCCGGCGTATAGGGGCGCGGATTGATGCCGCCGCCCTTGTAGCCGGTCGCGACCTGCGCATAGGCCATCAGCGCCGGGCTGAAGCGGTAGTTCACGCCGAGGCGGTAATCGACCCGGCTCCCCTTGAACGAACCGACCTTGCCGTCGAGGCCGACCAGCAGGAAGTTCTCTGTCAGGAACGCGCCGCTTGGAAGCGACCCGTCGATGTTGCTGCGGTGGAATTCGTATGTCTTCCTGTCATCGGTGTAGCGAATGCCGCCGATCACGTTGAGATCGGGTGTCAGGTGGAACTCGCTATGCGCGAAGGCGGATATGCTGCGGTTGGTGACCGGGTCGTTTTCCAGGAAATTGAACAGGACGCTGGGGATCAGCACGCGGCCCGAGATCCGGTCGTCGGCATCGTAGTAGTACCCGCCGACAGTGAAATCGACGAGTGAGCCGACGCGGCCCGACAGGCGCAGTTCCTGCGTGAACTGGCGGTGCTCGTAGTCGAACTCCTGCACGAGGATCGATAGCGGCGACCCGTCGAGGTCGATGCCGGTCTGGCCGGTGGCCTTGCGGTATGCGGTGATCGACTTGAGGCTGAGATCGTCGGAAAGCTGCCAGTCGAGAGTTCCGGCGATACCCCAGCTCCTGGCGGAACTGTCGGGGCTGGTGTCGAAGCTGCCGGGCTCTACCTGGTAACTGGTGCCGAATGCGGTGGTGTAGTTGCCGCCTGCAGCGTAATTGGCATAACTCGAATAGGAATGGGCGCCGGTCAGGAACCGGCTGTCGAACGGGATACCGCCGGCCGGATCGTCGGCCACGTAACTGCGCACCCCCGGATTGTTTGCATAAAGCAGCTTGGTGGCCACCTGTTCGGACTTGTTGAGGGCATAGTCTCCCACCAGGTTCACTTCGATCGGCGAACCTTCCGGCGCGTAGCGCAGGGCGAGCCGAGTGCCCTGCACGTCGATCCCGCCTTCGGTGCCGGTCTTGCAATTGCCGCCCGAACTGGTTGCCGGGATTCCGGAATTCGGAAAGACGCAGCCATAGTCGAGCAGGTCCAGATATCCGTCGGTGTGCCGCGATACGCCGGAGATACGCGCATAGAAGCCGTCGGCGATGGTGAAGCCGGCGCTGCCGCGAAGGTCTATGCGCCCGAAGCTGCCGGTCGTGGCTTCCACGAAACCGCCGCCCTGTTCATCCGGCTTGCGGCTGAACAGCTTGACCGAGCCGCCGATCGAATTCTTGCCCGAGAGGGTGCCTTGCGGGCCGCGCAGCACTTCCACTCGGTCCAGATCGTTGAGGTCCAGGATCGCGCCGAAAGTCGTGCCGTAATAGACATCGTCGATATAGATGCCGACGCCGGGCTCCAGCGCGAAACTGGAATCGCTTTGGCCGATGCCCCGGATGAAAGCCTGAACCGCGCTGCCGTTTAGCCCGGTTGCCGCTGAAAGGTTGACGTTGGGTGCAACCGCCGTGAGGTCGGTGACGCTTGCCACGTTCTTGGCGGCGAGTTCTGCCCCGGTCGTTGCCGTGATCGCGATCGGGGTGTCCTGAAGACGCTGCGCGCGGAACTGGGCGGTGACGATGATCTCGGGCGTTGATACTACGGCCGCCTCGCTGCCGGCCGGCCCTGTCCTTGCCGTCTGTGCGTGGGCGAGGGGCGGGGTCGCAGCGGTGGCGACCAGGCCTGCGGCAAGTGCGGCCCAGGTCGTCCCGCACCTGTAAGAACCGGTACTGGCGCGTGGCATAGTTCCATTCTCCCCTCTCGCCCTCGGGATGGACGCCAGACTGCGGCGCGCCGCGTCCCCTTGGCCGCAGCCCGGCTTCTCCCGATCGGGCTTTGTTTTCGTTGTCGGCCGCTTTGGTGGGCCGTTCAGATGCGGCAGATTCGCCGGTATCGAGCGGTGCTGCCAGTCAAAATAGTAACGATCGTTATGAACATGTCAACTCGGTTTGCCTTGGGCCAGTTGCTCGGCCGAAACCCAGGCGCCATGGACCTGAGCCCGCATCGGCACCGGCATGGGGACGCGGGCAACCGGGCCTTTCGCGATGTCTGCGCCATCGACGATCCAGAGTTCGGAGGCGAAGCTGTCCGGCCCGGTCCGGCTGTCCACCACGGTCAGCAGCCAGCCGTCCTTGCCCGGCGCGCTCGCAGGAACGTGCACCGGTTCGTTTATCGCCATTTCGGGGCCGAGCGGCATCGCATCGACCCTGCCGTTGCCGGGCTCTATCCGCAGCATCATGTTGAAGGCGGCGCCGACCGGCCCGCCCGGCAGCGGCGGCCCGCCTTGCGGATTGACGGTCAGGTACCAGGCCGAGCGATAGGGGCGTCCCTGATCGGCATCCCGCAAGCGGGGCATGTCTCCGGGAGGGCCGATCACGCGGGATTCGAACGTGTCTCCGGGCTTTGTCAGGTCGAAGGTCCAGCGGGTGAGTCCGCCCTGGATTTCGTGCTGGGCGCGGTGCACGCCGCCCGCCTCGCGCATGAAGGCGAAGGCATTGGTGTCGGTCAGGCAGATGTCGAGATGGACCAGATCGCCATCGTCGAAAGCGTTCACGAGGTGGAATGCGGAAACGCCCCTGGGGCCCTTGAACCAGCGCATTTCGTCCACCTTGCCGTAGCGCGGCATGATGGCGACCCAGCTTTCCAGATCCTGCCGGTGCGCCCAGTGCGGGCCTCCGGCCCTGAGGCGATCGAGGTCGGCCGTGGTCGGGAAGATCGGGAACACCGCATGGCGCTCGGTTATGGCGAAGTCGTGGATGGTGGAGCAGTAGGGCTGCTGGAACCACTGTTCGGAAACGAGTTTGCCGTCCCGATCGGCGATGCAATAGGCGACATCGGTGCTGCACAGGCCGCCGGCTTCGTAGCCGAAGAAGAACAGTTCGCCGGTTTCGGGATCGAGGCGGGGGTGCGCGGTGAAGGTTTCGGACTTCAGCGCGCCGTAATAGTCCCAGCGTCCACGGGTTTCGAGGGTTTCGGGATCGATCTCGTAAGCGAGGCCGTCCTCCTTGGTCATGAACAGACGGCCCGCGTGCCAGACCGGCGTGGTATTGGCGACGGTGCGGTCGATACCGGCTGCCTCGGGCGTATCGGTGAAGGGATTGCGGTACTGGCCGAAGATCGCACGGCGCGCGGCCTTTTCGGCCTTGTAGCGGGCAGTTTCGACATAGCGTATCGCATAATCGACCTTGCCGTCCCGGATGGTGAATTTCCCGATCATGCCGTCGCCCGAAAGCGCGATGTCATCGCCGAACAACGGCGCATGGGCGGGGTCCGGCACGGCGCGGAAGAAGGCGCCATCGATGTCAGCGGGAATTTCGCCGATCACGTCGAGATTGCGGGCCGACCACTCGATGCCGATGGGCTTGTTGAGCCCGGTGAAATGAATGGTATCCGGGAATTGGGCCATGGTTCGATCCTCTCCGGTTGTCAGGTCTTCGGTCATGCGCTGCGTTTCAGCGCGGCGAGGATATGGTCCGCGCCCTTGTCCCCCACCATGATCGCGGTGGCATTGGTGTTGCCCGCCGGCAGCGTCGGAAATACCGAGGCATCGGCCACCCAGAGCCCGTCCACGCCGCGCACCGCCAGATCCGGGTCGACAACGGCCATCGCATCGCCGGCCGCGCCGATCCGGGCTGTGCCCACGGGGTGATAGAGCGGGATAGAGGCGAGCTTTACATAGTCCCGCAGCGCCTCGGCACTATCGAGCGCGGCTCCGGGCCGGACCTCGCCGGTGATGGATCCGGCTATTGGCGATGCGGCCATGATCCGGCGTGCGATGCCGATGCCTTCCACGATCTGGTCGATGTCGTCCTCGCTGCCGAGTTGGCGATGTTCTATCGCCGGAGGGGCAAGCGGATCGTTGGACCGCAGGGATATGCGCCCGCGATGCGAGGGCCGCATGAGGCCGACAAGGGTCGAGACGGCGGCATCCTTGCGCAGCATCAGCCGTCCGCTTTCGTCGAAATCGAAGGCGAAGGCGGCAAAGGAGATTTGCAGGTTCGGCGCGGGCAGGCCTTCCCGGCTGCGGACGAACGCCTGTGCATGGCCGATCGGGGTGGTGAGCGCGCCCCGGCGTGCCAGCACATAGCGGAGCACCTGCCAGGCGCCACGCAGGCCCTGCGCATCGGTGTTGAGCGTGCGTGCCGAGACCGTGTTGACGAGGTGCGTGCCGACATGGTCCTGCAAGTTGCGGCCCACGCCCGGCAGGTCCTGCTTCACCGGCAGGCCCATGTCGCGCAAATGCTCCTGCGGGCCGAGGCCGGAAAGCATGAGCAGGCGCGGCGTGTTCATCGATCCCGCGCTGAGCACCACGCCGCCGCGCGCGTGGAGGGTGAAGTCCTGGCCGTCCCGCCGGATTTTCACGCCGACCGCACGGCCGTTTTCCACCAGCACGCGCAGGACCTGGCACCGGGTTTCCACGCGAAGCCTGCCGCCGTGATTTCGCCCTTCGAGATAGCCGCGCGCGGCCGAGCAGCGCTGGCCGCCACGCTGCGACACCTGTACGCGGTCCACGCCTTCGGCATCTTCGCCGTTAAGGTCGCGCGAACGCGGGATGCCGGCTTCCCCTGCCGCCTCGATCCACCGTTCGGTGATTGGATAGCGCGCCCGCACTTCGCTGACGCCGATCGGCCCGCCAGTGCCGCGCCATGCATCGGCACCGCGTTCGTTGTCCTCCAGCCTGCGGAAATAGGGCAGGACGCTGGCATAGTCCCAGCCGCGAGCGCCGCATTCGGCCCAGTGGTCGTAATCCCAGCGGTGCCCGCGTATG
Source organism: Novosphingobium sp. TK71 (assembly GCF_055361505.1). Lineage (NCBI taxonomy): Bacteria > Pseudomonadati > Pseudomonadota > Alphaproteobacteria > Sphingomonadales > Sphingomonadaceae > Novosphingobium > Novosphingobium sp. TK71. The sequence continues at coordinate 2,082,135 of NZ_JBSZKA010000001.1, forward strand.
AACATCATGCCGTTCAGCGCGCTGCCGCCGCCGAGCATCTTTCCCGCCGGCCACACGTCCACGCGCCCGCCCAGCGAAGGGTCCGGCTCCACCTTGTAGCACCAGTCGAAATCGGGGTTCTGCACCAGCGAACTGGTAAGCGCGGGCACGCGCGACTTGAGGATGCGGTCGCTGCCGCCCGCTTCCACGAGCACGGTACGAATGCCGGCTTCGGCAAGCCGCCCGGCCATCGCCGCCCCGGCAGAACCGCCGCCCACGACGATGATGTCTGTCTCGTCCATCGCGCGGTTCCTCAATAGTTGGACAGGACGGTGAGGCTGGGCGCATCGAGCGGCTTGCCTTCCGCCCTGAGGTTCAGTTCGCGGCTGCGGACCTTGCCCTGTTCGTCGATCAGGTAGGCGTGGATGGCCTTGGCATCCTCCTTCGAGATCACGTCGTCCCAGCGGGGCATCCCGGCCGGAACGAACAGCCCTTCGAGCACGATACGGTCGAAGGCCGCGTGCGTTTCAGGCGCCATCCGGCGCAAGTCCGGCACGGGCGCGCGGAGCTGGTTGGAATGGCACATCGAACAGTTTCCGAAGAACACCGCCTGCCCGCGAGCGATCACTGCCGGGGTCACGCCGGGCGCCTGGGGTGGCGGCGGCGGAGCCACTTCCAGGGCCGGCAGCGGATCGGGTCTGGTCACCGCGCCGCCGTCCAGCCTGAACACCAGCAGCCGGTTCGCGTTTCCATACCTGTAGGCGGCCGAATAGCGCGGCACATAGCTCCAGCCCCCGCCGCCGAAGCCGGTCGCCACGGCAACATACTGCACGCCCTTGACCCGGTAGGTCATCGGTGCGGCCATGATCGAGCTGCCGGTGTCGATGGACTTGAGCACTTTGCCGCTGTCTGCATCCCGGGCCACGAACCGCCCACCTATGGAGCCGTGGAAGACCAGCCCGGTGGTGGTCGCCAACATGCCGGGGCGGTCCTGCCAACCTTCGGTGTCCACGGTCCAGCGGGCCTTCCCGGTCAGCGGATCGATGGCGCGGATCTGCGCGCTGTAGGGCTGCTTCTCCACCCACTTCCACTCGGGAAGGGCGCGAACCTGATCCTGCATCGGCTTGGGGAGCGTGGGCAGCAATGCCTTGAGATCGGCGGTGAACAGCAGCGCGGTTTCGACGTTGAGCGCTTTGGGCCGCCGTGCGTCGCCCTTGTCCAGCGGCGGTGTCGCGAACATCAGGTTGCCCATGTCCAGCACCGAGGCGAAGTAGAGCCCGCGCCCGGGATCGTAAGCGGCAGGATACCAGTTGCGCGCGCCCGGAGAGGCGGGGAAGACGATCTTCGGACCCTGCCAGTAGGCGGAGCCTTCCGGCGTCTTGTCAGGCCGGCCGGTCTTGAGGTCGTAGCCCTTGGCCCAGCTCGTGCGGACCAGGGCGTTGACGGCGAGCGGCTTGCCGGTTTCCCGGTCGATCACGAAGAGGAAGCCGTTCTTCGGCGAATGGATCACGACCGGGCGCCGCCTGCCGTCGATGTCCAGATCGGTGAACAGCATCGGCTGGGTGGCAGTGAAGTCCCAGGCGTCGCCCGGTGTCTCCTGATAGTGCCATTTCACCCGTCCGGTCTTGCGGTCGAGCGCGACGAGCGAGGACAAGTAGAGGTTGTCGCCCCCGCCGGGGGACCGCCGCATGATGTTGTAGGGGCCGCCGTTGCCCACGCCGATGATGACAGTGTCGAACCGCGCATCATAGTTGATGGCATCCCACACGGAGCCGCCGCCGCCGATGTCCCAGCGGCTGTCCGGCGACCATGTCTTTGCGGCCTTGTCCAGCGCGGCATTCTCCTGTGGGCCGAGCCGGGGATCGTGGGGCACGGTGAAGAAGCGCCAGGCCTGTTTGCCGGTTGCGAGATCATAGGCGGTAACGTAGCCGCGCACGTCGTACTCGGCACCGGCATTGCCGATGATCACGAGGTTGCCCGCCACTTCCGGCGCGCCGGTAATGGTATAGCCGCGCGAGCGGTCGGTGATCGTGTCGACTTTCCATGCGACTTTGCCGGTCTTCGCGTCGAGCGCGTAGAGCCAGCCGTCCAGCGTGCCGACCATGACCTTGCCGCCGGCCACCGCGACACCGCGATTGGCCTGGTCGCAGCAGGCGGACCGGTTGGCCTGCATGTCCACCTCGGGTTCGAACGACCAGAGCGGCGTTCCGTTCGCCGCGTCCAGTGCATAGACGCGGCCCAGGTTGCCGCTGGTGTACATGATCCCGTCGATCACCACCGGCGTCGCTTCCTGCACGCGGTTGGTGCCGAGATCGTGGGACCACGCCAGGCCCAGGCGCGAGACGTTGCCCTTGTCGATCTCGGTAAGGGCGGAGAAGTGCGTGGCCTCGGCATTGCCCTTGGGGGAAGGCCAGTCGTCCCCCGTGCCGGCGGCGGGTTTGGCGCCGGAACAGGCTGCGAGCAGCGTGGCGGGAACCAGTACAAGTGAAAGGCGGATCATTGCGGCCATGCTCCCCGGTGCTGCAGCATCACGTCGCGGAGCGAGCGGGGCGGACGGCCTGAGAGACGCTCGACGTGATCGGTGCAGCGCGCGAAGAACCCTTCACGGATCGCGGTGCCGAACGTCACCATGTCGTCGCTGGACCATGGGATCGGGCCATCGGGAACGATATCGGAGGCATGGCGCGGCACGCCCAGGGAATCGAAGTAGGCGAACATCGCCTCGTCATCGACGTGCTCGACTGTGATGGGCTTGCCGGCGATCCCGCTTGCCATCGCGAGCGCTTCGGGGATGGAGAGCAGCTCGGGACCGGTGAGGGTATAGGCGCGGTTCCCGTGCCCGTCCTGCGTCAGCACGCCGACGGCGGATGCCACGCAATCGTCCCGGCTCACGAAGCCGACCTTTCCATCGGCACAGTTGTCCGGCTTGTGGCCGGCCGCGAGCGCTGGAATGACCATGGCGAGGGCGATGGCCTCGGAATACTGGCTGTCTCGCAGATGGGTCCACTGCGCGCCGGACGCCTCGACGATCTCTTCCGTGGCACGGTGATCGTGCCGGACGATGGCGGGATTGCCGGGCGCGTCGGCAGAAATCAGCGAGGTGTAGACGATGTGACGCACCCCGGCCTGAACTGCCGCGTCCACCGCATGGCGATGCTGGCCCACGCGCGTGCCGACGCGCGCGGTGCTGATGAGCAGCATCCTTTCGCCGTCCGCCATGGCATGGGGCAGGGAGGTGGGATCGTCGAAGTCCGCCGCGCGGACCTGCGCACCTGCCTCGGCAAGGGACTTGAGCTTCTCCGGCGTCCTGGTCAGGAATATGAGGTCTTCCGGCGCGCAGCGTTCGAGCAGCAGCCCGGCCGCGGCCTTGCCGAAGGCGCCCGAAGCGCCGGTAACGATGATCTTGCCCACGTGTCCCTCTCGCTCGCGCCCCGATTCCCGTGAGGTCGCTTGCGAACAATAGTAACGAGTGTTACGGTGTGGTCAAGGCACACAAATCAGGGAGAGAATGACATTGCCGCTGCTGCCGATTGAAGACCGACTGGCGCTTCAGGACCTGATCGCCGATTATAGCTGGGCGCTCGACACAGGCGACGTCGAGGCGCTGGTTTCCTGCTTCACGCCGGATGCCCGGATGGTGGAGGAGGTCTTCGAGGACCCCGATATCTGGGAAGGGCACGAAGGCATTCGCGGGATTGCGGAGCATTACCGCAACGCGCCGGGGTTTCCGGGGCGGCAGCATCACGTCACCCAGATCCAGTACCGCCCCCAGGACGACGGCTCCGTGAAGATGCGCGCCTTTGCCTTCGTGACCGAGTGCGAAGGCGAGCCGCCCTATGTCCTGCGCTTCACCGGCTGGTATGACGATCATGCGGTGCGCTGCGAGGACGGGCGCTGGCGCTTTCATCGGCGCACGGTGCGGCTGTGGGATGGGGAAGTGCTGCGCAACTTCCCGGGGCGCGGCGAATGGGTCGCCCGCAAGCGGCCGGAATCCCTTGTTATCAGGCCGTTGGCCGCAAAACCCAGCTGAAGGCGGGCTCCGGGCGGGGTACAGGCCGGAGCGGCGATGGCCCTGACGCTGTGCCCAGCGCCAGCTCCGCGAAGGCTTCGGGCCAGCAGGGACCGGCGGCGCGGGCGAGCGAGGCCAGCGTTTCTGCCGCCACGGAACAGCGCGTTCTTGGCCGGCGAGCTTCCCGGTGCTGGATCGAGGCCAGTTCCTCGTATCCCGCCTCGCCTGCCACTTCGGCAAACAGCATGTGGTCCGCATGGCGGGTCAGGCCGAATACGCGGGCGGGGCGCCGGGCCAGCAACTGGCGGACGAGGCGCACCCGTTCGCCATGCAGCGCCACCGAATGGGTGCCCAGCGCTGCCGCATGGGCGGCGAAGCGGCGGCCGCTCGCCATCGTGTCGTCGTGAACCAGCAGCACGGCGCCTCCTGCGGGCCGTCCCGCCAGCACGGTGCCGAGCACCGCCAGCGGCGCTGCCGCGGCTGCACCGCCGATCAGGCGGCGGCGGGTAATCCCGGCCGTCACTGCGCTTTCCCCCCATTTGCATCACCCTTGGCGAGGTAGCCTGCGATCAGCCCCATCTGCTCGTCGCTCACTTCGCCGCGCGGGATCGCCGGCATGTTGCCGATGCCGATGCGCGCGGCCTGCACCACGAAATCTGCGCTGAGATCCTTGCGCTTTTCCAGAGCCGGTTCGTCCACCCGCCGCGCGAGCAGCCCGGTGCCCATGCCGACCGGGCCGTGGCACATCGCGCATTTCTCGATGAAGAGCCGCTCGCCCGGGCCGGCATCCGGCCGCGATGCCAGCGTTACCGGCGGGGGCATGGGCGGCGGTCCCTTGACGGCAGGCCCGGCGGAGGCGCCGTCCTTCGTGCCGCCGCAACCGGCGAGCAGGGAGAGCGCGAGCAGGGGGGGCAGTGCCTTCCTCATGCCGCTGCCTCCGCCGCTTTCGCGGGCCGGATGCCGCTCTTGCCCGGCGCGATGATGCCCATGGGATCGAGCGCCGTCTTCACGCGCTCGTTCAGCCGCAGCAGCGCGTGGTCGTTGAAATCGTAGGTTCCGGCAACAAGGTCCATATAGTCCAGATGCGTGCGATATTCGCCGTAACCCTGCGCTCTCGCGTCGGCGATGAGCTGGCGCAGGAAGGGATCGACCTTGCGCATCATCGCCTCGTCGTCCTTGTTCAGGAGCACGGCGTTGACGTTGATGAGGTGGCGTTCTCCGAAGGCGAAGCTGGCCTGATAGTCCATGCCGTGTTCGCGGTAGCGCGCGTAAGTCCGCTTGAACTGCGCCATGGCGGCGCTGCCCGATTGTGGCAGCACCGGGGAGAAGCCTAGATGCCCGCCCCGGCCGCCGTGCCAGTTGGCGTTCTGCATCGGGAAAGTGACCGGCGTGCCCGTCCAGCCCGAGGCTTCCAGCGGTGCCCCGCGCTTCCATTCGGCAGGCCGCAGGCTCATCGGCCTGAGGCGCTGCATCTCCTGCTCCAGCACGGCATAGGCGGCCTTGTTCACGCTTTCGCGGCCATAGAGCCGTAGGCTCACGCCCCACCAGCCGACCTTGTACTTGTCGCGGATCGCCTGGATCACGCTGTCGCTGATCGCGCCGGGGTCCTTCGTCCACTGGTCGCGCGTGGTCAGTACGGCGGCGGCGCGCAGCCAGTTGCCGATGGTGGGCGATTGCTGGAGCAGCCCCTCGCGCCGCAGCGGGGCGATCGCGTCGATCAGCGGGCCTAGGTCTTCCGGGCGGTCGAACTCCACGTCCATGCCCATCAGCGATTCCGGCTCCGGCATCAGCCAGAGCCCCATCTTGGTGACGACGCCGAAGTTGGACTGGACGAAGAGCTGGTCCCAGGCCGGGCCGAAGCCGTAGCGATAGAGCTGCCATGTCGGCGAACCGTCCATCGCGCCCATGCCGGTGCGCAGCAGGGTGCCGTCCGCCAGCACCACTTCCATGCCGCAGATCTTGCTCGTGTTCTCGCCATATGGCGTATAGCCGACCCCGCGGTCGAGCGCGTTGCCGACCACCGAACCCCACGAATTTCCGGGCGTGGACAGCCAGTGCTTCATGCCGCGCGCCTGAAGGAAATCGTAGAGATCGTAGAAGCCTACGCCCGGTTCCAGCAGGACGGTTCCGTTGGCCTCGTCGTATTCGATCCTCTTCATGCGGGAGAGATCGAGGATCACCGACCCGGCAAGCACCGGCGCGCTGCCGCCATAGCCCAGGTTCTTGCCCCGGCTGATCGGCCAGAGCGGGATGCGGTGCTCGCGGGCGATCCGCATCACCGCCTGTATCTCCTCGACCGTGGCGGGGGCTACCGCACCTGCAGGATGGTGCAAGGCGTCGTCTACCGCGAACTTGTCCTGATAGGCCGCGATGTCGGTTTCATCGAAGTAGACGTGAGCGGCACCTAGAGCGGACTGAAAGGCACCTAGCGCCTGCCTGGCACGCGCGGGATCGAGCGCGGGAAGGGGCAGGCTCATGGCAGCCTCGCCCACCGCGAAACACTGTCGCGAACCCCGCAGCCACCCTTCCCGTAGCCGCCGTTCATACGGGCACGCGGCGCGCGCACGCTCTCTTCGCCCTTCGAATCCATCTCGCTCCACCGCCCTTTGCAGGCTTGTAATTCATAACGATCGTTATCGTTTCAGATGGAGTCGCGCTTGTCAACGCAGGGATGGAATGCCATTCGCGCAGGGCTCCGTGTCCAGGCGGCATGGACAGGTTTCAGAAGGTTGCCTTTTCAGTCGCTCGATCGAAAGCCGCACTTACGGACACGCCAACGTTCCAGGCATTATTGCTGCCTCGCGCTGGTCATGGCATGTCGTCATGATGATCGAGCGCTATGAACCTCCCTCGGAATTTCTGAAATCGGTCATAGCTGAGCAAGTGCCGCTGGCCGATGGACCGTTTGCTGCTGCGAACCTTGAGAGGCTCATAGAACTCACTCGTGACCCTGATCGCGCAAATCGCGATTGGGCCGTCTTGCTTCTAAGCCAAGAGGGCAGAGGCACATCCGCCGTGCGAGATGCGTTATTTCGTGCCGCATCAGACCCGGACGATTGCGTCAGAGGCGAAGCGATATTGGGGCTTGCCGGTCTTGATCCCATTACCGCGCTCCCATTCTTACAAGCGGAACTCAGAAGGGAATCAATTACGATCCCTGCGCTGGCAGCAGCCAGCATTTGTGCGGACCCTTCATTGATCCCTGATCTGAAAGTATGGGCGGAGCCTTCCGACCAGCCTTACGCAGACAAGCTGGCTGCGGAAGCGCTGGCAGCCTGTGAGCGGGCCGTTCGCTAGCCCGCAATTTTGGTCATTCCGGTCGTGTGCTGGCCTTCCCGAACCGGAACGACCGGATTTCACGATTTTAATCTGAAACTTGCCGTTCGGCGAACGCCCCACAGCGGACTTTCGCGCCTCAGTTTCAGAACTTACAAATCTGACGTCTTCATCAGACCGTTAATCGTCTTCCTCGACCCAAAAAGCAAAAGCTACGGTCTTGCCGAAACCGATAATGCCTCCGTCCTCCAGAACATCAATCGGAGGTAACGGCTCTTCATTTCCTTGGAAGATCAGTCGATGCCTAGATCGATCCCAACCGCTACCTAAACGCACCAACTCATAATGTTTGAAGCGACGTGTTTGCTGCCAAGTTCCTTTGCTGAAAAACTGAGCATCTGGCCCCAATGATGCAAGGGCCTCAGTAACTTCTTCCAAGAGTCCGTTTGGTATCGGACATTCGCCGTGAAGAAGTGATTGGGTTGCAAAAAGCGTCAGCCAAATCGGAGCATCCTCGATGGAAACAGCATGGAAATCCGCTTCTCGACCGCTCGCATCTAATCCGACGTTCGATATAATCGCAGCGATCAACGAATCGTTTTCCAGAGGCTTGGTCCCGACCCACACGCGGCATAATCCCCCCATCGACCGCTCCGCTAAACGTTCTAAAGCGGCTTTGAGCCGGGGTATCGAGCTGTCCTCCATGTCCAGTCACAAGCATTGCAACAAGCAACCTGTCAATGTCCGCGTGAGCCCGACATGCGCCCGTAAGCTGTCATTCTGCATTCCACCCATTCCTGACATAAAGGCCATCTTCCGCAGTTCCTGATAGCTGCCGGTCGGTCGCCACGGGATGTGTCTCGCCGCCTAGCCGTGAATGCGCTCCAGCAGGCTGATCAGGGTCTCGACTTCGGCTTCGGAGAACCGCCGCTTCAGCCAGGCCTCGTGCGCGCGCACGGCCTGGCGGGCCTGCTCCAGCATCTCGGCACCGGCGGGCTGGAGGTGCAGCGCCAGCTTGCGCCGGTCCCCCGGAATGGGTTCGCGCCGCAGCAGGTCGCGCGCGGCGAGGCGGTTGATGATCTCCGTCGTCGTCGCCCGGTCCATCTGGAGGTGCTGCGAGAGATCGGTCTGCGAAAGACCCGGCCAGTCAGCCACCAGCCAGAGCACCGAGACCTGCTTCTGGGTCAGGCCGAGTTCGGAAAAGGTTTCGGTGAAGTGCCGATAGACCGCGCCATGCGCCAGCCGGATATGGAATCCCAGGACCGAATCGAGGTCGCCACGACCCACTTCGGCAACCGCGATCGCGGCGTCTGCGCTGTCTCTGTTCTTGCCCACGGGCGCGATGCTAGCCGCGTTCCCGGTCCGCGCCAAGCGGATTGCGGGCGGAAGTCTGTCTCCTCGCGATATTGTTCGTGGCACGAACATTTCGCTTGTCCGCACCTGCCCCCAGCGTTACTTTTCATGGACGCACGCGGCAGCGCCGTGGCGGGACAATGGGAGATTCGTGATGGCCGGCAACCTTGAACAGGTTCTGCAAAAGGCAGGAAATACCGTGGAAATGCTGCGGAATTCGCAGCTTGGCGCCTATGTCTATCCGGTCGTGGCGCCGGAATTCTCGAACTGGCGCTCGGAACAATGGGCCTGGCAGCACGGCGCCGTCCTGTTCGACCAGTCGCACCACATGGTGAACCTCTACATTCGCGGCAAGGACGCGATGAAGCTACTGTCCGATACGATGATCAACTCGTCCAAGGGGTGGGAGGTCAACAAGGCGAAGCAGTACGTGCCCACCACGCCCTATGGCCACGTCATCGGTGACGGCATCATCTTCTGGCAGGCGCCGGAGGAGTTCTGCTACGTCGGCCGTGCGCCCGCCTCGAACTGGCTGCGCTATCAGGCGGAGCAGGGCTACGACGTCCAACTCGAACTCGACGACCGTTCGCCGATGCGGCCGATGGGCAAGCCGGTCACGCGTTCGGTCTGGCGTTTCCAGATCCAGGGACCGAAAGCCTGGGACGTGATCGAGAAGCTGAACGGCGGCCCGCTGGAGAAGCTGCGCTTCTTCAACATGAGCACCATGAACATTGCCGGAAAGACCATCCGCACCTTGCGCCACGGCATGTCCGGCGCGCCGGGCCTTGAAATCTGGGGCCCTTACGAAGAGCAGGAGGAAGTGCGCGCCGCGATCCTGGAGGCGGGCAAGGAATTCGGCCTGATCGCCTGCGGCAGCCGAGCCTATCCTTCCAACACGCTGGAATCCGGCTGGATTCCCTCGCCGCTTCCGGCCATCTACACGGGCGAAAAGCTCAAGGGATTCCGCGAATGGCTGGGCGCCGACAGCTACGAGGCGACCGGTTCGATCGGCGGCAGCTTCGTGTCGGACAATATCGAGGACTATTACCTCAACCCCTGGGAACTGGGCTATGGGCCGTTCGTGAAGTTCGACCATGACTTCCACGGCCGCGAAGCGCTGGAAGCGCTCGACCCGGCAAGGCAGCGCAAGAAGGTGACGCTGGCCTGGCACCCGGAGGACATGGCGAAGATCATGGCCTCGCTGTTCGATCCGGACGGCGAGCAGTACAAGTTCTTCGACGTGCCGCTGGCGAACTATGCCTCGTCCAACTACGACCGCGTGACCGACGCGGATGGGCGCACCATCGGCCTCTCGATGTTCACCGGCTATTCCTACAACGAGAAGCAGGCGCTTTCGCTTGCCACGGTCGAGCCCGACGTGCCGGTCGGCAGCGAAGTGCGCGTGGTCTGGGGCGAGGAGAACGGCGGCACCCGCAAGTCCACGGTAGAGCCGCACAAGCAGCTTTCGGTGCGCGCGATCGTCTCGCCGGTGCCCTATTCGCGCGTGGCCCGCGAAACCTATCAGGACGGCTGGCGCACCCAGCGCGCCGACGCCTGATCCCGAAAAGGCGGCCGGGCCCTTCAAGCCCGGCCGTTCCTTCAGAACCAGTAAGCGATCGCGCGCATCTCGATCGAGGCGCGGGGCGGGGTTTCCGGCGGGGTCAGCGGGTTGTCGAATGCGACGTGCGGGACGCAGTTGGCGCGGGCGGGGTCGGTGTCGTGGGTCTTGAACACGATGACTTCGCGCGGCGTCATGTCGCTGAACCAGCACCAGCGGTGCCCCGGCGAATGGGCGAGCACCAGTCCTTCGAAGGACCACACATCCACGCCGTCGCGGTCGAAAATGGCGTCTGCGGGCAGCAGGTCTCCGGGGGCGAGGCTGCGCGCGTCGCACAGGGCCAGCGGCACGTCCTGCGGCGGGCCGGAGGTGGCGCGCCAGATGTTGTAATGTGCCGATCGGCGCGGCGCCGCGTTTCCTTCCGGCAGCGAACGGGCGGAAAAGGCGCGCGCGGTCTCTCCCGAGATATCGACATGGGCAAAGCGCGCCGGGCGCGAATTGTCGAGCCGGCCGGAAAGGTTGGAGCGTTCCGCGAATCGGCGCACGCCCGGCGCGGTCACCACCACCAGGTCGGCGCCTGTCAGGCCGGTCAGCAAGTCCACGATTTCCTGCGGATGATGCGCTTTCACCTCTTCGTCGCGGGCGAAATCGGCGATCGAACTAACATGTGAAACAATTTGGAACCCTTCCGAATCCAGGGAAGGTTTTGTGTTCCTCAGATCACTTAGCGACATGCGCCGCGGTGCGAGGACGATGGTGTCGCGTGACGAGTCGTTGGCGCGGTAGGCCATGCGATGGCCGGTTCTCGCGACATAGGCAATTTCTGCATCCATCCCTGTTTTCCGCCTTTTACGTGGTTAAGAAATGGCCAAAATCGGCCCTTCGGTGATTTTGCCATGGTCTTGTCGAAGGGCCTTGATCGGCCGCGATCCGGCAATTTCGATATCAGACACGACAACCCTCTTGCCATCCCAATATTGTATGCCATACAAACAACATATCGCCGGTAAGGGCGGTCAGGAAGCGCAAGGCACGAACAAAGTGTCGGCGCTGGTTCGGGAGAGGGACCAAGATGCACATCACCAAGACGGCACGCCTGCGGCGCGCTCTTCTTCTTTCGGTTTCATGCGGCGCGGCCCTTGCAGGCGCACCGGCCCTGGCGGAGGAAAAGGCCGCGGCGCAGGATCAGGCAGGGGCGCCGCCACAGGCCGGTGAGCAGGCCGATGACGCCCGGACGCCGACGATGCCCGAGATCATCGTCACCGCGCAGTTCCGCGCGCAGAAGCTTCAGGACACTCCGCTGTCGATCACCGCGGTGGACGCCGCACTGCTCGAAGCGCGCAACCAGACCGACGTTTCGCAGATCGCCGCACAGGCGCCGAACGTGCAGCTTACGGAAATGGGCGGGGCCTTCGGTTCCTCGATGGCGGTCTATGTGCGCGGCATCGGCCAGTATGACTTCAACCCCGCCTACGAGCCGGGCGTGGGCATGTACGTGGACGATGTCTACTATGCCACGCTGACCGGCAACATCATGGACCTGCTCGATCTGGAGCGCGTGGAAATCCTGCGCGGGCCGCAGGGCACGCTGACCGGGCGCAACTCGATCGGCGGCGCCATCAAGATGTTCTCGGCCCGGCCCACGGCCGACGATTCCGGCAAGTTCGACGTCGTCTACGGCGCACGCCAGCGCGTGGACCTGCGCGGCAGCGTGAACTTCGGGCTGACCGACACGCTGTTCGCCCGCGTTGCCGGGGTCTACAAGCACCAGGACGGCTACGTCGACCAGATCGACTACGGCTGCGCCAATCCGGACAATGCGCTGGGCATTGCCGGCAATCCCTCCACCCCGGACAACTGCGTCGTCGACAAGCTTGGCGAGCGTAACTACGGCGGCCTGCGCGGCTCCTTGCGGTTCAACCCGAGTGACAGTTTCGACTGGACCGTGACCGGCGACTACACTTACGAAAAGCGCACCGCCGCGGCAGGCGTGCTGACCCAGAACGACACCACCAAGACCGACGGGGTGGACTTCGTCTGCGGCCGGTTCTGCACGTACGCAAGCTGGTATCTGCCCGCGGGCGGACAGGCGGCGCAGGCCTATTACATGCCCAATACCGTGAAGTTCACCGGCTGGGGCGTGTCGAGCGACATGTCGATCGACCTCAATGACGATCTCAACGTCAAGTCGATCACCGCCTACCGCGAATATCGCCAGATGTACGGGACGGACGACGACTATACGCCCAACCCGAACATCGGCGGCGGCGGCTTCAATGACCTGACCTTCCGGTTCTTCAGCCAGGAGCTGCGCCTGAACGCGAAGTTCGGCGATTTTGCCGACCTGACCGTGGGCGGCTACTACAGCGACCAGAAGTCGGTCTACTTCACCCGCCAGGACATCCGCTACATCGGCCACGGCAATCCCGTGTTGTTCCTGCAGTTCCAGGGTGACGACCCGATCCGGGCGAACAGCAAGGCGGTGTTCGGCACCGTGATCCTGCATCCCACGCCCGACCTCAACGTGACCGGCGGCATCCGCTACACCAAGGAGCACAAGGACTACACCTTCGTGCGCAAGGCCTGGAACGGCGGCCCGCTCACCGATATCTTCGGCGTCGGCGCGCTGGACGGGACGGTGGCGAACTACGACGGTGATCGCGTGGACTACCGCATCTCGGTGGACTACCGCTTCAGCCCGCAGACGCTGGCCTATGCGACTGTCAGCACCGGCTTCAAGGGCGGCGGCGTGACGGCGCGCCCCTTCACCCAGGCGCAGGCGGTCAACGGCACGTTCACGCCCGAGACGCTTACCGCTTATGAAATCGGCGTAAAGAACGACCTGTTCGGGCGGCGGCTGCGCCTCAATCTTGCGGCGTTCTACAACGATTACAAGAACATCCAGCTTCCGCTGGCGGACTGCGCGATCCTTGACGGGTTCGAGCCGGGCACCGATCCCTATCCTTGCGCGGCGATCGGCAATGCCGGTGACGGCAAGATGTACGGCGCCGAACTGGAACTGGGCGCCAACCCGTTCGACGGGCTGGACATCGACGCCTCGCTGAGCTGGATCGATGGAGAATGGAAGCGCATCGGCCCGCAAGTGGGCAATTCGATCCGCATCGGCGATCCGATCACCACGCCCAACTGGCGCGGCAGCTTCGGCATCCAGTACCGCGCCGACCTTGGCAAGAACGGCTCGATCACGCCGCGCTTCGACCTTGCCTATACCGGCAAGCAGAGCCTCGGCCGCCTGCCGGGCAGCGCGACGCTGGACTACAACCCTTCGCGCGTGATCGGCAATGCCCGCCTCACCTGGCGCAACGAGGATGACGACCTGTCGATCTCGTTCGAAGTCCAGAACCTGTTCGACAAGTACTACCTCCTGCCGATCCGCTTCGCGGCGCTCTATGCCTCTGCGGGAACCACTTATTCGAACGTAGGCCGCCCGCGCGAATGGGCGGTGAGCGTGCAGAAGAAGTTCTGACGGGGGAGTGACGGGGCCGGTCGCCGGAAGAGGGCGACCGGCCCCGTCCCTTCGCCGCAATGAAAACAGTGCAAGGGAGACGGGCCGGATGGCAGGCGTGACACTTTACCACTGGGAGCCCAATGCCAATTCGGGCAAGCCCATGCTGGCCTTGATGGAGAAGGGCGTCCCCTTCGACAGCCACTACATCGACATGCTGCAGTTCGATCAGCATCGGCCGGAATATCTCGCGATCAATCCGCAAGGCACGATCCCGGCGATGACTCACGGTTCGCGCGTGCTGGTGGAAAGCACCGCGATCATGGAATACGTCAACGAGGCGTTCGCCGGGCCCGCGCTGATGCCGCAAGGCGCGCAGGATCGCTGGCGGGTGCGCTGGTGGATGAAGTTCATGGACCAGTGGCTGGCGCCCAGCTTTTCCATGATCGGATGGAGCGTCTTCGTCGGCCCGATGGTGCGCCGGCGCGATCCGGCCGAACTGGAAGCCGCGATCGAGCGTATTCCCCTGCCGGAACGGCGGGTCTCGTGGCGGAAAGCGATCCACGGCACGTTCTCGGAGGCGGAAATGGCGGAAAGCCAGCGCCGCGTCGCGCTGGGCATCGAACTGCTGGAGGCGGAACTGGGCAAGCGGGAATGGCTGGCGAGCGACACCTACAGCCTGGCCGACATCAACGGCTTCAACCTTGCCTATGCGATCCCCCTGTCGCAGCCGGCACTTTCCAATGACGAAAAGACGCCGAACCTGCTGCGCTGGCTGCGCGCGGTCTATGCCCGCCCGGCGGTGAAGCAGTGCTGGGCGCTGGGGCGGACCGACATGGTCAAGCGGGTGGCCATTCTCGAACAGGAGCGGATCTGATGGCGATGGTGCTCTATCACGGCGCGGCGAACGGTCCTTCGCTGGCGGTGCTTGCGGCTCTGGCGGAATCGGGGGTGGCAGTGGAACGCCGCCCGATCGACCTGCTCGCGGGGGAACGCCATGACCTGCCCGGCGTCGACGAGCCGCTTGCGCGAGATATGGGGATCGAGGGCGAAGGCCCGGTGCTGCTGGTGGACGGGGAGGCCATGACCGAGTCCGTGTTCCTTGCCCAGTTCTTCGACGAGCTTTCCGACGTGTCCTCGCTCCAGCCCGCCGATCCTTTTGCGCACTGGGAAATGATGATGTGGTGCCGCCAGATCACCGAGCGCCTGTCTCCGGCGGCGGCGCTGCTGGGCAATCTCGCGTTCTCGCGCGGGCGGCTGGCGGCGATGGCGGATGCCGATTTCGGCGCCATGGCGGACCGCATCGTCAGCGCCGACTTGCGCGCGCGCTGGGAAGTCCTGCGTGACGGCGCCGTCGATCCGGCACAAGTGGAGGACAGCCGCGCCAAGGTGTCGCAGGCGGTGGAACGCTGCGAGGGCAAGCTGGCGGATGGCCGCGAATGGCTGATGGGCGCCTTGACCATTGCCGATTTCGAGACGTTCGCCTGGCTCGCCGGGATGGAGCAGATCGTGCCCGAGGCTTTCGCCGACAAGCCGCTGACCGCCGCCTGGCTGTCGCGCGTTCGTGCCCGTCCCAGTGTTACGGCGGCGCTGGCGGATGCGGGCGGTGATTCCACCCGCTTCTGGGCGCCGGGGCCGGAGATCAATCGCTGGGGGTGAAGCAGGCCCCCGAAAATCTCGCAGTTGCACAAGCCGGTCCGAAACGAGGCCGGGAAACGGGAAGAGTGAGAGAATGGTTGCGAAGCGTTCGAAGGTCTGGCTCGCGGTATCGGCGGGGGCATGTCTGGTGCTGGCGGGGTGCGGCAGCGGCGGGGCGGAAGGCCCCGCTGCCGCGACCGCGCGGACCGGCGACGTTACCGGCGCCCTGATCGTCAAGGCGCCGGACAGCGAGTGGCTCTCCTATGGGCGCACTTACGACGAACAGCGTTTCTCGCCGCTTTCCGACATCAACCGGGATAATGTGAAGGGCCTTGGCCTCGCCTGGTTTTCCGATCTCGATACCGCGCGCGGGCAGGAATCGACGCCGCTGGTGATAGACGGCAGGATCTACATCACCACCGCCTGGTCCAAGGTAAGGGCCTACGATGCCGCCACCGGCAAGGAACTGTGGGCCTACGATCCCGAAGTCCCGGGCGACAGCGGGGTGAAGGGGTGCTGCGATGTCGTGAACCGGGGGCTCGGCGCCTGGGGGGACAAGCTCTATCTCGGCACGTTCGACGGCCGCCTGATCGCGCTTGACCGCGATAGCGGCAAGCCGGTGTGGAGCAAGGTCACGGTGGACCAGTCCAAGCCCTATACCATCACCGGCGCGCCGCGGGTGATCGATGGCAAGGTGATCGTGGGCAACGGCGGCGCCGAGATGGGCGTGCGCGGTTATATCACCGCCTACGACGCGGAGACCGGCAAGCAGCTCTGGCGGTTCTACACCGTGCCCGACGCGCCGGGCAGGAATGCCGAGCCCTATCTGAAGGCTGCCGAGAAGACCTGGCACGGAGAATACTGGAAGCAGGGCGGCGGCGGTACCGTGTGGGATTCGATGGCCTACGATCCCGAACTGGACCTGCTCTACATCGGCGTGGGCAATGGCAGCCCCTGGAACCAGGGCATCCGTTCGCAGGGCAAGGGGGACAACCTCTACCTCTCGTCCATCGTGGCGATCCGGCCGAAGACCGGGGAATATGTCTGGCACTTCCAGACTACGCCGGGCGAAACCTGGGACTTCACGGCCACCCAGCACATCATGCTGGCCGATCTCCAGATCGGCGGCAAGACCCGCAAGGTGCTGATGCAGGCGCCCAAGAACGGGTTCTTCTACGTGATCGACCGGCAGACCGGCGAATTCATCTCCGGCAAGAACTTCGTGCCGGTGAACTGGGCTTCCGGGCTCGATCCCCGGACGGGGCGGCCGATCGAGAATCCCGAGGCACGCTATTACAGGACCGGCAAGCCGTGGGTCGGATCGCCCGGCGCGGGCGGGGCGCATTCGTGGCATCCGATGGCATGGGATCCGAAGGAGAAGCTGGTCTTCATCCCGGCGCAGATCGCCGCCTTCCCCTATTTCCCGGACAGGAACTGGAAGCACCAGGCCAAGGGCTTCAATACCGGCGTGGACATGGCGGCGGCCTCGATGCCCGCCGATGCGAAAATTCGCGAGGCGGCGGCGAAGGCCACCAAGGGCGTGCTGATCGCCTGGGACCCGGTGGCGCAGAAGGAGCGCTGGCGCGTGACCTTCCCCAGCGCCAACAACGGCGGATTGCTGGCGACCGGCGGCGGGCTGGTGTTCCAGGGCAACATGACGAGCGAGATGGCCGCCTATGCCACCGATACGGGCGCGAAGCTGTGGTCCTGGCCGGTGCAGACCGGGGTGGTCGCGCCGCCGATCACTTACAAGGTGGGCGGCACGCAGTACGTGGCGGTGGTGGCCGGCTGGGGCGGCATCTGGGCGCTGGCGCCGGGCGGGGTGATATCGCAATCGGGTGGTCCGGTGCACAATATCAGCCGGTTGCTGGTCTTCAGGCTGGGCGGCACGGCCACGCTGCCGCCCGCGCCGAAGCTGGAGGAACTGCCGCTCGATCCGCCCGCTTTCACCGGCACGCCGGAGCAGGTGGCGGCCGGTTCCTATCACTATGGTCGCTATTGCGGCACCTGCCACGGGGATGCGGCGGTGGGCGGCGGATTGCTGCCGGACCTGCGCCGCTCGGCCCTTGTCGGCGACAAGGCCGCATTCCAGACGGTGGTGCATGACGGGGCGCTGAAGAGCAACGGCATGGTCGGCTGGTCCGACGTGATGTCGGCCGAAGAGATCGAGGCGATCCGCCAATACGTGATCCACCGCGCCAACGAGGACAAGGCGCTGGAGAAAGCGGGCGGCAAGTGATCGACATCGCCGGGCTGGCGGGCATCGATGTTCACGTCCACGCGGAAGTCTCGTGCCACGATCCGGAGGACCCGGTCATGGCGCAGTTCTTCGATGCCGCCTCCGCCTATTTCAAGGCTCCGCGCGAACGGCCGAAGATGCCGGAGATCGCCGAGATCTACCGCGCGCAGAACATCGCCTTCTGCCTCTTCACCGTGGATGCCGAAAGCGGCATGGGGGCCAGGCGCGTGTCGAACTACGAAGTGGCGGAATTCGCCGCCGCCCATGCCGATATCTGCATCCCCTTCGCCTCGATAGACCCGCGCAAGGGCAGGCTGGGCGCGCGGGAGGCGCGCGACCTGATCGAGAACCACGGCGTGCGCGGCTTCAAGTTCCACCATATCGTGCAGGACTGCCACCCCGCAGATCGTGTGGGCTATCCGATCTACGAGGTGATCGCCGGCCATGGCCTGCCCGCGATCTTCCATACCGGCCATTCCGGCATGGGCACCGGGATGCGCGGCGGCGGCGGGCTGCGGCTCAAGTACGGGCGGCCCATGCTGGTGGACGACGTGGCGGTCGATTTTCCGGACATGAAGATCATCCTGGCTCATCCGAGCTGGCCGTGGGTGGATGAAAGCCTGTCGATGGCGCTTCACAAGGAGAACGTCTTCATCGACCTTTCCGGCTGGAGCCCCCGTTATTTCCCGCCGCAGATCGTGCGCTATGCCAATGGCCAGCTGGCGGGGAAGATGATGTTCGGTTCCGACTTCCCGCTGATCCGGCCGGAAAAGTGGATCGAGGCGGCGCGCGGCATCGGTTTCAGGGATGACGTGATGCCCGGCATCATGAAGGGCAATGCCGCAAGGGTGCTGGGGCTGGCGTGAAAGGGATCGGGATGGATTTCACGGATCGCCACGTCGTCATCACCGGCGCATCCAGCGGCATCGGCCGGGCCACGGCGGAGCATGTCGCGGCGCTGGGCGGGCGGGTCACGCTGCTGGCGCGGCGGGCGGACCGGCTGGCGGAACTGGCCGCGACTCTGGGTGCGGATGCCCGCTGGCAGGCTGTGGACGTGGCCAACGGTCCTGCGCTTGACGCCGCGCTCGATGCGGCGATCGCAGGGGGAGGGCCGATCGACGGCCTGTTCCTCAATGCCGGAACCGGGGGCACTTTCGCGCCGGTGGAAGACTATGCGGAAGCGGATTTCGCGCAGGTCATGGCCGTGAACCTCACTGCGCCGTTTCGGGCTGTCGCCCGGGCATTGCGGGCCATGAAGGCGCGGCGGCGCGGGGCGATACTGGTGACCGGCAGCCTCGCCAGCGAGCGTGGCATGGCGAACAACGTCGCCTATGTCGCGTCCAAGCACGCGGTCCTGGGGCTGGCGCGCGCCGTCGCGCTGGAGGCGGCGCCTTTCGGGGTGCGCTGCAATTGCGTGGTGCCGGGGTTCATCGAGACGGAAATGTTCGCCGCGCTTCCGGGCGAGGCGCTGGAAGCGCTTGCCGGCAAGGTGCCGCAGGGACGAACCGGCAGCGCAGAGGAACTGGCGGCGGTGGCGGCGTTCCTGCTTTCGGACGCGGCCTCGCATGTCACCGGGCAGAGCATCGCGGTGGACGGCGGGGTGCTGGGAACGTTGAGGGTGTGATCGTCGCCCCGGATCAGGCCGGGGCGACGAACAATTTCTGGCTCAATCGTCGAAGAAATTCAGTTCCAGCAGCACTCCGTCCGGGTCATGCACGAAGATCTGCCGCAGCCCGATCGAGTGGATCACGTTGCTTTCGTACCGCAGCCCGCGATCCTCGATCCGGTCGCGGATTTCCTCGAAGCCTTCGCAGCGCAGGGCGATGTGATGCAGCGCGCCGGTGGGGCCGCCGAACATCTCGCGGTCCATGGCGCGCGGTGCGTCGCGGCTGTTGAGGTGGAGGATCGGCCGCTCGTCGTTGTCGTAGATCCAGCGCGCGGTCTGGCGGGTGAGCGGCGGCGGCGGGGCGTAGCTCTCCAGCGAGAGCACTTCGCGGTAGAACGCCTCGCTGCGATCGAGATCGGCGACCACCACGTTGTAATGGTCAAGCGCGACGACGCGGGCGCGGACGCGCGTGTCGAAGGCCATGAAAGGGCTGTTCATGCCGCCTGCTCCTCTTTCTTCTCGCCGCCGGGAACGCCGTGAGCAACGCGCCGTCCGTAGTCGGGATCGTCCTCCGGCCGGGCCAGCGAACCCATGACGCGGGCGTGGATGTCCTCCAGCGTGCCGCGGAATTCGGCATAGGGCAGGATATAGAGCCGGTTCTCGCGCACGCCGTCGAGGACATGGGCGGCAAGCGTTTCGGGCTCCATGCCCACTTCGATCACTTTCTTGAGATGGCCGAACATTTCCGGCCCGGCCTGATAGTAGCCGGTATCGGAAAGGTGGGCGGGGCGGGTCAGCAGGGCCTCGTGGATATTGGTGTTCACCGCGCCCGGGCACAGCAGCGAGACGCCGATGCCGGTGCCTTCGAGGTCGAGCGCCAGCGACTCGGTCAGCCCGCGCACCGCCATCTTGGTGGTGCAGTAGATGCCGGTGCCCTTGAGCGCCACGAAGGCGGACATCGATGCGGTGTTGACGATGTGCCCGCCGTTTCCGCGTTCGATCATGCGCGGCAGGAAAGTGCGCACGCCGTTGATGACGCCGCGCAGGTTGACGTCGATCTGCCAGTCCCAGTCATCGAAGGTGGCGTCCTGGATGGCGCCGAAGTGAGAGACGCCGGCGGTGTTGAACAGCAGTTCCACCGGACCCAGCCGGGCCTCCACCGCATCGGCGGCGCGGCGATATGCCTCGCGGTCGGTAATGTCGAGATGGACCGGCATGACCTGCGCGCCGGTGCCGGCGAAGAAGGCCATGGCCTCGTCGAGATGGTCCTGCCGGATGTCGGCGATGGCGACCTTGCAGCCCGCCTTCGCGAAGACCTTGGCCTGGCCGAGCGCGACGCCCGAGCCGCCGCCGGTGATGAATGCCGTGCGTCCTGCCACTTCTGTCATCTTGTCTCTCCCTCGATAGCGATTTTTCGCTCTTGTCTACGCGTAGGCGTGGTTCTCCAGTCCGAGCAGGTCGCGCGTTTCGCCCGCGCTCGACACTTCGGCGCCCATGCGCTCGATCAGTTCGACGGCCCAGTTGACGTGGGCGGCGTTGTCGGGCGCCATGCGGCCCTTGCGCAGGAAGATGGTATCCTCGAACCCGACGCGGACATGGCCGCCCAGCAGGACGGACTGCGCCGCCATCGGATAGGAATGGCGGCTCACGCCGAAGCCGGTGAACGCCGCGCCGCGCGGGATCTGGTTGGCGGAATAGAGCATCGCCTCGGGCGTGGCCGGAAGGCCGTACTTGGTGCCCAGAACGAAGGAGAACGGCACGTTCTTCGGGATCGCGCCCTTGGCCATGAGATCGTCCGCGAAGACGAAATCGCCCGCCTCGAAGCATTCGATTTCCGGCAGCACGCCCGCTTCCTGGATCATGTGACCCATGCGGGTGATCATCGGATCGAGGTTGATGGCAACCCCGCCCCAGAGTTGCATCGTGCAGATGTCGAGCGTGCACATGTCGGGCCTGAGGTCGAGGATGTGCTCCAGCCGGCGCTCGGCAGTGAACATCAGCGTGCCTTCGCCGCAGACCGAGGGGTCCTCGTCGCTCTGCATCCAGGTGCAGCCCGGCCCGGTGGTGACGTTGAGGATGACCTCGCGGTTCTTTTCCCGAATCAGGCCCACCACCTCGCGGTAGTCCTCCAGCGCCTGCGAAGGCTCGCCGGTCTGGCCGTCGCGGACGTGGACGTGGATGATCGAGGCACCGGCCGCGGCCGCCGCCAGCGCTTCCGCCGCGACGTGATCCGGGCGGAACGGGAAGTTGGGATGGCTGGGCATCGGCGAACTGCCAGTCACCGCGCAAGTAATGTAGACTTTCTGCGCCAATCTCGCTCTCCTCGCCTTGTGTCTTTTCTTGATATGGGCGAGATCGCAAATTCGAAGTGGTCGGAACAGGCCAGCACATATCCTATCACGTCAGGTAACTGGTTCAGGGCGTGACCGGAGGGAGATAGAGCACCGATGTCGCATCGTGAGGAGCTTTCGCTTTTTCTGAAATCTGCGCGCGGACGGCTGATGCCCAGCGAAGTGGGCCTGCCCAATGGCGAGCGCCGACGCGCCAAGGGCCTGCGCCGCGAGGAAGTCGCCGCGCTCGCGGGGATGAGCGTCACCTGGTACACCTGGTTCGAGCAGGGGCGCGAAATCCAGCTCTCCGCCCCGATGATCGAGCGGCTGGGGCGCACCTTGCGGCTTTCCGATACCGAGCGGGAATATCTCTTCGCGCTGGCGCAGCACCGCCCGCCGCCGCTGGTCTCCCGGCTGGACGAGGATATCCGCCCCGGCACGCAGCACTTGCTGGACAGCCTCTCGATCCCGGCGCTGGTGATCGTCGAGGACTGGACGGTGGTGGGCTGGAACCGGCTCGTCTCGGTGGCTTTCCGCGATTACGCACCGCTCGCGCGGAGCGAGCGGAACCTGTTCAAGATCCTCATGCTCAACGAGCGCTATCAGGGCGATCCCGAATTCTTCCGCGAAATGGGCCAGCGCCTGACCGCGCGCTTCAAGTGGGATTACAGCCAGACCGCGCAGCCCGAGATATTCGACGAGATCATCGCCGAACTCACCGAACGTTCGGCGCTGTTCCGCGAAAGCTGGGCGCGCAGCGAGATCCGTTCCCATTTCGAGGGGATCAATTCCAGCTTCTTCCCCGAGATCGGCGAAATCTGGTTCCGCCATACCTCCTACGCCATCGAGGAAGTGCCCAGCCAGCGCCTGATCGTATTCGCGCCCAACGAGGAACGCGATGCCATGCTGCTGGAGCGGCTGCGCGCGCTCAGGCCGGAGCTTGGCCCTCTCGAAGCGGCCGTGCGGTGATGCGCGCGCCCGCTTCGGCGGGCAGCCGGGCGAACAGGGGAACCGCGCCCATGCCGATCAGGGCAAGTGCCACCAGGGCCAGGCGATAGGGTCCTTCCGTGCTGTCCGGCGTGAATATCCGCAGGTTCAGGAACAAGGCTCCCAGCGAGATGCCGATGGCGGCCGAAAGTGCGTTGCCGATGCTGTTGAGCACGATGGCGCCGGGCAGTTCCTCCTGCGCCACGTCCGCGAAGGCGAGCGAGACCATGCCGGTGAAGGGCACGGACCGCGCCATGCCCACCAGCAGCATCGCGGCGGCCATCAGCCATGGCGACATCTGCGCCGTGAAGGCGGCGATGGCCGCGAGCGAGGCCATCATCATCGCGGTGCCCGCCGAAAGCGCCATGCGAAAGCCGCTCGCCCGGATCACGCGGCCCACCACCGGCTTGAGCGCGAGATCGCCGAGGTTGTTGGCCAGCAGCAGGAGCCCGGCAAGTCCGGGGGACATGCCGAACGCGAGCTGGAAATAGAGCGGCAGGACCAGCGCCTGGCCCATGTGGGGGATGCGCATCAACATGCCCGCACCGAACGCGATCGAGCGGAAGGTCGTGTGGCGCAGGGCGGTGAGCGGCACCAGTCCGTCCGGCCTTGCGCGCAGATAGCGGAAGGCGAGCAGCGCCGCGGCGCTGCCGCAGGCGATCATCGCGGCGGGAAGCAATGCCGCGCCGGGATGGGCGCCGAGCCGGTCGAAGCCGTAGATCAGCAGGGCCAGCGCTATCGCGACCAGCGCGAAGCCCAGCGGGTCGAACGGGGCGGGCCGGGGCGCGATGCGGGGGATCAGCTTGCGGGTCAGCAGCGCGCCGATCAGGGTGAGCGGCAGGTTGATGAGGAAGATCGACTGCCAGCCGAGCGTTTCGGTCAGCAGCCCGCCCAGCGGCGGGCCGATGACCGGGGCGATCAGGGCGGGCGTGGTGCTGATCGCCAGCATTTCCACCAGCCGGTGCTTGGGCGTGACCCGCAGCAGCACGAGGTTGCCCACCGGCGTCATCAGGCTGGAGCAGAGCGCCTGCAGCGCGCGGGCCGCCACGAAGAACGCCAGACCCGTGCTCAGCGAACAGAGCAGCGAGGCGAGGCCGAAACCCAGCACCGAGCCGGTCAGCACCCGGCGCGGGCCAAGGCGCTGGGCCGCCCAGCTGCTGAGCGGCAGGAACGCGGTGGAAACCAGCAGGTAGGCGGTGATGCCTATGCCCATTCCGCTGGGCGCCACGCCGAAATCGCGCGCCATGTCGGGCAGGGCGGTGGCGATCACCGTCGCTTCGAGGATCGAGAGGAACATCACGAAGGCGACCATCATGGCCACCGCGCGCGGATCGGCCGATGTCTCGGCCGGAACTTCGGTCATCGCGGCTTTTCGAAGTAGGCGATGGCGCGGAATTCGTAGCTTTCACGCACGTGTGCATCCGGGCGGCTGGTGTCGTGGAAGGCGGTGTGCGGCGCGCGCCAGGCGCGGTCGTGGTCGCTGTCGTGGAACTTGATGAAGATCACTTCGTCCCGCGTCATGTCCGGGAAATACCACCAGCGATGGCCGGGGCTGTGCCGGAAGATCGTGGCGGCAACCATGTCCTCCTCGCCCTCTATCGGGGCGTAGAGCGCATCGCCTTGCGGGATCTCGTCCACGTCCACCTTGACGTTGGCCACGCTGTCCTCGTCTCCCACCGACGGCCCTTCGCAAAGCGCCAGCGGCCAGTCCTGCGGCGGAGGGGAGAACGTGCGCCACAGGCTGAAGGCGATGAAACGGTCATATCCCGGCCCGTCCGGGCGGCCTTTTTCGTAAAGGGCGGCGGCGATCTTGTGGGCCGAGCGCGAGTTGAAGTCGACATGGGCCTCGGCGGCGGGCGGCTGGTAGCCTTCGCCCGCGATGATCGGCGAGCGCAGCTGCCCGCCCATGCAGAACACGTAGTCGCACCCGGTCAGGGCCCTGGCGGCACGGGCCACTTCCTCGGGATAGGCGGCGAGTTGCCGCGGGTCGGCAAAGTCCTGCACGGCGGTTTCATGGCGGGAAATGCAGAAGCCGTGCTCATCGAGCGTGAACGGACGCTCGGCCAGCCGGGCGTTGCGGATCGTTACCGGATAGGGCTGGTAGACGCCGGTGTTGAACTCCTTGCCCGGCGCCCAGAAGCGCCGGTTGATGCGCGAGGTGGGCAGCAGGTAATCTATCGTGGTCTCTACTTGCGCGCCGGGGCGGCTGCGCGTGGCTGAATCGGTCATGCTCTCTCTCCCAAGGATGCCGCCCGGCTTTGCGCCGGTGCGGGCAGGCAAGGTGCTCAGCGCAGGAAGCGGTTCCTGACGGCTTCGGGTACGCGCGCGGACTGGAGGCCGCCGGGCCGGTCCGGCGCGGGCACGGTCCAGACGCGCTTCTCGGTGCCTTCCACGCAAATCCGCTCCCCCAGCCGGATGCGGTGGGCGATGGTGAAGCTGCTGTTTCCGAACTCCGGCGCGTCGGCCTCGATGGTCACGACGTCGCCGTAGCTCGCCGGAAAGCCGAAGCGGGCGGACAGGTCCACCAGCGGAAAGCCGGCGACGCCCAGCTCGGCTAGCATGTCGCGCTTTCGGGGCAGTCCGGCCGCTTCGAACAGCAGGACCGTGCTTTCGGCGAACATGTCGATGAAACGGGGGGCGAAGACGATCCCGGCCGGATCGCACTGGCCCCATTCGATGCGATGCTCGCGCGTGAGGAAGGGCGCCATCGTCAGGCCAGGATGTTCTTGCCCTGCCGGGTCGTCTTCTCGGCCATTTCCTCGGCGGATGGCGGCTGGGGCAGCATGAGGCCGCGCTGCACCGCGGGGCGCGCGCCGACGGTGCCGAACCAGCGCCGGAGATGCGGCAGGCCCTCCATGTCGATGCAGGCCCAGTCATGCCCGCGAACCCACGGGAAGCAGGCGATATCGGCGATCGAATAGTCCCCGGCGAGGTATTCGCTCTGCGCCAGCCGCGCGTCCATCACTTCGAACAGGCGGCGGCTTTCGCGCGTGTAGCGGTCTATCACGGCGGGCAGCTTCTCCTCGAAGTAGCGGTTGAACACCGTGGCCTGCCCCATCATCGGGCCGAGCCCGGACATCTGCCACATGACCCACTGGATCACCCGGCTGCGCCCGGCCACGTCGGCAGGCAGGAAGCGGCCGAATTTTTCGGCGAGGTAAATCAGGATCGCACCGGATTCGAACACCGTAAAGCCGCCATTTTCGGTCTCCACATCGTGGTCGATCAAAGTCGGGATGCGGCCGTTGGGGTTGAGGCGGACATACCAGTCCTCCTTCTGCTCCCGATCGGTGAGCGAGATCGCGCGCAGCCTGTAAGGCACGCCGAGCTCCTCCAGCATGATCGTGGTCTTCCAGCCGTTGGGCGTTTCCGAAGTCAGCAGTTCGAGCAAGCGTCTCTCCCGGGTGTTCGCCGCGCGATTCGGCGCGCCTTGCGCAGGGAAGAGAGCAGAGAGCGGCGCGCGCGACCAGAAGAGCACAAACAGTATCACTGGCAGTGACAGGCTGGCCCGCCTCAACCAGTTGGCGATTCTAATAGTATTGATGCTGGGCTTCCACGCGCCGCATTCCCAACGCAGTCTGCCTTCCAGATCCGCAAGGACGAACGGAGAGGGACTGCCGATACATGTTGACGCTCTACAGCTTTGGCCCTGCGGCCAATTCGCTCAAGCCGCTGCTCGCGCTCTATGAAAAGGGGCTGGAATTCACCCCGCGCTTCGTCGATCCCACGCGGTTCGAGCATCACGAGGACTGGTTCAAGAAGATCAATCCGCGCGGACAGGTGCCCGCGCTCGACCATGACGGCCACATCATCACCGAATCGACGGTGATCTGCGAATACCTCGAAGATGCCTTCCCCGATGCGCCCAAGTTGCGCCCGACCGACCCTGTGCAGATCGCCGAGATGCGCGTGTGGACCAAGTGGGTGGACGAATATTTCTGCTGGTGCGTCTCCACGCTGGGGTGGGAGCGCGGCATCGGGCCGATGGCCCGCGCGCTTTCGGACGAGGAGTTCGAGGCCAAGGTCGCCCGCATCCCGATCCCCGAGCAGCGCACCAAGTGGCGCACCGCCCGTGCCGGCTTCCCCAGGGACGTGCTGGAAGAGGAAATGCGCAAGATCCGCGTCTCGGTGGACCGTGTCGAGAAGCGGCTTTCCGAAAGCACCTGGCTGGTGGGCGAGCAATTCACGCTGGCCGACGTGTGCAACTTCGCCATCGCCAACGGCATGCAGAACAGCTTCGCGGATATCGTGAACCGCGAGGCGACGCCGCATCTGGTGAGCTGGATCGATCGCATCAACGACCGCCCCGGCTGCCAGAAGATGTTCGCCAATTCGAAAAGCGAATTCGGCGATCGCGGCCGCAAGGTCACGGTCTGAAGGGGAGAAGGGCGATGGCCAGGGACAACCGCATCACGCTCTACGATCTGCAGCTCGCTTCGGGCTGCACGATCAGTCCCTTCGTGTGGCGCACCAGGTATGCGCTGGCACACAAGGGTTTCGACGTGGACCTCGTGCCCGGCGGCTTCACCGGCATCGCCGAGCGGACCGGCGGGCGCAGCGAACGCGTGCCGGTGATCGTCGATGACGGCGAATGGGTGCTCGATAGCTGGAAGATCGCGGAATATCTCGACGAGAAATACCCCGACCGCCCCATGCTGTTCGAGGGGCCTTCGATGAAGGAACTGACCAGGTTCCTCGACGCCTGGCTCTGGACGACGGCGATCGGGCCGTGGTTCTCGTGCTATATCCTCGATTACCACGACCTGTCGCTGCCGCAGGACCACGCCTATGTCCGGCACTCGCGCGAGACGATGTTCCTTGGCGGGCGCAAGCTGGAGGACGTGCAGGCCGGGCGCGAGGACCGGCTGCCGCTGGTGCCGCCCACGCTCGAACCCTTCCGCAAGCTGCTGCGCGATACGCCGTGGCTGGGCGGGGAAAAGCCCAACTTCGCCGATTATACGGCGCTGGCGGTGTTCCTCTGGACGGCCTCTGTCGCCACCACCCCGCCGCTTACCGGGGACGATCCCCTGCGCGACTGGCTGGACCGGGGCTTCGACCTCTTCGGCGGGCTGGGCCGTCATCCCGCCATGCACACGCTGTTCGGGCTCCGGCTGCGGCCGGGCGACCCGGAACCCTTCGAATCCGGCGGCGCGGGGATAGAGGTGGCGCCGGTCAATCGCGGCGCCGCGCCGCAGGTCGAACCCGCCGATTGAACGGAGCACAGGCTATGGCATGGCATGACGAGCCGCCGGGCGGCGCCTTGCGGATGTACCACATACCGGGCTGCCCCTTTTCCGAACGGGTCGAGCTGCTGCTGGATCTCAAGGGGCTGTCTGGGCTCATGGCCGATCACGAGATCGACATTTCGCTGGCCCGGCCCGACTGGCTTCTGGCCAAGACGCGGGGAACCACCGCGCTACCGGCGCTGGAACTGGAAAACGGCGAGACGCTGAAGGAGAGCATGGTCATCATGCGCTACTTCGAGGATCGCTTTCCCGAAGTGCCGGTGGCGCGGGCCGATCCCTTCGAACATGCAGTGGAGGCGATGCTTTGCGCCACGGACGGGCAGTTCACCGGCGCGGGTTACCGGATGATCCTCAACCGGGATGCGGCCAAGCGCGAAGAGCACCGGGCCGAAGTCGATGCGCAATATGCCCGCCTCGACGACTTCCTGCGGCACTATGCACCTGACGGGAACTATCTGTTCGACCGGTTCGGCTGGGCGGAAGTTGCCTTCGCGCCGATGTTCAAGCGGCTGTGGTTCCTCGAATACTACGAGGCCTACGAAGTGCCGCAGCACCTTTCGCGCGTGCTGCGCTGGCGCGAGGCGTGCCTTTCGCACCCGGTCGTGCAGCGCCACCACGGGCACCGCGAACTGATGACGCTCTATTACGACTATGCGCAGGGCGGCGGGAACGGGCGCCTGCCGGAAGGCCGCGCGGTGTCGAGCTTCACGCTTGATCCCGCCTGGAACACGCGCCCGATGCCCCCGCGCGACAAGTGGGGACCTCCGGCGACCGACGCCGAACTCGGGCTCATCGCGGCCTGACCATCATCGACGAGAACAACCCTCCAACGGGAGCAGGATCATGAAGAGCTATCCGCAGAACTATATCGACGGCCGCTGGACCGACAGCCGGGGCGGCCGCCGTCATTCGGTGGTCAACCCGGCTACCGAGGGGCAGGCGAGCGAGATCGTGCTGGGCACCGCGGCCGACGTGGACCTTGCCGTGGAAGCCGCGCGGCGGGCGTTCGAGACGTTCTCGCAGACCGGCAAGCAGGAACGCATGGCGCTGATCGGGAAAGTGATCGAAGCCTACAAGGCCCGCATTCCCGACATTGCGGAGGCTATCGCCACCGAAATGGGCTGCCCGATCTCCACGGCCTCGACCGCGCAGGCGGGATCGGGCGTGGCCCATCTCGGACAGGCGCTGGCTTCGCTCGATGCCTTCGAATTTTCCGAGAAGATCGGCGACAATACGGTGCTGCGCGAGCCGATCGGCGTCGTCGCGCTCATCACGCCGTGGAACTGGCCGATGAACCAGATCGTCGCCAAAGTGGGGCCGTGCCTGGCCGCCGGTTGCACGATGATCCTCAAGCCTAGCGAGGAAGCACCCAGTTCCGCCGCGATCTTCGCCGAAGTGATGGAGGCCGCAGGCGTTCCGGCGGGAGTGTTCAACCTCGTGCAGGGTGACGGCGCGGAAGTGGGCACCGCGCTGGCGCGGCATCCTGGGATCGACATGATCTCCTTCACGGGCTCCACCCGCGCCGGGATCATGGTGGCCAAGAACGCCGCCGATACCGTGAAGCGGGTGTCGCAGGAACTGGGCGGCAAGTCGCCTAACATCATCCTCGAAGGCACGCCGCTGGACGTGGCGCTTCCCGGCGGCGTGGGCGGGGTGCTGCTCAACTCCGGCCAGAGCTGCGTGGCGCCTACGCGCATGCTGGTCCACCGTTCGCAGCATGACGATGCGGCCGAGAAGGTGGGCGAGATGTTCGCCGCCAAGCCGGTTGGCGATCCGCTCAGCGAAGGGCCGCACATCGGCCCGGTGGTGAACAAGGCGCAGTACGAGAAGATCCAGGGCCTGATCCAGAAAGGCATCGAAGAAGGCGCGACGCTGGTGACCGGCGGGCTCGGGCGGCCCGAAGGGCTGGACAAGGGCTATTACGTCAAGCCCACCGTCTTCGCCGACGTGACGCCCGACATGACCATCGCGCAGGAGGAAATCTTCGGCCCGGTGCTGGTCATCATGCCTTATGACGATGAAGCCGACGCGGTGCGCATCGCCAATGACACGCCTTACGGCCTTGGCGCCTATATCGCGGGCGATCCGGCGCGGGCGGGCAAGCTGGTGGGCAAGCTGCGCGCGGGCGCGGTCTTCGTGAATTCCGGGGGCCTTGCTTTCGACATGCCGTTCGGCGGTTACAAGCAGTCCGGCAATGGCCGCGAATTCGGCAAGTTCGGGATCGAGGAGTTCCTCGAGGTCAAGTCGGTCATCGGCCAGTACCAGCCGGTCGAGGCGTGACGAAGGGGGGCCGGTATCTCCCGGCCCCATATGCCCGCCCCGCAATGGTCGGACGGGGGCGCTGGGCGGATGGATCAGGTCAGATCGGCGATCGACACGGTTCGTCCGCCCGCCGCCGCGCGGTTTCCCTCGCGGCGCAGGCGCTCGATTTCCAGACGGGCCGCGGGGGCCGGTTCGTCGGGCAGGGCCGCCAGCGAGGCCTCGTAAATCTCGCGAAAATCCTCGGCATATTCGGGGTGGGAGAAGATCAGGGGGGCATTCTCCTCGATCCCGCGCAGGGTCTTCTCGCCCACTTCGAGCGGGTCCATGCCGAGGTCGAAGGCCGTGCCGAACTGCGTCAGCGCCGCGCGGTCAAGCTCGCCGAAGCCGCTTTCGCCGAATGTCTCGGGGCGGCGGAAGGCGCTGTCCCAGGCGTTGGTGCGGGTAAGGCCGGGACAGAGCAGCGATACACCGATGCCCTGCGGGGCAAGGTTGTAGCGCAAGGATTCGGTAAGGCCGCGCACCGCGAACTTGCTGGCGGTGTAGATGCCGGCCTGCGGACCGGAGAGATAGGCGGCCATGGATGCGACATTGACGACATGGCTTCCCGGCCCGGTCCGTTTCAGCAGAGGAAGCAACGCGACAAGTCCGTTTACTACACCTCCGAAGTTCACGCCCATGATCCAGTCGTAATCGGCATGGCTGGCTTCGTCCGTCGGGCCGAACACGGAGACGCCGGCATTGTTCACCAGCACGTCGAGCCGGCCGAAGGTCGCCTCGATTTCCCTGGCGACTTCGGCGAAGCGGGCGCGGTCGGTTACGTCCAGTTTCAGGAAAATCGGCGTTTCCCTGCCATTTTCCGCGAACCGTCGCTCCGCTTCGGCGCGGTAGTCCTCATTGCGGTAGCTTAGCGCAAGCCGGAAACCCGCGTTCGACAAGGCGCGGGCGATTCCGAAGCCCAGGCCCGAAACCCCTCCTGTCACGAAGGCCACGCGTTTGCTGTTTTTCATGACAATCCTCTCGGCAAGACGAATTTATTCGTTAGTGTAGCAAATCAATAATCGAGGAGAGATCGAGATGCCAGAGCCTGATTCGAACCTGCCTCCCGCCCATCTCGAAGCCCGTCTCGATGCGCTGGAGCACCGGGTGGGCGAACTGGAGGATGTGAATGCCATTCGCCGCCTGCACTGGGCCTATGGCTATTACATCGATTTCAACCTGCCGGATCAGGTTGCCGAACTCTTCGCCGAGGACGGCGTGGTCGTGTTCCTGTCGGGCGAGTACGTCGGCCATGCAGGGGTGAAGCGCCTTTACGGCGACTGGATCCAGCAGCGCTTCACCGGCGGAAAGCCGGGGCCGGTGAACGGGTTGCTGCTCGATCATTTCCAGATGCAGGACGTGATCACCGTCGCGCCCGATCGCCAGACCGCCAAGGGGCGCTTTCGCGGCATGCTGTTCGGCGGCTGGCACGACGATTTCCAGGACACGCGCGAGGAGATCATGCCGCAGCAGTTCATGGAAGCCGGCATCTACGAGAACGATTACGTGCGCGAGGACGGCGTGTGGAAGATCAAGCGGCTGGACTACATGATGCAGTGGCAGGGCGATTATGAGCAAGGTTGGGCGCACACCACCTCGCATCTCCAGCCCGCCGCGCTGACGTTCCCCGAGGATCCGATCGGCCCCGATCGCCTGCTGCCGCAAAGCGCCCACCGGCCCACCTGGCCCTATCGCCACGACGTGCCGATGCATTTCGCCCATCCCCGGTTCGGCAATGTTCTGGCTGGTCAGGAAGTGGGCTGAAAATCCGCCGGGACAGCGGCGGGGAGAGCCGCTAGCCTCGCAAAAAAGACGATAAAAGAAAGGGAAAGCGTGCCGGCAACAGATCCGCGTGAGATCATCGAGCGTGCCCCGATGTCACGGGCGCAAGTGGCGACCGTGGCGATCATGGTCGGGCTCAATGCGCTTGACGGGTTCGATGTGCTGTCGATCAGCTTCGCCGCGCCCGGCATCGCGGCGGACTGGGGGATCGACCGGGTGGCGCTGGGGGTCGTGCTGTCGATGGAACTGATCGGCATGGCCATCGGTTCGGTGGTGCTCGGCAGCGTCGCGGACCGGGTCGGGCGGCGGCGCACGATCCTCGGCTGTCTCTGCGTCATGGCGCTGGGCATGGCGATGGCGACGCAGGCGACGGGCGTGGCGACGCTTTCGGTCTGGCGCGTGCTCACCGGGCTCGGCATCGGCGGGATGCTGGCGGCGATCAACGCGGTGACCGCGGAATTCGCCAATGCCCGTCGCCGCAACCTGGCGCTGGCGGTGATGGTGATCGGCTATCCGCTGGGCGCGGTGATCGGCGGGCTCGCTGCCGCCTGGCTGCTGACCCTGTTCGACTGGCACGCGATCTTCTGGTTCGGCTGCCTCGCGACGGCGGCGTTCATCCCGCTGGTGTGGTTCCTGGTGCCGGAGCCGGTGCAGTTCCTGCTGGTGCGGCGCGGTCCGGGCACGCTGGCGCGGGTCAATGCCGTGCTGGCCCGCTGCGGCCATTCTCCGGTTTCGGCGCTGCCGCCGCCCACCGTGGAGGAATCCGCCGCCTCCATCGCGGACATCCTGCGCCCCGGCCTGATCGGCACGACGCTGCTGGTCACATTTGCTTACTTCGCCCATGTCGTGAGCTTCTACTTCATCCTGAAATGGGTGCCGAAGATCGTTGTCGACATCGGCTTTCCTCCGCCCGAAGCGGCCGGTGTGCTGGTGTGGGCGAACCTTGGCGGGGCGATCGGCGGGGCGCTGTTCGGCGTGGCGGTGCAGCGATTGCCGCTGAAGGGCGCGACGGTGGCGGTGCTGCTTGGGTCGTCCGTGATGGTGGCGTTGTTCGGCGCGCTCGGCGTGAACACGCTGGCCGGGCTCTCCGCGCTCGCCTTCGCCTCGGGCCTGTTCACCAACAGCGCGGTGTCCGGGCTCTACACGATCTTCGCGCGGGCCTTCCCCACCCATGTCCGGGCGACCGGCACCGGCTTTGCCATCGGCGTCGGGCGCGGCGGCGCGGCGCTGTCTCCCATCGTGGCAGGCATGCTCTTCGAGGCGGGCCTGCCGCTGGCCATGGTTTCCACGCTGATTGCCGGCGGCTCGTTCCTCGCGGCAATCGCCCTGTCCTGCCTCAAGCTGCGCGTGCGCGGCTGATTGGAGGTTCGTCTTGCAATACCAGTCGCATGTCGATGCCCTTGTCCGGCATCTGGAGATCACGCCCTTCCTTTCGGACCTTGCCGAGGCGGGCGTGGAGGTCGATCCCGAAACCTGGGGGCACGTCGTCACGCAGGCCGGGCGCATGGCGGAAGAGCTGGTAGCGCCGCTCGATCCGGTGCTGGACCGGCAGGGCGCTCAGGTGGCGTGCGGCCGCGTGCGGACCGCGCCCGGCCACCGCGAGGCCTGGGCGCGCTATGCGCAGGACGGCTGGCTCGGGCTGCCGCTGCCGGAAGCGATGGGCGGCATGGGGTTGCCGTTGCTCCTGCAGGGCGCCTGCGAGGAACTGCTCAACCGCGCCTCGCCCGCCTTTGCCATGCTGGCCACCCCGGGCCGCACGGCGGCGGAGCTGCTGCTGGAAAGCGCGGCGGAAGAGCTGGCCGGGGAATGGGTGCCGCGCCTGCTTTCGGGCGAATGGGCCGCCACTATCTGCATTTCCGAACCTGACGCCGGCTCGGACGTCGGTCGCATCCGCACGCGGGCGGTAAAGGGCGAAGACGGCGCATGGCGCGTGACTGGCGAGAAATGCTGGATTTCCTATGGCGACCATGATCTTGCCGGGCGGATCGGGCACTTCATGCTGGCCCGGTCTGGCGAAGGGCAGGGCGTTCGCGGGCTCGGCCTGTTCCTCGTGCCTGACGGCGACGGGGAGGGCGCGCGTGGCGGCGTGTTCCTGCGCCGGATCGAGGAGAAGCTCGGCCTTCATGGCTCGCCGACTTGCGTGCTCGGCTTCGAGAATGCGCCCGCCGTGCTGATCGGGCAGGAGGGCCGCGGGCTCCAGACCCTGTTCCACATGATGCTGCGTATGCGGTTTTCCTGCGGTCCGCAGGGGATCGGGGTGGCCAGCGGAGCCTTCGAAACCGCTCTGCGCTATGCGCAGGAGCGGCGACAGGGCGGCGCCCCCGATGCACCGCCCGTGCCCATTGCCGCTCATGCCGATGTACAGCGGATGCTGCTGGGCATGGCGGGCAGGATCGAGACCGCGCGCGCACTGGCGCTGGCCTGTGCGACGGCGCTGGAACTCGGCAGCCGCGCTGCGGACGGGGACGCGCGGGCGCAGTGGCTGTCGCTCGCGCAATTCCTGTTGCCCATCGTAAAGGACGGCGCGGCGCGGCTCGCCTTCGACGTGGCGAGCGAGGCGCTGCAGGTGCTGGGCGGGGCCGGCTATACCTGCGAGTGGCCGGTCGAGCAGCGGCTGCGCGATGCGCGGGTCTTCTCGGTGTTCGAAGGGACCAGCGGCATTCAGGCCATCGACATGCTTCACCGCCGCCTCTGGCGCGAGGAGGGCGAGGGGCTGGCGCGCTTCCTTGCATGGGCGCGCGGCGAATTGCGGGATGGCGAGCCCTCCCGCCAACTGGCGCAAGTGCTGGACCTGCTGGAGCGGACCGCCGCCGATCTTGCGGCCATGCGGGGCGCGGCGCGAGGGGCAGAGGCCGGCGCGACAGCCTTCCTGGACTTGTGCGGCATGGCCGCCTGCGGCTGGATGGCGCTACGCCTGGTCCACCGCGCGGGCGACGATGCGGTGGGCAGGCGCATGAAGGCGGCGGCGCGTTTTCATCTCGCCGAATTGCCCGTTCGCGCCGAAGCGCAGGCCGGGCTGGCGCGCCTTGGTGCGCAGCGGCTGGAGGGGATCGCCGCGCTTCTCGATTAGCGGGCTTTCGGTGGCGCCGCTCTCAGAGGCCGCCGATATCGACGTCGTGAATGCGCTTCAGGAGGGCTGCGAGCATGTGGAACTCGGCATCGGAGAAGCGTTCGCGCAGCCATAGTCCGAGTTCGCCGCTGCGCTCATGCGCGGCGGAAAGCATGGCCACGCCCTGCTCGGTGATTTCCAGCGTCTGGCGGCGGCGATCCTCGGTGGATTGCCCGCGCACGATCAGTTCGCGGCCTTCCAGACGGTTGATGATGCCCATCACCGTGGCGCGGTCCATCTGGAGCGTTCGGCCGATGTCGGCTTGCGAGGTGCCGGGATTCTCGGCGATCAGGAGCATCGCGGTAAGCTGGGTCTGGGTAATGCCCAGATCGCTGAAGATCTCCGAAAAACGGCGCTGCGTGGCGCTTTGGGCCAGGCGCAGGTGCAGGTCCAGAACGTGATCTAGCGTGCGACCGGCTGTCAGTCCCGCGAATGTTTCGGCGTCTCTCATCACGTCCTGTTGCGAGCGTTTGCGGGAATCGTCAAGCGATGGCTTGGAAAATAATTGTCAGTGAAGCATACAATATCGCGACGACAATATAAGACTGGAGAGGTTATGGCCCATTTCCCGGAAACCCCGAGCTTTACCGGGTTCAACACCCCATCGCGGATCGAGGCGGATATCGCCGACCTTGCGCATGAGGGCACGATTCCGCCCGAACTGA
The DNA here is from genome assembly GCF_055361505.1 of Novosphingobium sp. TK71. NCBI lineage: Bacteria > Pseudomonadati > Pseudomonadota > Alphaproteobacteria > Sphingomonadales > Sphingomonadaceae > Novosphingobium > Novosphingobium sp. TK71. Next base: position 2,117,676 of record NZ_JBSZKA010000001.1, read on the forward strand.
ACGGTGCGTTCTTCCGCGTCCAGCCCGATCCGCAGTTCCCGCCGCGCCTTGGCGACGATATCGCCTTCAACGGCGACGGCATGATCACGCGGTTCCATATCCACGACGGCCGGTGCGACTTGCGCCAGCGCTGGGCCCATACCGACAAGTGGAAGCTGGAACGCGAAGCCGGAAAGGGGCTGTTCGGCGCCTATCGCAATCCGTTGACGGACGATCCCGCGGTGGAGGGCCGGTTCCGCTCCACTGCGAACACCAATGCCTGGATCTACGCGGGCAAGCTCTGGGCGATGAAGGAGGACAGCCCGGCGCTGCTGATGGACCCGGCGACGATGGAGACCATCGGTTTCGAGACCTTCGGCGGGGCCATGCGCGGGCAGACCTTCACCGCGCATCCCAAGGTCGATCCGGTCACCGGCAACATGGTGGCGATCGGTTATGCCGCCTCGGGGCTCTGCACCGACGACGTGGCCTATTACGAGGTCGGCCCCGATGGCGCGCTGCTGCGCGAGGTGTGGTTCAAGGCGCCCTACTATTGCATGATGCACGATTTCGCGATCACCCAGGACTACTTGGTGATCCACATCGTGCCCTCCGTGGGAAGCTGGGACCGGCTCGAAAAGGGCCTTCCGCACTTCGGGTTCGACCCGAGCCTGCCGGTCTATCTGGGCGTGCTGCCGCGCCGAGAAGGGGTGACAGGCGAGGAGATCCGCTGGTTCCGCCGCGACAATTGCTTCGCCAGCCATGTCCTGAACGCATGGCAGGAGGGATCGCGGGTCCACTTCCTCACCGCCGAGGCGAAGAACAACATGTTCCCGTTCTTCCCGGACGTCCACGGCGCGCCGTTCAACGGCATGGAGGCGATGAGCTATCTGACCGACTGGACCGTGGACATGGCCTCCAACGGCGATAGCTTCGAGGCGATTAGCCGCCTTTCCGATACCGCCGCCGAGTTCCCCCGCATCGACGACCGCTTCACCGGGCGCAAGACGCGTTACGGCTGGATGCTGGAGATGGACATGCGCCGCCCGGTGGAGCTGCGTGGCGGCAGCGCGGGCGGGCTGCTGATGAACTGCCTGTTCCTCAAGGACCTCGAAACCGGGCGCGAGCAGCACTGGTGGTGCGGGCCGGTGTCCAGCTTGCAGGAACCGTGCTTCGTGCCCCGCTCCGCCGATGCGCCCGAGGGGGACGGCTGGATCGTGCAGGTCTGCAACCGGCTGGAGGACCACCGCAGCGACCTGCTGATCTTCGATGCGCTCGATATCGAGAAGGGGCCGGTGGCGACCATCCACGTTCCGATCCGGCTGCGCTTCGGGCTCCACGGCAACTGGGCCGATGCCGGTGCGATCGGGCTGGCGGCCTGAGGAGGAAGGCCCGCAAAAAAGGGGAGAAGCCGCTGCCGGGGCAGGCGGCTTCTCCCAAGCTTCCGGCGGTTGCGGGCCGAAAAGGCGGATGGGTTCGGCGGAATTCAGTCCGCGATGCCGGCGCGGGCCTTGAGGTTCGCCTCATCCCGGGCGGCGCGGCGGGAAACAAGCAGGATCAGCACCACGATGGGCACGGCGACCACGTTGATGCTCAGCATCGCCGTGCGCAGATCGCCGGTGATGTCGGATATCAGCCCGACCACATAAGGGCCCACGCCCATGCCGAGAATGGTCATGACCAGCAGGTAGAGGCTGGCGGTGAGCCCCCTCATGCGCGGCAGGACCTGATCGTAGAGGATCGCGTAGAGCGGCGGCATCCATCCTGTCAGCACGATGCTGTAGACCACGAAGCGCAAGTAGAAGTCCCCGGGCGAAGGTGCCCCGTAGACCCAGAACGACAGCAGCGGCGACAGGCCCATCGACATCAGCGCGATTCCCGCCCGGCCGCCGCCGGGAAACCGCTGGTGCAGCCGGTCGGACAGCGGCCCCCAGATCAGCGGGCCGACGATGCCGGTCGCGGCCGAGAGCAGGCCGAACTGCAAGGCGGTGTCGGCCAGCGAGAGGTGGTAGGTGCGGATCAGGAAACTGGGGTTGAAGGCCATCATTCCGTAGTTGATCGTCGATTGCAGCGTACCCACGGCAATCGCCATGATGAGGGTCGGCGATCCGGCGATCACGCGGAAGGCCTGCCGGTCGCTGGCCTTCACCCCTTGCAGCAGGTTGACGACGACCAGCAGGCCAATGCCGATCACCAGCCATTGCAGGACGTGCGGATCGATCGCGAAGGCGCCGAAGCCGAGCGGCGGGCGCGGTGACCGGGCCATGCCGATCCGCGCCAGCACGGTTCCCGCCACCACGATCAGGGCGAGTGCGGCAAAGTTGATGGCCACGCTGCGCAGGCTTGCCCGGCGCAGCGCCATGGCCACCCAGTGGCAGCCCGGCGTCACCGCGCCCAGCAGCGAGAGGCTGGCACGGAAGGGATGCGGATCGGGCGGCGTGGCGATGCCGTCCATCACGCCGCGTTCGGGTTCGCGCAGGCGCCAGAGGAAGATCGAAAGCACGAAGCCGGGCGCGGCGGCCACGAGGAAGGCGAATTGCCAGCCCTTCAGGCCCAGCGGCGCGGTGCCCGGCACGAAGGCGTCGCTCCACATCTGCGCGGCCAGTCCGCCCAGTACCAGCGATCCGCCCAGCCCCAGCGCAATGGCCGAGGCCATCACCGCCATCACGAAGCCCCGCCGGTGGCGCGGCCAGTAATCGTAGATCAGCGAGGTGCCCGCAGGCTGCGTCGCCGCTTCGCCGATGCCGACGCAGAGGCGGGACGCGGCCAGCATGGCGAAGCTGGAGGTCATCCCCGCCATGGCGGTGGCGGCCGACCAGAACAGGATGCTCAGCGACAGCAGCCGCCCGCGCAGCCAGCCATCGGCAAGGCGGCCGACCGGCAGCGAGAACAGCGCGTAGAACAGTGCGAAGACGGTGCCGAACAGCAGGCCCATCTCGGCATCGCCGATACCGAGGTCCTGTTTGATCGCCGGGGCCAGGATCGCGAGGATCTGGCGGTCCAGCAGGCTCATCGCATTGGTCAGGGCGATCAGCGCCAGCGCGTACCATCCGCCGCGCGCGACATGGCGGGCCGGACCCGTCGCGACCTGTCCGACCGGCGGTTTCACGTCTGCCTTCACAGGGCGAACCAGCGTTCGGCGTTGGTCTGGAAGAACTTGCGCTTCACCTCCGGAGCCATGTCCATGGCATCGAGCTCGCGGACCTCTCCGGCTTCGTACTGATAGGGATAGTCCATGGCGTACATCACCCGGTCCTCCCCCATGACCTGCTGGGCGAAGCGGATCGCCGGTTCCCAGGCCATCCCGCTGCACGTTACCAGCACGTTGCTGCGGAAGTATTCGGCGATGGTCTTGTTGAGCGGCTTCATCCGTTCGTAGCGCTGGGAGCGGATTCCGGCCTGGTGCATGTAGTCCAGCCGGTAGAGCCAGTATGGCAGCGCCTCGCCCATGTGGCCGACCATGATCTGGAGGTCGGGATAGCGGTCGAAGATGCCGATGGTGATGAGCCGCAGCAGGTGCATCCCGGTTTCCACGCCGAAGCCGTAGATCGCGCCGTCCAGCCCGGATTCGAGCAGCGGCCCGATCATCGCGTCGGGCGGCGTGCCGGGATGGATGTAAAGCGGCTGGTCGGTATCGGCCAGCGCGCGGAAGATCGGGTCGAAGGCAGGATCGTCGAGATAGCGGCCTTGCGTGTGGCTGTTGATCTGTACGCCCCGGAAACCCAGCTCGAAAGCGCCGCGCCGGATCTCGCGGGCGGACCATTCCGGGTCCTGCGGCGCCACGGCGGTCATGCCGATGAAGCGATCCGGGTGGGCTTCGCAGCGTTCGGCCAGCAGGTCGTTCGCGGAAAGCGCGATGCCGCGCGCCTCGTCCAGGTCGAGCAGGGGCTGGACGCCCGGCGAAGTGAGCGCGAGCACGGCCTTGTCGATGCCGGTCGCGTCCATGTCGGCGATGCGGCGCTCGCCGAGATCGAGCAGGCGCTCGATGATCTGCATCGCGCGTTCGCTGGGGCTCTGGGCATAAAACCCCCAGAGCGAGGTCATGCCCCGGTCCGCCGTGCCGTCGCGCACCATGCGCAAGTAGACGTCGATCTGTTCGCGCGTGGCGAAGGCTTCCTCGGTGGCGATGCGCAAGTAGCCCTGCCTGCCGCCGGTCCTGAGGGCGCCGGTTTCGGGTGTGGTGGCCGGCAATTCGTCGATCATCTGCAATCCCATCCTCTTATCCTTCGTGGACGGCCTTGGTGACGAGGCAGGCCATGACGCCTTCCGGTCCGTCCTCGTGCCCATGTCCCGACCATTTGACCCCGCCGAACGGCGCATCGGCCCCGCCGATCATGGTGGTGTTGATGCCGAGCATTCCGGTTTCGATCTGCGCGGCGAGGCGTTTCTGCCGTGCCCCGTCGCCGGTCCAGGCATAGGCGGCGAGCCCATAGGGCAGGCGGTTGGCCTCCTCGATCATCGCCTCCTCCCCGGAGAAGCGGTTGATGAGCGCGACGGGGCCGAACGGCTCCTCGTTCATGATCCGCGCGGAGAGGGGCGTGTCGGACAGCACGGTGGGGGCATAGAAGAAGCCGCGGTTGCCGATCCGCTCGCCGCCTGCCTCCAGCCGGGCGCCCGCCGCCACCGCCTCGCGCACGAGTGCGTCGATGGCCTCGACCCGCCGCGGATTGGCGAGCGGGCCGACCTGGCTCTCCGGCGCAAGGCCGTCTCCCACTTTCAACCCGCGCGCGCGGCGGGCGAAGCCTTCGCGGAAATCCTCGAACACCGCATCCTCGACGATGAAGCGGGTGGGCGAGACGCAGACCTGCCCGGCGTTGCGATACTTGTGGCTCACCACGGTATCGAGCACGCGGTCGAGGTCCACGTCGGCGAAGACCAGCACCGGGCCGTGCCCGCCCAGTTCCATGGTCGTGCGCTTGAGGTCGTCTGCGGCGAGTTTCGCAAGGTGGCGGCCCACCGTGGTCGATCCCGTGAAGGACAGCTTGCGGATCACCGGGCTGGCCAGCAGGTGGCGGCTCACTTCGTCCGGCGCGCCGAACACGGCTTGCGCCGCCGCCGGCGGAAGGCCCGCGTCGAGCAGGCACTGCAGCACCGCGAGCGCCGAGGCCGGGGTTTCCTCCGCCGCCTTCAGGATGACAGAGCACCCCGCCGCGATCGGCGCGCCAAGCTTGCGGCCGGGGTTGCCGATGGGAAAGTTCCACGGTGCGAATGCGGCGACCGGGCCTACCGGTTCATGGACCACGGTAGAGCGCATCCCTTCCGGGCGCACCAGCGCGCGGCCGTAAAGGCGGAAGCACTCTCCGGCGTAGAATTCGAACAGGCCGATGTTCATGCCCACTTCCACGCGGGCCTCGCTCAGGGTCTTGCCCTGTTCGAGCACGGCGACATGGGCGATCTCCTCGCACCGCTCGCGCATCAGCCGCGCGGCGCCCTGCAGCACATCGGCGCGCTGCTGCGGCGTGGATCTTCGCCAGAGGCGGAAGCCGGCGGCGGCCACCTCCAGCGCGCGGTCGAGATCGGCGGCGTCGGCAAGCGGGAGCTGGCCCAGCACTTCGCCGGTGGCGGGATTGAGCACGGCGTGCGTGCGGCGCGTGCCGCCGGATACGCGTTCGCCGTCGATGATCATGGAAAGCGCGGGGTACTGGATCATGCCTCACCTGGGCCGGAGGAATGGGGAGCCTGTCCGCCGGGGAGGGAGCCCCGGCGGACAGGCGGACGCGCGCTGCGCGTCTCTACTCGGCGGGAACGGCTGTGCTGCGCGCGTTCTCGCGATCGATGTCGCCCTGCCAGCGCTCCGCCACCATGGGCTTTCCGGTAACCGGGTGAGGCAGGTGGAACGGCAGCAGCTTGTGCGTCGGCCACAGCCAGTGATCCTCGATCAGGGCATCGGGGCCGCTGGGGTCTTCCGGGTAGAGGGTCTTGGGGAAGGGCACGTATTCGGCCTCGGTGAAGGCCCAGCCCTTGTCGAAATCGGCGTGCCAGTGCGGGAAGTAGTTGAGCACATGGATGCGCCAGACGCCGTCCACCTTCTTGTAGGTGTTCTCGTAAATGCCGCCTTCCCACCACTGGCGCGCATTGGCGGTGAGGGGGTTGGAGGGGTCGGTATAGTCGCGGTGCCGGCCGGCCTGCATCATCGAGCGGGCGCGGGCATGGGCGGTTACGCCGTCCGCCTCGATGGTGACGATGTCCTGCAACTGCGGATGGTCGAGCAGGAAGCCGTCGATCGGGCCGTTGTTGCCGTGCGTGAAACGCTTCTGGAACCGTTCGACATAGAGGCGGTGCACGCCCTCCCGGCCCTTCCACACGCCGCCGAAGAAGCGCACTTCGCCATCTTCGGTGAACAGGTCGATCACTTCGTTGTACATGCACTTGTCGATCAGGTAGCCGTAGAGATGCTGGAGCTTGCGCACGTCAAGCTCGTCCTCGCGCACGGTGAGGCGGCGTGCCAGTTCAGCCACTTGCGCTTCCAGCGCGTTGATCCGGTCAGTGTCGGCCATTTCGGTTCTCTCCTTGTCGTCCTGTTGGTTTTCAATTGGCAGGATCGTTACATTCCAAGCGCTTCGAGGCGCTCGATCTCCTCGCGATAGGGGCGGATGGCGCGGTAGATGCACAGCGTTGCCAACGGCAGCAGGACCACGGCGGTGATCTCCAGCGCCAGCCAGAGCTTCGCCGGATCGACCACGATGTATTGCGCGACCAGACCGATCACGAAGCTGCCCATCGCCCCGAAGAACGTGAACATGAACAGGTAGATCGCCGTCACCTGGCCGCGCATGGCATTGGGCGCCACGCGCTGGATCGCGGCGTTCTGCGGCACCGCCCCGGCAATCCCGAACATCGCGCCAAAGGACATGACGAGGATCGAGAGCAGCCCGGTTGGCATCAGCGGCGCCAGGATCGAGCAGACCGTCACCACCGCAAAGCAGATGAAGGCGGCGCGCACGTTGGCGTCCTTGTGGCGCCTCGCCAGCCATTCGACGAAAGTACCGCCCAGCAGCAGCCCGAGCAGCGAGGAAACCAGCACGGTCACGGACGTTACCGCGCCGATCTGCGCCTCGTTCCAGCCATAAGTGCGGATCAGGAACGGCACGCGCCAGAAGGCGAGGCCGAAGCTCTCCAGCGCGCTGAGCGCAAGGCCGAGGAACAGCGGATAATAGACCCGGCGGTTGGCGCGGATCGCCTTGGCGGCATCGAGGCCGGTGAAGGTCATGACGCGGCGGGCGAGCGTCGCCCCCTCGGGGATCTGCGATGCGATGTCGTGACGGACCAGCCGCTGCGGCTCACGCACGGTCAGGAACAGCAGGGCGATGAGAAAGGCGGGCATCCCGATCCACACCAGTATCCACTGCCAGCCCAGGATGCGCAGCGGCCCGAGGGCGGTCGGCGCCCAGTGCGCGGTCAGGGCGATGAGCTGGCCGCCCACCAGTGGGCCGAGCGTCGATCCGCCGATGAAGCCGAATTGCAGGATCGCGAAGGCGCGGGTGATCTTTTTGGGCGGGAACATGTCCGCGATAAGCGAATAGGACGAGGGCGCATGGGCCGATCCGCCTGCCGCCAGGAACACGCGGCTGCCCACGAACTGGGTGAAGGTCTGCGCGATCCCGCCCAGCATCGTGACGAACCCGATCACCGTGACCCCGCCTGCCAGCACATATTTGCGCGGCCAGATATCGGCGAGCCGGGCCAGCGGGATGCCGACGAAGAGATAGCAGATGATGCTGGCGGGCCCGGCCAGGAAGCCGAGCTGCGAATCGGTGAGGCCGAAGTCGGTCTTGATTCGCTCCGCCAGCATGCCGAACACGACCTGGTCGAAGAAGGTCAGGAAGGTGGCAAGGACGATTACCGTCAGCGCCCAGTAGGCCGAGGCCGAACCCGGCCAATTGCGTTCTTCCGCGCCCTGCGGGGCGGTTCCGGGCGCCGGTTCCTCGATTGGCGCGATACTGGCTGCTGCTACCGCCATGGCCTCTCCCATCCATCCTCTCGCCCTGTCGTGTTCGGCATAGGCTCATTCGTGATTGTTAGCCTTGCATACAATCTCTCGATGGTGAACAAAAGAGATCAGATTCGAAAAAAGCACATCGAGAGAGGAGAGAGGGCATGCAGGATCTTCCGGGGAAGACCGCTTTCGTGACGGGCGGGGCCAGTGGTATCGGACTGGGAATTGCGAAGGCGCTGCTGGGCGCGGGCATGAACGTGACCATCGCCGATATCCGGCAGGACCATCTTGACGAAGCGGTGGCCGAACTGGACGGGGGCGAGCGGGTTCTGGCGATCCGGCTGGACGTGACCGACCGTGCCGCCTTTGCCGCGGCGGCGGATCGGGCAGAGGCCAGGTTCGGCAGGATTCACCTGCTTTGCAACAATGCCGGCGTCGCTGTCGTCGGCCCGACCGACGTTGCCACGTTTGCCGACTGGGACTGGGTGATGGGCGTCAACCTGGGCGGCACGGTCAACGGAATCGTCACGATTTTGCCTAGAATCCTGTCACATGGCGAAGGTGGGCATATCGTCAACACGGCTTCGATGTCGGCGCTCGTGCCGGCTCCGGGGACGACGATCTACTCCTCCGGCAAGGCGGCGGTCGCCTCCATGATGGAATGCATGAGACCCGAACTGGAATCCCGCGGAGTGATCTGTTCGGCGTTCTGTCCCGGCGCGGTCCAGTCCAACATCGCGCAGGCCAGCCAGACCCGCCCCGACGCGCTTGGGGAGACCGGTTATGCCGAGGCCGACAAGGGCCGCCAGGCGGGCGGGCAGTTCTTCCACCTCTACCAGACCAAGGAGGAAGTGGGGCAGCGGGTGCTGGAGGGCATTCTCAACGACGAGCTTTACATCCTCACGCACGGAGAGTTCCTGGTGGGTGTGCGCGAGCGCGGGGAAGCCACCACGGCAGCGGTCCAGACCCAGCTTCCGGATAACGAAGAATATAAGCGTACCTTCGCAATTCTGTTCCGCAATCCGGCCATCACCGATGAGATCGCGCGCCAGAACCGCCTCCGCGCGGACCAGCGCGCCGAAGCCTGAGGAGGACGCCGATGAAGGATCTGGCGGGAAGAACCGCATTCGTCACCGGCGGGGCCAACGGCGTTGGCCTTGGCCTCGCACGGACGCTGCTGGCCGAGGGCTGCAAGGTGGCCATCGCCGATGTGCGCGAGGATGCGATTGCCGAGGCGCTGAAGACGCTGGAGAACCAGCCCGTGATCGGCGTGCCGCTCGACGTGTCCTCGCGCGAAGGCTTCGCCGAGGCGGCGGACCGGGTGGAGCGCGAGCTTGGGCCGGTGAGCCTGCTGTTCAACAATGCGGGGGTGAACCTTTTCCAGTCGATCGACGAATCTTCCTACGACGACTGGGACTGGCTGCTGGGCGTGAACCTGCACGGCGTTATCAACGGCGTGGCGACGTTCGTTCCGCGCATGAAGGAGCGCGGGCAGGGCGGGCATGTCTGCAACACGGCCTCGATGGCGGCATTCCTCGGTAGCGGGGTGCCGGGCATCTACAACACCACCAAGTTCGCGGTGCGCGGGCTCAGCGAATCCCTGCGCTACAGCCTCGCTCCGCACGGGATCGGGGTTTCGATGCTTTGCCCCGGGCTGGTGAAGACGCATATCTACGCCAGCGACGAGATCCGCCCCGAAGCGCTCAAGGCAGGGGCCAAGGCGGTGAACACGGCCTTCGTCGGCCAGCTCGAACAAGTCCATCAGGCTGGCATGGAGCCTGAAGTAATCGCGCGGCGCACCATCGATGCGGTGAAGGAGAACCGGTTCTACGTGTTTTCCCATCCCGAATTTCGCGAGGAACTGGCGGAGGTCTTTGCCGAGGTCATCAGCGAGTTCAGGGATTATCCCGCCGATCCCGGCTTCGACGCGCGCATGAAGATCGAGGAAGGCCGCCGTGCGCGTTACAGGGAGGCGCGGGAAGCAGCCCGGCAGACGGTGTAAGGCGGGGGCGGCTGAATGTGTCAGTCCGCCTCGCGCGCGTCGAAACGAAGGCGGGCGCTGCGAATGACCTGCTGGCGCTCGTTCACCCAGTCGATCATGCCGCGCGCCCGGTCGCCCAGTTCCACGCCGAGCGGGGTGAGGGCATAAGTCACGCGCGGCGGTATGTCCTCGCTCACCGTCCGTTCGGCAAAGCCGTCGCGTTCGAGCGTGCGCAGCTTGAGCGTCAGCACGCGCTGCGAAATGTCGCCTTCTTCGGAAAGGTCGCAAAGCGTGCGTCGCAGGTCGGCGTGGCGTCTTTCGCCGGTCCTGAGCACCAGCAGGATCAGCGTCGACCAGCGATCGCCCAGCAGGCCCATGACGCTGCGCACCGGGGCGTCGCGCGCGGTGCCATGCGCCTGCATGTCCGCCGCGAGTTCGGCGATGCCCCCGCGCTCCTGCTCCCCGCGCCCCTGCTCCCCGCTTTCCAATTTACCTGCATCCATCATCGCGAGGGCACAAAAAAGTGCCTTCTTCCTGCTGCCTTCCGACACTTTATGACCTTTGCGGGCAAGATCAATCATGGGAGAGAAACATGGCCATTGACGCCATCCGCCTCGACGGAAAAGTCGCCATCGTAACCGGCGGCGCCGGCGGGATCGGTTCCGCCACCGCGCGCCTCATGACCGCGCGCGGGGCCAGGGTCGCCATTGCCGACATCGCCTTCGAAGCGGCGACCGCGCTGGCGGAGGAATTGCCTGGTGCGATCGCGGTGCCGCTCGATCTCGAGGACGAAGGCTCGATCGAGGCGATGATCGCCGCCACCTTGCGCCACTTCGGACAGCTCGATGTGCTGCACAACAATGCTGCGCTGCTCGGTCCTGAAATCGCGCGGGACGATGGCGATATCGAGGGCATGGATACCGCGCTGTGGGAACGGACTTACCGGATCAATGTGCGCGGAACCATGATCGCCTGCCGCGCCGCGCTGCCGCACTTGCGGGAAAGCCGGGGCAACGTGGTCAACACGGTCACCAATCTGGCATTGCAGGGCCATGTCATCCAGGCCGCCTATGCCTCTTCCAAGGCGGCGGTCATCCAGATGACGCGATCCATCGCGGCCAGCCACGGCATCCACGGCATACGCTGCAATGCCGTTGCGCCGGGGATGACGATGACGCCCGCCCTGCGGGAAGCCTTCCCCCCGCCGCTTCGCAAGATGGTGGAGGATGAGACCCTGCGGGATCGGCTGGGCGAGCCCGGCGACATCGCCGAAGCGGTGGCCTTCCTCGCTTCGGAAGCGGCGCGCAACATCACGGGCCAGGTGCTCGTCGCCGATGGCGGCTGCGCCAGCCATGTCCCCGGCATCGCTCCGTTCCGCGCCTTTCTTGCGGGAGGCGAGGCATGAGCCAGTACGATATCGTCGTCATGGGCGGAGGGCACAACGGCCTCGTTGCCGCCGCCTACATGGCCAAGGCGGGCAAGAAGGTGATCGTGCTCGAACGCAAGCCCCACTACGGCGGCGGCGTTTCCACGCGTGAGCTGATCCAGCCCGGCTTCTGGCATGACGAACACTCCAACGTGCACATCATGATTCAGGGCAACCCGATGCTGCGCGAGGACGAACTGGGCCTCTTGGGCAAGTTCGGTCTCGAATACATCTATCCCGAACTGCCCCATGCCTCGATCTGGGAGGACGGCACGATCGTGCGCTCGTGGCGCGATCTCGACCGGACTTGCGAGGAAATCGCCATGTTCTCGCCAAGGGATGCGGAGGCCTATCGCAAGTTCGCCACCGCCTCGATGGCGGCGCTGCCCATGTTCATGTCCGGCCTCTATGCCCCGCCGTTCCCGATGGGGGCCTTCGTGGCGATGATGGACCAGTCGGACGAGGGGCGTTTCCTCCTCGATGTCATGCAGCGTTCGGCGCTCGACGTGGTGAACCAGTACTTCGAAAGCGACCTCCTGCGCATCCACATCGTGCGCATGGTCACCGAGAACCTCCAGATGCCCGATGAACTGGGCACCGGCATGGGTGCTTTCCTGATGCCGGGGATCATCCACGCCTATGGCTGTTCGATGCCCAGGGGCGGTTCCGGCCAGCTTTCCCACGCGCTGGTCCGCGCGATCGAGCATTTCGGCGGCGAAGTGCGGTGCAATGCCGAAGTGCGCCGGGTCATCGTCTCGGGCGGCAAGGCGGTCGGCCTCGAACTGGTGGATGGCGAGACGTTTACCGCCAAGGACGGCGTGATCGGCGCGATTCATCCGCATGTCCTGCGCAAGTTCGTGGCCGAAACGCCCGAGCCGGTGCTCCAGCGGGCGGAGCGGGTCACCCAGTCCACCTTCTCGATCAACCTCACGCACCTGACCCTGAAGGAGCGGCTGCGGCTGAAGGTCGGCAATGAAACCAATGCCATGATGACCGAACTGATGGACTTCTACACCATGCGCGACATGCTGCTGGAGTACGACAAGCTGCGGCGCGGCGAAGTGTCCGAACGGCTGATCGCTGGCGGGGACAACACGCTCTTCGACCCCAGCCGTGCCCCCGAAGGTGCAGGCGTGTTCTACGGGGTTAACTTCGCGCCCTATGATCTCTGGCCCGGCGGTCCGGCTTCGTGGGACGAACGCAAGGAGGAGATCGCCGACCGCGCGCTGGCGCAGTACCGGAAATTCTACGCGAACCTCGATGACGGCAACATCACCGGCCGCCTGATCCGCTCCCCCGTCGATCATGAGCGGGACAGCCCGGCCAGCTTCCTCAAGGGTGACATCCATGGCTGCGCGCCGTTCTTCTACCAGTCCGTCGCGCACCGGCCCACGCCGGACCTCGGTTCGCTCAGGGTTCCGGGGATCGAGGGGCTCTATCTCGTCGGGCCGTTCATGCATCCGGGCGGCGGGGTGTTCGGCGCGGGCCGGGCAACGGCGATCCAGATGATGGATGACCTCGATATCGAATTCGACAAGGTCTGCGCGGGAGCGGTGTGATGGTGGACAGGAAGAAGACTCCGGTGATGCGCATCCTCGATGCGCAGGACAAGGAACTGATGGCCGTGCGCCGGATCGAGCGGGACGGCGACAATCTGGTCATTCGCGGCAAGATCTTCGGCGCCATGCCGATGGTGGCGAAAGTCACGCCGCAGGAGGCACGCGCGGCGCTCCGACTGCTTGACGCGAAGACGGTGCTGTTCCTGCTGAGCCTGCTGTTTCGCAGGAGCCGCTGACAGCGCGGGGCATCGGCGGGCTCGATAGAAGCGATCCGATTCCATGCGTTTTTCCAGGCTGCTCCGGCCCCCCATAAGGGGACTCCGGAGCAGTCAGGATTGAAACAAGCATGAGCATTCTGGGAGTTGAGAGCGTTCTGTTCGGGGTGACGGACCTGGCGGAACATACGCGGTTCTGGACCGATTTCGGCCTGCCGCTGGAAAGCGCAGGAGCGGACGAAACGGTGTTCCGCCTCGCATCGGGCAGCCGGGTCATCCTCCTGCGCCACGGCGATGCGCGCCTGCCGAGCCCCGATCCGTTTCCCGGAGACGGCCTCAAGGAAACCGTCTGGGGCGTGGACACGGCCGACAGCCTCGAAGCGATTGCCGTCAGCCTGGCGCGCGACGTTGCCGTTTCCCGCAATGCGGACGGCGCCGTCCACGCTGTCTGCCCCGATGGTCAGCCGATTGCGCTGCGCGTGTGGGACAAGCGGGTGTTCCATTCCGAAGCGAGCCCGGTGAACACGCCCACCAGCTATCCGCGATTCAACCAGCACCGCATCTGGCGCCGGGCAGCGATACCCAAGACGATCAATCACGTCGTGTTCTTCTCTCCCGATTATGTCGGCAGCTTCGAATTCTACGAACGCCATTTCGGCTTCCGTTATGTCGATCATTCGAAGGGCTCGGGCATCTTCGCGCGGGCGGACGGCACGTATGAGCATCATTCGATCTTCTGGGTGAACTGCGACCTGCCTATCGCGCCCGACCACTTCAAATTCATGCACATCGCCTTCGGCATGGACGACATCGACGAAGTCATGCTGGGCGCCAACATCATGGAGCGAAAGGGCTGGAAGAACGAGAGCATGAACAGTTCGGGCGGCATATCCCGCCACCGCATTTCCAGCGCGATCTACTATTACTGCGACATGCCCGGAAAGGCGGGCGAAGCGGAGTACCACGCCGACACCGACTATCTGGACGACAACTGGGTGCCGCGCGCCTGGGATTTCCGCTTCGGTTCGCTGCTCTGGTCGAACAATGCCCCGCCGATCTTCCGGGGCGACAATATTCCCTGGGACATGGCGTTCGACGCCGATCGCGCCAGTTTCGCGCCGTTTCGCAAGACCCGGCCCGGCAAGCTCCCGGTCCATGGCAAGCTGAACGAACTGACCGAGGACGACGAGCACGCGCTTTGACGGTGCGGGGCTGACGGATCGGCCGGCTTGCGACTTGCATGGCGGCCGCAGTCGTATAAATTGGAATAATAATTCTTGAATGGGAGGGCGCGTGCCATCACGTCGCAGTTTCGTCGCGTCCTGCGGGGTGATCGTGGGAAGCGCGCTGCTTCCGGGTTTCGGCCGTGCGGAAACCTATCGCCGGATCCCGCAGAAGGCGTCGGCACGGGTCATCGTGGACAACGATTTTGCCGGCGATCCGGACGGTCTGGTCGCGCTGGCGCATCAGTTGCTGTCGCCCCGTACCCATACCGTGCTTGTCACTGCATCCGCGCTCGACCCGAAGCTGCTGGGCGATGTGCCTGCCGGAACCACGGCTGCTGCCGGACGCGCCGTGGCGAAGGAACTCATCCGCCGCGCGGGGATCGCAAAGGCGCCGCCGGTGATGGCCGGATCGGAACTGCTGGGCGCCGTCCAGCCCGAGGCGAGCGCTGCGGCGCGGGCCATCGTGGCCGAGGCCATGCGCGACGATCCCCTGCCGCTCTACTTCACTTGCGGCGGCCCGCTCACCAACCTTGCGGCGGCGCTGCGCCTTGAACCGAAGATCGCCGGACGCATGACGGTGATCTGGATCGGAGGCGGCGCCTATCCGGCGGGCGGCTGGGAATACAATCTTTCCTCCGACATCGCCGCCGCACAGATCGTGATCGAGCAGTCGAAAGTGCCGCTCTGGCAGATTCCGCAGGATGCCTATCGGCAGATGCAGTTCTCGGTCGCGGAACTGGCCGAGCAGCTTCGGCCGATCTCGCCCTTCGGCGAATGGCTCTACGACCGTTTCACGACGCCGCCCGCGTTCGTCGATGTGGGCGGAAGCTGGCCGCTGGGCGACAGCCCGACCGTGTTGCTCAGCGCGATTTCGCAGGAGAGCAGCACGCATGTCGATCTGCCCGGCCGGCGGATCAAGGCGGACTGCACATATGGTGAGGAAATCGCGGGGCGGAGCCTGCGCGTGTTCCGAACGCTGGATGCGCGGCTTACGTTCGGAGATTTCTTTGCCCTGATGCGGCTCCACGCGCGCAGGTGAAGTTTAGCTCAGCAGGCCTGCACGAAATGCTCGACCGAGGGGGCTTCGACGAAGAAGGGTCCTGCCAGCGCGCGCCAGGCCTGAAAACCTTCGGACTCGCGGAAATCGACCAAGTGGGCCTCTACGCTCTCCCAGCCGACCACGAGGTGATAGCGCGCGGGATTCTCCACCGAGCGTTGCAGTGCGAAGGAGACGAAGCCCTTGGCCGCTTCGAAATGCGGGCGGGCCTCGGCAACGGCCGCCTCGAAGGTGGCGGCGCGCGCCGGGTCGATGGTGAGGGTGGCGATTTCGTGGATCACAGGCTCGGCTCCTCGACGAATTCGATCAGGTTGCCCGCGCAGTCGCGGATGAAGCAGCCCTTGCCGAAGGCCTCCCGCACCACGAATGCCACGTCCGCGTGCTTTTCCGCCATTTCCGTCAGGAACACTTCGAGGTCTTCCACCCGGAAGGCAACGTGCTTGTTGCCATGGGTCTTGAGATCGCGCGGAGGGAAGCGGCGGTCTTCGGGGAGGGCGGCGGCACCTTCCACCTCGAAGATCTCGAACCGCAGCGGGCCCTTGCGGACCATGGCGGTGCGGGATTTCGCCGCCTCGATATAGAACTTTTTCTCGACCTCGAAGCCGAGCACGCGGCCGTACCAGTCGATCGCCTCGTCAAGGCTGGGGACGGAAACGCCGCCGTGGTGGAAGGTGAATTCGGCCATCTGGATCAGCCCATTTCCGAGAAGGTTTCGGCGCACCAGTCGGCGATATAGTCGCGCATGCCGGTGCCGTTGTCGGCGCCGCAGTGCTCTACCTCGAAATCCTTCCTGGTGAAGATGCGGAGCGTGCGCCTGGGGCTGTTCACCGCCTGATCGTAGCTGAGCTGCGCGTTGAAGGCGGGGATCTGGCGGTCGTTCTCGCCGTGGGTGACGAGGAAGGGCATGCGGATTTTCTCCACCTGCCCGTCGAGCGTGATCTGGTCGGCATATTCGAGGAAAGCGTCGCGGTCTTCGATCCCGAACACCCACATGACGTGATCCCAGTAGTGCGGCACCGGGTTCTCGCCCTCGTTGGCGAGGCGTTCGCGCTGGCGGCGGCCCCAGACGTGGTTGGCGCCCATCACCGCGCAGAGCGCATAGCGCGGCTCGTTGGCGGCGATGCGCGGCGCGTGGTAGCCGCCGAAGGAGAGGCCGAAAATGCCGATACGGTCGTGGATCACATCGCTGCGCGTCAGCAGGTATTCGAGCGCGGGCGTGCCCCAGCGCTCACCGTCGAACACGGCGGGAAGGCCGCGCTTGCGGATCGCCTCGCCGGTGCCGGGCTGGTCCACGAACAGGGTGTTCATCCCCCGCTCCAGGTTCGACTGGCCATGCCCCGCCATGCAGACCTGCTCCTTCATCGAATCGAGCCCGTTGACCGAGACCAGCGTGGGGCGCGGCGTGCCCGAACCGTCGTGGACGAAAATGGCGGTGTAGGCGCCGTCCTCGTAGGGAATCTCCACTTTGTCGACATGCAGCCCGCGCAGCTTCGCGCCCTTGTGGAACAGTTCCAGACCCTTGTCATAGGCCGCCCAGCGCGGGGCATAGTCGCGGCTCTGCATCCGTTCGGCAGCGAGGTAATAGCCGGAGGCGCGCAAGTACTTGGTGCCGGCGGAGAGCAGGTAGCCGGCGGCCTCGTCGCCTTCCGCATTGGCCGTGACCTGATCGGCGACGGCGATCCAGCTATCGAACATCTGTGCGGAACCGGCATCGGCGCCGGCCTCGCTCGCTTCCATGATCGGGCGGTTGGCCTCGTCGATCTCGCCGTAATTGCCCCCGCAAGCGAGCGCGAGGTTGGTGGCGAGGTTCCAGACGTAGTTTCCGGGGAACGGTTCGAACATGATCTATCCTGAAAGGGTAAGGGAGTTATTCGGCGGTCCAGCCGCCATCGACGACAAGGCTGGTGCCGGTCATCAGCGCGGAAGCGTCGGAGGCGAGGAACAGCACCGCGCCCATCAGATCCTCCACCTGACCGATGCGGCCGAGCTTGATTTTGGAAAGCACGCTGGCTTTGAACGCCTCGTCCTCGAAGAACGGCCGGGTCAGCGGGGTTTCGATGAAAGTGGGCGCGATGGTGTTGGAGCGGATGCCGTGCGGGGCAAGGTCCAGCGCCATGGCCTTGTTCATGCCCTCCAGCGCCCATTTGCTGGCGCAGTAAAGCGCGCGGTTCGGTCCGCCCACGTGCCCCATCTGGCTGCCCATGTGAATCAGGCTGCCCGGCGTGCCGGTATCGATCATCCGCGTCACGCAGGCCTGCGCCACGAAGAAGGCGGACTTGAGATTGAGGTCGAGCACGGCGTCGTAATCGTCCTCGCTCACCTCCCACATCGGCTTGGGGCGGTTGGTGCCGGCATTGTTGACGAGGACGTGGAACGGCGCGCGGTCCGCGAAGAATGCGGCGACAGCGCCGAGGTCCGAAACGTCGAGTGTCGCGGCCTTGGTGCCATTCCCGATCTCCTCGGCTGCCGCGTCGATCTCTGCCGAGGTGCGGGCAACAAGCGTGACCTCCGCGCCCGCTGCCGCCAGCGAGGCGGCGGCGCCGAGGCCGATGCCTCGGCCCGCCCCGGTCACCAGAGCCCGTCGCCCGTCAAGGCGCAGGCTCGGCGTCTGCGGGATCGCCACGGTCAGGCCGCCGTTTCGGGTGTCGGTTCGGCCTGCCCGGCATAGGGCACGTTGCGCCCGCCGAAGCGGCGCACGCGGATATTGGCCTGCTCGCCGTGCCCCGCGAAGCCTTCCAGCGCGCAGAGACGCGAGCAATATTCGCCGATCAGCGCCGAAGCCTCGTCGGTAGTGACGCGCTGATAGGTGCAGGTCTTCAGGAATTTGCCGACCCAGAGACCGCCCGTGTAACGCGCCGATTTCTTCGTCGGCAGCGTGTGGTTGGTGCCGATCACCTTGTCGCCGAAGCTGACATTGGTGCGGCTCCCCAGGAACAGCGCGCCGTAATTGGTCATGTTCTGGAGGAAGTAGTCCGGATCGGCGGTCATCACCTGCACGTGCTCGCTGGCGATCTCGTCGGCGATGTTGACCATCTCCTCGTAGCTGTCGGCCACGATCACTTCGCCGAAGTTCTCCCAGGCCTTGCGGGCATGATCGGCGGTGGGGAGGATCTGGAGCAGTCGCTCGATCTCGGCCATGGTGGCGCGGGCGAACTTCTCGGAATTGGTCAGCAGCACGCCGGGGCTGTCAGGCCCGTGCTCGACCTGGCCGAGGATATCGGTGGCGGCGATTTCGGGGTCGCAGCCGATCTCGTCGGCAATGATCAGCGTTTCGGTGGGGCCTGCGAACAGGTCGATGCCGACGCGGCCGAAAAGCTGGCGCTTGGCTTCGGCGACGAAGGCATTGCCGGGGCCGACGAGGATATCGACCGGATCGATGCTCTGCGTGCCGATCGCCATCGCGCCGACGGCCTGAATACCGCCCAGCGCATAGATCGCATCGGCCCCGGCCATGGCTTGGGCTGCGACAATGGCGCGCGCCGGCTTGCCCTGGAACGGCGGGGCGCAGGTCACGACGCGCTTTACCCCCGCAACCTTGGCGGTGATCACCGACATGTGCGCGGAGGCGAGCAGCGGATACTTGCCGCCGGGCACGTAGCAGCCGGCCGAACCCAGCGGGATGTTCCTGTGGCCGAGCACGACGCCGGGCAGCGTCTCGACCTCCACGTCCTTCATCGAATCGCGCTGGATCTGGGCGAAGTTCTTCACTTGCGCCTGCGCGAACTCGATGTCCTTGCATTCCTGCGGGGTCAGGCTGTCGACGCAGGCGTCGATCTCGGCCTGTGAAAGGCGATAGTCGTCGCGGTCCCAGCCGTCGAACTTGATGGACATCTCGCGCACCGCTTCGTCGCCGCGCTTCTCGATATCGGCAAGTGCCGCCTCGACGATGTCGCGAACCTTGCGATCCGCGTCTGCCTTTGCCTCGGCAGTGGCGCCGCGCTTCAGCCAGGTGGCCATTGTATTCTCCCGATCCGGTGTGACGTGATTTTCATCGGACCTAGCGCCGGCGGGCGAGCGGGGACCATCGCATGTTATCGATGGCTTGCTATCGATCCTATGCCGTTGTTGCCGCAGGGGGGCTTCGCTAGCCGTTCTTCCAAGCAAAGAGCATTCCGGGAGAACAAGGAACAATGCGCCTCGCCACTCTCGATGACGGCACCCCCGACGGGCGCCTCGTCGTCGTTTCGCCCGAGGGCGACCGTTTCGCGCCTGCGCCTGTGGATACGCTGCAGCAGGCGATGGAAAGCTGGGCCTTCGTCGCGCCCGTGCTGGCCGGGATTTCGGAGTTTCCCGAAGCATTGGATGCCGCGTTGCTGCGTGCTCCGTTGCCGCGTGCGTGGCAGTGGCTCGATGGCTCCGCTTTCGCCTGCCACGGCGAACTGATGGACAAGGCACTCGGCGTGGTGCCGGTGAAGACCGGCAAGCCGCTGATGTATCAGGGTACTTCCGACAAGTTTTACGGCCCTGCCGAGGACGTGCGCTTCCTCAGCGAAGAGAACGGCATCGATTTCGAAGGCGAATTTGGCGTGATCGTCGATGCCGTGCCGATGGGGACTTCGGCTGAGGACTGCATGAAGCACATCCGCCTGATCGTGCAGATCAACGACTGGTCGCTGCGCAAACTGGCCGGGCCGGAGATGAAGACCGGCTTCGGCTGGGTTCAGGCCAAGCCGCCCTGTTCGATGGCGCCCTTTGCGGTCACGCCGGAAGAACTGGGCGATGAGTGGCGCAACGGCCGCGTCTGCATGAACCTCTTGGTGGACTGGAACGGCCAGCGCTTTGGCGCCGCCAATGGCGAGCCGATGGGGCATGGTTTCCACGAGCTGGTCGCCCACGCCTGTGCCACGCGCGATCTGGTGGCGGGCACGGTGATCGGATCGGGCACCGTTTCCAATGAGAATTACCGCGAGATCGGCTCCTCCTGCATCGCCGAGCGGCGCGGGATCGAACTGGTCGATTTCGGAGAGCCCCGCACCGAATTCATGCGCTTTGGCGACACCGTGCGGATGCAGGGAACCCTTGCCGATGGCCGCGCGCCGTTCGGCGTCATCGAACAGAAGGTCGTAAAGGCATGAGTGAAGTTCTTTCCGATTCCGGCCTGCCGCCGATCCAGCGCGTCGTTACCGGGCATGATGCGCAAGGCCGCGCGGTGTTCCGCTCCGAAGACGTGACGCCGACGAAAATGATCCCCTCGGGCGATGCCTCGTTCCTGACCATCTGGACGACCGCCACCGTCCCCGCCGACAACAACGACGAGATCGAGGGGCGCGAACGCCCCACCGGGACCACGCTGGAAGGCGGATCGGTGATCCGCGTGGTGGACATGCTGCCGGGCAAGCAGAGCCCGATGCACCGCACCAACTCGATCGACTACGGCATCGTGCTGAAGGGCGCGATCGAACTGGAGCTGGAAGACGGCCGCAAGACGATTGTGCGCGAAGGCGGCATCATCGTCCAGCGCGGGACCAACCATCTCTGGCGCAATACTACCGCAGAGGTTTGCCGGATCGCCTTCATCCTGATCGAGGCACCGGCCTATCTCCACAACGGCGTGCCGCTGGACGAGGCCAAGCCCGAGCAGGTCGATCCGGTCTACAACGCGGCGGCGGACAAGGGCTGATGTTCGACCTCTCCGGCAAAAGCGCGATCGTCACCGGCTCCACACGCGGGATCGGGCGCGCCATTGCCGAGGGGCTGATCGCACAAGGCGCGCGCGTGGTGATCTCCAGCGAGGATGCGCAGGACACCGCACGCGTCGCTGCCGAACTCGGGATGCCGGGCCAGCCTTGCGATGTGACCGACGATGCGGCGCTGGCCGCTTTGGTGGATCGCGCGGTGGCTGAATTCGGCGGGCTGGACGTGCTTGTCTGCAATGCCGGGATCACCGGCAGGGCGGGGCCTTTCGCCGATCTCGACATGGCCGACTATGCCCGTGTCATGGCGATCAATCTCACCAGTCAGGTCGCGCTCTGCAATCTGGCCCTGCCGAAAATCGCGGAGCGCGACGGCGGGGTTGCGGTGCTGGTTTCCAGCCTTTCGGGGCTGAGGGGCAACGGGCGAATCAACGCTTATGCTCTCGCCAAGGCGGGTGTTGCGCAACTGGCGCGTAATCTGGCGGTGGAGTGGGGGCCGCGCGGGGTGCGCGTGAATGCGATCTCGCCCGGTTTCATCGCCACCGAACTGTCAGGACCTTTGCTGGCGGACGAGGCCTTCATGGCCCGCCGCATGGCGATGACGCCGCTTCGCCGCCCCGGCACGCCGCAGGAGGTCGCAGGCGCTGCCGTGTTCCTGGCTTCCGACGCAGGGGCTTTCGTCACCGGGCACAACCTCGTGGTGGACGGCGGCACGCTGATAACCGACGGTAGCTGAAAAAAGCGCTTTGATATCAGGCCGGAAAGAGAACCGGCCGAAGGAAAGGGAGAGAATGACACGCCATCATGAACCGGGCATGCTGACCGGCATCTCGCTGCTGCTGCCGATCACGCTGACAACGATGGCGATCGTGCTGTTGACGCCGATCATTCCCGACCTGATGGCGCATTACCGCACGGTACCCGGACACGAATACTGGGTGCCGATGGTCCTGACGTTGCCTTCGCTCTGCGTGGCGCTGCTCTGTCCGCTCGCAGGGATGCTGGGCGACTGGTTCGGCCGGCGGCGCCTCCTGTTGGCGGCATTCCTGCTCTATGCGGTTGTTGGCGTCATGCCGGTTTTCCTGACCGACCTCACGCATATCCTGATCTCGCGCGTGGGCGTGGGGATTGCCGAAGCGCTGATCTACGTTCTTTCGACGACGATGATCGGCGACTATTACAAGGGTGCCTCGCGGGACAAATGGCTGGCGGCGCAGACCGCCTTCGCCTCGATGTCGGCGCTGCTCTTCTTCAACCTCGGCGGTATCATGGGCGAGGGTGGCTGGCGCACGCCGTTCTGGGCCTATGCCTCGGCGCTGGTGATGTTTGTCCTGGTCTGGAAGTTCACCTGGGAGCCCTCGGGGGACGGCTTCAGGGAAGAGGACGCCGATGCAGCGCCGCATAACCGCTCTTGGGAGGGGTTCCCCTGGGCAAGGATGGCGATGATCGTTGCCATTACCGTCTACGGTTCGGTGTTCTTCTATACGGTGCAGATCCAGGCACCGAGCGGGCTTGCCGAACTGGGCCTCGCCAGCCCGGCCGAGCGAGGTTTCCTGACCTCGATCGCTTCGATCGGCGTGCCGCTGGGCACCTTCCTCTATTCGCGGCTGGGCCGTAAGTGGCCTGTCGGCAGGCTGCTGCTCCTTGAATTCGCGCTGCTCTCGATGGGCTTCATGCTGATGGCCCGGTCTGGCGCGGTGCCGGGCTTCCTCGCCGGGTGCTTCGTCAACCAGGTAGGTGCGGGCCTGCTTCTGCCGACGTTGCTGGTGTGGTCCATGTCGATCCTGAAGTTCGAATTCCGTGGACGCGGAACCGGCTTCTGGCAATCGGCTTTCGCTTTCGGCCAGTTCCTTTCGCCCATCGTGGTGACCTTCGCGGGCCAGCGCACCGGGGGCTTGCTCGGCGCTTTCTCGGTGCTCTCGATAGCGGCGCTGGGCGGCGTGATAGTCGCCTTGCTGGCCGCGCGCGCGTCTCTTGGCAGGAACGGAGCGACGGCGCATGGCTGAGCGTCTGAACGACAAGATCGCGGTCGTCACGGGGGCGGCGAACGGCATCGGAGAAGGCGTGGCGGACATGTTCCGCAAGGAGGGCGCCGCGGTGATCGGTGTCGACCTTTCGGGAACGGATCGGAACTGCGACCTCACTGACGAAGCGGCCACGAACGCACTATTTGCGGAAATCGGCGCTTCGTGCGGGCGCATCGACATACTTGTGAACGCGGCGGCCTTTGCGGTGTTCGGCTGGATAGAGGACCTTGGTTATGCCGACTGGCGAAAAACGCTGACCGGCGAACTCGACATCGTCTATCTGGCGACCCGCGCGGCCTGGCCGTGGCTCAGGGCAAGCGGCAAGGCCAGCATCGTCAACTTCGCCTCGGCCAATGCCCGTCATGCCCTCGAAGGTTCTCCTGCGCTGGCGCATTGTGCGGGCAAGGGAGGCGTACTGGCCATGACGCGGCAGCTCGCGATGGAAGGCGCTCCGCATGGCATCCGCGCCAACACCATCGCGCCCGGTTTCATCCGCACTGCGGCCACCGCGCGCCACCTCGAGGCGGACCCGGCCTTCGAGCAGCAGGTTCTGGCGAAGAACATGCTCAAGCGACTCGGCGAGCCCGAGGACATCGCATGGGCCGCCACCTGGCTCGCAAGCGACGAGGCCCGGTACGTTACCGCTGCAGATATCGCGATCGATGCCGGCGCCACGGGTTGGTGACAGCGGCCAGAGGCGGCTTATCGTGCCCGCCTATCGTGCCGGCCTATCGTGCCGGCGGTGTTTTCTGCCCCGAAACATCCGGACCAGTGCCCTCCGCGTTAGGGTTTGAAGCCCCCAATTGCCCGTGTCTCGCACAATTTCGGCGCCGCGAAATCGCAGGGGCCGTTTACCTCCTATATTAGCCAATAGGTAAATGTCCGGATTGCACCGCGGATTGGTGTGTCCGATAGAATTCATCCTTGCGGCCTTGTTTACCTTTCCCTAGGCCGCAAACTGTATAAGTCACTGAATTCCGATGGATAGCGCGATTGGGGTGCGATCTGTCGGGGGGTGATTTTGGGGCATTATAGTTTGGTGGGGCATGACCGAAATTAAGCAAAAGAATCGCAAGGCCGTCGATGTGGCAGCCGGTGTTGACGCCGCTGTCGGTGGCACCGTTGCAGGCGCTGTCGCGGGTGGGGCCGTGGCTGAGCCGCAGGTGAACGGCAGTCTGCCGCTCTACCGCGAACCGCGGCCTGTACACAGCGTCACGCACGCCGATGCAGCTGTCGTCGTCGCGCCGACCGATTTCGGCTTTGCCGCTACCGCACCGATGATCCAGCTCACTGTTGATGAGTTCGAGCGCGCGGCACTCGACTATCCGATCCTGTTCTTCGGCGAAGATCGTCAGCCCTACGTCGTTACCGGCCTCGAAGCCGAGCGGAACCTTTTCGTTTCGGAAGGGCGCTATCAGGCGGGGGCCTATATTCCGGCCTACCTGCGCCGTTATCCCTTCGTCTTCGCCCGTGACGAGGGAAGCGATCGCCTGATCCTCTGCCTGGACCACGCGTCGGGCCGCGTTGCGAACAGGGGCGATGAAGATTCGGTCGTCCTTTTCGAAAAGGGCGAACCTACCGAACTGACGCTGCAGGCGCTGCACTTCTGCGAGAATTACGAAGCGGCTCAGGCACGCACCCGCGTTCTCATTGCCCTGCTGGACGAACTCGACCTGTTCGAGCCCAAGCGGGTCCATTACACGGCGCCGAATTCGACCGAGCCGAGCCTGCTGGTGGAATATGTGACCGTGAACCGCGCCCGGTTCGAGGGGCTGGATTCCGAACAGTTCCTGCGGCTGCGCGAAGCGGGAGCGCTGCCCGCGATCCATGCGCAGATCGCTTCGCAAGCGAAGTGGGACGCCCTGGCGGCCGTCGCGCGCGACACCTGACACCGACCGACCGGCACCGCCTTGCCTGCTCCCGGTGGGAGCGGGGAGGGCGGCGTTGACTCGCGTGCGCGTAATCAAACCGGAAAAAATTTCTTAACAATCTGATAAGTAAGAAATTTTTCCTCTTCATTTCTAAGTGTTGTCCCGGATTCCCCGCTGGCGATCCCGTGTCGTACAGCTGCGAAATCCCGCCCCGGGGGCGGGCCGGGCAACTTGCCGACCAGGCATCCGGGGGGCATACCTTGTACACTTCTGAACCTTTCGCTGGCCGTTCCACCGCGAGCACGGCGCAGGACCGCCCGTCCCGTTCCTGGCGTTCGAGCGCGTCCGTGGCGACGCTTGCGGCGATGATGGTATTCGGCGGTGTCCTGCCGGTTCAGGCTTCTGCCGCTCCAACCCCGACGCCATCCCCCGCGCCTGCCCCCACGCCGTCCCCGATCGTCATGCCGCCGGTCGGCGCGCAGGTCCTCAACCCGGTGACCGGCGAGTTCGAGACCGTCACCAAGCAATTGCCGCCGATGCAGGTGCAGACGGACGGCAACAACGTCATCCTGCTCGCGGACGAGGTCGGACAGACGTTCGACGTTTCGGGCACGACCTACACGGTCACCGCGGTCACCACGGATGCGGGCGGCGCTGTTACCGCGGTTTCGCTGGAAAGCTCTGCCGACAACACGATCAGCACGACTGACGCCGTCACCTCGATTGCGCCTGCCACCAATGCCACCGGCGCCGACGAGGTGCAGTTCCAGTCAGGCATCAACGACAGCATCTACCGCAAGGTCCTGCGCGGGCGGAACGGCGGCAATGGCCATATCGGCGCACTGTTCATTTCCGCGGGGGACGGTGGTTCCGGCGCCAAGGGCGATGACATCAACCAGACGATTTCGGGGTCCTATACCTCGCGGTCCAACAATCTGGCGGCCGTCATCGTGCAGAGCATCGGCGGTGACGGCGGCAAGGGCGGCAACGGCTATCTTGGTTCGGACGGCGGTTCGGGCGGCAACGCCGGCGTCGGCGGAGACGTCAACCTCGTCAGCAATGCCCAGGTCCTGACCACCGGCAGCAACAGCTACGGTATTCTCGTCAGCAGTTCGTCGGGCAAGGGCGGCGCGGGTGGTTCCGGCTTCCTGTCGGGCGGCGGTTCGGGTGGCGGGTCTCCGGGCGTAGGCGGAGACGCCACGGCCACGAACAACGGCACGGTCGCCACGCAGGGTGCAGGCTCGATCGGCATTCTCGCACAGAGCCTCGGCGGGTCGGCCGGTGACGGCGGCGGTAGCTGGGGCCTCGTCTCGTCGAGCGGCGGCGGCAGCTACGGCGGCAAGGGCGGTGACGTCCGGGTCAACCAGAACGGTGTGGTCCAGACCGAGGGCGAGGGCGCGCACGGCGTGCTCGCGGAATCCATCGGCGGTTCGGGCGGCGATGGCGGCAGCGGCGGCGGCCTGTTCGCCGACGGCAGCAACGGCGGCGCCGGCGGTCCGGGCGGCGACGCGACGATCACGGCCGGCAGCAATTCGTCCACCAAGACTTCCGGCGATTTCGCCCATGCCTTCTTCGCGCAGTCCATCGGCGGCGGCGGCGGCAACGGCGGCACCACGGTGGGTCTGGTGGCGCTCGGCAGCGCGGGCAGCCAGGGCAGCGACGCGGGCTCCGTGATCGTGAATCTTGCAGCCGGTGCCTATGCCTCGACCTCCGGCACCGGCTCTTACGCGGTGCTGGCGCAGTCGGTCGGCGGCGGCGGCGGCAGCGCCGGTGTTACCGGCGGCCTCGCCGCGCTGGGCGGCTCGGGCGAAGGTGGCGGCAACGGCGGCACCGTGCTCGTGACTTCCGGCGCGACGCTTGTGACGACGGGCGAGGCGGGCAAGGGCATCTTCGCGCAGTCCATCGGCGGCGGCGGCGGCAACGCTTCGGGTTCGGGCGGCCTGGTTGCGCTGGGCGGTTCGGGCGCGGGCGGCGGTAATGGCGGTCTGGTCCAGGTTACGCAGACCTCGGCCGGCTCGGTCACGACCGGGGGAGACTGGTCCGACGCGATCTTCGCCCAGTCCGTAGGCGGCGGCGGCGGCTCGGGCTCCGGCTCGGTCGGTCTCGTCGGCCTTGGCGGATCGGGCGCCACGGGCGGTCTCGGCGGTACGGTGATCGTCGACAACGAAGGCGCACTGAAGACCACGGGCGATTACGCCCGTGGCATTTTTGCGCAGTCTGTCGGCGGCGGCGGCGGTGCAGGCGGCAATTCGACCGGCCTTGTCGGTATCGGCGGCAGCGGTTCGGGAACGAGCCCGGGCGGCAATGTCACCGTCACGAACGGCGGATCGATCTCGACTTCCGGCGAACGCTCGATCGGCATCCAGGCCCAGTCGGTCGGCGGCGGCGGTGGTGACGGCGGTACGTCCACCGGCCTCATTTCCATCGGCGGGTCCGGCGGCGGCGGCGGTGCCGGTGGTATCGTCACCGTCACCAACAGCGGAACGATCACCACCAAGGGCGACCAGGCACTGGGCATCATCGCCCAGTCGATCGGCGGCGGCGGCGGCAATGGCGGATCGAGCACCGGCGTTCTCGCTATAGGCGGCGCGGGCGGTAACGGCGGCAAGGGCGGCAAGGTCGTCCTCAACCAGACCGGCCTCGTTTCTACTTCCGGCGACGATGCAACGGCGATCTTCGTCCAGTCGATCGGCGGCGGCGGCGGCAACGGCGGCTCGGCGGTTTCTGCAGGTCTCTTCGTCAGCGCGGCCTTCGGCGGCAAGGGCGGCGGCGGCGGCGCAGGCGGCGACATCTGCGTCAACACCAACTCTTCGTGCACCACGGCCAGCGCAAGCATGGGCTCGGCCTATATCGAAACCTTCGGAGACCGTTCGAGCGGCCTCTTCGCGCAGTCTGTCGGCGGCGGCGGCGGCAACGGCGGCTTCGCGCTCTCGGCCTCGGCGGGTCTCGGTGCCACCGCCTCGATCGCCTTTGGCGGCTCGGGCGGATCGGGTGGTTCGGGCGGTGCGGTGCGCGTGGGCCTTCAGGGCTATATCGCGACCAAGGGCGATCTTTCGGACGGCATTTTCGCCAGCTCGGTGGGCGGCGGCGGCGGTAACGGCGGCTTCTCGGTAGCGGCGGGCGCATCGCTCGGCGGATCGCTGACGATGAGCTACGGCGGCGCCGGCGGCGTGGGCGGTGCCGGCGGACTGGTCGACGTCGAAAGCGCAACGGACATCTCCACCGAAGGCGACCAGTCGCGCGGCATCTTTGCGCAGTCCGTCGGCGGCGGCGGCGGCAATGGTGGCTTCTCGGCCAGTGCCGCGATCGGCCTTGGTGCGATCACCTCGACCTTCGGCGGCGCGGGCGGCGCGGGGTCGGATGGTTCGACTGTCACACTCGTCTCGGTCGGCACCATCTCCACCAAGGGCATCCAGTCCGACGCGATCTTTGCGGAGAGCGTTGGCGGCGGCGGCGGTAACGGCGGCTTCGCGGTCGGCCTTGCCGGGGGTGCGGCCGGCGCGGTCAGCCTCACGTTCGGTGGCAGCGGCGGCAACGGCGGATCGGGTGACGACGTCTTCGTCTCCTCGACCGGCGATCTTTCCACCGAAGGGCTCAGCTCCAACGGTATCTTTGCGCAGTCCGTCGGCGGCGGCGGCGGCAATGGTGGCTTCGCGGTTTCCGGCTCGGTCGGCGGCGCCGGCGCAATGTCCGCGGCCTTCGGCGGCAGCGGCGCGAATGGCGGCAATGGCGGCAAGGTCACGGTCGGCAGCACCGGTACGATCACGACGGTCGGCGATCTTTCCAACGGCATCCTCGCGCAGTCTGTCGGCGGCGGCGGTGGTAACGGCGGCTTCTCGGCAGCCGTTTCGGGCGGCGGCATCGGCGCGGCAGGCCTTTCGATGGGCGGCGCGGGCGCCGACGGCGGCGATGGCGACGAAGTCTCGGTCACCTCTAACGGCGGGATCTGGACGCAGGGTGCGGCCTCGGCCGGCATTCTCGCCCAGTCTGTCGGCGGCGGCGGCGGCAATGGCGGTCTCGCGATCTCCGCCAGCGGCGGCTGGGCGGGCGGTGCATCGCTCGCCTTCGGCGGCGGTGCGGGCAATGGCGGCACCGGCGGCAAGGTCACTCTGGTCAGCAGCGGTAATATCCTGACCGAAGGCGACAGCTCCCAGGGCCTGTTCGCGCAGTCGGTGGGCGGCGGCGGCGGCAACGGCGGCGGTGCGATCGCTGTTGCAGGCGGGCAGGGTGGCGGCATCTCCGCGTCGTTCGGCGGTGATGGCGGCAATGGCGGCTCCTCGGGCGCGGTCAGCATCGACAGCACCGGCGACATCCAGACGCTCGGCGACAATGCCGATGCGATCTTCGCGCAGTCGCTCGGCGGCGGCGGCGGCAACGGCGGTTTTGCCATTTCCGCCTCGGGCGGCCAGTTCGGCGCGGTCAGCCTCTCGATGGGCGGCACCGGCGGTCGCGGCGGCTCTTCGGGTGACGTTGGGGTCATCTCCGATGGCGATCTGACGACTTCGGGCGACTTTTCGGCTGGCGTGCGTGCGCAATCGATCGGCGGTGGCGGCGGTAACGGCGGCTTCGCGATCTCTGCGGCAGGCGCTCAGTTCGGCGCCGTTTCGCTCTCCTTCGGCGGCGACGGCGGCACGGGCGGCGCGGCAGGCAACGTAACGCTGGTCTCGACCGGCGATATCTGGACCGAGGGCAATTACTCGCAGGGGCTGTTCGCACAGTCTGTCGGCGGCGGCGGTGGTAACGGCGGTTTCTCGGTCAGCGCTTCGGGTGCGCAATACGGCGCGGCTGCCATCGGC
This sequence comes from Novosphingobium sp. TK71, assembly GCF_055361505.1. Lineage (NCBI taxonomy): Bacteria > Pseudomonadati > Pseudomonadota > Alphaproteobacteria > Sphingomonadales > Sphingomonadaceae > Novosphingobium > Novosphingobium sp. TK71. The sequence goes on from NZ_JBSZKA010000001.1 coordinate 2,147,382, forward strand.
TTCGGCGGCAAGGGCGGCACCGGCGGTGCGGCGGGCAATGCGGACCTCACCAATACCGGCGACATCGTCACCCTGGGTGATTTCAGCGCGGGTGCGCAGGTCCAGTCGATCGGGGGCGGCGGCGGCAACGGCGGCTGGAGCGTCAGCGCGGCAGGCGGCCAGTATGGCGCTGTCGCGATCGGCTTCGGCGGCAGCGGCGGCGCGGGCGGTACGGCGGGCGATGTTACGCTCACTTCGACCGGCCAGATCGCCACGACCGGGGACCAGTCAAGCGGCCTCGTGGCGCAGTCCATCGGCGGCGGCGGCGGCAATGGCGGCTTCTCCGCCAGCGTTGCAGGCGCACAGTACGGCGCGGCGGCGCTCTCGTTCGGCGGCACCGGCGGCACGGGTAACGACGCGGGAACGGTCACGCTGGCCAACACCGGCGACATCTACACCGAAGGCACGCTTTCGAACGGCATCTTCGCGCAATCCGTGGGCGGCGGCGGCGGCAACGGCGGATTCTCCGTCGCGGTCGCGGGCGCGCAATACGCCTCGGCGGCGCTGGCGCTGGGCGGATCGGGCGGATCGGGCGGTGCGGGCAAGGCGGTCTCGGTCGTCTCGACCGGCAACATCACCACGCTGGGCGATCAGGCGGACGGCATTCTTGCGCAGTCGATCGGCGGCGGCGGCGGTAATGGCGGCTTCGCCATTTCCGGCACCCTGACCGCCAGCAGTGACGGCGTTTCGGCCTCGGTCGCGATCGGCGGCAAGGGCGGCTCCGGCGGCGAGGCGGGCGACGTTTCGCTCGTCAGCACCGGCGACATTTCGACGAGCGGCGCCAGTTCGGTCGGCCTCTTCGCCCAGTCCGTGGGCGGCGGCGGCGGCAATGGCGGTTTCGCGGGCGCGCTTTCGCTGTCGGTGGGCAATGCCGTGGCTGTGGGCATCGGCGGTTCGGGCGGCACCGGCAATACGGCGGGCAACGTCTCGCTGGGATCGACCGGCAACGTTTCCACCACGGGCAACCTCGCGGCGGGCATCCAGGCCCAGTCGATCGGCGGCGGCGGCGGTAACGGCGGCTTCAGCCTGACCGCCTCGGCCACGGTCGAGGGTCAGTCCATCGGCAACAGCAGCGGTGGCACCGGCGGCAGCGGCGGTCTGGCCGGCAATGTCGACGTGACCAGCCTTGGAACCGTGCAGACCACGGGCGAACTGGCTAACGGCATCTTCGCGCAATCGGTCGGCGGCGGCGGCGGCAATGGCGGCTTCTCGGTTTCCGCCAGCCTTTCGGCCAAGGGCGATTCCGATACGCAGAGCGTTGGCGGCAATGGCGGTACCGGCAACGATGCGGGCATGGTCAGCGTCTCGGCCACGGCCGGTGCCAATGCGGCCATCGAAGGCTATTCGGTCGTCACATCGGGAACGGGTTCGAACGGTATCCTTGCCCAGTCTGTTGGCGGCGGCGGCGGCTCCGGCGGTTTCTCGGTTGGCGGGGCGTTCTCGGGTGAAGGCGATGCCGCCTCCAACCAGGTTGGCGGCAGCGGCGGCGCGGGCGGTAACGCCTCGACCGTCGATGTCGTCAATGTCGGCAAGATCCAGACCACCGGCAATATCGCCAACGGCATCTTCGCGCAGTCGGTCGGCGGTGGCGGCGGCAACGGCGGCTTCTCGGTCGGCGCCGGTGTTTCGATCAAGGGCGATGCGGAATCAAGCGTCGGCGGCGGTGAAGGCGGCGCGGCGGGCAATTCCGACGATGTCAGCGTAGACACTACCGGTTCGATCTACACCGAAGGCGCGGCGTCCAACGGCGTGCTTGCCCAGTCGGTCGGCGGCGGCGGCGGCACCGGCGGTTTCTCGGTCAGCGCGGGCTTCAGCGCGGAAGGCGATTCCACCAGCGACAGCGTTGGCGGTGGCGGCGGTTCGGGCGGCAACGCCGGCAACGTCACGGTCGTGGCGCGTGAGGGCATCACCACCAAGGGTGACGGTTCCAACGGCGTCTTCGCGCAGTCAGTTGGCGGCGGCGGCGGCTCGGGCGGCTTTGCCGTGGGCCTCGGCGTTTCGCTGAAGGGCGATGCGGAATCGAACGTTGGCGGCGGCGAGGGTTCGCTGGGCGGCACGGCGGGCGACGTTTCGGTCACCACCGAAGGCACGATCTGGACCGAAGGCGCAGCGGCAGCGGGCATCTTTGCGCAGTCGGTCGGCGGTGGCGGCGGCAACGGCGGCTTCTCGGTCGGCGCGGGCTTCTCCAGCGAGGGCGGTTCGTCCTCCACCAGCGTCGGCGGGGCCGGCGCGGGCGGCGCGACGGCGGGCAACGTCACCGTCCATGCCGATAGCGACATCCAGACCAAGGGCACCGGATCGAACGGCATCCTCGCCCAGTCGATCGGCGGCGGCGGTGGTAACGGCGGCTTCGCCGTGGGCCTTGGCGTCTCGATCAAGGGCGACGCCGAATCCTCGGTCGGCGGCGGCGGCGCGGGCACCGGCTCGAATGCCGGCGATGTAACCGTGACCGGCACCGGCACGATCGTCACTCTGGGCGATCAGGCCAACGGCGTCTTCGCGCAGTCTGTCGGCGGCGGCGGCGGCAACGGCGGCTTCTCGGTCGGCGCAGGCCTCAGCCTTGACGGCGAGGCGACCAGCGACAGCGTCGGCGGCTCTGGCGGCGGCGGCGGCAGCGCCGGCACCGTCACGGTGGACCGCGTGGGCGACATCGGCACCAGCGGCGCCAATTCGAACGGAATCCTGGCCCAATCGGTGGGCGGCGGCGGCGGCAACGGCGGCTTCGCCGTGGGCCTTGGCGCCTCCATGAAGGGCGATGCGACCTCCAGCGTGGGCGGCGGCGAAGGCGGCACGGCCGGTGACGGCGCGGACGTGTTCGTGTCCGACGTGGGCATGATCGTCACCAGCGGCACCAATTCGAACGGCATCTTTGCACAGTCCGTGGGCGGCGGCGGCGGTTCGGGCGGCTTCTCGGTCGGCGCGGGCTTCAGCCTCGAAGGCGGGGCGACCAGCACCAGCGTCGGCGGTTCGGCAGGCGCGGGCGGTAGCGCGGGCACGGTTTCCGTCAGCCATGACGGCGATATCCAGACCACGGGCGCATCGGCCAACGGTATCTTTGCGCAGTCCGTGGGCGGCGGCGGCGGTGTCGGCGGCTTTGCCGTGGGCCTTGGCGCGTCGATGGATTCGGACGCCAAGTCCAGCGTCGGCGGCGGCGCGGGCGGCGCGGCCGGTTCGGCTTCGGACGTTACCGTAGACCAGACCGGTACCATCATAACCTCGGGCGCGGCGGCCAACGGCGTGCTGGCCCAGTCCATCGGCGGCGGCGGCGGCGTCGGCGGATTCTCGGTCTCGGCGGCCTTGTCCTCCTCGGGCGGTGCGGCTTCGGATTCGACCGGCGGTTCCGGCGGTTCCTCGGGTGATGCTGGGTCAGTCAGCGTGTCGGTCGATGGCGATATCCAGACCGACGGTGCGCAGGCGCGCGGCGTGGTTGCCCAGTCCATCGGCGGCGGCGGCGGCTCGGGCGGCTTCGCGGTTGGCGCGGCTGCATCAATCGAAGGTGATGCGGAATCGGCGACCGGCGGCGGTGCCGGTGGCTCCTCGGGCAACGCAGGGGACGTCAGCGTCGATGTGAACGGCAATGTCGTCACCAAGGGCGCGGCATCCGTAGCGCTGCTCGCGCAGTCGATTGGCGGCGGCGGCGGTGCGGGCGGCTTCGCGGTGGGCGCGGCGCTGTCCAGCAGTGGCGGCGCCACGGCTGAATCGACCGGCGGCGACGGCGGCTCGGCAGGCGATGCGGGCGACGTTTCCGTCACGCACACGGGCGGTATCGAGACCTTTGGCGCGCAATCGGGCGCGATCCTGGCGCAGTCCATCGGCGGCGGCGGCGGTTCGGGCGGCTTCTCGGTCGGCGGCGCGCTGAGCGTTGAGGGTGAGGCGAACTCGACCATCGGCGGCGGTGCGGGCGGTTCGGCCGGCAATGCCGGCACCGTGGACGTGGCCAACACCGGCGACATTTATACTCACGGCGCCAACTCCACCGGCATTGTCGCCCAGTCGATCGGCGGCGGCGGCGGAAACGGCGGCTTCTCGGTCTCGGCAGGTCTTGCTCTTTCGGGCGCGGATGCGGTTTCCAGTTCGACCGGCGGCGCGGGTGGTTCGTCCGGCTCGGCCGACGACGTGTCCGTGACCTCCATTGGCAATATCAAGGTCGAGGGCGATCACAGCCGCGGCATCGTGGCGCAGTCGATCGGCGGCGGCGGCGGTACCGGCGGCTTCTCGGTTTCCGGCGCCATTGCCACCAAGGGTGCGGGCGCGTCCGACAGTGTCGGCGGCGCTGGCGGCGCCGGTAATGCGGCGGGCAATGTCACTGTCGTTTCTCAAGGTCAGATCCTGACGGCAGGCGATGCCACCAATGCGGTGCTGGCTCAGTCCATCGGTGGCGGCGGCGGCGCGGGCGGCTTCTCGGGAAGTCTTGCGGCGGCGCTGGGCGGCGGTTCGGCGGTCAGCTCGGTTGGCGGCGCGGGCGGCATCGGTTCCGATGCGGGCAACGTGGATCTGACGCTGAGCGGCGCGCTCGGCACGCTGGGCAATGGCTCGGCAGCGGTCGTTGCGCAGTCCATCGGCGGTGGCGGCGGCGTGGGCGGTTTCTCGCTCGGCCTTGCGGCGGCTTCCAACGGCGAAGGCGCCAGCGCGGTCACCGGCGGCTCGGGGGGCGATGGCGGCGTCGGCGGCAATGTTCTCGTTTCCACCAGCGCACTCATCCAGACCCACGGTGCGCTTTCCGATGGCGTTCTGGCGCAGTCGATCGGAGGCGGCGGCGGCTCGGGCGGCTTCGCCGTAGCCGGCACGCTGGCGCTCGGCGAAAAGGCGGCTTCCAGTGCCACGGGCGGTGCTGGCGGTTCCGGTCAGGATGCCGGTCTGGTCACCGTGCAGAACACCGGCGATATCTACACCTTCGGTGCATCGTCCAACGGCGTGGTTGCCCAGTCGATCGGCGGCGGCGGCGGAAACGGCGGCTTCGCCGGTTCGCTGACGATTTCGTCGACTTCGGAAGCCGTGACCAACAGCCTCGGCGGTTCGGGCGGCGTTGGTGGCAATGCCGGTGCGGTCAAGGTCGTGACCACCGGCGATATCCAGGTCCTGGGCGATCGCTCGATGGCTATCGTCGCGCAGTCGATCGGCGGCGGCGGCGGCTCGGCCGGCTTCTCGCTGGGTGCCTCTGCCTCGCAGGCCGCTTCGGCAAGCGACGCGGTCGGCGGCTCGGGCGGCGCAGGCGGTGACGGCGGCACGGTCGAAGTCGCCAACGGCTCGACCGGCACGGTCGTGACTACCGGCAACTTCGGCTACGCGATCCTTGCGCAGTCGATCGGCGGCGGCGGCGGTTCGGGCGGGTTCGCCACGGGCGGCGCGCTCTCGCTGTCCGAAGGCGCAAGTTCCTTGGTCGGCGGCGGAGCCGGCGGCGCGGCGGGTGATGGCGGCAATGTCGGCGTCAACAACTACAGCCTGATCCAGACCAGCGGCGACGGCGCCGTGGCGGTCTTCGCGCAGTCGATCGGCGGCGGTGGCGGCTCGGGCGGCTTTGCGGTCGGCGCGGGCCTTGCCGGCGGCAGCGACAGCACGCTTTCCAATGCCATCGGCGGCGGTGCGGGCACTGGCGGTTCGGCGGGCACGGTCTCGCTCTATAACGACGGTACAATCCTGACGCAGGGCGCCAACGCAACGGCGGTGCTGATGCAGTCCATCGGCGGCGGTGGCGGCAACGGCGCCTTCGCGGTCAGCGGCGCGCTGGCCAAGGGCGGCGCGGCGAACAGCTCCATCGGCGGAGACGGCGGCACGGCCGGTTCGGCGGGCGACGTCACGCTGGTCAACACGGCGAACGCCACGATCGTCACCGAAGGCGCGATGTCCATCGCCATCCAGGCGCAGTCCATCGGTGGCGGTGGCGGTTCGGGCGGCTTCTCGGTCGGCGCGGGCCTTGCCCTTGAAGGCGATGCCAGCTCGACCGTGGGCGCGGGATCGGGTGGCGCGGGCGGTTCGGCCGGCGTGGTTTCGATCAATAACGCGGGCGATATCGGCACGCGCGGCGATGGCTCGCTGGCGGTGCTGGCACAGTCGATCGGCGGTGGCGGCGGTTCGGGCGGCTTTGCCATCTCGGGCGGCCTCAGCGTGCAGGGCGGCGCTGCCAGCAATGCCGTGGGCGGACAAGGCGCGGGCGGCGGTGACGGCGGCCTCGTTTCGGTCACCAGCAGCGGCACGATCCAGACGCTGGGCGCCAATGCAACCGCGATCCTGGCCCAGTCGGTGGGCGGCGGCGGCGGCGCAGGCGGGTTCTCCGCCGGTGCGGCAGCGGCCAGCGCCGATGCGGCATCCAACCTCGTCGGCGGCAGCGGCGGCGCGGCAGGTGCGGGCGGTGACGTGACGATCGCCAACAATGGGGGCACGATCACCACCGATGGCGACTTGTCCTACGCGGTCTATGCGCAGTCTGTCGGCGGCGGCGGCGGTTCGGGCGGCTTTGCGGCCGGCGCGGGTCTCAGCCTTGAAGGCGATGCGGAATCCGCCGTGGGCGGCGGCAGCGGTGGCGGCGGCGGCGCAGGCGGCCTCGTCAGCCTCGACAACACCGGCACGATTGCAACCAAGGGTGCAGGCTCGGTCGCGGTCTTCGCACAGTCCGTGGGCGGCGGCGGCGGTGCCGGCGGCTTCGCGGTGGGCGCTGGCCTGACCGCACAAGGCGGCTCTGCTTCGGACAGCGTTGGCGGTTCGGGCGGTGCTGGCGGTGCTGGCGGCGTGGTCTCGATCACGACCGATGGCCTGGTCCAGACGGAAGGCGCCAATGCGACTGCGATCTTCGCGCAGTCTGTCGGCGGCGGCGGCGGCAAGGGCGGCTTTGCCGTGGGTGCCTCTGCATCGAAGGCAGACAGCGCCTCGACCGTGGTCGGCGGCAGCGGCGGCGCGGGCGGTGACGGCGGCGAAGTCTCCGTGGCCAATGGCGCGGACGGCGCGGTCGTCACGCTGGGCACGCTGTCTTACGCGGTCTTCGCGCAGTCGGTCGGCGGCGGCGGCGGTCAGGGCGGATTCTCGGCTGGCGGCGCGCTGAGCCTTGAGGGCGATGCGAATTCGTCGGTCGGCGCGGGCCTTGGTGCCGGCGGCGGCATCGGCGGCGTCGTTTCGCTGAGCAATGCCGGCAAGATCGGCACGGCCGGAGACGGCTCCATCGCAGTCTTCGCCCAGTCCGTGGGCGGCGGCGGCGGCGCCGGCGGCTTCGCGGCGGGCGGCGGCCTCACCATCGAGGGTGGTGCGGCGTCCAACTCGGTTGGCGGCGCAGGCGGAGCGGGCGGTGCCGGCGGCATTGTTTCGCTGGTCAACACCGGCTCGATCCGTACCGAAGGCGCCAATGCCACGGCGGTCTATGCCCAGTCTGTGGGCGGCGGCGGCGGTGCCGGTGGCTTCTCGGTCGGCGCCAGTGCCTCGAAGGCGGACAGCGCCTCGAACACGGTTGGCGGCAGCGGCGGAGCCGGCGGTGACGGCGGCGAAGTTTCCATCGACAACGGCGCCGGTGGTTCGATCACCACGCTGGGAGACTTCTCCTACGCGGTCTTCGCGCAGTCGGTCGGCGGTGGCGGCGGTTCGGGCGCATTTGCGGCCGGCGGCGCGCTCAGCCTTGAAGGCGACGTGGAATCCAGCGTCGGCGGCGGTTCGGGCAGCGGCGGCGGTATCGGCGGCAACGTCACGCTGACCAGTCTCGGCGCGATCCAGACGGCGGGTGAGGGCGCGATTGCGGTCTTTGCCCAGTCCATCGGCGGCGGCGGCGGTGCCGGCGGCTTCGCAGCGGGCGGCGGCCTCTCGGCCGAGGGCGGCGCGACTTCCAACACGGTTGGCGGATCGGGCGGCGCAGGCGGTTCGGGCGGCACGATCACGCTGGAGAACGGTGGATCGATCCTGACGCTGGGCAGCAATGCGACCGCGCTCTTCGCGCAGTCCGTAGGCGGCGGCGGCGGTGTCGCCGGCTTCTCGACCGGCGGCGCGGCTTCGCAGGCCGGTGCGGTTTCGCAGACGGTCGGCGGAGACGGCGGCTCGGCAGGCGATGGCGGTGACATCACCGTCAGCAATGCAGTCGGCGGCAAGATCGAAACCGATGGCGCCATTGCCTACGGCGTCTTCGCGCAGTCTGTCGGCGGCGGCGGCGGTGCAGGCGGCTTTGCGGCCGGCGGCGCGCTGGCGCTGGGCGACGACGTGGAGAACGGCGTCGGTGGCGGCATCGGCGGTGCTGGCGGCCTTGGCGGCACGATTGCGATCGGCAACGCAGGCCAGGTCGTCACGCTTGGCGACGCCTCGATCGCGATCTTCGCGCAGTCTGTCGGCGGCGGCGGCGGTGCAGGTGCCTTCGCGGCAGGCGGCGGTCTTTCGGCCGAGGGCGCTTCGGCCAGTTCGTCGGTCGGCGGAGCCGGCGGTGACGGCGGCGCGGGCGGCAATATCACGGTCTCAAACAGCGGCCTCGTGGCGACGGCCGGCGATCAGGCGGTGGCGATCCTTGCCCAGTCTGTCGGCGGTGGCGGCGGTGTCGGCGGCTTTGCCGTCGGCGGCGCAGCGTCGCAGCTCGATGCCATGTCCGACACGATCGGCGGCAGCGGCGGTGCAGGCGGTATCGGCGGCGACATTACCGTGGACACCAGTGGTGCGGTCTATACCGAAGGCGCCTTCGCCTACGGCATTCAGGCGCAGTCCATCGGTGGCGGCGGCGGTAACGGCGGCTTCGCGGCCGGCGCGACCGTGGCGCTCACTGGCGATGCGCAGTCGACCATCGGCGGCGGAACCGGCGGTGGCGGCGGCCTTGGCGGCGCGATCACGCTGACCAATAGCGGCACCATCGAAACGCTGGGTGCCGGGGCCGTTGCGGTCTTCGCGCAGTCAATCGGTGGCGGCGGCGGTTCCGGCGGCTTTGCGGGCGGTCTCACCGGATCGGGCGGCGGTGCCTTCGGTTCGACCATCGGCGGTGCGGGTGGCGATGCCAGCCAGGGCGGTGATATTACCGTCAGCAACAGCGGCCAGATCCATGCAGCCGGTGCCAATGCGGCGGGCGTCTTCGCCCAGTCCGTGGGCGGCGGCGGCGGGCTTGGCGGCTTCTCGCTGTCGGCAAGCGGCGCGGTTTCCAGCCTTTCCAACACGCTTGGCGGTTCGGGTGGAGCCGGTGGTGATGGCGGCGCGATCAGCGTCACCAATGCCGCGGGCGCGACCATCGTGGTCGATGGCGATCTGTCATACGGCGTCTTCGCGCAGTCCATCGGTGGTGGCGGCGGTTCCGGCGGCTTCGCGGTCGACGGCACCATCGCCACCGGCGGCGCGGTCAATTCGACCCTCGGCGCTGGTTCCGGCGGCGGTGGCGGCAATGGCGGCGCGATCACGCTGACCAATGCCGGCAACGTGCTGGCGCAGGGCGCGGGCTCGGTTGCGGTCTTCGGCCAGTCGGTCGGCGGTGGCGGCGGTTCGGGCGGCTTCGCGGGCGGGCTCTCCGTCGGCGCGGGCGGCGCGATCAGTCAGTCCATCGGCGGCGCAGGTGCCGGCGGTGGCAATGGCGGCGACATCGCGGTGTCCAACAGCGGCGTGATCCAGACGCTGGAAGCCAACTCCATCGGCGTCTTCGCGCAGTCGATCGGCGGCGGCGGCGGCCTTGGCGGCATGTCCATCTCGGGCTCGCTCAGCACCGGCAGCTCCACCACCACGAGCCTTGGCGGTTCGGGCGGCGCCGGCGGTGACGGCGGCACGATCACGGTCAGCAACAGCGGCGTGATCGATGCCAAGGGCGATCTGTCCTATGGTGTCTTCGCGCAGTCCATCGGCGGCGGCGGCGGTACGGCGGGCATGGTCGTTTCCGGCACGCTCAGCACGGGCCTTGGCGGCATGACCTCCGCGCTCGGCGGCACAGGCGGTGCAGGCGGCAACGGCGGTGACATCACCGTTACCAATACCGGCTCGATCCTTGTGGAAGGTGCGGCTTCGGTCGGCATTCTGGCGCAGTCGATCGGCGGTGGCGGCGGTGCGGGTGGCTTTACCGGTTCGCTGGCGGTCACCGGCGGTTCGCTGAACACGCAAGTGGGCGCAACCGGCGGCGCTGGCGGCGACGGCGGCGACGTTACCGTTACCTCGACCGGCAGCATCGTGACGCTGGCGGACGACTCCATCGCCGTGCTCGCCCAGTCCATCGCGGGCGGCGGCGGCCAGTCTGCTTATGCCATCACGGCGCAGGCGGGTGCCTTTGACGGTGTGAACCTCAACCTTGGCGCTCAGGGCGAAGGGATCAGCGGCCGGCAGGGGCAGGTCGTGGTCAACCTCTCGGGCGGCGTGCTCCAGACGGCAGGCGCGCTCTCTTACGGGTTGCTGGCCCAGGCCATCGGCGCGGGCGGCGGTAACGTCGCGCTCTCCGTGCCCGATCCGCTGGAAGTCGGCTCGAACGGCCTGACCCTGCAACTGGGCAGCACCGGCGGCGTGGCGGGTGACGGCAACGTCATCGACGTGACCAATGCGAACGAGGTTTACACCAAGGGCGCGGGCGCCGTCGGTTTCGCGGCGCAGTCCATCGGCGGCGGCGGCGGCACCGAGGGTGTCACCGGCGACGTGGTGCTGGGCAGCGGCGATGCGGTCTGGGCGATCAATGTCGGCGGCAGCGGAGATTCCGCCGGTTCGGGCGCGGCGATCACCATCGCCAACAGCGCGACCATCGTTACCGAGGGCGACGGGGCCATCGGCCTGCTCGCACAGTCGGTTGGCGGCGGCGGCGGCCTTGGCACGATGGCGCTCGGCCTTGCCGATGGTTCGCTTTCGGGCGCTTCGCTGAACCTCGGCGGCTCGCAGACCACGGTGGGCAATGGCGGGGACGTGACCTTCACGACCTCGACCGGCGCCATCGGCACTTCGGGCAACCTCGCCTCGGCGCTGGTCGTCCAGTCGATCGGCGGCGGCGGCGGCGTGGCCAGCCTGTCTTCCATGGAAGGCGGCGCGCTGGGCGACATCACCCTTGCAGCCGGATCGACCGGCGGTGCGGGCGGTGACGGCGGCAACATCGTGCTCGACCAGAAGGCGGATGTCGTCACCAGCGGCACCGGCGCCAACGCGGTGCTCGTGCAGTCCATCGGCGGCGGCGGCGGTCTTGCTACGCTCGACAACACCGGCGGCACCGGCACGGTCACGAATGTGGACCTTGGCGGCGCGGCGAGCGGCTCGGGCGGCAACATCGACTTCACTCTCGATGGCCGTGTCCAGACTACGGGCGCAGGTGCGGCGGGTGTCGTCGTGCAGTCGATCGGTGGTGGCGGCGGCTATGTCAGCGCCGTGGGCGCCGATGCCGATGGCACGCTGACGCTCGGCACTTCGAACGGTGCAACCGGCAACGGCGGTAACGTGTCGGTGGCGATCAACAAGACGATCACCACCACAGGTGCCGGTTCGACCGCACTTCTGGTGCAGTCGATCGGTGGCGGCGGCGGTGCGGCCTCGATCGTTGGCGCTGACGGCAAGGTGCAGACGCTCGACGTGGTGGATGCCGGTGCGGCAAGCCCGCTGCGCATGGCACGCCTGATGTCGGTGGCCGCGGGTTCGGTGGATGCCGGTACGGTAGACGTGACGGTAGACGCAGCGATCCGCACCAGCGGGGCCAATGCCAATGGCGTGGTCGTTCAGTCGGTCGGCGGCGGCGGCGGCGCGGTAGGCTCGGAAACGAGCGTGCTCGGCGGTTCCGGCGCGGGCAATGCGGTGAACCTCACCGTCAATGCCGATGTCGTGACCACGGGGGCCGGTTCGAGCGCGCTTGTCGCGCAGAGCACCGGCGGCCTCGGGGGTGGCGCGATCATGCTCGACATCGGCGATGTCGATGTCGTCGGCGGTCTGGGCGGCCATGCCGTCTCGCTGCTTGGCGGCGCCGACAACACCGTAACCAATGCCGGCACGCTCCAGACCATGGACGGGCAGGAAGGCCTGGTGATCTACGCGGAGGGCGGCAACAACACGATCGTCAACTCGGGCACCATCGTCGGCTCGATCGATCTCGGCGAAGGCTTCAACAGCTTCACCAACGTCGATGGCGGCATCTTCCTGGCCGGTTCGCTGGTCAACGTCGGTTCGGGTACGTTCGTGAACGCGGGCATCCTCAATCCGGGTGGTGGCGGCGTCGTGTCGCAGCTTGCGGTGAGCGGCGGCCTGACCCTGACGGCGCAGAGCGAGTACAACCTCGACCTCGACTTCAGGACCAACACGGCCGACAAGGTCGTCGTCTCCGGCGCTGCGGCGCTCAACGGGCGCGTGACGACGAACCTGCTGAACCTCGGTTACGCCAAGAGCGGCGTCAACGAGGCGGTGATCCTGGAGGCAGCCGGCGGTATCACCGGACAGGATGCGGTCGAACTGGTCGCTCCGACTTCGGCGGTGGCGAGCTTCAGCCTCGGCTATCCTTCGATCAACGAGCAGTCGATCCGCTACACGATCGAGTTCGCTCCGACCGGGCTGACCCAGCGTCAGGCCGTGATCGGCAACGTGCTCGACCGTATCCAGGAAACGCCGACCGACGCCTTCGCGCCGACGGCCGCCGCGATCATCTCGATCCCGACGGTCGGCGCGCTGGGCACGGTCTACGACAGCCTGACCGGTGAAGGCGTCACCGCGGCGCAGAGCGCGGCGTTGTCCGCGATCGGCAACAACCATGACGTCATCGACAGCCAGATCGTCAGCCGCGTCGGGACTTTTGCGTCGGCCTGGCGCAAGGAACCGCTGGGCAACCTCTGGATGGCGATCCAGGGCGGCCGCCAGCGTCTCGACGGCACCGATGGGGCGCACGATACGCGCACCAGCGGTTACGTCATCCAGGGCGGATGGGACTATCGCCCGGACGCGCGCAGCGTGATCGGCGCCACCTTCGGCTACGATCCGCAGAGCTTCTCGGTTCCGGGCGTGAGCACCTCGGGCAAGGCGAAGGTCTATACCTTCGGTGCCTATGCGGGCTTCCATCCGGGCGCCTGGACGATCAGCGCGGACCTGCTGCACAGTTCTGCCGACACGACGTACCTACGTGACATGTGGCTCTATGCCGACGGCAATGTGCAGGCGCATGGCGACTTCACCATGCACGCCTGGTCGGGCCGGGCGCAGGTCGCGCGTCAGTTCGGCCAGGGCAACCTGGTGTTCCAGCCCTTCGGTGCGCTCGAGGTTACCCGGCTTTCGCTGCCGGCCTATGTCGAGCACCAGGCCGATGGCGAGGCGGCGACCCTTGGTCTCGCCTTCTTCGGCAAGGACTGGACCCGTGCGCGCAGTCTGCTCGGCGCCAATGTTGCTGGCCGCATAGACCTGCCGGAAGGCAAGGCGCTGGTTACGACGCTGCGTGCAGCCTGGGTGCATGACTTCGACACCGAACGCTCGGTCACCGCGGCCTTCGCCGGGGCGCAGGACTACCGCTTCACCGCCGCAGGCGCGGAAGCGGTGGGCGACAGCGGCCGGATTGACCTGCGTTCCACCCTGCAGATGCGCAAGGTGGACCTGCAGTTCAGCGTCGGGGCCAACCTCGGCAAGGGCTACAGCGACCTGACCGCCATGGCGGGCATCCGGTTCCACTTGTGATCCCGATGTCCCTCACGGCCACCAACCCTCTTTCCAGCTTCCCCTCGATTTCGGGCAGGTCCGCGCGGACCTGCCCCACAGAATTGCGCTAACAGGAGAATTGCCTTGAAGACCAAGCTCATGGCCGGCGCGTCGGCGCTGACTCTGGTGATGATCGCACCCGGTGTCGCGATGGCGCTACCCAGCGGCGAATGCGGCGTTCCGAACACTTCGGCCAGCCCGAACGTTGCTTCGTGCATTGCGGATACGGACGACTTCCAGAACGGGATCTCTTACGACCAGTCGATCTACGGGACGGCTGCCGATCTCAAGGTCGATCTCTACGGGACCGTCCTGGTCAATGCGACGACGAATGACACGGGCGTAAGCGTCTCCGGTTCGGCCGATCATGATGCCCTGATCACTGCGCGCAACGGATCGCGGATCAATGCCTCCCGGACCGGCCTGGAAGCAGAGACTTTTGGAACCGGCGATGCCGTGATCGAGAATCACGGCCGCGTGACAACCGGTGCACTGGGTGCGACCGCCTTGGCGAGCGGTACGGGCATGGCCTCCATCACGAACGCCAGTGACGGCACGATCACAGTAACGCAGCCGTCGGGTTCGTCTGTTCCCGTAGTTGCGGGCCTTGCCATAACCGGTCAGAACGGCAACGTGCTGAACCAGGGCATCGTTACCGTGAATTCCTTGGGCGCAGCGGGATCGGTCGCTTACGGCCTCGGCGGCATGGGCCTTGGCGGAGGCACCGTCACCCTGACGAACGCCAGCCAGGTGACGGTGACCGCGACGGACGGTGACGCCATCGGCATCGGCTCGCCCCCCAGTGACGGCAACCTCGCAATCGCGAACAACGCCAACCTGACGGTCTCGTCCGGCACGGGCAGCGCGACGGGCCTTGTTGCCGTGGGTACGGGCTCTGTCGGCACCACCAGCCTGACGAATACCGGCGTTCTTTCTGTCACGTCGCAGGGTGGGGCCGCCGTCGGCATGTCTGCGGCCCAGCGCAGCGATGTTGCCATGGCGGCAACCCGCGCCAGTGCCGGGAGCACCTTCAGCGTTTCCGGCGCTGACGCCACCGGTTTCGAAGTGACGGATGCCAGCGGTGCGGTAAGCGTTTCGGGCACCGGGCAATATGTGCAGGTAACAGCGACCGGCGATGCGACCGGTGTGTCGGTTTCCGGCGGAACGACGCAGGATGTTTCGTTCGAACCTGCGATCGTCGGCGGAATCGGTTATTCCGGCGACGTTGCGGTGAACGCGGGCGGCCAGGCCGCCGGGGTGCTGCTTAGCGGCGCCACGGGCGGCGTTTCGGTGGACTTCACGGGCGCGCGTCTCTCGGTCAGCAGCACGGGCGGCGGTGCCACCGGCATCTCCGTGGAAGGCGGCAGCACGGTCGGCATCTCCGTGGTGCCGGGACTGGGCAGCGGCGCGACGCTTGCGGTTTCCGCAGCGGGTGGCACGGCCATGGGCATCGCGACTTCGGGCGCGACGGGCGCGCAGACTGTTGCCGTGGGCGATGGGTTCCGTGTCACCAACACGGCCGGCGATGCACACGGCATCGCCCTGGCAGATGGCACGGATCAGACGGTTTCGCTGGCCTATGGCGCTACGGTTACCGGCTCCGACGGTGCAACGGGCGTCCGGCTCACGGACGGTTCGGGAGCAATCGCACTGACCAGCTCGGGTGCGCTTTCGGTTGACGGCGGCATCGGAGATGCCGACGGCGTTTTGCTGAGCGGCGGTTCGAGCCACGCGGTCACGCTGGAAGATGCCTTCACGGTGACGAGCGAAGGCGATGTGCGCGGCGTTTGGTCCGAAGGCGCGCAGGGCAGCGTCTCCATCGCAGCGCAGGACACTT
The DNA here is from genome assembly GCF_055361505.1 of Novosphingobium sp. TK71. Taxonomy (NCBI): domain Bacteria; kingdom Pseudomonadati; phylum Pseudomonadota; class Alphaproteobacteria; order Sphingomonadales; family Sphingomonadaceae; genus Novosphingobium; species Novosphingobium sp. TK71. The sequence continues at coordinate 2,162,818 of NZ_JBSZKA010000001.1, forward strand.
TCGGCGTCACCAGCACGGGCGAAGGGCGCTATCTGACCGGCATCTACATCGGTTCCGGTACGGACGAAACCGTGGCTCTTTCGAAGGGGCTCTCGGTTCAGGCATCGGGCGAGGCTGCCGGTGTCGTGATGCAGGGCTCCGGCGCCCTCACGCTGACCTCGGCGGAGGATTTCGCAGTCACTGCCACGGATGGAGCGGCTCTGGGCGGCTACATGATCGGCGGCACGTCGCAGAGCGTCCGGTTCGATGGCGACCTGGTTGTTTCCGCCGCGAATTTCGGTGACGGCTTTGTCCAGTTCAACGGGACCGGCGCGGTGTCGTTCGAACTTGCCGGCGATTTCACCGGCACGAACCTGCAGGATGGCGTCATCCAGTCGGGCGGGCAGACCCAGTCGATCGCGATCGGCGGCGATTTCTCGCTCTCCTCGCCGAACGGCTATGCCTATGGCGTGCAGCAGGCCGACGCGAACGAAAGTTCCAGCCTCGTGGTGGACGGCGCGTTCGACGTGGCGGCACGGGACTATGCCAATGGTGTCAACCTTTCCGGTAACGATGCGACCGTATCTCTGGCTCAGGGCATGACGGTTTCGGCGGCGGGAGACGCGGCCGAAGGTCTGACCGCCTCTCTGAACGGCGACGCTGACATCTCGCTGGGCGGCGCGCTTACCGTGACGAACGCTCTCACCGCGACCGGCGGCGAGGCGACGGGCATCTACATCGAGGCTTCCGGCGCGCAGTCGATCGAGGTTGCGGGGCCGGTCACGGTTTCGGCTGATGGCCAGTCCAACGCGGTGGAACTCTACGGCGATTCCGGTGCGGTAACCTTCGCGGCGAACGGTGCGGTTTCGGCAACGAGCGCCAATGGCGCGGCACTGGGCGTGCTCGCGGTCGGCGGAACGGACCAGACCATTACCTTCGGCGATACGGTTGCGGTAACGGCAGCCCGCGAGGCGAACGCCGTGAACCTGTTCGACGGCACGGGTACGGCCACGGTGCGCGCTCCGGCAGGCCTCACGGTTTCCAGTTCGCTTACCAGTGCCGGCGGCATCTGGGCCACGAACGGCACGAACCTGTTGATCGAGGATCTCGGAGACGTTTCCGTATCGGGCGAGTACAACGCTCACGCCATTCGCTCGATCGGCATGTCGGGCGACCAGAGCGTCACGGTTGGCAATGTGTCGACGGTCTCGCGGCTTGGCGATACCGTTGGCGTCAGCCTTTCGGGAGCCGGATCGATCGAACTGGTGGGAACCGGCGTGATCGCTTCGGAAACGCAGTTCGGCACCGGTGTTGCCGTTTCGGTGGAAGGCACCGGGTCCGATGGCGCCATCGATGTCACTCTGGCCGACGTGCGGGCCTCGGGCGATCGTGTCCAGGGCGTGAGCCTCGTGCAGACGGCGGCTGACGGAACGGGCACGATCGGCGCAGTCATCGCCGGCGTGACCACCGATGGCGACGATGCCGCCGGCGTTACCGTCCAGGGTTCGCAGTCGGGCGCGGTTTCGCTCGTTCTCGGTCAATCCGCGGCGCCTGCCCTCCTGCTTGCGGCGGCCGATGAGACGACCAATGGCGTTTCGACCCAGGGCGATAACTCGAACGCCGTGGACTTCACCGTCATCGACGGCGCCGGCACGCTCACGAACCTCGGCACGATCTCGACGACGGGCGCGAATTCGCTCGGCATCGCGGCGTCCGCGACGGGCACCGGCTCGATCTCCATCGGCAGTGTCGCCGTGACGACCAGCGGCGCGGGTTCGGACGCCATCAGCGTTCAGACCGGCAGCGGTGCGCAGACCCTGGTGCTGCAGACGGTCACGGCTTCGGGCGAAGGATCGCGCGGTGTCGTCGCGGTTTCCGACAGCGGCGCGATCACGTTGACGAGCGGACAGGTCTCGGCCGTATCCGGCGATGCGATCAGCCTGACGTCAACCACCGGCGATATCGCGGCGACCCTCGCAAGTGCCGGTTCCACGGTCTCCGGGACGGGCGCGGGTCTCGTCATCACCACGGGCGGCAGCGCCGATGTGGTGCTGGGCAGCAATGCGGTGCTCCAGGGCGGAACGTTCGGTCTGTCTTCCGATGCCGAAGGCGGCCAGGATGTCGTGCTTGCAGGTACGGTCAGGGCGGACAGCAACCATGCCGTCGCGCTTTCGGGCGGTGCGGCAACGCTGACCAACAGCGGCACGGTCGACGGCTACATGACCTTCGATACCGCCGCCACCACGCTGACCAATAGCGGTACGTGGAACGCTCACGGCGGAGACACGACCTTCACCGGCGATGCCACGCTGATCAACAGCGGCACCTTCAAGGTCAATGCCGCCGCTTCGGCAGCGGCAACCATGAACGTGACCGGCCTCACCACGTTCCGCAATTCCGGCACGATCAGCCTCGTCAACGGCCATACCGGTGACGTTCTGAACCTTGGCGACGCGGCCTTCGTCGGTTCCGGCAATTCGCGCGTGGTGCTCGAAGCCAACCTCGGCATCGCTGCCGTGGGGGCAAGCGCGGCCCAGTCCGCCGATCAGCTGACGGTCGGTGCGGCTTCGGGAACGACCACGCTGTCCATTACCGACCTCAGCAGCACGGCGGCAGCGCGCTTCAACTTCGACGGCATCCGTCTGGTGAACGCGGATTCCGTGGCGAATGGCGCCTTCGTTCTGGAAGGCGGCAGCATCAACAAGGGCTTCGTCGACTACCGCCTCATGACCGATGGCGACGGCAACCTCGATCTCGTGGGCGTTCCCAGCGCGGAAGCCTTCGAACTCATCCGCACGGGTGCCGAGGTGCGTCATTATTGGCGCCGTTCGGGTGACGCCTGGTCGGAACAGATGCGCGCCTTCGCGCCGCAGGATGGCCTTTCGCTCTGGGGTCAGGTCCTCGGTGGCAGCGAAACCAACCGGTCGCGTCCGATCTACTCGGAAACCGTGCTGGGCACGGCCACGAGCTTCGCGCCGAACCTCGACATGCGCGACAACTGGTGGGGCGGCCAGTTCGGCCTCGATTGGGGCAAGGGCAGCGATGGCACCGGCTGGGGCCTTGGCGTGACCGGCGGCTATGTTTCGCAGGAAGGCAAGGTCAAGGCGAGCGGTGACCGTATCAAGATCGATGGCGGCAACGTGGGCCTCTACGCCCGCTATCGCAGTGCGGACGGGTTCTTCGCCCATGCGCTGGCCAAGCTCGATCGCTATTCGATCAAGTACGATTTCGGCAACGGTGCCGCTGCGCCGAAGACGAACGGCACGAGCTATGGGGTCGAAGTCGAGGCAGGCTACCACATCCGCAGCGGTGCGGTGTTCTTCGAGCCTTCGGCCAGCGCTTCGTGGAGCGACGCCGACCTCGACGGCTTCAGCGGCGCGCAGAGCGGCGTTGGTGCCCGGTTCGACCATGTCCAGAGCTTCTACGGCCGCGCCGGCCTGCGCGCAGGCGTGGAAACGAAGGCGGGCGGCTGGACGTTGCAGCCCTATGTCGGCGCGAACTGGGAAGGCGAGATGAACGGCCGTCCGGAGGCGACGCTGTCGTCTGGCGGCGAGAATCTGCTCTTCCGGGATGCCTCGGAAGGCGGACGCGCACGCTTCGAAGCCGGTATCCAGGGCTCCTCGCAGGGCTTGTCCGCTTTCGCGAAGGTAGATGGCGTGACCGGCTCGGGAACCAGTGGCATTGCCGCGCGCGCGGGCGTTTCCGTTCGCTGGTAAGCAGGATGCCGGTTGTCCCGGCCTGAGCACGAAAGGAGGGCCGGGGCATTGCTTCGGCCCTCTTTCTTTGGCCCCGTCCTCGCGCCGGAGCGTGTCGGCGCCGAAGCGGACTTCATTGACGATAGCGGCTTGGTGGTATGCCCAGCACGCGTTTGAACATCGTCGAGAAATTGGCCGGCGTGTCGTAGCCGAGGTCCAGTGCTATCACGGTTATGGCGTCGCCCGCCGCAAGCCTCGGAAGCGCGGCCGAGAGGCAGGCCTGCTGCCGCCATTCGGCAAAACTCATGCCCGTTTCCCTTCGGAACAGGCGCGTGAAGCGCCGCCGGTTCATGGCCAGGGCATCGGCCCATTCATCGATCGTCACGGTTGCTCGGGGAGCTTCGAGGAAGGCGTGGCATCGCTGGGCGAGCGCGGCATGGCGGGGAAACGGCACGACGATCGGGATGACCGGCGCGCGAGCGATCTCTGCGACGAGCAGTTGCATGACCAGCCCGTCGCGCGCGTCTTCTTCATACTCGATCGGCACTTCCGAAGCGGCGACAAGGAGTTGCCGGAGCAGGGGGGAAACGCCGACGACCCGGCAGGTCCGTGCCAGCATTGCGCTGGCGGTCTGGTCGATAAGGACGCTGCGGGTCTGCACCGCGCCTACCATGCGGACGGTATGGGGTGTTCCTCCCGGAATCCAGACGGCGCGTTCGGGCGGCGCAACCCAGGCGCCTTCGGGCGTGCTCACGGCGACGACGCCGCTGGCGGCATAAAGAAACTGGCCGCGCCGGTGGCGATGTTCCGCAAGCTCGAACGAGGGCGGATAATCATTGCCGATGCCGACGACCTGTCTCGGGACGTCCTCGTAATCGTCGGGATGCCGCTGTTCCATCGGTTGTCCTGAAATCAAAGATGAATGACCCATATGTCGAAGCGGGACATTCAGGAAGCGATTATGCGCATCCCTTGATCAAGATGAAACGGGAAGAGGAAAGAGGATGGCGGCAACCAGACCGGCAACCGGATCGGCAGAACCCATGAACGGAACAGTGTTCGGCGTCATCGTCGCCATCAGTTTCTGCCATCTCCTCAACGATATGATGCAGTCGCTGCTTCCCGCGATCTATCCGGCGCTCAAGTCCGATCTGCACCTCAGTTTCGGGCAGATCGGGCTGGTTACGCTGGCCTACCAGATCACCGCATCGATCCTTCAGCCGCTGGTGGGGCTCTATGCGGACAAACGGCCGACGCCGCTGGCATTGCCGGGCGGGACACTCTTCTCGCTTGCGGGTCTCACGGTTCTTTCGGCGGCACATGTCTATTGGCTGGTGCTGGTGGGCGCATCGCTGCTCGGCATGGGGTCTTCGGTCTTCCATCCGGAATCCTCCCGCGTCGCGCGCATGGCGGCGGGGCAGCGCCATGGGCTTGCCCAGTCGCTGTTCCAGGTCGGCGGTAACGCTGGACAGGCCCTGGGGCCGCTGGCGGCTGCGCTGGTTGTCGTGCGGTGGGGACAGTCCAGCCTGGCATTCTTTGCGCTGCTGGCGCTGCTTTCAGGCGCGGTGCTGTGGAACGTCGCGGCCTGGTATCGCAATCACGGGCTGGGGCGTCTGGCTGCCAGCCGCAAGATCGCCGAGGGCGTAAGCCTGCCGCAGGGGCAGGCCGCACGCGGCATCGCGATCCTGCTCGCGCTGATCTTCTCGAAATATGTCTATCTCGCCAGCCTGACGAGCTACTACACCTTCTACCTGATCCAGCGCTTCGGCCTTTCGGTGCAGAACGCCCAGTTCCACCTCTTCGCCTTTCTCGCGGCCGTGGCGGCGGGGACGATCTTGGGAGGCCCGCTGGGCGACCGTTTCGGGCGAAAGTACGTGATCTGGTTCTCGATCCTGGGGGCGCTGCCATTCACGCTGCTCCTGCCCCACGCCAGCCTGTTCTGGACGGGGCCGATCACCGTGGCGATCGGGCTGATCCTGGCATCCGCATTCCCGGCAATCGTGGTTTTCGCCCAGGAACTCGTGCCCGGTAAGGTCGGCATGATTTCGGGCCTGTTCTTCGGGTTCTCCTTCGGGATGGGCGGTATCGGCGCCGCGGCGTTGGGCTGGCTTGCCGACAGGACCGACATCGACACGGTCTATCAGGTCTGTGCCTTCCTGCCGGCGATCGGGCTGCTTACAGCATTGCTTCCCGATCCCGGCAAGGCAGGGCGCCCGGCCTGACGCGGCCGCCTAGAGGCGAGGGTCCACCACGGTGCGGATAGGGGCACCGGGGCCGGACATCGCCGCAAGCGCATCCGCCACCCCGCCGATGCCGATCTTCTCGCCCAGCCACGGCCGCACGTCGATGCGGCCGTCTGCGATGGCGCGCATGGCAAGCTCCATGTCCTGAGGCTCCTCCCCGCCCGCGAACTGTATGTTGAGGCGCTTGTTCTGGGCGGCGAAAACGAAGAGCGCCTCTTCCTCCATGCAGTATCCGCCCATGACGATCCGGCCGTCGAAAGGTGCAGAAGCGATGATCCGGGCCAGCATGCCCTTCTGCCCGACATTTTCGTAGACGAGGTTCACCCGCCTAGCGCCCAGCTCCGGCAATGCGCCGTAAGGATCGGTTTCGCGCGGGTCGACCGCGAGGTCCGCCCCCATCCGAAGGGCGAGTTCGCGGCGGGCCGGGTGGAAATCGGCCGCGACGATCGGTCCGATACCGGCCAGCTTGAGTCCGGCGATCACCCCCAGCCCGATCGCGCCGCAGCCCAGTACGAGCGGGACGTCGCCTTTTTCCGGGCGGCCGCGCCGGGCATGTTCCAAGCCCACTGCCAGCGGCTCGATCATGGCGGCGAGATCGTCTTCCAGGCTGTCGCTCACTTCGAGGAGCATGGCTTCATCGAGCAGCATCAGTTCGCCGAAGCCGCCCGGGCAATCGTGGCTGAAGCCGATTACGGCATGGGCACCGCCGGTGCGCATGATCGGTACCGAAGTCACCCGGCGACCGGTTCTGATCCGGCGTTCGCTGCCCGGACCATAGTCTATCACTTCCCCGACGTATTCGTGGCCGGGGACGAAGGGCCTGCTCTGGTCCAAGCGGGCATAGGGACCGCCGAACTGGCGCGACAGGTCGATGACGTTCTGGCCCGCATGGAGGAAATGCGCTTCGGATGCGCACATGCCGCAACTGTGCGTGCGGACGAGCGCCTGCCCCTTGCCGGGAACAGGGTCGGGAACTTCGCCGACATGAACCTGACCGTTTTCGATAAATGCGGCCCTCATCGTTGGTTCTCCTCATGGATGGAAGCCGGAAAGCGTGCGGGGTCGAGCTTCAGGGCGGCGTAAGAGGGGTCCGAACCGTCACGGCGGCCCTGGTTGCTGTGTCCCAAAGCGGTGACGGGGCGGATTTCCTCGTGCTCGAACACGACCTGGCGATGGACCAGCCCCCATTTCCCCAGCCGCTTCTCCCAATTGTCGCAATAGCGGCCCCAGACCGCGATCTGGTAGAGCTTTCCATCCCGCTCGGTGCGCATTGTGCCGTTTACATAGGCTTCGCTTCCGGCGCGGTCTCCGGCCAGCGCGACGAGGATGTTCGTGACCTGATGGGAATGGCTCAGGAGGTTGCGGTGGTCTGCGCAGATCCTGTCTATCACGCCCCGCCCCGGACCCTGATAGTAATCGGCGCCGTAGTCGGCATGGCCGTTCTCGTGCCAGATCGAGTGGCCGAGAGGGATGTCCAGACGGTCCACCGCGCGGCAGTAGGCATGGATCAGGTCCCGGATTGCGTCCTTGTCCGCGAGTTCGCGAAGCCGTTCGTCGCCGTTGGTCATTCTGCCTCCTGACCGGCCATGGCGGCGCTGATCTGCCGGATACGATTGCGGCGCTGCGCGGCGGAGCTTCCGGCATAGCCGGCGTCCTCGTCGGCGAGACCCCAGTTGCAGATCGGGCCATGAGGCAGGCGGGCGAGCCCCAGTGCCGCCACGTCTTCAGGCGAGGCGCAGCCATCCGGGAGCGTTTTTCCCTGACGGGCCAGCAGTTCGCGGTGGGCCGGAGTGTCCGTGCGGCCCATCACGAGGTTGAGCACGTCCACCCCATGCGGCTGCAATTCGGCCCACAGCGCTTCGCCGAAGACGAGGTCGAAGGCCTTGCTTCCCGCATAGGCGGCGATGCCGGGCAGTCCGCCGTAGCAAGCGCCGGAACCGCACAGGATCACGCCGCCACGCCCGCGCGCGCGCATCGGGGCGGCAAAGTGATGGCAGGCGCGCATCACGGTCATCACGTTGCGCATGACGAGGGCATCCCAGTTGGCCAGCGCGCCGTCGAGGAACGGGGCGCCATTGGCGTCGGCCCCGGCATTGAGGATCAGCAGTCCGATTTCCCGATCTTCGGCCAGTTCGAGCAGCCGGTCGGCGGCGTCGTTGGAAGACAGGTCTATCGAGGCCGTCAGGCAGGTTACGCCATGCTCCGTCAGGATCGTTTCAGCGAGTTCGTTCAGCGGCGCAAGCCTGCGGGCAACGAGGATGAGGTTGAAGCCCTGGGCCGCCAACTGGCGGGCAAAGGCGGCGCCGGTCCCCTCCGAGGCACCGGCGATCAGGGCCCAGGGGCCATAGCGTGCATGCAAGTCCAACCTTTTCGCTCCTCCCGTGACAGGGCGCTTTCCTGGCTGCCTGTGCAGGGCCGGCCGGTGCGCCTTTCTGTCGTCCTATCGCAGCGATGGTATCGGATGCGGCGGATCGGATGGGGTGGAAACGATGCGTGCAGGAAGAAGATCGCCGGCGCGTTGCGGAAGAACTCCCCCGCGCCGGCAAGGGCTCACTGGTTCTGCGGAACTGCCGCAGCCGGAGCTGGATTCGCGTCAGGAGCCGGCACGGGCGGGCTGGCAGGCGCCGGGGTTTGCCCGGAGCCGGGTTCGGGTGCCTTTTCAGGCGCCGGGCTTTCCTTGCCGCCGGGCGTGGGCAGTGCCGGGCCGTAGACAGGAACGACGTTCTGAAGGTGGCGGCCGTGCAGCGCCTCGATCTCGGCCGCGCGCTGTCTCAGGTAAAGGTCGCGGTAAGTCGTGTAGGGATCTTCGTCCTTGCGGATTTCGCCGATCGTCTCATCGAAGGCCGCGCGCTCGCCGAGCTGCGCGAGCACGGTGGCGGGGATGACGAAGGCAGGCTTGTTGAACGGCTTGCCCACCGCGGCAGGCAGCAGCAACTTGTCCACGGTGTCGCCGATGATGTCGCGCAGCGTGGTTGGCCCGACGATGGGCAGGTACATGTAGGGCCCCGGCCCGACGCCGTAATAGCCCAGGACATTGGCAACGCCGTTCGGCCGGTAAGGCAGGTTGAACGGCTTGCGCTTCGCCACGTCCATGATGCCGGCGATTCCCAGCGTGGTGTTGATCGCGAAGCGGCCCGCCGTTTCCGCCGCCTTGCCGGGCTTGAACTGCAACAGGTAGGCGGCGAACACCACCGGCTCGCCCAGGTTTGAGAAGAAGTTGCGCAAACCCTTGCGGACGGGGCGCGGCAGGCCCTTGTTGTAAGCCTTCGCGACCGGCTCGACCACCGCCTTGTCAACGGCCTGCACGGCCTGGAACGACTGGGCGTTGAGATGCTCCAGCGGGTCTCCGGGCGTGTTTGACCCTGCAGTGACGAAGATGGTCGATTCTTCATCGCCGGGCGGAGTGCCTTCGCTTCCGGCCGGGGGTGCGGGAAGGGCTGCGCCGGTCGCATCGGCCGGCGTGGCGGGAATTGTCGGAGCTGCCGGATCTGCGGGAGCTGTGGCGGCGCCTGTTGCACCGGGTTCGGCCGGTGACGGCTGAGTGGAAACGGCCACTGCGACATCGGAAGAGGGAAGAGCGGCGACATTCGCGGGCGCATCAGGCGCTGCCTGTCCAAACATCAATGCCACAGCTACGGCCGACAGGCTCATTCAACAGTCCTTCGTGGGCCGCGTGCGAGGGGGGCAGGGCGGCCATCCTGATTTCGCGGCGCACTTGCGATTTCGCAAGGGGGCGCCGGTATTTGGCGCATTCAATGACTGCCGCTGCATTCGCGGCTAGGCGGGATTGCCGCTTTCGTCAATTGATCAGACCCTCTCGCGCGGGCCGCCTGTCGCTCAACCCACGCCATTCGTGGCATTTTCGCCACGAGCGTTCAGTACCTGCCCCTGGGATCCGAAACATGGGGTCCGATCACGGTGCCGACGAAGCCCGTTCCTCGCCATCGGCCTCCTGGCTGAAGGTCATCTCTCCGCCATCGGCGGGTATGGTAAGTGTTACGGGGCCTCGCACATCGCGCGGCCGGGCACCGGCCATGCGATCGTTATCGCTGTCTTCACGGGCCAGCAGGCCGATGCGGGGCGCGCCGCCGCGCCGGATCAGGCCGAAGAACAGGAACGAGCGGTCCGACTGGACCGCCGAAAGAATGGGGCCGGGCCCGCCCCCGATGGGAGCGGACCCGGTTCCAGATCAGAACTTGACGTTCAGGGTCGCAATCGCGGTACGACCGGCTGCCTGGCTCACGTAGTGCGAGGCATAGGCCTTGTCGAAGTAGCGCTTGTTGAACATGTTCTGCACGTTCACCTGAAGCTGGAAGTTCTCGCTGAAGCTGTACGAGGCGTTACCGTCGAAGCGCCAGTACGACGGAGCGTAGCGGGCCAGCTCCTTCGAGATCACGACCACGCCGTTCTGGACGCTGCGGCTGTCGGAATAGCCGCCATAGACCTTGCCCATGTAGATGGCGCCGCCGCCCACGGTGAAGGCCGATGTGACCTTGTAGTTGGTGAAGGCGGTGAAGCTGTGCTCCGGCGTGTTGGGGAAGCGCTTCCCGGTGTTCACGCTGGGCGCATAGACGCCGCTCGTTGCGGTGAAGCCACCGTCAACGATCTTGGAGTCCATGTAGGTATAGCCGCCGAAGACGTTCCACTCGGGCGTGATGTTGCCGTTGAAGCTCAGTTCGATGCCCTTGATCCGGCGTTCGCCGATGAAGGACACGAAGCCGTTGGCGTCCGTGGCGCGGGCGTTCTTGGTTTCCGTCTGGAACGCGGCCAGTGTCAGCGCGAGGCTGTCGCTGAACAGGTTCCACTTGGTGCCGACTTCGTAGGACTTGGTCTTCTCGATCTTGAGCGCGTCCGTCAGTTCCTGGGGCGTCTGCGTGGTCGAACCGCTGGTGTTGAGGGCGTTGCCCTCCGAACCGTTGGCCAGGTACGAGCCGGGAGGCGTCGCTGCGGACGAGGTCGAGATGTAGATGCTGCCGTTCGAGGCGGGCTTGAAGATCAGGCCGGCCTGATAGGTCCACAGGTTGTCGTTGCGCTCGTACCAGCTGCGGTCCGTGGTCGCGTTCACGGCGAGACCGGGGCTCACGCGGGTTTCGTAGCGATCGAAGCGGCCGCCCAGGTTGATGAGCAGCGAGTCGGTGATGGTGATCGTGTCGAACAGCGAGACCGCCTTGGTGGTGGTCTTCGACAGGGTCCAGGTCTTGGGCAGGCTGCGCTCGATCCCGGCGACGACGTTCGACGCGTCGGAAACGTAGCTGACCCAGGGATCGGACGGGTTCGGATCGGTCAGGCTGGTGCAGTTGTAGCGGTTGGTCGAGTCCGTGCCGCAACGGCCGCCCGTTGCGGTCGTGCCGGTAGCGATAGCCGCGCCGGTTGCCGCGTTGGAGACGTAGCTGCCGTTCTTGGCCTTTTCCTCGCTGAATTCGGCGCTCAGTGCGAAGCTGTTCTTGATGCCGCCGACCTCGAACTGGCCGGACAGGTCGGTCTGGTTCAGCAGGCCGGTGGTTTCGCTGTAGCGCGAGTTCACGCGGCGCCACACCTTGCCGGAATTGGCGACGTTGCCCTGGCTGTCGTCAGGCTGGGTCCAGACGTAGCCCTGGCTGCTCTCGCCGTAGCGCGTGGTGTTGCGCAGGGTGAAGCCGTTGCCGAATTCGTGCTGGGCGCGAACCGTGAAGTTGTTGACGTTGGTCTTGCGGAAATCGCGGTCCACGAGGCCGTAGTACGCGCCCCGGCGGACCTTGGCGCCGGTGGTTTCCGTAACGTCGGAGGGGGCGTTGTTGATGGTGTAGTAATAGGGAATGCCCGAATCCGGCAGTTCGTCGGTTTCGAGGTGGTAGTAGCTGGCCGTCACGCTGGTCGGGCCGTTGAGCCCGATCTTGATGGACGGTGCGACGCCCCAGCGCTTGGACCAGATGGCGTCGCGGCCGGCAACGTCCTGGTCATGCCACATGGCGGCCAGACGCACGCCGACGAGATCGCCCAGCGGCTGGTTGATGTCGATCGTGGCGCGCTTGTAGTCGGCGTTGCCGAGGCTGCCCGAAGCGGCGATGAAGCGGTCCGGTCCCGGCGTCTTGCTGACGAGGTTGATCGAGCCACCGGCGCTGCCGCGCCCGCCCATCGAGCTGTCCGAGCCCTTGACGACTTCGATCTGCTCGATCGCGAAGACTTCGCGGCTCTGGGCGCCGATATCGCGCACGCCGTCAAGATAAGTGCTCGCCTGGCTGTCGGAGCCGCGGATGAACGGACGATCGCCAAGCGGGTTGCCGCCTTCACCGGCGCCGAGCGTGATGCCCGGCACCGTGCGCAGCGCATCGGCGAGGGTGGTGGTGGCGGTGTCCTTGAGGAGCTGTGCCGGGATCACCGTGATCGAGCGCGGCGTATCCACCAGCGGCGCGGTGTACTTCGGCGAATCCGCCTTGTCGGTCTTGTAGCTGCCTTCTTCGATCGCGGTATCGGTGACGGTGACGCCGCCGAGACGCGGGGAAGCGGCCGTGCCGGCCTCCTGCGCGAGAGCGGGCGAGGCCGCGAGGCCCACGCAGCTGAGAGCCAGATAGGCCGGCGCGGCGGTGGACGTCGAGTTACGGAAACGGGACAGAGACACTAAACCCCCCTTTTTGTTGCCAATGCATTTCAGTTCGGGGCGCTAATGCGAATGATTTGCGTTACTGACAAGAGGGAATCGTATTGCTGGGGAAATAAATGCCGCGCCGATTTCCGAAGTGGAAATGGAAATTGGCAACGAAAAAAGGCGCCGTTACCCATATGGCAGCGACGCTTGTTCATTGCGGTAATTCAAAACGACCGGCAGCCGGTTTTCTCGGCTGCTAGTTTCCTCCGTTTCTAATTAATCTTTCTCGTTTTTCCTCAATCGGCTGGGGTAGCGGTAAACGCCGTGTCCGATCTTTTCGACGTAGCCCTGCTTGCCCAGCGTGCTCAGGTATTGATGCGTTATCCCGACAGCCAGGAACTGGGCCGTCGTGGAGATCGGGTTGCGGCGCACGATTTCGAGCGCCCTGGCGCGCAATGTGCCGGGTTCCGGTTCACGTTGTCCGTCCCACAGCGGCTGGCGCCTGACAGGCAGATCGCCCCGGGATTTCGCGGAAAGCGCGCGGTCCACATAGCGGATGCGGAAGCAGGCGTGGCGGTCGGTGTAGTCCTCAAGCAGCGGGGGGCGGGGCGGCAGCCTCCGGCCCTCGTTCTCCAGTTCATCCGCACAGGTCTTGAGCGCCTTCTGGAAATCGTTGGCGAGTTCCCACTCGCCGGACTGCGAGGGGCGCTGGAACAGGGTCAGCCTGCTGAGAATGGCCAGTTCGTCATCGTTCACGAAAGCCGAGCCCGGTGCGAAGATCGACAGTCCGTTGGCGATGGCTTCGCGGGCGAGAAGTTCGAAGCATTCGCGAAGCGCGGGTTGTGGGGAGGCATGCCGTTCGGAACCGGCAGGAGCGTCTCCGGGAGCAGCCATGGCGCGCAGCAGGAGGATCACTCGTCGTTCCTGGAAAGCCAGGCTGCCAAGCTGCTTGAGCCCCTGGCCGATGGACGGCCGCGATCGGCCCGAACCGTGGGCAGGGCGTGCCGTTGTTGCAGGGCCTCCCTTCCGGCCATTCGTTTCGGCTGATTGCAGCATGGAATGCCGAGTACCCCGCGTGAGCCACACGCAGGCTGAATCCTGTCGTTCAGGTTCGGTTTAGGTTTTCGGGCCGCCTTGCGGTTCTGCTCGGGTTCCAGCCGTTCGGAGGCCGAAGTTTATGGCGAGCAGCTTTGACAAATCCGCGTGCCGGCACGATCAGGCATGGCGCCCGCCGAGGGGCGGCGGAAAGCTGGAAAGCGAATGTCATGACTCTATCGATCGGCACGGGGCGATGACGCTGATCCCGCGTTCCATCCGCGGGCGGCTGTTGCTCGTCGGTCTCTTGCTGACGGGCATTGCGCTCGTTGCGGCCACTGTCTCGATAGATGCCGTGCTGGATACGCATGTCCGGCGCAGCCTCAACCAGAGCCTGGACGGCCAGATTGCGCTGCTCGCCCGTAGCGTAAGGGCGGATGGTACCGTGGATCGGACCCTGCTTCAGGAGATCGGGCCCTATACCCAGTATCGCAGGGGTTGGGCCTGGCGGATCGAGACGCCAAGGCAGGTCTACACCTCGACCGAGAAAATCGGCCAGATCGATTTCCGGGAAGAGGGGCCGACCGGACGAGAGGGGCATTTCGGCGCCCCGCCCGAGATTCTGCGGACGGGGAGCAGCGGGCCGTTCTATGTGCGGATTCTTGAGGAAGACAGGCCGGCCGGTCGGATCAGGATAACCGCGACGGCGCCGCATCTTGTGTACGAGCGGCTCCGAAGCGCCGCGATCATGCCGGTGCTGGTCACGCTGGGCGGCCTGAGCATCGCGCTGCTTCTGGCTTCGCTGGTGCAGTCCCACATCGGGCTGACGCCGCTGGCCAGCCTCAGGAAGGCGCTGGGCGAAGTGCGGGCGGGGCGGGTCGGTCGCGTTCCGGTGGACCAACCGGTGGAATTGCGCCCGCTCGTGGCCGAACTCAACGACCTGCTGGATGAAAACGAGGCCGCGCTGGCCCGTGCGCGCGGGCACGTGGCCAATCTTGCGCATAGCCTAAAGACCCCGTTGGCCACCCTTTCCGTCAAGCTCAACGATCTGGGTCGCGATCCGGACGGGGAACTGGGCGAACTCGTCGCGCAGATCGACGGCGCCATTCGGCATCACCTTGGCCGCGCCCGCGCCGCCTCGCCCGGCGCGCCGGGGCGGATCGCCGTCCCGCTGGCGCCGGCGGTGGCGGACCTGATCGATGCGCTGGGCCGGATCCATGCCGATCGCGGGGTGAGATTCGAGAACGGGATCGCATCCGATTTCACGGTGAAATGCGATCCGCAGGACCTTACCGAAATGCTTGGAAACCTGCTGGACAATGCGGCGAAGTGGGCGGCCTCGACGATCGTGGTGACGGGCGAATGGAACGGCGGGCAGGTTCAGGTGAAGATCGACGACGATGGCCCGGGCCTTGGCCAGGCGGTGATCGAGCAGGCCCTTGTCCCCGGGCGGCGTCTGGACGAGCGGGAGGACGGCCACGGCTTCGGGCTGCCGATCGCGCGCGAACTGGCCGAATTGCACGGAGGGTCGCTTGAACTCGGCGCTTCGCCGCTTGGCGGATTGCGGGTGATCCTGTCGCTTCCCGGCTGAGCGTCCGAGGGCAGGGCCGAGGGCAGGGCCGAGCGGTCAGGCGGCAGGCAGGCCGAGGCGGTAGCCCCGTCCGCGCACGGTCTGGATCATGTCGGACCCGACCTTGCGGCGCAGGCGTCCGATGATGACCTCCAGCGAGTTGGAATCGACGTCGGCGTCGTATTCGTAGGCCTTGTCGATCAGTTCGCGGCGTTCCACGACCATGTCCTTGCGCAGCATGAGCGCCGAAAGAACCCGCCATTCGAAAGCGGTCAGGCGCAGGGGCAACCCGTCCATCTCGAAATGGCCGAGTTGCACGTCGAAAGTGAGCGAGCCGCATTTTATCCGCGTGGCCGCATGGCCGCGCGAACGGCGCACGAGGGCGCGCAGCCGCATCACCAGTTCCTGCACCCGGAAGGGCTTGATGAGATAGTCGTCGGCGCCGGCCTTGAAACCGGCCACCTTTTCCGACCAGGCATCGCGGGCGGTCAGGATCAGCACCGGCAGGTCCAGTTCGTCCGCGCGCCAGTTCTGCAGCACGGTAATCCCGTCCACCTTGGGCAGGCCGAGGTCGAGAACGGCGGCGTCATAGCGTTCGGTGGCGCCGAGATGGCGGCCGTCCTCGCCATCGTTGGCGATGTCGACGGCGAAGTTTTCCGCGCGCAGCGTCCGGGCAATCTCCTCGGCAAGAGGCTGATCGTCTTCAACGACTAGGACACGCATTGCTTACCTCCACGGAAAGGTTTCCTTGGCCCGCCGTGCAACGGCGGGCAAGGAATTTCCCGTGGCATTTGGCGCGAAGGCCGCTTTCAGCTTCCGACGATGATGCCGCCGTTGGGGTGAAGGACCTGCCCGCTCATGTAGCTTGCATCCTCGCAGGCCAGGAACAGGAACGAGGGCGCCACTTCGTTGGGCTGGCCGGGGCGGCCCATCGGTGTGTCCTCTCCGAAATGCTCCAGCTTCTCCTCGCTCGCGCCGCCGCAGGGGTTGAGCGGCGTCCAGATCGGGCCGGGCGCGACTGCGTTCACGCGGATGCCTTCGCCGACGAGGTTTTCCGAAAGCGAACGGGTGAATGCGGTGATTGCCCCCTTGGTGGCGCTGTAGTCGAGAAGTTCCCTGCTGCCCTTGTACATGGTCACGCTGGTGCAGTTGACGATGCTCGCACCGGCCTTGAGGTGTGGGCGGGCGGCCTGGGTCATGAAGAACATGCCGAAGATATTGGTCTGGAACGTGCGGCGCAGCTGTTCCTCGGTGATATCGGTAATGTCCTTGTCGGGATGCTGTTCTCCCGCGTTGTTGACCAATACGTCGATCCGGCCGAAACTCTCGATGGTCTGGCGCACCGCGAGTTCGCAGGCATCGGGGGATCCGATATCGGCGCGTATGGTGATGGCGCGGCGGCCTTCCGCCTCGACGATCCGCTTCGTTTCCGCCGCGTCCTCGTCCTCGCTCAGATAGAGGATCGCGATGTCGGCGCCCTCCCGCGCGAAAAGTGCGGCCACGGCCCGGCCGATCCCGCTGTCCGCTCCGGTGACGATTGCAACCCTGTCCTGGAGGCGGGCGGAGCCGGGATAGCGGGGTTGCCACTCCGGCTGGGGCTGAAGTTGGTTTTCGTCGCCCGGAAGGGCATCTTCGTGGATCATTTCCTGGATTTCGGCCACGGCGGTCTCCTTTCGGTTCGAACCCTCCACGCCGGACCCAACGTGCGGACGGCTTCGCAGTTTCGCCGTTCCATCATGCTGCGACGGGCCGTTCGCGGGGTCGGCCAGTCGGCGTCTTCCGCGGGATAGGGCTGTCCGGGCGGGAACCCGGAGCGCGGCCGCGTCATTGCATGGGCATGCCATTCGCGGGAGATGCTGAATGCCCCAAGGTGACAAGAGCAGCTATACCGATAAGCAGAAGCGCAAGGCCGCCCATATCGAGGAAAGCTACGAGCAGCGCGGCGTCAGCACGGAAGAAGCGGAGCGACGCGCATGGGCCACCGTGAACAAGGAATCCGGCGGCGGCAACAAGTCCGGCTCCGGGCGCGGGAAGGCCGATACTCATGCCTCCTCCTCACGCGGGGGGAAGGCGCACAAGTCGGGCTCGGCCGAACAACGCTCGGCGGCGGCGCGGAAAGGGTGGGATACCCGCAGGCGAAGCGGGAAAGCCTGATCGTTGCATGCCCGTTTTGCGGCGAAGCGCTATTTCCATATCGCATTGAGTGCGGGGAGCAGGTGATCCCGGTGCTCTGGGGGAACCCTTTCCAGCAGTCCCTGCTCGAACTGCTGGATCAGGGCGCCGACGACCGTCATCTTCACTTCCCCTTCGGCCGAGAGCACGACGGCCTGCGATTTGCCGTCGATCGGCTGGCGGCGGATGAGCCCGGCACTTTCGAGCCGGTTGAGCAAGGGCACCATATTGGCGCGCTGGATATCCAGCGCCTTGCCGATCTGGCTGGCGGTCAGGTCGGAACGTCCCTGAATCATCACCAGCACCGCCGCTTCGGTGACCCGCAGGTTCTCCGGCTCCAGCAGGTTGCCGAGTTCACCCATCACCGCATTTGCCGCCCGGCGCAGTGCATAACCGGGGAAGGTCGCGAGCAGGTCATTCAAGGGAAGTCTCTCCAAATGCTATTGACGATAACAATCTGTTTGTTATGAAACAGAGCAAACACGTCAATGACCCGATGAGGATTGCCATGCAAGATCGCAGTGAACACGATACCGTTTCCTACACTATCGAAAACCGCGTGGCATGGGTCTCCTTCTCGCGGCCGGAAAAGCGCAATTGCATGAGCCCCAGGCTCAACCGGCGCATGGGCGAGGTTCTCAGGGAACTGGAGTTCCGGGATGACGTGGGCGTGCTGGTGCTTACCGGCGAAGGCACGTCCTGGTCTGCGGGAATGGACCTCAAGGAATATTTCCGCGAGAACGAGGAAAAGGGGCTTGGCGCCACGCGTCAGGCGCAGCGCGAGGCTTACAGCTGGTGGGAGCGCCTGCGCTGGTATGAGAAGCCGACCGTGGCGATGGTCAACGGCTGGTGCTTCGGCGGCGCCTATGGGCCGCTGTTCGGCTGCGACCTTGCGGTGGCGGCGGAAGATGCGCAGTTCGGCCTTTCGGAAATCAACTGGGGCATCCTGCCCGGCGGCGGGGCCAGCAAGATCATCACCGAACTGACCGGCTTCCGCAACGCCATGTATCACGCCATGATGGGCGAGAACGTGGACGGCAGGAAAGCGGCCGAATGGGGCCTCGTCAACGAAGCGGTTCCCGCCGACCGCCTCAAGGCCCGCGTTACCGAAATCGCGCAGGTCCTGCTCGGCAAGAACCCGGAGGCGCTGCGTGCCACCAAGTGGGCGATCCGCCGCGTGCGCGAAATGAGCTACGACAACGCGGAGGATTACCTGATCCGTGCGCAGGAAGCCGCCAACTACTTCGACGGCGAAGGGCGCAAGGAGGCGACGCGGCAGTTCATCGACGACAAGTCCTTCAAGCCCGGCCTTGGTGCCTACGACGTCAGCAAGAGGCGCTGACCGTCACTCCACGACGATCCGGGCGCGGGCGAGGTTCTGGATGCGCGCGAAGGGGGTCTGGCGATCGCCTTCGCGCTGGGACGCGGCGCGAAGCACGGCGAAGTAGGTGCCGGGCCGGTCGTAGACATGGGTGGCCGAAACGGTGGCTTTCGCCTTGTTGCCGGCGGGAAGCGTGGCGGGAGCCTCGAATGTGCCGTCGCCCTCGAAGTCCGACTCTGCCGAGACGACCGATCCGCTGCCGGGCGGGACTTCGATCGTGGCAGTGAGCCTGACGGGAGTGCCGGCCTTGACCCGGGCCAGTGCCCCGCCGTTCGCGGCAAGGGTGATGACGGGCTGGATGCCCTTGCGGGCCGCGGCGGACGCGGGCGTCACCACTTGTCCGTCCTCGATGCGATAGGAGGTGGAGGCGGGCGGGGCCTTGCCCTGTTCGACCCATGCGGCAAGATCGCGCAGGGCCTGTTGCAGAACGCCGATATAGGACACCACCCGCGAGGGATCGTCCTGACGGGTCTGGTCCCCGTGCAGTGCGCGGTCGGTGTACCAGATGCGGAAGCGTTCATCCGCTGCCGCCCCGGCATTCGCCTGCACGCGCGAGCGATACCAGTCCCCCTGCCAGGGCAGAGCTTCGCGGTCCCACAGGTTCTCCACCAGTATCACCTTGCCGTCGAACTTGCCGGACGGCACCGAGCCGGCGGCGTTCTTCGTGAACAGCGGGCCGAGCAACATCGGGCGCTGGGCGTGGAGCGGCTTGCCCTGTGCATCGGTGAACTGCTTCCAGACCGGGTACTCCGCAAGGTCCGGCACCTGGTGGCTGTGATAGCTTTGCACCGCGAGGATGTCGCTGTTGTCCAGCCGCACCGGGTCGCCCGCCCTTATCGTCGCGAGCAGGCGCGGGTCGTTGATGCCGAGCATGGCCAGATCGCCGTGCACGTCGGAAAGAACCACCTTCTTGCCCGAAGCGAGAACGAGATCGGACAGCAGCAGAGCCTTCGAAGTGGAACTGTCGGCCAGCCGCACCGCGACCGGCATCTCGCCCGCCGAATGGAGCCCCATGGCCTGCCATGCCAGATCCGCCGTGCCCTTGGCGGTGCCGGGCGTATGGCCAGGGTCGATGCCGAGCGTCTTCGCCTTGTCCGCGCTGATGACTTCGACAACGCGGGTGGCGAGTTGCACCCGGTCCGCCTTGTAGAGTTCGGGGCTGTCGTGCCCCTCGTAGCCCAGCTTTGTCCAGAAGTCGGTGAAATAGGAGGCATCTGCCATGCGGATGCCGCCGAACAGCAGGGCGAAGGCATGCGGTCCCATCGTGCGCCATGCGTACCATGACCTGGGCTGGAACCCCATGGCGGTTACTTCGCGCAAGGCTGCCTTCTGCTCGTCGTCCAGCCCGGAATAGGGATCTCCGCTGCCGCCCGCATCGAGTGCATCGACCACGCCGTCGAGCTTCTCGCCCAGGACGCGCATGGCCTTGAGGCGCACGGTGAACATGTTGGGGATCGCCATCGGCGAGCCGAGCACATAGGGCACCGCGCCGTCCCACACGCCCCGCGTGTTCTCCAGCGAGCCCAGCGTGCGATAGGCGCCGCCGCTGCCGCCATAGGCATAGCCGTAGATGTGCTTGCGCGCGCCGTAGACCTGCGCCGCCACGAAGCGCGAGAACCGGGCCGAGGCGGCATTCGCCCGGAAGGCGCCGATGGTCAGGTCACCACCGCCCATCGGGTCTGCCGCCTTGGCGCCGCCGCCGTTGGTTTCGATGAAGTAGGCCCCGCTCGTCATGGCGGCGCCGATGCGGTCTTCCTCGCCGGTCAGGCCCTGGGACAGGGTCTCGCTGTCCGGCACGGGGGTGATGTACTGGAAGAAACGCCCCTGCCATGACCTGGCCGCCGGCAAATAGAACGAGAAGCGCGTGTCGGTGCCCTCGAACCCGCCATGGACGTAGCGATAGGCGGTGCCGTTGTTGGTGCGCGGTTCGTCCCGGTCGATGAAGGGGCGGGCAAAGAGAGCATCCTCATCGCCGTACCCCTGCACGGAAAGACCGGCGGCGGCTGCCGCCACGGTGGGAGCTTCGGCCGATCCCGGCGCCGCAGCCGACAGGAACGTTGCCAGCACCACGGCGGACACCGCCCATTTCGCCGCGTTCTTCTGCAAGATCACCGTCCACATGCTCCCAAATGAGACCCGCCTCTGGTCCGGGCGGTCGGGAGGCGTTGTGGCACGGTCGACGGCGATATGCAGGCGTCTGCCTATCGCCCCACCGATTTCCGGTTGTCCGTTCAGCCGGCTGGTTCAGGCGCCGCGAGCAGGGCCAGAAGCGCGAAGCTCGCCAGCCAGTGCTCGCCCATGTAGTCTCCCTCGACATGGGCCATTGCCGCTTCGAGATGCCGCTCGGCGGCGTCTATGGCGATGGCGCGGGCATTTCCCCCGCCTTCCCCGCCGCCGATGGCCGGGGCAAGCTGGCGCCAGGCCCAGGCGCGGCTGAGGTTCAGCCCGTCGAGATGGGCAATCTTGCCGTCGCTGCGATCGCTGACATGGGCCGGGCTGAAGAGGCTGGCCGGGCGGCTCTCGGCGATGTGGGGCAGGAACAGGGCGAACCATTCCGCAAAAGCGGCATCGCCGAGCGACCGCCGCATGAGCAGCGCCTCGCTGAGCGCGGAGGAGAGGAATTCGTCTCCGCCCGGCTCCCACGCCTGGCAGTCCTCGTCCTTGCCGAACCATGCCGCCGCTCTGGCGCGAATTTGTGCCGCGAGTTCGGCGTCGAAGGCGTCTGCCCACTCCAGTGCCAGCGTCAGGGCGAAGCTGCTGTTGAAGTGCGTGCCCGTGCGGATCGGATATGTCAGGATGCCGAGGTAGTGGCCCAGCCGGGCGGCAAAGGCGCGGGCCAGCGGTTCGAGGCGCGCGGCCCATGGCCTGTCTGCGTGGCGCGAGGCTTCGAGATGAAGATAGAGCAGCCAGCCCCAGCCATAGGGCCGCTCGAACCCGCCGGCGTTGGGCCGGTCCAGATAGGCCAGTTCGGCGGCAAGCTTGTCCTCGGCAAAGGTCTCGTCCGCGCGTTCGCGCACCATGGCGGCTTCCGGAAGGTCGGCGTGAAGCCGCCGCAAGGTGAGAAGCGTCCACCAGCCATGGACGCAGCTGTGCCAGTCGAAACTGCCGTGGAACGCGGGGTGCAGCGCACGCGGCGGCAGCACGTCGGCATCGGTGTTCATCACGTGGTCGAGCTTGTGCGGATATTCCCGGCCGACATGGCCGAGGGCAATGCGCATGAAACGCGAGGCGGTTTCGGGCGTGAGGATCATAGCAGGAATCCGGCGATATAGAGGATGAGGATGTTGCAGACGAGCAGGGGCAGCGCCGTGCCGACCTGACGGCGGATCACGCCGTATTCGTCCTTGAGTTCGAGCAGGGCGGCGGGGACCATGTTGAAGTTCGCCGCCATCGGGGTCAGCAGCGTGCCGCAGAATCCCGCCAGCATGCCGACCGCGCCGACCACCGCGGGATCGCCGCCATGCGCGCGGATCAGGATCGGCACGCCGATGGCGCTGGCCATGACGGGGAAGGCGGCAAAGGCATTGCCCATGATGATGGTGAACAGCGCCATGCCCAGCGCGAAAATCACCACCGCGAGGAAGACGTTGCCTTCCGGCAGCACCGCCAGGCTCATCGCGCCCACCGCGCTGCCGACACCGGCAGCCGTGAACACCGCGCCCAGCGCTGCCAGCATCTGCGGCAGCAGTGCGGCCCAGCCGATGGAGTCCATCAGGCGTCGGCCTTCCTCGACCGGTGCGGAAAGCGGGGGCTTGAGCCAGAACATCGTTGCTGCAAGAGCGATGGCGACGCCCGCGACGAGGAGTACCAGCGTCACCCAGCGCGGATCGATCAGCCCGGTCTTGCCGAGCGGAGAGTAGCTGAACAGCAGCGTTCCGGCGAAGGCGGTCACCGGGATCACCAGCGCGGGAAGGAACAGTTTCGAGCCGAGCTTCGCTGACCAGACTTCGCGTTCTCCGGCGGATGTCGTGTGCGGGCGGCCATGGCCGAGGCAGCGAAATCCGGCGAGGGCGACCAGCAGCAGCACGAGGATGCCGTTGCCGAAGTCTCCCAGCAGGTCGCCGAACAGGAAGCTCACCGCGACAAGCCCCCAGAACGCGGCATTGCCCCAGCGCTTCGGATTGGCCTGATCGAAGGCGCTGGCGATGGCAAAGGCCGCGAAGACGAGCCCGGCGACGAAGTAGAGTTCTGCGATGCCGATCATGCCGCCGCGCTCCGGGCCTTGCGGCGCAGGCGGCGGGCGAACAGGCGAATGCGCAGGGCTTGGATCGCGAAGGCGCAGATCGCGGTCGGGATCGCCCAGAGCGAGAGATGGATCGGCGCCAGTTCGATGCCCTCGCCGCGCAGCACGCCCTGAATCAGCAGGATCGAGCCGATGGCGATGAAGATATCCTCGCCGAAGAACACGCCGACGTTGTCGGTTGCGGCAGCCATGGCCTTGACCTCTTCGAGATCGTCATCGGTAATGTCAGGGTTCTCCTTGCGCGCGGCGGCTTCGGCCATCGGTGCCAGCAGCGGGCGAACCGTTTGCGGATGTCCGGCCACGGAAACGAGGCCCAGCGCCGCAAGGCCCTGACGGAAGGCGAGGTATCCGACCAGCAGCCGGCCCACGGTAGCCCCGCGCATGGATTCGATCAGGCCGCGTGCGCGCTGCTGCAATCCGAACCGTTCGAGCAGGCCGATCACCGGCAGCACGACGTAGACCACGGTGACGAAGCGATTGTCGTTGAAGCCCTTGCCCAGCAGCGAAACCACCGCGACGAGGTCCATCCCGCCGAGCAGTCCGGTAAGGATCGCCGCCACGGCCACCACCAGCAGCGGGTTGAACCGCATGGCGAAGCCGATCACCACGACGAGAATGCCGGCAAGCGGCCAGTAGTCGATCTGCCACTGCGGCATTTTTCATCAGATCCCACGTTTTCGAGTGCGATCGTAGAAGCTGCCTTTCGGCTGGAATGTCAATTTGTTGATGGCGGCCGAAGTACGGCGGGCTGCCCCAACTGGCCGGTGGTCAAGGAAAATTTCTCTGCGTGTCCGGGGATGGAGGATACATCGGCACGGCGATTTCCTGCGTGGTTGCCTCCTGGGGGCGGAGATGATCGGGGATGACATGTCCCTTGACCTGCGATGTAAAACTTTGATCCAGCAGCGTTCTTCGTGTTGGATTCTTGCGCGGGATGGCGGATTTCCGATCCTATTGTTCCGTAATGGGTCAGGAACTTAGCGCGACGTTTCGTTGCTTTATCTCGCTTCGGTGATATCGTCGAACAAAGGCACTCGAAAATATCGAGGCCGTGAGGGAGATGATGGGATGAAGAGGGCAACCGGCTAATCGAAACTTCGAAGGTCTGCGTATTTTGGCGTTGAACGAAAGCGTTCAGCGGGCGGCAGATCTTGTGCATTTTATCATGCACTGCGCGGAAAGGTTCTCGGATTCTACTGATGTCCCCGGAGCGGGGCAGCATGTCATCTGGAATAAAGAAAATAATTGAACAAAATGGGA
This sequence comes from Novosphingobium sp. TK71, assembly GCF_055361505.1. Lineage (NCBI taxonomy): Bacteria > Pseudomonadati > Pseudomonadota > Alphaproteobacteria > Sphingomonadales > Sphingomonadaceae > Novosphingobium > Novosphingobium sp. TK71. The sequence continues at coordinate 2,186,961 of NZ_JBSZKA010000001.1, forward strand.
GGATGATTTGAAGACCACTGCATATATGCTGCTTTGTTCGGCCGCCGCCGGTTCCGTATCGGTGCCGGCGTTCGCGCAGCAGGCCGAAACGGTCGTCGACAACGCGAACATCATCATCGTCCAGGCACGCCGCCGCGACGAAGACGTGCAGGACGTTCCGGCGGTGGTGGACACCGTCACTTCCGAGGATGTCGCCAAGCTGAACATCCGCGATTTCAAGGAAGTCCAGACGCTGGTTCCCGGCCTCCAGCTGGCGACCGAGACGAACGGCGTGGGCGGCAGCGCCAAGCTGCGCGGCGTCAACTTCGACATCAACGCCAGCGGCTTCAATTCCACGGTCGAATTCTACATGAACGACGCGCCGATCACGGCGGGCGTGGTGCTGCAGCAGATGTTCGATATCGGCCAGATCGAAGTCCTGCGCGGCCCGCAGGGCACGCTGCGCGGCCGCGCCTCGCCTTCCGGCTCGATCACCGTCACCACGCGCAAGCCTGACCTGTTCGCCTTCGGCGGCGCCGTGGACATGACCGCCAACACGATCGGCACGCTCAACTTCAAGGGCGCGTTCAACGTCCCGGTGATCGAGGGCATCGCCGCCATTCGCGTCGCGGGTGTCTGGGACGAAAACGAGGGCGATCGCGTTCGTCCCGTCGCGGGCGGCCGCGATCCGTTCGAACGGACCCGGGCCGGGCGCGTCAGCGGCATCATCCAGCCGACCGACTGGCTGAAGTTCGAAGGCGTCTACCAGCACATGGAGCGCAACGCCGTGGCCTGGGATCAGGTCGCGTCCTTCAGCGAGGCCAATCCCGACGCCGATCCCAGCCCGGTCTTCATCTCGACCAAGGACCGCCTGTCCAACCAGACGATCCCGCGCACCAACCATCAGGTCTACAACGTCTACAACTGGCGCGGAGAGGCGAGCCAGTGGGGCCAGGTGCTGATCTACCAGGGGCAGCATTACACCCAGCACGTCCTGTCCCGCACCACCCAGGACCCGGCGAACCTGTTCCCCGGCGGCGATGTTCGCCAGTTGACGGATTCCCGCACCAAGTCGACCTCGCACGAAGTTCGCCTGCAGAACGAGACGCGCCTGTTCGGCATGCTTGACTATGTGGTGGGCTTCTTCGACGCGAAGAACGATCCGCCGACCGATCTTCTGCGGCCTACTCCCGTCCGGCTTCCGCTGATCTTCGGCGGCGGGCTGGCCACCGTGGCGCAGACCCCTATCTCGCGCACGGGCACCTCGCACGAGCAGTCGCTCTTCGGCAACCTGACGGTCCATCTCGGCGAAGCGACCGAAGTTTCGGGCGGCGTCCGCCATATCGACTATACGTCGAACAACCAGCTTATCGTGGGCGGCCAGACGATCGCCGACGAGGGGCAGTCCGCCAAGAAGTGGATCTATTCGGCATCGGTGAAGCACAACTTCACGCGCGACCTGATGCTCTATGCCAGCACCGGCAGTTCGTGGCGCCCGGGCCTCAATGTCGTGGGGGACTTCAACATCACGCCTTCGGCGCTGGAGAAGAGCTTCCTCAACCTTCCGGCGGAAACCTCCAAGTCCTATGAAATCGGCTTGAAGAGCACCTTCCTCGATGGGCGGATGCGCTTCAACGTCTCCGGCTATCACCAGAAGTTCAAGAACTTCCCCTACCGCGTGCCCGGCAGCGGGGTCTACTATCTCAACCGCGTCGCCGATCGCGATTCTTCGGGTCAGGTCATCGGCACGCATCAGGAAGTGGCGCAGTTCAACTTCGTTGGCGCGGTCCCGGTCGAGGTCAACGGTGTCGAGGGCGATCTTTCCTTCGATATCTCGGATCGGTGGAACCTCGGCCTTGTGGCCAGCTACTCGCTCGGCAAGGTCAAGAACGGCACGATCGCCTGCAACGACCTCAACGGCGACGGGGTTCCCGATGTCGTGACGTCGGCGCCGACGGTGGGCGAATTGCAGGCCGCCGTCGGGGCTGACAACCTTGCGGCCTGCCAGGTCACGCAGCGTTCGGCGTTCCAGTCGCCGTTCTCCGCCACGCTCCAGAGCGAGTACCGCGTGCCGGTATCCGACCGGGTGGATGGCTATCTGCGCGGGCTGGTCTCCTACAATGGCAAGTCGCAGACCGATCCGACCAATATCTACGACGATGTGAGCGCCTATGCGCTGGTCAACCTCTATGCCGGTATCCGCGATCCGAACGGCGCCTGGGAGGTTTCGTTCTACGCCAAGAACCTGTTCGAGACGGAAAAGGCCCTGAGCCGGACCACGCCGCTCAGCACCAGCTACCGGCAGCTCGGCTTCGGCGGAATGGGGCCGAACGGACCGATCTTCACCGGGCCGACGGCGGAAACCTATACCAGCACCTACACGGGCGTGACGATGACCCCGCCGCGGGAATTCGGCATCAACGTGCGCTACGCATTCGGTTCAAGATAAGGCGCGGAAAGGAACGCGTCCCTCCGACTGGGGTGGATGGGCAACCATCCGCCCCGCTTTTTTATCTGTCCTTACCGGGATCGGGCGGTTCGGTCCGGCACACGTCGGCCAGCATCCGGGCGAAAAGCCGCACATGTTCGACCGTGTACCCGGAGAGATTGCCCCTGATGAGGCGGTGTAATTCCGAGCGGACTTCCACGCAGGCGCGGTCTCCTTCGGGTGTCAGGCTGAGTTCGCTGCGGCGGCGATCGTCCTTGCCCGGCACGGCTTCGATGAGCCCGGCCGCGGTGAGCCGGTTCAGCTCGGCTGTCACCAGGCTGCGGCCGACCCTCAGCAACGACGCGAGGTCGAGCGGATAAGTGATGCCGCGTGAAATGGCGCTGAGGATATAGCATCCGCGGGGGCCAAGGTCGTACCGTGCCGTGACGCTCTGGGTGGCTGCTCCGATAGGGCGTCCTGCAAAGACGAGCCCCTCGATGACCGGGGCGATATCCACCCATTCGATCCCGCTGGGCAGATCGCCTTCTGCGGCATCATCTGTTTCCTGCTTCGAGAATGCCCGCCTGAGCAGTTCTTCCCGTGTCGTACTCGTCACAAACCGAAACCCTTGCTGGCCGACCAGGCGAGCAAGGTAGCAAGAGCGGCGGCAATGACAAAGGCCGTGGGGGACGCGGGCTGCATCGGCGTGGTTTCCCGGTCAAGAGCCCGGTCCCGGCCGGTCACCATCGGCCCTACGAGATTGCGCCGGCGGAAGACGAGGTAGAACACGATCGCGATCAGGTGCAGCGCGATGAGGGCAAGCAGCACGTTGAAGCTCACGGCGTGGATTTCCGCCGCCATGCGGCCTTGATCGAAGCTGACGAGGAAGGACAGCGGGCCGGATTCAAGCCCGTCCACATCGGTGGCGAAGAGACCGCTGCCCACTTGCGCGCCCAGCAGGAGCAGCAGCGCGATGACGCTGTAGCCGCCGAGCGGGTTGTGGCCCGGTTCCTTCGCGTGCCGGCCGCGCAGGTATTCCGCGATGTGCCGCGGGGAACGGAGCAATCCTGCGAAACGTGCGGTGCTGGCGCCCACGAAGCCCCAGATAAGGCGAAAGCCGAGCAGCCCCAGCAATGTGATCCCGGACAGATAATGCCACTGCATCTCGCGGTTTTCCGCGCTCCACCAGGAGAACGCGAAAAGCGCGGCGAGCAGCCAGTGGAACAGGCGGGTGGGCAGGTCCCAGACCCGGACGCCGGGGCGGGCGCTCACTTCGCGGCCTTCGGTGCGAAGGAGTTGCAGACGGCGCCTGCGTTGACAGGGCCGCCCGACAGCATCTGGCAGGTTCCGCACCCCGGCGCGGCGGCCGTGAAGAAGGCGCAGCTTCCGCAGCGCCGGGCAGGGTCGGCCGATGCATCGAGATAGCCCAGCGCGCGGCGCCGGCTCTTCTGGCTGAAGGGCAGGGCGGCGGGATCGTAGCAGGAACCGGCCGGCGGCTGGGCCAGCGCTCCTCCAGATGCGACCAAACCTGCGGCGGCGAGCGAAGCGAAAGTCAGCGCCCGTCCGAGAAACTGTCTGCGCGAGGGGGTCATTGGCCGCGCTCCCGTGCGGCGGCGCTGCTCTGGATGACTTCGAGCGGATAGCCTTCCGGGTCTTGGAGCAGTAGCACCCGGTAGCCCTGCGCAGCCGCGCGCACAGGCTGGTGCGCGGTGCCGGCGGCGTCGAGCCGGCGGACCAGCGCATCCATGTCGCTCACCCGCAGCACGATGCGATCGAAGGCGTTGCCATGTGCAAGCCGTGCGGGCGCTTCCGGCGCGGTGTCATGCACGATGATGAGCCCGGCTTCGCCCGGGTCCGCCGAGAACCGCAGCATATATTCGCGCCGGGTGCCGTGATCGAGCGTCATGCCGACCTTGAGCCCGAACGCGTTCTCGTAGAACGCCAGTTCGCGTTCGATCGCCACTGCGTTGAGGACCGTGCCCACCAGCCGCGCGGGGGGAAGGGCGGCAGGCTCGCCCGCCTGTGCGGCCTGAGCGGCGAGCAGGGCCGAGCCCGCCAGCATGATCGACGCGCCCTTCATGCGACGATCTCGCCGATCGACTTGCCGGTCTCCATGCTCTTCGCCCCCCACTTGTCCACGGGCACCCCCATGACCTGCTGGAGCGTGAGACCCACGCGGCTGACCGGAGAGCCGAGCCCGTCGACGTAGATCCCCGTCCTGATGCGACCGCCGCCGCTGCCCGCGGTCATCATCGGGATATTGTCGATGGTGTGGAACTTGGCGAACTCGGTTTCGGAATGGGCGAAGACCAGTGTGTTGTCGAGCAGGGTGCGCGGCCCCTCCTGCACCTTGTCGAGCGCGGCAACGAAATAGGTCCAGGCCTCGAAGATCCGACTCAGGAAGTAAGTGGCCTCGGGCTGGTAGCCCAGCCGGTTGTCGAGCGCTTCTTCATGGGTGAGCTGGTGATGCGTGATCGTGCTGCCGATCCGGGTCAGCGAGGAGGCGCCGTTGTTGAACATCATGTTGAACACGCGGGTCTGGTCGCAGGCGAGCGCCATGACCAGCAGGTCCGTCATCAGCGCGTGGTTGGTGACGACGTTCTCGATCTCGGCATTGACCGGGCGATCCTCGACCGGCTTGGGGACAAGGCACGCCTGTAGCGGTTCAGGCTTCTTCAGCTCCACTTCAAGCTGGTTCTCCAATTGCCGGACGGACGTGAAATATTGGTCCAGCTTCTGCCTGTCGGCCGAACCCACCGCGCTTTCGAGCGACTGGCGCTGTTCGCTGACGGCCGAAAGCACGCTGCGGCGGGCCATGACTTCCGGATCGGGCGTGAAGGTCGCGCCGTTGGGGTCCTTGAAGCCGGTGCCGAAAAGCCGGCGATAGAGCCCGGCTGCCGAGCCTTCCGAAGGGTTGAGGTTGCCGCCGCCGCGCCCGCTGAGCGAATTGCGCGGGTCGCCAGATGCGGAGGTTTCCAGGCTGCGGAAGCGGGTTCGCGTGCCGATCCTGTCGCCGATGGTCACGTCGAAACTTTCGCCCGGCAGGCCGCCTTCCGCGGTGAGGGCGCGCCCGGTGCGGATCGCCGGGCCTCCGGATGTGTGGGGAAGGTTCGGTGCGCCATCGAGCATGACGTTGAAATTGCCCAGGATATTGATCTTGTGCGCGTAGGGCTTGATGATCTCCAGCTCCGGCTTCAGGTCGTATCCCGGACCGGCGTTGTCGGGGAACCAGCGTGTGGGATTGACGCCGAGCCCCCAGAACCAGGTGCCGAAACGGACCGGAAGCGGCGCGCCGGTGGCGGCAAGCGCCTCGCCGTTGCCGTCCAGGAAGATATCGAGCAGGGGAACGCCCACGGTGATCGCCGCGCCGTTCATGATGCCCTTGAGCGCGGTGCGCCGAGACAGGTCGAATGCCATGGGTTGGTCCTCTCGCTAGCGTCTTGTCGCCACGTGAGTGGCCTCGGATTTCAGTGGATCGCTCGGAATTTCATAGGCCTGCGGCATTGTCGCGACCCGTTCGATCAGCTTGCGCAGGCGGTAGCCGTCCGCCGCGAAGCGGCTTTCCAGCGTTTCAACGAGCGCGCCGTCCTCGCTGGGGCGGCCGGTTGCATATTCGAGCGCCCGCGAGGTGACGCACATCGTCGCGTCCTGGCTGGCCGCGATGGCCTTGCCCAGGCCGTCGGCACCGGAAAAGCTGGCCTCGTCGAACGAGCCGCCGACATCGATCGCCGCGTCATTCTCGCGGGTGCGGAAGGCGCCGATGCCGTCGAACCTCTCCAGCGGCAGGCCGATCGGATCGGTGATCTTGTGGCAACCTGCGCATACGGGGTCGGTGGTGTGGGCATCAAGGCGGATGCGGGCAGTGGGCATGGCCTTGTTGGTCACGTCCTGCACGGCGGTGAAGTTCACGTTGCCCGGCGGGTTCGGCACCGGCTGGCAGAGCAGCAACTCGCGTATCGCCCGGCCGCGCAAGGTCGGAGAACTGCGGCCGGAGTGCGAGTACATGGCGAGGAATCCGGCCAGTCCGAGCAGGCCCGAACGGTCCGAACCGGCCGAGAATTCATAGGGAACCCAGCCTTGCGACTTGCTCACCGGCACATGGTAGAGCGCGCCCAGCGGTCGGTTCATCCATGTCCTTCGGGTGGTGAACAGTTCCCGGTAATCGCCGTCGCCATCGAGAAGCTGGGTGGTGATCGTGCGAAGCATCTGTTCGGGAAGCGCCTGAAGGACGTCCTGGTTGAAATAGGGGTAGATCACCGGGTCCTTGGCGAGTTCGTCGAACTTCTCGAACAGCAGCATGTCGGAAAAGAAGGCCCGAAGCCCCTGTTCGAAGCGGGGCGAGGCGACCATCGCCGTCACCACCTTTTCAAGCTGGGCCTGATCGGTCAGCCGCCCGCCGGCCGCATCGTCGAGCAAAGCGGCGTTGGGGCTGGAGTTCCACAACATGAAACTGAGGCGCGCGGCGCGCGAGGCGTTGTCGAGCCGCATTCCGCCAGCATGGTCCGGGTCGGGCTCCGCCGTCTCCACCACATAGAGGAACCACGGCGAGACCAGCATCGATCCGAGCGCAAGTTCAAGGCCCTTGGTGAAGGAGCGCGTAGGTGCAGCGCCTTCTCCGGCGATCTTCACGTAGAGCGCCTCTTCCTGCACGGTCAGCGGGCGCCGGAACAGCAGGCGTCCGATCGGCGCGAGAATGCGGCGCGCGCATTCGGGATCGGCCGCGGCCGGATCGGCGGGCGTGCAGGACATGAACTGGGCGCGGTGTGCCTCATCGAAGACCTGCCGGGCGATATCGCGTGCCATGCCGTCCATCTGTTCGAGCCCGGCAGGCGTGATCGCCGCGCTGCGCGCGCCGCTGGCAATCAACTGGTGCGCAGGCCTGACGATCGGTTCGAACCGGCCGGCAACGCGGATGTCGCTGCCGAAGATGTCCGCGATCGTATTGCGGTACTGGGCCTCGGTCAGCCTGCGCATGCCAACGACCTGAGGGCCCTGCAACAGGGTCTGGGCGGCATTCGCTTCGGCCATGGCAGGCACGGATGTCGATGCCGTGCCTGCCAGCGAGACCACACCGGCAAGGGTGGCCGCGGCGATCGCCAGCGGCGCTATGCGAAAGAGGGTCACAGGGCATGGCTCCCGGCAGCAGGGGATGGCACGTCGTTCACGAAGGCGGGTACGGCGCGCAGGTCCATGGCGCTGGAGACGCCGGAGCACTTGCCCGTCTTCGGATCGCGAATGCCGTCGGCATATTTGCGGAGGGTCTTGAGCGTTCCCGCGCAATCGATGCCGGCGGCGAGCGCTGCGCCGGCACCCCCGATCGCAGGGCTCTGGATCACGTCGAACACCGGCCGGTATCCGCCGACCAGCCCGCGCAGCGACCCGTCGGGCTGGAAGACCAGGCGAAGCTTGGCATGGCGGAAATCGTAAACGGTGCGGGCGCCGCGAATATCGCGGGCGCCGCCCTGGCCCCAGGTCTGGGCCAGCCTGATGTCGCGCGGTTCGGTGGTCAGCACCCCGTTCTCTATGCGGCCGCGCAGGACGTTGCGGTGCCGGGGCGCCTTGTCGGAAACGGTGAAGCTGTAGCCGGGCAGGAAATTGCCGCGATTGTCGAGCTGGGGACGGTCCGACGTGTTGGCGTAGATCACTTCCACGTCCTCGTCATGCTCCAGACTGTCGACACCGCGCAGGAGGATCACCTGCGTCCATTCGCCGGAGGCATGGAACTGACGCATTCCGGTAAGCTGATCGCCGCCGATGCCGTCCTTCCCGCGCCATTCGAGGGTGCAGCCCATGACGCGGTATTCCTGGTTGTCGATGCCGGTTCGCCCGTCGGGAGCAGTGAACTCCTCGTGCGCGCAGCTTTCTCCGGGCGCGTCATTGTCCAGATCCACGCCGCCGGCATGGATGCTTTGCACGGTGCGTAGCAGCGGGCGGTCGAACTGGTCCGGTTGCGAACAGATGTTGGTGCCGCCGGGGCCGAACACCGTTGCCTGCCAGCGCCTGGTCAACTCCGGCTCGTTTTCCTTGCGTTCCAGCCGGGCATGTTCCTCGGGCGGGAGCGATTCCAGATAGGCTTCCCGGATCTTGGGGCTCACCCCGCTCGGGCAGGCGTCACTGCCCTGGATCACCGGCGGAACGAAGTCCTGCACCACGAAGCCCATTACGCCGCCCGGTGGGGGAGCTGGCAGGTTTGCCGGCACAGCCTCCGCCAGGGCCGGGCCTTGCAACATGCTGGCTGCGGCCATGCCGATCGCGGCGATGGAGGCCAGCGCTGCGGTACAGAGGAGCGGCGCGCGCCTTGACGTCGCATGTTTCATCGGTTCTCTCCGCTGCTGGTCTGCGGCCTCAGAATCCGGCCCCCGCGCGGGATGGCATGCGGATCGGATTCCTCGCTCACGAAAACCTGCTGACCCTTGAACGTCCATTCCGCGCGGTCGCCGGAAAGGCTGACCTTCCAGTCGCCCAAGCCGCCGCTGGCCATTGGCGCAGGAAGCGGGCGCCATGCGCAGGGCGCGGCGCAGTGCCCGGTGAACAGGACGTGGCCGTCCCGGTCCGTAAGGGCATAGGCGCCGCCGAAGTAGGCGGTGGCGACAAGGCCCGGCGCGGCGATGCGCGGTGGGGCCGGCACGAACTTGAGCGTGTTCCACGTCATGTCGTCCGGCGGCGGCGCGCTGCCGCCTGCCGCGCGCCGGGTGAAGACGAGATGCCACCCCTTGTAGACCCATTGCGGACCTGCGGCGCCCTCGATCACTGTCCAGTCGGGCGCCTTGCGGGGATCGGTGATCTGATCCTCGGCGGGGGGCATTTCTGCCGCTTTTTCGAAACCCATCGGATAGCGGATGTTCGGCTTGGTTCCCCGCGGCGCGAGCAGGGGTGCCCATTCGCGCGTGCAGTCCTGCGCGCAGAAGCGGGCGGGATCGGGTGCCCAGCGCAGGACGGTGCGCATGTCCATTCCATAAAGCGTATGGCCGCGGGCATCTGCATAGACACTGCCGTCCGCTGACTTCTTCACCCGCACCCCCTTGGGCAAGGGCGTACCGTCCGCGGGAGCAATCGGAAGGTCGGCGGGCTGGGCATGAACTGTCGGCGCCGCGCCGAATGCAAGCAGCGCGATCGCGAGCCCGCAGGCGATGCGAGGCGCCATCTCAGCTCTCCGGCGCGCGGAAGCTGTCATGGCAGCCCTTGCACGTAGCTCCAAGTTTCTGTGCGCCCGTGCGTATTGCCGCGACGTCCTTCCCGGCGACCGCGCGCTGGAAATCGTCGGCAGCCTTGGCGAAAGCGTCCTGCGCGGTCCTGAATTTGGCGGGCTGAGCCCAGATCTCGCCCTTGGCGCGGGTTTTGGCGCCCGATTGCGGCCCGCTCCCGGCCGGAAACCATTCGTACTGGCCGCGAGAGGCATTGCGGATTTCCCGAGCGGATTGGGCGATCAGCACGGTCTGCACTTCGCCGCCTCGCAGGCCGTCGTTCACTGCCTTGAACGCCGCGCCGAGTTCCCGGTAACCTGCGATGCGCGAGCGGACCGTGTCGGCCGGTGCAGCCAGCAGCGGCGTGGCAACCGCCGCTGTCGCCAAAGCCACCGCGCCAATGCGCCATAGGGCGTTCATCGGAGTTTCTCCCAACTGTTTTCTGTTATGGAGAGAATATTGATTCAAAATTTGAACTAGTCAATCGCGACTTTGCGTAGTTTTTGCCCATGGTTCGAAAATGGCGGAAATGCGCCGTTCGGAGGAGGCTTAAACGGTGCAGGTCTACGGGCAGCGGGCGATCGGCCTTACCAGCGGGCGTGCCCGTCGATCAGCACGTCGATGATGAACTGTGCCTGCGCGCGGGCATCCGCCGCGGTGACCGGGCCGGTGGCGGCGCGGGTGTTCACCCAGCCGATTACCATCGCCATTATGGCCTGCGCGATGCGTTCCGGGGCCTTGGCCTCGATCCCCGAAGGCGGACCGTAGACGCGGATCTCCGCGACCAGATAAGCCACCATTTCGGTATATCCGAAGAAATCTGTGATCGATCCTTCGGATCTGCCGAAGGCATTCAGCGCCAGCCGCCTGAAGGCGCGCACTTCGGGTTTGGTGGTCCAGAGCAGCATCGTCGAGGTGTGCTGGATGAGACGCTGGCGCAGATCGTTGCCGAGACGTGCATTGTCGCGCGAGGTCACTTCGGACCAGGACGCCACCCGCGCGACGAGCACGGCGTTCAGAAGCGCCAGCTTGTCGGGGTAACGCTTGTAAAGCGTGGTCTTGGGGATCTGCGTGGCATGGGCCACCGCTTCCATCGAGGTGCCGTCAAAGCCCTCCTTGAGGAAGAGCGCGGTTGCGGTCTGGATGATCGCATCGGTGATCGCGGCGGATTGTTGGCGCGAGGGCCTGCCTCGGCCCGTAGGGCGGGCCTTTGAATCTTTAGCGCTCGCAGCGGCAGTGGAAGACATTTTTTCCGGGCCTGGGTTCTTTTATGATCGATACCACCTAAACCGGCATGCCGCGAGCGACATTCCGGTAATCTTCGGTTGAGGAGCATTGCCGGACGATCCTCCTTCGTTCAAGTCATGGGGAACGGATGGATTTTTGCGGTATGCCGCCGTTCGGTCCTCGGGCCGTGTTTTTATGCCGGAGATGAAACCAGCAGGCCTTCCGCAGGTTTTCCTGCGGATGCCGATTGGACATCGCGCGCCGACGACCCGACTTTACCTATCTCTAAGGACCGCCAGAGCCACGCCGCATGAACGAAGTTGCCGATCAAGAGTTGATGCGTCTGGCGGCTCTGGCCCGGTACGATGTGCTCGATAGCCCCCGCGAACAGGCGTTCGATGAAATGGCGTCCCTGGCGGCGGCGATCTGCGGGACGCCGATCGCGGTCGTCAATTTCATCGGCGATGGGCGCCAGTTCTTCAAGGCCGAGGTCGGGCTTGGGGTCCGGGAAACCCCGCTGGAAACCTCGTTCTGCGCCAAGGCCCTGCTGGAAGAGGACTTTCTCCTCGTTCCCGATGCGCGGCGAGACGCCAGGTTCGAGTGCAATCCCCTTGTCACGGGGGAGCCGCACTTGCGGTTCTATGCGGCCGCCCTGCTCAAGACCGGGGAGGGGCTGCCGATCGGAACGCTCTGCGTGCTCGACTATGAGCCCCGGGCGCTGGACGAGGTGCAGGAGCAGGCGCTACGGGTGCTGGCAAGGCAAACGATGACCGCGCTGGAACTGCGCCGAGCCGCGATCGAGGCCGACGGCGAACGGGCGCGCCATCGCGCCATCGTCGACAGTGCGCGCGATTTCGGAATCGTCGTGACCGACCTTCAGGGCATGATCACCGACTGGAGCGCCGGGGCCGAGAGCCTGTTCGGCTGGTCTGAGAGGGAGATCGTGGGCCAGCCCATCGCGACTGTTTTCACGGATGAGGACCGCGAGGCCGGCGTACCGGAGCGCGAGATGGCCGACGCGGCGACCAAGGGCGGCGGTTCGGACGAGCGCTGGCATCAAAGACGCGGCGGCGAACGTTTCTGGGGAAGCGGCGAGATGTCGCCCCTGCGCGATGAGGCCGGACGGCACATCGGCTATGTCAAGGTTCTGAGGGACCGGACCGAGGAGCACCTTGCCGCGCAGCATCTGGCTACCGCCGAGACGCGGTTGCGGCAGGCGCAGGAGGCAGGAGGCATCGGCCTCTTCACCGTCGAGATCGCCGAGGATGTGCTGATCCCCACGCCCGAGTTCTGCCGTCTCTATGGAATGCCGGTGCAGGACCGCTATCCCGCCTCGGTGATCGAGACGCGGATCGTGCCGCAAGACCGTCATCTCGCATCCACGGCCGCATCGCGCAGTCGCGGCGAGGCTTCGGGCGAAGTGGAGTACCGCGTGCGCGCGGCCGAAGGCGAGGATGTGCGCTGGATTACCCGCAAGGGTGTCATGGAGTTCGATGATGCCGGTGTGCCGCTTCGCTTTGTGGGCGTGGCGCGCGATATTACCGCGAAGCGGCAGGCGATCGCTGCGCTGGGACGCAGCGAGGACCGGTACCGCGCCCTGTTCGAAGCCATCGACGACGGTTTCTGCATCATCGAGTTCATCGACGGCCCCCATGGCCCGATGAGCGACTATGTCCATGTCGAGGCCAATCCCGGATACGAGCGCCACTCCGGCATTTCCGGCGTGGTGGGCATGACGCTTCGCGAAGTGGACCCGACCGGCGCGGACGGCTGGCTGGAGCTTTACGGCAGGGTGTTGGAGACCGGCGAGCCCGTGCGCTTCGAGCGATATTTCGCGGCGGCGGGGCGGCACATCGAAGTCTCGGCGGCGCGGGTCGAGCCGCCGGAACGCAAGCAGGTGTCCGTGCTGTTCCGCGATATCGAGGCGCGCAGGCGGGCCGAGCAGGCCATGCGGGCCAGCGAGGCACTAGCGCGCGAGAACATCGAACGCGTTCAGCTTGCGCTGTCTGCGGGCGCGATCATCGGAACCTGGTTATGGGACTTGCCGACGGACCGCTTCACGGTGGACGAACCGTTCGCCCGCGCGGTCGGTCTGGACCCGGAACTGGCGCGCGAAGGGCTCAGCCTCGATCAAGTGGCCGCTACCGTTCATCCTGACGACCGGGCCGGATTTGCCGAGGCCATCGGCGATGCGATCGCGCGTGGCGGCGGCTATGCGCATCAGTACCGCGTGCGGCGCAGCGATGGCCACTACTACTGGATCGAAGCGAACGGGCGGGTCGATCACGCGCCGGATGGCACGCCGCTGAGCTTCCCGGGGGTCCTGCTCGATGTGGATCAGCGCCGCGCTGTGGAGGAAGAGCGCGACCGGGCCGCAGCGGCGCTGCGCGCGTTGAACGAAACGCTTGAGCAGCGCGTCGCCGAGCGTTCGGCCGAACTGATGAAGGCGGAGGAACAACTGCGCCAGTCTCAGAAGATGGAGGCCGTTGGGCAACTCACGGGCGGCCTCGCCCATGATTTCAACAACCTGCTGGCCGGCGTTTCCGGCGGGCTGGAAATGGTCGGAATCCGCCTCAAGCAGGGGCGCCTTGCCGACGTGGACAAATATGTGGTGGCGGCGCAGGGCTCGGTGCGGCGTGCCGCCGCGCTCACGCACCGGCTGCTGGCTTTCTCTCGCCGCCAGACGCTCGATCCCCGGCCGACCAGCGTGAACGCCCTGGTCAGCGGGCTGACCGATCTCATCCAGCGCACGGTCGGGCCGTCGATCGCGGTTGAAACGGTGGGGGCAGCCGGGCTGTGGCTGACGCTGGTAGACCCGAGCCAGCTCGAGAACGCGGTCCTCAACCTCTGCATCAATGCTCGCGATGCGATGCCGGATGGCGGCAGGATCACTATCGAGACGGCGAACAAGTGGCTCGACCGCAATGGCGCGCGCACGCATGACATGCCCGAAGGCCAGTATCTTTCGCTATGCGTCACGGACACCGGCACCGGCATGACGCCTGACGTGATCGCCAAGGCGTTCGACCCGTTCTTCACCACCAAGCCGATCGGGCAAGGCACCGGGCTTGGTCTATCGATGATCTATGGCTTCGCCAAGCAATCGGGCGGACAAGTGCGGATATACTCCGAGGTGGGAGAGGGAACCACCGTCTGCATCTATCTTCCCCGCCATTACGGTGATGCGGTGGAAGAGGGCGGCAGCGCTGTCGAATCCCCGCTGCCAGGCGCAGAGGCGGGCGAGACCGTGCTGCTCGTCGATGACGAGCCCAGCGTGCGGATGCTGATTACCGACGTGCTGGAAGACCTTGGCTATACCGTGATCGAGGCGGCGGACAGTGCCGCCGGTCTGAAGGTGCTCCAGTCCGATGTGCGGATCGACCTGCTGGTGAGCGACGTCGGCCTTCCGGGCGGGATGAACGGCCGTCAGATGGCGGACGCTGGCAGGGTGGTGCGCCCGGACCTGAAAGTGCTGTTCATCACCGGCTATGCAGAGAATTCCGTGATCGGCAACGGTTATCTCGAACCCGGGATGAGAGTGCTGACCAAGCCCTTCGCGGTCGAAACCCTCACCGCCCGCATCCGGGAACTCGTGGGGGGGTGAACGCCTGTCAGGCCGATGGATCGTCGCCGGGAAGGCGGCGGGGCTGCGGCGTACCGGTGGTGCGGGTCCAGTATTCGTCCGCCCGGCGCTCGAAGGTGGGGGCGCTACGCGCGTCGCTCTGATAGAATGCGCCTCTGGCGAGGCCCGGCGCATATTCCTGTTCGACCCAGCCCCTCGGGTCGTCATGCGGGAACCTGTAGCCGACATGGCCCAGGGCGGCGGCGCCCTTGTAATGGGCATCGCGCAGATGAAGGGGCACGCTTGCGGGCGGCTGCGAGCCGACGAAATGCAGAGCCTGCGATATTCCGCGCGTGACCGAGCCCGATTTCGGTGCACGGGCGATGTGCAGCGCGGCATGGGCGAGGACGATCTGGGCCTCGGGATAGCCGATCTTTTCCACCGCCTGCGCTGCGGCAACGGCGGTCTGGAGGGCGGTATTGTCGGCCAGGCCGACGTCCTCGGACGCATGGATCATGATCCGCCGTGCGATGAAACGGGGATCCTCGCCGCCGTGGATCAGGCGCGCGAGCCAGTAGAGCGTGGCGTCGGGGTCCGAACCCCGCATCGATTTGATGAAGGCCGAAACGATGTCGTAATGGGCATCGCCGGAACGGTCGTGGTTGATCGGAGCGGAGACATAGGCTTCCGTCAGCATCTCGTCCGTGATCCGCAGCGGGCCATCCGCTTCGTGCCCCACCGCCAGGCTTTCGAGCGTCGTCAGCGCGCGGCGGGCATCGCCGCCGGAACGCCCGGCGACCATGCGGCGCTGCTCCGGCGTCATCGACACTTCGATGCCTTCACCCGCGAGATGGTCGATCCCGCGCTGGACCACCCGCTCCATCTCCTCGATGCTGAGCGGCTCCAGCTTGAGGATAGTCGAACGGGAAACCAGCGCCGGGGTGAGGACGTGATAGGGATTGCCGGTGGTGGCGCCGATGAAGTCGGCCACGCCGTCCTCGCAGAGTGCCAACAGATCGTCCGCCTGCGTTGCGGAGAACCTCTGAACCTCGTCCACGAAGATCAGCACCGGCTTGATCCGCGCTTCGTCGGCGATCCGGCGCAAGTCGGAGACACCCGCGCGCGTGGCGTTGAGCGGGCGGAATTCCTTGCCCAGCATCGCGCCCACGGCCCGCGCGATCGAGGTCTTGCCGATGCCGGGCGGGCCATAGAGAATGACGCTGCCCAGCGATCGCGCCGCGATCCGGCGCCGCAGGATCGAACCGGGGCCGACAACCGCTTCCTGGCCGATCACCTCGTCAAGCGTCGCCGGTCGCAGCAGCGCTGCCAGCGGCACCCGGCCCGGGCGGGTTCCAGTATCGAACAGGTCGCTCATCATCCCTCGATCCGCCGGGTATTCGGCACATGCGCTAGCGGTTTCGCCTCATAGAGCGATGGCTGGCCATGGCAAGAATGGCGGGATGGCGCTTGAAACGAACCGCTCCTGTCCTGAAGAACCGTCCCCGTCGGGACAGCCTTCAGGCCTCGGCGCGTGCGATCAGCGCGTCGAGCGCGGAGCGGCCGTGGCGCAGTTCCTCGATGATTTTTCGCAGTTCCACCGGCGTGATCCGCGACCCGCCGTCACTGTCCACCGACTGGGCCTCGACGATTCGGTGCAGCGCCTCGACGATGGCGAGGACCGGGTCCATCTGCGGGCGGGCGGTGGCCAGCGGAACCGCGCGAACTTGCGCGAGCGAGAGGAAAGGGTCGATGGCGCCCGGGCCGAATTCGCGTTCGATCCGGGCCAGGATCAGCGGATCCAGGCTGGTGGCGCGGCTGCGCGCATTGCGGATCGTACCGTTCGAGCAATCCAGACGGGTAGCCAGTTGGCCATCGGATAATTCCCCGGATTTCTGGATGTTGCGAATGATGAGGGCAATCGCCTGGCGATAATCCTCACTCGAAAGATGTGCGGAACGCCCTGCCGTCATGATGTATCCTTCCCTTCTCGCCTTGGGGTGGCTGGGCAACAGCTTGTGACGATGGATGCGAAACTGGCCAAGACTTTGTCGACAGAATCGCTATATGGCGAGGTGGATATGAAATTCAGCCGCCGAAACATGATCGTTGCAGCGACCGCGTTCGCAGCGACCTCCTCCTCTGCCGCCCGCGCCATTGCCACCGCGATTCCGGAAAGGCCGCGTGCCCCTTCGCTGGTGCTTCCGCGCCCGGGTTCCGTGGCCCCCGTCGCACCTGCGGCGCTTCCCGTGCCGCGTGGGCCCTATCAACCCGAAACGGTCGCAGCGCCGCTGTTCGATGCCGCCATGGCGGCGCTGAACCGGCATGGCGGGCGCGTGAAGGGAGACCGAATCGGCATCGTCGATTTCTCGGCATCGTCCTCGCAGCCGCGTCTCCATCTGGTTGACCTTGAAAACCGCAAGGTCACGTCGCTGCATGTCGCGCATGGCAGCGGGTCCGATCCCGCCCATACCGGCTGGCTTCAGCGTTTTTCGAACCGGCCCGGGTCAAACGCGAGCAGCGAAGGCGCGTTCCTGACTTCGGACTATTATTTTGGCGCGCACGGTCGTTCACAGCGGCTTGTCGGTCTTGATCCCACCAACAGCAATGCGCTCGAACGCGCGATCGTTGTCCACGGGGCCTGGTATGCCGAACCGAACATGATCGGTGCGCATGGCAAGCTTGGCCGCAGCCAGGGCTGCCTTGCGGTGGGGGACAGCCTGCTTAACCGCGCGTTCGACCATCTCGGCGAAGGACGCCTGATCTACGCCGCCAAGCTCGGCTGATTTCCCACAGGGGTAACGCACACCAAGGGAGTTCAGCGCATCCCCGAGGCCGACCGGCGCGTTCGCCGATCGGCGCAGCCCTGCGGCGTTTTCGCGTCAGATCGTGACGAGCGCCGTCACGCGGTGCGAAAAAGGATGATGCGGCGTTGCGCCGCGGCTGACCTGCGAGAACATGCCGTCACCCAGGGCGGAAAGCTTCGCTTCGACCAAGGGAAGGTCCTCGCCCCGCTTTACATCGAGGTGAACCATAAGTTTTCCCTTGAAATCGAGCGATATATCATCGGCTTCGACCATGGCTTCACTTAACTGGGCGAGAATTGCACTGAGTTGATCGGTTAAAGGCGTTCTGGACGCGGCGGTCCGTGCGTTAGTGGAATCGATCGAATAAACCGTTGCGTCTTTGGGCATTCGTGTCCCCGTGCTGATTACTGCCAAAACGGATAATATCACTTCAGCGCCCATAAAGAACGCTGTACCGTGTGTCTCGTTGCACATTTTTGCGGAAATCCGCCGGTGCGGCAGGAGTTGGTCAGTAAACGCCTCTTGTGCCGGGCGCGCGGCATCTACTCCGAAGCGGCGGGAAGGGTGAGGATGACGAGCAGGCCTGGGCCGTCCTGCCGGTCCTCCAGCCGGATCGATCCGCCGGCAAGGTTCATCGCCTTCACCGCGATCGACAAGCCAAGGCCGCTGCCGGGAAATGCCGAAGAACCGCGTTCGAATCGGCGGAGCAGGCGTTCGCGATCCGCAGCTGGAACGCCGTCGCCCCGGTCCCCCACGGTTACCACCAGCCGATCCGCGCCGCGCACGATTGCAATGTCGATTTGGCCACCATCGCGGGCATGGCGCACGCCATTCTCGATCACGGCGGACAGCGCGATCTGGAGCGAGGCCGCATCACACCGCCAGCGGACGATGTGATCGGGCGTGACCGTGAATTCCATCGCATCGGCGGGCAGGTGCAGCAGGGTTTCCGCCACGACATCGGCCACGAGCGCATGGACATCGACCGAGCGGCTTGAAACTGCCGTGGCGTTGAGCCGGGCGAGCGTGAGCATCCCGTCTATCAGGTCGTTCGCCCGGTCCACGACGCCCAGCAGCCGTCCCGTATCGTCCCGCAGTTCGGCGGGCGCGGTCTTGCGCAGGATCTGCGCCTGCGCGCGGATCGCCGCGAGCGGGGTGCGCAGTTCGTGGGCAACGTCGTCGGTGAAGGCCTGCTCCAGTTCGTAAGCCTGATCGAGCCGCGAGAAGAGCTTGTTGAGCGCTATGATCAGCGGCCCGAGATCGCGCGACCAGTCATCCGGCACCAGCGGCGTGAGATCGGCGAGCGAGCGCGCATTGAGTGTGGAAGCCAGCCGTTCCACTTCAGAAAGGCTCTTGCGAAGGGTCCACCAGAGAACCACCATGCCCGCGCCGATCAGCAGGATCAGCGGCAGCGCCAGCTTGCGCAGGACCGGCACCATCGAGAATTCGCGCATGGCGTCCCGTTCTGCCACGACGACGAGCAGGCGGGGGTCGCGGCCGGGCAGGCCATAGCTGCGCCAGCGATCGCCGACCGCGGTGAAATCGTGGAGCCCTGCGGCTCGGGGAACCTGGCTGACCGGCGCTCCCCAGCCGGACTGGGCAACCGGCCTGCCATCCCAGAACACCGCGAACATGCACCAGTCGTACGATGCGTGGAACGCCTTGCGCTCTTCGGGCGAGAGCAGCGGATCGTCGTCCGCCAGCCCCGTTCCCCGCGCGGCCAGCACGCCTGCTGTCAATTCGTCCTGCATCATCATGTAGAGCAGGCGGGAGGCGTTCACGAGCTGGGCGTCGGATGCGCGGCCGATCTCCCGGTTGGCCACGGTGTAGATTACGGTGCCCATCCCCAGTCCGGTCAGCGCCAGTAGCAGGAGCACGCGGCGATAGAGCCGGGTGGAGAGCGAGGACCGCCTCACGTCTCCTGCCCCCCCACCATGTAGCCGAGGCCGCGCGCCGTCCGGATGAAATCGCGCCCGAACTTGCGCCGCAGGGAGGAGATGGCGACTTCGACCGTATTCGATTCGACCCAGTGATCCTGGTCGTAAAGCTCGCCCTCGAGATCGGCCTTGGACACGAAACGCCGGCTGCGCCGCATGAGCAGGGCCAGAACGCGGTATTCCTTGGCGGTCAGCGCCACGTCTTCTCCGGCCAGCGAGGCAACGTGTCCGGCGAAATCCAGCGTGACGTCGCCGATGCTCACGCTGTTATCCTGCCGGCGGTCCTTGCGGCGAAGCTGCGAACGGATGCGCGCGGCGAGTTCCTCGAGGTCCACCGGCTTCACCACGTAGTCGTCCGCTCCGGCATCGAGCCCGGCGACGCGGTGCTGGGTGCGGTCGAACGCGGTGATGATGATGACGGGGGCAGTATTGCGGGCAGAGCGAAGCTGCCGGAGCACTTCGAGGCCGGACATTTGCGGCAGCCCGATGTCGAGCAGGATTACGTCGTAGGGGCTGACGCTGGCGGCGGCGAGAACCTCGTCGCCGCGCATGAAGTGATCGACCACGTATCCGTCGAGTTCGAGAGCGCGCTTCATCGCGGCGCCGAGATCGAGATCGTCTTCCGCAACCAGCAGGCGGGGCAAGGCACGGCTCCCAGCGAGATTGAACGCCCGGCAACGGGACCGGAAGGCTTGAGCCTTGGCTCGCGAAACGCCGGACTACGCCAGCTTCCAGCCGCCCGTCAAACCGCGAGAGATCTTTTTTGCGCCATCAGCTTCGCATCAGCTTCGCGGCCTAGGGGCGCTGATCGACCTGAACGCAGGCGCCGTTTCCGGAAGCGAAAACGCTGCGGACGGCGACAGGAACGGCTAACGAAAACATGACGATACACAAGTCCCCGCGAGAGATCGCGTCCTATTCCTCCCTCGAATCCGCTTTCGGGAGTGTGCCGGTGCGAAGCCGGGGCGTCCTGGCGCCTTGCGTGGCCCTGATCGGCTGCGACGGTTCGGGCAAGTCCACGCTTGCGCGCGATCTCGTTGCGCTGCTGGACCGGCAGTCTCCCACGCGGTCGATGTATCTCGGGCTCGGCACGGGCGATCTCGGGCGCCGGATCGGCGAACTCCCGCTGATCGGCCGACTTGCCGAACGGTTTCTTACGAGGAAGGCAAAGAAGGCGCACGAAGGGCCGGACAAGCGCCTGCCCGGGCTTGCCACGGCGCTGGCCATGTTCGGCTTTTCGCTGGCGCGGGGCCGCCGGTTCCGCAAGGTGCTCGACTACCGCCGGGGCGGCGTCCAGGTCATTACCGACCGCTATCCGCAAGCGGAAGTTCCCGGCAGCTTCGATGGCCCCGGGCTTTCGTGGAAACGCAGGGGTTCGGCTGTGGTGGAACGTCTCGCCGCGCGGGAACGGGCGCTTTACGACGACATGGCCTCCTATCGGCCGACCGTGGTGATCCGCCTCAACGTCGATGTCGATACTGCCCTTGCGCGCAAGTCCGATCACCAGCGCGACATGCTGGAGAAGAAGCTGGCCGTCGTGCCGACGCTGCGCTTCGGCGGCGCGCAGATCGTCGATGTCGATGCGACCCGCCCCTATCACGAAGTGCTGGAAACCGTTCTCGCCGTGCTGCGGCGGTACGGGCTGCACAGCTGATCCTTTGCCGACGATCTTTCATTCAGGCCTTACGATGAACAAGACAACTCTTCCGCCCCTCATCGCCGTTATCGGTTGCGATGGTTCCGGCAAGTCGACCGTGACCGAAGCACTGCGCGCCTGGCTGGAGGAGCGGCAACCGGCGCGGATCTGTCATCTCGGCAAGCAGTCCGGCAATATCGGCCGCCGGATCGCGCGCCTGCCGCTGCTGGGCGGCAAGCTCGACAAGTCGATCCATGCCAAGGCCCGGAAAGCCCAGACCGACAAGGGCCCCGGGCTGCTGGCGGCACTGGTGATCTATGCGTTTTCGATGCGGCGCGTGCGCCGTTTCCGCCGGATGATGCGGCTGCGCCGGGAGGGCAATGCCATCATCGCCGACCGTTTTCCGCAATTGGGCGTGCCCGGGCCGATGGACGGGCTGGGACTTGCCAGTGCCGGCCGGTCTGGTCTCGTGGGCTTGCTCGCCCGCTCGGAGCGCCGCCGCTACGAGGCGATGGTGGTGAACCGCCCCGACCTCGTGATCCGTCTCAACGTCTCGCTCGACGTGGCGGTGGCGCGCAAGCCGGACCACCGCCTGTCCTCGCTCGCCCGCAAGATCGCGGACGTGCCGCTCCTGATGTTCGAGGGCGCTCCCATCGTCGAGATCGATGCGGAGCAGCCCCTTGCCGAGGTCCTTGCGCTTGCGAAGGCCGCCATCGAGGAGCGCCTTGACCGGAACGAGGCGCCTGCCTCATCGCCGTTGAAGGAGTGCGCGGCGTGATCAGGACCCTGCCCATGAAGCAATGGTTTGCCGATGGGGTGTTCCGCACCATCGTCCGCAATGCCTCCTACCTCGGTTCCAGCAAGCTGGTGGCCGCATTGCTCGGCCTCGTTGCGCTGGCCTGCGCCGGGCGCGGCATGAGCCCGGCGCTGTTCGGTACGCTGGTGCTGATCCATTCCTATGCCAATGGCGTAGGCGCGCTGGTGAAGTTCCAGACCTGGCAGTTCATCGTGCGCTACGGCGCCCCGGCGCTGGGTCGGGGCGACGTGGACGAACTGCGCGACGTGACCGGCTTCGCATTCGGGCTCGACCTTGCCAGCGGCCTTGTCGGCCTTGCGGGCGGGCTGGTCCTGCTGCCGTTCCTTGCCGCATGGTTCGGCATCGGCGCCGACGATGTCGGGCTAGCGATGCTTTACTGTACGCTCATCCCGACGATGACGGCGGCGACGCCCACGGGCATCCTGCGCGTGCTGGACCGGTTCGACCAGATCGCCGTGCAGCAACTGGCGACCCCGCTGCTGCGTGCGGTCGGCGGTGCGATCTCCTATTTCGGGCACTTCGGCTTCGCCGGCTTCGTGCTCACCTGGTACATCGCCGATCTCGCTGGCGACCTCTGCCTGTGGTTCATGGCAGTTCAGGAACTGCGCCGGAAGGGCATTCGCGGTGCGCTGCGTCCCGGCCTGTTCGGTCCCGGCCGCCGCCTTGCCGGGGCCTGGGACTTCGTGTGGACGACGAACTTCGCCCACTCGATCTGGGCGGCGTGGGGTCCGGTGAGCAATCTCATCGTCGGCGCCATGCTCGGCCCGACGAGCGCGGGCCTGTTCAAGATTGCGGCGACCTTCTTCGATTCCGCCAGCAAGCCGGCCGACCTGCTGTCCCGCAGCTTCTATCCCGAGATCATGCGTCTTGATCCGACCAGCCGCCATCCGTGGCAGCTGGCGATACGCAGCGCGACCATATCCGGCGCGATCGGTTTCCTGATCCTGCTGGTGGTGATCCTCGGCGGCGAGCCGGTGATCGGGCTGGTTTTCGGCAAGCGCTATGTCGAGGCTTACGACCTGCTCCAGCTCATGACCATTTCGCTGATCGTGACGATGGCCAGTTTCCCGCTCGAATCCCTGCTCTACATGGCCGGGCGCCAGCGGTCTTCGCTGGTGGCGGAGGGCAGTGCGGCGCTGGGCTATGCGGTGCTTCTTTTCGCGCTGATCCACATGTTCGGCATTACCGGGGCGGGCCTGGCCTATGTCGCCGGGGTATGCCTCAAGGCGCTGTTCATGCTGATACCCACGCTCTGGGCCTACCGGGAGCGGCACCGCCTTTCGCATATCATGGCGCAGGGCGCGCAGGCATGACGGTGCGGTCCATCAGGAGCCGGGCGACGAACCGGGAAGAGGTGTTTACGCCCGAAACGCTGGAGGCGCTGTTCGAGGCGGTCGAGATGGACGATGTGGTCGATCCCGTCGTCAGCCTGCCCGATCCGATCCCGGTGGATTGCACGGAAGCGGAAATGCGGCGCTGCCTCTCGCTCTGCGTGGAATTCTGGCGCGCGGGGACCGATCGCGGTGCCATGCGCGATCTTGCCGGAACGCTCGTGCTGACGGGCGACCTGCCGCAGGATGCCCGCGTTCGCTACAAGCATATCCGCGCGCGCTACAAGCAATTGCGTTTCGCGCTGGTGCTTTACGGCCGAAGGCACAAGGCGCCGCTGCTGTTCCGCTCCACCGTGGCGGTGATGGGCCACTTGCAGGATTCCTTCCGCAACCGCAGGCGCCTTGCCGTGCTGGGCTACGGCATGGCCTTGCGCCTGATGATGGCTCGGCCCGTGTGGATGGCGGTGCTTTGGGAACTGCGGCGCGTGCGGCTTGACGATGCGGACGGGTTCCTTGCCTTCCGCCGCAGGGAGTTCGCGCGGCTGGACCGGGCCCTGGCGGGCGGTCCGGTAACGGGGCACGCCTTCCACGTCATGCGCAAGATCGTCAGCCGGCAGGTCTCCTACTACGATACGCGCCGGACGCTGGAACCGGAGGAGAACCTCTACCGCATGTCCCGCTTCCTGAGCGCGATCAACGGGCTGATGGGCAGCATGCACGACGATCTCGTCGAACAGGCGGGTGCCGGGCATCGGGACTATCACCGGGATCGTTTCCCGCTGCCCGAGGATATCGGCCGCCGGCTTGAGGCACTGACGGCGGCCTGCCTGGGCGAAAGCCCGACCGGCGCCGTCATTGCGGCGCGGGGCATGCCTTCGCTGGAGCCGGCGGAATGACCGGAGCCTTGCTCCGCGCCGCATAACGCCGGGCAAGGGTGGCGCAGACGAAGAGCTGCGCCTGGTGGAACAGCATCAGCGGCAGCACGATCATGCCCACCGCGTGCCCGGGGAACAGGATGGTGGCCATGGGAATTCCGCCCGCCATGCTCTTTTTCGACCCGCAGAAGACGATGGCGATCTCATCCTCCACCGGGAAGGAAAGCGCGCGGCTGGCGAGCGTGGTCAGCGCGATGACCAGCGCGAGCACGGCGATGTCGATGGCGAGTATCGCCGCAAGGCCGGGGACCGAAAGCTGGCTCCAGATTCCCGCGACCATCCCGGCGCTGAACGCGGCGTAGACCACGACCAGAACCGAGCCCCGGTCCACCACTGCCGTCAGCCTGGGATGGCGTTGCAGCCAGCCGGCGATCCATGGCCGGATCGCCTGCCCGGCCAGGAACGGCAGCAGGATCTGGAGTGCGATGTCCTCCAGCGCCTTGGGTGAGAACCCACCGGTAGCGGCAGGCAGGACGCGGGCGACAAGGAGCGGGGTGATCACCACGCCGAGCAGGTTCGAAACTGACGCGCTGCACAGCGCGGCGGGAACGTTGCCCCTGGCGATCGAGGTGAAGGCGATGGAAGACTGCACCGTCGAGGGCAGCAGGCAAAGGAACAGCAGCCCGGTGACGACATCGTTCGGCAGATGGCCCCGTGCGATCAGGCCGACCCCGAGGCCGATCAGCGGAAACAGGATGAACGTGCTGGCGAAGACAAGGGCCTGCAACCGCCAGTTGGCCATGCCGGACCAGATCGCCTGCGGCGCAAGGCGGGCACCGTAAAGCAGGAAGAGCAGCGCCACGGCGCCGGTCACGCCCTTGTCGACCAGACCCGCCGCGCTGCCTCGCGCCGGCAGCAGGGCGGCCAGCGCAACGGTGGCGATCAGCAGCAGGAGGAACCGGTCGACAGGCAGCCGGGAGAGCGCCTTGCGGATCATGGTCATGGGCGTGTCTTTCCATGGGAATCGAAGTGCCCGGTCGAACTAGGGACGGCCTGTTAAATTCACAATTCCGATAGAATGGATAACAGTCATCATGTATCATGATGACTATGGACCTGATCCCCGTGGACTTGCTGGAAACTTTCGTGGCCGTTGCCGAACTTGGCAGCTTCACGGGTGCCGCCCGGATGCTGGGGATCAGGCAGTCCACCGTCAGCCAGCATGTGCAGCGCCTTGAACAGCGGGCGGGCCGGCGGTGCATCGACCGCACCACGCACCGGGTCATGCTGACGCCGGACGGCGAAGTGCTGCTCGCCCATGCCCGCGCGATCCTCGACGGGCACCGGCGGCTGCAGAACCACCTTTCCGCCGCACCGCTGAGGGGCCGCCTTCGCCTTGGCGCATCGGAGGACTTCGTCCTTTCGGCGCTGCCCGATGTGCTGGCCGCCTTCGCGCGGCGCCATCCCGAAGTCGATCTCGAACTGCGCGCGGGCCTGAGCGACGATCTCTACGACGCTTTCGACGCGGGCCAGTTGGACCTGATCTTCGTCAAGCGGAGGCAGGGCGATCGGCGGGGCACTTCGGTATGGCAGGAGCCGATCGTCTGGGTGGGCCATCCCGAATTCCCTCTCGTTCAGGACGCGCCGCTGCCGCTCCTGCTCTATCCGCCGCCCAGCGTAACCCGCGCGCTGGCGCTGGACGTGCTGGAGCGATCGGGGCGAAGCTGGCGGGTGGCCTTCACCAGCGCCAGCCTCACCGGACTGAGCGCGGCGGCGCGCGCGGGTATCGGCCTGATGCCGCATTCCGGCAGGCTGATGCCGCCGGGCCTGTCCATCCTCGCGCCGCGCGAGGGCCTTCCCGTGCTTCCCCTGATCGAGTTCGTGGTGATCGGACCGGGCGGGACCAACCCGGCGATAGACGCCCTTTGCGCAACGATCCTGCATTGGGGCGGCAGCGCGGGGCGGGTATAGCGGCGGGAAAGGCGCGGCGTTTCGAAAAGGCTTTCGGACACAGGGGGGGTGGACGCGGCGGCTTCGGGGCTGTCTATAGGGCCCCATGCAGCAGCAAGCACTTGTCTTCGCGCTGATCGGCATTCTCGGTATCGGCGCGCAATGGATCGCGTGGCGTACCGGCTGGCCGGCCATCGCCCTCATGCTCGCCGCCGGTGTCCTCGCGGGTCCCGTCACCGGCCTTGTCGTTCCCGAACATACATTTGGCGATCTGCTGGAACCGATGGTTTCCGTCGCCGTGGCGCTGATCCTTTTCGAAGGCGGCCTCAGTCTCAATTTCCGCGAACTCAGGAAGACCGAGGGCGCGGTGACGCGTCTCATGGTCATAGGCATCCCGGTCGGCTGGGTCCTCGGGACGCTGGCGTGCTATTACGTGGCCGGGCTGGTCTGGCCGGTGGCGATCCTGTTCGCGGGCATTCTCGTGGTCACTGGCCCCACCGTGGTCATCCCCTTGCTCCGCCAGAGCAACGTGGCGCCGCGTCCCCGCGCGATCCTCAAGTGGGAAGCTATCGTCAACGATCCGTTCGGCGCGCTGTGCGCCGTCATAACCTACGAATATCTGCGCCGGGTGGACGAGGGGGGAACCCTGCTTTCGGTCCTTGCCGCGCTGCTGGCCGCGGCGGTCGTCGCCGGGCTGATCGGCTATGCCGTTGCCCGCGCGATCGCCTGGGCCTTCCCGCGCGGCCATGTGCCCGAGTACCTGAAGGCCCCGGTCCTGCTGGTGGCGGTGATCGGCACGTTCGTCCTCTCCAACCTGATCCAACAGGAAACCGGCCTGCTCGCGGTGACGGTGATGGGCGTGGCGATAGCGAACATGCGGCTCGACAGCCTGCGCGACATTCATCCGTTCAAGGAAAACGTCACCGTTCTCCTCATTTCCGGCGTCTTCGTGCTGCTTTCGGCCTCGCTCGATTTCAGTGTGCTGCGCCAGTTCGAGTGGCGCTTCATCGCCTACCTGCTGGCGCTGCTGTTCCTGGTTCGCCCGGCGACCGTGCTGCTCAGCCTGTCTTTCAGCAAGATCCCCTGGAACGAGCGCCTGCTGGTGGCGTGGATCGCGCCGCGCGGCGTGGTGGCGGTTGCGATGTCCGGCCTCTTTGCCCTCCGGCTGGACCAACTCGGCTACGGCGACGGCAGCATTCTGGTGACGCTGTCGTTCTCCGTGGTGGTCGCGACGATCGTGGCGCATGGTTTCAGCATCCGTTTCGTGGCGCGCTGGCTCAAGGTCACGGGTGCGACCAAGAAGGGGCTGCTGGTGGTCGGCAGCACGCCGTGGAGCCTGTCGCTGGCGGACCAGCTTCGCCAGCTCGACGTGCCGGTCATGATCGCGGATACGAGCTGGCAGCGGCTTTCGGCGGCGCGACAGGCCGGGATATCCACCTATCACGGCGAGATCCTGGCGGAATCGACCGAGGAGCGGCTCGATCTGGCCCAGTTCCAGGTTCTCGTCGCGACGACCGACAGCGAAGCCTACAACGCGCTCGTCTGCAGTGAGTTCGCGCCCGATATCGGCCGCGATTCCGTCTACCAGCTTGGCGGCATGGGGGATGACGAGGACCACCGCAGCCTTCCCGAGGCGCTGCGTGGGCGCGCCATGTTCGCCTCCGGCCTCGGCGTTGCCGAGATCGCGGAACGCGAGCGTCTGGGCTGGACCTTCCGCAAGACCCGCATCAGCGAGCAGTTCGATTTCGCCGATGCCCAGGCTGCACTGCCGGACGAGGCAGACATGCTGTTCCTCCTGCGAAAGGACGGCAAGATCCGCTTTTTCACTCATGCATCGCGTCCCACTCCCCAGCCCGGTGACACGATCATTTCCTACGGCCCGTCCCGTCACGGGGATCCGGAAGGGCCGCGTGAAAGCACTCAAGACAAGGAGGCGGTCGCATGAATATCGCGCCCAAATATCCGGTCCTCCCCTCTCTCCTGCCGGCGCTGCTGCTCACATCGCTTTCCGCGTGCGGGCAGGGCGAAGGCACACCGGGAGCAAGCGGGACGGATGAAGCCGGTCCTGCCCTCATTTCCGAATCCACCGCCAGCGAGGCCGTCGTGCAGGCGGCCGACGAGGCGAAGAAATCGATCATCCGCGACGATGTGGCGGTCGGCCCCACCGAGGCGCCGCCGCTGGAAGCGGTGCATCTTGTCGTGCCGTTCCCGGCAAAGGGCGCGAAGCCGGACGATGCCGGGCGCGCGCTCATCGATGGGCTGCTCGCCACGCCGACCTTCCAGGCCGGCGGGCCTGTCACTCTCTGGGGGCACAGCGATTCGCGCGGCTCCGACGCCGAGAACCTGGCGGCATCGCGCCGCCGCGCGGAAGCGGTGCGCGATTACCTTGCGGGCAAGGGTGTCGATCGCAAGCGGATCATGGTGATCGCGATGGGCGAAGCGCGGCCGATCGCGCCCAATCGCAAGCTGGACGGGAGCGATGATCCCGAAGGGCGGAACCGGAACCGCCGCGTGGAGATCGAGGTTCGCCCGCCGGAGCCGCCCAAGGAGCAGGGCGCGGATGGCCCGCAGCCGGAGGCAGGTTCAGCGCAGCCCTTCTAGCCACTGCGCGATCATGCCCTGACCGGCGGCCACGGCCTTCGGGCCAAGGCTGTCATGCGCGGCGCGGAGCGAGGCTTCGTCTCCTCCCGCCTCGATCACCGATTCCGGCCATTGCTCGATCCAGGCGTCGAAACGCGGGTCCATGCCCATCTCGGCATGGAACTGGAGCGCAAGGATGTTCGGGCCGCGCCGAAACGCCTGATGGTCGTAGAGGTGGCTCGAGGCCAGCAGTTCGACGTTGTCCGGCAGCGAGAAGGTGTCCCCGTGCCAGTGCAGCACGGGCACGCCGGCGATATGGTGCAGCGGGCTGTCAGGCACGTGCTCGTGAACCGTCACGCTATGGAAGCCCACTTCCTTGTGCGGCCCGGCATAGACATCCGCGCCCATGGCCGCCGCGATCATCTGGGCGCCGAAACAGACCCCCAGGGTCGGCCGCCCGGCTTCCAGTCGCAACGCCAGACGGCGCATCTGGCAGGCGATCCAGGGGTGGGTGTCCTGTTCGTAGACGCCCATGGGGCCGCCCATCATGATAAGCAGGTCGGGCTCGCGCAGGTCGAGCGAGGAGAAGGCCGGATCGGTCACGTCGATGCGATCGACGTCGTAGCCGGCGGCCTCGATCGGCTGCCGGTAGCCGGCCACGCCTTCATAGGGAACGTGCCGGATGATGAGGGCGGTCTTCGTCGTCACGGCGCGCTTTCGTATGGGTTCCGGCATTGGCGCCTGCCGCACCGGCCTTGCGGCCCGGCGACATGCGCATGTCATTTTCCAGAGCAGTAGATGCTCGCGCGATTCCCGTCGAGTGCCCAAGGCGCCCGGATGGAAGCGGTTACGGCAACTTTGTTTCAAACCGTTTCCGCGGCGCACGGAGGGCCAAAAAGACGGATGCAGGATTTGCAATCCTTAACGCATGCCGCCATGGTCCCCGGCAGAAACAGGAAAGGATTAAGGTTTGGAGTCAGTTTCGGTCGTACTTTTCTTGCTGCTGGCAGTTGTCGTCAGCGGCGCGATATCGAGGATGCTGCCATGGTCGGTGCCGACACCGCTGGTGCAGATCCTGCTGGGCGGGGTGATCGGTCTCTCGACCTCCTACAGCGTGTCGCTCAATCCCGAACTGTTCCTGCTGCTGTTCCTGCCGCCCCTGCTGTTCCTGGATGGCTGGCGGATTCCCAAGGACGAATTGTTCAAGGACGTCTCCACCGTCGTCGAACTGGCGCTGGGGCTCGTGCTCACTACGGTGATCGGCATGGGCCTGTTCATCCACTGGATGATCCCGGCCATGCCGCTGGCTGTTGCCTTTGCGCTGGCCGCAGTGGTTTCTCCGACCGATCCGATCGCGGTCTCGGCCATCGCTGCGCGCGTGCCGATCCCCAAGCGCATGATGCACATCCTCGAAGGGGAATCGCTGCTCAATGACGCGTCGGGCCTGGTCTGCCTCCGCTTCGCCATCGCGGCGGCGCTGACCGGGACGTTCTCCGCCGGCGCGGCGGCGCTCAACTTCCTGTGGGTGGCGGGCGCGGGCCTTGCGATCGGCGTTGCCGTCACCGTGGTCGTCTCGCGCGCGAAGACCTGGGTCAATCGCCGCTGGGGCGAGGATACCGGCTCGCAGATCCTGGTGAGCCTGCTCATCCCCTTCGGTTCCTATATGTTGGCCGAGCACTTCCACGCCTCCGGCATCCTTGCCGCCGTGGCGGCGGGCGTGACCATGACGTTTGCGGAAATCTCGCGCCAGGCCATGGCGGTCACGCGGATGCGCCGCAACTCGGTGTGGGACACGATCCAGTTCACCTTGAACGGCATCATCTTCGTGCTGCTGGGCGAACAGCTTCCCGCCATTCTCGCAGGCGCCAAGCGGACCGTCGCGATGACCGGCCATACCGAGCCGGGCTGGCTGGGGCTCTATGTCGTCGCGATCGTGCTGGGCCTTGCGGCGCTGCGCTTCGCCTGGGTGTGGCTTTCGCTCAAGTTCACCATCCTGCGCAAGCGTCAGGCGGGTGAAAGCGTGAGCTTGAGCAGCCCGAACTGGCGGCTGGTGGCGGCGATGTCGTTTGCGGGCGTGCGCGGTGCGATCACGCTGGCAGGCGTACTGACCCTGCCGCTCGCGCTGAACGACGGCAGCCCGTTCCCGGCGCGCGATCTGGCGATCTTCCTGGCGGCGGGGGTCATTATCGTCTCGCTGGTGGTTGCCAGCCTGGCGCTGCCGGTCCTGCTCAAGGACCTGACGATGCCGGCCGAACCGTCGAAGCAGGCGGAGGAGGATGCTGCGCGCATCGCCACGGCCGAGGCGGCGATCTGCGCGATCGAGCGGCACACGCACGCGCTGGCGGAAAACCGCGGCGATGCCGACCGTTATGCCGCCGCCGGCGGCCGCGTCATGGACTTCTACCGCGAACGCATCGAAGGGTTGAGCGAGGACGAAAGCGACGCGGCCCGCGCGCAGGAACTGCTGTTCCGCGATTTCCGCCTCGTCGGCGTCAAGGCGGAGCGGATCGCGCTGGCCGAACTCATCCGCGAGCGCCGGGTCGGCAGCGAGACCATCCGCAAGCTGACCCGCGAACTCGATCTCGCCGAAGCGCGTCACCGGGGCTGAAACACCTCGGCCGGTCCGGTAGCGGACCGGCCGAGGCTTTCACTCAGGCCGTTCGCGAAGTGAGCAGCGCGGCGCCGAAGCCGACGAAGATGGAGCCGGTCACCCGGTTGAACACGCGCTTCACCGAGGGCTTGCGCAAGTGCCGCGAGAGCGAACCGCCGGCCATGGCGTAAGTGCAGTACCAGAGCATCTCGATCACCGCGAAAGTGCTGACGAGCACCGCGAACTGCGGGGCCTTGGGCTCGGCTGGATTGATGAACTGGGGGAAGAAGGCGGCGGCGAAGAGCAGCAGCTTGGGGTTGCTGATCGCAATGGCGAAGCCGCCACGGAACAGCGCCCAGGGCGAACTGCGCCGGTCGATCCTGTCATCGCCTTCTTCGATCTGGGAAACGTCGGAGCGCCAGGACTTGATGCCGAGATAGACGAGATAGGCGACGCCGAGGTAGCGCAGCACCTCGAAGGCGCCGGGGACCGCCTTGAGCAGCGCGGTAAGGCCGGCTGCCGAGGCGGCGAGCACGAGCGTGATCGCCAACATGCATCCCGCCATCGCGGCAATGGCGCGGCGGAAGCCGAACTCGACGCTGCGTGTCATGACGTGGAGCATGTTCGGGCCGGGCGTTCCCGATAGCAGGAACACGGCAAAGGCATAGAGCCACCAGGTCTGGAGCGTCATCGTTCGTCTCGGCCTTAAAGGGAGAATTCGCTTAGGTCCGGAGCGGCGCCATCGCAATCGGATTTTGGCGGCGCGCAAGCCTGTCGGTCTACGCCGCCTAGGTCTCGATGAGGACCGTGTCGATCGTGAACGAGCCGTCGGCTTCGATCTCGAAATGCGCGGACACCTCGCTGCTGGCGGCCCTTTGCAAGGCGCGGATTGCGGCCACCTGTTCCGGCGGGGTGCGCATTCGCCCGGTCCAGTCCGCGAAATCCATGCGCAGGCGGGCCGTGGTCATCCGTTTCACGGCGAACCCGGCGCGTGCCAGCATCGCGTGCCACTCCGCCGCCGCATAATCGCGCACGTGGGAGAGGTCGCGCAGCAGTTCGACCGCCTGCAGATGCGTATCGGCGGCGGGATCGGCGGGCGCGATCACGTCGATGAAGATCGCGGGGCAACCGGGTGCCAGCACGCGCCGGGCCTCGCGCAGTCCTGCCTCGGCATCGCGCCAGTGGTGGGTGGAAAAACGGCAGGCGAGAAAGTCGAAGCTGTCGTCCGCGAAAGGCAGGGCTTCGGCGGGAGCCGCGCGGGTCGCGATGTTGGCGATCCCGCGCCGGGCCGCCTCGGCCGCGATCACGTCCAGCATCCGGGGCGAAAGGTCGCTGGCGGTCACGGCTCCGGCATGGGGGGCGATGGCATATCCGGCATGGCCGCCGCCCGCGCCCAGGTCGAGGGCATGGCGCGGCGCGGCCTCGCGGGCGCGCGCGGCGATCCGGTCGAGGTCGGCGCCCGAGGCATGGACCTTGCTGGTGACATAAGCGGCGGCGGTGGTGCCGAACTGGCTTTCCACCAGTTCGTGCCGGTCTTGCGGTGCCGCTGTTTGGCGGGAATTGTCGTTGGTCATGGGGTAATCTCCTTGCGAAGTCCCGTTCGCCCGGATTATAGCCTGTTACAATGAACATTGTTATCCTGTTATAACGCTGACCATGCAGACCGACGAGCAGCGACGTTTACTGGGCGCCTTCGTTCGCACCCGCCGTGAGAGCATGTCGCCTGAAGGGCATGACCGCCGCCGCCGCACTCCGGGACTGCGCCGGGAGGAGCTTGCCGCCCGTGCCGCGATCGGCACGACATGGGTGGCGTGGATCGAACAGGGCCGGGATGTGCGCCCTTCCGCCGAAACACTCTCGCGGCTGGCGGTGGGCCTCAGTCTTTCGGTGGCGGAGCGGGACTATCTGTTCGCGCTGGCCGGCAGGCATGATCCGGTCGATCCCTTCGCCCATGCCCGGCAGGCCGCACCGCTCGCCATTTCGGCGCTCGTCGAGCGGCTGGACTGGCCCTGCTATGCGCTCGACCCGGCATGGGCGGTCTGCGCGGCCAACGAGGCGGCGCGGCGCCTGTTCGTGGGCCTGTTCGAGGGCGATGCCGCCCCCAACCTGCTGCGCTATGTCTTCACCCATCCCGCCGCCCGCGTCCTGTTGCCGGACTGGAAGGAGCGCGCGGCGCGTCTGCTGGCGGAATTCCGCCGCGATTACAGCCATGCCCTTGCCGATCCGCGTGTGCGCGGGGTGGTCGAATGGCTTCAGGAGAACAGTCCCGATTTTCGCGAATCGTGGGACGGGCAGAGCGTGCTCGCGCGCGAAGGCGGAACACGAACATTTCGCCACCCCGATGAAGGTATGATACGCTTCACCCAGCATACCCTTGCGGACGTTGAGCGCGGCGATTTCCGGGTTGTCTTCCTGCAACCGGCGGAAAAGCACATATAACCTTCACCCGGCCCGCCCTTTCCAGGAATGCATGACCGCCAATCATGAAAATGATTCATGAGAGTATCCCGTCCAGCGCATTTTTCTAACGGGGATCAGGTCGTTAGGGGCTGAACTATTCCAGCAGGATTTCCCGTCCGTTTCTGATGTCACGTGCAGCAGAGGGTCGCAGCGGGGGAAACCCAACCAAAAAATGAACCGGAGAGGAATTCGCCTGTCCTGCGCGCGTCTTGCGTGCGGGGCGGCCTATGGAGTTCTCGATGCTAGGTATCGTCAAGACCGCGCTGCACCGCCCCCTGACCTTCATCGTCATGGCCATCATCATCGCCATCGGCGGCTTGCTCGCGGCTTTCCGCACGCCTGTCGACATTTTTCCCGAAATCAAGGTGCCGGTCATCGCCGTCGCCTGGACTTATGCGGGTCTTGCGCCGCAGGACATGACGGACCGCATCGTCACGCCCTATGAGCGCGTGCTGACCACCACGGTCAACGATATCGAGCATATCGAGAGCCAGTCCCTTCAGGGCACCGGCATCGTCAAGATCTACTTCCAGCCGGGCGCCGACATTCGCACCGCCACCGCGCAGGTGACCTCGGTTTCGCAGACGGTGCTGCGTCAGATGCCGCCGGGCATCACCCCGCCGCTGATCCTGAACTACAGCGCCTCGACCGTGCCGATCCTCCAGCTCGCGCTGTCGGGCGAGGGCATGACCGAGCAGCAGCTGTTCGACATCGGCCAGAACCAGATCCGCACCGGCCTCGTCACCATTCCGGGCCTTGCCATGCCGTTCCCCTCGGGCGGCCGCCAGCGCCAGGTCCAGATCGACCTCGATCCCCAGGCGCTTCAGTCAAAGGGTCTTTCCGCGGTCGATGTCGGCAATGCCATCGCCTCGCAGAACCAGATCAACCCGGCCGGCTTCGTCAAGATCGGCGCGACCCAGTACTCGGTACGGCTCAACAATACGCCGGATTCCATCGATGCGCTGAACGAACTGCCGGTCAAGGTCGTCAACGGCGCGACCATCTACATGCGCGACGTGGCCTATGTCCGCGACGGCAGCGCCCAGCAGCAGAACGTCGTTCACGTCGAAGGCCGCCGCTCGGCCCTGCTGACCGTGCTCAAGAACGGCGCGACCTCGACGCTTTCCATTGTCGAGGGCGTGAAGGGAGCCCTGCCCAAGATCGCCGAGACCCTGCCGGACAGCCTCAAGATCCTGCCGGTCGGCGACCAGTCGCTGTTCGTGAAGGCGGCGGTCAACGGGGTGATCCACGAAGGCGCCATCGCCGCCGCGCTGACCTCGCTGATGATCCTGCTGTTCCTTGGTTCCTGGCGTTCGACCGTCATCATCGCGCTGTCGATCCCGCTTGCGGTGCTGGCCGCGATCGCCATGCTGGCGGTGTTCGGGCAGACGCTGAACGTGATGACGCTGGGCGGATTGGCGCTGGCGGTGGGCATCCTCGTCGACGATGCGACCGTGACCATCGAGAACATCAACTGGCACCTCGAACAGGGCAAGGGGGTGATGGAGGCGATCCTTGACGGCGCCGCCCAGATCGTCACCCCGGCATTTGTCTCGCTGCTCTGCATCTGCATCGTCTTCGTGCCGATGTTCTTCCTGCCCGGCGTCGCGGGCTACCTCTTCGTGCCGATGGCGCTTTCGGTGGTCTTCGCGATGATCGCCTCGTTCGTCCTGTCGCGCACGCTGGTGCCGACGTTGGCGATGTACCTGTTGAAGCCGCACACGACCCACGACGAGAACCCGCACAACGCCGGAACGCCGGAATCGCACAACCCCCTCGTGCGGTTCCAGCGCGGCTTCGAAGCCCGCTTCGAGAAGCTGCGCGACGGTTACCTGGGCATTCTTCACCGCGCATTGCAGGGCCAGAAGGCCTTCATGATGGGTTTCCTCGCGATCGTCGTCATCTCGTTCGGGCTGATGCCGTTCCTGGGGAGCAACTTCTTCCCGACCGTCGATTCCGGCCAGATCGCCATGCACGTCCGCGTGCCGGTGGGTACCCGCATCGACGAGACGGCGCTGCGGTTCGAACGGATTTCGGCGGAAGTGCGCAAGCTCATTCCCCGCACCGAAGTCGGTTCGATCACCGATAACATCGGCCTGCCGGTCAGCTCGATCAACACCGTCTACAACAACAGCGGCACCATCGGCCCGCAGGACGGCGACATGCTGATCACGCTGAACAAGGACCACGCGCCGACCGGTGATTACGTCGAGAAGCTTCGCCGCGAATTGCCGCGCCTGTTCCCCGGCACCCAGTTCTCGTTCCTGCCTGCCGACATCACCAGCCAGATCCTGAACTTCGGTTCGCCTTCGCCGATCGACGTGCAGATCGCCGGCAAGGACCTGGCAGGCTCGCGCGTCTATGCCCAGAAGCTCATGGCCAAGATGGCCCGCATCCCCGGCCTTGCCGACATGCGCCTCCAGCAGCCGGCCAATTCGCCGCAGCTCGATGTCGACGTGGATCGCGCCCGCGCGGGCCAGTACGGCCTCACCGAACGCGACGTGACCACCAGCCTCGGCAACTCGCTGGCGGGAACCTCGCAGA
Organism: Novosphingobium sp. TK71; assembly: GCF_055361505.1. Classification (NCBI taxonomy): domain Bacteria; kingdom Pseudomonadati; phylum Pseudomonadota; class Alphaproteobacteria; order Sphingomonadales; family Sphingomonadaceae; genus Novosphingobium; species Novosphingobium sp. TK71. The sequence continues at coordinate 2,222,865 of NZ_JBSZKA010000001.1, forward strand.
CCGCGCCGGTGTTCTTCGTGAACCCCGACAACGGCGTGCAGTACGCGGTCGTCGCACAGGCGCCCGAATATGCGGTGGATTCGATGAGCAAGCTGTCGAACCTCCCGGTGTCCGGCGCTGCCGCCGGAACCCGTCCGCAACCGCTCGGCGCATTGGCGACGGTCAATCGCTCGACCACGGCTCCGGTCGTTTCGCACTACAACATCGCCCCGGTCATCGACATCTACGGCACTCCGCAGGGCCGCGATCTCGGCGCCGTGGCGGGTGACGTGCAGAAGGCGATCGACGAGCTGAAGGCCGAAGCGCCCAAGGGCTCGACGATCACTATCCGCGGCCAGTACCAGACGATGAATACCGCGTTCTCCGGCCTCGGCTGGGGCCTGCTGGCGGCGGTCGTGCTGATCTACCTGCTGATCGTGGTCAACTTCCAGTCCTGGCTCGATCCCTTCGTCATCATCACCGCGCTTCCGGCCGCGCTCGCGGGCATCGTCTGGATGCTCTTCGCGACCGGGACCACACTGTCGGTCCCGGCGCTGACAGGCGCGATCATGTGCATGGGCGTGGCCACCGCCAACTCGATCCTCGTCGTCAGCTTCGCGCGCGAAAAGCTCGCCGAGCTGGGAGACCCGGTGAAGGCGGCGATGGAGGCGGGCCTCGTCCGCTTCCGCCCGGTGCTGATGACTGCGCTGGCGATGATCATCGGCATGGGCCCCATGGCGCTCGGCCTCGGCGAAGGCGGTGAGCAGAACGCCCCGCTCGGCCGCGCCGTCGTCGGCGGCCTGATCTGTGCCACCATCGCAACCCTCCTCTTCGTTCCCACCGTCTTCGCCTTCGTCCACGGCCGTCGCCGCGAGAAGGCAGCCCCCCAGGAAGTGCAGGCCGCCCATGCATGATTCGACCTCTGAACTCGCCGCCCAGCCCAGGGGGCCGGAAACCCGCACGCTGAAGCGGGTCGGCATCGGCGCCGCGGTGATCGCGCTGGCCGTGGTCGGCGCGGGCATCGCCACGCGCCTCAGCGCCACGCGCGATCTCGAAGCCGTGGCCGAGGATGCCGCCGTGCCCACCGTCGCCGTCGTTACCCCGGCGAGCGCGGCGGACGCGGGCGGCCTTGCGCTGCCGGGCACCGCGCAGGCGTTCAACAGCGCCGCGATCTATGCCCGCACCAACGGCTATGTCCGCAGCTGGCAGGCCGACATCGGGGACAAGGTGGGCGCCGGGCAGACGCTCGCCGTGCTCGATGCGCCTGAAGTCGACCAGCAACTTGCGCAGGCCAAGGCGGACTATCAGACCGCGCTGGCCAACCAGCGGCTCGCCGCCACGACCTCGAAGCGCTGGAGCGCCATGCTCAAGCAGGACGCCGTCTCGCAGCAGGAAGTGGATGAGAAGGCGGGCGATCTCGCCGCGAAGACCGCGCTCGCCAATGCCGCGCTCGCCAGCGTTCGCGAACTGGAAGCCACGCGCGGCTTCACCCGCCTCTCGGCCCCGTTCGCGGGTGTCGTGACCAGCCGTTCGGCGCAGATCGGCGCGCTGGTAGTGGCGGGCAATGCCGCTGCGCAGCCGCTGTTCACCGTTTCCGACGTGCACCGCATGCGCGTCTATGTCCGGGTGCCGCAGATCTATTCGGCGCAGGTCATACAGGGCGTGAACGTCGATCTGACCCTGCCCGAGTTCCCGGGGCGCAAGTTCCCCGGCACCGTTACCCGCAGCGCGGGCGCGGTGGATGCGCAGTCCGGCGCGGTCCTCGTCGAGGTCCAGGCCGACAACAGCGAAGGCGCACTGAAGCCGGGCGCCTTCGTGGAAGCCCACTTCGACGTTGCGGGCGGCGTGCAGGGCCTGACCCTGCCGGGCAGCACGATCCTCTATACGGACAAGGGCCCGAGCGTGGCCGTGGTCGGCGCGAACGACCGCGTTACCGTGCGCCCGGTCACCATTGCGCGCGATCTCGGCAAGACGGTGGTGGTTTCGGTTGGCGTCAGGCAGGGCGACCGAGTGGTGGACAGCCCGCCGGATTCGATGCGCAGCGGCGACCAGGTGAAGATCCAGAAGGCCGCGCCGAAGCCTGCCGCTCCTGCGGCAGCAAAGGGCGCCGCTCATGGCGGCTAGGCTGCGCGCAGCCGCAGCGCTGCTTTTCGCCGGGTGTTCCATGGCCGGGTGCTCGATGGCGCCCGACTATCACGCCCCCGAAACCGCCGCTCCGCCGGCTTTCCGCGAAGTGGCGGGCTGGTCGCAGGCCGCCCCGCGCGATGCCGAGGCGCGCGGCGAGTGGTGGACGATGTTCGGCGACCCCACACTGGACGATCTGGAAAAGCGGGCCGAAGCCGCCAGCCCGACGCTGGCCGCCGCGCTCGCCCGCTACGATCAGGCACGCGCCGCCGCCGGTGTCGCCGCCTCGGATCTCTATCCGACGGTCGGTGCCAGCGCGGAGGCATCGCGAGACCGCGTTTCGGCCGGCCGCCCGCTATCGACGGGTACGGCACGCACCTATAACAACTACGTGGTCGGCGGCAGTCTGTCCTACGAACTCGACCTGTGGGGCCGGGTTCGCAATTCGGTGAAAGCCGCCAATGCCGAGGCGGTGGCATCCGGCGGCGATCTCGCCTCGGCGCGGCTCAGCCTCCAGGCCTCGGTGGCGGATGCCTACTTGCGGCTGCGGGGGCTCGATGCACAGGCGGACCTGCTAAGCCGTTCGGTCGAGGCGTTCGAGCGCGCGCTCAAGCTCACTGACACGCGGCATTCGGGCGGCATCGCCTCGGGCATCGACGTCAATCGCGCCCGCACCGTGCTGGGTAATGCCCGTGCGCAAGTCTCGGCCATCGCCAACGAGCGTGCGGCGACCGAGCACGAACTGGCGGCGCTGGTCGGCGTTGTGCCGTCGGAATTCTCGCTGCCGATGCGCAGCGAGCCGCTCGATGTGCCGGACGTTGCCGTGGGCGTACCTTCGGAACTGCTCCAGCGCCGTCCCGACATCGCCGCAGCCGAGCGCAGGGTCTTTGCCGCCAATGCCCGCATCGGCGTGGCCAAGGCGGCGTGGTTCCCCTCGATCGGCCTCGGCGCGGCCGGGGGCTGGCAGACCACGAATGGCGACCTGCTGAAGACGCCCAACACCTTCTGGTCGCTCGGCCCGGTTTCCGCGTTGCTGACGCTGTTCGACGGCGGCGCGCGCAAGTCGCAGGTGAAGATGTCTCGCGCGGAGTACGAGGAAGTGGCGGCCAGCTACCGTTCCACCGTGCTCGGCGCGTTCCAGGACGTGGAGGATGCGATCGCGGCGATGCACCACCTGGAGACGCAGGCCGGGGCCCAGCGCGATGCGGCGCAGGCCGCGCAGCGCACCAGCGAGATCGCCCTGTCGCGCTACCGCGACGGCGCTTCGGACTATCTAGAAGTGGTCACCGCCCAGACTGACGCGCTCGACGCGCAGCGCTCGTGGATCAGCGTACAGACGGCGCGGCTGCGCGCCAATGTCGCTTATGTCCGGGCGATGGGCGGCATGAGCTAGGTTCGCATACACTTACCGTCCTTGCGTGCGGCGCGCCGCGCGCAAGGACGGCGAAAGCTGCGGTCAGGCCAGGGCCGGTGAAAGCCCGGCGACGCGGGAGACGATGTCCGCGGCAAGGCGGATCGGGTCCTGGGAGGCGATGAAGGGCGTGCCGTCCGGTTTCCAGTCGAGCCCGCCGATCGAATAGCGCATGCGCTCCTTCTGCCAGGCCACATAGGCGCGGTGGTCGGCGAAGGCCTGGTCGATGGCCGCCACGGGATCCGCGTCCGGCGCCACCACATCGCCGAAGTGCCACATCGCGTAGTCCTCGCAGTCCTGCCACTGCGCTTCGTGCGCGTTGACGAAGAGGCACGGCCTCGGGCGGATCAGGAATTCGTAGACCTGGCTGCTGACATCGCCGAGATAGAGATCGGCGCTGCAGGTATATGTCATGTCGTTGCAGCGCGGCGAGCCGAGGTCGACGATCACTTGCCCCGGCACTGCCAGCGCTTCCCACTCGCGTCGGCGGTTTGCAGACCAGCGGGCCGCCATCCGCACATGGGGCGCGACCACGAGGTTGTAGCGCCCGTCACGCACCACCGCATCGATCAGTTTCGCAGCGAAGGCGTCGAAGGAATTCAGCTTCTTGGTGAAATGCGGGTTGTAGAGGATCGTCTTGCGGCCATTGTCGAACAGCGGCGCGGGATGGAGCCCGGCGCGCAGCATCGCCGCCAGCTTGATCGGCCCGGCGGCGGTGCAGTGTTGCGGCGTCACCAGCCCGGCAGCCAGCAACCGGTCGCGGTCCTTTTCGCCCGCCACGATCACATGGTCGAACAGTTCGAAGCGTTTTTCGAAGCCGACCGCCCGGTCGCCGGCGCCATGGGGAATGTGCACCAGCGGCGGGCACTGCTTCCAGAGGCGCGGCAGGATCGTGGAGGTGCGTTCCGCGCAGAGGATCAGTTCGGCATCGCGCAGCAGCGGCGACCAGTAGATCAGCCGCGCCATCTTTCGCGCGAAGCCGGGAACGAGTGCATTCAGCGGGGCAGGCAGGCGCATTTCCACCAGCGCCGGCAGGGGCAGGCCCATTCTCGCCGCGAGATCGCGCACGGCCTGCACGTCGGCGGCCTTGGGGACGAAGATGGTCACGCTGCCGGGATGGCGCCGTTCCAGTTCGCAAGCCACCGGTACGATATGCGGCAACTGGTGCGCGCCGCCGATCGCCAGTACATGGATCAGGCGCGGCGCGGCGCCCTTCAGGGTGGTGGCCGGAGGCGGGAGGACGACTTGCGATGCGGCTGCAACAGTTGCGTTCATGCTCGGCCTATGCCGCGCCAGTGTCTCGCCATGATTGCGGAAACATTTGGATTTGCCCATGTTGCATTCGGCTCGCCGCACTCGACGTGGGCGCGCGGGGCCGGTACGAGCACATGTTCCTGCGATCACGGGCCGACGATAACCGCATATGCAGATCCTGCTTGTCGAAGACGATGCCAGTCTGGCTGCCCATGTCGCGGCGGGTCTTCGCGAGGCCGGGCACATTGTCGAGCATCGGGCGGACGGGCGCGAAGGGCTGATCCAGGCCACTTGCGAGACCTACGACGTCATCGTTCTGGACCGGATGCTCCCCTCGCTGGACGGGCTCAAGCTGCTGGCGGCGCTGCGCGCGACGGAGAACGCCACGCCGGTCCTGATCGTCAGCGCCCTGGGCGATGTGGACGAGCGCGTGCGCGGCCTGCGCGCGGGCGGCGACGATTACATGGCCAAGCCTTTCGCGATGTCGGAACTGCTGGCGCGGGTGGAAAGCCTCGGTCGCCGCGGCGCCGCCGTCACCGAGCCGAGCGACTTCCTGCGGGTGGCCGACCTGGAGATCGATCTTGTTGCTCACGTAGTTTCCCGGGCCGGCCGGCGGATCAACCTGACCCTGCGCGAACTGCGGATTCTCGCCTATCTCGCGCGCAATGCGGGGCGGGTGGTGACCCGTTCGATGCTGCTGGAGAACGTGTGGGACTACAATTTCGATCCCCAGACCAACATCATCGACCAGCACATTTCCAAGCTGCGCCAGAAGATCGCGCAGGACGACGAGGCGCCGCTGATCCACACGATCCGCGGGCTTGGCTACGTCATGCGGCCGGAGTGACAAGGCCATGAAGCGCCTGCTGCGCAGCCTGTCGTTCCGGCTCGCGCTGACTTACGCGGTGCTGTTCAGCCTTTCCGTCGGGCTGATGATCGGCGCGGGCTACTGGTTCCGTGTGGAGCGGCCGATGGATCAGGTCAGTTCGGTGGTGGAGGCCGAGGCGAGCGAGATCGCCGCGATCTACCGCGCGCACGGGATCGCGGCGGCGCGGGCGGCGCTGGAGCGACGCTCGCACCGGGCGGATCAGCGTATCCCGTTCCATGCCCTGATCGCGCCGGACGGCGAAATCCTTGCCACCAACCTGCCAAGCTGGGCGCCGGTACCGAACCGGCACTTGTCCATCATCGAGGCCGACAGGTTCGTGGACGGTTTCGAGATCGACCACTCCGCGCTGGTGCGCGACCAGACGATGCCGGACGGCGGGCGCCTGATCGTGGGCCGCGATGTCGAGGATATCGTGGACGATGAAGACATGCTGCGCACCGGCGCGCTGTGGATGCTCTGCGGCACGCTGGCGTTGGGGCTTACCGGCGGCTGGCTGATGAGCCACACCATCGGCAAGCGGATCGACACGATCACGTCCACGGCCTTGCAGGTGATGGAAGGCGACCTTTCCGGCCGCGTGCCGGTGCGGGGCACGAACGACGACTTCGACCGGCTCTGCGTAACGCTGAACCTGATGCTTTCGCGGATCGAGAGCCTGTTCGACGCGGTCCGCCGCGTGTCAGACAACGCCGCGCACGAACTGCGCACCCCGCTGGCGCGTCTGGCGGGCAAGCTTGAAGTGTTGGAACACGATCTCGGCCACGACCCGGCAGCCCGCATCGCCATCGGCGAGGCCATCGTGGAGGCCAACCGGCTCCGCCAGATATTCGCCGCCCTGATCCGCATTTCCCGGCTTGAAGGCGGCCGGGCCACGGTGCGGCTCCAGCGCACCGATCTGGTGCAACTTCTGGAAGACGTGGTCGAATTCTACCAGCCGGAAGCCGAGCGGAGAGAGATCGAGCTGGAGCTTCTCGCGCGGCGCCCGCTGGTGGCCGATCTCGACCTCGACATGGTGTTTCAGGCGATCTCGAACCTGCTCGACAACGCGCTCAAGCACGCGCCTGACGGGGGAAGGGTGGAAGTCCGCGCAGTCCGGCGGGCGGATGAGGTGGTGCTGAGCGTGGCGGACGACGGCCCGGGCCTAGCCCCGGCCGACCGCGCGCGCGTGACCGAGCCGTTCTACCGTGCGGAAGGCTCGGCGGGCATTCCCGGCGAAGGGCTCGGCCTGAGCATGGTCGCCGCCATCGCCCAGGTCCACGGTGCCAGAATCGAATTTGCCGACGCGGCACCGGGCCTGCGGGTAACCTTGCGCTTCCCCGCACAAGCTTCGGCAAGCATGCCCATCCAGGCAGCCTCGGATTAAACACCTGCATAGCCCCCAACCAAGCCGTTCGACCGAGATTTTCGCAGGCTTGGGAGCGGACATTCAGATTATGACCGGACCTCGCCAGAGCAGACCCTTCGGCCAGTTGTAATGCTAGTGTCCATCGACCGAGGCCGAGCAGAGTGCTGTCGGATGGCTTCCGATGATAATAACACCATACAGGCCATTCTTTCGGCAGATTATTCTGAGACCTTGGTTCAAACTACCCTAGCCGGACAAGCACCGATGCCCATCGATCGATTGTCCCGATGACCGGGTGCGCCGCTTCGACAAGGGTTGTCAGTTCATAGCCCCTGCAGCCAGCAGGGGCTGTCAGCGCCCGCCGGCTTATGATTTCGGCTTCTTCGAGCTCGCGCAGCCTACGCGCCAGGATATTGGCTGAGACGGCGGGAATGGCCCCTCTTGTCCCGACGACAGCGCCGCCTCCACCTCTGCAATGCGGGCCTCGAGACCGGCGATCCACCGCCGCTGCTCTTCGAGTGGATCATAGGCAGCGGCGTGGTCGAGCACCTCGAGATAGCGCCAGAGGCTCGACCAAGTGCTGCGCAACCTTTCACTTATTGCCATGGAACATCTCTCGATAGACCGGACCTCGTCCTGAAGATGGCGCTGCTCATGCCAGGCGTTCCCGTGGCGCCGGGCCGTGCGCGGTGGCCTGCGTCGCCGACCGGTCATCGCCCGATGGCGGCGCGATGCGATACCAGAGTGCGTAGAGCGCGGGCAGGAACAACAGGGTAAGGACGGTTCCGCCCAAGGTGCCGCCAATCAGCGTCACCGCCATGGATCCCCAGAACACCGAACTGATGAGCGGCACGAACGCCAGCACGGCAGCCAGCGCTGTCAGGATGACGGGACGCGAGCGCTGGACCGTCGCCTCGACCACCGCATCAAAAGGAGACAGTCCGGCATGCTCGTTGTCGTGGATCTGGCCCATGAGGATCAGCGTGTTGCGCATCAGGATGCCCGCGAGCGCGATGAGCCCCAGGATTGCGTTGAACCCGAAGGGCTGGCCCGTCAGCAGCAGGATCGGCACCACCCCAACCAGACCGAGCGGCGCTGTCAGCAGGACGATCCACATTGCCGACAGGCTGCGCACCTGAAGGATGATCACGATCATCATCAGCACGATCATGATAGGGAAGATCGGCGCAAGCGCGGCATTGGCCTTGCCAGCCTCCTCGATCGAGCCCGCCATGTCGATATGATAGCCGACCGGCAGATCGTCGATGATCGGCTGCAGCTTCTTCGCCATCGCCGCCGATACGTCGGGCGGCTGAAGCCCATCGGCGATATCGCCGCGCACCGTGATGGTCGGTACCCGGTCGCGGCGCTGGAGGATCGGGTCCTCCATACGGACTTCCATCCGGCCAATCTGGCTGACCGGGATGCGCTGCCCGTCCGCGCCGGTGAGGGTGTAGTCGCCGATACGCGCCGGATCGAGCCGATCGGGCCCCTCAGAGCGCACTACGACATCGACAGTACGGATGTCTTCGCGAGCCTGACTCACGGTGACGCCGGTCAAGAGGAACTGAAGCTGTTGCGCTACGTCGCTGGAGGAGAGGCCAATCGCGCGCAGACGATCCTGGTCGAGCACGAAGTGCAGCGCGGGCGCCCGCTCACTCCAGTCACTGTTGACGGTGCGCATCATGGGATCGGCTTGAAGGACGTTCTGGACCTTGGCCGCGATGGAGCGGACCGTTGCGAGATCGGGTCCGTTGACACGGAAGGCGACAGGGAACGGCGAATAGGGACCAAACACGAGCTGCGTCGCGCGCACGCGTGCGGCAGGCGCGAGCCCATCTGCCGCAGCCCGGCGCAAGCGGACCTTGAGCGCATCACGCGATTCCTCATCCGGCGTGCGCACGATGATCTTGGCGAACGACGGATCGGGCAACTCAGGCGAAAGGGACATGAAGAAGCGCGGAGCGCCTTGTCCGACATAGGTTGTGACGACCTTGGCTTCCGGCTGCTTGCGCAGCCAGGCCTCGACCTCCTGGGCGGATTTCGCCGTCTGGGCGATCGCAGTGCCCTTTGGCATCTGCACCTCGACCAGCACTTCGGGCCGGTCGGAAGCGGGAAAGAACTGCTTCTTCACCAGCGGCATACCCGCGCCGGCAACAAGGAATGCGCCAAGGGTCGCCAGTGCGACCAGCTTCTTACGGCGCACCGCCCAACCTATGACCCGGCGCACCGCCCAACCTATGACCCGGCGCACCTTCTGGTAGCGCGGCGTCTCATAGATCGCGGAATGCCCGCCTTCGACCGGCTTGATATTGGGCAGCAGCTTCACGCCCATGTAAGGGGTGAAGATCACCGCCACGAACCAGGAGGCGATGAGGGCAAAGCCTACTACCCAGAAGATGTTTCCGGCATATTCCCCAGCCGTGGACTGGGCAAACCCAACCGGCATCAGACCGATGACCGTCAGCAGCGTGCCCGCCAGCATCGGTGCGGCCGTGTGGCTCCAGGCATAGGCCGAGGCCTTGATGCGGTCGTAACCTTCCTCCATCTTCACGACCATCATCTCGATGGCGATGATGGCGTCATCGACCAGAAGGCCAAGCGCGAGGATGAGCGCGCCCAGCGTGATGCGGTCGAGGACCCGGCCAGTTGCCCACATGATGACCAGCACCACCGCAAGCGTCAGCGGCACGGCGGCCGCGACGACGATGCCTACCCGCCAGCCGAGGCTGACGAGGCTGACGATCATCACGATCGCAAGCGCCTCCAGGAATGTATGCATGAACTGGTCGATGGCTTCGCTGATGTTCACGGCCTGATCGGTCACGGGCGTCAGGCTCATGCCCACCGGCAGCTCGGACGAGATCTTCTCGATCTCGGCCTTGAGCGACTTGCCAAGATCCAGGCCGTTCCAGCCCTCGCGCATGATGACACCAAGCAGAATGGCGGGTTCGCCCTCGCTGCGAACCAGGAATGTCGCCGGATCCTCATAGCCGCGCGTCACTTTGGCGATATCGGACAGGCGCAGTGTCCGCCCGTTGGCGACAATCGGCACATCACGGATCTTCGTCAGGTCGTCGAAGGCGCCATCCAGGCGCACCAGGGTTTGCTGACCCTTCGTTTCGATCGCGCCGGCAGGGGTGATCAGATTTTGGCTCGCAAGCGCCGTGAAGATATCGCGAGGGGATACACCCAGGGTCGCCAAACGCTCTTGGGCGAACTCGACATAGATGCGCTGGGGACGCTCGCCGACGATGTTGATCTTGTTGACGCCGGGAACGTGGAGCAATCGCTGGCGCAGGCTCTCCGCTTCGCGCGCGAGCAGCCGCTGCGGTTCGCCCTTTGCCTTCAACGCGTAAAGAGCGAACGTGACGTCACCATATTCGTCGTTGATGAAAGGTCCAACCACGCCCTGAGGCAGCTTCGCGGCTTCATCGCCCAGCTTCTTGCGGGCCTGGTAGAATTGCTCCGGCACCTCTTTCGGGGGCGTCTTGTCGATCAGTGTCAGCGTGGTGAAGGCAAGCCCGGGCCGCGTGAAGGTTTCACTGCGGTCGTAATAGCGCAGTTCCTGCAACCGCTTCTCGAGCGGCTCGGCGACCTGGTCCTGCATTTCCCGTGCGGTCGCGCCAGGCCAAGCGGTAACCACGGTCATGACCTTGATGGTGAAGCTGGGATCTTCCGCCCGGCCAAGGCTGAGGAAGGAGAAGATACCTGCACCGACGATGGCAATCAGGAAGAAGAGAGTGACGGATTTCTCGCGCACGGCGAGCGCGGAGAGGTTGAAACCCCCCTTTTCGGGCGCATGCTCGCTCATTGCGCGGCTCCCGGCACCAGCGCAGTGCGCACGGCCTGACCCTGGTGCAGCATGTGGGCTCCCATGGCAACGAAGCGTTCACCTGCCTTGAGGCCCGATGCGATCGTCGCAGTCTCCTCACCGACCGCCGCGATCCGCACAGGCCGCCACGCGAGCTTCGCGGGCGAGCCGGAGCGGATCACCCAGACACCGGGACCTTTGCCCTCGTCCCGAATTGCGCCGAGCGGCACCACGGTCAATGACGCATCTCCGGGCTGCGCCAGCGAAACAGTAACCGTCGATCCGAGCGGAGCGTCCGCCGGTGCGCCTTCGAGAACGTAGCGGGCTTCGAAGGTGCGCGTCGCCGGATCGGCAGCATCGGAAAGAAGACGCAGGCGCGCCGGCCCCGTCGCGCCGCCATAAGTGCGGGCACGGGCCGTCGAGCCGGTCGCCGGTCGGATCGTCTCTGGCAATTGCACCAGGGCTTCGCGTGGGCCGGACCGGGCCAGCCGGACAACAATCTGGCCTGCTGCCACCACCTGCCCAGGTTCCGCAAGCGTCTCGACGACCGTGCCGTCGGCATCGGCCATGAGGAGGCTGTAATTCGCTTCGTTGCGCGAAACCCGGGCCTGCGCTTCCGCCGCCGCGAGCTGAGCACGGGCCGAATCCGCTGCGGCCTTTGCCTGATCGTAAGTGGAAGCCGAGACCGCTCCCGCGCCGACGAGGTCGCGCAAACGCTTCTCGTCGGCTGCGGTCTGCACCGAGCGTGCACGCGCGGCCTGCACCGTTTCTTGCGATGCCCGCGTTGCAAGCGCGAGATCGGTCTGATCGATCCGCATAAGCGGCTGGCCGCGCCGTACGACCTGTCCGGCATTTACGAGGCGTTCGATCACTTTGCCGCCGACCCGGAAACCCAGATCGCTCTGCACACGGGCTGCGACGATACCGGTGAATTCGCGATTGATTCCGCCCTGCGACGCGGACGTCATCACCCTTACCAGGGGCGGCTCCGTACGCGGGTCGCCATCCGCCTTGCTGCATGCTGCGAGGGAAAGCGGGAGAGCAAGGACGCAAAGGCCTGCTCCTAGAAAACGACTCGACAAGGCTGGATCCTCCAAACTTTGGAGGAGCATTGTTGTCGTGTGACCATTATGTCAATAGGTCACTGGTCATTGTTACGGCGCGAGGCTGCGCAGAATGAGGCTCATCACTTCAGATGGAGCTTCGGGAAGCAGGTCGAGATTGCGCTCGAGATGGAGCGGATCGACAAAGGGCGTCATGGCATGGAAGATCGCCCGGCAAGTCTCGTCGAGCGGCGTCTTGCGCTCGAACTCGCCGCTTTCTCGGCCGCTCTTGATGATTTCGGCAAGCATGTGGTTGAGCGTCTGCTTGTATGCCAGGGACGAACCCCATTGCTCCGCGGCAGAATGGGCCGTGATGTCATAAATCTTGCGATCATGGAAAAAAAGGTCAACGCTTCGGGTTGTCAAGCTTTTGAACATGCGACGAAGACGATCTGTCGCGCTGTTGCCTTGATCGATCGCAGCGCGCGCCTCTGTTAAGATCTGCTCCAGTCGCGAACCGCAGATTGCTTCCCCGATCGCCTGCTTCGACTCGAAGAAGCGATAGATATAGGCTTTTGAGAATCCGATCTCCTTGGCGAGGTCGGCCACGGTAGTCTTGGCATAGCCATAGCGGGCAAAACATTCGTGCGCCGCCGCGATGATCTGGTCGCGCACGGCATGTTCTGCGGGCCCTCGGACCGGGGAGTCATTGGTGTAGGTGCTGCTGCTCATCGCTCAAGCATAATGACATAGGCCATGATTGACAACGAGTGACCATTATATATATCAGTCATATCTTGCCATTTGCGTCCTGAGGAAGCGATGCATCCCCTGAACTCAATTCTTTCCGCCGTAGGCGGCTCCGTCCTTCTTGCCGGCTGCGGAGTTGGGCCACGCTATGTAGCCCCGGTGTCGATACAGCCGGCCGCCTTTACGAGCGGACCTGCGGTCGAGGCGCGATCGTCCGCATCGGAATCCGCAGACTTGGTTGCATGGTGGCGCACGTTCGATGATCCGCTGCTTACAAGCCTTGTCGAACGGGGACTGGCGCAGAATCTTGATCTCCAGCAGGCGGCCGCACGCGTCGTCCAGGCGCGCGCGGCGCTTAAGGGTGCGGATGCCGCGCTGATGCCCTCGGGTCAGGTCAGCGGACAGGCCGGTGAGGTCTATCAGTCCCGTGACACGCCTATCGGACGGATCGGCAGTGCTTTTCCCCAGTTCGAGCGGTCGACCGAGACCTATGAGCTGAACCTCGGTGTCAGCTGGGAAATCGACCTGTTTGGAGGGCGCGACGCAGCTCGCGATGCGGCGCGCGCCGACTGGCAGGCGTCACAAGCCGGCGCGGTTGCCGCGCGCCTATCCGTCGCGGCGCAAATCGCCGATACCTATGTTGCCATCCGAATGTTGCAGGCGCGGCTCAATGTCGCGCGTTTGCAACTCGAAACCCAGCAGCGGCTGGTCGACCTTGTGGCGCTCCAATATCGCAAGGGTGTGGCTGCCGAATTGCAGTTGAGGCAAGCGGAAGGCGCTTTGGCGCAGGTCCGCGCCTCCGTCCCGGCTCTGCAAAACGAGCTCGACATGGCGATGAATGCACTCGACGTGTTGATCGGCGTTCAGCCCGGCACGACACGCCCCGAACTTGCAGCGTCGACGCCAGTCCCAGCACCGCCTGCGATCTCGACGGCCGGAGGGCCGGCCGCCTTGCTGCGCCGTCGCCCCGACATCATAGCTGCGGAGCGCACGCTTGCCGCGTCCAACGCGCGCATTGATGTGGCGGTATCGGAATATTATCCGAAATTCTCTCTGAGCGGCCTGTTGGGAACGGCGACCACGGCTGCAGGTGGCCTGTTTACCGGCAATGCCACGCAGGCCAATGGCGTGTTTGGCCTGCGCTGGCGGCTGTTTGATTTCGGGCGGGTCGACGCCGAGATAAAGGCCGCCAAGGGACGCAATGTCGAAGCGCTGGCGGCTTACCGCCTGACGGTTTTGCGCGCCTCGCAGGATGTCGAGGACGCATTCTCCACACTGCTGCAACAGGAAGCGCGCGCGACGGCCCTCGTCCAGGGCGAAGGTTCGCTGTCACGGGCGCGAGACGCTTCCATGGCCGCCTACAAGGGCGGAATGGCAAGCCTGATCGAGGTGCTGGATGCCGACCGTCGCCTGCTCGAAACCCGCGATGGCGCGATCCAGGCGCGCGCCGCAGCAACGCGAGGCGCGATTGCATCGTTTCGTGCCCTTGGCGGAGGATGGAGCGCCGCGGGTTGATCGCCACCGAAATTCGGCTCTTTAGACTGTCAGTCGCAGATTTTCCGATGAGCCGCTTGTGAAAGCAACCTGTGGCCCCCTCACGTTGAGGCGTAGTGAGGCAATTGCCAGGCAAGTGGGACGGCGGCGGCCATTTTCGGTGAAACCCTTCATTCATACCGCCCCTTCAGGATAACTTTTTTGGTCGGCGGCCGACGCCGCCTAAGCGTTAGCTATCTACACGACCAGGCCCAGTACCCGACGGTCGCCTATCGGCCAGTCGAAGGCATCCAAAATGGGAAAGCTGCCAGTCCGCACCTGAGAGCGTAAAATTGGGTGCTGAACGACCGGGCAGGGGCGAGCACGGAACGGCGAGCACGGCATCAAGCCTTTGAGAGTCGACAGGTCTGCCAGGCGCCCTTTCAGTCTGGCGAGTGCGTCTTGCTGGAAATGTGAGTGAGGCATAGATGCCCGACCATGAAACCGATCGCTCCTGCCCAAATCGACGACCAGGTCATCCGCTTTGCTCGCATCGCACTCAAGGGTGTGCCCGAGTGGATCGAGGTGGAGCCTCTAGAGGGAAGCATGCAAACCGAGTGCTTCGATAACGTCGATCGGGCGATCCGCGCTCATGGTGGCAAGGCGATCATGGGATGGATCATTTGGGAAAAGCCTGGCGTATGGCTGGAGGCAGAGCACCACGCGATATGGGAGCAACAGGACGGCACCCGGCGCGACGTTACCCCTACGGTTGGTGGAGAACCGCGCATCGTGTTCGTGCCGGATGACAAGGCAATTCGCACCCATCCTCGGTTTGGGCTACCGACCCGCTACGTCTCGATCTCCAAAGACCTGGTGGCGGTCAATGCGATTAAGAAGGCGCAAAAGATGATGGAGGTTCGCGCCGAGATTCTCGCCGCCGGGGGTATCAGCCCAAAGCTGATGCCGAAGGCGCAATTGGCGCATGAGCGTTTCATCAAAGCGCTGGAAGCGATCGACGCAAAACTCGCAGCGCAGGCCAAGGTCGAAAATGACGACACGCCGGAGTGATGGTGTGCCTTCCGTTGTATGCGGCGCGGGCGGCAGCAATCGAGAAAGCGGAACATCCTGACTTGAGGTTGGAAAATTGATGGCTGAACCACGATAAAGGGTCCGCTGTGATGGGCAAGGTCTGGGACAACTCTTCCGTTCCGCGGAGAGTCCAGCGGCTGGTTCATTACCATAAGCCGTCACTCAACGGTCGGCTCGCTGGGCGCGAATTGCGACCGGAACTGGGCCGCTAGTTACCTGTCCGCTTCCGAGACGGCGGCCACCGGTCGTCACCGCAACCGGAAGGCAAACGGTCGACGTTCAGCGTCTCGACCTTGGAAAACGCTGCGGCCATGAAATCCATGAACACCGTGGCGCGACGCGGAAGAAGGCGGTTGGCGACGTAGAGGATGTGTATGGGAACGGGGGTGGCCTCATATCCGGTGAGGATCCGCTTGAGGCGACCGCTCCTGAGGCCGTCCTCGAACAGCCAATGCGGCCCAAGGGCGACGCCCAGGCCGGCCAGGGCGGCCTCGCGCGCGGCTTGTGGGGCGCTCACGCGAAGTCGGCCGGACACCGTAACTTCCAAGTCGGCGAAGCGCCAGGTCGCGCCCGTCGACAGCAGGGAATAGACGATGCAGTCATGGTTGATCAGGTCGCCCGGCGTTTCGGGCGTGCCGCGCGCGTCGAGATAATCCGTCGCCGCCACGCAAATGCGCGTGAAAAGGCCGACACGCCGTGCGCGCAAGGCGCTGTCGCTGAGGTGTCCGATCCGCAGGGCCAGCTCGACGCCGTCGTCGATGAGGTTCACGAAACGATCGGAAATCTGCAGGTCGAGATCGAGACCCGGATAGGTCCGCAGAAACTCAGGGACTTGGGGCATCAGAAACGCGTGAGCAAAGGCCGTTGGGCAAGCGACGCGGAGCAGACCAGAGGGACTGGCCTCGCTCTTCAGCGCAGACTCGGCTTCGTTCACGGCGTCGAGGATGCGGCGAGCTTCGACATAGTAGCGTTCGCCTTCGGGCGTCAGGTGCAGTTTGCGGGTGGATCGTTGCAAGAGCCGCTGCCGAAGATGCGTCTCCAGGGCCGCCACATTGCGGCTCACGTTCGGCTGGCTCAGCCCGAGGTCGCGCGCGGCGGACGAAAAACCGCCGGTCTCGACCGTCCTGACGAAACACTCCATGGAAAGTAGACGGTCCATCTCGTCCGATCATGCGCAAACAGTATGAATTATATGCGGAACGACTGACTTATCATATATCGCGCATGAATGCATCTTGAGATCACCGAGCCGAACCCAATCGCCTCGCTGTTTCTCAAGGAGCATCCGATGTCTCGCCTTTCCGGCAAACGCACTCTCATCACTGGCGGCACGAGCGGGATCGGCCTCGCCACCGCCAAGAGCTTCCTCGCCGAGGGCGCGCGCGTCATCATCACGGGCGTAAACCGCGACAGCCTGGCCAACGCCCGGGCCGAGTTCGGCTCGGACGTCACTGTGCTCGCCGCCGATTCCTCCAGCGTCGAAGCGCAGCGCGAGCTGGCCGCCGCCATCGCCGCCGAATATGGCCAACTCGACGTCGCCTTCATCAACGCCGGCGTGTCGGTCTGGCAGCCCATCGAGGCGTGGACCGAAGAGGCCTACGACCGATCCTTCGCGATCAACGTCAAGGGTCCCTACTTCCTGATCCAGTCGCTGCTGCCGGTCTTCGCCAATCCCGCGTCCGTGGTCCTGAACACGTCGATCAACGCCCATATCGGCATGACGAACTCTTCGGTCTACGCCGCGACCAAGGCCGCGTTCCTGAGCTTCTCGAAGACGCTCTCGACCGAGCTGATCGGCCGGGGCGTGCGCTTCAACGCCGTCAGCCCCGGCCCTGTCGAAACCCCGCTCTACGACAAGCTGGGGATTCCGGACGCCTATCGCGAGCAGGCGACCCAGGCGATCGCAGCCAGCATCCCGCTCAGCCGCTTCGGCACGCCCGAGGAAGTGGCCAAGGCGGTGCTTTACCTCGCCTCCGATGAATCCGCCTGGACTCTGGGCGCCGAGATCATCGTCGACGGCGGGCGCACCTTGAACGGCTGAACACCGAACCCAAGAGCGCCTTGATCCTGATCGAATATGTCAATGACTGGCTTTCGCCGACAGGCGGAATCTATCCCTCGTTCGAGGACCGTGAGCAGGTTGACGTCGCGATCGCCAATTCGAAGGCCGCGCTCACTGAGGCCCGCCGTCGCGGCATGCATGTGATCCGCGCCTCGCTGAAGTTCGAGCCCGAGTTCAAGGTGCTGGGCGAGGGCAAATATGGGCTGCGCAAGATGATGCGCGATTATGGATCGTTCCTGGGCGAGCAGGCAGCCTTCTTCCCAGGCTTCGAGCCCGCGGAGGGCGAATTCGTCGTCCGCGAGCGCGGCTGCGGGAGCGGCGTCTTCGTCGGCACCACGCTCGACAACTATCTGCGCAATAATCGCATTTTCGACATCTATCTCGCTGGCTACTCGCTGCGGCAGTGCGTCGAATCCTCGATGCGCAACGCCCACGACCTCGGTTACAACACCAACGTCATCTACGACGCTTCAGCCGGCTACAGCCGCAAGCAGCAGGATGACTTTGTGGCCGAGATCGCGCCTTTCTATGCCAACGCCATCACCACGCGAGAATTCGTGGCGCAGTAATTGGCCGTGGCGGCCGGCTTGATCTGCCTCGAGCCGGGCCGCCCCTTCTCTCTACAGGAAGTCGCCATGACGAACTCAAGTCTGACGCTGATCAGTCATCCGCTCTGCCCGTTCGTGCAACGGGTCGCCATCGTACTGCAAGAAAAGAACATTCCCTTCGAGCAGATTCAGATCGATCTCAACAACAAGCCCAACTGGCTTCTCGCCATCTCCCCCGCCGGCAAGGTGCCGCTGCTCAAAGTCGAGCGCGACCAGGACCGGCCGGTCGTACTGTTTGAGAGCATGGCCATCTGCGAATACCTGGAGGAGGTCTATTCCGATCACCCCGTTCATCCAACCGATCCCTTGACGCGCGCGCAACACCGCGCCTGGATCGAGTTCTCGTCTGCGATGCTGATGGACGCTTGGGGATATCTGAACGCCGTCGATGAGGCCGTCGCCAAGAACAAAGCCGCTGATTTCAGGAAGAAGCTGGAGCGCTTCGAGGCAGTTCTGTCGGACTGACCCTATTTCGCCGGCGCTGGCTTCAGCATGGTCGATGCGGTAACCGCCCCAGTATTTCGCTACTTCGACATCCTGGGAGACGGTGTCCCTCACGACATTTTCGGCAGCCTGAGCCGTGTCGCATCATGGCGACGCGCCGTGAAAGAGCGTCCTAGCGTCCGCGACGCAGTAATGGCGGGCTATCGCGCGCGCTTCCGCACCCATCTGAAAGACCACGGCGCGTTCCTGACTTCGACCTAGGCCGCCGCCCAGTTCTGCGGAGCATCGACAATGGCGCCGTCCGCATCGCAACAGACGCCCCATGGAAACGCGCCAGCGTGGACCTTTGCGCGAAGAGCGCGGCTATCGCTCTGCCGCTTCAAGAGCATTCGTCGCTACCCTTGATCGAGCTTGGCGCGCATCGCCTAAATGGGTCTCATGGCGCCTGTCAGCCGCGCGCGGCATAAGTGGGAACGCGGACGGAAGGCCCAAAAAAATGGCCGGTTTTAGTGAAGTCGGTCATTCCGCCGGTGAAGCTGGAACGTCTGTATCGGTAGGTGCCTCAAGGCGCTCCTGCTATTCAGGCCCAAAGCGTTCTTCAGACGGCCACTTTGACGATCGGATCGTGGAGATGCCTGCAACTCTGCCCACCGCCACCGCGCTCCATGTCTGGAATGCTGAAGAGCGGTCGGCGCGAAGCGCGCCGTGAAACCCAACAGAATATGGGAAATCCATTTTACCTCAATCAGGGTCGCAAGTATGTCCGGCCGAGCTGATCTATCACTTTTATCATATGTTCCCGGAGCGCGGGCGGCCCAATCACTTCGACATCGGTTCCAAATCGTAGAAGCTCGGAGCAGGCATGCGAGATAGAGCCGACTGGAAGCGTGGCAACCCGAAAACCTGCGTCATCCTCATCGCCGAGTACCATCTCCAACTGCGCATACGGGGACAGGAACGCCGGCAGCATCTTGATGCCTGCCGGTGTCAGCCGGACGACGGCCGAGGCGGAATGAAGCTCTTCCTCCAGCCTTGCCGTGCTCTCTCGCCAGTAATCGGCAAGATCGAAAGCCGCAGGCCGTTCGAAATGCTCGTCGAGCAATGCCAGTTCGCAAATTCGGCTGATACGATAAGTGCGAACGCTCGCCCCGACTGATCCGATCAAATACCAGGCGCCCGCTTTCAAGACGAGACCAAGTGGCGCTACCTGTCGGCGCCGCTCGGATTTCCAGCTCCGGTAGCGGATGTCGATAAGCCGATCGTGCCACACTGCCTCAAATACGGTCCGCAGGTGCTCGGGCGTTTCGCCTCTATCGAGCCACCCCGGCGCATCGAGATGAAACCGCGTCCGCGTACGATCCGCTGACGACCGCATCGACTCCGGTAGCGCCGTCGACAGCTTGAGTTGTGCGGTCACCAGCGTTGCACCTAGTCCGAGAGCGTCGGCTGCCCCGGGAAGTCCCGACAGGAACATGGCCTCCGCCTCCCGATCCGACACGCCGTTCAGGCGCGTGCGATACCCTTCAAGCAACCGATACCCGCCTTCCGAACCACGATCGGCGTAAATCGGTACACCTGCCGAACTGAGTGCATCCACGTCGCGGTAGATCGTCCGGACCGATACTTCGCACTCTTCGGCAAGTGCGGAGGCCGACACCCGGCGCCGTGCCTGAAGGGTCATAAGGATCTTAAGCAGCCGGGTCGCCCGCATCGTTTAAAACTATCCGCATACCTGACAGAAGATGTCAGCTTGGCGGTTCGATAACGGCTTGTCGACACCGATCAGGAAACCCGCCATGAACCCAATCGAGCCAATTACCCTATTTCACGCGCCACAATCGCGCTCCGCCGGCGTTCTAACGCTTCTGGAGGAGCTCGGCGCGGCCTATAAGCTGGCCATTTTGAACATCAAAGCAGGCGAGCAACGAAAACCTGATTTCCTCGCGGTCAACCCGCTCGGCAAGGTGCCTGCGATCCTGCATCGCGGGGTGCTCGTAACGGAGCAAGTTGCGATCTTTATCTACCTTGCCGATCTGTTCCCGAATGCGAAGCTGGCTCCAGCCATCGACGATAGTCGCCGAGGCTCCTACCTCCGGTGGCTCGTCTACTATGCTGCGTGCCTTGAACCTGCAGTGACCGACAAGGCACTAGGCCGCGAGCCCGGGCCCTCAGCAATGTCACCCTATGGCGACTACGATCATGTCGTAAACACGCTGGAAGAACAGTTGCGGAGCGGGCCGTATCTGCTTGGGGACGATTTCAGCGCTGCGGACATATTGTGGGGCGGCGCATTGAACTGGATGATCGCGTTCAAGCTGATACCCGGCAACGACACTTTCCGTTCCTATGCTGCGCGGATTGCCGGCCGCCCTGCGGCGATCAAGATTGCGCGTCAAGATGAGGCACTCGCCGCCACTCATCAGCGGGCTGTCGATGCAAGCAGGGCAAATGACCTGCCGTAGTTCATTGCTACCTTTGGGTACCGAGGCCGAAGCCGCCAACCGGCGACGTCTCGGCTACCCTCTCCATTCCCGCAATGAGGGGACGTCCTCTCATGATCGCGTCTCGCACCGAGGGAAGCGCCAAGGAAGCCGCGTGCAGGTCCTTCGATTCCCAAACCTCAGTGATCCAGATGATGTCCGAATTCGTCGGATCAGCGGCGACGACGTAGCTTAAACAGCCGGGCATTCCGGCAACGCCGGCTATCAGAATCGCCGAAAGGGCGTCCCACTCCCCGCGGCGTGCAGTCATCTTGCTGATCAATCCGTACATGGCGTCCCCTTTTTCTGCTGCGGCAGCTGGTCCAACTGCCGAGAATGCCACCATGCCCGTGAGTACGGTGCGTCGCTCAATGTCCATTTCTCCACCATAACGAAAGGTTACGCGAGAGGAAGGAACATCAGCAGCTGTAGCTACCTGCGGGACTACTGATCCGCAGCTATCCGCGTCAACCGCAGATAACTGCCGGGCGGAAGCGTCCCTAGGTCCCGCCACTGCTCCTGTCCGATCCCGACATTCGCACCTCTAATGAACGACCTAGTTTGGTCGGTACTGCTATTACCGCGAGCTGCTCGCCGAGACCATCGCGCACGCCAATGGCTCGCTCCAATCAAACCCTGCCCGAACGATCGCCTCATCCTCAAGCAGTGGACCGTATCGCCGGCGCAGGCGACTTCGTACGTCCTCATGGCCGCTTGCAGTCATGGCGGCGAAAACCTGAACATGCTGATCGCACACCAGGGCGCTGATCGTGAAGGTTTAAAGTTCCGGATCATTAAAACACCCAACGTCCGAAGCCTTTTGGCTCGGGGTTTTTCAATCTTGGATGGTTTGCTTTCCTGCGTTGGAAACCGCAAAACTGCGTAGGCCCGAGGTCCCAATGTCAGTCTTTCCGGCCGTTGCTCACCATCCAATGAACGAATGGCGGGTTTCAGCGATACCGGACCTTCCGCACTTGGCGATCAGGATTTGCACCCTGAGTGGCCGCAAAGGGTCGATTGACCCTCGACCTTTTCATCAGGACCAGCGATATCGCCTTATGGCGTCTGATCGTAAAACCGTCGAATTCCTTGTTGAGCAGATGGCAGGCGGGGGCACCGTTACAGCCAAGGCGATGTTTGGCGAATTCGGCATTTATTGTGATGGGAAAATGGTCGCATTGGTCTGCGACGACCACCTATTCGTAAAGTCCACGGTTGGAGGGCGGGCATTCGCTGCCGGCGCGGAAGAAGCACCTCCGTATCCCGGTGCAAAGCCCTGTCTCCTGATCGACGCGGAACAGTGGGATGACAGTGAGTGGCTTGCCGAGATCGTTCGTATCACATTCCAGGAATTGCCTGCTCCCAAGGTCAGAGCCAAGCGCAAATCCGCTTGATTCAACGCCTGGCAGAAGCCGGTGTTCGTTAAACGACTGTCGCTTTGTGTCCGGTCCGGACGTACGCACCACACTTGGTGAACGGCAATATCTGGTTGACACCTGCCGGATTGCGGACCGTCGGCACCTGCCGCGCTGCAAACGGGTGCTGAGCGTCTCATAAGGGGCGAGTGCGTCAGCAAGGAGCAATGATAGCTGACATTTTCAACTCAGGCGCTCGGTCCCTTCGCCTCCTCAGCCCTGTTCCCTATCACTCGAACCACGGGCATGGATCGCGCATGGGGTAGGCAGAACAGGACCGACAGTTTCATCGGGCCTGAGATGTTCTAATTTGGTCCCGGGGCGATGGTCGCGGAATGTGGCGGCCAGGGTACGCAGGGCCTCACGCGATTTCATGTCGGTCAGCGTGGAGAACATCACGATCTCGGTGGACGGCAGCGGCGGCAGGCCGAAGCGTTGACTGACTTCCATCGTTCCCGAAGGTGCCAGCCGGCAGGAGAAGGCGGAAATGGCAAGTCCGGCATAGACTGCTGCCGTCACCATCGCCGAGGTTCCGCCTAGAAACACTTCCGTCCACGATATGCAGGCGGCGGAGCCATGCCCGGCGGCCCGAAACTGTCGTTGAACCCGCCACCCGACTTTGTCCCTGATGGGGGCGATACATGGGGCGGGGGCTTCGCTGCCCGGCAGCTGTCAAACTTGCTGATGGCCGGGTCGGACATGAGCTGACATTTCAAGCACCGAATCGGGCATCGTATGTTAATCGGAAGCTACCTGACCGGACCGTCCGCACCTAAGTAAGCAAAAGCATGGTCAGAATGTCGTAAATTGGTCGGTTCGGACAAGATAGATCGTCAGATCGAGCGCGATTTTTAACGTTGGCTTCGTAGTAAAAATTCGAGATTTTGCAACGTTTGGCCGCATTTATCCTATATAGTCTTCGAGAAATTCAAGAGCGCGTAGGACTTTGTCTGCTGCCGAGTTACGGGGGAAATATGCGAATGCCCCCATCCTCATCAGATTGTTGAGCGAACCGGCCGGACGATTAGCGTATTAACATCCACATCCGCCGGCTGCTCCACTGCATAGGCGATGGCGCGCGCGATCGCGTCCGGCGTAAGCGCGATGGAGCGGAAATCGACCATTGCCTGCGCCGCGACCGGATCGGTGATCGTGTGGGCCAGTTCAGATTCCACGACGCCCGGTGCGATAATGGTGACGCGAATGTCGTCATGCTCCATGCGCAGCGCCTCCGAGATGGCGCGCACTGCGTATTTTGTCGCGCTGTAGACGCCGCAGGTCGGCCACACGGCATAGCCGCCGATCGAAGAAATGTTGACGAACTGGCCGCTGCCCTGGCCCTTGAAGCGAGGGAGGGCGGCGGCTATGCCGTGCAGGACGCCTCGGATGTTGACGTCGATCATCCGGTCCCATTCGTCAACCTTAAGGCTGTCGAAGCGCGACAGCGGCATCAGGCCCGCATTGTTGACCAATACATCAACGCGGCCATATTCGGCCTCTGCCGCGGCGATGAACGCCTCGAAATCGCCGCGGTCGGTGACGTCGAGCGACCGGAAGGCGATCGTGCCTCCAGCTGCGTTCAGTTCCTCCGCCAGCGCGGCGAGCCGGTCGGTGCGGCGAGCGCCCAGCATCAGCTTCGCGCCGCGCGCCGCTAGCAGCCGCGCCGTGCCTTCGCCGATGCCGCTGCTGGCGCCGGTAATCGCGATGACCTTGTCCTCGATAGTCATGATAGTCACTCCTGTTCAGACGGACCGAACCATCGATCCAATGCCCGTTAGATGGCGCTATCTGGTCGGAAGGAGGTAGAACGGTCATCCGGGATGATTGCACGATATTCCAGATTTCTAGCGTCGGGCTGGATCGGTCGCTATCGACTGTGTAGGCGGATCATACCGAAGGCTCTGGGAGAAGCGCTGATGGCGCATCAAGAACTGGCTCAACAGATTGCCCGATACGCCGAGTGCGAAGGCATCATCGACACGCCCATCGCTCGGCTCACGTTGGTGCGCTCGGATCAGGGTGGCGAGCCGGTGCATATGGTGCAGCGTCCGGCGCTGTGCATCATCGCGCAGGGCGGCAAGCGCGTGCTGCTGGGCGATGCGGTGATCGACTATGGCCCTGCCAGCTACCTCGTCGCCTCACTTGACCTGCCCATCACAGGCGCTGTGACACGCGCGAGCGCGGACGCGCCTTATCTCTGCTTTTGCCTCTATCTCGACCCCGCCCTGTTGTCGGAGATCGCGCTAACCCTGCCGCCCCTGCCGGCGGGCACGGAGGAGAGCGGCGGGATGACGCTACACCCGATGACACCTGAACTGATTGACGCGGCGACGCGGTTGACGGCGCTGCTCGGCGATCCGGCGAACGCGCCGCTGCTCGCGCCGCTCATCGAGCGAGAATTGCTGGTGCGGATGATGACCGGGCCGGGCGCAGGCGTCCTGCGCGCGATAGCGAGCGGCGAAAGCCGCACCAGCCAGCTGGCTAAAGCGATCGCCTGGCTTAAGGCCCATTTCCGCGAACCATTTAGCGGACCGCACCTTGCCGCCCTTGCCGGCATGAGCATGTCGAGCTTCCATGATCATTTTCGCCGCGCCACCGCCATGACTCCGCTGCAATATCAAAAGCAGCTGCGGTTGCAGGAAGCGCGGGCGCTGATGCTAGCCGACCGGCTTGATGCGGCAGAGGCGGGCTTCCGTGTTGGCTATGACAGTCCTTCCCAGTTTAGCCGAGAGTATCGTCGCCTCTTCGGCGCCCCGCCTGTCCGCGACTTGAGGCGGTTAAGGGCAACGCCGCAGATGGCTATGGCGATTTGAGGGGGCGAGGCGTAGTTCGGTCCGATGCGGGGCGACGATAATTGCCCAGCTGCGATCCGCTTCGTTACAGGGAGCAATGGCGCGCTTGGAGAGCGCCAAAGACTGGATCGACAAACACTCGCTGATCATCGTCGCTTGCAAAATAGGGTCCGCTCCCCGAGCATTGCGAACCGTCCGCATCTCGGGTCCCCCTTGGCGCGACAAATTGGGTGCGGCATCGAGACAGACGAGACATGTTTGGGATCATGCGCTAGAGAACAAAGCTTCTCTGCCCTAACAGCAAGCGGCCCTTGCCGATGGCGCTATTGCACAACTCCGAGCGACAGCCGCGAGATATAGCTGACGTTCTGCACTTTGGAGTTTCGAAATGAAAGCCGAGTGTCTGCGTGGGGTCGACGGCGGGAAGGCAGCAAAATGCCAACTCTAGCCTTTCAAAGCTGCAACAGCCTCGCTTGTAAGCCGCCGTTCGAAATCTAAATCGATGCGTCGCGCGGTGCCGGTCAGTTGCAACCGATCTGCCAATCCTCAAGATTGCCGATCATCCGTCTCGCGCAAGTCTTGGGCTGATCTACCGCGTGGCGTAACGGTGGATCCGTGCGCGGCGAAGGATCTTGTCCTCCAACGAATAATAGAGCCAGATTGCGTCACCAGTCACAATGCATGACGCCGCAAAGGCAATGTCGGTGGCGTCCCGGCTCTTGGCGGGCGGCGGCATGAGGATCGGTTCAAGGCCTCGCCCGGTCACGCAGCTGAAATCGGGTGCGAAGCTGATCCAGCCGATGCGCCAACGTGCGTCCACCGTCGCCCCGTTGTAAAACATGACCGGATCACAGCCTGGCTGCTGGACGATTGGTCCGGTCGACAGATGCCAATTGTCCCAGCTGTCCTCCCGGATCGTGAATGGATCATCGATTACCGTCCACGGACCTTCGGCCGTCGCCCCCTCCGCCATGCCGATCCGCGAGGCATTGCCCCTGGCATATTCGTAGAAGAGTCGGAACCGCCCGTCCGATCCCTGCGCCAGCGTCGCTTCCTTGATGTTGCCTTCGCCGTCGGGCGCCTTGAGCATGACCCGTTGTTCGCGCAGGCTGGTTAGGTCGCGCCCTTTCGCCACCAGCAGAGCGCCCTGTGACCGGGCCGCATCGACGCCAGTGTAGAAGACAAGATAGGCGCTATCCTCACCAAGCACGACGGTCGGATCCTCGCATCCGCCGGCATCGTCGGGATTAGGGCCAGGCAGGATCGCCGGTGCCTCACTCATTCGGAAAACGAGACCATCATCTGATTCCCCGCCCCAGATAACTCCGGTCGGATCGTCCGGCCTCAAAGGATTGGGAACGACGCGGACGAGCAAGCGATAGGTCTCACCCTCCATCCACACATAGGGGCTCATCAAATCATGATGTGCCAATCGCCCGTCGGGCCCGGCGATATCGAGCGTGACGGTCTGCAATTCCTCGACAACATAGGCGGCCATTCCCGTTAGGCTCCTTGCGCAACGGTCAGCGACAGCGCGCCGTCGATCGTAACCGTGGTGCCGGTGATATAGTCTGCGGCGGATGAGAGCAGGAACAGGATCAGATCGGCCACCTCGTCCGGCGTTCCTGCGCGGCCCCAAGGTATTGCCATTTCCTTGCGCCGCAGTTCGTCGGGATGATCGAGCGCGCTCTGGTTCATCGGGGTCAGGATCATGCCAGGCGCGATCCCGTTGACCGCCACACGCTTCGGCGCGAGTTCCAGCGCGAGGGTCGCTGTAAGCTGCGCGAGACCTCCCTTGGCGGCGTCATAGTCGACCCCACCTGCACGTGGCGCGCGTTCGTGAATCGAGGATATGTTGACGATCCGGCCGCCTCGGTTCGCACCATCCAGCGCGCGCACCATGCGCCGACATGTCAGGAACGGACCGTAGAGATCGGCGCGCATCAGGCGATCGAACTGGACCAACTCCATATCGCGCAGCATCACGCCCGTCATATTCAGCCCGGCCGAATTGACGAGAAGGTCGACCGTGCCGAAGCGCTCTTCTGCCAGATCGAAGAGTGCCTCGACGCTCTGCTCATCGCCGACATCGGTCCGTACAGCCACGGCCCTCCCACCGCTGTCGGTGATTTCGGCGACGACTGCATTCGCTCGGCCCTCATCTGCGAAATAGGTCAGCGCGACAGGGAGGTCCGCTTTACCCAGTTTGATCGCGGCGGAGCGCCCGATTCCCGATTCCCCACCCGTCACGATCGCGACCGATGTCTGGCCGAAGGATAATGTGTGATGCGCCATGCGCTGATAACACCCGAAGGTGTCGTAGGTGCCGTTGCTCAATCACCTTAGATTGTCTGGGCATAACATATTCAGGGGCATGGCTACTTTGGGGCCGCTTTGCGCCCTTTGTCAGTCGCTCAGTGCCCTAAGGCAGGCTCCCGAAACCGGCCGTGCCGGAAAACACCCGATTGTCGGGAGGACTTAGTGTGGTTCAACCTTCGATTGATTCAGGCGATACGCCCCGCTCAGTCGTTGCGGATCAAGCACTTCAATATATGCTAACGTCATGACGTTACTTATAAAAACATCTCAAAATCCCTCCGACGCTGAATACGAAGCGATTTTCAGGCCCCTACACACTCACAACATAATGCGTGCGGGTGATCCGTGTATTCGGCCCATCGCCGTGTTGCTAACCAATGAGATGGGTGACAATGTAGGAGGGCTTTGGGGCCAGTGCGCCTATGACTGGCTCATTATAGAAATGCTTGCCATTCCGCTAGAATATCGTGGCAAGAACTATGGCAAAGCCCTTGTGGAACAAGCTGAAAATATCGCTCGATCCAATGATTGCATCGGGGTCTGGCTCGACACATTCGAATTTCAGGCTAGCGGATTTTATGAAAAGCTGGGCTTTGAGGTATTCGCCATAATCGACGATCATCCCATCGGCCAAAAGCGGCTTTTTCTTCGTAAGAAGCTTTGA
Source organism: Novosphingobium sp. TK71 (assembly GCF_055361505.1). Taxonomy (NCBI): domain Bacteria; kingdom Pseudomonadati; phylum Pseudomonadota; class Alphaproteobacteria; order Sphingomonadales; family Sphingomonadaceae; genus Novosphingobium; species Novosphingobium sp. TK71. The sequence goes on from NZ_JBSZKA010000001.1 coordinate 2,250,823, forward strand.
TCTCAATCTTCCAGAAAAAATATGATGGAGGCCGACGGCAGTTTACGGCAGGGATTTCCAGCCTGAGGCGTCGGAAATTGCCTGATTGTCGTGTAGCGAGACTGCATTAATGCCCGCTTATGCAAGAAGGAACTTGCAAAGGCTCGTATGTACCGATCATCATCATACGATGAAGTCCGCTGTACGGAAAGCCCCGTCGGATTGAAAATATGTCGGAAACCCCGTTCAGAGATGTTTTCCGTAATGCCCGATCGGCAGCCATCTCACTCGCGCCTTTCCGAACGCGACATTCCGCTATCGGCCCGTCGAAGGCATCCAAAATGGGCAAGCTGCCAGTCCGCACCTGGTAGCGCAAAATCGAGAGCCTAGCGACCGACAAGGGTTGACGGCAGAAGTGGTTGCTACGTGCCGATTCCAAGCAGCCATCCCGCTCTTTGCGTCGCGACGAATGGACGGCTCAGGCCCACGCTGTATGCGAGCTACGACACCGGTCCCTTCCGTGCCTTACGAGAAGCCCTTCGCTTCGGTCGTGGATCAATCGGCGCCAACGAAAAGACCAGGCTAACAAGGTGATTCTTGCCTTCCTCCTTCGGTTGGCTCGTCAATTCACTCAAGCGTTCGAGCAGAGTGTTGACCTCGGTCAGGTCGCTATCGCTGAGCCAGCCCTTGTTGCGCGAAGCCCATAATTCTCGTTTAGGACCGGAAACTACCGCATTCACTCTACCCAGCGCATCCTGGAAATCGCGTTCAGCTATTTGCATCAATCCATGAGCGAAATTTCTCAGTTCGGCAGCATTACCATTAGGACGCAGATCGTAGGCCAGCCGAATTGGACCGCCACCGTGGCTTGCCAATCGGTATCGCCGATCGCCGCTATCGTCCGCCGGCACTTCGCAGATCAGCCCAGCCGCTGCGAGCGCACGCAAGTGATAATACAAGCCATCTGCCGGACGCCCCAGCTCTTCCGCTAACGTAGCAACGCTCGCCTCGCCCCCGATGGCAGCCAAAGTGTCCATCAGTTCCTGGCGCATTGGCGAACTCAGCAGTCGGATCATCGCCGGATCGGTGAGCGCCCCCGGATCGAATTGATGACTCATCCGCATGGACTCCTGTTGAAATACAACTCATATATTTCAACGAATCGCTCGATGGAAGCCCGTGATCCGTACGAGGCTGCAAATGAGGAAAGCCGATCATGAATTGTTCAATGGTCCTTGCTGCGATCGTGGTTTCGGTATGCATTTTGCCTAACACCGGCTTGGCGGCTGCTCCTCAATCATTTGAGCCCGCTGCTCTGCAGGCAGATCTGCGCTTCGCCATCGACACAATCGAACGGCAACATCCGCAACTTGAACGCTCTACGACCCGAGAGCGCCTGGAAGCCGCCGCAGCGTCAATACGCGGGCAGCTGTCTCGTGCCATGACGCAGGGGGAGGCGTGGGCGGCCATGGCCCAACTTAACCCGCTGCTCGCGGACGGCCACTTGTTCATCGGCTTGCCGAATTGGCGAGAACAGAGCGCGGCGGAAGTACGTCGAGGAACCGGATTTTTCCCTTTCGAAGTCGAACTCGACGAGCAGGGCTATCCGGTCATTACGGCAAAACTGGGCGGCGAGATGACGCCGTTCGCCGGGCGTAGGATCGTGAGAATAAGTGGTCGTGATGCCCAGGACGTAACGTACGCTTTGCTGGCTCGTATGCATGGAGATACGCCGGCATTTCGGGCAGCCTTGCTATCGCAGCGCTGGTGGCTTGGATTTGCCAAACTCTATGGCACTCCGGCAGTCTATGATCTTCAATTCGCAGGCTCTCCGATGTCGCATCGGGTCTCGGCGGGGCATGTGCTTCCGGCGATTTTGCAGCAAGAGGCTAATTTTGATCGCCTTTACTCCTGCCGCATCAACGCGGACCACACAGCGGCGCTGAAGGTTGCCTCATTCGCTTGGAGCGACAAGGCACAGTATTTCAAATTTACGCATGACTGTTTCGCGCAGATGAAGGCGGCTTCTACGCAGCGTCTGGTAATCGATGTCAGCGCCAATGGCGGCGGCGATGACGACATGTGGAAAGAAGGTATCCTCCGCTACATTGCCACCAAACCTTACAAGCAGGGCTCGACCTACGTTAAACGCGAACGCGATGGCTCGCTTTCATCGGGGAGCATCGAGACCGCGACCGTCCCAACCCTTGGCGAAGCGCTGCATTTCAACGGCAAGGTTGAGGTTTTGATCGGTCCATTGACGTACTCATCCGCCGTGCTGTTCGGCAATGTCGTGCGTGATTATGGCTTCGGCACTCTCAGGGGAGTCGGAAACAGCGCACGAACACAGCAATCCGGCGGCGTGCAATCCATAACGCTCCCCAATACAGGATTGGTTCTTTCCTACCCGCGCTTTGTGCTTGAGCCACCCTCGGGGACATCTGCACCAGGGTATCTGGAGCCGACGGTCCCCAGTGGTCGCCACACCGCTCCTTAGGAAAGGACCGGCGCAAGGCAGCCGCAAACCCGTCGGGAAGGTTCCTTGCGGGTTTGCAACAAAATCAGCCGATCTGGATCCGGCCTGTCCCGAACGTCTAGGTCGAGAAAGCGGGCTGGCCGCAACTTGGAACGGAAAGTTGGGTGCGGAATGGCTGGGAAGGGGCGACGGCGGGAAGGCGACAATGGGTCGGATCCTCGAATTTCATAATGCAGGTATTTATGCCGAGATTGCCAATCTAAAAGGATTATCCTGATGCTCGACGGCCCCCGCCTCGCTACGCTCTCCGGCACGGCCCCCACCGGACTGGTGGTCCTGCTTCATGGATACGGCTCCAATGGCGAAGATCTGATCTCGCTGGCGCGCATGATCCAGCCCACCTTGCCCGATGCGGCCTTTGTAGCGCCGAATGCCCCTTCGCAGATCCCTCACATGGCAGCCGCTTACCAGTGGTGGCCGATCGAGACCTTCTCGGCGGCGGAACATGCGGCCGGCGCGGCGGCTGCGGCGCCGGCTCTCGATGCTTTCCTTACTGCAGAACTCGAAGCGGCCGGGTTGACCGGCGACCGCCTGCTACTCGTCGGGTTCAGTCAGGGGACGATGATGGCACTCCACGTCGGATTGCGCCGGAAAGAAACCGTCGCCGGGATCGTCGGGATTTCGGGCATGCTGGTCGCACCGGATTTGCTGGAAGCGAATATCCGCAGCCGCCCTCCGGTCCTGTTGATCCACGGTACGGAAGACGAGGTCGTGCCGTTCCGTTCCATGGATCTGGCCAGCGCCGCACTCACGGCAGCCGGCGTGCCTGTCGAGATGCACGTCTCGCCAGGGCTGGGCCACAGCGTCGGGCAGGATGGCCTTGAGGCAGCTGCGGCATTCGCCCGGACCGTGATCGGTTGAACACCGCGCGTGCACCCTCTGACGGCGGCAGATTTCAGGTGCCCGCCACGACGTCCATCTCGTCGAGAACATCCTGCGACAACCGCAGGTTCGCGGCCGCCAGATTCTCGGTCAGATGCGCAACGCTCGAGGTGCCTGGGATCAGGAGCAGGTTGGGCGAACGTGCCAGCAGCCAGGCCAGCGCAACCTGCAACGGGCTGGCTTCGAGCCGCGCCGCGATCCGGGAAAGCGCATCCGACTGGATCGGGCTGAACCCGCCCAGCGGGAAGAACGGGACATAGGCGATCCCCTGGCCGGCCAGGTCTTCCAACAGTGCATCATCAGCACGGTGGACGAGATTGTACTGATTCTGGACGCAGACCACGGGAGCGATCCTCTGCGCCTCGGCCACTTGCGAAGGTGTGACGTTGCTGAGGCCAAGATGCCGGATCAGGCCTTGCTCCCGCAAATGCGCAAGCGTGGAGAACTGTACTTCGAGCGATCCTTCGCTCGGTGCGTGGACATCGCCCATCAGCCTCAGGTTGACGACTTCGAGCTGCTCCAGGCCCAGATTGCGCAGGTTGTCGTGCACCGCCTGCGTCAGTTCGGCGGGGCTTTGCGCCGGCAGCCACGCGGCGTCGTCGCCACGTACGGCGCCCACCTTGGTCACGATGACCAGATCATCGGTATAGGGATGCAGCGCTTCGCGGATGATCTGGTTGGTGACGTGCGGTCCGTAGAAGTCGCTCGTGTCGATATGGTTGACCCCGGCCTCTACTGCGGCGCGCAGGACCGCAATGGCGGCGGCGCGATCGCGCGGCGGGCCGAATACGCCAGGCCCTGCAAGCTGCATGGCGCCATAGCCCATCCGGCTGACGGTACGGTCGCCAAGTTCAAAGGTCTTCGCGGGTACAAGATCGGTCATGCGCAAATCTCCTGAAGGTGCGACTAGGCATATGGACCGGTTGCCAACAATCGATAAGCCGTGCAGTTAAGCACAGGCTGTGCGAGAATATGCACAATGGCGACTGAACTTGACGATCTATCGGCTTTCGTGGCCGTGGCCCGCGCAGGCGGTTTTCGCGAGGCCGCCCGGGTATCGGGCGTTTCCGCATCCGGTCTCAGCGAAGCGCTTCGGCGGCTGGAGGCGCGGCTGGGCGTGCGCCTGCTGCACCGCACGACGCGCAGCATCTCGACCACCGAAGCGGGCAATCGGCTGTTCGAGCGCCTCTCCCCCGCCCTTAACGAGATCGATGCCGCACTCGACGCCGTCCATGCCGAGACCGACCAGCCGGCCGGCACCCTGCGGCTCAACGTCCCGGCGAATGTCGCCAGAACCGTCCTTCCCGGCATCCTGCCGACATTCCTGAAAGCGCATCCCCAGATCCGGGTGGAAGTGACCGTGGAAGACAGCTTCGTCGATATTCTCGCCTCCGGGGCCGACGCCGGCATCCGCTACGAGGAACGGCTGGAGCAGGACATGATCGCGTTACCGATCGGACCACGGTCGCAGCGGATAATCACGGCGGCGGCTCCGGCCTATCTCGATGTCCATGGCCGCCCCGCGCATCCCCGCGACCTACTTCACCACGCGTGCCTGCGCCTGCGCTTCTCCAGCGGCGCGCTGGCCATCTGGGAATTCGAGCGCGGTGACGAAGTGATCCGTATCGACCCGCCCGGTCCTCTCCTTATCCAGCCCGGTTCGGCTTGCGACCTGTTGGTCGAGGCCGGAATGGCGGGGCTCGGTGTCGTAAGGCTCTTCGAGGACTGGCTTGCCCCGGCCATGCAGTCGGGGGCCCTGGAACGGATACTCGACGAATGGGACGAGCCGTTCTCGGGGCCGATGCTGTATTATTCCGGCCGCCGCCAGCTTCCGCCTCCACTCAGGGCCTTCATCGACTTCACCCGGAAGGAGCCGGCTGCGCCGCAAGCGCAAGGTTAACGACTGTCCGCTTGCAGCAGGATTTGCAATCAGGGCCTTCGCCCGCACTTATCTGAATGACCTCGACTTTGGAGCAAAGCGAGCGCTCAAGCCCCGTCAGATATGGGCGACCCGCTTCTTTCTCGACCAGCATGGGCGGATCCGGGACCGTGCCCTCTTTGACCTGGCCATCGATAGCAAGCTTCCCGGATGCGATCTGGTAAAAATCAGGATCAGCGATATCTTTTGTGATCGGAAAATTCGAACACGGGCCACGGTCGTACAGCAAAGGACCGGCAGACGGGCCCAGTTTGAACTGATGACCGATGCTCGCGCCAGCCTGCTCAAATGGCTGGAACTGAGAGGCGGGTCGTTGGAGGATTTTGCATTTCCCGAGCCGTACCGATCACGCAGCCCACATAAGCACCAGGCAATATGCTCGCCTCGTTGACGAATGGGTCACGGGGATCGGACTTCCCGGCGAAGATTATGGCACGCACTCTCTGCGCCCATCCAAGACCCTTGCTCGCGGATGCCGGACAGATCGACGAACCTGTCAATCGATCGCAGTAGACGGCCTGCCGGCACGTGCCGTTCCAGGTTCAAGCTGTAAAACAGCGCCTCCTGCGCCATCGTCCGCTCACCCATCATCAGCCTGTCTCCGTCCTGCTAAAACAGTGAATCAGACCACACAGGCTACTTCAAGCCAGAGTTTTCCAACACCATCTGCCCATCCCGGTCATTCACGTGGGCGTTCCTGCATCGTCCCGGCACAATGTCGGTGCGATGCAGGGATCGCTTTCAATACTTGTACTGGAACGACAGGAAGAAGCTGCGGCCCGGTTCGGGGAAGCCATCGGCCAGCACATAATAATCGTCGAACAGGTTGCGTGCACCCGCGCCGATGACGATGCCTTCGCGGACCTCGTAGTTCACGGTCAGGTTGGCCTGCACATAGCTTCCGGTGCGATAGTATTCGGTTCCCGCCGTGTTCACCGTCCAGCGGTTCGATGCGATATCGGCGTTGGGCAGGAAGTGCAGGCCGCCCAGCGGCGCCCAGTCGGCCCAGACGAAGGCCTTGTGCGTGGGAACGCCGGTCGGCTGGAAGGCCGAGTTGGTCGGGTCGTCGAGGTCGCGGTGCGTGTAGGTGTAGTTGCCGCCGAGGCTCAGCGTTTCGGCCAGCCTTGCCGTCAGGGCGATCTCGCCGCCGTAGTAGTTGCCGCTGCCGAGGTTGCGGCTCTGGGTCACGGACTGGCCCTGGTAGAGGAACGGGAACGCGACGATCACGTCGTTCAGGTGCGAGTAGAACAACGTGGCTTCGGCGTGGAGCGGGCCGAAATCGCGCGTGCCGCCGATTTCGTAATTGGTGGCGCGTTCGGCCTTGAGGTCCGGGCTGGACACCGCGCCGCCGAAGCGGGAGCTGAACCGCTCGAAGATAGTGGGGAAGCGCGCGCGTGACGAGACTCCGGCGTGAAGGCTGGTCAGCGGGTCCGGCGTCCAGACGAGCTGCGCCTGTCCGTTCAGCGCCTTACCGTTATGCAGGGGATAGGCGATCAGGACATTGCTGGCGTAGTCCTCCGCCCGCGTGAGATTGCGCCAGTCGAAGCTGATGCCGGTGGTCAGCGCCAGGGCGGGGCTGAAGGCAAGGCGGTTTTCGGCCGCGATGCTGTAGGTCTCCTCGATGCTGGTCTGCCGGGGTTCCGTGGTGCCGGAAGGGAAGGCCTGCTGCCATTCGACATGCTTGTCGCGCCGGTAATGGGCCGCGAGGCTGAAGCGGTCAGACCCGCTGACGTTCACGTCGATCTGGGCCGAACCGCCCCAGGCGGTGTCCGCATAGTAGCTGTTGAAGGCGCGGCCCCTGGTCTGGGTGGTCTGCGTCGCATCGTCGAACGCGCGCAGCAGGTTGTCGAAGCCGTTGCGATAGGCGCGCGTCTTCAGCGTGGCCACATCGCCGAGCGCCGTGGTGGAGAGGAAGTAGATGCTGTCTATGTTCCAGTAGGGCCACGACCAGTTGCGCTGGCTGGACGAGGCATCGGAGATGTGCAGCGGCGCGTTCTTGGAGCCTTCCTGCCGGGTATAGCTGAGCGAATATTCGTCGGTGGCGTTGGGGGTGAAGCCCAGCTTGGCGTTGACGCGCCAGTCCTCGGTGCGCGAGAAGTCCCGGTGGCCGCCGTTTTCCGCCGAACCTGCGGCAGGTTCGTAGTCGCCGGGAAGATCCCAGTGGTCGGTGAAGCGCCGGGTGTAGCTGGCCTGGGCGTACCACTTGTCCTGCCGGGTGCCGAGCAGGGCGAAGAGGTTGTAGCCTGCGTATTCGCCCTTTCGGCCCAGGTCCAGGGTTCCGCGCGCCTCTGCCTCGATCGGCTGGACGGGCTTGCGGGTGACGAGGTTGATCGCACCGCCCATCGCACCGGGGCCGTCCAGCACCGAGGCATAGCCCTTGGCCACCTGCACCTGCGCGATATCGCCGGTGAGGAAGCGGCCGTAATCGAGCCGCCCGTCGGCGGGCAGGTAGACGCGGATGCCGTCGATCGAGAGCGGCACCTGGTAACGGTCGAAACCGCGCACGTTGATCAGGCGTTCATTGCGAGAACCGCCGCTGTTCGAGGAGGAGACGCCGGGCATGAGATTGACCGCATCGTCCAGGCTGGCACGCTGGAACAGCCGCATGGCGTCAGCGTCGAGCGTGGAGGAGGAGATCGTCGGCGTGGATTGCGTGGGGGCGGTGACGATGATCTGGCCCAGCGTGAAGGCGCTGCCCTGTTCGGTCGTCGCGGCAGTTTCGGCAAGCGCGGGCGCGGCCAGAACCGGCAGCCCGAGCGCGCAGGAAAAAGTAACCGCAAGTGCTGATGCGGAACGCATGAATGAAACCCCCATATTTTTGGCCTGTCGCCATTCCGGCGATTCGCTATATCTGGTGGTATATAGTCGAGGGCGAACATGAAAGACGTTTACAACAATGGGGCATCCACGATGATGGGGCGTGCGCGTCCTTGGGCCGGGCTTGGAACGGCGCTGATACTTGCCGCGCTGCCGGTTGCCGGAACGGCCTGGGCCCAGGTCATCCCGATGCAGTCGCCGGTTCAGGCTCCTGCTCAGGCACCGGCCGAGGCACCGGGACCGGCGGCTTCCGGCTCCCCTGGCGGCGAATCTTCGCCTATGGCGGATCGCATGCCCAGTCCGATGGCTTGCCCGTCCGATCCGGCGGAGCTGCCGCCCGAACTCGCCGCCTGGAACCAGCGCACGCGGCTGCTGGCGGCGCGTGACACGCGCTCGCTTTCGGGCGCCACGATCGCGATCGGCAAAGGGATCGAGGGCGGTCTGCGGCCGACCCCGGAGATGCGCTATGCCCAGCGACCGGAAAAGCCGGGCGGTTCGGTCAGTTTCGGCGGCCTTTACACGTTCGATGTCGCGGAGGCGGGCAGCTATCGCGTCGCGCTCGGTTCGGCGGCCTGGATCGATGTCATCAAGGCCGGGAAAAAGGCGGGAGACGGCACGGCCATGACCTCGACCGCGCATGGTCACGGCCCTGATTGCTCGGGAATCCGCAAGATGGTGGACTTCACGCTCGAGCCCGGAACTTACCTGTTGCAGGTCTCGGCCAATGCCGATGACCGGCTTCCCCTGCTCGTCGCCCGGCTGCCCTGAGCGGGCGGATGCGATACGCCCTGCTCGGGCTGTCGCTGCTTGCCGCGACGCTCTCCGGCCTGTCGGCACGGTCCCGTCCGGGATGGGACTGGGGCGCCGGCGTTCCGGCGCCCCGCGTTCCCGCCGACAATCCGATGAGCGCGGCGAAAGTCGAGCTGGGCCGCCGCCTGTTCTACGACGCCGATCTCTCGGTGAACGGGACGATGTCCTGCGCGACCTGCCATGAGCAGCACCACGCCTTCGCCGACGGCAATCGCACGCACCCCGGCGCGCTGGACGATCCGGGGCGGCGCAACGTGCCGGCGCTGGTCAACCTCGCCTGGCTTTCCCCGCTGACATGGGCCGATCCGCGCCAGACGACGCTGGAGGCGCAAGTCTCGGTTCCGGTACTGGGCGACCATCCGGTAGAGATGGGGATGAAGGGGCGGGAAGCCGATATCGCGGAGCGGCTCGGACGGGATCCGTGTTACCGGACGATGTTCCGCAAGGCGTTCCCGGGCGAGGCGGGCGGCATCGGTTACGGCAAGGTCACGAAGGCGCTGGCCGCTTTCGAGCGCACGCTCGTTTCGCGGGACAGTGCGTGGGACAAGTTCTCGCGCGGGGAGGCCGATGCGATTTCCGCCGAGGCGAGGCAGGGCGCGACCTTTTTTGCGCGAGATTGCGCCTCATGCCATGCCGGGGCCGACTTTACCGATGCGCGCTTCCACCGGATCGCTGCACCCGGAGCGGTTCCGGGAGATGACGCGGGTCAGGCGGAAGTGACCGGCGTGGCGGCGGACAGGGGCGGGTTTCGCACGCCGGGCTTGCGCAATGTCGGGGTGACGGCGCCCTATCTTCACGACGGGTCGATTCCCACGCTCGCCGGGGCGCTGCGTGCCCACGCGGGTTTCGAGGCGATGCCGCAGGACGAGGCGAAACCGCTGCTCGCTTTCCTCGATGCGCTCACCGATCCGGCGTTTCTGGCTGATCGCCGGCACGCCTTGCCCCGCACCGCCTGCGGCAAGGCGCTTTGATCACTCGCCCTTGGCGGGCAGCGGGGTACTGCGCAAGCTGGCCTCGAGCGCGGCGTATTCCGGCGAGTTCCCGAGAGCGGCCATGAGGCCCTGCAGGGACCGGAAGCGTTCCAGCACCGTTCGTCCGGTTTCCGTGAGGCGGGCGCCGCGTTCGTGGCTTCCTCCGGCTACCGTCTCGACCAGCGGCTGGTCCCAGCAGCGGTTCATGGCATCGACCAGGAGCCACGCCCGGCGATAGCTCATCCCCATCGCGCGGCCGGCGCCCGATATCGAACCCTGGCTGGCGATGGCTTCCAGCAGGTCCGCCTTGCCCGGCCCCATGGCGATTTCGTCTCCGCAATAGATGCGGGCGCGCAGCTTGAGGTGGGAGCGGTCGGTCATGGGCTCGGTCGAATGTTGGCGATAGGGACCGCGAATCTAGCCGAGTTCGGCGATGGGTGCGAGCGCCGAAAGCGGGTCTTCGCACCTGCGAAAGATTACATGCGCGCCGGGTTTTCGCCGCCATGCATCCTTGCGCGAAATCCCGCTGGAAAGCCGGATTGTTCCGGGACCATCACAAGGCTCGACTCGGTGTTCGCACCTGCATAAATGGCTCCCAGGATTCCACACCAGACGAAGCGAATTTCGCCCATGAACGCCAATACGGTCCGCCACGGCCGCATCGAGGATATCTACGCGATCGCCGTGGGCAGCGTGCTGATCGGCCTTGGGCTGACCATTCTCCATGCGGCGGGGCTGGTGACAGGCGGCATGGCGGGGCTGGCGCTGCTGGTCGGTCATTTCGCGCCGCTGCCGCCGGGCCTGCTGTTCGCCCTGCTCAACGTTCCGTTCCTGGCGCTGGCGCTGCGGGCGATGGGTTCGCTGTTCACCCTGCGCACGATTGCGGCGAGCGGCGGCATCGCGCTGGCCTCCGTGCTGGCCGAGCACGCGCTGACGATCGAGGTCAACGATCCCTTCGCCGCAGCCGTGGGTGCAGGCACCCTGCTGGGCATGGGCACGCTGGCGGTGGTGCGGCACGGGGCCGGGGTCGGCGGGGTCGGCATCGTCACGTACTGGCTGTTCCTGAAGCGGGGCTGGAACATCGGCCGCTCGCAGATCGCGATCGACTTTGCGATCCTTGGCGCTTCGGCACTGTTCCTGCCGGCGGACAAGCTGGCATGGTCGGCGGTGAGCGCAATTTCGATGGGCCTTGTTACCGGACTGTGGTTGCGGCCGGGGCGCTATGCGGGCTTTTCCCCGCTGCGCGCCGCCCGCCGCACCGCGCAGGACGATCAGTCCAGCCCGACCAGGCGATAGCCGACGCCGGGCTCGTTGCGAAGCATGGCCGGCTGCGAGGGATCGTCCTCCAGCTTGCGCCGGATGCCCCGCGCGGCCACGCGCAGGTATTCAACATCGCTTTCGTGGCCCGGCCCCCACACCGAGCGCAGGAGCTGGGCGTGGGTGATGACCCGGCCCGGACTGCGCGCAAGTTCCGAGAGAAAGCCGTATTCCTTTGGCGTGAGGTGGATTTCCGCGCCCCCCTTGCGAACGATCCGGGCGGTGAGGTCGATCTCGATATCGCCATGCCGCACGGGCTTTTCCGCGCTTTCCACCGGCAGCCGGTGGCGCAGCGCGGTGCGGATCCGGGCGAGGACCTCTTCGCTGTCGAACGGCTTGGCGACATAGTCGTCCGCGCCGAGGTCCAGCGCGGCCACTTTCTGTTCGGTGGCGTCGCGCGCGGAGACGACGATGATCGCCGTGCGCCCCTTGAGGATCGGGATCAGTTCCAGCCCGTCGCGGTCCGGCAGGCCGAGGTCCAGGAGGACCACTTCGGGCTTGTCGATCGTAAGCGCATTGAGCGCCTCGCGGGCGGTGCCGGCTTCCACCACCTGATAGCCCGCGCGGGAGAGCCCTGCGTGGAACAGGCGGCGGATGGCGGGCTCGTCATCGACGACGAGAATCTTGACGTTGGGGTTCATATCGTGGGCCATTCCCTGAGATGGGCCGGATCGAAGCGGATCGTGAAGCAGGCGCCTCCCTTGCCGTCCGCATCGGGCGGGCGGGCCGCCGCCGAGACCGAGAGTCCCATGGCCAGCGCGAAACCCCTGACGATGGCAAGGCCGAGGCCGGTGCCGCCCTTGCGGTCCGAACCCTCGATCCGGGCGAAAGTCTCGAAGATGCGTTCTTCCTCGCCGGGCGGGATGCCGGGGCCGCGATCCGCTACGGTCAGTTCGAGGCCGGGGCCGATGCGGCGCGCGGCAATGGCGATGGGGCCGCCGGGATCGCCGTATTTGGCGGCGTTCTCGATCAGGTTGGTGAGGCAATGGTGGAACAGGTGCGGGTCCACCATGACCATCGGCACGTCCCGCGCGATGGCGATATCCAGCCGGTGTCCGCCCAGCAGCGCGCGCAGTTGGTGCAGGGCCCCCGATACCGCTTCCTCCAGGTCCACCGGCTCCGCCTTGCCGTGCAGCGCGCCCGCCTCGATCCGGGCCATGTCTAGCAGGTTGGTGACGAAGCGGTGCAGCCGCTCCGCCTCGCCGCGCGCCGCCGCCATCTGTTCTTCCTGCTCGGGGTCGGTGGTGCGCACCGCATCGAGCGTGCCGAGGATCGTGGTCAGCGGCGTGCGCAAGTCGTGGCTGACCGAGGACAGCAGCGCATGACGCAGCCGGTCGCGTTCGCGCACTTGCGACAGTTCGGCCATCTGCCCTTCCAGCAGGATCCGGTCCAGCGCGAGCGCGGCCTGATCGAGCAAGCTGAGCAGCAGGGGCAACTGGTCCGGCCGCACCGGCGCGCGGGCATCGCTGCGGGCCAGGCCGAAGACGCCCATCGCCGCGCCGCCCGCCGCCAGCGGATGGAACAGCCATTCCGAGGCGGTCAGCGTGTCCGACCCGCGCCCGGCTGGCGCATTGTTGTCGTAGGCCCAGGTCGCGGCGGCAAGGTCGAGGGTTTCGAGATGGGCTTCCTTCGGCCAGCTCCAGCGCTGCGAGAGGCCGTCATCGCCGGGCATCAGGAGAACCGCATTGCCGGCCAGCAGGCGGCCGATCTCGGCGCAGAGCAGATGCCCCAGGTCGTCCACCGTCCTCACCCCGGTCAGCAGCCGCGCGAAGCCCGCCAGCGCGCCGTTCTGCGCGGCGCTGGCCTGCGCCTGCAAGGCGTGCGCCCGCACCCGCGCGGCAAGCTGGCTGCTGACCACCGCCACGCCGAGCAGGACCAGCACGGTGAGGATGTTGCGCGGGTCCTCGATGGTCAGGGTGTGGGTGGGCGGGATGAAGAAGAAGTTGTAGCCGATCGAGCAGAGCAGCCCGGTGACGACGCCGGTACGCAGGCCGTAGCGCGTGGCGGCGACCATCACCGGCAGCAGGTAGAGCAGGCCAAGGTCCGAGATATTGCCGGTGCGCAGGATCTGCGTGCCCATCAGCGTCACCGCCGCGGTGAGCGCGAAGGAGACGAGGTAGCCGGAGAGGCTGCCCCATTCGCCGCGCGGCCGGGTCAGGCGCGGCACAGGGGTTTGTGCCGCATTGTCGCCGGTGGGCAGGACATGGACCGCCAGCCCCTGCGTTTCGCGCACCAGTCGGTCGACGATCGAGCCGTGGCGCAGTTCGAACCAGCGCGAGCGGGACGATTTCCCGACGATCAACTGGGTCGCGCGGGCTTCCGCCGCGAACCGCTGCAGGCCTGCGAGCACGGTCTCGGCCGGCAGGGTTGCCACTTGCCCGCCAAGCTGGGTGGCAAGATGCAGCGCATCGGCGAGGGCGGCGTTCTCGCCGTCGCTGAAGCGGGCGCTGCGCGGGGTTTCGATGTGGACGGCGGTCCACGGTGCCCGCAGCGCGTCTGCCATGCGCTTGGCGGCACGGACCAGTTCGAGCGAGCCGGGCTGTTCGCTGACGGCCACCACCAGCCGGTCGCTCGCCGCCCAGGTCCCGGCCATGGCGTGGGCGCGCACATAGTCGAGCATCTGCGCGTCCACCGCCTGCGCGGCGCGGCGCAGCGCGAGTTCGCGCAGGGCCGAAAGGTTGGACTTGGAGAAGAACGCGCCGAGCGCGCGGGTCGCTTCCTCCGGCACGTAGACCTTGCCTTGCCGCAGGCGCTCGATCAGTTCGTCGGGCGGAATGTCGACGATTTCGAGTTCGGCCTCCTCCAGCATCCGGTCCGGCAGGGTTTCGCGCACGCGGACATGCGTGAACGAGGCGACCACGTCGTTCAGGCTTTCGAGGTGCTGGATGTTGAGCGTGGAATGGACGTCGATCCCTGCCGCCAGCAGTTCCTCCACATCCTGCCAGCGCTTGTCGTGGCGGCTGCCGGGGGCGTTGGTGTGCGCCAGTTCATCCACCAGAACCAGCGCCGGGCGGCGTTCGAGGATGGCGTCCATGTCCATCTCGTCCAGCGCGTGGCCCTGATAGGCCATGCGGCGCAGCGGCACGATCTCGAGCCCGGCAAGCTGCGCCGCCGTTTCCGCCCGGCCATGGGTCTCGGCAACGCCGACCACGACATCCAGCCCCGCCCTGGCGAGAGCGGCGCCTTCGGCCAGCATCTCGTAAGTCTTGCCCACGCCAGGAGCCGCCCCAAGGAAAACCTTGAGGCGGCCTCTGTTCTCGCGCGCGGCGGCGCGAAGGAGGGCGTCGGGATCGGGCCGGGGATCGTTCACGGGCGTGCTTGTGCGCCGCCTGCCGCCATGCTGTCGAGAGCGAGATTGAGTTCGAGGACGTTGACGCGCGGTTCGCCCAGGAAACCGAGCAGGGGGCGTTCGACATGCCGCGCCACCAGCGCATCCACCCGCGCCTTTTCAAGGCCGCGCGCCCGGGCCACGCGATCGGTCTGGAAAAGCGCCGCCTCGGGGCTGACATGGGGGTCCAGCCCCGAGGCGGAAGTTGTCACCAGGTCGGATGGAACGAGGGAACCTGGGGATTTCTGAAGCGCGGAAACGTCTGCCTTGACGCGGTCGGCAAGGGCCTGGCTGGTGGGGGCGAGGTTGGACCCGGAAGAGGCCATGGCATCGTAGCCGCCCTGTTCGGCGGCGCCCGCGGCGGAAGGGCGGCCGTGGAAGTAGCGGTCCTGCGTGAAGGCCTGGCCGATCAGGGCCGAGCCGATCACCTGTCCGTTGCGCTCGATCAGGCTGCCGTTCGCCTGCCGGGGGAACAGGGCCTGCGCGATTCCCGTGAGCGCCAGCGGATAGGCAAGGCCGAGCAGGAGCGCGAAAAGCGCGGTGAGCACGAGCGCGGGGCGCGCGGCGGTGGTGAGATCCTTGAGCATGGATGCATTTCCTCAGACGAGGTGGAGCGCGGTGACCGCAAGGTCGATGAGCTTGATGCCGATGAACGGCGCGATCAGGCCGCCGAGGCCGTAGACCGCGAGGTTGCGGGCCAGCAGCGGACCGGCGGCCATCGGCCGGTATGTCACGCCCTTCAGCGCCAGGGGCACCAGCGCGGGAATGATCAGCGCGTTGAACACGATGGCCGAGAGGATCGCGCTTTCCGGCGAGGCGAGGCGCATCACGTTGAGCACGCCGAGGCCGGGATAGAGCGCCAGGAACATGGCGGGGATGATCGCGAAGTATTTCGCCACGTCATTGGCGACCGAGAACGTCGTCAGCGCGCCGCGTGTCATCAGGAGCTGCTTGCCGAGGCCGACGATCTCGATGAGCTTGGTGGGGTCACTGTCGAGATCGACCATGTTGCCCGCCTCGCGCGCGGCCTGGGTGCCGGTGTTCATCGCCACGCCGACATCGGCCTGGGCAAGGGCGGGGGCGTCGTTGGTGCCGTCGCCGCACATCGCCACGAGCCTGCCGCCCTGCTGTTCCTTGCGGATCAGCGCCAGCTTGTCCTCGGGCGTGGCTTCGGCGAGGAAATCGTCCACGCCTGCCTCGGCGGCGATGGCGGCGGCGGTCAGCGGGTTGTCGCCCGTGATCATCACCGTGCGGATGCCCATCCGGCGCAGCTCCATGAAACGTTCGCGCACGCCCGCCTTCACCACGTCCTTCAGCGCGATTATCCCGAGCAGGCGCCCGTCGAGGGCGACTGCGAGCGGGGTCTGGCCCGAACGGGCGATTTCCTCGGCGAGGCGGCGCAGTTCGGCGGCCTGGGGCGAGGATGCCGCGTCCGGATTGGCGCGCAGGATCGCGTCTACCGCACCCTTCTGGACCAGTCCGGCAGTGCTCTTCAGCCCGGAGATCCGGGTCTGCGCGGTGAAGGGGATGACTTCGGCGTCTTGCGGCAGCGTGCCGGCGGCGAGGCCGTGGCCGTCGCGCGCCAGCACCACGATCGAGCGGCCTTCGGGCGTTTCGTCGGCAAGGCTGGCGAGCAGGGCGGCTTCGGCGAGGATGCCGGCACCGACCCCGGAAACCGGGCGGAACTCGGCGGCCTGACGGTCTCCCACGGTGATCGTGCCGGTCTTGTCGAGCAGCAGCACGTCGATATCGCCCGCCGCTTCCACCGCGCGGCCCGACTTCGCCAGCACGTTGAAGCGCACGAGGCGGTCCATCCCGGCGATGCCGATGGCGGAGAGCAGCGCGGCGATGGTGGTGGGGATCAGGGTGATGAGGAGGGCCGCGAGCACCGCTACCGGGATCGCGCCGCCGGCATAGTGCGCAAAGGCCGGGATCGTGGCGACCGCGATCAGGAACACGATCGTCAGGCCCACCAGCAGGATGGTAAGCGCGATCTCGTTGGGGGTCTTCTGCCGCTCCGCGCCTTCGACGAGGGCGATCATGCGATCGAGGAAGCCCTGGCCCGGCTCCTGCGTGACCCGCACCCGGATCTCGTCGGAAATGACGCGGGTGCCCGCGGTGACGGCGGAACGGTCTCCGCCGGCCTCCCGGATCACCGGCGCGCTTTCGCCGGTGATGGCGGCTTCGTTGACCGAGGCCACGCCTTCGATCACTTCGCCGTCGGCGGGGATGAGGTCTCCCGCCGTCACCACCACCACGGCGCCCTTCTTCAACTGGGAGGCAGGAACCGAGCGTCCATCAGGCAGGCGGGCGGTGAGGTCCGACTTGGTGGCGCGCAGCGAGGCTGCCTGCGCCCGTCCGCGCCCTTCGGCCAGCGCCTCGGCGAAGGTGCCGAACAGCACGGTCAGCCAGAGCCAGGCGATGAGCTGGATCTGGAACCCGCGCGGCAGCGGCTCGCCGCCGAGGATCAGCAGCACGGTGAGCAGGACGGCGACGACCGCCGTGGTGAAAAGCACCGGGTTCCTCACCAGTTCGCGCGGGTCCAGCTTGCGGAAGGCATCGCCGATCGCGGGCACGACCAGCCGGGCCGAGAACATCGAGTTGGGTGTCGTCATGACAGGAGCTTTCAGAACAGTTGGCCCGAGATCATCGCGAGATGATCGGCGATGGGCCCGAGCGCGAGGCTCGGCAGGAAGGTGAGGCCGCCCAGGATCAGGATCACGGCGATCAGCAGCCCGATCCACAGCGGGCCGGTGGTCGGGAAGGAGCCGGCGGTTTCGGGGGTATGCTTCTTGGCCGCGAGGCTTCCCGCCACCGCGAGCACCGGCACGATCACGAAGAAGCGGCCGATCCACATCGCCGCCGAGAGCAGGCCGTTGTAGAACGGCGTCCCGGCGCTCAGCCCGGCAAAGGCGGAGCCGTTGTTGCCGGTGCCCGAGGCGAAGGCGTAGAGGATCTCGGTGAAGCCGTGAGGCCCCTTGTTCAGCGGCCCGGCCAGCCCTTCCGGCATGACGGCGGAAAGCGCGGTGAGGCCCAGGATGCAGAGCGGCAGGACGGCGATGGCCAGGACCGCCAGCTTGACTTCGCGCGCCTCGATCTTCTTGCCGAGGTATTCCGGGGTGCGGCCGACCATCAGGCCCGCCACGAAGACCGCGAGCAGCGCGAACAGCAGGAAGCCGTAGATTCCCGCGCCGACCCCGCCGACCACGACTTCGCCAAGCTGCATGTTGATGAGCGGGACCATCCCGCCCAGCGCGGTGAAGCTGTCATGCATGGCATTGACCGCGCCGCAGGAGGCCGCCGTGGTCACGACCGAGAACAGGGCGCTGGCGGCGATGCCGAAGCGCAGTTCCTTGCCTTCCATGTTGCCGCCGGGCAGGCCGAGCTGATGGAGCACCGGGTTGCCCGCGGCTTCCTGCCAGTATGTCACCCCGGCGCCGACAAGGAACAGCGCCAGCATCGCGGCAAGGATCGCCCAGCCCTGGCGGGTGTCGCCCACGGCCCTGCCGAAGCACCAGGTTAGGCCGGCGCCCAGCGCGAAGATCGAGAGCATCTGCACCAGGTTGGTCAGGGCCGTGGGGTTCTCGAACGGGTGGGCGGAATTGGCGTTGAAGAAGCCGCCGCCGTTGGTGCCGAGCATCTTGATCGCCTCCTGCGAGGCGACCGGGCCCAGCGCGATGGACTGGCGCAGGCCTTCCAGCGAGGTGGTGTCGACCATGCTCGACAGCGTCTGCGGAACGCCGCTGGCGATCAGGAACAGCGCATAGGCCAGGCAGGCGGGCAGCAGCAGGTAAAGCGTGACGCGCGTGCAGTCGGCCCAGAAATTGCCGAGCGTCTTCGCCTCGCGCCGCGCAAATCCGCGGAACAGCGCAAAGGCCACCGCGATGCCGGTGGCGGCGGACAGGAAGTTATGGATGGTCAGCCCCAGCATCTGGCTGAGGTTCGACATCGCGACTTCGCCCGAATACCACTGCCAGTTGGTATTGGTGGTGAAGCTCACCGCCGTGTTCATCGCGCCGTCCGCGCCTATCGCGGCAAGGCCGCGCGGGTTCATCGGCAGCACGTCCTGAAGGCGCAGGACACAGTAGGTGAACAGCAGGAGGACGAGGTTGAACGCCAGCATGTGCAGGGCGTAACGGCGCCAGCCCTGCTCGGCATTCGGATCGATCCCGGCAAGCCGGTAGAAGCCGTTCTCCACGGGGCCGAGCACGCGGTGAAGCGGGGTTCGGCGCCCCTCGTAAAGCGCGAAGAGCCAGAGCCCCATCGGCTTGGCGAGGCCCGCGACCAGCGCGGTGAACAGGAGGATCAGGGTCCAGCCCGGCAATGTCATTCCGGTGGTCATGGCGCGGGCTCCGTCAGAAGCGTTCGGGGCGCAGGAGCGCGGCGAGAAGATAGATCAGCAGGCCCAGGGCGGTGAGCCCGGCAAGCAGCAGCGGCAGGTTCATGGCGGGTCTCTCAGGCTTTTTCGCAAAGGCGCGCGAAGGCCAGCGTCAGGAGGAAAAGGCCGGCGAGAATGGCCAGCCAGGCGATATCGTTCATCGGATCAGCTCCTCGGTGGGATGGAAAAGTCGCCGCGCGCGGAGAAATGGCCGGGCAGCTCGACCTCGCGCAGCAGCCCCGGCCCGGCCATGCCGAGCGCGAGGCCGCTCACGAGAAGCGCGACCATGCCAAGGCAGGCGAGGAGGTCTGCGGCGCAGGGTGGGTGAGGCGCCGGTGTCAGCGACAGCCGGTGCTCGAGCAGGGCCAGGCGCCAGAACGCCGCCAGCAGTCCCAGCGCCGCGATCCGGCTCAGGATCTCGGCCGGCCACCACCGCTGGCCGGCGCGCAGGCGCGCCAGGCGTTCTCTGGACCAGGGCTCTCCCGGCAATCGATGTGGCATGGCGCAAGGCCTCCCGTCAGTGGTGGACGGAAGGCGAAGTGGGCGCGAAGGGCGTTAAGGTTCCACGGGGAATTGTGCCCGCCGCATAAAGAAAGCATAAAGGTGATGGCGCCCTCGCGCGCGTGGGACTAGGCGCCGGCATCATGAGCGAGACTTCCGGGCACCATGCCCCCAATGAAAGCCTCACGGCGCTGTCGATCGGCGCGATCGGGGTCGTTTTCGGCGATATCGGCACCTCGCCGCTCTATGCCCTGAAGGAAAGCTTCATCGGCCATCACCCGCTGGTGGTGGACCGCCTGCACATGTTCGGCGTGATCTCTCTGATGTTCTGGACGATGATGCTGATCGTCACGATCAAGTACGTCTTCATCATCCTGCGCGCGGACAACAACGGCGAGGGCGGCAGCCTTGCGCTTCTGGCGCTGATCGGGCGCAAGATCGGCAAGAACCGCTGGAGCCCGCTGATCGCCATGCTCGGCGTTATCGCCACGGCCCTGTTCTACGGCGATGCGATCATCACGCCCGCCGTTTCGGTGCTGTCGGCGGTGGAGGGGCTGACGGTGGTGAACCGGGAATTTTCCGCGTTCGTCGTGCCGATCGCGGTGGTGATCCTGATCGGGCTGTTCTCGGTCCAGTCCCACGGCACCGCCGCCATGGGCAAGCTGTTCGGGCCGATCATGATCGTCTATTTCCTCGTGCTGGCGGCGCTGGGCATCGCCTCGATCGCGCGGGCGCCCGAGGTCGTGTCGGCCTTGAGCCCGCACCATGCGGTGGAGTTCTTCATGGTGAACCCCAAGCTCGCCTTCCTCGCGCTTGGATCGGTGGTGCTGGCGGTGACGGGGGCCGAGGCGCTCTATGCGGACATGGGGCATTTCGGGCGCAAGGCGATCTCGATCTCCTGGCTCTATGTCGCCTTTCCCTGCCTCCTGCTCAATTACCTGGGACAGGCCTCGCTGGTCCTGCGCAATCCCGAGGCGATCAGCAATCCGTTCTTCTTCATGGCGCCGGACTGGGCGCGGCTGCCGCTCGTCGCGCTAGCGACGATGGCAACGATCATCGCCAGCCAGGCCGTGATCTCGGGCGCCTTCTCGGTTTCGCAGCAGGCGGTGCAGCTCGGTTTCCTGCCGCGTCTGAAGATCCTGCACACCAGCGCCAAGGCAGTGGGCCAGATCTACGTGCCGCTGGTGAACTGGGCGCTGCTGGTGATGGTGATCCTGCTGGTCCTGGGCTTCCGCAGTTCCGGCAACCTGGCGGCGGCTTACGGGATCGCGGTGACCGGGACGATGCTTATCACCGCCTGCCTGCTGGGCGTGCTGACCTTCACCGTGTGGAAATGGCACCCGCTGGTGGCCGGCGGGGTGACGCTGGGCTTCCTCTTCATCGACGGGCTCTACTTCGCTTCCAACGTCACCAAGATACCCGATGGCGGCTGGTTCCCGCTGCTGGTCGCGGCGGTGGTCTTCACCCTGCTGACCACCTGGGCGACCGGCCGCCGCCTCGTGCGCGAGAGGCTGCACGAGGATTCGATTCCGATCGAGGTCTTCCTGAAGTCGGTGGGCGAGCGGGTCAGGCGCGTGGCGGGCACTTCGGTGTTTCTTGCTTCCTCTGTCGAGGGGGTGCCGCCGGGCCTGCTGCACAATCTCAAGCACAACCATATCCTGCATGACCGCGTGGTGATCCTCACCGTCGCCAATCGCGGGGTGCCGCACGTCGGCGCCGAGGATCGCTGCGATGTCGAGGATCTCGGGCAGGGATTCTACCGGATGGTCCTGCGCTACGGGTTCATGGACGAGGCCGACATTCCCGCCGCGCTCGCCGCCGAGCACCGCGCGGGCGGCCCGTTCAAGCCGATGGAAACCAGCTATTTCCTTTCGCGCCAGACGCTTATTCCGTCGAGCCGGCCCGGCATGGCGCTGTGGCGGGAAAAGCTCTTCGCCTCGATGGTCCGCAATGCGCAGAGCGCGATGGAGTTCTTCAAGCTGCCGACCAACCGCGTGATCGAACTGGGCAGCCAGCTTGAAATCTGACGGCACAAGCCATTGTGCTGTTGAGAATTAGTCGCAACTGCGATAGCACGGGCCCATGGTGATCCGTGCCGAATAGCTCTTCCACCCTGTCCCCCGCGCCTAAAACGGCCGATCCGGCTGCCGCGGCGCCCGCTGCTTCGGGCCAGTCCGCTTCCGGCCAGTCCGCTTCGGTCCAGTCCCCGCAGCCGGTGCGGGCGCCGTCCGACGAGATCCTGCGGCGGGGCCGTCCGGCGCGGCTGGCGTGGATGGCGCTGGGGCTGCTGCTGGTGGGGATCGGGGTGATCGGCATCTTCGTGCCGCTGCTGCCGACCACCGACTTCATGATCCTGGCGCTGCCCTGCTTCGCGCGGTCCTCGCCCCGGCTGGAGGCGTGGCTGCTCAATCATCCCCGGTTCGGACCGGGCCTGCGGGCATGGCGGGCGGAGCGGGCGATCCCGCGCCCGGCCAAGATCGCCTCCCTTGCCGGGATGACCATCGGCTTCGTCTCGTTCTGCCTGATCGCGCGCCCCGGGCCGCTGCCGGCGCTGGGCGTGGCGGCGGTGCTGCTGGGCTGCGCGACCTGGGTGATCCGGCGCCGCGAACCGCGCGGCGAGAGCTGAGGCCGGACCTTAACCGTCAGATCGGCCAGCCCTCGCGGCGATAGGCCGAATCCCAGAACATCCATTCGAAGCGGGTGGCATTGCGGAATGCGGTGGCCATGGCGGCGCGGGTGGCGGGGGCGGCGTTGGCGGCGGCTTCGTCCACCAGGGCGCGCACGCGCGCGGTCGCCTCGCCGAACGAAGGGGCTGCGTAAGTGTCGATCCATGCCGCATAGGGATTGGGCGAGGCAGCGCGCGGCTTGATGTCGCAGCCGACTTCCCAGTAGACCCAGAAGCAGGGCAGGATGCCCGCGATCAGTTCCTCGTAACTGCGCGTGGCGGCAAGGGTGGCGAGATAGCCGGTGTAGCCGAGGCAGGCCGGAGTCGCTTCGCTGTCCTGTGCCATCCGTGCCGTTACGCCGAACCGGGCGAAGAACGCCTGGTGCAGCGCTTCCTCGACCTGCACCGCCACTTTGGCACCGTCCGAGAATTCCAGCCGGCCCGCCGCCGTGGGCGCGCGGGCGGCCGCGATGGCCAGCACGCGGGCATATTCGGCAAGGTAGAGGCTGTCCTGCACGATGTAGTGGCGGAAGCTCTCCCCCTCCAGCGTGCCGCCCGCCAGTTCGGCAAGGAACGGATGCGCGAGGATCGACCGGCGCAGCGGGGCGACCTCGTCCCAGATGGCGTCGCAGAAGCTCATGGCGTTTCGTCCTTGAAGATGGCGCCCGGCGTGAGAGCGAAAGTCATCGAGCCGCAGCAGTGCATGTCCCTATTCCTCCGCCGGTATGAGCCGGATCAGGTTCGCGGGTTTGCGGACTGGGAACGGCCCCGATCCGCCTCTCAGCCCTGACAGCGCCAGGACACCCCGTGGGTTGAAGATGTCACGGCGACCTAGGAAAAGGCGCGAGCCGCGTCAACGGCCGGTGGACGGCGATTGACGCGGCACCGGCTCTCGGCGATGTGCGGGGAAACACGGGCACGGGTTCGATCAAATTGGGGAATCGATGAGAATCGTCATCATCGACGACAGCGGGCTGCGCGCGACGGTTCTCGAGGAGGGCCTGCGCGATGCGGGCTATGACGACATTCACATCGTTCCGCCGCGCGGCGCCTTTGTGGCCCGGCTTGAGCGGATGGCGCCCGATGTCGTCCTGATGGACCTCGGCAGCCCCAGCCGCGACACGCTGGAGGAGATGCTCACCGTCAGCCGCGCGCTCGCCCGGCCGATCGCCATGTTCGTGGATCAGTCGGACGAGGCGATGATCGGTGCGGCCATCGATGCCGGGGTTTCGGCCTATGTCGTCGACGGGCTCCGCAAGGAACGGGTCAAGCCCGTGCTCGAACTGGCGGTGCGGCGCTTCAATGCCTTCGCACGGATACAGGCGGAACTGGACGAGGCGCGCACAGCCTTGTCCGACCGCAAGGTGATCGACCGGGCGAAGTCGATCCTGATGGCGCAGCGCAGCCTCTCCGAACAGGAAGCCTATGCGCTGCTGCGCTCGGGTGCGATGAACCAAGGCAAGAAGATCGTGGACGTGGCGCAGGCGCTCATCACCGCCAGCGACCTGCTGGGAGGCGGAATATGACGACGGACCTGCGCATCGCCTTCCTGCCGCTGAACGACGTGGCGGTGCTTGCCGCCGCGCGGGAACGGGGGTTTGCCGAGGAGGAAGGGCTCGCGCTGGACCTGCTGCGCACGACGAGCTGGGCAACCTTGCGGGACCGGCTGGTCTATGGGCAGGTGCAGGCCGCGCACATGCTGGCGCCGCTCGCCGTCGCGGTGACGCTGGGGCTCAGCCAGCAGCCCGCCGCGCTTGCCGCGCCCTACAAGCTGGGCGTCAACGGCAATATGCTGGTCATGGCGAAGGATTTCGCCGCCGCGCTCTATCCCGATCCTGCCAGCCGCCTCGCCGATCCGCTGGGCACGGCGCACGATTTCGCCGGGGCCATCGGCCTCTGGCGCCGCAAGCCGGTGATCGGCGTGGTCCATCGCTTCTCCAGCCATGCGCTCATGCTGCGCTACTGGCTGGCGAGCGCGGGCGTCGATCCCGACCGGGACGTGGTGCTGCGGGTGCTGCCGCCCTCGCTGATGGTGGAGGCGCTGCTGGCGGCAGAGATCGACGGTTTCATCGCGGGCGAGCCCTGGGGCAGCGCCGCGATCGAGGCGGGGCTTGCCGAAACCGTGGCGGTGGGGGAGCGGATCTGGCGCCGCGGCGTGGAAAAGGTGCTCGCCTTCCGCCAGAACTGGCTGGAAGAGAACCCCGAAACCGTCGACCGGCTGCTGCGCGCGCTGGCGCGGGCCGCCGCGTGGTGCGATGCGCCGGAGAACCACGATGCGCTGGCGCACCTGTTGTCCTATCCCCGCTATCTCGACCAGCCGGCCGATCTCATCCAGCGCGCGCTGACCGGGCAGATCGTGGCGCGGGCGGGCGACGCGCCGATCTCCAATCCCGATTTCATGCTGTTCTCGCGCGAGGCGACGCCGTTTCCCTGGCGCAGTCAGGCGCTGTGGATCTATTCGCAACTCGCGCGCTGGGGCATGGTCGAACATACGCCCGAGAATGCGGCGAGGGCGGGGGCGGTATTCCGTCCGGACGTGTTCCGCCGCGCTCTGGCGGGCAGCGACATGCCGATGCCGGGCGCCAGCATGAAGCTGGAAGGCGCGGTGGCGGCGCCGCTCGCCGTGGGTTCGCGTCAGGGCGACCTGACGCTGGGGCCGGACAGCTTCTTCGACGGGCGCGTGTTCGATCCCGAACGGATCGAGGACTATCTTGCGGGCTTCGCCAAGCCGGATTGACCGGTTCGTTCCGGCAGCGGCGATTTCGGGTTTCCGGGAAATCCATCTGAATTGATGGACTTGCGCTTCTCCGGCGCCAGCCTTGCGCGCATTCATGCGGCGATGATCACGGGCGGCGAATATTGTGCCTTGCAACATGAAGCGAATCGCCTGATGATACAGGCCTCACGCGATGTAGCGTGACCATGTTCGGATGCGCTGCTCCAAGGGCGGGGCGCCATCCTCACCGATATTCGCAGCAAAGCCGCTGACCGGGCTCACCAGAGGGTGACGTCCGGCCTGCGGCTTTTTTCGTGTCCGTTTATGGGGGACCTACGATGGCAACCGCTTACTGGAAACGTGATGGAGAGGCCGAGACGGCCGGGAATGCGCCGGTCGACGCGCCGACGACCAGCTTCTGGAAGGCCGGTCATGCACCCACGCTGATCGCCGCCTTTCTCTATTTCGACCTCGCCTTCATGGTGTGGGTCCTGCTCGGGCCGCTGGCCCCGGAAATTTCGAAGACGCTGGGGCTGACCCCGGCGGAAAAGGGCCTGATGGTGGCCACCCCCACGCTCGCCGGGGCGCTGCTGCGGGTGGTCAACGGCCTGCTCGTGGACCGGATCGGACCCAAGCGTTCCGGCGCGATCAGCCAGATCATCGTCATCGCCGGGCTGTTTTCCGCATGGCTTGCAGGCGTGAACAGCTTTGCGGGAACGCTGGCGCTCGGCGTGATCCTCGGCTTTGCGGGCGCGAGTTTCGCGATCGCATTGCCGCTCGCCAGCCGCTGGTACCCGCCCGAGCACCAGGGCAAGGCCATGGGGCTGGCCGGCATGGGCAATTCCGGCACCGTGCTCGCTTCGCTTTTCGCGCCCATGCTGGCCAAGATGTTCGGCTGGAATGCTGTGCTCGGCCTTGCCTGTATCCCGCTGTCGCTGGTCTTCGTCGCCTACATGGTCATGGCGAAGGACGCCCCCGACGCACCGGCTCCGCGCAAGCTGATCGACTATTTTGAACCGCTGCGGCAGGCCGATGCATGGTGGCTGATGGGCTTCTATGCCGTGACGTTCGGCGGTTTCGTGGGCCTTGCCGCCTCGCTGCCGATCTACTTTACCGACCAGTTCGGCCTGACCCCGATCGTCGCGGGATACTGCACGGCGGGCTGCGTCTTTGCCGGGTCGCTGGTGCGGCCCATGGGCGGTGCGCTGGCTGACCGGATCGGCGGCGTGAAGGCGCTGATGGTGGTCTACCTCGTCGCCGCGCTGGCGCTTTCCGGGGTTGCCAATGCCACCAGCCTGCCGGGCGCGCTCGGCATGTTCGTGATGGCCATGCTGGCGCTGGGCACCGGCAACGGCGCGGTCTTCCAGCTGGTGCCGCAGCGTTTCCAGGCCGAGATCGGCGTAATGACGGGCCTTGTCGGCATGGCAGGCGGGATCGGCGGGTTCTATCTCGCCAGTTCGCTGGGCCTGGCCAAGCAGATGACCGGCAGTTTCGCGCCGGGCTTCCTGATCTTCGCGGGCCTTGCGCTGGCCGCGCTCGCCTCGGTGGCGCTGGTCAAGTCTCGCTGGCGCGCGACCTGGAAGACCGCCGCCCGCATATAATGGGAGTGCATCGCGGCGTTCGGACAGGCTGGTCTGGACGCCGCTGACCCTTGCCCCCCAGGAGATCAGTTCAATGCGATACTTGTTTGGAACGGTGGCCGCGCTGGCCGCTACCGGGTCCGCCCATGCCGAGGAAGTGGACCTGAAGCCCATCGTCGAGGCGCGGGCCCGTTATGAACATGTCGATCAGGACGACATCGATCCGGCCGCCGATGCCGTGATCCTGCGCGTTCGCGGCGGCGCCACGGCCACGACAGGGGCCTTCAGCGCCACGGTCGTCGGACAAGGCACGCTGGCGGTGGTGGACCACTACTACGATGGTCTGAACGGCGCCGCGATCCGTCCGCAGGTATCGGATCCGCAGAACATCGCGCTCTATGTCGCCCAGCTTCAGTACAAGGCGAAGGGCGTGACGCTGACCGCGGGCCGCCAGAAGATCGCGCTCGACGACGAGCGGTTCATCGGCAACGCCGGCTTTCGCGACAACGCGCAGACTTTCGATGCCGTGCGCGCCGAACTCACCCCGCTCAAGGGCCTGAAGCTCGATGTGTCCTACGCCTGGAGCGTGCGCACGATCTGGGGCATCGACGGACATGGCGCCCGCCAGCAGGCGGTGAGCGGGGACAATGTCTTCGCCAACCTGTCCTATGCGACGCCGGTCGGCACGTTCACCGGCTTTGCCTATCTGGTGGATCAGGACGAAGCGGCGGTGCAGGGGTTCCGCCTGTCCAGCCAGACCTATGGCGGGCGTTTCGTGGGCAGCCACGGCTTCGGCAAGGCGGCGAAACTGTCCTGGCAGGCAAGTTATGCCCGCCAGTACGACTGGCACAACAATCCCAACAGCTACCATGCCGACTACTGGCTGGCCGATGCGGTGCTGGACGTGAAGGGATGGAAGCTCAACGCCGGTTATGAAGTGCTGGGCGCTGCCGATGGTACCGCGCTGACCAGCTTCCAGGTCCCGCTCGGCACCAATTTCAAATTCCAGGGCTGGACGGACAAGTTCCTGACGACGCCCGCGAACGGCCTGCGCGATCTCTATTTCGGCGGCGGTTACGGCGTGAAGCAACTGGGGCCGCTCTCCGCCGTCGCCCTGCAGGGAACCTGGCACCGCTTCGACAGCGACCGCCTGGACCAGCACTACGGCAACGAAGTGGATATTATCGCGAGTGCGAAGGTCGCCAGGACGACGATCGCGCTGCGCTATGCGCATTACGACGCCCGCCAGATGGCGGTCGATACCGACAAGTACTGGATTCAGCTGGACTGGGCGATCTGATCGCCACCGTTTACGGAATCGCTTGAGCGTTCGGGCGATTCCGTTTATTGTGCAGTGCAAGGGACGTCGTTGTCCCAACCAAACATAGCCGATGCGATCCACTGAAGGGCCGCAGAAGCGCAAACGATGGCAAGGCCGCCATCCAGACTTTCGGTTTTCGAACCGAGGGTCCGGATGGCGGCCTTTTTCTTTTTCTCCTTCGAATTTCTGGAGACGCGGGCATGGAATTTCAGGACGGGATCGAAGCTTCTGCGGACTATGAGAGCACGTTGATCGTGCCCTCCGACGA
This sequence comes from Novosphingobium sp. TK71, assembly GCF_055361505.1. Classification (NCBI taxonomy): domain Bacteria; kingdom Pseudomonadati; phylum Pseudomonadota; class Alphaproteobacteria; order Sphingomonadales; family Sphingomonadaceae; genus Novosphingobium; species Novosphingobium sp. TK71. Next base: position 2,278,831 of record NZ_JBSZKA010000001.1, read on the forward strand.
TGTGCGCGAACATCTGGTGGTGGTGGGCAACGGCATGGCCGGATGCCGCGCGGTGGAGGAACTGCTGGCGCGCGATGCCGGGCGCTACCGCGTCACCATCTTCGGCGCCGAACCGCATGTGAACTACAACCGCATCATGCTGTCGCCGGTGCTGGCGGGAGAGAAGACCTTCGACCAGATCGTCATCAATACCCGCGAATGGTATGACGGGAACGGCATCGAACTCGTCACGTCGGACCCGGTCACCGCGATCGACCGTGCGGGCAGGACCGTCACCTCGCGGTCGGGCTGCAAGGTCCATTACGACCGGCTGCTGATCGCCACCGGTTCCGATCCCTTCATCATCCCGGTTCCCGGCAAGGACCTGCCCGGCGTCATCTCCTTCCGCGACATGAACGACGTGGACCTGATGCTGGAAGCCGCGGGCAGGGGCGGCGATGCGGTGGTGATCGGCGGGGGGCTGCTCGGCCTCGAGGCCGCGCACGGCCTGACCCTGCGCGGGATGAAGGTCACCGTGATCCACCTGATGCCCACCCTGATGGAGCGCCAGCTGGACGAGGCGGCGGGCTGGCTGCTCAAGAGCGCGCTCGAAGCACGGGGCCAGACCATCCTGACGGGCGCCGATACCGCCGAAATCCTGGGCGACGGCAAAGTCGAGGGCGTGCGCCTGAAGGACGGCCGCGAAATCCCGGCCAGCCTCGTGGTCATGGCGGTGGGCATCCGTCCCTCCACCGCACTGGCGCGCGACGCCGGGCTGGATGTGGGGCGCGGCATCAGGGTCGACGATCACATGGTGACGAGCGACCCCGCCGTGCTCGCGGTGGGCGAATGCGTCGAGCATGATGGCAACGTCTACGGCCTTGTCGCGCCGCTCTGGGACATGTGCCGCAGTCTCGCCGATGGCCTGACCGACCGCCACAGCGGCTATCGCGGTTCGGTCACGTCGACCAAGCTCAAGGTCGCCGGGCTCGACGTGTTCTCGGCCGGTGACTTCTCGGGCGGGGAGGGCTGCGAGGATATCGTCCTGCGCGACGCCTCGCGCGGGATCTACAAGCGCGTCGTCGTGAAGGACGGCAAGGTCGTGGGCGCGGTGCTCTACGGCGATACGGCCGACGGCAACTGGTACTTCGACCTGTTGAAGAAGGGGGAGGACGTTTCGGAAATCCGCGACTTCCTGATCCTGGGGCAGGCCTTCGCCTCGGGCGGCACGGCGGACCCGCTGGCGGCGGTGGCGGCGCTTTCCGACGATGCCGAGGTCTGCGGCTGCAACGGCGTTTCCAAGGGGCAGGTCGTCGGCTCGATCGCCGGCGGCGCCTGCAGCCTCGACGCCGTGCGCGCCACCTGCAAGGCATCGGCAAGCTGCGGTTCCTGCACCGGTCTGGTCGAGAGCCTGCTGGCGCTGACGCTGGGCGAGGAGGTCAAGTCCGGCCCGAAGACGATGTGCAAGTGCACCAGCTTCACGCATGACGACGTGCGGCGCGAGATCGTGGCGCAGCACATGAAATCGATCCCCGAAGTGATGCAGAAGCTTCACTGGTCCACGCCCGACGGCTGCTCGTCCTGCCGGCCGGCGCTCAACTACTACCTGCTCTGCGCGCTCCCCGGCGAATACGAGGATGACCAGCAGAGCCGCTTCGTCAACGAACGCATGCACGCCAATATCCAGAAGGACGGCACTTATTCGGTGGTTCCCCGCATGTGGGGCGGCCTGACCAACCCCCGCGAACTGCGCGCGATCGCCGATGTGGTGGAGAAGTACGACGCGCCGATGGTGAAGGTCACCGGCGGGCAGCGGCTCGACATCTTCGGGATCAAGAAGGAAGACCTCCCCGCCGTCTGGGCCGATCTCAATGCCGCCGGGATGGTTTCCGGCCATGCCTACGGCAAGTCGCTGCGCACGGTGAAGACGTGCGTGGGCAGCGAATGGTGCCGCTTCGGCACGCAGGATTCCACCGGCCTTGGGGTGAAGACCGAGCGGATGACCTGGGGCTCGTGGATGCCGCACAAGTTCAAGATCGCGGTCTCCGGCTGCCCGCGCAACTGCGCCGAGGCGACGATCAAGGACTTCGGGATCGTCTGCGTGGATTCGGGCTATGAACTCCATGTCGGCGGCAACGGCGGCATTCATGTCCGCGCCACCGACTTCCTCTGCAAGGTCGCCACCGAGCAGGAGGCGCTCGATTACTGCGCCGCCTTCACCCAGCTCTACCGCGAGGAGGCGCGCTATCTCGAACGCACCGCGCCGTGGATCGAACGCGTCGGCGTCGAATATGTGAAGCAGCGCATCGTCGAGGACGACACCGGGCGCGAGGCCTTGCGCAGCCGCTTCCTCTATTCGCAGAGCTTCAGCCAGGAAGACCCCTGGGCCGAACGCGCGGCCGGTCACAAGGCCGAACTGCACCAGCACCTTGAACCCCTGGCCATTGCAGCGGAGTAATGCACATGAACGACTGGATCGACATCGGCACCCTCTCCGACATTCCCCTGCGCGGCGCCCGGACCGTGCAGATCGAGGGCGAAAAGGAAATCGCGGTGTTCCGCGCCGGAGACGACCGGGTCTTCGCACTCGTCAACGAATGCCCGCACAAGAAGGGCCCGCTCAGCCAGGGCATCGTCCACGGCCATGCGGTGGCCTGCCCGCTGCACAACTGGAACATCGCGCTTGCCAGCGGCGAGGCGCAGGGCGAGGACAAGGGCTGCACCCCGACGATACCGGTGCGGATGGAGGGGGAGCGTATCCTGATCGCGCACCCGCAGAGCCTGAAGGTCGCGGCGTGATGGCGGCGGGGGACCTCATCGCGCCGGGGCAGGTCTGGCTGGTGGGTGCGGGGCCGGGCGATCCCGACTTGCTCACCCGCAAGGCCGAAAGGCTGATCGCGGCGGCGGACGTCGTGTTCTACGACGCGCTGGTCGGGCCGGGCGTGCTGGACCTGATCCCCGCGCCGACGGAACGGGTCAGTGTCGGCAAGCGCTCCGGCCGCCACAGCAAGGAGCAGGGTTCGATCAACGACCTGCTGCTGGAAGCGGCGCGCGCGGGCAAGCGGGTGGTGCGGCTGAAGGGCGGCGATCCCTCGGTATTCGGGCGTTCGGCGGAGGAGATGGATCACCTTGCAGCGGCGGGCGTTCCGGTGCGGATCTGCCCCGGCATCACCACCGCCAGCGCGGCGGCGGCGAGCGGGCTGGCCTCGCTCACCCTGCGCGGCGTGGCGCGCGGTCTGACGCTGGTGACCGCGCATCTCAAGGCGGGCGAGCCTTTGCGGCTGGACTGGGAAACGCTGGCCCGGCCGGGCGGCACGCTCGGCGTCTACATGGGGCGCGCGGCGGCGGGCGAGATCGGCCGTTCGCTGATCGCCGCCGGACGCGATCCCGATACGCCGGTGATGATCGCGGTCAACGTGTCCCTCCCGAGCGAGCGCCTGATCCGGGGCAAGCTTTCGGCGCTGGCCTTCCTCGTCGCCACGATCAGCGATGACGACCCGACGCTGCTGCTGATCGGCGAAGCCGTGGAGACCCGGCGCGCGGCAGTGGACGTGCTGCGGGAACTGGCCTGCCCGGCCTGATGACGGCGCCCGCATCCTTTGCGATAGACGATGCCCATGCCGTAGTGACCGGAATGCTGGGCGGGCCGGGCAGGACCGAAACCGTGGCGCTGGGCGCGGGTCTTGGCAGGATCGCCGCGCGCGATGTCGCCGCGACCGGGGATCAGCCCCGCTTCGCGGCGGCGGCGATGGACGGCTGGGCGATATGCCGAGGGGATGATGGCGGGCAGGAAGGCGGCGGGACGTCGTTCCGGGTCATCGGCGAAAGCCGCGCCGGCCACGCGATCCAGGGCGAATTGCAGGCGGGCGAGGCGGTTCATGTCTCCACCGGCGCGATGATGCCCGGCGGCGCCGATGCTCTCGTGCGGCGCGAGCAGGGACGTCAGCTCGGCACCGTGCTTTCCATCGGCGAATGCGTGAGCGGGCGCGATATCCGGCCGCGCGGCTGTGATTTCCGGCAGGGCGACCGTCTGCTGGCGGCGGGCAAGCGGATCGATCATTTCGATATCGCGCGGCTGGCCGCCTCGGGCACCGCGCAAGTGGAGGTTCGCGCCCACCCGCGCGTGGCGCTGCTCGCCACCGGGGACGAACTCGTGGTTCCCGGTGCAACGGCACATGCCGCCGCGAACTATGACGCGCTGTCGCCCGCGCTTTGCGCAAGGCTGGGACAGGTCGGCGCGGCGGTGCTGGACCTTGGCATTGCGGGGGATGACGACGCCGCGATCGCCGCGCGCCTTCGCCGCGCCGATGCGGAGATCCTCGTCGTCATCGGCGGTGCGTCCGGTGGGCGGCATGACCGGGTGCGCGCGGCGCTTGGCGGGCTGGGACTGTCGGTCCTGGTGCCGAGCGTGCGGATGCGGCCGGGAAAGCCGTTCTGGTTCGGCCGCCTTGGGGATGACCGTTTCGTCATGGGCCTGCCCGGCAACCCCGTGGCGGCGCTGGCGGCGGCGGAGCTGTTCCTGGTTCCGGCCCTGCTCGCGCTTCAGGGGCTGGGCGCGGCCATAAGCTGGACCGATTGCCCGGAGCTGGGCGATCCGGCAGGGGAAGCGGGCTGCGAACGTCTGCGTTTCGCGCGCCTTGCCGATAACGCGGGCGCCGGGCGGTGCATCGAACTGCTGGGCGGCAGCGACAGCGCCGCATTGGCCCCGCTGCTGGGCGCGAATGCGCTGGTGCGGCTGGGAAGCGCCGCCAATGGCGGCCTTGCGCAATTCCTGCGGCTTGCGGGCTTCGCCTGAGCGGCAAATCTTCCGGCATGGATTGACGGGAGCGCGTTCCTCTCGATAAATCGCTTCTGCGAATCATTATCAAATCACTATCAAATATCGATGCAGGGCGTTGAGCCGGTTCGCCCGCTCCGGCGATCGTGCCGGAATTGCCGCGTTCCCAAGCGTCGATGCAGTGAGGGGCCGGATCTTCGCCTGGCGGCGGGGTCTGCTGCTCGCTCGCTTGCGAAGAGGGTACGAAGAAGATGAAGAGAATGATGCTCAAGTCGGCGCTGCTCGCGGCGACCCTGGCCGGCGGTCTGGCCCTTGCCGGACCTGCCATGGCGGACGGGCCGGTCGCCGGGCGTTCGGCGGAGGCGGAGGCTGCGGCGTTCGATGCGGACCGTGCTGCGATCCTTGCCATGGCGGGCAATTACAAGGTCACCTTCGACATGCGCGAGACCACGCCATGGCGCGCCGATTACACGCCGATTCCGGGCAAGGTCTCGGGCGGGCACGAAGCGGTTCGCGTGATCGAGGACAGCGGGCGGCGCATCGTGCTGCAGCACCTGCTCGTGGTGGACGAGGGCGACGGCAAGCAGATGGTCATCAAGCACTGGCGGCAGGACTGGACGTACGAGCCGGAAAGCGTGCTGGTCTACGCGGGGAAGGGGCGCTGGAACGTCGAGGCCGTGCCCGCCGCCTTCCGCAAGGGGCGTTGGTCGCAGACGGTGTGGCAGACGGACGATTCCCCGCGCTATGGCGGCTGGGGGCAGTGGACCGAGGAAGGCGGGGTGCGCCGCTGGCGCAGCAACTGGACCTGGCGTCCGCTTGCCCGCCGCGATGCCGTGCGCAAGCCGCCCTATGACCGCTATCTCGCGATCAACCGCCATTCGCCGAGCCCCGCCGGGTGGATTCACTGGCAGGACAATATCAAGGAGGGGCCTGAACCGGGTTCCGCCGATGGCAGGATCGTGCCCTTCGTGCAGGAATCGGTGCTGAACAGCTATGTGCGCGACGACAGCGTCAGCCTGGCCGCGGCCGACAGCTACTGGGCGGCGACGAAGGATTACTGGGCCGCGATCCGCACCGACTGGGACGAGGCGATCGCCCGCGACAAGGGCGTTTCCGTGGCAGAAGTGGCCGAAACCGGCTCTGCCAGCGGCGAGCGGCTGATGGGGCTCGCCGACGATATCCAGTCCGGCAAGGTCAGGCTGCCGCAGGCGGTGCAGCGCGGCAAGGCGGTGATCGCCGAAGTAACGCGCCGCTAGGCCGGAGCGGAGCAACAGAAGGTCCCAACCAGAACCCCTGTTCCCTTCTCCAGTGGGGGCAGGGGTTCCTGGCATCCGGTTTGATCGCAAGCTTCGGAGTGACAGGCGGCGGATCGGCGCGCTAGGTCCGCTGCGATGAGGCAGACCGATAGCATTGACTGGCAGGCCATTGCCGCCGATCTGGATAATGAGGGCTGGGCCGTGCTGCCCGGCCTGCTGGACGAGGCGGAATGCGATGCCGTGGCCGGGCTCTATGGCCCTTCCGACCGGTTCCGCAGCCATGTCCACATGGCGCGTCACGGCTTCGGCTTGGGGGAATACCGCTACTTCGCCTATCCGCTCCCGCCGCTGGTGCAGGATTTGCGGGCCGCGCTCTACCCCGCCCTCGCGCCGGTGGCCAACCGCTGGCACGAGCGCATGGGGATCGACACCCGTTTTCCCGAAGATCATGCCGCATTCCTGGCGCGCTGCCATGCGGCGGGCCAGCGCCGACCCACGCCGCTGCTGCTGCAATACGGCCCGGGCGATTACAACTGCCTTCACCAGGACCTTTACGGCGAACATGTCTTCCCCTTGCAGGTGGCGGTGCTGCTGTCCTCTCCGGGGCGGGATTTCACCGGCGGGGAGCTGGTCCTGACCGAGCAGCGCCCGCGCATGCAGTCGCGTCCGGTCGTGGTGCCGCTGGGCAAGGGGGACGGGGTGGTCTTCGCGGTGAACCAGCGCCCGCAGAAGGGATCGCGCGGGGATTACCGCGTGGTGATGCGGCATGGCGTCTCGAAACTGCGCACAGGGAGGCGCCATACGCTGGGGATCATTTTCCACGATGCAGCCTGACCTCTTCGCCGACACGCGCAGCCGCATCGATCTCGGCCCGGGCGCGGTGCTGCTCGGCGGTTTCGCGCTCGCCGAAGCGGAAGCGCTGATCGGCGAAATTCCGGCCCTCGCCGCCGTTTCGGAGTTCCGTCACATGGAGACCCGCAGCGGCGGAAGGCTTTCGGTCGCCATGTTCAACTGCGGGGAGACCGGCTGGGTGAGCGACCGGCGCGGCTATCGCTATCAGGCCATCGATCCGCGGACCGACCGGCCCTGGCCGGCGATCCCGCCCCGGTTCCTGGCGCTGGCCGCGGGCGCGGCGGCGCAGGCGGGCTATCCCGGCTTCGTGCCCGACGCCTGCCTCGTCAATCGCTACGACGCCGAGACGAAGCTCTCGCTCCATCAGGACATGGACGAGCGCGACCATTTGGCGCCGATCGTCTCGGTCTCGCTGGGACAGGCCGCCACGTTCCTGTGGGGCGGCCTGTCCCGCAGCGATCGCCCGCGCCGCCACCGGGTGCTGCATGGCGACGTGGTGGTCTGGGGCGGGCCTTCGCGCATGGTGTTCCACGGGGTGGACAGCGTGGAGCGGGGCACGCATCCTCTCACCGGCCCGTGCCGCTACAACCTCACATTCCGGAAGGCCCGATGACCGATACGATCCACCGCTGCCGCTGGGCCGAAGGCGATGCCCGCATGCAGGCCTATCACGACGAGGAATGGGGCGTGCCGATCCGCGATTCCCGCGCGCTCTGGGAGAAGATGGTGCTCGACACCTTCCAGGCGGGCCTGTCCTGGCGCACGATCCTCCACAAGCGCGAGGCCTTCCGCGCCGCTTTCGAGGATTTCGAGCCGGAACGCATCGCCGCCTATGGCCCTGCCGAGATAGAGCGCCTGATGGGCGATGCCGGTATCGTGCGCGCCCGCGCCAAGATCGAGGCGACCATCCGCAACGCGCGTGCCTTCCTGGCCATGCAGGAGCAGGGCGAGGACTTCTCGCGGTTCGTCTGGTCGTTCGTGGGCGATGCGCCGCAGAAGGGCGACGGCACCGGCAGCGCCGCCCGGTCTGCCGCCGGAGACGCGCTGTCGGCCGCGCTGAAGAAGCGGGGTTTCTCGTTCGTGGGGCCGGTGGTGGTCCATGCCTGGCTTCAGGCAACGGGGGTGATAAACGATCACGAGGCGACCTGCTTCCGCCGTTGATATCGCGCCTTTCCAAGATCGCATCGGCCCGATAGCATCCGGCTTCCAGTTGCAGGGGGTATGGGCGATGCGTTCGAAGTTCCTTTCGGGCCTGACGGTCATGAGCGCGGCTCTGGCGGCCATGCCCGCCTTTGCGCAAAGCGTGCCGACAGCGCCGCCGGTTGCGGAGAAGAAGCCCTATCAGGTGCCTTCTCCCGGCGGCCCGCGCGAGGATGACTATTACTGGCTGCGCGACGATACCCGCAAGAACGCCGAGATGCTCTCCTACCTCGCCGCCGAAAACGCCTGGACCGATGCGCAGATGGCGCGGCTCAAGCCGTTGGCGCAGAAGCTTTACGAAGAGACCGTCTCGCACATCAAGCAGGACGACAGTTCCGTTCCCTATGACGACAACGGCTGGTCCTATGCGCGCCGTTTCGCCGCGGGCGCGGATTATCCGGTGAACGAACGCCGCAAGGCGGGGACCACCGGCGCCTGGCAGGTGCTGTTCGATCAGCCCGCCATGGCGAAGGGGCACAGCTTCTTCTCGCTCGGCGACTTCGCGGTGAGCGACGACAATACCAAAGTCGCCTGGGCGGAGGATACCGTCGGTCGGCGGCAGTATGTCCTGCGGGTCAAGGACATCGCGACCGGCAAGGTCATGAGCGACACCGTCGGCAATGTGGAGCCGAATCTCGTATGGAGCGGCGACGGGCGCACCGTGCTCTATATCGCCAAGGACCCGGTGACCCTGCGCGGCTATCAGGTGAAGGCCCATGTGCTCGGCACCGACCCGGCGAGCGACCGGCTGCTCTACGAGGAGAACGACGACACCTTCCAGATGGGCATCCTGCGCACGCGGGACAGCAAATACGTCTGCGTGGTGGTGCAGAGCACCGTCAGCGACGAGCAGCGCTGCGCGCCTGCGGCCTCGCCCGCCCCGGCCGCCTTCACCACCATCGCCCCGCGCGAGAAGGAGTTCCGCTACTATGCCGAACACCTCGGCGATCGCTGGGTGATCCGCACCAATCGCGGCGCGAAGAACTACAAGCTGGTGACCCTTGCCGATGCCGGGGCGGCGAAGGGCGAGGCTGCGTGGAAGGATCTCGCTCCCGCCAGCGACACCGTCTTCATCGAGGATTTCGCGCCGTTCGAAGGCTTCGTCGCCATCGACCAGCGCGAAGGCGGCAACCGCATGATCCGCCTGCTGACCGATGCCGGAAAATCGATCCCGGTCGAGGCCGGGGAACCTGCCTACCGGATGGCGCTAGACGTCAACAGGGTGCCGTCCTCGCGCTGGGTCCGCTATACTTACGGCTCTCTCGTCACGCCGACGACGACGATCGAGATCAACGCCGGAACCGGCGAGAAACGCGTGCTCAAGGTCACGCCGGTGCCGGGCTACGATCCCTCGAAATACGTGACCGAGCGGGTCTGGGCTACCGCGCGGGACGGAACCCGGGTGCCGGTGTCGCTGGTCCATGCCAGGGGCGTGAAGCGAGACGGCACTGCCCCGCTGTTCCAGTATGCCTACGGCAGCTACGGCTATTCGACCGATCCGGCGGTCGATCCTTCGCGGATCGGGATGCTGGACCGGGGCGTGGTTTATGCCATCGCCCATATTCGCGGCGGGCAGGAAATGGGGCGCGGCTGGTACGACGACGGGCACCTGCTGAACAAGAAGAACACCTTCACCGACTTCATCGACGTGACCCGCTATCTCGTGGCGCAGGGCTACGGGGCGAAGGGCCGGGTGGCCGCGATGGGCGGCAGCGCGGGCGGGCTGCTGATGGGCGCCGTCGCCAACATGGCGCCGCAGGACTACAAAGCGATCGTCGCGCAAGTGCCGTTCGTGGACGTGGTGACGACGATGCTCGACGCTTCGATCCCGCTCACCACTTTCGAATATGACGAATGGGGCAATCCCGCGGTCCAGCCCTATTACGACTACATGCTGAGCTATTCGCCCTACGACAACGTGACCGCGAAAGCCTATCCCTCGCTGTTCGTATCGACCGGGCTGTGGGACAGCCAGGTCCAGTACTACGAACCGGCCAAGTGGGTCGCGAAGCTGCGCGCCACCAAGACCGATGCCAATCCGCTGCTGTTCCGCATCAACATGGAGGCCGGGCACGGCGGCAAGTCGGGCCGGTTCGAACGCTACCGCGATTCGGCGGAATGGACCGCTTTCGTGCTGGACCAGCTCGGCGTTCCCTAATGAGCAGCGCGCGCTTTCCTTGACTCCTTGCGGGCGTTCGCTTAGGGGCCATCGTTTACCGATCCACCAGATTTCATACGGAGTGCCCATGGCGCGCGTTACCGTCGAAGATTGCGTCGACAAGATCCCCAACCGCTTCGATCTGGTCCTGCTGGCCGCACAGCGTGCACGCGAGATTTCGGGCGGTGCCGAACTCACCATCGAACGCGACCGTGACAAGAACCCGGTCGTCGCCCTGCGCGAAATCGCGGAGCAGACCGTGACCCCGGCGGTCCTCAAGGAAACGCTGGTCACCTCGATGCAGCGCGTTCTGCCCGACGACGACGACGAGATGGACGAAATCGGTTCGCTCAGCCAGTCGGCCGAAGCCCTGCGCATCACCGCGTCGGCTCCGACCCGCAATACCTCGCTGGGCGGCGATTACGACGGTTGATCTTGCGCGTTCCCGGTTGACGGATCGCCGCTGACCGGCAACCATCGTTCAGGTGGTTGGCAAGAAACACAAGTTGCCCCGGATTGCCGGGGCTGCCGGCGGGCCGGCCCCGAAAGGGGCGCGGCCCGTTGTTGCGAGTTCGCGGCACGAACGCGCGCCCGGCGCCACGATCGCCATCTACAGCGTCAAGGGCGGGGTCGGGAAGACGACTTTCGCGGCCAATCTCTCTTGGTGTGCGGCGCAGACCGGGCGGCGCACGCTGCTGTGGGATCTCGATGCGGCGGGAGGCTCCGGCTTCCTCTACGGGCTGGAGCCGGGACGCTCGGGTCTCGCCGAAGAGGTGTTTTCGCGCGATCGCCCGGCATCGCGGCTGATCCAGCATACCGCGTGGGAGAACATAGACGTCCTCCCCGCCGATGAAAGCATTCGCGCGCTCGATGCCCAGCTCATGCGGATCGGCAAGCGCAAGCGGCTGGCGAAACTCGCCGGGGAGCTTTCGGAAAACTATGAGCGCATCGTGCTCGATTGTCCTCCGGTCATGAACGAACTTTCGGCCCAGGTCGTGCGCGCGGCCGACCTGGTGATCGTGCCGCTGCCGCCATCGCCGCTTTCGGCGCGGGCCTTCGAGCTGGTAGTGCGCGAGATCGCGGGCAATACCCGCCGCCATCCGCCGATCCTGCCAGTGCTCTCGATGCTCGACTTGCGCCGCGCGCTGCACAAGCAGGCGCGCGAGGCGAACCCGAACTGGCCCTCCATCCCCTATGCCAGCGCGGTCGAACAATGCGCCGTGCAGCGCCAGCCGGTGGGCGTCCATGCACCGCAAAGCCCCGCCGCGCAGCAGTTCTCCCGCCTGTGGGGCGCGATCGAGGCGAAGCTGGCCGAACGCGCGGGCTGAGGGTTCTTGCGGAACCGCTGTTCAGCGGCGGCGCAAAAGGGTAGATTTCCCGCGCTTCAGGGGGAATGCATGAACGAGATCAGCGAAAGTCTGGCCGAAATCGGGCAGGGCGGCCTCATCGCGAACGCGGCCGAGCCGCACCGGGACGCGGGCGACACCGGCCATACGCATGAAACCGCGTGCCTCAATTGCGGCACGGCGCTGATCGGTTCGCACTGCCATACCTGCGGACAGGCCGCCCACGTCCACCGCAGCCTCGGCGCGTTCTTCCACGACCTGCTGCACGGCGTGTTCCATTTCGAGGGGCGGATCTGGCGGACCCTGCCGATGCTGCTGCGCCGTCCGGGCCGGCTGACGCGCGAATATATCGACGGCCGCCGGGCAAGCTATGTCTCGCCGATCGCGCTGTTCCTGTTCAGCGTGTTCCTGATGTTCGCGGTGTTCCACGCGGTGGAGGATCACGAGACCATCGCCGCCGCACCTGTCGAGAGCGGAGACTTCGAGACGGCGGTGACGGCCGGCCAGCAGAAGCTGGACGGGCTCAAGGCACAGCGCCGGACGCTGCGCGCGCAAGGCAGCGATACCGCCGAGGTCGAGCGGCGGATCGACGAGCAGCGCCAGGCGCTCGAAGTGCTGAAGGAGACGCGGGCGGCAGTTGCGGGGAATGGCGGAGAACAGCATTTCAGCGATATTCGCCCGCTCGACAAGGCGATCGGCAAGTTCCGCAAGAACCCCGAACTCGCGGCCTACAAGCTCCAGACTTACGCCTACAAGTACAGCTGGGCGCTGATCCCGATCTCGGTTCCGTTCCTGTGGCTGCTGTTCCCCTTCAGCCGCCGGTTCCATCTCTACGATCACACCGTCTTCGTGACTTATTCGCTCTGCTTCATGACCCTGCTGGTGATCCTGGGCATGGCGCTTCAGGCAGCCGGGGCGGGCTTCGTGGCAGGCTTGCTGTTCTTCGTGCCGCCGTTCCACATGTATGCACAACTGCGCGGCGCCTATGGGGTGGGCCGCTTCGGCGCGATATGGCGCACGGTGCTGCTGGGCTGGTTCGCCTCCACCGCGCTACTGCTGTTCTTCATCATGATCATGGCGCAGATCAGCCTCTGATACCTGCCTCGCCCTGCGGGCAGCGGCCTGCTAAGGCGCGGGGGTGATGACCAGCCAGCCGAATCCCGCCGCCAGCCCCGAGACCGAGACCGAACCCGATTTCGTCGTCGTCGACGTGGAGACCGCCTGTTCGCGGGTCAGCAGTATCTGCCAGATCGGCATCGTCGGCTTTCGAAACGGGCGGGAGACTTTCGCCTACGAAACGCTGGTCGACCCGCGCGACGAATTCTCGCCGTTCAACGTGGGCATCCATGGCATCAGGCCCGAGCAGGTCGTGGGCCATCCCTGCTTCGGCGATATTCACGCCGCCGTCACCGGGCATCTGGCCGGGCGGATCACCGTTGCCCATTCCCACTTCGACAAGGGCGCGCTTGCCGCAGCCTGCCGCATCGGCGAACTGCCGGAGATCGAGACGCGCTGGCTCGACAGCGTGCGCGTGGCCAAGCGGGCCTGGCCCGAGCTTCCCAGCCACCGGCTCAATATCCTGTCCTCGTTCCTCGGTATCGAGCACCGCCATCACGACGCGCTGAGCGATGCGCGCGCGGCCGGCATGGTGATCGTCCGCGCCATCGAACATACCGGCCTCGGGCTCGACGGGTGGATGACCGCCCCGGCCAGGAAGAAGATCGAGGTGCCTCAGCCCGCCACAGACGGTCCGCTCTCGGGCGAACGTGTCGCCATTCTGGGAGAGCCGCGCGACGGCCCGCTGGCACAGTTCGTGGCGCGGGCGGGCGGGCGCGTGGTGGCTTCGGTGGGGATGACCACGACGATGCTGGTCGTCAGCACGAAGAATCCCTACGGCCGCTGGGTCAGCGCCGCGCCCCAGCACCGCAAGGCGCAGGAACTGCGCGATGCGGGCCGGCCGATCGCCATCCTGACCGAGGGCGATTTGCGCAGCAGGTTCTGATCGGGCGGCCCCGGCAAGGACCGGGGCGGACGCCGTTTCCCGGTCAGGCGGCTTCGCGCTGCAGCCAGCCGCGCAGCAGGAAATTGGTCTGCTCGGGATGCTCCAGCGCGGCCATGTGCCCGCAAGAGCCGATCTCGTGATAGCTCGACGTGGCGATCCGCTCGTGGATTTCGCGGGCGTGATCGGGCGGGGTGATGCGGTCGCCGTCACCGACGACGATCATCGTCGGCACCTTGATCCGGCTCAGGCCCTCGAGCGAATCGGGACGGGTCATGATCGCGTGCTGCTGGCGGATGAACGCCTCGCCGCCGACGCGTGACGCCATGGCGCGCATCTCGTCTGCGACATGGCCTTCGGTGTGATCGGGATGGACCAGATCGCCGAGCAGCTTGCGGGTGACGCCAAGGAACTTGCCGCGCTGGAGCGAGGCGATGCCCGCCTTGCGTTGCAGGGTGCGTTCCGGCGTGTCGCTGCGGGCGCTGGAGTTGATGAGCGCGAGGCGGCTCACGCGTTCCGGCGCGCGGCGCATGATTTCCAGCGCGACATAGCCGCCCATCGACAGGCTCACCAGCGAGAAGCGGCGCGGCGCGGCGGCCAGCGTGCGTTCGGCCATGGCGCCGATCGTGTCGTCCAGCGTGAGGTCGGCGACCATCGGCGCGGCGACATCGGCAAGGCTGCGGATCTGGCGGCTCCAGAGGGACTGGTCGCACAGCAGGCCGGGCAGGAACACCACGGGTTCCAGCGCAGGCGCGGCGCGGGTTTCCACCTGCCGCTCGTCAGTCATGAACCAGTCGGCACGGGCCTGCGTGCCGGTTTCCTCAATTGCCAGAGTCGCCATATCAAATCTCCTGAGCCCGAATTGGGCTTGTGATCGTCATCTGTCCAATTCATGATGATGGCGATCTTGATATGTTTTAGGTATGATGTGGAACTCCGGCATATTCGCTACTTCCTCGCCGTGGCCGAGGAGCGCCATTTTACCCGCGCCGCGCAGCGCCTGGGCATCGGGCAGCCGCCGCTCAGCCACCAGATCAAGGATCTGGAGCGTGAAGTGGGCACTCCGCTGTTCCACCGCATTCCGCAAGGCGCCGAACTGACCGAGGCCGGGCGGGCCTTCGAGGAGCGGGTTCGCGCGATTCCCGGCATCGTTGCCGAAGCGGTGAGCGCCGCGCAGCGGGCCGCGGCAGGGGAAACTGGGCGGATTCGCGTGGGCTTCACCGGGTCGGCGGCGTTCAACCCGCTCGTGCCGCAGGCGATCCGCATCTACCGGCGGCGCTTTCCCGAGGTGGAGCTGAGCCTGACCGAGCACAATTCCAACGGTTTGGTGGAAGGGCTCGGGGACGGTTCGCTGGACGTGGCATTCCTGCGCCCCGATGCCGTGGACAAGACCGGCCTGCGCCTGTTCCATCTGGCCGACGAACCCCTGATCGCGGCGCTGGCCTCTTCGCGAATGCCGCATGGCGATCCGATCCGGCTGGAGCAGCTTGCGCTCGATCCGTTCATCCTCACGCCGCGCGCGCTTGGTCCCACGCTGTTCGATGCCACGCTGGAGGCCTGCCGAAGGGCCGGGTTCGATCCGGTGATCGGCCAGTCCGCGCCGCAGGTGGCGTCCGTGCTGGCGCTGGTGGCGGCGGAACTCGGAGTGGCGCTGGTGCCGCATTCCATGCGCGACGCCTCGTTCAGGGGCGTGACCTATCACGACCTCGAAGGCGACATGCCGACCGCGACGCTGGCGCTGGCGATCCGCAGCGACGAGCGCGCCGCGACGGTCAGCGGCTTCGTGGCGGAAGCCCGCTTTCCCAGCGAGCCGGACGGAGGCTGAGGATCAGCGCACGCGCACCTTGCGCGCCTGCATGAGCGTGAGCGCGATCATCAGCCGCGTGGAATGGATCGCGCCATCCAGCAGGGTGCCGCGCGGCTCCGCGCAGGCGAGCGTGACGGGGCGAAGTTCAGGCCCTTCGAGCAGGCTGACCATCAGCCGTTCGTCGGATGAGAGGCGGTGCGCAAGGCCCAGCCGCATCGGACGGCCCAGCGCGGCTTCGAAGAGCAGGCAGAAACTGTCGATCACCGGCGCGAGCATGGCGCAGTCGAACAGGTCGAGCCGGGCGGCGAGGCTGGGCTGGGCATGTTCGCCATCCTCGCGCGCACTGCGCCAGCACCGGGCGATGTCGACCAGCACGCTGGCGGGAAGGGTGCGGCGGGCAAAGGCGGGCTTGAAATCCTGCAGGGGCTCGGGATCGCCCGGAACGGAACTGCCGGAGCAGGACGCGCAAGGCACGGGAACGGGAAAATGAAAGGACATAACGGGGCACTCCAGGTCGCACCATTATGCTAATGCAAATCATTCGCAAATAAAAGCCCCGAAGCCGTCGTCCCGGCGCTGGGCGCGCACGGGCCGGCTTGCCGGGCTGAGCCCGCGCCCGATCGGCCCGCACCGACCGGCGCGGGTAACGGCAGGCACATCCCCGCCGTCACCCGCGGCCCCGGTCCTGCTATCGGCCCAACCCCGCGATCCCGCCGGGCCGGGTGCGCTCAGGGGCGGAAGCCGCCCGAAGGCCGTTGGCCGCCCGGAGGCGCGGTGAAGAACAGCTTGCGGAACGTGAGCTGGAACGCCCGGCCCACCGGGTCGAGGTAATAGGGCGAATAGGCGTAGGGCGTGTCGCCGTTGCCGTCGCGCACCTTCTGACGGGAGTCGAGCAGGTTGGAGACCGAGAACGTCACGCGCGCGCCGCGCAGGAACGGGATCTTGTCCACCAGCTTGGGTTGCTGGCCGAGATCGGCGAAGAGCCGCAAGTCGAACTTGGCGAAATCGTCGAAGCGCAGCTTGGTCGCCGCATAGCCGTCCACGCCGTCCACCGTGGTGCCGCTTTGCCAGCTTCCGGTCAGGCGCATTCCCAGGCCGCTCTGCGAATAGCCGGTCTGGAGTTCCAGCTTGTGGCGGGGCGTGCCGCCGCTGCTGGCGCCGATGGTGCCGCCGTTGAGGAGATCGATCTCCGGCTGCCCATCGCGCAGCACGACGCGGTCGGAGAAGACCCAGGTGTGGTAGAGCGAGAACGTCATGCGTCCACCGCGCCCGCCGCCGGGCCCGCCGAAGCCGCGCGGACCGCCGCCTCCGCCCGGACCGCCGAAGCCGCCGCCGGGGCGACCGCCGCCTTCACCGCCGCCGCCCTCGCCGCTGCCGCCGCTGCCGCTGCCGCCCCCGGTGCTGCCAGGTCCGCGCGTGCCGGCATCGGTGCCGGTGGCGGCGCCGCCCTGCTGGGCCGCGGCGTTCTCGCCTTCGCCCTGCGGCGGCGGGCCGCCTTCGCCGCCTTCCCGGCCAGCCCCGTCCCTGCCCATTCCGTCCCTGCCGGGGAACCCGTTCGGGAAGCGGCGTTGGAAGCTCTCGCGCATGGCGTCGATCTGGGATTGCGGGGTCTTGAGCGTCTTGGTGAAAGTGATCCCCATGCGCAGTTGCGACTTGTCTTCGCTGGCGATGTTGATCGGGCGCAGGTCCACCGAGACGAGATTGCCATCGGCATCGCGGGTGAAGCGCTCGGGGAAGGCCGCGACCACGCCGGGCGTCGCGCCGGGCAGGGCGACGACCTGGTTACGCTGCCAGGTGCGGTTGTAATCGAGGTTGAGGGTGATGTTCGGGTCGTTCAGCCGGAACGTGCCGCCAAGGCGCAAGTTGCGCAGGCGCGAGCCTTCGAGGTCGGGGTTGCCGCCGGTCAGCGCGGTGACGCGGACCGACTGGCCGGTCGTATAGTCGAACAGGTCGAAGTTGGCGGTGGAGATCACCGCGTCGCCCAGCTGTGCGGCGCTGGGCGCGCTCTGGTCGTCGCGGTAGGCGGCGATCAGGCTGAAGCGGTTGGTCGGGCTCCAGTTGAAGCCGCCGCCCAGCGTGCGCAGGGTGCCGAAGTCGCCGATCTGGCGCACCGCCGCGTTGGCGTTGATCGACATGCGCCCGGCGCCGGGGAACAGCGGCACGCCCCGGCTGCTGAGCGGGATGTCGATATTGACCGACGCCTCGCCCTGATCGCGGTCGACGCCGGTGTCGCGGTCGATGCCGAGCCGGGTCACGGTGCTGTCGGACCGGTCGAAAGTGCCGCCGAGCTTGAAGGTCGTGGTGATCCCGCCGGCGGGCATCTGCAGCGGCGTGGTCGTTGCCACGAAGTTCAGGTCGACGCTGTCGGTGCTGTTGCGGGTCTGGTTGGGAGCCTGGAAATCGAGGAATTCGCTCGCGATCGACAGGGAGGGATCGGCGAGCGGATCGCCGGCGGCCACGGCGGCGGCATAGTCGGCCAGGTTGAGCGGGCGCTGCTGGATCGAGCGGGTGTCGGTGCGGTCGTAATTGCCGGTGACCGTCCACTGCCACTTCTGCGTGGTGCCGTTGAGCGTCAGCCCGAGGTGGCCGGTCTGCTTGCTGTTGGTGTTGGTCAGCGGCGAGAGGCCGTCCACGGTGGGCAGGAACGTCTCGTCTTCGGCCCCGCTGGCGTAAGGCGTGCCGCCCGGGATCGTCACCGAGGACAGGGCGCTGCCGCGCAGGGCGCGGCTGTCGGTCGTGGTCAGCTCGCCGTTCACCGTGGCCAGCCAGACGTGGGAGAGCGGCTTGGCCCAGGTGCCGGTGAGCGTGAAGGCCTGCGTTTCCGGGCGCAGCGTGCGATTGCGGCCGTCGCCGCCGCTGGTGGCAAGGCCGCGCTGGGCCTCGGTGATGGAATTGGCCTGCGAGTAGTTCACGTCGAGGTTGAGCCGCTCGCCCCGGCGGATCGCGAGGAAGTCCGCCTTGGGATTGACGCTCAGCCCGTCCCCCTGGGTGCCGAGCTTGGCGCCGCCTTCGAGGGTATAGGCGCGGAACCGCTGGCGCAGCACGATGTTGACGACTTTTTGCGTGGCGGCATAGCCATACTTGAGGGCGACTTCCTCGGGCAGGATCTCGACCCGCTGGATCGCTTCGGTGGGGATCGTGCCGACTTCACGGAAGCTGGCGATGCGGCGTCCTTCGAGCAGGACGACGGGCGAACCGCCGCCCGCGCTTTCGGTTTGCGGGGCGAGTTCCTCAAGCAGTTCGGTGACGCTGGAAACGCCAAGGGCGCGCACGTCGCCGGCATCGAAGGTCACTTCGGGGGCGATGTCGCCGATCACCGAGCCGCGCGGCTTCTGGCCCGAGACGACGATCTCGTTCTCCTCGCCGGGTTCCTCGGGCGTGGATTGCGTGGACGTGGTGGCCCCGGTGGAGCCTGACTGGGCATAAGCGGAAGCACCGGGCCACGCGAACAGGGCAGCCGACGCCATCAGGCCGAAACGAAATCGCACCACTTCGAAATTCCCTCATCTTGTTTTGCCATCGCCATGACAAACTTCGCGCTTTTTGGGGCGTCGCAATTTGTATTAATTGGTGACAGCTTCGCACCATTGTCGCGCCGAAGAACCGGGCGGCGCGCCGGCGATGCAATTCCAGAGATTTACAGAAGATGAGCAGTTGGCCCGCCTGCATGCCCTAGCGCGTGCCGGTCACCCGTTCGCGCGTCACTTCGGCCACTGTGGCGCAGCCGAGCTGGGCCATCGCCGCTTCGAGTTCGGTGCGCAGCAGGTGAATCGCATGGGCGACGCCCGGCATCCCCGCCACGGCGAGGGCATGAAGCTGCGGGCGGCCGAGCAGCACCGCGCGTGCACCCAGCGCCAGCGCCTTGACCATGTCGGTGCCGGAGCGGAAGCCGCCGTCCGCCAGCAGGGGCACGCGGCCCCCGGTTGCCCCGGCCACATCCTCGATCACGTCGAGCACGCTGGGCAGCCCGTCAAGCACGCGGCCGCCATGGTTGGAGACGATGAGCCCGTCTGCGCCCATGTCCACCGCGCGGGCGGCGTCCTCTCCCAGCACCATGCCCTTGACCAGCACGGGAAGCGAGGTGGCCTCCCGCAGCCAGGCGAGGTCTTCCCAGCGCGGCGCGGTATCGGCGAGCGGGGTGCCGAACAGGATGCGCCCGCCCAGCGTTGCGGTCTGCCGTGGCAGCGGCATCCCCGCGAGGTTCGCCGCCGAGACGCCGGGCGGCAGGGTCATCCCCGAAAGCTTGATGGCGGCATCGATGGTGAGCACGATCGCCTCGTATCCCGCCGCCTCGGCGCGGCGGACGAGGGCGAGGCTGTGTTCGCGGTCCGGCTGGAGATAGAGCTGGAACCAGAGCGGCGCGGCTTGCCGGCCCAGTTCGCGGGCAAAGGAGCGGGCGGCTTCGGCGATCTCCTCCAGCGGCACGCTGGACAGGGTGCTGACGATCGTGCCGGTATCTAGCGCGGTGGCGGCGCGCACCACCGCGAGTTCGCCGTCGGGATGGGCAAGGCGCTGGTAGGCCACCGGGGCCATCATCAGCGGCGCTGCGTGGTTGCGGCCGAACAGGTCGATGGCGGTGCCGCCGCCGCGCAGGTCGGCCATGGCGCGCGGAAGCAGGGCCCGGCGCGAGAAGGCCTCGCGGTTGGCGCGCAGGGTCTGTCCGGTGCCCGAACCTTCCTCGATATGATGCCACGCCTCGGCGGAAAGATGGGCGGGGGCGCGGCGTTCGTAATCGGCAAGGCTGCGCAGGTCGGGCGGGATCTGCGTCAGCGCGGGAAGCGGCGCGTCGCTCACGTCACCGACCACTGGCGCAGCAGGTTGTGGTAGACCTGCGTGAGCGTGTCGATCGAGCCATGTTCGGGATGGTCGCCCGCGATGCCCTGTATCGCGCCGTCGAGTTCGAGCAGCAGGCGGCGGCGTTCGGGCGCGGCGACGAAGCTCTGGGTCCAGAAGAACGAGACGAAGCGCGTGCCGCGTGTCACCGGCTCCACGCGGTGGAGGCTGCTGCCGGGATAGACCACCAGATGCCCGGCGGGAAGCTTGACGGTGTGGCTGCCGAACATGTCCTCGATCACCAGTTCGCCGCCGTCGTATTCGTCGGGATCGCTGAGGAACAGGGTGCTGGAGATGTCGCTGCGCAAGTGTTCGCCGGTGCCGGGGATCGGGAAGATCGCGTTGTCGACGTGGTTGCCGTAGTGGCCGCGCCCGTCGTAGCGGCTGAAGCGGGGCTGGAGCACGCGGCTCGGCAGGGCGGCGGCGATGAACAGCGGCGTCTGCATGAGGCGGGCCAGCACGCGGTCCGCAAGCTGCTGCGCCAGCGGATGGCCCAGCGGAAGCTGCTCGTTGTCCTTGACCTGCGCGGCGCGATGACCGGCGGTGGCGCGGCCGTCCGCCCAGTCGGCGCCTTCCAGCGCCTCTCGGAATGCGCGCACTTCGTCGGCGGAGAAAAGTTCGGGAATTTCGATGACCATGGGCGCTCTTCTTGCCGAGGACGGCGCTCCTGACAATGACTCGCATCAAAAAGAGAAACCGGGACGCGCATCAAAAAGAGAAACCGGCGGGCGCCCTGATGCGCGCCCGCCGGCCGTTGGGAGAGGTTTTCCCGCTTACATCTTCGCGGTGAGGGTCAGGACCGCCGAGCGGGCATCGCCCGGTGTGGCCCAGCCGTTGTTGCGGATGCGCTGGTAGTAGAGCTTGTTGCCGATGTTCTTGACGTTGAGCTGCGCCGAGAGGTTGGGGCTGAAGTCATAGGACAGGAAGCCCTGGTGGATCAGGTAGTCGTCCGAGGAGATCGCCTTGACGGCGGCTGCTGTCGCGGTGGCGGGAACGGCGGCGGAAAGCAGGAACTTGCCCTGATAGGTGAAGCCGTAGCCCAGCGTCAGGCCGAACGGCAGGCGGTAGGTCGTGAACAGGCTGGCCGAATGCTTCGGGGTCTGGGTCAGGTACTGGCCGGCACCCGGATTTGGGTTGGTGGGCGTGTTGGTGCAGGTGCGCGTGCCGGTGACGGCGCCGGGGTTGGCAAGGCAGTAGTCCGACACCGACTGGAGCAGCTTGCTCTTGAGGTAGGTGTAATTGGTCGTGATCGACCAGTCGGGCGTGATCTTGCCGCTGGCGCCCAGCGCGATGCCGTCCACCCGCGACTTGCCGTCGAGCTGCTGGTTGGGAACGGCGGGATCGCCCGAGATCACGGCGTACTTGTCGCGCTCGTTGCGGAATGCCGCCGCCGTCAGCAGCAGGCCGCCGTCGAACAGTTCGGCCTTGGCGCCGATCTCGTAGTTCTGGGCGCTTTCCGGGTTCACGTTGCAGGTCGAGGTGGTGGCGCCGTTCTCGCCCGCCGTGGTGCAGGAACCGTTGACCGAGTTCTTGGAGGGCGTGCGCGAATTGCCATAGGCCGCATAGAGGCTGACCGCCTCGACCGGCTTGTAGTTCAGGCCGACGCGGTAGGAGAACAGCGTGTCGGCACTGCGCGTCTCGGTGCCCGGCGTGACCTGGCCCTGCGTCACGGTGGACGTAGTGGAGGCGGCGATGGTGTCGGCGCGGGTCGTGCCGACGTTGCGCTCGATACGGGCGCCGGCGCTGAGTTCCAGCTTGCCCAGCTTCATCGTGTCGAACAGGTAGGCGGCCACGTTGGTCTGCTCGCCCAGCGTGTGGCCGGTGCGGATGAAGTTGACCGGGCCGGTGTAGAGGTTGCTGCCGTACGTGAACCCGGTCGGACCGGTCACGACATCGTTCGGGTTGTCGATGTTGATGAGCGGAAGCGTGACCGAAGTGCCATCGGCATTGCGCAGCGAGTTGCCGTTGTTCAGGTCATACTTTTCCCAGGTGGCCGAGCCGCCCAGATCGATGGTGTGCTCGATCGCGCCGGTGTTGAACACGGCCTTGATGTCGAACTGGTCGAACAGCAGCTGGTTGCGGATGTCGCGCGTGGTGCCGCGGGGGCCTGAAGGCTGATAGTAACCGGCCGGCACAGTGCCGCAGCTGCCGCCGGTCGGCGTCACGCCGGTGGTCAGGCAGTAGGTCCCCTGCGGCGGATTGACCACGGTAAGCTGGCGCGAATCCTGCCAGCGGGCGAGATTGCGGATCGAGACCGTGTCGCTGAACGCATGATCGAAGATCGCGGTCATCTGGTCGATGTTGATGCGTTGCTTGTCGACGTTGCGATAGCCGAAGTAGTCGCTGCGGTGAACGCCGGGCACGGTACCGCTGTAATAGGGCACGCCGTACTGCGGGACGTTGTCGTCCTCCTGGTGGAAGTACTGGAGCGTCAGGCTGGTCGGGCTGTCGATGCCGATGGTGACGGAGGGCGCCACGCCCCAGCGCTTGTAGTCTTCCACGTCGCGGCCGGGCACGTCGTTGCGGTGCCACATGCCGTTGAGGCGGAAGGCGACGAGGTCGTTCACGCGCTTGTTGAGATCAACGGCGGCGCGGTAATAATTGTCGGTGCCGACGCCGGCCGTGGCGACATAGGCATCATCGGCCTTGGGGCGCTTGCTGACGATGTTGATGTTGCCGCCGGTCGAACCGGCGCCGGAAACCACCGAGTTCGCGCCGTTGGTGACTTCGATCTGCTCAAGGTTGAACGGATCGGTGCGCGTCACCTGCGCGCTGTCGCGCACGCCGTCGATGGTGATGTCGTTTGCGGCGCTGTAGCCGCGGAAGGTGATGTTGTCGCCGGGGCCGGTGCCCGCTTCGCCCGCGCCGAAAGTGATGCCGGGGACGGTGGAGAGCACGTCGCGCAGGGTCAGCAGGTTCTGCTGCTCGATCACTTCGCTGGAAAGCACGGTGATGGTCTGCGGCGTATCGAGCACGGGGCGGGTGCGCTTGGGGGATTCGAGCTTGCGGCCGGGCTGCTCGTCAATCGCGGAATCGCTGACGGTGACGCCGCCGAGCACGCGCTGGCCGTCGGACTGCTGGGCATGGGCGGGGGCAACGCTGAACACGGGCGCGATGCAGGACAGCGCAAGGAACGTGCGGCGCGCAGCCGAGGACGAAGGCTTGGAAGACATAATTCCCCTCATGTTTGGAATTCCCTTGGCGGCTCCGATAATGAGAGTCATTCGCATTCGCAATATACTTTGTTACAAGTGTAACGCTTATGTTGCAAAATCGTCGGGGCGGGGGTGTCAGGGGGGCGGTAAGGCCGGTCAGGGCGCGACGAGGAGGGCGGCAAGGGCCGGACTGATCCATTCCTCGATCCGGCCCTCGCCGTGGTCTCCCGCGCGGCACAGCGCGCGAACCGCCAGATTCTCGCAGATGGCCCGTTCGCGCATGGCCTGGGGCGGCTCGACACAGAGCGCAGTGGCCCAGGCATCGGCCAGCATGGCGCTGCGATGGACCACGCTGACGGCCATGGCATGTTCCACGGGCAGGGCGCTGCGCGGGTCGATGGTGTGGCGGCCGCGCACATAGTCTCCCGAGGTCGCCACGGCGAGCTGGTGCAGGGCGATGCGGAAGGGCGGAATATCGCAGGTCGGCGTTTCGAGATCGACCCACCAGGGATCGCCGTCCGGCTTCATCCCCGAACCGACGAGCTCACCGCCGATCTCGACAAGGAAATGGTTGCAGCCCCTTTCGCGCAGCAGCGCGGCAAGGGCATCAACGGCATGGCCCTTGGCGATGCCGGAAAGGTCCAGCCGCAGGCCGCCGGGCTGGAGCAGGCGGTGGCTGTCGGCATCGAAAGCCAGCTTCCGCCAGCCGGAAACGGCACGGGCCCCGGCAAGCGCGTCCGCACTCGGCGGCGCCGCGACCGGGACGGGGCCGTAACCCCAAAGATCGACGATGGCACCGATCGCGGGATCGAAGGCGGCATCGGTCACTTCGGCGATGGCAAACGCTGCTGTCATGACACCGGCAAAGGCGGGCGGCAGCGAGATCCACGTTCCCGCCGCAGCGCGATTGAACCGGCCGAGCACCGAGTCCGCCCGCCAGTGACTCATCTGGGCAAGAATATCCTCGAGCCGGGCCTCGATCGCCTCGACGATCGCGTCCCGGTCGAAGTTTTCGGGCGCCGCCAGGCGGAGACGCCAGGTCGTTCCCATGGTCTCCCCGCCGAGGTCGATGACCGGGGCGTCCTGTCGCCAGTCGGCAAGGACGCCCGGATCGATGTCGAGCGGCACGGCCAGTCGCAAGGGGGAGGCCAAGGGAGGCTTGGTGTCGTTCAGGTCGCTTTAGGTGCCGTTCAGGGCGCGACCACTTCGACGGTGGCGGTGTAGCTCATGCGGCGCTCGGTGGCGCGCTTTTCGCTGGGCTTGTTGTCGCTGGCGCTGGCGTTGATCCAGTACATTCCGGCGACCGGCCACTTGACGTGGAGCACGCCGTCGGCGCCGGTCGTCAGTTCCTGGGCCTGTTCGGCCTCGCGGTACTTCTTGCTGCCGGGAACCACGGTAACCTTGACGCCGGCGGCGGGCTTGCCGTCGATCAGGAAGCGGAACTGCCCCTCTTCGTTGGACACCAGCTCGTCCGGGTGCGTGATCGGATCGATTTCCAGGCCCTTGCCGGTGGGCGTGAAGACGGTCTTCGTCGGCGCATCGGCGGTCACGTAGATGTAGTTGCCGGAAATCGATTCGGTCAGCTTCACGTCGGTGGCATTGGCCGGAATGTCCGCCACGGTTGCGACACTGCGCACCGGCGCGCCGCCGGCGCCGGGCGCCCCTCCGGGACCACCCGCACCGGGACCACCCGCACCGGGGCCGCCTGCACCGGGACCGCCGGCGCCCATCGGGCGGCCGCGTCCGCCCAGGCGCCAGTCTTCGCCGTTCACCTTGAAGCTGCCCATGATCGCCGAGCGCTGGGTGCCGATCTTCCAGGTGCCGGGCTTGTCGATCTTGACGTCGAACGTCGCGCGGTAGCGGCCGGTGGCCGGGTTCTCGATCTTGCCTTCGCTGCCGTCAGGAGCCCAGACGGTGACCTGTTCGGGGCTCATCGGGAAATGGTCGGGATAGAACAGATCGTTCGATACCGCCGCATCGACAGTCACGTATTCGCTGGTGCCGGCGAGTGTGGTGGTGGACGGCAGGAGCCACTGGCGGTGGGCCGAAGCGGGTGAGGCGAGGGCGGCGGCCACGGCGGCCGAGGCGATCAGGATATGGCTGTAGCGCATGTCATGTCCTTGAAAAATCGTGAATGTTCGAGAATTCGAGATCAGCGGATGGTGATCGCACCCAGTTCGGAACTGCCCGATGCCGAGCCGGCCTTCTTGACCGGAACGGTGACCGGAACCGAGACGAGTTCGCGCCCGCCGGTTTCACGCGCGGCTTCCACTTTGAAGACATACTGTCCCGCCGGAAGATTGGCGGGCAGGGGGATCTGGTAGGTGCCGGGCGCGCGGGTGGCGCCGCTCAGCCCGTCTGCGGGCAGGTTGAGCGAACGGCCGCCCTTGCGCCACCAGGTGCGCAGGTCCGCCAGCCACTTCGTGCCGGGCTCGCGGCCGGCCTTCTTGACGTCGTACCACACGAAAACGGTGCGGGCCGGGCCGCCGGCGGCTGGTTCGAGCCAGCCGACGACGTAGGGACGATGGTATTCCGCGACGTTGATGCGCGGGATCGTCACGCTCACGGTCGCCGCGGCAGCCGGGGTGGCGATGGTCCCGGCGACGAGCGCCGGGGCCAGAAGTGGAAGCGCTGGCAGTACCTTCGATGTCGTCATCGGTGCCTTCTTGTCTCAGTGGATGAATATCAGGGCGATCGCGAGCGGGATCAGCAGGCTCAGCCCGACCAGCGGCCAGGTCGAGGGCCGATGTCTGGCGTGAAGCTGGAGGAGGAACAGGCCGGTCACCGTGAACACGACGCAGGCCGCCGCGAAGAGATCGATGAACCAGAACCACACCGAGCCGGTGTTGCGGCCCTTGTGCAGGTCGTTGAGGTAGGAAACCGTGCCGCGATTGGTCACTTCGGCGGAAATTGCGCCGTTGGAACGGTCGATGCTGACCCATGCGTCGCGGCCCGGGCCGGGCATGGCGACATAGACCTCGTCCTCGGCGGACCAGTCCGCCGGGAAACCGGCGGGATCGAGGGGAACGGCGGCGGCCACTGCCCTGGCGACATTGGCGGGAAGCGGCGCGGTGCCGTCTCCGGCGGGGGGCAGGCTACGCAGGAGGCCGGGCGCGATCTTGCCTTCGCTCTGTACCACCTTGGGTTCCGCGCCGATCGATGCCGCATGGTTGAGCGTGATGCCGGTGATGGCGAACAGGAACATTCCCGCAAGCGAAACCGCGGCGCTCACCCAGTGCCAGGTGTGAAGCTGCTTGAGCCAGAAGGCGCGGGCCTTCTTGTTCTTCTTCTTCGCGGGAGCGCGGCGGGCGGCGGCAGGACGCACGGTTTGCCCGGGATCTGCAGGCGGTTCTGTCCGCGCAGCAGGCGGTGCACGGTCCGCCCCATCAAGCACATCGAGACTTTCGCCGTTACCGCCCAACTTGCACGTTTCCCTTGGTCTACGGGAGTCGCGCAAAAGCGATGCGGAATCGAGTCCCGGCCCCCCTGTGCCGCTGCCATTATCGCAAGTGCGAATGCCTCGCAATAACAAAGCGCAAATCGAGGTGAAGGGATCGTGCAAGCGGCGAATGCCGCCGGATGCCGAACCGGCTTCCGGCGGCAGGTCTGCCGACAAGCGCCCAGGGTGGGACTTTGCGCGTGCCGGCAGGATGTCGGGGATCAGCCCCCGACGGTGAGCATCACCGCACCGCGAGCGGGGACCGTGTAGCTTGCGGGCAGTTTCGCGGCCTTGACCCCGGTCCACAGGTCTTCGACCTGCGAGATTGCGGCCAGACCGGCATCGGCAGGTGTCAGCGAGAGCGAGGCCGCGGTCTCGCCGCGGTTGAACAGGGCCAGGGCAACGCGGCCGTCTGCCAGCGGCTTGGCCCAGACTTCCATCGAGCCCGCCTTGCGCACGGCCTTGCCCTGGACGCCCCTGGCATCCTGATCCACGGCGATGACGCGCCTGTTGGTCAGCATCGCCAGCGTTTCGGCACTGGTTTCGCGCAGGTCATGGCCCATCATCAGCGGCGCGGCGGACATGGCCCAGAGCGTCATGTGCGTGCGGTATTCGTCCGCGCTCATCCCGCCGTTTCCGACTTCGAGCATGTCCGGATCGTTCCAGCCATGCGGCCCGGCCCAATCGGGTTTGCCGTTCTTGTCGAAGCCGATTTTGGCCATTGTCGGATAGTCGTCAGTGATGTCGCCGGTCGTGCGCCACAGCTGGCCGCCGACGTCGCGGCCCCAGCTTCCCACGTCGAAGCGGCCATATTCGCAGAGCGAGAAGATGAACTCGCGCCCCGTCGCCTGAAGGGCGGCGCCCATTTCGTAGTAGCTGCGCTTCACGGTATCGGCATCGGCATAGAACCACTCGCCCGAGCACAGGTCGTACTTCAGGTAGTCGAAGCCCCATTCGGCATAAGTCTTCGCATCCTGCGCGACGTGGCCGTAGCTGCCTTCGTAGCCGGCGCAAGTGCGCGGCCCCTGCGAGGAATAGATGCCGATCTTCAGTCCCCTGGAATGGACATAGTCGGTCAGCGCCTTCATGTCCGGAAACTTCTCGTTGGGCTGTAGCACGCCATTGGCGTCGCGCTTGCCCTGCCAGCCATCGTCGATGTTGATGTAGAGGTAGCCGGCATCGCGAAGGCCGGTAGAGACCATGGCATCGGCCTGCGCGCGCACGGTCTTGTCATCGATGTGCTCGGCGAACTTGTTCCAGCTGCTCCAGCCCATCGGCGGGGTGGAGGCCAGCCTGTTGGGGATCGGCGTGCCGAGCGGGGGCAGTGCGGCGAACTGGAAGGCGCGCGCCCTGGCGTCCTTCGCCTTGCCCTTGTAACCCTTGCTGTCGACCTCGGATTCCCAGATCCTGCCCTTGAGATGGGCCTGCCCGCCTTCAAGCGCGACGCTCCACGGGCGGGTAAGGTGCTCCTTGTCGTTGAGGTTGCGGGCCTCGAACTTCAGTTCGCCGTTCTCGACGCGCGGGTTCATCATCTCGACCGGGCCGTACCATTTGGTGGTTACGGTGCCGGCGATCTTGCCGCCCTTCGAGGTGACTTCCATCATCGTCACGCCCGGCGTGGGCGGGGTGTCGTCGAACAGCCAGACGCCGTCATAAGCAGTCTTGGCAAGGGCAGGCGCAGCAGGCGAAAGGGCGGTGCCAAGCAGGGCGGCAGCCAGCACGAGGGCGCGTTTCATCGCGATCTCCTTGGGATCGGTATCGTTACGGGTGAAGGGAGCGGCAGCCCGGCCGTGTCAGGCCACTGCCGCCGCCGCCTCGCGTCCGGCTTCGCTGCGGCTGCGGCCGTAGAGGAAGTAGACGAGGAGGCCGATCACGTTCCAGGCGCCGAAGCGGACCAGCGTGCTCTCGGGCAGGCTGAACAGCAGATAGGCGCAGCCCAGGATCGTCAGCGTACCGACGACATAGGGCTGCGGGCAGCGGAACAGGCGCTTCAGGTCCGGCGCACGGCGGCGCAGGATCATCAGGCACGCGCCGACCGAGATGAAGGCGATCAGGGTGCCGGCATTGGCGAGTTCCGCGATCTCGTCGAGACGGAAGATACCGGCGACGACCGCGATCGAGATGCCGGTCATCAGCGTGATGCGGGTGGGGGCGCCGGTGCGCGGGCTGATCTTGGCGAGGCTGCGCGGCAGCAGGCCGTCGCGGGCCATGACGAAGAACACGCGGCTCTGGCCGTACATCATCACGAGGATGACGGAAGGCAGGGCGAGCACGGCGGCAAAGGCGATCAGGTGCGCGGCAACCGGCTGGCCGAGCTGGCGCAGCACGAGGGCGAGCGGTTCGGGCGAGTTGGCAAGCTGCTGGAAGGGCAGGGCGCCGATCGCGGTAATCGCAACGGCCATGTAGATCGCGGTGCAGACGACCATCGAGCCGATGATGCCGATGGTAAGGTCGCGGCCGGGGTTCTTGGCTTCCTCGGCCGAAGTGGCGACTGCGTCGAAGCCGTAGAAGGCGAAGAACACGATGGCGGCGGCGGCCATGACCCCGCGCTTCTGCCCTTCCACTTCGGTGCTGCCGAAGCCGTAGGGCATGAAGGGTTCAAGGTTGCCGCCCTGGAAGGCGGGCAGCGCCATGACGACGAAGATCGTGAGCGCGACGAGCTTGATGATGACCAGCACGATGTTGAGCGTGGCGCTTTCGCGGGTGCCGGCGATCAGCATGCCCATGACGGCCAGCGCCACCAGCACGGCAGGCAGGTTGACGATGCCGCCGCCGTGCGGGCCGACCAGCAGCGCGTGGGGCAGATGGATGCCCGCCGACTGGATCCAGCCGACCAGATATCCGGACCAGCCGACCGCGACGGTGGAGCAGGCCAGCGAATATTCGAGAATCAGGCTCCAGCCGACGATCCAGGCGATGGTTTCGCCCATGGCGGCATAGGAGAAGGTGTAGGCGCTGCCGGCGGCCGGGATCATCGTCGCCATTTCCGCATAGGCAAGCGCGGCGCAGGCGCAGACCGCGCCGGCGATCGCGAAGGCGAGGATCACGGCCGGTCCCGCGCGCTCCGCGCCGACGCCGGTCAGGGTGTAGATGCCGGTGCCGACGATGGCGCCGACGCCAAGGGCGATCAGGTGAGGCCAGCTCAGGGTCTTGGCCAGGGAATGCCCGGAGTCGCGTTGTGAGAGTTTTTCTATCGATTTACGCGGTCCGAGCATGGATCCCCCTGGTTATGGTCTCAGCCGGTTGTCTGGCTGGCGGTAAAATGAGCGCGCAAGTCGTCAAGCGTGCTGGCGATGTGCTGGGTGAGCAGGCCCTGCACCTTGTCCGCCTCTCCGGCGAGCCAGGCATCGAGCAGGTCACGGTGTTCCATATGCGCGCGGTCGCCGCGGCCCGCCGGTTCGAGGTGGGCGATCACATAGCGTTCGGCGAGCACTTCGAGGCGCTCGACAAGCTGCGTGGTAAGCAGGCGCTTGCCCGGGCGGACCAGGGCGACGTGATATTCGCGGTTGCGCACGGCAACGTCGCTGAGATTTTCCTTGGCCGCGGCGTCAAGCACTTCGAAGGCCTTGATCGCGGCCTGCCGGTCGGCATCATCGGCCTTGGTGCAGGCATAGGCTGCGGCGGCGGGTTCGGTCGCAAGGCGCAGGAGATAGATCTCTTCGGCCTGATCGCTCGACATCGGGCGGACGAACCAGCCGCGATTGGCCTGGCTGGTCAGCAGACCCTCATGTTCGAGCCGCGCCAGCGCTTCACGCAGCGGGATCTTGCTCACGCCCAGTTCTGCGGCCAGCGCATCCTGCCGGACCGGCTCCATCACGGGGAGCTTTCCTTCGACGATCCTTTCGCGGATCACGTCGAAAATGCGTTCAGCAAGGGTGCGGACGACGATTGTCACCAATGAATCTCCATACAACTCTCGACGGCGCGATACGCCTTCGATCTAACGTATACGGTAGATGATCCCAAATGACGCTGCAATGCGACCTTTTCCGACCAGCGATTGCGTTTTGTTAATCGCGACCCTTCACCGCCCGGGCGAACCGGGACGTTGTGATTTCGGTGGATCGAGACGTTCATGGCGCGGTGCAAAGCCTTGTGCGGACGGGCGGTGATTGATATATGGTATACGATATAGTCTGACTTATGCAACGGAGTTTTTGTGGGGTCCATTGGAATTGTCGGTGGCGGGGTGGTCGGGCTCTGCACGGGCATCGAATTGCTCGAAGCAGGGCACCAGGTTGCGCTTGTCGATGACGATACCGAGGGCAAGGCGGCATCCTGGGGCAACGCGGGGCACATCGCGGTCGAACAGGTGGAACCGCTTGCCTCCATGGACATGGTGCGTAGCCTGCCGCAGCGCCTGTTCCTGCGCGGCGGACCGCTGGGCTTCCCGCCTGCCGCCATGGCGGAATGGGTGCCTTTCGGGCTGCGCCTGCTTGCCGCCGCCCGTCCGGCGCGGTTCCGCAAGGGCTGCGAGGCCCTGGCACCGCTTCTGGCTGGCTCGATGCCGGCGTGGATTTCGATGACCGAGCGCATCGGGGCGCCGGAACTGCTTCGCCAGGATGGCCATTTCGTGCTCTGGCACGGGGAAAGCGCCGCTCGCGAAGGCCGTGCTTCATGGCAGGCGGCGGAAACCGGTACCGCGCAAGTGCATGAGGCGACACCGGCCGAACTGGCGATGCTGTCCGGTCTCGGCAAGCAGCCGGTAGCCGGCGCGATCCGTTTCTCCGGTAGCGGCCAGATCGCGGACCTCGGCGATTTGCGGACTGCCTTGCGCAAGGCTTTCGCCGAGCGGGGTGGTACTTTCGTGGCCCGGCGCGGGGAATTGCGGATGGCGGGAGGCCGCGTCGAGATCGGCGGTGTCGATGCCGAGCAGGTGCTGGTCTGTGCGGGCGTGCGCTCGCGCGAATTGATGGAGCATCTCGGCCACAAGGTGCCGATGATCGCCGAACGCGGCTATCACGTCCGCGCCGATGCCGGCGTGTGGGCTGCCGACCTGCCGCCGGTGGTCTTCGAGGAACGCTCGATGATCGTCACGCGCTATCGAAGCGCAGTGCAGGCGGCGAGTTTCGTCGAACTCGGGAAGGTCGATGCGCCTGCCGATCCGCGCAAGTGGGAGCGGCTGGAGCGCCATGTCGCGGAGCTTGGCCTGCCCATCGCCGGGCCGTTCCGCCGCTGGATGGGCTGCCGCCCGACCCTGCCTGACTATCTTCCCGCCATCGGCCGCTCGACGAAGGCATCCAATCTCTTCTATGCCTTCGGTCATCAGCACCTAGGGCTTACACTTGCGCCGATCACGGCGCGGCTGGTCTCATCGATGGTCGCGGGCAAGCAGCCGGAGCTGCCGCTCGCGCCGTTCGATATCCAGCGCTTCGCATAAAGGAATAACGACATGATTGGCGGATCGACCGCAGAGATCGAACTGGCCGGGCTCGAAGCCTGGGCCGACCGCGCCCCGGCCATCGCCGTGGCCGAGCGCGAGGCGCGGATGGCACGCGCGGCGGAACTGACTGACCGGCTCGGCGCTGATGCGCTGCTGGTCAATGCCGGAGCCTCGCTGCGCTACTTCTCGGGCCTGCCCTGGGGGCAGACCGAACGTCTTGTCGCCATGCTGCTCGTCCCCGGACGCAAGCCGATCATGATCTGCCCGCATTTCGAGATCGGCACGCTGGAAGCCGATCTCGCGATTCCGGTGGACATCCGTTCGTGGCAGGAAGACGAAGATCCGGTCGCACTGGTGGTTCGGGTGCTTGCGGAAATCGGCGCGAAGACGGTGGCGATTGACCCGGAACTGCCCTTCCACTTCGCCGAGCGCATCCGGCAGGGCGGTTCGGCCAGGCCGGTCGATGCGATGCCGGTCATCAAGCAGTGCCGCATGGTCAAGTCCGCCGCGGAACTTGCGCTGATGCAGCAGGCCAAGAACATGACCCTGCTGGTCCATCAGGCTGCCGCGCGCATCCTGCGCCCCGGTATCCGCCAGAGCGAGGTGGTCCACTTCATCGATGCCGCGCATCGCAAGCTCGGCGCCAGCGGGTCGAGCTTCTGCATCGTCCAGTTCGGTGAGGCGACCGCCTATCCGCACGGGCTTCCGGGCGACCGCGAGCTGAAGGAAGGCCAGCTCGTGCTCGTCGACACGGGCTGCACCATCCAGGGCTACCATTCCGACATCACCCGCACTTACGCTTTCGGCGATGTCTCGCAGGATATCCGCCGCATCTGGGACATCGAGAAGGAAGCCCAGCAGGCCGCCTTCGACGCCGTGCGTCCCGGCGAGCCTTGCGAAGCGGTCGACTATGCCGCGCGTGTCGTGCTCGAAAAGGCCGGGCTGGGGCCTGACTACAACCTGCCGGGCCTACCGCACCGTACCGGCCACGGCATCGGCCTTTCGATCCACGAACCAGCCTATCTCGTGCGCGGTGACAAGACGCCTTTGGAGCCGGGCATGTGCTTCTCCAACGAGCCGATGATCGTGGTTCCGCAGAAGTTCGGCGTGCGTCTGGAAGATCACATGTTCGTTACCGAGACCGGCGCGCAGTGGTTCACGCAGCCGCAGGTCGCCATCGACCGTCCGTTCGCGTAATAGCCGCTACAGCGGCCAGCAGTAGATGATGAGCGGCGTCCCGATTCCCAGCACGAGCAGGGAAAGCGGGGCGCCCAGCCGGGCGTAGTCGCCGAACCGATAGCCGCCCGGCCCCATCACCAGCGTGTTGCACTGGTGCCCGATTGGGGTGAGGAAGTCGCACCCGGCACCGATCGCCGTGGCCATGAGGAAGGCGTCCGGCCGGTAGCCAAGGTCGGTCGCGAAGACGGCGGCGATGGGAGCCACCACCAGCACCGTTGCCGCATTGTTGAGGAACGGCGTAACCGCCATCGAAGCGGCGAGTACCATCGCCACCGCGCCCCATGGCGGCATGTCCCGTGCGAGCCTCGACAACTCGCTCGCCAGAATGTCGGATGCGCCCGTTGTCTGGAGGGTTTCGCTGACCGGGATCAGGGCGCCCAGCATCACCAGGATCGGCCATTCGATGGCTTCGTAGGCATCGTTCACCGGCAGGGCACCGGTGATGATGACCGCGCCAGCCGCCGCGAAGAACGCGACAGCCACCGGAATGAGCCCGGTTGCCGTCGTTATCATCGCCAGCGCGAGGATCGCCAGTGCCAGCCAGCCGCTGCGGCTCATGCCGAGCCGGATATGCCGCTGTGCCAGCGGAAGTACGCCAAGTTGCTGGAGGCGGCCGGGCATCTCCTCCAGGACGCCTTGAAGCACAACCACGTCGCCGGCCGCGAGCACGACATTGCCCGGCTTGTTGCGCAGGCTCTCGCCGCGGCGCGATATTGCCACGAGGCGCAGGCCCATCCGCTCCTTCAGCATCAACCGGCCGGCCGTATTTCCGACAAAGGCCGATTCCGTCGTTACCACGCCCTCGATCACGCCGATCTCGTCACGGGCGCGCTGATGCTCGTCGTCCTCCTCATGATCGTCGAGGGTGAGCTGCGAGCGGACGATGGCCCGTTCCAGCGCGTCGGGATCGCCGGAGAGGATAAGCACGTCGCCCTGCGCGATATGCGTGTCGGGATGCACGTCTCCGCGCAGGCCGGCGCGCAGGAGGGCCGTCACTTCTACTTCGCCGTCGTGGTGGTCGACGAATTCCCCGATCGTCTCGCCGATGGCACTCGACAGTTCCGAGACGGTGGCCTCGGTCGTGTAGTCCGAAATGTTGAGCGCTTCTCCCATGGTCGCGGCGGCGCGCCGGTCCGCGGGCACGAGCCGGTAGCCGAAGCGCAGGAACACGAGCCCGATCACCAGCATGCCGAGCCCCGTCGGCAGATAGTCGAACATGCGGAAGGGCTCGCCGGTCAGCTCCTCGCGCACGCGGCTGACGATGATATTGGGCGAAGTGCCGATCATGGTGGTCAACCCGCCTAGCAGCGAGGCGAACGCCATCGGCATGAGGAAGCGGGAGGGGTTGGAATGGCTGCGCCGGGCCATCTGCGAGGCGGCCGGCATCATCATCGCCAATGCGCCGATGTTCTTGATGAGGCCGGAAACCACGCCGACGGAGGCCGTCAGCACGAACAGTTGCGAACCGGGCCGTCGTACCCATTGGCTGACCCAGTTCACTGCCTGCTCGACGACACCGGTCCGCTGCACGGCAGCGGAAAGCACCAGCGCGGAGGCGATGATGATGACGATATCGTCGGAGAACCCCGAAAATGCCTTCTCCGGCGGGACGAGCCCCAGCGCCAGCGCGGCAAGGAGGGCGATGATCGCCGTGACATCGTAGCGGAAACGGCCCCAGACGAAGAGAATCATCATGCCGCACAGGGTGGCGATGGAAAGCCACTGGTTCAGGGTCATCGGAACTCGCTCTGGACTGCCGCGATATCGGCATATCCATGTAATGCTCGAGCGCCCTCAAGGTGCCGGGGGCGCCAACGTTCTCGCCCGAGTATGGCGTTGAACAGGAGCACTATTCCTGTGCGGCCATCAAGGAGCATCCCTCCCTGGCGCTGTTCTCTGCCGGTTAGTCCATGCAATTGATTTTGGTTAATCGAGTAACCTTGTTGAACTAGGGGATGTGCCATAGGTCGCTGCGCAATGGTTTGCGAATCGCCATTCTTCCGTCGTGCCGTGCGGGCCCTGACTTTCCTCTGCGCATTTCTGTGCATGGGATCGGCGGGCGTCGCATCGGCGGAAGTCCTGCGATTGGGGCAGCCCCTGTGCCACGCCGTCAGCTCCGTGGTGCCCGCGGGCGACGCGATCCCGGAAAACTTCGCCTGCACCGGAAAGCCGGAAGGCTATCAGAAAGGTACGCTCTGGCTGCATGACATGCTGCCGATCGGGGCCGACGAGCAGGACGATCTCTCTCTTATCATCCACAGTTCCCGGTTCGACAGGCTCTTCGTCTACTTCACTTATGCCGACGGCGCGATGGAACGGCAGGACGTGCGCAGCGGCGATTTCGGCTCGCACTGGCGTGCGGGCGGACAACTCGCCTTTCGTGCGCCGCACCGCGATGTTCCGCTGGTGGGCGTGACGATGCGGTTCGACAAGGTGGCCAGTGCGAACCTGCTTCGCATGAGGCTGGTAGGCCGCGGCGAGGAGAGCACGCAAACGACCGGACTGGCGACGTCGATCGGCGCCGCGCTCGTGCTGCTGCTGGCGGGAGCCATCTACAATGCATCGCTGGCCGTGGCGGTGCGGCGGCAGTTCTCGGCCTGGCAGGCGGCCTGGGCCAGTTGCATGATCGTGTGGGGCGCCTGCTGGTCCCAGCTCCACCTGTTCTTCTTCCCGGGCATGGCGGGCGCTGTTTCCGCGCAGATCTGCACGGGCCTTTCATGCCTGGCGATCTCGCTGGCGACCCTGAGCGCGGTAACCGCATTGGACGAAGGATATGTCAGCCGCTGGGCACGGCGGGCCGCACTGGTCCTGACCGGCTGCGTGGCGCTGCTGGGCGTGCCTCTTTCCTTCATGCGCTCGGGGCCAATCGATGCGCTGGCTGGGGTTTTGGGCATCCTCGTGCTGGCCAACCTGTTGGCGGTTGCATTCTGCATCGCCCAGGCCTGGCGCCGGGGCAGCCACGAGGCGCGCAGCTTCGCGGGGGCATGGTCCGTGCCGATGGTCGTCCTCGGTTCGATCGAGTTCATCGACACCAACACGATGTTCTGGGGCGGCGGCTCGCAGATACTGATCCTCTTCGCGGCGGCGTGGCAGACCTTGTGGCTTTCGGTTGCCGCATCGCGTTCGCACGCCCGGCTGCGGATCGAGCGCGACATGGCGCGCCAGGCCGAGGCGCAGGCCCAGGAACTGGCCCGCCGCGATTCGCTGACCGGCTTGCCCAATCGCCGCGGCTTCATCGAAAGGGTGGGCACCGTCCTCGAACAGTCGCAGCAACAGGGGGCCACGGTCGCCCTGCTGCTGATCGATGTCGACTGGTTCAAGTCGATCAACGATGTCTACGGACACGAGGCAGGCGATGTCGTGCTGGCCACGATCGCCCGGCAGATCGGCCCTCACGAAAGCCGGACCTGCACCGTCGCGCGGCTCGGCGGCGAGGAATTCGCGATGATGGTGGC
The DNA here is from genome assembly GCF_055361505.1 of Novosphingobium sp. TK71. NCBI lineage: Bacteria > Pseudomonadati > Pseudomonadota > Alphaproteobacteria > Sphingomonadales > Sphingomonadaceae > Novosphingobium > Novosphingobium sp. TK71. Next base: position 2,315,709 of record NZ_JBSZKA010000001.1, read on the forward strand.
CGGTCTTGAAGACTTCGCGCTCAAGCGCTTTGCCGAGGACGTTCGCCGGGAGATCGCCGCATGCGATCATGGCGAGGCGATCGGAAGGCGCAACGTCACCGTAAGCATCGGGCTGGCCAAAGCCGCGACCGGGGCGGATTTCCGTTCGCTCTATCGCCTTGCCGACGAAGCACTCTACGATGCCAAACGTCAGGGACGGGATCAGGTCGTGGTCAGGACGCTGGACGTGCTCGATTCCTCCGCCGCGGAAGATATCGAGCGGGCTGCCCTGGGCAGTTAACGAACCAGGGCGAAGCCTATGCGCAGGCGTGTGGTGGAACGGTTGTAGTCGAGCAGGTTCTCGCCGTAGCCGGCAAAGCCCTGAACGAAGAGGTAGAGATCGGGCCCGCCGCCCAGCAGGCGGGGCAGCGGATAGGACAGGTCCGCGTTGACCGCGCCCTTGCCCGAGGACAGGTTCAGGCGCGTGGTGGCAGACAGCCGCCAGCCGTTTTCCTCGCCATACTGCACGAACAATCCGGTATTGCCGCGGTAGTGGAGGATGTCCGGGTTGCCGGACGTGCTTCCGACCGGGAACGTCAGGCGCGGCGCGATCATCAGGCGGCGGTCCTGGCCAAGCGGGATCGCGGCCATCGGGGCAATGTAGATACTGTTGATGCTGCGGGAATCGTCCCCGTCGCGGCCGTTCGATTCGTGCCGCAAGCCGCCCTGCAGAGCCAGGGAAATGCCGTTTTCCAGCACTTTGCTGGGCGTGACGTAGATGATCTCGGGCTGATAGTCGATGTTGCGGAACGGCATCGAGCGGGCGCGCAGGTCCCAGAACATGCGCTGGGTATAGGCCAGATGAAGGCCGTCCCGCCAGGAACCGGGAAGGTCGGCAGCGTGGCGGGAGCCGAACAGCCGGTATTCGAAGCTGAGCTGGATACGGGCCTCGGTATTGGTGCCGGGCCCGTAGACTGCGTAGATCGGTTCGTAAGGTGCGAGATTGTCGACGAAGGCATTACCCGCGCTCCGGTCGGACGGGGGAGCGGCGACAGGATGGGTTACAGGCTCGTTCTGCGCGAGTTGTGCCGGGGGCGAGGCTTCCGATGATGGCAGGGGCGGCGGGGCAAGATGGAGGGCAATCTGTTGCCCGCTCCACCGCGGGATCGAAACGAGCGCTCCATCGGGGGCCTTGTCTGCCGGAAGCCGGTAGCGCGCCCGGCCGAAGCCGCCGGGCGCGACGGTGATCTGCGCGGGCGTACCGGGTGCACGTTCGAGCGATACCGAGGTTTGCCGGCCTTCGGCACCGATCAGGGCTTCCACCCGATCGGGCAACGTGGTTGTGGCGGGAGTGGCGGCGGTGTTGAGAAAACGCAGGTCGATCAGCACGGCGCCGTCCGAGTCCCGCTCGCCGGCCTTGCCGATCAAGGCTTCCATCGGCTCGTCGGCCATGGCCGGCATCGGCGCGATGGAGGCAAGGATGCAGAGCGGCGCGAGCCCCGCCATGACATAGTGGCGGCGGTGCCTTGCGACGGGGCGAAGGGTCATCAAAGCTGTCCTGTTATCAATCGGCGCACCGCGAAAAATGAAGCGCGCTGGACCTTTGCCCAAGCCGCCCGGATGACCTGGACGGTATCAGCGCTTCCGCATTAGTACAAACAGATTAGGGGCATAGGACCTTCGCGCGAGGGCCTGGCCCTTGCCTTTGGGCGAGCGTGGGTCTGAAGCAAAGATGTCTGGCTTCTCCGCAAAGACCGAAACCCGGTGCGAATGAGATTCTCAAAGCCTTTCCGTTAGATGCGGCGACATGAACTCACATCGCATCTCATTCCGCCCCGGGACGTGTTTCGCAGCTACCGCGATTGCCATGCTCGCTGCGTCCTTCATGACCACCGGCGCCCATGCGGCCACCGCGACCGCGCCGATGGCTGTCACTGCCACCGTCCAGTCGGCCTGCATCGTGGTGGCCACCCCGCTGGCATTCGGGACCTACGATCCCACCTCGGGATCGGTGAAGGATGCCAACAGCACGATTACCGTCACCTGTACCAGCGGCACGTCCTTCACCGTGGGCCTCAATCCGGGTTCGACGAGCGGCGCGACCGTCACCACCCGGCAGATGGCCAACGGCACCAACCGGCTGTCCTACGCTCTCTATAGCGACATCAACCACACGACCAACTGGGGCAACACGCCCGGCACCGATACGCCCACCGCGACCACGGCTACCGCTGTGCCTTCGCTCCTGACCGTCTACGGCCGTATCTCGGCGTCGCAGAACGTCCCGGCCGGCGCCTATACCGACAGTGTGACCGTCACGGTCAATTACTGAACATGGGGCCTTCCGGTCCCCGGCGGTTCGTCCTCGGCGCGCTGGCCGTCTTGGCGGCATTGTCCGCATTCGGCGCAAGCGCGGGCGCCAGCGCCTTGCGGGTGACGCCGATCCGGGTGGAGGTGCAGGCCGGCAAGCAGTTCTGCTCGCTCAGCATCGCCAATGACGGAGACCAGCCGGTGAGCGTTCAGGTTCGCGGCTATCGCTGGTCCAAGGACGAACGCGGCGCGGACGTGCTGGATACGGCGGTGGGATTTCAGATCAATCCGACGATCGTGACGCTCAAGGCGCAGGAGTCGCGCCTCATCCGCTGCAGCCTGCCCCCGGCCGAAGGTGCCATCGAACAGACCTGGCGGCTGGTGTTCGATGAACTGCTCACGCCGGTCAGCGTTACCGTGCCCGGGGAAATCCGCGCGCTCCTGCGCATCAGCGTGCCCGTGTTTCGGGCGCCGGACGGGGCCTCCCCCGATATCTCGTGGACCTTGGTGAGGACGCCTGAAGGAGGGCAATCGGTTGTTCTCACCAATAGCGGAAGCCGGCACATCCGGGCTATCTCACTGGAACTCAAACCGTCTTCCGGCGCGGGGCAGCGGGTCGAGCGCGGATTTTACCTCCTGGCGGGAGGGCGCTTCGAGATTCCTGTAGCGCTTTCACAGGCCAGCCCGATCGCCGAGGTCCTCATCCAGACCGACGAAGGATCGATCACCCCGTCACGAGCCGCCGTTTCGGCCGGCGCGGGCCAGTGACAGGGAGGCGCCATGGCGAGGCGTTCACGCTATCGTCCGGCATGGACGGCATTTGCCGTCGCAGCCTGTCTTTGCGGCACGGCGGCCGAGGCGCAGCAGGGCGAGACGCCGATGCCGGTGGGAATCGTGCTGAACGGCCGCGATCTCCAGCGGCCGGGTCTCGTCGTCGTGGATGGTGAACGAATTTTCGTTCGCGTGTCCGACCTGCGCGAGTGGGGCATAGTCACCGCGTTCCGCACCGAGGTGCAGATCGAGGGTGAAAGCTATCTGGAGATCGGCAGCGAACAGGGCATTGCCGGCCGCCTCGATCCTGATGGCGCAAACCTGCTGCTCGACGTCGATCCCGCTCATCTGCCGGAAACGCGCATCGGCGCCAGCGAGCGCGCGGTGCCGGTTGCGGAGGCGGTCCCCGTGGCCTTCATCGATTACGACCTTCATTTCACGCGGCAAAAGCGGGATAACTTTGCCTCCGCCGTGGTCGATGCCGGAGTATCCGGCCCGTGGGGCGTGGCGGGCACGAGCGCACTGGCCGAAAGCACGCGATCATCCGTTACCCGCCTCGACAGCACCTTTGTCCGCGATTTTCCCGAACAAAACCAGCGCCTTTCGGTGGGGGACACATTTACGCGAGGATCCGCGTGGAGCCAGTCGGCCCGCTTCGGAGGTATTCGCTTCGGAACCGATTTCTCGCTCGATCCCGCCCGGATAACCTATCCGCTCCCCTCTGTCAGCGGCAGCGCACTGCTGCCTTCCACGGTCGAGCTTGCATCGCGAGCCGCCAGCCAGTCGCTCGCAGTCGAACCCGGCCGGTTCGCGTTCGATTACCGGCCCCGTTTCACCGGAGCGGGGGAAGTGACGATGATCGTGCGCGATATTGCCGGCAACGAGCGGACCGTAAGCCGCAGCTTCTATTCAAGCACGGCACTGCTGCGCCCCGGCCTATCGGAATTTTCGCTGGAGGCCGGAGCGCTGCGGCAGGACTATGGCTACCGCAGTTTCGCCTATGGCGAAGCCTTTGCGGCTGCCTCCTATCGCCGGGGCCTCACCCCGGTCCTGACCCTGGAAGGCCGCGCCGAGGGCAGCGGGCGGACGCGGATGGCAGGGGGCGCGGCGACACTGGTGATCCAGCCCATCGGTGAAATGCGGCTGAGCGCGGCCGCCTCGCAGGGCGATGCCGGGCACGGCCGCCTCTATCAGGTCCAGTTCCAGCGCCTGACGCCGGGCTACTCGATCACGGCGAGCTACCGGGCTGCGGATGCGGGCTTCAGGCAGGTGGGCGACAATGTGCGCGAGCGGGAAGCGCGGCGGGAACTCGCCGTCTCGGGCAGTCTGGTGCTGGGCAGGCTGGGCGGGCTCAATGCAAGCTACCTGCGCATCGTGGAGGGCCGTCGCCACCAGTCGATTTCGTCGGTGGGGTATTCGACCAACGTGGGCCGGGTTTTTCTGTCCCTCGGGGCGCAGCGTTTCGACAGCGACGACGGCACCGTGACATCGGGATTCGCGAGCCTGACCTTGCCGCTGGGCCAGGGGCGCCACGTGGGTTTCTATGCCGACCAGGAAAGCGCCGCGGCGACGTATGAGAAGGCGGCGCCATCGGGTCGGGGGCTGGGGTACCGCGCGGCGGGCGGATATGAAGACGATCGCGGTGTCTGGGTGGAGGGAGCGGCAACCCTGCGCGCGGCTGCGGGGCAACTCGATATTGCTGCGGCCCGGCGGGGCGGCGATATCATGGCGCGGCTTGAGGCGCGCGGCGCTCTCGTCGTGACGGGCGGAGGGCTGGTCGCCACGCCCAGCGTCGACAATGCCCTGGCGGTGGTGGAGGTGCCGGGCTCCAGCGCGGTGGACGTCATGCTCGAAAACCAGCCCATTGCCAGAAGGGCGGGGGGAGGGCGGCTGGCCGTGGTGACCGGTCTTCAGCCCTATGTCGCCAACCGGATATCGATCGATCCGTCCGAATTGCCGATTTCGGGCGAACTCGGCGCTGCCGAACAGGTCGTCGCGCCGGGGTGGCGACAGGCCGCGCGGGTCTCGTTCGGCAGTCGCGAGGTGCATCCCGTCCGCTTGCGTCTGGTGGATGAGGGAGGTTCTCCCTTGCCACCCGGCCTTGTCGTGACCGGGGGGGAAGGAGACGCCATGTTCACGGGTTACGACGGGGAGGTCTTCCTTGCCGATTATCAGGCGCGCGCGATCCTGACGGTGGAGAGGGCTGGCGGGAGCCGATGCCGTGTCCTGCTGCCGTCCAGCGCTCCTGCCGATGCCTTGGCGACGCCGCTGGCCGTTACCTGCACGGCAGTTCCATGGAAGACTGGACAATGATGCGTAAAACCCTGCTGCTTCTGGCGATGGCCGCCGGATCGTCCCTCGCATCGCCGGCGCAGGCGCTTTGCGTCCTGTGCACCTGCTCCGCTTCGACGACCGGGCTTGCCTTCGGGCCATACGATCCCAGTTCGCCCGGCCCCCGCGATGCCAATGCCACGGTCACGATAAACTGTTCGGGCGTGGCCGCCTTGCTGGGCAATATCGAAGTGGCCCTGAGCCCGGGCGGGGCGAGCAGCATCCCGCTTCGGCGCATGGTACAGGGCAGCGAACAACTGGTTTACAACATCTATTCCGACGCGACCTACACCACCCTGTGGGGCGATGGTTCGGGGGGCACGGCCGGGGTATCGCTGCCTTTCAATGGACTGCTCAGCTATACCGCCACCGTTACCGCCTACGGCCGGATTCCGACGCACCAGTACGTAAAACCGGGCCCCTACACGGACACGGTGACGGTGACGGTCACGTACTGATCCCTCAGCGTTTGACTTCGCGGGGGATGCCGGTGATCTTCCCGGCAGGAGATGAGATGAGTCGGAACGGCCCTCGCCATATCGACGTGGTACTCGACGCGGTGCGCTCGCCGAGCAGCGCCGGCACTTCTGCGGTTACTGCATCCTGGTGCCGCTCGCTCCTGCATCATGGGCTTGATCCCGGCACCGGAGCCAAGCGTTCGCGCGTCGAAGCCGCCCTGCTGGCGCATCGGCGCAGCGAACATGCCGCCTTGCTCACGGTGGCGCAGCCGGTGCTTGACCAGATGTTTCGTTCGGTCGGCCGATCCGGCTGCGGTGTCATCCTCAGCGACCCGACAGGCATCGTGCTCGATCGCCGCGTGTGCGACGGCGATGCCGATGAATTCAATGCCGTCGGGCTGGTCGAGGGCGGCCGCTGGGGAGAGGCGGAAGAGGGCACCAACGGCATCGGCACCTGCCTGTTCGAGGATCAGCCGGTCGTCATCCACCGGGACCAGCACTTCGCCAGCCGGAATGTCGGCATAAGCTGCATGGATGCCCCCCTTCACGATCACAGCGGCCGCCTGATCGGTGCGCTCGACGTGTCGAGCTATCGGCAGGATCATGGCCCGGCGATGGCGGAACTGGTGTCGGCGCTCGTGCGGGATGCCGCGCGGCGTATCGAGCGGGACTATTTCTGCCAGCATTTCGCCGGTGCGCGGATCGTGTTCCTGGCCGAGGACCCGACTCATGGCTCCGCGCTTCTCGCGACGGATCGTGACGATCTGGTGATCGGCGCCAGTCGCGGCGCAAGGATGAAACTGCGCCTGACCGACGCGATGCTGGCACAGCCACGCCCGCTGGACCAGTTGCTCGGCACCGACACGCGCGGCCCATCGTTCGAGGACGGAGACCGCACGATCCTGCGCCGCGCGCTGGCGCAAGCTGGCGGAAACGCCAGTGCGGCGGCACGCATTCTCGGAGTCGGCAGGGCAACTCTCTATCGCCGCATGGCGAAGGCCGGGCTTTCGCGCTGAGGCAGATCATCCGTTCGGTGAAACTGTCTCGCCGATGAGACAGCAGGGCGGCTAGCAACACGGCCCCCCGCTTCCGCAATCGTTTCAACTGCGCAACACTCCTTGACGATGAGACGCCATCAGGCGCCGCAAGAGAGGATATATCCGTGGACGCACTTGTTCAGGAACGGGCCGCATTCAAGGCTCCTTTCTCCGCCCGCTATGACAACTTCATCGGTGGTCGCTGGGTCGCTCCGAACGCCGGGCGCTATTTCGACAATACTTCCCCCATCAACGGCAAGGTCGTGGGCCAGATCGCCCGTTCCGACGCTTCCGACATCGAGGCCGCGCTGGACGCTGCCCATGCCGCCAAGGATGCCTGGGGCAAGACCTCGGTGGCAGAACGCGCCCGCATCCTCAATCTCGTGGCCGACCGGATGGAGGAGAACCTGGAACGCCTCGCCACGGCCGAGACCTGGGACAACGGCAAGCCGATCCGCGAGACAATGGCCGCCGACGTGCCGCTGGCGATCGACCATTTCCGCTATTACGCGGGGGTGATCCGCGGCCAGGAAGGCACGCTCAGCGAGATCGACAACGATACCGTCGCCTATCACTTCCACGAACCGCTGGGCGTGGTCGGGCAGATCATTCCCTGGAACTTCCCGCTGCTGATGGCGGCATGGAAGCTGGCTCCCGCGCTGGCGGCGGGCAACTGCGTGGTGCTCAAGCCGGCCGAGCAGACCCCCGCCTCGATCATGGTCTGGGCGGAAATCGTTGGCGACCTGCTGCCTCCCGGCACGCTCAACATCGTGAACGGCTTCGGCCTGGAGGCCGGAAAGCCGCTGGCCTCGTCCAGCCGCATCGCCAAGATCGCCTTCACCGGCGAGACGACGACCGGCCGTCTCATCATGCAATACGCCAGCGAGAACCTGATCCCGGTCACGCTGGAACTCGGCGGCAAATCGCCCAACATCTTCTTCGAGGACGTGGCCGCGGCTGACGACGACTTCTTCGACAAGGCGATCGAAGGTTTCGTGATGTTCGCGCTCAACCAGGGCGAAGTCTGCACCTGTCCGAGCCGCGCGCTGATCCACGAGAAGATCTACGACCGTTTCATGGAACGTGCGCTCCAGCGCGTGGCCGCGATCGTGCAGGGCAATCCGCTTGACCCCGCGACGATGATCGGCGCGCAGGCATCGTCCGAGCAGCGCGAGAAGATCCTCTCCTACTTCGATATCGGCCGCCAGGAAGGCGCCGAAATCCTCATCGGGGGCGAGGCCGCGCAACTCGAAGGCGAGCTTGCGGGCGGCTACTACGTCAAGCCGACGGTGTTCAAGGGACACAACAAGATGCGGATATTCCAGGAGGAGATCTTCGGTCCTGTCGTTTCCGTTACCACCTTCAGGGACGCCGACGAGGCGCTCGCCATCGCCAACGACACGCTTTACGGCCTCGGTGCCGGCGTGTGGAGCCGCGATGCCAATACCTGCTACCGTTTCGGCCGCGAGATCAAGGCCGGCCGGGTCTGGACCAACTGCTATCATGCCTATCCCGCCCATGCGGCGTTCGGCGGCTACAAGCAGTCCGGTATCGGGCGCGAAACGCACAAGATGATGCTCGACCACTACCAACAGACGAAGAACATGCTGGTCAGCTACAGCCCCCGGAAGCTTGGATTTTTCTGAGCTTCGCCCCCCGGCGCGCCTCGCTCCGCTCTCTCCCGATGGCGGGGCGCGCCCCCAATCCCGAAAACAGGACCTAGCCCCGAGAGGAATTACCCTATGGCCAAGACCATGAAGGCTGCCGTCGTGCGTGAATTCGGAAAGCCGCTGACGATCGACGAAGTGCCGGTGCCCGAAGTCGGCCCCGGCCAGATACAGGTCGCGATCCAGGCGTCGGGCGTTTGCCATACCGACCTTCATGCCGCGGAGGGGGACTGGCCGGTCAAGCCCAACCCGCCGTTCATTCCGGGCCACGAAGGCGTCGGCTTTGTCAGCCAGGTCGGCGCGGGCGTAAAGCATGTAAAGGAAGGCGACCGGGTCGGGGTGCCGTGGCTCTACAGCGCCTGCGGGCACTGCGTTCATTGCCTTGGCGGCTGGGAAACGCTTTGCGAGACGCAGGAGAACACCGGCTATTCGGTAAATGGCGGTTTCGCCGACTATGTGATCGCCGATCCCAATTACGTCGGCCACTTGCCCGGCAACATCAGCTTCACAGAGATCGCACCGGTGCTCTGCGCCGGTGTCACGGTCTACAAGGGCCTGAAGATGACCGATACCAAACCCGGCGATTACGTGGCGATCAGCGGGATCGGCGGGCTCGGCCACATGGCCGTGCAGTACGCAGTGGCAATGGGCCTCAATGTCGCGGCCATCGACATTGACGATGCCAAGCTCGACCTTGCCCGCAGGCTTGGCGCGACGATCACCGTCAATGCGCGAAACGAAGACCCGGCAACGATCATCAAGCGCGAAACCGGCGGCGGAGTGAACGGTGCTCTGGTTACGGCGGTGAGCGAGAAGGCTTTCGCGCAGGCAGTCGGCGTGGTCGCGCGGGGCGGCACCGTGGCTCTCAACGGATTGCCGCCTGGCGATTTCCCGCTCAACATCTTCGGCATGGTGCTTAACGGCATTACTGTGCGGGGTTCGATCGTCGGCACCCGGCTCGATCTTCAGGAATCGATCGACTTTGCCGCGCAGGGCAAGGTCAAGGCGACGATCGAGACGGCACGGATCGAAGACATCAACACCATATTCGACCGTATGCACAAGGGTCAGATCGAAGGACGCGTGGTTCTCGATATGGCCGGTTGAATTCAGCGACGCTGCGCTGGTCCGTTGTCTCCGGACGGGGGCGACGCAGCGGATTTGGAGGGAGTTCGCCGGGGTGACGAATGAGGTAGAACGGGTCGCCGCAACCCCGGCGGCACTTGCGTTGATCGCCGAACTGACGGCCGAATACGGTCCTGTGCTGTTCCATCAGTCGGGCGGGTGCTGCGATGGATCTTCGCCGATGTGCTATCCGCAAGGAGAGTTCCGCATCGGCGAAAGCGATCGGCTTCTCGGCGAAGTGGGCGGAGCGCCGGTCTATATCGGCCGCGCGCAGGGCGAAGCCTGGGCCCACACGCAACTCATCCTCGACGTCGTTCCCGGTCGCGGAGGGATGTTCAGCCTCGACAACGGCCGCGAGCAACGCTTCCTGACGCGGGGGCGGGTGTTCAGCGCAGAGGAACTGGCCCTGCTCGCCGAAAGTTGATTGAGCCTGCGAGAAGGGCCTCCCGGCCCCTCCGGCGGCCTACTTGGAAACCCTGACCGCGCGCCGCACCCGGGCTTGCTGCCAGCGGGACGAGACCGCCCGTGAACCGAAGATGAGAACGAGGATAGTCGTTCCGACTATCAGGGCTTCGAGGGTGACCATGTCCGCTTGCAATGCCCTGTTCCTTGGTACTGGAGTTCGAAAGACCTCTTGATCCGCCTGCCGGGAATCGCACCCGACGAGAGAGCCTAACATCGCCTTGGCGGAGTCCCCAGCGAATTCGCCGGGTTCTCGCTTATCGGGCTGCCGCCGCCAGGACCCGGTCGCCCAGCGTGGCATAGAACCGGCAGATCACGAGCACGGAATCGCGGGTCAGGATCGGGGAATCTGGCGCTGCGCGCGGCGGGCAGGGGGTGTCGCGGCCCAGTGCCAGTTGCAGGTCCGCGCGCATGGCGGGTGTATCGGCGGGGCTGGGGCAATGGCGCAATAGCGCGGAAATCCGCCCGATGGCCAGAAGCCGGGCGCGGGCGTGGCGTTCCATCCCGAGCATGCCTTCGACGACCAGCAGCTTGCCGGAGGTGTTGTGCCGGCTGGCGAAATGGCGGTCATCGTGATCGTCGCCGCCATGTCCCGCGGCCACGGCATCCAGCAGGACGGAAAGGAAGCGGTCGAGTTCGTGCAGCCGGTTGCCGCTCATCCGCGTAAAGGCGGACAGCGCCAGAGACGAAGGGATCGCCGGCACGGGGCGCCCCGGAAAGCGCGGTGCTGCGGAACAAGGCGCGGGGGCGAGCCGGACATGGCGCACCCAGAAGTCGCAGGCGTGCATCAGCGTCCGGTGGGCCCGGCCCACTGCTTCGGGGACGACGGCGCGGTCAGGCGAAGTCGCCGGCAACGGCGTTTCCACGAGGTCTAGGATCGGCTCGCGCCCCCGGACGAAGCGGTTTCCAGCCTCATCAACGCGACCAGTCCGGGTAGGGTGTAGTGCCCGTTTCCCGCCGCAGGCGGGCGATGCGCCGCTCGTAGTGAGCAACGATATCGAACCGCGAACCCCGCGAGGGAGCTTCGCCGGGATGGCCGCGCATAACGGCGATCTGGTGGTGAAAGAGAAGTTGATTGAGGTCCATATCCGGCTCTCCTGTTTGCGGGGAGCGCAGTGTGTCTCTCAGTCACCGACGCGCGTTTCTGGACGGTGATCTGGGGACTATACGCAGAAGCTTGCGTCATGGCTAGTTCGTAATCGTGTTGAACGACACCTAAACGTACCAGAGCCCGGTTGGGCAGGAGCTGGTTTCGCGCTTGCGATCTATCGGTTCGTGGCGCGGGGAGACGGGCAATCAGGAGTGTCCGGCAGCGGCGGGAAGAACGGCTGGGCGGCATAGTGGTCGATGAAGGCGCGCTGCGCTGCCGACATGCCGCGCCGCGCCGCAAAGACCATGTGGACGATGCCTTCGCGCGTATGCCATTGCGGCAGGACCCGCAGCAGTCGCCCCTGTAGCAGGTCCGCGCGGCAGCCCTGTTCGTGGAGCAGCGCCACCCCCAGTCCGTCGAGCGCGGCTTCGCGCACGATCGTGGAATCGTTGCTGCACAGCCGGGGCCGGTGGAAGATGCGGGCGCGTTCGCCGGTTTCGCTCGTCATGTCCCAGCGGTGATGCTCGGCGTGTTCGCCGATCGTGAGCGTCGGGAGGCTCTGGAGCATGTCGATCCCGATCGGCGGCAGGCCCGCGAGGAATTCCGGGCTGGCGACGAGGATGCGCTGGCTGCGGCCGAGCTGGCGCATGGTCAGCGAAAGATCGGTTTCCTCCTCCACGTCGACGCGCAGGGCGATGTCGAAACCTTCGCGGATGATGTCCACCCGGCGGCTGGTGAGGTGCATGTCCAGCCGCACTTGCGGATAGCGGGCGAGGAATGAGGCCAGCCCCTCCGCGCCGAGATAGCGGGCAAGGCCCGGCGGGCAGCTGATCCGCAGCAGTCCCGAAACGTCTTCGCGCGCCCGCTCGGCGATGGCGCGGGTGGCGGCGAGGCCATCGGCGATGACTTCGCACTGCCGGTAGACTTCCTGGCCGACATCCGTGACGCGCACGTTGCGGGTGGAGCGTTCCAGCAGCCGCGTGCCGAGTTCGCGCTCCAGCTTGGCAACCCGCTTGGACAGCTTTCCGCGCGCCTCGCCGGTGGCGCGTTCGGCGGCCGAGAAACCGCCATGCCGCACGACCATGGCGAAGCTGCGCAAGTCTTCGAGTTCCATGCCGCGCTCCCCTTTGCCGCGTTCCGATCCTTCAGGCTGCCATTCCCGGACCGGCGCCGGATTACAAGCATTTCGCGAAGCGGCCATGGCGAGGGGGTCAGGCCGCGCGGTCGAGAATGCCGTCCGGGGCGGGCGGCCTGCCCGGCGGATGGCCGTGCGGGAAGAACACGCGGCGCAGCGTCAGCAGCGCCAGCACGCCTTCGCGCGCATGGGCAGGTTCGCACGCGGCGAGGGTGCGGATGCCGTGATCGATCGTGCTTTCCAGCATCTTTGGCGGGGCGATGGCCATGCGGGCGGCGGCCTGCGCGCGGTAGTGGGCGGCGACGGCCTGCCTTGCCGCGGCCAGTGCCGCCGCCGCATCCCCGCGTAACGAGCGTTCGAGCTTGCCCAGCCGCAGCAGGGCGGCCCCGGCGCGCAGATCGTTCAGTCCGTCCAGCAGGGCCGCGCCGGGATCGCGGCCGGTGGCGACGAGGCGCGGCGCGAGCAGGCCGATCCGGTCGAGCGCCACGCCGATCCAGGCGCCCGGCGCGGGCGCACCGGGAGCGTCGAACCGGCCGATGTCGCGCCAGCTCGCCTGCACGATGCGCTCCGCGCTTCGCCCTGCGCCCACCGTGGAGAAGATGCGCAGCATCACCACCGACAGCACCGCGCCGGCAAGCTGGGCGATGGCGGCGTTGATGAAGGTCGGGAAATGCTCGGCATATTCCTCGTTGAGGCCGACCGTGTTGAGCAGGCCCAGCAGCAGCCCGGTTGCCATGAGCGCCCGTGGCGGCCTGGCCAGCAGCGATCCGCCCACCAGCAGGTACGGGGCGAGAACGGCGATCAGCACGCCGAACTCCGTCACGCGCGGGAGGATCGCGAAAGCATAGGCGATGGCGGCGAACGTGGCGATCACCCAGCCGGCGAGGAATTTGTTGAGCAGCACGGCGGGCTGGTCGAACCCGGCGAAGAGGGAGCAGCAGATCGCCGCGATCATCACCGCGCCGTCCCCGCTCGGCCATGCGGTGAGCCGCCAGAAAGCCACCGCGATGCAGACCGTGGCCCCCGCGTTGAGGCCGGAGCGCAGCGCCATGCCCCGGTCTTCGTGAAGGGCGCGCGGCACCGCGCTGCCGAGCAGGGCGGGCACGTCCGTGCTGACGGCGGCGCGCGAGGGGGCGTGGAGCTGGCGGCGCAAGTCCCGGCAGTGGCAATGCGCCTCGATCAGTTCGCCGAGGCGAACGAGCAGGCCCAGCTTCAGCAGGTCCGGCGCTGCCATGTCCGGGCCGACCTCGGGCTCCAGCGCTTGTGCCCGCCTGCGCAAGGTTGCGGCTTCCTCGCGGTAGCCGCCGTCATCGCGGTCCAGCCAGTCGCGGGCCTGCGCGGCGAGCCGGTCCAGCCGGGCATCGGCATGGCCTTCGCCGCGAAGCTCGTGAAGCCGGTCCTCCACGGCGGCGGCAAGCGGTGCGAGTATCGCCAGTTGCTGCTGGAGCGCCCGCACCGCGCCGACGCGCAGGCGCCTGCGGCCGGTGTCGAACGGCAGGTGGATGGAAAGCTGGTGCAGTTCGGCAATGTCGAGCGCCAGCTGGCGCCGGTCCCGCGCGAGACGGACGGTGCCCGCTTCGTCCAGCGTGTCGATCGACCAGCGCTCGGCATCGCGCACGATCGCGTCGACGCGGGCCAGCAGGCGGTCGGAAACGCTGCGCGGGAAAACCAGCGAATGGACCAGTCCGGCGCAGAAGAAGCCCAGCGCGATCTCCTGCACGCGTGAGACGGCGGTGGTGAACACGGCTTCGGGGCGGTCGATGATCGGCATGGAAACGAGGATCGCGGTGAACCCGGCCAGGAGGTACATATAGGCCCGCGCGGTGCGGTCGATCACGGCGAGGTAGATGCACAGGCCCAGCCAGCCGGCCAGCGCCAGCGTGAGGAATTCGGGCGATCCGCGCAGGTTCGGCAGCAGGATCACCGCCACCGCCGCGCCGATCGCGGTGCCGGAAAGGCGGAACAACGCCTTGGAATGGACCGCGCCGGTCATCGGACTGGCGACGATATAGGCGGTCATCACCGACCAGAACGGCTTGGGAAACTGGAAGGTGAGCGCAAGGTAATAGGCGAGCGCCGCCGCCGCCAGGCACTTGAGCGAGAACAGCGCATCGGTAACGCCGAAACGGTCGGCGATGGACGGCGTCATCGTGCCTCGCCCGCTTTGGCGGGCTCGGGGCGGGACGGGCAGGTCCGGCGTGATGCGGTCTGGGTCTGCATGGCTCCGGCGCTATGGGCTGCGGAGCCATGCCACTAGTCTGCGGTCAGGCTACAGACTGTCTCCTCATGGGAGACAATCGGCGCGCCGAAGTGGGGGTATCAGGCCTGCGGCGCGGTATCCGGGCGCAAGTAGGCGAACATGTGCGAAACATAGTCGGCCTTGCCCAGTTCGGTGCCATGGCTGCGCAGGATCGCGTATGCCGCGTTGAGGTGGAAATAGAACTGCGGCAGCGACCAGTCGCGCGCGAATTCGCTGCCAGTCATGTCGAATTTCATGCCGTTGGGCAATTCGATCGTCATCGGCAGATCGGCGCCGCCCTCAAGCGTGTCGGCCCCTTGCGCGCTCAGCAGGTCGAGTGCCTCGGCCACGCGGGCCTTTGCCTGCGCGATGGTGCCGGGCTGCTCTGCGGCGTTCCAGCCTTCGCGGCGCACTTCGAGAAGGGCCTCGGGCACGGGTTCGCCCTTCAGGCGATGAACGGCTTCCTGCGCCTGGAAACAGGCAAATCGCACTTGCGCGGCGAGCGGGAACATATCGGGCGCCAGCCGCGCGGACAGCAGCGCCTCGGCATCGCCGCCGGCGGCCGTTTCCTGTGTGGAAGCCTTGTCCAGCCATGCGGCCAGCCCGCGCAGCATCTGCGTGTAGGTGGGAACGAGCAATTGGGTAAGCAACATCGGAGGCGCTCCTGATCCTGTCCGTCAGTCTTCCAGGATACGGCTGTGCTGGCGGGTGTCCCGCATGCGGATGTAGATCGCCAGAGAGATGGCGATCATCACGGTGACGTAGATGTAGAAGGCGTGTTCGACCCCGGCCTGCTTGAACCACAGCGCGACGAATTCGGCGGTGCCGCCGAACAGCGTGTTGGCCAGCGCATAAGGCAGGGCCACGCCCAGCGCGCGGATATGGGCGGGGAACAGTTCGGCCTTCACCACCGCGTTGATCGAGGTATATCCGGTCACGATCACCAGTCCGGCCATGACCAGCAATCCGGCGGTGACCGGGTTCCTGGTGGTCGCCAGCGTGGCGAAGATGGGATAGGTGAACAGCACGCCCAGCACGCCGAAACCGATCATCAGCGGCTTGCGCCCGATCCGGTCGGACAGGGCGCCCGCCAGCGGCTGCAGCAGCATGAACACGAACAGCGTGATGCCGTTGATCGCGGAGGCCGTTTCCCGGCTGAGCCCGCTCGTGTTGACGAGGAACTTCTGCATGTAGATCGAATAGGCGTAGAAGGCGATCGTCCCGCCCGCGGTCAGCAGCATCACGATCAGCGTTTCGCGCGGGTGGCTGCGGATCAGTTCGAGGAAGCCGGATTGCGGCGCCCCTTCGGCGCGGGCCTTCTCGAAGCTTTCGGTTTCCGCCATGCCGCGCCGCACGCGGAACACGATCACCGCCAGCGCTCCGCCGATCACGAAGGGAATGCGCCAGCCCCATGCGTCAAGCTGCGCCTCGCTCAGCACCGCCTGGAGCGTCAGCAACACGCAGATCGCCACGAGTTGCCCCGCGATCAGGGTGACGTACTGGAAGCTGGAGAAGAAGCCCCGGTTGTTGCGGCCCGCCATTTCGGAAAGATAAGTGGCGCTGGCGCCATATTCGCCGCCGATCGACAGGCCCTGCATCAGCCGGGCAAGGACCAGCAGCAGCGGCGCGCCGATGCCGATCGTCTGGTAGGACGGGGTCACCGCGATCAGCATCGATCCCGCGCACATCAGCGCGACCGACAGGGTGAGCCCGCTCTTGCGTCCGTGCCGGTCGGCATAGACGCCCATCAGCCATGCCCCGATCGGCCGCATCAGGAACCCCACCGCGAAGATTGCCGCCGCGCTCAGCAACTGGGCGGTGCGGTCCTCGCTCGGGAAGAAGTGCGGCGCGAAATAGAGCGTGAAGGCCGAATAGGCGTACCAGTCGTACCATTCGACGAGATTGCCGGTGGAACCGCCGAGGATCGCCTTCAGGCGCTTGTTCCGGTGATCCCGGAGGTCGGGTTCTGCAAGGTGAGCCGTCATCAGGGCAGAGGCCTATTGGAAATGCCGCCGCCGGTCCAGCGCCTTGGGCGTCCGCGAACCCGGTCCGCCCCGCAACCGCGCCGCCGCGCGGAAATTTCGCTGCGGGCACGCCATTTTCCGCAAACGACAAGATCTGCCGCAAACGATTAAAAAATCCGATCCGGAAAGTCCGGCGCGGCGGGATTTCGTCTAGAAATAACAAGGCCGCCCGCTGCGCCGAAACGATCGCGCTCATGGGCAATACCAAGAGGAAGCGATGCGCCAGGTCGTAGCAGTTCCAGGTTCCGTAACGGTGCGTTCCGCGCATCAGTTCAGGCAGGATATTCTTGCCGGGTTCGATGCGGGGCAGGATCTTGATCTTGACCTGTCGTCACTTGTCGAAGTCGATCTTGCATTTCTTGAGATCGTCTACTCTGCGCGGGATCACTGGATGCGCGCGGGCCGTGAACTGCGTCTGGCGCGTCCTGCCGGCGGTCCGGTTGCCGCGCTGCTCGAACGCGCGGGCTTCCTGACGGACCCCACCCCCCAGGACCTCGAATTCTGGTTCCACGGAGAACTGCCGCAATGACTGCCTCGATCCTTACCGTCGACGATTCTCCCAGCCTGCGCATGGCGATCCGCATCGCGCTGACCGGCGCGGGCTACGACGTCACCGAAGCGGGAGACGGCGTCGAGGGGCTGAACGCGGCCGGCGCCAAGCGGTTCGACCTTATTATCACCGATCTCAACATGCCCAACATGGACGGGCTGACGATGATCCGCGAACTGCGCAAGGCGCCGGAGCAGGCCGGAATTCCGATCATCTTCCTCACCACCGAGAGCGATGACGCGATGAAGCAGCAGGCCAAGGCGGCCGGCGCCACCGGCTGGCTGGTGAAGCCCTTCGTGCCGGAGCAGCTCATCAAGGTCTCCCGCAAGGTGCTGGGCCGTTGAATACGCAGGATCCGGTCGCGGCGTTCCGCGTCGAGGCGGGCGACCTGCTCGACCAGATCGAGCAGGGCCTGCTGGACCTCGGCCACCGGCTGGAGGACCGCGCGCTCATCGACGAAGTGTTCCGGGGGCTGCACACGCTCAAGGGCTCGGGCGCGATGTTCGGCTTCGATGCGCTGGCCGATTTTACTCACCACTGCGAGACCGCGTTCGACCGCGTGCGCAAGGGGCTGGCCCCGGCGACGCAGGAACTGGTCGCGGTGATCCTCTCGGCGCGGGACCACATGCGCGCGCTGATCGAAGGCCACGGCGCCGGGCTGGAGGCCGCAGGCACGGCGATCCTCGCCCAGCTTCAGGCCGCGATCGACGGCGCGGACACGGTGCCCGCCACTGCCGCTGCCGGTGCGACAGCCACTGCCGCTGCGGTTCCTGCGTCCGCTTCCGCCGCCCGGAACGGCTGGCGGCTGTTCTTCCGGCTTCCCGCCGATGCCATGGCCAACGGCACCAACCCGCTGATGTTGCTGGACGAGCTGCGCGATCTTGGCGATTGCCGGATCGCCGCGCGCACCGATGCCGTGCCGCCGCTGGCCGACCTGGTGCCGACCGAGTGCCACATCGGCTGGGATGTCGAACTTCGCGGCGACATCTCGCGCGATGACATCGATGACGTGTTCATCTTCGTGATGGACGACATGGAACTCACCATCGAGCCGCTGGACGATGTTCCTGCCGAGGCGGTTGCCCAATTACCGGCAGATCAGGCGTCCGCCGCGCTCCCCGCCGCCGTGGAGGCTGCACCTGCGCCTCAGGCCGCACCGGCGCAGGACGGCGCGAATCCCGCCGGCCGTCCGGCGGCCAAGGCGGGCGAAAGCGTGCGCGTTCCCGCCGAGCGTCTGGACGAGCTGATGGACCGGGTGGGCGAACTCGTGATCGTCCAGAGCCGCCTTTCGCAGCTTGCCGCCGGCAGCGGTTCGGCGGTCGGCAACGAACTGGCGCTGCGTTCGATCTCCGAGGAAATCGAGCGGCTCGCGGGTGAACTGCGCGATACCATGATGGTGCTGCGCATGGTTCCCGTGGCCAGCCTGTTCAGCCGCTTCCGCCGCCTCGTCCACGATCTTGCGCGCGAGACCGGCAAGACCATCGAGCTTTCGACCGAGGGCGAGACCACCGAAGTCGACAAGACCATGATCGAGCGTCTGGCCGATCCCATGGTCCACCTGATCCGAAATGCCTGCGATCACGGCCTGGAAACGCCGGAAGACCGGATCGCCGCCGGAAAGCCTGCCGCTGGGCAGGTTCGCCTCTCCGCCCATCAGGCGGGCGGCGAAGTGCTCATCACCATCCGCGACGACGGGCGCGGGATCGACCGCGTGCGCGTTCGCGCCAAGGCCGAGGCGCAGGGGCTGATCCAGCCCGGCCAGCAGATTTCCGATCACGAACTGCTCCAGATGATCTTCCATCCCGGCTTCTCCACGGCGGCGCAGGTCACCAGCCTGTCCGGGCGCGGCGTGGGCATGGACGTGGTGAAGCGCACCATCGAGAGCCTGCGCGGCGCGATCGACATCACGTCCGCGCCGGGCGAGGGCTCCACCGTGGTGCTGCGCATCCCGCTGACGCTGGCGATCATCGACGGGCTGCTCGTGCGGGTGGGCAACGGCCGCTACGTGATCCCGCTCGGCGCGGTCGAGGAATGCCTAGAACTCAGCCTTGAGGAAGACCTGCGTTCGCGCGGCCGCAGCTTCATCACCCTGCGCGACCGGCTGGTGCCGTTCCTGCGCCTGCGGGAGATCTTCGACACCGGCACCCGGCCCGATCCGCACCAGAAGATCGTCGTCATCGCCACTGGCGCCGAGCGCGTCGGGCTGGTGGTGGACCAGATCATCGGCAGCCACCAGACCGTCATCAAGTCGATGTCGCCGCTGCACCGGGACGTCGCCACTTTCGCGGGGGCCACCATCCTCGGCGACGGCGGTGTCGCCCTGATCCTCGATGTCGTCCAGCTCGTCATGCTGGGCCAGAACCAGGAGGAGCGGCTTCGCGCCGCCGGATAAGCCATGAGCGACCCGTTCCAAGACCAGGCAGCCACCCGGTGGGATGCCGCCGGCCAGCTCGAAGTGCTGACCTTCAACCTCGGCGAGGAGACTTTCGCGCTGGAGGCCACGCTGGTTCGCGAGATCCTTGATCTCCTGCCCGAAACCCGCGTTCCCGGCGCGGCGCCGCTGCTGGGCAGCGTGGTGAACTTTCGCGGCAAGATCATCCCGATCGCCGACTTGCGGCTGGCCTTCGCCATGCCCGCGGCCGAAGCCACGGTGGACAGCCGCATCGTCGTGATCGAGACCGAGGCCGAAGGCGAGACGTTCCAGATCGGCATCCGCACGGACAAGGTCCACGAGGTGACGACGCTCCGGCAGAGCGCGAGCGAGAGCCCGCCCGCCGTGGGCCTGCGCTGGCGGCGCGACTTCGTGCGCGAACTGGTTCGCCGGCAGGACGGCGTGGTCGTCCTGCCCGATCTTGCCGCCATCTTTCGTTCACTGGTCGGCGGAACCGATTCCGCCGCGATCCAGCCATCCACACTTCATTGAGCCGGGGGGCCATCATGCGTGCAACCATCAAGCTGAAGCTCGGAGGTACTTTCGTCCTCCTCCTCATCATCATGGCAGCGATCATCGGGATCGGCATTTCCCGACTGTCGACGCTGAACGATTCGGTCGGCGATCTCGTGGCCGGGCCGGCAAAGCAGCTTGACCGCGCCCGCGCCATCGACGGCGGGGTGAGTATGATGGTCCGTTCCGAGAAGAACCTCGTCCTGACGGACGATCCGGTGCAGATCCGCGAACTCGAAACCCGCATCGTCACCTGGCGCGACCGGGTGGAGGAACAGGTCGAACAGGCCAATGCCAACGCTTCGGAAGAGACGCGGGCATCGTGGGCGCAATTGCGCGACCAGTGGAACGCGTTCAAGCCGGTGAACCAGCACGTCAGCGAGCTCAGCCGCAGCGACAAGGCCGCCGCCACCGCGCTCACCATGGGCGAATCGCGCGACCGGGCCCAGGCCGTGACCAAGACGGTCGAAAACCTCGTCCAGCTCCAGCAGGAGAAGATGGCCAAGGCCGACGCGGACACCGAGATCACTTACGGGTCGGCGCGCTCGCTCATGATCGGCATGGGTGTTGCCGGGTTCATCATCACCGTGGCCGCCGCGGCCTATCTCGCGCTGCTGATCTCGCGGGGCCTGAAGTCGGCGGGGGATGCCATGAGCCAGGTGGCCGAGGGCGACCTTACCCGCACGGCCCAGATCCGTTCGAACGACGAGATCAGCGACCTGCTGGGCCATGTGAACACGATGATCGAGCGTCTGCGCGGCGTGGTCGGCGATGCCACGGTCGCGGCGGAGAACGTTTCGGCGGGCAGCCAGGAGCTTTCGGCCAATTCCGAGCAGGTCTCGCAAGGCGCCACCGAACAGGCGGCCGCTGCCGAGCAGGCCTCGGCCTCGATGGAAGAGATGGCCGCCAACATCAAGCAGAACGCCGACAATGCGGCGCAGACCGAGAAGATCGCCCGCCAGTCCTCCAGGGATGCCGAAGCCAGCGGCGTGGCGGTGAACCGTGCGGTCGGCGCGATGCGCACGATCGCCGAGAAGATCGGCATCGTCCAGGAAATCGCCCGCCAGACCGACCTTCTCGCCCTTAACGCGGCGGTGGAGGCCGCGCGAGCGGGCGAGCACGGGCGCGGTTTCGCCGTCGTCGCATCCGAAGTGCGCAAGCTTGCCGAGCGCAGCCAGCAGGCTTCAGCCGAAATCAGCGCCGTCTCGACCGAGACCGTGCAGGCTGCTGCCGAAGCCGGCGACATGCTCTCGAAGCTGGTGCCCGACATCCGCCGTACCGCCGAACTGGTCTCGGAGATCAGCGTGGCCTGCCGCGAACAGGATATCGGCGCGGGGCAGATCAACGAGGCGATCCAGCAGCTCGACCAGGTGACGCAGCAGAACGCCGGCGCCTCGGAGCAGATCTCCACGACGTCGGAAGAACTCGCCGCGCAGGCGGAGGAGCTTCAGGCTTCGATCGCCTACTTCCGCACCGACGGGAACGGCACGCGCCGCAAGGCCGCGCCGGTGGCATTCCGCCAGCCGGTGGCCGCCGCCCGCAAGGCAGCCGCTCCCACGCGCAATACCCGTTCGCTCTCGGTCGCCGACCAGCAGGCCCGCGCCCGCGGCTTTGCGCTCGACCTCTCGACCGGCGGGCCTGACAGCGAGGACGAGGCGTTCAGCACTCACGCGGCCTGACGCGCCGACGCCGATTACCGTTTCTTTCCCCCCATCCGGGTCCCAAGGTTCCATTTCCCATGCGCGCTACGATTAAAATGAAGCTGGGCGTGACATTCGCCATAATCCTGATCCTGCTGGCCGTCGTGGTCGGCGTCAGCCTGACGCGTCTGAGCACGCTCAACACCGCGATCAGCGATCTCATCAGCGGCCCCGCCGCCCGGCTCGACCGGGCCCAGCAGGTGCAGGTCGTGTTCGGCACCCTTGCGCGCAACGAGCGCAACATGACGATGACGAACGACCCGGAACTGGTGAAGGAATTCGACGACAAGGCCACGCGCTCGATGTCCGAGTTCGAGCGTCTGCTGGACGAGGGCGATGCGAATGCCTTGCCCGAAACCAAGCAGACCTGGCGCGAAATGCGGTCCTCGTTCGAGAACTTCAAGCCGCTGGATACGCGCATCCGCACCCTTGCGCGGGCCAACCAGAACGAGGAAGCGGCCGCACTGGCGCTGGGCAGCGCCCGCGACGTGCTGGACCGCGTGACCAAGCAGACCGACGATCTGGTCGCCCGTGCGCGGGAAGACATGCAGCAGGTCGACCGGCAGACCGATGCGCTCTATTCCTCGGCGCGCGCCACGCTGCTGACGGTTGCCATCGTCGCCATCCTTGGCGCGCTGGTGGGCGCGGTGTGGATTTCGCTGATCGTCTCGCGCGGGCTTGCCCGGGTCGGCACCGCGATCAACGCGGTGGCGATCGGCGATCTCGACAATGACGTGGAAGTGACCTCGAACGACGAGATCAGGGATCTTGTCGATACCGTCAACAAGATGACCGCGAACCTGCGCGTCAGCGCGGGTCTGGCCGACAAGATCGCCGACGGCGACCTGACCGTCAGCCACAAGCCGCTGTCCGAGCAGGACAAGCTGGGCCATGCCCTTGTCCGCATGATCGAGCGCCTGCGCGGTGTCGTCGGCGATTCCACGGTTGCGGCGAACAATGTCGCCAGCGGCAGCCAGGAGCTTTCCTCGACGTCCGAGCAGGTCTCGCAGGGGGCCACCGAACAGGCCGCCGCCGCCGAACAGGCTTCGGCATCGATGGAAGAGATGTCCGCCAACATCAAGCAGAACGCCGAGAACGCGGCCCAGACCGAGAAGATCGCCCGCCAGTCCGCCCAGGACGCCGAAGCCAGCGGTATCGCGGTGGACCGTGCGGTGGGCGCGATGCGCACGATCGCCGAGAAGATCGGCATCGTCCAGGAAATCGCCCGCCAGACCGACCTGCTGGCCCTTAACGCGGCCGTCGAGGCGGCGCGTGCTGGCGAACATGGACGCGGCTTTGCGGTGGTTGCCTCGGAAGTGCGCAAGCTGGCCGAACGCAGCCAGGGCGCGGCCGCCGAGATCAGCGCGGTTTCGGCCAATACGGTGGACGCTGCGACCGAAGCGGGCGAGATGCTCTCCAGGCTGGTGCCCGATATTCGCCGTACCGCCGAACTCATCTCGGAGATCAGCGCCGCCTGCCGCGAGCAGGACATCGGCGCGGGCCAGATCAACCAGGCGATCCAGCAGCTGGACCAGGTGACGCAGCAGAACGCCGGCGCTTCGGAGCAGATCTCCTCCACTTCGGAAGAACTGGCGGCGCAGGCCGAGGAACTCCAGGCCAGCATCGCCTACTTCCGCGTCGACAACGTCGGCAAGGCGCCCGGCCGGACCGCTGCGCCGGTGCGCAAGGCGGCGCCGATCAAGGCCCCGCTCAAGATCGGCGCGAAGCGTCCTTCCAGCGGCAACGGGCAGGCGCGTCCCAACGGCTTCGCGCTGGACCTCGCCATGGGCGGCCCGGACGACCACGACGACGCTTTCGGGATGCACGCGGCATGACGGACGGGCAGGAAATCCAGGCCGTGACCTTCGGTCTGGGGGCGGAGATCTTCGCGGTGCCGGTAACACTGGTCCGCGAGATCCTCGACTACCGCGAAACCTTCCGTATTCCGGGCGGCCCGGATTACCTGCTCGGCCTTACCGACATGCGCGGCGAGGGCATCACCACGATCGATTTCCGCCTGCGGCTCGGCCTGCCGCCGGTGGAACCGACCCCGGCGACGCGCATCCTGGTGATCGACATCCCGCTGGAGGACCGCGTGCTGGTGCTCGGGCTGGTGGTGGACCGCGTGATCGAGGTCACCAGCTTCCGCGCGGACCAGATCGGCGGCGCCCCGGACGTGGGCGTGCGCTGGCCTTCCGAATATATCGGCGGCGTGGTGAAGCGCGACGAGGGCTTCACCGTGCTGGTGGACATGGCGAGCATCTTCACGGCCGAGGAAGCCACGCGCCTGTCCTCGCAGGCCGCCGCCTGAGCCCGGCGTCCCTTCGGGGACGCCGCCTTTCCCCTCCTCACGACCCGGAACCGCGCAGATGTCAGCAGCCGCCCCCGCAATCCGCAGTTCGTCCCCCGCACAGCCCCATGCCGGCGATCCGATGAGCAAGCGCAATTTCGCGCGGCTGGCGGCCTATATCTTCGACTATTCCGGCATCAAGATGCCCGATAGCAAGAAGACCATGCTCGAAGGGCGCCTGCGCCGCCGCCAGCGGGCAACGGGCGCGCGCACGCTCGACGAATATTGCGACTACATCTTCGCGGACGAGAACCTGGCGCAGGAAGGGCTGTCGCTCATCAACGCGGTTACCACCAACAAGACCGATTTCTTCCGCGAGCCGGGCCATTTCGAATACCTGAGCAAGGTGGTCCTTCCCGAACTGGGCGCACGCGGCGTCCGCACCATCCGGGCGTGGAGCGCGGCCTGCTCGACCGGGCCGGAACCCTATACGCTGGCCATGGTGCTCGACGATCACGCCGAGACCCATGACGGCCCGGCTTACGGCATCCTCGCCACCGATCTCGATACCGACGTGCTCGAAACGGCGCGCAGCGGCATCTATCCGCGCGAACTGGTCGATCCGGTTCCCGATGCCCTCCAGCGCAAATACGTGATGTCCTCGCGCGATCCGGCCCGGCGCGACGTGCGCATGGTGCCCGCCCTGCGCAGCGCGATCGGCTTCGCGCGGCTCAACCTCATGGACGACCGCTACCCCGTGGGCGAGCCGATGCACCTGATATTCTGCCGCAACGTGCTGATATATTTCGACAAACCGACCCAGCGTAAGGTCGTTTCGCAGCTCGTCGATTGCCTGAAGCCGGGGGGGCACCTGTTCCTCGGGCATTCGGAATCGATCACCGGCCATGACCTGCCGCTCACGCAAGTCGCCAACACCGTGTTCCGGAAGGCCTGACCCATGCTTGCGGCCAAGAAGATCCGCGTCCTCGTCATCGACGATTCCGCCAGCGTCCGCCAGACGATGACCGCGATCCTCCAGGAAGACCCGGAGATCGAGGTGATCGGCGCCGCGCCCGATCCGTTCAGCGCCGCGCGCCGGATTCAGGAGGAAGTGCCCGACGTCATCACCCTTGATGTCGAGATGCCGCGCATGGACGGCATCACCTTCCTGCGCAAGCTGATGGTGCAGTGCCCCATCCCGGTGGTCATGTGTTCGTCGCTGACCGAGGAAGGCTCGGAAACGCTGCTCCAGGCGATGGAGGCCGGCGCGGTGGACGTGATCCTCAAGCCCCGCATCGGCGTGGCGGACCATCTGGCCGAGCATCATCTGCAGATCCGCGATGTCGTGAAGGGCGCGTCACGCGCCCGCGTTCGCGGCCGCCCGGCCCTGCGCGAGGCGAAGCCGGAAGGCCCGGCCAAGAAGCTCACCGCCGATGCCGTGCTGCCGCCGCCCAGCGGCCGCGCTATGAGCCGTACCACCGAAATGGTCGTCTGCCTCGGCGCCTCCACCGGCGGAACCGAGGCCTTGCGCGAAGTGCTGGAAGCGCTTCCCGCCAATGCGCCGGGCGTGGTGGTGGTGCAGCACATGCCGGAAAACTTCACCCGTGCCTTCGCGCGGCGGCTCGACGGTCTCTGCGAGGTCGACGTGAAGGAAGCTGCCGACGGCGACCCGGTGCTGCGCGGCCATGTGCTGATCGCGCCGGGGGGCAAGCACCTCATGCTCGAACGGCAGGGCGCGCGCTATCATGTCTCGGTGAAGGACGGACCGCTGGTCTCGCGCCATCGCCCCTCGGTGGACGTGTTGTTCCGCTCCGCCGCGCGTGCGGCCGGATCGAACGCGGTCGGCGTCATCATGACCGGCATGGGCGATGACGGTGCGCGCGGCCTGCTGGAAATGAAGCAGGCCGGGGCCCGCACTTTCGCGCAGGACGAGGCGACCTCGATCGTCTTCGGCATGCCCAGGGAAGCCATTGCGCGCGGTGCGGCAGACCGCGTGATCCCGCTTGGCGCCATTGCCCGCGAAGTGCTCGCGGCCACCAATCGATAGAAACGACCGCCCGATGACGACAACCGCCCATTTCCCCGAACCCGTGCTCGGCGCGCCTGAAGGCGCCCTTCTGGAGGGTGCCCCTCTGGCAGACGGATTGCCGCTCGCCGCGCTCCCTGCCGATCCCGCGCCCGATTTCGCGGCTCCGTCGCTGGCGGAACTGCGCGATGCGCTGGCCGGGATCGCCAGCGGTCTTGACGCGCGCTTCGTATCGGCGGGCACGGCGCTCGGCCGCGCCTATGAGATCGTCGAAGGGCTGATCGGAGCGCTGGAAAGCGTGACCAACGCCTTCGAGCGGGACGCTGCCGATGTCGCGGTGGGCAACATGCGCCGCACCGCCGACCGTCTCACGTGCCTGCCCGCGATCCAGGCGGCGCGGCGCGATGCCCTGAAGATGATCGAACAGGCCAGCGCGGCGCTGGCGGTGCAGATCGAACAGGTCAACCGCACGCTTAGCTTCCTGCGCATCTGCGGCCTCAACATCAAGGTGGCCGCAGCCGGTTCCGGCGACTTTTCGAGCTTCGCGGACATGATGTTCACCAAGCTCGACCTTGGCGAGCAGGAGATGGAGAGTATCTCGCGCGAGATCGCTTGGCTGGCCGAAGCCGTTCCCGGCATGTTCGAGGTCGAACGCCAGCTTGCGGCCGAATGCGCGCTGGTCGTTCCGCATATTCCGCGCAAGCTGGCCGAAGATGCCGTGGCCTTGCAGCGCGACCAGATCGAACAGGCGGACCGCGCCGTGCGGATTTCTGCGGCGGCAAGGGATATCCGCACGCAGGTGGGGACTGCGCTGGGCGCCCTGCAGGTCGGCGACA
The DNA here is from genome assembly GCF_055361505.1 of Novosphingobium sp. TK71. Classification (NCBI taxonomy): domain Bacteria; kingdom Pseudomonadati; phylum Pseudomonadota; class Alphaproteobacteria; order Sphingomonadales; family Sphingomonadaceae; genus Novosphingobium; species Novosphingobium sp. TK71. The sequence goes on from NZ_JBSZKA010000001.1 coordinate 2,342,683, forward strand.
GCACCCGCCAGCGGCTGGAACACGTCGCCGACGGGCTCAGCGACGTTGATGCATTTCTGGAACAGGGCCCGGCGTTCGGTGCCGAAGTGGCGGAAGCGGTCGGCGGCCATGCCCTGGCGCTGCTTGCGGCGCAGGCCCTCGATACGCTCGAGGCGTTCCAGCGCGAATCCCGCCTGCTGGCGAGCAGCCTGCGCGGCATCGGGCCGAGCGCGGTGATGCTGCTCGAAATGCGCGGGACAGGCGATAGCCCACAAGGCGATGAGGAGGGCGTGTTCCTTCACGTGCTCGAACGCAGCGTGGCCGAAGTCGCCGCAGTGACCGAACAACTGCGCGAGGCCGATGCCCGCTCCAACCGCCTGAGCAACCGGGCCTCGTCCACCGCCGAAAATCTCGCGCTGCGCCTCGCCACGGTGCACCGCATCACCGGCGATGTGCAGCAGATGGCGTGGAATACCGACTTGCGCTGCTACCGGATGGGAACCGAGGGGCGGGGCCTGGCCGTGGTCGCCTCCGAGATTCGCGGTTTTGCCGCCACGCTGGAGACGATCGCCTCCGCCATCGCGCTGTCCTTCGACGGGCTGACATCGGCTGCCGGCGTCATTCGCGGTTCACAGGAAGACGAACCGGCGGACGCGGGGCAGGCGCTGGCAGAATCGCTCACCTGCATCCGCGAAGGCGGGCAGCGAATGGGCGCGGGCCTGTCAGAGCTGGACCGCAGCGCCCTGGCCGTTGCTGAAATCCTTGAGGATACGACCGGCAAGATCGATTGCGAGGACGAAGTCGGCGGCCCGCTGATGGCGGTGGCAGAACGGCTCTCGGGCCTTGGCCGGATATGCGCGGAAATCCCGGAAGAGGGCCTCGCTCCATCCGCGGAACTGCTCGACCGGATCGCGGCGCGCTATACCATGGCCCGGGAACGTGAAATCCATCGCGGCTTCCTGCCGGAAGGAGAAGCCGGCGCATCGGCCCCGGATTCCGCCGATATGTTCGATGACGACGACGATTTCGACGACGGCCTCTTCTAGCGGGGCCCCGGCCCCCTCGTTGCTTCGTCCCGGCGCGATACCGCCGGGGCGTTGGCACCTGGCCTGCACCGCCGCATAAACTCCCCTATGCTGCGAAATTCCGAATTCGCGCAGACGAATTCCGTGCAGACAGGGAGAGTAAGGGATGCCATCGCTCGGACGCATCGGCATATGGTCGATGGAACTGCGCTTCGGAGACCGCGCGCAGGCGGAACTGGCCGCCGCGGAGCTGGACGAGCTGGGCTACGGCACCTTGTGGATTCCGGGCGGTATCGGCGGAGACATCACCGGCGACATCGACCGGCTGCTCGGCGCCACCACGCGTGCGACCATCGCGACCGGCATCCTCAATATCTGGATGCATGATCCCGCCGAAATCGCGTCCTGGTGGAAGCGCCTGCCGGATGACCGGCAGCAGCGGGTTCTTCTCGGGCTCGGCGTGAGCCATTCCCATCTGGTGGGCGAAGCATACGAACGGCCGCTCGCGAAAATGGCGTCCTATCTCGACCGGCTCGACGAGGAAGGTCTTCCCGCCGAGGCCCGCTGCCTCGCCGCGCTGGGGCCGAAGATGCAGGAACTCGCGCGGGAGCGTTCCTGCGGGGTGCATCCCTATCTCGTATCGCCCGATCACACACGATCCGCGCGTGAGGTGCTGGGGCCGGGAAAGCTCGTCGCTCCGGAGCAGGGGATCGTTCTGGACAGCGATCTTGCCAGTGCGCGCGAAAAGGCGCGGGGCGCGCTGGCGGGCTACGTCCAGTATCCGAACTACCGCAACAACTGGCTGCGGCTCGGCTTTACCGTCGAGGAGATCGACGCGATGAGCGACCGCCTCGTGGACAGCCTGTTCGCTTGCGGAGACCTGGCGGCGATCACGGCGCGGCTGGAAGAACATTGGTCGGCAGGTGCGGACCATGTGTGCATCCAGGCGATCACGGGGCAGGGGCTCGATCTCGGCCCGTCGATGGAAGTCTGGAGATCCGTCGCCGGGACAGGCGTGCGCTGAGGTCGGCATCGCAAACTTCGGGCTGTGCATAACTTTCTGAAGAATGTGTTTGACCGAATCAAGGGCGG
>NZ_JBSZKA010000003.1:0-134767 GCF_055361505.1 Novosphingobium sp. TK71
GGATTGCCGAGCTGACGCCTGCACCGGCGCCGGCGCCCGCGCCGCAGCCCCTGCCTGCAGGTGGCGTGGCCGAAGCCCCGGGCAAGCCATATGTGCCGCCAACACCGGCAAAGCCCCAATATGTCAACGCCCAGTCGATCACTGTCTCTATCGGGAAAGCCTATCTCGAAGACGCAGAGGATGTGACGCGCTATCTTGATGAGATGAAAAAGACCCTGCTGGCCGAGATCGGCGCGGGCAAGAAAGTGATTGTCTGATGGATACCAACGCCCTGAAGAAATTTGCGCAAAGCGCGCGCAACCTGCTGATCGATCAGGTCACCGCCCGGCTGGACATGGTGCTTACCGAGGGCGCGGCGGCTCGCCGCGAACATCCCAGGGCGATTGCCCGGCTGGAAGCTGCCGCCAACGGCAACCGCGCCCATGTGATCGAACACGCGGCATACACATGGTTCAACCGCTTCACCGCGCTGCGTTTCATGGATGCAACCGGCCTCACCAACCCGCGTGTTGTATCACCCGCCGATGGCGCCACCCGGCCCGAAATTCTAGCCGAGGCGATGGCGGGCAACCTGCCGGATCGCGCGCGGTCCGAGATCGCCGAATATCTTAACGGCACCCGCCCCGCCCATGACGGGCAGGCGGAGGCCTATCGGCTGCTGCTGATCCATGCCTGCAACGAATGGCACGGGGCGATGCCGTATATGTTCGAGCGTGCCGATATGCTCGATCGGGCCGAGGATTATACCGAACAGCTGATGCCCGACGATCTTCTGTCGCCGGACAGCATCCTTGCCCGCTTGCGCGAGGTGATGACGGAAGATGCCTGCCAGGATGTCGAGATCATCGGCTGGCTTTACCAGTTCTACATCAGCGAAAAGAAGGATCAGGTTTTTGCGGGCCTGAAGAAAAACCAGAAGATCACGGCGGAAAATATCCCCGCCGCGACGCAGCTGTTCACCCCGCACTGGATCGTCCGCTATCTGGTGGAAAACTCTCTGGGTCGGCTGTGGCTGCTCAATCGCCCGCAATCGAAGCTGGCGGCGAAGATGGATTATTACATCGCGCCGGAAGAGCCGGAAACGGACTTCCTGAAGATCACCCGGCCCGAGGAAATCCGCATTTGCGATCCAGCCTGCGGCTCGGGCCATATGCTGACCTATGCCTTTGACCTGCTTTATGAAATCTATGCCGAGGAAGGTCATGACGCGGCCGAAATCCCCGGCCTGATCCTGAAGCATAACCTGACGGGCATTGAGATTGACGACCGCGCCGGGGCGCTGGCGGCGTTCGCGTTGTCGATGAAGGCCGCAGCAAAGCTGGGGCGTAGGCGGTTCCTGCGGATGGAGGCGAAGCCCGACATAGTCGTTCTGCAGGATGTGCGCTTCACACCTGCCGAGATGCAGGACGTTGCCGCCGTGGTGGGCGGGGATCTGTTCACTGATGAATTGCGCGAGACGCTGGGGCAATTCGAGCAGGCCAAGAATTTAGGCTCGCTGATCGTTCCGAAACTTCGCGATCCGGCCGAGACGCTGCGGGTGGTAGAGACGCGGGATTTCGGTTCCGACCTGCTGCTGAAGGAGGTGCAGGGGCGTGTCGTCGCTGTGCTGCGAATGGCCTGGGCGCTATCGTCTAAGTATCATGTGGTGGTGGCTAATCCGCCATACGCTGGCGCGAAGGGACTTAACCCAACGCTTCAAGATTTCTTGAAAAGCAAATATGCGGACTGCAAAGCCGACCTTTTTGCAGCTTTCATCCAGCGTGGATTGAGCGTTGTATTGCCAAGTTCATTCTCTGCCATGGTCACCATGGAGAGTTGGATGTTCTTGTCTTCATACGAAAAATTTAGACTTACTTTACTGGAAGAAAGCACGATTTCAAACATGCTGCACATGCCTTATCTAGGAAAAGGCGGAACCAGTATGGGGATAAGCTTCGGAACAACGGCTTTCGTCGTTGAGAAACGAAGATTTCCAGACGAGAAAGGCCATTTCCAATGCGTCCGTCATTACGAAACTGATGATCAAGGTGTGCCACTTCACTTCCCAACTCTCAACGAGAGGTGGGGAAAAGCATCTTCAGCAGACTTCACGTCTATTCCCGGCGGACCTCTGGCCTATTGGGCAAATGAAAAGACGCGGCAGGCGTTTGCGTCCAACCAGTCGTTCAGAGAGTTTGCTAATCCGAGAGTAGGCATGCAGACGGCAAACAATGACTATTTTCTCCGCTCATGGTGGGAGGTGTCGGTAAAGGAATGTTCTTTCTTCACCGAAAGCAAGAAATGGGTCGCCTATTCGAAAGGTGGGGAATATCGTAGATGGTGGGGAAATAATGAGCATATTCTATTTTTTGACGCCGATGGGGGTCGGCTAAAAGGCCAGAAGAATGCGACATTGCCCGACTTGAGCACATATGAGCGCGAACGTTGCACGTGGTCGGATTTGGGAGGGAATAGTAAGTTTGGAGTTAGAAGAGCTCCCTTGCGTTCGTTCTACGACATCAAAGGTCATTCTTTCTTTCCCTCGGCAGAGGGGGCGTTAAGCTATTCAAACTCAAATGTTTTCTCGTATTTTTTGAGTTTTGTTTGCAGCGGTATGAATTTTCAGGTTGGTGATGTGGGAAAGGCTCCGGCACCCGAAAGCCAGGCAATCTGCTCAGCGTCTAAGCACGAAGGGCGGCTTGTAAATCTCTCGAAATCCGATTGGGACGCTTACGAAACCTCTTGGGATTTCAACGAGTCGCCGCTGCTCTCGCACGATTGCCGGGCTGAAACGCTGGCGGCCAGCTATGCCAATCTCAACGCTCATTGGCAGGGTATGACGGATGAAATGCAAAGGTTAGAGGAAGAGAACAACCGTATATTTATTGACGCTTATGGCTTGGCTGCCGAGCTCACGCCCGAGGTGCCGATTGAGGAAATCACGCTCACTTGCAATCCAGCCTATTCGCTCAAGTCAGCAAAGACGGATGAAGAGCGTATGGCCGCGTTACGCGCGCGCACGGTGGAAGAATTCCTCCACCATGCCGTGGGCTGCATGTTCGGCCGATACAGCCTAGACGCGCCAGGCCTGATCCTTGCCAATCAGGGTGAAGGGATCGAGGAGTATCTCGCGCGCGTGCCAGATCCCAGCTTCGCGCCCGACCGCGACAACGTCATCCCGGTGCTGGATGCCGACTGGTTCGCCGATGACATCGTTACACGGGCCCGTGATTTTCTGCGCGTCACCTTTGGCGAGGCGAAGTTCCGCGAAAACCTCGCCTTCATAGAGAAGGCGCTCGGCAAGGATTTGCGACGCTGGTTCACAAAGGATTTCTTTGATTATCACGTGCGCCGCTACAAGAAGCGCCCCATCTACTGGATGTTCTCCAGCCCCAAGGGCAGCTTCAATGCGCTGATCTATATGCACCGCTACCGGCCCGACACGGTCTCGGTCGTGCTGAATCAATATGTGCGCGAGTTCATCCATAAGCTTGAAGTCGAGCGCGCACGGCTGGAAAAGCTGGCTGACGATCCTGCCGCTACGCCCGCCCAGCAAACAAAGGCGCAGAAGGAAACGGCTACGGTCATCAAGCAGATCGCCGAACTGACCGAATGGGAACGCGAGGTCGTCTATCCGATGGCGCAGCAGAAGATCGCCATCGATCTGGATGACGGTGTGAAGCGCAACTATCCGCTGTTCGCCGGAGCGTTGAAGCCGATCAAGGGACTGGAGGCTGCGGATGACTGACCGCATCACCGCTGGTCTGATGCGGCTTTTTGAGGATCAGGGGCACCGCATAGTTTTCTGGTACGACTCCGCCCGCGATCTGCGCACAGCGTTCGACGCGGTGGACCTGCCCGGCGTGACCAAGGTGGAGATCGCCAACAACGAGTTTGGCCTGAAATACCGTATGCTGCGGCAGGAGCCGAGGGCGCGGTTCCTGCTCTACAAGGAGGCCCCCGAGCCGCCGATGCCCGAGAACTGGCTGCTGGATGTGCAACTTGCCAGCGCCGTCTTTCGTGCCGATCAGGCGGCGATTTGGGTGGCGGATCTGGGTATCCCCGCAAAATACGAAGCGGCCGTGCGCGATCACGCCGAATTCTACCGGGCCGGCAAGCGTCTGGAAGCGCTGCGCGCCATCGAGCGCGAGCGGCCATCGCAAAGCGCCAACGATGTCCGCCGCAAGATGTTGGCGGTCTGCGCCAGTGCCGATGGTGATCTCGATACGGTGATCGAGGCGTTGCTGGCCGAACTGGCCGAAGACCGTGATGATGCGCTGCGTTTGGTGGAACGGGTCGGCCTGGCGGCGTTTCTCTGGAAGGAGGTTGCGGCGCGCTATGGCTATGCGGCGGATGTCCCGGATTTTCAGGATTTCGCCATCACGCTGTTTTCCAGCGCTTGGGCACGTGCGATGGGGGAGGCGGCAACCCTCAATACCGATGCCGCGCTGATGTTCCGCCGCTGGAGCGCCTCGCGCCGGTGGGGCGAGGCGTTCGAGAAGCTGTCGGGCGACTATCAGGATGTGCTCAAGATCAAGGATGATTTGGCATCACGCGATTTTCGGCGCTTGATCCAGCATGATCATTTCGAGGAGGTGGACCGGCGGATCGTCATCGCCATCGTCGGGGGGCTGGCTCAGCAGAGCCTGGCGGCCACAGATGTGCTCAAATGGGTGCGCGATCGCCGTCAGAGCCATTGGTACGACCGATACGCCGACGTCTATCAGGCCATCGGCTATGCGACAGAATTCCAGCAGGCCCTGGCTGAGGCCGACCTCGCCATGACCAGTCTGTCCGACGGTGTGAAGCGCTATTCCTCAAGCTGGTTCCGCCTCGACCAACTCTACCGCAAGTTCATCTATCACATGCAGAAAAGCGGGCAGTCCGGGTTGCTCTCCGCGCTCTATGAGGCGGTCGAGAACCGCTACACTACCAATTTCGTGCTGAAGCTGAACGACGCCTGGCAGGATCAGATCGCCCGCCTGACGGACTGGTCGATTCCGGGTTTTCCGCGTCAGGTCGATTTCTATCAGGAACAGGCCGCTGAATATCGCCGCAAGGATCAGAAAGTCGTCGTCATCATCTCGGATGCACTGCGCTATGAGGTGGCCGAAGAGGCGCTGCGCGAAATCCGCAAACTCAACCGGTTTGATGCCGATCTGAAGCCGATGATTGGGGCCTTACCCAGCTATACTCAGCTTGGCATGGCGGCCCTCTTGCCACACCGGCAACTGGCGATCCGCGATGATAATGATCTCGTGCTGCTGGACGGTGAAAGTACCATGGGCGCGGCCGCTCGCGAAAAGGCGCTGGCCGCTGGCCGCGCAGGTGACCGGGTGAAGGTTCTGGCGGCGAAGGATTTCATGAATCTCGGCTCGTCGGAGGGCAAGGACCTCTTTCGGGATCATGACATCCTCTATCTCTACCACAATCAGATTGACGCGATCGGCGACAAGCTTGCCACCGAGGAGAATGTTCCCGCAGCGGCAGAAACCGCCATTGAGGATCTGGTGAAGCTGGTGCGCAAACTGACCTCGGCCAATTTCTCGAACATCCTGATCACCGCCGACCACGGCTTCCTGTGGCAACACAAGACGTTGGAAGAGAGCGGTTTTGCGCTGAGTGAGCCGGAGGGCGACATCGTTACACGCAACCGGCGCTATGTGATCGGACAGGGCCTCAGCAGCAACGGTGGCATGAAGAAGTTCACAGCCGCGCAGCTTGGGCTGGGCGGTGATCAGGACATCCTGATCCCGAACTCGATCAACCGTCTGCGCGTGAAAGGATCAGGCAGCCGCTTTGTCCATGGCGGGGCGAGCCTGCAGGAGATCGTCCTGCCGGTCCTGCGTGTGGGCAAGCAGCGCAAAGAAGATGTCGGACAGGTGTCGGTGCAGATCATTCCGCCAGCCCGTGCCCAGATCACCACGGGCCAGATCCAGGTCACCTTCTATCAGGCAGAGCCGGCGACCGATAAGCAGCAGCCTCGGCAGGTGCATGCAGCGATCTTTGCCGACGATGGAATGCTCATCTCTGACGAAGCCGAGCTGGAATTCGATTTCGCGTCCGAGAACCCGCGTGAACGTGAGCTATCGCGGAGCTTCCTGCTGTCCAGGGCGGCGGACGCCTATAACGATCAGACAGTCTTCATGAAGCTGCGAACGCGCATCGGCAAGACCAGCCATTTCGAAGATCACGCTTCACAGCCGCTGCTGCTGAAACGCGGGATCAGCACAGATTTCGATTTCTGAGGTGCCAATGTCGACCCTTGATGATAAGATCAACGAGCATTTTGCCGGTTTCGTGGTTCGCAAGGATCTAGTGAAAGCCGTGAAGGGGAACGCCATTGTTCCCACTTATGTGCTCGAATACCTGCTCGGCCAATATTGTGCGACCGATGACGAGGCCTCGATCGCAACGGGCATCGAGACGGTCAAGGACATCCTGCGCAAGCACTACGTTCATCGCTCAGAGGCGGGGCTGGTCCAGTCGACGATCAAGGAGCGCGGCCGTTACAAGGTCATCGATCAGGTCAGTGTAGCGCTGAACGAAAAGACCGATGCCTATGAAGCGGTGTTCGAAAACCTTGGGATCAAACGGGTTGCGATCGACAGCGCCACGGTCAAGGCGCACCCGAAGCTGCTTGTAACGGGCATCTGGTGTATCGCCGATGTGCAGTACGAATTTTCGGAAGATAGCCGAATTTCTCCCTGGATCATCGATACGCTAAAGCCGATCCAGATCGCCCGTGTCGACTATGAAGGTTATCGCGTAACACGTGATAAATTTACAACCGACGAATGGATCGATCTACTTATGCAAAGTATCGGTTTCGATCCATCGCTGTTCGGGCGCAGGTCGAAACTATTGCAATTGCTGCGTCTGATCCCCTTCGTCGAACGCAATTACAACCTTATTGAGCTTGGCCCTAAGGGTACAGGCAAATCGCATATCTATTCCGAATTTTCTCCCCATGGTCAGCTGATCTCGGGCGGTGAGGTAACGGTTCCCAAGCTCTTTGTGAACAACTCCAACGGAAGGATCGGGCTAGTCGGTTATTGGGATGTAGTGGCATTTGACGAATTTGCTGGGCGCGAGAAAACCGCCAACAAAGCGCTTGTCGACATCATGAAAAATTACATGGCGAACAAGCAGTTTTCCCGCGGGGTCAATCCTATGGGGGCGGAGGCGAGCTTCGCATTTGTGGGCAACACCGACCACAACGTCCCATGGATGCTGAAGAATACTGATCTGTTCGAAGCGCTGCCGCCGCAGTTCCATGACAGCGCGTTTATCGATCGATTGCATGCCTATTTGCCCGGGTGGGAGGTGGGCATCATTCGGGGGGAGATGTTCACATCTGGCTACGGTTTCATCGTCGACTATCTCGCGGAAATCCTGCGTCATTTACGCGCCGAGGACTTCTCGCACCGGCCTGATCAGTTCTTCACTGTCCCTGTTCAGACTCATATTCGGGACCGCGCGGCGATCAATAAGACCATGTCGGGGCTTCTTAAGCTGATTTTCCCGAATGGTGGCGAGACGGAAGCGGAAGTCGAAGAACTACTGCGATTTGCTATCGAATGCCGCAAGCGCGTGAAGGATCAGCTATTGCGGATCGACAGCACTTTCGAAACAGCCAATTTCCATTACATTTCTCAGGATGGCTCAAAGCGCAGCGTCACGACGCTGGAGGAAGAAGAATTTCCTCAATTCTATCATCAGCGATCTGTGGGCCATGATGAACCAATTAGCGAACGGGCGGATAAAGCGCCGACTGACGCTCAGCCGACCGAGATGCGCGCTAGTTCTGAACCGCGAGGAAGCAACGTTGCCTCGGCGATTAATCCAAAGCCTGGGCATATTGTCTTCGCCGAGAACCGCAAAGGTATCAGTTTCGACAAGATTTTCGGCCCTTGGACGGATGGTGCAAAACGCATCATCATCACAGATCCTTATATCCGCAAGTTCCATCAGGCGCGCAACGTAATGGAACTTATCGAAATGCTGATCCGACGCAAGCGGCCGGAGGATCAGGTCGCGGTGCACCTTGTCACCGCAGCGGACGATGGAAACATTCAGGAGCAGCGGGAATGTCTCGACGGGATCGCAGAGGCCTGCACGGGAACGGGCATTGAATTCACCTGGGCCTTTGATGGAAGCGGAACGCTGCATGCCCGTGACATCACCACCGACACTGGATGGAAAATGGTTCTGGATCGCGGGCTGGATATATTTCAGCCAACACCCCGTAAATTGAACGGCTTCTCCCTTGGGGAAAGAATGCAGGACCATCGTATGGTTCGCGGCTTTTATGTGACGTATGTTGAAGAACCTGTTAAGCATTCCCACCCGCTATGAATATGGCGTGGGAAGCAGGCGTGAGCTCTTGCAGGCGCTCCACTCGCTACCCCGGTCCCTGGAAGAACGAACGTCGAGCGAACGACGCCACCACGGGCGCGCAAAGCATACCATATGCGCCAGGCGCAAAAGCTATGGCGCATATGGTGGATCAGGCAACCCTATTGAGCCACCCCTCTAGTGCCAAGAATTTGCGCCTAGCGGCCCCGTCTGGACTGCCAGAAATTTTTCCGTCATCATAAGGGTATGATTGCATACCTTGCTTTCTTGGTACTCGCTGCCACTGCGCCGGTAGGTGGGCGAGACGCGCAAATGAAGTGTGCCTCCGTTTTAGAAGATCAGGCCGCTAAATTGCGTGCTCATAGCCATATGCTTCTAGCAGATGCGGAGTATGCTGAGTCGCATAATAATGAAATGTCACCCGACATGATGCAGCGATATATTAGTTGGTATCGAGATAGGGTGGCTGAAGGCGCGAAATACCCAGATTTAACTTCGGCAATTTTATCCGGCTCCGAGCGGCATCAAAGACAACAATCAATTATCGATTTTCTTGATTACGAGAAAAGAGAGCGCGAAGTTTTCGATTTAGAAGTGAGGGCAGCGCTTATCGAAGCCTGCCCTTGGAAGACTGCTGATATAAAGGCGAAAAGTTGGCCGGAAGGGCTTTAGAAAACGTCATTTGCCCAATACCAGTTTTTCGCGACACGGGCGCGATCGGATCGCATCCCAAAATCGTTGCCGATTCATAGGATACAGCCAGCGGTTTCCTGGCGGATCGGTCGCGCGCACATAAACTGTCCGCGAGCGTGATCGAAGCGCAATGTACGTGTTGTGTTTTTGCTATGTTCCCTTCGTGTTCATTTTTGCGGTATGAGCGACCAATGTCCACCACTCTTGCCATACCCCCGTCCACGCCGATTCCCCTCAGCGACCTCCCTCGGCCCGTGCAACTTAAGGTTGTCGGCGCGGCCGGCGCGGGCTTTCCCAGCCCCGCCCAGGACTGGGAGGAATCCGCGATTAACCTCGTGGACTTGCTGCGCCTCGATCGCGCCGCCAGCTTCGTGTTCCGTGTCAGCGGACAATCCATGCTCGATGCGGGCCTGTTCGATTCCGACGTGTTGGTGGTCGATCGTGATGCGAAGCCGGTGAACGGCCGCATCGTCATCGCCGTCGTCGATGGCGGCTTCGTCGTCCGCCAGCTCTGCGTCCGCAATGGCGTGCCAACGCTCGAGGCGCGCAACAGTCGCCTGCACTATGACCCTGTCGTCGCGGATGAGAGCGTCGAGGTGTGGGGCGTGGTCCGCGCCAGCGTCCGCAACCTTCAGGCCTGAGCCGTCATGAGCTGGGCCATTGTCGATATCGAGAACTTCTACTGCTCGGCCGAGCGGGTCTTCGATCCCACGCTGCGCAATGTGCCGCTGATAGTATTATCGAATGGCGACGGATGCGCCATCGCGAGATCGGCAGAAGCCAAGGCGCTTCATATTTCGATGGGGGCACCCATGTTCAAGATTCGCGACATCGTGAAGCGGCATGGCGTGCAATATCGATCGAGTTCGTACGAGCTTTACTCGGATATGAATCGGCGCTTCAATATGGTGCTCTCCGAGTTCAGCGATACCGTCGAGATATATTCAATCGACGAATCGTTCTTCCATCTACCAGTTTTACCTTGTGGCCTTGGTGATGTCGAGCAGGCGCAGCGCATTCGCGCGACTATCAAACTACATGTTGGGCTGCCGACTCGGATTGGGCTTGGTCCGACACGGACCCTAAGCAAGGTCGCCAACGCTTTGGCGAAGGCGTCCGAGAAAGTCTGGAACGGCGTCATCGACCTGCACGACGAGGGGCTGCGCCGGCGCATGTTCGCCAAATGGCCAATCGAGGAGGTGTGGGGTATCGGCAAGGCTATGGCAAAACGGCTGCACCCGCTCGGCATCCGCACGACGGCCGATCTTGCAGCGATGCACCCTGACATCGCTCGTGACGTCGGGACTGTCGTGCTCGAGCGCTTAGTGCGCGAGTTGAACGGCGTCGAATGCAGTGACTTCCAACCTGAGCCGGAAGCACTGAAGTCTACGGCGGTGACGCGCACGTTCGGAGATCCGGTCCACGATCGCGAGGTACTGCGTGAAGCGATGGTGCGAAGGGCTGTACGCGCGGCCGAGAAAATCCGCGCTCAAAAACTTCAGGCTTGCCGGTTGTTCGCATTCGCGCACGGAAGCCGGTTCAAGCCTAATGCACCGTCGGCCTCCAAGGTGGCACGGCTTTCGCCCTCCACCAACGATCCGCGCGTTATTGCTGGAACCGCAGCGCGCATGGCCGAAGCGATGTTCGAGCAGGGCGCGGTCTACACCAAATGCGGCGTAATGCTGGAAGGTCTTGAAGCGGAATCAGGAGCGCAGCACGATCTCTTTGCTGCGCCTGATCCCCGTTCGCCTGCCTTGCTAGCCGCGCTTGACGGCATCAACGACAGGTTCGGGCGTAATACGCTGCGCCTCGCCTCCGAAGGTATGGGCGCCAAATCGTACGATACCAAACGGACCTTCAAAAGCCCGTCATGGACCACGCGCATCGACCAAGTGCCCGTCGCGCGCTAAAGCCAAGCCAAGGAATCGGCCATGTGTAACCGTGCACGCCTGAAGAACGAGCCGGAGACTCTATTTGACTCGGCTGCGAAACTATTCAGCGCTCGGCCGCGCGACAACCGGTTCGATCCGCAGGAGTTGCGGCCCAAGGGGCGCTGCTACGTAATTCGCGAGGACGCAGGCCAGCGTGCCTGGGACGTGATGACGTGGGATGTGCTGGGCGGTAAGGCACCTTGGCCGATGACCAACGTGCGCAAGCTGGCGCTGCCACAGTGGCGCGTGCTTGCCGAGAAGCCCGGCAACCGGTGCATTGTCCCACTCACCGAGTTTTGTGAGTTCACGCCAGACAAGCACGACCTTGCCGATGGCAAGCCACCGCTGAAGGGCGAGATGTGGTTCTCAGTGACCAATCAACCCGTGTTCGCTGTGGCGGGCCTTTGGCAAACCACCGAAAAGGGAAACGGGTTCGCCATGGTGACATGCGATGCCAACGACCTGGTGGCGCCGATCCATCCCAAAGCGATGATCACGATCCTCGATCCCAAGGATGTCGATACCTGGTTGCGCGGCTCCTACGACGATATTGCTGCCCTTCAGCGACCCTACGAGGCCCGCAGTATGAGCGTGCGCGGGCCTGTTTTTCCGACGCGCAATCGGTAGGCTTGAAACGAGTGATCCTAGGAACGACCGGACATTAGGTTCAAGTGGTTTGCCAAAGCGTTTGGCTCATTGAGGCGCCAGCCAGATCAGAACCATCGTCAGTGATGCGCAAAAAAGCGAAAGCCAAATCGCTATCTGACTGTAGATGTGCAGGGCGACGCCCACCCATGAATACTTTCTCCGTAGGATTGCACCGCTGCCCACCGCGATGAAGAAAGCGACGACAATGGGGGCAGCGATCGAGGGAGAACGATGCAAAGAAGCTTCCGCGAGCGGAAGAAGCCCTAGCGCCGAGACAATCAGCCACGAGAATCCGAGCGCGCAGTAGCCAATCGGATCATCGCTGTATCTACCTATCCCGGCAGACCGATTTCTTGGGTTTGTTGCCATGATGTTCTCGTTATGCTATCCTCCGCTTGGAGGAAGGTCCAATGAGTTTCGATCTGAATATCTATACCGCGACATTGAACAATCCAAACGGTCCAATCTTCGTACCGGAGATGACTGATTGGACGCCATCGTCCGATGATGATTCTGCGACTGCGTTGGAATTTTACGGGCCGCCAAGTCCTGCCGTGAAGATTGCCCTTCTCCTCAACGCAGTCATGCTTCTCGCATTTCTCGGATGGCTGCTGTCGATCATTTTCTAAGCTTGGGATCGCGGAAGTAATCCTTATCCAATGCTTGATCAACTTCACGCTGCAGATCGGACCCGGCAATCACACTTTGAGTTCGTCCAGCTCTCTTGGCTGCAGATGTTGCTTCAATTTGTGACCTGCCGGCGCTGATCTGATCGGCTACCGCCGATCCATCACTTTGGCTCCCCAGGTTAACAGTGGGTTTGAGACCTGAAGGGTGATAACTGGCGGTAACATCTGCAGCATCCTGAACAGTCGGTGCGGTGAGGTTTTGCGCAAGTTCAGGCTCTTTCAAATACGGAGCGACTTCCTCGTAAATTGCCTCCCTGCGCTGCTCGAAGAACTTTGCAATGAGTGAATCCCGCGCTTGCCGCTGCGTAGCGTTCAGCACGACCTCGTTCAACCCTGGAGCATTCAGGGATGGGTTTATCGACTCTTGGTGGCGATACCATTGCTGGAGTTCCTGAGACAGGTTCTCACTCATCTGCAAATTATGAGTTTCGGCATAGCTGGCGTCCTGCGAGAGCTGCTGCGCTTTCTCTCTAAACTCGCGAGCCCGTGCCTCAAATGAGTTTGCAAGAGACAATGCTTCTTCGTGACTTTGTGAGGACGTGCTTGAGCGCGAGCTTCGGCTAAAGGTTCCGCTGCCGTCTTCGGTTCCCTCCCGTGCCGACAAGTTGGTACCATTCGAGTGTTCATCTCGAACACCATCAGTTGCCGCCATGCTGCTATCGCGAGAACGGGAATGATCTGTATTGTAGTGAAGGTTATTAGACTGCTGGATATTATTTGTTTTTTCCGCGCCGATCGTAGCGCTCGGAATTGGCAATTTCCGCTTTCCAGCAGCAACTGACCCGCCACCGCCACCGCCACCGCCACCGCCACCGCCTCCCATCCCAGCGCCAACTTTGGTCGAGAATATATCATTCAACGTCGATTGATGGCCGACACCGGCCTGAATGCGATCGGTAGAGCCGATACTATCGCGATTTTCCAGCCCGTCGAACTCGGACGACGAATTGCGGTCGAATTTCTCCGAATTGGTCCCAGATGTTGTTCGACTGCTGTGGTCCGATCCAGATGATGTTTCGGTAGACGTGCCATGGGCGGTTCGATCGGTCGACGTAGCCGTTCTGATTCGCGCTGCCGAATTTTCCAGAGACTCTGCGGCCCTCATGTAGCTGGATGCCGCTTGGCGATTTTCCGCTGCAAATCCAGTGCCTAGGCTCACTGACATCGGTAGTTTCGAGATGGCTCCGGTCGTATCGGTGACGATCGCGCCATTCTCCATATATGTGTCTGTCGAGCCGTTAGACCCTCTTACTGTGAAGGAGGATGCCCCTGTGGAGAAAGTCGGCGCATCGGACCACTGGTTGCTCTGCCGCATGTTCGACGTGAGGTTCGCAAAGCTGGTATTCCCGTAGGAATAATTTCCGGTAGTCTGCTCGACGGCCGCCGCCTCGGCGGCGTTCTGCGCCGGCGCCAGGATCGATGTCGCCTGCCCGGAAATGCTCATGGCACCGCGCGCCAGACCCGCCGCAATGAACGGCACGCTCATGAGCATGAAGCCGGCGATCGTCGCCGTCTCCGCGTTCACGGCCCCGATTCCAGCATAGCTCGAGAGGGTGATCCCGCCTTCAGCCACGGCGTTCGATGCGCTCTCTCCCCGCGTCATGCAGATCATATGCAGAATGACGTAGAGCGGTCCCCAGGCGGCGAGGTAGAAGAACCCCGTCACATACCCCTTGAGCGCCTGGACCCCTGTCTGGGGCATCAGGAACAGCGGGAAGATCACGGGGAACATGGCATAGAAGACGACGGTGAGCACGATGTTGAGGATCGGCACCCACGACATCGCCTGCATGGCAATCGAGTTGTAGGTGTTGCGAGCCTGGATGTCGGCGCGCGTCGCAGCAAAGGCATCCATCGACGCGCTGCCGGCACTTCCTCCCATGGCATCGCGAGCCTGCATGAAGGCGTTGATCGCCGTGGTCTGCCGCATCGCAGATGTGTAATCGCTCGACGATCCGGTGAAGGTCTGGTTCACGATCGGGACGTCTTGCCGTAGCTTCGCGGCCGCGGCCGTCTCGCTGAGGTTCGTGTAGGTCTGACGCCCCCAAAGCGGCGTCGAAGCATCGATGATAGTGTTCCATTGCCCTGTCAGCGCCTGATAGGCCGCCTGGCAAGTGATGATGGTGTTACTGACGGACCCGCCAGCCTCTTTCTGAAGCCAGACTTGCGATCGCGCAGGCGAGCCGGGCCCGATCGACGCCCAAAGGTCGGTGCTGCTCGCAAGATCCGTCAGCGACTTGAAGTTCAGCAGCACGTCGCCGAACACGCAGTTCTTGTAGTGGTTCTGCAGGTTGGTCGCGAACTCGGCATCGCGGATCTGGAAATTGCGGGTCGCATCGAACAGCCGTGATCCATAGATCATGCCGTTGTTGGAATAATTGAGCTGGCTCGGCATCGTGAACACGGTCTCGGCCGTGCGTGTGAGCCAATCGCCCACCTGGCTCGAGAAGCTGGCGATCACACCGAGCCCGAGCGGAACATTCGCGACCGTAGCCGGCGCGAGCGACGGGTTGATCCGATCCGTCACCTTCACGTCGACGGTCGGAACCATCAGACAGGAATAGATCAGGGTCGAACCGAGGAACCAGTTGAGCCACACGCGGAAATTGAGGGTGAATGCCACGGAGAGAAGGGCGTAGATCAGGCCGATGACCATCACCACCTTGATCAGCGACCCGTAGCCGCCACCGCCCGTCCAGGCCGCAACAGCGTTGAATGTGTTGACGATATATTCGCCGCCGCCGATCGTGAAAACCTCGACCATGGCTCTACCTCCCGCTTAGTTGAGCCCCTGGACGTTAAGGCCACGCGAGAAATTCAGCGCGGCCGCCATCCCCGGCGACATGGCATTCTGCAACGTCGATTCCAGCGCGATCGACTTGTTGATGAGCGAGATCGTGATGTTGAGCGTGTTCTTCACCTTCACGTCCCGCTCCGCATACTTTGCGCGAGCCTCCCCCAGCTGCTTGCGCCAGGTTTCCGCCGTTGACTGGTCTGCAGGCTGAAAATGGACCTGTGACTGCGTCACGCGATCGAGCATGTTTTCGATCATCGAACTCAGAAGATTGACGGCGACAATCTCGGCGAGAGCGTCGAGGTCGCCATCGATGTAGCCGCCATGGGCCATCGCCTCGACGGCCAACAACTTGTAGAGCGGCACGGTGGTCAGCGCCAAAAGCTGCTGTTCAGCCCCCGATAGCGCGGCATCGCTACGGATCTTGTCCCGCATCGAGATGATCATGGTCTTGATGCGAGGGCGCAGCGCGACATTCGTCGGGATCGAGAGGTTCTGCTCCGACACCTGCAGGCACTTGTCATCGTCCGTACAGGTCAGGATTTTGGCCGTGTTGCCGGTCTGCGTGCCATCGAGGAGCGCCGTCACAACCGCATCCTCGGCCGGGCCGATATACTGGATCGAGGCAGGATTGCTGCCCTCGGCCTTGTTGACGATGATCGTGCCGACGACGGTCATCAGGTATTCGGAAAACTCGGCGTCGAAGGCACCGAACTTCTGGGACCGCTTCAGGGCTTCCCAGGTGTAATTGCGCGGCTCGCCCGGGATATGCTCGTTCATGTTCGGGTCGTTGTTACCCGAGAGCACATCGTCGATCTGGCCGTCTGCGCCGCAGCCCTGACGCGAACGCGCCCAATCCGAGAAGACGCCCTGGCTATTGCCTACGGCCGTGCAGATGGTCGAGCGCGCACCCTGCATCTTGGGCCAGACCGCGCCGACAAGGCCCTGCGCCGCCTCGCACGACGAGATGTTCATCTGGTTCATCTGCTGGGCGGCTTGCTGGAACTCACCCATGATCTTGCCGATTTCGGGCGAGACGCTGTCGATCGCCAGCTTGAAGGCGAAGCCGAGTGCATTGTTGGCGGTTGCTTTTAGCATCGCCACCATCTCAGAGGCGTTGATGAACGAGAATGAGCCGGTGAATAGGTCGATGCCGCCGCAACCAGCGCGTGCGCTGGGCAGCTGGAGGTTGAACGGCGACACGCTCTTTTGCGGGAAACGGGTCCATGCATTGCCGAGCGAATAGTAGCCCGCCGACTGGCCCTGATAGGCGGTCGGGCCGGTCACGTTGGCAGCGCCGCCGGCGTCGTTGAAGAACGAGTTCATCGAGCTGGCGACGTCCGCGCGCGCGATGCCGATCGGCACCATGCTCGCGGCCCCGAGGCTGAGGGCAGCGGCGGCGAGCCGCCTGCGAAAGGCGCGGAAGCGGGAAGAGGCCAGGCGATTGGCGCGAGGGGAGGGGGGAAGCTCGGCCATCAGTAGTCACTCCCGACCTTGGTGTTGGTGAGCATGAAGATCCGGTCCATGATCTCGTCGGCCGAGAGGATGCCGAAGCCGATCGGGACGGTCTTTTTGGTGGCGGTGTCGAACAGGACCAGCGCTGGCGTCGCGTTACCCGGCACGCCCATTCGTTCGCGTTGACCGGAATCGACCACGTAATTGGGGAAGTCCTTGCTCGGGCCGCCATCCATCGAGACCGCCATCACGGCGAGGCCATGGCTGTCCGCCACCGAGCGCAGGATCGGCGCGAAGATCTCGCAGGCGCCGCAGCTCTGCGCGAAAAAGTAGAACATGCCGTAGCGCTGGCCGAGGTGCGCGAGCACCTGGCCACGATCGGCGGTGCGATTGTCGGTCCACGCCCGCTTGGCGACCGTCGAGACGGGGCGCTGCAGCGTGTAGTCGATGTCCGGGTTCTGCCACAGGGCGCGCTGCCAGGTGTCCGAGAAGGTGGATGCCCGATCGAGCTGCTCGCGCTGGAAGCGCACATAGGCGATCACGTTCTCTTCGCTCGGCTCGAGGATGGCGCGCGCCTTCAGCTCGTCCAGTTGCTTTGCGATCGCGGCAATCCGCTCGCTGGCGGACTGCGCCGGTTCGGCCGTCTTCTGTTCGCTCGGTTTCGGCTTGGGCTTTTCACAATAAAACCATTGCCCGAGCTTGCGCTCGCGGCAGTAGAAGTCATCGTTTTCCTCGCCTGCCTCGAGCCCGGCATCCTGCGGGGCGGCGAGCACCGGCAGGGGCAGGGCGGGGGCCAGAGCCAACAGAATCGCGCCAAGGCGAGCAATGCGCCCGCGCGCGCGGATCTCCAGAGCATTACGCTTATTGGTCGTCATCGACTGAGTGCTCCCCATCCAGTTCCTGCATCGCGATGCCCAGGACGGACATCATCCGGGCCACGTCGAGCATGCTCGTGCCCTGATCCATCATCCTCACCAGACCGCGCAGATGCGTGCGGCCGTGTCGCCGCCCGTCGAGCGTCGGACGAACCCCGCCCGTCCGGCGAACGAGCCAGCCCTTCTCGATCATCGCGCGGAACCGCTGCTCGATCTCGAAGGCATCGAAGTGGCAATCGAACCAGTGGCCGAGCGTGGCGGAAACCTCGCCGGCCACCGCTGCCCTGCTGACGCGGTGGACCCGCATGAAGATCGCAAGGTCGAGAACGCTCATATCGATCAGGCATGGCACGCAGGTGCCAGCGCCGCCGGCGTCATTGGCTGGTGTGGATGTCATAGTAGTCCTGGATCTTGTCCTGGATTTCGCTGAGCGTGCTGACTTCGTCTGGCAGCTTGGCGGCGTCCACGAACTCGGAATAAACCTCGGTGAAGTCCATGACGGACAGATCGAGGCGCGAAAACTCGTCGATGGTGAAACCCTCGCACTGCTCCTTCTTGGGCTTGCCCCAGGGCTTGTTCAGCTGGGGGCGGCCCTGCTCCTGAAGGATGCGCGAGAGCTTGCTCTCAAAGCAGCAATAGGCCGTGCGCTTGGTCTTGCAGATCCCGAGGACGCTCGAGGAGCAATAGGTGCCGACCTTGTGGCAGAAACCCATGCGATCCTTGATGTCGAGCATCTTCTCCTCGCTCGAGCACAGGAACATGGTGAGGAACGGGGTGGCCAGTGCAGCAATGGCCGTCGGGCCACCGGCCAGGGCGGCAGCGCCGGCGCCAGCGGTCAGCAGGCCCGAGGTCTTGCCGGCGCAGCAATTGACCAAACCGAAAACCGGCTTGTGGCAGGTTTCGCGTGTCCCGGAGAAGACGGTGAAGTTCTCTTCGTCGAACTCCTCCCCGGCCTGGCCCAGCGCATGCAGCGCAACCAGCGCATCCTTGAACTCGGTCGAAGCCTCGCGCTCGATCGTCTCGCAATCCCCGTTTATGCAGTAGACGTCGTTGCCGCAGACATATTGCTTGGGATCGTTGCCCGGCGTTGTCGGGACCGGGCAGCGATACACCTTCTGGCTGACCTTGCAGGCGCCAGGGGTGTAATCGGGATCGTCCTCGTCATCGATGCACTCGTCGCGGACGTAGCTGCATTCGGGCTTGTCATCGAGCTCGCCGCAGTCGTTGCCCTGCGTGATCTCGTTGCAGGTATAATTCGTCTGCCACGCCCAGCAGGGCTGCGTTACCGGCACGCCGTTGATGATGCGGGTTTGCGGGTCGCTGTCGGTGCAAACCTCAGCGCTCTGCGCCACGCACTGTGCATTGTTCTCGAGCGCCGTGCAGCCGTTGACCTTGTTGGTCGAAATGACGGGCGCCGCGTTATCGACCCTGAACCAGTGCTGCCCGGTTGTGCGCGAAATCACCGGATATGTTCCGGAGAAGATAGTGTTGCCCTTAACGCTGGCCTGCACCGAGCACTCCATCACCTGAAGCAGCTGGTTGCCAAAATCCTTGTTGCAGCTACCCGCCGCCGTTGACCCATACTCGGCCATCGTGCCGCAGTAGGATGCCGTCCCGACCGCCTTGCAGGTTCCCGCAGCGATCTCATCGGCCATGCTGTCGGGGTCAACGTAAGGACCGATGGTCGACATATGGTAATAGTAGAGGGTCCGGTTCTCGACCGAGACGTTGAGCGTCGACGTGCACGTGCGCGGCACCTCGTCGAGCTTGGAGCCATAATTACAGGTCGCCTCGTAGTAGCTGACATTGCCGCCACCGGGGGGCAGGGGCGTGCAGCTGCCCGCCTGACCGCCCATTTGTTCGCCCTGCAGGTAGGTGTCCGGGTTCGCCTCGATCTCGGTCGCGCGCCGGGTGGTATCGAGGATCTCCTGAGCGTCGAACTGCGGCCGCGTATTGCCCCGATCCGTCGAGACGACGAATGCCTCGTTGCTGCTCGCTTGCGCGCCGGCATCGGCCACCAGCTTGTCGGGATCGTCGAAGTAGCCGCTTTGAGGCAGATCGGTCCCCTGATAACCCGGCACCTGGTCGCGCATGGTTTCGCTTGGCACCAATGCGTCATTGGCGCGCATGTCCGTCGCGAAACTCTTGCCGTCCTCCTTCGCCTCCTGAACCGTGCTCTGGGCGAGCACCGCCCCGGCGCCGGCGAAAGCGATCGGGAGGATCAGGGAAAGGGCGAGACGCCGCATCTCAGCTGGCCTTGCCCATGTTGCGCAGCGCGACCGACGCTACACCGGCGCCGGGGCCATGACCATCGACGAAGGACTCGAGCACGTAATTGACCGAGACGTTGCCGGTCATGCGATCGTGCGGGGGCACCACCGTCTTGCAGTTGAGGCCGGCGCACAGATCAAACTCGGAGGACACCGCAACGTAAGTCGGGACGGCCGTCACATCGAAGGCGCGGAAGAGGCGCGGATCGATCCCGACATTGGAAAGCTGGTCCTTCTCGGTGACCACCTTGGCGAGCCCGGAGGTGAACGCCTTCAGCGAATTATTGGGGAAGCCGCGGAAGACGATGATCCCTCCGGCCTTCGACGTATCCGCGATCAGCTGACGCAGAGCCCCCGGCGGCATCGAGAGGCTCGCAAAGACGATGAACTGCGGTGCATCACCCTTGGTCCCCGCCACATTCTGCGATGCGCCCTGGATGATCTCGTCGAAGTCGAACGGGCCATCGCCGTTCATCGGCAGATCCGCCTTGGCCAGATCGGTCAGGCTGTCGGTGCCCTGTTGCTGGACGGCAAGCGCTTCTTCCCGGAAGGCATCGCCGCGACCCTTGACGTGATCGGCAAAGGTCTGGGCATCCTCCTGCATCGCGGCGGCCCGCTTGCGCACTGCCTCGAGGTCGAGGCCGTCGATGTTCTGGGCGATGGCCTGGATGCCGCCGATGGCGGTAAGGCCCGCAATCGCGCCGAGGACCAAGGTTCTGCGTCGCATCGGATATGTCTCCTAGAGCACACAACAGTTACGCTTGCGCCAGACGAGGTAGCCCATGTCCTCGCCCTGGACGGGGTAAGCACGGCCGGTCTGCGGCGGCAGCGTCGAAGCGCCGATCGGCGAGCAACCCATTTTGCCGCTGACCGTCGGGATCGGGTTGGTCATCTGAATCCGGTATTGCTGCTTCTTGAGCACCGGCATCAGATACTTGTCGCACAGGCCCTTGCTGCCCATGGTCCCCCACGCGAGGCCCTGCCGGTGCATCTTGAAGGCGAAGCGCGAAAGGGCGAGGCGGGAAGCCTGAACATGGCCGATCGACGAGGAGATGTTGCCATTCATCGGGTACATCGAGCCCTGGCACCCGGCGCACCAGAACGTCACATCGAGGGGGAGGCGCGCAGTGGCCGCGATACAGTCGCCGGCGCAGGCCGCCTTGGCGATCGGATTGGCGAAGATTACGACCTCGGGATTGATGATCGTGGTCAGCGTATCGTCCTGCCAGAGCGGATCGACCTCGGTCATGTAGGCGATGTCGAAGGACGCCTGCTCGAAGCAGAGGAAGTCCGTCAGGATCTCCATCCAGTAGAGCAGGGGATAGACGTACCAGTGGACGTGCCACTTGGACGTGTTCTGCGCCTGACCACCGACCTGCGACGGCCCCGTGAACTGGCCCTGGCCGATGTCGAAGCCCGGCGCGATTTTCATGCCGCCAAGGTTCACGAAGCACCAGGGCTTCACCGAGACGTCCGCAAGGCGAACCGGCTCCCAGAAGCCGGCGGCGATCCCGATGCGCGGGATCGGGCTGCCACAGGCGCAGATTGGGAGGCTCGGGTTATTGGTGTCCGGACGAGTGCTCGGCCAGATGCTGAGGCCACCGATCGACAGCGGGAACAGGCAGGACCAGCACACGTCCGTGATCGGGTTCACGAACTTGCCGGTGCAGCGTGACTGCGCCTGCGCGGAAGGTGCGATCAGCGCAGAGGCGATGAACATCGCGAAGATCGCGACGAGGCAACGCAGCACCTTCACGACACCGGCTCCTGCGAGGTCGCGGCATCGAGCCATGCCTGATCGGCCCGGTTCTTTCGCGCGACGTAGAGCGCGGTGTAGGCGGCCGTCGAAACCAGCAGCGCTGCGATGCCAACAGGCGCGAGCCTGCCCAGCAGGGCTGTCAGCGGCGTGATGAACGTGACACCCAGCGCGCAAAGAATGCACAGCCCCTGGAAGGTGCGACGCATGGCCTTGAGGCGAGGCGTCTCGGGCGCGGCCATCGGCGTCTTCAGCAGGTCGAGCCACAGCGGCATCAGCTTGCCCCCTTCAGCTTGATTTCGGAAACCTTGATGACCTTGCCGTCCTGCTCGGCGACAGCGGGTGTATGGCGCACCCCGAACTTCCCGGTCAGGCGGCCCTCCTGATCGAAATAGAACCGCCGCTTGCGCGCGGTCATCTCCTCGATCGGCGAGCCCGACACGAGGATGATCTTGGCCTTGAGGTCAGAATACTGGCTGGTTGCCCATTCCATCTGCGCCTTGTCGTCGCCATCGACGAAGACGAGGGCCTGGTGCATCGCTACGAAGTCCAGAGGATTCACCGTCTGCCCGGCGCGAGCGACGAAGTTGCCCTTCTGGTCCTTCACGTCCTTCTCGATGACGATCGTCGGATCGAAGGCCCAGACCCGCGCCTGCGTTGCCGGCGTGATCCCGGCAACCGGGGTCGGCCGACGAACCTTGACCTCGGCGCGCCGCGCGAACTCGGCATTCATCCGGTCGATCCCGCCCGATGCCTGTAGGTTCTGAAGGCGCTGCTCGATCACCGAGAGAAGATCCGTCTCGATGACCGGAAAAGTCTGACCGACGACACCGTGATCGCTGGCCTGGCCTGCAGACGACAAGGTCAGCGAGCACAGGATGACGAGGGCACTGTTTTCGAGGGGCCGCTTCACAGGATCGCCTCCCCGACACCGACAATCTTCCCGGCGCAGGCATAGCCGATCGCGGCATAACGGCTGTCGAAGCCGTCCTTGTGCGGCGTGCCAACGAAGTAGCACTGCGGCGGGATTACGCCCACAGGTCCGGCAGCAAGCAGCTCACCAAAGCGGGTGCGGGGCTTCATGCGCGCTACGACCTTGCCGTTCACCAGCACTTCGGCGCCGCGATGGCTGACGATGTCTCCCGGCATGCCGTAGACGATCTTGCCGAACATCTGCTTCTTCGCGCCGAAGTGGCGCACGACCAGCGGATGAGCGGGCGGCACGAAGAAAACGTACTGGCCGCGCTCCGGCTTGGCGGTCTTGTGGATCACGAAGGCCCAATTGGGCAGCGATTGCGAAGTGTTGATGAGAAGACCGTGACTGTCACGCCAGTCGCTGATTGCGGAATAGACGGCGCTGCCCGCGATCAGGAGACCGATCGGTCCCCATAGCCGCATGTTGGGCCGCCAGCGGCGCGGCTTTGCCTCGACCGGGAGGGGCTCACTGACCGCCTGCGCCATAAGACCCTCCAAAGCTCGCGGGATCAGCCATCGGCGCCGCAGCTGCGGGCGCCTGTTCCGGCATCGGCCCGAACGCGCTTGCTCCCGCAGCAGCCTGAGGCGCGGGCGGATTGATCGGCACCTGCGGGATCGGACCGTCACTACCGCTCTGCATCAACTGTTCTGCAGAGGCGGGCGTCGGCCGCTTCACGCCAGAGGCATAGACCGCCTTCATCACATCCGGCGTGATGTCCTCGACGCCCTTGGAGAGCACCGCCTCGCCGACAAGGATCACCTGTCCCGAAGCGCTGCGGCGCTGCAGTTCGCCATCGAGCGAAGTCATGAACTTGCGCATCTCGGCTTCGACCTCCTGGGGAGGGCTGGCGCTGCGCGCCTGCGCCTGCACATAGTCGCCGACGATGCTCGAGAGATTGGCCTTCACGATCTTCTGCGGCGGGGTGATGATCGTGCGCGTCACCCACATGCCCCATATCAGCATCGCGACCACCGCGACGCCAAGGATCAGCTGGCTCGCGGTATACCCGGCAAACACAGTCTTGCGCGGCTGCGCGGCGGCCGCCGCCGGCGCTGCGGGAATAGCGCTTGCGAGCGAGGGTTCGGGCTGTGGTGTGGATGCGGGGGCGGTGGCGGCGAGAGCATCGCTCTCGGGTCCAACTTCACTATTCCAGGTCGGTTCGCTCATGCGCCTTGCTCCGGGCTCAAAGTGTCGCGCGGCACGATGGCGTGCCGGCGAAAGAAGACGATCACACCGGCCACCACGAGGTGCAGCACGGCGACGAGAACCTTGAAATCGGCGGTGCGCGAAGCCTCAGCCGCGATGTAGCGGCTCGAGAGGTTGGCCAGCTGGTGCATCATCCCATCGAGACTGAAGCCGCCGATCGCGACGAAGAAGAGGACGAACGCCCCCCAGGTCATCAGCAGGGTCACAGCCAGAAATCCGATGGTATGAAGCAGGACATAGAGGAGGAACCTCGGGTCGGTCCCTCGGTCCTGCCCGTCCTGTCGATCCTGACGGGCCTTACGCTGCACACCGATGCTCGCCATCCCGCTTACTCCGCTGCGATCGGGACGGCGTCGTCACCGCCCCACTTTTCAGGATTGTTGGGGAAGGCGACCCGCTCGATCGCCTCATCCATCGACAGGCCCTGGCCGAGCAGATCGTGGATCGCGGCGAAGGTCTTGGGCGAGGAAGAGAAGACGGTGGCCGAGTAGGCATCGAGGACGAGCCTGCCAGTCGCCTGCATGTCCGGCCCCTTGATGAAGACGTCAGAATACTCGATGCCGCTGCGCTTCAGGGACCGCACCAGCGCATCGGTGTGATCGTCCATGTCGAAGCGGCCGAGCCGCTTGAAGTCGTTGATGGTCTCCTCCTTCTGGGCGAGGATGACCGACCAGTCGCTGTTCTCCAGCGCCGCGCGCGATCCGTCGGACTTGTAGTAGTCGTTGAGGCTCTGCGTCGCCGTCACCAGCGAGGCCCCGTATTTGCGGCAGGTACGGGCATAGGCTTCAATGAAGTCGGCCATCGACCCGCCTTTCAGCATCTGCCAGGCTTCATCAAGCAGCAGCGCCTTGGGGATCGAGCGGTCCACGCGGCGCATCATCTGCGATGCCATGAACATGATGGCGGTCAGCACCACCGAGCGCAGTTCCTCGCGCGAGGACAGGTCCGACAGCTCGAAGACAGTCAGGTTCGCCTTCAACTCGAAGGAAACCTCGCCCTGGAAGAAGCGGCCGTAAGTGCCCGACGACGAGAAGGGACGCATGGCGATGCCGAGATCCACGCCGAGCGGATTGCCGGTTTCCGTCAGCGCCGCGATCACATCGTCGATGGAGCCCTGGCGGCCCTTGGCGCTCCAGACCTCGTTGACCGCGCCGTCGATCAGGCCGCGCTCGGTATCGTTGAGCTTGTCGACGTGACGCGCCATCTGGTTGACGATGGACTTGAGCATCGCGAAGCAGTCCATGAGGTAATCCTCATCCCGCTCGGCCATTTCCATGTCGATCATCGAGAAGGGGTTGATGCAGAAGCCCGAGGACATGGTGAATTCGACGAAGGCACCGCCCTGCAGCTTGGCCGAGTGCTCGAACGAGCGGCCATCGTCGATCACCACCACCTTGGCCCCGGCTCCGCACAAGGCGGAGCAAAGTTCCTGAAGCGCGACGGACTTGCCCGAACCGGACTTGCCGAACACCGCGACATTGTGGTTGCCCGAGTTGTTCTCGAACGGCGACCAGAAGAAGGGCTGGCCGCGCCGCCCGATCAGCATCATGTGCGGCACATTGGCGCCGAGATACTCGCCCTGGATCGGCGCGAGGCTGGACGCCGTCGTCGTCAGGACCGAGCGGAAGCGCTTCATGTTTTTCAGGTCGAACGACAGGCCGTTGGCCATCGTCATCGGCATTGCAGCGAGCAGGCCCTGGATCTGCAGGTAGCGATCGTCGAGCAGATCCCATCCCGCGGCGCGGTATACCGACTTCAGGACGCGCTCGTTGGCATCGCCCTTGCCCTTGGGCGAGAATGACGTCACCGAGTAAAACGCCTGGATCAGCTTGCGACCCTGCCGAAGCTCATCCTTGACGAACTCCCACTCGCGCGACTGGTCTTTCAGCTGCGGCAGCATCCGCGCCGACTTGGAATCGGCAAGGCTGGTGGTGCGCATGAACTTGCGCGAGGCGCGCAGGCTCTCGCTTTCGGCATCCGGGAAATCGAGGCACAGGTTCGTCGAAACCGGGCAGGGCATGCGCAGCTTGTCGGCGAACATATCGCCGATCAGCTTGGCCATGTCCCACGGCGCCCAGCGCTGCGGCAGGTTGCGCACCGAGAACGAGCGCACGTCGAAGACGTCGGGATAGATCTCCCCGATCTCCGGTGCCTCGTCGACCATCTTGCCCGTCGGGCGGAACCGCTCGGTGCGCAGGAGGATACGGTCAGGCTCGATCTTCATCTCCAGATCGTGCCGCACCGCCTGGTCCGCGATCGGATCGAACGGGTTGTAGATGATGTTGTCGTCACCGGGCGCCGTCGTCGGCGACGTGATGTCGTCGATCCACGCGATCAGCGCCTGCGGGTCCATCGGGCGCGCATGGATGCCGATCGATTCCAGCGAGGAGGTCAGGCTTTCGAGGACCGAGACGATTTCCTCGTTCGTCACCCGGCTCGTTTCCGGGGTGGCATAGGAAATCGCGAGGCGATGATTGCGCAGATGGAAGGGCGCGGCCGAGGACAGCGAGTTCCAGACCCCATCGAGCAGGTACTCGGTGCGATGCTTGGCCATGCGCTCGTAGACGCTGCCGGCCATGAAGCGCGGCAGATACCACTGCGACAGGCGCTCACCCACGCGCGGGCTCATCCAGCCATGGAACTGCAGCGTTCCAGGCGTCGGCACGCCTTCGGAGAGAAACTGCGTCATGATCTCCGAGGTGCGCTCGTTCGCGCCCATCATCGGCGTCGCCTCGAGGACGAAGCCCCGCGACGCGCTATTGTAGAACAGGTGCGTCTTGGGATCGTAGCTGCGGTAAGGCAGCCAATGGACGAGGCGAGGGACCGTGGTGTCAGGGCGCCCTGCCTCTGGCTTCGAGTTGTCGCCCAGGATTGCGCCCATGATCTTGCTGAACATATTCATGGCTGCACTCCCGGAAACGACCCGGCGCGCATCACGGGCAGGGGACTGGCTTCCTTCGCGGCGGCCCTGGCTTCGGGCTCCGCTCGTCCAAGCGCACCGCGAATGGCCGGATCGGCTTCAACGGCCGCGATCGCAGCCTTGCCCTTCGCGGTTGCGTGCTGTGGCACCGAGATCATCGGTCCAGCCACTACGGGCTGAGCTGCGACACCGTCCTTTGGGGCCGGGGCAGGGGACGCGGATGAGAGGGGGGTGGCAGGCGCCGGTTGGGTGGCCGGCACCTTCGCGACAGGCTTGGGCTGAGCCTGGCGCTGGGGCTTGGGAGTGGATGACGCCGCGCGCGTGCGACGCGGCGTGGTGAGGCTGCGGGCGACCTGATCCTTGATGTCCCCGACCGGGTCGCTCGACTGGACTTCCCCGCCATTGCCCTGCGCGCGCGCCATGGCGACGGCCTCAGGAGTGGGAAGATCGGGATCGACTGCCAGCGTCTCGATCATGGGCGGCTCGGCGCGCTCGACAGCGGCGAGGAGCGTATCGCGACCAGCGGCAGCGGCGACTTCCTCGGCCGTACCGGCCACCGCATTGCCGGCAAGCGCCTCGGACCATTCGCCGCGCTCGACGACAGCGTGAACCGCCGTCTGCTCGTGAAGCCGCCCGGAGGCGTCGATCTGCGCGGGGAAGACGATGCGCAGCACCCGTTCGCGCGTGCGAACCGGAGAGCTGGCCTTCTGGTAGCCGCGCCCTTCGCTTGGCGGTTCCACATAGGGTCCGGCAGGCACGATCATGTGATCGCCTTCATCGCCCGAGATCATGGCCAGCGCCCGATCGTCGATGTTGCCGCTCGGCGCGCAGATGCCGTCAGGCGCGCGGCAGGCGAAATCGCCCTTCACGTTGCCACTCAGC
The DNA here is from genome assembly GCF_055361505.1 of Novosphingobium sp. TK71. Taxonomy (NCBI): domain Bacteria; kingdom Pseudomonadati; phylum Pseudomonadota; class Alphaproteobacteria; order Sphingomonadales; family Sphingomonadaceae; genus Novosphingobium; species Novosphingobium sp. TK71. The sequence continues at coordinate 27,433 of NZ_JBSZKA010000003.1, forward strand.
GACATGCAACCCGAGAGGCTGGCGCTGCCCAGCAAGAGGCCCGCAAGGGCAAGACGCCCCCGCATCACGATTGGCCTCCCTTGAGCCAGTTCTCGAGGAACTCCTTGGGCCGATAACCCTCGAGCACGCTGCCATCACCGCGCACGATGACGGGCGTGCCGCTCAGGCCGTGCTTATGAGCAAACGCCTCATTCGCATCGAGACCCGACGTGTTGCAGGGCCCGGTGCCCTTGATGTCCTGCCCCGAATAGGCGGCATGGAGCGCCTTCGCCTTGTCCTTCGCGCAGTAGACCTTGTCCGCGATGTCGCGGCTTCCGAGCACCGAGATCGGCCGCTCGACGACGCGCACGTTCATGGAGGCAAGCGTGTTGCTCAGCGCACGGCAGTAGCTGCAGCGAAAATCGCTGAACACGGTGACGGTCTTGCCCGAGGAATTGCCCCAGACGATCGCGCCTTCCTTGGGCAGCTCACCCAGCGGCAGCTTCTGGACCGGCGCAGCCGCAGCCTTGGCCGCTGCGGCAGGTCGCGCCGCCAGCGCGGGCTCGCTGTCGTCAGCGCCCGCCGCGTTGGCCTTGGCCGAACCGCCCAGCAGCATGTCCGGGTTCATCTCGAGGAGCCGCGTCGCGGTCAGATCCTGGCGCGTCTCCATGTCGTAGACGCGGCCGATCACAAGATAGCGCGCGGTGCGATCGATGTAGAACAGGTTGCTGCCGGCAGTCACTTCGCACAGGCCATCTACCTTGTCGCAATTGACGCTCGTGACCTTGGTCTTGGGCAGGCGCGCTTTCAGCAGCTCGGCGACGCTCTTGCTCGGCGGCGCCATGAAATCGCGCGCATAGGCCAGCGTTGCGATCCCGCCACCGGCAAAGGCCAGCGCGCAGGTGAAATAGAGGAAGGCGTTACGCATGAGCGGACGCTTCACCTCTGTCTCCAGGTCAGGAACGGCGCTCTCGGCGCTGCCTTCAAGATGTTCAGTTGCGGACATAGACACCCTCCAGGAAGACGATTTCGACATCGACGCCGGTGGGCATTTCGATGACGGGCTGGTACTGCTCGGCGCGCTCGATCAGGTACTTGCTGACCATGTCGCCGGTCTGCGAAACGCCCTCGCCAAGGCCGCCCTTGGCGATGTCCCCCATCGACAGATCCTGCCGCTTGCCATCGACGATGACGTTGGGCTGGGTGAGCGCATTGTTGGAATTGGCGGCGAAGCCGCGACCAAAGCCACCGACGAGACCGGCAATGAAGGCCTGGCTGACGAGGCTGCCTTCACGGCTCACGACACGGCCGCGAACGCCCGTCTTGCCGCCAAAGGCGATGAAGCCCTTGACCTCGGACACCGCATAGCGGCCACCGGGCTGCGGGCAGGTCATCTTCTGCAGCTTCACGTAGACCTTCTCGCTCGACAGTTCGCCGCGCGCGGCACCGTTGATGAGGCAGCCCTGGATTTTGGTGGTCAGCAGCTTACCGTTCTGAAGCACCGAGCGGGCGGGGCCGGTGACACGCAGCACGACGGGCAGGGGATCGGTCTGGCTCTGCACGCCAGCTGCCGCATCGACCCCGACGATGACCTTGGCGGTGGCGAAGCTATTGGGCGGAAGGTAGTTCGGGCTGTCCGTATAGACGGTATTGCCCTTCTCGACCTTCTTGGCGTTGCCTGTCTCGCCCCCGGTGAACGAAACGATTTTGACTTCGCTGGACCGGACGGGGGGCGAGTCCGGTCCAGCGTCGCCACCAGCGCCAGGACGCTGATAGGTAGGGGAGCCCGGGCCGTAGAGAGCGGCGGGACCGGGCTGCGGCGCAACCGGAGTGGCCCTCTCGTTGATCTGGCGGCGCAGCTGCTCGTTCTCGGTCTGGTAGGCACTGACGACGCGTTGGCCATCAGCTGTCATCGACTGGTTCTGCGCGCGCAGCGCCTCGATCTGCTCGGAAAGCTGCGCGACTTTGGCATTGGTGCCGCCCACCGACTTGAGCTGGTTCTCTTGGCTCTGGAAACGGTTTTCCGACTGCGCCATCCATTCCTGCTCGGAGAGATTGCGGTTCATCATGTCCTTGGTCGAGACCTGGACATCCTCGATCTTGTCATCCGACTGCCCTGCGACCTTCCCGTTGTCCGAGAAGATCCACATACTGGCGGCCACCACACCAACCACCGCCACGCCGCTCAGGAGCATGCGCTGTTTGCGGCGGGTTTCGGTGTTGCCGTCCAGCTCATTGGCTACCGGCGACACGCCCTCGCCGCCCTCGGGGCCGTCGAGGGATTTGCGCGAGCGCGAAAAGATACCCTTCAAGTCCATGGCTCAGTTCCCGGTACGAGAGACGAGGTAAGCGGTCGTGACGTTGCCGGGCGCGAGGCGCGGCTCGGCGATCGAAACCGCAAGCGAGGAGGCCGGCGCAACGCTGGCCTCGGTCAGGGTCGCTTCCTGCGTCCCCTTGTTCTCGATGCGCAGAACGCGGCCGGTCATTTCCGAGCCGCGATATTCCGCGATCATCTGAACCTTGAGGTCGCCCACGTAGACCGGGCGAAGGGAGCGCTGGCGCATCTCGTAGCCGTCAACGATCTGACCGCCGTACATCGCCTGGACCAGCTCGATCGCCCGATCCTGCGAACTGGCTTGCTGGACGCCCCGTGGCCCGGCCTCGGCGGCATCGGCTTTGGCGATCGCCGGGTTCGAAATGAAAACCTGCACCGCCTGGTCGCCTGCGATCCGGCAGATGAACTTGTAAACGTAGCCGCGCTTGGAGGTCGCGAAGAACGACAGGGCAGGGCGGGCGAACCCGTCCGGCACCGACAGATAGATGTCGCCGCGCACCGGTTCGTTGACCACGCTGAAGTCGTCCGCCGGATTGCCGGTGTTGATCTTCGAGACCGACGCGAACTCGTCTTCGACAAGGCTGATCCGGGTTAGGTCGCGCGCCGAGGCGCTGCATTCGACCTGGCTGCCGTCCGAGGCCATCAGCGTCTGGTCGCCCAGCGCCAAGGCGGGCGCCGAAATGCCCATTGCCGATGCTGCGATAAGCAACGCGCCCGTCGTGCGGCTCACAATGCACATGCGCGAACACAGCGCGGCGCCGGCGATGGCCGAGCCGATCAGGTATTGGGTGGGTGTCATGACAGCCCGCCTTTCTTCTTTTCTGGCTGGACCATCCCGAAGCCGATCAGCTTCAGCGAAAGCCCCGAATATTCCCAGGTGAACTGGAAGGTGCGAATGTCGCTGGAGACCACCTTCTGGCCGACCACCGTGTTGAGCTTGCCGGTGACGCTCGAACGCAGGTTCTGGGTGTCGATCTCCATCGACTGGATCTGGAAGTACTGCGAGATGCTCGAGCCGCGCTGCTCGTTGACGATCTCGAGCAGGTCCGCCTTGATCTTGCCCTGCGCGCGAGGCGAGACGATCTCGAGCACCGACTTCATCCAGTAGTCGAGACTACCGGGCGAGCGATCGAGCGTCAGGATCGCGGTGTCCCGCGTCATCAGCTCGAGGTACTCACGCGAGACGCCCGCGCTCGACAGCGTCAGCGGCGAACGCAGGACGGGCTGGAGCACGATCTCGCGGCTGCGCGTGACCGAGAAGAGGAGCAGCAGGGCGACGACGCCCGCCAGAACGAGGGCCGTGACCCCCAGCATGTTGCGCTGGCGCAGGATGCGTTGGCTCTGCGCGTGCTGATACGAAAATTCCATGTCAGCCCACCATCAGTCGGAGGTAGGAAGGCGGCGTGGCCCGCAGCGACGGAAACCCGCCCGGCAGATGCCAGTAGGCCAGATGGATCAGCCACGATGTTGCCCGTCCCGCCTTGGCTTTTCGTAGAGCCCACCAGCCCAGGAAGGCAAAGCCAATCCCGATGACGATGTGTTGGGACAGGATTCCCCAGATGAAGGGGAGGACCATCGCGAGGAACTCATCAAGCGTCCAGAAGCCGATCAACTCGGGATCGTCGAGATGAGAGGGGATCACATACTTGTCGGCTGCCATGCCACGCCACCTTCCAAAAGGTGCCGGCGAAGCTGCTACTTCGCCGGCAGTCGGGTCAGATCGTGGCGGTGACGGTCGAGGTGACGATCGGAATGCCGGTGCCGGCACCGACGCCGACGCCGACCGGGATCGCGACCTGGCCGAGGCTGAAACGGCCCGAGGCGAGACCGACGATACCGCCCGCGAGCGAGAGCACCGTGATGATCTTGCCGCCCGAACCTTCGAGGAAGCCGGTGAACTGCGTCAGGGCGGTGTCGAAGGTGGTGTCGGCGCCGGCGAATGCCGGGCCGGCGAAAGCAACGGCAGCAGCGGCGAGGCCGATCACTGCAGCTGCGGTGGCTTCACGGCTCACGCCGCGGTTGAGCAGGGTCTTCATATAAGAGTCTCCTTCAATCGAGCGCATTTCAGCGCGCCCAAAGGAAGGCTGGCGAACACCTCACCGCACCGACAAGCCTGAAAAGCAGGAACATGCTTGGGGACTGGACGTTCTTTTCCGACAAGGCGGAAATGACGCCCCGAATCGGCCCTTTGGTCCCATTCGGGGGACCGCTGTCCTACGCACGGGACCGCCGTCCTGCATCCGGGACCACGGTCCTACCAGCGGGACCGCTGTCCCGTATCCGGGACCACGGTCCTATGAGCGGGACCGCTGTCCTGTTGCAGGGACCACGGTCCTACCAGCGGGACTGCTGTCCCAAATGGGGGACAACCTACATTTCACGGCTATCACGCTCGCATAAGTGCTTCACTGTTGAGCATAATCTTCATAACCCACATGGATCGTTGGAAATTTTGCAATCTATCCTATCGTACAAGGTTGGGGAGCAGCTGGATGGCTGATTCGAGCGGGGATCGGTAAGTAATTATGTCAAATGAACAGAACACATATCGAATGGATGTGTCGGAATACTACTTCCGTCTAACCACGGAGTGCATACGCCTGCACTCTAACAGTTCTCTCAAGCATTCATCATTTGGCGACATGATAAATGATCGCGCAAAACTTGCTAATTCAGTGACTGCGAGGCGTAAGCCCCAGCACATAATTAAGCATCTTCAGATGATACCCAGTAAAGGAGAAATTCCTCTCGAAGTTGAAATCCTCGAATCAAGCTCTGACAAAATATCCACGTCTTCCAAGGCCATTGAGGAGGCCATTGGAAGTTCAATCGAATTTGCGGACGCCCTCTCGGTAATCATGTTTGATTTCATGGTCGAGGCAAACCGGACGGAAGTTCTTCTAAAGATTGGACTTACATCGGATGAAGCCGCAGAATATCGCAAATTACTTAAGCCTGGCTCGTCCGGAGTAAAATCAATTAACTGACGGATTATAGTTATTTCCGCGATATTGCTTCTTCGCTCTTGCGAGGGGTTTGCAACGGCCATTCCTTTCGGTATCGCTTAGAGGGCATTACCGGAGGATTGGCGATGGGGGCACCAACATTTGAAACGGACCAGCTTACTGAGAGCCCGGTCCAATCATTTGGTTTCGTTGACTATGTCTTATGCCGAATGAAGCAGGACGGCCTGCAATACCGCGATCTTGCAGATAAAATTGGTCTCTCAAAGACCCGAACCCATAACGTGTTCCACCCGGAACCCAGCAAGCGTCGACCGTTGTATATGCATGAGTTCCGCGCAGTAGCAGCTGCACTGGATCTCTCACCGCTCGAAGCCGCTCTTGTCAGTGACCTTTATAGCGGGGCAGGTGGGGCCAGCGAGGGTGTTGAATCTCAGATCAAACTCTACGCTGGCATCATCAATCGCTTCCACGACCAGATGAAGCAGGTGGTTGACCGGCTTGGCGGTTTGGAATGGGACGATGTCCGCGCCTCGCATGGCGAATGGATCATCGATCTCGTTATGGCTGAAATCGAGACTGCCTACGCAGACTTTGCGGATCGCAAGGAAGTCCGTCTCAGAGATCGGGCAACGTTCTAGCTAAGCGCAGCCGGGCACACAGAATCAACAGGCTGGAGGGTTTTCCGTGCCAAAGCACGAATCCTGACCGTTGGGGCGCCATTAGGCGGCCCAAGGCGCACCCAGGCCATCATCCCACAGCAAATGTTCGTGCTTTGACACGGAAAACTAAGCCGCGGAACAAAGCGAGATAGACATCGCACACCGTGCGAACCATGCTTTCGATCGCTAACCGCTCAAGGCACCTAGGTATGGATATCCAGCAACGCGACCTCTTCGAACTCGACAGCCCACTGTACGCGGACGTGCATGGGGAGCGAACGGTTGCGGAGTTTCCATTCTTTGCCCTCTCCAAACGGCCTCAAATGACCCCCATGGTCTTTGAAAACGGCTCCGCGCGGATCGAGATCAACCCCAGTAAAACAGGGGTTGCTACGATTTATGACAAGGAAATTCTTCTATATATCGCCAGCCTCATGGCTGAACGCATGGATCGCGGTGAAAGGGTCGACCGGGTGATGAGCTTCACCGCGAATGATTTATTTCGCGTGACGAGCACCAACCCGTCAGCCCGATCCTATGACATGCTCAAAGCTTCCCTGGCTCGCCTCCAAGGCACTCAGATCATCACGAACATTGAGACCGGGGGAGAAGGTTCGGACAGCGCTTTCTCGTGGCTTCTGAAGGCCGATATTAAGTACATCAAATCCAGCAATGGTGATCGCAGGGTCAAGAAAATCGAAGTGATGGTATGCGATTGGCTATATCGCGCCATCCTGCAGGACAAGCGCATTGCCGCTTACCATTTGGGATTTTTCAAACTCGGCCCGATTGAACGGCGATTGTATGAGTTGGCCAAATTCAACTGCGTTGACGAAACGGGCTTTGAAATTGACATGGAAACTCTTGCTGAAAGAGTTGGATGCGCAACTGATAAGCGGGGACTTGAGCACTTCAAAAGGCAACTACGCGTCGTAGCTGAAGACCAGACTCTGCCCGAATATGAGGTTCGCCTAGCCGAAGAGAAAATACCGTCGGCTCGTGGTGGGCGACCTAAGATAAAGACGATCGTGTTGTTCTCGTCCATCCCAATCACGCAATTGGACAATCAGACACTTCCATTGTTCGATTGATGAATGAGTATTGCAGCACAAGTCATACCTGATCTCTGCTTACTGCTTGAGGCACGAACACAGAACCCCATCAGAGGTTTTCCGTGTCAAAGCACGAATCGTCCGTCCCCCTGCAGCCGTCGACGAGATCGTCCCTCTCAGCAGGGTTTTCCGTGTCAAAGCACGAACTCTTGTTTGGGACCGGGCCGACCGGACTTGGCCTACGCTCGCCATCAGATAGTTTTCCGTGTCAAAACACGAACTGTTCTGCGGAACGGGTGCAAGCGAACTCTGCCTACGATCATCGCAAGCACACTTTTCCGTGTCAAAGCACGAAAGAAAAATGAGTTTTCCGTGTCAAAGCACGAGTCAAACCTCTTTGGCTTCGACAGCGATGCAGCCATTCAATGAGAACCGATTCAATTGCCTTTCGCGCATGCATCAGCTCTCGATCGCATGCTTACACTACAGCGAGGCAATGCCGCATCGGTGGTGAATTGTTTCTGAAGCAGGAGTTTTGGCTGTGACCAAATAAAGGAAAACCCGGCGCTAGGGCCGGGCATCCCAATTTCAGCGATCGAATTTCGATCGGGTATGTCAGCGGCGCCAACCGCTAACGGTCTCCACATTCCTAGACCCGACATAACCGATCCCGGTCCCCGATGCAAGGATGCGCGTTCTGCGCCACGGAGCCTCTTTGCCTGGTCCAGCCTCCATCAAGGAGGATGACGATGGGGATCTATGCAGTCGGTGATACGGCACAAAGTGTGCTGTCCGGTGTCCCAGTTAATACGAAGAAGTCCCGTTCCGGCGCGAAGCATCGCACCGGGGTCCCTGTAAGGGCGGGCAGCCTCGAGGCGAACACCTTCGAAGAAACCTTCTTCCAGGTGCCGAGCAAGGGCGAGCCTGATCGCATGCTGGCCAAGGCCAGGTATGCACTCGATGCCGGCAGGAAGCTGTTGCGCGAGCACAAGGCGGGCCTACGCAGCCTCACTGCATCTGAACGGCTGCTCACGACCCTTACGGCCTCGGCTGTGCGCATCTACGAAGAGCTGACCAAGCTGGCGCGCCTGTGCGCCGGGAAGGTTTATCCTAGTTACGACCATCTTGTTGAGGCAACGGGTCTTGGCCGTTCGACTGTCAGGCGCGCTCTCGCCGTCCTGGAAGTCATCGGCTTCATCATCCGGCAGCGCCGGTTCAAACGGGTTGAAGCCGATGGTCCTGGACCTCGTTTCAAGCAGACTTCCAACGTCTACCGCATTCTAACGCCCAAGAGTGTGCATCGATATACGCCTCGCTGGATGCGCTCTGCACCACCCCCCGTTGACGATGACTGGCGCCGTTCGGATGAAGCCGAGCAGGTCAGCGCGATGGTCGCGTCCCTTTCATGCAAGGAATTTGCAAAGATGTCCGTGGGCGGCGTGCTCGGCGGCGTCCTTGCCCAGCTTGGCGCTGCAATGGACAATAAGGAAGACCGTGAACGCAAAGCATCAGCGAGGGCAAAGGTGGCCCTTTCATGTGCTTCATAGCGCGAGGTTCATTATGGCACTTAACCGCAAACCAAATATTATTTGTATAAGGGAAAATGGAGTTGGCCTAAGTCGGCCAACGCACCGATCTGACGATCCAAGGCCGCATCAACAGCTCACTCAGGAAACCAACGCACAAAGCCGCACCCTCAGGAGTGTCGGCTACGCCGCCACGTGCTCCCAGGGGGAGCATGCGACTTCTTCCGCCCTCTTTTCATCCGCTCGCGCTAAACGAAGGGTCGGAATGGTGCGAAATTCAAAGGGATCAGAATGCCGATACCGCTACGGTGCGGCCTTTGGGCTCAGGCACGAAACGGGCCCGTTGCTGTACCGCACCATATCCACGCAGCCGCGACCAATTATCGAGGATAGTCGCCACGTAGCCCTGCGTTTCCCTGATCCGCGGAACAACCCCGCCCTTAACCCGGCCCGGCCCGGCGTTATAGGCCGCCAGCGCCAGATGTACCTGCCCGAACGTGTCGAGCTGGGTCCGCAGATAACGGGCGCCGCCGCGCAGGTTCTGGACGGGATCATAGGGGTTAACCCCGAGCTGGGCCGCAGTCCCCGGCATCAGTTGCGCCAGGCCGTAGGCTTTCATCTTCGAGATCGCTGCCGGATTATACCGGCTCTCCTGAATGATCATCGCGTCAAACAGCCCGGTCGGAATGCCGTGTTCGCAGGCGATTGCACTCATCATTCCATAATAGGCGGCGCGGCGCGCCTCTGCATCCGGCTTCAGAAAGCCCGCCGGACGATAGGGAATGGAGGCGCATCCCGGCGTGTAAAGCACTGCAGCAAGCGCGGGATATTGCCCTTTCATCCATCCTGGCACCGCGATCGAGGAAACCGGTGCAACCCCGGCCGCCGCCAGATCATACGAGGCTGCAAGCTCGCCCTGGCCCACTGCCGGCGCAGAAAACTCCTGCCCCATCTGGTACTCAACATAGCGGCGCGACAGATCATGGACGCGGAACGCCTCGGGAATACCCGCGTCAGATCCAGCAGCCGGCATTACCGGCGAGACGTCCGCCTCCGGCACAGGCTGCCCCATGACGACAAGCTCCACCTTTCGCGTCGTTTTTACTTCGCCCGCGCTCACACTATTGGGAACGATGCAAAGTAACGCGATCAGTCCCGATGCTCGATGTACACGCATATGAACCCTCCAAAGCCTTGATAAGAGAATTGGAGTTCACCGCCTTTGCCCTTGTCAACGCCGCCAAGCTCACGAACACTTTTTTAGAAAAAGGCTTTGGAAGGCTTCCAGCATGTGGCTCGTCCCCCGCGACACCAACGGCAAAGGCTCAAATCGCATCCCTCTACCCCCCGATCTGCGCGCGGCGCTGATCCGATGGTACGTCGGCAAAGGCACGGTCCACGACGAACAGGCCGGCATCACGCTCGTCCAGCAGGCCCGGATCGGGCACAGGTGGATCGCCTGCGATTGTCTTGGCGCCGACAAGGCTCCCGCCATCCTGACGCCGGCCTTTCTCTCCGAGGCAGAAACATACTATCTGCGCCGACTCACCAGTTCGAAGCGGCCCGAGCATCTGCCCGACTGCCCGTTCTTCCGCGACCAGGTGACGATCCGCATCAGCGAGGTACGCTCGCGATCGACGCCGCTCGAGCCACCCTCAGGCTTCTTCGAGGTGCTTAAACCCGCGCCGGAGAAATTGGCGCAGCGCCCCGAGGACGATTCCAACGACGATCGCACCCGACACGCCTCGATCCCGAGGCTGGCCCGATTGCTCTGGCGCCTCATGGCCGCTGCCGGCGTCAACCGCATTGCTCCGCTCGCCTATCGGGAGGAATGGTCGATCCGGCATGAGTTCGCGGCGCTCACCAGAGCGGCGGGGCTGATCGAGATCGCGCCGGGAATCCAGCTGGAGAAAGCCTTCTGGACCCACCCGAAGCCCCTGCAGGCGCGCGCCGTCTACGCCACGCTGCGTGCGCTGGAGGACAGATGGCCCCGCGACCATGCGCCGCAAGGCTTTGTCCTTCTCTATGCCAAGGGCATTCATGGACAGGAAATCACGCTGCCTGACGGCGACACCGTGACGATCGCTAACCGCATCCAGTCGCCATCGGTGCGCGGCAACCCGATTGCGGGTCCGTTCCTGGTCATCATCGTCGTCGGCAAATATCCCGAGGCCAAAGGATACGCGCCGCTGCGCGCCTATGCCCAGCCCATCCTCAATGGGCGCCTGTTCGCGCCGGTCGATTCCGATTTCGAGCGCGACGTTTTCCGAACCATCCTGCGCACCCAGCAGGAATTGCACGGCCGCGGCATCGACCTCGCGATCGACAAACCGGTTTTCGACACGCTGACACCCGATGGGCCGTGTCGCCCGGATTTCCTGATCGAGGCAAGATCACGCGAGACCGGCGAGATCCGCAATCTTGTCGTCGAGGCCATGGGCTTCAAAACCGAGGAGTACGAGGCGAGCAAGGCCATCACGCATCCACGCATGGCGCATCTTGGGCAAATCGTGACCATCGACCGGCAGGACGATGACGCTCACACGGGACGGCGCGCGCTTCTTCGAGGGCTCGGCCTTTGAGGCCGTCAGCGCCAGGAAAGGCTGGCCGCAAAATATCCGATGATGCCAAGCGTCACTGGCGTCGAGAGCAGATAGAGTTTCTGCCAGCGCCACCATATCCGGGGCAGCAGCAACGCAGCACCTTTGACGCTGCGCGCGTCCTGCCAGATCCGATCGTTCCAGATGCCGTGCAGCGCGACCGAGACCGACAGGACCATGGCAATCGCACAGCACAGGCTGGTCGCGAGGTAAATGGCCATCCAGTTGGCGATCTCGAGAGGTGTGAACTGTGACATCTATCCTTCCGCTATACCTGTAATTTTCTACCAGGGCATCCGATTCCGAAACCTACATTCTTACAGGTAAATCGATAATATCGTTGGACTATCAGGTATTTTCACAGACAAATGCGGCAAGAGTGGAGAGGGAAGAGAGGGAGTGGACCGAGCAGATCGGCCAAACGCCCTTCAACCATAAGCAGCTGCCTTACCGCGCATCTGCGTCATGGAGGTAACTCCCCATGGAACGCTTTGTTCTCTTCATCAGCGAGCCGGGATCTGATGACATCGTAGACATTCACCCCAGCAAGCCGGCGGCCGAAAGCGCGCTTGTCGACTATGTGCGCGCCCGCTCCGCCACCATCGGCTTGCCTGCCCATCCTGACGACGATCGGGCGGTGGCCTCCTATTTCCAGAACAGCGAAGCCATTTACGCGATCGCGCGTGTCATGCCACTGGCACAGCCAGGCAACGATCAATGACTATCGTCGCCCGTCGCCCCTCGCAGCAGCTCATCGACATCGTCGGCACCCTGCGCGGCACCTGGCACGGAACCCGGGCCATGTGCCGCTGCCCTTGCCATAATGACCACACCCCAAGCCTGTCCCTCCGGCAGGGAGATCGCGGCATCCTCGTGACCTGCTTTGCCGGTTGCGATTCCATCGACGTGCTGCGCGAACTCGATCGCATCGCCATCACGCGCCACTACGAGCCGCCGCCAGACAATGTGCGTGCCGGCACCGCGAATATCGAGCGGCTCTGGTCCCAGGCGCAGTCCGTCCCGGGCACGCTCGGCGAACGCTATCTGGGGTCGCGATTCCTGCTTCCCGTTCCCGGCGACGTGCGCTTTCATCCGCGCTGCCCGCATGGCGCCAAGCCCAACACCGTCTTCAAGCCCGCCTTGCTGGTCGCGGTGCGCGAAGGTCAGCGGCTTGTCGCCCTGCAGCGGATCTTCCTCGATCCTGAAACCGCGCGCTACACCGCCAAGGCGACCATCGGTTCGCTTGGCATGGGCGCCTGGCGCGGTGGCGGTATCGGCCCCACCATCGGGCTTGCCGAAGGCTTCGAGACGGCCCGGGCCTGGAGCCGCATCAACAACCTTCCGTGCTGGGCGACCCTCGGCTCGCGCCGGTTCGGCCTGGTGACGATCCCCGACAGCGTGACCGAACTGATCCTTGCCGGCGATCACGATACGGCGGGGCGCCGGGCCGTAAACCGGGCATCGCACCGCTACGCCCATGACAACCGCGTGATCCGCGTCGATTTCCCGAACGGCTTCAAGGATTGGGCCCAAGTGCTCGAGGCTCACGAGACGCAGAAGAGTGGAGGGGGAGGGGAAGGGTGATCTGCCGTTCGGCAGAGAGCCCAAGGAGACCCCCATGCGCGACCTTCTCGATCTCACGCACGTCAATGATGCGCCGGCAGCGCGCACGATCGCCGCCCTTCTCGCCGCCGATGCCGCCATCACCCGCCGCCAGCTGAATGAGGCCATGGTGCAGGCGTTTGGCGGCAGCGACGCCGACGGGCGCTGGGCCCAGCGCGACAGCTTCGAGATGCTCGAGCATGCCCTGGCCCTTCATCTCGCAAGCGACGGCCATCGCATCAACGCCCTTGCAGATATCGCTGTTTCGTCCGCGCTGATGCAGCGCCTGCCGACCCAGACCGTGCGCAGCGAGGAACAGATCGAGCTGCAGCAGTTCTCCACCCCCGCCGACATCGCGGCGCTGGCCGTGCTGCTCGCGTCGATCGGCGCCGACGACGTCGTCCTCGAGCCGAGCGCCGGAAACGGCCTTCTGATCGCCCAGGCCCCGCGCGGCCGCATCCTTCAGCTCAACGAAATCGACCCGCGCCGCCGCGAACGGCTCGCGCATATCTTTCCCGATGCGACGATCACCGGCCATGATGGTGCGGCGCTGGTCGCCCTTCACGCGGATCTCCCGCGTCCCAGCGTCGTGCTCATGAATCCGCCGTTCTCGCGCAGTATCGGCCGCGGCGCCGATGACCTGGCGGCGCTGCGCCATCTGCAGGCGGCAATCAAGCGGGTCAGCCGAGGGGGACGCGTCGTCGCCATCATGCCCGACTGGTTCACGCCCTGTGCGCGGCTTCGTACTGCCTACGAAGCGATCCTGAGCGGCTGCACGGTGCGCTCCTCGCTTCGCCTCGAGCATTGCTACCGCAAGCATGGCACCAACATTGCGGTTCGCCTCTATGTCATCGACAAGATCGCCGGCGACCTCATGCCCGCCGTCATCGAGCACGCAGCCGTGCTCGACTTCCTCGATGCCGTCGAAATTCCTGCTCGCATCAAGCTGCAGCCCTCCGCGGATCTGGCTCGCGTCGCGCCCGCGAAGCCCACTTCGCTGTTCGGCGCCGTGCGCAAGACCAGGGTGGCCGCGCCGCGCCCCTACCACGCGCCCAAGGCCAATGCGGTCCTGCCCGTCGGCTATCGCAAGCTGGACACCCCGGCACCGCTCGCCGAACAGGTCGGCGTCTATCTGCCGTACCGGCCAAGCCGCATCGTCTTCGACCAAGCAGGCGAACACCCCACAGCGCTCGTCGAATCGGTCGCCATGGGCTCGATCCCGGCGCCGATCCCCGACCATATCCCCCATCTGCCCGAGCGCACCGTCAGCGAACGGCTCCTCTCCTCCTCCCAGCTCGAAACCGTCGTCTATGCAGGCCAGGCCTGGAACCAGACGCTGCCGGGCACCTTCAAGCCGGCCAAGGAAGGGGTCGGCCTCGTTGTCGATGCCGAAGGCCGCAAGTACCGCAAGGGCTTCTTCCTGGGCGATGGCACCGGCGCGGGCAAGGGCCGCCAGATCGCTGCCTGTATCCTCGACAACAAGCTGCAGGGCCGCCGCCGCCACATCTTCGTCACCAAGAACGAGCCCCTGCTCGAGGACATCCGCCGTGACGTCACCGCGCTTGGCGGTCTGTCGGCCGACGTGCAGCCGCTTTCGAACTGGAAGATCGGCCAGCCCATCACGCTCGAAGAGGGCACCTTGTTCGTCACGTATCCGGGGCTGCGATCGGGCCGCTCTGACGCAACGCGCCTACAGCAGATCCTCGATTGGGCCGGCCCCGACTTCGACGGCGTGATCGCTTTCGACGAAGCCCACGAAATGGGCGGCGTCGCGGGTGGCGAGGGTGCCCTTGGCAAGACCGAAGGCTCGCAGCAGGGCATCTGCGGGGTCCTTCTCCAGAACCATCTTCCCGATGCGCGCGTGCTCTATGCGTCCGCCACTGGGGCTTCAGACGTCAACAACCTCGCCTATGCCGTGCGCCTCGGCCTCTGGGGACCGGAAACCTCCTTCCCGGACCGGGAATCCTTCATCTCCAACATCCGTCAGGGCGGCATCGCCGCGATGGAACTGGTCGCGCGTGACCTGAAGGCGCTTGGCCTCTATACGGCTCGCGCGCTCAGTTTCGCCGGCGTCGAATACGAAGTGCTGCGCCATGAACTGACACCTGCCCAGATCGAGATCTACGACACCTATTGCCGGGCATGGCAGGTCATCAACACCAACCTTGCTGCCGCGCTCGAGGCGACAAACGTGGTCGACGCCCTCGAGGGCAAGACGCTGAACTTGGGCGCGAAGGCCGCCGCCCGTTCGCGTCTGGAAGGGACGCGCCAGCGTTTCTTCGGCCAGGTGCTGCTTTCCATGAAGCTGCCCACCGTGATCGCGGCGATCGAGGGGCACCTGAAGCAAGATCATTCGGTGGTCGTGCAGCTGGTGACAACGGCCGAGGCGATCCTCGACAGGCGGCTTTCCGAGATGACGGCCGAGGAGCGCGCCGAGCCGCAGATCGAGTTGTCGCCCACCGACCAGATCGTCGATTACCTCAAGCGCGCCTTCCCGACCCACCAAATGGAGGTCTTCAAGGACGACACCGGCGCCCTGCATTCCCGGCCCATGCGCGACGAAAACGGCAACCCGGTCCACAATCCCGAAGCGATGGCCGCGCGCGACAACCTGATCGAGCATCTGTGCGCCCTCCCGCCAATCAAGTCGGGCCTCGATGCCCTGATCGAGCATTTCGGGCCGGATCGCATCGCCGAAGTCACCGGGCGATCCAAGCGGCTCATCACAGGCCCGGACGGCCGCCAGAAGGTCGAGACCCGCACACCGCGCACCAGTCAGGCCGAGGCCAGCGCCTTCATGAACGATCAGAAGAAGGTGCTCGTCTTCTCCGATGCCGGCGGCACTGGCCGGTCCTACCATGCCAGCCTCGATGCGGTGAACCAGGACCGGCGTGCCCATCTCCTGCTCGAACCGGGCTGGCGCGCTGACCGGGCCATTCAGGGGCTCGGCCGCACGCACCGCACCTATCAGGCGTCGACGCCGCTGTTCCGTCCCGTCACCACCGACTGCAAGGGCGAGCTGCGCTTCACCTCGACAATCGCGCGGCGCCTCGACAGCCTTGGCGCCCTCACACGCGGCCAGCGCCAGACCGGAGGGCAGGGCCTATTCGATCCCGCGGACAACCTCGAGAGTGAATACGCAAGGGACGCCCTCGTGTCGTGGTTCCACCTTCTCTATCTCGGCAAGCTCAAGAGCACGAACATGACCGAGTTCGTGGACCTCAGCGGCCTTGAGATCACCGAGGGCGACGGCGTCCTGAAGGAAGACCTGCCGCCGATCCAGCGCTGGCTCAATCGCCTGTTGGCCCTGCCGATCGCGCTGCAGAACAAGATCTTCGAGGAATACCTCACCCTCGTTGAAACCCGCGTCGCCGCCGCCCGCGAGGCCGGCACCCTCGATGTCGGTGTCGAAACGATCACGGCCGACAGCGCCCGCGTCGTCAGCGACACGATCCTGCGGACAGACGCCGGCACCGGCGCCACCACGCACCTCCTCACCATCGAGATCGCACGGCGCAAGAACCCGATCTCGCTCGAGCGCATCCTCGACATGGTCCGCTGGCGCGACAACCCGGCTTTCGTCCTGAATGCCAAGTCGGGCCGCGTCGCATTGCGCAGCCGGGCAAATGCTTGGATGGACGACGAGGGCGAGCCGATCCTTCGCATCGAGCTGCAGCGCCCTTGCAGCCGCAAGTCCATGCGCGAGGCGGATCTGTTCGAGACGGCGTGGGAAGAGATCGACGAAGAGACCTTCCGGGCGAAGTGGCAGGCCGAAGTCAATGAGGCGGCCGAGCAGCTGGACACCGAGACGGTGCGCCTCGCAACCGGCCTCCTCCTGCCAATCTGGTCGGCGCTGCCTTCCGATCATCTCGCGGTCAACCGGATCGTCGACAAGAATGGCAACAGCTGGCTTGGCCGTATCGTCTTCGAGCACAGCATCGTCGACCTCTTCACCAAGCTGGGCCTTGCGAGCAGCGAGGAGATGCCCGTCGAAGCCATCACCAATGCCGTCCTCGCCGGGCGCAGCGTCCAGGTGAACCGCCCGTTCCCGATGGCCTTCAAGCGCTCGCATGTGAACGGCAACCCGCGTGTCGAGATCGTCGACGCCCCGGCATCGCAGCTTGCGTGGCTCAAGTCGCTCGGCGCCTTCACCGAGATCATCCAGTACCGGACCCGCGTCTTCATCCCTGTCGCGCAGGCCGAGACCATCATCGCCGAAATCCTCAAGCCCCACTGACCATCTACGCCTCCTCATCCTGATCGAGCCCGAGCGACAATGCAGCCGGGCCGGTCAGGAGAGAGGAGGGGGAAGGGGAAGGGTGTCCGTGAATTGGCCGGACGATGAGAAGAAGGTGTTTTCCCCATGATCCAGACCGTCAAGCTCGCGAAGCTGGTCCTCTCCGACATCAACGTGCGCACCCGCGGCGAAGACCTGATCGAGCAGTTCGCCGCCGACATTTCCGCGCGCGGCATCCTCCAGAATCTGGTCGTGACTTCCGTGAAGAAGCCGCGCGGCTCCTATGGCGTCATTGCCGGCAGCCGCCGCTTTCGTGCTCTTAAGCTGCTCGCCGAACGCGGCGAGATCAACGAGGCCGAATACGACGTGCCGGTGCTGATCCTGAGCGGCGGCAACGACGAGCTTTCCGAAGCCTCGCTCGCGGAAAACTTCCATCATCTCAATATGTCGCCCGCCGACGAATGCCGCGCCTTCCAGCACTGCCTCAATCTGGGCGGCGACATCGACGCCGTCGCCAAGCGGTTCGGCATCACCCGCCGCTTCGTCGAAGGCCGCCTGCGCCTCGCCAACCTTGCCGAACCGATCTTCGACGCGCTCGCATCGGGCGAGATGACGCTCGACATGGCCAAGGCATACGCCTCCACGGAAAGCCATGAGCGCCAGCTGATGGTCTGGAAGAGCTACGGCGCCAACAGCTACCACGCCAGCGCCGACACCATCCGCCGCGTCATCGCCAACGAATCCATGAAGTCGACCGATCCCGTCGCGCGCCTCGTCGGCGAGGAAGCCTATGTGGCCGCAGGTGGTAACGTCGATCGCGACCTGTTCAGCGACAATGGCGATCGATGGACCAACCCCGAGATCGCGCAGACCCTCGCAGCGACCGCCATGGAGGCGGAAGCGCAGCGCATCGGTGAAGAACGCGGCCTCGCCTGGATTCGCCCGGTTGCCTCGAACTCCACCTGGGAAGCTGCGCGCGGCCTGTTTCACGTACACCTGCCGAGCTTGCCGCTGAGCGAGGCGCAGACCATCCGCATCAGCGAGATCGAAGCGCGCCTCAGCATCGTCAGCCTCGAGATGGAAGACGAGGATCTGGAGGAAGAAGCCTGGCAGGCCCTCGATGCCGAACACGATGCTCTCAGCGACGAACTGCGCGATGCCGGTCGCCGCGAGAAGATCCTTCCTCCCGAACTCGCGCCGCGTGTCGGCCTGTTCCTGACCCTCTCGCAGGACGGCCGCATGGAACTCGGCGACACCTACTACAGTGAGACCCCGCTCAGCGTCACCATGGTCGAACCCGATGAGGACGACGAGGACGCGGCCGAGACCGGCGACGACGGCATCGAAAGCGAACCTGCCGGCGAAACGGCCCCGCGCACTCCGACCTTCCGCATCGAGGAAGGCGAGACCGGAACCGTCACCGGGGGCACCAAGGAAGTATCGCCCGACGAGGCTGCCCCTGGCGGCAAGGCGCTCAGCCAGGTTCTCCTCGACCAGCTTTCGGTGCAGCGCCGCGACGTTCTGGGCGCATCCATGATCGCTAACCCGGCGCTCGCGCTCGATTACATGCTGTTCGCCATGGTCGACAAGACCGACGGCATGAGCGACAGCTGCGGCACCACGATCCGGGCTTCGCACCCGGAAGATCCGGTTCGCTACGACGCCTATCCCAAGTCGGTCGCCCATGACTATCTGGCGGAGGTGCGCGAAGGTCTCGATGCGTCCTGGACCGAGCACAAGAGCATGGTCGATCGCTTCGACGCCTTCCGCGCGCTGGACGACGAGGTCAAGGCGGCATGGCTCGCATGGATCGTCGCCCGGTCGTTCAAGGCGAAGGAAACCTACAGCCATCGCCAGAACGCCCTCCAGAACCACCTTGCCGGGCTGCTCGAAGTCGATGTTGCCAGGTGGTGGCGCCCAACCTCGGAGAATTTCTTCGACCGCGTTCCCAAGGGCGCTCTGCTTTCGCTGCTCGACGAAGTCGGCGGTCCCGCCCTCTCGGGCCGCCATGCGAGCCAGAAGAAGGGCGAAATCTCGACCTCTTGCGAGAAGCTGTTCGCCGGCGACGCGGTGATCGAGGCCGACGTCAAGGAAAGGGCACTGGCCTGGGTGCCCGCCGCAATGCGCTTCACCCCCGCCGAGACGACGACGGATCAGAACGAGGGCGACGAAGCCGGGGATACCGGCGAGGCGAGCGAGCCTGCCGGAGCCGAAGAGGATCTGGCCAGCCTGATCGACGCTGCCCTTACCGGGCCCGACGACGGCGACGATGGCGAGAACGTCTCGATCGACGACGAACACACCGGCGAAGGCGACGACGATCAGCAGATCGATGACGGCTCGCCGGAAGTCTACGGCGATGACGATGCCGTCAGCCAGTGGGCCGAAGCGGCGGAATAACCAGCGTCCCTCCAACCCGATCGACGATCCGCCGGTGGGCCTTGCGGCTCACCGGCGGCTTTTTCTCGCCACACCGGACAAGGGACTTTCCCCAATGAAGACGCCCCGCAATTCGCGCGACATCGCGCGCGAAGTCACCAATACCATCGTTTCCCGGCTCGAGGCCGGCACAACCCCGTGGACCCGTTCCTGGTCGCTGACCGGGGAGGGCGGCCGTCCACTGCGCCATGAAGGCACTCCGTACAACGGCATCAACTGCCTCTGGCTCTGGACGATCGCCGACGCGCGTGGCTACCGCAGCCGCTACTGGATGACAGCCCGCCAGGCCGAGGAACTCGGCGCGCATGTGCGCCGTAAGGCCGATCCATCCATGTCGATCTACGCTTCCAGCTTCCGCAAGGCAGGGCAGCCGGGATTGCTGGGCGAGGCCACCGGCCAGCTGATCCGCTTCCTGCGCCACTACATCGTCTACAATGCAGACGAGATCGAGGGCCTGCCCGATTACTACTACGCGCGCGACGTGCCCCCAACCCCGAGCCTGCTATCGCAGCGCCAGGACGCGATCGATTCCTTCTTCGCGGCGATCCCTGCCAGGGTTCACCACGGCGGCGACGAGGCGTATTACAGCCCGCTCGGCGATTACATCCAGCTTCCCCGCCCCGGCAGCTTCAGATCGGGTGACGCTTACGCCTCGACGAGAGCCCATGAAAGTGCTCATTGGAGCGGCTCCAAGGACCGGCTCAACCGCACTTTCGGCAAGCGTTTCGGTGACGACGCATACGCCGTAGAGGAACTTTGTGCCGAACTGACAGCAAGTTACGTTTGCGCCGACCTCGGCTTGCCGACCGAACTTCACGACAGCCACGCCAGCTACTTGGCTCACTGGATCAGAGTGCTCCGCACCGATCACAGCGCGATTTTCACCGCCTCGGCCAAAGCCGAACAAGCCTTCAACTATCTGCGCGCCTTCAGCCTTGCCGAGGCGAGTGCGCCTGCCGGCGACGCCCTGAAGGCGGCGGCATGACTTCCATCAGCAGGAGACATCACCATGGGCTGGCTCTTCATGAACAGGCACCACATGGGCGGGCACGCTACGCCCAAGTCCTATCTCGACGCCCAGTTCACCTTCACCAATGCACCGGACGACAACGGAATCGCGCGCGGCGCGCGCGTCCTTGCCTCGTCCTGCCCCGGCAACCGGGTCTGGTACGCAGCGGTGCAATACTCCGAAAACGGCGTGCCGACCGAGGTCATCGCCATGGTCTGCCTCGTGAAGTGGAACCCGAGGGACAAGGAGGCAATGCACTTCGGGTACAAGGACATGAGCGAAAGCATGGGCCCTTGCGAGGCAGAAGCACCCGAGAACATCCTTCGCCTGCTCACGCCGACCACCAACGAGAATGCTCTCGACTGGCGCCGCCGATGCCTCGCCCGCCTGCAGAAGCGTTCCCGAAAGATCGTCGATGGCATGCGCATCAAATTCCCGCAGTCGATCACATTCACGGACGGCTTCGCCGGCGACGAGTTCACCGTCATCAAGCGGGGCGCGACCATCGCCTTCCGGCCTGTCGGCAAATACGGGCACTATCGCATCCGCAACTTCCGTGACCTTGAATGGTCGATCGTCCCGGAAACGAAGGTCCACCGAACGGTGTTCGCGCCCCGACCTTCCGCTGCGATGCCCCCGCCATGAGCGCGGCATCCACCCTCTCGCCGCTGCGGGCACGGCTCTGCAGCCGCGAGAATGCCATCCGCGTCGCGCAGCGCATGATGCAGGCCGGAATCGCGGTCATGATCGCCCCCGGCGATGACCTGCAGCCCTGGCGCGTGATCGAGCGCACTGACCTGTCGGCAAACGAGGTCGCCGCGCGCATTGCCCTCAAGAGACAGGAGGACTTGAGATGCCCCGCCTGAAGCCCGCCACACCGCGTTCGAAGCAACAGATCGACGACGCCCTGAAACTCATGCGCCGTGCCCGCGGCCTCTTGCGCGAGGCCGGGGCGTCCAAGGCCGCAGGCCGCCTTCACAGTGCCATCAACAGCGCCGAGGGCGCTCGGCGGCACTGCGAGCGGCGCCCCGTGATACAAAACATGGCGACCTGGCTCTCCGAGGCTGAATGAGGGGAGCGGGAAGGGGGGGAGCGAACGATCGATCGAGGAGAAAACACATGCCCGCATTCGCTTCCTCCCCTGCACCGGAGATCACCCGCTGGGGCAAGCCCGTCACTACCACGCAGCGCCTCCCCGGCATCTGGCGCGTCGTGACCCCGTCGCATGGCGGCTTTGTCCTGTCCGAAACACGCCAGGCCGCGATGCCCGAGGCACTGCGCCTGGATGAACCCGAGTACGAGCATGACGTTGACTGGTCGCTCGTGATCGTGGCGTTCCAGACCGAATTTGCCGCTGCCGGAGATCCACTCTTCGACATCGAACTCTCGCTCGCCACAAGCACTGTCAAAAGCTGGCGGCCCGAGAGATGGGAAGCCTATGCCGGCGAAGCCGTGGAACCGCGCCAGAGCCATGTCAGGCGCGAACGCGAAGCCTTCGAGGCACGCATTGGTCAGGTCGTCGTCACCACCGCCTACGGCGATTGGGCCGATTGGGTGCCGAGCGGGAAGGTCGGCGTGTTTGGCTACCGGCTCGCCAGCGTCGATCATCTGGCCCGTCCGACATACGCCGATCCCATATTCAAGGCCCTGGTCGATGCCGCCCGGTATGATGCGCGGGGCAGCGTCATCAGCTTCGATGAACTCGACGCGGAGATCCTGGCATGACGATCGAGGTGATCGTCGGCCTGCCCCACCTCAATGAAGGGCCGATCCTTCAGCGCGCGCGCGTGATGCAGCAGCCCATGCTGATTTCCGCGAACTGCCTTTCGCGCTGGCGCACCACATCAGGGGGCTGGCGCGAATGGCGAGGCTGGCGCACCGACCAACTCGCCAACGCGAACGGCCTCAGCAGCCTCGACCTCGACAGCGCGGGTTATGTCCTGATGTCCAGATATGGCGGCTATCCATGGTCGATCGCCGACTACATGGCTCTGGCCGCATCTTATCCCTTCCGCCGTTTCGCGGCCGCTGACTATTGCTGCGAGGCCGAGATCGCCGCCGATCGCGCCGAAGTCCTCGACCGTATCGCCCGCACCGTGGCGACGAACCGCGAATGCCGCTCGCGCGCGCATGACCTCGGCATCATCGACCGCTTCATGCCCGTCCTGCAGGGTCGCTATCCAGAAGACTATGAGCGCTGCGCCGAAATGCTAGCGTGGTCGATGAATCCCGGCACGATCGTCGGCGTCGGCTCCATGTGTCGCCGCGACATCCATGGCCCTGACGGATTGATCGCCGTTGTCGCGCACCTCGACGCGGTGCTGCCCAACCCTGGCCCCCGCCTCCACCTCTTCGGCGTGAAGGGAGCCGCCATCCCCTTCCTTCAGCCCTACGCACATCGCGTAGCCTCTCTAGATTCCCAGGCCTGGGGCACGGCCGCGCGCCGTGATGCCCGGCGCCGGCAGGTCTCGAAGACCGATGCCTTCGCGGCCGACCATATGGAGAGATGGACCATCGCCCAGCTCGATCGACTGCGCGAGCCTCATCGCCCGCTCACGATCACGATAGAACCGGCACCTTCACAAAGTCCGTCTGATCCATGGGAAGCCGCCATCCAGCAAGCACAGGCGGAGATCCGCGCGCTTATAGAAACCGGCGATCTTGCCCACGATGAAGTAACCACTGGCTGGATCGAAACGTGGGCGGCCGACATCTACCGCGCTCGCACCAGCATAGCTTGCCTGTAGCTTCTATTCATTTCCTCGCATACGCTTCACCCTGAAGGAGATCGTCATGACTGCCATCAATATCGATCACGCCAACGCTGCCGCCTCTCTTTCTCGCCTGATCGAGGTTGCTCGGTCGGATACCGGACAGTCCGCCAAGGTTGCGAACTTCCTCCTTGCATGGTGGAATGGTGACGATTGGGGCCATTTCGACGTCTCGGACATCTTCGGCCTCGATCGTGCGATCGGCATCGATATTGCCACCATCATCGGTTATCTCGCGGATCATCCCGGTGCCGTTTATGCGGACGCCTTCGGTGAGCGAGAGGCTATGAGCGAATTGATCGGTCTGTGGCGGGCCAGGAAGTGCGCAACGACCTGAAATCCGGATCGCGGCCAAGAGAAAAGAGGGAGTGTTCCCAGCGCGAAATTCTTCGCGAGAGGAGTCCCTCCATGCCCGACTGCTACATCACGACCGGCGAGAACCCGCGTGCCCAATCCTATATTGCCGAGGCCGCGGACCAAAACCGGGCGCTTGCCGCATACCAGCGGACTGACCCCACGGCCTTCCTTCTCGACTGCGATGATTACTGGAAGGCCGAAGTGGCCCGCACGCTCGCGAAATTCCCGCTGACCCGCGTCACCGAGCGCTTTTACACCCACATGCTGGGCGTCCTCCCCCCGATCTATAGCCGCTTCAACCCCGGTTGGTTTGTCGGTGAAGCCGTCGTTGAGCGCGTCTACACGCAGTTCATCGAGCACAACGACCGTTTCTACGCGGGCTATGCCAATCTCGGACCCGGCGGTAGGCGCTGGCAGCTCGACGACATCGAGGCGCTCGAGGCCACCGGCACGATCACCGAGGCCGACTGGTTCCCCTCCAAGACCTGAAACAGCCAAGGGTCCGAGGCCGCAGAGGAGAGGGGGAAGGGAGGATCGAGCGCGGGAATGCGCTCGGTCTGACCCGGAGCCCTACCATGACCTACGACGTCCCGTTCCGTCACATGCAGGCGATCGACCCCAGCAGCCTCACGACCATTACCGCGACGCTGCATGCGCTCAACAGGGCGATGGAAGACTGCCGTATCGCCGGCGTCGACCCCGACCATGACCCGGCAATCGCGCTGCTCGCCCGCCACTTCGCAGCCGTCACGTCGGACCGTGCCGATGATGACAGCCTGCGTTTCGCCTGCAGCCGCCGCGTCATCGAACTCGAACGCTTTCCTGCACTTCTCACCCTCGCCGTGCGCGGAGTGGCCCATGACCGCGTTGCCAAAGAGCGATTCCACAAGGACGGTGCCAAGGCCATGAAGGCGCTCGCGATGGAAATCGGCTTGGCGCCGGGCAGCTACTCTATCAGCTCCACACCCAGCGACCCGGCAATCGCGGGATATGTCGCGCTGTCGAGCGATGACATTTCGATCATGCTCAGCGTCGGCCCGCTCCATGAGGGCAACGAGGTGCAATACTTCGCCAAGCGCGGTCCTGCATCCGGCCAGAAGCTGCGCTTCGCGGCAATGCGCGATTTCGTCCGGCCAATCCGTTTCGCAGCGCGCATCCGCCGTGATCTGCGGCTCGATGCCATCGTACCCTCGCCCGCGCCCATCGAGCCCCACACGCAGGCGCCGCGCGAGCCCATCGCCGCTTAGGGAGACATCCCATGCTCACCACACATCAGGTTCTCGATCTCGTTCGCAGCGATGCCGCCCGGATCGAACGCTTCACCCAGCGCCGCGAGGTTTTCCTCGATGCGCTGGACTGGACAATGCTCACTTGTGAACAGGTCCACGAAGCTGCCATGCTGGACTTCATGCTGGAAGATGACCTTGCCGAAGCCCTCCAGCGGGTTTCCACGGCGGAAAGCCTCGCTGCCATGGGCATGCCCCTTGTCCCTGCCTTCATCCGCTACAATCCATTCCCGCGCCCCTGGCATGTGGAATGGCTCGCGCTGGCGAATTGAACGGAGATCCACCCTCATGAGCCGTTATGATTTTCCCGGAAAAGGCGTTGCGAGCAGCGTCGCCATCGGATGGGACCGGCCTTTGGGCACGTTCTTCGTCCAGGTCATGCAACCCCATCCCCGCATCGACGGCGAGGAAGCGACCTACATCTGGAAGGGCGCTGCCCCCGGCGAACTTCCCACCGCAGCGGCCGCAATCACGGTCGCCGCCGAATATGCCGATCTGCCCGAGGATCTTGGCGCGACGCTGGAGACCGATCGCCTGAAGACCCTCGGCACATTCGATGGGCCTGCCCAGGAGGCTGCGAAGCCCTTCATCCAGGCATCGCCTCCGCCGATCCACACCGAGGCCGAAGCCCGCGAGGCCGGTTACACGCGCGCCGTCATCGCAGACAGTACCCACCATACCCTCGAATTGCTGATCGAACCTGAAGCCGACCTCGATGACACTTTCCTGGCCTTCGATCGCGGCACGAACGAGATGCTTCATGTGCATGGCTGGAACTTCACCATCGAGCCTGATGACCCTTGAGATGAGGGGGAAGGGGATGGGCGATCCATGGAGGATCGACGGAGGTTCCCTTGTCCTACACCATCGACATTGGCGCAGCGCCCGCGAACGCCGACTGCGCCCAGCTTGGCCAGACCCCCGATTTCGAGCGGGTCAACCGCTTCGAGATCGACGCCTATCGGATCGGCATCATCGCCATCCATGGCCTTCCTCCGCAGGGATGCCGCCTCACCAGCAAGCCTAACCGGCACGATTTCGGCACCTATCGAACCCTCGTCCTGCACATCGACGATGAAGACGATCCTGCCGTCGCCGCCTACGCCGAGGCCGTAGAAGACGGGCTCGGCTCCTGGATCGAGGCTGCGATTGCCTGTCCTGTCGAATATGACGGCAACGTCGCCTCCATTCCCCGGCCCGAACTCGACGAAGTGGCGATCGGCGCGCTGCTGACCACGCGGCCCGGCGCCAACGGTCGTTTCGCGATCCCCGCATTCGAGACGATCCACACCAACCTTTCGGCCGCATTCCCCAAACTCGCCGAGACCGCCCGCGCGCGTCTCGCCGGCGATCCCGCCTGACCCCTCAGGAGATCCATCATGGCAAACAATTACCTCTCCAGTTCCTTCATCCTCGAGATGACCGCCGAGGATGCCGAATTGGTCAGGCTGGCGCAGCGCGCGAGCGAAATCGTCGAGGATTTCGCGAGCGATACTCCCCGCGACCTCGAATACGACAACCTCGGTCCGCGCTTTGCCGCTCTCTTCCCGCCCAAGGACGGTGACGATTTCGGGAGTTTCCTCGACCTCTTCGACGATCCCGATTTCCCGTCGTTCGACTGCAGCATCGTCATCAGCGAAGTCGATGCCGAGGGACACTGCAAAGTCAGCTTCAGCGGCAACCAGTTCGGCGTCGATCAGGTGGCAAACCTGATCTTCACCGCCTGCAAATCCGCACTCCCTTGCGCTTTCTCATGGGCGCACACCTGCGATGCCTTGCGGCCAGACGAATTTGGCGGCGGCTGCGTCATCATCACCGACGCCGGGATCGATTTTCACAGCACCACCGGCATCATCGGCCGCGTGCTCGGAACGGGCGCCGGTCCTTCCGAGACACCCAAGCCGGTCTTCGACCCCGCCCTTGTCACCATCGAGCAGAAGCGCTTCAGCGTCACCCAATGGGAGATCCTGGTCTGCTACAACGGGCAGCGCATCGAACAGTACGGCGACAAGATCGAGTTGGTCGGCAAGGAATACAGAGGACACCCCCGCGAAATGTGGATGGCGGTCGCCTACCGCGAAGCGATCGCGCGTGACCTCGCCAGCAGGCTTCCCGTCGTCGAGGAAGCGGCGATCACCACCCATCTGACGTTCCACTGATCCCATGCTGCATCAGCATCTGCAGCCTGCCGGCACCGCGCCGGCAGGACTGCCTTCGCTCGTCCTGCCTGCCGAGATCCGCGCCGCGATCGAGGCCGGTGCCTGGATCGTCTTTAACGTCTCGGGCGGCAAGGATTCCTCGGCCGCGTTGTTCGCCGTCTCGATCATGCTCGATCAGCTCGGCCATCCCCGAAACCGTCGCCTGGTCATCCATGCCGACCTCGGCCGCGCCGAATGGGAGAGCACGCCGGCCATGGTCGAACGGCTCGCAGCGCTTGCGGATCTACCACTATGCGTCGTTCGCCGTAATGCCGGCGACCTGTTCGACCGCTGGGCACAGCGCTTCGAGAACGGCAAGCGCCGCTACGAGGCCCTCGAAACCTACAACCTGATCGGTCCATGGTCCTCGGCCTCGCTGCGCTTCTGCACCTCCGAGGCCAAGGCCCATGTCATCGGCCCGCACCTGGCGCGCACACTGCGCGGCGAGACCATCATCAACGTCCTTGGCATCCGCCGTGATGAAAGCACCGCGCGTTCCAGGGCCCCGGAATGGAAGGCGGACACCCGCTACGCCGGTGCCGGCAACGCCCATGGTACGCGCATGATGCTCTGGCATCCCATCGTCGAATGGACGACGGCCGAAGTATTTGCCGCGCACCACCATCTCGGCATCCCCCTTCACGAAGCCTATACCTGCTACTCCAGTTCGCGGCTTTCTTGCCGTTTCTGCGTCCTGCAGTCGATCGCCGACGCCCGCGCATCGGCCAACGCTCCCGCCAACCGCGATGCACTGATCCACCTGTGCGGCCTCGAGGCGACGTCCACGTTCTCGTTTCAACCGGCACGCTGGCTTGCGGACACTGCGCCGGATCTCCTCCCACATGACCTGCAGATCCGCATCGCGGCCGCCAAGATCGATGCCCAGCGGCGCCGCGAGGCCGAGGGCGCGATGCCCAAGGACCTGCGCTACGTCAGGGGCTGGCCGCCGCGTCTGCCGACATTGCCCGAGGCCGCGGTCATTGCTGAGGCCCGCGCGCCGATACTCGCGCGCCACCAGCTTGCCAACCGCTTCCCGACTGCCCGAGCCGTGCGGGATCGCTTTGCCGATCTCATCGACCAGCGCCGCGCCGCCTGATCCAACGCGAAAGGATACTGTCATGACCGCTTCCACGGACTATCCCGTCATGTCCCAGGCCGAGGCCGTTGCGCTCGGCTTCGCCGGCTTCAACGACGTGCCGCACAAGCCCATCGACGTCCCCGATGGCGAATATACCATCACTGCCCGAACAAGCGACGGCCGCCGTGTGACGTTCTGCTTCCTCCCCGATCGCGAGCGAAGCCCGGCAGGTTTCATAGATATCCAGTACCATGATGCCGGGACCAAGATCGCCAATGCCAATGGCGGGCATTCGCCCACCTTCAACGCCTTCGGCATTGGACGGGGTGGCCGCCATATCCTCGATTCCCGCCCTCTGGATGAAGCGGATCGCCCCTCCATTCTGGTGCTCATGCTCGACAAGGCCGAGGCAAAGACCTCGCCCCGCGCAAAAGCGCGCGCCGCAGGCGGGCGCCGCGAAGTCTCGTGGTCGTTCGGCGAAGGCACGATCTTCCCCGGCTACACCGATGACCGGGAATGGAACGGCTTCCTCAACATCAGCGTGGCCGAACATACCTGGCCGCATGTTCGCGCCGAACTGCTTTCGAGTGCCGACGGCGACCGCGAGTTGATCGCATCCGTCAAGGCGCTGAAGGCTGAGGGTGGCTTTGTTTCGCTGGCCTTCGGCTACACCACTCACGAAGTCGAAACCCGGTGGGCTTTGCAATTCCCCGACTATCCCATTGCCTGCATGCCGCCCATTCCGGGGGACTGGACCGACAAGAGCTGGCGCAACGATACCAAGCCCAGCTTCGAAGTCTGCACCGGGCCGATGGGCGAACCTGTCGAAATGTGGATCGACTATCCCGAGCCTGCGCTCCGCGAAATCGCGAGCGAGCCGCGCTTTGGCCTCTATCGTCGCAATGCCGATGACGAGCTTGAGGCGATCTACACCGGCGAGGATTACGCCGAGGCCATGGAGCACGCCAACCGCGAAACGCTTGCCTGCGCCTTCGCCAAGGCTCTAGCCCACCAACTGACGCCTGAAGAATGGCGGACCATGCGCCTCACCAACCAGACGATCACGCCGGGTTGTTGTGCGTCGCACGATCACCTCGATGCCAACATGGTCATGCTGGCCGTGTGGCTCACCTATCGCGGCGATCAGATGATCGCCCGCGGCGCGATCACTGACATCGGTGATGACCTCGATCACGTCAACGCGGCATGGACGATCGCCAGAGAGCGCTACATGACCGCCAGCGCCGAAGGCGAGCGCTTCGACCTATGGCGCTGCACCGGCATCACCGTACCCGACCTGGCAGCCGCCGGCTGCGAGATGGGCGTCAATGAACCCTGCATTCGGCCTGGCCGCCTCTACGAACCCGGCCACATCGAACTGGACGATGAGAAGGGCCTGATCGTCACCGTCGGAAATTCGATCCGCACGTTCGACCACCAAATCGAGGCCGAGGGCCACCTCTGGCGCACCTATGCGTCTTCCGAATTCTCATAGCAGAGGAGATATATAGAACGGATTCAGATATACGCTAGGCGGTGGCATGGCCCCCCAAGGTATCGAAAAACACCTGTTTCTCGTATATATATACGTAAACACATATTTAGGTGGTGTCGGTGTGGTCGCGCTTGAATTGGACAGGTGTCATCCCTTGGACACGATGGAAAATCGTTTTCCCGGCCGCATGGATAAGTAACCGTAACCAATCCTCCAATCTGTACCTGTCTACGAAGAATGCGAGGCTATCATCGAAATCCATCATCGGCAGCATGACCGCGTGATCCTCAAATGGCTGGAACGTGGAAATCGCAAGCCGCATCCGATCCATGTCGGTATGGGCGACAACCTTGTTTCGCCGATCCCAAAGGCGATCATGAAGCGTTTGCTGTTCAGGGGTGGGCTTGATGCCTAGCTTCTTGAAGCTCAATGTCGGCAGACCCTTAGATTGCGTGAATGGCCGACAGTATGCGACGACGGCCGTGTCCTCAAAGCAGCGATAGCGCCGACGTGTTACGCGCGAGATTGGCTCGTCCGGCTCCAGTTCGCACATAAACGTCACTGCGCTCAATGCTATCTGGAAATCGGCGATTGATTGTACGATCCGCACGTCCGCGTCCGATAGCTGGCCTGTCTCGCCTTTGCTGTCCATCAGTCTCTCCGCCGGCGCATGGGTCGATCCTAGACGCGGACCACTGTCGCCGCGCATGCGGCGAAACGCCGTCGTCTAGCAAGGCCAAGTGCTTCTTGAAGGCCGTGGTCAGTGTCCGTTCCTTCTTACCCGCATCGCTCTTGTCAGTCTTCGCGACGCCTTGGCCATCGAACCGACAAATGTTTGCGAGATAACCATGCCTCTTTGTCGTAAAAACTTATTAGAACCCAAGGCCCTTCCTGTCGAATAATCTCTAGCTTAGTGCCAAAAGGCGGGATTACCCTCACCGCAGAGGTATCGTCCGGTTCATAAAAACAATTTGCGACATTAGTAATAACGTAAGCTGAACCATGAATGAGATACCCATCCTCTTCTATTTCCTTATCGGAAAGAGGAGATTTATCCTTCGGGGCGCTAGGGTTAAATGGCGGAGGTCTCTTCAATTTTCCATTGATAGATACATCTAAATGAGCCGACTTTTGCTGCACCTTATATGGCTTCTGCCGCGGCTTATAAGGGACGTGTTCTGGATCAACGCCAAGCTTGCGTGCTTTCCTGCGTTGATTACGCAGCGACCCGCGGGACTGCATCGTGGTTCCCGTCATCTCGTTATGCTTCGCCACCATCCAGAGATAAAGGATAACAAGCGGCACGATCAGGAACAGGATCATCGTAGGCCAAAACCTCTGTGAGGGAGCTCACGGGAATGAGCGTAACGGCTATGCCGCAGCCGAAGCCTTGGTTCCAGCATTCTTGAGATCATAGCAGAGAGCGCGGCAAACCCTGTCGCTTTCATCGACTATACGGAAACTTGAATCCGGGGGGGCGATACCGAGCCACGTTAGACACCATGCAGCCGGGGCCGCAGGATGATCGAGGCTCCAGCGCTCACTTGAGGGGAGGGGGAAGGGACAGGCGAGCAACCCAAAAGGAGCCGCCCCATGTCCAACGTCGTAAAATTGCCGGGACCGCCAGCGCCGCCGCGCTGCGCGGTTCCCATCGGCCAAACCGCCTATGGCGCCCTCGAACTGGATCTCGACCGCGTCCTTGCGGGACGCATGCTTGTCCAGGGCGGGTCCGGTGCTGGCAAGAGCCAGACCATGCGCCGCATCGTCGAAGAGGCTTTCGACTACGTTCAGACCATGATCGTCGATCCCGAAGGCGAGTTCGGCAATCTCGCCGCGCACATCGGGGCGACGACGCTCAAGGCCGCCGAAATCGCGACCGATGGACTCACCGCCGCCGCAACCCGCGCGCGTCACCATCGCATCGCCCTTCACCTCGATCTCACAGACCTCGATCCCGAACAGCGGATCATCAAGGCATCGGCCTTCTTCGCCGGCCTTGTCGGTGCTCCGCGCGAGGACTGGAAGCACACGGTTCTCGTCGCGATCGACGAAGGACACCTGCTTGCCCCCCATCAGGCCGGTTCCGCCCGCGATGCCGAAACCCGCCGTCTCGGCGTCGCCACGCTCACCGACTTGTGCGCCCGAGGCCGCAAGCGCGGGATCGCGCCCATCATCGCGACCCAGCGCCTTGCCAAGCTCTCCAGCTCCGTCGTCTCCGAGCTTCAGAACTTCCTCATCGGCATCAATGTCTTCGACCGCGACATCATCCGCGCCGCCGACATTCTGGGCTTCAGCCGCAGCGAGGCCGAAAAGCTGCGCACGCTGGGCGCTGGCGAGTTCTACGCCTTCGGCCCTGCGCTCACCCGCACCCCGATCATGGCCAAGATCGACCAGACCATCACCGAGCATCTCGGCGTCACCCCTCAGCTGCATGGCGCGGCCGACCTCGACCACTCCGAGGCTCAGAAGCTCCTCGACCTCGAGCATCTTCGCGAAGCGCCGAGCCAGCGCGACGACAGCCTGAAGTCTCGCGGCAGCCGCGCCCTCGATGCCTTCCTGCTCGATCCCATTGCACCCACCGCCACGGCAATCTGCCTGGCGCTGAAAGGCATTTCTCCGAACGCCACGACGGCCAATGAACTGGCCAAGCACCTTGGCATCTCGCGCGAGTCCGTGGATCAGGGGCTGGACGTCCTCTCTGCGCTTTCGGCGGTCGATACGATGCCACGGGCCGATGACCGCATGGCACGGCTCCACACGCGCCTGCGCGCCCGTCTCAGTGATGTGCATGTGGTGGGTCTGTCATGAGCGACGACACCGCACCCATCATCGTCGAGCTTGTTTCACTCGCGGACCCGTTACCGAAGGCATCTGCGCCGCTGGGGGAGATGCAGTACCGATCAGACAGCTGGACCCCGCAAGAGGTTCGCACCCTGCGCCGGCTGTTCAACGATGACACCCCGATGGCCGAAATCGCCGAGGCCCTGGGACGTGGCCTGCATGGTGTCAGGGACAAGGTATGCACCCTTGGCCTTCGCCGTCATTCGACACGGCCCTGGAACGAGCTTGAAGACCACGAACTGATCCAGACTTATGGACAGGAGCCTGCAGCCACTATTGCGGCGCGGTTCGGCCGCTCATGCGGCGCAGTCTATGCCCGTGCCGCGATCCTTGGCCTCAGCGAAGCGGCAGCACCGGCATGGACGCCATGGGAAGATGCGCAACTGCGCGCCGGCTTTGCCGCCGACATTCCGACAGCACAGGTCGCCCTGATAATCGGCAGACCCCATTCCGGTGTCTATAGCCGTGCCGGCAAGCTGGGTATCAAGCATGCCAGCACCCCCAAGGGATGGACAAACGCCGAGATCGAACGCGCCATCGAACTTGTTGAAGCCGGACACAGCTACGCCGAGATCGGCACGATCCTTGGCACGGAAGGATTCCCGACCCGCACCAAGTCGTCGCTTCAGGGACTGATGAAGCGAACTGGGCAGGGCAAGGGTTGGGGCCGCGCCTGGATGCCCGAGGAAGATGAACTGCTCATCAAAGCCTACCGCGACAACACCAGCCTGACACCCCTGCGCAATCGTCTCGGTCGATCGGTCTTCTCAATCCGCTGGCGAGCGGAATATCTCAACCTTCGCGGCACCCATGCCAGGTCCAAAGGCTTCCGCCTTGGTCCTGACTGGTCCGAGGCCGACGAAGCATGGCTTCGCCGCGACTATGGCAAGATCCCGACCCCTGAACTGGCGCGACAGATGGGCCGAACGCGCGCAGCCATCTTCACACGCGCGAATATCCTCGGCCTCGCGCACGAAGGTCGCCAGCGCTGGACGAGCGACCATCTGGACGCGCTGCGGATCGCTTATGAGCACGGCATCAGCCTCACAGACCTTGCCGCGGCCCTCGGCCGTGAAGTCGATGCTCTTCACAAATATGCCGGAAAACAGGGCCTCGTCTTCGGCCGTCGCCCCCGCAGGCCAGCCCCTCCGACACTCGCTGACATCCTGAATCTGCCCGAGGCCGCGAAAGGGAAGGGGGAGGGGTGAAGGCGAAGGCAAGGATTTTCCGCGCCAGCAGGAGATGCAGCATGTGCCCCAAAACTCAGCCGACTGCCGCCCCGAACGCCAACGAAGGCATCAAGCTCGTCCTCTGGCCCGACGGAACCTGGTGCTGGTATGACGACTTCGATCCCGCCGATTACTCGTTCATGTCCGACGATTACGAAGTGATCGACATGGGCGACATGCCGCGCGTCGAACGGCTTGCCCGCGAGGATGCGCAGCTGTGCGCCGATGTGCTCGAAGAACTGCGCTGAGGGCGGGACCATGGTAGACCGCGTTTCCGCGTCGATCACGATCGGCGGCACCATCAGCCTTTCCCTCTGGCAGACCCTCTCGGCCGCTATCGCGGCCGAGGCCCTGTCCACAGATTGGGACGGCGAACCTTTCACCGATGCCGACCTTGCCGACGGCCAGCCCCTGCGCCTCTATGCCCACGAAGTCGCCAATGGCACCTTCAAGGAACTGGAGCCGATCTGCCAGGCCCACGGCGTACCGTTCGTGCGCTCCTCCTACGGCTTCACCGGGCAATGGGGCCCGGAGAAGGTGGTCTTTACCGGGACCGGAGATCCGATCATCTATCCCTGCAGCGAAGACGGCACCGCCTATGTCGATCGCGCCAAGATCGAGGCGCTGGGCAGTCTCGCCGCGGTGAACGCCTATCTCGACGAGGCCGAGTTTCCCGTACCACCGATCGTCGTCACCGACGAAATCGGGGAGGGCGCCTTCATCCCTCCCGTCGCGCTCGCCCAGGCCGCCCACGTCCCGCCTCCTCTCGAGATCGCCAGGATACTCGTGCTCGGCACCATCCATATGAGCCCCGCCACGGCCACGGACTGGATGCCGCACTGTCCCTGGACCTGCTTCGACAAGGACGACTATGGCTGGTTCATGCACGTCTGCGACGACGTCGGCATAACCGAGACCGAGGGCGTTCCCCTCGAGATTCGTTCTGCCATCCACATCGCCAAGCGCGAAAACTGCGCGTGGATCATGTGGGACTGCGATGGGCCGCAAATCGACGAGCTGCCCGACTTCGATTGGGACCAGCACCCCGGGGCCTCGACATGACGGGCGGGAAGATCACAGCCAAGGCCGTGGACGTGGGCTCCCGCGTCCCGGACTACATGCCGCCTCGAGCGCCGACCGTCCTCGCCTATGGCGTCGGTGTCGATTCCACCGCACTTTTGGTGGAGCTTGTCGCGCAAGGCAAATTTCCTGACCTGGTATTGACTGCTGATACCGGCGTCGAGAAACCGTCCACTTACGAGTACCTCGACGTGATCCGGCCATGGATGGCCGCACGCGGCATCCGCCACGAGATCGTGCGCTACCTGCCCAAGCGCTTCAAGCACTGGCCACCCTATTACTCGCTGCTGGAAATGTGCCTCACCAACGCGACTTTGCCGAGCAAAAGTCTCGGTGGATCAAGCTGTTCGTTAGGTCTGGGCTCAGCTGATGTCACGTTAGCTCGTGAAGGAAGGACAGGCCAGGCGACGCGCTAATCCAAAAAGCTGGTGGCGTCTGGCCTGTCCTTCCTTCACTTCAGCGCTAAGATTCGATTGGGATCTTTGAGGTGAGCGCCCGACATCGACGGGCGTGGGCAAAGTGATAGGATTAGTTCCTCTGGCGCTGACGGCATCGGCGACGGAACCGGTCGCTGCGTCTCTGGGGCTTGGGCACGACAGGCGCAGCCGCAAGCTCCATCGTTATGATTGCACCGTAGGGAATGAACTTGAGCGCCTCGCCGGCAATGGCCGCCGCCTGACGACGCGTCGACCGCCAGTTATAAATCAGGCTCTCGTCAATCTCATGGCGCTCAGCGACCTGACGGACCGATACGCCGTCTGCATCCGCCTCGGCGAGGATCGCTGTCTTCTGGACATCCGAAAACTTCCTGCGCCGCTCGGTGCGCGCGATGATCTCCACCCGGTCCTTCACTTGGCCTCTTTCTGGAGTCCAGAAAGAGACTCCTTAGCGGAGGTCCATCAGCGCCGAGCCTGAATGTCGCAACACGCGCGAGGCCGTACGCTTACGCTGTGGCGGCGGCGACTAACCGGCCCAGCGAATGCCTGGGACGTGGCAGTCTTGGGGTGGTCACGCGACGGACAGCTTTCAGACCAATGACGGGCGAAGCAGACGCTAGACCTTGGCTACAGTGTCAAAGCTAACCTCGAAGAGGAACTGACGGACATACTGTGATCCTGCTGTTGAGTAGTCGGACATGGCAGCAATGCCATCGGTAAATCGCTCGAAAAAGGCTTCCACTGCGTCGCGCGGGAGGTCGTAGCAATCTACGCGAATGAGGACGTTCAGACCCTTGGCCTCGGGGAACTGCGCGGCCAATTGGCCATCGAGTGCAGCGTTTAGGCAGCCAATCATTCGATCCTGCAAGCTGCGCAGATGATCTTCTATGTCGCCGTCCCACGATTCTTCCACGAGAACCATCTGGCATGTGTCGCGCGCCTCGTTGAAGGCGATGAAGTTGACCATAAATTCGCTCATGTCCACCAGCCTAAGGCGATCGCTGGGAAGTGCCAATGGCCGTTTCTGATGTTCGTCACGGAACCTTTATGACCGGCATGGGGCGTGTCCGGTCAGGCGGCTTTTCTTCGGAGACGGCGGAAACCGGACAGCCCCCTATGGAGCGCGGCCCTCGGCTTCCCGAGGGGCCAAAAGGGGTGGCTAGCTGACGCAAGCCTTGACGGCATTTACAACGCTGGAGGGCAATTCTTTTCCCGATTTGAACACAACAGAAGTTCCATCGTAATTCAAAGTCAGTATGAGTTTCTCCGTGCCATCGGAATTCACGAGCGTTTTCCCAGAGGATGCCTCCCTGTTAGAAGCGTTTTCCCAGAGGATGCCTCCCTGTTAGAATACAGAGATCGAAGCTTCCTCATTTTGATTAAATCACGAATTCCTTGGCAACTCAGAATTTCTTCATAGAATCGCTCCGATTTAAATTCGAAGCGCACGGGAATTTTCGTAATCTTTGGCGCAGAGCACGAAGTCGCGAGCAAGAAAATTGACAAAGAAAAAATGCTGTTTGGCCGCATTCGCTGAGCTTAGCTTTTCTCGCCATGACCGCAATGGGGCGTGTCCGGTCAGACTGCATTTCTTCCCACGCGGCAGGAACCGGACAGGCCCCTGTGGAGCGCGGCCCTCGGCGTCGTGAGGGCCGAAAGGGGTGGTTTTCTGTCATTCAGTTGAATCGAACGCTAGGACACCCAAGTTGGCGCAATAGCGACCACATCCCATCCCGAATTACCGCGACGAAGAGCGAGAATTTGTCCTCCCCCACACAATCCGCCGCAAACATACGATGTCTCGACCAAAGCTATATCACCAGAAATAGCGGGCTCATTTATGGAGAAAATAGCTGGGCAGTTGCGCCCGGAAACGGACTTTGCCCCTTCGATCAAGACGGGGTTTCGAACGTATTTTATCGTTTTTGGAACCGCTGAGACTTTGATGTAGCGCTTACTGTAAGCTGTTTCCAATTTCGATTTTAACGCTTCAGCCGTTGCAGACTGCAGTTGCGTCAAAAGGGTAGGAGGAGCTTTTAAGAGCTTATGCCCCGCCTTTTCCGGCAGGAACCAAGCTAAATCCAAACCTTCCGAGATCATTTCTGAAGCACGGAGGTAATTTTCGCCTTCTGAGGAAAAATCTTCCAAGATTTTCCTCTGATGCTGCAAATTTTGACCTCGAATTTGCGCATCAATGCAGGTTTCGACGGCCACCGCAGACAGCGTGCTGGCGGCATACGCAATGACCGAACGATCAATCTGGTCCTTCACGCGGGCCGTAGGCACGTCCGTATGACAACTTGTTAGCGCGATGGAGATCAGAAAAGTGGCAGTTCTGCTTTTCACAGGCGAGGTCTATTCGGTTTCTGGCAGATTGCAAATACAACACAAGGGCGACACCACGGCAACGTTGCAATGTCCACAACGGGGCGTGTCCGGTCAGGCTGCATTTCTTCCCGAGCGGCGAGTACCGGACGGACGGCTATAGAGCGCAGCGCTCGCCGCCCGGAATGGCGAAAACGGGTGGATTGCGGACATTGCTACAGCCCATCATTTCGGCCAAGATTGTGAGATGGAACACTCGTCGGCGCGGCAAACACTCTTCTGTCAATCGTGCTTGGCCCATATTGTCGGTCTTTTAGCTATCAGCCTCTACGGGTCTCGGGATGTCGCTGACATCACCAGTAGCATTTTGGCGGCGTTCCTCATCGGCGGGTTGCTTTCACTGCCGTGGTTGATTGTTCTCGGCCTTTTAATCTGGAAGGCAGGTGCGTGGCTGTCCGAGCACATCATTGCCTTCTGCTCAGTCGGTCCGGCAGTAGTTTGCGGAAGCTGGCTCCTTCTCTTCGGCACCCCCATGCTCGACGCGGTGGGCTTGTCCTGCACGGTCTCGTCTGCGACGGTCCTCGCAATGCGGTTCGTGCCTCGGTGGTGGGCTCAACCTTCTGCTCAATGACTGCAAGGGGGCGTGTCCGGTCAGGCTGGTTTTCTTCCCGAGCGGTGAGCACCGGACGTGCCGCTATAGAGCGCAGCGCTCACCTCCCGGAATGACGAAAACGGGTGCATAGCGGACGGCACTACCTCTTCAAATAGCTCGCGATACCATCCCACATGAACGCGAGCCCGAAGAGAGAAGCGCTCAAGACAACCGTAATCCAGTCGCCGGTAAATGGCCCTTCGAGTCGATGCATAGCCAGAGCTATCAGCAGCGCGGCAAAGGCGGCGATTAAGATCAACCGCTGGGTCTTCGAGATGCTTGCCATATTGAGCCCCCTTTTCAGGCTCGACCTTAGATCGAACGGCGCAGCGACCGCAATGGGGCCCTCACGGTTCGTCCGGATTTCAGCGTAAGAGGGTGGATAGTGGTCATTGAGCCGCCTTGCAGGCGAGGGTAACCTTCCCAAATGAGAATTGGAACTTTCGCTATCGGCGTGATGGTCTTTTTGAGCGGATGTGACCGTCTTTACGGTGTACAAAGTCGTGTGTCCCTCGGTGGCCCGGTCGACATAAGTTGCATCAACGCAGCAATTCACAGCGTTCCAGACGCGGCTCGCATTACCTATAAGACTGATTGGCTCGATTCAGTCGAGATTTTGCCGAAACACCGCAGCGTGCACACCATCACGCACGTTTGGCTATATGGCGAAGCGCAAAGTTCGGTTCTCCAGATCGACCAAACTCCGGATGGCTGGGACTTCGTTAATTCCCACAGCAGGATCGGGGAAGCCATACCTCAAACGGAAATCGATCACTTTATTCCCACCATGAAAAAGGTGAACCGCGCAATTCAAATGAGATGCGGGCTTCAAGTCGCAGACTTACCTGCTGAGCATATTTCGTAGCGTCCGCCATGGGGGGTGTGCCGCCGGACCGCTTTCCCGATTAAATTATTGCAAGGTTGTCATTCCGCTACCGGCGACCGGCTTGCCGTCGCCTGATGGCTCGAAGGGGGCGCGTAGCAGCCGGGCAGCCTTCCGCTAGGCAGACGACAGGTTGAGGAGCAGGCAGACGCTCGTAACTTCAGTGCCGGACGGCGAGAGTTGGTCGAATCCTGTCGCCAGCCCGTTCCAGAGCCTGAACCGTAGCGAGTCTGATCGTTTGCGACCTTCATCGATAAACTAGGTCGAACGGCCTGCGTCAGCCGCGATACGACCCGGCCAGCAACCGATCCGCCGAACTCCTTGCCGACCAGATCCCAAATTGCGGTATTGTTCGTTGTCACCCCAGCGTAAGGGGATCCCACGATATGGTATCGATCATTCGGGCGGTGGCGGGTGAGTCGGACATCCCCGTCGGCTTCCCGATTCTGTTCGATGCGGAAATGGCAATCATCGAGCCGGCCTTCGTCTGGCTCATGGAGCATGCCGACCTCAGTGGGCACGCGCAGGCGTCGGAAACTGTGCGTACCTACGGTGAGCATCTACACGACTGGTTCGACGCGCTCGAGCAATCTGGGGTTAATTGGCGCGAGGCCGACGAGCGCGTGATCGCCGCCTATCGCAACCGGATGCTGGAAAACCCTAGCCAGCATACCGGACGGCCCTACGCCCGGACCACGATCAACGCGCGCGTCTCCACTGTGTGCCGCTTTTACGGATGGGCGCTCGACAGGGGATTGATCGACCACTGCCCGTTCCGATTGACCGAGAAGATGACGCTGATGCTCGACGGTGCCTATCGTCCCGGATTGCAGCGGCGCCAGGTCAACGCACTGATCGTCTCACGGCCCGAAAGGCTGCCGCGGCCGCTGCATGCTGCCGAACTGGCGAGGCTATTCACACATCTTAGGCCGACAGCGCGCCTTGCCGCGCAGTGGGCGCTCGGAGCGGGTCTGCGCCGTAAAGAGCTTTGCGCGCTTGCCATCGGCCAAATTCCCGATAGCTGGCCGCTCGACCTCGCCAGCGAGCCGCTGGTTGGAGTACCGCTGTATATCACCAAAGGCGACCGGCCAAGAACGGTCTATCCCCCGCTTCGGCTACTCGATCATACTCACTGGTACATCGGTGAGTGGCGTGCCCGGATCGTTCATCGCGCTCGCCGTGCCGACAGGCGCTACCGCATGCCATCCAATCTCCTGTTGAACGAACATGGCCGCGCCATGACTCACAAGCTTCTCACGGCACAGTTTGCGGAAGCGTTTGCGGCCTCCGGGCTTCACGGTACGCTACATTGGCTGCGCCATACCTTCGCGATGGCCATGCTCGTCCGCCTTCAGGTCCAAGCCCGTACCAATCCTGATCTCAACCCGCTCAAGGTCGTGCAGGTGCTGCTCGGCCACGCCTCAATCACAACCACGGCGATCTATTTGCGCTGCGTCGAGCTCCATGAGCATGACCTGAGCGAGAGCCTTGCCTATCTGTATGGTGAGCTGATCCCAACCGATGGCTAGGACTCGTCTCGATCGGACGCTGCGGCTCGAAACGGCGCCTGCAGACCATCCGCCGGATGTCGCGAAAGTTCAGTTCCGCGATGAATGGGGCAAGATCGTGCAGCAGTTCGATCGGGCGCTGTTCGGGATGCCGGACGACATCAGCGCAGCTATGGCCCGTGCCTTCCGTGATCATGACGTGGCATCCAGCGCCGCGACCCGTGCCGCTCGCTGGTTCGCGCTGCGCGTGTTCGGGAGGTTCCTGCGTGAAGACGGGCGGGTCGGGTGCGCTGCCGACCTTGATACGGCAACGATCCGCAGATTCATCACTTGGCTGGCGAAGCCGGCCAACGGACGTAAGCGCGGCGTAAAGTCGCAATCGCACCAGCTCGGCATGGTTAGGCCAGTACTAAAGCGAGCAATAGCGAACAATCCTTGTCTGTTCGCCCCTGACCTCACGGTGCCAAACAATGCTATCCCGCTCGCCGGTACCCAGCGACTGCCCCAAGAGCGGTTAACGCCCCTCCAGATGCGGTCGGTGCTAGCAGCCTGCTACGCAGAGATCGACGTCGCCTGGGACAAGTTCCAATATGGCCAGGGCGTCATAGCCCTAACTGAGCTGCCGCCGCGCCCTTCGTGGCGCACAGAAGGACTGGACCGATGGATATGGCGGCTCCATCGGGCTAACAATGGTCTATCCCCCGGAGGCAATGGTTTGCGGCGGCTAGGCTTCCGCAAGAAGGCTCTGCCAAAAGCGCACCCGATCGCCTCGATCGAGGGCTATCTGCATATCACGACCGATGCTCTAACGGCGTTCTACATCGCGCTGCTGATCCAGACGGCAGCTAATGCCGGGCCGCTGCGTCAAATCAAGCGGGATTGCCTGATAGCCCATCCGCTCGACCGGCATCGCGTCATGGTCGAATGGAGCAAACCCCGCGCCGGTGGGAAGGTCAAGCGCATGCAGCGGCGCTCGTTCGACAATCGCCGCCCCTATTCGGCGCCACGCCTGATAGAGAAACTTCTCGCGATGACGGCTCCTCTGCTGCCGCACGTGGGGCCGTCCGAGCGCGACCAGTTGTTCCTGCACCGGTTCCTCATGACGACCGGCCGCAACGAACGAGAGCATAACGCCGGCCAAATCGCGCAGGCCACGCTGCGATGGGCAATGCTGCGGTTTTACGAGCGCCAGAACGCCGCCATCGCCTCCTGGAACGAAGCTCATCCCGATGAGCGCCGACCGTTGCTTCCCGATTTCTCGCCCAAGCTGTTCCGCAGCAGCATGGCGAGCGCCCACTATACCGCCTCGCAGGGCGATATCATGGCGGCCAAGGCGGTCCTTAATCATGCAGATGTCGCAACCACCGATATTTACGTCGACGGCGAGGCCGTTCGCCGCCTCGAGCGCGATACGATCGCCCGGCTCCAATCGCTGATGATCAAATGGGTTCACGGCGAAACAAGCTCGGATCGCCCGCAAGATGGAGGATCATATACCGCAGCGCCAGTGACCGCGCTGTTCGGTCACACCTGCCTTCGGCCGACCGACGACGCGTCTGCGCGCCCTGGTCAAGTGTGCCCGAAGCTCGGTGGTTGCCTCGCCTGTCCTGGCTTGGTCGTCCCGATCAACCCGGACCATCTCGCGCGGATCGTCCAAGCCATCCGGCATCTTGAATTGGCACGCGAGCGTATTGACCCAATCCGGTTCGGACGCTTCTACGCTCCGAGTCTTCGGGCGTTGGCGGAGGATTTGCTGCCGGCGTTTCCGCCCGAGATGATGCCGGACGCAGAGCGCCTCATTCCGGTTCTGCCACCACTGCCGGATATGGAGTAGCATCATGGGCTCCGTGACGACATCTTCGCTCGCTCATTTCCCGGCGGTATCGTTGCAAAACGATAGCATGTCCGTCACGATGACGTTCAACTGGCGTTTCTTAATGCCGGATGGAGGCCGGTTCAGCGACGATCAGTGGAAACCGCTTAGGTATGCGGCTGAACTATTCCTGCTGTCGCTACGAGACGATCCCCCCGAAGGCCGGGTGCCGCTCCGACAGAGTACGATCCGGGGCCACTTTAATCACATTCGCTTCCTCGTTCGATGGATGGCGGTCGAAAATGTTCGACGCTTCAGCGATCTTGATGAAGACACGGTCAATCGGTTCGTCGCAATGCTCCGCGGTCGCCGCGGCAGAAGCGGAGCGTTGCTCTCGCTCAGCACCGCCGAAGGGTATCTGGGCACGATCCGCACGTTTCACATGCAACGCAACAAGCTGGA
Source organism: Novosphingobium sp. TK71 (assembly GCF_055361505.1). Classification (NCBI taxonomy): domain Bacteria; kingdom Pseudomonadati; phylum Pseudomonadota; class Alphaproteobacteria; order Sphingomonadales; family Sphingomonadaceae; genus Novosphingobium; species Novosphingobium sp. TK71. Next base: position 70,252 of record NZ_JBSZKA010000003.1, read on the forward strand.
TGATGCACCGTCTGTGCCGCCGCCCCGCGCCGCTTCAGTCGGGAAGCGCCACTGGAAACCTTACGGCGGCCATCCTTACACCCCCGACGAGATCGCCGTGCCGCTGGTCAGCGGGGCTATAGAGCTGCTGGGCGGAACGGCGGACCAGATACTCGCACTGCGCGACCATCTCGAGAATCTCCATGCACGGTTCCGACCGCACTACCAGGGTCGGTGGCTCCACTGGCATATCAGACGCGCCATGCTGGACGAGGCAATTCCTCATGCGGATCGATATGCGAATCCCAACTGGCCGCTGCGCCGCCTTGCGTTCATGCTTGACCGGCTTGGCGACGCCTGTTTCGTCGTCATCGCCTATCTCGTTGGCGCGCGAGCTTCGGAAATCTTGAGGCTTGAAGAGGGTTGCCTTGAGCGCCACGCGGCCGATGGCAGCGGGGAGGAACACGTCTATTTGGTCGGCACGATCACTAAGACTTCGCTGACAGAGCATGGCGACATCCACCGCTGGCTCGCACCTGAGCCAGTTCAGCGGGCGATCCATATTCTTGAACGTCTCTCGGCTCCGCTTCGCGAACTTAGCGGCGATAGAAATCTCTGGCTTCATCAGCTTGGCAGGGGGCGATCGCCACTGCCGACGTCGATGCCCGTCGCGCGATTGCGACCACCCCTGGTCAACCGTCGTTTGAATGAGCGGCTTGCGCCTTTCCTCGCGCTGCCGGACTACCAAGACGGCACCTGGCGCCTGACCACTTATCAGGGGCGCAAGACGTTCTCCCGGTTCATCGGTCGGCGTGATCGTACCGGCCTGACGGCATTACAACGCCACCTCGGTCACGTTCACCGCGCGATGACCGACCGAGCCTATGTCGGCACCGACTTTGAGCTTGCCGAACTGATCGACGACCAGACTGCGGAAGAAACCCGGGAGGCGCTGGAAGACCTTCTCCTGGCTCCGCACGTTGGCGGCAAGGCGGGGGTCATGCTCTCCGAACGATCACCGTTCCGCGGGCGAAAGCGATCGGGCGACGTCGATGGCTATATCACCGAGATCCTGGCCGAGACGGATATGCGCCTTGGCGTCTGCGACTGGGGTTACTGTCTGTACCGCCGAGAATCCTCCGCTTGCCTTGGCGGCGAGTGCGAGCCGAACCCGGTCCTTCGCACCCAAAGCACCTGCCGGACCTGCGCCAACTTCGCCGTGACCGACCGGCATAGACACGTTTGGGAAGCGCGCCTCGAACGTAACATCATGCTGACCCAGCGGGATGATCTCGATGCCGAGAGCCGCGCGCTTGCCGAAGCCCGTATCCAGGAATCGCGTTGCATCCTCGACCAGATCGACAAAGGAAATGCCGATGGCATCCGAACCTGACTTATCCACTCCGCAAGCCCGTCGCTGGGCAAAGACCGATGCTCGTCTGCGTGAGGCTCTTAGCGCCTTTGCTAGTGAACCATCCACTGCGCCGACGGTAGCCGCTCTCGCACGCGCTGCTGGGGTTGGCCGCAATATAATCTATACCCACCACGCCGGCGTTCTTGCCACTCTGCGCGGACTTCAGGCGCAGCGTGCTAAAGACACAGAAAGGATCGCAGGACAGACGGATCGCGCACGCACGGCTCTTCGCGATGCGGAAGACCGCAACGTCGCACTCGCGACACATAACGCGAGCCTGCTGAAGCGCGCTGTCGAAGCCGAGCAGCGCGCGGAAAGGCTCGAACGTCGCAACGCGCAACTCGTGCAGGAACTCGATCGGATACGCCGACCCGTGCCAATCCGCGCCAGCGCTGAACAACATGATCCTTCCGCTGTGTGAAGGCGGGCCCGACCTTATGGGGCGTCTTGGAAGGGGAGGGGGATTGGGAGTGGCGGAAATGCAGGATTTGCGAGGCAAAGAGGACAGAACCGTCCAGACCTAATGCTCCTTGAAATATAAGAAGGCTCCACAGGACGCCTTCCTGAAGACATGGGAACCCGCCCAGGAAGCATGGGCTCGCGGCCAGCGGGTGATACGCCTGATCGGCTACGACGCCGGCCCAAGGGACACCTTGCGCGCCAACCATGCCCTGTCGATCGACGATCCACTCTACGAATGCCAGTACCCCCTTCGGGAATGGGGCTGGGATCGCGATGCCTGCATCCGCCGCATCGAGGCCGAGGGCCTGCCGGTGCCAGATAAGTCCGCATGTTGGCTCTGCATATCCAATCGTGCGCAGGAGATCCGCGAACTTCCAGCCTGGTGCTTGCGGCTGATCGTTCTGGTGGAGGCGAGGGCGGCACCGCGCCTGCGAACGGTCGAGGGCCTCTGGCGCAAGACCACCAAGGCGCGGCCAGGCCGCATGACGGATTTCATCCGCCATGAGGGGCTACTTCCCGCCGAGGACATCGACCGGATCATCACCGAGGCCCCGCTCGACCTGATCCGGTTTCAGGACGTCGCCGCTTCGATCCCCGTCGACGAGCGCCCGACCATGCGCAGCTGGATCGAACGCTTCAACGCTGCGGTGCCCGCAGCGCAGCGTCCCCGTCTCGCCGCCTGACCTCCAGGAGAATTGCCATGTCCCTCGCAACTGCCACCGCCGGCATGTCCGAACGGGAAATCATCGCCCGTCTCAACGATCGTTGCCGCCACGGTCTCGACCGTACCGGGCGGATCGTCATTACCCGCACCTGCCTTGGCACTTTCGCTGACACTACCATGGCCGAACTTGTCGCCCAGGCCCAGATCCTCGCCGAAGTCCGCAAGTTCACCTATCCCGAAGACGACAGGACCGAGCGCGATCGTGGCCAGATCGATTACCGGGGAACGACAGTCTATTTCCAGATCGACGCCTACGACGCCGACCTGAAATGGGGTTCCCCTGACCCCACTGACGCCAGCGTCACCCGCCGCGTCATGACGATCATGGTCCGCGAGGATCTTTGACCTGCAATTGCAATTCCGCTCATTCCGTATTATACGGAATGTCGATAATTGTACGGATTGCGCGGTATCTGCGCGATAGCAGGAGATCAGGCCATGAGCTTGTCCATCGAAACCTTCCGCTCGAGCGAAGTCTCGAAGCGCTTCGGCTTCTACTACGATGAAGCCATGACCCATCCGATCGCGGTCGAGCGCAATGGCGCCGCGCGCGTCGTCATGCTCCCTGCAGCAGAGTACGAACGTCTGGCGCGGCTCGACCACATCGCGCTCGCTCCCGAGGAACTGAGCGACGATGCGTTCAACGCGATCGCCAATGCCCAGCCAGTGCCCGAGTCCTACGATGCCAACAAGCTCCTGGACTGAGCCGCGTCCCGGCGAGGTCATCAACTATCTCTACCTCTGGCGGCACGAGCACGATCGAGGCGAGGAAGACGGCCGGAAAATTCGGCCGTGCATGGTCGTTGGCACGTACCTGAAGCACGGACGCTTGCGCGTCATCACGGTGCCGCTGACGACGCGCGATTATTCTCCCGAGCACTCGGTCGAATTGCCGCAGCGCGTGATCGAGCATCTGCGCTTGGATGTGCGAAGCCGTATCGTCTGGAACGATGTGAACGAGTTCACATGGGTCGGGCCTGACGTGCGATCGGGCGCTAACGGCAGTCCGGTTATCGGCGTCATGCCCGAAAAAATCTACCGTCAGGTTGCTGCCAATATCTTGGCGCGCCGGGTGAAGATTACGCACAGGACGGAATAAGGTCGATGCAAACGGCCTCATTCCTGACGATCAGCGCTTTCGGGGTCATCGTTGTGGCCTCAACGATAATCGGCGACTTTGGCCTGACGCCGTTAGGCAAGTGAACCTTGCACCTGGCTGGCTTCATTCTGATCGGGACAGGCTTGCTACTCGCCTGAAATAAGTTGCCGGCGACGGGCCGGTCGCGTTTAGCCCGCCGCCTTTCATCGCCCTAGCATTTATTCGATTTTGATCAAGTCGGCGCTCAGCCAATGGATCACATCGTCATAATTCTAACAGACCTCTAAAGGTCAATATTTCGACGCTCGATTTCATTGATCACCGCCTGTTCGAACGCAGACAGGTTTTCACCGTCTTCGACTTTATCCCATGCGTCGACCAACTGCTCGTCGGTCATCTGTTTCGGGTCCATGATCCGTGTTCCTCTGTCATCGCAGGGCGATCATCCCATGCGCGCGGGTGACGTTCAACGTCCATCTGACGCGGTGCGATAATAACAATTATGTTAAATATCAATATCTTAGAACGATTTCTGTTCTAGGGCCACACCCGCTGTAGGTCAACCCTGGCCGCGAAAGCAGCACTTCCATCAGCCTCGAGGAGAAACCAATGCGTGAGCAATCTCGCAGCGATGAAGATTTGGGCGTCCGATATCTGCGAATGGCCCTTGAGTACGGCCGTGCCACCCGCACATTGCTGGACGGGAACCAGTGTGAAGCACCGTTCTGGCAGAGCGTGGGTCACGCCCTGGAGCTGTCGTTGAAATCGCTGCTCAAAAAGCACGGCTTCGACGAGATGGACCTCATGCATTTCATCAGTCACGATCTTTATGGGGCTGAGCGGTCCTACCTCAGGCAGTGCCCGGATTCCCAACTGATCTCGGCCGACGCATCACGGCTGATCCGTCATCTGTCGGATTACCATGCCCGTTTGGATTTCCGGTATCCCTGCCTTTTCCCGGTCGCCTCGCTGCCCGACCCGGCCGATGCTGAACGGGCGCTCGCTGCACATCTAACTGCGGTGGCCGGCCATTTCGGGGTCACAACCCATGACCGAAGCTAGCAAAGCGCTTCGCGCTGGGGGCATTCGATACAATCGCAAACTCGCTACAGTGTCTCCCGAAGAGTTCGCCGAGCTTATGGCGATCGTCTATTCCGAACCTACGCCAGCTCGCGCCCTCACCCCTGATGACCATTGGCGCCGAGCCTATCAGCTCGAACAGCAAAGCAAGCGCGTCCTCGGCTCCCAGGCGGACTTGTTCAGCGGGCGAACCATCACCCACTACCGGCGGAACCGGCCTGCGGCCGAGGTCGAGACACCGGCCATGGAAACGATCGAAGCAACGCTCGATCGCATTGCGAACGATCCCCTTGCCACCTTCGGGCCGGAACGGGCAGATCGCCCCGCCTACCTTTCAAGGGACGACAAAGCCGCGATTCTGCAGGGCGCCGCAAACTGGCTCCGGGTACGCCAACGGGTCCGCATCGTCGATGCTCCGGGAGCCGTAGATCCCGCGTATGGACCACACCTTTTCCTCGGCCGCGAGGGCGTCATCTGGAGATTGTGCAACGACACCTTCGCTGACCACTGTTATGTCTTCCTCGACCCTGTCGGTGCAGAGCGCACCGCCAAGATCCGGATGGTCGAGGTTCGCGACATCGAGCCGATCACATGAGCGAGCGGCAACCCGACCTGTTTCACGGCGACAAGCAACCACCTCGATCGGCGCCGCCGCTGCGCGCATATCGCAAGGCCGAGAAATCGACGCCCGCCGCGTTCGCCTGGGAAAGCATGGCTTCATGGGTCCGCCACATGCACCGCCTCTTCGCGATCGAGAGCCCGAGCAGCGATCATTACGCGCGCGTGCGCACCACCGCACGCGAACTGACGGTCGAGCGCATCCGTCAATGCCGGCACGCCGATGATCTCACGCGCTGCGAAGCCATGCTTGTTCATGCCGATTCCGGTTGGCTCTACGGCCTCGATCGCGCCTTCACCCGCGCCGAGCGCGGTGAACGCCTCGTCGAAGTCCGAAACCGCATCGTGTTGCTGGGCCTCGGCCGCATGGAGTCCAAACCGAAAGGACCACGCCTCGATCCCATGCGTCTGCCCGACGCCGTACTTCTACGCCTGATCCAGACACATGCCGATCCACGCCTGGTCGAGCAGCTGCGCGCCGAGCGCCAGCGCCGCCTCGATGCAATAACGGGGCCGAAACCGTAGCAGCGGCTTCGACCCCGTCGATTGAATGAGACCCATGCATTACCGTGGATCAGCCTTAGCAACGCCTCAACGTCAATTCCGGCTGCAAGCACGATACACCGCAATGGGTCAATTTAAGATGAACGAACCTGCATGGCTCGTTCCCGCGCATTGCGCACATCACCCGAAGGACATCACCCGAAGGACAAACCTATGACTATCTCGTCTCTATCAGCCCGCCGCCGCCATCTCACCTCGTTCGAGAAGTGCTATGCCGTCGCCTGTCAGCTTCGCGACACTACCGGCGCCGACCAGTTCGTCGTGCGCACCGACAACCCCTTGCAACCCTTCCGCGTCTCACGGCATCAGCCGATCGAGCCGGAAACCATCCTCGCGCTCGTAGCCTGAGCGCTCAATTCCAGACCGTCTTGTCTGCCACCAGTTCGGCGGGCGTCTTGCCCACGACCAGATTGCGTGCCGCGACATGCAGCACATCTGCCCCCGATTCACGCACGGCCCGCGCCATGTACCCGCGCCGGTTGGCAAGGATGGCGAGCCAGCGCATGTCCTTAACGGTCTCATTCAGATCGCGCTCGCAGGTCAGATACCACAGCTTCATCTGCAGCGGGTTCTTGTCCTTGAGGATTTCCTCGAAGGCCAAGTACCCTTCGCCGTAGCGAACGCCCTTGCGGACGTCGTTCCACAGATCGAAATAGGCATCGGCCATTTCGCGGGTCGCGAAATACCCGGCATCCAGGCTCTCACCCATAAGGGCTCCCGCCAGCAGCCGGCGAAAAGGTCGAAGTTCGGCATCGTTCATCGCGTCCATCAGGGGCAGATCGTAGTTGTACCCCTCCAATACGTCCTTCATTTTCATAGGTTGTCCTCCTTCGGTGAGACCTATGACGCATTTAGAACATTAAGCGAACGTGCTAGTCAAGGCTCACTGCCGTCATTCAAATGACGGCGGTTTTCATTATCGAGAACTTCCGCCCCAACCAAAATTAACCTTTCGTTAGGATTTGAAACTCAAAACTCTTCTCGCGAGCGAGATGCAGTCTTGTTCCCGCCGGTCTGGCAACCCTTACACCCCCTGTTCCAAACTTCTTGCCAGACCGGCGACCCGCTGATCGCCGCGCTATCGCTTGCCTTATTGGTCGACCGACTGCTTCAAAGGCATTGAGACAAGCCAGGCAGCCCTTCCCGTCACCCCTGGTACAAATAGGAGCCCATCGATGCTGGCAAAGCTCTTGAATCGGCCCTTGTGGACGCCATGGATTGTCATCCTGGCGCTGCTCATCGCCAACTTCACAATCGCGACACTGTTCGGGAACCTGACCGAACTACCGCCTCGATCATGGCAAACATGGTCCGTCGTCGCGATCGTCGTATGGGCATTCATAGGCGCCGCGATCAACCTTGCCTGGGTCAACGCCCAGGACCAGCATCATGCCGAGGATGAAGCCTGACATGAAAGCTGCCCTCCCCGTCGCTGCCTACGGCGCCCCACGAGCGGCTTGGACTCTGTTCGCCGCCCTCGCCGCTTCGCTCATCTATGCGTGGCTCTTCATGAAAATCTGACCGATCGCTGCGCGATCGCTCCTGCAGAAAGGATCATCACCATGGAACCTCTGCGTCACCTCGATCGCGACACCCGCCGTGCCAGACTGCTGGCAGCTCGCACCCGGCCCGTCGGCGGCATCAACAGGCGCGGAATCTTCACCGGCCATTGGGATCGCGGCGACGTCGTGCGCCAGTTTAGAGGCGGCAACGGTTCGTGGCTTGGCCTCGCGACCTACTCGGCCGCTGGCCGCGAAACCTGATCACGAAGCCCCTGGCTCGGCCTGAAGGTCACTACGCGCCGCGCTGAAACGGTCGCCTCTTCCCCGGTCTTCGGATTACGGCCGAGCCGCTCTGCCTTGTCGTGCAAAAGAAACGTCCCGAAATTCGTGATCTTCACGTTCTCACCCGCCGCAAGCGCGGCGGCCATTCGATCGAGGATCTGGTCGACCATATACAGACCTTCAGCTCTGGACAGACCCACCCGCCGATGCATCGCTTCCGCTATATCGGCGCGCGTCAACGTCCCTACATCCTGCACTGCCAGTCTCATATACTCCTATCCGCTGCCGATCGCTCGCCACGATTTTGATTTCACACGATATATCTCGCGGCCGCATGCCCTACAACGTGCAACATAATGCAAGCCGTCCCACACAACCTTATGGCGGTCAGGCTCATGCCGATTGAAAACGCACAGGATCTTCTGAACCAACATCGGTTCATGCACCTTTCGGCTGATGACATGCCCCGTGCCGTAGGCATCGGCGCCGACGTACCGCAGCGCAACATACATCACCTTCAACCGTGTCGCCAATAGGTTAGACCGCAGTTCGGGGTCATCTCGCCTGCGGCGAGACCGGGCTCTGCTCGCCTTCGGCTCATGGAGCCCCTGCGGGTCTCCACCCTGACGGGCTACGATCCCTTGCCCGGGCGCCCTGCCCTACTCTCAGCGGGCCTGCGACGGTCCCTGCGCCGCTTCCCTCCCTTGAGCCTCCCACGGCGCTCCTGACCCGCGCACAGCGCCAGTAGCCTGCGGCTGTTGTCGTCCCCTTCGGGGCCGGTTCTCTTGGCCATGCTGGGAACCGGCGAGGACGCCGATCCCCAGCACCAACCTCGCGCCAGGTCATTCACCACACACTGCGCCACCCCCGCCAGTGTCCCGGCGTCGCACACCGGGTTGCTCAATCAAAAGCTGCCTCCGACCAAGCTGCGCTAGCCAATCCGCGCTGGCTGGCTTTTGTCTGCTGGTCGCAGACAGCCAGCGCGGATCGGCAAGCTCCGCTAGGCCGCAGCGCGACGTCTTTTGATCGAGCGATCCCCGGCGTGCCACTTGGGACACAGGCGAAGGTGGCTCCGTGTGCGGTGAATGACAACCCACCCCCTTGCGCTCTGTTGGTCAGTAATGACGGCCCTGTCGGGCCGAAGTTTCTTTGTAATGTCGCTACCGCGCCAACTATTTAGGCTCAGGTTCACCATGTACGGTAAATAGCTGTCAAGAAATCAATGCATTTTAGTATTTTGAGTTTAGCGAGTAAGATTAGTGTGTCGGAAGGGAAGGGGAGAAGCCCCGGACCAAAGACTAGGGGATAGGCCCCGCACTATAGGAGTAATGCTCATGAACATCGGTACTTTCGCCCTCAAGAACGGCCAGCTCATCGGTTCGATCGCAACCCTCACCGTCGACCTTGCCCGCCTTGGCCTTCGCCCCGTCGAAAGCACGAACGAGAAGGCCCCCGCGTTCGAGATCATGGCGCTCAACGTCGCTCGCAAGTGGGTGCAGGTCGGCGCGCTTTGGGAGGCCACCAGCAATTCGACCGGCGAGGTTTTCTATCAGGGCAGCCTCGACGATCCCAGCCTGCCCGAGAAAATGGCCATCATGGTCTTTGGTGACGACGAAGACGGCTATCGCGTCGTCTGGAACCGTCCGGCCCCCATGCGCCAGAACATGGACGGCACCCGCCAGACCCGCCGCCGCCAGCGTGACGACAGTTTCGGTGAAGGCAACGCCACCGAAGATGGCCGCATCGCCGCAGAGCACGAAGAGGATCACGTCCCCGCGTTCTGATCCCCCCGACGGGAAGGGAGAGGGTAGCCGCCCTCTCCCGACCCTATTCGCTATCCCCTGCCAAGGATGAGTTATCATGACCAAGGAAACGAACAGCCGCACTTATAGCAGCTTTGCGGACCTCGCAAAGGCCATCGGCACCACGCCCGCCGAACTGCGCAAGCAGTATCTGGACAAGGCGATTGCCGACACCATGCGCGGCGAGGATGAAGCCGGAACCGCAGCCACGCCCGACGAGCTGGCAGCGCTGGCCCGTGAGGCAGAGATTGCCGACATGATCGCGCAAGATTCCGTGCTCGACAGCTTCACCGAAGCATTCGGCGACGTGACGGCGCTTTCCATCCTCGACATGGGGGGCGAGGCGCAGGAACTGGACATGCCCGAGCCCGCCGAGGCGCAGGCAGAATGCCATGCCATCATCAACACCATCTTCGACCTTTTCCGCGACACCCGCCTTGAGCCGAGCGCGCAGGCCATCGCATGGGGCATCGTCAATTCGTTTCACTACGAAGCCGAGAAGCTGGCCCGCGAGGAGGACACCCTTTGCCGCGACCTTAAAGACCGGATCGAGCAGGACGACCGCAGCGAAATCTATGCAACCGAGATGGAGGATTTGCAGCTTCGCGCCCGTACCAAGATGGAGCAGCGCGCAGCCGTCGAATGCATGCGCGACTATGCCGCCAACTGCTACCGTTCGCAGACCGGCCGCCCTTGGAGCACCGCGCGCGGATCGAGGGTTTCCAGCGTCACAACCGCAAGCCAGATCGCATCCGCCGATTTCCTGAAAGCCCGCGCAACCGCCATGCGCGAAAAGCGCAACCCCACCGGCCCGCTTGTCGTCTTTTCCGGCGGTCAGGAATGGCACGACTATCAGCAGCTTTACGCCCGCCTCGACCAGATCAAGGCCCGCATCCCGAGCATGACCCTTTGCACCACCGGCCAGCGCAAGGGATGCGACGCCATCGCCGCAGCTTGGGCCGCACAAGCTGGCGTGCCGATTGTCACCTTTGCCCCCAACGCGCAGCGCTTTGGCAAGAGCGCCGGTTTCAAGCGTAATGACCAGCTTGTCAGCCTCCGGCCCGTCGAAGCGATCATTTGCCAAGGCACCGGCATTCAGTCGCACTTGCTGGACGAACTGAAGGGCGCAGGCGTTCCCACCCACGCCTTCCGCTATGACGCACAGGCCCCCATGCCCGCCGACGCCAAGCGGCAGAATTGGGGATGAGATAACAGGGGCGGACCAGCGCCGCCCCTACCCTTTCCTTGGCAGGAGCATTGGGCCAGCATCGGGGCACGTCCCCGGCGCTGGCCCTTTGTCGTCCACGTCGCGCTAGGTGGGGGAAACCCTACGGTTCCCCCCACGCCAGGCCGCCGCGCGCGCCGCCGCCAACATCGCCCCCGCCGGGGCTCGTTGGCGACGGCGCGCGCGGCGACCTTCCCCCCTCCGGTAAGGAGCTGCCGCAAGCAAGACGATCGGCCCCGCGCCGCTCGACCTGGCCCCCAGATATCGAGGGCGGGGGAGCGCCCGCCGGGCATCGAACCCGGCGCGCGCTGCTGCCGCGAGCATGAACACAGATCCGCGCCGGTCTGCCAGCGCCGCGGCTTCCCGATCAGGACCATCTGGACCACCCTGCTCTGCCCTTCGGGTGTCATTTCGCCTTTTTCACCCAATGCCGCTTTCGGCGACCCCGATCCGTCACCGGATCGGCGCTGGAGGAGAGAGGGAAAGAGGATCGGGAATTTAACGAAGGAGGTTCCGATGAGCATCACGTTTCGCATCGAAGATTCCAACGAACCCGACAATCTGCGCCCCGTCATGATCGACCCCCTGCAGATGGGCGCCCTGCGCGAAACCCTCGACGAATACGGCAAGCGCTATGGCCTCGATCTCATCATCCACGACTACGGCTCGCTCGACGAACACGTCTTCGCGTGGGAGGCCCGCACCGCCATGATGCCGATCGCCATGATCGCCCGCCACTTCACCTTCGACGTCGACGCGATCGCCCTGATCGAGACGGCCCAATTTCTCGGCCGTCGCATCCGCATCGCCCGCCGCGATGACGAACCCGACATCATGGTGGCGCTCTCGACCAACCCGGACGCCGCGCCCGAGATGAACGTCTCCAACTCGAACGCCTACGCCATCCTCGCGATGCTCGGCCTCGACCTCGACAGCTGCGGCACTATCAGCATCGAGCAGCTGCGCGGAAGCCTTGCCGATCCGGTCATGGCAAGCCGGCTCGATGCCGAGCCGGGCCTTGCCCGATACCTGCCGGCACTCAACCAGATGGCCGCGATCACGTCGCCCAGCTGCGCCCTTCGCATGGTCTGGTCATAGCGCCCGGCAAAGCACTCCACCTGTCGGCGCGGGGTCGCCTCGCTCGCCTTGGCCTGACGGCCAGGGCTACGCATCGCCGCCCGCGCCACGCCGATAGGTAAAACCACCACACAGTCTTCCCATTGTGACCTCCGGCGCGCGGCCGCGTCAAGGACGGCGGGGCCCCACCATTTTCTTCGGCGGATCGACCTCGTCGCGCCAATTACAGCGCAGCGGCCGCCAAAGAAAATCGTGACCCCCACCGCCGCTTCGCGGCGCGAAAGGCTCGCCTTTCGCGTCCCTGACCCGACCGCGCCCCGAAGGTCCGACCGTAACTGTCGTTTTGACTAAGGAGTGAGCGTTATGGGCACGTCAGTTACCCTCCCCGAAGACAAGATCGAGTTCATCGCCAAGTCGGATAAGGAGATCCGGATCGAGCATCGCATCGCCTCGCTCGAAGCCGAAATGCACCGCGCCTGTCGCATCCATGACCGCCGCGACGACTTCATCGAAATGATCGATTGGACCTCCATGACGATCGACGATCGCGAGACGGTCCACAACCATGCCGATCGCCTCAACTGGAGCATGATCGAAATCGACCATGAGATCATGCTCGCATCCGAAGCCCTCTACGTCGAGCACATGGAGAACCCGCTCAATTGGTGAGCCCAAACCGCCACGCACGGGAGGCGCAGCCCCACAGGGCCGCGCTTCCCTTTTTTTGTCTGATGCCGTCCAGATCGCTGCCGCGTCTGCCCCCGGCTCGCTCGCCTTGGCCTGACGGCCAGGGCTACGCATCGCCGGGGCCCGCCTCAAAAGGAATGGCCGCCCGAATGGGCAAGCCCATCCGCGCGGCCATCGGTCGTTTGTTCGGTGCCGAAACGGCTCAGGCTGACGCCTGAAGCCGCTTCTCCACCTCGTCAACGCCCAGCGTCTTCACCGCCTTCATGATCCGCTCCAGTCGATCATGCGGGAGCTTGAAAAGCCCCGCCTTCTCGACCGTCCCGATCGCCGCCTCCCGTACCTTCTGTAGATGCGCCTTGCGACGCTCCGACAGCTTGCGTTCCTCGGCCTCGATCGCGGCCATTTCTGCGTCCAGTGACTTCGCCATTTTCATTACCTTCTGGTCAGGCTGATCGGCTCTGAACAGCGCCACCATAACCGCACCTGGCGCACCGGAAAACCCGTGTCGTACTCCCCTACGATACGCCCGCGAAATCTCGCCCTTCACTCACGGATGATACATGCACTTGCGACCCCAATCGACACGCGCGAAGCGCCCTTCCCCTTCGGTCGCTTCCGCCTCACGGCGGACCTTTGCCCCCCGGAAACCGGAGGCAAGCCCGAACCAGACGAGGATCAAAACACATCGAGGCTACACGGACGATACGACAGCTCAATAGGCACACCCTACGCAACGTGGTTGCAGGATTATTACTATAAATCAAAGGCTTATAGCTAAATATAATAAAGACCCATACAGACCCGCTTAGCGACCCAATGGGTTTGCTCATATTTTCGTTATTTATTACGGGTACTTAGCACAGACCCAGACAGACTTACGTAATTAAATCAACCCATTGGGTCTTGCTATTCTACGGCTCTTCTGGTAGCGCCATCCTGCTTTTCGTAGTCCCGCCAGCCTCCCTGCTAGGAGGTTGGATTGATTAAATCAGCTCTGCAGCGAAGCATGCGCTTCGACCCGGACCAGTATAACCATCTCAAGAGGATGGCTGCTGCCCGTAAATGTACGCCTTCAGATGTTCTGCGCGAGATTATTAAGCAGCACCTCGAGGGCATCGAGGCTCTCTCTGAAAGCCACCATCGCATAGCCAGACTGGCCGAGTATACTCAAGCCGCAGTCGATACGCTTTTGCGCGAAGAGCACCCCGAACATCGTCAACTCGTCATCGACGAAACGAACCGGCGCATGGAGCGGTATCATGGCGCGTAAGAAACGCGGCAAAGACCGCAAAGACATCCGCAGCGACGGTTCACCGAGGCCCCTAAAACATCATTCCGCGCGCGGCGACACGCCTCGCAACAATGGCAATTTCGTGCGCGGGAGCCAGCTGCTCAACACCCAGGTCATCATGTGGCTGCAGGGCGCGAAGATGCCCTTCCTCATGTGGCTGGGCATCTTCGCCCTGTCCTATTTCACGATCCTCTCGTTCACCCTCGACGAGAACAATTTCCAGCTCATCTGCATGCGCATGCTGTCGTGGCTGTGGGACTGGTGCGCGCTCGATCCGATGAAGCAGGCCAACCTGCAACTCCCAGACCATACCGTGCGCCACACCTTCATGGGGTACGTGCCCTATGTACCTGAGGTCGCCCTCGCCTGGCATAAGGCAGTTCGCGGCGTCATCGGTTCGATCCTGATCGCCTCATTTGCGACCATCCCGGCTTCGATCTGGTATGTCGATTTCTCGCGGCGGCGAGGCGGCTCGATCATGGAAGAACGTCATGAGCGCGGCGCCATGCTCGTCGATCGGGATCTGCTCTACAGGGAGATCAGCCAGCACAACCAGATGAAGTTCGTTGAGGAGGCCAAAGACCTCTTCCCTGGCAAGAAGCCCAAAGCTGTTCTCAAGATGTCGTTCGATGCCCGCAAGGCTGCCGGTATTCACCATCCCTACTACCTTGCGGGTATCCCCTACCCGCACCGCCTCGAGCAATCCCACACGATGCTGCTGGGCACCACCGGCACCGGCAAAACCACTGTCCTTCGCAAACACCTGGCGCAGATGCGCGAACGTCAGGATACCGCCGTGGTCTTCGATCTTACCGGCGCATACGTCGAGGCATTCTACGACCCCGAGCGCGACACGATCCTCAATCCCATGGACGTGCGCTGCCCGTCATGGTCGATCTTCAATGACTGCTCGACCTACAGCGAGTTCACCGCTGCCGCAGCGGCGCTGATCCCCTCCGACGGCGGATCGTCGGAGCCTTTTTGGGCCCTCGCCGCGCGCACCCTTTTCATCGAGATGTGCATGAAGCTCATTGAGAAAGGACAGACCTCCAATCAGGCGCTCGCCGACAACCTGATGACAGCCGATCTCAAGCAGGTCCACCGTCATCTTCAGAAGACAATCGCTGATCCGCTCACTGCCCCGGAAGCCGCCCGTATGGCGGAATCGATCCGCGCCGTCTTCAACACCAATGCGCAGGCGCTACGGTTCCTTCCCGACGAGGGCGAGCCATACTCGATCAAGAAGTGGATCACCGGCGAGAAGAAGCCCGGATCGATCCTCTTCATCACCTGTACCTACACCGACCTCGAGATGAACAAGGCCCTCCTGACCCTGTGGTCGAACCTTGCCATCCACTCGCTCATGACCATGCCGCACACCCGTTCTTTGCGGACCTGGTTCATGTTCGACGAGCTGGGCGCGCTTCACCGCTTGCCCGCCATCGAGAACGGCCTCCAGACGGCCCGTAACTTTGGCGGAGCCATGATCCTTGGCCTGCACTCCTTCGACAAACTGGTGCAGGTCTACGGGGAAGAAAACGCCCGCAACCTGTCGTCGCTTGCACGTACAAAGCTGATGCTCGCTGCCGCTGATTTGGACACCGCCGAGCAGTGCGCCCGCTACATCGGCAATCGCGAAATCCGCCAGATGGATGAAGGCTATTCCTATGGCTACAATTCCACCCGAGACGCATCGACGCTGACACCGCGCAAGCAGATCGAACCGCTCGTCATTCCCGACGACATCATGAACCTGCCCTCGATGCACGGTTTCGTTAAATTCCCCGATGGATTTCCGGCAGCGCGCATCCAGCTTGAGTGGCAGCACTATGCCAAAGTTGCCGAGGGCTTCATGCGCCGGCCACCGTCAAAGCCGGACGATCCGGACGGCAATGTTCGCGGAGGTGGGGGTAAGCCGAAGGGTGGGGATGACGGTGGGCGTGGTGAAAACATCGCGCTCAGCGAAGAGGAGGTTGCCGCGCGGGATAATCCAATCGCACTCGCCTCCAATATCCTTTCACAGCCCTCAGAGCAGGAACGTGAAGAGCAAGAAGGCCGCGATCCCAACGCTCGTGAAGCACTTGAACGTATGGACCCCGGTGCAACGCAATCCGGGACCGGCAAAGGCGATGCTGCACAGGACAGTACCGTCGATCATAATGGTCTCGATACTCCAGAGCGGGTGAATGCCCGGCCAATGGACACCACGGCCAGACGAGAGGCACAAGAAATCTCCTCTCGATCCTCCGATAAGGATGCCGCTGCCCAGGCAAGAGGAGAAAATAGAGATCCCGCCGAGGAAGATCTAGGCGTCCGTGAAGCGCGTGACGGTTTCGGCACGGGGGACGGAAAAGACCATAGTCACGATCATCCCGATCTGGGCGATTCAGATATGGGTATCGGAGACTGATCGATGCATTCCATTGCATCCGTTCGCTCCGCTGGTGGCGCCGCAAAGTATTTCACCAACGACGATTTCGTCGCAGGCGAATACTACACCAGCGAGCAGGCGGGAGAGGTCAGTCAATGGGGCGGCGGCGGCCTCTCTGACAGTCTCATCGCCGAAGGGTCCGCTGTCACACGAGAAGCGTTTGAAAAGGTTCTGTTGGGCGAGACGCCCACTGGCGAGCAGATCGAGGCAAAGGAAAACCGGAGGCCAGGTTACGACCTGACATTCTCAGCTCCAAAATCAGTCTCGATCATGGCCTACATAGCCGGTGACAAGCGCATCCTTGGACCTGACGGCGCATTCGCGCAGTCGGTCAAGGATACGATGGCATGGGTCGAGAAAAACCTCGCCGAAGGTCGCAAGACCGTCGATGGCAAGACGACGGCCGTTCAAACCGGCAATCTGGTCTACGCCCTCTTCCAGCACGACACGAGCCGGGCCCTCGATCCGCAACTGCACATCCATTCCATCGTCGCCAACATGACGCGCATGCCGGACGGCAAATGGCAGGCGCTTCACGCCGACAAGATCTGGTCCAACAACACCGTTATCGGCTCGATCCAGCACGCCTTCCTGCGGACCCGTATGGAGGAGTTGGGCTACAAAGTTCAATTGGACGGCAAGCACGGCACCTTCGAGATCGTCGGTGTCCCCAAGGATGTCATCGACGCCAACAGCACACGGCGGGAAGAAATCCTGATCAAGTCCGAGCAGCTTGGGATCGTCTCCCCAAAAGGACGCGACAGCGTCACCGTCAACACGCGCGATGCAAAACTGAATGTTGAAGATCGCGAAGGCATGGTCAAAGGCTGGATCGAGCGTGCTGCAGCACTCGGATTTGACGGGAAGGACGTCCTCGCCGCTGCGTTGCGGGCCTCTCGCGAGCAGCCGGAAAACCTCGCGGTGCGCGGTTACAAGGCCATGCTCGAGGTGGTGAACACGGCGCGCGAATTTGTATCCGGCCTCTTGCGATCCCCTGAACCACTGGTCGATGCTGGCATTGCGCGTCTGGCAGGCTCTCCTGGCAATGCTCGTGCCCAACTCGCGGTCGCTTCGGCCGTCCGCATTCTCAGCCAGCGGGAAGCCGCCTTCCAGATCCATCAAGTATCCAAGACGGCTCTCGATCTTGGCCTCAAGGGCGTCACGATCGACAACGTCGAAGCGCGCATCGACCGACTGATCAAAAATGGCGATCTCGTTTCTGGTCAAATCCAGCACAAGGGCCAGATGGTCGATGCTGTCACCACGCCCGAGGCATTGAAAGTCGAGCAATCCATTCTCGATCACGTTGACGCTGGCAAAGGCAAGGGAACCTCGATCGTCGATGCCGCCAGTGCGCCATCCAGGCTTCAGGAGGCCGCTTCACCGCGAGAACTGAACTCGGGCCAGCTTGCGGCCGCAACCATGATCGTTTCGAGCGACGATCGTTACGTTGTCGTCCAGGGCGTCGCCGGCGCCGGTAAATCCACCATGCTCCAGACTGTCGCCGCCGTTGCACGGGACGAGGGTAAGCAAGTTCTCGGCCTCGCCTTCCAGAACAAGATGGTCGGGGACATGCGCGAAGGCATGGTGCCCAAGCACCTTTCGGCCGAAGACATGGAAAAGGCCGGGGTATCAGCGCAGACGATCGCGTCATTCGTCTGGCAGAACGAGAAATATCTCAGCGATCCGAGCAGCCCGGGAGCCCAGGCACGGCGCGATGAACTGGCTGGCACGATCGTCGTCGTCGACGAAACCTCAATGGTCTCGAGCGAGGATATGCTCAAGCTGATGCGCATCTCCGAGGCTCTGGGCATTGAAACGATGGCCTTCGTCGGCGACCGCCAACAGCTCTCCTCGATCGATTGGGGTAAGTCCTTCGCCATGGTGCAGGCGGGCGGTATCACCATGGAGCGCATGGAGCAGAACGTGCGCATCAACCCGGATAACAAGCAGCTTCTCACCGTCGCCGCCCTCGCCAACACGGGCAGGGCCGGCGCTGCCCTGAAGGTTCTTGGCGACAATGTCACAGAGCATTCTGAACCGGCGACCGAGGCTGCCGATACATGGCTGGCGCTTTCTGCAGAGGAGCGCACCGCCACCGCAGTATTCGCCTCGGGCCGCGAGACGCGCGCAGAGATCAACACCGCGATCCAGGAAGGGCTTCTGCGCGAAGGCACGCTCAAGGGGGACGGGCTCTATGTCACCGTCCATGACCGGGTCAGCAAAGAGCGTGAGCAGCTGCGCTATGCCCATCACTATACCGTCGGCCAGACGCTCACCGTTACTGGCCAAGTCCGAGAGGTTGGTCTCGGCCGCGGCCAATACCAGGTCAGCCGCATCTTCGACAACGGCAAGGTCCAGATCACCGGTCCCAACGGGCGCAACATTCGCTTCGATCCTCAGCGCATCGATCCCGCGATCCGGCGCGACCGCCTCGAACTGACCACACTCCAGACCTTGAAGATCCACGAAGGCGATACAATCCGCTGGACCGCGACTGACAAGGACCGGGGCCTCGACAATTCCGCGCTCGCCAAAATCGTCTCGATCGCGGACGGCGGCGTCACCTTCGAAACGGCGAACAAGGAACAGGTTACGCTTGAGCGTGGCGATCCCATGCTGAGCCGCATCGACCTCGCCTATGCCCTCAATATGCACATGGCGCAGGGTGTCACCGCAGACAAGGGGATCGGGGTGATGCTCTCCTACGAGCACAACCTGTCCAACCAGCGCCTTTTCAACGTCCTTGTAACCCGCGTGCGAGACGCCCTCACCATGATCGTTGACGATCGTGAGAAGCTGGAACGGCGCCTGAACTCTAACCCCGGTGACAAAACCTCCGCGCTCGAAAGCATCGGGAAGATCAACATTGATGGTGTCGAGGCGAAACAGGACGCTGCAAACGCCGCACTTACGGCCGCGTTTGATGCGATCGAGGGGGAGAATGCTGGCGATCGCTTGCCAAACCTGCCTGGCGGCGATGCAAAGGATGATTTGCGCGACCTACCCCCTATCCCGGCGGCCGATTCACAGGGCAGCGACGCTGCAAATGACGGGAATGGCAAAGGGAACGAGAACGCGGCGGGAGGGCATAGTGAGGCCGAGCGGGACCAGATCGGCATGTCCGGACCCGTTTCAATGGATCTTGATGACCTCCCGCCGATGGGAGCATCGGAAACCGACTACTCCACGTTCGATGCCAGTGCCGATCAGATCTACGATCCCGGCGCTGGTGAGCCCCCTGCCCCTACGCGGGACAAGGACGACGTCGATCCGCTCAGGCAAGCGCTGCTGGATCACCTCGAGGGCGATGGCCTCGGCATCGTCGATACTAGCATTGATGATCTTACCGGCATTCCGCCGATGCCTGGCCGTGATGACGGCCAGATTCCGGGGCTGCCAGAAAAGAACCTGGGACTCGACCTATGATCAAACCCCACTTTCAAGCGGAACCAGTCGAACTGGCGCCGGGCGGGGTCTCCCTGCGGAATGCACGCTCCATCAAAGCAGCCCTCCCCGGCGATTACCCCCCATCCCATTCTTTGCTGGAAAGGATCATCTGATGCCTCTGATATTCATTGCCGCCGCGGCCGCGCTTGCAGGCTGCACCGTCACGGATGGCGACACAATCAGATGCAATGGCGAGCGCATCCGCTTGCTTGGCGTGGACGCCCCTGATGATCCAGGCAACAGCAGGTGCAAGCCGGTTCCCAAACCTGGCGCGGTCTGCGATCGGCAGCGGGCCGCCGCGAGTAAGGCTTCGCTGCAAAGGATCATGACCGGGCCTCTGTCTATCGAGCGCGTGGGCACAGATCCTTATGGACGCACGCTTGCAATGGTCTACGCGCAGGGTCGGAGCCTTTCGTGCCACCAGATCGAAGGTGGGCAAGCCACCTATTTTGCTCGGTGGGATCAAGGCGCACGGGTAGCTCGTGAGTGCCCGCGCGCGGCAGCAAGGGCGGTGAGATGATCGCCGTGCTGACCAGTTCTCTCCCCCCTCTCCACCTCAACGGCTCTTACAGGAGGACTCCGTGCGCGAGGATGTAACCCCCACACCACTCACCCCCCGCGATATTATGATCGAATATGCGCTCATCCTGCGCCGCGTCTCGGGGCGGATACACGGCATCCTGCGCGAGCCAGAGACGATACAGATGCCCGTTACCCTGCGCCGCTCCCTCACCGACTGCGTCAAGGCATTCGATGAGTGCATAGCCGACCTCGAGACGCTCGCATCCACGGCCGCAGCCACCGCTACCCCCACCATCACCCATACCCCCATGCGCGTGCCGACCTGGCGCGATGGCGCGAAAGTTGCGCTCGGCGTGCTCATCCCCTGCGCCGCTTTTGTCTGTCTCATCGCCTTGATCGCCTCCACCATGCCGATCGAACCGACCGATCCCGAACAGATCCAACGCGACGCGAAATGGCTACAAGAGCATGAGGATCGCTTCGAAGCGACATCCAGAGGCGGCCATGGGAATAAGTGACCGCGACTACATGCGCGAGCGCTACCGCAAGCGCCGGGGTCTCGGGGGCACCCTTTGGAACGATCGCAAATCGCGCGTCGAGCAGGACGGAGCATGGTTTGCCGCGAAAAACCAAGGCTTTGATTATCAGAAGAACCGCTGGCGGCCGAAGCGGCGTAAATCTTCGGGCCAAATCGGATGGGCGATTGCAGGCGCGGTCGTACTGATCGCCATCGCCATACCGACCTGGCGCGACATCAAGCTAACGGGGTGGCTCCCTGACAACGATCCCGAGATGCCCTTCCCCACCTCCGGCAGCGTCACCGTCAACCGGACCGTAGATCCCAAATCAGCGATCTCACAGCTTCGCATTATCTCTGCACACGGCAACGCCATGGTCCAGCTCTACGACCCCGACACATCGGCGCATGTGATCTCGGTCTATGCACGGCGCAATGCAGACGTTGTCGTGCCCGTTCCGCCCGGGACCTACCGTGTCAGGATCGTCGAAGGCGACAAGTGGCATGGGACGCAACGATATTTCGGAATTTCGACAGTCTCGCAGACTGTCAGCGCACCCATGCGGATAGACCCGCACTGGACCCGCGTAATCGACCTGCACCGCAGTCGCTGGGGTAATCTTCGCACCAGTGCAGACTTCCGATCACCCAACCCTCTCAACTGAACAGGACGATCGATTCACCATGATCCTCAAGCCCTCTACCAAGTCTGACGAACTCACCGAAATGATCCAGTTCCTTGACGATCCGGCATTCGTCCGCTTGCCCGATCGCGTGCGCAAGGCTGCGCTTGCGAGAAGGAGGGGCCTGGATGGGGAGAAGTACACGGCGCACATTCTCGACCGCAAATTCCAAAACCTACCCGATCATGCGCTGATCCATGACCTGCGCATTCCCGATGGGCTCGGCGGGTTCGCGCAATTCGATCACATCGTGCTTTCGCGCCTGTCGCGGACCGCCGCGATCTTCGAGGTCAAGAATTTCGGCGGGCGCCTGTCCCGCAATACCCATGACGAATGGATGGTTTGGTACGAGGGGCGAAGACGACCTGTGTCGATTGCCAATCCTCTGGCCCAGGTGCGCCGGCAGCGGGAAGTCCTGCGCGAGTGGCTGCGCGCCAACCAGCATGACAAGGCCTTTGAACAGATCGGCGTCTTTGTCATCATGCCGCCCGGCTGCGATATCGATCGCAAGGCCGTTACTTCCGACTTCAGTGTCTACAAGGCGGACAACGTAATCTCCGAATGGAACCAGTTCGGCGGTATCTCACCCCTAGGCAAACTGTTCTCCACCGGCGTCTCTCAAGGCTCACTGCGTGCCATCGGCGCTCAGATCGTGGCGGCGCACGTTCCCGACGACAAAACCATACATGAACGGCTGCGGATCGCTCCTCCCACACCGGAGAATATGCCGAAAGACCCTGCGGCAACTTCGGTTGCCATAACCTCCGAAATAGCCGTGGCGACACAGACTGCGCCCGATTCAGCGCCCATGCTGGTCGATTTGAGTAAGGTCAGTGTAACTCCGCCCTTCGCAGACGTCACGCCTGCTACGTCCGAGCCCGAAGCAACGCCCTCACCAGCACCGTCGGGGAAGCAGCACCGCAAAGCTAGCGAGCCGGAGACGGTATCGCCAGGAATTTCACAGAAATTCTTACGGGATGGCCGAGTTGCCTTTCTTTCCGAACCAGACAACGATGAAGCGGCGGCGCGACTTGCTGCCGCTTGCGACGGTCACGCCAAATGGAACCGACAATACCGCAACTGGCTGTGCGAAACTGATGCTGCCGAAAAGGTGCGCGCGGCCCTAATTACCGACTCATTAGCCGGAGCCGGAGGGGCAACTTCAGGCCCTCAGCTGGCCAATCTTCACGCTCAACAGGGATAATTAGCTATGCGACACATGCTCACCGCTGCTGCTCACCTTAGCGCCGGCCTCGCTTTCACACTCGCAGCGCTGGCCGCTACACCTGCCACTGCCCAGAAAACGGGCAAAGGTGGTATCGGCATCGATGAAACTTCAGAAGTTCCCCGCTGCGATGTTCCCCTCGGCACCATTGCGCTGGTCGAGGATCGCACTGCCGCGCCGAGCGAGGAAGATATTCCTGCGGGGCTTCGCGCCATGATCCGCATGGCCGAGGCACAGAATGGCGGGGGCTCGCAGAAGATCGACCCACTGCCGCTCCTGAAGCTGCTGACCTCGCAGTCCAATTGCTTCCAGGTGCTCGATCGAGGCGAAGGTTTTGATGCGCTTCAGCGCGAACGCGCGCTTGCTGCGGGCGGCACTATCGCGAATGGCAATACGCAAGCGACCCTGCTGGCTGCAGACTACCTGCTAACCGCCCGCGTTCTCTATTCTGACGGCAATGCCGGCGGCAGCGGTGGCGGGCTCGGCACCATGTTTCCAGGCGGGATTGGCTTCAAGTCGAAGAAGCTGGAGAGCCAGACGATGCTAACACTCGTGGAGGTGAAAACCGGACTGCAGAAAGCTGTCGCTACCGGCTCAGCCCGCAAAAAAGACATATCGATCATCGGCGGCGCATTGATGGGCTCAGGTATCGGTGCGCTTGGCGGCGGCTACACCAGCACCGATATCGGCAAAATCACGTCCTTCGCGTTGCTCGACGCCTTCCGCAGGCTCGCCAGAGACGCGCAGGGGCGCATTGTGCCACCTGTCGCGGCGTCGACTGCCCCCGCCCGTATTGCGGCTCCAGCTGCGTCCGTAGCGGCTCCTGTAGCAGCCTCCACCGGCAACGCACAGGCACCTGGAACACCGGCGCAGTAGGAGGGGAGAGGGAATGGAAGGGGGGACATGACAGGAGGATGAGCCCCCTGCCCTTCCCCCCAGCTTGGAGCCATGGATCATGAACGCCCAGTCGGATCTGTTCGGCGAGGAGCCGCTAGACGCCGCGATCGAGGACACCGCCATCACGCCAGCAGAACCGTTGGCAATGCCCTGTGGGTTCCTTGATCGCTCCAACAACCGCTGCAAACGGCTCGCTTCGCGGCCTGTGATGATGAACGGGAAGCGGTTGCACAGCCACGGCCGACCCATGCTCCACTGCGAGATGGCCTGCTTTAATGCCTCTCATGGCAAGCCTAGCGATCCAATGGAGAACCGAGGCAATGAGTGAAACGATAGGACTTACCGGCACCATAGAGACTTCGCAGCGCGGCCCCATGCTGAAGGACACGGATGGGATGTGGTGGCGGCTGATCGGCGAAATCGACACGATCGCCAAAGATGATAACCTCGTGCGCGTCGTCGGTCGCAAGCGCGGCGTAGCGGCAATCGAGATCGATTACCTCGGGCCCGTGACAAACTGATGCACGGTCCCCGACACTTTCCCAAATGTCCATACTGCGGCCATCCGGTGCATGAGTGGCGGCGCGGTTCTCCTATTGAGGGATGCCGTCAGTGCCGCCGCCCGATGGTCCTGCTGCGCTATCCCTTGCCTTGGATGAGCCCCTTGCGCCTCCTCGGCCTTTTCGACCTTGCGTCCAAACTTCAGGCTTACGCCACGATCACCATCGGAGCCCTGTTCGCGCTCGGTGCTCTGTCCCTCCTCGGCTTGGTCAAGGCCATCGCCATCCTGCTTTATGTCATGGGCTCGATCCTGATCGTCGACGGCGCCCTCGGAATCGTCTCCGGAATCGACCGGACATGGAGCCAAGTACGCTATGCAGGATCAGCCAAGGCCATGGCCTCTGGTAAGATCGTAGCGGGATCGTTTGCCTTCATGCTTACCATTGTGGGCCTGCTCATATGACTCGCTCGGCCGATCTTCTCGACAGCGATCTTGTCACAGGGTTAGCCGAGGCTCTTGTTGAGGGTGGCCCCTCCCCTCACGAAGACCTCGAGCGACGTCAACTCGTGACCACTTTGTTACGCACCCTATCCCCTCGCCTGGAGCGGTTGATCCGCCTCAGCTACGGTATCGGCGTCCCGCAAACCGGTGCTGCGGAAATCGCAGACAGCTTCGGTATCACGAGAACCCGCATCGATATGATGCATCGTGAAGCTCTACGGCGCATGCGGAGAGCGGCAAAGTATATCGATGCGGCTGAGCCGGAACTGATAGCCGACCCTGCCTATCCGCTGCCGCGGGGCTGGAGCCAGCCCGACCTCGAGATTCGTAATAGCCGCTTCGCGGACCGCTTAAATAACGTCCGGGGATTGCCGGTGGCTGTGGTGAAGACGAGCAAGGTTACGAAACCTCGAAAACCCAAGGCTCCAAAGGTCGCGGCGCCGATGGGGACACGGACGAGGCCTCCGATCCGTCCCACACAAGAACCCGACGCAGTGCATCGTGCAGGCTGTGTCGATGGACTTATAGGCACCGGGCGGGCTTTCGTGCTGCCTGTCGGTGCCGGGGCTATCATAGCTGGTGCCGATTATGGTGGATTCGTAGGGCTGCTTGCTGGCGTCATAGCCATGCCCGCCATGGCGTTTGCCTATGAATGGTGGGTGGAAAGGCGATAACCGACATAACCTCGAAAGTGGCGAAAGGAGCTGCAGCCCAACTAAACCCTTCCGTCCTCATGATATGCCCGTGCCTATCGGCCGCGAGTTTGCATTCAACGGATTGGCTCACCCCGTGCGATTTTTTCCGTCAGCGCTTGCAAGGCCATTTCAATCACCTCAGCGATTGCTGCACATTCCAGTTGGTCGGCGAGATCATAAATCTGATTGTTTGTATCGCGACGCAATTTAACGGTGAAAGGCACATCCCGCCCCGTCGTCCTCTTTCGGCCGCGACGCTTTACCTCACTCCCCTCGCCCTGCTCTGCGCTTACGGGCTGAGATATGGGCTTAGTCTTGGCGACCGCATGGCGGCCGGTGAATCCCGCGTTATCGGAGGCTTCCTTTATCTGGGCCCTTGAATCCGCGTCGATCTTGACCGGCTGAGGCTTGAATTCATCCAGGTCCAGGCTGATCTTTCCGGAAGTCATTTGCGCGCCTCCCTCAATACCTCAATAATTTCAGTTACAAATGCAGCAGCATTTACACGAGCCTTATCGAGGCCAGGAACTTGATCTTCTGTAAGATCAGCAAGCGTAGCGCCGAAATTGACTACACCTTTGAAGGCCTCTCGTTCGACGACCCGGGTGTTTAGGAACGATATTCCTGCCTCCTCGAACTGCGTACCCATATCTCGACCGCTTCGTGTCTGATACGCTGCCGGCGCCCTGCTCCATAGCACTCTAGCCGGAATGTTCTTGTTGGTGGTCTTCGACTGCCTCAGAATGAATTTCAGCGTTTTGGCAGCTTCGTTTGCATCCAATTTAGATGCCTGCAGCGGGATCAAAATGAGGTCGCTGCTACTGATGGCGTAGCCGCTTGATAGATTAGCAGATCCCTCAAGGTCGACTATGACGAAACTAACCTTGGCCGACTGTTCCTCGATCGTCTCAATGATGTTTTCCTCGGTCACGCTTCCGACAACCGATAGATTTGATGGGAGGTTCGCTTCCTCGGCCCACCTGACCAACGGTTGGTTAGGATCGGCATCTATCAGGCAAACGTCTGCGCCTTGCTCAGCTAAACCCGTACCTAGGAGAAGTGTGGCAGTGGTTTTCCCTGCGCCTCCTTTCGTGGTCATAATCGAGATCACTGGCATATATAAACCCTACATCTTGGTGACCGAATTGACGCATATAGCATGCATAATCCAATTGGTGTCCGCGCCTAGCGCATGGGGATCGCAAATGTCAATCCATAGCGTATATCTGGCATCTGTAAAATATGGGTATCGGAAAGGTATACCTTAAATAAACGTATCCGATACCGATACCCAATGGCGGGAAAACGACGGCTAAGTGATGAACATCCGACAGTGAATGGTATTGGGGTGTCGGAACAAACAGCAGGGAAGGGGAGGGGAGGGGGGTATCCAAAGCGCGCCCTCCGATGCAGGAAAAAAAGTGACACTGCCCTGCTGCAGCTGGTGGTCACGATCTGACGCTCGGTATCCGGCCGACCGGATTATTGAATCGCCGATGTGGGTGGAAAGCTACCAGTCGCGCACGCACTGCGCCCTGAAGCATAACTTCGCTATCCCCGAGCAAATCATTGAGTAGGGGATGCTGCCGGTATAACAGGCGGTAGATCACCGTCACATCGCTTCTGGTTCACTGCGGCCGGCGGCGTCGACGGCCTATCCGTGAATGGAGTATAATTGTGCCGGAGCTTCGATTCTATTTAAGCGGTTCGTTAATTGGCACAGTCCAAGCTGATGTGGTGCCCAGCCCAGGCTCTGAAATCACGTTTGTTACCGATAGTTACAAGAAGGGCGTAGTTCCAGGGTCTGTGATCTCCTTCACCGTGGAGGGTGAACACTGCCTACCGACCAACTACGATTACTCAGGGAATGACGTAATCGCTCACATCGATGTAGACGCCTATACGCTAGTCAAGGCCGGACCTGCGTTGCCCGATTAATCGTCATGCTGCCCTGATGACAACACCAGCCTCCCTTCGTAGCGGATACTATCGCGCAGAACCTATGTGATTAATTGATGAGTGCATATGAGAAGCCGATGCCGTTTCGACATTGCCTAGCTGATCCGGCCCCCGCGATTTATAGGGCTGCCCGGATGATGGAATCCGCAGCTCAGGCTCATGCAAGTGGCGCCAGAGCAGAAGCGATCCGCCTATTGGCCGCGGCCAACGACGTTGAGGTGCGTGCTTACACGGAAATGGTGTGGGGGGCAGGGGCGCGGCAAAGATTTGGGTTCGTCACGGTGGCCAACCCTCCGCCCGTGCTAGTCAAAACTGACAGGCCAATTCCTCGGATGCCAACGCAATCAACCTGTGCCGAACTTATCGCTCGGGATGGCTTTCACTGCCGTTTTTGCGGAATACCTGTTGTAGACGTGAAAACTCGCAAGCTGATTTGTAAGCTCTACCCAGAGGCAGTGTCGTGGGGGACTACAAATTCATCTCAACATGCAGCCCTCCAATGTATGTGGCTGCAATTCGATCATGTTTTGCCGAATGGGCGAGGTGGATCAAGCGATCTCGAAAATATGGTTATCACCTGCGCGCCATGTAACTTTGGCAGAATGGACCACACCATAGAGGAAGCGCGCCTGTCTGATCCGAGGTTGGAACTCCGAAGCGATACCTGGGACGGTTATAGCAGATGGGACGGGTTGCAGCTTTTCCACGGGTGATGGGCATAGCCGAGGAATGCTGACCTTCGATAACGTCTGCAATTGGGAGCTAGCCGATCGGCAGCTTTACGCTGACGCCAATTACATGAAAGGCGCCGCCCCAGGTCCGCGCTTGCCGTAGGCGACCATATCGGCGCCAATGTCTCCTGACGGAAAACCCCCTTCGTGAGGTTGTCGCGCACTTTTGCAATGCGACAGTGATTTCCGGACAGCCGGCGGGCAAGATGACCGCACAACGCCGTGCGCGGGGGGGATCACCGTGGCATGGCGCGGTGACTGCCTGAGTTTCATGTGATTCACGACAACCTTATGATGATCGCTTTCATCAATCCCTAGCTCAAGCTACCGGCGAAGCGTTCAGCTAATCTCTGCGCTTTGAACGCTTCCGCAAGCCAATCCACAAACACGCGCGTCTTTGCAGGCAGGAGTGTGCGCGAAGCATAGTAGATCGAGATCGCGCCTGCATCGGAATACCAGCGCGGGACAATGCGGACCAGCGATCCATTTTCCAGCGCGGGCATCACGTCGGGCACGGCGAGCATAGCCACACCCAGTCCCAGCATGGCAGCTTCCTGCATTGCGCTGGGATCATTGACGATGATGGTTTCGGCGAGCTGTGCGGGCATTTCCTGGCCGCTCACATCCCGCATGGTCCAGTGACGGATGCGCCCGGTCTGAAGCGACCGCATAACGATACCGTCCAGTTCCCGAAGTCCGGCAGGATCAAGCGGAGGCGCACGTCCTGCCATATACGCCGGGGACGCGACAGCGATAATATGGGCAGGGGCCAGTGTCCGGGACACGACACCCGGAGAAAGATCGAACCCGCCACCAATGGCGACGTCATAGCCTTCGGCAATGATATCGACGGCCCGATTCTCGAAATGCCACTCGGGCTGAATGCGTGGATAGCGCGCTAGAAAACCGGGTAACAGAGGCAAGACATGGGTCGTTCCAAAAGTCGGTGCCATGCTGACCTTGAGCCTTCCGGTAGGTTCGCCGCTGTCGGATGCGATCCCTGAGATGGCGTGCTGAATATTTTGGAGATTGTCTGCGATTGCGAACCGGAACGCTTCTCCTGCTTCGGTGAGCGTCAGCTTGCGGGTCGAGCGATGGAACAGCCGAACTCGCAGATTGCGCTCCAGCATCGCGACGTTCCGGCTGACTGCCGCAGGCGTCAGGGACAGGCCGCGCGCCGCTTCGGAAAATGTGCCCAGTTCCGCAGCGCGGACGAAGGACTCGAGATTGGCGAGCGTTTCCATGATTCCATCTTCAACTGATCGTTGAGATAAAAACAAGCCATTACTGACTAATCGAAGGGGAGTTTTTCCGCCATCTTCATTCCATCAACAAGCGAAGGAGTGAAGACAATGGCCCAAGTTTCCCAGACCCTCACCGGCAAGGTTGCCCTTGTCACAGGCGGTTCGCGCTCGATCGGCGCCGCCATCGCCAAGCGGCTCGCAGCCGATGGCGCTGCGGTCGCCCTTACCTATAGTGCCTCGCCGGATCGGGCAGCACAGATGGTCGCCGAGATCGAGACAGCAGGTGGTCGCGCCCTCGCCATCGAAGCCGATGCGGGCGATCCTGCTGCGGTGCGAGCAGCCGTCACTCAAACCGTTGCGGCATTCGGTGGCATCGACATCTTGGTCAACAATGCCGGTGTATCCGTCAATGCGCTTATCGAGGATGTGAAGTTCGAAGATTATGAAAGGATGCTGGCGGTTAATGTGACCGGCGTCTTCGTCGCCACGCAGGAAGCGGTGCGGAACATGAAAGCCGGTGGGCGCATCATCCATATCGGATCATCCATGACCCGTTATGCGGCTTTCCCGACCGCCTCAGTCTACACGCTGACCAAGGGTGCCGTATCCGGCTTCAACCGTAGTCTCGTCCGCGACCTCGGGCCGAAAGGCATTACCGTGAACACGGTGCATCCCGGTCCGACCGATACCGACATGAACCCCGCTGACGGTCCGATCGCCGCCATCGTCGGTCCCGGCATGGCGATTGGCCGCTATGGTCAGCCGAGCGAAATCGCCAGCGTGGTCGCGTTCCTCGCCAGCCCCGACGCCGCGTTCGTCACCGGCGCGGACATCATGGCTGATGGCGGCCTGACCGCCTGAACCCTCATACTCCAATCAGATCTGAAGGATTTCACTCATGTCTACCATCGGTATCATCGGCGCAGGCCAAATCGGCCAGGCTATCGCCACCGTTCTGGTGCGTCACAACATCCCCGTGACGCTTTCCAACAGCCGCGGGCCGGAGAGCCTTGCCGCGACGGTCGCGAAACTAGGCTCCGATATCGTGGCGGGAACGCGCGAGGAGGCCGCCGCGAAGGATATCGTTTTCGTCGCGGTGAACTGGTCGAAGCTGCCCAATGCTCTGGCGGACTTACCCAACTTTGGTGGGCGGATCGTCGTGGACGCCAACAACCCGATTGAAGCGCCGCTGTTCAAACCCGCCGATCTGGGTGGCCGCATTTCGTCCGAGATATTTTCAGGACTGGTGCCAGGCGCGCGCGTGGTGAAGGCCTTCAACCATCTCCAGCCTGCCTTGCTGGCTGCCAATCCCACCAGCGAAGGTGGAAAGCGCGTCCTGTTCTACTCGGGCGATGACGCTGATGCCAAGGCGCAAGTTGCAGCACTGATCGACCGTCTCGGTTTTTTCGGCATCGATCTCGGCGCGCTTGCGGTTGGCGGTCTCCTCGCCCAGTTCCCCGGCGGACCATTACCCGCGCTCAACCTCGTCAAGTTCGGGTGAAAGCCGGCGACAAAAAAGCCCTATCCATTGCTGTCAGTCCGTCAAAAGGCCCCGGACGGCAATGGATCGGTTTTCGTTTTTTGCCGAACACATGTTCGGACTGTCAAATGACGACAATCAGGCGATAGCCGCCACCAGCGGCTCGCCAGCGTACCTTTACGACCAGATTCTGAGATGCCCCCGTTTGGGGGCAGGACGATTGGGCGCACGCTGAGCACGGCTCAACTTTCACGCAGGGCCACTATGCGAAGGCCTTCGTGCCGTCCGGCCGCCGCGATTAGCCCGGCGTCTTCGAGTGTCGTGGCGGCCTGCGAGGCGGTGCGTTTGGTGACACCCAGAGCGCGGGCGATCTCGGCGCGGGTGAGGGGGCCGAGCCCGGCGAGCAGCAGCCAGGCATCGCGGGCCCGCGACGAACGGTTGGCGCCGGCGAGACGGGCCTTGCCGAGGTCCACCGCGGCGCGGGCACCGATGATGTCGGTGCGGACGGCAGCGGCGCCGGTGCACAGAGCGTCGGCGAGGATCGCCGGGTCCGAGCGTTCGCGCATTGACTTGAACGCCTCGCGCGGGAGCAAGCCGGCAAGCGCGAGCGGCGCCGCGCCCAGGGCGAACAGCTGTGGGCGTAGCGCGACCGCGAGCGCGGCGGCCCAGGCGCCGCCGCGCGGGGGCGAGCGGCTGAAGGCGCGGCCGGCGGTGATGTACGTCTCCGAGCCGCCCTCGAGGAAGGCGCTCTCCTGCTCGCGCAACTGCCCGACGAGCGCTACCAGCGCGCCGAGCGGATCCTCGGCCGGCAGCAGCGCATCGAGCCGGTCGAGCGCGCTATCGGGGGGTTCGTAGGTGCTCGAAAAGGTTTCGGGAAGGCCCTTGGCGGTGAGCACGCTAGTAGCGGCTTCGGCGAGCGGCGGGGCGGCGCGGCGCGCGATCCACGAGCAGAATGCATCGCGCTCGGCGGTGTGGTGGGTGCGGACCAGCTCGGCGGCATCCGGGCCAGGATCGTGATCGGGGCCAAGGTTTTCAAACGGATAGGCGCGGACATGGTGTGCCCACAGCCGGCGCAGCGAGCGGCGGGCGAGGAGGGTGGCCTCGGGTTCGGACAGGAACGGCAGCGCGCCTTCGATGCGGGCAAGGGTGAGTTGCCAGGAAGCGGGCGGGGCGGTCATTGGGCCGAGAGTATAGGAAATACCAAAAAGGTAAACTCAGCTTTGAGGCTTAATGTACTGTCCGATAAGTGTCCTTCACGGACAGGATGAATGGGGCTATGACGGTTTGAGTTTTCCGTGTGAAAGCACGAATGGACGGTAGGAAAATGCGGATGGACCAGCAGATTGGCGACGGGGCAGGGGGCTCAAGGATCTCGGGCCCGACGAGCGCGCTAGTCATCCCCGGCCACCTGTCTCCGGCTTCCGCGCCCGAACTCGTCGCCGAAGTCGAGGCCGCCCGGAGCTATCGCCTGCGGTCGCGCAGCGCCAACACCCTGCGCGCCTACGCCAGTGACTGGTCACAATTCCAGAACTGGTGCTGGGGCAGGGGACTCGAGCCGCTGCCCGGGGCTCCCGAGGTCGTCGCCACCTATCTGGCCTCGCTCGCCCGCGCTGGCCGCGCGGACAGCACCATTACGCGCCACGTCGCCGCGATCGTCTGGCAGCATCGCCATGACGGCCTGCCGCCGCCGACCGCGCACGACACCCACCAGCTGATCGCCGATACCCTTTCCGGGATCCGTCGCGAACAGCGGGCGCGGCCCACGCGCAAGAAAGCGGCGATCGGCGCCAAGGATCTGGCGGGCATGATCGCCAAGGCCGATGGACTAGGCACGCGCGCCGTGCGCGACCGGGCGATCCTGGCGCTGGGCCTCGCCGCGGCGCTACGCCGCTCCGAACTGGTGGCGCTGCAGCTGGCGGACGTCGAACTCGTCGACGCCGGGGTGACAGTGCGGGTGGGCTATTCAAAGACCGATCAGGAAGGTGAGGGGGCCACGATCGCGGTGCCGACAGGAAAGACCCTCAGACCCGTCGCGCATCTCAACGCCTGGCTGGCCGTTCGGGGCGGGGAGCCGGGACCGCTGTTCACGCGTATCGGGACGAAAGGGGAATATACGGCGGAGGCGATGTCCGATCGCTCGGTGGCGCGCCTGGTCAAGCGCTATGCCAGGCTCCAGGGGCTCGATCCTGAGGTGTTGGCGGGGCATTCGTTGCGGGCGGGGTTTCTGACCGAGGCGGCGCGGAACCGGGCCTCGCTCGCCAAGATGCAGGAGGTTTCGCGGCACAAGTCGGTGAAGGTCCTCCTCGACTATGTGCGATCGGCTGAGATGTTCGACGATCACGCCGGCGCCGGGTTCCTTTGACTTATGATAGGTGCATTACATAGAACGAGCACCGAATACGCTAGCGCCCGGAGCTGACGGAAAACCTTCAAAACGAGCTTTCCAGTCAGTGCCCCAATCCAACTGGATTTTCCTGCATCATTGGCATATCGATCGACACACTGCCGATTTGCGGTCACCACTGTTAGACAAAATGTGGTTTCCGACGACATTGTGGGCGCGGCAGAGGCCGACCACATCCGGCCGTTCCAAAGCGACCCCGAACGACCAATCCCGACAGAAGCCACCGACTGTTCGCCACGAAGCGAAGCATCATCAATGCGCCCGAAGACCGGATGTTCGATGCGGGATGCTGAGCACCCGAACAATCGCAGTTCGACCCGCACCACCTAGCTCTACGCTCTACGATCGCCGCCGGGACGAGATCACGCTGGCTGACCTGGGGCGGGTCCGGATTTGCTAACTCCTGGCGGTCTCGCCATGGTCAAGGAACACGCTCTGCCTCAAGCATTCGATCAGCTCGATCCGGAGCATCAGCTAGAAGGCTCTGAACCGCTTGCTTCTCACCAGTAAGCCGACGAGCATGATGATCTGCGTTTTGCATGATGTCAGCCAGCATAGAGGTCTGCAATTCAAGCCCAGCTGAAAAGTCGTCGAACGCCGGCCCGATGTGTGCCCAGGCATCCTCCGCTGCCTTACGTCCGTACTGCGTGAACGCACGTTGACGCTCCTCCCGCTCCGTAGCCGAAACTCTGGCTTGCTCGCGATCGGACCACCAACCTACCAAGGCGCTAATGCCTTCCATTGCCAAGGGGGCGAAGGCAATCATCTGCTCATGCGTTTTTGCAGAAGAAAGCATATTGTCGTTTGCTGTTTTTTTATTCTTAAGAGTGGATATTGCTTTCTTAATGCCCTTCTTGGCAGATTCACCAGATTGGTCTAGCTTGATTTGCAAATCCGTGATCTTCTTTCCAAGGCTGTCGCTGATTGCAGCGTAATCCTTGACCGACTTCCCATCGTATTCGGTTATCTTGCGCAGGTCCATGAACTCGCGGAAGGCCTTCTGGACTATGGTCCGAATCTCAGGCTCGGCTGAAGCCTCGCTGCCCACGGTGACTGGCTCGCTCCAGTCACCGATCTTCCAATAGGAAGTAGCGGCCTTGTCGAATTCAGCGCCGCTTTCACGCACAAGCTTCTCTAGCGCGGCAGATTGTTCTGCAAGCCAATCCTGAACACACCGTTGCAATCGGTCGCGCAGAGCGGTGGCGTCCTTACCGTGGATACTAAAGAAGCTGGATAGTTCTTCCTCAATTCTGCGACGCAGTTCCGCCTGAGCGCTTTCTCGAACGAATTTCTCACGGGAGGCCAGATTCTCGATCTGCTGGTGCTGCCGCTCCGCTTCGACGAGCACCTGCTGGTTGGCGAGCAACTCCGCATCCTTCGCCGCAACTGTCGCCGTCAACCTGCTGCAGAGACGACGTATCAGCGCCGCTCGACGCAATTCTCCAAGTTGGCCCGGCAGTCCCTCCAGCATACCAACCAACGCACCGATTCCGTCCCACTCCCGGCATCCGTCCATGTATGATCCGCGCTGAGGGGCAACGTCGTTGCCGACGTACCCCAGCGGATCGGCCGAGACCGTGAACACGGGCGCTTGGCCCAGTGGCAGCCCGTTTGCCTCGATCAGCTTGCTCCACTCTTCCCGCTTCAGGGCTGCGTAGGCATGGTAACCAGTCTGATCGTCTACCGGATCGGCGCGCTCATCCAGTTTGGTAATCACCACGAGCAGCGATTGAGCGCAGGACAGCCCTTCCTTCCGATACGCTTTGCCGGTAAGGATCGGCAGCACCACGTCCCTGTCGCCGGAGATCAGTTGCGGCGGGATAACCAGCAACATGACGTCACTTTCCAGTACCGCTTGGAGGGCTATCACCTCGTGTTCCGCACTACCTGCCGCCAGCCCGGGCGTGTCCCGCAAGATGCAGCCGAATGCCTCCACATCGTTCATCTCAAATGTTTCCCGACGAGCGCTCACCGTCAGCCAGGCCGGGATCGACACTCCCGCTTCCACCAGCAGACGCTTCAGCAGTGTGCTCTTGCCGGCATCGTAGACGCCGAACAGTGCGATCACGGGCTTGGTCGGAAACCGATCTTCATCCGCGGCCGCATTGGGCAGGATGCTTGCCACCTGGGCAAGCCACTCATCTTCACGCATCAACCATCTTCCCCCTGATACAAACTTCAAGCCACTGCCGGCCGTCAGCAATCACCCCGGCGATGGCGGTTCGCTCAACTTCCAACCGCTGCAAACGAGCAGCGTTCAAGCCCTGAGCAACGGCAAGATTGTCCCGTATGGCAGCCAGACTTGCGCGACATGCTTGCAGGTATGCGGCAACACCTTCGCGCTGTGCATCGTCGCCAAGCATCGACATGCGGATCTCGTCCCGCCCGGCGGCTATCGCCGCGGCGATGTCCTTGCGCAACGCTTCCACTTCAGCGGCCCGCTTCTCATCTTTCCGCCAGGACCAAATCTCATAAATCCCCGTAAGCACGACAAATGTCCTTCCACCATACTTGGCGAACCTGCCAGCGATCTTTGTCGCGCCCCAAGGCTTGAACTTGACATTGAAGAACTTGCCGATGCCATAGATCACATCGCGCTGCCCCAGCTTAGCGACACCCTGCTTCAGCAGGGGCGATACCGCGCTACCGCCCTCCCTCAATATTCCCGATTGCTGCCCCAGACCATCAGCGTCGAAGCTCTTGTCTAGCGAAATGACAGCCTCACGCAGTTCGCGCGATTCCATCGTGCGTTGTACCTCGTTGGTCACCCGTTCGAACCAGTTATCCAGCTCCGTCTTCCATCGGCTCTGCCAGCGGGCAACTTCTTGGCCGAATACCGGATCTTCCCACCACGTCTCCAGTCGCTTGCCAGCGGCTTGCAGCTCGTCAGAATTTCTTGCGCCCCACATATCTTCCAGCAGCGACTGTGTTGTCTCATCGAGCATCCTATCGATGTCGAGCGTGATACGCTTGTAGAACGTCTCCGCCTCGTGGCACCGCGCATCTATGGTCGCAATCAGCTCGTCGAGCTGCGCGCCCTGTATTTTCCATTCGGCTTGGTCAGCCTGCAACTGGCGGGCAATGCCTGCCAACCGGAAAAGCCCGCCTTCCAGAACGGCGATGTCCATCCACAAGGGTGCTTCAGGTCCGGACAGCCTGTTGGAAAGAGCCTGCAGCAGATCCTCCATTCCATCCCATGCGCGATGCAGATCGAAGGCCGTCGCATCAACGCCAGCCTCACCGCCGACAAGCGCAAAGGGATCCGCTGCAACAACGAAGATGTCTTCGGCCCGAAATTGCACTCCCCTGGATGCCAAGGCGTTGCACAGTTCTACCCGTTTGCGCCGGACGACATTGGAAAACTCGTCCGGCTCCTCGACAGGGTCGGCGCCCAGATCGTCAGCCCGTCCCAAGACCAGAATGGTTCGCCCGATCTTTGCGGGGATGCCCAGTCCCTCGCTCCCCGTCAAAACCGTACATAAGAGTTCGATGGTGCTATCCAGGATGGAGCGGTTCAGTAGCCAGACTAGGATCGAAGCCTCCGGCAGGGCACTTTGCGTCATCAGATCGTCGCCAGCGCGGCCGCTGTGAAAACCCGGTGTGTCAATGAGCCACGCCTCGCCGCAATTATACCGGCGGACGGAGTTGGTTGTCGGATCTGCGCGAATTTCGATGTCGTCCGGCACTGACATTCCTGCTTCCGCAAGGATGCGCCGAATGAAGGTCGTCTTCCCGGCATTGTAATCCCCGACCAGCGTGATGCTGGGTCGATCCAGCGACGCGAGATCACGCATGTCGGACAGCACAGGCTGTGCGGCCTTTACATCTCGCAACCGGCTCTCAGCCCATGCGACGAATTCCTCTCCATACCTTTCTGGATCACGCCGGATTTCCGGAGTGCGCCAAGGTGTCCAGACACACTGACCGTTACCTGTTGTGGCATCGACGTCCGCCGCCGCGGTGAGCAGACCCTCGGGATCGTCGATCCAGTCCTCTCCTGCCCAGATCAGGCGCGCGCTGCTGCGCTCTGCCGGGTGACGCGCTTCGATGCGCTGCGCGGCTTCGTTCAGCGCGGCAACGGGGCCGCTGCGTTTCAACGTGGAACTGGTGTGATCGACCTCCACAATCAACCGCTCCGTTTCTAACACGACAGCGCGGCAAGTACCTGCCTCGTGCAGCAAAGGCGGCAAGGTCTGGAGCAAGCACTCGTCGCGATAGTTCCGGGCTGCCTGCCTGATCTGACGATGCAGTTCATCGAACGTTTTAGCGACCGCCGCCCGCACCTCTGCCAATGCCTGCCGCCTCGCTTGGGATCGGCTCGCCTCGGCCGTTCCTGCCGAACTCTTCTGCATCTTGTCCATGACGATGCCCGAGACAGCCGCTGCAGCCACCGGGCCGATCCCGGTCGGCGCAGAAATGACCCCGATAGCACCTACAGCTACCTTTCCCAAACGCAGGATGTTGCTTGACCAACGCGACTCCCATCCGGCGTCGCCCTGGATGGTGGCTGCGCTGGCATCCAGATTCACAGCATCGAACGCTATCAGAACACCTTGTACTTCTACTCGGTCACTCAAGTAATCTGCGGCAAGCTCCAGCACCTTTTTGCTGGCCTGTTTGAGCACCGCATGCTGATATATGCTCACGAACTTGGCAGCTTCGACTGTCTCCTTGCGCTCGAAAGCACCGATGACCTGTTCCTCCGCGCGGCGCATGGTGGAAGCGCGGTGCTCGCCCAGCCAGGTGTCGATCAGGCGGGACAGATGCTCGTCGAACTCTCCTTCGGTCGGAACGGTATAGCGGCCACCGCGCAGACTTTCCTGCCATGACAGCACATCTGTCCCGCGTTCGGCGTGTGGCAGCTTGGATCGCACGGCACCATCGGCCGGGTAGCCCAGCAGCTTCAGAAGCTGCGTGATCTCCTCGTCCACCGTTTCGGCGCGGTACCGCGCGAACTGCGCATGCGTGTTCAGATCGAACCGGATCGCGACAAGATCACCACGCAGGCTGGCGGTAAGCATGCCGAGCCGGATGCTGGCCGCATCGCTCGACAGGGCCTCAATGATCAGTTCCTCCAGCGCAGGCAGGTTCGACCAGCGCAGCAACGCCTCCGCGCCATACTTCTCCCGCTGGGTCGCCAGTTCATTTGCACCCGGTCCGGAATAGGGCAGCCTCGCCCGGGACAGCAGCGCGCGGCGGGAGTTCAGGCAGATGACGGGCAAATCTCCGAGCCCTTCGGCGGCCAGATTGTCACGCACGTTACTTTCATGCTGTTGCATCGTACGCGAATGCTTCACCCGAAGGTGCCGACGCCCCTGCCGCACCGGGTTGCGCCATTCGGGGTGGCTATTGTTGATGACCGCAATGGCTGGCTTGCCATAGGCAATGACCCATTCGGCCACCCTAACGAATTCACTTACCTGCTGCCCCTGTGTGTCGAAGCAAAGCAGCACGATGTCTGCCGCCTCGACAGCCCGATGTGCCTTTGCCTCCAGATCCGCCCGCTTCTGCGTCCGTCCCCAGCCATTGATGCCGGGCGTGTCGATCAGCATGCAATCCTGCCAACGCACCGGGTTCACATCGATCGTCCAGTCGCTTTCGCCTTGGGAAACGGATTGGCCGTCGCCATGCGAGAGCGCCTCGATCAGCGTGCTCTTGCCCGCGCCCGTGCGACCGAACAGCACGATGTTGAAGTCCTTCAGCGCTTCGCTGCGGTTCTTCCAGGTCGCATTCAGACGGGTTTCTGCCGCCAGCGAGGCATTGACGTAATCATCGACCAAAACCCTCTGTTCGTAGCCAAGCTCGGATGCTTGGGTTTGCAGGCCTGCTATACGCGCCCGACCGCATGCCAGTGACTGGCTCAATTGTCTGACATCACGACCAATCAGGTTCGCCTGCCTTCGCCCCTCCGCCACGGATCGCGTGATAGCTTCTTTCAAGCCCCGTCCGCCCAACTGCTCAGCAGCGTTGCCACTCGTTGTCATTTAACCCTCGAATATTTGCAGGGGTGATATCAGGAAAGTGCCCGTGACAGACAACAGAATTGGTTCAGCAATGCGATAATGGGGTCACAATGCCAGCGTGCGCTATCTTGATAGTGATGGCTGCCGCGCGACAATCAGGATGAGAGAGCGTGTTGCCTCACGAAAGAACGTTCCCGAACGGCGCGACCGTTGCCTCACGTAATTGTTCCTTACAGGCCCTCGAGCATCATTGCCATTGCATGGGACGGATTGCCGTGCAGCTGAGCCGTAGGCGAGGCGGAACGGCAATCCGTCACATCGCCGTAAGAATGGTTTCCGCGTCGACTGGCGTGGCGCTGGCCTGTCCGGAAGAGTGGCTGAACACAAGTGCGCGCGCGTGTTCGGTACGCCAACCTTTCAACCGGCGCTGGATAGTTCGCAGAAGGCCGTCTGGGTAAATGTCCGGCTGCTGGGCCTGCAATTTCTCCAGCAACTCGCGCCCGGTACGCCAAGGCTCCTCTTCGAACCAGGCCTTCAACTGGTCGGTAACCTGAAGCAGTGGATCCGGCCGGCGCCGCTCTCGCTTGCGCGGCGCCTTATCAACGGCCGTGGGCCGCGCCTCACCATTCTGCCATAAAGCTTTCAGGCTCAAGAGGAAGGCCCCCAGCGGTGGGGGTGACGTTTCGTTCGGATTTGCCAAGACGACGGCGTCGGCCAGGACCACCAGTTTCTGCTGCGCGGTCCGGATATCTCGCAGCAGTCGAACCGGATCCAGTCTGCCAGCCAGGTCCCGTAGCCGTTCGCGTGTCTGCTCGTTGGTCCGCGGGTCATCCATCAGGCGCTGGAACGGCGTCGCGGGAGCGTGATAACGTTTGTGGACTTTGGCGCCGTCGCGGCGCTTTTCCGCCAATTTGAATGAAGGCTGGAAAAAGTTCACGAACAAACGCGCCGCCGCATACAGCTCAGCCAGTAACCCGGCTGCTTCCAGCCCCTCGAAGCGGCGATAGCCCACTAGACGACGCACAACCGAACCGTTCTTCTGCTCGACCCAAGCCTGATCGTTCTTCCGATAGGGACGGCAGCGGGTAAAGGCGATTTCCGTCGCCGCGCAGTAATCCCGCACGGTCTCATTGATAAACACGCTGTCATTGTCGGAATCGAAACCCAGCAACGGGAACGGCATCAGCTTGCGCAGTTCCTTGAGGACCTCCACCAACAACGTTTGCTCGCGAACCAGTAGCGGAGCGCATTCGGTCCAGCCTGTTGCGATATCCGTTAACGTTAGCGTCCACGCCCAGCTCCCTTTCGCCACCGGGCCGCTATGCGAAACAAGGTCGGCCTCCATATATCCCGGCGCCGGATCTCCCCAGTCGCTGAACGTTCGGATCGGAACACTGCGCCTGAGTTCGGATCCTGCCACGCCGCGACGCCGGACCTTCTGATTGTTTCCTTTCGCGATCCGAAGAATACGGTCAATCGTGGCGGGGCTCATCTGCAACAATCTCGCCTTGATCGCCGGATCGAGATCAAGGTGGCCATGGCCCTCCATCGCCTCGATCAGAATCGGAATAAGCGGCCGCAACCGCTTGCCGCACAGGCGGTCGCTGGCCTCCCATAACACGAGCAACGCTCCGCGCACCGCCTCGTTGTAAATCCTGCGCTCCGGTCGCGTCGTTTCCCTGATCAACGGCTCCGCACGCAAGAGTCGCATTGCATGCTTCCGGTGGAAACCTGTGATCGCGACGAATTCGTCGAGAACCTTACCCTTGCTCGCGCGATCGGCCGAGCGATACCGCGCGCCGACAGCTTCAATCAATTCCCTTCGCGTCGCCATGCTCACCTTCCGCATCGTTCCCTCCCGGCCAATGCCGGGAGCAGTTTAGATGAGGCAACGGCAGCTTTGCCGGGAGCATTTCAGGCGAGGCAATGCGGAGAGCAGCGTCAATCAAGATGAGAATCGCCACCTGCTGATCCGGCGTAGGGCGTAGCCCGGAGCCGGATCAGCAGGTGGCGATTGCGCCCTTTCTGGGGCGTTTCTGGTGGTTGCGGCCGGTCAGGTACTCAGAGGCATAACTTCGCAAGAGGGGATGCCGCGGATGCCGGGCCGCCACGTCAACGATCATCAGATGAGGCTCTACATGAAGCTCCGACAGACCCATGCCGTACCGGTGGCCGCCGCCAAAGCCGGCATCAGCCCGGCGACAGCCTATCG
The DNA here is from genome assembly GCF_055361505.1 of Novosphingobium sp. TK71. Taxonomy (NCBI): domain Bacteria; kingdom Pseudomonadati; phylum Pseudomonadota; class Alphaproteobacteria; order Sphingomonadales; family Sphingomonadaceae; genus Novosphingobium; species Novosphingobium sp. TK71. The sequence continues at coordinate 111,474 of NZ_JBSZKA010000003.1, forward strand.
CATCGAGGGAGACCCTCGGCTTCCATCCCAGAAACAGGCGCAGCGAGAGCGGCGGCGGCCTGATCCATTAGCCGGGATATTCGACGAGGAGGTCGTGCCCTTGCTCCAGGCGGCGCCTGGCCTCCGGGTGGTTGCCATTTTCGAGGAGATGCTACGCCGGCATCCTGATCTTGATGCGGGCATCCGACGGACATTGGAACGACGTATCCGGGCGTGGCGGGCCATTCATGGCCCTGAACAGGAAGTGATCTTCCGGCAGACGCATGAACCGGGGCGGCTTGGCCTGTCGGACTTCACCGAGATGAAGGATGAGGAGGTTACGGTCGCTGGCGTGCCGCTCGATCACCGCCTCTACCATTTCCGGCTGATGTGGTCGGGCTTCGAACACGCCCATGTCATTCTGGGCGGCGAGAGCTATGTCGCTTTGGCCGAGGGGCTGCAAAACGCCCTGTGGGCCGTCGGCGGCGCCCCGACCGAGCATCGCAGCGACAGCCTGTCGGCCGCGTTCCGTAACCTGGATGCCGACGCCCGGCAGGATCTGACGCTGCGCTATGACGCCCTGTGCGAACATTATGGCATGACGCCGACGCGCAACAACCGCGGCATTGCCCATGAGAATGGTGGGATCGAGAGCCCGCACGGGCATTTGAAGGCGGCGATAAAGGACGCGCTGCTGATGCGCGGATCGCGGGACTTCGATGATCTGGCGAGTTACCGGCACTTCATCGACGAGGTCGTCAGCCGCAAGAACCGGCGCAATGGCCCGCGTATCGACGCCGAGCGTGCGGTATTGCAACCCCTACCCGGCGCCCGCACCAGCGATTATGAGGAGACGATCGTCACGGTCACCTCGAGCAGCAGCTTCACCCTCCGCAAGGTGTTCTACACCGTGCCCTCACGGCTGATCGGACACAGGCTACGGGTCCGGCTTTACGATGACCGGCTCGATCTCTTCATCGGCGGCACCCACCTGATGACGTTGCGGCGCGGACGGTCCTTCAACAATGGCGCCCACGGCCATGTGGTCGATTATCGGCACGTCATCCATAGCCTGCGGCGCAAACCCATGGCGCTCCTGAAGCTGGTCTATCGTGATCAGCTGTTCCCACGCGAAGCCTATCGGCAGATCTTCGATCGGCTCATTGCCGCGTTGCCCGAACGGATCGCTTGCCGGCATATGGTCGAGCTGTTGGCCATGGCGCACGAGAGGGCCTGCGAAGCCGAACTTGCGGACCTGCTGGCCGCCGACGTGGCTGCCGATCGTCTCCCTGACATGGATGCCTTGCGGACACGCTTTGCTCCAGATCCGGCGGCGCTGCCCGATGTGGTGGTGGAGCTGGTCCCCCTTGCCACCTACGATGTTCTCCTGACGGGAGAAGCCGCATGAGCCGGAACGCAGCCGCTATCGACGCCCAGCGCCTGAGCCTCATCCTCAACGACCTGCGCCTGCCGGCGATCAAACTGGTCTGGTCCGACTTCACCACGCGGGCCGACAAGGAAGGCTGGCCTGGCGCCCGTCTGCTTGCGGCGCTCGCCGAGCACGAGATCGCAGAACGGGATCGTCGCCGGATCGAACGGCATCTGGGCGAAGCCCGCCTGCCACCCGGCAAGACCCTCGACAGCTTCGCCTTCGACGCGGTGCCGATGATCTCGCGCGCCCAGGTTACGGCACTGTGTTCTGGTGATGGCTGGCTCGAAAAAGGCGCCAACCTCATCCTGTTCGGTCCACCCGATCCCACGACATAATACCCACCTCGCTATGTTATTGAAAAGTCATCGTCCTCTGGTCACTTAATTTTGATAGTGGACGCCGCATGCCGCTTTCAGCGTGATGCTTGATGTCTGGACGCTCAATATCGTCCCGCCGGATCACCCAAGGCGCCCCCTTGCAGTACTGCTCAGCGGGCAGACGGCCGGCACGGATCATGCGCAACACGGCCATTGGCCGTACTCCCAGCATCTCGGCGGCTTCCTGCATTGTATGTTCGCCACGCGTGACGCGTTCGCCCGCTTTGTAGACCTCTATCCCATGCTGATTGCGGAAGCTGCAAATGCGTGATTGCGTCCAACCGTTCTGACGCCCCGTGACCTTCCCGAGCCGGTTCAGGAGCGATGCAATATCTCTGTCGGGCAGCTGTCGTGCCAGCGTCCGGATGAGCGGTTCGAGATCGGGGGGCGAACTCCAGCGATGATGACCCGCCTTATTCTTCCTGACAGCGAGCGCGGTATGATCGCCACCCTGCCAATGCACCATCATCTTGATCTGGTCGTCATCAATTCGCACGACGATCTCACGCACCACGGCGCGAATGATGCGCTTACGTGTGCCACTTGTTGCCTTGGGGTGATTCCACGCTTCGGAGAGATCGGCACCCATACGGAGGATCTCGAGCCGCTCGTTATCATCCGATGCCTCTGGCTTTCTGCTGTCGAGCGCATCCAGCTCGGCCTGGCGCTCATGTACCAAAGCCAGAGCGACATTCCAGCGGCGCTCAAGTTCACCCGCTACGAGCCGGTTGTCGGGATCGACGGCATCATACTGGCGCTGCGCATGGGCTGCCTCATAGCGAGCCTGTTCGAGCGCCAGCGTCACTTGCTGCCGCTTCTCGTTGACCTGTTGGTTCGATGCCTTGACCGCTGTAAGCGCCGCTTCGATACCGAGCGGCTGAAGACGTTCGAGAACCTCGGCGCCGATCGCCTGATCGACGCGCAACGAACCGAAACCGATGCATGGGTCGGTTCCATGGTTGATGAGAGCGCCGCGACAGTTGTAGCGACCAGTGTTGCCGTTGCTACCGGAATAGCAAACGTGAAGCTTACGCCCACAATGACCACAGCGCAGGAGTCCACCGAGCAGAAGCTCGCCTTTGCGCAGTGCGCCGCGGGGCATCATGCCCTTGCTTGTGGCGTTATCGGCGATCAAACGCTGGTTCCTCTCGAAATCCGCCCAACTGAGGTAACCCTCATGATGGTCTGGGATCAAGACCTCCCAGTCGGCCCGCTCCCGCCTGAAACCGCGGACGATGCGCTTGCGCCCCTCTTCGATGGTGACACGGCTGCAAGTGCGGCCAAATGTATAAGCGCCGCCATAGATCGGGTTAGTGAGGATGTGGTGAACGGTATTGTAAACAGGCAGCTTCCAGACAATCGATCGTCCTGCCTCACGTGTGTAGCAGATCGCTGGCAGCATGATCCCTTCGTTCCGGAGCGCGAGGTGAACCTGGCGAATGCTCTGCAGCTCGGAAAAGCGTTTGAAGACGAGTGCCAGAGCTTCGCGCACGCGTTGATCGGGATCCATCTCGATGCGATCATGCCGCGACTTCACATAGCCAACCGCGACCGTCAGGAAGAGCTCGCCGCGCCGTGCCTTAGCCTTGAGCGCCTCAAGTGAGCGGGCGCGCAGGATCGAGAGTTCGAGTTCGCTCATCGTTCCCTTCATGCCCAAAAGCATCCGGTCATTGGGATGACGCGGCTCATAGATGCCGTCCTCATCAATGATGATCGTACCGACGAGGCCGCAAAACTCGATCAGCGTGTGCCAATCGCGACCGTTGCGGGCGAGCCGCGACACCTCGATCGCCAGTACCGCGCCGACGCGACCTTCGCAGATAGCGGCCAGAAGCTTCTCGAAGCCAGGCCGGCTGACACCGGAGCCCGAGCGCCCGAGATCGTCATCGATAACGGTGACATCGCTCCAGCCAAGATCGCGGGCACGATCGGCCAAACCATATTGGCGACGCCGGCTCTCCGAGTTGTTAGCGAGTTGGTCGGCTGTCGACTGGCGCACATAGACATATGCGCCGCGCGCAAAATGCTCAGGCAAAATCTTCATGGTCTGCCTCCTTCACTTGACTCGCTGCTTCCCTCAGCAGGGCCGAAATCAGCGGAAGGAGCCGTTCCTGCGCACCGACGGGAAAGGCTTTTACCGGCACCACGGGAGAGAACAGGTCTAGTTGTCGCGGCTTGCGCGGTTGCCTTTGCTGCATGGTCGTCTCCTCCACGACGCGAATCGTCGCGGAGCGATTTTAGGCAGTCATCGATCTCACGACGCAGATCGCGAAGGCACGCGAGCGAAAAACGTGGCATCTCCACTATCGCCATGGCCGACGCAGGTTCCTCGGTCATCCATACCGGCACCAGCGCCAGGCTGCCGTCAGATTGGCGCCCGACATAAGCCGCCTCCCCGCAATAACGCTGCCTGCCAACGACAACGATCTTCTCGCGGAAGCGAGGGTGAAACGCATAGCAGACCTGCACCTCGCCACCGCTTCGCTGATATTGGGCATTATGAGCCCCGTTCGCCGGGTGGGGGTAAAACCCATCTGGCAGCCGCAATCGGCCTCGCGCTGATCGAAAATGGCTGGCGCGTCCTGTTCACCCGTACCTCCGATCTGGTCCAGAAACTTCAGGTCGCCCGCCGCGAACTGGCACTCGAGGCCGCGATAGCCAAGCTCGACAAATATCATCTGCTGGTCCTCGACGACCTCGCATATGTGACCAAGGATCAGGCCGAAACGTCCGTCCTGTTCGAACTGATCAGCGCACGGTATGAACGGCGTTCCACGCTCATCACCGCTAACCAGCCCTTTGGTGAATGGAACCGGGTCTTCCCGGACCCCGCCATGACGCTCGCTGCGGTGGACCGCCTTGTTCACCACGCGACAATCTTCGAGATGAACGTCGAAAGCTATCGCCGCCGCTCGGCGATCCAGCGACAATCACACGCTGGCCGACCGCCGACCTTCGCGACAATCAAGTCCACCGAGGAAATGTCGCGTAGCGACAATCAAACCTGCGAGTAGCGCTTGCCAGCGTCAATCAAAGCAGGCACCACATGAATACCGCGACGATCAGTTCTCATCCTGATTGACGGAAACTTCTCACCCAGATCGCCGCGCCATAGTGATGGCATCGAATCGGATTGGTCTTATATTCACCTTCGCAGAATCTGCCCGGATCATCCGACTCTGCAGCCAGTGTTCTCCGAACACGCCCCTCGCGGGGCGGCTGACGCCGCACATGCAATCGGCAATCTCCCTCGGGCTTATGGCAGTGAGGCCGAGGGAAATTCTTTCTGCGGTAAAAATTGATGGAAGTCGTGCACGCGCAAAGATATTATCTCGCCTGTAGGATCTGCCCGGTGAATCCGTTCCTGCTTTGAGTGTTCTCTGAACACGCCCCCATGGGGGGCCTCCGGCCTGACAAGACATTGGTAAGGCGGCCCCGTGTTTTGGCAGGAACGCGAGGGTTCGCATATTCGAGAAGTCTTATGCCCGGTTGCTTACGCATAGTCTTGAATGCAGGATCTGCCGGTGTTCCGTTTCTGCAGCGAGTTTCTCCGAACACGTCTCTCACGTGGCGCTTTTGGCGTACTTCAGGGGGGTGTTTTCTGTTCCCTTTGCAACAGCGAAGCCAGGACACAGTTCTTGCTCTAAATTTCTGAACGCGGCCATCCGGATCGGGATTGCGCTTCGGGCGTTTGTTTCCAACCCGCTCAGAATTTCAGTGAACGGCGTCGAACTGCCAGTTTCCATAAGATGCTGATGGATAAGCCCGTTTTGAGGGTTCCTTCGAAGAGAGCGCAAAGGTGACATAGTCGTCTCCATGCGCAAGGTCGCTTTTATTGGCACATGCAGTTTGTCCAGCTGGCGGCTAGCGACATGGATCGCATGATCCTTGAATGGCTGACGTCGGTCGCCGATGCCGCGGTTTCTGAATTTTTCAATGCCATCGGAGTAGAGCCAGTACCGACCCGGCTCCAGCCAGAGCCCATGCCGGGTGACGGCCTCGATCTTGAACGATCCCATTTCCTCTGAGCATTCGGACCGGAGCCAGGCGAGGACCTTATCAAGGTGCTCGGTCGGAAGGGAGAAGTGGATAGAATCAATGTTTGTGTAACAAATTTGGACGTCAGGTGCGCACGCATGGATTCTCTCCATCATCGCTAGCAAGATCATTCGACCTCGGGCGACTATCCGTTGGCCGAGAAGATGACACGCCGAGCCATCCCTCAGGTTAGGACCTTGGACAATCACGGCGTCCGCTTCTTCGAGAAGCCTGATGCCCCTTCTGCCCTGGAGCCATATTTCTGTTGCGGTTTCCGGCTCATCAAGTGGCACATCGATGCCATAGGTGCCCTTCATCGCATCCATCGCAAGACTCCTGGTCGAGAATTTGCGTCGTGGTCTTGAAGGGCGGCTTGCGCACGAAGCCATCAGCGTCGCAAGAAACTTTTCTCTATCTGCGAGCGCCTTGTTTCCTTGTTTATGGTAGCTTCGCCGGTTGGCGAATGACCGCTGAACCTCCTTGGCTAAGGGATGCCGTACAGTTTTGTCGGAAACGATCGATTCCACCAGATGGATCGCTCGAAAATGTTTTCGGAAAAATTCAACCTCGAATTCGTTGAGGTCGACCTCGATCGCTTCGTCCAACCCGGTGCGGAGGTGACGACCGCAGCGAAAGCTGCGCAGCGGATTGTAGCGCGTGATGAAATCCGTCGAAGGACCTTCAAGAATACATCTGTACAGCCCGACCCCGAGGGATTCGGTTTCATCAAGCTTTCTATCAAGGCTGATTAATCGGAGGTCCGCCGGTTTTGGAAACGGCTGTTGCATGCAAGCCGGGTACATCCCGTTGAAATCGATCGCGATGACGCTCCGATCCTGTCGGCGTTCCTCAAGAATGTGAACATCCTGGATAGGCAGGTGCCAAGCGGTGTAGAAGCGTGCATCGAGCAAACTTCTCCGACGCAGCGCATTGCAGATCGTGCTCCATTTCTCATCGCAGTACGATGTAGGCGAAACCAAATGGCGACCGTACCTGCGGACTATCGTTCTTAGTGCGTCAAAGCTTGATGCAGAGTCATTCAGATAGCGCTGCTCTGGCAGCCATGGATGGAGGTCTTCAAGAACTTCCGGCGGTACGATGCCGGGATTGGCCAATGCGATTAGATCGGCTTCCCGACGGGTCAGTGTGATTGGGCGCGCTTCCGTGAGATTCCGATACGTTTCGATAGGGCGCGTGCCGAGTTCATCGGTGATCGTGTAAGGGTCTGCCGAAATAAGATGGAGCGGGGCACGCTGGCTCCTCGTCCGCTTTCGCAAAAGCACCGGTTCTCTGCCATTTGGAAGGTCTCCTGAGCCGTGGAAACGGTAAGTCTTGTTCATTTTGATCTGGTTCTGTCGCGACCGGCCCGCCTCATTCTCAGGATACCGCAGTGGGCAAGTGCGAGCTCATTTACCAGCGCGGCCCGATCCAATTCGCCCTGACCATCGGCAGTCGCGCGTTTCAGCGCATGGCGAATGCAAAAGGGATAAAGATTGGTGAGAGGCTGGATGTGGCGCTGGCTCCACCCCCGTATCGGCTTCCCATTGGGCACGATAGGATTGTCGCACCTAGCAGCAGCTGCTCTTTCTTTTTCGTAATCTAAAAAGAGCGACTTCAAATCGTCGATCGAGATCGACTTGAGTTCCGCTACGGAAAAATGAAGGCGGGTGAGGGATAGGATGTTCCTCATGCCCGATCGGTCCAGCCTTTTGGTACGCGCGAAATATGGCGGCCTATTTGTTATTCTGTGCAATGCAGATTGGACCTGCCCGGTTCTGCTATAGGCAGTCAGGCCATTTCTGTCAGTGGTAATCAGCGCTGATCGGACAACGTCCTCTACGTAGCGGGAGCGTTCGATGCCTTCTGCCAATAGTAGCTGGTTTATCAATGCGCGGATGCCATGGGGAAGAGTCGCCGTTATCGTTGAGGGATAATCGAGTTTTTCCCAGCGGGCATATCTGGCGATCGCATAGGACCGGCCCAGGTCGAGCAGGCCTTTCAAAAAGCGTCCTTCGGCGTTTTCGTGGCCGATGGTCATCTCTGCCAGGTGCACGGCGTGGCGCCATTCTGACGGTGCGATGTTGCGATCGAAAAGATCTTTGGCCGAGGTGGCTTTCCCATCGAGCAAGCGCAACTCACCGATTTCTCGAAGTTCTTGCCTTAGCGCTGCCTCTTCTTCTTCCCTCTGGTTGGCTCGATTGATCGCGTCAATGTTGACGTAATTATCCAGATCGCCAACCCATACCAGCAAATCGTCGCCGCCGCTCATATGGCATCCTTCATACGGATCGGATTTGATCGCGTTTCATAGGCTTTATTCTTGCTAAACGCGGGTTTGCAACAGCGTTCCTTCCTGAAGAACAAGTGGTCCGTTGGTTGAGGTGGGCCGGCACACAGCGGATGCCGTTACGAATCCAACATAGTCCTAGTCCGGATCAATGTGCAGCGCCGGGTTCCGCGATGGGAACAGGCATGGACCGACCAAGGTATAGGGCCTCGCAGGTCAATGGGAACGACAATTGGATCGTAGCGCAAGCCTTATTGTGGTCAAGCTCGCGAGATCAGGATCCTGGCGGGCAGGCTCTTATGGGCCAAGGCGACGGCATCGAAGCCGTCCCCCACTTGCTCAAGCACCGCCTCAAAGTTCGAAATCGTCGGGTCGGTGACAGAGCCATAAGTCAGAGGTCGCAAATTTTCATTACTGAGGGCTGGTTTCGCAGGTCGAGGCCGCTTCCTATTCCTGCCGGACAGGTCATCGAGCAGCTTCGCAAAGTGCCACAGAGCCGACGCTGCCGTTTCGCGCCTTTCTCGTGGTACATCTTCGCAGATTCCGAGCCAGAACTCATGGCTGAGTTCTTCCTGATGCTCGGCGAGGTGTGCTGCAAGCCAGTCAGGATTTTCAAATACAAGTGCTCGATAGTCCTGCCGAACTCCTGAGGGCGACGTCCGTGGAGCTTTTTGAGGTGCCAAAATCAGAGGACCTTCATCTAGTCCTGCTTCGAGCGCCTGGTTGATGAAGGAGAAATCGTCGCCTGTATGCATTGATTCCAACCAGCGGATGGTAAAACTATCCATTCACGAAAGCCCTCACTGGCTATTATCGATGTTGCCAATTATTTATAAAATGGTGCTCTAATCTACGTATCGACGAAGGGGTGCTATCGATTGAACACAGGCCAAGATACGTGGCGGCACGCGTTGCACCAACATAAAGGTATCTTTCGAATAATTTTGGTTCATCGTAGGATAGTCTGTCGATGCCTACGAAAAAGACGGCCTCAAACTCCAGGCCCTTAATGTGACGAACATCAAAAACCCTGATTTCGTCGTCCCTGCCGATGATCTTGCCATCGACACAGGCGACGGCATGCAGATTTTGCTCCTCGATAACCTCGTTCAGCGCGTCGGTGAGCGGGCGAACGGCCGCTTCGTCATGAACGAGGATCGCTATAGACGGCAATGCGCGTGGAGAGACGGAACGCTCGATCTCCGATAGCCGCTTTGCCAACCAGTGGGCGATCTCGCCGTAATCATGCAGGCCTGCAACAATCACTGGCGGAACCGCATCATTATTGACGTCGTCGGGCAAGCCGGCGTCCGCCGTCGATCCAGAAGCGGGATCAGCCAGTGCCTTGGCCAGGTCATGTAACTGCCGGCTTTGCCTGTACGCGATCGAGACCCGTTCGATCGACAGGCCGGGTTCGACCCATTTGAGGCTGTCCTCGGTACGGCTACCCCATTCCGTGATACGCTGATTGAAATCGCCGCAGGCGAAGAACGATCCGATCGGCTCGACTGCCAAGGCGCGCATGCAAGCAAGCTGCACAGGCGAAAAGTCGGGGGCCTCGTCCACGAGAATTTGATTGCGCTGGATGTCTTGCAGAGCACGCAGTGGCTCATAGGCAGCCTGCTCAATGTTCCGACGCACGCGGTTATCCGCGAGCAACGCATTGCCAGCGCGCAGCATGGCCAAAATGACGAGATCCGCTTCCAGCGGGTGCAGATCGCGGCCTGGGTTCGTATCGGGATACCAACGCTCTCCCCGCTCACCTCTCCTGAACTGCCTGTATCGGGCGGGGATCTTGCTCAGGTAGTGCCGAACAGGCGCGTTGAAGCGATTGAGGGACAACTGCCACCCTAACCGCTCGGCCAGCCCGCTCGCTTCGGCTTCGGTCAGGCCTCGATCCGCGACCCAGTCGAGGACGAGAGCGCTTCGGGAGCTCGTTGAACGGCGACGTGTCTTGGCGCGCGCCTGAAGCCGCAGGGCAGCATAATAGGCGCGTTGGGCAGCGGCGGGCTTGTTCGTAGGCCGGTCTTCTTCTTCGTCATCTTCGTCATCAAGATCATCGTCGCCGTGATCGGCCTGATCATCTAAGGTGTCGAGATAGGAGATCAGCTGCTCGAAAAAGTTCTGACCTTGGGTTCGTGCGCCAGTTTGCGCGCGCGCAAGTGCGGCTTTGAGCACGCTGTCGACATCAGCTCGTACACGCCCGAGAATGCGGCGAACGTCTTCACTTAGCGATACAAGGGTGTAGATACCGCTAACCGGAGTGGACGTCCGTGCGCTTTGAATGGCTGTGCTGAGGCGCCCACCCAGCTTTGCGATTTCCGCGTCCGTGGCGTCCGTAAGGACGGCTGCAGCGCTCTCGAGACCCGACCAGAAGTCGCTTTCTTGCTTGGCTTGAAACTGCTCGAACCAGTCGATCGGCGATCCTACTGCCTCGGCGGTTATGGTGGCCGCAGCATCCTTCAGAACGAACGGCCCACCGCCGTTTGCGGTGCGCAAGATCGAAAGGTGGTTCCGCGCGAGTTCCTTGCGATGTCCGATCCACGTTTTAATTCGCAGATCCGACGCTGGCACATTGTTTCTATTGAATGCCTCTTTCAGATACTGCCCGAGTAGATCGGTCGGCGTGAACATGATCCAGCTCTGGCCGTGTGCCAGCGATGAGGGGGAAGCATCGACCAGGCTTTGTTCGTCCTCGCTCAAGCCATGGGGATCGAGCTTTTGCCCCAGACGGCGGATGAGTGTGGTGGTTTTGCCGGTTCCAGGCGGGCCCAGGATTAAAAGCTGCGAATCAAGCGTCAATCGGAAGATGGCATCTTGATATTCGTCCAGCACCGCCTGATCGCGCAGTTGCATCTTGTCGATGATACCGCGTTTGCGCCCGATGGTGACATTGTCACCCACCTCGGCCGCTTTCAGCATGCGCTCGATCTCATCCAGCGCATCAGCAGGGGCATCACGCTCGGAAAGCAAGCGCAGCAATGAGGCGATGGTGAGGGTTTTCTGCCCTTCCGCCTCGAAAATAGTATCCCGCGAATCCCAGCCATCGGGGAGAGCCTCGGCGTGAAATAGGGTTCGCTCCACGACCTCAAGCGAGCCCCCCGGAACATCAATGTATCCACCCGGGCGCAACGATGCCAACCGACCGACAGGGGCGTTGTAACTGGCGAACCGAACTGCGGGATCGAGCAGCCCGGAAGGTGCGAACCGAGAGATGTAGAAGGTGGTATGCTTGTCCGCCTCATCCGCCGCGATCACCCTGGCAATAGCGGGTTCACGGGACAGGATTTGGTGGCCATTGAGCATTTCCCGACCGATCTCGTTGAGCTTCGCGACGGCTTTTTCGGTCGTCAGCGTATTCAGAGGGGCGAGGCTCTCCGCCGATGGCCCCTTGAAACGGGCAAGTTCTGCCCTGGCGCCGGCCGCTACGCGATCGAAGATGGTCAATGCTTCTCGTGCAATATCACCGTTATGTTCGTCGCGATTCAGGCTCAAAGCTGTTCCCCCCATGAGCCCCCATACTTGCAAGGAGGCAGCTCAAAATCCACCAGAACTCTCTCAGGATGCGCTATTAATTCTCGCGGCTGCGTATGTCGCACCCTGCTTCAAGACTGCGGGCCTTAAGCACTGGCTTGAACCTCGATTGTCTGCCCAGAAGTCACCATGACGATCAGCCCGCGTTGGGCGCCGGTCATGTCGAGATAGGCGCGAACCTGCGCGCGATAGTGCTCGATCGTCGGCGCGGTCGGCTGCACATCGCTTTTCCAGTCGATCACGACAGCAGGCTTGCCGTCGCTGTCGAAACTGGTCGCATCGGCAATACCGACCGTCGCCTCCTGAACCCCTTCGACGTTTACCGCCGCATAGACGGTCAGTTCAGGCATGAGACTAGGCCGAAGCTCGGCAATTTCCGGCAAGGTGAGGGTCCGCACCACACAGCCGGCGAGTTCGCTCGGGCTCAAGCCTTGCGCAGGATCGTCCATCACCGGCTTGCCGATTTCCCCGATCAGTGCCCGAGCCCGATCGCCTAACGCCGCCTCATCGGGATCGGTCTCGCCGGTCAGCACCTCTTCAAGCAGCTTATGGAGGATGAGCCCGCGCTCGCGCCCACCCTGAACGCCAAGCGCCGGCCCTTCGTTATCGGGCTGGCCGTCACCGCCAGACGCCCAGACCTCCACGGCTTCAGGCGTCAGTACCGGGCCGGCGTGGCTTTCATCGCGGCTCGGCGCGAGCCAGACCAGACGCTGGCGCTTATCGAGGATCGCAGCGGCTTCGGCGGCAAAGCTATCGCGGGTCTGGGCGTTGACTGCTTGTGCCGTTGCTGCGCCCATCCCTTCGGGCAGATGCGAAAGATCGAGCGCCGGCAGTTCGGCGAGCGACAGATCGACCAGCGAAATCCAGGCGGACTTGGACTGCGCCGCATCAAGACGCGGCAGCACCAGCAATTCGCGGGCACGGGTCGCCGCAACATACCAGAGACGGATACGTTCGCGGTCGAGTTCCGCTTTCTCGGCCTCGAGTACCGCTTCATAGCCTGCCGGCTTCACGCCGAAGACCGGGCAATAGAAGGTGTCGCTGTCGCGGTCGGTGACGGCGCTATCGGGCGCCTTGATCCCCGTCATCGTGTTGATGGGGACGACGATCGGCCATTCGAGCCCTTTGGCGGCGTGCATGGTGTATAGCGCAACCGCTTCTTCCTGCGCGTCCGGCCGCCCTTCGACGGCGCGTGCCTCGTCGGTCCAGGCGGCCGTCATCGTCTCGGCGAAGGCGCGCAGCCCCCGCACCGCAAATGCCGAGGTCAAGCTCAGATAGAGATCGACATTGGCGAGCGCGCGCTCAGCCTGACCGCGGTGACGCGCCAAGAGAATGGGCCGCACCCGCAACGCATCAATTGCCCGGGACAGTAGCTCATGCGGCGTAGTGCTGTTGCATTGACGCTGGAGCGCCTGGAGTTTCTCGATCGTCGCACGAGCCAGCGGATGCGCGATGTCGGCCGGATCGACGCCGAGGTCGAAACGCGGAAGTTTGTCGGGCGCGTCCTCAGCGCGCGGTAGAGCCCAGATGATGTCGAGGAGTTGCTCTTCGGTCAAGCCGACGAGCGGACCACGCAGCAGCGCGCCCAGCGCGAGGGTATCGCGGCGATCGGCCAAGACACGGGTGAGCGCGATCAGATCCTGAACTTCCTGACGGCGGAACAGGCCTTTGCCGGCCTGCGTCGCGACTGGGATACCATGGCGCTCCAGGGCTTCCTCATAGCGCCACAGGTCGCTGCCGGTGGGCGCAAGCAAAGCGATGTCGCCCGGGCGACACAGGCGCCCTGCGCCAGTGCGCCGATCGAGGATCATTTCGCTGCCGATAAGCCGAGCGCACATCTGCGCGACGGCTTCGGCCTCGCGATCGCGCTGTTGCTCGGCCGATGCTTTGCCGTCCTCGCCTGCAACCGCGACATCAAGTGCGGCAATACACAGCGCTTCCCCACGATCAGCATGAAAGGGGTCGAGCGGCGTGAAGCCGGGTTGGCCGTCGCTGGAGAGCGGCCCCTCGAACCGTTCGTTCACGAAGGTCAGAATCGGCGCGCAGGACCGGAAGTTGGTCGAGATTGACAGGACGCTGTCCTCGTCCTGGGCGATGAAGGCGTCGCGGGCACGGACATAAGCCGACACATCGGCGCCTCGAAAACGGTAGATCGCCTGCTTGGGATCGCCCACCAGGAAAAGGGCACCGGGGCGGATAAGGAAGCTGGCCCAATCACTCGCATCTCCAGCCTCCGCAGGCTCACCGCACAGGCGCCAGAAGATTTCAGTCTGAAGCGGATCGGTGTCCTGGAACTCATCGACCAGCACATTGGAGAAGCGGCCGGCGAGCGCACGGCGAACATCGTCATGATCGCGCAGGAGACCGCGTGCCGCGAAGATCAGGTCGTCGAAATCGAGCAGCGCGGCGGACCGCTTATAGTCGCGGAAATGATCGAGCACGGGGCGCACTTCGCCGATCAGGTTGGCTAGTACGCGGCTCGCGACATTCTGAGTGAGCGTCTGCCATGCCGCACCGCATGCCGAATAGGCCGCTTCCGCTGCGAAATTGAGCCGCTCCCCATCTGCTTTGGCGAGACCTTCGCGTTTGGCCGCCTCAACCCATTTGCCCTTCTTCTTGAAGGCCAGGAACGTGCCGGCCTTGGTACAGAGGTCGGGATGCGCCGGGAAGGTCAGCAGCCGCACGAGGCCGGCAGGCGTATCGATGGCGGGGCCGCCCTCAAGGCCATCCGCCATCTCCGCGAAGCGCTCGGCAAAGACCGCTGTCTCTTCCTCGACGGCCGGCGCGGTGCGGATGAACTCTGCGAAATCCGCTGCCGCCACGCGAAACGCGGCGAGATGCGGAGCAAGCGGGTCTGCGGCGGGGGCGGCAAGGGTACGCCGCTTGCGCAGATTATCGACGATCCGGTGGATGAGGCCGACTGTCTCGCTGGGGCTGTAGAGCACCATCTCAGCGATGAGGCCGCCCTCGGCGCCGGAGAGCCGTTCGCGTAGCCACGCTTCGACGATTTCGATGAAGGCGAGGTCGGCCTGGTTGCGATCCATGACACTGGCGCCGGGATCGATATCCGCCTCGACCGGATAGGGTTTGATCAAGCGCTGGCAGAAGCCGTGAATGGTCGAGCAGGTGATCTCATCGATATGCGCGGCAGCCTCAGCCAGATGCGCCTTGTGCTGTTCGGAGAGCCCATCAGGGAACGCGATCTTGAGTTCGGTCGGGAGCGTTCCGGCAACAAGCTCGCTGACGAAATCGCGGACGCGCACAAGAAGCTCGCTCGCGGCCAGTTCGGTGAACGTCACCGCCGCGATCGATTTTGGCACAGCGCCTTGCGCCAGCATGGCCGCGATCCGGCCAGCCATGACGGCGGTCTTGCCTGATCCGGCGCCCGCTTCCACGAGGAGCGACTGGTCATGGCTGCTGATCGCAGTACGGCGCGCAGCGTCGTCGCGCAGGATTTTTAGAGCGGCGGTCATCACTGGGCCTCCCAGACCAGAGCCGCATCACCGAGGAGCTCGGTGGCAGCAGGCGTTTTGCGTTTGCAGTAGGTCGCGCCGGCATTGGCAGGCAGCGCGAAGGCGAGATCGTCATATGTCCCGCCGGTGTCCGGTCCGATCAGCGCGTGGCCAGCGCTCAGGCTTGCGCTCGCGAATTGGAGATAGCCGGTAAGCTCGCCAAGCGTCGCTTCGGGGTCGGCGAGCTGCAGGTCGGTCTCGGTACGCGGATACAGCAGCGAGGCGCTGATCGATACGTCCGCTCCCAGTAGGGCTTTCACCGCGAACGCATAGAGGCAGCGCTGCAACTCGCGGCCACCATCGATGCTGATATCGTCCTTGGGCGGTCGGCCGGTCTTATAGTCCCGGACGAGCGCTCGCGTGCCATCACCCGAAAGATCGAGCCGGTCGATATAGCCTTTGATGGCAAAGCCGGTTTCGGGGATCGCGACCGGGGTCGCCGCATCCCATGGGCTGCCGGCGCCGGTCTTGGGCGTGGCGCCACCAAAGGCCACCTCCCCGTAGGAACGAGCATTATCGAGATGCTCGCCCCGATAGGTGAGCGCGCGTTCTGCAAGAGCGCGGGCATCGTCGAGCATTCGCCGCCAGATGACCGGCGGCGGGACTGCCCGCTCGCTTTCCCAGACGCCAGCGACGCTCCCTGCGGCGTCTTCGATCGCAGCGGAGATCTTGGCATCGTCTGCAATGGCGAGGCCACCATTCGCTTCGAGATCCTGAAGGGCAAGGTCGAGGGTCATGTGGACGAGATCGCCCATCGCCATTGCGTCAAGCACCAGCGGGTCGGTGCCGCTTTCGGGCAGCTTCAGGCGCATGCCATAACGCCAGACGAAGCCCAGTGGACTACGCAGGAGCAACTTCAACGAGCTGGCCGATTGGACCTGTGCGAGAATATCGAGCAGCAGCGGATGGTCCGCGCGCACCAACCCGTCGTGTGGCGTAATGTCCTTGCGATGCCAATTGCGCCAGGTGGTCAGCGCGCTGGCGGCTTGAATGTCGCCGGCAAACTCATCCGGCCGCGCCATCAAGCGGTCAGTCTCGCTGAAGGCATGAGTGGGTACGGCGTTACGACCGATGTAGATTTCGTCCGTGACCGGGCCGAGCAACGCGCTCCGGCCGAGCAGGCGCCCTTCGCCGTCTCGCCGCGCCCGCGAGATTGTGACCTCGACCTCTGTCGTCGCCAGGATGGTCTCGAAATCGCGCCGATCCGCAGCGCCAATCGGAAGCGGATCAAGTTCGGCAGTGGGGATGATATGGTCGGAGATGAGCCGGTCCTCGGAAATCCCGCGCGGCCAGCGTGAGGAATTGAGGCCGATGAGGCGCACATGGCGGCGCGGCGATGCCGCAAGCGCGCTAGCGGGCATCCATGCCGGCGACACGCAGGCCTCAAGACCGTCATCCTGCTTCAGGTTCTCCAACGTCGTATCGAGCGACACCGATGGGCCAGTAAGAAGTGCTTTGCGCCAGATCGCAAGCGCACGGCCGGTTAGGAATGCAGCGCCGACTTCGTCGGCCGCCGCATGCCCCTTGGCGAGCAGATCGACGATCGCGCGCAAGGTCGCTGTGTGATCCTTCTCATCGGGCCAGTCCGTAGCCGTAAGACGAGAGAGCAACCGATCCCAGGCGCTGAGTGAAGCGAGCGGCGCGTCTGTCGGTAAAACGCGCAGCCACCCTTGCGGCAATGACTGGAACGGGCCGGTCTCCGATCCGCAAAGCGCCGCGAGACGGCGCATGCGAGTCTGTGAGAACCCGCGGATCAGAATATCGGCAAGCGCTGCAGCAGCCTGCCCCTCGCGGGTTGTAGTGACTTTGATGCCATGGACAAAATGAAGGTCGAGGTTGGCGTCCGCACGCAAGGCGAGGAAGTGATCGTCATAGTCGGCAGTCGAAGCGGCGGCGATGGCGATGTCGGAGGGATCGACGCCATCTGTCACCATGAGCGCGCGCGCCCAGCGGATCGCCTCAACGGCTTCGTGATAGCCGGTAGCGGCGCTGACCATGTGCTGCTGCGGTATCCGCGCATCCGAGCGGCGCACCTCGATATCGGTCGCGGCGAGCCATTCCGGGACGGGGCGCGGTCCCGCGACCCATGCGACAGGCACATGGGCCGCAAGCGCCGCCAAAAGCGGACGCCAGATCGGCGAAAGTTCGGTGATGCCGACGATCTCCACGGAGCCGAAAACCGCCGGAGCGTGAGCTAGGCGCTTGAGCGCAGCGGATGCCAGATCGGCGGGCCGCATCATTCCAGGCGGTAGTTGATCCTGAACGGCCGCTTCGAGGCGGGCAATCGACTCGAGGCGTGGGTGTTCATGGGCGCGCGCGGCCAAGTCGATCCCCGAGCGCCAGACCTTGTGGAGTGTATCGGCCGCGGCACCGACCATGCCCGGCAAGAGCTTGATGCCATCTAGCTCGCCCAAAGGCGTCTCCGGCAAGACCGCCTGGATCGCGCTACGCAGGCTTTCGTCGTCGATGGGACGCGTGAAACCTCCGGCCAGGCGGACCGCGAGCTGTTCAAACGAAAGAATCTGCAAACCGTGAAGCCGCTGCCGCGCAGCATCAAGGCGCAACTCGCGCATCGCCAAACGGCCATGCGCGACGATCGTGCGCCGATTAGGATTGATGCTCATCGCCAACATCCTTTTTCTGTCTCGCCGGTTCCACTTGACGCGACTCCATCACATGAATAAAAACTATACGGGCATTGCAGATATGTCCATATAGTTTTTATCCCCTCGCGACGTGAAGGAGCCGAACCAGATGACCAGCGAGGGGCCAGCATTGAAATGGGGCGTCGAACGCCGCCTCGAATTTATCGAGTTCCGGCTATTCTGGGAGGGCGGTGTCAACCGCTCGGACATCATCGACACGTTCGATGTGTCAGTGCCGCAGGCGTCGAAAGATTTGACGCTCTATCAGGAGCGTGCGCCGCATAACGCGCTCTATGACAAGAGCGCTCGTCGCTATGTGGCAGGCCCGGATTTCGAGCCGATCTTCCTTAAGCCTGACCCATATAGCTATTTGTCACGCCTGCGGTCAGTGGCAGAGGGGCTGATCGAACTGGGCGAATCCTGGATCACCCAGGTGCCCGATACAGATATCGCGTTGACACCCCGCCGCGACATCAACGCCAAGGTTCTGCGCACCATTTTGGGCGCGGTGCGAGACGTGCGATCAGTCGATATTCACTACCAGTCGATGAGCAAGGATCGACCCGATCCGATCTGGCGCCGCATTACACCGCATGCCTTCGGCTATGATGGCTTTCGCTGGCACGTCCGCGGCTACTGCCACGTCACCGACAAATTCAAAGACTTCCTGCTGCCGCGTGTCCTTGATGTAGGCGAGCTTAGCGAAGCTGGCGCATCGGGCGATCAGGACGCCCTGTGGCAGGAGCGCTTTGCCATTGAAATAGGTCCGCACCCAGACCTCACCGAGAGCCAAAAGGCAGTGGTCGCCAAAGATTTTGGGATGGCGGGCGGGTCGGCTGTACTAACCGTTCGATACGCGATGCTATTCTATGTGCTGAAACGCCTCGGGCTTCTGGGTGACGCCGCTCAGTTGCCCGCTCGCAGTCAACATATCGTTGTCTTCAACAGAGCCGACACCATCGCAGCGCTTGAGAAGGCGGAGTTCGCGCTGTGAATGATGGCGATAGCGTACAAAATTACCGTATGTCATTCAGCGTTGGTGGGCTGATGCTTAATGAAAGCCTAGTGATCGCCGACGCCTACCATCCGGGTGAGACCTGGGCTCGCGCGCGCGACCGTTTGCTGGCGCACGGCGTGTCTTCATTGCCCAAATTGGCGTCCCAAACCCGCGCTCTACGTGAGGTGTATGACCGGATAGGTTATCTCTCCGATGCAGAACGCGATTACCTGTCGGCAGAGGCTGACCGCGCTGAACAGCAGGCAATGGTGTGGCTGGCGGTCTGCCGGACGTATCGCTTTGTATACGAATTCGCAGTCGAGGTGATTAGCGAACGCTACCAATCATGGCGGCTAGACCTGGGTCATGAGGTTTTTGACCGCTTTCTTGCGGAGAAAGCCGAGAGTGATCCTGGCCTCGCTGAGCTTTCAGCTTCAACCTGTGCGAAATTGCGTCAGGTCTTGTTTCGGATACTACGCGAAGTTGGTTTGATAAGCGTCGAGGGTAGAATTCAGCCGATTTGGTTGTCGGGGCGCATGAAGCGGCTGATTGAGGAGAGTAATCCGGCGGACTTGCAGGTCTTTCCCGGAAATGGGGGTTAATGGTGGGCACGAAAACTGATCGGCGCGCCCGCGCCGAGCACTTATTCAGGGTAATTTCCAGTGATCGGTTCTTGCAAAAGCAAGGGCTGGGAAACGAGGTTCCCTTTTTCATCTGCGCTTTTGACGCCGAAGACGGGCTGAGCCTGGGCGAGGATCGCGAGGATCTGATCGCCCGGCTGGGCCACGCTGGTGTGCGCGTCCTCGATATCGATCTCTATGACCTTTCGGTCAGGATCCTCGAGGATCGAGGAATCTTCGAGCAGATCCTTGAGGTTGAAGCTGAAACGGAAAAGGCGGAACTCAAGGAGCTGTTGCAGGGGGTTCTGGACCCGCAGGCGCACCTCATTCCAGAGATTGCGCTGCGCATCGAAGACGTCCCGCACGACGTGATCTTCCTGTCAGGCGTAGGCGAGGTTTACCCCTACCTGCGGTCGCACAACGTGCTCAACAATCTGCAAAGCACCGCGAAAGACCGCCCAACGGTCATGTTCTTTCCGGGAAAGTACACGCACGCCCTGGCGACAGGAGCATCGTTGGAATTGTTCGGCTTGCTGCATGACGACAAATACTACCGTGCGTTCAATATCATGAATTACGAGGTCTGACCGATGGCTGCTCTTCTGCGAGATATCTTTGCCAAGCCGGTCGACCGTTCGATCGATGGGGTGATCAAGGCTGACGACAAGGCCAGCCTCCTGACCGAGCTTGATGAATATGTCATCACCAACGAGATCGGCGCCCGACTGGAGCAATTCCTCGACGCCTACAACAATTACAATACCGCGAACGGCGTGTGGATCTCAGGCTTCTTCGGATCAGGTAAATCTCACCTGCTGAAAATGCTTGCCCTCCTCCTGGAGAACGACGAGGTCGAGGGGCAGCGCGCCGTCGAAATATTTGAGCGAAAGCTCGCAGGCGACCCTATGCTGGCGGGTGCCCTGCGCAAAGCAGTGTCGATCCCGTCCCGATCGGTATTATTCAATATCGACCAGAAGGCGGATGTGATCTCGAAGACGGATGTCGATGCGCTTCTGGCTGTCTTCCAGAAGGTCTTTGACGAGATGTGCGGCTATTACGGCAAGCTCCCGCATGTCGCGCAGTTCGAGCGTGATCTCGATAGCCGCGGGAAGCTCGAAGCCTTCAAGGAGGCCTTTGCGCAGTCTTCCGGTAAGCCCTGGGAGCGTGGGCGTGAACAGGCTCTGATGGAAGGCAAGCACATTGCCGCCGCCTTCGCGGAGGCCACGGGCGATGAGGTCAAGGATATTCTTGGCCAGTATCGCAAGGATACCAGGGTCTCGATCGAAGATTTCGCCAACATGGTGAAGTCGTGGATCGATGCACAGGGGCCAAAATTCAGGCTGAACTTCTTCGTCGATGAGGTCGGTCAGTATATCGCCGACAACGTCAAACTCATGACGAACCTGCAAACCATCGCCGAAAGCCTGAACACGAAGTGCAAGGGGCAGGCCTGGATTGTTGTCACCGCCCAGCAGGACATGGGTTCGGTCATTGGTGATCTGACGGCGCAGCAGGAGAATGACTTCTCTAAAATTCAGGCTCGCTTCGCCAACCGGATGCCGCTGAACTCCCAGGATGTGGCCGAAGTCATCCAGCGCCGCCTTCTGGCCAAGACCGAGGCCGGTCAGATCACCCTTGGCAATCTTTACGATGCTGAGGAGAACAACCTGCGCACTCTGTTCGATTTCGGCGATAATTCCTTCAAGTTCAGGAACTTTTCCGGAAAGCAGCAATTCGTCGCGAGCTATCCTTTCCCGAATTACCAATATGATCTGTTCCAGCGCGCGATCATGGGCCTCTCGCAGCACAATGCGTTTGAGGGCAAGCACAGCTCGGTCGGTGAACGCTCCATGTTGGGGGTGTTTCAGGAGGTGGCCAAAAAGCTGGCGGATACGCCGGTCGGGGGGCTGGCAACCTTCGACCTGATGTTCGAGGGGATTCGCACTGCCCTCAAATCCTCGGTTCAGCAGTCGATCCAGCTGGCCGAGAAGAACCTTGGCGATGACTTCGCCATTCGGGTTCTGAAAGTCCTGTTCCTTGTCAAATATGTCAAGGAATTCAAACCGACTGCCCGCAACATATCAATCCTCCTGCTGTCCCGGTTCGAGGCGGACCAGACCGAACAGCGCCGCAATATCGAAGAGGCTTTGTCGCTTCTAGAACGCCAAACGCTGATCCAGCGCAATGGCGAGGTTTATGAATTCCTCACAAATGAGGAAAAGGACGTCGAGGCCGAGATCAAGGCGATTGCCGTTGATCCCGCCGAGATCGAACGGCAGCTCGACGAGTTGGCTTTCGGTTCGATCCTCCGTCACGGCAAGATCAAGCATGCCGGCACGGGTGTGGACTATGCTTTTACCCGCAAGCTCGACGGGCACAGCCTGAACCGGGAGTATGAGCTTTCGGTGAATATCATCTCACCCTTCAGCGACGATTCCGACACGCCGGATGTGGTTCGCTCGAACAGCATGGCAAGCGATGAGATGGTTGTCCTGCTGGGACGTGATGTGCGCTTCACGCGCGATCTCGTTCTCTGGCTCCAGACCGTCAAATTTGCTCGTCAGGTCACCAGCGGGGATGCTCAGCCCGGTCGTGATCGCATCATTGCGGAAAAGCGCGACCAGAATACGCGGCGCGAAAAGGAACTGGTGCAGCGGCTGCGTGACCTGATCGCAAATGCGCGGCTGTTCGTGCGCGGAGCAGAGTTGGAAATCGGAGGGGAGGACCCGCAGGAACGGCTGATCAAAAGTTTTCAGGTGCTGGTAGACAAGGTTTATACCAGCCTGCCTGTCTTGCGCGGCGCTACTTATACGGAGGCCGATCTCGGGCGCGCCGGTCGTGTTGATGGGGGCCTTTTCGGCGGCGAAGGCAGCGGTCTGACCGAAGCCGAGCAGGACGTTCTGAATCACGCTCAGGCCCAGATGCGCCTTGGGACGCGGGTCTCGGCCAAGGCTTTGGTTGAGAAGTTTGGCGCCAAACCTTATGGCTGGCCGTCCATTGCGGTGCTGTGCCTGACCGCAAGCCTTGTTGCTCGCGGCAAGCTTGAGGCACGGGCCGACAGCGCACTGCTGGAAGGCGATGCCCTTGTGCAGCAGCTGCGCAACAGCCATGCCCTCGGCAATATTTTGCTCTCTCCGCAGATCGAGTTCACCGGCGCCCAGCTCCGCAAATCGCGCGAGCTGTTTCAGGCACTGTTCGATCTGCCCGCCTCGGGCAATGACGCCCGTAGTCTGGGTGCAGAGTGGCAGGTGCAGTTGCGCAAGCTGACCAGCGAACTTGAGAGCCTTGGCAGGCAGTCGGCTGGCTATCCCTTTATCGCGGCGCTCGATCCTCTGCGCACTCTGCTCGACAGCATGCGCGACCAGTCGGCGACATGGTTCATTACCGGCCCGGTTGGGCAGGAAGATCAACTGCTGGATGCCAAGGAGGATATCCTCGACAAGGTCCGCAGCTTCATGTCCGGACCGCAGAAGGGCATCTATGACGAGGTGCGCGCTTTCCTGACGGCACAGGATCAGAACGTTGCCTTTGCCGACGCTCCTGCCGCCGATACGTTGCGTCAGGCGCTGGCCGATCCGCAGTGCTTCAAAGGCAGCGCGATTCAGGAACTGAAGGCGGATTTCTACGCCCTGAAGGAGCGTATCGAACAAACGGTTCTGGCCGAGCGCAGCGCCGTCATCGCGGCGATCGAAGAGGTGGCCGAGAAAACCACCCAGACCTCGGAATTCCGTGCGGTCCCGCCAGAGCAGCAGACGCGTATTCGCGATGAGCTCGCCGCGCAGAAATCCGCCGTGGCTTCGCAAACATTGATCCCGGCCTTGCGCCATCGGGCGACCGAGGTGCGTTCCAACCTTCTGGCCGTCACGCTGACGC